>NZ_CP089436.1:4150115-4150656 GCF_021228595.1 Bacillus sp. FCW2 | reverse complement strand
AGTATGCAAGGTTTTTTTAATGACCCGTACGGGATTCGAACCCGTGTTACCGCCGTGAAAGGGCGGTGTCTTAACCGCTTGACCAACGGGCCTTATGGCGGAGAAGGAGGGATTTGAACCCTCGCGCCGCTTACACGACCTACACCCTTAGCAGGGGCGCCTCTTCAGCCACTTGAGTACTTCTCCGTATGGCTCCACAGGCAGGATTCGAACCTGCGACCGATCGGTTAACAGCCGATAGCTCTACCACTGAGCTACTGTGGAAAAATCATCATGGTGGGCCTGAGTGGACTCGAACCACCGACCTCACGCTTATCAGGCGTGCGCTCTAACCAGCTGAGCTACAGGCCCATGACAATATAAAAATGGAGCGGGTGATGGGAATCGAACCCACGACATCAGCTTGGAAGGCTGAGGTTTTACCACTAAACTACACCCGCATGTTGTTTGGGGCGATTGATGGGAATCGAACCCACGAGTGCCAGAGCCACAATCTGGTGCGTTAACCACTTCGCCACAACCGCCAAAACAATATTAAATT
>NZ_CP089436.1:4149455-4150015 GCF_021228595.1 Bacillus sp. FCW2 | reverse complement strand
AATAATGGTGGAGGATGACGGGCTCGAACCGCCGACCCTCTGCTTGTAAGGCAGATGCTCTCCCAGCTGAGCTAATCCTCCATCATATAAGTGACCCGTACGGGATTCGAACCCGTGTTACCGCCGTGAAAGGGCGGTGTCTTAACCGCTTGACCAACGGGCCCTGGTATTTTTTCGTTTGTTATGTATTAATAATTAGTGGCGGAGAGCAAGGGATTCGAACCCTTGAGACGGGGTTACCGCCTACACGATTTCCAATCGTGCTCCTTCGGCCACTCGGACAGCTCTCCATAAATGGCTCCGCAGGTAGGATTCGAACCTACGACCGATCGGTTAACAGCCGATAGCTCTACCACTGAGCTACTGCGGAATGAAGTCTGCCTGGCGATGTCCTACTCTCACAGGGGGAAACCCCCGACTACCATCGGCGCTGAAGAGCTTAACTTCCGTGTTCGGCATGGGAACGGGTGTGACCTCTTCGCCATCATCACCAGACGTTTTAGTGACATGTATTATTATACTATGTATTTCAGAAAAAGCAAGAGTTTTTTTGAAAAAAA
>NZ_CP089436.1:4148766-4149355 GCF_021228595.1 Bacillus sp. FCW2 | reverse complement strand
CATTACACGCAAGTGTAATATATGGAGGATTAGCTCAGCTGGGAGAGCATCTGCCTTACAAGCAGAGGGTCGGCGGTTCGAGCCCGTCATCCTCCACCATATTTGCCGGCCTAGCTCAATTGGTAGAGCAACTGACTTGTAATCAGTAGGTTGGGGGTTCAAGTCCTCTGGCCGGCACCATTTTTGGACAAGATAATAACATAAGTCTTTTAAAAAGAGCCATTAGCTCAGTTGGTAGAGCATCTGACTTTTAATCAGAGGGTCGAAGGTTCGAGTCCTTCATGGCTCACCATGTTACGCGGGTGTGGCGGAATTGGCAGACGCGCTAGACTTAGGATCTAGTGTCTTATGACGTGGGGGTTCAAGTCCCTTCACCCGCATTATACAGGATAACTATCCTGTATGCGGAAGTAGTTCAGTGGTAGAACACCACCTTGCCAAGGTGGGGGTCGCGGGTTCGAATCCCGTCTTCCGCTCCAACTATACCATCCACGCCGGGGTGGTGGAATTGGCAGACACACAGGACTTAAAATCCTGCGGTAGGTGACTACCGTGCCGGTTCAAGTCCGGCCCTCGGCATTCATTATTA
>NZ_CP089436.1:4148056-4148666 GCF_021228595.1 Bacillus sp. FCW2 | reverse complement strand
CGAGCTGATTCATGCGAAGAATAAATCAAAAGCCATCATGCAGGAACAGCGCAATGAAATGAAAGGTATCCTTGATGAAATCAGCGAAATTGTCCATCTTGATGTTTTCTCTACAGAAGATGTCGATCAAAAGCTGGAATCAGCAGACAAAAAACGGGACGATACTGTACATAAGCTCGGCAAGCTTGATCACGATCTAACGAAAGAATACGCAGAAACCGAGGCAAACGAACAGTTCATCCAGGCCGATTTTCAACAGCTCCAAAATGCCACGGGCAAAGGGGAAAACGCAACACCACTTCACTATAACGCTAAAGCTTACAGGGAAAGTGACATACATAAGAAAAAAGGCGAGATTACAAGACACTCAGACGCTTATCTGACGATTAAGAAGGAAGAAGCGAAAGAGCGGGAAATCAAGGATCTCAAGAAAAAGCTCGCCGACGGTGTGACCGATCCGGATGAATATTTGGAAATGGCGAAGAAGATCGGGTACGAGAACCTTGACCCTTCTCAACAGCAATATGTCATTCAGCTTGAACAAGCACAACAGCTGAAAGAAGCCGGAGAAGTGACTTGGGATATATTAAAAGGAGCCGGTGTCGGCCTT
>NZ_CP089436.1:4147322-4147956 GCF_021228595.1 Bacillus sp. FCW2 | reverse complement strand
TGAGTTGATACATGCGAAGAATACATCACAAGCTATCATGCAGGAGCAGCGCAATGAAATGAAAGGTATCCTTGATGAAATCAGTGATATCATTCATCTTGATGTTTTTTCTACAGAAGATGTCGATCAAAAGCTGGATTCAGCAGACAAAAAACGGGATAAGACCATACATAAACTCGGAAAGCTTGATCACGATCTAACGAAAGAATACGCAGAAACCGAGGCAAATGAACATTTCATTCAGGCAGATTTTCAGCAGCTCCAAAATGCTACAGGCAAAGGGAAAAATGTAACACCACTTCACTATAACGCCAAGGCGTACAGAGAAAGTGACATACATAAGAAAAAAGGCGAGATTGCAAGACACTCAGACACATATTTAACGTTTAAGAAGGAAGAAGCGAAAGAGCGGGAAATCAAGGATCTAAAGAAAAAGCTGGCTGACGGTGTGACCGATCCGGATGAATACTTGGAAATTGCGAAGAAGATCGGTTACGAGAATCTTGAACCTTCCCAGCAGCAATATGTCATTCAGCTTGAACAAGCAAAACAGATGGAAGAAGCCGGAGAAGTGACTTGGGATATTTTAAAAGGAGCCGGCGTTGGTTTATATGATGTCGGGAAAGACACGGTG
>NZ_CP089436.1:4146585-4147222 GCF_021228595.1 Bacillus sp. FCW2 | reverse complement strand
GGCTATTGTCTCGGTGTCCTGATGCACTCGGCCTGAGATGGGTGTTCCTACCACGATATCTTGTTGCCTGCTGTATTTATGCAGTTCTATCATAAATACAGCCAGTAAGGTCATGTAATCTGTCGTTCCATGTTGTTTATTTATATTTTGAATGCCAGCTTTCTGCTCTTGGCTAAGCTGAACCGACACTTGGGCTCCTTTGTAACTTTGGATTTTGGGACGGGGATAGTCCGTCACCAAGTCCAAAACCGGTGCCTCTTCTTTAAATACTTCTTTCCAATAGTTTCTCTGACTCTCCAGGTTTCTGCCACGCATCCATTCACTATAATCCTTGTATTGGATTTCAAGTGGTTGTAATTCTTCACCGTTATACAATCGTGAGAAATCTTCGATTAATAGATTTAGCGTCTGATGATCGGAAATAATATGGTGCATATCGAATAGTAAAATATAGTTGTTCCGATTTCTTTCTTTGACTACTTTAAAACGCATAAGTGGTGCTTTTCCGATGTCAAACGGGCGTACAAATTGTTCCATGTCAGCGTCACTGTAGCTGTCGGTCTCTTCATATTCCACTTGGTAGAATACCTCGTCTGCAATGACTTGATATGCTCCTTCTTCGGTCATTACAAAACTT
>NZ_CP089436.1:4145848-4146485 GCF_021228595.1 Bacillus sp. FCW2 | reverse complement strand
TGCGATCGTCTCGGTATCCGGATGCACTCGGCCTGAGATGGGTGTTCCTACCACGATATCTTGTTGCCTGCTGTATTTATGCAGTTCTATCATAAATACAGCCAGTAAGGTCATGTAATCTGTCGTTCCCTGTTGTTTATTTATATTTTGAATGCCAGCTTTCTGCTCTTGGCTAAGCTGAACCGACACTTGGGCTCCTTTGTAGCTTTGGATTTTGGGACGGGGATAGTCCGTCACCAAGTCCAAAACCGGTGCCTCTTCTTTAAATACTTCTTTCCAATAGTTTCTCTGACTCTCCAGGTTTCTGCCACGCATCCATTCACTATAATCTTTGTATTGGAGTTCAAGTGGTTGTAATTCTTCACCGTTATACAATCGTGAGAAATCTTCGATTAATAGATTTAGAGTCTGATGATCGGAAATAATATGGTGCATATCGAATAGTAAAATATAGTTGTTCTGATTTCTTTCTTTGACTACTTTAAAACGCATGAGCGGTGCTGTTCCGATGTCAAACGGGCGTACAAATGATTCCATATCGGCTTCGCTGTAGCTGTCGGTCTCTTCATATTCCACTTGGTAGAATACCTCGTCTGCAATGACTTGAAAGGTTTCTCCTTCTGTCATGACAAAACTG
>NZ_CP089436.1:4145100-4145748 GCF_021228595.1 Bacillus sp. FCW2 | reverse complement strand
ATTAATATCACAATATCCCGTTGGGATAAAATGGAGCGGAAGACGGGATTCGAACCCGCGACCCCCACCTTGGCAAGGTGATGTTCTACCACTGAACTACTTCCGCAAGTAAAAATGTAATGTACAGCCAGAATACAGCATCAGATAACCCAAAAACTGTATTGTTATTTATTCAGTAAAACTCCAAACAGTATAACCCGCAGTTTAATCTAAAGCATACTGTTCATTATGACAAAAGTAATTATATCAAGGTTTTGATAAAAGTCAATACCGTTTAACAATTAATTATGTTAATCTCTTTGAATCATTGAAGCAAGGCTAACCTCATCAGAAAGCGCGCTTTAAACACCTATACCTTAACTGCTGCAATCAGTAACAGTTTTTACTGATCCAAACAAAAAATAACAGTTCCATAACGCGCGGAAACTGCTTCAGATCAACGTATTTAGATAAGCTTCCAAGCGGGCTCGAACCGCTGACCTCTTCCTTACCATGGAAGTGCTCTACCTGCTGAGCTATGGAAGCAATGGCTCCGCAGGTAGGACTCGAACCTACGACCGATCGGTTAACAGCCGATAGCTCTACCACTGAGCTACTGCGGAATATTATAAGCTTCATAAACAAAAACATGGTAGATAAAATAAAAAA
>NZ_CP089436.1:4144284-4145000 GCF_021228595.1 Bacillus sp. FCW2 | reverse complement strand
TTTTTGACGCGGGAGGCTATTTCTTCAGCGAAAATCAGTCCGATGCCGCCCGCTCCCCCGGTGAGGAGGTAGACCCCTTCGTCTTTCCACGGAACGGTACCGCTTTGAGGGGCCGGCAGATGACGCCAGTTTCTGACGAGACGTTTGCCGTTTTCATAACGGATTTCCGCTTGTTCAGGATGGGCCCGGTTTTCTTTCAGCTTGGCAAGAAGCGATGATGCTGACTCGTCCGGATCGGCTTGGATGACTTGGCCGTACAGCTTCGGATGTTCAAGGTGAGCCGTTTTCAGAAAAGCGGCCAGCCCCGCCAATACATTGTCTTCCCCCCTGTCGGGGACAAGAAGCTGGATCAGCGTTTTTCCCTTCTGTTTTTCTCTGATAAGACGCGTGACGATCGCTGACAGCTCCGCCGCGCAGGCGTCATAACGGTCTTCAATCGGTCCTTCGCCGTCAGCCGCACATACGGCGCCGCTTATGTCCTCAGCATTCATTCCGCCATACAGCGTCACGTATCTGAAAGACGCTTCTTGTCCGCCTCCCTCACCCGGCGGTGATTCCTGCCACTTTGGCTGAAGCAAGAGCGGTTTTTCCTCCGTGTCCTCTTCCAGAAAACGGGCGGTGAGTCCCGTCAATCGGACACATACCGCGCCGTTTTCGTCACACAGCTCAATATGATAGGCGCCTTCCGCTGAGGAAAGCACCGCCCACATCGTCTC
>NZ_CP089436.1:4142968-4144184 GCF_021228595.1 Bacillus sp. FCW2 | reverse complement strand
ATATCCTCGGATTTTAACCTGTTCATCTATTCTTCCTAGGTATTCCATCTCTCCGTTAGGCAGCCATCTCGCCAAATCTCCAGAGCGGTATAACTTCCCTTCGCCATATGGATTGTCGATAAACTTCTCCGCTGTTAATTCAGGCTGGTTTAGATAGCCTTTGGCTACTCCGTCTCCTGCGATGCATAGCTCACCAGGAACGCCTACACTACATAACTCCATCTCATTCAGTATATAGAGCTGCATATTGGCAATGGGATGTCCGATTCCTACACTTAAACCCTTATCTTTTTCGCTGGAATAGACATAGTCACAGCATCCTACGGTAGTCTCTGTAGGGCCATATTCGTTATGAATCTTGACCCTGTCTCCTAATAGCTTCTGCGTTTTCCATGCCGTATCTGTGGTGAACTCTTCTCCACCGACAATCAGCGTTTCTAAATTCGGTACATCTACGCCGTCTGCATAAGTTTCCAGCATTTTTAAATGGGACGGAGTAAGTTTAAGGAAAGTTACCCTGTTATCTTTGAATGATGCACGTAACCTTTCCTCCGCGTCTCCTCCCTTTAATAGAAGAGATCCACCACTAATCAGCGGTAAGAACAAGGAAGTTACGGAGAGGTCGAAACTTAAGCTTGTAATTAGTACCGTCGTACAAGCTTCTTTCTGGTACTCCTGATCTGCATACGACAAGTAATGATCCAAATTGCCTCGTGTAACCGCCACGCCTTTGGGCTTTCCTGTCGTTCCTGATGTGTAAATCACATAGGCGATGTCGCCCTTTTCAACAGCACACGCTGGATTTGTCTCCTTCTCGCCCAGATCTTCAAGATTCATAGAGATGAATGGGACTTCCGTTTCCAAAGTCTTCTCTCTTGTTAAGATGACCTTGGGTGCTGCATCGTTCAGAATATGCTCTATTCGTTCCTTCGGTGTTGCTGGATCAATCGGGACATAGGCGGCTCCACTCTTTAGCACGCCTAAAATGCCAATGATCGTTTCCGCTTCAAGGGAAGCCATGATGGCCACTCGATCATTGGGCTGAACACCTAACGAAATCAGTTCCCATGCCAAGGCATTGGCCTTTCGGTTGACTTCTCCATAACGAAGTACGCCCGTTTCGTATTCAATTACCGTCTTCTCAGGTGTCTGTTCCGCATGTTTCTCGAATCGTTCCACTGCCGTATGATGCTGTGCATACTCTATATGGGTATCG
>NZ_CP089436.1:4141652-4142868 GCF_021228595.1 Bacillus sp. FCW2 | reverse complement strand
GTATCCTCGGATTTTAACCTGTTCATCTATTCTTCCCAGGTATTCGATCTCCCCGTTAGGCAGCCATCTCGCCAAATCTCCAGAGCGGTATAACTTCCCTTCGCCATATGGATTGTCGATAAACTTCTGCGCTGTTAATTCAGGCTGGTTTAGATAGCCTTTGGCTACTCCGTCTCCGGCGATGCATAGCTCACCAGGAATGCCAATACCACATAACTCCATCTCATTCAGTATATAGAGCTGCATATTGGCAATGGGACGCCCGATTCCTACACTTAAACCCTTATCTTTTTCGCTGGAATAGATATAGTCACAGCATCCTACGGTAGTCTCCGTAGGGCCATATTCATTATGAATCTTGACGCTGTCTCCTAATAGCTTCTGCGTTTCCCGTGCCGTATCTGTGGTGAACTCTTCTCCACCGACAATCAGCGTTTCTAAATTCGGTACATCTACGCCGTCTGCATAGGTTTCCAGCATTTTTAAATGTGACGGAGTAAGCTTAAGGAAGGTTACCCTGTTATCTTTGAATGCTGCACGCAGCCTTTCCTCCGCGTCTCCTCCCTTTAATAGAAGAGATCCACCACTAATCAGCGGTAAGAACAAGGACGTTACGGAGAGGTCGAAACTTAAGCTTGTAATCAGTACCGTCGTACAAGCTTCCTTCTGGTATTCCTGATCTGCATACGACAAGTAATGATCCAGATTGCCTCGTGTCACCGCCACACCTTTGGGCTTTCCTGTCGTTCCTGATGTGTAAATCACATAGGCGATGTCGTCTTTTTCAACGGCACACGCTGGGTTTTCCGCATTCTCGCCCAGATCTTCAAGATTCATCGAGATGAGTGGGACTTCCGTTTCCATAGTCTTCTCTCTTGTTAAAATGACCTTGGGGGCTGCATCGTTCAGGATATGCTCTATTCGTTCCTTCGGTGTTGCTGGATCAATCGGGACATAGGCGGCTCCACTCTTTAGCACGCCCAAAATGCCAATGATCGTTTCCGCTTCCAGGGTAGTCATGATGGCCACTCGATCATTGGGCTGAACACCTAACGAAATCAGTTCCCATGCCAATGCATTGGCCTTGCGGTTGACTTCTCCATAACGAAGTACGCCCGTTTCGTATTCGATTACCGTCTTCTCAGGTGTCTGTTCCGCATGTTTCTCGAATCGTTCCACTGCCATATGATGCTGTGCATACTCCGTATGGGTATTA
>NZ_CP089436.1:4140301-4141552 GCF_021228595.1 Bacillus sp. FCW2 | reverse complement strand
AACTGAACTACCGGACCATTTTTTGGTTGCGGGGGCAGGATTTGAACCTGCGACCTTCGGGTTATGAGCCCGACGAGCTACCGAACTGCTCCACCCCGCGATGATAATTAAATTAGATATGGCGGAGGAAGAGGGATTCGAACCCCCGCGGGCTTTGACACCCCTGTCGGTTTTCAAGACCGATCCCTTCAGCCAGACTTGGGTATTCCTCCGTATAAGTGGTGGACCTTGTAGGACTCGAACCTACGACCGGACGGTTATGAGCCGTCTGCTCTAACCAACTGAGCTAAAGGTCCAATGGTAGCGGCGGAGGGGATCGAACCCCCGACCTCACGGGTATGAACCGTACGCTCTAGCCAGCTGAGCTACACCGCCAAAAAACAATTAAAATCAAGTGGAGCCTAGCGGGATCGAACCGCTGACCTCCTGCGTGCAAAGCAGGCGCTCTCCCAGCTGAGCTAAGGCCCCGAAATGGTCGGGAAGACAGGATTCGAACCTGCGACCCCATGGTCCCAAACCATGTGCTCTACCAAGCTGAGCTACTTCCCGTTTTCAAAAGTATGTATGGCGCGCCCGAGAGGAGTCGAACCCCTAACCTTTTGATCCGTAGTCAAACGCTCTATCCAATTGAGCTACGGGCGCAACAATAAGTGCCGAGGGCCGGACTTGAACCGGCACGGTAGTCACCTACCGCAGGATTTTAAGTCCTGTGTGTCTGCCAATTCCACCACCCCGGCATGGATGGTATAGTATAGTTGGAGCGGAAGACGGGATTCGAACCCGCGACCCCCACCTTGGCAAGGTGATGTTCTACCACTGAACTACTTCCGCGTTTGGCAATGCGGATGAAGGGACTTGAACCCCCACGTCTGTAAAGACACTAGAGCCTGATTCTAGCGCGTCTGCCAATTCCGCCACATCCGCAAGAAAAACATGGTGAGCCATGAAGGACTCGAACCTTCGACCCTCTGATTAAAAGTCAGATGCTCTACCAACTGAGCTAATGGCTCTTATTACAAGAGACTTATATAGTATAACATATAAAGGTGGTGCCGGCAAGAGGACTTGAACCCCCAACCTACTGATTACAAGTCAGTTGCTCTACCAATTGAGCTACACCGGCTTAATACGCCAACTTATGTATGATAGGAATGGTGGAGGATGACGGGCTCGAACCGCCGACCCTCTGCTTGTAAGGCAGATGCTCTCCCAGCTGAGCTAATCCTCCATATATTACACTTACGTGTAATA
>NZ_CP089436.1:4135757-4138760 GCF_021228595.1 Bacillus sp. FCW2 | reverse complement strand
GTAATGCAAGATATCACGTAGTGATTCTTTTTAACGGTTAAGTTAGAAAGGGCGCACGGTGGATGCCTTGGCACTAGGAGCCGATGAAGGACGGGACGAACACCGATATGCTTCGGGGAGCTGTAAGCAAGCTTTGATCCGGAGATTTCCGAATGGGGAAACCCACCACTCGTAATGGAGTGGTATCCATATCTGAATACATAGGATATGAGAAGGCAGACCCGGGGAACTGAAACATCTAAGTACCCGGAGGAAGAGAAAGCAAATGCGATTCCCTGAGTAGCGGCGAGCGAAACGGGACCAGCCCAAACCAAGAGGCTTGCCTCTTGGGGTTGTAGGACACTCTGTACGGAGTTACAAAGGAACGAGGTAGATGAAGAGGTCTGGAAAGGCCCGCCATAGGAGGTAACAGCCCTGTAGTCAAAACTTCGTTCTCTCCTGAGTGGATCCTGAGTACGGCGGAACACGTGAAATTCCGTCGGAATCCGGGAGGACCATCTCCCAAGGCTAAATACTCCCTAGTGACCGATAGTGAACCAGTACCGTGAGGGAAAGGTGAAAAGCACCCCGGAAGGGGAGTGAAAGAGATCCTGAAACCGTGTGCCTACAAGTAGTCAGAGCCCGTTAACGGGTGATGGCGTGCCTTTTGTAGAATGAACCGGCGAGTTACGATCCCGTGCAAGGTTAAGCAGAAGATGCGGAGCCGCAGCGAAAGCGAGTCTGAATAGGGCGAATTGAGTACGTGGTCGTAGACCCGAAACCAGGTGATCTACCCATGTCCAGGGTGAAGTTCAGGTAACACTGAATGGAGGCCCGAACCCACGCACGTTGAAAAGTGCGGGGATGAGGTGTGGGTAGGGGTGAAATGCCAATCGAACCTGGAGATAGCTGGTTCTCTCCGAAATAGCTTTAGGGCTAGCCTCAAGGTAAGAGTCTCGGAGGTAGAGCACTGATTGGACTAGGGGCCCCTACCGGGTTACCGAATTCAGTCAAACTCCGAATGCCGATGACTTATCCTTGGGAGTCAGACTGCGAGTGATAAGATCCGTAGTCGAAAGGGAAACAGCCCAGACCGCCAGCTAAGGTCCCAAAGTATACGTTAAGTGGAAAAGGATGTGGAGTTGCTTAGACAACCAGGATGTTGGCTTAGAAGCAGCCACCATTTAAAGAGTGCGTAATAGCTCACTGGTCGAGTGACTCTGCGCCGAAAATGTACCGGGGCTAAACGTATCACCGAAGCTGCGGACTGTTCTTCGAACAGTGGTAGGAGAGCGTTCTAAGGGCTGTGAAGCAAGACCGGAAGGACTTGTGGAGCGCTTAGAAGTGAGAATGCCGGTATGAGTAGCGAAAGAGGGGTGAGAATCCCCTCCACCGAATGCCTAAGGTTTCCTGAGGAAGGCTCGTCCGCTCAGGGTTAGTCGGGACCTAAGCCGAGGCCGAAAGGCGTAGGCGATGGATAACAGGTTGATATTCCTGTACCACCTCCTCACCATTTGAGCAATGGGGGGACGCAGGAGGATAGGGTAAGCGCGGTATTGGATATCCGCGTCCAAGCAGTTAGGCTGGGAAATAGGCAAATCCGTTTCCCGTGAAGGCTGAGCTGTGATGGCGAGCGAATTATAGTAGCGAAGTTCCTGATTCCACACTGCCAAGAAAAGCCTCTAGCGAGGTGAGAGGTGCCCGTACCGCAAACCGACACAGGTAGGCGAGGAGAGAATCCTAAGGTGATCGAGAGAACTCTCGTTAAGGAACTCGGCAAAATGACCCCGTAACTTCGGGAGAAGGGGTGCTCTGTTAGGGTGCAAGCCCGAGAGAGCCGCAGTGAATAGGCCCAGGCGACTGTTTAGCAAAAACACAGGTCTCTGCGAAGCCGTAAGGCGAAGTATAGGGGCTGACGCCTGCCCGGTGCTGGAAGGTTAAGAGGAGCGCTTAGCGTAAGCGAAGGTGCGAATTGAAGCCCCAGTAAACGGCGGCCGTAACTATAACGGTCCTAAGGTAGCGAAATTCCTTGTCGGGTAAGTTCCGACCCGCACGAAAGGCGCAACGATCTGGGCACTGTCTCAACGAGAGACTCGGTGAAATTATAGTACCTGTGAAGATGCAGGTTACCCGCGACAGGACGGAAAGACCCCGTGGAGCTTTACTGCAGCCTGATATTGAATGTTGGTACAGCTTGTACAGGATAGGTAGGAGCCTTGGAAACCGGAGCGCCAGCTTCGGTGGAGGCATCGGTGGGATACTACCCTGGCTGTATTGACCTTCTAACCCGCCGCCCTTATCGGGCGGGGAGACAGTGTCAGGTGGGCAGTTTGACTGGGGCGGTCGCCTCCTAAAAGGTAACGGAGGCGCCCAAAGGTTCCCTCAGAATGGTTGGAAATCATTCGCAGAGTGTAAAGGCACAAGGGAGCTTGACTGCGAGACCTACAAGTCGAGCAGGGACGAAAGTCGGGCTTAGTGATCCGGTGGTTCCGCATGGAAGGGCCATCGCTCAACGGATAAAAGCTACCCCGGGGATAACAGGCTTATCTCCCCCAAGAGTCCACATCGACGGGGAGGTTTGGCACCTCGATGTCGGCTCATCGCATCCTGGGGCTGTAGTCGGTCCCAAGGGTTGGGCTGTTCGCCCATTAAAGCGGTACGCGAGCTGGGTTCAGAACGTCGTGAGACAGTTCGGTCCCTATCCGTCGCGGGCGCAGGAAATTTGAGAGGAGCTGTCCTTAGTACGAGAGGACCGGGATGGACGCACCGCTGGTGTACCAGTTGTTCTGCCAAGGGCATCGCTGGGTAGCTATGTGCGGACGGGATAAGTGCTGAAAGCATCTAAGCATGAAGCCCCCCTCAAGATGAGATTTCCCATTCCGCAAGGAAGTAAGATCCCTGAAAGATGATCAGGTTGATAGGTCTGAGGTGGAAGTGTGGCGACACATGGAGCTGACAGATACTAATCGATCGAGGACTTAACCAATTTGAATGTATGCTTACTGTTATCTAGTTTTGAGAGAA
>NZ_CP089436.1:4121645-4135657 GCF_021228595.1 Bacillus sp. FCW2 | reverse complement strand
CGTCGGCCCGTAGCCGTGAATGAGCACGGTTTCCGGCAACAGATCGGCAAACCGGGCAGCTGTAAGCGGGGAAAGAGCTTCCCCTCCGGCAAACATGCGTGTCAGTGTTCTGCCGAGGCGTGTTCTTGTTTCCGCAGGCTCTGTTTCCAGCGCGTCTAAAAAGCTGTTGACCATCGCCGGAATAAAATGCGCGGTCGTCACCTTTTCTGAGGCAAACGCTTCAATCATCCGCACAGGATCTTTCTCCCATCCGGCAGGAAGCAGATACACGGAAGCGCCGGACATCGTCCACCAAAACAATTGCCAGATGGAGGCGTCGAATGAAAAGGATGATTTCAGCACGATGATGTCCTCTTCCGTTAACGGGAACTGCCCTTGCATCCCTGATAAAAAGGCGGCAGCTTGACGGTGTTCAACAGCCACTCCCTTCGGTGTTCCCGTCGAACCGGACGTATAAATGATATAAGCGAGCGAATCAGCATCCGCTTCTTCAGAGACAGCCCCTGTCTCCGTCTCGCCTGTCAGAGCAGAAAGAGACACTTCTAGCGTCTCGCCGGAAAAACCGGAAAGGGATAACCCCGGCTGTGCAAGCAGGAGACAAGCGCCGCAGTCATCGAGCATATAGCGCAGCCTGTCCTCAGGATACTCAGGGTCAAGCGGCACGTAGGCGCCGCCCGCTTTTAACACGGCAAGCACTGAAACCACCATCTCCGGCGAGCGTTCGGCGAGTACGCCGACCATGCTTTCTTTGCGGACGCCTTTTTGGCGGAGCCAAACGGCCAGCCTGTCTGTGTACTGGTCAAGCTCGGCGTACGTCAGCATGCCGCCCGGAAAACGGAGCGCCGGACGATGCGGCGAAAGCGCGGCACGGCGGGCAAACAGCCCGTGAAGCGTCGGAGCCGGCGGTTCAACCGCTTCTGTACGGTTAAACGCATCCAGCATATTTCTGGCTTCACACGCATCCAGCAATGCGATCTCGGAGGCGCTCATTTCAGGGTCGGAAATGACTGACTTCATCATATGCCGTAAAAATGTTTCAATATTCTTCATAAAAACACGATCGTATATACCGGTATCAAAGTTTAAGCGGATATAAAGAGAACTTCCCGGAATCACCTTTATGCTGCATCCGTAGTTTGTGACTTCCTCCATCGTGAAATCTTCTACCGCAAAATCAAATGAACCGGCCTGACTCACATTTTCAATTTCACGCTGGGCCGGCACATTTTCAAACACGATAATGTGGTCAAACAGCGCTTGCTTCAAAGGGCTTTGCGCCTGAATGTCATACAGCGGATAATAGCTGTACGCTTCTGCTTGCAGCGTCTCCTGCTGCAAATGCCTGACGAGCTCCAGAAAAGAAAATGAACCGCTTTTCACCCGCACGGGAATCGTATTAATAAACAGTCCCACCATTTTTTCCACGCCTGCGAGATCCGACGGCCGGCCGGAAACGACTGAACCGAAAACGGCGTCATCACAGCGGCTGACACGCTGCAGCAAAATGCCCCACAGTGCCTGGAACACTGTATTCAGCGTTGCTCCCGCCCTTGCCGCAATGTTCTTCAGCTCATTTGTCTGCTCTTCAGAAATGGTGAAAACCGCCTGCTCAAGTTCGCCATTTGGTTCCGCGGATTTTTTCGGAAGAGACGCCGATTGCTCAAGATCGGCAAGTCTCGTTTTCCAAAAAATCTCGGCTTCTTTACGATCCTGCTTCATGAGCCATTTAATATACTTTCCATATGGCTGAACAGGCTCGAGAGACGGAAGCCGTCCGTCTCCGAGAGATTGATAGATCATCAGAAATTCCTTCATGACAATTCCGAAGCACCAGCCGTCCATGACGATATGATGATGGCTCCATATACAAACATAGCGTTCGGGCGCTTTTTTCAAAATGGAGACTCTCATGAGAGGGTCTGATTGCAAATCAAAGCCTTTATCTTTATCTTCTTTTCTGAACCGGTCGGCATATTTGTCTTGTGCCTTCTCGTCCAAATGAGAAATATCATGAAACTGAACGCGGCTCGGCCTGTTTTTCAACACGACTTGGCGGGGCTTCGCCACATTCTTATGAATAAATGTCGTACGGAAAATATCGTATCGTTCAAAAACAGCATCTAAACTTTTTTGGAATCGTTCCCGGTCAAGCTGTCCGTTGATCGTAAACACCGCTTGTTCGAAGTAGGCTCTTGAGTCATGATCCAACAGAGAATGAAAAAGCATGCCCTCCTGCATAAAAGATAAAGGATATATATCTTGTATTTCCGGTTGCTGCCCCATTGCGCCACTCCTTTTCTATAGTTTGTTGACGGCTCCCATAATGTCACTCAGATCTTCCAGCGTTAACTCCTCGTCACTGAAATCAGCGGCGCTCCATTCACGCTCCTCTTTGCCTGTGCAATGCGTGATGATCTGCTTGAGAAAGGCATGAAAATGTCCCGTCAAAACTTCAATCGTTTCTTTTTGATACTGAAAACGGTTGTACACAACATGCATGCTGAGACATTCCGACGATACGGAGCCGCTGATATCAAGTGTGTACGGACGTTCCCAGTCCGGGCTGATTTCATTTCCCGCTTTTACGGGAGAAACACCAAAGCCGCTGGAACGGATCTCCCTGTCAAACTGCCCCAGATAGTTAAAACTGATTTCAGGAGAATCAGATTCAGTCTCTTCCCAGAGTTTGCTTATATACTTCAGCACCCCGTATCCCGCTCCTTTATGCGGAATGCGGCGCATCATGTCTTTTGTCCGTTTAATGTGATAGCCGAGCCGCTCGCCGTCATCAGCCTGATCTTGAAAACTTGCGTCAACCAATACCGGATAAATTGACGTAAACCAGCCGATGGTTCTGCTGATATCAAGATGTTCCAAGTGCTCTTCCCTTCCGTGGCCTTCCATGCTGATTTTGAATGTCTCGTTTCCGGTCCATCTGTTCAGCGCAAGGCTTAACGCGGCAAGCAATAATTCGCCCGTCTCTGTTGTGTATGCTCTGTTTGCTTCCGTTAACAGCTGCTCAGTCTCCTGTTTTGTCAATGTAACGGTCATCACATCTGTATCTTTCAGAAGATTGGAAGAGGTGCGGGCATCTTTCGGAAGCGGTTTGACCGCCGCTTTTTCTCTTTCGGACCAGTAGTCTGCTTCCTGTAACAGCCGGCGGCTTTTTGCATAATCAGAGATTTGCTTCGCGTAAGTCTGATAGGAATCGGTTTTTGCCGGAAGCGCGGTTTCTTTTCCTTCGAGCGCCTGCCTGTAGCACGCGGTGAGATCCTCAAATAAAATCCGCCATGATACACCGTCAATGACAAGGTGATGAATGGAAAGCAGCAGATGATCGCCATCATTAGCGTGAAATAATCCGACAGCTACGAGCGGCCCCGTCTCCAGCCGAATGGAAGTTTGAATACGGGCGGCCGCCTGTTCGATTGCGGCGTGCTCCTCTTGTAATGACCCTTTCCCTCTCACGTCATACGTTTCAAACGTAAAGAGTTCTTCTTCAGAAAGGTTTTCCGCTCTGTTATATTGAATCACCGATCCGTTTTGCGTGCCGCATATCATCCGTAATGCGTCATGATGAACTGCAAGCTGTGCCAGCGCCTTTCTCATAGCAGATACATTGATTCTGTCCGCACTGCGGAGCATAACGGACTGATTAAAATGATCATGCGGCAATGATTGCGACAAGAACCAGTGCTGTATCGGCGTCAGCGGCACGTCTCCCGTGACGGGATCCTGATCAATCACGCGGCGGACTTTCCGGAGCCGCATCGATACTTCTCCCAGTGTCTGATGCTCGAACAGCTCGCGGACGGTCGTTTCATAGCCCTGCTGTTTCAGCCTCGCACATACTTGCAGCGCTTTAATCGAATCCCCGCCGAGATGGAAGAAATGAGCATTGGGACCGAGGCCTTCAACACCTAAGAGTTCTTCCCAAATGTCAGCCATCATTTCTTCAGTTTCATTTCTCAGGCTGATATCATCTCCAAGGCTATCATTTAATTCAGGCTGCGGGAGCGCCTTCTCGTCCAGCTTCCCATTCGCCGTCAAAGGCAGTTCATCAAGCTCTATCAAGCGGGCGGGAATCATATATTCCGGCAGAAAAGCTCTGAGAGAGGCCTGAATCTCTGCTTCTTTTATCTTTTCGTTTCCGTGTAAGACCGCGTAAGCGTAAATGGAGTGCTGACCGTGCTGATCAGCACGTGTGATCACGGCGGCCTCTTTCACGGAGGAAAGCTCTTGCAGGGCTGATTTAATTTCTCCCAGCTCAATTCTGTGGCCTCTGACTTTTACTTGCGCATCTTTTCGCCCGACATATTCCAGCTCGCCATTTGAGAGCCTTTTGGCGATATCGCCCGTCCGGTAGAGCCGCATGCCGTGCGGATTCGTGATGAAACGGGAGGCGGTTAAATCATCCCTGTTTACATACCCCCTCGCGACGCCTTCCCCGCCGATATAAAGCTCACCGGGAATTCCGATCGGCAGCGGATTCATATAAGCGTCCATGACAAAAGCATGAAGGGTTTCCAGCGGTCTGCCGATATTGCTTTTGTTTCTCTCAATATCATCCATATTCAGTTTTTTGCATGTGACGTGAACCGTGGTTTCCGTAATGCCGTACATATTAACAAGCTCCGTCTCCGGGTACTTCTCTTTCCAGCTTTTCAGCATGCCGGGCTGAAGCGCCTCTCCGCCGAAAACGACATATCGAAGCTTCAGCTTGTCCGTATGCCCGGCTTCTTCATGAATGAGTCCGGAAAAAGCCGTCGGCGTTTGGTTCAGCACCGTTACGCCTTCACTTTGCAGCAGCTGCCGGTACAAATGCGGATCACGGGCTGTGTCTTTCGGCACGATGACTACCTTTCCGCCGTATAAGAGCGCGCCGAATATTTCCCAGACAGAAAAATCAAAGCAATAGGAATGGAACAGCGTCCAGACGTCTTCAGAGCCGAAATCAAACGGCAGTCCTTTATGTGTGATAAGGCTGATGACATTGCGGTGTTCCGTCATAACGCCTTTCGGTTTTCCGGTTGTGCCCGATGTGTAAATCACGTAAGCCGGCTGTTCAGGCGTTATCATTTTTTTCGTTCTGTCTGCTGAAACGGATTCAGGCTTATCGATGTATAAAACCGGCAGTCCGTCCATTCCGGATATCCCAAGACCCGATTGCGTCAACAGAGCACGCGCGCCGCTGTCAGTCAGCATAAATGAAATCCGCTCGTCCGGATAGTCAGGATCAATCGGCAGATAAGCTCCTCCCGCTTTTAAAATACCGAGAATCCCAATCAGCATATCCGGAGATCGTTCGGTCATAATTCCGACAATCTGTCCGGAGCGGATGCCGTTTTCCGACAGCATATCGGCGATTCGATCCGCCTTTTCATTGAGCTCGCGGTAGGTGAGACGCTCATCAGACATGACGGCTGCAATTTGATCCGGCATTTTTTCCGCCTGTGCTTCAAATAAACTGACGATCGTTTCATGCCTCGGATACTCCGCCGTTTGATTTTCCGCTTGAAGAAGCATCTGCCGATCGTTTATGCCCAGCAAATGAATGTCAGACAGCTTCCGCTCATCATGCGATGCGATTTGTCCTAAAAGCTCTTTAAAATGACCGGCCCACCGTTCGATCGTACCTTTTTCAAACAACGCGGTACTGTATTCAAAATGAAAATCCAGTGAGCCATCCGGCCGTTCCTCGGTATGAAGCGTCAAGTCGAATTTTGAAATGTCATGTTTCACTGCATGTGAAGAAACGGCTAAGCCCGGAAGGTTCACTTCGAAATCATCACTGTTTTGCAAAACGAGCATGGCATCAAACAGCGGATTGCGATTGACTTCCCGGTGTGTATCAAGCTTTTGGGCAAGTTCTTCAAACGGGAAGTCCTGATGTTCGGCCGCGCCGAGGGCGAGCATTTTCACCTCTTCTAAATAAGCGCGGAATGTCTTATCCCCTTTCGGCCTGCTTCTCATTGCCACGGTATTTACAAACATGCCGATGACCCCGTCAAGCTCAGCGCGGCTTCTGCCGGCCGCAGGTGAACCGACGACAATGTCTTCCTGCCCGCTCAATTTAGAAAGGAACAAGGAGTAGCTTGCCAAAAGAATCATATACAGCGTCGAACCCGTCTCATCCATGAGCCGGCGTAAATTCTCCGCCGTTTCCTTTTGAAGGCGCGTTCGAACAACGGACCCGCTGAAATCAGGAAGCTGCGGGCGCTTTTTATCGAGCGGCAGATCAAGTACGGGAATGTTTTCCCCGATCGTCTCCAGCCAATAACGCTCATGTCTTTTGAATTCTTCAGCGGCAAACCGCTCATGTTGCCAGACGGAAAAATCTTTGTATTGGAGTTTTAACGGCCGCAACTCTTTTCCTCTGTATAAATCCGTCAATTCTTGAATCAGAACGCTCATTGACACACCGTCTGCGATAAGATGATGCATATCAAGCAGCAGAAAATGACGTTCTTCAGTGACTTTGGCTAAAGTCACTCTCAAAAGCGGCGCTTTTTCCACATCAAATGGTTTGACGAAAGTTTCCATCACCTCTTGAAGAAGGTTCCCGGATGGCATGTGAATCTCTGTGAGGTCAAGATCGACATGTGCATGTATGTGCTGCATCGGCTCCCCGTTTCGTAAAACAAATGATGTGCGTAACGCTTCATGCCTTTGTAACAGCGCTGAAAAGGCTTCGTGCAGACGATCCCGGTTGAGTCTGCCGCTCAGTTCCAGACAAGCGGGCATATGATAGCCCGTGCTGTCCGCCGCAAGCTGGTGAAGGGCATAGAGCCTTTTTTGTGCAAAAGATAGCGGGTACAAGTCCTTTGCCACAGCAGGCGTGATTTCTGCATATTCTCCTCTTTTCCTCTGTTCAAGGAAGCGGGCCATGCTCTCGATTGTCGGATGTTCAAAAACATGGCTGACGGCAAGTTCAATTTGCAGCCGTTTATGTATGTTTGAAACAAGCGACGCGGCTTTCAGCGACTGTCCGCCGATTTGGAAGAAATCATCTCTCATACTGATGTGTTCCCGTTTCAGCACTTCTTGCCAAATAGACAGCAGCTCAGTCTCAAGCATTGTGCGCGGAGCTTGATAATCACCGGTTCTCTCGGCTTCTTTCGGCTCAGGAAGTGCGGCCCGATCAAGTTTTCCGCTCACAGAAAGCGGCATCTCCGTTAATTTGGTAAAGCTTCCCGGTATCATATAAGCAGGTAATCTCCCGGCCAATTCGGCATGAGGGTCAAATGTCACACCCGCGTTTTCCAGTACGACATAAGCTGCAAGCTCCTGTTCCCCGTCCGCCGCTTTGCGCACGGTGACTGCCGCCTCTTTTACCCCGGACAGACTTCTGAGTGCCGTTTCGATTTCTCCTAATTCAATTCTGTAACCTCTTATCTTCACCTGATCGTCAAAGCGTCCCATATATTCAATCGTTCCATCCGGTAAAAATCGGGCTGCATCTCCCGTTCTGTACAGCCGTTCACCTTCACGAAACGGATGAGGGGTAAAGACTTTGTCCGTCAGCTCTTTTTGCTGAAAATATCCGTCCGCCAGACCTTTTCCGGAAATACACAGTTCACCGACGGCTCCGACCGGCTGCAGCCGATCTCCGTGCATCATATAGACAGAAGTGTTGGCGATCGGGCGTCCGATCGTAATCCGGCTGCTTTTTTGCAGATTACGCAGGATCGTCGTAGCCACACTGTTTTCCGTCGGACCGTATTCATTCAGCAGCTCGGCATTCGGGCATATGCCGCGGCTCGCTTCCACGATATCAGGAGTGGCCGCTTCCCCGGCAAATGTCACCGCCCGAAGCGTCTGCGCATCCTTTTTCGTCAGCGAATCAAGCAGAACGCGATACAGAGACGGAACGATCAGAAGATGGCTCACCCCGTGGCGGGCGATTTTCTGTTTTATTGAAAGGACGTCTTTCGCATCATCTTCATCAGTTAACAATACACAGGCGCCGGACAGAAGCGGAGTGAAAAGACTCGTTAATGACCCATCAAATACGTATGAAAAAAGATGAAGCGCTATGTCCCCTTCTGTCATCCCGTATTCTTCACGCCGCCATTGCAATGTATTGCTGATCGCTTTGTGTTGTACAAGCACCCCTTTCGGCCGGCCTGTCGTTCCGGAGGTGTAAATGACATACGCCCAATTTCCGCTGTCAGATACCGGCGGAAGCGGTGCAGTCTGCTGGGAAACCGTTTCCTCCATGATGACGACGCTGCCCTTAAAATGCGGCGGAATGAGGGGCAGCAGGTCTTTTTCAGTCACGAGCAGTGAGGCTTCACTGTCTCTCAGTAAAAATGAAATCCGTTCAGGCGGAAATTCCGCATCAATCGGCATATAGGCGCTGCCCGACTTCCAAATTCCGAGCAGAGCGGCAACCGTACTCATTGATCGGCGCAGCATAACAGCGGTGATCTGGTCGGGGCGTGCGCCTTTTTCCCTTAACGCATGCGCAATCTGATTCGCCCGCTGATTTAATTTCTTGTAGCTCCAGCTTACCCCGTTATATCTCAACGCCTCTTGATCAGGCGTTTTTGCCGCCTGTTCTTCAAACAGCCCATGAACGGTTGTCTCAGGGTACGGACGGTTCGTTTCGTTAAACGAATGAATCAGGGCTTCTTCCTCCGGAGGCACGAGACTGATGCTTGATAAAAGCCTGTCCGGATCTTCCGTTACACAGGAGATGACCTCCAGAATATGCCCTTTGATCCGTTTCATGTCTTCCCGATCGTAGATGCCCGCATTGTAGCTGAATTTCACATAAAACTCTTCTCCCGGAACGATGACGACGTTAAGATCGTAATTGGTTTCTTCCGCCATCGAAAAGTTTTCAAGTGAGAGCGCACTGCTTTCAGTTTGCTGCCAGCCGTTTACCGCAGCCTGCATTTGAACCGGATAATTTTCAAAGACAAGGATATGGTTCAAGAGATCTTTTTGCAGACCGCTCTCGTTTTGAATGTCATAAAGCGGATAATAGCTGTGCTCTTCCGCAGCAAGTGACTCTTTTTGCACCTTTTTGAGAAGAGAAGAAAAAGTCATATCACCAGCCGCGCGCACCCTTACCGGCACGGTATTGATAAACAGTCCGGCCATGGATTCGATGTCGGCGATAGCTGACGGCCTGCCGGAAACAACTGAACCGAATACCGCATCTTCAGTGCCGTTGTAACGATGGAGAAGCAGTCCCCAAATGCTCGTAAACAAAGTATTCAGCGTGACCCCGGTGCTTCGGGCAATGTCTGTCAGCTTTTGCACGGTTTCAGACTCAAGGAAAAATTGAAAATGCTCAGATGCATAACCGTTTTGCGCCGGCTTATTCTTCGTTTGCGGGACGGAAACGACATCTCCGTAATCTTCCAAGCAACGCGACCAGAACGCTGACGTTTCTTCTTTATTCCGGCTTCGGAGCCATTTGATATAAGAGCTGTAAGGAGCCGGACTGCCGAGGTTTACAGGCCGCCCGTTTCGGATCGCATAATACATGCTGAAGAAATCTTTCAGCACAATGCCCAAGCTCCAGCCGTCCATCATAATGTGATGATGAGTCCAAACGCATGTATGGCGGTTTTCTCCTGTTTGAAAAAGAGTCAGGCGCATTAAGGGGCCTTTTTGCAGATCGAACCCCTTATGCCGGTCGGTTTCCTTGAATTTGTCAATGATGCTTTGCTGCCGTTCTTCCGAATAGTCTGAAATGTTCTCAGTCTGTACGGCTGTGTCACGGCGTGAAAGGACAACCTGCTGCGGACCTTCAAGGTCAGGCACTTCTTTTATGAAAATCGTTCTGAAAATATCGTAGCGGCTGACAAGCATATCCAGACTTTTTTGGAATGTATCAAAGCATAAATCCCCGCTGACTGTAAACGAAATCTGCTCGACATATGCGTTTGATCCGGAATCCAGGAGCGAATGAAACAGCATGCCTTCCTGCATATATGATAAAGGGTAAATATCTTGAATTTCTGTCGCTTGTGTCACGAATGCCACACACCTTTTTATGAAATTAAAGTCCTTTTACGAGATCTTCAATGCTTGATAGTGCTTGAGCGGTCAATTCTGTATGGCTGTAATCCGTTAATGTTTTTTCCCGCTCTTTCTTGCCGGAACAGTGGGCGATGATGTCCTCGAGGTGAGTATGGAAACGATTCATGAAGAACTCGATTGCCCCCGGTGCAAATACATTTGTATAAACGGCTTTTACCTCCAGTTGCCCGGCCGCCACCATCGCGTTAATATCCAGATCAAACTCGCGGATGCGCCCGGCCGCTATATCATGCTGCGGCTTGAACGGTGACATCTTCAGCGTCCCCTCAAGACCGTCAAACGCACCGAGATAGTTAAAGCTTATTTCTGGGTCTTTATAAAGAATGTTTCGCGAATATCTCAGCAGTCCGTAGCCGGTTCCGTGATGAGGAACCCGTCTCATCATGTCTTTTACCGTCTTTATGCGGTGAGCGGTTTTTTCGCCTGAGCCGCCCGGCACTCTCATATCCAAAAGCACCGGGTAAACAGATGTAAACCATCCTACCGTTCTTGACATATCAATGTCAGGAATATGCCCCTGGCGCCCGTGCCCCTCAGTGCTGATAAGGATCTGTTCAGAACCCGTCCACTCATGAAGCGCCATTCCAAGCGCCGTTAAAAGCAATTCATGAACATCCGTTCCGTATGCCTGCTGTGTTTCCAACAGCAGCTGTTTCGTGACTTCGCTGCTTAATATCCACGATGCAGTGCGCGCGTTTTCCTGCAATCGTCCGGCGTTTTCATCAGTTATTTTCGGCAGCGGCGCTGTTTCACCAGACATCACGCTGTCCCAGTATGCGGCTTCCTCCAGCAATACTTTGCTCTTGGAAATGTCAAAAAGCTCTTCGGCATACTTTATATAAGAATCGCTTTTCGGCGGCAGTTCGATTTGTTTGCCTTCTAATGCCTGCTGATAAGCTGTCTGCAGATCTTCAAGCAATATCCTCCATGACACGCCGTCCACGATAAGATGATGAATCGTTATAAGAAGATGGTCGGCTTCCTTCTGCCGGAACACTCCGAGATGAAGCAGAGGGCCTTGATCAAGGCGCATAGCCTGCTGTATTTCTTTTTCCTCAGCGGCTATCCGTTTTTCGGGCTGCGTTTCTTCTGAAATATCTATGACGTTAAGCGTAAATATTTCTTCATGCTGCTTTGTGATTCCGCGATTATATTGAACGGCTTCCCCATGCTCATTTTCAGTGAAAGTCATTCGCAGCGCATCATGATGTTCTGTCAGCGCGCAAACCGCCTGGTACAGCGCATCTATTTGGAGGCTGTCTTCAGTGCACAGCATGACTGATTGGTTATAATGAAGCTCAAACGCACCCGGCTCCTCAAAAAATCTCTGCTGGATCGGTGTCAGCGGAGCGCTTCCTTCTATCGGCCCCTGATCAGCCGTTGCAACAGCCGGCGTGAGGTGCTTCGCGAGTTCTGCAATCGTCGGGAACTGAAACAAATCGCGGATCGACATGTTCCAGCCTTCTCCGGCGAGTCGGGCTGACACTTGAAGCGCCTTAATGGAATCTCCCCCAAGCTCAAAGAAAGAGTGATGAATTCCCGCTTTCTGAACATGAAGCACATCTTCCCAAATCCGGCATAACATCTCCTGTTTTTCATCGCCGGGCGCGACAAATGCCTGTGTTGAATGTATCTCTTCTGCCGGCAGTGCCGATTTATCAAGTTTGCCGTTCAGTGTCAGGGGCATGCTGTCTAAACCGATAATATGAGACGGCATCATATAAGCCGGGAGCTCCTGCATAAGAGACTGGCGAAGTGATGAGATATCGGCCTCTTTAGGAACGATGTATGCCGCTAATCGGGCTTGTCCTTCAGCATCTTTCATCACGGTAACTGCCGCTTCTTTGACTTGATCGTGTTTCAAAAGCACACTTTCTATTTCTCCCGTCTCAATTCTGTAGCCTCTGATCTTCACCTGCTTATCAATCCGCCCTTGAAAGCGAAGAGTTCCATCCGGCAGCCAGCAAGCCTGATCTCCGGTTCTGTAAAGCGTTTCTCCCGTTTGTAACGGATCACTGAATGCGCCCTCTGTCAGCTCAGGCTGTCCCCAATATCCTTTGGCGACGCCGGCGCCTCCGATATACAGCTCTCCGAAAACGCCGATCGGCTGGACCTGTTTGTCTTTGTTTAAGACGTACATTTGCACATTCGGAAGCGGAACACCGATCGGCACATCATCTTCCCGCGGCTCTTCGCTCATTTCGGCTTCATAATACGAAGAATCAATTGTCGCTTCTGTTACACCGTAGCTGTTAATAATTCGCATTTCTTTCCCAAAGCGTTCATGAAGCGTATAAAAATCCTGCGACTTGATCATATCTGAACCCAGTACCAGTACTTTTACACTTTGCAGCGCGAGCTTCCGGCGATATATATATTCCATAAACGAAACAATCAGCGCGGGTGTCGACTCCATAAACGTGATACGGTGCTGATCAATGAGCCGATAAAGCTGTTGTGGCTCAAGCCGGACGTCATCCGGACAAATGACAAGCGTTCCCCCGTTTAGCAGGGCGCGTGCAAGATCCCCTGAAAATACATCAAATGAGAAACTCGCCATCTGCAGCACTCTGACCGGTATAAGATCAAGCTCATAAATCCTGCGCCATGCAAGTGCTGCATGCGTAAAGCTGCGATTTCTGACTTCGACTCCCTTCGGCGTTCCCGTTGTTCCCGAAGTATATATGATATATGCAGTATCATCCGGTGACGCTGCCGGCTGAATATTCTTTGCACAAATATCGTATTGATCTTCATGATCAAGCTGAATGAGAAATAAATTGTTATCCGTCAGCTGTGAAGCAAGTTCTTTGTATTCTGACTGCACCATCAAGACGGATGCCGCGCTGTCTTTTAATAAATAGCGAATCCGTTCCTCGGGATAATGGGAGTCAACCGGTATATACGCCCCTCCCGATTTCATGACGGCAAGAACACTGACGATCGCTTCAATCGAACGGTTTGCCAATATAGCTGCTCTTTTTCCCGGACCGAATCCATTTTTGTGCAGTGTTCGCGCAAGCCGATTTGCCCGCTCATTAAGCTGCGAATAGCTGATCTGCTGTGCTCCTTCAATAACAGCGGTCTGATGAGGCGTTTCTTCTGCTTTCTCTTCAAACAACTGGTGCAACAGTTTGTGTTTTTCCATGAATTCGGTTTGTGTGTTATTAAACTCAATCAGTAACTTTTGTTTTTCTTCTTCATCCAAAATGTCAGCTTTCGATAGTATGACTTCCGGTTCGGCGGCAACATGGCGCAAGAGATTCAGTAAGTGGCCCATCCATCGTTCAATCGTTTCTTTCATAAAAAGCTCGGTGCTGAATTCCATTTCAAAGCGGATGTTTCCATCGGATTCAGCCGCTGATAAGGTCAGGTCAAAACTTGATACATCATGTTCGGTATGCTCTGATCGTGACGCCTTCAGACCGGCCAGATTTATCTCCTCTCGCTCCATATTCTGAAGAATAAACATCGCATCAAACAGCGGATTGCGGCTCATGTCCCGCTGCACGCCGAGCTGCTCCACAAGCTCTTCAAACGGGTAATCCTGATGCTCATACGCTTCAAGCGCCGCCTGGCGGACTTCCGCCAAGTAATCGGTAAACCGTTTGTCTCCTTTCGGCTCCGTTCTGATGGCCAGCGTGTTGACGAACATGCCGAGAATCGGTTCAAGGTCTTTGTGCGGACGCCCGGCAATTGGCGAGCCTACGATGATGTCTTCCTGCCCGCTCAATCGCGCGAGTAACGTATTGTACGCGGCGAGAAGCACCATATACAAAGTGGAGCCGTGATCCCGGGCGATGCGGTGAAGGCCGGATGCCGTTTCAGCGTCAAGCGTGCATGATACACTGCCGCCCGCAAAGCTTCTGACAGCCGGACGGGGCTTGTCAGCCGGAAGCTCAAGCACCGGAAGCTCTCCTTCTAGCCGCTTCAGCCAATACGCTTCCTGCTTCTGA
>NZ_CP089436.1:4104918-4121545 GCF_021228595.1 Bacillus sp. FCW2 | reverse complement strand
ACTTTGTCCATCACTCTTGAAGCGACTTAATTATTTTAACATATCAACTTCAATGCCGTCAATAACTTTTTAAAATTTCTTTTTTAAGAATTCGTTTCGTCATCAGCGACGTATATTAGAATACCACCCTTGATCCAACATGTCAACAATAATCGACAAATTAAATGATGAAGCGTTTAATGACTATCAAAGCCGCGATGCCGGGAATCCCCAGAATCCCGCTGATGCCCGTTGTAATCAGGTTAACAGGGATATGAATACCGAGACTGCCCCCGAACAAGTTCACACCCACCAGCAAAATCGCACCGGCAATAAACTTAATCGCAGTCACACCAATCCATCTTAGCGGTTTTGAAGATACTCCCCATAAAAAAAGCAAAGCAACCAGACCGACAATCAAACCGATAATGAAAAAAGGCTCCATGAATCTTCCCCCTCGCTTGTTTAGTACAAGCTTATGAGAAGATCCCGGAGAATAGACCTCTTACTTCCATCTGCTCATTTTCAAATTCCGCTGCTTCGCTTCTTTCAAATAAAAAAAGTACTTAGATTCAGCGACTTTCAGCTCAAACAACACCTCAGCGGAGGGCTCGAGACTTTTCTCGACCAGACTCTTCTGTCTGTTCCATTCTTCTTTTTGTTTAAAGAGCTGTTCTATCAGCTTCTCATCAAACTCTTTTCTTAATGTATTTCTGCGAAGAAAACCCATGCCTTGCCTTTTCCTCCCTTACAATTCACGTCTTCCTTCAAGAGCTTTTGAAAGAGTGACCTCATCAGCATATTCCAAATCACCGCCGACGGGCAGACCGTGGGCAATACGGGAGAGCTTGATGCCTGAGGGCTTTAACAGCCTTGATATATACATCGCTGTTGCTTCCCCTTCAATATTAGGGTTGGTTGCGAGAATAACTTCTGTCACTTGGTCATCCTGAAGACGTTTCAGCAGCTCCGGAATCTTAATATCCTCCGGGCCGATGCCGTCCATTGGTGAAATCGCGCCGTGAAGAACATGATACTGGCCGTTATATTCCTTCATTTTCTCCATTGCGATCACATCCTTAGGGTCTTGCACGACACAAATAACAGACTTATCCCTCCTTGTGTCCTCACATATATAACAAGGGTCCTGATCTGTTATATGTCCGCAAATTGAGCAATATGTCAGATTCCGCTTCGCATTGACAAGCGCCTTAGCAAAATCCAATACTGTGTCTTCTTTCATACCTAGAACAAAAAAAGCCAGACGAACCGCTGTTTTCGGTCCGATCCCTGGCAATTTCATAAAGCTGTCAATCAGCTTTGATATTGGTTCAGGATACTGCATGTTTATTTATCCCCCTAGAATAAACCCGGTATGTTCATTCCTTTTGTAAATTGTCCCATTGTCTCATTCGTCATGTCATCCACTTTTTTGAGGGCATCGTTTGTCGCAGCAAGAACCAGGTCCTGAAGCATTTCGATATCTTCCGGATCAACGACTTCTTCTTTAATGGCAACGTCTACAACTTCTTTTTGGCCGTTGACTTTTACAGTCACCATACCGCCACCCGCTGTGCCTTCAAGCACTTTTTCAGCAAGCTCCTCCTGAGCCTTCGCCATATCCTTTTGCATTTTTTGCATTTGTTTCATCATTTTTTGCATGTTTCCCATTCCGCCACGCATATTCAATCACTCTCTTTCATCTTATTAGTCTTTTATTTCGATTAAATCCGCTCCGACAAGTTTTTTCGCCTCTGCAATCAGCGGATCTTCTTCAGCCGGTTCGTTTGATCCTTCACTTTCCTGCTGGTGATCATTTAAAAATTCTTCTCTTATTTTACCCCATTGTGCTTCCGGAACGCCAATCAAATCCATTCTTTTCCCGAGCATTGATTCGAGAATCTGTTCAAGATTCGTACGGACTCCGTTATTGTCTTCTGCAACCATTTTACAATGGATTTCGTATTTAAATTTAAGCACAAATGCCTTTTGAGCAGCAGCCACCGGTTCACTGTCATTCAAAAGAGCCGCATGAGACACCTTATTCTGCTGTTTCAGGTGTGCCAGCAGCTTGCCCCAGCTGCTTTTAAGCTGTTCAAGATCAGGTCTTGTGGCTTCCTTCAATATCTCATGAATTCTTCCGACCGGAGCTTTATAATGGCTTTTTCCGCCTTTTTGAGGACGCGGAGCTTCTTTCGGAGCGCTTTCCATCTGAACCTTCACACCGGAGGTTTTCAGCCTTTCTACTTCCTGCTCAAGCTGCTGGATCTTATTCATCAGCATGCCGACCTCAGGGATGTCTCCGGCGGATTGCTGTGCCGTCTGGCATATTTTCACGACAGCCACTTCAAAAAAGATTCTTGGGTGGTTCGTCCACTTCATTTCCTGATGGCTTTTATTCAGGATATCAATCATCTCATATAAAGCAGGAGCCGGTATGTCACCGCTCAGATTCCGAAACGTTTCATCGACCTTCACCTTCTCCAGGACTCCTTCTAAACCGGGAGCGGCCTGGTACAAGAGCATATCCCTGAAATAGAAAATCATATCTTCAATCAGTTTGGCCGCATCTTTCCCCTGCTGGAGCAATTCATTCAGTGTTTCCAATGCCTCGGAAACCTGTTTGTGGTGAAGAGCAGATGCCAGTTTTCCAATATAGTGCTGAGAAACGGCTCCGGTAATGAGCAATGCGTCATCCACCGACAGCTCCTCGCCGCTGAATGATACGGCTTGATCGAGCAGGCTCAGCGCGTCCCTCATTCCTCCGTCCGCAGCACTCGCTATGATATCAAGGGCTCCTTCTTCCACCTTCAGCTGCTCTGCATCGACGATTGTCTTCATTCGTCCGACGATTGCTTTGGATGTAATCCGTTTGAAGTCAAAACGCTGACATCTGGAGATAATGGTTAAAGGAATCTTATGAGGCTCAGTCGTAGCTAATATGAAAATGCAATGTGCCGGCGGTTCTTCCAGCGTTTTCAGAAGCGCATTGAATGCGCCGATAGAGAGCATATGCACCTCATCTATAATATATACTTTGTAGGTGACGGCCGACGGGGCGAATTTTACTTTGTCACGGATGTCGCGGATTTCGTCTACGCCGTTATTCGACGCCGCATCTATTTCAATCACATCTGATATAGAGCCGTTTGTGATCCCCTTGCACGCCGCACACTCATTGCACGGTTCTTCTACGGGGGCGTGCTCACAGTTGACTGCTTTCGCAAATATTTTAGCTGCACTGGTTTTTCCCGTTCCCCGCGGTCCAGAAAACAGATATGCATGAGAAAATTTCTTTTGCAAAAGGGCATTTTGCAGCGTTTTCGTAATGTGTTCCTGTCCGACCACATCTTCAAACTGCTGAGGCCTAAATACTCGATATAAAGCTTGGTAACCCACAGGATGCGCCCTCCTCTGTTATTCATCATGTTTATTATACATGAACGTGCTTTTAACGCCAAAACCCGTTTTTCATATACGAAAAAACTCACCTGCCATAAACAGGTGAGTCTGAAATTTGATGATTGATTTACCGTGCACCTTCTGTCGATTCGCTACCCTAAGCGTTACTTAAGCAGTTAGCTCAGTCCAGGCAACCCTGCGGCACATGAGAGGTTTCACTTAATGCTGCTTCCTTCCGGACCTGACATGGTTCATGAATTCCCATTGCGCAGGACCCAGACGTCAACGCCACTTACTTAAGGCAGACCTTACAGTAAACGAACCTCGAGAAGGGATTCGGCCCCGCTAGAGCGGATTGCGGGTACAGGGCACCGCTACCTCCCCGCTTAGCACGGCAAAATAAATATCAAATTTTGATATGCGCACCATTCATGATGCACACATAAGTATATCTGCTTCAGGCAGAAAATGCAACCGTACTACTCAGACAACTTTTTCCTCATGTCTTTCTTTTGCCGGCGCAGCTTTCTGAAAAAAGCGCTGAGCATTTCTCCGCACTCTTCTCCGAGCACGCCGCTCACCACTTCCGCTTGGTGGTTGAACCGCTCTTCCTGCAAGAGGTTCATCAGCGTTCCTGTACAGCCCCCCTTGGGATCAAATGCGCCGAATACGACCTTATCGACTCTCGAAAGCACGACGGCTCCCGCGCACATCGGACACGGCTCCAAAGTGACATAAAGAACGGCATCCTCAAGTCTCCATGTCCCCAGCTTACGGCACGCTTCGTCTATCGCCAGCATTTCGGCGTGGGCAAGCGACCTCTGTTCAGTCTCCCGTAGATTATGCGCCCGCGCCACGATCTCATCGTGCAGAACAAGAACTGCTCCGATCGGCACTTCACCTTTCGCTTCGGCTTTCTTCGCTTCTTTTATGGCTTCTCTCATATAATATTCATCATTCATAGGTTCGAGCTCTCTTCTTAAGTTTTTTCATGTCTCATAAAGGTTAAAATAGGAATACCCCAGCAGAAAGGAGTTGCCAGTATTGTCTGAACCTAACAACACAGCCCTTCTGATTGTCGATATGATTAACAATTTTCAATTTGATATGGGCGAACGACTTGCTGAAAAAACCAAACAAATTGTCCCCCGTATTTTATCATTAAAGAAGCATGCAAAACAAAGCAACTGGCCGATTATTTATATTAATGATCATTACGGACTCTGGAAGGCTGATATTGATGCCATCAGGGAGGAATGCAGCAACGACAGAAGCGCCCCCATTATAAAAGATATTTCGCCTCAGCCGGATGATTATTTTCTCATTAAACCGAAGCATTCCGCTTTTTACGAAACGGCGCTTCACACCCTTCTGACTGAATTACAAGTGAACCGATTAATCATCACGGGGATTGCCGGGAACATTTGTGTGCTGTTTACGGCCAACGACGCCTATATGAGAGAATACAGCATTACCATTCCGAAAGACTGCATCGCTTCCAATAACGACGAAGACAATGATTTCGCTTTGACCATGATGGAGAATGTTCTCTTCGCAGAAATAACCACGGAAAAACAAATTACCGCCGAAAAATAAACATGATCAGCCTCCTTTTTTCATATATTGATAGCGGATATGAAAGGAGGCGTTTTTCATTCAGATCTATATAGTGAAACGGGGCGACACGCTTTCCGCTATTGCGGCGCGCTACCGGACAGCCGCAAATGTCATTGCGGAAGCAAATAAACTGCCTAATCCAAATACATTGGTTGTCGGACAAACCCTTGTCATCCCGATTGAGGGTCAATATTACGAAGTGAAACAAGGTGATACTCTCGAGGCAATCGCCGGCCGTTTTCATACATCGGCCGCGGAGCTTGCGAGGGTGAACGGAATTCAGCCCGGCACCACATTGAGAGTCGGAACCCGCCTTTACATTCCGCAGCAGGCGAATAAGCCCGATATCGAATCAAACGCATATATAGAACCGCGGGGAACGAGCGTAAGCGCTAATCTGCAGCAGGCGGCAAGGGAGGCCTCTCCTTATTTAACATACCTCGGCGCATTCAGTTTTCAAGTGCAGCGGAACGGGACTTTAAAGGAACCGCCTCTGACCAATTTAAAAAGCATCAGTGACAGGCACAACACCACACTGATGATGATCATCACCAACCTTGAAAATGACGCATTCAGCGATGAACTCGGGCGGCTCATCTTGAATGACAATACAGTGAAAACAAAACTTTTTCAGGAAATCGTCTCCACGGCTAAAAAGCACGGCTTTCGCGATATTCACTTTGATTTCGAATATTTACGTCCACAGGACAGAGAAGCCTACAATCGTTTTTTACGTGAAGCGAGAACGATTTTTCATCGGGAAGGCTGGAAGATTTCAACGGCGCTTGCTCCGAAAACGAGCGCGACTCAGGCCGGCAAATGGTACGAAGCACATGACTATAGGGCACATGGAGAAATCGTCGATTTTGTCGTGATCATGACATATGAGTGGGGATACAGCGGAGGCCCGGCTCAGGCCGTATCACCTATCGGCCCTGTAAGAAATGTCATTGAGTACGCACTGACGGAAATGCCTTCTTCAAAAATCGTCATGGGCCAGAATATGTACGGCTACGATTGGACACTGCCTTTCAAACAGGGAACGACAGCGAAAGCCGTCAGTCCTCAGCAGGCAATCGCTCTGGCAGCACGCCATAAAGTCGACATTCAATATGACGAAACCGCCCAGGCTCCATTCTTTCGTTACACGGATGAAAATCAGAGACGGCATGAAGTATGGTTTGAAGATGCCCGGTCCATTCAAGCGAAATTCAATTTAATTAAAGAACTGCATTTAAGAGGGATCAGCTATTGGAAACTCGGCCTTTCTTTCCCGCAAAACTGGCTTTTGCTCAACGATCAATTTCATATTGTAAAAGAGACGTTTCGTTAATTGGAAGCGTCTTTTTTCATGGGCTTTTCTGAGAGTGTGATACAATATATAGGCCGGCAGCTGACGGATGTTTGCAGAATTAAGGAGGATTTTCAATGAACAGAGCCCCTTTTATCGCGGTAGAAGGTCCTATCGGGGCAGGAAAAACGACACTCGCTACGATGCTTTCTGAAGAGCTCGGTTTTCCTATGATTAATGAGATTGTGGAAGACAATCCTTATCTCGATAAGTTTTATGACAATATCGAGGAGTGGAGTTTCCAGCTTGAAATGTTTTTTCTATGTCACAGGTATAAACAGCTTGAAGACACCGATCGAGATTATTTAAAACAAGGACAGCCCGTTTTGTCCGATTATCATATTTATAAAAATGTTATTTTCGCAGAGCGTACATTGCACGGCCAAAAGCTTGAGAAATATAAGCAGATTTATCATCTGCTCACTCACGACCTGCCGAAACCGAATGTTATTGTATACATAAAGGCAAGCCTGCCGACATTGCTTCAACGCATTGAAAAACGCGGGCGCCCGTTTGAGAAAAATATCGAACATCAATATCTGGAACGTCTCATTGCAGATTACGACACAGCCATCAGACAGCTTCAGGAAGAAGATCCGGATATATCTGTACTGACCATTGACGGTGATACTGAAGACTTTGTTTTGAATAAGACAGACTATGAAAGAATTGCCCGTCAGGTAAAGGAGCTTATTAAATGAAAGACATTCATATTCCAAACAACGCCATTATCACAGTAGCGGGAACGGTAGGAGTCGGAAAATCGACTTTGACCAAAGCTTTAGCAAAACGGCTCGGGTTTCATACCTCACTCGAAGAAGTGGATGAAAATCCTTATTTAGAGAAGTTTTATCACGATTTTGAACGCTGGAGCTTCCATTTGCAAATTTATTTTCTGGCTGAGCGGTTCAAAGAGCAGAAAAACATGTTTGAATCAGGCGGCGGATTTGTGCAGGACCGTTCGATTTATGAAGATACAGGCATATTCGCAAAAATGCATGCCGATAAAGGAACCATGTCGCTGACAGATTACACAACATACACAAGCCTATTTGAGGCGATGGTCATGACGCCGTACTTCCCGCATCCTGATGTTTTGATCTATTTAGAAGGCGACCTTGAAAACATTATAAACCGGATTGAAAAGCGGGGCCGCGAGATGGAGCTGCAGACAAACCGCTCCTATTGGGAAGAGATGTATACACGGTACGAAGACTGGATCAGCGGTTTTAACGCCTGCCCTGTGCTGAAAGTACGCATTGAAGATTATGACCTTGAAGCTGATGAACAGTCACTGGAACCTTTGATCGAAAAAATCAGTCACGTGATCAACGAAAACAGAAACAAATAAAAATAATAAAGCGATTTTCCCCGAACAGAGAAAATCGCTTTTTTTGCATATAAAAAATCCGCTGCATCACATGCAGCGGACAAAACAATCTCCAATATATGCTCGAGTTTCATTAGGTTTAAAATCAATATGGCGGAGGAAGAGGGATTCGAACCCCCGCGGGCTTTGACACCCCTGTCGGTTTTCAAGACCGATCCCTTCAGCCAGACTTGGGTATTCCTCCGTATCGACATTTAATAATATACCACATGACCTAAATTTCAGTCAAGCGCTTTTTCATATTTTTTATTTCATTTCTTAAACGGCTTGTCCGTCAGCTTTACTATCATACAAAAGTCTTGCGTTCAATTCAACCTCAGTATGCCATACGGGCAGGAAAACACAGTAAAAATCAAGAATAGATTCAAACAGATAACCTGCTCATAAAGGTGGAGAACATAATGAAAATCATCATTGCACCCGATTCTTTCAAAGAAAGCATGACATCGAAAGAAGCCGCTGACAGCATAGAAATAGGATTCAAAGCGGTCTTCCCTGACGCGGAATATATCAAGATACCCGCGGCCGACGGCGGAGAAGGAACCGTTCAGGCTTTGACGGATGCCACTGGCGGAAGCATCATCAAAAAAACTGTGACCGGTCCGCTGGGAACGCCGGTAAACGCCGCATATGGACTTCTGGGAGACGGACGCACGGCAGTCATTGAAATGGCGGAAGCATCGGGACTTCATCTCGTTCCCCGCCATCTCAGAGATCCATTGCACACAACGACAAGAGGAACGGGTGAACTGATAGCAGATGCAGCTTCCCGCGGGGCGGGTGAGATCATCATCGGGCTTGGCGGGAGCGCAACCAATGACGGCGGAACAGGAATGGCGAGCGCGCTCGGTGTGCGTTTCTTAAATAAGGAAGGTCAGGAGATACCTGACGGCGGAGGCGCTCTGCACACCCTAGCTTCTATTGATATAGGCGGTCTCTCTCCTGATCTGAGACATATCCGTTTTCGCGCCGCATGTGATGTCGAAAATCCTCTGACCGGTGAAAACGGCGCGTCATATGTCTTCGGCCCGCAAAAAGGGGCGTCCGAGAAGACTAAAGTTGTATTGGATCGCAACTTACGCCATTTCGCTGACGTATTGAGACGTCAGCACCATATCGAAGCGGATACCGTAAAAGGCGCGGGCGCCGCAGGGGGACTGGGCGCCGGACTGATCGCTTTCTTACAGGCAGAACTTCAAAGCGGGATTGATGTTGTATTAGATACACTGTCCTTCTCAGATCAGATAAGAGGCGCTGACCTTGTCATTACCGGAGAGGGGCAGATAGACGGACAAACGATATTCGGCAAAACCCCCGTCGGGATCGCCGCACGCGCATCTGCTCAAGAAATTCCCGTTATCGCATTGGCAGGCTCCTTAGGCAAAAATTTCGAGCATGTTTACAGCGCAGGAATAACAGCTGTATTTTCTATCGTGCCGGGTGCTGTAAGTCTTGAAGACGCCTTAGCATCCGGCCGTTTTAACCTTGAAAGCACAGCCCGGAATGCCGCCGCTCTATACCGGGCAGCAAAAAAGGCGCGCCTCTAGGGCGCACCTTTTACGGGTTGATGACTTCTTTATTTCCCATATAAGGACGAAGCACTTTCGGAATAATGACACTTCCGTCTTCCTGCTGATAGTTTTCTAAGATGGCAGCTACTGTTCTGCCGACTGCAAGACCTGAACCGTTTAATGTATGCACATGCTCCGGCTTGCCTTTCGCTTCGCGTCTGAATCGAATGTTTGCGCGTCTCGCCTGGAAGGCCTCAAAGTTACTGCAAGAAGAAATTTCACGGTATGTGTCTTGGCTTGGAATCCATACCTCAATATCGTACTTTTTCGCGGCTGTAAAGCCGAGATCACCGGTACACATGCTCATGACACGATACGGCAGTTCGAGCAGCTGAAGCACCCGCTCGGCTTGATTTGTCAGTTTTTCAAGCTCCTCATAAGAATCTTCAGGCTTCACGAATTTCACAAGCTCAACCTTGTTGAACTGATGCTGGCGGATCAAACCGCGTGTATCACGGCCGGCAGACCCCGCTTCTGAACGGAAGCAAGCGCTGAATGCGGCATAATTGATCGGCAGGTTCTCACCGGATAAGATTTCATCGCGGTGCATATTTGTAATCGGCACTTCCGCCGTCGGAATTAAGAAATAATCCTCTTCTCTGATTTTAAAAGCATCCTCTTCAAATTTAGGAAGCTGTCCCGTACCTGTCATGCTCGTACGGTTTACCATATAAGGAGGAATGACTTCCGTGTAATCATATTCATCAACGTGAAGATCCAGCATAAAGTTGTAGAGCGCGCGTTCGAGGCGGGCGCCTAATCCTTTATAAAACACAAACCGGCTGCCTGTTACTTTTGAAGCGCGTTCAAAATCAAGAATGTTTAAATGGTCTGCGATATCCCAATGCGGTTTCGGCTCATATGAAAATGCCGGCGCCTCTCCCCACTTGCGAATTTCAATGTTATCATCTTCCGTTTCCCCGACGGGCACTGAATCGTGCGGGATGTTCGGAATAGACAGAAGGATGGTTTCGAGCGTCGTTTCGACAGTACGAAGCTCTTCATCAAGCTTCTTAATTTCTTCGCCCACTTCACGCATCTCTTTAATAATATGATCAGCGTCTTTTTTCTCCCGTTTCAAAACGGCGACCTGCTGAGACACTTCATTGCGTTTTCCCTTCAGTTCTTCTACTTTACCGATAAGCTCTCTTCTCTTTTCGTCCAGCTCTTCAAACTTGTCAAAGTCAGATAAGTCTTCGCCTTTTGGAATGAGCTTCGCTTTTACCTCTTGAAAATTGGCTCTCAGCACCTTCGTATCAATCATGCCTAACAACTCCTATCTGTTTTTATCGAAAATAAAAAAGAGCCCTCATCCCCTAAAAGGGACGAGAGCTCTCGCGTTGCCACCCTGATTGAAAACAAGCTCACACTTGCTTCCCGCTTTAACACATAACGGTTTTCCCGTAAATGCCTACTTGTTTTCAGCATTTCGCTCAAGGACGGATTCGGACAGCATCTTTCACCGATTCGCACCACCCATCGGCTCTCTTTGAAAGAGAGGCTCCCTACTGCTTCCTGTCAACGCTTTTCGATCTTTATTTGTGTTTATAATGTACTATAAGTATCAGCGGTTTTCAACTGTTTTATACAGCTGTTTCCTGCTTATGCTTTTCCGCCATCTTCACAAACAGCTCTGTCACCCGGTGATCATCCGTCAGTTCAGGATGGAACGAGCAGCCGAGGAAATTCCCCTGCTTTGCAGCCACGATGCGTCCGTTATGCTCACAAAGCACTTCAACATCTTCTCCGGCTTCTAAAATATGCGGCGCGCGAATAAATACACCCGTAAACGGCTCATCAAGGCCTTTAATCGTCAGATCAGCTTCAAAGCTGTCGACCTGACGGCCAAAGGAATTACGCTCGACGACAACGTTCAACAGCCCTAAATGAGCGTTATCCGTTCCCGCTATCTCTTTGGCTAAGATAATCAGACCGGCGCATGTGCCGAACATCGGCTTGCCTTGGGCGGCAAACTCGCGAAGCGGCTCCATAAAATGATACGTATCCATTAAACGCCGCATCGTCGTGCTTTCCCCGCCCGGCAGGATTAAGCCGTCGATGTCATTCAGCTGTTCAGGACGCTTAATGACGACACCTTTTGAACCACATGCTTCAATTGAACGAATATGTTCTCTTACTGCTCCTTGAAGTCCAAGTACACCAATTGTTAACATGCTTCCAGCTCTCCTATGATTTTACCAGCCGCGTTCTTGCATACGCTGTTCCGGCAATAGATTTGAGATTTCGATTCCTTTCATTGCTGTGCCTAATTCTTTAGAAAGCTCAGCGATCAGTTTGTAATCTGTGTAATGAGTCGTTGCTTCAACAATTGCTTTGGCGAATTTAGCAGGGTTGTCTGATTTGAAAATACCTGAACCGACAAATACGCCGTCAGCGCCAAGCTGCATCATCAATGCCGCGTCAGCAGGCGTCGCTACTCCGCCGGCAGCAAAGTTCACTACAGGCAGTTTGCCGTCACGTTTGATTTGAAGAAGCAGTTCATAAGGAGCGCCGAGGTTTTTAGCTTCAGTCATCAGCTCATCATCGCTCATCGCAACAACTTTGCGCACTTGTGCGTTTACTTTTCTCATATGGCGGACAGCTTCCACAATGTTTCCTGTTCCCGGTTCGCCTTTTGTACGAAGCATGGAAGCTCCTTCGGCGATACGGCGCGTTGCTTCGCCGAGATCACGGCAGCCGCATACGAACGGGACTGTATATTCATTTTTATTTAAATGAAATTCTTCGTCAGCCGGAGTCAGAACTTCACTTTCATCGATGTAATCTACTCCCATTGCTTCAAGGACACGCGCTTCAACGATATGTCCGATACGCGCTTTTGCCATTACGGGAATGGATACAGCATTCATTACTTCTTCAACGATTGTCGGATCAGCCATACGGGCAACACCGCCGGCAGCGCGAATATCAGCCGGAACGCGTTCTAACGCCATTACGGCAACAGCTCCCGCCTCTTCCGCAATCTTCGCTTGTTCAGCATTTACAACGTCCATGATGACGCCGCCTTTTTGCATTTCCGCCATGCCGCGTTTTACACGATCAGTACCTGTTTGAGCCATTATTTGGTCCCCCTAGTCAATGTATAGTTAGATAATTTCCATCTCTTATTGTATCCCAGAAATACAATATTTCATATGGGTATTCTTATTTTACAGCGAGATGAATAAGATAGATATCATTTTTTACTAATAATTTGTTTTTTTCAGTATATTAAGCAAAAGAGCCCTAACTTTCATCAGAGCTCTTTCTTATTTCTTAAAACCAGCCTGTTACCGTGTCAACGGCGCTGTTCCAGATTCCGGAGAAGAATCCGCCGATGCCGCGCATCATCTGAACAAACCAGTTTGCTTTATCTACATCATTTTTCGTTACAAGATTCACGCTGAACTCTTTGGATTTGAGGAAGCCATAGTCTTTGTCACTGCCTTTGTATGTAACTGTCAGCGTTCCGACTTTCGTTCCCTTTTTCACAGGAGCCGTGATTTCTTTTTTATCTAAAGTCACTTCGGCTTTATAGTTCTTTTCATCCCCGCTTTTCACAGGAATAGAAAGCGCCTTGTCAGTAACAATATCGACTTGCTTGTCTTTCCCTTTTTCAACGTCAATCGTTTTGTGCCCTTTTACTTGAGAGCCTTCAGGGTAAAGATCTTTCATTGAGAAATTGCTGTTAAATGCGTAATCGAGCATTTTTTTCGTTTCATCAAAACGTCCGGTATGCAGGTTGCCTTTTGCGTTTAATACAACGGTGATGACCCGCATTCCGTTCCGCTGTGCTGTGCTTGTAAAACAAGATCCCGCAGAATCAGTAGAACCCGTTTTTAAGCCGTCAACGCCAGGGTATTCAGAAACAAGACCTTTTAACATGAAGTTCCAGTTCGGCATGTCCATTTCATCATCAGTGCCGGCTCTGAATTTCGTCTTAGCAATGCTTGTTGTTTTGAGAACTTCCGGATAATCAGTGATCAGGCGGTCTGCAAGAAGCGCCATGTCTTTAGCAGAAACTTCACTTTCTTCTTTAACGCCTTCTCCTTGCGGCTGCTTGCCGTGAAGGTCTTCATTCACAAGCCCTGTGGCATTTTTAAAATCATAGTTTGTCATACCTAATTCTTTGGCTTTCGCATTCATTTCAGCGACAAATTTTGTTTCAGTTCCGGCAAGAATTTCGGCAACTGCAATCGCGGCTCCGTTGGCAGAGTAAATCGCCATAGCCTGATACAGTTCTTTAACCGTGTATTTGCCGTCTTTTCGAAGGGGGACGTTTGATAAACTGTTGTCTTGAGAAATTTCATAGACATAATCATCAGGAGTATACGTTTGATCCCATTTCACTTTTCCTTCTTTAATGGCTTCCAGAAGCAGATATTCAGTCATCATTTTTGTCATGCTGGCAATCGGCAGTCTTTTGTCTGCATTTTTACTGTATAAAATTTTTCCCGATGAAGCCTCAATCATTATCGCAGCTGATGCGTTGACATCAATCGGGTCATTGCCGGCTGCCTCCGCTTTAGACATCGGAACAAAGCAAGTTGCGGCCAGTGCCAGTACCACTAATGACACCAACAGCTGTTTCCATTTCGTGATGTTCAATCTTACGACCTCCGTCATTCATTTTAAATCTATAATTAAGCCGTTAAGGACATATTCAAATTCAAAACACAACAGTATAAATTTTATCACACTCGATATAAAAAAAATAGACAGAGTCAGCGACCCTGTCAAATGTTTTTTATTTGTAACAATTATGAGATTGTGTAGTTTGGTGATTCTTTCGTAATTTGGACATCATGCGGATGACTTTCGCGAAGACCGGCACCTGTCATACGGATGAATTGAGCCTCTTCTCTTAAAGCGCGCAAGTCTTTTGAACCGCAATATCCCATACCTGAACGAAGACCGCCGACAAGCTGATACACTGTTTCTTCTACAGGACCTTTGTATGGAGTCCGTCCTTCGATACCTTCAGGGACGAATTTCTTATTTTCTTCTTGGAAATATCGGTCTTTACTGCCTTTTTCCATGGCAGCGACAGAACCCATACCGCGATACACTTTAAATCTTCTGCCTTGATAGATTTCAGTCTCTCCCGGGCTTTCTGAAGTACCGGCAAGCAGGCTTCCGAGCATTACGGCATGTCCGCCTGAAGCCAACGCTTTCGTAATATCTCCTGAGAATTTAATACCGCCGTCTGCGATAATTGTCGCGCCGTGTTTTCTCGCTTCAGTGGCACAATCATAAATGGCAGTGATCTGCGGTACGCCTACACCTGCAACGACGCGTGTCGTACAGATAGAACCAGGTCCGATTCCCACTTTTACAATATTTGCTCCGGCTTCAATCAGAGCTTTTGTCGCTTCAGCCGTTGCAACATTTCCCGCGATAATGTTCAGTTCAGGATATGTTTCACGGATTTTCGCAACTGTGTTCAGTACGCCTCTGGAATGTCCGTGAGCCGTATCAACCACGATAACGTCGACATTCGCTTCAACAAGCTTGCTGACGCGTGTCATTGTATCGCCTGTCACACCTACCGCAGCGCCGACAATAAGGCGTCCGTGTTCATCTTTAGATGAATTCGGGAATTCGATAACCTTTTCAATATCTTTGATCGTGATAAGACCTTTTAATTTGTTTTGGTCATCCACTAACGGAAGTTTTTCAATTTTATGTTTCTGTAAGATTTTTTCTGCTTCGTCTAATGTGGTTCCCACAGGAGCCGTAACCAGCTCTTCTTTTGTCATGACATCACTGATTTTCATTGAATAATCAGAGATAAAGCGAAGATCACGGTTTGTGATGATACCGACAAGCTTTTGATCGTCTTTATTATCTACGATCGGAACACCGGAAATTCTGTATTTACCCATCAAATGCTCCGCATCGAATACTTGATGATCAGGTGTTAAAAAGAAGGGATTTGTAATAACGCCCCGTTCAGAACGTTTGACTTTGTCAACATGTTCAGCCTGCTGTTCGATGGACATGTTTTTATGGATAATGCCCAAGCCGCCCTGTCTGGCCATCGCAATCGCCATAGCTGATTCTGTTACTGTATCCATTCCCGCACTGATGACAGGAATATTAAGCTTTAACGTCTTTGTCAGTTCAACAGATAAATCCACATCACGCGGAAGTACGTCTGATTGAGCCGGTACGAGCAGTACATCATCGAACGTTAAGCCTTCTTTTGAAAATTTACTTTCCCACATTAGTAAATCCCCCTCTTTTCGGCAAAATATTATATGTAGATTATCAACTAGAAAACAGCATGTCAAGGAAGCGAAAAAGAGTTGAAATATTTAGATAAAGGAAAGGGTTTAAAAATACGTATGAGAGATCATGAGTGGAAAGAGTTATCATTATTTTATTCCGTAGAATCTTCCCAGAAATTTCTAAATAAAGTCTATACAGATAGCGGCATGGAAGAACCAAAACGATATGCGTTTAAGAACAGTGAGCGTTTCATATTCTTTATCAAACACGCCGAGTCCTTTTATAAGCAGGCATCTCTTTCCCCTTTAGAAATTAAGCCTATTCTGTTGTTTTACGGGATGTCACAATTGCTGAAAGCCTGCCTTCTGACCACAGATCCAAGCTATCCAAGCCACGCCTCAGTACTCGCGCATGGCGTGACTGCCCGGAAACGCAAAAAGCAAAATTACTCCTTTAGGGATGATGAAGTGAAGGTGCAGCGCAATGGCTTATGTATTCATGTAATGAAGCACTTATTCGGAATAGCTGGTCTTGAGGAGGAACGGTATACGATGAAGAAATTGCTGACAGCCATACCTGAATTGCATACTGTCTTTTTCTTCCAAGGGAAAAAGAATTGGCTGACCCGAGTAGAGCTGAAAGATGACCTTATTTCAGTGCCTGAGCATGCGGTGATTCATTACAATATGTCTGATTCCCGCTTTGCTGAATATATCAGCCATCATTTGAAGTGGTCTTTTCTGAGGAAAGACCATAACCACTTGGTTTTTGAGGCTGACCCGATAGACAGAGAACCTTGGTCTTCGCCAAATTTATTGTTTCACTTGGAGAAAAACCAATATTACATTCCCTCTCAGCGTGATCACTTCCTGCATCTTCCGGAAATGATTATTCATTATTTGGTTCTCTACAATATCGGAATGATTGCGAGATATGAAACGGAGTGGTGGTATGAACTGCTGACACAGCATGTCAGTGATGATTATGTAATGATCCGCCGGTTCTTAGAGGTCACGGAACGCAAATTTCCGTATTACGTTTCTAATTTCCTGAAGCAATACTTATAAACAAAAAAGGCAGCTCATA
>NZ_CP089436.1:4085125-4104818 GCF_021228595.1 Bacillus sp. FCW2 | reverse complement strand
GCCAGCCGGGTTTTTTTCTTGCGTTCCATGTGAAACATTTTTCTCCGAAAACGTTTTGAACTGTCTCATTCATGTTTATCCAAAAGACAGCCGAGGTAGACAAGAAATATGAGATCGAACAAGAAGGAGGAACTTGACATGGAAAACTATCCGAAGGAATTCCCGGCGGAATCACAAAACCGCCAGCCGGGCATTGAAAGCGAAATGAATCCGGCGCCTGTTTACGAATACAAAGAATATAAAGGCGCTGATAAATTAAAAGGGAAAACCGCACTTATCACAGGGGGCGACAGCGGTATCGGACGCGCCGTAGCGGTTGCTTACGCGAAGGAAGGCGCAAATGTCGCGATCGTCTATTTTGATGAACATGGTGATGCGGAAGATACAAAAAAACGAGTGGAAGAAGAAGGCGTAAAATGTCTGTTAATCCCTGGCGATGTCGGTGAGGAAGACTTTTGTAATGAAGCCGTTGAAAAAACGGTTGAAGAATTCGGGCGTCTTGATATTCTCGTGAATAACGCCGCGGAACAGCATCCGAAAGAAAGCATTAAAGACATCACAAGCGAGCAGCTTCACAGAACCTTTAAGACAAACTTTTACTCACAATTTTATTTGACTAAAAAAGCGATTGATTACATGAAGCCGGGCAGCGCGATCATCAATACGACATCCATTAATCCTTACACAGGCAATCCGCAGCTGATTGACTACACGGCTACGAAAGGCGCGATTAACGGTTTTACGAGATCCATGGCGCAAGCACTCGTCAACGACGGTATCCGTGTCAACGCCGTGGCGCCGGGGCCGATCTGGACACCGCTTATTCCGGCGACATTCTCAGAAGAAACAGTCGCTTCCTTCGGTCAGACTACGCCGATGGGCCGGGCAGGCCAGCCTGTTGAACATGTCGGCTGCTATGTGCTCTTGGCCTCAGATGAATCATCTTATATGACCGGGCAGACGCTGCATGTCAACGGCGGCAAATTTGTGACCACATAAGGGGGCTGAAGCATGACGATATCGAAACATGACGTGAATGCATACTATCAAAAAGCGGGAATCGTTCTGACTGATGATGAAGTCGAAGACATTCAAATCATGGATTACGGCTTAGACAAGCTTGAGGAAACCGGGCTTCAGCTGTTTATTTACGTGAATACCGACCGCTACTGTTCGAAAGAATTGGTGCTCTTCCCGGGCCAGACGTGTCCGGAACACCGCCATCCGCCGGTCGGCGGCGAGAAGGGAAAACAAGAGACATTCCGCTGCCGCTGGGGGAAGGTGTACCTCTACGTGGAAGGTGAAAAGACAGAGAACCCAAGCGTCCTCCCGCCGGAAGAAGACAAGGAATACTACACCGTCTGGCATGAGATTGTGCTTGAGCCGGGCGGACAATACACCATTCCGCCGGATACGAAGCATTGGTTTCAAGCGGGAGAAGAAGGGGCGGTCATTACGGAAATGTCATCGACAAGCACGGATGATCACGATGTTTTCACCGACCCGCGCATTTAAGGATGAGGCTGCACGCCTCATCTTTTTTTGTATGGAAAAAAATGAATTTACCTGTATAATGGCTAATAAAGGAAAGAAGGTGTGGTCGTGTTTTCCTGTCAAATCCGGGAACATCTGACGATCAGATTGCTTGCCAAAGAAGATACGGACGAATTGTATTCTGTTATGAAGCGAAATCAAAACCATCTCAGCGAATGGCTCAGCTGGGCGGAAGAACTGGCTGATATCGATACGTACCGAGATGTGATCATCCCTGAATGGCGTTATAAATACGCGGAAGAGAATGGGTTTGACGCCGGAATTTTTGTGAAGGGCCGGTTTTGCGGCATGATCAGCATCCATAATGCCGATCCAGTCAATCAAAAAGCAGAGATCGGCTACTGGCTGGATCGAGAGCATGAAGGATTCGGCATTATCACCGCAAGCTGCCGGGCGGTCATCACCCATGCATTTCAGGATCTCGGCCTGAACCGCATCATGATCAGCGCGGCTGAAAAAAACACGAAAAGCAGGGCGGTGGCGGAGCGGCTCGGATTTCAGAAAGAAGGACTGACGAGAGAAGGCATTTTCGTACAGGGCGCCTATCATGACACGGTGACCTACAGCATGCTGAAGCGGGAATGGAGCGAAGATCGGCAGAAGAGCACATTTCTTGGTTTAAATGTCTCCCCAATGTGGAAAAGTAACAGCGGAGACGTTAAAAAGGAGTGATTCTTCATGAATCAAAATGAAATCAAAGAAAAAGTGCTTGAAGTACTGGATCATCATAAAGTCGGTTCGCTTGCGACGGTAGAGCAAGGCAAACCGCATTCACGCTACATGACATTTTTCCATGACGGCTTAACGATTTACACGCCGACGAGCAAAGACACTCATAAAGCGGAAGAAATTGAAAACAATCCGAATGTTCATATTCTGTTAGGGTATGACTGCGAAGGATTCGGTGACGCTTATGTGGAAGTGGCCGGAACCGCCAAACTGAACAACTCAGCCGATTTAAAAGAAAAGCTGTGGGATCCGAAACTGGAACGCTGGTTTGACGGAAAAGACGATCCGAACATGGTGATTCTTGAAATTGAACCGAAGCAGATCAAGCTCATGAACGCGGGTGAAAAAACGCCGGCCGAGCTGGAACTTTAATAAATCATTTGATCATTCAGGGGCAATCTGTTATACTTAATTGCTAAGTGACAACATGCAAATAAAAAAGAAAGTAAACTTCTTTTTTCTGTTTTGATATAGAAGCTTCAGGCTTCAACGGACAGCTTGAAAAAAAGCTGAGCTTATTCTTTTCCTTCTGACATTCGCCCCTAACGAAGAGATGGAAAAAAGACTTTTTGTTTTACAATTCACACCGGCGCGGCTTCGGAGCCGCAGTGACGATTGAGAGGTAGGGCTTTCGTTGTCTTGTGTTCAAGAACTTCCATGGTGTTTACTTTCGAAGAATGATTCTATCGGAACTGTTAATACGAATCACCCGCGGGCTAAGGCGGGCAACCATATATTATTTATTTGCGTAAGAAAAGAATAAGACAAAACCGCGCCGGGCATCCGGGCGGTTTTTTTATGCAACCGGCCGAAACCTCGCCGCAGTCTGCAGAGTCTAATCAGTAGAAAAGATTTGGAGGAATCATACATTGCACGTTATTACTTCACAAGTACTGTTTATCTTCTGTTTTCTGCTGCTGATACATTCGATTGAAACGCTTGCCTATGCAACACGCCTTTCCGGCGCGAGAGTCGGTTTTATCGCGTCCGCGCTGTCATTATTTAATGTCATGGTCATCGTGTCGCGCATGTCAAACATGGTTCAGCAGCCGTTTACCGGACATCTGATTGATGCCGCCGGATCAAACGCCCTGTCTCTTGTGGGCGCCCAGTTTCGATTTTTAATATTCGGCTCCACGGTCGGAACGATACTCGGCATCTGTCTTTTGCCGACATTCGTCGCGTTATTCACCAGGGCGATTATACACTTGGCGGACGGAGGAGGCTCCGTTATGCAGGTATTTAAAAAAGGATTTTCACTGAACGGGCTGAAGCATGCGCGTTCTTATATCAGACTGCCGTCAGTCTCCTATTTAAAGGGGCTTCAATTCCGAATGATCCCGAAACGCTTGTTTGTCATTAATATGGTCATTACGTCTATTTACACGATCGGTGTTCTGTCCGCTCTGTACGCCGGCCTTCTGGCGCCTGAGCACAGCACGACGGCCGTGATGGCATCAGGCTTAATCAACGGAGTTGCGACTATGCTGTTGGCTGTGTTTGTTGATCCGAAAGTTTCCGTACTGGCAGACGATGTGGCGAAGGGCAAGCGCAGCTACGTCTCCTTAAAATGGACATCATTGACGATGGTCACATCAAGGGTCGCGGGCACGCTTCTCGCCCAGCTCGTATTCATCCCCGGCGCTTATTATATCGCCTGGGTGACGAAATGGATGTAACGCATGAAAAAAGCTCCTCTGCAGAAGAGGAGCTTTTTTATTGATAATGTCTCAGGCCGCGATCATAAATAAAATTACCGAACGGAATAAAGGCCGCGATAAAACCGGCGGCTGACCATTTCACATGCCATTTGACAGTAAACGCCGCATACGCCAGCACCGCCAGATAAATGATAAACAAACCGCCGTGAATGGAACCGGCAATAGTGACGGCGAGCGGATGATGAGCCCAATACTTCAGCGGCATCGCGATAAACAGCAGCACCAAAAGCGACATTCCTTCAATAAACCCCATCGTGCGAAGTCTGCCGATCGGCGTGTGTAACATACAGCTCCCTCCTGTCGGACATCTTTTTTCCTCTATACTATAAGCAAAGGGCAGTCCTAATATGACCATTTCGCGTCTGTTCCTAAAAAACCTTCATGATTTCAGCCTGTTGTTCTTGTCATTTTTCGGATTTCTCTTGATAATATAGCCAAAAGGGTAAGGAAGGACTACAGTCATGAAACTAGATAATGTTGATCTGAGCATCATTAAAGAGCTGCAGCGGGACAGCCGCCTGTCCATGCGGGAGCTTGGCAGAAAAATCAAATTGTCAGCCCCGTCCGTCACAGAGCGTGTCAGACAGCTTGAATCCTTCGGCGTTATTAAGCGCTATACATTGGACATTGATCAAAAAAAGATCGGACTTCCCGTTTCCTGCATTGTCGAAGCGACGGTGAAAAACGGAAAATACGATCAATTCAAAACCTACATTCAATCCATTCCCAACATTGAATTTTGTTTTCGGGTCGCCGGCGCGGCGTGTTATATGCTGAAGATGAACGCGGACAGCCTGGAAACGATCGAACACTTCATTAACCGCACCTCTCCGTATGCCCAAACCGTGACCCACGTCATTTTCTCAGAAATTGACACAAAAAACGTCCTCGATTAGAGAGAGCGTGAGGAAGTCTGTTATAATAACAGGATGATTGTGAAAGAAAGAGAAGTGAAAAGCATGTCAAAAACAGTTGTATTAGCTGAAAAACCTTCAGTCGGCCGGGACTTGGCCCGCGTGCTGAAGTGTCATAAAAAAGGAAACGGATATCTTGAAGGCGACCGCTACATCGTCACATGGGCGCTCGGGCATCTGGTAACGCTCGCTGACCCTGAAGGATACGGCAAAGAATTTCAATCATGGCGGCTTGAGGATCTGCCGATTATTCCGGAGCCTTTAAAGCTCGTCGTCATTAAAAAAACAGGAAAACAGTTCAATGCGGTCAAAGCTCAGCTTGTCCGGAAAGACGTCAGCCAGATCGTAATCGCTACAGACGCAGGACGGGAAGGGGAGCTTGTGGCCCGCTGGATTATCGAAAAGGCAAACGTCCGCAAACCGATTAAGCGGCTGTGGATTTCCTCTGTGACAGATAAGGCGATTAAAGAAGGATTCCAGAAGCTCCGCAGCGGCAAAGAGTACGAAAACCTGTATCATTCCGCGGTTGCCAGAGCGGAAGCGGATTGGATCGTCGGCATCAACGCGACCCGCGCCCTGACCACGAAATTTAACGCGCAGCTGTCATGCGGACGCGTCCAGACTCCGACACTGGCGATGATCGCCAAGCGTGAAGCGGACATTCAGGCGTTCAAACCCGTTCCTTATTACGGTCTCCGCGCGGCGGCTGATCAGATGACGCTGACATGGCAGGATAAAAAAACAAAGCAGACAAGAACATTCGATCAGACGGTGACCGGCCGTTTGGCAAAAGATCTGCAAGGAAAGCCGGCAGTCATCTCAGAATTGAAAAAAATGGCGAAGAAAAGCTTCGCACCCGGTCTTTACGACTTGACGGAATTGCAGCGGGACGCTCATAAGCGCTTCGGTTTTTCCGCAAAAGAGACGCTGTCCGTGCTTCAAAAGCTGTATGAACAGCATAAGCTTGTCACTTACCCGCGGACGGATTCCAGATTCCTTTCCGCAGACATCGTACCGACTTTAAAAGACCGTTTAAACGGCATGGAAGTTAGGCCGTACGCACAGTACGTCAATCAAATACTGAAGCGGGGCGTCAAAGCGCATAAAGGATTCGTCAATGATGCGAAAGTATCGGATCACCATGCCATCATTCCGACAGAGGAGCCGCTGATCCTTTCAAGCCTCAGCGACAAAGAACGAAAGCTTTACGATCTGATTGCCAAACGTTTTCTCGCCGTGTTAATGCCGGCGTTCGAATACGAAGAAACAAAGGTTACAGCCGATATCGGCGGCGAAACATTTACCGCAAAAGGGAAAACGGTTCAATCGCCTGGCTGGAAAGCCGTGTATGATATGTACGAGAATGACGACGATCACGAGGAAGACAAAGACCAGACGCTCCCGGATCTTCAGCAGGGTCAGCGCCTCACTGTCTCATCATTGAAAGAAACGAGCGGACAGACGAAACCGCCGGCGCGCTTTAATGAAGGCACGCTGTTATCCGCAATGGAGAACCCAAGCGCCTTTATGCAGGGAGAAGAGAAGAACCTTGTGAAAACATTGGGTGAAACCGGCGGACTCGGAACAGTCGCCACCCGCGCTGATATCATTGAAAAACTGTTCAACAGTTTCTTAATCGAGAAAAAAGAAAAAGATATTTTCATCACGTCAAAAGGGAAGCAGCTCTTACAGCTCGTCCCGGAAGATTTAAAATCGCCGGCCTTAACCGCTGAGTGGGAGCAAAAGCTCTCCGCCATCGCAGCGGGCAAACTGAAATCCGCCGTGTTCATTAAAGACATGAAAACATATGCGGGCAAAACGGTGAAGGAAATCAAAAACAGCAGCCAAACTTTCAGACATGACAACATTTCAGGCACCGCCTGCCCTGATTGCGGCAAAATGATGCTTAAAGTCAACGGCAAACGCGGCACGATGCTCGTATGTCAGGATCGTGAGTGCGGCAGCCGGAAAACGCTGGCAAGAAAAACAAACGCCCGCTGTCCGAACTGTCATAAGAAAATGGAGCTTCGCGGCCAGGGTGAAGGCCAAACCTTCGCATGTGTATGCGGCCACCGGGAGAAACTGTCCGTCTTTGAAAAGCGCAAGGCGAAAGATAAATCCGGACGCGCATCCAAGCGGGACATCAACTCTTATATGAAAAGCCAAAACAAAGAGGAGCCGATGAACAACGCGCTGGCAGAACAGCTGAAAAAACTCGGCCTGGATAAATAGATCAGAGAAAGGCAGCATTTGTAACGAAATGCTGCCTTTTTTTGTGTTTTTTACTGTAATGGGAATACGATCCATGTGAAGAGGGAAAAGGTGAGCAGGCGGTGCTCCCATTTAAAATTTCCCAATGTGAAAAAATGCTAGTATTCTTTTATCGTTTCCTATATAGTAAAAATACTTTGTGAAAAAATAAGATATGGGTCTAAAAAAGGATTTGTAAAATAGGAGGATAGACTGTGAAGCAATTCGTTTTTCGTCTGATGATCCTTTTGATTTCGATCGTTCTGACGGCGGGGTGCGCGGAGGCCGGCACTGAAAAACAGGCGGCGGCCGAACCGCTTCAGCCCGCAGAGCATTTTATTTATCATAAATTGATGAACGGGCGGGGGATGATCCGGACGAACATATCCGGTGAGCCGGAATATTTATCTGAGTCTCTCGGACTATGGATGGCATTTTTGCTGAACAGGAAAGATGAACGGCAGTTTCAAGCGCAATATCAGCTTCTCACCGATTCGTTTCTGACGAAAAACGGGCTCGTGTCGTGGAAGATTGACGGGAATAAAGCGAGCGGCATCAATGCCTTAATTGATGATTTCAGAATCATGAACTGTCTGAATGAGGCCGGAACCCTGTGGGGTAACAGTGAATACGGGAAAACAGCGGTGCAGATCGGGAAGGCGCTGGAAAAATACAATACGAATGACGGGTATTTTACGGATTATTATGATGCCGCTTCAAATGCCGCATCAAAGACCGTGACGTTGTCCTATGTCGACCCCGGCGCCTTACAGATGCTCAGAGAAAAGGGGATTATCGATGAGAAAACGGAAAACCGGAACCTTGATGTTCTCAATCTTGCGCCCCTGAAAAATGGTTTTCTGCCGAAATCGTTCAATACTGAAACAAAGGAATACAAATATGACAGCGAAGTGAATGTCATCGACCAGCTGTACGCCGCCGTGAATCTGAAGCGGGGCGATGACAAAGCCGCCGTGCTGTCAAAATGGATCATAGAAGAATGGAAGTCGCGCGGACAGCTGTACGGACGGTACATCGCAGACACGAAGGAGCCGGCGGTTCAATACGAATCACCGTCCGTTTACGCCCTGGCCGTTCTTTTTTTAGCAGAACAAAAAGCTGATCCGGCTGTCATCAAGCCGCTTTATGAAAGAATGACTTCATTTGAAACACTGGACACGCTGAAACCTGATTACGGCGGCTATATGAGCGGGGGCGATACACATTCTTTCGATAACCTGCTGCCGCTTCTGGCTGAAAGGAAATTGTTTAATGAAAATATCATTCAATGAATCACAAAAACTGTGCAGCTACACAGCAGTTATGCTGGTGCTGCTGTCTTTTTTTATTTACTATGCGTCTCAGCAATCCGCAGGGCTTCTGATAACCTGCATCACATTGCTTGTCACGGGAGCCGGCATATGGTTCGGGGCAATCTACGCGCTCGTCATCACCTTACTCGTCTTATTTGTTCTCGGCAGCCTGCTCCTGTGGTTTCAGACCGGGGGCTTTATGGCGTCTGCCGGTGCCGAAAGTCTGCAGGTGCTGGTCATTTGGGGGATTGCGCTGCTGCTCTTTTCTTACATAGCGGGAAGGATTCACGAGTTGGCGAAGGGGCTTGAGCGCTCAGTGAAACAGCTGCGTGAAGAGATTACGAGCTTTGTCGCCGTCGACAGGGTGACCGGCTTTGACAACCATCTGCGGATGAAGCTGGAGCTTTCCGAGGAAATCAAGCGGGCGGAACGCTACGGCAATTCCTTCGTCTTTTTGCTGCTGCACATGCATTATTTCAAGGAATTCAAATCCCTCTACGGAGAAAAAGAGACCGACCGTCTGCTGGCATTTATCAGCCGCCAAATCCGGTCAAGCGTTCGGGAAACAGACAAAAAATTCAGGCCGTCCGCCGAACGGTTCGGCATCGTGCTGACCCATACGCCTGAAGAAAACATGCCGGCCGTTCTGGCGAAGCTGAAAAAGGAATTGGATACGTACCGGCTGCAAAACGGTAAATACGTCTCCATCACCTTCCGTGTATGTTACTTGGCGTACCGAAAGGATTTACAAACGGCCGAGCAATTTTTAAATGAACTGGAAAACGAGATGATGATGAATGAACTCTAAATGGATACGTCTCTTACTCTCGGCGCTCTTCATGATTTCGGCGGTTTATGTTCCCCTTACGGCGGAAGCAAAAGACAAAAAGGACGGCATTCTCATTATTTATACAAGCACGGACGGCAAAGAAACCGCTGAGGTCAAAATGCTTGATCTGACCGCGGGCCATTTCTCATCAGCCGTCACCGTGAAAAGCGACGGAGACATCACAGCCGCGGACCTCAAAAAGAATCGGCGAGTCATCTATTACGGCGTCACGAAAAAAAAGCTCAGCACATCATTTGTGTCTCTGATCAGCAGCATGCCGCAGCAGCTTATCAGCATCGGCTATAACGCCGGACAGTTCCGCCAATTTGCGGGTTTGTCCCTGACAGAAAAAGAAACGGTATACCGCATTTACAGCAAGAAAGAAAAAACAGACATGCCGCTTGAAAAAGGAATGTCCGTGCTCGGCGTATCGGGAGTAAAAGGAAAGCCCCTTTATACATACCGGTCCGGTGACGGCGGCACCCGCCCTTTTATGTGGAAAACGGCGCGCTCTGACTATTATTTCGGTGTGACGAGCCTGTTAAATGATTCGTTTCTGACGGCGAAAGCGCTGCGCAGCGCTTTCGGAGAATCAGAGGGCGGCACCCTCCTTTACTTGCGGCTTGAAGACATCAGTCCGATGTCAGATGAAACATTGCTTTACGAAGCGGGATCTTACCTGCATAAAAGACACATTCCGTTTATTCTGGCGGTCATTCCGGTCTATCTCAATCCGGAAAACGGAGAAAAAGTATACCTGGCGGACAAGCCGAAAATGGTCAGCGTCCTGAAAAAACTTCAGCAAATGGGCGGCAGCATCATTATTCACGGCTACACGCACGCATACCGATACAGCGAAACGGGAGAAGGCTTTGAATTTTGGGATGCCAAAGCGGATCAGCCGATTACGTCAGAAAATGCGGATGATACTCCGGTCAAGCTTGAAAAGGAACAGGATTTTCCGAATGAAGAAGCGTACCGGGCGTATGTGAAGCCTTTCCGTGAAAAAGAAAACATCTACACGAGAACGAAGCTGGAGCAGGCGATTGACGATCTGACAGAGCTCGGCCTTTACCCGCTGTCATTCGAAGCGCCGCACTATACGATGTCTGAAGAAGGCTACAAAATCGCATCTTCTTATTTCTCCAGCATTTTCGGACAAGTGCAGCTCAGCGGCACGACGTGGAAAACCTCGGGCGCCCCTCCGTTCGTCTCAAAGCCGGCTATGCTGGACGGGATGACGCTGTACCCTGAAACAATCGGTTATGCCGATAACTCAAAGGAAAATCCGCTCGGAGATATGGAGAATCATATTTCGCAGATGATTGATTTCGGCGGCGGAACGGCGGGCGGTTTCTACCATCCGTATCTCGGCATGAAATACCTCCCCGAGCTCGTCAATCAGATGGAGCGGATTCCCGGCGGCGAGTGGCTCGATCTGAAGAAAACGAAGCAAACGGTAACGTCGGACAGCGTCAGGATCAAAACGGACGGAGACGGAACCATTCATGTGGAAAACAAGATTCATCCGATAACGGCCTTTTTCAATCACCATCAGCAGACGCCTCTGGAAAAAGCGCTTTGGATTCTCTCCGGCGTGGTGTTATTGTTTATCATCATGTTCGCCTGCTACGTTCTTTATTTGCGCGCCACATTAAAAAAACGAATCTTTAAGGAGAGAAGGAGCCTTGAGTAACATTCTGTTTTTTATCTCATTAAGTTTAATATGGGTGATGCTTCTCTATCACATGTTTCTGATGCAGGGCGGATTCAGGCATTATATGACCTTCGAACGGAACATTCCGAAATGGCGCGCAAAGATGGGGGAGCTCCCGAAGGTCAGCGTGCTCATTCCCGCGCATAACGAGGAGGTCGTCATCAGGCAGACGCTGAAGGCGATGGTGAACCTGTATTATCCGAAAGACAGGCTTGAGATCATCGTCGTTAACGATAATTCCTCCGACCGGACGGGAGACATCGTCAATGAATTTTCCCGTCAGTATGACTTCATTAAAATGGTCATCACAAAGCCTCCGAACGCCGGAAAAGGAAAATCTTCGGCGCTGAACTCAGGGTTCGCGGAATCGAACGGAGACGTGATCTGCGTGTATGATGCGGACAATACGCCGGAAAAAATGGCGGTGTACTACCTGGTTCTCGGTCTGATGAATGATGAGAAAGCGGGAGCGGTTGTCGGGAAATTCCGTGTCATCAACGCGGCCAAAACGATCCTGACAAAGTTTATCAATATTGAAACCATCTGCTTTCAGTGGATGGCGCAGGGCGGCAGATGGAAATGGTTCAAAATCGCCACCATCCCGGGGACGAACTTCGCGATCAGGCGGAGCATTATCGAACAGCTCGGCGGCTGGGATGATAAGGCGCTGGCGGAGGATACCGAGCTGACCATCCGCGTGTATAATCTCGGCTACCATATCCGCTTTTTCCCGGCGGCCGTGACATGGGAGCAGGAGCCTGAGACATGGAAGGTCTGGTGGCGTCAGCGGACAAGATGGGCGCGCGGCAACCAATACGTCGTTCTCAAGTTTTTATCCCAATTTTTCAAGCTGAAACGCAAGCGGATCATCTTCGATCTGTTTTATTTCTTTTTTACGTATTTTTTGTTTTTCTTCGGTGTGATCATGTCAAACACGATTTTTATCATCAATCTTTTTTACGACCTGCATCTGGCAGTCGGGTTTTTGGCGATGATTTTGTGGATACTGGCCTTTTTCCTGTTTATGACTGAGGTCATGATTACTTTAAGCATTGAAAAAACAGAAATGAACAAACAAAACTTCTTTATCGTATTTCTGATGTACTTTACATACTCTCAGGCTTGGATCGTGCTCGTCATCTGGTCATTATTCACAGAGATCAAGCACCGCTTGTTCAAGCAGGAAGTCAAGTGGTACAAAACGGAGCGATACAATCAAAATAAAAGCGGGTGACCTTTTTGAAAAAAGCGATCATATTGATAACCGGCCTTTTGCTATTGATGTATAACGGGCAGGCGGCCGCGGCCCGGGAACTGAAAACGGACGGTTCCGCCCTCGGAACAAGCGCCGGCGCAAAAGAGCAGCAGGCGCTGACTGGCGATCTGATGACACTGTACGGGGCGAAAGACAGCGCAGAGCTGACCTATCAGATTCCTGCGGGAGCTTCGAATGCCGATCAGTCGCTTCTGATTGATTACGAGGCGTCAAACTTATTAATTGCCCCGTCTTCTTTAACCATCGCCATTGATGATGAACCCGTCAAATCCATAAAGCTTGACGGCAGTTCCAAGAGGAAAACGGTGAAGCTCAATCTCAGCAAAAGCCAATCCGCCCAAGGCTATCACAATGTATCATTACGATTTTACGGCGTATTAAAAGAGGGCGTCTGCGTCAGGCAGGATACGTCAGGCAACTGGATAAAAATTTATCCGGACAGCCGCCTTGTGCTTTCAGAAGCAAGCAAGTCAAAGGGAGCGGATCTCGGCCATTTCCCGTATCCGTTTGCCCAATCAGGCAATACGGGTGAAGAAACCGATATTATTCTTCCTGACAAACCGACCTCGGCGGAAGCTGAAGCCGCAGTCAAAACAGAAGCATTTCTGAAAACGGCAGACAGCAGGCTGAAGGTATCCTATGTAAAAGAATCCGACGCCGGCAAAATCAGCAATCCGTCAATTGTCATCGGCGCTGATCAACATTGGAACGGGAAAATAAAAGAACTTTTCGAACAGGGGAACATCAAAGCGGAAGACAACAAACTTCTTCTCGCTGAACGGGTTCTGACATCAGGGGACAAACGGCAGCCCGTCCTGTTTGTCACGGCGCAATCAGACAAAACGCTGGCGGATAAAATCCGCGTCATCACAGACAGCGCTTATTCAGCTCAGCTGGGCGGAGATACTTTGACAATCGGCCGCCTTCAGCCCGCTGCGGAAAAGACAGGCAATAAACTGACATTAGAGGACTTCGGCGCGGGAAATGTAACGGTCGGATCAAACAAAACGGCGTCAGAGCACTTCTTTTACCCTGCGGCGGCCGCTGTTGATAAAGACGGTAAGGTCAAGCTTTCACTTACATTAAAAACGTCGGAATCGATCCGGACGAAGGCGGATTCAGCAAATGACGCCGAGAGAGCGGAGCTGAACGTCATGGTCAACGGACAGCCGAATGCGGTGCGTCTTGATGATCTCGGCAATAAAGATAAAGACGGCTTTTACCACGTCTCAATCCCGATTGATCCGAAGCTTTTGCGAAGCAGCAGGTACATTGATCTGCAATTTGTCACATCAGGCTTGAAACATAACAATCCGTGTATCGACCGTGACGAAAACAAATGGGTCTATATTGATAAAAGCAGCACGCTGACGTATCCGGTAAGCGATGCGGCGCAGAAAGCTGATTTCGGGCAATGGCCGCTCCCGTTTGCGGGCGGCGGGAAAGAGAAAACAGTGATCGTCATCCCGGATGACGTAAACATGCAGACACTGAAAGAGCTTTCTCTGGTGGCGGATTCATTCGGAAACGGCTTTACCGTAAAGACGGCATCAGACATGAAGGAAGCGGATGCCAAAGGCCGGAATGTTGTGTTTATCGGAGGCCTGCCGCAAATTCCGCTTTTGAAATCAAACGCCTCTAAGCTTCTCGTGCCCTCAGACCGCAGCGGCGCGTACGATGTTTCTTCGTTTCAGATGCTGAATGAGACAACGAAACAAGTCGCGTTTACCCAGGAATCACCTTGGGACTCCGGCCGGAGCATCGCTGTTTTTGCTCCGTTATCAGGCAGCGGCGCGTCTGTCACAAAAGAGCTGATCAGCTTTTTAGACAGCACAAGCGATGCCGCAACCGTCATTAACGAAACGGCCGGCCGGCAGCTGTTTTCGAATCATCAGCAAATTAAGTCCGATGACAGCAGTCCGGCGGCTGATACGAAAAGCGGGTCCGCAGCACTGAACGTTACGTATATCGCTGTTTTCGCGGCGCTTATGATCATTGCGGCCGGCCTGATCTGGCTGACGGCAAGAAGGAAAAAAAGAAAAACGGATCATGAAAAAAGCGAAGAGTAATGAAGGAAAAAGAGGCTGTTAACAGGCCTCTTTTTTTGTATTTTTATTTCCATTTTTGGCGGTGATTTTTTTATTTTTGAAACAGCATAAAAGCCCCTTTACAACTGAACGGGACGGGAGTATGATCTCTTTTATAATCTATATCGCTTAATCTGTAATCAGAGCGGGGGAACCAATTTGCGGCGCGTGATGCCGCTTGGGGTGAATCCTTTTTCAGGTAGGGCCAACTCTCATCAGCCCGAATCCGACAGCTAACCTCGTAAGCGTTCATGAGAGGAGATGAATGAAACCTGTGCACGATTATGGCGCAGGGGCATCCGTTTGCCTCTGTGTCTTTTTGCTGTGCTGAAATATGGCATGCAATCGTTATTCGGAGACATCATAGCAGTAAGGGTTTGTAAATCAAACGGAAAATGAAAAAAAGGGGAAAACAACAAATGTACCATTCAATCAAAAGATTTTTGATTGGGAAACCGCTGAAATCACAGGCAGCCGGAGAGCAGAAACTCACGAAACTCAAGGCGCTCGCCATGCTTTCTTCAGACGCGCTGTCATCAGTTGCTTACGGAACGGAACAGATTCTGATCATTTTGGCTGCGGTAAGCGCGGCCGCGTTTTGGTATTCCATTCCGATCGCAGCCGGTGTCCTCACTTTGCTGCTTGCTTTGATTCTGTCCTACAGACAGATTATTTACGCTTATCCGCAAGGCGGGGGCGCTTATATGGTTTCAAAAGAAAACCTTGGTGAGAAGCCGGGTCTGATTGCGGGCGGCTCATTGCTTGTTGATTATATTCTGACGGTGGCGGTAAGCATTTCTGCCGGAACTGACGCCATTACATCGGCATTTCCGGCCCTGCACCCGTATCATTTGCTCATTGCTGTTTTGCTTGTAATTCTGATTATGATTTTAAATTTGAGAGGACTGTCAGAGTCGGCGTCCATTTTGGCGTATCCCGTCTATCTGTTTGTGGCGGCGCTTGTCCTTTTGATCGTCGTCGGACTGTTTAAGCTCATGACGGGCCAGGTTCATCCGGCCGAACACACGCCGATCGGCACACCCGTGGCGGGCATCACGCTGTTTTTGCTGCTGAAGGCCTTTTCATCCGGCTGTTCGGCACTGACCGGTGTGGAAGCCATTTCAAACGCGATCCCGGCCTTTAAAAATCCTCCGGCAAAAAACGCGGCCCGCACTTTGGCCATGATGGGGATTCTGCTGGCGATCTTATTTACGGGGATTACGGTGCTGGCGTACGGATACGGCACGGGACCGAAGCATGACGAGACCGTTATTTCGCAAATCGCCGCGGAAACTTTCGGCCGCCATACGGTGTATTATTTCATTCAAGGCGTTACATCCTTGATTCTCGTGCTTGCGGCGAATACGGGCTTTTCCGCTTTTCCGCAGCTGGCGTTTAATTTAGCGCGCGATCAGTATATGCCGAGAATGTTTACGGTACGAGGCGACCGATTAGGATTTTCAAACGGAATCATCTTTCTCGGTATCGCGTCCATCTTGCTCATTCTTTTATTCGGCGGCCGCACGGAACATTTAATTCCGCTTTATGCCGTCGGCGTGTTCATTCCGTTTACGCTGTCGCAGACGGGAATGTGCATCAAGTGGATCAGGCAGAAGCCGAAGGGCTGGGCGGTAAAAATGCTGATCAACTCATGCGGCGCCGCCATTTCATTTATGGTGCTGTGTATTTTATTCGCGACGAAGTTCAATCTTGTCTGGCCGGTGCTGTTATTCATGCCTGCTGTCGTCATGCTGTTTTTCGTCATTAAAAATCACTACACCGCGGTCGGCGAACAGCTGCGGGTCGTTGATCAGCAGCCTGAGGAAATCAGGGGAACCGTCGTCATCGTGCCTGTCGCCGGTGTCACCACCGTCGTCCAAAAATCGATTCAGTATGCGAAATCATTATCGGATCAGGTCATTGCGGTTCATGTTTCCTTTGACAGAGAAAACGAAAAAAAGGTGGAAAAGCGCTGGGAAGAGCTTCATAACGGCGTCCGCCTCGTCACCCTGCATTCCTCATACCGCAGTCTGGTTCACCCGTTTGATAAATTTTTGGAAACGGTCGAACAAAAAGCGAAAAAAGAACAGTTCTCCGTGATGGTGCTGTTTCCGCAATTCATTACGAAAAAACGCTGGCAGACCATCCTTCACAACCAATCAGCCTTCTTGCTCCGAGTCCGGCTGTTTTGGAAGAAGGACATAATCGTCGCCACCCTGCCGTATCATTTTAAAAAGTAACGGCAAAGACCGCAGGCTGAAATGCCGCGGTCTTTTTTGTAAAGGAGGACGACATGCCACAAGGCGCTTTTGTCATCATTCAAGATGACAATCTGGACATATTGCTCGTAAAGCGAAAAGACGTTCCATTATGGGATTTGCCCGGGGGCAGGATTGAAGAAGGTGAAACACCTGAATCCGCAGCCATCAGAGAGGCCTGTGAAGAAACCGGTTATAACGTGACCATCCTGCAAAAAGCCGGTGAGTATGAAAGGCCGGCATTTGAAGATACACAACATGTCTTCATCGGAGCCATTACCGGAGGAACACCGCTGATGAACGGGCCGGAAACCGCCGCTTTACGCTGGTTTTGTCCTAATCGGCTGCCGCTGTTCATGGTGCCGAACAGAAAACGGCAAATAAAAGACGGACTCAATGGGGCGGCAAATCATAAGGCAGTCCTTAAAGACCGGAATCTGTTATCCATCCTTGATCTGCTGAGAAAAAAGCTGAGAGTATAGCCCGTGTTTCAACCCGTTTGAAAAAGGGGATGAATACAGGTAAAAGGAGGATGCAGTATGCCAAGTAAAACAGCAGGACACGTAATGACGGAGCTGCTTGAACAATGGGGAGTCGGTCATATATACGGCATTCCCGGAGACAGCATTAATGAATTTATCGAAGAACTGAGACATGAACGAAATAACCTGACATTCATCCAAACCCGGCACGAAGAAGTCGCAGCCCTGGCTGCCGCGGCTGAGGCAAAACTGACCGGGCAGATCGGTGTCTGCCTTTCAATCGCAGGACCGGGGGCCGTTCATCTGCTGAACGGTTTATACGACGCCAAAGCGGACGGTGTTCCGGTGCTGGCGATTGCGGGACAGGTTGCCTCAGATGAAATCGGCCGTGACAGCTTTCAGGAAATCAAATTAGAGCAAATGTTTGAGGACGTGGCGGTGTTCAACCAGCAAGTACATACGGCAGAAGCGCTGCCCGATCTTCTGAATCAGGCGATCCGCACGGCTTACAGCAAAAAAGGCGTTGCCGTTTTAACCGTTTCTGATGATTTATTCGCGCAAAAAATCAAACGGGAGCCGGTTTACACATCGCCGATATACCTCAAAGCTGATATAGAGCCGAAAAAAGAACATCTCGTGACATGCGCGCAATATATTAACAACGCAAAAAAACCGGTCATTCTCGCCGGCCAAGGGTTAAAATCGGCAAAAGAGGAGCTGCTCGCATTCGCTGATAAAGCGGCCGCTCCGATTGTGATTACCCTTCCGGCAAAAGGTGTCGTGCCTGACAGCCATCCCCACTTTCTCGGGAATCTCGGGCAAATCGGCACAAAGCCCGCCTACGAAGCAATGGAGGAATGCGATCTGCTGATCATGCTCGGCACATCGTTCCCATACAGGGATTATCTCCCGGATGATACGCCTGCCATTCAGCTTGATTCGGATCCGGCGAAAATCGGCAAGCGCTATCCCGTCAATGCGGGAATCGTCAGTGATGCGGCTCTGGGGCTGAAAGAGCTGACGGAATACATTGAATATAAAGAAGACAGAAGATTTTTGGACGCCTGCACCGAGCACATGAAGCATTGGTGGAAGGAAATCGAAAAGGATGAAACCGAAGCGACTCATCCGCTCAAGCCGCAGCAGGTCATTGCCCGGCTTCAGGATGCGGCCGCAGAGAACGCCGTCCTGTCAGTGGATGTCGGAACGGTTACGGCGTGGATGGCCCGCCATTTTAAGATGAAGAAGCAGGACTTTATCGTCTCAAGCTGGCTCGCCACGATGGGATGCGGGCTTCCGGGAGCGATTGCCGCAAGCCTTGCTGAACCTGAGCGGCAGTCCATCGCCATTTGCGGAGACGGCGGATTTTCAATGGTGATGCAGGATCTGCCGACGGCTGTTAAATACAAACTGCCGATTACGGTTGTCGTTTTAAACAACGAAAATTTAGGCATGATTGAATATGAACAGCGGGTCAAAGGCAACATTGACTACGTCACCCAGCTGCAAAATATGGATTACGCCGCCTTTGCAGAAAGCTGCGGGGCAAAAGGCATCAAAGTGACGAAACACGAGGAATTGGCTCCCGCTTTTCATGAAGCGCTCAACTCAAATGAGCCGGTCGTCATCGACGCCGTCATCGGCGACGAGCCGCCGCTTCCGGGAAAAATCACTTACGGCCAAGCGAAGGGCTTCAGCAAATACATGCTGAAAAACTTCTTTGAAAACCAAAAAATCGAAATGCCGTCACTCAAGAAAAGCTTAAAACGGCTGTTTTAAGAAGCCGGCGGTTATAAAAAAATAAACAGGCAGCATGCCTGTTTATTTTTTTAGGCTTTCTTATTGATGATTATTTCTTTACTGACCCCTTCCATGGTAAGGAAGTGGTCAGCAGTTTGAACCCGCTTGGAAGCTTAGAGGACGGGAACCGTAACCGAAAGTATATCGTATTAAAATCTGCGGAAACGGTAAAGAAAATCGTAAAATCTGCAGCTAGCAAGCGATGGCTGATAAAAAAGCTTTTGGAGGGCCAGGACAGTTCATAACAAACGTGGTTCGCACATTAGCATCGCACAGCCCTTATCAGCAAAAACAGGAACAAAGACTGGCGTGGCGACGTACACCGTCAAGAAGGGAGATGTCCTCCCTGTAATTGCACAGAAAACTGCCGTAAACATGGCCACCATCCAGAGATTGAACAGTATCAAGGACCCGAATTTTATCAAAGTCGGCCAAGTATTAAAGCTGACGGACTCGGCCAGCTCTCCAACAAAAGGAAAAAAATCATCTTACACGCTGCCATCGGGCGTTTTTAAAGTGACAAGCCCCTTAACTAAGGGAACGGCCGTGAAACAGATCCAGACAGCTTTGGCGGCTCTCTATTATTATCCGGACAAAGGGGCAAAGAACAACGGAATAGATGGCTATTAAGGTTCGAAAACAGCAAACGCGGTCAAACGATTCCAGTCCATGTATGGACTGCCTGCTGACGGCATTTACGGGCCGAAAACGAAAGCAAGGCTTGGAGAAATGTTAAAAAGGGAATAAAAAAGCAGGCTCTAAA
>NZ_CP089436.1:4061567-4085025 GCF_021228595.1 Bacillus sp. FCW2 | reverse complement strand
GATCTGTTTGAGCCGGACACCCGTTTTCCCGCCGGGCAAGTCTTCGGCGGCAAGTGTAACGGCGGCCCGGGCCATTTCTAAAGCAGCCGTGCCCGGAAGCACCGGTTTTCCATTGACGATATGATCGGCAAAAAACGGTTCATGCCCTGAGAAAACAGAAGTAAAACGCTGGGCGATAAAGGTCGATGTATTCGCATGGAGCAGCGGGTGGAGCTTTTCGCGTTCAGCTGAATTCCGGCTTTCAAGCTCTCTCTGAAGACGATCGGACGCCCAATACGTCTGCCTGGCAAACGGGTAACCCGGCAGATTGCCGATTCGCGGCAAAGGTCCGCCATAAAGCAAGTCCCCTTCGATTTCATAACCTTGACAATAAAAATCTGCCAGCACGCATAACAGCTCCTGATATTTTCTATGGTCAGAATATGAGGCGCTGCACTTGCCGAGCACTTCTATTATGTGCTCCTGAATATGCTGACGGCCTGCAAAGTGTTGCGGTACTTTTCCCGAAAACACATAAGGATGATGTTCATTAAGCTTTGCCTGCTTCCATACATACACTGCGTCATCAGCATCTTGCACTACGATGGCGGCGCGATGGTTAAAGTGATGCCGTCCTTTTAACAACGTATAGCTGAGCTGGGCTAGATCATTTTCTTTCAGTCCGCCATTTTCCGCCCAAGTGATCATATCTTCGATTTTTTCCTGAAGGGCCTCCTTTGTTTTTGCAGACAAAGTCAGTAAATATGCAGGGGCATCCGGATGAGGTGAAGCGCTGCGCTTATAGCTTTCCATAACGATATGGGCATTTGTTCCGCTCATCCCGAATGCGCTGACTGCCCCCATTCGGTTTTTACCCGGCAGAGAAGGCCACGCTTTACCCGTTTTATTCACATAAAAAGGACTCTTCTCCCAGTTGATATAGCGGTTTTCCCCGCTGCAATGCAGACTGGCGGGAATCATTTCACGGGAGAACGCCTGTAAAAGACTGATCAAACTGACAATGCCTGACGCGGCAAACGTGTGGCCGATATTGGTTTTAATTGATGTGAGCGCGCAAAAAGCTTCTTCGTTTGTATAGGCAGAAAATGCGTCATAAAGCGCGTTAATTTCCACCGGATCACCGAGTTTTGTACCTGTACCGTGTGTGACGATATATTCGATATCTTCAGGGTTGATACGCCCCCGGTCATAAACGGAAGTAAGCAGCCGGGTCTGCGCGACGCCGCTCGGAGCGGTAATTCCGTTTGTTTTCCCATCATAATTGATGCCGCTCGCCCGAATCACCCCGTAAATCGGATCACCATCTTTTTCCGCCTCTCTCAGCGGCTTAAGAACAACCGCCGCGGCCGCTTCCCCCGGAACCATGCCGTCAGCCCTTTTATCAAACGCGAAGCATTTCCCGTTTTCCGACAGCATTCCGGCTTTATCTATCGTTTCAAAAAAGTCCGGGGTATTCATGATATTCACCCCGGCCGCAACAGCTGTTGTGCACTCTTTATTCTGCAGGCTTAATACCGCCTGATGGACAGAAACGAGCCCCGAAGAACATGCTGTATTTATCGCCATCACAGGACCGGATAAATTCAAGTGATAAGCCAGCCGCGCCGCCAAAATACCGTTATGATGAGACGTGACATTGCCTTTGTCCCGTGTTAAAAGGTGATAATCTCCTTCTTCCGCCCCCACAAACATACCGATCGTCTGCTGCCTGATGTGACTGGCGCCGTAGCCGGCGTCCTCAAGGGCCCTCCACGCTTCCTGAAGAAGCAGCCGCTGCTTCGGATCCATCGTTTCAGCTTCCCTCGGCGATATTTCAAAAAATAAAGGGTCGAATTCGTCCGCCCCCGGGACAGCGCCGAGTTTCCATTTTGAACTTGTGAAGCCTTTTTTTGCGACCGGTGCGACAACGTCCTTTTCCTGAAACAGAATGTCCCACAGCTCGTCCGCCGTGCGCGCCTGAGGAAATCGGCCGCTCATGCCGATAATGGCAATGGAATCAGCTGCCTGACTGCCCTCGGTTCCGGCATTCAGCTTATTTCTTCCCCTCTGCTTCTTTCGCTTTTCCGTTCCTGCCTTTTCAAAGACAGATTGATCTGCGGACTCAGGTTTCTTTTCTTCATAGACATGCTCCATGACGGACTTGTGTTCCGTCAGAAAATAGCAGACGACCTTCTCCAGTGTGGAATGACCGAAAAACAGGGCCGGTGTCACTTCAATTCCGTAGTGAGCGGACAAAGAAGAGGCGAATTCCGCCAAACTGATAGAATCAAAGCCGAAATCAGCCAGATTGTCAGCGTCCGTCAGTCTGTTCTTGTCTATTTTCAAAAGCCCCGCCGCCAGTTCTTTCACATCCCAGCTTACGCATTCTTCCAGCGTGAAGCCTTTCATTTCACTCCGCCTTCCTGAAAACGGGATGTTCCTGTTTTCAGAACCCGAAATCGGCCGTTCGCCTTGATCTATCTGCAGGAAGCGTTTGGCCCTCGACGGAAAACCGGCCAGGACGAGATACTGGCTGGACGGCTGGACCAACAATGTTTCAAAAGCTTCGAGTCCTTCCTCTGTGTATAAATAACGCTGTCCGCTTGATTTTAAATACATATCGGTGCTTTCCGCCGTGCCGACATGCATCCCCCCTTCTTTCCAAAGCGGCCAATTGATTGCAAGTGACTTGCCGCTTCTGAGTCCGAGGCTCACAAGTTTATCCCGGTGACGGACAAAAGCCATTTGGAAGCGGTTCCCCATTGCGTAGTCACAAGAACCGAAGTCTCCTAAAATCGCTGAAGAAGAAGAGAAACAACAGAAGAAGTCAAGCGGCTCCCGTGACAGAACCTGATCTAACACCGCGGTGCCGTCCGCTTTTGGCGATAAGACTTGCTGAAAGGTTTGCAGATCTTTCTCCAGAATGCTTTCAGTGCCTTGAAGACCTGCAGCGTGAATGACACCGTGAATCGGCCCGCATCCTTTCTCTTTCGCTTCTTGCAAACCTTTCTCCATCTGAGCTTGATCTGCGGCATCCGCCTGCACGTAAAACACCTTGGCGCCTGATTCTTCCAATCTCTTTATCTTGTTCAGCACCGGGCCGTCTGCCGCTGATCTCCCCGTCAAAATGAGCGTAACCGGTCCTTTTTCAGCGAAATATCCGGCAAATAACAAGCCTAAACCCCCGCATCCGCCGGTAATCAAGTACGTTTTTCCGCTTTTTATCACACGCTTCTCAACAGGGGCAATATCCGTCTGCTTCATTTCCATGACGTGACGAATTTCCCCACTGTACATGACACTGCGGAACGACTCGCTGTGAAGTTCTTCACATACGTTATGGATCAGTTTTTCTAACGGTCCTTTTTGTTCAAAATAAACCGCGGCCGTATCCGTCTCCGGCAAGATCAGTTTCAGCGACCGTTCCAGCCCGATCCATGACTCGGCGTAACTGATATCGGTATCGGTCCCGCACTGAGCGGAAAGAAGGATTCGCCTCGGTTTAGAACGCAAAGAAGCAGCTGCGCGGATCACATGATACAGAATGGAATAGTCTTTCACGGCCTTTGCATCTTCAAGCGGCCATCCATATAAAACGGCATCCGCTTTGCCTGCAGCCGTTTCAATATGCCGAAACGTTTCTTGATATGCTTGTCCGTCAGTGATTTTAATTTGATAATGCGTGTTTGAAAGCTTTTGAGTTTCCTCACCCTGTGAAATAAAAAACACGCCGGCTCCCGGATAAAGGGATTGTAAAGACTGATAAGCATGCTTTCTGGCAGCTTCTCCCGTAAGAAAACAGATGACCGTTTTCAGCTCTTCATGAATGGATTTCTTCAGAGGCTGCTGCGTCCATATTTCTTCAAATATCATCATCTCGGATTGTTCCTCTTGCCCGTGATCCTGCTGAGACGGGTGTCTCATTCTTATCCCTTTGATTTCTGCGCAGACAGTGCCGGTTTCGTCACAAAATTGAATGTCACAGCCGGTTTGATTCTTTTTATTAATGTACATCCACATGCCGGATGAGCACGGACGCATGACGCGCAGTTCTTCAACCGTTTCAGGCACGATATGGACTGACGGCTCCGTTTTTGCCAGGACATGAAAAGCTGCGTCCAGAAATTCCGGCGGCAGATGATATCCCGGATTACAGCCGCTTTCATCTATAAGAGCAAGCTTCGCCCAAACCGCATTTTCTCCCGCATAAAGCTTTTCAACGGTGCGGAACTCCTTACTGATCGTTACACCTGACGTGCCTGGTGTTTCATAATCGAATGACAGCAAGCGGCAGTCTTTTTGTAAGGAGGCAATATCAAGCACGTGGGATGGCTGTATGTTCCCTTGCCCGATGATTCCATAATGATGCAGCTTCTCTTCGTCACTGTATATTTCATAATGGATGCCTTCCTCGTCTTCAGACAGAAGGGAGAGATTGACGCCCGCACCGTGATGTCCGCTGGTAATCGGGTCAGTCCATGCCGCTGTTCGGATCCATATCTCTTTTTCTTCAGAGCTGTCTGCCGCATGATGATAAGCCGCAAGCGCCATTTCTAAATAAACGGCTGCCGACAGAACCCGCTCCCCTCTCACATTCTGGAAAACGTGTTCCCGGCCTGTAAAAGAAGTATGATAGCTTTGTTCCGCCAAGGTTGACGTATTTTCATGCAGGAAAGGATGCACATATTCAGTTGTTCCTGTTTTTGGTTCTGCCCGCTTCATCCAGTAGCTTTCTTTTGCAAATGGATAAGACGGCAGACTGATACGATGCGGCAGCGCCCCTTTATATAAAGATGCCCAATCGACGGGCGTCCCGTGAACCCAGGCATTCAAAAGACTGTCAAATTGATGTTTTTCCATCCAATCACTGACTGTGCCTTCCGTCTCCGTGACAGCACTATCACTCCGGCCTGTAAACACCCCGCTTACGGAACCAGCATTATTCAGAAAAGCAGTCAGCTTCTGTTCCAATTCAGAAACAGAGTCCGCTCCCATCGCCAGCCGTTCTTCCATCGGGACCCTGCCGACTTGAAGGGTAAATGCCGCGTCAAGCAGGTTCGCATCTGTAATTGTTCCGTTTCCGGCGGCATCCGACAGCAACAGAGCCCGCTCGCGCAAGCGGTCTTTATCTTTTGCCGATAAAACAAAAAGTGCCGGACGGCCGGAGTCTGCCGAAGTCATTTCAGCCGGTTCATACTCTTCTATCAGCAAGTGGGCATTTGCACCGCCCGCTCCGAAAGAAGATGTACCCGCGATTCTCGGATATTCCCGTGTTACTCCTTCAGATTCTATGACCGGCCGTCTCCATTCCGCCGTTTCCTGCTGCACGATAAAAGGAGAAGTTTCAAAATTAATTTCCGGGTTCAGCTGCTTTGAATGCAGCGACGGCACCAGATATCCGTGTTTCATCTGAAGAAGAATTTTGGTGACCGCAGCAATGCCCGCCGCACTTTCCAGGTGTCCGATATTGGATTTAACAGAACCGATGGAACAAAATTGCTTTGCATCCGTATAGCGTCGGAAAGCCTTGGTTAACCCTGCGATTTCAATCGGATCTCCCAAGGAAGTGCCGGTGCCGTGGGCTTCCAGATAGCTGATTGCTCTCGGGTCAATACCTGCCCGCTCCATCGCCTCTGCGATCACTTCTCCTTGTGCATTCGGATTCGGAACGGTGAACCCGTTCGTTTTGCCGCCGGCGTTCAGAGCGCTTCCTTTAATGACACCGTATATATGATCATGATCTTCAACAGCCTTCTTCAACGGCTTTAACACGATACAGCCGACGCCCTCTCCGTCAACAAACCCGTCAGCCTTATCACCGAACGCTTTGCACGCGTTTGACGGTGACAGCATTCTCATAGAAGAAAGTCCGATATAATGAACCGGATCTGTAATCAGGTTTACGCCGCCGGCAATCGCGCATTCAGATGCACCTGTTCTGATGCTTTCTGCGGCGAGATGAATGGCGGTTAAGGATGAGGAGCATGCGGTATCGACCGCGATGCTCGGACCGTGAAAATCAAACACATAGGATACGCGGTTCGGGATAAAGTGGTAGTGGGCTCCTGTCGGATAGTTGCCGTTCATGACACCCGCAAAGACACCAACCTTTTTACCGGCGCATAGTGAATCAGGGGTATATCCGGCATCCTCAAGGGCCGCATAAGCGGTTTCCAGAAACAGTCTCTCCTGCGGGTCCATGCGCTCCGCTTCTTTCGGGGAGATTTTAAAAAACAGCGGATCAAATTTATCAATATCTGTTAAAAATCCGCCCCACTTTGTATACATCCGGCCTTCCTTACCTTTTGTCTCATCATAGTAGTCCTGCCAATCCCAGCGGTCTTTCGGAATTTCGGTGATTCCGTGTTCACCGGTCTTTAACCGTTCCCAGAACTCATTAACATTTTCAGCTCCGGGATACCGTCCGGCAAGACCGACAATGGCCACTTCAAGGTGTTTTGACGGCGGTTCGGAAGCGGGCGGCGCTTTTTCAGAAAAAGATGCCGCTTGGCGCTTCGCCAATCCGGCGCTTTTTTTGCGGCTTTGCTTTTTCTGTAATGTGTGCGGCGCTTTTTCGGCTTCTTTATTTGTCTTGAAAATCCCAGCCATATCATCCTGTCTTGAGCTGACGAGATATTCCGCTAATCCGCCGATTGTCGGATACTCGAAGAACAAAGTGCTGCTGATATCAGGTATGTCTTCCCGCACGCGGTTAGTCAGCTGTACGATTAAGATGGAATCGATTCCGTATTCTTCAAGGGGCGTATGGGCTTGAACGTCCTCAATCGGCATCTTTAAGATGGCGCTGACGATCTGTTTCAGATACTCTGTGCTTTTTTCAAGCAAAGAGCCGGATGATACCGCTTCAATATGACGGACTTCTTCAGAAAATCGCGCATGCAGTTCGCGCTCCTTCGTTTCAGCCAAGTATGCGGCAAGCTCTTCTATCGTCCGGTATTCAAAAAACAGCGTGCTGCTGATATCAGGGACGAGATCCCGCAGCTCATTCGTCAGCTGAACGATCAGAATAGAGTCAATGCCGTATTCATCCAGAGGAGCCAGCGGATTTATCTCTTCTGCCGGCATTTTTAATACGTTTGCCGCAGCCTTTATCAGAAAAGCCGCTGTCTTTTCCGAAAGCCCCTCTCCCGCTTGTTTGATGGGGAGCTGACGATCAGAGGATGTTTGCGGTACGTTTGATTGGCGCTTTTGCGCGGTGTAAGCTTCCCTGCTCTGCCTGATGACTCCGTTGCTTTTCGCCGTGATAATCTGCTGGGTGTGCAGACGTTCGTTTTCAGCCGGAAATTGAACGGAATGAAAGCCTTCAGCCATTAAAACGGATTTCCATGTTTCCGGATAAAGACCGGGGCACCCCGGAATCCGCAGCGCCTCGTCTTCGTACAGCCACCAGCCCTCTAATAAGCCGAATGTAACATGTGTAAACGGCGTATGCCCGCCCAGTTCATTAACGAGCAGCAAACCGTCCTTTTTCAATACGGCTTTTGCTGTCCGTAAGGTTTTCCGGATATTTTTGGTGGCATGCAGCACGTTTGCGGCGATAGCGATATCGTAGGTTCTCAGATGGAATCCCTGGCCCGCCGCAGGCTGCTCCACATTAAACAGCTGATACGTCAAATACGGATTGTCCGCGCCGTATTCCTTTTCGGCATGCATTAAAAAAGCTTTTGACAAGTCGGTATAACAGTATTCCTGAATATGGTTTTGATAGGGGCGGAGCTTTTTAAAGAGTGTGCTGCTCGTTCCGCCGGTGCCCGCTCCGATCTCCAGCAGACGGATGTTTGCCTCAGGATTGTTTTTAATTACATTTTCCACATAAATACACGCTTCATTTGCCAGCACATCGTTGTAATAATCAGCGAGAATGTTATGCTTATAGATTCCTTCAACAAGCTCCATTGAAGAATCGGGAAACATCACGTCCGTGGCTTTTATTTTGCCTGTTAAAATGTCAGGCAAAGCTTGAATGACGGTATCCGCCAGCAGAGCCTGCGCTTTCATATCCGGATCTTTCAGCCATTCGTTTTTCTTCTTATGCCACTCTTCCCAAACCGCGGACGTTTCACCGCTTTTAAAATCGCTGTCTAAAAGACGGTTGCTTTCTTCCAGCCAGCGCTCATATAAAGGCAGACAGGAAGCCGCCGGCGCTTCGCCGGTCAGACCCATTGAACGCAGCGTCACCCGCAATACTTGCAGCAAAAGCCGATTCAATTCTTTCATTTGATTGCTTATTTCTGTTCTTAAGGATAACTGTGTACGGTCTTTTTGTTTGTCTCCCTTACCCAAAACCTTATCCTCCTAAGAAAATTAAATTTGCTCCGTCATTTTGACAGGCAATCAGATAGTCACAAATTCATGAGGGCTCATTCCCTCGATCGGAATCGGCTTGGTCAGCTTCATCAGCCCCATGCGGGAGATCGGCTGCGTCAGCAGAGTTTCCAGCGCCTGCATCCCTTCCGCCCGGCTGATCAGCCCGAGACCGATTGCACTCAGTCTGTCAAACTCTTCAGAAATGTGATTGTCAGCCCGCTCCCAATAACCCCAGTTCATCACTTTGACCGGGCATGACAGCCGTCCGGAAAGCTCATGGGCAAATGCGTCTTTAAATGCGCACCCCGCCGCATAATGACTTTGATTCGGATTCTTAATATACGAAATAACCGAAGAGAAAAAGAGAATAAAGTCCAAAGACTCTTTCGCAAATACTTCGGCAATGTTGACGGAGATATCCACTTTCGCCGCAAGGCCGGCGTGAAACTGTGATTCTTCCATATCTTTTACGCTTTCATTCGCAAATACCATCGCTGAATGAACGACACCGCTGATGGTGCCGTATGTGTTTTTAATCTGTTCATAGGCGCGCTGAAGCGATGGAAGATCAGAAGCATCTGCGGCTATATATTCGGGAGCCGGGCCTGATGGCCGGTACCGGTCTATTTTTTGGCGTATCCGGCTGTCCAGCGGCCGCCTCCCGATCCAGACGACTCGGGCTTTATACGTCGTCACTATATAATCTGTCCAAACCTCGCCGATGCCTCCCGCACCGCCGATGATGACATATACGCCTCCATAGCGGTAAGGAACACTTTCAGACGGCCCGCTTTGGACCGGAAGCAATTGAGGCCTGTACCATTCCTGATGTCTGCGCACCCATGCTTTACCCGTACGGTCGCGGGGCAGGCTGAATATGTCTTCTGCGGGGAAACCCCCCCCGTCTTCAAGATCGGCCAGACGGATGTGCCAGCTCGGATGCTCTTTAGCGAGAGACCCGACGAAACCGTGCACACTGGAATGAGCGGGACGCACCTCATCATATTGGGTGATAGGCTGTGCTTGGTGCGTAATCACCGTCATCCCGAGCTGCTCTTTTCCATATCCGAGACCGATAAGAGCTTTGGCCGCTCTGAAAATTTGCAGCACCCCGCTTTTTTGATCATGGCTGTCAGAATCAGCCGGCTGAGGGGCAAACCAGATCATATGCTGAATCTCACCGAGACGGCGGAGCCGATCAGATATCACTTCAACGGAAGCACTTTGGCCGATATCAAATCGCACAGCTTTAGGAAACAATCGTAAAACCGCGTCCGCCTGCCCATCTGTACCGCCTATGATGACAGCTTTTGCTTCAGAAATGGGGAAGCCGGTTTGGTTGTCTATCGGTTCCGCGTCCCATACCTGCATCAGTTTGACGGCTCCGGTAAGGTTACCCGGCAGATCGTATTGCTTATTATCGGTTACGGCCGGCGCACTTTCGGCCATCCGGGCAGAAAATCCTTTTATCCTTACACACACATTGCCGCGTTCATCACATATATCAATGTCCATTCTTCGCACGGCCGGTGTTTCATGCGTCACAAATACGGCCGCCCACATGTTTGGACTGCACGGATGAAAAACGGTCAGTTCATGCAATTCAAAAGGCATTAACGGCTGCTCCGGATAACCCGCTTTATCTTTATTCATAACGCCGATGGCCGCCTGAAAAGCAGAATCTATCAGACTCGGATGGAGCACAAACTGTTCGGCCTCATCAGAAACGGAAGCAGGGAGCACCAATTTAGCCAAGGCTTCTTTTTCCCCGCAATAAATGTGATCAATTCCTTGATGTGAAGGTCCGTATACAATTTCCGCCTTTGCAAACGCCGCATAGCAGTCTTCTTTTGACAGCACTTTTTTGCGGCATCGCGCTTTCAGCTGTTCAATATGCAAAACCGGCGCCTCAGACAGCGGCTCAATCACAGCACTGCCTTCACAATAAATGTCTGAATCGTTTTCATTGCTGTACACTTGAAATGAAACATTGCCGTTATCCTCCAAGGAAAGCCCTGTCGTCATACGCAGCGGCTCTTTTTTGTGAACGGCCTGGCGTATCCAGCTGATATACCGCAGCGAAATGCCGGTTTTAGCCGTGTATTCAGCGGCTAACGGCGCGGCAGCCAGTTCAGCCGCGGCTCTCGCCATTTCAAGATAAGCCGCCCCGGGGAGAACACGCTTGTTTCGGACGATATGATCAGCTAAGAAGAATTCATCTCCGTTCAGTATCGTACTGAATTTTTGTTCTAACAAATCTGATGTATTGCGGTGAAGCAGCGGGTGAAGCCTGCTTTCTGTATTTACGGAAGTGACGGTATGATCGGGCTCCGGTATCCAATATCGTTCCTTTGCAAACGGATACGTCGGCAGACTCATCCTGCGCGGTTTCTCCTCCTGATACAGCCGCGTCCAATCTATCTCAAATCCTTTTGACCACAGCTCCGCAAGTTTTTTGTAAGTGCCGCTGTCCATCCATTTTCGGATCAGCTCCTCCGTATCCTGATCATCGTTCAGGAAACCCCTGATTTCCGTTCCGCTATCAGACCGCCCTTGAAAGCAGCCGTCAATCTGCCGTTTTCGTTCTGTAAATTCGGTTAATTTCCTGATCAGGTCCGCTTGATCGTTCACTAAAAAAACAAGCCGTTCTTCCATTGCCAGCCGTCCCGTTTGCAGCGTATACGCCAGTGACCGCAGGGAAAAAGGTTCAACAGGCTGCTTATCTAAACCGGACTGGCCGAAAAGACCGGAAAGAATATCCTTATGTTTCTCATCGTTTGTAAGACATTCTGCTAAAGTCCGGACGGAAGTATGCTGTATGAGATCAGTCATGTCTATTGCCAGCCCGTATTGATCCGTCATCAGCTCAGCAAACTGTGTCAGCTGCATGACATCCAAGCCGAATTCCTTCCAATCCTGTTCATCATCTACCGAGCCGGCCTCTACATGCAGAACATCCGCCAGAACACTGCGCAACGCATTTTCCAGCTGATTTTGCATTGTATCTATTTTGTCAGGAAGCGGCCCGCTTCCTTCAGGCGCTTTATCTTTGAGAAACATCAGCAGGCGGGCAGCGTATTCCTTCAGCCGCTCCGGATTTTTCGCTGACAGAGGCACGATATACGGTCGCTCTTGGTTCTCCGTAATAGCGGGGCTTTTGGGCCTGTACTCTTCTAAAATGAGATGAACGTTTGAACCCGTCGCCCCGAATGAACTGATGCCCGCGCGTCTCGGACAGGCATGTTCACGGCCGTTCTCTGTATACGCCGGCCTTTTCCATGGCTCGGTTTTTTGCTGCACGTAAAATGGCGAGTCCTCTAAACGGAGATACGGATTAATCGTCTCTGAGTGTAAAGAAGGGACAAGCGTTTTGTGAAACAGCTGCAAAACCGTTTTATGAAGCCCGCTGATCCCGGCGGCTGATTCCGCATGTCCGATATTCGATTTAACGGAACCGATCGCACAAAATTGCCGATCCTCCGTAAACGTGCGGTAAGCTTTAACAAGACCTTGTATTTCAATCGGATCTCCTAAAGAAGTTCCGGTTCCGTGCGCTTCCACATAAGAAATCGTCCGGGGATCGATCCCCGTCTTTTCAAGACATTCAGCTATCATATCCCCCTGCGCCACGGGGCTCGGCACGGTAATCCCGCTGACTGTCCCCACGTGATTGACGGCGCTGCCTTTTATCACCGCATAAATATGATCTTTATCTTCTTCGGCCTTGTGAAGCGGCTTCAGCAGCACGGCTCCGATGCCGTCAGCTGAGACATAGCCTGTGCCTCCTTCGCCGAACGTGCGGCACAGTCCGTCACTCGAATGCATATCCATCAAGCCGTATGTGATATATTTTGTCGGGTGCAATGATAAATTGACGCCTCCGGCAAGAGCTGCTTCACATTCACCGCGTCTCAGACTTTCCGCCGCCATATGGACGGCCGTCAGAGATGACGAACACACCGTGTCAACCGCCATGCTCGGCCCGTGAAAATTGCAAAAATATGAAACACGGTTTGCGATCGGCGCATAGTTCAAGGGATAAGGAAAGACCAGCCCTTTGGCCGCAGCTTCAGCGCCGGCGAGAGAATAATCCATATGCATCACCCCGGCAAACACACCGACGTTCATTCTCTTATTCGGCCCTTTCGGCTGAACGATTGTTTCCGGGGTGTAGCCCGCATCCTCAATCGTTTCCCAGCATGTTTCTAAAAACAATCGTTCTTGCGGATCTTTAGCTTCTGCCTCCCGCGGAGAAATCCGGAAAAATTTTGCGTCAAAACAATCCGGATCGTCTATAAAACCGCCCCATTTGGAAATCGGCTTGCCGGACGGCGATCGCAAATGCTCATATGTCCTCGTATCCCAGCGGGAACGAGGCACTTCCGTTACGCTGTTTTCTCCATTTTTTAGATTTGTCCAAAATTCACGAAGATTTTTGGCGCCGGGGTACCGTCCCGCCATCCCGACGATCGCAATATCTCCATTCTGCGTTCCGGCTGACGCCGACTTTTTCACGCGGATTTGGGTCGTCCTCTTTTTTTCCCGGGGCAAAGGCTCAGCACTTGAATGCCCGCTTTGAGCATGGCCGAAACCGGCTCCGTAATGTTCGCACAAATATCCCGCCAATTCCGCGATTGTCGTGTATTCAAATAACAGCGTCGGCAGTAGCTGCGTTCCGATTTTTTGTTCAATTTCCTTCACCATGTCCAACAGCCCCGGAGAATCCAGCCCCATTTCATAGTAGCCGATATCCGGGTCAATCTCTTTCACAGGTTTGTTCAATCGGGCGGCAAGCAATTCTTTTAAATAAAGGATGCACTGTTCAGTAAGGCCGGCGGAAGCCTCCGCACGGCGGGGCTCAGAAGGCGCCGGTTCCGCTTGCGGAGCCGGGACGGCATTCCGCCCGTCAGGTTCTTTCTTTTGCCGTTTCTGATTGATCAGTTCCGGGTCCCTCACCAGTTTATTGGCGAAGTTTTTCAGTTCGCCGACTTTTCTGCCTTCCTCATTGAAAAACTCCATTGTCACGTAAACGAGATCTTTCTTACGGGTGACGGATTCTTTTTTTATCTTGGTGATACATGTTGTCTGCAGCAATTCGGCGCAATAAAACGATTCATAAAACAGCGGCAGAAATAATTGCCCCTCCTCCCTCGTCAAAGGAGCGAGATATACATTGGAGCCGATGCTGCTCGCATCTATCAATGCGGGATGAAACATCGCCTCTTCTGCATGTTCCAGCTGATCCTTTTGCACCGACAGATCAATATAAATCTCTTTTTCAGTTTGGTAGACGCTTCCGCAGCCTTTCATCATTCCTGAATGAACCAGTTCTTGATCCCTGCATTCCGTGTAAATGTCCTCAAGCGGTATTTCTGCCGCCGTTTGTTTTACGGCATCCATCCGGACGCTCTCTTGGAAGCCGGCGGGCTTGACGGAATGCATTTGCGCCGCGGCATATACCTTTGTCTCTGCTGCTTCGTCACCTTGTTTTTGCCCTTTCACCTCTACCTTCCACTGCTCTTCGCCGTTCTCTGTACAGTCAACGGAAAGCAGGATTGATTCTCCCTGTTCAGGAGCTAAAGGGTGAAAAATCGATAAGTGCCTGAGTTCAAGGCCGGCATGAAAAAAACCGTTTTCTCTGAAAGTCTGATAGATCAGGTCAATATAAGCCAGACCCGGCAGCAGTTCCTTTCCATAGGCTTTATGATGTTTCAGAACGGGATGCTGATTGTTAATAAGAAGCTGCTCTTGCATATGAACTTCCTCCATATCGACGTTCAATTTTCAGCGCAATCAGTAAGTCTTCATTTGTTTCCAAAACGTATTCGGGCGGGACTTATGTGCTTTTTCATGCAGGCTTTCGGCTTTGTCCGGACGAATGGGCCGGCGTTTTAATTCCTGTCTCGGCAAAGGCTTTCTGACCGGGGTATACGCCTCTTGCTCCCAGGCTTCCACTATGACATGGGCATTCGTCCCTCCGTCAGCGAAGCTGCTGACGGCGGCAATCCGCGGTGAATCCGTCCATTCACGCAGCGCGTGCGAAAAATAAAACGGCGAGGCGGACAGATCGTAATGCGTCATCGGCTCTTTGCCGGAAAGGAAAGGCACACGTTTTCGGCGCGAGAGCATAAGCACTGTTTTAATGAAACCGGCAATCCCTTCAGCACATAACGGGTGTCCGATATTCGGCTTCATCGACCCCAATTCGCAAGGCGCGCTGTTTTGCATACGGTATACCGCTTCAATCGCCCTCAGCTCCAAAAGATCCGTTACTTCAGAGCCAGAACCGTTTGCTTCAATGTAGCTGATATCCTCCGCTTTTCTGCCGCTTTTGGCAAGCGCCTTGGCCATCACTTCTTTCTGCGCCTGTATATTCGGTGTGGCAGGCCCCGCGGTTCTGCCGTCATTGTTTACGGAAATGCCTTTAATGACCGCATGAATCCGGTCCCCGTCTTTTACAGCCTGGGCCGCTGTTTTTAAATACACCATTCCGACGCCTTCTCCCAATACGATGCCGCCGGTGCGGCGGTCAAAAATATGAAACGCAGGCTCTTCACTTAACAAATTGCGGAGTTCGAACATCCGGTGGGTTTGACCGGATTCCAGCAGACTGACTCCCCCGACCACCGCTGAGTCGATTTCACCGCAAGAAAGCGCCTGTATCGCCATATTCATACCGACAAGCGCTGAAGAACAGGCCGTATCCAAAACAAGACTCGGCCCCTTCAAATCAAAGAACTGAGAAAGATTGGCCGCTAAGTAATTCGGGCCGGCGGCGACTATCGGATTTTTTGCATGCTTCAGACGGTTTTCGTCAGGCATACTGCCCCCGCGTCCTCCTAAATAGACACCGGCTGACCTGCCTTTCATTTCTTGTAACGAGTAACCGCTGTCTCTGAACAGATGAAGCGCCTCTTCTAATAAAAGAAAGGACTGGATATCCATTGCCTTGATGTCTTCTTCGGGAATAAGGAAAAACTCCGGGTCAAAATGCGTTACATTTTTTAAAAGGCCCGCATAATCCGCCTTCTCCGTTTTCCAGCGCTCTTTCGGCACCCTTTGAATGGCTGACGTTCCTTCAGACAGCAGCTTCCAATAAGCTTCAATTGATTCAGCTCCCGGAAAACGGCAGGACATTCCGACAACAGCGATATCTTGCGCCGCTGCACCGCCAGAAGGCTGAATGACAGCGGCTGCCGTTTGTTTGGGAACGTCCGGGATTACAGGCTGAACCGGTTTTGAAACGGCAGCTTTGATTTCCGGATATGCTGTTTCAAGCCATCCGGCCAGCGCAGCAACCGTAGGGTATTCATACAGCACCGCCGGGTCAAGGTCAGCTTTGATCCTCTTTCCGATCGCTCTGGACACTTGGGCAAGCATGATGGAATCGGCTCCGTAATCTTGAAACGGTGTATCAGATTCAAATCTTGACGGCTCCAGTCTTAATTCCCGGCAGCAAATGCCCGTCAGCCACTCCTCAACGCTTTCTGTATCGGCCTGTTCCTGCTGCTTTGTTTCAGTAAGGCCGGATGAAAGCAGCAGACGGTCAGGCTCCCATTTTTCCGGGTGAATGACGGCCGGCATAATAATAGACCCGCAATCGCCTGCCATAATGGCATCAAACAGGCTCAGCCCTTCTCTGTCAGTGATGCTCTTTAAACCGCTTTTCTGATAGGCCCGGCTTTTTGATTCGCCCATACCCGTTTCTTTCCAGCTCGGCCATTGGATGCTCAGCACCGGAAAACCTTTTGCGGCCGCAAAATAATCCATATAGGCGTTAGCCATGGCATAATCGCTTTGTCCCGATCCTAATTCCGGCACCACGCCGGACACTGAAGAAAACAGCGCAAAAAACCGGAGAGGCTCCTTGTGCAGCGCTTGATACAAAAGGTCCAGTCCGTCTGTTTTAGGCTCAAGCACGGTCATCATCTGTTCTCTTGTTTTGCGGATAAAGGCCGGATGATCGAGATCTACGGCTCCCGCCGCGTGTATCACGCCTCCTATCGGCCCCATCTTCTCTTTCACCCGGCTGACGGCCTGCTCATATTCAGGGCCGGAAGATACAGACAGCACTTCCGTTCGGACACCTTTTTGTTCGAGCTCTCTGATTCTTCTCACTTTATCGGAAAACGGGGAATTCCGTTTGACATGATCATCCCACTCCGCTTTCGGAGGCATTGTTTCTTTTCCGGTAAGCACGAGTTTCGTGACTCCGTATCGTTCGGCAAAATGCCGGGCGAATAAATATCCGAGTCCCCGGGTTCCTCCGGTGATCCAGAGCACATGGTCTTTCGGAAATGAAAATTCTTTTTCTGCTAAGCTGTTTGTTTCCTTTAACCGCGCGTGATAGCGCACACCGTTTTGGTAACACACTTCGATGTCTTCAGAATCGCGAAAAAACTCCTCTGCGATCTGGTTTGCCAGCTCAGGATCTTCGGCAGTCTGTTCTGCATCCATATGCCGCGAGCGAATATCCTTATACTCACTTTGGAGCATCCGGTACAATCCGGCCTTTTTCGCACCTGAGAGATTTATCGTTTCATTTGCAAAAGGTTCAAGCCCCTTTGTCACACAAAGCAGCTGAAGCTTTCGGCCGCGGTTTCTGTTGTCAATGAGAGACTGCAGACGATGAATCCAGCCGTCATCATGATTGATTTCCGTCCCGCATCCGGTCACATCAATCAGACCGCCAAACCGGGCCGCGTCCCCGGATATTTCCGGTGATGCAGCGTCAATGATTTCAGACTCGGGGAAATAACGGGACAGCTCAACGGCCAAATTTCCTGTCTGGTGATCGGCGGCTATTCCGATGACGCCCCGCACTTCCTTAACCGGAACACTGCTGCTTTCTGCCCAGCTTTTCTGTAAAAAGCGGATTTCACGAAATGTTTCAGAATGTGTTTCAGCATCACGAACATTGTCCGGCGCTGCATCGTCCGGCCAATACCGATCCTTTATAAATGGATAACCGGGAAGGCTGATGCGATGCGGCAGGCTGCCGTTATAAAGCTCTGACCAATCAATCTTCAGCCCTTTTACCCAAAGTTCCAGAAGCTTCGCGAATTTTTTTCGTTTCATCCATTTACGGACGGCTTCCTGCATATCTTCATCCTTAAAAACGGCTAGAATGTCTTTATACTGTTTGCTTTTCCCTCTGAAGCAGCCGTCTGTCCCGCCGTCAATAAAACGCTGCAGTTTTTCCGCTAACTGCTCTGTCGACGTCACAATAAATGCCGCACGTTCTTCCATCGCTTCTCTTCCGGTTTGAAGGGTGTAAGCCGCATCCCGGAGGCTGCGGTCTGTGACGTCATTTTTTCTGATCGCTTGAAGAAGCTGCTGCGCCCGCTGCTTCAGGCTGGCCTCCTGTTTGCCGGATAATAAAATGACTGCGGGATCTTCATCTGTGAATGGCTCAGAAATCTCCCTATCAGGTTCAATATATTCTTCTATCAATATGTGGGCATTTGCCCCGCCCGCGCCAAAAGAAGAGATTCCCGCGATTCTCGGAATCTCCTTTTGCGCTCCGTTTTCCTCAATGACCGGCCGCTTCCAGTCTGCCAATTCACGCTGCACCACAAACGGCGTCCGGTCAAATGCAATATTCGGATTCAATTTTCGGCAATGTAATGAGGGGGCAAGCTTTCGTTTTTGAAACTGGAGCAGTAGTTTCGTTACACCGGCAATGCCTGCCGCCGCTTCCAAATGCCCGATATTGGATTTAACTGAGCTGATGGCGCAAAAGCCTTTATCTGACGTTTTCGTTTGAAATGCGCGGGTCAAACCGTCAATTTCGATCGGATCTCCGAGTTCAGTGCCCGTGCCGTGGGCTTCGATACAGCTGATCATCCGCGGATGTATTCCTGATTTTTCAAGCGCGCCGGAAATCACGTCAGCCTGGGCGCTCGGACTCGGCACTGTATACCCGTTTGTTCTGCCGCCGTGATTGATATGAGTGCCGCGAATCACCCCGTAAATACGGTCCTTATCAGCTATCGCTTTTGACAGCGGCTTTAACAGCACGGCTCCGACGCCTTCCCCGGGAACAAATCCGTCCCCGCCTTCACCGAAACTTTTGCACGTTCCGTCTTTTGAAAGCATTCGATAGGCGCTGAGCTCCGCATAAGCCGAAGGATGCGTATACACATTCACACCGCCGGCAATCGCCATGTCGCATTCGCCGCGAAGGATGTTTTCACACGCTTCATGAATTGCAGTCAGAGAAGACGAGCACATCGTGTCGACCGGCATGCTCGGCCCTTTCAGATTAAGAAAATAGGAAACTCTGTTGGCCGCTGAACTGAACGACGTTTTCGGCTGCAGGGCGCCGCCGTTTTTCCAGTACATTCCGTACCCGTTTTTCGTAATGCCCGCAAAAACGCCGACCCGGCCGTTATACAGATTCTCAAGCTGTTCCTTCGTATAACCGGCATCCTCCATCACCTGCCAGCACATTTCAATAAAGAGACGCTCCTGCGGGTCCATATTCAAAGCATCACGGGGTGAAATTTGAAAAAACAGCGGATCAAAGAAAGCGGCATCTTTCAGAAACCCGCCCCGCTTACTGTAACTTTTCCCTTCTTTCACGGCCGCTTCGGGAACAGGGTTGTAGTACTTGTCCTTTTCCCAGCGCTCTTCGGGAATTTCCGTCACACAGTCTTTTCCGGCTGCTAAGTTATCCCAGTACGCTTCAAGTGTTTCAGCTTGCGGATAACGTCCGCTGACTCCGATAATCGCAATCCCTTCTTTTGTCTGGTTCTCATTGGAAAAAGAAGGCCGTTTCTTTCGCTTGATAAACGACGGAAGCACCGGAAAATCTTCATTTGCCAAAACCTGTTCTGATATGCCTGAACGGTGCTCATCATCATTTGTCCATTTTCGGCATTCTTTTGGATAATCAGTAACAAAGTGAGCTGCCAGGGAGCCCAGTGTCTTATATTCGTAAAAAACCGTTTTGGAAAGGTCACCGAAAAGCAGAGACAATTCGCGATTCAATTTCGTCACAGTGACTGAGTCGATTCCGTAGGTTTCCAGCGGCTCTTCAGTATCTATGTTGGAAACAGCAATTTTTGTAGTCAGGGCAAAAAGCGTTTTGAGCTGAAGAAGCGTTTGTTCATACAAACGTTCACTGCGGTGTTCGGCACTGATTTTTCCGGAAGCGCCCGTCTTGATGACAGGCTGCAGCTTCAACCCCGACAGGGAAGCCCATATTTTTCCTTCTTCGTCACATAAATCAATATAAAAACTCCCCGCCTTTTCTTGTATCTCGGCCCATACCTTGTCAGGACAAGATTCATAAAACAAAAGCTCGTCCAAAGAAACCGGGGCGAGCGTTTTATATTCTTTGTCGCCAAGCAGCGCGCATGCCTCTGTCACACTTTGCATCACACAGGGAGGGAGGCCGAATCGGGCGGATTCTTTTTGGTTTGTCAATGGGATTGATATGTCTGCCAGCATCCGTCCGGCTGAGGCGTAAATACGCTCAATTCCTTTCATGTGCTCACTGTATTGAACGGTGTCGTTCTGAGTGATGGCTTCAATTTGCTGCTGATCCATCAGGAAGCCGCTGTTTTCCTTCAAGCGGCTGATATCCAGCATGCCGGGCGCAGCATCAACTGGCTGAATCGTCCCTTGGCTGTACACATCATGATAACTGTAATCGGCAGAAAATGGATTATAAATCTCAAACCTTTTGGCTTCACCCTCTGCGGGTATCAGCCTGATTTCGATATGGAACGGCTCAGCCTCAGTCAGAATGGGCTTTGACCACACGATATGCGTCAGCCGGACAGCCTCAGTCTCCTTTACTGTCAAAACAGCCGCAGCTCTCGCCATTTCCAAAAGAAGTTCTCCGGGCATAAGCTTTTTACGCTGTAAAGAAACATCAGCGAGAAAAAATTCCCGGCCGCTGAAAGCTGCCGAGAATCCCTGTCCCGTTTCATCGGAAATATGCTGCTGAGCAAGCGGATGAAGGGATGCCGCTTGGCGAAGTCCCATCCGCATATCATAATCGCGCAAAATGCCGATCGCATCCTGTTTTGTCATTTTTTTATTTTTGACGTCAGAAAAAACCCGGTGCAGAAACTCTTTCATATGGTTTCCTCCATTACGCTAATCCCTGTAAAAACCGATCGTTCTTTTTACAGCGGCTTCTATGCTTATTTCGTTTTTCTCCAATTCATCTAGCAGGCGCTCATAAGACTCAAGCGGGGACGTATCAGTCTCATAAGTCTCCCGGTGCCTTATATGCTGCGCTCTGTGCGGTATCCAGCAATGTGTTTTCGCAAAAGGATAGACGGGCAGGCTGACTTTTTTTGGCCTTTCGTCCGGATATAATTTATTCCAGTCGACATGTAAACCTTGCACCCATAATTTTGCAAGCATTGCATACTTTCCTGCTTCCATCCATTGATCTACGGTCCCGCTCATTTCTGCGTTGTCCGTCATCTCTGTAAACAGCTGTTTCATCGCTTTGTTCCGGCCTGTAAAGAAATTCTGCCCCGTCTCCTTGCCGCTGAGGAAATCATTCAGCGCGTTCGTAAGCTCTTCTTTTGTTTCAGCAATGACGGCAAGGCGCTCTTCCATTTCATCCCGGCCAAGCTGAAGCGTATAAGCGATACCCGCAAGAGCTCCGTCAGCTGAATGTGACTTTTCCAAATATCTGCGCAGCTGTTCCGCACGTTCCTTCAGCTGTTCCGCCGTCTTTGCCGAGAGAATGAATAAGGACGGCTGAAGTTCACCGGACGTCCATTGTTTCTCTTCAACAGGAGAAACATATTCTTCGAGCACGACATGAGCATTGACACCGCCAAATCCGAACGAGCTGACACCCGCTCTCCGCGGCAGTTCATTTCCGCTATCATCAGTCGCCGCTTTCCACGGCTGAGTGTCGCGGACGAAATAAAACGGGCTGCCGTCGAGGCTGATATACGGATTAACGGTTTCACAATGCAGGCTTTTAACGAGCGTTTTGTGCTGCATCTGCAAAATAATTTTTAAAAGCCCGGCCATGCCGGCGGCAAGCTCTGTGTGGCCGATATTCGTTTTGACGGAACCGAGGCCGCAATGAGGCTGATCGGGCGCCGTTACTCCGGCTTTCTGATAAAGCGCTGCAAAAGCCGCTTTGAGTCCGTTGATTTCTATCGGATCTCCAAGCGCCGTTCCCGTGCCGTGGGCTTCAATATAACTCACTGTACGGGGGTCGATGTTCGCTTGCTGATACGCTTTTATCATGACTTCTGTCTGTGCTTTCGGATTCGGCGATGTAAGGGAAGCCGCCCTTCCGCCATGATTTTCCGCCGTTCCGCGAATAACGGCATAAATACGGTCGCCGTCACGTTCCGCATCGGATAATGTTTTCAAAACAATCATGCCGGCACCTTCAGCTCTGACATACCCGTCCGCTTGATCGGAAAATGTTTTGCAGCGCCCGTCTTCACTGAGCATTCCCGCTTTATTAAAGCTGATATGCATATCCGGCGACACAATGGCATTGACGCCTCCTGCAATCGCGATGCCGCAGTCTCCGGCCTGAATTGCCCTGACCGCACGGTGAACAGCGACCAATGAGCTTGAACAGGCGGTTTCGATCGGTTCGCTCGGCCCATGTATATTCAGAAAATAGCTCATGCGGTTCGGACCGATTGACGGAACCGTTCCGGCGGCGGAAGAACCCTCAATCTCTATATGGAACTTTGAAGCTTCCTGGGCGTAACCGCTGTTTGTCGTGCCTGCAAAAATGCCTGTATTTGTACCTGACAGGCTTTTGGCAGAGCAGCCGGCATCTTCAATCGCTTTCCATACATGCATCATTAAAAGTCTTTGCTGAGGATCCATCATTTCGGCTTCATGCGGAGAAATACCGAAAAATAAAGGATCAAATTGAGCGGTTTCATCAATGAAGCCGCCCCACTTTACATTGCTCGCATTTTTATCTTTCTGCGGATCTCCGTAATACTGTCTCCAGTCCCAGCGCTCCGGCGGTATTTCAGAAATGCAGTCCTTTTCTCCGGCTAAATTCTCCCAAAACATTTCCGGATTTTCAGCCATTGGAAATGCACAGCTGATTCCGATTATCGCCACGGGCTCAGGTGCAGCGGCGGTTTTTGTTTTAGGAAGGCGGGACGGAATCGAGAATGGCTCCGTCTTCATTTTTTTACGCACAACCGGTTTCTCCGTTTCTGTTTCTGCCTGTGAGCCGAATGTATCCGGATGTTCCGTCAGCAAGTATTGGGCAAAACTAAAGACTGTCGGGTATTCAAAAAATACGGCCGGTGTCAGTTCAAGCCCATACGTTTTATTTAGTTCATTTGCAAACTGCGTGAATGAAACCGAATCAAAGCCATAATCTCTCATCTCTGATTCAGCATCTATCTCGTCTTCTTTCACCTTCAGAATGCCTGATATCATATGTTTGAGTTCCGCTTGTACTTTATTCGGCATATGGACGGGCGTCTTCCTTGACACATGAATGCGATTGGACGGTTCCGGCGTTTCAGGCATCAGGTTTTTTCGAATCCGTTTTTCGTCGCCCTCTGCCACCATGACCTGGTGTTCTCCGGAGGCAAAAGCGGCGTAAAGCGCCTGGATGCCTGAGGCTGATCGCATGGCTTTCATTCCGGTCTGTTCGTACATCAGCCGTTCTGTCTCTTTGTCCACACGCATACCGCCTTCTTCCCAAAGCGGCCAGTTGACGGACAGGGTCTGCCCGCTCCGCTTGTTGTCCCGCACGAGACGGTTTCGGCGGGCTGCATAAACATCCATAAATGCGTTGGCTGCCGCATAACCGGCCTGCCCCGGATTTCCCATGCCTCCCGCCAAGGAAGAAAACAGAATGAAAAAGTCCAGCCGCACATCTTTCGCTGCTTCATCAAGATTGATAAGCCCTTTCACCTTCGGCGCCATGACGGTCTTCCGTTCGTTTTCTGTCTGGTTCAGAATGTAGTTGTCAGCGATCACGCCTGCGCCGTGAATGATCCCGTCGAGTGTTCCATGCTCCTCCTGTATGCCGCGGACGAGGGCGGTGACCGCCGCCCTGTCTGTCACGTCAACCGGTTGATAAAATACGCGGGCACCCGACGCTTCCAAGCGCCGTAAGCGGGCGGAGCGGTCTTCATCAAGCGCTTCCGCCCTCCCCGTTAATACGAGGACGGCG
>NZ_CP089436.1:4036659-4061467 GCF_021228595.1 Bacillus sp. FCW2 | reverse complement strand
TAAACCAACGCCGGCTCCTTTTAAAATATCCCAAGTCACTTCTCCGGCTTCTTCCATCTGTTTTGCTTGTTCAAGCTGCGTCACATACTGCCGCTGGGAAGATTCAAGGTTTTCATAGCCGATCTTCTTCGCAATTTCCAAATATTCATCCGGATCGGTGACACCAGCGGCCAGCTTTTTCTTCAGATCCTTGATTTCCCGCTCCTTCGCTTCTTCCTTTTTAATCGTCAAATAATCATCCGAATGTCTTGCAATCTCGCCTTTTTTCTGATGTATGTCACTTTCCCTGTATGCCTTGGCGTTATAGTGAAGCGGAGTGGCGTTTTTTCCTTTGCCTGTGGCATTTTGAAGCTGCTGAAAGTCGGCTTGGATGAACTGTTCGTTCGCTTCGGTTTCTGTGTATTCTTTCGTTAGATCGTGATCAAGCTTCCCGAGCTTATGTATGGTTTCACTTCTTTTTTTGTCAGCTGAAGAAAGCTTCTGATCTATGCTTTCGGTTGAAAACAGATCAAGCGAGATGATGTCTTCGATCTCTCTGAGGATGGACCCCATGTCCTTTTTTTGCCCTTCCATAATTGCCTTTGATTTACTGAGGGCGTGGGTGAGTTCATGCTCCAGAAAAGATTCCTCCACATGCGAACCGGAAAGTCCGGCGTCTTCGACCTTGCCGGGAAGGCTTGTGAGAAATGCGATTTTCATATCGATCAGGTCAAGCCAGCTGTCTGTGACGCCGGCGTGGTCCTTGAAAAAAGCTTTAATGTTATCAGCGCCTTTGCCTGAAAACTCACTATCGTCTAAGTCAGCCATTCACTGATAGGCTTTCCTGAGAGTGATAAATTGCGTTCTTAGTTCCTTGTACTCTTTGGTTCTTTTATCCACTTCAGAAAGTAATGACTTCGCTTCAAACACCTTCATATCATTCTCCTTTTTCCGACGCTCAACACTCTAAATTTTACCATAGTATAGGAGAGTTAATGCTATTCCTATAGTTATTTTTACTCAACCCATAGTCCGACTCCTACGGCTATTGATCGAGATTACGGCACTACAAAAAAACTATATGCGCGATGATTGGGTGCAATTTAAGGGGAACGTTTATATATCGGATGAGGAAAAGAAGCGAGGTCTATCAGATAGCACGATAAATACGCCTTAAAAACACTGCGAGTAATGTATAACACCTTGGAGAGCGAAGGACTTATTCAGTAATTTATCTTTTATGTCTAATTCACCGAAATCACGAAGTTTACGCCTGCATATTCGTTTAATCGGTTTCCCCTTCCGAACATCATCCATAAAAAAAGAACGCCTCCTATTCCAGTTTAATAGAATAAGAAACGTTCAAACACGGTAACGGCCCACCGCTACCCTGTGCCTTAATACGCCTAAGTCATCGACTAAGTCAACGCAATAAAAAACGGCTAGAAACGTTGATATAACGCCTCTAATCGCCATGGATGATTCCGACTGGGCTCGAACCAGAGACCTCTACCCTGTTAAGGACGAGACACGTATTCTGACTAATCTTTAACAATCCTAAATAATTGCCCAAACCCTTGTCATATCAAACTTCATGGGATTTAGTTTTCTGATTGATATTTGTTGTTTCTAAGTAGTTTAAAATGTTTGTGTGACTCCATGGTACACGAAAAGACCCGCTGAACAATTAGTTATGGAGTAACAAAACAAGACTCCATCATTGCCGACATAATTAAAGTAGTGTTACAAATCAACATACCTTCACCTGAGGGTATGCAAAAGAACCGTTTCATTGACTAAAATCAAATTGAGTTAGTTCGAAAAACGCGATTTCGAAAATTTAGGTATCGCTCACCTTGGTCTCACTCTGCATTTTTGTAGACTGAACGATTCTTCACCCAGCAAAAGGAAATGTCTGTTTTGATCCAAAAGGCAATTTGTTCGTTTGCTCTAAGGAGATACACTATATACAATATATAGAGTGGACAGCAGCGCACTAGATTCGGAAGAGTGTTCCGACCTTTGACCTGATCGGAATAAAGTTCCGATTGATATTCTCTTTGTTCAATTTCATCATTCCTTTAATACAGGTCGTTGTTATTTCTCTAGATTAAATCGGTCTTTGATCTTTTCTGGCAGTTTTATCGGATTTAATAGCTTCAGGTTCTCCAGTATATCCGTCATGGCTCCTCGGCACACGTACAATATCCCCTTCTTGATAAGGCTTTTCAACAAAGAAAGAGACCATCTTTTTCTATCCTTTCTCGTTATACCCTTCTAAATTGTAAACGTAGTTGCTAAACTTATGAACCCAGCAGCTCCTATAATTGTAGATATAATGTAAATTAAGTAAATCCATAAGTCTTCTCCCCTAAGAAAAATTCAGATCCCTCTAATTAAATTCGTATTTTAAGGAGACAAGACTACGGCACTCTCTTGTCCCCTCAATTTTTTGTACTAATTTCTCCAAATATTTAATTGCTCTGCTACTTCCAAAATACCTTCAATTCTTCTTTTCTTTTTATCAATCATTGTTGCTATAAACTTATCAAAAGATTCAGCCGGATAATGTGGATTTTTTCTATTAGTGTAAAGCTGTGCTGCAAATGTTTGTGCGAGAGATGTAAAAGCATAACTTTTGTTGTTATATTTATTAATATTCCCATATAAACATCTCAATTGTTCTATATGCTCATTCAAAGTTAACGATGAAAGATCGTGATACGTACTATGAACTCGTTTTTTGACCATTTCCTCTATTTCATGGCTGTTTGCCTCTTCAACAGACGTGTTTCTTCTTACATAAATTCTGTTTACTTTGATTCCTGTTGTTTCTTTCTTTGCTAAGAATGGAATGTATCTCAATTGCTTTGGAATGTATACAACCAAAAAAGCTTTTCCTTTCAAATCACCGTAAACATCTTCGTCGGAGTATTTTAAAAGTTGAGAAAAAAACTTAAGCTCATCAGGTACATAATTCCTCAATTTCTTCTCAAAAACTGTTTTATCAAAGTTGTCATCTAATTGTAGCCCAACTGGCTTATATTCTTTATCTTCAATACCAAAAACAATCATTCCTCCACCTGAATTCGCCATTGCAAGGAGAAGCTTTGCTAATTTAAATTCTTCAATTATCTTCTCCTTATAATCAAGAAAATTTGTCTCCCCGTATAAGGAATTGACAAACTCTTTAAATGAACCCACATCAAATTTTTCGTTTTTTATTACATCAAAAAAATCTTGGTAGCCTATTTGCTTTATTTCATCCATTGAATATATACCTACTTTACTTTAAAGTCTAAGTTCACTTAAAAATTCATTAGTTAATATCAAGCAGTTGCTCTTTTTTCTTCGCGAACTCTTCTTCGGTTATTATTCCTTGATCCCTAAGCTCAGCAAATTGTCTAATTTGTTCAGGGACATTCGAGCTTGAAAAAGACACATCATTCATATTTTGATTTGATTGCTCTGCTATCTTTTCTTGGATATATGCGAAAATTTCGTCAATGCTTCCTTCATCAATTGTTGAAACTGAAATTTCTTTCCCGGCATAATCAAAGATTAGTTTATAACCCGTTAGCCCACTTTTAACTTTTACATGATCAATCAGATTATAATCAAATTCCACAATCTCGTACTTTGCATATTTATCACCATAATGCAATAACCTATCTGGCATTGCAAAAAGAACGCCGGCATTTCCCATGAAACCATTTAGATTCCCTCTAACGAAAGTCACTATTTGATCTTGATTTATTCGATTGGCTGCATGACTAAATATTTTTTGAAGATCTTTAGATGGTTTTTTATATTTTTTACTCAAGGAACTATAGACTTCCTGAATAGGGTTTTGGAATGAAGTAGCTTGAACTCTTGCCTGATCTGAAGATATTGTTTTATTTTTAGACCTTTTAGAATTCACGGTATTACTATAAGAAATACCCGTACCTGGAATTCCTACAGTGGTTGTGGTTCTACCTTTAGTGTTTGTTGATATACGTGCCCCTTTAACACCGGCACTGATGCCGACACTTTTTGAGTTAATGTTCAGTTTAACTCCTGGAGCAATTTTAACACTTTTTCTAAATTTAAACCCCATTGTATACCCCTCACTTTTGGTTAGTTAATTTTTCCTATGCCTTACTCTATCATCATTTTAATATTTTTTCCATCTGTCATCTCCTTATATCTGGTTAAAGTCTCTTCCATTCAACATACTCAAATCGCTGCTGATAAAGGTCTTTCAGGATTGCGGCCCATTACACCGGGACACTCCTCACCTAGTAATAACTTCAATTTGTCTTATGGCGGAAGTGGCTTTAAACTCTGTATGTAGCTCGTTTGATATCACTAAAGCTTCTGACATTGTAGTAAACTTAGAAGCGACATGATCCCCTTAGATACTATATAACCACTTCCATCTAATTTAAATGACTTGAAGTAATCATCATTTTCAAATTGAATAACAAAAAAGTTATCGATAACCGGCATAGCTAACCCCTCTTCAACAGACCAGCAATTTTTATGTCCAGTGGCAGCAATCCAATCAATATGTAAAACACCATGATATTTATTTTATTCTTAAAGAACAGTTCAATCATATTCTGCTCCATACCTGGTGAAAATGAATCAATCAGTTCCTGCTTAAACTCTTCATCATAAACCTGATCAACAAATAAGGCCTTAAATCCTGTCAGAAAGCCTACACCAAGCCAGAGTATTAAGAAATATGCTATTCCAATCAAATTAAAGCCCTCCTTATATACATCGTCTGGTATTATAGTAGTGTTAAATACTTTGTGTAGGTGAAATAAATGAAAGAGAAAGATTTTGAGACTAATGGCTACGATGTAACAGTTGTGTATGATTATAAGGAGTATCCCGATGTTAAATAAGACGCTGTGACAACTGTGATTATACTTTATTCAAGAGTTCAGTGAAGAGTGGTGTATTTTTACACGAGTGTCGTAGGTGTGGTATGAAGAAGAGTATCTAAATGCTCTTTTTTATTTCACTGGATTCATGTAGCTTACATATACTTCAATTCCGTCTTCAGTTTTATATTCCGCAATTTTGTCTGGATCCGATTCAATCTTTTCAATAAGCCGCTTTGCACTTTTATTGCCCTTTTCACTATTTGATGCAGAAATCCAAGACCAATAATTCCATTCAGTGATGTAGGACTTAATCTTTTCTGGTATCTCATGACCTATTGTGTAAACCTTAATCATGTACACTCCCCTCCAAAAATACTTCTTTGTTCTTGATACATACGCCTCTCCAAAAAAAGTCCGTAAGGTGTTAAGGTTAATCAAATTACCTAAGGATGTGTTTTCATGTTAAAGGCTTCAAAAATTTTCATTTCATTTATGGCATTACTACTAGCCGTGTATTCCCTGTTTAATCAAAGTGGAATCCTGTTATTTTCTCTTCAGGTATTAGTTGCAGTTCTTTTTATCATAGTCGGGTTGGAATTACTTTCAAAGAAGCAAAAGAGCTATGGATATATCTTCTTTGGAACATCTGTCTTAATACTTACCGTGAACATTATCAAATTCATGATTTAAATAAAATACACTACTCGATCCATGTTTTTCTTTTCGTGGACACATATGCAAAAGCTATTCTAGAGGGAAAACAATAATGGAAAAACACCGCATACATCGCTATACAAAAAAGCTGAGTTAATTGTTATAGTGCTTGAAAAAACAATAAAGCAAGTCCCAGGTCATAATTTATCTCCATTAACTATGTCGTTGATCAATAAACTCACTTGCATATCGGTATAACTCTTTATATGCCGTTTCATTAACTGGAGACTCTATTAATTCTACACCGTTCTTTACAGCAGTATAGGTTTTTCCATCGCTGGGATACGCTTGCCAAATAACCGGAATTTGTTTAAAGTTTGAAAGTTTTTTAGATTTTTTAATTTTTTAAAATTTTTCTCTTTCTGTTATCTTAGAGGCTGCGATGTCTATTATCTCGCCGTATAGAAATGCCCACATATGGAATTCAAATGGAGAATTCCACTTGTAATGAACTTGTAATGATGGAATTCTAACTGATCCTGCTTTTAATTTTGCATTAATATTATATTTGTCTTTTAATAAATCCTTTGTTAGATAAGAGGTGTAAACGCATGCGTCTCCCATTCTTGTCCCAGATTCATCAAAAGCAAAAAATATACTTTCAACAATATTTTTTTTAATAAGCGCTTTATTGTTCATCTTATCCCTCGTAGTCGTTAAAAAAATGATTTTATGTAGACCTAGAAAATTTGTAAGTATTTACTTTTGTTGTAACTTTAGTATATCATGATCATTTTAAGTGATCAATATCTTTTTAATCTTTTTTGTAAATCAACAGCTCATGCAGCTCAATGTCTAAATATGTACAGACTTTATCCAAAAGATCTCTTGGGTACCGCTCCATTTCATCGTGATAAAGCTTCCTGACTGTGTTAAAACCATGATCAATATCATTGGACAGCTTTCGAATACTGATATTCCTTTCGTCTAATATCGGCTTTAAATTTGATTTAATCAATATTACTACCTCGCATTCATTATGTATGATCACTTTAAATTATCATTATATCCATAAAAAAGGTCAAGGATATACCTTGACTATGTATCAAGCTTACCAATCAAATGAATCTTCATGTTCAAATCCATAAATACCTTTAATCCACACATCTCCGCAGCCTGGATTCTTTGTAATCTCTAACACATGATTACGATTAGCATCTCCCTCTACTCGATCTGTAGCAGTATAGTCGGCATAGTTCCCCACAAACTGCTTTTCACTACGTGGGAATACCCATCCAGCAAGAGTTATCCTACTGATTTTCATATTTAGAGTACACCCTTCTGCATTGCTAATTGTGAATTTGTAGAAGAGCCAAGTGCGATCATAATTCCGATCAAAATAATCTGCCATTGAAAAACTCTCTGAATCCTCACTCATGTGAAAATTCACATTTTTGTAGTCTAATGTAAGCTTCGCCTCAGCCCTTGGTGTGTTAAAACTCAATATAAAACCAATACAAATTAAGGTCAGAACGATTAACTTTTTCATTTTCCTCTCCCCCTTATTCCAAATAATACTACATCGGGAGGTGGTTTCCCATTATAATTTTTTCGCAATATTACAGGTATATCTACTTTAATGTCGAAAAACATATATAGCTATGCGAACTATACTGCGGTATTGCTTTTAAGGAGGAAAAACAGTGCGTAATTTTTGGGAAGCAACTGAGGAAGATCCTTATAAACTTGATAGTGTAACTGAAGAGATGATCAAACATACCGAGAACAGGTTAAATATCATTCTACCTGAGTCGTACAAGATGCTTATACTTGAACAAAATGGAGGGATGATAAATTATAATGCATTCCCCACAACTGTTCAAAATTCATGGGCAGAAGATCACATTGAGTTTGATTACCTACTAGGGCTAGGTGAAGACCCAGGGATACTAGACAGTTCATACCTAATAAAGGAATGGGATTTACCTGAAAATGTGCTCCTTATCCATGGAGACGGACATACTTGGGTAGCAATGGATTATCGAGAAACAAACTCAAACCCTTCAATTCACTACTTCGATGTGGAGATTGATCAGGATTTCAAATTAGCAAAATCGTTTGATGAATTTTTGTCAAAACTGTATACGCATCATTACGATATGGACACTGAAATAGCTAACAATGAAGGCTCAGAAATTCAAAATGCCTCATTGAGTAATTCTGAGTCAATAACAAGTAAAGAGGTTGCAACAATATTAAAAGAAAAGAACCCTTTGGATATTTATAAGGTGGCATACTACCCCATAAAAGACACAAATGACCTAGAATGGGTCATAAATCAGATTAAAGAGTCATCATATATCTTAAACGAAGAACAAGCTTTTGAGCTAGCAGATTTGCTAATGACAATAGCTACAACGTATGATAACCATATTAAAACAACAATTTTTAAAAACCGTATTGAAGAAATTATAGCCAACTTAAGCGAACAAAAGAATGAAGATGTGGACAATATTTTGACACAAATCAAAGATTTTCTTTAATTTTTTACTTTTTACCCCCTTTCTGTTTGTTTCTTCCTAAAAATATATTTAGATGTTAATTGAAGAAAATACTAACGGAAAGAGGAGAGATATGAAAAATTTAACAAGAATTATGAGTCTTGTTCTGCCACTGCTTCTATTTACCTCATTCGTTCTTCCTAACTTTGCAGAAGCACACACAACAAACAGCAAAGAAAATCATAGTCCAGACATGGTACATACCCCCACTGCTGATATTTCAGATGATGAAGCTGGCTATGAAGAAAAAAACTATGAAGACTATTCAGATGTAATAGAAGATCCTTATTATTCGGATTTAGCTAATGCCCCCGTTTGAAATTTTTTTGATTAACATATCAATACTCATATCCACACCTTTGCATTACTTTTATTTAAGGGGCTTTTAAAAAAAATAAGATTTAGTTGTCCTTACCAAAGAGCAATTTTCCAAAGTCATTGTCTAAAATCTCAATTTCCACATCACTGTCATTATCATCAGTTTCAATTGGTTCATCTACTAATCTTAGGATAAACTCTTCAAAAGAGTTGGCAATAAGGAAAAAGTCTTTATCGGGGTGACTTAATTCATGATCCCAAAACAATATCTTTTCATTATCGATATCCATGCAGATTTCATTCCCGCCTGCGGAGCTTGCGATAGGAATAATATTTCTAGGAAAACGATCAGAATATGTATCGATTGCTTTCTGAAGACTGTTATGATCGTTTGCTAAACCATAAAAATTCTCTAACAATTGTGTATCATCGTCCTTACCCATCCAAGGATCTTTCTCTATAGGTTTGTAGCAAACGTCGTACTCAACTTCATCTGTTGTTTTTTTACTTTCTAAATAACAGCCTCCATATTTCTTCAAAAAGTCCTTATAATCTAAAGGTAATTGATCGCCTATGTTCATTTCAATCTCTTTGAGTTGTTCATTTGTATTAATGCTGGGATCTGTTTTTGCATCAATTGAAAACTCTTTCAACTTTTGTTTGATCTTAGTGAAGCTCATATTAACCCCCTCCGCATTGCACATCTTTAGCAATGAACAATTGCAATACTTTTGTTTAGTTGTCTAAGCTAACTTTCAATGCATCAGCTAGCATGGTGTTAAAATCATCAAATTTGTTCATCAACGTTCCAGAGGGTTTATCAAGCTCCAAATATTCATTCTCAATCACATCCAAGCAATACCAAGCTGTATCTGAATCACCAAAAAACAGGTATTTTTTCGGTTCGTCATTTTCGTGCCATTGTTCATTTGTTTCAATAAAACCATAAACTTCTTCATCATTTTCTTCTTCTAAAAATACTTTATCCAGCCCATAGATTACCAAGCCATTAAAATCTAATCCGTTAACGGTTTGAAGAAATTTTTTATATCCTGAAGGAATTTCATTTATAGGGAACTTGCCTAATACTACTTCATTAAAATTGCTTAATTCTTTGTCTGTAACAGGAGAATTTAATTCATCTCCATACTTCGCTTCAGTTTTTCGAGTTTTCTCTAATAAATTTACCCACATAAAACTGCTCCTAATTTTTATTACTACGCCAAACTCGTAATCGAAGAAAAGTCCCTTAGCAAGAAATTATCATCAATTGCATTACTTTTGCTTAATCGTCCCAGTCTTCATCTTCTTCCCAGTTTTCTTTCATTCTTTGGAGCTTATCAAAGAAAAATTCAATGAAATTATCCGAAACGACTTCTTGGTAACCAATTACTCTATCCCACGTAAATACAGGACATTCTTTATTTTTCATCTTGTTGGTATCTAGACAATATGCAAAGTAATCAACATCCTCTATTACAACAAGACCTTCGGTTAAGTTATAGTGTTCTTGATACTCGTTGGTATATTCAACAACTGATGGGCCTCCAAAATCATAACCTAGAATATCAATTCCATAAACTCCCCCAGAACCATAGTTCCGCAGAAACCATTTATAGCTCTCCGGAAGTTTCACTTTAAGATCTTGTTCTATTTTAGATATTTTGTCTTCTCCAATTCCTCCTGTGAAATCTCTTTCTTTTGCATTATCATTTAAAAACTGTTCCACTTGCGTGTATAGTTCCATTTTTCCCAACCTCTTTTACTCTGTATATTGAGTGGCTCTCCATTTCCAATATCTCGCTCTAAAATATTCATATTGAACTTTCAATTCTGGATTATTTCTAAAACCCTCTCCATCAGTTTTAAGTTTATGTATGACCTCACTATATTTTGTGTGTAAACTGTTTGGAATTTCAACCATATTTCCAGGTTCCTCCTGAATTAAATGGTGCAAATTGATTTTTGTGCCGTCTTTGGCTTGAGGTGCCTTACCGTCTTTCATTAATTCAAGATTTGTTCGACCTTTACGATCTTTTTGATTAATATCGATATCTTTCATTGTATAAACTCTTCGGCTTACATCTTTGATATTTCCTTTTACTCTCACCTTGCCCTTAACCTCATAAGCACCATACTTTTCTTTATTTAACCAAGGGACATTTACTTTCTGACCAGTAAATGGCTTTCTTGTTTCATCTAATTTTTTAGCAAGCTGAAGCAGCCTGTCTTTTGCGCTCACACCATTGATGACATTATACGGCACACCACCTGCTACAACAACATCTTCTCGCATGACAAACGGTTTAATTGCTGTTAGTGGATCAGGAGTTTCATCAAGTTTTTTAGACACTTTTTTGACTGCAGCTTTTCCAGCTGTTTTCACTCCTATTTTAGCAACTGAACCAGCACCTTTTAAAGCGAAGATGTTGACTGCTGCACATGTAATCCAATGAGCCGTTGATTCTGCGTCTCCGTTCTTTACGTCTCTAATATAGGAGGTTATTATTGCATCTTTAATTGAATTAAGCGTGGAATCATAGTGATAAACTGCAACTGCAGAATTAATAAGCATGTCGACAGGATGATTGTGTGCCATATAGTCTAATGTTTCAGCTGTCATATCATAAAGAGCTGTAACAGTACCTTTGGCTCCAGCCATTAGCTCACGTGTGTTTTCAATCTGTGTGAAATATCTTTGTTGTTCTGCTGTCAGATTTTCATACCCAATTGTTTTGGCCATTGAATAGAATTCATCGGCATCTGCATAATCATAATTCTTTAGTCTTTCTTTCAGTTTTTCAATCTCTCGCTCTTTTTCTTCCTTCTTCTTAATCGTCAAATAAGCTTCAGTACGTTTTTCAATATCGCCTTTTTTCTTATGTATGTCGCTTTCTCTGTACGCCTTAGCGTTATAGTGGAGTGGTGTTGCATTTTTCCCTTTGCCTGTAGCATTTTGAAGCTGTTGAAAGTCAGCTTGGATGAAATGCTCATTCGCTTCGGTTTCTGCGTATTCTTTCGTTAGATCGTAATCGAGCTTTCCGAGCTTGTGTATGGTATTGTCTCGTTTCTTGTCTGCTGAGTCCAGCTTTTGATCGACGTCCTCTGTCGAGAAAACATCAAGATGAATGATATCGCTTATCTCATTAAGAATATCCCTCAGTTCATTCCGTTGCTCCTGCATGATGGCTTTTGATTTATTCTTCGCATGAATCAGCTCGTGTTCTAAAAAAGACTCTTCCACAAACGAATCGGCCAATCCGGCAACAGCTACTTTTCCAGAAATACTGTTAAGAAAAGCAATTTTCATATCGATCAGATCAAGCCAGCTGTCTGTGACACCGGCGTGATCTTGAAAGAATGCTTTAATATTTTCTGCGCCTTTGCCTGAAAACTCACTGTCGTCTAAGTCAGCCATTCCCTGAAACGCTTTTCTGAGATTGATAAATTGTTCTCTAATCTGATCATATTCTTTTGCCCGCTTTTCTGCGGCTGAAATGAACGAGGCTGCTTCAAATACTTTCATTTACGTCTCCTTTCCACTTGATCTTATCTAAACTTTCTATTCTGAGACATATTTATAATACCCTTGAATTTCCGGCTTCACTTCCCAGTATTTAGTTCCATTTGATGCTACCAACATGTCAAACCATATCTCAAAGTTAGAGTCTAAATATACCGCATCTTCAATGTCATCAATTGAATCTAGATACATCATATATCCTAATCCCTTATTTGATTTGTTTGTGTCAACAACATACCTGCCATCATAATGATACCCAATTAGGACATATCCCTTAGGGAAGTCTTGAACTTCATTAAATTCAATTATCCCTTCAGTGCTGAGAAGTTCAACACCATTAAACATTTCCATTCCATTGTGACTGAATAGGAACTCTTTATAATCATTAGGCAAAGTTACCCCTAGCTTTTTTTCTAAACTGTTAATTTCTTGAGGACTGGCCGGATCTCTGAATTGAAAAGCAGCATCTTCCATGACATGTCCCCCATGTTGGAACATAGGAAAAGTTCCGTATTTAGAAACAGCATCCTTTATTCCATTAAGAGTCATGTGAATTAACTTCCCTTCTGCCATATAAAAACCCTCCTCTAATGTTTAGACCGCTAAATTCTACCACAAAACTGTATTTGAGTGTCTTAAAATGAGAAACCTAATTTACAATCTTTGGTTTTATATTTATAATTAGGAAGGTTTGTCCGATATAGAGACAGAACAAACAAATTGGGGGAATTACATTGAAGAAATGGCTGTTAGGTATTGGCGCATTATCTCTAAGCTTTTCTTTGGCTGCGTGTGGATCTGATTCTGCTTCTACAGATAAAACAGATTCAGATAAATCTAAAACAACGCAGCAAGAAGAAAAGGATGCAAAAGAGACAAAGGCAGACACTCAATCAAACGACAAAAGCAATAATGACAACAATGAAAAAGCCGAAAATGCTTCAAAGAAGGATTCGTCGGATAAAAAGGCGTCTGACAAAAAGAAAAAGCTGGTCGATGTAACACTTAACAGAACAGTTGATGGGAATACAATTAAAGTTAACTATAAAGGCGAAGTCAAAACTGTTCGTTATTTACTTGTTGACACGCCTAAAACTAAGAGCCCAAACTCTTGCGTACAACCATATGGTGAGGATGCTTCAGCAAGAAACAAACAGCTGGTTAACAAGGGAAAACTTCAACTGGAGTTTGATAAAGGAGATCGCACAGACAAGTATGGCAGAATGCTGGCTTACGTTTATGCAGACGGCAAATCAGTACAAGAAACACTGCTTAAAGAAGGATTAGCACGAGTAGCTTATGTATATGAGCCAAACACGAAGTATTTAGACACGTATAAGAAAGATGAGCAAGCTGCGAAAGATAAAGACTTGAAGATTTGGAGTAAGCATGGATATGCGACTGATAAAGGATTTAATGGCTGCGTAACGAAACCGAAGAAATCAGTAAGTGTATCTAAGCCGGCTCAAAAGTCAGTTGCAACACACCAATCCGAGACACATAAATCGAACTCAAGCAGTTCAGCATCAAGCAGCTCTTCTAACTCTGCACAAGCCTCCCCTTCTGCCGGAGGAATAGAACACTTTGCAAACTGCACAGAGCTGAGAAAGAAATATCCGCATGGCGTACCAAGCACTCACCCTGCTTATACATCTAAAATGGATCGGGATAATGACAACTTTGCATGTGAGAAGAATTAATTATTTTGAAGCCCTCTGAGGCTTCTTTTTTTATTCGAATACATTCATCTAAACAAAAAACCACAGAGCGTGTGAGGGACTCTGTGGCCTATAGTGGCTGATTAAACCCCTATGATACATCAATTAGGATTTTATCAAAACTTTTCTTTTAAAGATAACATCATCTCTGTCTCAAATAATGCCTGCAGCAGTTCATCTATATTAATTTCGTTCTGTTTGTAATTATTCTTTTCATAAGTACGAATAATTTCTTCATATTCTGATCGATTATCTCCTTTAATGGAGCTAATTCCAAGCTCTTCACCGTATCGGTTAATGAATAGTTGTTTATTCATTTCTTTCGCTTTATCATTTTCATAATTACAAAATGCACCTGACAACTGGACGAGAAAAGTTTCGTCTTCAGAATTTAGGTTATTTTCGTTACACCAGTCTACAAAACGATTTCCAGTCATGTTATCACCTTTAATTTTAGTATTTAAAGAACAAGATAATCTGCAGCAAGGATGATATATTCTACTGCCATGCCAATTGTTTCAGCAACTCCTGCGCCAACTGCACCTTTAATAGCTGGTGGAATTTGTTTTCTTGCCATAGCAGCAACCTCTTTAGGAGCCCCGGTTATATCTTCGAGAACCTTACAAATTTTGTTTGTGTTTTTAATAATCTTGTTTACCGTGGACTTTCCAAACATTGTACCTAAAATGTCTTTTGCCCAAGCATTATTCGCTAGTCCTCTAATAACCTTAATCGCTTCTTTAGCTGCGGCGCTTTTAGCTCCCATAGTACTCATTTGATCTTGTGAGTTACCATTTTCGAGACCTTTTAATTCTTCAGCAGCATCTAAAATGCCTTTTTCTTTTACTGACGGGACTGAGTATTCTTTAGCTAGTTTTTGAAGCTCGGTAGGATTATAAGTAAATTGCACGTCCTGTTTAGAAACACTCGCTTTTTGCACTTCTGAGGCCGAAGCTCCAACAGTAGGGATGGCTATAACGGCTGCAAGCAACATCAAAAGAATTTTAGCAAATAGACTTTTCAATTTGAACTCTCCTTTATCCCTAATTTTATTGTTCAACACATTGACCACAATACCATAAAATACTAACATTTTTTCCTGTTTTTATTATATTCGTTTAAAAAAGGTAAGGCAGCCCTACATTTGAAACTGTTCAGAAATCACTACGGTGATCAAATATTCATTCACAATTTAAGATATTTTTACTACACAAAAAAGACTGTTCTCAAAAACAGTCTTAGATGTTTTTAGAATTAACGTATCCGTTAATTTCTTTAATTCTTATTCTGATTTTTAAACGCCAAGTGCTCAATTCTTTGATCCTTAAAAACTTGACGGATATAGGGAGGCGAATAATTATATTTCCGGCCAATTTCTTTAGGCTCATTTTTTTGTTGAAATCAGATCGTATAGCAGATCAAAGTCTTTTGCTCTCCTCCTCTTTGACAATTCAGAGTAAGAAAGCTTGTCCACTTTTTTTGCCTTAAATAGATTCAGAATACCCCAGTCTGGGATATTAAGTTCCTTTGATATTTCCCCCACCGTTTTAAGTTCTTTGTTTATGGATAAAACCATTATTTTATTTAGTGTTCAAGTTATAGTTGCTCATAAGCGCTGCCATATGAGGATTACATGAACAAAATAAAAACCCTGTTAATTACAGACGGCGTTTAATTAAAAAATGAATACGATTAGAATAAATATTCAAACAATACAATCCTTACAATATATTACGTTATTTTCGTATTCAATGTCAGACAGAATATTGTATGAATACTTCTGTTTTTACAGTAAATACAATAAAGAGGAGGTGCTGTTTTTTTGGAGTTAAAAAACATCGTTCATTCTTACAACATTACAAATATTTTGGGTTATCTCAGACGCTCTCGTCAGGATATGGAGCGGGAAAAAAGAACAGGCGAAGATACGCTAACAGAACAAAATGAACTCATGAATAAAATACTGAAGTCGATTGAAATCCCCTATGAATTAAAAATGGAAATCGGGTCAGGAGAAAGCATTGAGGGCCGCCCTGTTTTTAAAGAATGTCTTAAAGACCTCGAGGAAGGCAAGTACCAGGCAATTGCTGTTAAAGAAATAACAAGACTCAGCCGCGGGAGCTACAGTGATGCGGGACAAATTGTTAACCTTCTTCAAAGCAAGCGATTGATTATCATTACACCATATAAAGTTTATGACCCTCGAAATCCTGCAGACATGCGTCAGATTCGTTTTGAATTGTTTATGGCCAGAGAAGAATTTGAAATGACCAGAGAGCGTATGACAGGCGCTAAATACACATATGCGGCACAAGGTAAATGGATTTCCGGACTAGCGCCTTATGGATACCGGTTAAACAAAAAAACATCCAAACTAGTCCCAGTCGAAGAAAAAGCAAAAGTCGTTCAATTCATCTTTAACATCTTTTTAAATGGGTTGAATGGAAAAGATTATAGTTATACAGCGATTGCTTCTCACTTAACAAAATTACAAATACCTACTCCATCAGGAAAAAAGCGCTGGAATCAATACACAATTAAAGCAATTCTGCAAAACGAAGCGTATATCGGAACTGTTAAATATAAGGTTAGAGAAAAAACAAAAGACGGTAAACGAACAATTAGACCTGAAAAGGAACAAATTGTAGTATCGGATGCACATGCCCCTATAATAGATCAAGAACAATTTCAACAATCACAAGAGAAAATTGCAAACAAAGTCCCCCTGCTGCCTAATAAAAATGCATTGGAATTAAGTGAATTGGCAGGCGTATGCACTTGTTCTAAGTGCGGTGAACCATTATCTAAATACGAAACTAGGAGAACGCGAGAAAACAAAAACGGCACGAAAAGTGTGTATCACGTTAAATCACTCACTTGCAAAAAGAATAAATGCACTTATGTGAGATATAACGATGTTGAAAATGCCATTCTGGATTACCTCTCTTCTTTAAGCAACTTAGATAATAAGACTTTAACAAAACATATCATTTCAATGATTTCTAAATACGAAGACGTAAATAGTAATGTGAAAACAAAGAAGCAAATGTCTGAACATCTCTCACAAAAAGAACAAGAGTTAAAAAACAAAGAGAATTTTATCTTTGAAAAATATGAGAGCGGCATTTACACTGATGAACTTTTTTTGAAAAGAAAAGCTGTTTTAGATGAAGAATTTAAAGAACTCCAGATTGCCAAGCATGAGCTCAATGGAACCCAAGAAGCGAAATCAGAAATAGACAGTAATACAGTCAGAAACAACATAAATAAGATAATTGATCAATATCACATTGAAACAAGCACAGAGAAAAAGAACGCGCTATTAAGAATGGTCTTTAAAGATGTTATCGTTACTATGACACAAAAAAGAAGAGGGCCAATCCCGGCTCAGTTTGAAATTACCCCTATCCTGAGGTTTAATTTTTCGTTTTCGACCTCACCGTCACTGATAGTCCCTCAAAATGCAGTAAATATCTTAAAAAACCGATAAAGCCGTTTATTAAGATACTTACTACAAACCAATCAAAAAAAGAAGCCTACTCTGCACTCCTTTCCAAAGCAGCCTCCAATAAATGCTGAGCAAATTGTTTATAAAATTCATCTAAGTCATTACTCGCTTCATCCTGATCTATATAGCGGATACTGTAATTATCTTTATGGACAACCTTTATTGTTTTCTTCTTTAATTCCTCATAACGTTGGTAAGGTTCCAAAACTACACCCCCGCTTTCACAGGAGTATTATATGTATGTAATGGTTCGTCTCTTGACTGTTCTTTCTTTATCAAAGCTTCGCAAGCTTGTTCAAATGTATGGTTATCTTTTTTCTTTATCCAGCGTTCAGTACCGATCTCTTCGCATATGAATATGGGAATGCTGGTTTTATTCAAGGTGCCTATAAATTCAAAAATGAATTCTTGACATGGGCCTTCTCTGCACCTGAGTCAACAATCGTCAAATAAATCTTGGCGCAGGATTAAGCCACCGCGAATGAGGTGAGGTTTGAAGACATTTTTTCTGTTCAATATGCCGCTTCAGTTTTGAAGCGGTATTCCTGGGAATGAAAGAATATGTACTAAATACTTTCAAACTTTGAGATGTTTGTTTTTGGCGGTGAAGATTCATTTAATTTTTTATACCAAATACGAATTTTTTGTCCTTTGCTCAAATCATCTTTATTGTTAAGTTGACTAAGTCCCAGTAAAACTATATCCGATCTATACTTTTCAATAATCTCTTTTTCACTAAGATTTTCATAGTCTTTAACATCAGCTTTTTCATTAGGTATGAGAATTGCTTGATTCTCTCCTTTTAAAATGACATAGCCGACCATGGTTTGCTCAGCCTCCATAAAATGTTTGCTATGTTGGTTTTGACACCCTAATGTTATACATAACAAAACTAACAGTATTATAAACACTCTATACAAGTTCAAACCGCCCTTCTTGCATATTTGTAACAAGAATAAAACACTGTTTTAGGAAATGACAGACTAAAACGCCTCATGTTTATGAATTTAAACAAATTCCCCCTGGACAAATGGAACACGGCGAGGTCTGCACCATTATAGAACCGCACAATTGCATCATGAAATATTCAATTGGCTGATCAACCACATCACCTTCTTTAAGCGATCTAATGTTTATATAAGGTCCTATAAGTCTATACAGCCTTTCCGCTTAATCATTTTGCTTATCTATAAGCAGTTTAAATGTACTAAGGATTTGTACAGTTTTTCAGACATGTTCAGCTTGTCCTTGAAATGCCGGATTACTTTATCTTGTTCTTTACTTAAAATGTTTATCATTTAATCATATGCTGACTTAATATAATGTTTAAGTGTTTTTATATGGGGAGAATATGTGTAAGGAGGCGGTTTATTTGAAAAACGATCAGAACTAAACTCTTCTTTTGCGTTATCCACTCTTATTGTCTTACATATTGCATTGTACCCGTCCTATTCTTCTTGGTTTGTCACAATATTCTTTTTAGGATTTGCACTAATATACACATTTGAAAAAAAGAGCAAATCTTCAAAACTAATTGCTAGTGCTTGCCATATCAAGATTCTTTCTTTTCATGCTGCTCTTTTCCTTGGCCTCAATTTTTTAAAATTTAAATTACGATTTTAAGTTAACTTTAAACTGCATTATGTTGAGAATACCACCTTTAATTGGTAAGCTGACATCTAAGTCATACTTATACAAAGCAGGTGATATATTGAACAAAATAATCGGAATGACCGGATTAATTATCTCCTTACTTGTGCAAGGGTTTTCAGCAAGTGATTCATTGACTCATAAGATCGCCATGGCTTGTCTATTTTTGTTCTTATTGGTTTATAATTTTAACCATACTAAGGAGTTCTCTAAAAAGTCTCTGGCGATTATAGGCGCTTCCTTTATTGTGCTAATGCTTGGTATTTATCAATTGCTCTCTTTTACTGGTGATTACTTTGAAAGTCGCGGTTTAAATTTTGGATTTATCCTCTTACTTGAAATTGTTTTAGTTATTGGATTAGTGACTGCTGCGCTGAGTTTAATTAAGCATATTGCAGACCGCTTAAGGAAAACACCTGATGGTAAAGAGCGTTGACTCTTTGCCTTTTTTTAGCTAACCATTTCTTTTTATGCCGTCTTTCTTGTACAAAATCAAACGCAATATCGACTTTTACCGGCTCTGTTCTGTCAATGATGAATTGATTTCAGAACGATTCTTAATTCCTCATCATTCATACCGTTGCCTTTTGCACTCCACCTTCATGGAATCTTTTTCATTTTTCACCAGAATTTCTCGATCAATTACCTTTTTGACACTTTTCAAAAGATCCAGCCGCATTGCTCTCTTTGATAAGAGCTCTACATTTCTAATAGCAAGATTGAATATTGTTTGTTAATACACTTGGCCCCAACTTTTGCGTCTTAGAATTTGAAAGGCGTACTTGCACTTTAACATTTGTCATTTCAGCTGATATGGAATCAATCCTTCCAGCCCAATTAGGACTCTCTCCCTCGGGAGTCGGATATAGTTTAAATCGCCAACTGATTTCCCCTGTTTTGGAGGCAAATCCTTCATAACCGTAGTAGCTTCCATAAGAAGATGGTTGAGGAAGATGGACAGCAAGAATACTCATATTCGTTCTTGCAGCACTTGGCGGGTATAACTGCACTTTATAGATTAGTGCCGCACCCTTCGCATTTTTCAGTTTTTGATTTACCGGTTCGAGTACTGCACTACAAGGCATTGGACTTGCTTTCATTTGAGTTGGAGAGGCAATAACAGCAGCCAATAAAGGTATAACCAAGATAAATCGTTTCATCTACATTCCCTCACATTTTTTTGTTAATTTCCCTTACTCCCGACTTAAATATTCATCACTTTTGAATGATTAGCTTCATTAAAAGGTGAAAAAGGCAGTACTGGAGCTAAAGGAGCTACTGGTGCTGCCGGTAAAGATGGAAAATCAGCATATGAATTAGCTGTTCAACAAGGTTTCTTTGGAACATTAGATGAGTGGCTTGCTTCTCTGAAAGCAACAGCAAACTGATCACGTACCCTTCTCTAACGAGGAGTGTATTTTTTCCGTTTTTTCAAATTAGAAACCACAAAAACTCTACATCCTTTTACATTTTTTTCAATGACATGTTATGATTATTTTCAAGGATTTTGGAAATTTTCAGAAAGAGGGGTTTGGATGAGCAAGATCGCTTCAGAAGTTGTCGCTACTACACTGAATGATTGGTACATTGCTATAAAGAAACAAAAGGTAAATGAGTCAATAAAATATTACTCAGAGATAAAAAGCCTGTTCGATGACATGGAAGAAGATCAAGAAGTTCTTGCATATTACAGTTTATTAGAAGAAAGACACAAAATGTTGCTGCATTCTTCACGCGGAGAGCCATTACAAAAGCACACTTATTTCACTGAAGAGAATGAAAATCTCATAAAAAGAACGAACGATAAATTAGAATATAACTTTTATTTATTTGAAGCAATGTACGAGGCATACAACAAAAATTATGATCGAGCAATTAACTTATATGGATTAGCTGAGAAAAAGCTTGCAGAAATTCCGGATGAAATTGAAGCAGCTGAATTCTACTCCAAGGTCTCCTACTTATACACTCTTGTTAAACAAAGCATTGTGGCACAACACTATATCAAGAATGCAATTGCAATATATAAGCGACACCCTGACTATAAATGCAAACTGGCAACTTCAACAATGATTGCGGCTGCAAACTATTCCGATATGAAACGGTTTGAGGAGTCAGAAACATATTATTTAGAAGCAATAGACATTGCACAAGAAACAAAGGATGAATATTTGGAAGCTCAGTTATATCACAACCTTAGTATCGTGTATTCTGATTGGGACAAACCTGATAAGTGCATTAAATCTCTCGAAAAAGCTATTGGAAATGAATCTTGGATGAATTCAAATTATTATATAAATTCTTTATTCATGATGATTAAGGAGCTATTTAAAATTGACGAAAAAATGAAAGCCATTAATTTTTACAATAAAGCACAGGAAAGACTCATATTAATGGAGAATAAGGTATACGAAGCCAAAATTAGCATCCTATACAACCTATATTGTGGTGAATTAAAAAACAACTTCAATAATTGCATCCGTTACATTGAGTTTTTAAAACAACAAAATGACCTTGAAAGTGTAGATGAATTGTCCTACATAGCTGCAAAAAGGTTTGAATCAATAGGTGCTTTTGAAGAAGCAACAAGCTTTTTCAATGAAAAAATTTGGGCTGAACAGAAAATGAATCAGGTGGAGGGAATCTTATGAAAAAAATTATGCTTTGCGTATCTATTTTAACTGTAATTTTAAGTGGAGTAGCTTTAACGCAATTGAGTACTGATTCACCATCTAACATCCAGGTAGCTGAAAGGCCAGTCGGAGGTTAAAAATTAATTAACTTAGCCCACTCATATGAGTAGCTTTTTATTTTATGATTTGTGTTCCCCCGTCAAACCTGCTATAAGAAACAGCTCGTAAGATCGCTTTAGATCCGTATTTGTTTCTTATCCCGTCCATAACAAAATTATGGAAGCATGGGCCGGAAAGGGTGTAAGGAATTATCAGAACAATTGGAGTAAGCGATTCAAAAGCAAAAAGAAACAGTATGTTAAGGGCGCAGATATCTATGATAAGGTAAAGGCTCAGAGATATGCTAGTAGTAAAGCAGGTAAGCCTTATTCAGTGGCTGCAACCAAAAAAGCACAAATAAATACTATTGCTCTAAACTTGTGTGGCAATCATACAAAAACACAAAAGGAACCGACCTAGACAGTAATGAAGGCGCACTTGTCACACCTGCAGATATTGATCGTTCATCAAAAACTGTTAGCTACTAATCATTTTACTTGCAGATTTATTCTGCAAGTGTCTTTTTATTTTATATAAAAGATAAGGAGCGTTATATGAAAAAGTCTTATGTTTTATATGGGATTTCAGGAGTTCTAGTTGGTGCAATAGTTATATTGTTGATCAATGCATTCTTTATAAATAAAGGTGAACACTCTGTAAGTACTTCTAAAATTAATCCAACCGAGGATAAAATCTTTTTATCTATTCAAATCCACTCATCAAAAAAGCGTACTCATATCCACATCACAAGGAGAAAAATTCAATAAACGACCGGATATACCATATATCCAGAAAAAAACCCCCTCTTCAGACGATATCGTCTTGTTAGCTGAACATGAACCATATTATTACACATTAAAAAACAACACCATTAAAGAACATAAATTATCCAATCCATTTGCTTTTTGGTATCAAGGAGAAGATATTTCTGTAAAAGCCTATAATGTCGACACCAATGGAAATGAACTGAAAGTAAATGATAAAAAGTTCAATAAAAAATACAGCCTGACTTTGCCCTCCCTCGTAACCATGGGAGAAAGCGATGATAAGTATATTTACGTCATTCAAGGAATGTCTTTGTACGTCATTGATAGAAAAACAGAAGAGATTAAAACGATTGGATTAGCTTCCTATGGAGATGTATTTGATCACTCTGAAAAATATGTTGTGGCTAGCTCAGAACATGAACTAACTGTAATCGAAAAAGGATCATGGAAATCAAAATTCATAAAATATCCTGATGATCTCGAACAAGCGGACGCTGTGTATTACGACAAAAAAAGCGGTAAATTTTACGTTACATATATTAATAAATCCGGATACGCCTGCTTACTTGAGTACGATCAAGATTTTTCTTTTGAAAAATTCGATTTACAATTTCCGTATATGAATGCAAAGTTTAAAGATCAAAAACTTTATGTGATTTCACAAGAGGAAAACAAAAAAGGCATTGGTGGCTATATGGGGATTTTTGATATCCGTACTAAAAAGAAACTTAATGAATTTGATTTGCCTGAAGAAGAAACAAAAGTGCAGGACTTTATGGTTTTAGATTAAACATAAAGAATAAGTTGCAAAGCAAAAGCCCCTTCCTGAATAAGGGGCTAATTTTAAATTAAATAGATGTTTTATACGCGTTAATGGCTTGATTTCTCAAAAGCATATTATCTTTCGTAACCATTCCAAGATTGTATGCTTGTTTGATTATATCTAACACTTGATTATCAGTTTCAGTTACAGCTCGTCCCCCAGTTATTCTGGACTTCCAGTAATCAAACTGGTGATTTAACTCTGAACTGCTTTTAAGGTTTTTATTATCAACTACTTTGCCATTCTCCAGCGCTTCTTTGAATTCATTAAAACCAATTGAACATTGCTGATTCGAACTAATTCCTGCACCTTCTGTCGCTAAACTGCAAAACGCTAAAAATTTCGGATCTTTCGTGATATTGTAAGAGTTATTTAGACCTTCCATAGCATTCACCCTCTCTCGAATTTTACAACGTTGCTGTAAATGATTTTCATGTTTTTCCCAAGCCCTTCAACTTGAATCTCATTTGAAGCAAGTTCGTTCATTGGAATTTCAATGTATTTGTCCCATCCTATCACAACTTTGTTTTGTCCAAGTATAGGGTCATATTTGTATATGTTCGCTTCACCTTTGTATAACAAACTCCTTCCGTTTGGTATTATTTCACATGTTATTTATCGGTAATTCCAGCGAGATATTCAACTTAAATTCCACCAAATATAATAGATGGAAAAACAGTTTCTTTTCAACCAACAGTATCTTATTTCATTATTTCATACAAAAAAAGCTCTCAAAAAGAGAGCTTAACTTTGCAATACTTCTACTTAATCGTCCCAATCTTCGTCCTCTTCCCAATTTTCTTTTGCTTCTTCAAGCTCTTCCAAGAAAAATTGCAGAAAGTTATCTGCAACCTTGTCACCATAACCGGCTTCATTTGCCCAAACTATTACTGGACATTCATCGTTTTCCATTTTGTTTGTATCGAGGCAATAAGAGAATTCATCTACATCTTCTATAACGACAATACCGTCACTTAAATTATAATGAGTTCTATATTCCTCAGTAACTGTAACAACCCTTGCAGAAACTTTCCCATGGCCAAGTATATTTACCCCGTAAATTCCACCGGAGCCATATTTATTTAAAAACCACTTATAACTCTCGGGAAGTTTTACATTTAAACGATTTTGTATCTCTTTGATTTTTTCTTCACTTATTCCGCCTGTAAAATCATCATCTTCAGCGTTTTCTTTAATAAATTCTTCAATTTCATGATAAGTCATTGTTACATTTCTCCTTTCTCAAATTGGCTCGCTCTCCATTTCCAATATCTTCGTTGGAAGCTTTTATACTGATTCCGCAACTCCCTGTCATTTCTAAAACTTTCCCCACCTTTTTTCAATCCATGAAGAACTTTTTTATTATTTTGATGAACAGAAGCTGGAATTTCCACCATCGTTCCTGGCTCTTCTTGAATTAAATGATGTAAGTTGATTTTTGTGCCATCATTAGCAAAAGGAGCGTCACCTTTTTTCATAAGTTGTAAATTTGTTTTTCCGCTTTCAGCATCAACTTTGTTTATATCAATATCTTTCAACGTGTACACTCTTCGACTTACATCTTTAGTTTTACCCGAAGCTTTTACCTTCCCTTTAACTTCAAAGGCGCCATACTTCTCTTTATTTAGCCAAGGGAGAGTTAATTCCTTACCTGTAAATGGCTTTCTGCTCTCATCTAATTTCTTCGCATTAGTTAAT
>NZ_CP089436.1:4000396-4036559 GCF_021228595.1 Bacillus sp. FCW2 | reverse complement strand
TGTCGGTCCGTAGCCGTGAATAAGCATGGTCTCCGGCAACAGATCGGCAAACCGGGCAGCCGTAAGCGGGGAAAGAGCTTCCCCTCCGGCAAACACGCGTGTCAGTGTTCTGCCGAGGCGTGTTCTTGTTTCCGCAGGCTCTGTTTCCAGCGCGTCTAAAAAGCTGTTGACCATCGCCGGAATAAAATGCGCGGTCGTCACCTTTTCAGAAGAAAAAGCTTCAATCATCCGCACAGGATCTTTCTCCCATCCGGCCGGAAGCAGATACACGGAAGCGCCGGACATCGTCCACCAAAACAATTGCCAGATGGAGGCGTCGAATGAAAAGGATGATTTCAGCACGATGATGTCCTCTTCCGTTAATGGGAACTGCCCTTGCATCCCTGATAAAAAGGCGACGGCTTGACGGTGTTCAACAGCCACTCCCTTCGGTGTTCCCGTCGAACCGGACGTATAAATGATATAAGCGAGCGAATCAGCATCCGCTTCTTCAGAGACATCCCCTGTCTCCGTCTCACTTGTCAGAGCAGAAAGAGACACTTCTAGCGTTTCTCCGGAAAAATCGGGAACGGATAATCCCGGCTGTGCAAGCAGAAGACAAGCGGCACAGTCATTGAGCATATAGCGCAGCCTGTCCTCAGGATACTCCGGGTCAAGCGGCACATAGGCGCCGCCCGCTTTTAACACGGCAAGCACAGAAACCACCATCTCCGGCGAGCGTTCAGCGAGTACGCCGACCATGCTTTCTTTGCGGACGCCTTTTTGGCGGAGCCAAACGGCGAGCCTGTCTGTGTACTGATCGAGCTCAGCGTACGTCAGCATACCGCCCGGAAAACGGAGCGCCGGACGATGCGGCGAAAGCGCGGCGCGGCGGGTGAACAGCCCGTGAAGCGTCGGAGCCGGCGGTTCAACCGCTTCTGTACGGTTAAACGCAGTTAACACCCGTTTCTTTTCATTTTCATCCGCCATATCAATATGCCGAATCAGCTGGTTTGGATTTCTAACGGCATTTTCAACGATCGTCAGCAAATGAGTTTGAATTCGTTTAATCGATGTTTTAGTAAATAAAGCGGATTGATAATCAAAATTCAGCTCAATCAATCCCGTATCTGTCCGCTCCTTAATTAAAATGGACAGCTCATTTGCCGTATGTCCGCTGAAAAACATCGCCGTTTCATAATCGAAACCTTCTGCCTGACGCCACGCGAGAGGCTGGTATTGCATCGAAATCCCGATGATATTTTGCAGGTCGTGATGAGTCTGCCTTAATTCATTCACAAAAAGATTGTAAGGATATTTCTGGTGCCGCATAACAGACAGCTGCTCTTTTCCTACGCTGCGGACAAAGGACAGGAACTCCGCATCAGGATCTGCCGTCATTCTGATCGGCAGTGTGCTGACGAACATGCCGAGCATATCCTTTTCGAGCCTGGAGCCCCGGTTTCCGTAATAAGTGCCGATGGCAATATCCTTTTTAGCCGTCAGACGGCTGATGCATATGTATAACGAAGCCATAAACAGAGAGATGATGCTGATATTATTTTCTTTGCAAAAACGCCGGATAGATTGTTCTAAGGAGTGAGAAAGAGTGATTGTATCTCTGGAAGCCGCAGTGCTTTGTCTAAGATGAGAGGTTCGTTCCGCCAGTGAAAGGTGTTCCGGAACGGTTCGGTATGTTTCAGTCCAAAATGAACGGTCTTTTTGAAAACGGGAAGACTGTAAGTATTGCTGTTCTTTTTCCATGTAGCTGAGATAGGAAGGTCTGTGATGTTCAGCTAAATCCTCGCCCCGCATGATCTTTTGGTAGATATCAATGAGCTGGTTGCCGAGCAGGTTGAGCGAGATGCCGTCCATGATAATATGGTGAAATTTTGAATAAAGCCAAACTTCTTCGTCTGACATGACAAGCAGAGTAAATTGATACAGAGGTGAATGAAACAGCTTGAACGGAACACGGGTCTGCGTGTCAATCCATGCGTCCCGCTCTGCCTGATCAGTATGAGTAAAATCAACAGTCTCTAGAGAAATCGGCCGATGCCCCGCCAGATACAGCTGGGGTTCTGATCCGTCCCCTTCTGTCAGTTGAAACCTGAGTGAATCATTTTGCGAGATAGAAAAATCTAAAGCATGGCGCAGTACGTCAAAATCGATGTCCCCCCTGAATTTGACGCACGCCGCGAGATTGCAGATACTTGTGCCCGGCTCGAGCAGCTCCGTAAACCACACTCTTCTTTGGGCGTGAGTTAAAGAATAAACAGTGTTCTTCAATGGAATCCCTCCATTTCAATTTAAGAGGATAAGAAAGTGAAATAATTACAATTAAATTTCGACAGCATATGACTAAATCATCCATATAAGCATTATTTTAAAACATATTTTAGAAATCACAATAAAAAATTAAATTTTCTCTAACATTTTTTAGAATATAGTATATATTCCTCACTTCATTTCTTCATTTCTATAATCTTTATACCATGTAAAACGGTATGTATGCACACTACAAACTGGTTCTTAAACACTATAATAAGGAATAAAATGTATAATTAATTGCGCTTTTAAAAAGGTTTTGCCTCCTTAAAAGAAGTTTTACGTTAAAAAATGAAAAATCGGTGAACAAGTAAGAAAGTATCATGTAAAAAAAAGGAAGTATATTGCCGATATTACTTTTTGAAAAGATTGATTCATAATCGCAATATAATGTTTTACAGACATCAAAAAAGCCGAATCCTCTAAGGATTCGGCCCTTCTTATTGATTTGCCAGCACGACTGCAATTTTGTCTTCAATGTCTTTTCCGTCATCTTCGTCAAGCAGCCCGTTTTGAAGCACGGAAAAAATAAGCGTATCTCCTGTTTTTGTGTCTGCATAGCCGGCAATCGAACTGACTGATGTTAGTGAACCGGTTTTCGCTTTAATTTTGCCCTCCGCCGGGGTGCCCTTCAGCCGGTTCCGAAGGGTTCCTCCCGTCATTCTGTCGCTTGCGCCGGCGACAGGGAGCGACCGAAGGAAAGCCGGGTACCACTTTTCTTTCTGAACCGCATACAAAAGCTCTCCGATTTGGCCGGCGGATATGCCGTTAATATGAGAAACGCCGGATCCGTCTCTTGCAATCAATTCATCCGGATTCAGCCCGAACGATTTGAGCTCCGATTTCATCACGTCCAAGCCCTTTTCCCAGCTGCCCTCTCCTTTTTTCACTTTTCCCATTTCCTTGATCAGAATTTCGGCGTGCCCGTTGTTGCTCAGTTTCATAAACGGGATCAATAATTCTGAAAGAGGCATGGATGTCCGTGATGTGACAAGCTGGGTGCGGTGCGGCATTCGCCCTGTTCTGATTTTCCCTTTTACAGTTATACCCTGTTTAGTAAGCGCTTGTTTCCATAAATCTAAAGCATAGGACGACGGGTCCCACACTGCCGCCCATTCTTTTGCCTTTGCCGAGCCGGCAGGTATGGTTCCCTTTATTGTAATCACATTGCCACCGTGCTCCCGTTCAACCGTCAATTCTTTCTTTTCATCAGAAGCGACGGTTTTCACTTCGTTTTTCACACGAACGATGTCCGTATGGGGAGAAATTGAAATGCGCGGCTTTTTACCAGGCTGTTTCGCCGGGCTGATTTCCGCAATCACCGTTCCGGTATCATAATCCTCATTTGGGGAAGCGGTAAGAGCTGATACTTGCGCTCCATAATATTGGCCTTCATCGCTCCACGGAAGATCAACTGAATACCTGGTATCGTCATACCACGAGTCATCCCCGACCAGATCTCCTTTAATGACATGGATGCCCCTGGCTTTGACCTGTTTAGCCATCTTCTCAAAATCAGAAACCAATAGGGTCGGATCGCCTTTTCCCCTGAGATAAAGGTTTCCGCGCAGCTGTTTTCCTTTCACGGCGCCGTCTGCCCGTACTTCTGTCTTAAAGGTGTAATCTTCTCCGAGAACGGAAAGCGCCGCAGATGCCGTCAGCAGCTTCATCAATGATGCAGGCCTCAGCCGCATATCTTCCCGGCTGCCGAACAGCACCTCCCCTGTTTTTGCTGACCGGACACTGACGCCCGATGAAGCCCCCTTTAAAGCAGGTTCTTCATCCAGAATGTGTTCCAGCTCTTTTTGCAAAGTATTTTTTTGTTCAGCCGCCTTAGCCGCATCATCAATATAAGGAACTGCGGCAATGATCAAAAGCAGAATCACCGCGCTCAAGCGTTTCACATATATTTTCAATGTTATCCCGCCTCTTTCCTATTCTTCGTCATGCAAAATGGTGATCCTGGATGACGCAGCCGCTTCTTCGCCCGGTTTCAGAATCTGAAGCCCTGTCAGTGATGCAGGCTGATTCAGATTAAATGCATCTGTAACGGAAGTATAAGGCTCAAGACTGACAAACCCCTGCTTTCCGTCACCGTTATATACCACCCAATGCTTGAAAGACGTGTCTGCCTGATACAAAACGGATAATTTCTCATCCGGATGAGAAATAACAGCTTCGTTATTGCCGCCGTTCCGTCCGGAAGAAAGAAAAACATCGTCAAACTGTTTATTTTTCAAAGACATCCCATGACGGAACGCTTCTTTATCAGGCACATCCAATAAACGGCCCGTCGGCACGAAACGTTCATTTAATTCCCACATGCGGTCAGCCGTCAGAAAAAGACGGGATCGCTCTTCATTGAAAACAAATGTGGAATGATAGCCGAGCCCCCAAGGAAAAGCCTCCGTTCCATTGTTGGTAATCAGCGCCCGCTGCGTAAACACATTGTCTTTTAATGTATAGGTCATCCGGACAATGACATCGTGCGGAAATTGTTTATGAACACGGAGAATCTTTGAAAGATCAATTTCTGTTTCGACTGTCATTCCATCCCCCTCTTCTTTCGCTGCCGCCGCTTTCCAATGCTGATTGTGAAGAAAGCCGTGAATATGATTATGTTTATCCTCTTCGTTTATCTCGAATTGATACGCGCGGCCGTCAAAACGAAACGTCCCGTCCGTAATCCGGTTCGGCGGGAATAAAACGGGAATGCCGTACAGCATCGGTTTTGCGCGGAATTGCTCCGCAGTTTCCGGTTCTCTCAGAAGCCGCATACCGGTTCTTTTATCCCGAAGCGATATGACATTTGATCCCCACTCCGGCACAATGATGCATTCAGCCTGATCAGTCTCCGCTTTTATGGCTGAAACCCCTAAATAAGTCGTATGTTCAATCGTCATAAGCACCTGCCCTTTCCTTGTTTTCTAGCATGTATAGGAATTCCATTTTCTAAACTCATTTTCCTGCTCTAAAAAAACATCGCCCGTATGAACTGAGCGATGTGCGGTAAAACCTTATTGAATCAGCCGGGTAATCTGTTTTTTCTTCCATACAAACCGGTAATATCCGTATTGCAGCAGCAGGCTGACGACAAAAGCCGCCGGATAACCGACCCAAATGCCGAGAATGCCGAGATTCGTATAATGAGAAAGAATAAAGGCCACAGGCACTTCAATTCCCCAAATCGCAAAAATGCTGATAATCGTCGGCCATAACACCGTACCGCTCGCCCGCATTGTTGCTGAAACGATCTGAGCGTGACCGAAAATCAAATAGCTCCAAAGGGTAATCATAATCAGATTGCGGGCAATGTGGAGTGTATCCTGATCTGTTAAAAACAAAGCCAGTATCTGCCGGGAGAAGGTGTAAATCAGCAGGATCAACACCCCGCCGATCAAATAATTCAGGCCGATGCCGACTTTGATGACCTGTTTCAGCCGGCCGAATTGATTGGCGCCAATGGATTGGGCGGCAAAAATTGAAACGGCGATACCGAGGCTTACCGCCGGCATCTGCACATAACTCGCCACTTGGTTGACGACCCCGTAAGCAGCCGTCGCGTTTGATCCGTAATGATTGACAAATGAAATGACCGCAATTTCAGAAAGTGACACGAGAATCATATTGATGCTCGACGGAATACCGAGACGGAGTAAAAGCGCGAGCAGCTTTTTGTCCATTTTAAGAGAACGGAGCGCAGTCCGGTCAAATGCCAATGGATGTTTTCTTTTCCGTAAATAAACCATGAGTACGATAAATGTCACGATGTTTGAAATCACGGTTGCATACGCCGAACCGTAAATGCCGAACTTCGGAAGTCCGAAAAGCCCGAGAATCAATAAAGGCAAAAGCCCGATGTTTATGACTGTACTGACGATTAACGTATAAAACGGAGTCTTTGAATCTCCCGTTCCGCGTAAAAATGTCGTATACGCAAAATATAAAAACATCAGCGGCATTGCGCAAAACAAAATGCGCGCATATCGGACACTGACATCTATTACGTTTTCCGGCGTTCCCATCAGCCGCAGAATATCAAGCGTAAACACACTGCCGACAACTGCCAGAACAACACCGAGCATAAAGGTAAAAGTCAGTGTAGTGCCGACAATCGCCTTCATCCTCTCTTCGTTTTTCGCGCCGTAAGCCTGCCCGATCAAAATGGAACTTCCCGAACCGATTCCGATCGTAAAGGAGATCAGCAGAAAAAACAGCGGAAAAAAAGACGATACGGCGGCAAGCGCATCAACTCCGAGCCACCTTCCGACAAATACCATTCCGACCAATTGGCCGACAGATTGCAATACATTGCTTAAAAGCAGCGGCACTAAAAACAGTGACATCGATCGCCAGACAGACTGGCCGCGGCCTTCCGCTGTTTCTAAATGATCTTGTACTTCCATATGTAGGACTCCTTTTTTGATTTTCTTCCATTTTATTATTCAGCAGACAGCTTGTAAAAACCTTTTGTTCAATGAAACTCTTTATCTTTTTCTCACGTCTTACATGGAAATAAACAATAAAAATAAAAAGTCCGGAAAATATTTCTGAAAAGGTATTGTAATCTTACCGTAATTATTGTAACATTTGTAACATAAGAGAAAGAGATTGATTGAAGGAGAGATTATATCATGAAAAAATGGCTATTATTCCTCACTACTATTACATTGATTCTGTCATTGGGCACTGCGGCGACCGCAAAAAATACACCTAATGACCTTACACAAAAACAAGCGCTTCAGCTGGCCCTGTCAGCGAGAGAACATTTCTGGAACACGATGAGCGGCGGTGCGCTTAAATCAAACGCAAATTGCACTTCTGAACCGTTTGAATATCAAAATCTGCAATATGTATTTATGTGCAAAGACCTCGGAACAAAAGCAAAAGCCGTAAAATATCTGACACCCGCTTTTACAAAGCAAGCGATTGACAAAGGGCTCAAAGATTACCACTTCACTGTAAAAGACGGCAAATTGGCTGTTCCGGTCGGCGACGGAGATAACCTCCTGAATTGGAAAAAAGCAAAAATGACTCTTCTTTCTAAAAAAGGAAGCGGCCAAACATACCGCTTCACTGTACCGACTCTTGACGGTTCTCCGTCAGCAAAACGCGATGTAACATTCGTAAAAGAAAACAACGTTTGGAAAGTCAATCAATTTGATGCTGTCATATAAGAAAAAGCCCGCTTACTTACAGCGGGCTTTTTTCACATCATTTCCACCAGGTTCTCACAAAATATTCAACTCAAAACCCCCTTGTATAACAAGGGGTTTTCTGTTTTGCCGACATTATTAATCCGCGCCTATCTTATACAAAAAACGCTCTAGGAGAGATTCGAACTCCCGACCTGCAGTTTAGGAAACTGCTGCACTATCCGCTGTGCTACTAGAGCCTGCTTCTATTATAGTAACGCTGGCGGCCGTTTTTTTCAAGTCTACAGCCCTCCGAACACTTTATAGGCGGCTCTCGTTGTATCTTCATCTATTCCGATATAACGCATTGTAATAGACGGAGAAGAATGATTCAAAATCCTCTGCAGTTCAGCAATGTCTTTTGTCCTCTGATAAAAATGATACCCGAACGTCTTTCTAAGCGTATGCGTTCCGATTTCCTCCAACCCGCAAGCGGCAGCCGCTTCCTTTAATATTCTGTATGCCTGAATCCGGGATATGGGCTTATTCGTCCGTTTCGATTTAAACAAATAGTCATCCTCTTTCATGTCTTTTGTATAAGCGTATATGTCGGCCTTTAAAGACTCCAGTATCAGAATTTTTCTTTTCTTTCTCGTTTTGCTTTCGGTTGCCCACACATGGTCTTTGTTCCTTACATCCCTCACGCGAAGCGGCAGAACATCTGAAATCCGCAGTGCGCTGTTCATGCCGAAAATAAATAAAAAATAATCACGATCACTTTTTTTCATTAAATACTGTTTGACTTCCTGGATCTTCTCCAAACTTCGGATCGGCTGTACGATATGCATCAAAAAAACCCCTTATAATTGGTAAAGTAACATATTGAGCATTATGTTACTATTATAACCGAAACCCGTTGAATGATAAAGGATAAAGGGTCTTATGTAACATAATATACATAGTGTTACATAAGGTGAATCAGATAAGCAGTTTCAACGAATTCCTCAAAAACATCATTTTCAGCCCGTTGACAAGCTTTTAAACAAATAGAGACTCAAGGTATTAAAAAATGAAAAAAAGGCCTTAAAATGAAATCTGAGCATCCGTTTTTTTGTGAGCAACCGAAAAAAATGAAAAAAAAAGACACAATATGAAATTGTGTCCTAATCTTCATCTTTTACATCAATGTCTTCAGGAAGCGGCTCATTTAAAAACTCTTGAATCATTTCCTTATATTTTTCCAGCTGTTCGAGATGGGTTTGAAATTGTTCCTTGTTGATTAAATATTGCTGTCCGTCATGGACGGCTCTTATTTTATTCGTCAAAACAAGATTGTGCACATATTCTTCAGGAAGACTGGTAAACTCAGCTGTCTCTTTGATCGTTAAATACATGGCTCACGTTCCTTTCATATGTCATGTGAGTGAATTCTGTTTTGTTTATTGTAGCTTATTTTTTGTCTTTATGCTTGTTTCACAGCTTTTTCAGTCCGGTTTCCCATTTAGCCTATTTGCGACTGATTACATTCACACAGAAACCCCAACTTTTTGCACACCGGACTATTCCGTTTGTCACTTGTGAAAACAGCACATTTTACTTACTCTATAATTGTAAGCGGAAAACAAAGGAGGCAGACTATGAAAAAGAAAAAGTTTATGAATCTCTGTTTTATCGTTCTGCTCAGTACTTTGCTCGCGGCCGGAAGCATCCCTTATCACGCTCAGGCTAAGAAACACCCGTTTTCCTATGACGACTACAAACAGGTAGATGTCGGCAAAGACGGCATGGTTGCCACCGCCCATCCTCTCGCTTCACAAATCGGTGCCGACGTGCTGAAAAAAGGCGGCAATGCAATTGACGCCGCGGTTGCCATTCAATTCGCATTAAACGTAACTGAACCTATGATGTCAGGAATCGGCGGCGGCGGATTTATGATGGTTTATGATGCGAAGACGAAAGACACCACCATTATCGACAGCAGGGAACGCGCACCGGCAGGCGCAACACCGGATATGTTCCTTGACGAAAACGGCAAAGCCATTCCTTTCTCCGAACGCGTTACGAAAGGGACTGCAGTCGGTGTTCCGGGAACATTAAAAGGACTTGAAAAAGCGCTAGACAAATGGGGCACACGCTCCATGAAACAACTCATCACCCCTTCCATTAAACTTGCCTCAAAAGGCTTTCCGATCGATTCGGTTTTAGCTGATGCCATCTCAGATTATAAAGACAAATTATCACACACTGCTGCAAAAGACGTGTTTCTTCCGGACGGAGAACCTCTGAAAGAAGGAGACACACTCATCCAAAAAGACTTAGCCAAAACATTTACAGCTATTAAGTACAAAGGCACAAAAGCATTCTATGACGGTGCATTCTCCAAAAAGCTTGCAGAAACAGTGCAGGAATTCGGCGGCTCAATGACAGAAAAAGACATTAAAAACTTCAATGTGACGATTGACGAACCGATCTGGGGAGATTACCAGGGCTATCATATCGCAACTGCTCCTCCTCCAAGCTCGGGCGGTGTTTTCCTGTTGCAAATGCTGAACCTCCTGGATGATTTTAAGCTTTCTCAATATGATATCCGTTCTTGGCAAAAATATCAGCTTCTCGCAGAAACGATGCATTTGGCTTATGCTGACCGCGCCGCATTTGCCGGGGACCCAGAATTCGTCAACGTCCCTCTCAAAGGTCTCTTGAATCCAGATTATATCAATGCCCGCAGACAGCTGATAGATATTGATAAAGTCAATAAAAAACCGAAAGCCGGCGATCCTTGGGCCTATCAGGAAGGTTCTGCAAACTATAAACAAGTGGAGCAGCCGACTGACAAACAGGAAGGTCAAACGACTCACTTCACGGTAACCGACCGCTTCGGCAATGTCGTATCTTATACGACAACAATTGAACAGCTGTTCGGTTCCGGCATTATGGTTCCCGGATACGGCGTTGTGCTGAATAATGAGTTAACAGACTTCGATGCGGTGCCTGGCGGCGCAAATGAAGTGCAGCCGAATAAACGTCCGCTCAGCAGCATGACTCCGACTATTTTATTCAAAAATAACGAACCTGTCCTGACTGTCGGCTCCCCCGGCGGAGCAACGATTATTTCTTCCGTCCTGCAAACGATCCTGAACAAAGTTGAGTACGGCATGGATCTGAAAGCGGCAGTCGAAGAGCCGAGAATTTACACAAACAGCATGACATCCTATCGATATGAAAAAGGAGTGCCGGAAGAAGCCCGCACAAAACTGAACGAAATGGGGCATAAATTCGGCAGCAGCCCGGTTGATATCGGTAATGTGCAAAGCATCCTGATCGACCGTGAAAACGGCACCTTCACCGGAGTCGCCGACTCAAGCCGAAACGGAGCCGCAATCGGCGTAAACTTGAAAAATTATAAAAAATAACAAGACAAAAAGCCTCGTTTCTCAAGCTGAGAAATGAGGCTTTTGTTTATTCTGCACTGTATTCAGATGAGGTTTTTTCAGACGTTAATGATGCAAGCGAAAGCACGCCGCACATCGCGATGACAACACCCGCTGATCCGATCCATGTCACTGACGCAAGAGACAGATGAGTGACAACAATGCCCCCGATGCCCGCCCCGGCTGCCATAGCCAGCTGCATCACAGACTGGTTGAGGCCAAGTAATACACCCGATGATTCAGGCTCCATCGTTGCCAAATGATACTGCTGAGCAGGCCCAGATGACCAGGCGGCGAAGGACCAAAAAATAAGCACTGCCGCCGCTCCGAAAGCAGAATGTGTGACAAACGGCAATAACATGAGCATGATAGCATGAAGCGCCATTCCGCCGGTTAATGTCATACGCGCCCCCCATTTGTCTGCGCTGAAACCGCCTGCTTTAGAACCGGCAAGACTTGCAACACCGAAAATAAGCAGCAATGTACTCAGTATTCCGCTGCCGATATGAGTGACGTTCAGTAAATACGGAGAAAGGTACGTATACGCAACCGAATAGCCTCCGAGCCAAAAAAACGTAATGGCCAGCCCGACAGCCACCTTTCGTTTCTTCAAAAGAGAAAATTGCTGAATGAGCGGCACCGGTTTATCTCCTTTTATCTCAGGCAGCGCGAAACGTATAATAAGCATGGCAATGATTCCGATTGCCGCAATTCCGGCGAAAACCACCTTCCAGCCGAAAGCTTCAGACACGGTTCTTCCGATCGGAACACCGATAATGAGCGCCGCCGTAAACCCCATAATGACGGTTGCGAGAGAACTTGCCTGTTTTCCCGGGGGAGCGATTTTTGCTGCGATCGTAAGCGCGGTGACCACCACAGTTCCTGCTCCAAGCGCCATGATCACCCGTGCTCCCGCAAATAAGCCGAATCCCTGCACAAGGAAAGAAATGATATTCCCGATAACAAACAGCCCCAGAGCATAGATCATGAGCTTCCTTCTGTCCAGTTTTGCTGTAAGGGCCATCATGACAGGCGTTCCGATTGCATAAACAAGTGAAAAAATCGTAATCAGCTGCCCTGCCGCTGCCACAGTAACTCCCAAGGAACCTGCAATTTTATCAAGCATCCCGGATATCACATATTCAGACGTCCCCACTAAAAAACTGATAATTGCCAAAATGTAAATCTTCCAGGTATTTTGCACCTGACACACTCCTTCATTGATGATTTATATAAAGATATATTGTGATATATCGATATAAAGAGTTGAACAAACAGAAACAAATCGCAATATGTCGATGTGTAGTCGGAAAAAGAAACTGAATCCCTCTTCTAAAGGATTCAGCCCTACATTTCGCGCTGAAAATAATCGGCCATCGCCTTTATCGCTTCTTCATCTCTTTTATAATAGGTGTATTTGCCAATCCGTTTTGTTTGGATAAGGCCCGCCCGCTGAAGAATGGAAAGATATTGAGACGCCGTTGACTGTGTCATCTGAAGCTTATCGGTGATCTGGCTGACACATACTCCGATCTCATTCATATCAATGCCATCATGCGGGGCGAAGTGACGGTCCGGCTCTTTCAGCCATTGTAAAATCTCAAGCCGTGACTCATTAGACAACGCTTTAAAAACATCAATAGGTTTCATACGCTTTATTATATCGTGATTTTACGATATGTCAATGTTGTTTTTCTTCAATCTCTATTTTTTGTTTTGCCTCTCTTATGATCCGGGACATAAAATCACTCACATTCTCTTCAAATGTGTCTTCCCGCCCGTATTGCCGTACATGTACAGATTGATGGCGGCACTCTTGATCCCCCACAACCGCAATATACGGTATTTTTTTCATTTGTGCTTCTCTGATTTTATAGCCGAGTTTTTCATCGCGCTGATCGAGCTCAGCCCGGATACCCGCTTTCTTCTGAGAAAAACCAGAACGAAAAAAATTGGCGTACACAGCTGTCCTGTTTTCTCATCTTCCGTTCGGTAATGCTTTTAATCCATTCAGCAGTTCTTCAAACGCCGATGTCAAAAATAAATCACTCCGGTAGATGAATGATATATTCATATCCCAAAAATGTTCAGGGAGCTCATGAAGAAAAAGATTTTTCCTGTTTTGAAAATAACGGACGGCTGATGCAGGCAGAAAGGAAACCCCCATCCCCGCCTGCACCGCCCCAATAATGGCTTCCAACGTACCGAATTCAATGATTTTATGTGCGGGCACTGCCTCTTCTTTCAGTATGTTTTTTATTTTGCGGCGGTGCGAACAGCCCGCGGCAAAATACAGAATCGGATCTCGCAACAAGTCTTGCAAACTGCCTTCCCGCTTATTTGAGACCAAGACCAATTCTTCCTGAAATACAGCGACTTGCTCAAGATCTTCGTATTCGCCCGGTCCATAAACAAAAGCGCCGTCCAGCTCATAATGTAAGACGTGCTGCACTAAGGTATGTGTATCACCGGTTGACAGAGACAGCTGTACTTTCGGGTAGCGGCTGCAATACTCTGTGAAAAATTGAGGGAGATGGACGGCTGCCGCCGTTTCAAGAGAACCGATTCGAAGCGGGCCGTTCGGATCGCCTGCCTCTTGCGCCGTTTTTTGCGCCTCATGCAGCAATTGAAGGATTCTGTCTGCGTCTTTTAATAAGTTTTCACCTGCGGGCGTCAGCGTCATCCCCCGATTTGTGCGGTAAAAAAGCTGTGTTTGCAATTGCCGTTCCAGCTGCTGAATCCGGTTTGTCACATTTGATTGAACATAATGCAGGCTTTCTGCCGCCTTTGAAATACTTCCTTTGCGGGCGACAGCCTGAAAAATCTTTAAGTCTCCGCTTTCCATGTAAGGACACCTTCTTGCTATGATTTTTATTGATAGCCGGCTATCAATTTTCATTTATTTACTGCAGCTGATACAGCCTGTAAAATCTTTCTCATCAATTATAAAGGAGAGAAGAATGATGAATGCCCTTATCATACACGAAAATGGCTTTGATTTCAGGCAGGCACCTGACAAACGGCCGGGAAACGGCGAAGTAAAAATAAAGCTGAAAACAGCCGGATTAAACCATCGCGATTTGTTTTTAATGAAAAACCACAAAACCGGAAACCATGAATTTACTCTCGGTTCAGACGGCGCGGGAATCGTAACCGAAATAGGACACGGCGTCCGGTCTCATTTACTGCATGCAGAAGTCATCATCAACCCGGTGCTGAATTGGAAGACTGTTGAGGACGTACCAGCCGTCCCTGATATTTTAGGTGGTCCGAGCGACGGAACATTTTCACCTTATGTCATCGTTCCTGAGGAAAATGCCGTTTTAAAACCCGAACACCTGACTTGGGAGGAAGCGGGCGTGCTGCCGTTATCAGCATTAACCGCTTATCGCGCCTTATTTACAAAAGGACAATTAAAAAAAGGCGAACACCTTATCCTTCCGGGCATCGGAAGCGGCGTGGCAACATATGCCTTATTAATGGCAAAAGCTATCGGAGCGACAGTCAGTGTCACTTCCCGCAGCGAAAACAAAAAACAAACCGCACTGTCATACGGTGCAGACCGGGCGATTGACAGCTACGGTGACTGGAATGAGGCGCTGAATGGCGAAAAAGCAGATATCATAGTTGACGGTGTAGGCCCCGCCTTGTTTCAACACTATCTTGACATTATGAAACCGAATGGCCGGATCGTAACATTTGGTGCCAGTTCAGGCGATCAGCTCGGATTTCCTATTCGCTCGCTGTTTTTTCCGCAGATTCATATTCTCGGTACATCAATGGGAAGCAATGAGGAATTCGCGGATATGCTGGAATTGGTAAACCGCTGCGGCATCCGTCCCATTATCGACCGCATGTACCCTCTCAGTGAAGCAGCTGCCGCTTTTAACAGAATGCGGGAAGGACGGCAGTTCGGCAATATCGGCTTTCGTATAGATGTCTAAAAAAGAGGAGCGGACCCGTCCGTTTCCTTATTTGTTTATGAGTTTTTCCGCTCTGACATACTCTTGATAGGCTTCTTTCAAATAAACAAAAAAGTGTTTACCCCCGGCTTTTAAAACTTTTCGATGATAGAGCCACACGACGGGTAAAGTGCCCGTCAATAAAATAAAGCGGGAAAACACAGCACACGTATTGGTGATCTTTAAGCGGCGCCGGCCGAACTTGTGCAGTGCTTTCGCTTGAAATTCAATATGTTTTTCTTCATCAATTAAAATCTGCCCGCAAATTGATCGCAGACACACAGAGCCCGTCACGTTTTTTAAGGCGTCATAATAAACGGCGGCGATGATTTCCGCCGTCAGCAGCACCGTGATCGACTGCTCAAGGCTTGCAAATCGTCTCAGTCTCCGGAAGAAAACAATCTCTCCACCCTGTAAAACAAAATTCCATTTGTTATCCTCCATTCCCATCACGTTACCCTTATATGACCAATACAGGAAGAAGGAGGTTTCATTTTAATACGAAAAACCGGCTGATCCCAGCCGGTTTTATAAATAAACCCCTTTATTTACGGTAAAACAGTGCTCCCCATTAAATAACTGTCGACTTCGCGCGCTGCTTCCCGGCCTTCATTAATCGCCCATACAATCAGGCTTTGGCCCCTTCTCGCATCCCCTGCGGCGAAAACACCGTCAACATTCGTTTTATAATCCCCATATGCCGCCTGAATTTTATGATTTGCCGAATCGACACCGAACTGTTTCAATAATGGCTGTTCTGTCCCTTCAAAACCGATGGCGATGAACACCAGCTGAGCAGGCCAGACTTTTTCTGTACCGGGCAGTTCATGAAATTCATACTTTCCGAATTCGTTTCTGACTTTTTCCATTTGAATGGTGTGAATCTCTTGTAAGCGGCCCTGCTTATCGGCCACCATTTTTGTCGTCTGAATTGAATATTCTCTCGGGTCTTTGCCGAACTTTGCCTGCGCTTCTTCATAGGCGTATTCAAGGGTAAAGACGTGCGGCTGTTCAGGCCACATATTGTCGTTCGTGCGCGTTTGAGGAAGTTTAGGATGTTTCCCGAACTGGTGCACGCTGCGCGCTTTTTGGCGCAGCGCGGTTGCCACGCAGTCAGCTCCTGTGTCTCCTCCGCCGATTACGATGACGTCTTTCCCTTTAGCGTCTATATATTGTTTGTCTTTGAAGTTGGAATCCAAATAGCTTTTCGTCGCCAGTGTTAAATAGTCCATCGCATAATGGACGCCTTTTGCTTCCCGGCCTTCAATCAGCAGATTGCGCTGCTTTTGGGCGCCTGTGCACAAAATGACGGCATCAAATTGATCTTTCAGCTCATCTGCCGTTATGTCAACGCCGATTTCGGTATTTGTCACAAAATCTATACCTTCCTGCGTCAAAAGCTTAATACGGCGTTCAACGACATTTTTCTCAAGCTTCATGCTCGGAATGCCGTACATCAGCAGGCCGCCGGCTCTGTCGGCACGCTCATAGACTGTTACGGAATGACCGGCTTGATTCAGCTGATCAGCGCTTGCCAGACCTGCCGGGCCTGAACCGACGACAGCGACTTTTTTACCTGTGCGTTTCGCGGGAATTCTCGGCTGAATCCATCCGTTCTCAAAACCTTTGTCAATGATCGTCCGCTCGATGTTTTTAATTGAAACAGCCGGATCTGAAATGGCCAGCGTACAAGATCCTTCACAAGGAGCGGGACAGACCCGCCCTGTGAATTCAGGAAAGTTATTCGTTTTCAGAAGGCGCTCCAAGGCTTCTTTCCAGCGTCCCCGATAGACGAGGTCATTCCACTCCGGTATCAGATTATAAATCGGGCAGCCAGACGTAAAACCGTTGATATCAGCGCCGATTTGGCAAAACGGTGTGCCGCAATCCATACACCGCGCCCCCTGCCGCTTTGACGCTTCATCTGAAAATGGAGCCGAATACTCTTTCCAATCCTTTAAGCGAGTGAGAGGGTCCCGCTCAGCCGGTTTTTCTCGTTTTTCTTCCATGAATCCAGTTGGTTTCCCCATGTTCCTCTCCCCTTTCTTACTGTACTACCGCTTGTTTATGATCTTTGGCAGGCGTTTGGTGAACCTTTGTATTGGCTTCAAAAGCATACATAATTGCGTCTTCTTCTGATAAACCCGCCGCTTTTTGTTCTTCGATGCTGAGGAGCATTTGTTTATAGTTTTTCGGAATGACTTTGATAAAGGTTTCTGCGGCTTTTTCCCAATTGTCCAGGAGATCTGCGGCTTTTTTGCTGTTTGTCAGCGCCGCGTGCCGTTTGACCATTTCTTGCACTTCTTTGATCTCAGCCTCATCCGTCAGCTTTTCAAATGAAATCATTTCCATGTTGCATTTGCGTTTAAATGCTTTGGCATCATCACTCAGGACGTATGCGATACCGCCTGACATTCCCGCCCCGAAGTTTTTGCCGACTTCGCCGAGGACGACAACCCGGCCGCCTGTCATGTATTCACAGCCGTGGTCTCCGATACCTTCTACAACGACATTGACTCCGCTGTTACGGACTGCAAAACGTTCACCGGCGCGCCCGTTAATGTACGCTTCCCCGCTTGTTGCTCCGTAAAATGCGACGTTCCCGATAATAACGTTATCGTGTGTTTCACAATTGAAGGCATCAGGCGCTTTCACGATGATTTTTCCGCCTGAAAGCCCTTTGCCTACGTAGTCATTTGAATCCCCGTTCAAATGAAGCGTCATCCCTTTAGGGACAAATGCTCCGAAACTCTGTCCGGCTGATCCGGTAAAATGAAGTCTGATTGTATCATCCGGCAGGCCTTCAGCTCCGTAGCGTTTAGAAATTTCACTTCCCGTCACGGTTCCGGCTACACGATTTGTATTATTGATCTTGATTTCAGCTTCCGCTTCCTGACCGGCTTCAATTGCAGCCTGCACCGCCGGAAGAATAACCGTCATATCAAGCGACTCGTCGATTTTATGGTTTTGCGCCGTACGGAAAGTACGTACGCCTTCAGGCTGGTACAGCAGTGTGGATAAATCAAGCTGGCCCGCTTTCCAATGCGCTTTTGCACGTTCACTGACATGAAGAACGTCTGTCCGTCCGATCATTTCATCAAGCGTCTTAAAGCCTAATTGCGCCATATATTCACGCACTTCTTCTGCGACAAACAGCATGTAATTTACGATATGGTCAGGATCGCCCATGAATTTCTTGCGGAGCTCCGGATTTTGCGTCGCGACACCTACAGGACATGTATCTAAATGGCAGGCGCGCATCATGACACAGCCGAGAACGACAAGCGGCGCTGTAGCAAAGCCGAATTCCTCCGCACCGAGCAAGGCGGCCATCACGACATCTCGGCCTGTCATCAGCTTACCGTCCGTTTCCAATACCACGCGATCCCGTAAACCGTTCAGCATCAGCGTTTGGTGAGCTTCTGCAAGACCAAGCTCCCACGGAAGACCCGTATGTTTAATACTTGTTTTCGGCGACGCGCCCGTTCCGCCATCGTAGCCGCTGATGACGATGACATCCGCAGTGCCTTTTGCCACACCGGCAGCAATCGTGCCGACACCGGCTTTTGACACGAGCTTGACGCTGATTCGCGCGCTTCGATTTGCATTTTTCAAATCATGAATCAGCTGCGCCAAATCTTCAATTGAATAAATATCATGGTGAGGAGGCGGTGAGATCAGCCCTACACCTGGTGTAGAACCGCGGACATCCGCGACCCAAGGATATACCTTGTTGCCCGGAAGCTGACCGCCTTCTCCCGGCTTCGCCCCTTGCGCCATTTTGATCTGCAATTCATCCGCATTGACGAGATAATGGCTCTTTACACCGAAACGGCCGGAAGCGATCTGTTTAATCGCACTTCTTCTGTCGTCGCCATTTTCATCCGGAACGAAACGTTTCGGGTCCTCGCCGCCTTCTCCGCTGTTGCTTTTTCCGCCAAGCCTGTTCATCGCTATCGCTAAAGCCTCATGGGCTTCCTTGCTTAATGAACCGAATGACATCGCTCCTGTTTTAAAACGTTTCACAATGGACGCAGCTGATTCAACTTCCTCTAATTTTAAAGGCTTGCGGTCTTCTTTGAAGGCGAACAGATTGCGTAAAAATCCGATTCGTTCTTCATCCGCTGCATGAGAATACTGCTTAAACAGGCTGTAATCATTTTTGCGGCAGGCCCATTGCAGAGTATGGATGGTTTTCGGGTTGAAAGCGTGGTGCTCTCCCCCGTTTCGCCATTGGAATTCACTTCCCGGATCAAGAGTTTGGCTGTAATCATCCTTGTACGCCGCTTGGTGGCGCTTCTTCGCTTCTTGCGCAATCGTCTCGATATCGATTCCGCCAAGCTGAGATGCAGTACCGGTAAAGTATTTGGCGATAACGTCTTCACCGATGCCGACCGCTTCAAAAATTTGGGCGCCCCTGTAACTTTGCACAGTTGAAATTCCCATTTTTGACATCACTTTCACGACGCCTTCTGTTACGCTCTTTCCGTATTTGCTGACAGCTTCTTCATACGGAATATCAAGCCGGCCTTCATCGATTTCCTGCTTATACGTAGCGTAAGTCAAATACGGATTGACAGCATCGGCACCATATCCGATGAGAGCCGCAAAGTGATGAACTTCACGCGCTTCCCCGGATTCAACGATAATGCTTGCTTTTGTTCGCAGACCTTGGCGGATCAAATGCTGATGCAGCGCACTGACGGCCAAAAGCGGCGGAATCGGCGTCAACTCTTTACTCATTGCCCTGTCAGATAAAATTAACAGAGATACGCCTTCCTTGATCGCTTTTTCCGCTTGCTGAAACAAATCCTTCAGGCCTTTTTCCAGGTCATCGGAAAACAGCGTGCGGATGTTCTGGCTCTTAATGTCAGGATGCACAAGTGTTTTCAGCGCATAAAACTGTTCGTTTGATAATACAGGAGTATACAATTTTATGCGGCGTGCATTTCTTTCACTCGGATGCAGCAGATCGCCTTCAGCTCCAAGCCATGTCACCGTAGAGGTCACAAGCTGCTCGCGGATCGCGTCAATCGGCGGGTTTGTGACTTGCGCAAACAGCTGTTTAAAGTAATGAAACAGTGATTGGGCGCGATCGGATAAAACGGCGAGCGGCGAATCATTTCCCATAGAGCCGAGCGGGTCCTTGCCTTCTTTAATAACAGGAATTAAATACTTCTGAATATCTTCATACGTATAGCCAAACGCTTTTTGACGGACGAGAAGATCATCGAATTGTTCCTCTTCCCGGGTTTCCGGGTCAGGATTCACTTGAACCAATTCTTCTTCAAGCCATTTTTGATAAGGGAATTCATTGGCGATTTCTGTTTTCACTTCTTCATCTGAAATAATCCGGCCTTCCTCTAAGTCAATGAGCAGCATTTTTCCGGGCTCCAGACGTTTTTTATGAAGAATGTTCTCCTGCTCTACTTCAATAACGCCGACCTCAGATGAGAAAATAATATGGTCATCTTTTGTCACATAGTAACGTGCCGGACGCAGGCCGTTACGGTCAAGGATGGCACCGATTTGTTTTCCGTCCGTAAACGAAATGGCGGTCGGCCCGTCCCACGGCTCCATTAAAGAGCTGTGATATTCATAAAAAGCCCGTTTCGCTTTAGACATGTGAGTGTTTTCTGTCCATGGTTCCGGAATCAGCATCATTGCCGTATGTGCCGGTTTCCGCCCCGCCATCACGAAAAATTCAAACGCATTATCAAGAATGGATGAGTCACTGCCCTCAGCATTTAAAATCGGCAGCACTTTGTGAAGATCGTCTCCGAAGCTTTCTGAAACAAACTGCTGCTCCCTCGCTCTCATCCAATTGATGTTGCCCCGGAGCGTATTGATTTCTCCGTTATGAATCAGATAGCGGTTCGGATGGGCACGTTCCCAAGTAGGAAAGGTATTTGTGCTGAATCTTGAATGCACGAGTGAAAATGCAGATACGAAGGTTTCATCCTGCAAATCCAAATAAAAAGCGTCAACCTGCTCAGGCGTTAACAACCCTTTATAAACAATAGTCTGGCTTGACAAGCTTGCGAAGTAAAAATCAAGCTGTTCTTGAACGCCCCAATTTTCCGCCTGCTTCCGGATGACATACAGTTTGCGTTCAAAAGCAAGGCTGTCTTTCAAATCGTTTGCGGCGCCGATGAATACTTGACGCACATACGGGCAAGTACTTTGTGCCACTGTTCCGATTTTTCCGATATTTACAGGGACGGTTCTCCAGCCGAGAACGATCTGTCCTTCCTGCTCAATGAATGCATTCACCTGTTTTTCGATCTTTTTTCTTTCCTCTTCATTTTGCGAGAAAAAGACCATTCCTACCCCGTAACGGCCTTTTTCCGGCAGTCTCATTTCTCCGCACTCTTTCTTAAAAAAAGCATCAGGGATCTGAACCATCAGGCCGGCGCCGTCACCCGTATTCGGATCACTGCCCTGTCCTCCTCTGTGATCCAGCTGGCAAAGCATCTTCAGTCCTTTTTTGACAATGTCATGTGAAGGTTTCCCTTTTAAATGGGCGTACAAGCCGATTCCGCATGCATCGTGCTCAAATTCCGGACGGTAGAGACCTTGTGCTTTCGGCATTTGATTGTAAGTCATAATTCCTCTCCCCCGATCAGTTTCCGTTAATTATCGGTCATAAAATCTGACAACTTTAAATTAATTGTAAGTTTTCAAAACAATATAAACAATATATAATTTAGATCAAATACATCTCAAAATGAGATAGATGGGTGTGAACGCAATGGAATTACGCCAGCTTCGGTATTTTATGGAGGTAGCAGAACGGGAACATGTGTCAGAAGCGGCTGATCATCTGCATGTCGCACAATCCGCCATCAGCAGGCAGATTGCAAATCTTGAAGAAGAGCTGAAAGTCACTTTATTTGAACGGGAAGGCAGAAATATTAAATTAACGCCGATCGGCAAGCAATTTTTAGAACATGTTAAAACGGCGATGAAAGCAATTGATTACGCGAAGGAACAAATTGATGAATATCTTGATCCGAATCGCGGAACCGTCAAAATAGGATTTCCGACGAGCCTTGCAAGCCAGCTTTTGCCGACGGTGATTTCGGCATTTAAAGAGGAATACCCGAACGTTGAGTTTTTGCTCCGTCAGGGGTCTTATAAGTTTTTAATTGAAGCCGTAAGAAACAGGGATATAGATGCGGCGCTGCTCGGCCCCGTTCCGACGGAATTCCCCGACATAACAGGCCATATCTTATTCACGGAAAAGATTTACGCGCTTGTTCCGCTGCATCATCCGCTTGCCAAACAGAAAAATATTCATTTAATTGATCTGCGCGGCGACCAATTCGTTTTATTTCCTGAAGGGTTTATTCTCCGAAACATGGCGATTGACGCTTGCAGACAGGCCGGCTTTGCGCCGCTTGTATCGACGGAGGGCGAGGATTTAGATGCCATTAAAGGATTAGTCTCCGCGGGGATGGGAGTGACTTTATTACCTGAAAGCACCTTTGCAGAAACCACACCCCGGTTTACGGTCAAAATTCCGATTGAATTTCCTCAAGTGAAGCGCACCGTAGGCATTATTAAACCAAAAGGAAGGGAACTGGCTCCGTCTGCAAATGATTTCTATCATTTTGTCATTCAATTTTTCTCCAAACTTGAACAATATCAATAAAAAACAAACCCGAGCTTCAAAACGAAGCCTCGGGCTTTTTCATATTTTTATAGATCTTTCTCAGCCGATCGGAATGGATAGTTCAACGTGACAGACAAATGCTTCCGGATCAATGACTGATTGATCGGCCTGTTTATGCGGCGTTTCTTTAAATGTCTTCAGCTGGGCTGAGGAATAGTTGACGATGCCGAGTCCGAGCTCTTCTCCCTGCTGATCAAGCAGCCTGACAACCGCTCCGCAGCTGAATCTGCCCTTAATCTGCTCGATGTCCTGCGGTGACAGCTCCATATTTCCGTTCGCGACATCACGGCTGCTTTCTTTTTCCATCACAATTTCACCTTCTGGACCGGAATTAAACGCAAGCCATTGTTCTTTGTGGTTTAACGGCAGGGTTCCTTCCGCTTCAAAATAAGTTCCTTCAGCAGCCTCATCTACCGCTTGAAGCAGAATGTCCGGAATGTTAGCCTGCCCGAGAAAGCCTTTAATACCCGAGGCCATCACAATTTTAAAAGCATCCAGTTTCGAACGCATTCCGCCTGTTCCCATCTCACTCCCGGCATCTCCCGCGCTCGCTTCTATTTCCGGGGTAATGTCACTTACATGTCTGATTCTTTTCGCCTTCGGGTTGCTGCGCGGATTATCATCATATAAACCGTCAATGTCTGATAAAATCACAAGCATGTCGGCATCAATTAAACCTGCCACCTTCGCTGCGAGTGTATCGTTATCTCCGAATTTCAGCCGGTTGACTGTGACCGTGTCATTTTCATTAATAATCGGAATAATTCCCCGTTCCAAAAGGACGTTCATCGTATTGCGGACATTATGGTAGCGGCATTCATCGGAAAAATCGCTTCTTGTAATTAATATTTGTGATGCGACATAACCGTGCGCTAAAAACAGCTTTGAATAAGCCTCCATTAATAATCCCTGCCCGATGGAAGCGGAAGCCTGTTTTTCAGGGAGGCTTTCCGGTTTCTGAATAAATCCGAGCTTCCGATAACCTGCCGCCACTGCGCCGGAAGATACTAAAATCACTTCATAGCCGCTGTCTTTCAGCTGTGCGATTTGATCCACCAATGCTTCCAGCTTTCTTCTGCTGATTTCCCCGTGCAGGCTCGTCAGTGAGCTGCTGCCGATTTTCACCGCGACTCTTTTGATCTTCGTCCGAGACGTCACTGTATCACTCCTGTTTTTTAACGATTATAGTGCTGCCGTTTTTTCAATTGTTTTGCTGATCTCAATAGAACGTTCGGTCGCGTGTTTAATGGCTTTGGCAATGGCTTCTCCGCCGCCTTCTGACCTGAGCGCATCGAGGCCGGCTTCCGTCGTGCCGTTTGGAGAGGTGATGTTTTCCCGAAGCACATCCGGTTTTTCACCCGTTTCCATCAGCATTTTAGCTGCGCCCAATAACGTTTGCGCGCCGATTTTGCGGGACAGCCGTTTGTCTAAGCCGGCTTCTTCACCTGCTTTTTCAATAAACTCCATTAAATAATAAAAGTACGCCGGTCCGCTGCCTGCGATGCCGGTGAAAATATCCATCTGATCTTCCTTGATCACGTATACTTCCCCGAGGCATTCCAAAAGGGATACCGCGGTTTTTGCTGAACCGTAAGAGACATGGTCTCCGAAAGCCGCAGCTGTTGCCGATTCGCCGATCATGCTGGATGTGTTCGGCATCACTCTTACAACCGGCTGACGGTCATGTAATGATTGTTGTATAAATGAGGTTGTTATGCCTGCCAGAACAGACAGGATGATTTGATGAGGTTGAATACGCCGTTTCAGCGTAGCAAGAGCGATTTCAGCATCCTTCGGTTTCATGGCTAAAATAAAGACATCAATGTCTTCGGTTTTCATGCTGTCAAAAGCAATGCCTTGAATTCCGTATTGATGTTCCAATTCAGCGAGTCGCTCTGTATTGCGGCGGTTTGTCACGCAGATGTTTTGGTTGGGAATTTTTTTTGCGCGGACCATGCCTGATATCATTCCTTCAGCCATTGATCCTGCTCCGATAAAAGCAACTTTCTTTTGATCTAAGATCGGTAACATCTCCCTTGTTCGTATTTTGTTCGTATTTTTCACACGTTTTTTATGTTACCACTTCAGGAGTCGATGTCAAGTTTGAAGGTTTTATTGATATGTATTGTTCCGAGCCTGTTATTATGTATAATGAATCACAAAACAAACCTTACAAACCTTTTGAGCCCGGGAGGCCGGGTGCGTTCCGGCCGGATTTAAAAATTATCTGAAATGGCTTTTTCTATCAGCTTTTTGCAGCGGTCAAGCTCTGTCTTCAGCTGTTTTTTGTAAAGCTTCGCAGCTTCATAGTCTTTAAATTGATAGAGAACGACTTCCTGGAGTTTGGCTCCCTCTTTTTTCACTTTCACTTGCTTTAAAATCCCGTCATCCAAAAGTTCGTGAAGTGAACGGTACACCTCGGTATGATTCGGCTTAAAACCGATGGGTTTAAATTCCGAACGCAGCACCTCGAGAAGCTTCAGTCCGTAAAGCCGTTCCTGCTCTGTCATTGTAATCATGTAAAGCTTTAAAAAAGCTCTTTGTTTCACTAAAAAACCGGTTGAACTTCTTTTTTCTTCTTTCAATATGTGCACACCCTTCCTTCTAACAAATTATTCCATGTACTAAATATTCTCTTTATATCTCGTTTTTCCTTTTTATCGTTCGGACAGTTTGATTTGTATTAATTTGTTTTTTGGAGAGCGAGGAAAAATAATTTTAATGAACATTTGGTACATAGTTTATTTAGTTTAATTATAACTGATATCGGTTTCTTTTTCACTCTTTTTTCTGCAAAAACGGATCTTTATGCCTATTTATTCGGGTTGCGGAAACAAAAAAAAGACCCGTCACGAAGACAGGTCCCCTTTTGTTTAAGGATTGGTAGACCACAAACCGGCAGTTTTGATGAAAATGCGCGGATGTAATTTCAATTGAGCAACCATATATTCTGCAAGATCCTCAGGCTGCATGACTTTTTCCGGATTGCCGTCTGTCAAATTTAATTCAATAGACATGTCGCTGGCAACCGTGCTCGGAGTCATTGCGCTGACACGGATATTGTGTTTTCTGACTTCCTGCATGAGAGATTCAGTCAGACCGAGAACGGCAAATTTAGAAGCGCTGTACGCACTTGTCGCCGCGGCGCCTCTTTGGCCCGCCGTAGAAGAAATATTAATGATATCTCCTGATTTTCTCTCAATCATTTCTGGAAGAACGGCGCGTGTCACGTGGTATACACCCATTACATTAACTTGAATGATGTCTTCCCACTCTTCAGGCGTAAGATCCAAAAATCCGCCGAATTTGCTGATTCCGGCATTGTTAATCAAGATGTCAATCTCACCGAGTTCTTCTTTAATAGAGGAGACGGCTTGCTCAACCTCTTTTTGGTTTTTTACATCGGCAGCAGCGAATGATGCCTTTACACCTAGGGCTTTCACTTCTTCCGCAACCTTTTCGACATTTGCTACTGTGCGGCCGATTAAACCGATATTGACTCCTTCTTTGGCTAAAGCGATAGCGGCGGCGCGGCCGATTCCTCTGCCCGCACCCGTGATAAGAGCCGTTTTGTTTTGTAAGCTTTCCACGTCTTTCACCCTTTCTGAATGTCCTTATGTACGATTTCACATTATAAGCAGAAAAAAACAATTAGCAAATAAAATGATTCAACACGATCCGTAAAGGGTATCAACTGAAAAAAAGGAGTGAAAAGCAGATGATCATCATTTTGTATATCAGTGTTGCCGTTGCGGCTGCCGCTTTAATTTATGCAGCCGTATCCGCCGTGCGTTTTAAAAGAAACACAGCGCCTGATATAAAGAAAATTAACGCCGCGACAGCGTCCATGCAGACGGCCGTTGATGAAATCAAAACAGAAACCGATCTGTTATCGCAAAAGCAGAAAGAGCTGAAGGAAGATTTTCTCACTAAAAAAACAGCCGTGCAAACGACGGCGGCCGAAGTTAAAGGAACGTCTCATGTCCTGAAGATGGTCTGGAACGCCGGTAAAAGTGATGTATGAGCCTGCATGTCATCCGACGTTTTTGATGACACTAAGAGAAACCGGCGGATTCAAGGAGGCATAACATGATTTGCGATCGTGAGCGGCTTGCGCGTTTTTTGCAGCAGCTTAAAGCACTATCATATTCGGGAGAATTTACAAAATCGGATTTGCTGACTCCGGCTTTCCATTTAGCCAAGGACGGAGATCTGGATTTGTATTATTCGCCTCATAATGAATATATTAACCCTCATGCAGTCGTTGCCATTTCCGGAATCACACCCGGTTTTTTTCAAATGCAGCTGGCTTACAAAAAAGCGGCACAGCTTTTAAAAGATGGCGAAACTCTTGAAACGATAGCGTATGAAACAAAAAAAGCGGCCGGACTTTCCGGTTCAATGAGACAGAACATCATCGAAATGCTTAATGAATGCGGTCTGCCGGCCGCGCTTCACGTTGAGGATTCATCCCGGTTATTTGATTCAAAACGGGAGCTTCTTCATACAACGTCCGTTATCAAACACCCTGTTTTTTATAAACAGAAAAACTATACGGGACATCGGCCGGCAATCAGCAGATCAGCTCTTCTCAGCCGTTACGCGCTGAGATGTTTTCCGGATGAAATAGAAATGATAGAAAAGGACATTCTGCTTATCCCTCTCGGTAAAGCAGCAGAATCAGCCTGCCGCATGCTGAAGAAGAACGGCAGAATGGGTCATGCGGTCATTCTGGAAGGCTTCCCGCATCCGTCCGGAGCAAACGGACATCGTTTCAAACAATTTCACGAAAACAAACAATCGTTACGTGAACAAATTCAGCGCTTTGCCGGGTTTCTTCAGCAGCTGTAAAAAACGCCCCGAATTTTCGGGGCGCTGCTGTTAAGAAGCGTATTCAGGCAATGCTTTATTGTGTTTTGCCGTTTTCTCTTCAGGTATTTTGATTTGATTTGTCAAGATTGCACTTACGAAATAGAGCGCTGCGAAAATCCATACAACGCCTTGTGCGCCGACAAGTCCGATGAACGCCCAGGCAAGCGCGGGGCCGACAAATGCCGACAGTCCCGCAGTCAGATTTAACACAGACATGGCAGCACCTTTATCGCTGCCGGCCGCCGTCGGCACGATAGCCCCGACCGGAACGAACCCGGCGAGGAGCCCTCCCCATATAAAACCGACAATGCTGACGAAAAGCAAGTTCCCATGTGATACAACAGGTGCATAATATAATAAAAGAGTAAAAATGCCGCAGCCCACTCCCCCGAACCACATGACAGTCTTTTTCCAGCCGAAGGCATCGCCGACTGCGCCGAAGATTAAGTTAAAGACGATATTTCCGAGAAAGATCGTTCCCCAAATTTGAAGCCATACATTTGTAGAAATGCCGTGCTGCGCCATATGCATCGGGAGGAATACCGGAAATCCGTATGTTCCGATGCTGTTAATGATCCGAATGATCCCCCCAGAGAACACGCGCGGATTTACAGCAAGGATGGTGATTCCCTTCATTAATTCCTGCGCCTTTTCCCGCTTATCTGCCTTTTTCTTTTCAAAGCGGTCCCTATTTAAAATCAAAGCAAAAAACGCGCCGAGGCAGACCCAGAAAATTGAACTCCACAGTGTATTCAAATAGCCGAAGGATTTGATGGCCCAGCTTGAATACCAAGCACCGAATACAAACATCCCGCAGCAATATGCAATCCAGAACCAGCCGACCGCCGTACTGAGCCTGTTTTTCGGCGACCGGTAAATCACCCATGTCAAAAATGAATAGGCAAACAGCGGATAACCCAGCCCTTTAATAAAATACGTGACATACATCACCGGCAAATTAAGATTTTCAAATCCGTATGCGATAAACGCGGCTGTTCCGATCACGTAAAACAACAGCCCCATAAACATCGTCCGCTTTGCGCCGAAGGCTTCGAGGCAGACCCCTGAAAACCAAGACGCCACAGCGAGAGAAATACCGTAAACCGTAAACAGGGATGCTGATTGCTGTACCGTCAAGCCGTTTTCAACTAAAAACGGGCTGAGCCAGCCTTGTTCAAGGCCGTCCCCCATCATAAACAGCACGACCCCTAAAAATCCCCAGGCGAGCTGTTTCGGAATTCCTATTTTATTAAGCATTTTTGTTCCTCCTCAGCAATCTTTCATGTTGTCATCTCATCCCCAAGTCAGGCTTTCACCGCCGGCTGAAAATGAGTAAATAATTCTTGCGTATGTTTCCATTCTTCATATAGGAAGAGATCCGTCTGATCCGCTTCCGGCTCAATTACCTTTGTGCTGCTCGAAAGCTCTGCTTTCACACCGAGAGCTTCGTTGCAAATCATCGCCGCTCCCATTGCGGATGCCTGGCTGAACCCCTCTCTCTTATAGATTTTCTTTTGCAGAAGGTTAGCAAGAAACTGCGTCAAAGCATCACTTTGGAAACCGCCGCCGCACACCTTCACATAATCTTGTGAAAAGGAAGCCACCTCTGTTAACGCCTCATAGTTCCATTTGATTGAAAAAGCGATTTCCAGCAGTGCGGCTTTGACAAAATGGGCTCTGCTTAAGTTTTGGGACAGCGGAGCGTCAAAAATAAATCCGCCTTTTGCCAGTGCGTTTTTCTCAGGCGATAAATAGGAGCCTAACGCAGAAATACAAGCATGATCGTGTTTCGGCAGACTTGCGATTTCCCGTTCCATGACGCCGTAGGATTCATTCGGATAAAAAATGGATTTTAATTTTTGATAATTGAGTCCTGTTACACCCGGATTCGTTTCAAGAAGCCATTGACCTTCTTCTGTATGGCAATTCAGCCATGCATTCTTTAAACTTTCGGTTCCGGTCTCCGCTGTTATCTTTGTAATCGGCGTCGTCGTGCCGGATACGATGACGATATCTCCCGGCTTTGCATCTGCACTTTTGATGGCAAGCTGTGTGTCTCCCCCGCCTGCAATCACAGGCACTCTTTCAGATAGACCGAGAACCGCCGTTTTCTTAAACGTTAACATTCCGACAACCGTCCCAGATCGGACGAGTGAAGGAAGAATGGCAGAAGGCACACCGAAGATGTTGCATAATGTCTCTGACCACGCCTTTTTCCTTACGTCAAACAGCAGTGTTTCAGCAGCCTGTGACGGTTCATAGCTCAAAATGCCGCTCAGCTCAAATGTCACCCAGTCACTGATGCTTGTGATGTACTTCACTTCTTTCCATAAAGACGGCTGTCTAGCTTTTAATCCGACAAGTTTCATGGCGGAAAATAAAGCGCTCGGAAGACGTCCGGTTTGCTGATGCACTTCTTCTTTTGCCTCAATCCCGTCTTCCCATTCACGGCCTCTGTTATCAATGTTGGGCAGACCGAGAAATGCCTTTTTATCTTTATTGATCAGAACAATTCCCTGCCTCTGGCTTGTTGAGGTGATTCCGATTAATGTAATATGAGGGCTTTTGGCAATAACCTTCCTTGCCATAGCGCTGATTTGCGTCCATAGCCCTTCCGGTGAGAAATATCGTCCGTCCGGATAAAGCGGATCCGTCACATATTCAATGTCTTCCCTTTTAAGCGCGGTCACTTCGCCGCCGGCAGTCACGACCGCGACTCGCGCATTCCCCGTCCCGATGTCAAATACAAGGTAGCCTTTTTGTTCAGCCATTACAGCCTCCTCCTTCCGTTTCAAGTTCTCTTTTGTTATAAAGTTCACGTATTGAACAGGTTTGATCTTGTTTCCATTTGAAAAGCGCTTCATTTAAAATCTTCACATGATGATCCTCCACTTCAAACGTTGCGCCCGCTAAATGGGGAGTCGCTAACACATTCGGCAAAGAGATCAATTCATAATCAGAAGATTCAGGCGGTTCGTGATAAAACACGTCAAGGATCGCTCCCTTAATCCGCCGTTCTTTCAGCACCCGCAGCAGCTCTTCCCTGTCTGTAACCGCCGCTCTTGACGTATTGACAAAAACAGCTTCCTGTTTCATCAATTGAAAGTGCCGGGCGCCGATAAGGCCGATGGTTTCTTCTGTGCGCGGCAAGTGAACGGAAACAATATCACTTTCAGAAAATACCCGTTCAATCGTCGTTTTTTCATACTCCCGGTTTTCATGACGGACAAATGGGTCATAGTAAAGCACCTTGCAGTCAAAAGCGGCCAATAGCCGGGCGATTCTCTGTCCGACAGCTCCGAAACCGATAAGGCCGACTGTTTTCCCTGTCAGCTCATTTCCTCTGAATTTGACGTAAGCCTGCAAATAATCACCATTCCACTTCCCGTCCTTCAGCCACTGATGGGAAGAATACGTATGACGCAAAAATGAAATCACATTTCCGATAAACATTTCAGCAACGGCCTGGGCATTGCGGGCCGGTGTAAAGAAAACGGGGATTTTTCTTTTAGTCGCCGCCGCAATATTCACATTAGACGGCATTCCTCTGCAGACACCGATAAAAGCGGAATCAGGCAATATGTCAATAACACGCTCAGACACCTCATCAAGTTCAGTAATAAGCCCCGACGCGTTTGTCTCTTGAATCATTCGGATCAATTCATCTTCCCGATAGGCCCGGCCGTGCTTCTTCCACGGCCGGTGCACAGTCCGGCCGAACAGCTCAGTCAGCTCCTTCAGCCCCTCGTCGTGATATGGTGCGGTAATTAAAACCGTCATGGTGCAAAACATCCTTTTCACATAAATTTTTTCATAAAAAAATCTCTTTCCCCAAAGAAGGAAAGAGATTCATATACCGTCTTTATGCGCTTGAAGCGCACAAATATGTATAGATCATTCTTTCCTATCTTTCAAGCATACGCTTGCTGGAATTGGCACAATAAATGTTGCCGAGGTTTCATAGGGCCAGTCCCTCCACCTCTCTGGATAGAAAATAAAATGATGAAATTGTCAGGCTTTTTAAAAGAATAAACTCATCATAGAAAAGTCTTTCCGTGATGTCAACACTTTTTTCTGAATTGACGTTCGATTTTGAAATGTTATAATGCTTACAATATAAACAAAGAGGAGAAATGGGCTATGAATTCTGCTGCAACACAGCCGAACGGGGTCTTTAAGTCGGTATGCTCACTAGACTGTCCCGATCAATGCGGCTTGCTTGTGACAAAAAAAGACGGAAAAATCGTTAACATTCAGGGAGACCCCGACCACCCGGTCACATCAGGGAATATTTGCAACAAAGTCAGACACATGGCTGAGCGTATTTATGATGAGAAGCGTGTAACCGTTCCGTTAAAACGGATCGGTAAAAAAGGTGAAGCCGCGTTTGCGCCTATTTCCTGGGAGGAAGCGATCAATACGATCAGTGCGCGCTGGAAAGAGCTTATTGCCGAAGAAGGAGCAGAAAGCATTCTTCCGTACAGCTTTTACGGCAATATGGGAAAACTGGCGGCAGAGGGAATGGACCGCCGTTTTTTCCATCGTCTCGGAGCGAGTCATCTCGAACGGACGATCTGCAGCAAAGCCGGTTCTGAAGGCTATAACTATACAATGGGTGAAGGAGCGGGTACTGATCCGGAGGAGACCATACATGCAAAGCTCTTTATTTTTTGGGGGATCAATGCCGTCAGCACGAATATGCATCAAGTCATGATTGCTCAAAAAGCCCGGAAAAAAGGAGCTAAAATTGTCGTTATCGATGTACATAAGAACCAAACCGGCCGGCTTGCCGATTGGTTTATTTCCATTCGCCCCGGCACAGATGCCGCACTCGCCCTCGGTATCATGCATGTCTTATTCGACGAAAACCTTCACGATGAAGCATTTCTCACAGAATACACCGAAGGCAGTGACGAATTAAAAGCGCATGTTAAACACTATGATCCGGAAACGGTTTCTGCTATTACAGGCGTTAAAGCCGACGATATCAGACGTCTTGCGAGAATGTACGGGGAAACCTCCCCTTCCCTTATCAGGATCGGAAACGGCATTCAGCACCATGACAACGGCGGAATGATCGTCCGCACCGTCGCCTGCCTTCCGGCTGTTACAGGACAGTGGCTCAACACCGGAGGAGGCGCAATCAAGCACAACAGCGCGGTATTAAACTATAACAGACAAGCGCTCCAGCGGCCTGATCTGCTTTACGGCAGGAAGCCGCGATCATTTAATATGAACAGGCTCGGAAGCGTTCTTTTAGAAACAAAACCGCCCGTACGCTCCCTGTTTATTTACGGTACGAATCCTGCAGTGGTTGCGCCGGAAGCGAATAAAGTCAGAAAAGGCCTGCTGCGGGAGGATTTATTTACAGTCGTTCACGATCTATTTTTAACGGAAACCGCCAAATATGCGGATATCGTGCTCCCTGCTTCATCCGCATTTGAAAACACAGATTTTTACACGTCTTACTGGCATCATTTTATTCAGCTGCAAAAACCGGTGATCGAACCCTACGGGGACAGCAAATCGAATACGGAAGTGTTCCGTTTGCTTGCCGGAGCAATGGGATTTACCGAGCAGGAGCTTCAGGATTCCGATGAAGAGTTGATCAGACAGGCGCTGGACTTTCCCGACAATCCGTATATCGAGGATATTGATTACGAAGCGCTCTCACGCCATTCCTTCATGAAAGCCAAACGGAAAAAACCGCTTTTTCCGGGAAAGCTCAAGACACCGAGCGGAAGAATTGAATTATATTCGGAAAAGATGAAACAGGACGGTTATCCGGCGCTGCCGACACACATCCCTCTTGAGAGCGATGACGATTTTCCGCTTTTATTTGTCCCGGGACCGAATCATAATTTTTTAAATTCAACATTTTCGAATAATGAAAAACACGTAAAATTAGAAAAAGCGCCAAAGCTTTTTATTCATACAGAAGATGCTGTACGCCGGAACATAGAAGACGGGGAAACCGTTAGAGTTTGGAATCACCGCGGCGAGTGTGAATTAACAGCTTCGGTCGGCGAACAGGTGCTTCCCGGCGTTGCAGTCAGCCAAGGTCTTTGGGCCGATATGGATGATAAAAAACAGCTTGTCAACTCGCTCACGCCCGATCGGCTGGCGGATATGGGCGGAGGCGCTGTTTTCTTCTCCGGAAAGGTGCAGGTGGAAAAGCTAAGCAATCAAAACCGCCCGCAATAAACGCCGGGCGGTTTTGATGAAGGCTGAATCCTTTCAGCCGGCTTCACCGTATAAAAAGTGATAACGTTTATTGGAGGTTTGCTGTATGGATATCATTACCGGCATCGGAATCGCTTTAGCCGGATATTTCATCGGAGACGGATTGAAAAACTTTAAATCACCTGATCCTCATGAACACACTGACCACATTCTCATTAAAGAAAAAGATCTGCACTTCTATATTGGTTATTATTTAGGAGTTACGAAGGAAGAAGCAAAACAAATCGTGCCCGACACCTCTGACATACCGCATATCACGAGAAACGGAAAGCGGTATGTGCAGAAGAATACATTAAGAGAATGGCTGACTTCTATGCCGGAAAAAGAATAACAGCTGCCATGAAAAGCGGGAAGAGTTTTTCTCTTCCCGTTCATTAAGATATGCCGCCCTGCCTCTCTTCAACCCCAAACATACGACAGATATCGTTCTTACTTAACGAAACATCCCCTTCTTTAGATTTCAAATAAAACCCTTTCTTATATAACCGTATGACTTCCTCATATGTAAGCTCATGACGAAGGAGCGCCATTAAACGCCCGTCTTTTTCATCCTGTTTATTGAACCATTCATACTGTTCTGACCAGTTCACTTTATGCATGTCAAACACCTTCTCACTTTGGATTAATGCCCTTTTCGCATTTATTATACTTATTTCCCCTTTTGTAAACACTCCGACTGCCTGTGACATTTTTGAAAACAGCCGCACCCGCTACTATTAGTCACCATGTTGACTTATTTTCTATTTCGATGTATATTGTAATTGTCAACATGGTGACAATTCAGATAGGAGATACCTTATGGATATTAATTTACTAATGAAGGAACTGCATGTTATGCAACAAAGTTACGCATCATTATTTTCGGTTGTCAATAAAGTGCAGGCTCGGGGGGACGAATACTTAGAACTGTTGACTTCCCGACAGCACATGACTCTTATTGCTATTGCCCATTTACCGACGGAAGATACCACACTTATGAATATCGCTAAAAAGCTGGGCACAACAAAACAAACCGCTAACAAATTAATTTCAAGCCTCGCGAAAAAAGGATATGTTCACACTGTGCCAAGCAAACTGGATAAACGTGCAATCAATATTGAGATTACCGCTGAAGGAAAAAAAGCGTTAATTTCCTGTTCAGAAAAATCCACCTATTTTTTAGCGGATATGTTTCAAGACTTCACAACTGATGAAATTGAAACATTCTGGAGGCTATTGCAAAAACTTTATCGTTTTGATGGTGAAGAACAGGATGGTTTTGAAGAAAAAGCACATTTGAAAGTTGAAGAGCAGGCACAATTCATCTCAGATGACTATGAAGAAAAAATCATGGCTGAATTTTCAAAACGGCGATATGGGAGTGGAGACGATGAATAATATGCTTTATCGAAAAGTAAAAGAAACAGAGGATAAGATGAAGGAAAAATGCTATGAGCTGAAAGATAAAATTGATCAATTTATTTCTCATGCTAAATATAAAATTCATCGCAAACGTAAACTGGACCGAGCCGGCAATTATATATCAATTGCCATCGGACTCTTTATCCTAACTGCCTCATGGCTGACCGCAACACAATGGCTGCTTTGGATAGGCGCGGCGAGTATTTTGAGTAATGCCTGTTTGCTCATTATAAAGCCTGTTAAAAATTGAAAATCTGAAAAAAGCTCTCTAAAAGAGAGCTTTCTTTTATTAATCGTCCCAGTCTTCATCTTCTTCCCAGTTTTCTTTCATCTCATGAAGTCTTTCATAAAAGAACTTTATAAAATGGGCAGAATTAAGTTCTTTATAGCCACCGAATTCACTCCAAATAACAACTGGACATTCTCCTTCACTGTTGATTTTATTGGTATCTAAACAATACCCAAAAAAATCAACATGTTCTATGACTACTAAGCCACTTGGCAATCCCCTATATTCATGATATTCCCTGGTTGTTTCTACAACTGAAGCACCGCCAAAATCATAGCCTAATAAATCGATTCCATAAACCCCGCCAGAACCATAGTTTCTAAGAAACCATTTGTAGCTATCTGGCAGCGTGACTTGAAGATCTTGCTCAATTTTTAAAATTTTATCTTCTCCAATCCCACCCGTAAAATCTTTTTCTTTTGCATTATCAGCTATGAATTCTCTTACTTTCAAATAAAAATCCATGGTTTATAACCCCTTATTCTTTCTCATATTGTTTTGCTCTCCACTTCCAATACCTTGTCTTAAAGTTATTGTACTGTTTCTCCAGGTAAACATCATTCCTGAAGCTTTCTCCATTACCTTTAAGGCCATGTATTACGTCGCTATACTTTGTATGTAAACTATTAGGTATCTCAAGCAACGGTCCACTTTCTTCTTGTATGAGGTGATGTAAGTTAATCTGTGTTCCGTCTATAGCGTAAGGAGACTTACCATCTTTCATTAATTCCAGGTTGGTTTTTCCTTTTGGAGTTTTTTGATTAATATCAATGTCCTTTAAGGTATAGACTCTACGGCTTACATCTCTAATTTGTCCTTTAACTTTTACTTTGCCATTTATTTCAACA
>NZ_CP089436.1:3945351-4000296 GCF_021228595.1 Bacillus sp. FCW2 | reverse complement strand
TCATTTTGTCTTTCGTTCAAGCGACTTTATTATTATATCTTATCAATCTCTTGAAGTCAACAACTTTTTGAATTTCTTTTTTTCGTCAGCGCCTTGTTTAGCGGCAACGAATAATAATATACCACCTCACAAATAATAGTGCAATAGTTTTTTAAAAGAAAATCAAAAAAGTTTTACGAGCGGCTTGTTTCTAAAAAAGCGCCGTACTGCGATAAGCAGAAACGGCGCCTGCCCTTTTATTAGCGTTGTCTCATTTGAGGGAATAATAAAACGTCTCTGATAGACGGAGCATTTGTTAACAGCATGACAAGGCGGTCGATACCGATACCCAATCCCCCGGTCGGCGGCATGCCGTATTCAAGAGCTTCAACGAAGTCTTCATCCATCATATGCGCTTCATCGTTTCCTTCTTCTCTTTCTTTTAATTGCGCTTCAAAGCGTTCCCTCTGGTCAATAGGGTCATTCAGCTCCGTAAACGCATTAGCGTGCTCACGGCCGACGATAAACAGCTCAAAACGGTCTGTAAAGCGAGGGTCCTCCGGATTTTTCTTAGCAAGAGGAGAAATCTCTACAGGGTGGCCGTAAATAAATGTAGGCTGAATGAGTGTTTCTTCAATTTTTTGTTCGAAGAATTCATTGATGATATGACCCACCGTCATTGAGTTTGTGATCTCGATACCATGCTCTTTTGCATGACCGCGCGCTTCTTCAACAGTCATCTCATTCCAGAAATCTACGCCTGTCGCTTCTTTGACCGCATCTACCATGTGGAGTCGTTTCCATTCAGGTTTCAGATCAATCTGCTCTTCGCCGTACTGGATTGTGGTGCTTCCAAGCACTTCCTGCGCAATATGTGCAACGAGGTTTTCCGTAAGGCTCATAATATCTTTATAATCGGCGTACGCTTCATACAGCTCGATCATCGTGAATTCAGGGTTATGGCGTGTAGAAACACCTTCGTTACGGAACACACGGCCGATTTCGTAGACTTTTTCCAATCCGCCGACAATCAGGCGTTTCAGGTGCAGTTCAATCGCAATACGCATATAAAGAGGCATATCGAGCGCGTTATGGTGCGTGATGAACGGGCGTGCAGACGCTCCTCCCGGTATGCTGTGCATCGTAGGTGTTTCAACTTCTAAGTATCCATGGTCATCTAAGTATCTTCTCATCGCTTGGATGATTTTGCTGCGTGTGATAAACGTTTGTTTGCTGTCAGGGTTTACGATGAGATCGAGATAGCGCTGGCGGTAACGCTGTTCAACATCTTTTAACCCATGATATTTATCAGGAAGAGGACGCAGTGCTTTTGTCAGCAGTTCAAAAGATGTCGCTTTGACAGAAAGCTCGCCTACGTTTGTTTTGAAAACTTTCCCCGTGATGCCGATAACGTCTCCGAGGTCTGAAGATTTAAAGATTTCATATTGTTCTTCGCCGACACTGTCTTTTCTTACGTAAATTTGAATTTGACCTTCTAAGTCCTGCAGATGCGCAAAGCCGGCTTTCCCTTTTCCGCGCTTTGTCATCATACGGCCTGCAATGGTCACTTCGATCGCTTTTTCTTCCAGTTCTTCTTTAGAAAGCTCCTGGTAGGCGTCAATGATCTGTTGAGATTGATGCGTTCTCTCGAAACGTTCGCCGAAAGGGTCAATGCCGTTTTCTCTCAGCTGGTTCATTTTATCTCGTCTGACTTGCAGCTGGTCGTTCAATTCCTCATGATTTTGCTCTTCTTGACTCATTGGTATCACTCCGTTACATTTTGATTTCACGAAAAAGCAGAAAAACTGCCAGCGGTAAGCTGGCAGTGAGCAGCAATAGAGGGTGTATATTAACCTACTTTTGCATCTTGAAGCTCTTTTGCCTCTGCTTCGGCGGTAAATGCATCTAAAAGCTGCACAACTTCTTCACGCGTCTCACATTGGTTGATTTCGTTGCGTACATTCGCATTGCCTCTGACACCTTTCAGGTACCAGGCAGCGTGTTTTCTCATTTCTCTGACTGCCACATTTTCGCCTTTTAACTTAATCAGGCGGTCTAAGTGCAGTTTGCATACCGACATTTTTTCACGGACTTTCGGTTCGTCTTTTAACTCACCGGTTTCAAGGTAGTGCACCGTACGGTAAATCATCCACGGGTTGCCGAGTGCGGCCCGGCCGATCATGACGCCGTCAACTCCTGTTTCCTCAAGCATACGTTTCGCGTCCTGAGGCGTTTTGACATCACCGTTTCCGATGACGGGAATGGAGACGGATTGCTTCACTTCTTTAATGATATCCCAGTTCGCAGTGCCTTCATACATTTGCACTCTTGTGCGGCCGTGCAGGGCAACGGCTTTTCCGCCGGCACGTTCAACGGCTTGGGCATTTTTCACCGCATAGATGTGCTCTTCATCCCAACCCATTCTCATCTTCACTGTAACCGGCTTATCAACAGCATCTACTACTGCGGATACCATTTCATAAATCTTATCAGGATCGAGAAGCCATTTGGCGCCCGCATCACATTTTGTAATCTTGGGTACGGGACATCCCATGTTAATATCAATAATATCAGCAGTCGTGTTTTGATCTACAAACTTCGCCGCTTCCACAAGAGTTTCCTTTTTCCCTCCAAAAATCTGAAGGCTGAGCGGTTTTTCACGTTCATCAATGTAAAGCATCCCCATTGTTCTGGCGTTGTTGTAAAGAATCGCTTTGTCACTGACCATTTCAGCGCATACCAATCCGGCTCCGAATTCCTTTACAGTCAATCTGAACGCTGAGTTGCAGACACCGGCCATAGGGGCAAGCACAACCCGGTTTTTCAATTGAATATCACCGATTTTAAACATTTTTCCCCTCCTTTCATTTGTCTATTTTTCAGGCGGGGCCAATTCGTCCGCACTTATATTTAAAACATCTGCCGCATCTTGAATGATGGCATCTGACGGCAATCGGTTTCCGCGTTCAATTTCACCGACAATAGAAACTGATATACCTAATGCTTTTGCAAATCCTTCTTGAGTATAACCTTTCAGCTTTCTGAATGCACGAATTCGCCTACCCCAGATTTCTGCTTCCATACTCTTACACCTTCTTGGTTTGTTTCAGCGCTTATCGTGATATGATCCGCCTGCGGACATATTTCTTTTAACGGCGCAAGGACAAATAAGCGCTCATACATTCTCGGATGCGGAACAATCAGCCGCTCTGTTTCAATATTTTCACGATTATACAGCAAAATGTCAAGGTCTGCCGTCCGCGGTCCCCAGCGAATCTCTCTCGTTCTGCCTAATTCAGCTTCAATGCTCTGCGTTACATCAAGAAGTTCAAAAGGAGATAACGACGTTTTCACTTCAACCGCCATATTGAGAAACTGATCTTGATCCTCATAGCCGACGGGATCTGTTTCATATATGGAGGACACCTTTGACACCGTCAAACCATGATGCCGGCTGAGCATGGCCACTGCCTGGCGCAAATAATGTTCACGGTCGCCCATATTGGAACCGAGGCCGATATATGCCGTATTGTTCATGATTTCTTTCTCGTCATTTCTATAGCTACTGATTTATAATGGCCGGGAATCGGCGGGTCAGGCTTAACAACCTTTACCGTACATTGCTGCACCGGCTCAAATTTCTCAAGGACGGTGTCTGCGATCCGTTCCGCAAGGGTCTCGACCAAATTAACGGGCTCGCCCTCAACGATGCCGCGGCAGACACTGTACAATTCCGCATAGTTAATGGTATAAGAAAGGTCATCCGTTTGCCCCGCTTTGCTCAAATCCAGTTCGGCAGTCAGGTCTACTTTGAAGCGCTGGCCGAGTTTGTTTTCTTCTTCGAACACGCCGTGATATCCGTAAAACTCCATACCTTCCACATATACTTTATCCATAATGTGCGCCTCCTTTGTTCAACATAGCATCCATCATCTTAGTCATTCTTGCGATCTCTTTGACATCGTGCACCCTCACAATGTCGCAGCCTTTCTGGACGCCAAGGCATACTGTCGCTCCCGTTCCCTCGGCACGTTCTTCAGGGGGAAGGTCAAGTACACGGCCGATGAACCTTTTTCTCGATGTCGCCAGGAGCAGCGGATAACCTAACCCGCTGAACACCTCCAGCTTGTTCATGACAGCCAGATTGTCCTCATAGTTTTTCGCAAAGCCGATCCCCGGATCCAGAATCATGTTTTCATCTGTGACGCCGGCTTCTGCGGCAATTTTCACGCTTTCCATCAGGTCTGCAAGCATATCAGGAATAAGATCGTTGTAGTTTCTTTCCATGCGATTATGCATTAAGATAATCGGAACCCCGTGTGCGGCGGCTACTGACGCCATGTCAGGATCACCTTTCGCCCCCCAGATGTCATTAAGGATAGAGGCTCCCGCTTTGACCGCTTCGTCTGCCACGGACGCTTTGTACGTATCGATTGAAAGCGGAATGTCCAGCTCGCTTGTGATCCGTTCTATGACGGGGATGACTCGTGACATTTCCTCATCAGCCGACACGAGTGATGCGCCGGGTCTTGTCGATTCACCGCCGATATCTATGATATGCGCCCCTTCTTCAGCCATCTTCACCGCACGCAGAAGCGCCCTTTCCGTACTGTCGTATTTGCCGCCGTCAGAGAAGGAGTCTGGCGTTACATTTAATATCCCCATAACGAGCGTCTTCTCTTTATAGGACAGAGCGCCTTTTTTTGTATGAATCAGTTTAGGCTGTTCAATTGTTTGCTGCGCCATTTTGTTCCTCCTCCTGTACATTCATTTTGTTTATTTCATGCTGATACTGCTTACGGAGCAATTGCACCGTTTTTCCGCTCATTCCTGGCAGCGGAACTTCCTCTATTTTAGAAAACGGGATGATTTCAAGCACGGAGTTTGTCATCCATGCTTCATCCGCTTCAAGCATTGATTGAAAACGGAATCGGCCTTCGGTGACTTCTGTCCCCTGCCGTTTCAATTCATCAATGACAAACTGTCTCGTTACGCCGTCGAGAATTCCCGTATCCAAAGATGGCGTAAAGACCTTGTCTCCTTTTCGCCAAAACACGTTGGAGACAATGCCTTCCGCGACATCTCCTTCTCCGGTCAGGAAAATGCCTTCAAGATTGGGATCATTCCCGATCTCCCGTTTAGCATACATGTTGTTTAAATAGTGATGGGATTTTAACCGAAAAGATCCTTCAGGCGTGTTTCTCCGGACAGAGAGAAGCCTGCCTTCTTTTTGAACAGGCAGAGTTTCCGGATTGAGCCGGTTGACAAAACAAAGGACGGTCGGCTTTTCATAAGTCTGCGCGGCAAATCCCTTATCGCTGACGCCTGCCGAGATGTTAAGCCGGACACGCGCGCTGCCGTCCTTGATGTCATTGAGGAGCAACAGTCTCAGAAGCATATCAAGCAGCTCCTGTTTGTTCACCTCATATGCAATCTGCAGATCCCGAAGCGCCCTGTTGAGCCTGGCGACATGCGCATCCGGCAGAAACGGCCGGCCGCTGTAAAGCCTGAACGTCTCGAACGCGCCGATCCCGTACAGATAACCATGGTCAAAAGGAGAAAGCGCCGCTTCTTTCTCCTCTATATATTGACCATTCAAATATATAATCACACCGTTACTTCCTTTTTGCGGTGTGTCTCTATAAAGTTTCTGAGCATCTCTTTGCCGAAGGAGGTCATGATGGATTCCGGATGGAACTGAACACCTTCAACAGGCAGCTCATTATGGCGGATTGCCATAATTTCTCCTTCTTTGGTTTGAGCGGATACCGTAAAACAATCCGGCAGCGTGTCCGCTTTGACAATAAGTGAATGGTACCGGGTGGCGACCAGCGGATTTTGCAGGCCTTTAAAAATCGTCTGTCCGTCATGCATAACTTCTGACGTTTTGCCGTGCATGAGCCGCTCTGCTCTGACGACATCGCCGCCGAATACTTGCGCAATCGACTGATGCCCGAGACATACGCCGAAAATAGGAATACTGCCGGCAAAATGTTTGATGGCTTCGAGGCTGATCCCCGCTTCATCAGGACTGCACGGCCCGGGTGAAATCATTAAGAAGTCCGGACCCAGCTCTTCAATCTGCTCAATCGTAATCTCGTCATTCCGTCTGACGATCAGTTCCTCCCCGAGCTCACCCAAATATTGAACCAAGTTGTACGTAAATGAATCATAATTGTCAATCATTAAAATCATCTCTGCTCACCTCGTCTGATTTTTTGTCTCTTCTTCGCTCAGCTCTAACGCCTTTTTCATCGCAAAAGCTTTTTTGAACGATTCCTTGTATTCATGCTTCGGAACCGAATCAATGACCACTCCTGCTCCGGACTGCATAAAAGCATGTCCGCCGGCTGCATAGATCGTCCGGATCACAATGTTAAACTGCAAATCTCCGTTGAATCCGAACCAGCCTATAGATCCAGTATAAAGCCCCCGTCTTGTCGGCTCAAGCTCTTCTATAATTTCCATCGTTCTCACTTTGGGCGCTCCCGTGATGGTGCCCCCCGGGAACACCGCATGAATAATGTCTGTCGCGTCATATCCGTCCTGCAGCTCTCCCTGTACGTTTGACACGATATGCATGACGTGGGAATACTTTTCGATCGCCATAAATTCGTTAACGCGCACGGAGCCGTAGCGCGATACGCGCCCGAGGTCATTGCGCTCAAGATCAACAAGCATGACGTGTTCCGCACGTTCTTTTTCATTGTGAATTAATTCGTCAGCCAAAGCCTTGTCTTCAGCATCGTCTTTTCCTCTTGAACGCGTACCCGCGATCGGTCTCGTTTCAAGCTTCTTCCCCTTCTTTGTCACCAATAGCTCCGGCGACCCGCATATCACTTGAAACCCCGGTGTCTCGAGATAGGCCATGTAAGGAGACGGATTGACGTTTCTCAAGTGTTTATACACCTCATACGGATGAACGGATAAGGACTGAGACTGCCTGATGGACAAATTAACCTGGAACACATCGCCGCTCGCGATATATTGTTTAATTTGTTCTACAGCCTGCGAAAATCCTTCTTCAGTGAACGGAGCGGCGTACGATCCGTCCCCATTCCGATCCAGCGGTGAAAAAGGCTCGTCCGCCGTTTGGAGGGAACACCACATGTCCTCTAAGCCGGACAGCTTTTCTTCCGCAAGATCCGCTTCTTCCGCTTCAGTATGGGTAATGAGCCATAACGCCTCATCCTCATGGTCATAAACGGCCACATCATCAAAAACAAGAAAGTAAATATCAGGTGTTTCCAGATCATCTAACGACAGCATCTTAAAATTCTCAATATATCGGGCGTAGTCGTAACTGATAAAACCAATCGCACCGCCCTGAAAGTCCGGAAACTCAACGTTTGTTTCCGTTCCGAGCGTTCCAAACCATTCATGAAAGGCCCGCAGCGGGTCACCTTCTTTAAACAGTGTTTCCCCCTCATGCTTGATCGTTGTAATTCCGTCTTTCCCTCTGACGGACGCAATCGGATCTAGACCGGCTATACTGAATCTTCCCCCTCTCGCGCTTTCGAGCAGAACATGCCGTTTTCTCGATTTCGAAAGGTTTTCATATCGCTGTAAAAATGCTTGTTTCGTAAAAGGTATTTTTCTTCCTGCCGGTCTGCGTTGTGCCATCATATCAATCCTCTGCTTCGTTTTACTGTAGTTTTATTTTAAAGCAATCACACTGGTGAAAAAAGTGAATTTCACTTCCAACCATAAAATTCGAAACGTTTTTTGGATTTTCGATGCTTCAGCACAAAAAAACTCCCGGATACAGCCGGGAGCCGTGTGTATGTCTCTATTCAAACTGATAAAGCGGTGTGCTTAAGTAACGTTCTCCGTTACTAGGGATGATCGCAAGCACTTTCTTGCCTTTCCCCAGTTTTTTCGCGATTTCCAGTGCCGCGTAAATGGCCGCTCCGGAAGAAATGCCGCCGAGAATCCCTTCTTCTTTTGCCGTTTTACGGGCATATTCAAATGCATCCTCGTTTTTGACGGGAATGATCTGATCATAGATGTCCGTATTCAATGTTTCAGGGACAAATCCCGCTCCGATACCCTGAATTTTATGCGGGCCCGGTTTTCCGCCGGAAAGAACTGGAGAATCCGCCGGCTCTACCGCATAGATTTTGATGGATGGATATGCTTCTTTCAGCACTTCGCCCGCTCCCGTGATGGTTCCGCCGGTACCGATTCCGGCCACGAACGCATCAAGCTGGTCGTCACCAAACTGTTCTACGATTTCTTTCCCCGTCGTTTGGCGGTGAATTTCCGGGTTTGCTGCATTGTTGAATTGCTGAGGCACAAAGTATCCGTGTTCCTCGGCAAGTTCTTCCGCCTTTTTAATGGCGCCCTTCATTCCTTCTGCGCCCGGAGTCAGCACAAGCTCCGCTCCGTATGCGCGCAGCAGATTGCGTCGTTCCATACTCATTGTATCAGGCATAACGAGAATGGCTCTGAGACCTTTAGCCGCTGCCACCATCGCAAGACCGATCCCTGTATTTCCGCTTGTCGGTTCAATGATTGTGTCGCCGGCTTTTAATTTTCCTTCTTTTTCAGCCGCTTCAATCATCGCCACTCCAATCCGGTCTTTTACGCTGCTGCCCGGATTCATGTATTCAAGCTTCAGATATACATCTGCACTGTTTTCATCCGTCAGGCGATTCAATTTCACAATAGGAGTATTTCCGATTAGTTCAGTAATAGAATTTGCAATACGCACCATGTTGGACACCTCAATTTCCGACTAAATTTATTGGTATTATAAATATAAGTTATCAATTTCAAAATTTTTTGTCAATCATTTAGTTCTTTTTTCCCCGTAGAACCAAGAGACCCCCGCCTCTTTCCACAGCGTTTTGACTGTCGCCTTGTCACCTAATTGATCCATCGCGATCTGGCGTCTGATTTGGCTCTTCACTTCATTGTATGAGAAAGTTCTCGCTTTAAGCTTTTCTTTCAGCTGAATGACGGCGTATCCTGAGGAAACTTTAATCGGTTCAGCGGACCATTCATCTTCTTTAAGATTTTTAGCTTCTGTGATATATGCCTGCGGGATATTTTCCTGGTTTTCTGTCACAAAGCCGAGGTCTCCGCCATACTGTGACGTGTATCTGTCCGTGGAACGCTCAGCGGCGACGGCTTCAAAGCTGGAACCGCCTTTCAAATCAGCAAGCACCCTGTCCGCCTCTTCTTTGTTTTTGACGACGATGTGCCGGATTCTGTAGGAATCATCGAAATGGTACAATTCTTTATTTTTATTATAAAATGATTGCATTTCCTTATCCGATATATCGATGTCCTTCGTCAGCAGTTCTTCAAGAAGAATGTTGTAGCGGATCTGGTCTTTCCATTCTTTTTCGGTAATATGGCTGTCTTCATAAAATGAATTATTCACCGCTTTGATTAAAAGAAACTCCCGCTCCAATTCGCTGTTTGAAACTGTGAGTTTATTCTTTTTCGCAAGCTCTTCCACTACTTGTGCATTAATCATGTCTTCCAGAGTTGATTTTCCGTACTGGTCTTCCATCTTTTTCATCCAGTCTTGCCGTGTGATATGTTTATCACCGATTGTCGCGATGGATTCTTCAGATGACCCCGCGGCTTGGGATTTTGTTAACTTATACGCCACTGTCACACTGCATACTAACAGCGCCGCTACAATAATCGTCAAAAGTGTTCTCGATTTCAAAATCTACCCCATCCCTTTTATAAAATAGAACAACCCGCTAAAGAGCTAGCGGGTTGTTTCGTCACGAAGCTCTTCCAGTTCTTCTTTTGTAAATAAATATTTCTCATTACAAAAATGGCAAACCGCTTCGGCTTTTCCGTCTTCTTCTATCATATCTTGTATTTCTTTTTTGCCTAGTCCTAAAATGGCCGTTTCGAATCGATCTTTTGAACAAGAACAGTGAAATTTGACCGGCATTGTTTCGAGAACGTCCGGTTTTTGACCCAGAACTTCTTCTAAGATTTCTTCCGGTGTCAGGCCTTTTTGAATCAATTTTGAAATCGGTTCGATTTGAGATAATTGCTTTTCAATTGTTGAAATGGTTTCTTCATCAGTCCCCGGAAGAAGCTGAATGATGAACCCGCCCGCAGCGAGAATCGTGTTATCAGGATTTACTAGAACACCTACGCCGACAGATGAAGGGACTTGTTCAGAAGAAACAAGGTAATACGTGAAGTCGTCACCTAGTTCACCCGAGACAATCTCTACTTGTCCCGTAAAATAATCACGCAAGCCCAAATCTTTTACGACACTGAGTGTTCCGTCAGTTCCGACCGCCCGTCTGACATCCAGTTTCCCTTGTTCATTGAGATCAAAATGAACGTGCGGGTTTGATACGTACGCTCTTACCTCACCCTTTGCGTTCGCATCTGCGACAATGGCTCCGATCGGGCCGCCGCCTTCTATTTTGACTGTCAGCTTATCTTCACCCTTAAGCATCGCTCCGAGCATCAGAGAAGCTGTCATCGTCCGGCCGATTGCGGCTGATGCCGTCGGCCACGTGTCATGCCTTCTTTGCGCTTCATTAACCATATCTGTCGTTCTGGCTGCATAAGCCCTTACTTTACCGTCATATGCAATTGCTTTAATTAAATAATCCATCGTTTACCTCCTATACGTGACCCACACGATTTCGCTCATAAATGATTTCCAGCCCTTTCAGAGTGAGAAACGGGTCAACAATATCAATACAGTCTGATTCGTTTGCGATTAATGACGCAAGCCCGCCTGTCGCAATGACTTTCGGTTCCTGTGTTGCCTGCCATTTCATCCGCTTTACTATACCTTCAACTTGTCCGACATAGCCGAAAAGGATGCCGGACTGCATGGCGCTTACCGTGTTTTTGCCGATGATATTGTCCGGACGGGCAATTTCAATTCTCGGAAGCTTCGCCGCACGTGAGTACAGCGCTTCCGTCGAAATCGTAATGCCGGGAGCAATCGCGCCGCCCATGTATTGTTTGTTTTCATCAATGTAGCAATACGTCGTCGCCGTTCCGAAATCAACAACAATTAAGGGGCCGCCATACTGCTGGATCGCCGCAACGGCATTGACGATCCTGTCAGCTCCCACTTCTTTCGGATTGTCATACTTTATATTTAAACCTGTTTTCATTCCCGGGCCGACAACTTGCGGCTCGATGTGAAAGTATTTTGTGCACATTCTTTCTAAAGAGAACATAATCGGCGGCACCACGGATGAGATGATAATCCCTTCAATCTGTTCAAACATGAGTCCGGAATGTTCAAATAAGGAGCGGAGCAGCATGCCGAATTCGTCTTCTGTTTTGTGCCTGCTCGTTTCTATGCGCCAATGATATTCTAATTCCCCATCATGATATACACCAATCACGGTGTTGGTGTTCCCCACATCTATAACCAGTAACAACCTCTATCACCACTTTTGAATAGTTTCTAATCATAACATTTTCAACATTCTACAATACCATACACGATCTGCGGCTCTTTTGTAAACAAAACGGAACCAGTAAAAAAACCGCCGGTATACGCCGGCGGTTTTCATGTCAGAAAGCGAACTATTCTTTCGGCTCGTCTTTCTTTTCGTCTTCTGTTTTAGAAAGGATGTTTACTTTCACATCGTCTTTTTGAAGATGGTCATCTGAGAAATTGCGCTCAGGGAGTTTTCCGTGATCCACGAGATGCTTGATTTGTTCCGCATCTAATGTTTCCACATCAAGCAATGTCTGAGCAATCAATTCAAGCTTATCGCGATTTTCAGTCAGGATGGTTTTCGCACGCTCATAACATTCTTTAATGATGCGCTGAATTTCCTGATCGATTTCGTAAGCGATCTGATCACTGTAGTTTTGCTCGTTGTTGAAATCCCGGCCCAGGAATACTTGACCGCCTTGAGATTGACCGAACTGAAGCGGTCCGAGTTTTTCTGACATACCGAACTCTGTCACCATTCTTCTGGCAATGTTCGTTGCCCGCTGGAAGTCATTGTGAGCGCCCGTGCTGACTTCGCCGAAGATAATTTCCTCGGCAACGCGTCCGCCCAGAAGACCGACAATTTTATCGAGAAGTTCAGGTTTTGTCTGGAAGTAACGGTCTTCTCTCGGAAGCATGACCGCGTATCCGCCCGCCTGCCCCCTCGGAACGATCGTTACTTTATGAACCATATCGGCTTCATCCAGCACAAGACCGATAACGGTGTGACCGCCCTCGTGGTACGCCACGATATTGCGTTCTTTTTTCGATATGACGCGGCTCTTCTTCGCAGGGCCCGCAATCACACGGTCCGTCGCTTCATCAATGTCGCGCATATCAATTTTCTTCTTGTTTTGACGGGCAGCAACGAGTGCCGCTTCGTTAAGAAGGTTTTCTAAATCGGCGCCTGAGAAACCGGGTGTTCTTGAAGCGATCGCTTTTAAGTTCACCGTTTCATCAAGCGGTTTGTTTCTCGCATGGACCTGTAATACGGCTTCACGGCCGATGACATCCGGACGGTCTACCGTAATCTGACGGTCAAAACGTCCCGGACGAAGCAATGCAGGGTCGAGAATGTCCGCACGGTTTGTCGCAGCGATAATAATGATTCCTTCATTCGCACTGAAACCGTCCATCTCTACAAGCAGCTGGTTCAGCGTCTGTTCGCGTTCATCATGCCCGCCGCCAAGACCTGCGCCGCGCTGACGTCCCACCGCGTCGATCTCATCAATGAAGATCAGACAAGGCGCATTCTTTTTCGCATTTTCGAATAAATCACGCACACGGGAAGCACCGACACCGACAAACATTTCAACGAAGTCAGATCCGCTGATGCTGAAGAAAGGAACGCCCGCTTCACCGGCTGAGGCTCTCGCAAGCAGCGTCTTACCGGTTCCCGGAGGTCCGACCAACAGCACGCCTTTAGGGATTCTGGCGCCAAGCTCGGCGAATTTGCGAGGATCTTTCAGAAACTCAACAACCTCAACAAGCTCCTGCTTCTCCTCATCCGCGCCGGCTACATCTTTAAACTTCACGCGTTTCTTTTCTTCCGTATACAGCTTCGCTTTGCTCTTTCCGAAGTTCATGACACGGCTGCCGCCGCCCTGAGCCTGATTGAGCAGGAAGAAAAACAGAATAAAGATGATGACAAACGGAATGATCGTCGTTAAGAACGTCACCCACCCGCTTGTTTCCTGTGCGGGATCAACTTTTACGTCCGTCTTTTTAATTGCATCAAATATCTGGTCTGCTCCTTTTCCTTCAGGAACATGTGTTAAAAAGTACTGGTCTTTGTCGTATTTTTTCAGCTGTCCTTTTACCTCATAAACACCTCTGACAGGCTGAACCGATACGCTATCAACTTTCCCCTCATCGAGGTTCTTGATAAACGTACTGTACGACATATTTTCTGTTTTCGGGTTTGAAGTCTGGAAGTAACTCACAACCCCGATTACTACTAATAAAATAAGTAAATAAAAAATGGTATTACGGAAGACCCGATTCATTCCTTACCTCCTCCCACAGTAAGCACAACTATGTTCAATAGTACCATAGAAAATCATTCCAATACAACCGATAACCATCTCGGAAGCAGGCAGCCGATCAGCTTTCATAAATCGCCGGTTTTAATACTCCGATGTAAGGCAGATTGCGATAGCGTTCGGCATAATCAAGTCCGTAACCCACAACAAACGCGTCAGGAACTTCAAAGCCTACGAAGTCTGCTTTAATGTCCGCTTTTCTTCCGCTTGGTTTATCCAACAGGGTAACAATCTTAATTGATTTCGCTTTACGATATCGGAAGAGTTCTACGAGATAGCTCAAGGTTAACCCACTGTCGATAATATCTTCAATGATTAAGATGTCCCGGCCTTCTACAGATGTATCCAAATCTTTGATGATTTTGACTTCTCCCGAAGAAACCGTGGAATTTCCGTAGCTTGATACATCCATGAAGTCCATTTCCAAATATGTATCAATATGCTTTATAAGATCAGCCATAAAAGGAAGCGCTCCCTTTAACACACCGATTGCCAACGGAAACGTGTCGCTGTACTCGCTTGTTAATTGTTCTCCAAGCTGTTTTACTTTCTGCTGGATCTCATCTTCTGAGATCAGCACTTTTTCGATATCCTGTTTCATGTTAATGCTTGCCCCCTACACTTTTCATGCTGTCTATATTGTAATACAATGCGGTCACTGTTTGAAATCACAAGATCGTCAAAGATGGATTTTTTCAAGCCAGGCAGCCAGATAATTTCACCGCTCGCATCCGTTACAATCGGCCATTCGTCCCGATCCCGCAGAGGCAGTTTATGATCAATAAATATATCTTTCACCTTTTTCGAGCCATTCATCCCTTTAAGTTTGATCCGATCGCCGATTTTTCTCGTCCGGATTGTTAAAGGAAATTGCACCTTATTTCTGCTTGTCATAAAAACAGCATTCCCATTTTTGATATGAGGGTCAGCCTGATCGGCCACCTCTATCATAAAGCCGTTGGGGAGAACAGCAGTCTCGCCTTCCGCTCCTTGCAGCTGCAGCTCAAAGGGAACCTTTTCACATTGCCATTGTTCAAATGTAAACAAACATGTCTGATATGATTTGACCACCTTCAGCCCTTTCGGAAAATCAAGCACTCCCGAGGCGCTTCCATTTTCCGCCCATTCGAGAAACTGCTGTATGTGGCGGGCGGAAAACGACGATGGAACGTTTTCATAAAGATAGTTTAATATTAGTTGAACTCCTCTTCTTTGTAAAGGTATCGGAAGGGCAAGCAATTGAGAGGAATTGACTTCAACCGATGTGTCAGACTTGCTTGTAATAACCTTATTCATTCGTTCTTTCGTTAATGACTGCAGGTATTGTTCGTCTTCTGTCAGTGCTTCACTCACCTTTTGAAACATTTTATGAACGTCAGGTGATTCTTGTTTTAAAAAAGGAAGCACGGTCTTTCTGAATCTGTTTCTTGTATAATCGTCTTTTGCATTGCTCTCATCCGTTCTGTAGCTGAGCCCTTTTTGACGGCAGTATTCAAGGATTTCATCCTTTGCCGTATAGAGGAAAGGCCTGATCAGCCAGCCGGATGCAAATTCGCGGACGGGCTGCATTCCCGCAAGCCCTGCCCCGAGCGTACCTTTCGCAAGCCTCATGAGCATTGTCTCAACCTGGTCATCGCCGTGATGAGCCAGCGCCAAAAACTTCGCTTGGTGTTTTGTCATCAGATCTTCGAAAAACTGATATCTGCAATCACGTGCGGCAGCCTGCTTGTTCAGCTTATTCTTCTTTGCGTATGCAGAAACATCAATCTGTACCGTTTCGCAGAGGATGTGTTCCGCTTCGCAATATGACTGCACAAACTTCATATCTTCTTCAGATTCAGGACCCCTGAACTGATGGTCGACATGCGCCGCTATGATAACGGAAGAATGCCCGAAGTGCTTATTCAGCATACTGAGAAGCGCCATTGAATCAGGGCCTCCGGAGACCCCGGCAATAATCGTTTCTCCCTCCGCCTGAAGATGATATGTTTTGAAAAAATCTTCCACGCTTTTCACAATGTCCCCCTCACAATGAGCAGGTTTTTTAAAGATATACATATCCTATCACTTTCATTCCCTCCAAGCAAAGAAGAAGCATGAGCGCAGGCGTCCGGCCGGCACTAGATGAGAAAAAAGACGATGTAAGCGAAATAAAGGGCGAGAACACTGATTAAAATAAGTGTTGTTTCAAACAAACCATTGTGCTTTGCGGGTTTTTGTTTAGGTTTATACCGCGTCTGAGATACAGTGCCCTGCCGCGGTTTTGAATGCGGCGGCTTAGGCTTGACGGCGGCTTTCCTTTTGCTCCCGGCGCTCTGACCCGCTGTCAGGATGTCATGCTTCATGGCTTCTGCAGACGGATATTGACCGTTTAAAGCAGAAAACAGAACCTTCTTATACTTATTCAGAAACGGGTGGCCTTCAATGATAGAACGAAGCTGTTCTTTCGGCTGTCCTGACTTTTTGCACTCTTTCTTCTGGGCACAGTGGATCATGATCATTGCGACAGCAAACAGGTCATAGGATGGTTCTGCTTTTCTTGTTCCATACCCCCAATAGCCCCTGTCGTAAAACTCCGTATACTCTTTAATCGCGCGGCCCTGTTTTGTCGTTCCCCCTACATCAATGCAGCGAATGGCAGCCGGAGGTCCGGTTACAATGAGATTGTCCGGTTTGAGGTCGCCAAAAACCCACCCTTGCTGATGAAGGACTGACAGGCTGGAAAGAAGCTGCACCATCAGCACCGGAATCCACTCCGCTCCCTTACTGCTGATATATTGCGGAAGAAGCGGCCCTTCTATGTACTCCATCACGTAAAAAGAGACATTTTTATTCAGCTGCGGAATAAACGCATCGTCCGCATCAAAAAAAGAAGGCCCCATCGTTTGCGACCGGGCCTTTGAAAAGGATTTTAAGACATTCACTTCAGAGGTAACAGACATGCTGTCGCTGCTTATTTTCAAAGCGACCTGTCCGCCTGATGCTTCTGCCAAATATACAATACCGTTAGCCCCTTTTCCAAGCTGTTTGAGCAATCTGTAGGATTTGCCGTTCCATTTGCCCTGAATTGCCGTCCCCGGTGCCAGACTACATGCCAAACTCGTTAAAGCGTCGTTCATCATCTGCCAACATGCTCCTTCTTGAGCGGATTCTCTCAAACTGCTGCGTCGCTTCCCGGATAGCGGGGCCCGTAGGGGTGATACCGCCGGTCGACAGCTTCGCAAAGAGTGCAGAAAGGGATTCAAGCTTCGGCGTCCAATTCAGTACAAGCTCAACTTCCTGGCTTTTCCCGGGAAATATACACATTGCAAATTCATTTTGTCCGGCCCGGGAATTTAAACTGATGGAAAGATCGATCAGCGCTTCTTTCACCGTCGGCAGTTTCGGCGCCATACTCGCACTCGTATCAACCAGCACAAGCACTTGCAGATGAACCGTTTCGCCGAGTTCATCAACCACTTCCATCACTTCGCCGCGTTTTTCAGGAGAAAGCTCTTCCATTTCAACGTTTTTCCCTAAAATTTGTTTAAGCTCTTGATTGACGACACCTTGCAGCGTCTGGGTCATTGCTTTTTTCGTCACCATTTGAACCGTCTGAGACAATTGTGACGCGTACACAACTTGATGGACGCCGCCTCCGGCCATGGCGATGCCTTCAACTTCCTTCATTGCCTCTTGGTCAATCGCGTTTTCTTCCATAATTCCTATAACATTCACCGTAATCCCCTGCTCCTTGGCGAAAGCCGCCATTGCGATCGGGTCTTCACCATGATTGGAGCAGCCATCTGTAATCAGCAGAACTTGATTTAAATGTCCCTTATTCACATACATTCCTCCCGGTGATACGATTAGTCCCATCTTCGCCAGAAGGAAAGTGATTTATACGAAAGGATTAAGAAATCTCCTTTTTATTTTGGAAAACCGCCGGCACCGGGATGGAAGCCCATTTCGGCGTGTTGTGATCAATCCGGACAACAACCACCGTCATATCGTCTTCGATTTGGCCGGAACGCGTTCTGATGACCTCTTCCATTAATATATCAGCGATTTCCTGCGGATCTTCGGTTTTCAGCCCTTTCATTTTCCGTTTCATCCACAGGTCGTGGTTTTCAACGTGCTTCGGCCCTTCAAAAATACCGTCACTCATCATGACGAGCAGATCTCCCGCTTTTAACTGTTCACTTACAACCTCTACATCAAATTCATTGATGATGCCGATCGGCAGATTGCTGGCCTGCACTTTCATGACTTGATCTCCCCGCTTGATAAAACTCGGCGTTGAACCGACCTTCAAGAATTTGCAGCTTGCATCCTGAAGATCAATGATAGAAAGATCGAGAGTTGAGTAGATTTCGTCTGTCGTCCGTAAAGACAGAATACTGTTGATCGTTTTGATCGCTATTTTTTCATCAATACCTGATTCGAGAATTTTTTCGAGCAGCTTAATCGTTTCATTGCTCTCATAATGGGCCCTCGCCCCATTGCCCATGCCGTCACTGATCGCGGCCGCATACTTTCTCGCCCCCAGTTCCATCATGCTGTAGCTGTCGCCGGAGACAAGGCCGCCGCCTTTTGCCGCATGAGCCGCGCCTGTCGATACCCGGTACGACTTGGTCGAACCGAACGCGACATGGCTGTAGCCATTCGGATGAGTCGAGTGCTGTTCGCTTTTGACAAGTATCTGCTCCTCAAGAATGTCAGACAGCATCGGGGCGATAATTTTCTCACTCTCGCCGTGTCCTCCGCTGAACGGGATTGTCATTTCGATATCAATATTGCCCTGCTCCAAGCTGTATATCTCGACATGCTGAATCTCGATTCCGAAATGCTGAAGCGCCTCTATCATTTGTTCTTCTTGAATAAAATGCTGCTCCCTCTCCCGTTTTATTTCCCGAGAAAAGTCCGCCATGACCTCAGAAACCCCCAACAGCTGCTCGGCAACAAGCCTTCTGCTGTCCTGAACTTTTCTCTTCAGTGTCAGATGGGCGTGATGGTGGGCAAGTTCGTCCTCAATCAGCTCTTCCACCTGTCTGGATTTGGAGCAGTGTTGTTGAAACTCCTTTTTTAATCTGCGGTTTGAGGCATACTGTTTTTCTTCTGTTTCATGCATAACCTGTTTCATTAAGTCATATGTTTTATCAAAGTTTTGAACCCAGCATTTGCTTTTCTTATAGCAGGATTGGCAGGAATGCTCGGTGATTTTGCTTAAAAAGAGATCCACTTCCCCTTCTTCCGCCTGCTCATCAGAAGACGTCTGATGAAAGGTGGCGAAGCTCTCCGACAAGGCATGAAACACATTGGAGAACTGGTCTACTTTCTGGGCGGTGACATCTCTGATTTTCCTTGCGTACTGCTGCTGTTCCTGACTGTGCTCAGCAGTGCCCGGTATGTATCGCGCCACCTTTTTCGTAATCGATTGGGGCGTAATCAAAAACAAAACAACGGCAATCAAAGATTCATAAAGAGTGGTCATTAATCCGGCAGATCCTTCTCCATATAATGAAATCAGCAGTGAGCCGATCACTAATCCGACTGCGGCGCCGGCTTTCTTTCCTTCTTTCAGCAGCCCGCCAAGAAGCCCGGAAAACGCAAGCAGACTCATTTGATAGAGATTCCCGATATTCGCAAGCCCGAGGATCAGTCCGGTCACAACACCGACCGTACAGCCGATGCTTGCCCCGCCGACAAAGGAAAAACTCAGCACGACATAGCGGGCCAGGATATGTTCAGCCTGCATTCCCTGAAATGAAACACCGGCAAGCCCGGTTAAAACGGATGCGATCAAGATCATAAAACAGATGATTTCTTCTATTTTTAACGATTGCTTCACTTTTTTGATCGTGAAGATCGGCAGGCTTTGTAAAAAGATCAGCGTCAAAATAAAGGCCAGGCCCGCCTCGACAACAGCCATCACATAATCATAGGTGGTAAAAGCGCCGCTTTCAACATAAACAAATCCGATTCTCGCGGCAGCCATAGAGAAAAACACCACGATCGGCAGCATCTTCACCCGGTCCTGCACGATATATGTACCGATTTTTGAAAATAGAGTGAAGACGGCCAAAGCTGTGAGAATCAATAAAGAGTGTTTCGGCGAAATGGTTAAAGCGCCCGCAAGTAAAGACAGACAAGCATAGAAGGCTTTATCTCTTCTGATCAACAGCATCGCTCCGAAAAACGGCAGCGCAAACGGAAGAACCTCAGATAATATGAAAGCCCGTCCAAGTAAAAAACCGATCACGACATAAATGAACCCCTTATAGAAAAAAAGTGAATGCGCTTGATGGACTGTAAGCTTTGCCGCCTTTTCAAAAAACGATTGCAGTTTTTCCAGAGCTTGTCCCGCCATCGGCCCGTTCACTCTTCTTTCCGCTTTTTCCATTGCTCTCATCCCCCACCTGTTTTATTCGTTGCTTGTCATTATAAATGAAAGCACAGATAGGATTTTGTCAAAAGAAGGTAACAATTCCAAAGAACTCTTCGACGCTTTCTCCCTTGTTCCCCTTTCCTTTCGTATTTCCTCCGACATTTCTCAAAAAGTTGTCTAAATATGAAAAAATCGGCTTCTGCAACAGAAGCCGATTCGCTTGATGACCCGTACGGGATTCGAACCCGTGTTACCGCCGTGAAAGGGCGGTGTCTTAACCGCTTGACCAACGGGCCGGATATATATGGTAGCGGCGGAGGGGATCGAACCCCCGACCTCACGGGTATGAACCGTACGCTCTAGCCAGCTGAGCTACACCGCCATATAGGTGCTTATAAGCACAAGTTATATAATACAAAGGTTTCTTCATCTCGTCAACAGAAACTTTAAAGTTTTAATTTTCTGACTATACGGACGCATACAAAAAAAGCACCCGCTGGGATAGACGGATGCTCCATGTATTTATAGAAAGCAGCAAGTTATCCTCTTCTTGCTCCGCGCCCTCCACGTTTTGATTCCGTGTTTCGTTTTAAAGATGATAAGCGGTCTTCGCTATCTTTAAGAAACTTGTTCATTTTCTGTTCAAAAGATTCTTTCGGACGGAAATCATTTCTAGGTCTGGCTTGCGGACGGTCTTTAGCTTTTTTAATTGATAAACCAATTTTCCCGTCTTTTTCAACGTTGATGACTTTCACTTCAACTTGATCGCCGACTTTTAAATGCTCGTTAATGTCTTTTACATAATTATCGGCTACCTCACTGATATGAACGAGACCGGTTGAGCCTCCAGGCAATTCAACAAATGCTCCGAAATTTGTAATACCTGTTATTTTCCCTTGCAACTTGCTGCCAACTTCAATCGACATAAAAAAAGTGCTCCTCCTTAGGCTTATAAAAAGATCGTTTGTTTAATTATACCTAAATAAAAATTTAAGTGTCAACAAGGCTACTTGCTCTTCTTCTCTACATTAAAGAGAATCTCACCATTTCCTGACATAAACAAGTCTCTTCTGGCAAGCTCTGTGACGTAATCCTCATCCTTTAATTTGGAAATTTCATCTTTTAAATCAGCCTGTTTCGCGTTCAATTTTTTCACTTGTTTTTCCAGCTGAGCTTTCTTTTCTTCGTTTGCGCTAAGGGAAGAGGTCTGTGACCACAGAGAACCCGCTAAGACAATAGCCGTCAACAACACAAGGGCGCCGAATACGATCAACCGTCTGAAAAGCCCTTTCCGCCTTCTTTTCATAAGCTGGGATTGCCGTTCAACCTGCTCTTTATAGTCGTTTTGAATTTCAGTTATTGTACGTTCTCTAGATAGATTCAAACCAGACGGTCCTCCTTTCACCTTTTCAAAATACGTATCATGGTCGATCTGATTGTTATGATTAGTTTCTTGCTCTTTTGTGAAAATCCTGCACTTTTTTGAAAATATCGTTTGAAAGTAAGACGCCATTTTTCAGGAAGAAGTTTCAATAATTGTTTCAACAGGAAGAACAGCGGATACAGCAAAAACGCTACGATCTTAAAAAGACACTTCGCAAAAAAGGCACTCACCCGATAGGAGTATAAAGAAATAACCGTGATCAGCCCGATGAGCAGCTTAAAGAGCAGAAGCACCGGACGGAACAGCACGTGCTGAATGAGCTTTTTTGCGAATTGGTAAAGAGACACCGCAAGATGAATGGAAAATTTCAGTATTTTTATATACATTCGTTTAAACAGGCTTTGGTACGTCGCAATACCCAGTAAGACAGCCAAGAAAATGTATACCCTGAGTTCTCCTTCATTCACGTTGAGCAGCACATAGAAAAACATCAGACCTTGTACAATCCAAAAGAGAATGTCATGAATGAATAACAGCCATCTGGCCGTTTTGGCGCGGCTGACAAACAGTCTGTATGTATCAAGCGACGCTCCGAGCCAGGCGCCCATACCGGTCATTGCCAGCATCGTATAAAATTGGGTCGTCAGTGTCATTTAAACAACTTGCTAAAAAACCCTTTAGCTTTATCCCCTTGCTGCTCGTCTAAATATACAAGGTCAAACACCCTGCCTTTTATAGATACAATCCCTTTTTCCACATCAAGGTTTTTCATCTGCAGGTTCTCGCCTCTGACGGAAAGCATTCCCATAACTGTTTCCAGCAAAAACTCTTCGTTGTCAAAACTTTCCACATGCTTGACGCCCGAAATGTCTAAATGCTTTCTCCCTTTCATCGTTACATCATGCTGTTCCGGAACAGAAGAAGAACCTTTTTGCTCATAATATGAATTCATCTATTCAGCCCCCATATCCTCGATACTTTTAGCATTATTACTGCATTGTATGAGGCGGGAGCCTTGTTTAGAACAAGCCTATTCGCCGAGTTTTTCTTCTTTGACGATTGTATACATGCCCGCGGCTTCTTCTTTTTTCGTTGTTTCTTTCAATTCGTTTACCTTCACGGTGACAAGCTTCTGGCCGAAGCGGACCGTCAGTTCATCACCGGCTTTTACGTCTGAGCTGGCTTTCGCCTGATTCCCGTTAACGGTGATTCTCCCTTGATCGGCGACCTCTTTCGCCAATGTGCGGCGTTTAATTAATCTGGATACTTTTAAAAACTTATCAAGTCTCATATCAGAATCTCCTCTCCATTTCTTTTGCTTCATCCCACAATTTGTCCATTTCTTCAAGTGACATTGCGGTCAATTCAAGTCCCTTTGCTGCCGCTTCTTTCTCAATATAAGCAAAGCGTCTGCGGAATTTGTCATTTGTCATGGCGAGCGCTTCCTCAGGCTCAATTTTATAGTATCGGCCGATATTGACCAATGCAAATAAAACATCGCCGAATTCAGCTTTTAAGCTGATTTCATCTGCTGATTCGGCGGAAGCCTCTGCAGAAAATTCCTTTAGCTCTTCATTTACTTTATCCCATATATCCTGAACGTCATCCCAGTCAAAGCCGGTTTTTGCGGCTTTTTTCTGAAGCTTGGCCGCTTTTGCAAGAGAAGGCAGTGTTTTCGGCACGGCATCCAGCAATGAAGAGGATGTTGTTTGCTTTTCCGTCTTTTTGATTTCTTCCCAGTTGGCGACGACATCATGTTCATCCTGAACCTTAACATCCTTAAACACGTGCGGGTGCCGTCTGACCATCTTCGCACTGATGTCTCTGATGACATCATCAATTGAGAAATACCCCTCGTCTTCTCCGATCTGGGCGTGCAGCATAACCTGAAGCATGACGTCCCCGAGTTCTTCTATCATGTGATCCGTGTCCTCTTCGTCAATGGCCTCAAGCAGTTCGTAGCATTCCTCAATCATATATTTCTTTAATGACTGGTGTGTCTGCTTTTGATCCCACGGACAGCCGTTCGGCCCGCGAAGCTCGCGAATAATACTTCGGAATGCAGAAAATTCCTGGTAAAGGAGTTCTTCTTTTTTAATCGGCGGAACATACACGCTTGTTAAGTTATTTATTTCTACATTGCGGTCAAGTTCAAACAAAGGCACCTTGGTCATCTTTTCTCCCTTGCTTCCGGCTGCCGTGACGATGACCACTTCATAGTCGTCAGGCAATTTCTCCATAAGCGTCAGCTTTACCTCAGAGGCCGTCATCTGGTCATAAACCTGGCAAATGATCAGGTGATGGCGGAGTTCGAGCTCATCCGGCGTCATTGTTTGCGCATCCGTAAATTGAAACCCTTCAATCGGATCAATTCGCAATGCATTAAAAGTGGCATCCAGAAAGCTTTGCCCTCCGGCAGTATGAACAGCTACCTGTTGTTCTTCCCGGCGTTCAAATAACAGCTGAACGGTTTTCTCAGCGACAAACGGATGCCCGGGCACAGCGTAGACGATATCCTCTTGCTTCGCTTTTTCAAACAGAATGTCCGCGATCTCTTCATAGACCGCTTCAAACTGATCATGTTTTTCATAAATATCATCAAAATACCGGATGTCCGCTTCCGTCTCTTGCTCTAATTCCGGAATCAAAGGGTGGTCTTTCGTTCTTATATATAAATGCTTCGCCTGAGTCAGCAGCTTATGTACGCCCACTGTCAATTGATCCATGTCTCCGGCGCCGAGGCCGACGACCGTAATGTTACCTGCCATGTTTTTCTCTCCTCTTTTTCAATTTGCTTAAAGCACTGCCGAAAGGAAGGCCGCTCAGCTCTTCGTCCGTGAAAATCTTCATTCTTATCATACAATAAATAAACAATAGCCCTCCGATGACTGACGCAGACAGACTCTCACATACAGCTCCGGCCCTGCTGACAGGAACAAATAACTGCCAAAGCTTCATATATACGAGCAGAAAGAAGACCATCAGCAGGCTGCACCAGCATAGACGGGCAATCACGCCGCCGATATTCGTCAGCCAGCCCTTCGACCAAATTCTCCGGAGATTCAGGCACGCAACTGCGGCAAATGCCAAGACGGTCGCCAGTGCCGCTCCTGTAATACCCCAGCCGGGGACCAGCCAAACATTCAGCACCCATTTCAGCGCCCCTCCCGCCAAAACGGATACGGCGGGGAAAACGGTATGTCCCGCTCCTTGCAGAATCGCGGCTGCCGTAAGCGCAATCGAGGCAAAAAAGATAGATAAGCTGAATATTTGTAAGGTCTGCGTCCCCTCACTGTTTTGGAAAAGCATGATATTCACCGGCTCTAAAATGCAAAAAAGCCCGGCTGATGCACCGATCCCTACCGCAAGGCAGAGCTTGACGGCTGATGTCGCTTTCTCTTTTATGATAAACGGCTTATTCTCATGCACCGCTTTTGAAATTGAAGGAACCAATGACGCGGCGATACTGACGGCAAACACGGTTCCCAGCTGAAGGAGCGGCTGTCCGCGGTCATATATGCCTTTCAGCTGTTTCGCGGCATGGCTCTCCGTCCCGTCTGAAAGCAGTGAATATAAGTTTAAGGCGTCTACAAGCTGAATCAAAAGCATAAGTACACTGCTGATACAGATGGTGACTGAATAAAGCAGCAGCTTTTTTATAATGACGGCCGTTTCGATATGTCCGCCGTCCTTCTTTGTTTCTTCCCGCTTATACCAGAAAACAGCCAATACACAAAGGGCCGCCAAGCTTCCGGCAATTGATCCCGAGGCCGCCCCCGCACCTGCCGCGTATAATGAGCGGCCGCTTTTCAAAAGCCAGAAGGATAAACCGAGAAGCACCGCCACGCGAAGAAGCTGTTCCGTAATCTGGGATAAGGCTGACGGCATCATATCATGCACGCCTTGGAAATACCCCCTGAAAACCGCCGTAAACGGAAATAGTATGAAAGCGAACGCCGCGACCCTTATCAGCATCACAAGGCGGTCGTCACCCATAAAACCGGCCAACGGCGCCGCGCCGGCATACATGAGCGCAAACAGAACAAGTCCGGCCGCCGTGACATAAAGGGCGGAAATTTTCATTATTTTTTGTTTATGATCGCTATAATCGTTCATTAATTTAGAGATGATTACCGGAAAACCAGATGTTGACAGCATGACCGCGATCCCTAAAAACGGATACACCTGCTGATAAATGTAAAATCCGACGTCACCGACAATATTCTGAAAAGGAACCCTGTACACGGCGCTTAATATCTTCGTCACGATGCCCGCAACGACGAGCACAAAAGCACCTTTCCATGCCGATTGCCGCTTGGCGCCAACTGAATCGTTCATCCAAAAGCTCCTTCCAGCCGCTAGAAAATTACGTCTATAAAACGAGCTTATTATATCACAATCCTAACGGCCGAACCGATAGAGAGCACATATGAATATGAAAAAGAACAGCACTTGTATAAGAGCTGCTCTTTCTCCGTTTTCTTATTTCAATAATGGTAATAAGACCTACTGCTCCATTTGTCTCGCCAAAAAACTGGCTGCCGTTTCTACCGCTTTATGTTCTACTTCTCCAAGTGCCTGTTCCTTGGAAAAGATGACCACGGCGCCGATAGGATCGCCATTTGCCACGATCGGGGCTATTGTATAGGAGCTCATATCTTCATCAATGTCATTAACAAGCTGCGCGGACTTCACGTCGTTTTCTACCACTGAGCTGCGCTGATCCATCGTTTTTTCGAGCAAATCGCTGATGGCTTTGTTCAGAAATTCTTTTTTCGAACTGCCTGAAACGGCAATATACGCGTCACGGTCGCAAATCAAGACGGAATGGCCGAGACTGTCATACAATGCATCTGCATATTCCTTCGCAAAATCGCCAAGCTCACTGATAGGAGAATATTTTTTCAATATAACTTCTCCGTCGCGGTCAACGAATATTTCAAGCGGGTCTCCTTCCCTGATTCGCAGTGTTCTCCGAATTTCTTTAGGAATGACGACCCGTCCTAGATCATCAATACGACGTACGATACCTGTAGCTTTCATCTCTCTGGTGCCTCTCTTTCATGTGATGATATTTAAGGGAAAGTACTAAAGCTCTTTACTTTATGTAGCTTCCGCCACTCGCTTGAAATTAGTATCCGTCACATCAAATGTAATATACACCAGAGAGTAACAATTTTTATGAGGACGCGATTGTTTCTTTCTTCACATCCTGAAGGCCTTTCAGCATGCCGAGCACGGTCTCCAGCCACTCTTCCGTTTTGCGGCCTTTCGTCTGTACTGAGATTTTCAGCTTTTTCCCTTCCATTCCCAGTCCGATCTGCCGGCCGTATTTATTGCCGAGTTCGAACAATTTCTGGCCGTCAATCTGTGCGCTGGCCTCTTCAGAAATGGTAAATCTGATCGCGTCTTTATCCTGCTTGATGAGTTCGACGCGTTCATATTTTCCATATACCTTCATCTCAGCAACCGTAAACAGCCATTCAACCTCTTTAGGGTAGCTGCCGAACCTGTCGATGATTTCATCTTGAAGCTCATTTTTCTCCTCAATTGTGGCGATCGACCTGAACCGTTTGTACATGTCGATTTTTTGCTTGCCGTCTTGTATATAGTTTTCAGGAATATACGCGTCTAGCTCGATATCGATTTCTGTCTCAAACTGTTCGCTTTTCGGAATATCGCCTTTCCGCTCTTCAATCGCTTCCTTGAGCATTTGCGAGTACAGGTCAAAACCGACTGAGTCAATAAAGCCGTGCTGCTGGGCGCCGAGAAGGTTCCCCGCTCCCCTGATCGTCAAGTCACGCATGGCGATTTTAAAGCCAGATCCCAGCTCGGTAAATTCTTTAATCGCCTGCAGCCGTTTTTCCGCCACCTCAGTGAGCACTTTGTCTCTGCGGTACGTAAAATACGCGTAAGCGACGCGGTTGGAACGGCCGACCCGTCCTCTCAGCTGATACAGCTGAGACAGCCCCATTTTGTCTCCGTCGAACACAATCAAGGTATTGACATTTGGTATATCTACGCCTGTCTCAATAATAGTCGTGCTGACAAGGACGTCTGATTCCCCCTCCAGAAAATTGAGCATGACGCTTTCCAATTCATTTTCAGTCATTTTTCCGTGGGCATATGCCACTTTCGCATCGGGAACAAGCATGGAAATTTCATCAGCCTTCCGCTCGATGTCATCCACGCGGTTGTACAAGAAATATACCTGTCCTCCGCGCGCCAGTTCTCTTTCGATGGCTTCCCGAACAAGTGCGCCGTTGTATTCCACGACATATGTCTGAACAGGGAAACGGTTTTCCGGCGGCGTTTCAATAACAGATAAGTCCCGCACACCGAGCATGGACATATGAAGCGTACGCGGTATCGGCGTCGCTGTAAGAGTCAGCACATCGACATTGGCTTTGATCTGTTTGATTTTTTCCTTATGCGTTACGCCAAAGCGCTGCTCTTCATCAATGATGAGCAAGCCGAGATCTTTATAGACGACGTCTTTAGATAAGAGCCTGTGGGTTCCGATTACGATGTCTACAGTTCCGTTTTTCAGGCCTTTAATCGTTTCATTGGATTCTTTTCTCGTTCTGAATCGGCTGAGAAGACCGATGTTAATCGGATAGTCCTGGAAACGCTCCATAATGGTTTCATAATGCTGCTGCGCGAGTATTGTCGTCGGCACAAGAAGCGCGACCTGCTTTCCGTCTGCGATCGCTTTAAAGGCCGCTCGGATGGCTACCTCCGTCTTCCCGTAACCGACATCACCGCAAAGCAAACGGTCCATCGGACGCTCTCTTTCCATGTCCTTTTTAATCTCCTGAATGGAACGGAGCTGGTCCTCTGTTTCCTGATAAGGGAAAGCAGATTCGAACTGCCGCTGCATTTCATGATCCGGCGAGAACGCATAGCCTTTGCTTGCTTCCCGTTCCGCATAAAGCTTAATCAGATCATCGGCAATATCCTGAACGGAGTTTTCAACTTTTTTCTTCACCCGTTTCCATTCACTGCCGCCCAGTTTATAAAGCTTCGGTTCTTTTCCTTCAGAGCCGACGTACTTCTGCACCTGGTCGATTTGTTCTACAGGGACGTACAGCTTATCGCTGCCCTGATAATGAATGTTGAGGTAATCTTTATGAATGCCTTTGATTTCTAGTGTTTCAATCCCCAAATACTTACCGATCCCGTGGTTGACGTGGACGACATAGTCACCGACTTGAAGCTCGGAATAGCTTTTGATCCGTTCGGCATTTGTCAGCTTCTGCTTTCTCGGCTTTTTCTTAATTCGGTTTTTGAACAGCTCTTCCTCCGTAATGACGGCCAGCTTCATCAGCGGCAGTTCAAAACCGGATTGCAGCTCGCCTTCCATGACATAGACCTGTCCTTGCACAAGCGCTTTGGAGCTGTCCGTTTTTGCGGCTTCAATTTCGTAATCAGCCAGCACGGATGCCAATCTGTCGGTTCTGTCCTTATTCGCGCCTAAAAAGACGACGGTGAAGTTTGATTTCTTAAAGCGCTCCATTTCACCTGCGAGCACATTCATCTGCCCGTGAAAACTCTGCATCTGCCTGCTTGTCACATTCACGATATTCTGAGGGCTTGTATGCTGGACATGACGCAAAAATAATGAATAATAAATAGCCGGGCGCCGCTTTTCGCTCATAAGCTCCTGAAAGCTGAAGGATAAATGAATGTCGTGCAGAATTTTCCCTTCCTCGAGCAGACTTGTCGTAAATTCGGCCTCTTCTTTTTGCAGCTGATCCTCCATTTCATGAATGCGGCTGACCTCGTCTAACAGTAACAACGTGTCTGCCGGTGTATAATCTAGCAAACTAGCAGGCTTTTCGTAAAAGTACGAGAGATACTTCACAAGTTCCTGATCAGTCTGTCCCGTTGATAACCGTTCTTTATCATGTGAGATATTGATATGAAGCATTTCCTTTTGTTTGTCCTGCTTCAGCTTTTTCAGACTGTCGGCAAGCCCTTTATCGAGCCTTTCCATCGCACGGGCTTTTTCTTCCGCCCTGATGATCAATTCCTTCGCCGGTCCGATCGCCACATGTTTGAGCGTCTCAATTGATCTCTGGTCATCAGAATTGAAGCTTCTGATGGAATCGACCTCCGTATCAAACAGTTCAATTCGCACCGGATGCTCCGACGTCAGCGGATAAATGTCGATAATTCCGCCGCGAATACTGAATTCACCGGGTGCAGAAACCATATCGGAACGCTCATACCCCACCTCTACAAGGCGCGCGGACAGCTGATCCGGTTCTATTTCGTCTCCGAGTGAAATGACGAGCTGGCTGCTTTTCCACAGCTCCTTCGGCGGAAGCATTCTTCTCACTGCCGCAACGGGCGCCACAACGATCGGCGCTTCTCCGTTTGTTAATCTATTAATGACATCAAGCCGCTGAGCGCGCAGTTCAGGGCTCGCTACCGCAATTTCTGAAGAAATCAATTCATTTACGGGGTATAAAAAAACAGATTGATCCCCGAGAAGCGCCGTCAGATCTTCCGTCACTTTTTGGGCCTGATATAAATTATGGGTGATAAAGAAAATCGGCCTTTTCGTTTCCTGTGCAAGGGCGGAGGTGAAAACAGAACGCGCGGAACCTGACAGACCCGCAAGCAGCTGTTCCTTCAGCCCCTCATGTAAACCGTTGACAATGGATTTAAAATCATCGCTTTCTTTAATAAAGGTTTGAATGTTGTCCATATGGGCCCTCCTCTCTATTTTCTGCAAGAACAGAAAAACGCTTTGGTCTAGAATCTACACCAAAGCTTCTTATTGAATAAATGTGTTGTGTTCATGGTAGTGCGGATTGCGTTCCAGCGCCTCTTGGCAGTCTTCACAAATTGTAAGAACATGGACATCTCCATTGTCTTTATATGAAATCATATCGTTTCTTTCCTCATTTGTTAAGTGCTGAAATCCAAGTGACTGTGTCGGCACCGTCGAATATTCCAGGCTCCCTACCTTAAAGCCGCAGTGGCGGCAGAAATAATGCAAAGCCATACGTTGGACCTCCTGATGTGAAAAAATCATTTTTCCCTAGTATGGTCTCCCATTATTTATCTTATACATTTGCATTAAATTCGTTCATGACTTCTAAAAATGGTTTCGTTAAGGAAGCTTCGCAGGCTTTTACGGTTTTTGAGACGGCATCATCGATATGCGGCGCTTCTTCCTTCGTAAAAGCTCCCAGTACATAGTCAACGACTTTCATCCCGCCAGCGGGGCGGCCGATTCCGATTCTGACCCGGTCAAATTCGGGGGTTCCGAGGTGCTGTATAAGCGATTTAATTCCGTTATGTCCGCCTGCGCTCCCCTTCGTCCGGAGCCTGATTTTTCCCGTCGGAAGATCAAGGTCATCGTATATGACTTTCAGATCTTCATGATCGGCATCATAATAATCCAGTAGCGGCCGCAAACATTCCCCTGATAAATTCATATATGTAAGCGGTTTAACGAGTAGAACTTTTTTTCCGGAAACAAACCCCATTCCGTAAAGTCCGTTGAATTTCGTTTTATTCAGTTCAATATTCCATTCTTTAGAAAGCTCGTCAATGGCCATAAAGCCGACATTATGTCTCGTGTTCTCGTAGGTTTTCCCGGGGTTACCGAGACCGGCAATCACAAGCATCGTAAATCCTCCCTCAACATCGCTGTAATTCTTCTCATTCTAGCACAAAAGACGTAACCTCGGGCGGGTTACGTCTTAAAGCGCTTATTGATTTTCTCCTTCGGGCTCTTCCCCAGGAGACGGTTCTGCATCTTCTTCGAATGCTTCCTGCTTAGGAGGAAGGATGGAAGCCACGACTTCTTCCGGGTCGTTTGTAAATGTATAATTGCCGTCAGCAGTCAGATCTGCGATGGTCAGCACATCATTCATTTCAAGCCCGGAAATATCAACATTGATTGTCTGAGGGATGTCCTTCGGTCTGGCCTTAATCGAAAGCTCATGCAGCGGCTGCTGGATGACGCCTCCGTCTTTGACTCCCTTCGCCTCTCCCGTCAGCTGAATCGGCACCTCGGCCTCCAGCTCCTCACTCATATTCACGACTTGAAAATCGGCGTGCGTCAATTCGTTTTTGAGCGGGTCTGTCTGAAGATCAGTCACCATAACCGATTGCTGATTTCCGTTGACATCAATTGTGATAATCGTGTTTTTTCCTTCGTCCCGCAATGTTTTAAGCAATTCGACACTGTCTAAAGAGACAGGCGTATTCGTTGTTTCTTTACCGTATATAATCCCTGGAACATGTCCTGAATGACGGATTTTCCGAAGCGTCGAACGTTTAAAATCTGTTCTTTCATTTGCTTTTAAAGTTGCCATATTCAGCACCATCCTAATTATCGTTTTATCGTCCTATTAGAACAATACCCACAATAACTGGGATTTAAACCTTAAAGTTTCGGTTTAGCTGAATAAATAGCTGACAGATTGTTTCTCGTGAACGCGGATAATCGCTTCAGCCAGAAGCGGTCCGACAGAAAGCTGCTTAAAGCGGTCGATTTTTTTCTCATCAGGAAGCTTAATGCTGTTCGTTACGACAAGCTCCTTGATTTTAGAGTTATTGATCCGCTCAACGGCAGGGCCTGACAGTACAGGGTGCGTACAGCATGCATACACTTCTGCAGCTCCGTTTTCAACCAGCGCGTTAGCGGCAAGTGTGATTGTGCCGGCCGTATCAATAATATCATCGATCAGAATCGCTGTTTTTCCTTCCACGTTACCGACGATGTTCATCACTTCTACCTCATTCGGTCTAGGACGGCGTTTGTCGATAATCGCGATCGGCGCTTTCAGACGGTCCGCAAGTTTGCGGGCGCGCGTCACACCGCCGTGGTCAGGAGAAACAATGACGATATCTTTCAAGTCTTTACCTTCAAAGTAATGGCCTAAAATCGGAACACCCATTAAGTGGTCAATCGGAATATCAAAGAAACCTTGAATTTGCGGCGCGTGTAAATCAAGCGCGATCACGCGTGTCGCACCCGCTGTTTCAAGCAGGTTTGCAAAAAGTTTTGCCGTAATCGGTTCACGTGATCTTGCTTTTCTGTCCTGGCGCGCATAACCGTAGTACGGAATCACAATGTTGATTGTTTTCGCGGAAGCGCGCTTTAAAGCGTCAACCATAATCAGCAATTCCATAATGTGCTCATTAACCGGCGCACTTGTAGACTGAATGATATAGCAATCACAGCCGCGAATACTTTCTTCTATGTTGATCTGGACCTCTCCGTCACTGAATCTTGTAACAGAGCACTTTCCTAATTGAACCCCTACATTATCCGCGATTTCTTTTGCAAGTTCTGGATTTGAATTCAAAGAAAAAATCTTTAAATTCTTATCTCCGTATTCGTTAGACATGGTAAACCTCCGATTTTAGGATTATTTTTTATGAATGTTTTTCACATAATCTTCTTTATTTACTTGTCTTGCTCTGGCAATGGCAAGCGCTTCGCCCGGCACATCTTCAGTTACGGTTGAACCCGCAGCGACGTACGCGCCTTCTCCCACTGTAACAGGAGCGACCAGATTGGAGTTGCAGCCAATAAAGGCGCCGTCTTCAATTTTGGTTAAATACTTTTTCTTCCCATCATAATTGACCGTGATGGAGCCGCAGCCCAGATTCACATCCGTGCCCACTTCGGCATCACCGATATAGCTTAAATGAGATGCTTTGCTTCGGTCGCCGAATTGTGTTTTCTTGATTTCAACAAAGTTTCCGATCTTCACTTCATTGCCGATTGCGGAATCGGGTCTGATGTGAGCAAAAGGACCGATATTTACATCATTCCCAACTTTGCTGCGATTGACAACGGATTGTTTAATCACAGTACGGCTGCCGATTGAGCTGTCCTCTATCTCAGTGTGAGGGCCGATGACACATTCATCGCCGATTTCAGCTTGTCCCTTTAACACAGTTCCGGGATAAATAACTGTATCTTGTCCGATACGTGCGTCAGGTGAGATGTACGTATTCATCGGATCGATTAAAGTGACTCCGTTCTGCATATGCCGTTTGTTAATACGCTCTTTCATATACATTTCAGCCTGAGAAAGAGCGACTCTATCATTCACTCCGAGCGTCTCTTGGAAGTTACCAGTCTGGTAAGCGGCAACAGTTTCGCCTTCGTCTTTGAGGATTTCGATCACATCCGGCAGATAATACTCGCCTTGGGCATTTTCATTCGAAACCTGTTCGATGACACGAAAAAGAGCCTCGTTATCAAAACAGTACGTTCCCGTGTTAATTTCTTTCACAAGACGTTCTTGCTCCGAAGCATCCTTGTGCTCCACGATTTTTTGAACGGCGCCGTCTTCACTGCGGATGATTCTTCCGTATCCGGCGGGATCGTCGGCAACGGCCGTTAACACCGTGGCTTTTGCACCTTTGTCTGTATGTTCATTTAGCATGGCTTCCATCGTCTCCGCCGTCAGAAGCGGTGTATCGCCGCAAATAACGATCGTGACACCCTTTTCTCCGTGAAGAAATGGTTTTGCCTGTTTGACCGCATGAGCCGTACCGAGCTGTTCTGCTTGGAGAGCGTAATCGCTTTTCTGTCCGAGCTGCTTCTTCACATCTTCGGCGCCGTGTCCTACGATGGTGACAAGCTTCGCTAAAGATAATTTCAGAGCTTCGTCTGCGACGTGCTCTACCATAGGCTTTCCGCATACCGGATGAAGGACCTTGTAAAGCTTCGATTTCATTCTCGTTCCTTTTCCGGCAGCTAAAATCACTGCAAACCGCTTATCCATTTAATGGCCTCCAATATCCCTTTTATCCATAGAAAAATATATCCTAAATAGCTGTTGATTTCAAGAAGACATCAAAAAGTGCAAGAATTTTCTATGTAATCGCTTTATTACTGAAAAATCAGATTTAAAAAAGGACTGCCGGAAAAGGCCTTGTGTCAGCCTTTATCAGCAGTCCTTACATTTTGTTATGTTTAAGAAGCCCCGGCTTCTTCATATTCTAATGCTTCAGAGTCACCCAAACGATGATACTCATTTAAAACAGCATCCTGGATCTTGCCCCGCGTGCTGGAATTAATAGGATGAGCAATATCGCGGAATTCTCCATCAGGGGTGCGTTTACTCGGCATCGCAACGAAAAGACCATTGTTTCCATCAATCACACGAATATCATGTACGACAAATTCGTGATCCAGCGTGATGGATGCAATCGCTCTCATGCGACCATCGGTATTCACGCGGCGTAATCTTACGTCAGTAACTTCCACAGTAGTTCACCACCTTTTCCCTATATAAAAGCATTAGTCTAACAATTCCACGATTCTTTTTAAATTCCTGCACGTTTCAAAAAGTTTTTTTGAAAATATAGGATATACATACACAATTAGGTGATAAACCATATTTGGGGATCATATACTGCATAAAAAAAGTGATCCCGGAGACCGGAACCACTTTTCTGAGATTTAAGATTTCACCAGCGCAATGACTTCAATTTCCACGAGAGCGTCTTTCGGCAGTCTCGCCACTTCCACACAAGACCTTGCCGGCTTATGTACATCAAAGTATTGTCCGTACACTTCATTCACTTCCGCAAACTGCTCCATATCAGCAATAAACACCGTTGCTTTTACAACCGTCTCGAGCGAAGCGCCCGCTTCTTTCAGCACAGCTTTTAAATTGCTGAACACCTGATGCGTTTGTTCTGTGATATCACCGTTTACCATTTCTCCTTCAGCAGTAAGAGGAATCTGGCCTGAGCTGTAAAACATGTTGTTTACGATGATTCCCTGTGAATATGGCCCGATCGCTGCCGGCGCGTGTTTTGTATGGATTGCTTTTGTCATTTTTCTGTCTCCCCATTCTTTAAATGCTGTTCTTTAAAAAATCGCAGAAAATTGCCGTTTTGAATCTCAATCGTTTTGTCTTTCATATTGATGGTTGAAAGCGTGAGCAGTGACATGTATTCATCGACAAGCCGTTCATTCACTCCCTCGGCTTCAACCAAGACGCCTATTCCCGCGACGTTTGCATTAAACTCATCAAGCAGGCTGATCATGCCGTTAATGGTGCCGCCGGCTTTCATAAAGTCGTCAATAATCAAAACGTTCGAACCCGTAGCCAAACTTCTTTTCGCAAGCGACATCGTTTGAATGCGGTTAGATGACCCTGATACATAATTGATGCTCACCGTGGAGCCTTCCGTCACTTTGTTGTCCTTTCGCACGATGACAACCGGAACGTTCAGATAACTGGCCGCTGCGTAAGCAAGAGGGATTCCTTTTGTCGCAACGGTCATCACCACATCAATCTCCCGCTCCGCAAAAACGGAAGCAAAAAGCCTGCCTACATGAGAGAGGACAGATGGCTTTCCTAAGATATCCGTTAAATATACATAACCGCCCGGAAGGATACGCTCAGGATTTACTAAAGACTGTCCCAGCTCCTGTATAAACGCTTCTGCTTCAGCCTGTTTCACTTTCGGAATGTATTTGACGCCTCCGGCAGCTCCCGGCACTGTAAGCAGCGTCCCAATGCCTTGCTGTTCAAAGGTCTGTTTAATAATCGTTAAATCTTCACTGATTGATGACTTTGCTGATTGATACCGTTCTGAGAAAAACGTTAACGGTATTAATTCATGCGGATGGGTTAACAAATAATTTGTTAAGTCCACCAATCTGCCGCTGCGACGAAACTTCATGAACTTACCCCCAAAATCCGAATAATTTAAAAATAATATAACTTAACATACGGATTTAATCAAGAGCATTCTGTTCGCCGATCATCCGCACCGCGTACACTTGATCACAGAAACCTCTTAACCCGTTATAAATCCGCTGCACCTTCGATTCGTATTGAACCAAACCGAATACAGTCGGTCCGCTTCCGCTCATTAACACCGCATCAGCGCCGAAGCGTTTCATTTGATTTTTAATCATCGCCACCTCGGGATGGAGGCTGAGCGTAACCGACTCCAATACGTTTCCTAATTGTCCGCATACCTTTTGGAAGCTTTTTTCTTCAATCGCGTCAATCATCGCCTGCACATCAGGATGCCGAACCTGCTGTAAGTTCAGCCGGCGGTACACTTCGGCAGTCGATACCCCGATCGTCGGTTTGGCGAGCACGACCCAGCAATGAGGCGGAGCACTGATGTGCCTGATCTTCTCACCGCGTCCGGTTGCCAGGGCAGTGCCTCCGTATACACAGAAGGACACGTCTGAACCGATTTCAGCTCCAAGCTCCGCGAGCTCTTCGACAGAAAGCTTTAAATCCCAAAGCCTGTTCAGCCCTCTGAGCGTGGCTGCCGCATCGCTGCTTCCGCCGGCAAGGCCTGCCGCAACAGGGATCACTTTTGTAATCATAATGGAAACGCCTTTTTTGACTTGAAACCGTTCTTTAAGCAGTTTGGCTGCCTGATAAGCCAGATTCCTTTGATCATCCGGAACAAAGCGATTATGCGACGCCACTCTGATAACGTTTTCGGGCAGTTCTGTCAGTTCAATCCGATCTGCCAAATCAATTGTCGTCATGATCATCTCCACTTCGTGATAACCATCCGGGCGTTTACTCGTCACATCGAGGGACAGATTGATTTTGGCCGGCGCTTTTTCTAAAATACGCATAGCTTTCACCTACTTCTCCATCTAAACATAAGTATGAACATTGTATCACATTTGGAGACCCGGAGGTACTTATCCGAAATTGACGCCGGTTTTGACAGCCGATAGAAAAAACCGGGGAACGGATTGTCCCCCGGGCCACTGCATTATCGGTTATTTTGGTTCTGAGCCGCCATCTGCTGTTCGGCAATCTCAATCGCGCGCTTTACCATATTCCCGGCGTCACGCGCCCGAATGCCTCCCCAGCCCTCGTTTTTCACCGTATCGTAAAAACCAAGGTCCTTCGCCAGCTCATATTTGAACTCATCTGACATAACTCCACGACGTCTGCCCAAACGAAACAACCCCTTTTATAGAATTGATCACCATTCGTGCACGCCACGATAAAACATGTGACACTTATAGCTTCCGTTTAATCGGCTGAAACTTTCGAGGGAATAATTAGAAGAGCTTTGGAAGGCAAAACAAAAAGCAGTAAACAAAAGGTTCACTGCCCATTAAAATGCTACTGAGCTTGCCGCATCGTCATTGAATGTCAATTCAACAGTCTCAGTCAGAATATCAGCATAACTGTATGAAACTCTTTCAAACGAATTCTCGTCTTGATCTAGTTGTATCACAAAAACAGAAGGGTACGTCTCAGCTAAAATGCCCGAACGCTCAATCGTTTTTCGGCGGCCGCCGTTTGCTTTTAACGTAAGCCGTTTACCTAAATTCCCATCAAGCGATCTTTTTATATCGGACAACGTCTTCGCCATTGCATCCACCTCACTACATTTATTGTACAACAAGAGCCCAATTTTGTCAAATAAAATTTAAATTATATCAACGTTAATAAGTCATTGTCAACAAAATTATTTTGACAAAATTCTATTGATTTCTGCGTTATTTTTCACAAGTTCCGGAAATTTATGTATCAATATGTAAAATAATTAACCCGCATAGCGAAATATATGCGGGTTTTATCACTCATCCATTTGATTTATACGGCATACCGACACGCAGCACACCCTTCGTTTCAATTCCTCCCAGCCCTTTCTCTCTCGTCAGCGTATTTCTCAGGACATCCCATACATTGATCCGCTCCATAAACGGGGTGAAGCTGATTTTCGCGACAATATATACCGGGTCAAGCGCATGGATATTGACGCGTGACGGCGAACTTGCAAAATTCGCGCCTGCCCTGATTAAAGACTCGAAATGAGATTGGCACGCCCCCGCGAATATGACCAGCTGATCCAAATGAGGTACTTTACGCCTCGCTCTTTGAACGGTTTCGACAAAGTGTTTGGAATGCCTGTAGGCGCTTAAATCGTTCACGCCTCCCTTATGCTTGGAATATGCATCATGGCCGGTGATGACTAAAATATCCGGCCTGTATTTATCAAGCAGCTCGTCAATTGATGCCGGCATTTTTTTCTCATGGCAATGAATTCCGTATACCGGCACACCGATTTTTTCATAAAAGTTCAGGCACTTTTTCAAATAGGCCTCATCGCCGTCCAGATGCAATACCTTTCCGGGCATATGAAAGTAGTGCTCCTGATGCTGATATTGATTTGTCGCATAATATTCCTGTTTTTCCCGAAGCAGCTTATAATCCTGGCGGAGCAGCTCGAGAGATTCATTCATCCTGCTTTCATCTCTTTTCTTTCTCATGGCCTGTTCGTCTTTTCTGACAGGCTCCAAATCAGAAAAATCAGCATCCGCAATCAATCTGACTTCGTCACCATGCAGGATGGCAATTGAATTCCCATTGCTTGTTTGCTCTATACCGATAATGCGAAATAAAACATCCATTTGATAGGATTTCCTGGCTACCATATCTCCTATTTGAAATTGCACGTTACCCACTCCACAAATAGACTAAGCCTCATCATGAAAGAAGTCTTGGCAAATACACCTCTTTCCGCTGCGGCGCTTGATGTTTCAAGCTTTTCTTGCAGTTGAATGAATAAGGTTCTCCTCTAGCCTATGTAGCGGCAGTCCAAGTGGTGACGCAAAACAAAAAGCCCTCTTAGAAAAGGGCTTTATGCAATCCGTTGGACAGGAGCGCGAATTCTTCTATGGACAGGGATTCACCGCGCCGCTTTCCGTCAATATTCGTTTCTTGAAGAACTTCTTCAATTTGAGCTTTTTTCTCTTTTCCGCCCGGAAGATTGTTCACAAGGTTGTTCAGCAAGGTTTTCCGGCGCTGTGCGAAGCTTGCTTTAATCAGCTGGAAGAAAAACGGTTCATTATCGACGTCAACCGCCGGGCCGTCACGAAGCAAGAGACGGATGACGGCTGAATCGACATTAGGCTGAGGCACAAACACCGTTTTCGGGACGGTCATGACGGTTTTGGCCTCCGTATAGAACTGAACCGCAATGGAAAGCGATCCGTACTCCTTAGAGGAAGGATCAGCGGCCATCCGCTCAGCGACCTCTTTTTGCAGCATCACGACAATTCCTTTTAACGGAAGATGTTCTTCCAATAGCTTCATGATGATCGGCGTCGTCACATAATATGGGAGATTCGCCGTCACCATAATTTCATCACAATCCTGAAACTGCTCTTCAATGACGGATTTGACGTCTGCTTTCAGCACATCTTGATGAATGATCGTTACATTGTCATACGGAGACAGCGTATCATTGAGAATGGGCAGCAGGCGCTGATCAATTTCAAACGCGACGACCTTTTTCGCCCGTTTGGCAAGCTGCTCTGTCAGCGCGCCGATTCCGGGCCCGATTTCAATGACTCCGGTCCGATCCGTAATTTCCGCATGGTCCACAATTCTGTCCAATATATTTGTATCAATTAAGAAATTCTGTCCCAGACTCTTTTTAAAAGAGAAACCGTACTTTTTCAGAATTTCCTTCGTTCTGATAGGTGTCGCGATATCTTTATTGTTCATCCTGTTCCTCCTGCCTCATAGCATCGAGCGCATCAATAAAATCACTTCTTTTGATTTGAAACATTTGCAGCCTTTTTTGAAGCTGCTTGCCGTTTGTATAGCCGATCTTCAGCAGGTCGCCCAATCGTTCGCGGCGTCTTTTGGCAGCCGGTCCGCCGATCAGACCGGCCTGTATGACATCTTCAGCTGAAATCTCACTCGGCTTTGCATCCATCTCTTCATGCACATTTTCCAGACATGCTCTGATGCTTTCAATGGATGCGTGCTCAACGCCAATGCCGCGCTTGTTTTTCGGTTTGGCAAGATGTTTGGGCAGAAATGCGTGTTTACAGCCGGGTACTGCTTCAGAAATGGTTTTCCGGATCTTTTCCCCCGGAAAATCCGGGTCCGTCAGCACGATGACCCCTCTCGTTTCCTGCGCCAGCCGAATCTGCCTGATGACTTCGTCTCCGATTGCGGAACCGTTTGTCTCAATCGTATCCGCATCAACGGCAAGTTTTATGCGCGCAGTGTCATCGCGTCCCTCGACTACAATAATTTCTTTAATTTTCATTACTTCCTCCAAAAAAAACTTTTTATATCCAAAACGAAACCTTTGCTTGCATGTCACGTCTAATATACTGAAAATACACTTTACCTATTATAACGAAAAAAACAGAGGGCGCAAAACCCTCTGAGTGAATCGGAATTAATTTAAAATTTTTATTTTGACCTGTTTCTTTCCCCAGCGGTAAGCCGAAGATTTTTCAGGGAAAAAGACATCAATCCGTCTTCCTTTAATGGCTGAGCCCGTATCAGCGGCCACGGCATCCCCGTATCCGTCTACGTGGACTCTTGTGCCGAGCGGGATGACGCTTGGGTCTACCGCAATGACTTTGGCATTCGGATTGCTTGTCAGGTTAACGCCTGTAGCCGTATGGCCGGAACAGCCGCTGCAGCTTGCGGTATAAGCCGTGGAAGACACGGTAATCACTTTACCGGAAGATCCGGTTTCGCCCGAAGATGCCTTCACAGGTGCACTGAGCTGCTCAATCTTGGGACTGTGCCGCTTTGTGCCGACCGCAATGATCTGATCTTTGCTTTTTTCAGATGTTTCTTCTTTAACAAGCTTTCTTGAAACTTCTTTTCCATTTTCTTTGACAACATGAAAATGCTTTTTAAGTTTGCCTTCTTTTCCTTTTTGAACGATCTTTTCTTTCCCGCTGTCGAGAGACGCATCTTCTTTTTCTTTCACTTGATACGCTAATTTTTCCTCAACTACATCGGTGACTTTTTCGATACGAGTGATTTGTATGCCGGCCTGATTTTTTGTGAGCTTTTCGTGTAATGCCGGTTTTACTTTATCTTCGTCTTTCATGTCCATCTTATGCTGCGTTAAAAAGTCAGCGACCGTAGTCGAAGTCGTCCATATTTTCTTTTTCTTTCCCGCATCATTTACAGTGACCTGAAAAGCCGGGTCGACCGTGACTTTCATGCCGTTTGTCACTTTCGTATCTGCTGCTGGATCTATTTTATCGTGCTGATTCACAGGTGTATGCTGTTCGTTCAGAAATGCGCCGACTGTTTTTGCCGTTGACCATAAAGTCTTTTCTTCTCCGCCTCTTGTCACACGGATCTGCTTTGCAGCTTCATACACGACATTCATGTTGTCTGCCAATGCTGTCTGCTTAGACGGGGTAATCCGGTCTTCATTTCTCGTCTCTATATGTAAATCTTCCAGAAGTTCCCCAACCGTTTTTGCATGAGTGCGTATTTGCTTTTTCTTGCCGTTGATGGAAACAGAAACTGATTGTTTTGAGAGCTCATGTGCCCCGTATGCAGTCCCGGTTCCGCCCAGCAGAATAATAGCTGCAATAAGAATAACCTTGCTTTTACCAAGCTTTACGGAAAACAGTTTTTTCATTTTTTGTGTGATGAAAAACGCCTCCTTCTCCTCGGAGAGATTATATAGAGTATCTAAAATGCTGTCAACCCTCCCATCTCGAAGATGAAAAACCTTCAGCGTATCCCTCATTATGCAAAAACAAAGCAAAAAAAGGAAGAGAGACATATCGACAACCTATCTTATGAGGAGAAGGAAGCTTGTAGAACGGTTTTACATATCCACTGAATCGGACAAGCCTTTACACGTTACGACAGCGCATTCTGTCAGTTCATGCGGAAAAGTCTTTTTGCGTTTTCGGTTGTAATTGAGGCAATTTCTTCATATGTCAGCCCTTTTAATGCAGCGAGCTGTTCAGCAACATATTTTACATAGCTTGGCTCATTTCGTTTACCGCGGAAAGGATGCGGTGTCAGGAAAGGACAGTCCGTTTCAATCAGCAAACGGTCATTCGGAATTTCCTTTGCTACTTCTTTTGGTTTCTTCGCATTTTTGAAGGTAACCGGTCCGCCGAATGAAATATAAAAATTCATATCCATACACTGCCGCGCAACCTCCGCGCTCCCCGTAAAGCAGTGCATAATGCCGCCGACTTCTTCCGCCCCCTCTTCTTTCAAAATCGTGACAACATCTTCCGTTGCATCACGATTATGAATGATAATTGGAAGGTTCACTTCTTTGGCGAGAGCGATTTGTTTCCGAAATACTTCTTTCTGAACGTCTTTTGGTGATTTATCCCAGTGGTAATCAAGGCCCATCTCTCCGATTGCCACGACTTTTTCGTGAGAGGACAGTTCCTTAATCCATGATAAATCTTCCTCTGTCATGTCAATTGCATCTACCGGATGCCAGCCGATCGCAGCGTATATAAAGTCATATTCCTCAATCAGCTCCATCGCACGCGTGATAGTGGGTTTATCGAATCCGACAACGACGATTCGTTCAACTTTTTCAGCCTTTGCACGCGCAATGACTTCCTCTAAGTCTGTGTCAAATTGTTCGGCATTTAAGTGCGCATGTGTATCAAAAAGCATCATAAAAACTCCTTTCTTGTTGAAAAACAAAAGGTGTTCGACGGAATGTTACACGTGAAACACCTTTTGCATCTATTTATTTAATTCGAGTGCCTTTCGGTAATGACTGGTCGACAGCTACAACTTTGAGAACGCCGTCCGATTCTCCTGCCAGTATCATTCCTTGAGAAAGCTCGCCTCTCAGTTTTACCGGTTTTAAATTCGTTACACAAATGATCTTCATTCCCACAAGCTGATCCGGTGTGTAATGCTTCGCGATACCTGATACAACTTGGCGCTGTTCAAAGCCCAGATCAATTTGCAATTTCAGCAGCCGATCTGCTTTTTTCACCGGCTCTGCGGACAAGACTTCTGCGACGCGAAGTTCTGTATCCATAAATTGATCAAACGTAATTTCAGGAAGATGCTCTGCTTCTTGCGGCTCTTCCGCCTTTTCTTCTTTAGCAGGAGCAGTTCCTTGCATTTTTTGCTTGATGTAAGCTACTTCTTCTTCAGCTTCAAGACGAGGGAAAAGCGGCTCCCCTTTTTTCACTTTCGTGTTCTTCAATTGGCCGAATGTCTGAATGCTGTCCCATGCTTTAAGAGACTGATCCTCAACTCCTAGCTGGGCAAACATTTTTTCAGGCGTTTGTGTCAAGAAAGGCTGGAGCAATACGGCTGAGATACGTAATGATTCAGCTAAATGATACATGACAGAACGTAATTCTTTTTCTTTTTCCTGATCTTTAGCAAGCACCCACGGAGCAGTTTCATCAATATATTTGTTCGTACGGCTGATTAATTGCCATAGCGTTGATAAAGCGACTGAAAACTCCATGTTTTCCATTGCCTTTTCATAAGCTTTAACCGTTTCACCGGCTACAGAAGAAAGCTCTGAATCAAAATCTGTCACATTTCCTTCATATGAACCAATCTCGCCGTCAAAATATTTTTGGATCATTGCGACTGTACGATTCAGAAGGTTTCCTAAGTCGTTCGCCAAGTCATAATTAATCCGTTCTACGAAACCTTCCGGCGTAAAGACACCGTCTGAACCGAACGGTACTTCGCGAAGCAGGTAATAGCGAAGTTCATCCAAGCCGTAGCGTTCAATTAACGTTACCGGATCAACGACATTTCCTTTTGATTTCGACATTTTTCCGTCTTTCATCAATAACCAGCCATGCGCGAATACTTGCTTAGGCAGCGGGAGATCAAGCGCCATCAGCATAATCGGCCAGTAAATGGTATGAAAACGGACAATTTCTTTACCGACAAGATGGACGTCCGCCGGCCAGTACTTTTTGTAAAGCTCATCATTTTCCGTATCGTAACCGAGCGCTGTAATATAGTTGAACAGTGCGTCAATCCATACATACACGACATGCTTCGGATTTCCCGGTACTTTTACGCCCCAGTCGAACGTCGTTCTGGAAACGGCCAAATCTTCAAGCCCCGGTTTAATGAAGTTGTTAATCATTTCATTTTTGCGTGATTCAGGCTGGATGAAAGAAGGATTTTCCTCATAAAACTTCAGCAGGCGGTCTGCGTATTTGCTCATGCGGAAGAAGTATGACTCCTCTTTGATTAATTCGACCGGGTGTCCGCTGTCAGGGCTTTTTCCGCCGACAACCTCACCCTTCTCATTTCGTTCCACATCCACCAGCTGTGTTTCCGTATAGAATGTTTCATCAGGGATGCTGTACCAGCCCTCATACTCATCCAGGTAAATGTCACCATTATCAAGAAGTTTTTGAAACACTTTCTCGATAATTTCTTTGTGCCGGCTTTCCGTCGTCCGGATGAAATCATCGTGAGAAATGTCGAGCTGCTTCCATAGTTTTTGGATTTCAGCAACTGCGCGATCCACATAAGCTTGAGGCGTGATATTCTCTTCCTCCGCTTTCTGCTGGATTTTCTGTCCGTGCTCATCCGTTCCGGTTAAGTAGCGTACGTCAAATCCTTTTAATCTTTTGTAACGCGCCATCGCATCGCCGGCCACGGTAGTATAAGCATGGCCGATATGTAATTTTCCGCTCGGATAATATATCGGGGTTGTAATATAAAAAGTATTATTGTCTTGCGGCATGTTGCAACCTCCCATTCAGAATGTCGAAAAGCTCACGCCCAAAGGACGAGAGCGGTTTTATTTGATATACAATATTGATATTTGTCCTCTATCTATGATACCATCTTAGCCTTTAAGATCAAGGATATATACGTACTGCGCGTAAAAGAGTAAATAAAATTAAAAATTTTTATTGAAATTAAAAAAAGTCTTAACATGTCGAAATTTGTCGTATATAATCTACTAATATAAAACATCTTGGTTCGAAAGTCTTGATTTAAAAGGATTTTCAGTAGGATAATAGGTTCGAAAAAGCAGTCAAAAAGCCTGTTATTTCAGGATTTCCAAGGCTTTACTTACTATAAGAACTAATTCTTACAAACAATAGCAAACAAAAAGATTGACGATTATTGGAAACCTTGTTATGCTAGGAATGTAAGGAATTTTGTCGAATAATGACGAAGAAAAATATAAACTACAAATAATTATCTCTCGGGAGGAGACTGTTAATGAAATCTACTGGTATCGTACGTAAAGTTGATGAACTTGGACGCGTAGTTATCCCTATCGAACTTCGCCGTACACTGGGCATCGCAGAAAAAGACGCTCTTGAAATTTATGTTGATGATGAAAAAATCATCCTTAAAAAATATAAACCAAACATGACTTGCCAAGTAACTGGTGAAGTTTCTGATGATAACCTTAAACTTGCCGGCGGCAAATTGGTACTCAGCAAAGAAGGCGCTGAGCAAATCATCTCTGAAATTCAAAACCAGCTTCAAAACCAAAAATAAGCTATTTCATACAAAAACCGTTCTTGTTACGACACAAGAACGGTTTTTTTATGATTGAATGTGATAAGCGTCATAAATCTCGCGTTTCGGCACGTCCCGATCTACCGCTGTTTGTTTTATGGCCTGTTTGGAAGAAGATCCTTCATTTATGTAATGCTCCACATGTTCTTTCTCAGAAAGCTCCGTCCACCAAGGCTTTTCCTCTTCATCCGGTTCAGCGGTTTGATTTCCTTCGACAACGAGACAGAACTCACCGCGGATTTGATCTTCATTTGCCCATTCAATCACCTCGGCGATGGTTCCTCTGATGAATTCCTCGTACTTTTTCGTTAATTCTCTCGTGACAGCGATGGTTCGATTACCCAAAACGTCATGCATTGCTGTTAATGTTTCTTTTAATCTGTGCGGCGCTTCGTAAAATATCATCGTTTCCTGCCGTTTTTTCAGGAGTTCGAGTTCTTTCTTCTTTTCTTTTTTCTGTCTGTTTAAAAATCCGTAGAAGAAAAACGGCTGCGGGGTGATGCCTGATGCGGTCAGCGCGGTTAATGCCGCATTTGCACCCGGAAGCGGAACGACATATCCGCCGATTTGGGTGAAATCTCTCACAATCTCAGCCCCCGGGTCGGAAATTGTCGGCATGCCGGCATCACTGACCAATGCCACATTCTTTCCGCTTTTCAGCCATTCAATGATTTTATGGCCGCTGCTTTCTTTATTATGTTCATGATAGCTGATGAGAGATGTGTCTATGTCATAAACATGGCACAGCTTTTTCGTCTGTCTCGTATCTTCGGCAGCTATGACATCGGCCGATTTCAGCGTCTCTACTGCACGAAAGGTCATGTCCTCCAAATTGCCGATCGGTGTAGGAACAAGGTACAGAGTTCCCATTTCAGATTTTCCGTTAAAACTCATCTGGCGTCTTAACATATACAGCCTCCTTGCTGCGTTGTTTTTCTTCTATATATTGCTCTTTTTTCTTTCGGGTCAGCTGTTTAAAACGGTATTCCGCCTGCATCGCTTCCCGTTTTGTTTCAAATGATTCCGCATGGCATAACAAAACCGGCCTCCGCGCCCTTGTGTACTTCGCGCCCTTTCCCTCATTGTGGGTTTTCAGCCGTTTTTGCAGATCATTTGTATAACCGGCATACAGACTGTTGTCATTGCACAGCAGCACATAAAAGAAATGACTATTTGTCTCCATATAAAATCGTGCGGATCTCTTTCGTATATTCATTTTGTTCATTGTATACGAACAGCGGGGGAAGAATTTTGAGATCAGGGCGGCCGCCTTTAATTCCTTCAACCAAAATGGTATTCGCTTCTTTACCTTGTTTCGGATAAATAAACTGAACCCGTTTCGGTTCTATTCGGTACGCTTTCATTAATTCAAAGATTTCCAAAAGCCTCCCCGGCCGATGAACGAGAGCCGCTTTTCCGCCTTGCTTCAGCAGTTTGCTGCTGACGGAAATCACATCTTCAAGCGTGCAAAGAATTTCGTGCCTTGCGATTCTGAGATGCTCGTTCAGGTTCTGCTCCGCCTCTTTCGGTGTTTTAAAATAAGGCGGATTGCAGGTGACAACATCATATTTATTATGTCCGAGTCTTTCCGGCATATTTTTCAGATCATCATGAATGAGACTGATCTGACCGCCCAGCCCGTTGTATTCCACGCTTCGGAGCGCCATATCATACAAGCGTTCCTGAATTTCAACGCCGGTGATATCGGCTTTTGACCTTGTGCTGAGCAAAAGCGGCACAATGCCGTTCCCCGTGCATAAATCAACGATGTTCCCCTTTTGAATCGGAACGTATGCAAACTTAGACAGCAGCACGGCATCTAATGAAAAAGCGAAAACCGTCGGACTCTGTACTATTTTCATATCCTCTGCTAATAAGTAATCCAATCTTTCATCATCACGTAATGAAACCATAATCTTATTCCTTTCGGCACTCTTTGAAAAAGGCTTCCGACATCAGCGGAAGCCTTTTCCTTATTTTTTATTTAAGAAGGACAGACAAAAAAGGCAATCTCCCTTGCGGACGCTCCCATAATGGACGTTGCAAATATGAAAGCCTTCTTGATACAGCCGGGCCAGATTGTCGTACCCTTCTCCTATATCACTCTGCTCTGCCTTCTGTGTTTTTGTTTCTTTCTGATCGGCTTTGAATTTCTCAATTTGCTCTGTCGTGTCATCAAGCCGCTTACGCAAATGCTTATTTTCAAGCTGAAGATGGTGATTCTCTTCAATCATTTCGCCGATATGCTGCTTTAAGTCACCCAGCTGACGGTACAGCGAACCGATTTGTTCCTCCAGGTTTATGACAGTATCAAATAACTCTTTTTTATCCAAGGTTCCACACCTCGTTAATCTGTGGTTTGTGCGGATACGACGCCCTCTTCCAAGAGCTCTTCCCAAGTATATTCTATCACTTTTTCACGATTCTTCAGTTCCACCTGAAGCACCCGTTCCAGAATATTAAGACCGACAACCTTTGCGGGGCCGTTTGCCGTCGTAATCATTTCGCCTAAATCCGGCAGCTGTTCTTTCGCCGTCTCATACTCATCATTTTCGTACTTCAAACAGCACATCAAACGGCCGCACAGACCGGAAATCTTCGTTGGGTTCAACGATAAATTTTGATCCTTCGCCATTTTGATGGACACTGGTTCAAAATCACCGAGGAACGTGGAGCAGCAAAGCATTCTCCCGCATGGTCCGATACCGCCGAGCATTTTCGCCTCGTCCCTCACCCCGATTTGGCGCAATTCGATTCTCGTTTTAAAGATAGAAGCCAAGTCTTTGACCAATTCCCTGAAATCAACCCGTCCGTCTGCTGTAAAGTAAAAAATGACTTTATTGCGGTCAAATGTAAACTCAACATCAACCAGCTTCATATCTAAGCCGTGGTCAGCCACTTTTTTCTGACAGACTTCAAAAGCGGACAGGGCCTCCTGTTTGTTTTCTTCTACAATGAGAAGATCGCGTTCATCAGCAACGCGTATGACCTTTCGAAGCGGAAGCACAACATCATGCTCGTCCACTTGTTTATTTGCGATGACAACCTGCCCGTATTCGACACCTCTTACGGTTTCAACAATGACGCAGCTGTCTTGTTCTATATCAAATCCGTTCGGATCAAAATAATAAATTTTTCCCGCTTTTTTAAAGCGGACGCCTATTACGTTGTACAAGCTTATCCCTCCTGCAACGTTAACACCAAGTGCTCCATTAATCCCTGCACATTCACATTGGAATGAAGCCGTTTTTTTGCTTCTAAAACAGCGAGAATTTGGTTCGTAACGCTTTGTTGTGTAAATTGCAGCGCATGCTGTTTTATTGATTGGAATAAGTCTTGATAAATCAGTTTATCTTCATTTCCAATTTGGATGGATAATACATCACGGTATATCAATAAGAGCATATCAAGACCCATTTCTTGATGGGTTTTTTCTTTGAAAAAGGGCACCCACTGATCCTGAATGAAGAAAAAGGCATGTCCTTTCCGCTGATGTAAGACTTCATACAATTTTATCACTTTCGCTCTGGACTCTGCAAACTCATCATTTCGACTTAATTCGACTGCTTCCGCAATATTATTTGTCATATTTGCTAAGAGCCGGGCCATGTGAGGGCTCACTTCCTGTTCAATCAGCCTTTCTTCTATGGCTTTCGGCTGAAGCGGCTGAAACGGAAGAACCTGACATCTCGAAACAATGGTATCCAGTATTCGGTGGAGCTGCTCAGTAATAAGAATTGCGATGGTGTCTTGACTCGGCTCCTCTAAAAATTTCAGCAGACTGTTTGCTGCATTTGTCGTCATTTGATCCGCATGGGATATAATGTACAGCTTTTTATGCGATTCCAGTCCTGTTTTGGAAAACTCTTCCTGAAGCGATTGGATCTGAGCCTTTTTAATGGATAATCCGTCGGGCTGAACCACATGCAGGTCGGGATGGTTTCCGGATTCGATACGCTTACAGTTCCGGCATTCCCCGCAAGGCTCAGTCCCGTCTTCAAGGCAAAAAAAGCTTTTTGCGAGAAGCAGTGCGGCATCCAATTTGCCCGTACCTTTTTTGCCTTCAAACAGATAAGCGTGAGAAAGCCTTTTCTTTTCAATGCTGTTATGCAAAAGCCGCATCACTCTGGGCTGCTGCCCGGTCATTTCCTTCCATGATATTGCCATTGTATCACTCTCTATGTGTAAAGGTTAATCAATAAACCTTTTATTTCTCCGATTCGATCCAGCAAATCAATTGCCGGTTTTTCCTGATCTAACATTTCTTCCGTCAGCTGAAGCAGTTTTTCATCTATTTCTTTCACAAGCCCCAGAGTCCGGCTGCTGCCGTACAGGTCAAAGCTTTTCTCCGTCTCATGCGATAATCCGCTGTCTACGGCCTCTTTTACAAAGCGTTTTACCAATCCTTTGAATTTCGCTAAGTCTTTAAAGTTTCTCGACTTCGTCAGCCTTTTCCCGAACGTTTCTATATCCGTTAAGAACCTGCTCAGCTGATCAAATTTCAGCTTGCTGCTTTGGCTGTCCATTGAACTTTTAAACGTTCCGGACAGCTCTGCCGCTTTATAAGCAGGCTGCTGCTTTTTCTCAATAAATGTACGTAAGTCAGAATTTATTTTCACGTCGTCAAATCCTTAAAATTGATGAAATTCATCGACCGGGAGGACAAAGACCGTCGCTCCGCCGACTTCCACTTCGACGGGATATGGAACGTAGGAATCCGCATTCCCGCCCATCGGGGATACCGGGGCAATCATCTGATCACGTTTACAGCCATTCTCTTTAATGAGGCTGAGCGCTTTATCGACACGGATATCTTCCACCCCGATCATAAACGTCGTATTGCCTGATTTAAGGAATCCGCCTGTTGTCGCAAGTTTCGTCACCCTGAAGTTGTGGTCGGTTAATACTTTCAAAAGCCTGTTGCTGTCCTGATCCTGCACCACTGCCACTATTAGTTTCATTCTCTAGGCCCCCTTTAGGTTGGAAAGAACATTGTCGTTACATTCATTATAGCAACTTATGAGGAACAGGTCACAACTGAATTTTTTTCAATGCTTCATTTATCACTTGAAGTGCGTCCTGAATGACGAGTTCCTTCTTTTTCGATGCGTCGATTGTATGGAATCTTTCCGGAAAACGCTGCATTACCTTTTGGTATCCTTCCCGTACTTTCGTGTGAAAGTGCAGGGCCTCAAGATCGAGACGATTCTTTTCTCTTGAATCATTCGACGTAATCCGTTTCAACCCTTCTTCCGGCTCAATAGAAAAATAGATGGTGACATCAGGCATCGTATCGCCGATTGCAAACTGGTTGATAGAAAGAACTTCATCAATCCCGAGCCCTCTCGCATAGCCTTGATAAGCCAGCGAACTGTCGATGAAACGATCGCACAGCACAATGCGCCCTTCTTTCAATGCAGGCTGCACCTTTTCGGCTAAATGCTGTCTTCTCGCCGCAGCGTAAAGCAGCGCCTCCGTTTTTGCATCCATCAGTGTATTGTTTTTATTTAAGATCACTTCTCTGATCTGTTCCGCAATGTCGATGCCGCCCGGTTCTCTTGTCGCTGTCACCGGGAACCCCTCTGCCGACAGAATCTCTTTCATTTCCTGAAGCACAGTCGTTTTCCCTGCACCTTCAGGACCTTCAAATGTTATAAATAAACCGCTCATGATTTCTCCTCTTCTATATAGACAAGTAATTGTTCCCCGTTTAATAAGCCTTGAATATGCGCGTCCATGCCGATTAAACGGGAAAGCTTTTGTACGATCTCTTCTGTTATCCGTTCTCCGTCCATGATCAGCGGAATTCCCGGCGGATAAGGAATAATGTTCCCCGCATGCAAGCGCCCGGCCGCCTTATTTATATCTGCAGGCTCTTTTGTAAACTTCCGCATCTCATTTTGCGGATATTCAAGTGTCGAAATGGACGGAAATGTCCAATTCACGGCATCCGGCAATTTATCGGGCGGTGTATTCTCCAGTTTCTGCTGTATGTTTCTTACGGTTTCCTGTTCTATCATCCGCCGGCCGCCTATCGGCAGGACGAGCAATACTTGGTATTCGTCAGCCAGCTCGGCAACAATGTCTTCACTCTCCAAAATACGTTGTAATGAATAGCCGGAATGTCCGAGCTTTGAGCGAAGAATTAATTTTAACGGATCCGCCCGCAGCCCATATCCGGAAGGCTCGATTATTTCAATAGAAGAAATTGATGCGAACCTTCCTTTGATTTTCTCAATGTGCTCCATATGAATGGGAAGTGTTCCTTTTTCAGCAATATCCTGTACATAAGCGCGCGCCGTATCTAAAGATGCCATAATCGGGTATGACGGGCTGCTGCTTTGCAAACTGCTTATATAATAAGTTAATCGGTCTCTGTCAATTCTGGTGCTGTTCAAATGAAAGTAAGACCCCATCGTCATAGCCGGAAGCGTTTTATGAGCCGATTGAACAACAGCATCCGCCCCCATAGCCAATGATGAAGGCGGGAAAGGCTGGCCTAACACAAAGTGAGCCCCATGAGCCTCATCCACCAGTACAGGAACGCCGTATGAATGGGCTTTGTTAACTGCCGCAGTCAAATCGGCGGCGTGTCCATAGTAAGTCGGGTTGGTCAGCACAAGTCCTTTCGCGTTCGGATATGACGCCAGCGCTTTTTCGATGACTGAAAGGGATACATGTGCCGGCACATGCATGTTTTCATCGATTTCCGGCGACAAATAAACCGGCTTGGCTCCGGCCAATGCCGCCGCATGGAAAACAGACTTGTGACAATTACGCTGGATCAGAATGGGTTCACCCGGTTCACAAACAGCTAAAATCATCGCCAGATTGCCGGCGGTCGTTCCATTGACGAGAAAGAAGCTTTCCTGAGAGCCGTAAAATCTGCTCACCAAATCCTGCGCTTCCTTAATGACCCCCGTCGGGTGATGCAAATCATCAAGACCCGTGATCTCAGTCATATCAATAGATAAAAGAGATTGATATACAGATTTGGCTTCATCAAAAAAGACATCTCCATTGTGATGTCCCGGAACATGAAAAGAATACGTATTTCGGTGCGCATGCTTCATCAGCGCTGTATATAAAGGTGTGTCCATTTTTAAACAAATCCTTTGCCTGTCTTTCTTATTATATCGTGACTGCGAGCCAACTTAAAGCTAAGACTTTTTGCCATCTAGCCGTTATCCCGGCCGGCCCCCATATCACGCAGCTTCTTTTTTAAATCGCCTTCCATGATAACAAGCTCCTCCTCGGCACGCCTGCGTTTCATCCTGCCTTCTTCTTGAATAGACATGATTTCTTCAAGTGTGCTGACTAAGCTTTCCTGCACTTTTTTGAGGGTCTCTGCCTCAACAAGCCCGCGCTCATTAGCTTTGGCGGTCTCGACTGTACTTGTTTTCAGAAGTTCGGCGTTTTTCAGCAGCAATTGATTTGTCGTATCCGCCGCCTTCTGCTGCACATCTGCCGCACTCCGCTGCCTCATAAGCGTCAGCGCGATGGCGACTTGATTCTTCCATAAAGGAATAGCCGTAACAATGGAGGACTGAATTTTCTCTGCCAGTGCCTGATTCGTGTTTTGAATCAGGCGGATTTGCGGCGCACTCTGGAGCGTAATCTGCCTGCTCAGCAGCAGATCATGCACCCTCTTATCCAGACGGTCGGCAAACTGGCGAAGATCATTCACTTCCTGCGCGGCCATTTGATTGTGTTCTTGTAATTCGGCTTTTCTTGCCGCTTCGGGTATCAGCTTTGTTTTCAGCTCATCTAATTTTAATTCCCCCGCTGCTATATACATAGTTAAATCAGAAAAGTATTGTTTATTTTGGGCGTACAGCTGATCTAACAATTTATTGTCACTCAACAGCACATTTTTAGAATGTTCCAGCCTTCTGCTGATACGGTCAATCTGCACACTTGTCTTTTGATATTTCGAAAGCACTTCCTGCACAGAACCGGATACCCTTTTAAACAGCCGGGCGAAAAACCCTTTGTTCTTCATCTGCAGATCATCGGGGTTTACCTGGTCAAGCTTCAGCATCAAATCAGCCAGTATCTGTCCCATCTCTCCTGCATCTTTTCTTTGCACGTGCTCTATCATCGTGTGGGAAAATTCCAGAAGATTCGCCTGCGCCTGTGAACCAAACAGAACAATGCTTTGCATATTCCCAGGATCCAGTTTTTCAGCGAGCTGAAGTGCCGCTTCTCTTGTTTCTTCCGGCAGCGTATCTGCAAGCTTTAGAGGGGTCTGGTCATTTTGGGCGTCCATGCTGTCGTCGGAACGGTCTTTGGCCATTTCCTTCTTCCTTTCTTATTTTCTCAGTGAATGCTTTGCCATATCTAATTCAAAGTGCAGGTCGTCGATGTCCTCCTTCATCAGTTCATGAAGATCCTCTTCCAGCCTTCTGGAAAGCTCTGCTAGAGTCATCCTCGTCTCACTCAAGGACATTGATAAATCTTTATTTTTTCGCGGCTGTGAGGAGAGCAGAGCATACTTTTCCGTCAGTTCCACAACAGAATCAAGCGTTTGATAATAGAAACGCTCTGCCTGATAAAAACGCTTCGGCTCCTGCTTTGTGAGCAGATATATTCGTCGGGTTATCCGCAGTATCTCTGCATTCTGCTTCAGCATTTGTATACTTTTAGAGCGAAAAAGCGCCCTGCGTAATCGAATGATTTTGCCCTTTGCTTCCTCAAGATTTTCCTTGATATAAGCATATTCTTTTCTTGTCAGCCGGTGTTTTTTTAAAAAGAGACGCTTCGCATTCCACAGACCGGCCGCACTGACTGCGGCTCCGCTGGCTGCCCCGTATAAAAGCGAATACAGAAAAGGCTGATGCCCTATCGTAAAGAAGGTTATCCCCGCTAATACAAAAACTGTGCTGCCGCAAAGCGTCCATTTCATATATTGAATAAACGGTTTCATACTTGATCGACTCCTATTTATTCACTTTTATCAGTATTATCTATTACATTCCATGTCTAAACAAGTTTCTCTTCTTATCGTATCAGTTCTTTTATAAAAAGTGTAAAAACTCCTCTGATTTCAGGCAAAAAAAAGACCCTTTTCAGGGTTAAGAATATAACGTCGGTGTATGAAGGCTTTTCAGTTTACGAACGAAAAATTCATAATTCGGATCAGAGGTCGGAGTGGAAACTACTTTCTTCTCACACTCTAAACATATAAATTTCGTATAAATATGGATTCCCCTGCTTTTTTTGGTTTCACACACAATACATGTTTCTTCATGGCTGGACGTTTCATTCATTTTGCCCACCTCCGTATGAATAGCCTTCCCTTAAGCTGTTGATTGTATACACAATTTGGATCTTTTTGAAGTTTACAATTAGTATATGGGCGTTTCCGTATTTCGGTGTTTGTTTTGTTTTTATTCAAAAACAAAAAAGGCAGCTCATCATGAGCTGCCTTTACCGTAATAATA
>NZ_CP089436.1:3886182-3945251 GCF_021228595.1 Bacillus sp. FCW2 | reverse complement strand
GGGGGTCAGTCCCGGCAGCCGGGTTTTTATTTTCTATTATGAACGTACCGCTTGTTTGCGGAGCACGTCTTTTCTCACTTTTCCAAGGTTGTTTTTCGGAAGTTCGCTGACGAACTCAATTTCCGGAATTTTAAAGGCGGCAAGACGTTCTTGAAGGAATCGGGTCACTTCTTCTTCTGTCAGGCCTTCTCTGCCGTTTGTCACGATGAACGCTTTCGGCTTTTCGCCGTAGAGCGGATCAGGGATACCGACAACCGCCGTTTCGAGAATTCCCGGCACTTGCTGAATGACCTCTTCAATCTGGTCGGGATAAATATTGTCCCCGCCGTAGATGATGACATCTTTATAACGTCCGGTGATAAAGATAAATCCGTCTTCATCCACATAACCGGAATCGCCGGTATGGAACCAGCCGTCTTTCAGCACTTTTCGTGTCGCTTCTTCGTTACCTTCGTAGCCTTTGAATAAAAACGGACTTGTCACAACGACTTCTCCGATTGAGCCTTGCGGAAGGACTTCACCTGTTTCCGGATCTACAACGCGGACGTCCACTTCTTCCATCGGTTTACCCGCGGAAGCGGCTTTATCCATTCCCATTTGCGGATTCCAAGAGCTGATGCCCCACGCTTCCGTGCTTCCGTATCCGTGCATGAGCGGGATGCCGATGTCGAGATACTGCTGGATCAGACTGCTTGGCACCTTTGTGCCTCCCGTCATCATATAAACGATAGAAGACATGTCAGTCTGATGCGTTTCCCATGCTTTCAGCAGGTATGTGTAATAGACCGGAAGCGCCATCACGGTTTGAATTTTCTCTTTTTCGATGAGCTTCAAGTTTTCCACAGGGTCCTGATTGTCTGTCATAATGAATGTCGTTCCGCTCATCGTGCCGACCATCTGGCAGATAATCGCGCTCGTATGGTAATTCGGATGGCATGCTAAGAAGCGGACATGCTGCATTCTCCCCGTGTATGCCAATGTCGCGTTTACGTAGTTGTATATGCCGCCGTGAGTGATCATGCAGCGTTTCGGATTGCCGGTTGTACCTGAGGTAAACATCAGCAATGCCGTATCGTTTTCAGACACCGTTTCGACATCCGGTGTATCACCGGAGCCTGTCAATAAAGCGTCAAACTCAGGCGTTGTCTCCGCAGCTGTTCCTGTTACGACCTTCAGTTTAAGAGAAGATGCAAGCGCAGGAAGCACTTCTTCCATGATCTCTTTAAATTCAGTGCTGTAAAAAACAGCTTTCGGTTCACAGGCTGCTAAAATGCCTTTCATTTCGTAAGGTGTTAATTGCCAGCTGACCGGCACAACCACCGCGCCGATTTCGAGTGCCGCAAACATGACAATGGATGCCGCGTGGCCGTTTTTGCAAAGCATCGCCACTCTGTCGCCTTTTTTTATTCCTTTATCAAGAAGCGCTTGTGCAAGCTGGTTGATTCGTTTTCGATATTCCGCGTAGGTCAGGGTATACGCACCGCTTTTTACAGCTTCGATCTCTTCGCTATTTGAAATGTCATGCAGAATCAGATGCTGTAATGTCTCCATATTTTCATCTCCCATAATGATAAATCACAAAAAAACTCTGTCAGATTTTCTTTCTCACGCAACCCATTTTAAACCAAAAAATATAACTTGTAAAACTATTTTGTTTTAGAACTATTCCATCAGTGAATGATACAATAGTCCCGTGTTTTTAGTTTCTTCCCTTCCCCTTACCCTCATACATGCACAAAAAAACACACCCCACATGAGGTGTGCGCTTCCTGTTTACCGCTGTCCTTTCTCCTGAATGAAATGATAAAACAGCTTGTTTAAACGTTTGTATAAATCGGCCTCATCCTCCGTCTGGAAGGCTTTTATACTGTCTTCAGACTCGATAATGGCCGAGCTGACCGCACTTAGTATTTCCGACCCTTCAGCGGGCATATCAGCCGGCGCCATCATCACCAAAGCGCGGTCGGCGGTCAGGGAATTTCCGTCCATGCCTTTGACACTGCATGGAGCTGTCAAATCATAAATTTTGAAAAAAGGCGTGACAATTTCTTCATTTTTGAGATGGTACAGGGCCATCGCCGTTCCCGGAATGCCGAGTCCGCCCTGTCGTTCACGCTCAGCAAGGCGCTGTGCGGTTTTTTGGGCATTATGAACCAATCCTTCTTGCTCCAGCATGTCAAACATACGGTTCAAAAACAGCTCATACGCCGTGTTTGAATCAATGGATTTGATCGAAAAGTTCCGCAGCACGCTTTGGATAACCGCCGCGTAATGCGCCATACGGCCGGCCGCTTCCAGCATATCAGGCGTCTCCGGCTGCTTCTCTTCTCTTTTACCGTTTCTTTTTTTGTCAAGAATCAGCGGAATTTTTCTTTTGATGTACTGCTTGACCTGATCAGCGTCTTCTTCGTTTAAAAGCGGACTGACCATGACGTAATCAATGTTTTCATACGGGATCGGAACAGTGGATACGATCATGTCATACGCAGCGGTGTCTCGGTCCTTCAGTTCGATGAGGGAAGACATATCAAAGGAACGGATTTCCGGAAGCTCTTTTTTCAGCCTGGATGCGAGCATTTTGGACGACCCGATGCCGCTAGAACAGACGATCAGCGCTTTGATCTTCGCTTCTTCCCGTTTGATTTCCAGAGCGGAGCCGAAGTGAAGAACGATGAAAGCGATCTCATCATCAGAGAAAAGAAGCCCCGGAAAGAATTTTTCCATTCCTTCTTCTACGGCCATGTACAGCAGAAAGTAGTCGCGTTTAATTTGCTCGGTCATCGGGTTGTACATGTCGATATTTTCTTTTACCCGGTTGATCGCAGGCTCCAGATGGGCGATTAAACCGTCGTATAAAGAACCGTTTTCCGTCAGATCAATTTTAATTTTTTCAGAAATGAAGCCGATCAGCTGCTTCGTTTGCAAGGCCGTTTCAACCTCTATGTCTTCCGGTTTGAATTCCGTTTTGTATTTGCGGTTGGCGCTCCGCAAATGAATGGTGATATAACCGATCTCAGCTTCCGGAATTGAAACGCCGAACGCTTTTTCAAGCTCTTTTGCCATTTCCAGCGCAGAGCCGTACTCCCTCGTCTGCTGCAGCGCTTTTAGTTCCGAAGCCTCCATTGTGATGGTTTCTCCGAGCCTGATCCGGTCCATCGCAAAGGTTAAATGAACCGCAAGCGCCATGTATGAGCTGTCAGATAAGGCGATCGCGATTTTTTCCTTGAGCTGAATTAAGAGCCGGTCCATTTTCAAAAGTTCCGCTTTATTTACGACGCCGAACATTTTTTCAGCATCGTCCGGTTTTCCTTTAATATTCAATTCAACCGCTTCCAAAAAGCTTTGAATATCAAGGCGGTTGACGATGAGATTGCCGACGATTTTCCGTTTCGCATTTTCCGGCCCCGTCAGCTGAATGCCGAAGCCCCTTTTTCGGATCAGCGTCAAGCCGAAGGGCGCAATCCAAGTCTCCAGCTCATCCAGGTCATAGCTGATCGTCGCGTTTGTCACTTGCAGTTCGTTCGCCAGACTGTAGAGCTTGATCGGCTCTTGAGACTCTAATAGTGAACATAGAATTAAAAGTTTCCGCTCCTCAGCGCTGTATTCATGCTGTTCATAGGACAGGTCTGACAGGAGTTTTTGTTTGTCCTCCGGGTTTCCTACCGCTTTCAGTCCTTTGCCGGGCTGTTTATCAAGTGCCAGACCGAATGATTCCATCATCGGTTTGATTGTTTTCAACTCGCGGTGAACGGTTCTTGTGCTGACTTGTAAAGCTTCCGCCAGTTCATGCACTGTCTCGTACCGGTTCTGCAGTAATAGATGTTTCATTAATTTTTGTTCTCTCGCTGTCATATACATGAAACGCGCCTCCAGATTTTCTAGTTGTGAGAAGTATGGCATATGGGGAGTGCTGCCGGGGAAAGTGGTGTAAGTTATAATATAAAACGCTTTCAATGATTATTCAACCATTTTCAAATGGCAATTTGGCACTGGGCCGTGTGACAGTATTGAAAAAGAAAAATGTGTCAGATAATATGCCATGACGCTTGTTACTCTTGATCCGCACGGCTATACTTCAAAGTGACCTTACTTGTTTTTAGACATTGCACACCACATAAACAAACGCCCGGAAGATAGCTTCCGGGCGTTTGTTCTGTTTATGGAATATCGCAGCCTTGGACACCGGTATAAATCCGGAACCACTGATCATGGCTGAGTTTGTACGCGGAGGCACGCACCGCGGCGGAAATGCGGTTCTTTTTTCCGCTGCCGACAATCGGCATGATGTCCGCCGGGTGGGTGAACAGCCATGCGTACATGACTTCGTCAATGGAAGCGGCGCCGATTTCTTCCTGTACAGAACGAAGCGCGGCACGGATACGGACGTCCTTATCTGATTGTCCGGTAAAGACGCTCCCGCCCGCAAGCGGTGACCACGCCATCGGCGGAATGCGTTTTTCCTGACAGAAATCCAGCGTGCCGTCATGAATATTTTCCAGCTCGTACGCCGAGATTTCAATTTGGTTTGTGATGAGCGGATCATCCAAATAGGATTCGAGCATTCTGTACTGGTGCGCTTTAAAATTCGACACCCCGAAATATCTGACCTTTCCCGAGCTTTTCAGCGCGTGAAACGCTTCAGCCACAGCCTCCGGGTCCATAAGCGGGTCCGGTCTGTGAATGAGCAGCACATCCAGATAATCCGTATTCAGATTCAAAAGCGACTGCTCCGCCGACGCTAAAATGTGAGACTTCGACGTATTATAATGATGCGACTTGTTTCCGGGCCGTTCCGGTGATTCAATGACAATCCCGCATTTTGTGACGATTTCGATTCGCTCCCTTATTGAAGGCGAAAGGGACAAAGCGCCGCCGAACAGCTTTTCACACGTATAACCGCCGTATATATCGGCATGGTCAAAGGTGGTGATGCCTTGGCTGATACACCATTCAATCAGATTCAGCAGCTCTCCGTCTGAAACATTCCATTCGTTCAGACGCCAAAGCCCGTGTATCACTCTTGAAAATTCCAGGTCTTCAGCCAATTGAATGCGCTGCATGTGAAATCCCCCTTTTTCTTAGAGCCTCTTGTATCTCTGTTTTCAGGAATTGCCCATGCTGTTTCATTCTGCTTCGGCGGCCGATTTTCCTTTCAGCCCGCAAAAAATCGTCATTTAATGATTCTGAAACTGCTTTTTCGCTTTTTCAACGACGTAATGGCTTCCGCCGCGTTTTTTGACGTCTTGAATCATCATCGCGATCAAGAGGTCTTTCTTTTTATAATCGTAACCGACAAACCAGCCGTTTTCTTTGCCGTCTTTATCTTCTTTAGACGTTTTCAGCTCGGCTGTACCGGTTTTCCCGGCTACGGTAATGCCGCTTACGGCCGGCTGATATGCAGAGCCGCGCGGATCTTCAACGACGCCTCTCAGCCCTTTTGTGATTTCTTCGGCATTGGCTTCCGACACCACTTGCTTATGCCAGATTTGCGGTGTTTTTTCTCCGTCTTTGATCAATGTCGGTTTGACGAGATTTCCGTCTGTTACAAATGCGGTATAGTCAGCCGCTAAGTGCAGCGGAGACATCAGCATCTGCCCCTGGCCGTAGCCCGTATCTCCGAGAAGGATCTCGGAATCAAGCTTGCCGTTAGCGATTGAAGACTTTTCAATCGGAAATTGATACGGAATCTCTTCATCAAAGCCAAATGTTTTTAATCCTTTTGTAAACGCGTCCGCTCCGGCATCTATGGCATTTTGCGCAAAGTAGATGTTGTCCGATGTGATCAGCGCGTTTTCGAGATCCACTTCATTCAGGCGCTCTGATACGCGTGTGACATGGTAACCGCCCCAGCTTGAATCTTTCTGCCACTCTTTTCCGGTGATTTTTTTCTTTTCTGACGCTTTCAATGTGCCGTTTGTCAGGCCGACTGCCGCGGCGATCGGTTTAATCGTTGATCCCGGCGCATAAAGTTTGTTGAATTTCGCTGAAAACGGATTGTTTTTATCTTCATTCAGCTTTTTCCATTCTTTGCCGCTCCAGCCGAAAATAAAGCCGTTCGGGTCATAAGACGGTGCGCTGACGAGCGCGAGTGTCTCTCCCGTTTGCGGTTCGAGAGCGACTGCCGCTCCGCTGTCATCTTTCATAGAATCATACAGCTTCGTCTGCGTTTTCATGTCAATCGTTACATGAATATCCTGCCCGCTTTCGGCTTTCTTTTCAGCAATGACCTCACCTGTTTGCGGGACGTAAATTTTCCAGCCGGTCGTGCCGCGCAGCTTGTCTTCATATACATTCTCAAGGCCGGCGATGCCGATTTTGGAAGTATCGCTGTATTGGCCGTCTTTCGCTTTTTTCAGCTGCTCCGCTGTGATGGTTTTAATATAGCCGGTCAGATGGGCCGCTTTTTCGCCGTACGGATAGTAGCGGGAGCTGACTTTCGTTTTCGTCACGCCGTCTAATGCGAGCAGGCTTTTGACCTTGCTTTCATCATCCGGTCTGATTTTTTGAATCGGGACATAGGAGTCGTCTTTTACCCAGCCCTGGTTCAGTTTGCTTTTGATATCGTCTTCAGAAAGGTCCAGTTTTTCAGACAGTTTTTTGATCACGCTGTCTTTATCCTTGCCGAGTTTTCCAGGGATAATGCCGATTTCCGGCACCTCAGTATTCACGGCGAGACCTTTTCCGTCTTTGTCGTAAATTTGTCCGCGCTTCGGTTCTTCATTTGCGATCTGCACGGTTTTGTCATCGGAAAGCTGTTTGAAAATAAAAGAAGGATTCCAGTCGATGTTCCATGATTCTCCATCGTCTGTTTTTTCTTTTTTCAGGACGGCCGTGTTTTCAAAAGCGACCTTCCCTGCTTTTGTATCCATGCTGACCTTATAATCGATGTGCTGGAGGTCATCTTTTTTCTTGTCGTCTTCGTCCTGTTTTTCGGCAGTGACTTTCAGATTTTTAACCCCTGCTTGTTCATAAATGGTTTCATATCGCTTTACAAAATCCTTTTTGGATAGTTTTTTCTTTTCATCCTGGGTGAGGCTTTGGTACATCTTATCGTAATGACCGCCGTTCCAGTCTTTTACGAAATCTTTCATTCTGTCTTCGGCCGATTCCGTTTTCGAGCAGCCGATCAAACCTATGATTCCTGCGAGTAAAAGTAATAGGTATAACCCTTTTTTCACTGTCTATTCCCCTGCCTTCCAACTGTTATTTTCTCCTAAACCAAATCAGGCTGGCAAGGATTTTTTTCTCATAGTGTTTAAAATTTTTTTGTTTTTCCTGCCGTCACGGGCCATATTCTTATACAATGTATCTATTAAAAAAAGGGGGAATTTCAGATGATCAGAGAAGCAGCCATGCTGTATGTAAAAGAAGGTCTTGAGGGGGAATTCGAAGAGGCATTCCGCCGGGCGGAGCCGATTATCGCGGGCATGAAAGGTTATCTGTCCCATTCCTTGTCCAAATGTATGGAAAAGACGCATAAATATTTGCTGCTTGTGGAATGGGAGACATTGGAAGATCATACAAAAGGCTTTCGCGGATCGCCGGATTATCAGGAATGGAAAGCCTTACTGCACCGTTTTTATTCACCATTTCCCGTTGTGGAGCATTTTGAGGATCTATCAGACTCAGATCGCGTGAAGCGTAAAACCGATTAAGGAGATCGACCATACAAAAACGGCGGTATAGATATTGAATTTCCCGGAACCGTCGTTTTCTTTCCGTTTTTCCTCCAGCCCCTGAATGAACATGACCGCACCGAGAAACACGAGCATAACCGGCTGTATGACAGAGGTATGTTCCGCATACGTAAATGCGGCGGCCGCAAGTATAATAATTAGCATCGCGAGTGACAGTTTTAAGGCGCGCAGCAAAGCAATCCATCCTTTCTGTTATCATTTTTTGAACACAATTCTATTTCTGTCTTTATCCCCCATTATTCTAGCGTATTTTTTGCGCGGATAGAACGAAAGTCGGACAATTTTAAGTTTGTTTTAAGGAGCACGAAAAGCGCGCTCCCGATGAAAAGGAGCGCGCGTTATGAGCGGGCGAGGCTTCCGTATCCGAGCGCCCGCAGGACGCATGCCATGACTTCATATCCCTTGCTGTTGGGGTGTACGCGGTCATGAGAGAGATATTCATTCATTTTTCCTTTGAAAGCGCTGTGGACGTCGGCGATTTTGACGTGCGGCGCCGATGCGAGTGTGCTGAGGTGCGCATTATAAGAGGATATCCATTTTTCTGCAATGGAGATTCCCGGGAAAGGATTGTATAAATTAAAGACGCGGATCTCATAAGGAGACGGGTGCGGCCCTTTTAAGGCAGCGATCTTGGCTATCATCTTTTCAAAGTTCTCATGGCAGTGACTGGACACGCTGGTGAACACCGAAGCGTCCGATGTTTGCTGATATGCCTGAACCGAATCGATCAAATCGTTGCCGCAGCCTGTAATCGTAATCATATCAGCAGCCTGAATCCGCCTCTGAATGTACGGCAAGGACATAAGCCCGAGAATTTCTCCCGTCTCAAGGCCTGATTTGGCAAAGATGGATACGTCAGTTCTTGTCTGTAAATCTTCTGCCAGCATACGCCCGAACCGCTGGACAAAACCGGCGGAAAACGGCCCGGCCCCCCTCCCCGTCGTCAAAGAATCCCCCAGCGCCGTATAAACAAGTCCCATTTACTTTCCTCCACTCGTTACTATCGATATTGTAATGTACGCGAGTGAAGAAAAATTGGCTCGGTCAATAACCCAATTTCTCAGAAATATGCTGTGCTGCGTTTTTGACCTTTTCGGTTAAATATGGCAGCCTGTCCTCTGAAAACCGGGCTTCGAAGCCGGCGATGCTGATTCCGGCAGCCACCTTACCTTCGTGATTGAAAATCGGCGCTCCGATCGCCGCCGTGTAATCTTCTAATTCCGAATAGCTGATCGTATACCCTGATTGCAAGGATCTTTCAATGGATTGAAGAAGTTCAGCCCGATCCGTCATCGTGCCTGAGGCGATTGCGGCAAGCTTTGTCTTCTGAATGTATGTGTCAATCTCCTCTTTTGGCAGAAACGATAGAATGCTTCTGGCGCACGCTCCCGCGTACAGCGGCGACCGGCGGCCGATTGCCGTATACAGGCGGACGGTTTGGGTGCCTTCAATTTTCTCGACGTAAATGGCTTCATCTCCGTCCCTCATGATCAGCTGAACGGCCTCATCCACTTCGCCGCACAGCTCTTCCATAATCGGCTTGGCTATTTTCCTGATATCCAGACGTTCAGAGACGAGCTGGCCGAATTGTAAAAAGATCAGACCAAGCTGATAACGGCCGTCCGCCGCCCGGGTGAGAAACCCCGTTTCCTCCAGTGAGCTTGCCATGCGATGAACCGAGGTCTTCGGCATTTCCGATAGAGAAACCAGCTCATTTAAGCTCAGGCTCGGTTCAGTCAGAAACAAATGAAGCAGTTCCATTGATTTGATGACGGTTTTGTTTTTGTTTTCCATGGTCTTTAGCCCCTTTGTCAGATCAGCCATTCCATTTTGAGCCTTGCTTTCAGCTCCTTCAGCTGCTGTTCCTTCTCCAAAAGCAGCATTTCCGCTTCCTCCAGCGAAACGGCCCGGAACGTGATATGTTCCCCCGGCATCGTTTGGGCGACGAGAGGAAGATCGGCGGATATGATATGCGCCATCCGCGGATAGCCCCCCGTCGTCTGTCTGTCAGCCAGCAGAATAATCGGATTGCCGTCCGGCGGCACCTGCACCGTTCCGAACGTCACGGCCTCAGATACCATCTCCAGCGGCTCCCGCAATTCAAGCGGAGCGCCCTTCAGCCGGTAGCCCATTCGGTCGGATTGAGGCGTGACCGTATATGACTCTTGATAAAAACGCAATTTTGCTTCTTCTGTAAAAGCGTGAAATTGAGCGCCTTCAAGCACTCGTATGACCGGATTTTTTTTCAGCGGCAGAAATCCCCTGCTGCTGACAGACCAATCAGGCGCTGAGAAACCATGCTGTCCGAAAGAATCGCTCAGACGGTACGCGATTGATTCCGAACATGGCGTCATACGGCCGAGCGGCAGCTCATCATCTTTTTGCAGCGCTCTTCCGCAAAAACCGCCGATCCCCGCTCTGACATACGTGCTTTTGCTTTCCATGACGGCGGGCACGTCAAATCCCCCCGCGACGGCGAGATATGCGCGGCTCCCCATCTTGCACGGCCCGAACGAGACGACGCTGTTTTCCTTTATCAAAACCGGTTTCCACAGAGGAGCGGGCTCCCCATTAATATGAAGGGCAAAATCAGCTCCCGTGACGGCAATAACCGCAGGTTCTGAAAATTCAAAGGAAGGCCCGGGCCCCATGAGCGTAATTTCCAGCCCCGCCTCTTTTTCTTGATTTCCGGCAAGAAGATTGGCGATGCGCAGAGAGATCGTATCCATTGCGCCGCTTCCCAGTACACCGTATTTCTGATACCCCGTCCGCCCCGTGTCCTGAACCGTCGTCAAGAGACCGGGTTTTACCACTTTCATACTCATTCGGCTCCCTCCTTGATGCGGCTGTATTCCTCTGCCGTGATCCGGACGAATTTCACCGTATCGCCCGCTCTCAAAAGACTCGGCGGATGTTCTTCCGGCCTGAAAAGCCGGAGCGGGGTGCTGCCGATCAGCTGCCAGCCGCCGGGAGTGGATATCGGATACACACCGGTCTGCATTCCCGCGATTCCTACTGAACCGGCCGGGATGGACGGCCTTGGCGACGCCTTTCTCGGCGCTCTGATCCGCTCAGACATTCCTCCTAAAAACGGAAATCCCGGCGCAAATCCGAGCATATAAACGAGATATTCGCCTTCAGTATGAATGCGGATGACGTCTTCCGGGGTCAGATCGTTCATCTCAGCGACCTCTTCTAAATCGGGACCGAAATCACCGCCGTAGCAAACGGGGATTTCCATCACCCGGCGCTCTTCCTGGCGGTCGGTCATTATATGACTGAGACGTTCTGTCACTTCTTTCTTGACCAGGGCAAAAGGAGAGACGCCTTTTTTTATGTTTGAGACGGCATACATATCATAAAAGATCGTTAAGCTTGTGAATGCCGGAATACATTCAACGAAGCCCGGAAACGGCCGTTCTTCCATACAGGCTGCCGCCGCATGCACCCGGCTGTTGACCTCTTCGCTGATGTGCCCGCCAAAGCGGATGATAACGGCGGAATCACCGTACGGCTGTATATCAAGCGCTGTATTTCCGCTATACTGCATCATTGTCATCACCTCGTTGTATTCTTTCTCACTTACAGGACAGCAAGCGATTCATTTCGTATATCGGTGATCAGCATGTGCCCCGGTGAATGTGTTATTACGATGTCAGGCTTTGCTTCCATGATCACCGCCTGGGGTGTAACGCCGCAAGCCCAGAATACGGGAACTTCACCTTCCCGCACCGTTACGGCATCTCCAAAATCCGGCTGATGCAAATCGCTGATACCGATGCTTTGCGGATTTCCGAAGCGGACGGGGGCGCCGTGCACGGCGGGAAAACGTGACGTGACCTGCGCCGCGCGGACTGCAAGCCTTTCCGGAATCGGTCTCATGCTGACGACCATCTTTCCCGAAAACGGGCCTGCGGGAACACAGTCAATGTCTGTTTTATACATGGGGACATTCACACCCTCATCGATGTGCCTGATTGGAATTTGCTGATTGATAAGGGCTTGCTCGAATGAAAAACTGCAGCCGATCAAAAACCCGACATCATCATCCTTCCAATACGGCGTAATATCCGTTACCTCTTCAGTAAGCACGCCATGCCGATAAATCCTGTATTTCGGCAAGTCCGTCCGGATATCAGCTCCCGGCGCCGCTATTGCCGGAACGGGTGAACCCGCATCCGTCACGTCAAGCACCGGACAAGGCTTTTGATTGCGCTGGCAGAATAAGAGAAAATCAAAGGCAAGATCCTTTTGCAAAACGACGAGATTGGCTTGTGCGTAAGAAGCGGCCACCCCCGCCGTCGGCCCGGTCATCTGCCCCTTCCTGATCAGCTGTCTGATTTCTTCGGGGCTCATGTCTCTCATATGTTTTTTCATATCATCAGCTCCATAGCTGCGGCATCTGCGTGAATAATGTATAGATGCCCATAACCGCCATGACAACCACTACGATCGCCCCTGCAATCGTGAGCCAGATCGGATGCTTGTAATCGCCGACGATTTTTTTCTTATAAGCGCCCAACAGAATCATCGCTAATGCAAGCGGCAGAATTAAGCCGTTAAGCGAACCGACCGCGACCAAAATTTTGGCAGGCTGGCCGATCGTGACAAAAATAAGAGTGGATACGATGATAAAGCCGATAATTACGCCATGTGAGTGCTTTTCGATTTTTGTTGAAAACGATTTGAAGAATGACACCGATGTATAGGCGGCGCCGATGACAGACGTGATAGCGGCAGACCACATGATGACGCCGAAAATTTTATAGCCTACATTTCCCGCCGCAAGCCGGAATACAGAAGCTGCGGGATTATCAGGATCAATGCTCAGGCCCTTTGAGACGACGCCGAGCACGGCGAGAAACAGGGCAATCCGCATAATCGATGTAATCAGAACGCCTGTGATGGAGCTTTTCGTGACCTGGGGGATGACTTCTTTCCCTTGGATGCCTGAATCAAGCAAACGGTGGCCGCCGGCAAATGTAATGTACCCGCCGACTGTGCCGCCGACAAGCGTCACGATCGCCAGCACACTGATATGATCAGGCATAAAAGTTTTCACAACGGCGTGTCCGACCGGCGGAGCCGTCGTTACGGCAACATACACCGTCAATACGATCATGACGATGCCGGCGATCTGCATAAAACGATCCATGACTTTTCCGGCTTCCTTTATGACAAAAATCAGCACCGCGACCGCTGCGCTGATTAAAGCGCCGATCTCCGGTTTGATCCCGAATAATACTTGAAGACCGAGACCCGCGCCGCCGATGTTTCCGATATTAAACGCAAGTCCGCCGAGCACGACCAGAAAAGCAATGGCATAACCGGCGCCCGGAAGCACCATATTGGCAATCTCTTGGCCGCGCTTTCCGGAAACCGCGATAATCCGCCATACATTGGTTTGCGCGAAAATGTCCAAAATAATAGAAATTAAAATGATAAAGCCGAAGCTTGCCGCCAATGTATTGGTAAACGTGGCCGTTTGCGTCAGAAAGCCGGGCCCGATTGATGATGTCGCCATCAAAAATGTCGCGCCTAAAAGAAGCGACCATCTGCCGGAAGCCTTTCCGGCTGTTTTTTTCTTTTGCTCCATGCTGTCTTCCTCCCTCTGCTGCTCAGTCTTTTGCAAGCGCGCTGATTTGAATGTCTGCCGCTTTTAATTCTTTTTTGATTGTTTTTGCGAATGTGAGGGCGTGGGCTCCGTCTCCGTGAATGCAGACCGTGTCCGCTTTCAGGCTTACAGCTTGTCCCTTACGTGATGTCACCGTGCTGTCTTTCACCATTTGAATCACTTGACCGACCGCTTTTTTGTCATCCTGAATCAGCGCATCCGGCTCTGAACGCGGCGTCAGCGTGCCGTCTTCCTGATAGGTGCGGTCCGCAAACACTTCGCTTGCCGTCCTCAGTCCGATTCGATCTCCCGCTTTAATCAGCTCGCTTCCGGAAAGCCCGAAAAGAATAAGCCCGGGATCAAAATGACAGACCGCCTGAGCGATGGCTTCTGACAGGCCGGGATTGACGGCGGCCATATTATATAAAGCGCCGTGCGGCTTCACATGCTGCATCTCGACACCTTCTGCTTTTAAAAAACCTGACAGCGCGCCGATTTGGTACAGCGTCAGATCATACGCTTCCTCGGGTGTAATCGCGATCTGCCGCCGCCCGAATCCCTGAAGATCGAACAGTCCCGGATGAGCGCCGATTTTCACGCCTTTTTCCGCCGCAAGCGCAACCGTTTTGCGCATCACGCTGGGATCACCCGCATGAAAGCCGCAGGCGATGTTTGCAGATGTCACATAGTCCAAAATCTCTTCATCCAGCCCGATTTTATAAGCACCGAAACTCTCTCCTAAATCACAATTGATGTCAATCTGAAACATAAGATCCCTCCTGTATTGTAAACGTTTTATATTATTATCATTCCGCTATTCGGAATGACTATTCCGAATTGTTGGATTTCTCTTCATTATATTTAATTCTGACAGGTTTGAACATCCTTTTGTCAGAAAACCTACCATGGACCTAGTCACAAATCTGACAAAACAAAAAAGAGAGAGTCTCATACTGAGACTCTCTCTTTTTTCTATTATAACACCCAGTGGCGGATCGCTTTGGCGACCCCGTTTTCCGTGTTGAGATCAGTCACCCAGTCAGCTGTTTCTTTCACAATGTCCTGCGCATTCCCCATGGCGACGCCGACACCCGCTTTTTCAATCATGGCAATGTCATTCAGACTGTCACCCATGGCCATCACATTTTCCATCGTGAAGCCGAGTTTTTCCGATACCTTCGCAAGCGCAGCCGCTTTGTTGATACCGAGGGCATTGACTTCGATGTTGATCGGACTTGAGTTTGTGATCTCGAGCTCCTTGTATTCTTTGAGCTCTTTCAGCACCTCATTCCGCACTTCGTCATCCTCGATTTCGAATCCGAACTTAAGCCACTGATGATCCGTAATCGTTTCCGGGAATTCCCCTCTCCACACTCTATCGACGGTAGAGGCCCAGAAATTCGTGTTGTGCTTATTCCGCAGATCCCATAATTTTTGAATATGATCGGTATGAAGAAGCTTGCGCTCAACCAGCTCAAAGTTGGAATCCCAGATTTCGCTGCCGTTTGCCGTGATTAAAAAGGATGACAGCTCGAGAGACTCAGCCAGTTCGCGGCAGGTCATCAGCGTGCGTCCTGTGCTGATGACGACGTGAATTCCTTTCGCCTCCGCTTCCTTGATCGCCCGCCGGTTTTCCTCCGGGATGAGCTGCTCGTCATTGAGCAGGGTTCCGTCCATATCAATCGCGATCAGTTTAATATCTGCGTCTTCTCTTTGTATCGGCATATATGTACCTCACTTTTTATAATGTAGTCGTCTCTATTTTAATACATATGACCCGCAGGAACAAAAAACCGCTTCCTGCGTTTGGCGGGGAGAACGTTGAGGAAAAGAAATATTGAGGTGATGGAGGATGAAAGAAAGAAAACAAAAGAACAAACCGAATGAAAATCCTGAACATCATGATTTAACCGATCCGATTCCGCTGGAAGAGCTGAAAGAAAACGCCAATGACGAAAAACACAAACATGACCAAAGGGACAATTCACAAAGTGAAAGAGATTATGATACAAAATAACAGACTTGTCCGAAAGCCGCCGCTGGAGGCGGCTTTTTTTACGATGGCTGGATAAATATGCTGAGCTCAGCTTCCGCCACAGGCTTCCCGGCAACGGAAGCTTTCGCCCGGCCGAACACAAAACCGCGTCTGATTCGCGTGACCTCAAAAAAAAGATCCAGACGGTCTCCCGGCAAAGCGGCACCTAACCTTTCCGCTTTCTTCACCGCGGATAAGAGACCGAGGCCGTCACCGCCGGTAATTCCCGCGCAAGCCGCCGTTTGGGCCATTGCTTCAACGACGAACGAAAATGGCATCTCTCTTTGGGATTCAGTTATAAACCAGTCATTTTCACTGATGTTTTTGTAAGCAGCCGCCCATTTTCCGGCTTCACTGTTCGTCGTGCCGTCAATCAAAAGAAACGGAAAACGATGGGGCAATAGCTTCTGATTCATCACGCAGCCTCCCTTCTCTCTCATTATAACGCAAGAAAAAACCCGCGTCCCCCGACGCGGGTTCATTTTTATTGATTGAGCTTTTTGAGCACGATGCCGTGCAGCGGTTCATGCGGCTGAATACCGCAAATGTCTTGAAGAACGCCGCTCGTGCCTTTTTCCGCGATAAGCTTTTGCAGCTCAACCGCTTCCGGATCATCCTGATAGTCAAAGCGCAGGGCGGCGGCGATGCCTTCTGCCAGCGCGTTCGGTTCTTTTATTTTTTTGGCCGGCCCTACTAATCTGTCATTCGCTCCGAGTTTTCTAAGCGGTGATCTGGCGACTCTTGTCACATCATCCGTGATGTATTCATTTTCAAAGCGGCCGATGATTTTCTTCATGTACTGCTCGTGTTCGGATTGCTTAAAGCCGTACGCTTTCACCAAGTACTCGCCCGTTTCTGAAAGTGCATCGTACACGACACGCCGGATTTCCGGATGGCCGATGGCCTCTTTGACGGTTTTTAATCCGCGCTGATAGCCGACGTACGCCGTAACGGCATGGCCGGTATTGACGGTAAACAGCTTTCTCTCGATGAAAGGCGTAAGATCATCCGTAAACAACGCACCTTCCAGTACCGGCTGGCCGCCGGCAAAGCCGGTTCTGTCTATGACCCATTCAAAAAACGGTTCTACGGATACTTTCAGCGGATCTTCATGGTGCTGAATCGGCACAATCCGATCCACCGCAGAATCCGGGAAGCCGACCGTCCGGTTCACGAGTTCCCGCTCCGCTTCCGTCAAATGTCCGAAAACTTCTTTTTTCAGAAAACTGCTTCCGCCGATCATATTTTCACAGGCAATGATATTGAGAGGATCAGAGGACGTTCTGCGCTTCAGCCCTTCCGCGATGGACGGGGCGATGAGTCTGAGAACGTTCGGGCCCACCGCCGTCGTAATGATCGCTGCTTCATTGATCAGCCTGTACAGCTCTTGTTCTTGCACCGCGCTGTTGATGGCTGAAACGGGGCCGATGATTTCGGTCTGCCGGCCGCCGTCGGCAAGCTCCACGGTATATTCCTTCTTTTCATTGAGAAGGCTGACCATCGTTTCATTCACATCAGCGAAAACTACCTCATAGCCGGAATGATGGAGCAGGGCGCCGATAAAGCCCCGCCCGATGTTTCCCGCTCCGAAATGAAGGGCAATCATGTCAGTTCACCTCGCTGAAAATAGCGGCCAGTTCTTCTTCCGTCTTTGCACTGATCAGCCGTTCGATGTTTTCTTCCTCTGAGCAGATGATGGCGATGTTTGACAGGATGTCTAAGTGTTCATTGTTTTTTCCGGCGATACCGAAAACGACCTTTGCCGTATTGCCTTCACCGTATTCAACACCGTCCGGAATCTGGATGACGGAAATGCCTGAATGAAGCACCTCATCCTTTGCATCTTCCGTGCCGTGCGGGATCGCGATGAAATTCCCCATAAACGTGGATGATGTTTCTTCACGTTCGAACATTTTTTCCACATAGCCGTTCTTCACGTAGCCGTTATCAATCAATGTCTGTCCCGCGAGGCGGATGGCATCCTCTTTTGAGTTCACCGTCTGGTTCAGTTTGATGTTCGCTTTAGCCAATACTTCCATGATGAAGATCCCTCTTTCTGTTTGATTAGTTTTTAAGCTTTTCAATCAGTTCATCGTATTTCGGACTGTTCAAGAAATTATCAACCGAAATGTGCACCGCCTGCGGCAGCTTCGCTTTCGCGCGGTCAGTCAGGTCCTTATGCGTAATGACGATATCCGCGTCATTCGGCAGATTATTGATCGACGTATTTGTCACATCAATATCCAGGTCTGCTTTTTTCACTTTGTTTCTTAAAATGGAGGCGCCCATTGCGCTCGATCCCATACCCGCGTCGCATGCGAAGATAATGCGGCTGACTTGGTCGGCGGAAATATCAGCGGCGCTGTTTTCCGGCTCTTCCTCTTTGTCTGCCAACGCGGCCGCCGCTTCGCTTTTCCTGCCTTTCATTTCCTGCATTTTTTCCGCCGCGGCTGTCAAATCTTCTTCACCCGCTTTAGACGATTTCAGAATAAGCGCCGAAACGATAAACGATACGGCCGCGGCAACGATGACGCCCGCCAGCACGCCGAGATAGCTTCCTTTCGGCGTCAGCGCCAAAATGGCGATGATGCTTCCCGGAGATGATGCGGCGACAAGACCCGCGTTAAAGATCGAGAATGTAAGCAGTCCGCTCGCTCCCCCGGCGATCGCCGCGAGGATCAGCATCGGTTTCATTAAAATGTAAGGGAAATAGATTTCATGAATCCCCCCGAAGAAATGAATGATCGCCGCTCCCGGAGCCGTCGATCTTGAAGAGCCTTTCCCAAAGAACATATATGCCAGTAAAATACCGAGTCCCGGCCCGGGGTTCGCTTCCACTAAGAACAGAATGGATTTACCCGCTTTGGCGGCCTGCTCGATTCCGATCGGACTTAAAATGCCGTGGTTGATCGCGTTATTCAGGAACAGGACTTTCGCCGGTTCTACGAAAACGCTTGCAATCGGCAGCAAATTCGCGTGGACAATGACTTCCACACCCGCCGCCAGCAATTTGTTAAGAGACAGGACGACCGGGCCGATCGCATAAAACGCGATAATCGTCAGCACAGCTCCGATAATTCCCGCCGTGAAGTTGTTGATCAGCATTTCAAAACCCTGTCTGACTTTATCTTTAAACACACGATCTAATTGTTTAATGAGATAACCGCCCAAAGGCCCCATAATCATTGCCCCTAAGAACATCGGAATGTCCGCTCCGACAATGACTCCGATGGCCGCCGTCGCTCCGACGACTCCCCCGCGGTGATCGTAAATCATTTTTCCGCCCGTATATGCGATTAAAAGCGGCAGTAGATACGTAATCATCGGGCTTACCAATGTATTCAGCTGCGGATTCGGAAACCATCCCGCTGGAATAAACAGCGCGGTGATAATTCCCCATGCGATAAATGCGCCGATATTCGGCATGATCATACCGCTTAAATAACTGCCGAACCGCTGTATCTTCACTTTCATGCCAGCTTGCTGTTCTTGCTGCATGTTCATTCCCTCCCTGTTTGCTTGCCTTCAGATGAAAATAAATAAGACACGGGGTTTCTCTCTCCCCTGTGTCTTCATCATAAAACGCTTACAATCCCCATTCAATGAAAAGTAAAGAGGAGTTTGGCACAGAGACTGTGACAAATCCTTAACAAAAAAAAGACACCTCATCAAAGGTGTCTTACCGCTTTCTGTATATAATGTGTCCTTTTGTGACAACGAGTTTGGCAATGAGCCGCTCACTGACAATAAACACCGGATACGCACATACGAGCGCGAAAATGGCGGCCGGCACATACCGCGCTGCCGGAAACATCGGCATGACGGCGGTTCTGGCCATCTGCACAAGATAAATCAAAAGCACCGTGATCGCAATGGCCGCAGCCATAATCGGAGCGGATACTTTATATTCACGCAATTTCACATGGCAATGCCCGCACTGAAACTGGCACGGGATCATGGATGATCTGACCATGTCGCCTGTAATCGGCTTGCCGCAGTTCGGGCAGGTCGTTTCTTTCATGTTTATTCCTCCATTCAACTCTTCTATTATAACAGAGTCTGACTACGTCTTTTACATTTGTGATTGTTCAACATTTTTTCACATATTTTATCATCAGGCTCTTGTGTGCATTTGTGAAAACATCTACTCTTAGAGGGAGGTTCATCACTCATTCGCATAAAAAGGAGGATGCAGAATTGCTTCCGATTCACAGACAGCAAACCTTGCTTGAATGGCTGAAAGAAGAGGGCGCGCTGAAAATCTCTGACATAAGCGAGAGATTCGGCGTCTCCGAGATGACCGTGTACAGAGACGTCAATCAGCTGGCGGATGCAAACCGGATTATCCGGACACCCGGCGGCATTACGCTCCCGCCCGCTTCAGAACGAAGCGCCAATCAATGCGGCTATTGCCTGCGGCCGATTCAGCATTCGTATTCTGTTCAGCTTATTACCGTTTCACAAGCCGTTGAGCAGATGTGCTGCATTCATTGCGCGATTTTGCGGTATGAGGATAAAAAGGAAGAAGTGTCCCACGTCATTTGTAAAGATTTTCTTCTTCAGACGACGCTGACGGCCGCTTCCGCATACTTTTTAGTCCATGCCGATATTGACCTTCACTGCTGCCGGCCTCAGGCGATTCCCTTCTCAACGCTTGATTACGCAGAACGGTTTCAAAAAGGATTCGGCGGGGTCATTTGCACCTTTGACGAGGCGGCGGACATCATCTTACACGACAGGCAGAAGGGATGCACCTGCAGCAAGACATAACAACAACCAACCGGAAGGCGGTGTCATCATCCATGAGACAGAACAAACGCTGGCTCATCTTTTTGCTGTTCCTTGTTTTGATTCCGAAAACAAGCTTCGCCCACGCCTACATCACAAACTCAAATCCGGGTGAGAACAGCGAATTAAAACAAGCGCCGAAGCAGATTGAAATTGAGTTTAATGAACAGATTGAAGAAGGCTTCCACTCCATTAAGGTCTATAATTCATCCGGCGAACGGGTTGACGCGGGCAAAACGGTGATTCAAAAAAATGATGCCCGCATCATGACCGCGGTATTGAAAAAAAACCTGCCGCATGATATTTACAGAGCGGAATGGAACGCGGTATCGGCCGACGGACATCCGGTATCCGGCGTCATCCCTTTCAGTATCGGAAAAGCCGGCGGAGAACTTCAGGAGCAGACATCATCGCAAGCGGCGCTTCATCCCGAAGCGGCCATCGACCGCGGTATTTTGTACACCGCTCTCTCCCTGTTTATCGGCACGGCTTTTTTCCATCTGTTTTGGTACAGAAATAATAAAGATTCATCAAAAGCAAAACGAACTGTAAAGCTGCTCGTGATTTCTTTATGTTTAACGGGGCTCGCGCTTATCTGCCAGCTCCCGATTCAGACGAAAGAAAACGCGGGCGGCGCTTGGAGCGCCGCGTTTCAGCCGGACTATGTAAAAGAAACGCTTCTGAAAACGGCAGGCGGGTACGTCTGGATGATCCAGATCAGCTTATTTATCCTGCTCGCCCTGTCCATGATCCCGCTGTTGAAGAAGAAAGCATTCCGGTCATTTGCGTACTGGACGGCGCCGCTGTTGTTCTTCTTCGCTTCGCTTTTGGCAAAAGCATTCGCCGGGCATGCGGCCGTTATCGACGAAAAAGCGGTCGGCATCGCAATGGACTTTCTCCATTTATCGGCCGCGTCTGTATGGATGGGCGGTATCGCCGCGCTTGTGCTGCTTCTTTCATCAGAGTGGAGAAAACCCGATAAAACCATCGCTTGGGAAACGGTCAGACGGTTTTCTCCTTGGGCGTTCGCCTCTGTCGGCGTGCTGTTATTTTCAGGTGTACTGAACGGATTTTTCATTATCCGCACGTTTGATTCACTCTTTCACACCGCTTACGGTAAGACGCTCCTTTTGAAAATCGGACTGTTTGTCATCATGCTTGCGTTCGGCGCCGTTCACGTATGGATGACGAAGTTCAGCAGAAAAAGGAGCATCAGCGCAACGATAAAGGCCGAATGGGCACTGGGCATCGCGGTATTATTCACAACCGCCGTCTTCACAAGCCTGCCCAGCCCGCCGCCGACTGCGCCATTGCCTTTTAACGGCTCAGAAACGATCGGAAACGGGGAAACCCTGTCCTTGCACATTACGCCGAACCAGCCGGGGAAAAATGAATTTCAAGTCATTGTCACCGATCACAACGGCAGCTTGGTAAAAGACATTCAGCAATTTACGGTCACTGTTTACCAGACGGGCTTCAGCGGCAAACAGCATGAAAGCACCTTTGATTTGAAGAAGACGAAGGAAGGCACATTTGAAGCCGCCAACCTATCCATCACCGAAAAGGGAAACTGGAAGATCAAAGTCCACGGGCTGACAAACGATTTTAATGAAATCAACCAAATATTCTCAACGACAAACTAAGGAGTGTATCTCATGTTGAAAAAAAAGGCTTTATTATTCATATCCGCCGTGACCCTGTCACTCGTCGGTTTTACGGCGACAGCAAGCGCCCACGTCTCAGTCAAACCCGCGGAATCCGCGGCCGGTTCTTGGGAAACGTACACGATGAAAGTGCCTGTGGAAAAGAATGAGCCGACAACGAAAGTCGTGCTGAAAATGCCCGCAGGCGTTGAATTTCAGCAGTATCAGCCGATTCCGGGCTGGAAAACATCCGTATCCAAACATGATGACAAAGCGGTCTCCGTCACTTGGGAAGCAAAGGACGGCGGCATTCAGCCCGGCCAATTCCAGCAGTTCACGTTCGTTGCGAAAAATCCTGAAAAGAGCGGAGATGCCGCTTGGGACGCTTACCAATATTACAAAGACGGCAGCATTGTAGAATGGACGGGTGATGAGAAAGCCGACACGCCTCACTCAATTACGAAAATCACGAAATCGGCCAGCGTGACGGATGCGCACGGAGCTGAACAGTCAAACGAAGAAAGCAAATCCGGCGTATCAGCGCTTGATATTGCGGCCATCGTTCTGTCAGCTGCGGCGATTATCCTTTCCATCGCGGCGCTTGTAAAGAAAAAACGCGCGTAAGCAAAAAGCGATCCGGCTCTAAAGAGCCTGCGATCGCTTTTTTTCTTATCCGCGTCCTGCCTGGAATGACGGATATTTTGTCATTCCGCCGTCAGCAAACAGCGTAATGCCGGTTACGTAGCTTGATTCCTTTGAAGCGAGCCAGACGGCGACAGCCGCGATTTCTTCCGGCTCACCGATATATCCCATCGGAATCATGCTTTCCACATCTTTTCTCTGAACGGGATCCGCAAATTTTTCCGCGTTGATCGGCGTATTGATGGCGCCCGGCCCGATGTTGTTGACACGGATGCGCTTCGGCGCGTACTCAAGCGCCAGCGTTTCCGTCATCAATTTGATGCCGCCTTTACTTGCCGCGTAGTGAACAAACAGCGGCCATGGAATCATTTCATGTACGCTTGACATGTTAATGACGTTTCCTTGAATATCATTCTCTACGTAATATTTAATGGCTTCGCGGCTTCCTAAGAAAGCGCCGGTCAGATTGGTATTGATGACTTTGTTCCAGTCTTTGAGCGGCATTTCATGCGACTGAACCGGATTTTCCATGCCGGCGTTATTGATCATGACATCCAATGTGCCGAATTCCTTCACCGCGGTCTGCACGATGTTTTTGACATCTTCTTCTTTTGTGACGTCTCCTTGAATGACGACCGCTTCGCCTCCCGCTTTTTGAATCTCTTCTTTAACGGTTTGGGCGTCTTTTTCATTACTATAGTAGTTAACCACGACTTTCGCCTGCTCCTGTCCGAAGCGGATCGCCATCGCTTTTCCTAATCCTGATGAAGCTCCCGTAATGGCAACGACTTTTCCTTTTAAATCCGTATACATGTTCAAACCTCCTGCATTTGTTATGAATTTGATTTCGCAACGCCTAAGAATACCGCGGCTACAATGATCAGGATAATCCCGATGGCAATGGCGACCAGCTGACGCTTCGTTTTGCTCTCACGGAGAATGAAGATTCCGCCGAGCGTGCTGATGACGATCCCCATTTGAGAGAGGGAAAAACTTGTCGCAACTCCGACGCGCGGCTGTGAGATGAACAGAAACATATTCCCGAGCGCCCAGATGATTCCCGGCAGAATGTTCTTGAGGGCGTACTTATTAAACGGTTTATGCTTGTACGTCAGGAGCAGTCCCCCGATGACCATCCCGATCGCCTGCGGCAGAAGCGCTGACCATCCGGATACGCCGAACAGCCGGGCCACAACGACATAGACCAAATAACCGAGCGTGGAGATCAGCAGGATGACAATGCCTTTTTTTAAGTTTCCCGGTTCTCCGTCCGCCCGCCCCTTTTTATCTTCTAAAGATGTGAGCACAATCCCGACGATGATAAAAATAAGGGCGAGAATACCCAGCGTAATCGCGATCGGGGTTGACCATTCTTTGAATACGATCACACCGAACAAAGAAGTCGAGACGAGCTGCATTCCCGTTGATATCGGCATCGTTTTTGAAACGCCCATCAGCTGTATGCTTTTAAGCTGATTGCTTTGGCCGAGCGACCAAAACAGCCCCGAGATGATGCCGACAATAAAAATGCGCCCAGACAGCACCGGGTGGACAAACAGATACAACACAAACGAAACGATGAGCGCCCCGATTGTCGTTCCCAGCGTCTGGCTGTAAGGCCCGCCGCCTAATTTGACGTTAAATAACACGATGCTCCCCCAAAATAAAGCCGGGAGAAGAGCCAGTAATATATCCATGATGGCGACCTTCTTTCAATCGTATTTGCTGTTATTTTGTCTGGAATCGTACCGATTATTCCCGCAAGATCAAAAAAGCCTGCCGGCGATATTCACCGGCAGACTGCTCAATAAAAACAGCCCCGCTTAGAAGCGGGGCTTTCTTTTCGGCTCATTAAAGTCCGATAGACATGTATTTGGTTTCCAGGTACGGTTCAATGCCTTCCGTACCGCCTTCACGGCCGATGCCGCTTTCTTTCATTCCTCCGAACGGCGCTTGAACCGCGGACGGACCGCCGTCATTCCAGCCGATGATGCCGTATTCAAGCTGTTCAGAAATATAGATGCCGCGGCGGTAGTTTTCTGTGAAGAAATAAGCCGCAAGCCCGAACGGCGTATCGTTCGCAAGCTTGATCGCTTCATCAATATCTGAGAACGTAACGATCGGCGCAACCGGGCCGAATGTTTCTTCATGCATGATGTTCATGGATGTATCTACATTTGACAGCACGGTCGGCGTCACGAAATAGCATCCTTTTTCATCGTTTTGGTCATACGTTCCGCCCGTCAGCACTTTTGCGCCTTTTTCCACGGCGTCATTAATTTGGCCGACGATTTTATCGAAGCCTTTTTTGTTGATGACAGGGCCGACGTTTACGCCTTTTTCAAGACCGTTTCCGACTTTGAGTTTCGCAGCTTCTTCACTCAGTTTTTTCGCAAACTCGTCTTTCACGGATTCGTGTACGATCAGCCGGTTCGCACAGACGCAGGTTTGGCCGGCATTTCTGAATTTAGAGGCCATTGTTTGGGCTACCGCCAGATCAAGATCAGCGTCTTCATCCACGATCAGCGGCGCATGTCCGCCAAGCTCCATTGACATATGTTTTACGGTGTCGGCGCTGTTTTTCATCAGGATTTTGCCGACAGGCGTTGAGCCGGTAAAAGTAATTTTGCGGATTTTCGGGCTGCTGGTGAAGACGTTTCCGATTTCGGCTCCGTCACCGATCACCACTTGCAGCACGTCCTTCGGAATTCCCGCTTCATATGCGAGACGCGCAAGGGCGTAAGCGGAAAGCGGCGTATCCTCCGCCGGTTTGATGATGAACGTACAGCCTGCCGCCAAAGCGGGCGCGGCTTTTCTTGTAATCATCGCATTCGGGAAATTCCACGGCGTGATCGCGGCTACCGGGCCGACCGCCTGACGGGTGACGACAATCCGTTTGCCCGTTGTCGGCGCAGGTACGGTTCTGCCGTAAATCCGTTTTGCTTCTTCGGCGAACCATTCAATATAACCGGCGCCGTATAAAACTTCTCCGACCGCTTCTTCGTACGGTTTGCCGTTTTCTTTCGTAATTAATTCCGCAAGTTCTTCTTTATTTCCAACAATCAGCTCATACCATTTTCTCAAAAGTGAGGCACGTTCTCCCGCTGATGTTTTGGACCATGATTGAAACGCTTGATGTGAACGTTCAATCGCTTTTTCAACATCTTCGGCCGTCTGCTGGGGGATGCTTTCGATCGCCTCTCCCGTTGCCGGGTTGTACACTGTTAATTGTTCTGGCATATTGAACATTCCTTTCTCTGCTATAGTAAAGCCATTGAATGCTTGTTGATGTATCTCACACTTTCATGATAGCAGACACATCCGCCGGCATTCCAATAATTGAACTCACAGAGCTGCTTCGATAATGGAAAGGCCTTCTTTGAGCTGCTCATCCGTCACGACAAGCGGCGTCAGGAATCTGATAATGTTGCCGTTAATGCCGGCCGTCAGCAGCAGCAGTCCGTTCTCGTTCGCCGTTTTAGCGATCGCCGCAGCTTTTGCTTTGTCCGGTTCCCGCGTGTCCGGATCTTTGACAATTTCGATGGCCGCCATCGCGCCGAGTCTGCGCACTTCTCCGATGCAGGCATGCTCTTTTTTCCACTCGATCGCTTGATGCTCGATGATCCGGCCGATCTCCTCGGAACGCTGATTCAGCCCTTCTTCTTCAATAATATCCAAGACCGCGAGCGCAGCCGCACAGCCGAGCGGGCTTCCCGCATATGTGCCCCCGAGTTCACCCGGCGCGGCGGCATCAAGCATTTCCGCCCGGCCGATGACGCCGCTCAGCGGCAATCCGGCCGCAAGTGATTTGGATACGGTGATCAAATCAGGAACGGCTCCGAAATGCTCAATCGCAAAATATGTTCCCGTTCTGGCAAAACCGGTCTGAATCTCATCCGCTACAAAAACGATGCCGTGTTTTTTACAAAAAGCGGCGACGTGCTGCACGAAACGTTTTGACGGAATGATGAAGCCGCCTTCTCCCTGAACCGGCTCCATTACGACACAGGCGACGGTTTCCGGTGCAACTGCGGAGATAAAGAAATCCTCAAAAGCGCTGATGATAAAGTCGTCATACTGCTCGTCGCTCATGCCGGCCGGCTTTTGATAATAGTAAGGAAACGGCGCCTGATACACCTCTGAGGCAAATGGGCCGAAACCGAATTTATAAGGCTTCACCTTGCTCGTCATGCTCATCGTCATGTTCGTGCGGCCGTGGAACCCTCTTGTAAATGACACGACAGCCTGGCGCTTCGTATATTTTCTGGCGATTTTCACGGCGTTTTCCACCGCTTCCGCTCCCGAATTGAGAAAAATCGCTTTTTTCGCATGATCTCCCGGCGCAAGGGCGCAAAGTTTTTCGGCCAGCTCAATATAAGACGGATACATCATGACGTTAAATCCCGGGTGAATCAGATCCTCCGCCTGTTTCTTCACGGCCTCCACCACTTTCGGATGGGAATGGCCGACATTCAGCGTTCCGATCGCTCCGGCAAAATCAATGAATCGTCTGCCGTCCAAATCGTACAAAAGCGCCCCTTCCCCTTTTACGGCCATGCCGCGGTTTCCGTTGCCGACCCCCTTGGAAACGAATTGATCCCGTTTTTGCTGCCACTGGGCAGTTGTCACTTCCGTTGATGCTGTTCGACTCATAGATTCCATCCCCCTGCATTGTTTTCTTATCATTCTGACTTCTTTTTGGTATGATGAAAAGTACCAAAATCAATTTATCCATGGTATCAGAAAGGGGCAGGGTCTGGATGCTGACGATTTCCATTGATCATTCGGAAACGGCGGATTATATCTATCAGCAGATCTATCAGCACATAAAAGCGGCCGTTTTGAAGCGCAGCCTGATGCCTCATACAAAGGTGCCGTCTAAACGGGAGCTTGCCGAGACGCTGAAGGTCAGCGTGAATTCAGTGAATTCAGCTTATCAGCAGCTGCTTTCGGAAGGTTATTTATATGCAGTCGAAAGAAAAGGCTTTTTCGTGGAGGAAATTGATACGGTTTATCATGAAGAAGCGCCTTCGCTTCTATTGCCTGATGATTTGAAAGAGCGGGAGACGGATAAGAGCGGCTGGATTTCGTTTTCTCATATGAGCGTGGATACGGCGCATTTCCCTCTGAAAAGCTGGTTTCGCTGTGAGCATAAAGCAGCCGCCCGTTCATTTCATACACTCGGAGAACTCGTCCACCCGCAAGGTTTATATGAAGTCCGTGAAACAATTTCGCGGCTTATTTCCCTGACAAGGGGCGTTACATGCCGCCCGGAACAAATCGTGCTCGGGGCGGGCACGCAATTGCTGGTGCAGCTGCTGACGGAACTGCTGCCCGAAGACGCGCCCTACGCCATGGAGAACCCGGGATATATGAGGATGTACCGGCTGCTGCAAAACCTCGGGAAAAAGGTTGCGACGATCAGCCTTGATGAAAAAGGCATGTCCATGGACGAAATCGAAAAACGCCGGCCCTCTGTATTGATCACTACGCCTTCCCATCAATTCCCCTCAGGCGTGATCATGCCCGCTTCCCGGCGGATTCAGCTTTTAAACTGGGCCGCCGAACAGAACGGCCGCTTCATCATTGAAGATGATTATGACAGTGAATTTAAATATGACGCCGATACGATACCGGCGCTTCAAAGCCTTGACCGGTTTCAAAATGTCATCTACATGGGGACCTTTTCAAAATCCCTTTTCCCAGGTCTGCGCATCAGCTATATGGTTCTGCCGCCCGGGCTTTTGCGGACGTTCAAAGAGAGAACGTATGACCTGCATACGTGCAGCACGCTTGCCCAGCTCGCGCTGAAAGAATTTATCGAATCAGGTGAATATCAGAAACATATTAAAAAGATGAAGCAGCATTATAAGAACATGCGGGAACGCCTCATTTCGGCTTTGGAAGAAACATTCGGAGATAGAATCAGTGTAAAGGGCGCCAATGCGGGGCTTCATTTTGTCACTGAGTTTGACTGCGCCCGTTCAGAAAAAGAGATATTGGCACGGGCGGATGCAGAACAGCTCGATCTGTTTGCGATGAGCCGGTTCCGTCTGAAAACGGGAGGCGATTCAAATAAGCCGCAGCTCATTCTGGGATTCGCCCGCCTGAAGGAGAGCGATATTCAAGAAGGCGTCTACAGACTTTACCGGGCAGTTTTCGGCGCATAAAAAAACCCCCGGAATTCGGGGACTTATTTACCAGCGGTCCGGCTCTGTCTGCAAAATCGCCTCCAGCAGGCCGGGAAACGCCGCTTGTAAATCATCTTTGCGCAGGGAATAATAACGGTGCTTCCCGTCTATGCGCACTTGGGCGATCCCCGCTTCCCGCAGCACTTTGAAGTGATGGGACAGCGTTGATTTAGCGACCCGGACATCAGCGCAGGTTCCGCACGTTTTTTCTGTTGTTTCCGCCAATTGTTTGACCAGCTCTAAGCGGAGCGGATCACTCAGAGCATGAAGAACCTTTGTCAGCTGTAAGCGTTCGGTTTCAGGATGGTTTGGAATGTTCATGAGTCAAATGTAACACATAAAAGCGGCGGGTGACAATTTAGGCGGTGAGGGTTTTTCCTTTACCATTCGCAGCGAACCATGTTACAGTTAGTTCGATAACATTCGAACTATAACAAATTAACCCAATCAGGAGGAATAACAATGATCGTCTTACAGGCTTACATGAAAGTAAAAGCGGATAAACGCGAGGAATTTTTAGGAGAAGCGCAATCACTTGTTCAGCATTCACGCGCGGAAGAAGGAAATGTGCAATACGACCTTTTCGAAAAAGTCGGTGAGGAAAATACATTCGTCATGCTTGAGCAATGGAAAGATGAAGAAGCGATGAAATTCCACAACGCAACTGACCATTTCCAAGGATTTGTGGCAAAAGCAAAAGAACTGCTGAGTGCGCCGCTTGACGTCGTCCGCACAGAACTGTCAGAGTAACGAAAGGATGAATGACATGAACGAAGTCCTTCAATTATTAACAGACCACCGTTCCATCCGCAGCTACACAGATGAACCCGTATCGGATGAACAGCTGGACCTTATCATCCAAGCCGCTCAAGCAGCGCCGACTTCCATTAACGGCCAGCAATTTACCGTTATAGCGGTGAAAGATAAGGAACGGAAGAAAAAAATATCCGAATTGGCGGGCGGCCAGCCGTGGATTGACCAAGCGCCGGTTTTCCTTTTATTCTGCGCTGATTTTAACCGCGCCAAAATTGCGCTTGAAGAATATAATGATACACCGCTTGAGATCACGAACGGTTTAGAGTCCGTACTTGTGGGAGCCGTAGATGTCGGGATTGCGCTGGGTACGGCAACGGCTGCAGCTGAATCAATGGGACTCGGCACTGTGCCGATCGGCGCCGTGCGCGGCAAGCCGGACGAACTCATTGAATTGCTGAAACTTCCGAAATACGTTTTCCCGGTTTCCGGTCTCGTCATCGGCCATCCGGCAGACCGCTCCGCGAAAAAACCGCGTCTGCCGCAAGCAGCCGTTCTGCATCATGAAACGTATCAAGAAGAAGATGTAAGAACACATATCGAGGCCTATGACAAGCAGATGTCCGAATACATGAAAAAACGCACCGACGGACAGGAAACGAGAAACTGGTCACAAGGCATCACCTCCTACTATAAGCAGCTTTATTATCCTCACATTCGTGAAATGCTTGAAAAACAAGGATTTAAGACGGATAAATAAGCGGATCAGCCTGCCGGAACACTCCGGCAGGTTTTTTCTATTTCTCAAACAAAAGCGTTGACACTATGTAAAAATTTTTGTTAATATTTTCATCATATACTCATTGGTTTTCTGTGAACCGATGGGTTTTCTATTGTGACGAAAGAAGGAATCTGGGCTTATGAATGATAAGAAAACGGATATTCTGCTGGCGGCAAGAAAGCTTTTTTCCGGGAAAAGCTTTTCGTCAGTTTCGATGCAGGCGATCGCAGAGGAGTGCAAAGTCTCCAAAGCATCTTTATATAAGCTGTTTGAATCAAAGGAAGACCTGCTCCTGGAGCTGCTCGACTTTAACCAGAAACAGATGGTAGCCGCGGCTTCATTATTGAATGAAGAAACAAGCCTCTCCCCTGAGGAACGGTTTGCCAAAAAACTGATGGCTGAGCTTGAAGGCTTCAGGCGCAATCAGCAGTTTTTTAATATGCTGATGTACGGAAGCCCCTCTTCCATTAATGAGCGGGTAAAACGGCATATTCACAGGGCCCGCTCCACCTTTATCTGCTGGCATCGCGATTCACTGATTCAGACGTACGGCGAAGACATTATTCCTTATGTATGGGAGCTGGTGATCGTCCTGCAGGGGCTCCTGAGAGAATGCATCACGCTGATTAAGCTGGAAAAAGAACCGCTCGCCCTGGAGCCGCTCACGGAGTTTATCATCCGCCATCTCAATCTCATCGTCGAAAACAGGACAACCGAAACCGCTTTGCCTCAGGAGATGATTGACCTTTATATCGCCTCCGCTTCCTCATTTGAGCCGAAAGGCAAAACCGTATTACTGGCTGAAAGCCTGAAGGAACTGAAAGAAGCCGTCTCAGCCCTTCCGGAGGAAAAATATGACGCCGCAGGACTCGCTTCCGCGGCGGCTATGTTGGAGAAAGAATCAGCGGACAAACAGCCGCGGGATTTTCTCATCAAAGCGCTCATCGGTTATTTGGAGCAGGCCGGACCGCTGCACCAGCCGCTTGCAGCCGTTAAAACATTGCTCAAACTATAAAGAAAGAAGGAATCAGCTTGAATAAGAGTATTAAAACTGCACCATACAACCGCTCTGTCATTGTCGGGATTCTTTTGGCGGGTGCGTTCGTCGCCATTTTGAACCAGACACTGCTTATCACGGCGCTGCCGCACATTATGAATGACTTCAATATAGACGCCAACAAAGCGCAATGGCTGACAACGTCGTTTATGCTGACGAACGGGATTTTGATTCCGATTACCGCGTTTTTAATAGAGAAATTCACAAGCCGCACCCTCTTGATTTCCGCCATGAGTATTTTCACGGCGGGCACCATTGTCGGCGCATTCGCCCCGAACTTTCCGGTGCTCTTAACGGCCCGGATTATTCAGGCGGCCGGCGCCGGAATTATGCTGCCTCTCATGCAGACGGTATTTCTCACGATTTTCCCGATGGAAAAGCGCGGCCGCGCCATGGGTATGGTCGGCTTGGTTATTTCGTTCGCGCCGGCGATCGGCCCGACGCTTTCCGGTTGGGCGGTCGAAACATTCTCTTGGCGGTCTTTGTTTTATATTATCTTCCCGATCGCAGTCATCGATTTGCTTTTAGCGATTATTCTGATGAAAAACGTCACGACATTACGAGAAACACAGATTGATATTTTATCTGTGATCTTATCGACCCTCGGATTCGGCGGTCTGCTTTACGGCTTCTCAAGCGCCGGTTCATCAGGGTGGACCAGTACTGAAGTGCTGACTTCACTGCTTGTCGGAGCGGCCGCGCTGATTTTCTTTATCGCAAGACAGATGAAGCTCAAAAAACCGATGCTGGAATTCCGCGTGTTTTCTTTCGGGATTTTCAGCCTGACCACCCTGCTCGGAACGCTTGTTTTCGCGCTGCTGATCGGAACGGAAACCATTCTCCCGCTTTACACGCAAAAAGTCCGGGGCGTATCCGCGTTTGATACCGGATTAATGCTTTTGCCGGGCGCGATTGTGATGGGGATGATGTCTCCGTTTATCGGCCGGGTGTTTGACAAAATCGGCGGAAAAGGCCTTGCGATGACCGGATTCTTCATCATCCTGCTCACGTCCCTGCCGTTTATGAATCTCACGGACTCGACGTCTCTCATTTGGATTGTCGTCGTTTATACCGCGCGGCTTTTGGGAACAGCCATGATTATGATGCCGGTAACGACAGCGGGAATCAACGCCCTGCCGCGCCACTTAATTCCGCACGGCACAGCCATGAACAATACCGTCCGCCAAGTCGGCGGTTCTATCGGTACGGCGCTTTTAGTTTCCGTGATGAGCAGCCAGGCCGCGCACGCAAATGCGTCAACTCCGGCAAACGCCGCCCTGCACGGCATGAATGCGGCATTTGTCGTAGCCGCCTGCATCGCGCTGGCCGGCTTCCTCCTATCTTTTATATTGAAGAAAAAACCGCGTCAGCCCGAGCAGCAGCAGGCCGTTACGCGGTAAACCAAAAAGAACCCGATCACGTATGTGACCGGGTTCTTTTTTTACTTCTCGATTCCGTCTTTTACTTCTTTCACCATTTGCGCCATGGATTCCAGGCCGCCTCCTGATAAATACCATGTAGCTGAATCAAGGTAGACAACATGGTTGTTTTTCACGGCTTTCACCGATTTTACATAATCATTCTCAACCACTTGTTTTGTTGAAGATTTTGTGCCGATCGCTGTTCCGCGGTCAACGACAAACATGTAATCAGGGTTTGTTTTGGCGATATATTCATAGGAAATGCTTTGTCCGTGCAGTGAGGCTTCAATGTTTTTGTCAGCCGGTTTGACGCCGAACACATCATGAATGAAGCCGTATCTTGATTTAGATCCGAACGCGCTGATTTTGCCGTCGTTCGCCATCACCACTAACCCGTTTTTATCCGTGCTGCTTGTCTTTTTCTTCAGATCCGCAATAGATTTGTCAATTTTCGCTAGCTTATCTTTCACTTCATTTTCTTTGTTAAAGATTTTGCCGATCACTTCGGTGTTGTGCTTGAATCTGTCAACGTAGTTTGTATAGTCATCATCAAGATAAATCGTCGGCGCGATTTTTGAGAACTCTTTATAAGAATCAGATTGTCTGTGGGCGATAATGATTAAATCCGGATCAATATCCGCGACTTTTTCAAAATCCGGTTCTTTTAAACCGCCGGTATTGGCGTATTTATCACTTTTATATGAAGATAAGTATTTTGGAAGGTTTTGTTTCGGAAGTCCCGCCACGTGATCCTGTAAACCGAGTTCATCCATCGTGTCCAGCATTCCGAAGTTGAATACGACGACTTTTTTCGGATTCTTCGGCACTTTGACTCCTTCTTTGTTCAGGTCATCTTTGATTGTGATTGTTTCTTTTGATTTGCCTGATGTTTTGTCCCCGTTTCCGCATGCAGAAACAACAAAAATCGTAACTAGCGCAATGAATAGCAATGCGATTTTTTTCATGGTTTTCACCTCATCTGGTTTTTAAGAAAAGTACACACCGATCCGCTGACTGTCAATCTCTTGAATCGGGATGGTCATATCATAAATATCTTCAAGCACGGAGGTTTCAATGATCTCCTCCGCCGGCCCTTCTTTGACGATCCGGCCGTTTTTCAGTGCGACGATATGGTCTGAATATACGGATGCGAAGTTGATATCGTGAATCACTACGACGACCGTTTTTCCGAAGTCTTCCACAAGCCGCTTCAACAGCTTCATCATTTCAACGGAATGCTTCATATCTAAATTGTTCAGCGGCTCATCGAGAAAAATATAGTCGGTATCCTGAGCGATGATCATCGCGATAAATGCCCTCTGGCACTGGCCTCCGCTGAGCTGATCGAGGTATTTATCCTTTAAATCATCCAGCTTCATATAACTGAGGGCCTGGTTGATATGCACCCAATCTTCATCCGTCAGTTTCCCTTGGGAATACGGAAATCTGCCGAAGCTGACCAGGTCTTTAATTGTCAGTCTGATATTGATTTGGTTCGTCTGCTTCAAGATGCTGATTTTTTTCGCCAGATCGTTGCTTTTACAGGCCCCGATCTCTTGCCCGTCGACCGTGATTTCCCCGGAATCCGTCTTAATCAGCCGGCTCATGATAGACAGCAGCGTGCTTTTTCCCGCGCCGTTCGGACCGATAAATGAGGTGAGCCTGCCCTTTTGAATGGATAGAGACGTTTTCTCAAGGACGACTTTCCCTCCGTATTGTTTGCTTACATTTTTGACCTCTACCATGATTTATTCTCCTTTAACAGCAGATAGATAAAATAAATCCCGCCGGCAAAATTAATGATGACGCTCAGCGTCGTGGAAAACGTGAACACTTTCTCCACGACGAACTGGCCTCCGACGAGCGCGACGATGCTGATCAGGACAGAACCCGCGATTAAATACGTGTGCCTGTAGGTTTTTAAAAACTCTCTCGCCAGATTGACGACAAGCAGTCCTAAAAACATAATCGGCCCCACAAGAGCCGTAGAGACAGACACAAGAATGGCGACGACAATGAGCATCTGTTTCACAAGCTTATCGTAGTCAATCCCCAGGTTGACGGCGTGCTCCCTGCCGAGCGACAGCACGTCAAAAAACCGCGTGAACCGCCAGACATAAATGCCCGTCAGAAGAAAGACAGCACCGGCAAACCATAAAAGATCGGTGTTGATATTGTTAAAGCTGGCAAACATTTTGTCCTGAACAACCTGGAACTCATTCGGATCAATCAGCATCTGCATAAAGGATGACAGACTGTTGAACAGCGTGCCGAACACGACGCCGACAAGCAGAAGGAAAAACACGTTCCGCCCCTCGCCTTTAAACATGAGCTGATACAAAACGAGTGACAAGAGCACCATCAGCCCGACGGAGATGACGAAATTAAGATTTTTGTTCATCATGACGATATTCATTGAACCGAACAGGAACACGATGACGGTCTGAATGAGCATATACAGGGAATCGAGGCCTAAAATGCCCGGTGTCAGTATGCGGTTATTTGTAATCGTCTGGAAGATGACCGTTGAAAACGCGATCGCTCCTCCGGTAAGCATCATGGCAAGCACTTTGAAGCATCGTCTCGGCAGGGAGTATTCCCAATTGCCCAGTCCGTAGAACAGGAAGAATCCGATACATATCATGGCGAGCGCCGCCAGCAGCGTAATTTTTTTATTATGACTCATATGCTTTTCTCCTTAACAGCATATACAGGAAGATGCCGCTGCCGATAACACCGACCATCAGGCCGATGGAAATTTCGTACGGGAAGATGATCACCCTTCCCAAAATGTCGCAAAACAGCACAAAAACAGCGCCCAGCAGAGCGGTGTGAGGCAAGCTGCTCCTCAGGTTGTCCCCTTTGTAAATCGACACCATATTGGGAATGATCAAACCGAGAAACGGCAGCATCCCGACGGTCAGGATCACCAGTGAAGCGATGAGCGACACGATAATCAGACCGATATTAACGACGCGTTTGTATTTCAGGCCGAGATTGACGGAAAAGCTCTCTCCCATTCCCGCCACCGTAAATTTATCCGCATACACATAAGCGATGATCACCAGCGGGATACTCAGATATAAAAGCTCATACCGGCCTTTGACGACCAGTGAAAAATCTCCCTGCAGCCAAGATGACAGGTTTTGGATCAGATCGTATTTATATGCGATAAACGTGGCGATTGAGCTGACGATGTTCCCAAGCATTAAACCGACGAGAGGAATAAAAATCGCATCATTGAACTTGATTCTCTCGAGGATTTTCATGAAAAGGAAATTTCCCGCCAACGCGAAAACGAAAGCGATAGACATTTTCACAAGCGGACTCGCTGACGTAAAAAGCATTAATGAAATCAAAATTCCGAGCCTTGCCCAGTCCATCGTTCCCGCAGTCGTCGGCGATACAAATTTATTCCGGCTGATCTGCTGCATGATTAATCCGCAGATGCTCAGGCTCATGCCGGCGATGATAATGCTCACCAAACGCGGCAGCCGGCTGTCAAATAATGTACCTGCCTGTTCTTTATTTAAATGAAAAATATCCAGCGGCGACAAATCTTCTACACCGATAAATATAGAAGTACACGCCAAAACCGCCAGTAGCAAAAGTAAGTAACGTAGCTTCATGCTGCCTCCCTGCACCCATCACAAACGGTATGACTGATTGCCAAACAACTCCCATATATCCCACTCGTAATGATTATCATTATCAACGACAATTATAATCTTATCATCTTTCCAAGCGCAGTCAATACAGTTTTGCTTTCAAAAGCGGTCATCCGCGGGCCGTACACTAAATTGTCTTACAATCAGTCTATCAAGAATTTGCAGGATTTTCTATAACCTTCATTTGGCTGCTTATCATTTTTTGCACATGATGACACGCTTAAGGGAAACAAATCTGACAAACAGCGGCAAAATTCCTCCATGAAAATACAAATGTTCTCCCCACGTAGAAAAAATCCTTGATTTACATGTTTGAAAGAGAGATAATAAAAATTAAATTTGTGAGAAAATTTAAATATTAGGGGATGTAAATCATGAAAGTTGTAAAATTCGGAGGCAGCTCTCTTGCGTCAGGAGCCCAGCTTGAGAAAGTGTTTCAAATCGTGACGGCTGATCCCGCGCGGAAAGCCGTCGTCGTATCGGCACCGGGAAAACGCTTCTCGAACGATACAAAGGTGACGGATCTGTTAATCCGCTGTGCGGAGCATTATTTGCAAAAAGGTGCAGCACCCGAGCTTGCCGAAACGGTCATTGAACGGTACGCAGCCATCGCGCGGGAGCTGAACCTGGATTTCTCTATTATAGAAAGAATCCGCAGTGACCTATTCGCTCTCTTAAACAGCTGTAAAACCAATCCCGAACAATATATGGATGCGGTGAAGGCGAGCGGCGAGGACAACAACGCGAAGCTGATCGCAGCCTACTTCCGGCGCCAGGGCGTTAAAGCGGAATATGTAAGTCCGAAAGAAGCGGGGCTGTTTGTGACGAATGAACCCGGAAGCGCGCAGGTGCTCCCTGAGTCTTATGATCATTTGTACCGTCTGAGAAACCGTGAAGGCTTGATCATTTTTCCGGGATTTTTCGGTTACACGAAGGAGCATGAGATTGTGACGTTTTCCCGGAGCGGTTCTGATATTACCGGCTCCATTCTCGCCAACGGCTTAAAAGCTGACCTGTACGAAAACTTTACTGATGTGGACGCCGTCTATTCCGTCAACCCGTCAATCGTGCGGCATCCGAAAGAAATTAACGAACTGACGTATCGGGAAATGCGTGAGCTCTCCTATGCCGGATTTTCCGTTTTTCATGATGAAGCGCTGATTCCCGCATTTCGGGCCGGCATCCCCGTTCAGATTAAGAATACGAATAATCCGGATGCGAAAGGAACACGCGTCGTCAGCAGCCGTGACAATACGAACGGGCCAGTCATCGGCATCGCAAGCGACACGGGCTTTTGCAGCATTTACATAAGCAAATATTTAATGAACCGGGAAATCGGTTTCGGCCGCAAAGCCCTTCACATTTTGGAGGAAGAAGGATTGACGTATGAACACGTTCCATCCGGCATTGACGACATCACAATCATCCTTCGGCACAATCAGATGGACTCAGAACTGGAACACAGGCTCGTCACCCGTCTGAAGCAGGAGCTTCAAGCAGATGAAGTCACAGTCAGGCACAATCTGGCGCTGATTATGGTCGTCGGGGAAGCGATGCGCCATAATGTCGGCACAACCGCCAGGGCATCCAAAGCACTGTCGGAAGCCGGCGTCAACATCGAGATGATCAATCAAGGGTCCTCGGAAGTCAGCATGATGTTCGGAGTGAAAGAAGAACAGGAAAAACACGCGGTGCGGGCGCTGTATGACGAATTTTTCGCCGGAGTCTTACTCTCATAGGACACCGCCTCTTTTTTCTCTTGTCCACTAATATCCCTTACAAAGCAGCTTCTTTTACATATTGTATGGTATAGACAATATGGAGGTGAAGCTCATGTCAGGATATTCAGGAGTCAGCTCTTTCGCTTTGATCGTTGTTTTATTTATCCTGTTGATTATTGTTGGTACTGCCTTCGTTGGCGGTTTCTAAGCATCACTCCGTCTATATGAGGACGCTGCGGGTTTTGACCTGCGGCGTTTTCTTTTGTTTTCCGCCGCTGTCCGAGCCCGGCCGCGCAAAAAAAAAGACTGCCGGGAATATTCCCAGGCAGTCTTTTCCTTTGTTCAGGTTATTTTCTTCTCACGTCATTCCTCTTTCAGCTACATGGAATTCAGCCTGATCTGTCTGGCCTGCACCTGTCACTGTAAAAATCGCGGCGGCTGCTAAACAAATAACAAACCATTTAGATTTCAATTTCATACAAACCCTCACTCCTTTGTATTTGTTTCCTTGCCTCTTCGACTTTCAGAAAATAGTCAGAAGAAATTTTAAAGCAATTTTGTTCATAGTAATATTTAGCTGCTTCTAGTGCTAAATCCTCTATATCGGCGTATAAATTTTTATCTTCCAGGTAACGGAAACACGCGCTGATTGTTTCCTCATCCGGTTTCGCCTGATACAGAGCCTGCAGCCATTCGAATTTTACCGTGTAAACGGGATCGTCTGTTTCTTTAGCATATTCATATCCCCGCTTGTGATATTCCGACGCTTTTTCTTTTTTTCCGAGTTTAAAGTAAATGAGTGTGATTAGAAAATATGCTTGAGGAAGAGAATTGACGATTCTTTGTGATTCAAATGTATCGACCGCCCGTTCAAAGTACGGAATCGCTTCACCGATGCGGTCCTGATTGTAGTAGCACAGTCCGAGGTTATACAGCGCCCTCCCGACAAGCTGCGCTTTTTGTTCTTTTTCGGCCATTTGCAGAGCGTGCTGAAAATGTTTGGCCGCCTGTTCAAAGCGCCTTTCATCCATTAAATTGACGCCGAATACAAAATGGCATTGAATGATCCGGACGTTATATGTGTCCTGCTCTACGTAAATTTCATAAGCGTTTTTTATATGTATCAAAGAAAAATACGTTTGTTTCATATGATAATAAGCTTCGGCCACTTTAAAATAAAACTCCGCCCGTTCCACGTGGTCCGATACGAAGGCCAGTTTTTTCTCAGCTTGTTTATAATATGTAATCGCTGAGATAAATTCTCTTTTATCAAATTCAAACATGCCTTTGAAAAAGTTGACATAATAATCGAGAAGCCCTTTGAGGCCGGCCTGGCTGTTATCAATGTTATCAAGAATTTCCGACAGGGTCGGCTGGTCTTCTATCTTCAGTTTTTCCAGCGGCTCCAAGTAGTCCAGCATCAGCTGATGGCGAAATTCCATGAGGGAATAATAAAGCACTAAGTTCGAATCAGGCTCCATACGGTCAAGCTCTTGTTTGATCTCGGCTTTCAAGATCTCCGCATCCGGCACGCTGAATGTTCTGATGTATCGATACCACTCGTTAATTTTCTGCCCGACTGCTGAAGAAGGAATTAACCCGCTCTTCATTCCTTCACCCTCCCCATCCAAGACCTGTTTACCAGTTATTTTATCACGTTTCCGTCTCTTTCCATCCCGAAAAACACGCAAACTTTGTTTCGGCAGAGCGCAATTTTCCGAGTGGAGTTAAAACAGACGGCGGCCAGACGGGACCGCCGGTTTCAAGATTATTCATTTTTCGTATTCAGCGGAAGGCGGATTGTAAAGGTCGTGCCTTTTCCTTTTTCGCTGTTAATATCTATCGTACCCTTGTGCATTTCGACGAGCTGCCTGACGATGGACAGGCCGAGTCCGTATTCGCCGTATGCCGTATTCCTCCGGGACACGTCCGCCTTATAAAACCGCTCCCATATATGCTCAATTTCCTCTTTGGAGATGCCGATCCCGGTGTCTTCGATTTCAATCACCGTTTCTTTATAGCCTTCATACCCGCGCAGCGTGATGTCTCCCTTTTGCGTAAATTGTATGCTGTTTTTCGTGATGTTGACGAGAATCTGGATCAGCCTGTCATAATCGGCGAACACTTTGACGCCGTCCTCCACTTGAATCCGCAGCTGATTTTGTTTTTCCTCCGCCTGCTGATTGAGATGCTCTTTAATAATTTCAAACACCTCGATGAGCGGCAGGCTGAGCTTGTCCAGTTTGATTTGCTGGGATCTGATTTTTTCATAATCCAGGTTTTCTTTCACGAGCCTGAGCATCCGCTTCGTTTCTTCGCTGATCAGCGAGAAGCATTTCTCTTTATCTTTTTCCGGGATGGTGTTGCTGTTAAGCCCCTCCACAAGTCCGTTAATGGTCGTCAAAGGCGTTCTCAGCTCATGGGAGACATCGGCGATAAATTGGCGCCTCCGTTTTTCGAGGCGGTCAATCTGCTCTCTCGATTGCTTCAGATTTTTGGCCATGATGTTGAAATCGGACGCCAGCATGCCGATTTCATCGCCGCCGCTGTTCTTGAGCGAAATATCGTAATCACCGGATGCCACTTTTCCGGTCGCATCCCGCAATGTCTGAATCCGCTTGACGTGAAATTTAGATAAAAGCCAGCTCAGCAGAATCGTGATGATAAGGGTGCTGATGATCGCGTAAATCATATAGCGGTTGACCTGACTGATCATCTGCTCGACCCCTCTGACGGGAGACACGAGCAGCACCGCTCCTTTAAATTGATCGTTGATAAAAAGCGGTTTTGCGACAAGCGATACTTCCAATCCTTCCGTATTAAAACGGTTCATTTCTGCTCTGATCTGAACGGTTTTCCCTTGCTTCAGCATGTGCCACTCTTTACTTTTCAGCTTCTCGCGCGGCGGCATATCGTCAGGAAAAAAGTAAGGCTGCTGATGTTCATCAAAAATAATAAATCTGGTCTCGCGCGTTTTTAACATGTCCTGATACGGATACAGGCGGCGCAGATCAAGATCGCGGCCGTTCAGCTCACTTGTGATCTGCTGGGCGTAAGATGACAGCTCATCCACTTTATTTTGATACGCAAAATCTTTCACAAAGTGCGAAAACAGGGAAATGATGATGAAAAAGGCCAAAATCAAAATGCTGACATGGCTTAACAGCAGCTGATATAAGTATTTAATCCTCATCAAATTTGTATCCTACCCCCCACACCGTGTATAAAAACGGTTTTTCGTCACTGGACAGTTTTTTGCGCAGCCGTTTAATATGAACATCAACCGTACGTTCATCGCCGTAAAATTGATAGCCCCACACCTGCTCAAGCAGCTGCTCTCTCGAAAAAACCTGGCGCGGGTTTTGTGCGAGATAAAAGAGCAGATCGAATTCCTTCGGCGTCAGATTCTCGACAGGTTTTCCGTGCAGAAACACTTCCCGCGTCTTCTTATTGATTGAAAAACACGCCGTTTCGATCAAGTCGTCGCTTTTTACGGCCTGCCCCGTCGCCCGGTATCTTCTGATCACCGCTTTAATCCGCGCTACTAGTGTCAGCGGGCTGAACGGCTTGGTGACATAGTCGTCGGCCCCCATTTCAAACCCGATCACCTGATCAGACTCCGTGTCCTTTGCGGTCAGCATAATAATCGGCACACTGCTCGTCTCTCTTATTTTCCGGCAGATCGTCACTCCGTCCATGGATGGAAGCATAATGTCCAGAATGACCAAATCCCAGTCCTCTTCCGTAAACCGCTGATAGCCTTCCACTCCGTCATGGACAAATTCGGCTTCAAACCCTTCTTTAAAAAAGAACATTTCCGTCATGGTGCATACGCTTATATTATCTTCTATCATTAATATCTTCATTTGTTCCTCCGCTTATCTTGACGCTTTTTCTTATAATAGCACCATTTTACCCGGATGTTTTCGGGTTTCACAAATGTTAGTTTTTATTTCATCACCCGGAAATAGTTTGTTCATATTTTTTTCATACATTTCTCCTACTATATACATATCGGATGGCCGGTGCTAAAGAAGGCCGGTTTTACAAGATCTGACATCCATACGGAGGAACAGACATGAACTTTATAAAAAGAGCCTTTTGGAGCATGAAGGCAAAAAAGGGAAAAACATTTTTGCAGCTGGTTGTGTTTTCAGTGATTTGCATTTTTGTCCTGTCCGGTCTTGCGATCCAGTCAGCGGCAAAGAAATCAAGCGAACTGGCAAGGCAGCAGCTCGGCGGGAGCGTCACACTCCAGGCTGACCGCCAAAAGCAAATAGCGCAGCAGCAAAAAGACGGTGAAAAGAGGACGTTTGAATCAACGCCGATTCCCGTCTCAGATGCCAAGAAGCTTACATCTTTACAGCATGTTAAAAATTACAACTTCCTCACGACAGCGTCAGCAAATGCAGAAAGCTTTGATGCGATAAAAAGCTCAGGCGAATCAGCCGATAACAGTTCCGGCGCCGGCCGTTTTCAAGGTGGCGGAAGACAGATGATTTCAGCGAATATCTCGATCGAAGGCGTGCTCTCTACGGCATTGCTTGATGATTTCACGGACGGGAGCTCAAAAATCACTGACGGACGCGCCATCACAAAAACAGATGCGGACGCAAAAGTCGCCGTGATTAATGAAACGCTGGCAGATCAAAACAAGCTGAAGGTCGGCGGCTCCATTACCGTTTCCTCAGCAGCGGATGATTCTGTGAAAACGAAGCTTAAAATTGTGGGAATCTATAAAACAACATCATCAGGAGACGATCAGGCACAGCATTTTTCATTCTTAAATCCTGACAATAAAATCTATACGCCTTACACCGCCGCGGCGGCGTTAAAAGGGTCTGATAACAAAAACAAAATCAGCTCAGCCGTTTATTATATGGATGATGCCAAATATATTGACTCATTCGTTGCGGCTGCGAAAAAAACATCTGTAGATGATAAAACCTACGCGCTGACGACAAATGATCAGGTGTATCAGCAAATGGTCGGCCCGATTGAAAATGTCGCGTCATTTTCTAAAAACGTGGTATACCTTGTATCCATCGCGGGCGCGGTCATTCTTGGGTTGATCGTGATGATGTCGATCAGGGAACGCAAGTATGAAATGGGTGTCTTGATGGCGATCGGCGAAAAGCGCTGGAAGCTCATCGGACAATTCTTAACGGAAATTCTGGTTGTCGCGGTTATCGCCATCGGGATCGCATCCGTCACGGGCAGCCTTGTGGCGAATCAGCTCGGAAATCAGCTTCTTTCCCAGCAGGTCAGCTCAGCCGGTGATTCGCAGCAAACAAGCGGCTGGGGCGGAGGAGAAATGCTGCGGGGAGGCGGCATGTTCGGTCAGCATTCATCCGGCGCGGATGTCATCAGTACAATGCAGGTAAACGTCTCGCTGAATGACCTTCTGATTCTTGGCGGGATCGGCGTCGCAATTGCCGTCATCGCCACATTACTGCCGTCTGTATCAGTCATGCGGCTTCACCCTAAAACGATCCTGACCAAGCAGGAATAAGAGGAGGCAGCATAATGAGCCTATTAACCTTTCAACAGACCGGCTACTGGTACCAAGACAAATCACAGCCGCTGTTTCAGGATATAACGATCAGCTTTGAAAAAGGGAAGTTTTATACAATTGTCGGCGCCTCCGGAACGGGAAAAACAACGTTTCTGTCTCTGGCGGGCGGCCTTGACACACCTAAAGAGGGAAGCATCCTTTATAACGGAGAAGACATCTCCAAAATCGGATTAACCAAATTCAGAAATCAATATGTCTCTATCGTCTTTCAATCTTATCATCTGATCCCGTATATGACGGCGCTCCAGAATGTCACAACGGCGATGGAGATCACCGGCTCTAAGGAGAACAACAAAGATGCGTTCGCGCTCAGCATGCTGAAAAAAGTCGGCTTCACCGAACAGCAGGCCCGTCAGCGGGTGCTGACATTAAGCGGCGGACAGCAGCAGCGCGTTTCAATTGCGCGGGCTTTCTGCTGTGACACGGATTTGATTTGCGCGGACGAGCCGACGGGAAATCTCGACGAGGATACGTCAAAGGAAATCGTCCGGCTCTTTCAGGACTTGGCGCATAAAGACGGCAAATGCGTCATCATGGTTACGCACGACGAACAAATTGCCAAAGTTTCGGATATCAACATCCGCTTATCAAGAGGAGGTTTCACGGTAAAAGAAAACGGCACGGCCGTTTCCTGATACCGCGCCCCTGCCAGCGCAGACAGGGGCGCACCCTATATCCCCCTATTCAATAGAAGTGAACGTAAAAAGAGCGAGGGCTGCATCCCCCCGCTCTTTTTATTTATATCAGCTGTAAATAACGGTCCATATTTGATTGTCGGGCTGCTTTGATCAATTCTTCCGCCTTTTCCTCTTCCCCCGGCAAAGCGAGCCGGAGTTTGTCTTCAATGTCTTTTTCAGAAAGGCCGTTTCCCGGCGCTCCCTTCGGACAGTCGATACGTGTTTCATAGACATGACCGCCGGAAGCCGTAACCCGTACAATTGTAAAACGGCCCTTCGGAACGGCGTTTTCAGCCGGCTGAATTTGGTCATCGCAGCTGCGGTGAATCCGCTCAAATCCTTTTTGAAAGGATTCCGGAATCGGCTCGGAGGTGAAATGTTCAACTGAAAAATCCTTACCGTGCAAAGCTAAGGTGATCACATATTCCACGCTGAATCTTCCCGCTTCGCCTGTTTTCGGACGCTGTTCTGTCAATGCGGCGTCACCGCCCGGCGGATAAATCACGTCGATCCGTTCCGTTTGGCCGAAAGTGAGACCATGTTCGGCCTTCAGCTTGAGAATGGCGTCCGCCGCATGATGAGCCGCCGAGCAAAACGGATAAACCTTAAACCAAAGTCCCGGGCTCACAATCCGCCAAGGTTTTCCCCACCCGTTTACAAGCAGGGTTTCTGCCCGTTCAAGATCGCCGTACAGTCCGAAAAAACCTTTCTCCCCGTCGAGCGCATGAACTGAGCCGCCGAAACCGGCCTTTGCAAGCTTTACGGCGAACAATCCGGCTTGAGCGGCCAGTCCGGCGTGGAGCGGCTTCATTTCTGTCCCGAATTGCACTCTCATGCCTCCGGAACGGGCAGCCGCAAACCCGATTGCTTTCTGCAATTGGGTTTGATTCAGATTCTCCGCGAATCCGACGGCGCATGCAGCCGCAATGGCACCTAACGTTCCTGTATTGTGCCAGCCTTTCTCGTAATGATGCCTTCCAGCTGACTCACCGAGCCGCGCCATCACTTCGATTCCCGTCACATAAGCACCGAGAAAACGGCTTTTGTCTATACGGCCGGCTGATGCGGCTGCAATCAAAGCCGGAAGGATGACTGCGCTCGGATGTCCTCTTACATCAGAATGAACATCATCAAAATCAAGCGCATGTGCGATGAAGCCGTTAATGAGCGCGGATTGGGACGGCGCGGTTTTTTGATTTCTGCCGATAAGCGGCGCTATCGGCACCCCGCCTTCTTCTTCGGCCAGTTTTACCAGCTTTTCAACTCCTTTATCCCGTCTCCCCGCAAAGGCTGCCGCTGTAAAATCAAGCAGTCCTTTGCGCGCTTCTTTCATCGCTTCAGCGGATGTTTCCGGCACAGACGACATGACGGCCTGAGCAAGCCCGGCCGTCAGATTTTCCGTATTCAATCCGTCTGCTCCAATACGTTGACGGTCAGCCGGGCGAAAAACTCAGCCGCTGCCGGGAGCGCTTTTTCGTCGAGTGTGAAGGCGGGATGGTGCCATTCTTCTGTTCCGTTTGTTCCCATCCAGACGAAGAAGCCGGGGATTTTTTCTTGATATAATGCGAAGTCTTCGCCGCCGGGCGACTGTTCTGCCCGAACGGTTTGAAGCCCGAGATCTTCAGCCGTTTGTTCCGCCGCCTGAATGAAACGGGCGTCGTTCATCACTGACGGAAGGTAGGGATACCAGCGGAATTCGGATTCTGCCCCGAACCCTGCCGCGATTCCTTCGGCAACCCGCTTCATATGTTTCGGAACAGCGTCACGCGCTTCCTTTTGAAACGTCCGGACGGTGCCTTCCATTTCAACATGGTCCGGGATGACATTCCAAGAGCTGCCGCCCTGAACTCTTGTGATGCTGACGACGGCATTGTGAAGCGAGCTGATATTTCTGCTGACAACTGATTGCAGGCCGCCGATGATCTGTCCTGCCGCCTGAATCGGATCAATGCTGTTGTCAGGGATTCCGGCGTGGCCGCCTTTTCCTTTAACAGTGATTTCAAAGCGGTCGACACTCGCCATCAGCGGGCCTTCTTTCAGACCGACCGTGCCGACGGGGAGGTCAGGTTTGTTATGCATGCCGAATATCGCCGATACACCGTCAAGCGCGCCGGCTTCAATGACCTGTCTTGCTCCGGCGGCGATTTCTTCCGCGGGCTGAAAAATAAACCGCACCGTTCCTTTCAGCTCATGCTTTCTCTCATTTAATAAGAAAGCCGTGCCGAGGATAGATGCCGTATGGAAATCATGGCCGCAGGCGTGCATCACGCCGCTGTTTCGCGAAGCAAACGGAAGGTTTGTTTTCTCTTCGATCGGCAATGCGTCGATGTCCGCTCTGACGGCGATGACGGGGCCGCTTTTGTCTCCTTTGATTTCAGCGATCACTCCGGTTTGAAGTTTCGGCACATCAAGAACCGTGACTCCTTCTTCCTCCAGCCAGCGGCGGATTTTATTCGTCGTTTCGTATTCCTCGCCTGACAGCTCAGGGTGCTCATGAAGGTCGCGGCGGATATTGATTAAACGTTTGTTTAATGATTCATACGTTTCATTTGCCATTTCTTCTTCTTCCCTTCTTAGACAAGTTCGGCGGGCTCTCCCACTTGCTTAATGAATTTTTTCGTCCGTTCGTTCTGCGGATTGTCAAACAGCTCTTCCGGCGTTCCCTGTTCGATGATGCGTCCGTCTGCCATAAAAATAACCTTGTCGGCCACTTCACGAGCAAAAGCCATCTCATGCGTGACAATGATCATGGTTGTCTGTTTTTCGGCAATTGATTTGATGACTTGGAGCACTCCGGCTACAAGCTCAGGGTCAAGGGCCGAAGTCGGTTCATCCAGTAAAATCGCGTGAGGATCAACGGCCAAGGCGCGCGCAATCCCGATCCGCTGCTGCTGCCCGCCTGACATCGTAATCGGGTAGCTGTCCGCTTTGTGTTCTAAACCGACTTGCCGCAGCAGATCCATACCGATCTGTTCCGCTTCTTTTTTCGGTTTCTTTTGCGCGGTGATCAGCGCCTCTGTCACATTTTGCAGGGCGGTTTTGTTTTTGAACAGGTTGTAATTCTGAAACACCATCGCCGTCTGCTGGCGAAGCTTATGAACGTCTTTGCGCGAATAGGACGAGGCATTCAGCTTTGCATCACCGATTTCAATGATGCCGTCATCCGGGCGCTCCAGCAGATTCAAACAGCGGAGGAGCGTTGATTTTCCCGAGCCTGACGGGCCGATGATGGCCGTGACTTCGCCGCTTTTGATCTCAAGATCGATCCCGTCAAGTACGGTAAGGTCTTTAAATGCTTTTCGAATATGTCTGACTTGTATCATCCTGAGCCTCCTCCTATGTGCGATAAGGCTTGCTGATCGCCCGTTCGAGCAGATCCTGCAGCACACTGTAAATAATCGTAAGAATCCAGTACATGACCGCGACGGCTAAATACGTCTCAAAATATTTGAGGTTGCCTGATGCGTACATTTTTCCTTGGGCGAACATTTCCATCACTCCTAATGTAAAGGCGAGCGATGTTTCTTTTAACAGGCCGATAAACGTATTTCCCGTCGCGGGAAGCGCGTTTCTGACGGCTTGCGGGAAAATGATCCGTCTGTACGCCTGGGATTTTGTCATTCCGACAGACAGACAGGCTTCAAGCTGCCCCTCATCGACTGAGTTGAGCGCCGCGCGGAAGATTTCAGCCAAGTAGGCGGCATTTTTCAGGCTTAACCCGATAATCGCCGCAGTTAACGCCGTCATCTTGCTCATTCCGGGAAACAGCTGAGGCAGGCCGTAATAAATTAAGAAAAGCTGCACGAGCGTCGGCACGCCCCGGAAAAATGAAATATACACCTTTGACAGCTGGTGAAGCACAGGAACACGATTTTTTGTGATAAGCGCTAATATAAGGCCGCCGATCACGGCAAATACCATGGCCGCGACGGCCATAAGTAATGTGATCGGCAAGGCTTCGATTAACGCGGGAAAAGCTGAAAACATAAATCCCCAATCAATGCTGTTCATTCTCGATTTTCACCGCCGTTTCTTAATGCTTTGCTTCCGTTGTGATATCTTCGTTAAAGTACTTTTCAGACAGCTTTTTCAGCGTGCCGTCTTTCCGCAGGTCTTCAATGGCTTTGTTTACTTTTTTACGGATTTTATCGTGAGCCGCATCTTTCGCAAACGGGAAAGCGACTTTTTCATAGACAATCGGGTCTCCTGCTAATTTCAGAGGCAGACCGGTCTTTTTGATCTGGGCGATCAGGACGCTGCGGCTGTTTACATAAGCGTCAACCCGTCCGTAAGCCACGTCTTTCAGCGTACCTTCTTGTGTTTCATATGTTTTAATGTTGATTTTTTTATCCGGGTCCTTGCTCTCAAGGTTTTTCGCGTGGTTTGAGCCCAGAACGGCCGCCACTGTTTTTCCTTTCAGATCGTTGACTGATTTGATGTCTTTGTTATCGTTTTTGACGACGATTTGAGTGCCCGCATACGAATACGGTTCTGTGAAGTTATACGTTTTCTTGCGTTCGTCCGTGACAGCTACTTGGTTAGAGATGGTGTCGAGTTTGCCGGTCTGGAGCTCTCCCATCAGACCGCTGAATTCAAGCAGCTTCCAGTCCAGTTTCATGTTGATTTTTTTCGCGACGGCTTCCATGACATCCACGTCAAAGCCGGTCAGCTTGCCGTTTTCTTTATATGCGAACGGATAGCTTTGTCCCGTGGCGCCTACATGCAGTACGTTATCGCCGCCTTCGCTTTCTTTTCCGTTTCCGCATGCTGATAAGACCGCCAAAAGCGCGGCAGACAGCAGCAAAGCCCATGTTTTCTTCTTCATTGAAATCCCGCCTTTTCCTATTAAAATGTTAATCCTGCAATTGTTTTTTTAAATAAATGGTGATGTGCCCTTTTCCTAAATCCTTTTCGCCTGCACGGACGTAGCCTTTCCGCTCGTACATGCCGATCAGCCACGGATGCTTGTCCGCTGTGCCCAGTGACACGAAAGGCGCTTTTAATGTATCGCGGAGCACTGTATTCTCCAGCCACTCCAGCATGTCCGAGCCCGTCCCTTTTTTTCCGGTTTCAGGATCGACGGCGAACCACCAAATATGAGGGACACCATACGGCCCGGGATTCGGCCCCCACGGCATCCGCAGAGAAATCGTCGCCAGAATCCGTCCGTCTTCTTCCAAAACGTAACAGGCGTTTTTTTGTATGTTATTCAAAACGAGCTCCTTATCCGCCGTGGCAGCGGCAAAGTTGATGCCGAGCTTGCGGATCGGTTCATACGCCCGCAGTGTCAGTGAAAGCAGCTCATAAGCGTCTGCCTCCGTTGCGAGCCGGTATTGTCTTGACATGATGAGCCCTCCTTTAGCCGGCATATCGGTTTGCCGGTTTTTCCAGTCCGAAATGTTCTCTGAGCGTCGTTCCTTCATACTCTTTTCTGAACACGCCCCGTTCTTGTAAAATCGGAATCACTTTGTCTACAAAAAGAGTGAGACCTTCAGGCAAAAGCGGCGGCATGATGTTAAAACCGTCACAAGCTTGTTTTCCGACCCATTCTTCCATCTTATCGGCAAGCTGTTCCGGCGTTCCGACAAAGATATGATGGCCTCTTGAACCCGCCACATATTTGTAAAGTTCGCGGATGGTCATGTTATCGCGTTTGGCCATCTCCTGAACGAGCTTGAACCGGCTTTTAACGGCATTCGACGCATCCGCATCCAATTCAGGCAGCGGGCCGTCAAGCGGGCAGGCGGAAAGGTCGACGCCGCCCAGATAGTTTTGCAGAATGTTCAGGCCGACAGACGGAATGATGAGGTCTTGGAGCTCTTCATATTTTGCCTTTGCTTCTTCTTCGGTATCGGCGATAACGGGAAAAATTCCCGGCATGATCGCGATTTTTTCAGGATCACGGCCGAAAGAAGCCGCTTGTTCTTTAATAGATTGATAGAAATCCTGCGCGGATTCCAAATGATTTTGCGCGGTGAAAATGACCTCCGCCGTTTTGGCGGCCAGCGCTTTTCCGTCTCCTGATGATCCGGCCTGAATAATGACCGGGCGCCCTTGAGGTGTGCGGGCGACATTTAACGGCCCTCTCACGGAGAAATATGTTCCTTTATGGTTCAATTCATGCATTTTGTCTTTATCAAAAAATGCTCCTGATTCTTTGTCACGGATAAAGGCGTCTTCCTCCCACGAATCCCATAATCCTTTGACGACTTCAACGAATTCTTCCGCGCGCTGATATCTGAGATGGTGCTCAAGATGCTTTTCGCCGCTGAAATTAAGCGCGGTCGATTCAATCGAAGATGTGACGACATTCCAGCCCGCGCGGCCGTTGGAAAGATGATCAAGTGATGCAAATTGCCTCGCGATATGGAACGGTTCGCTGTATGTGGTAGATGCGGTCGCCGTCAGACCGATGCGGGATGTGACCTGAGCGAGCGCCGACAGCAGCGTAAACGGCTCAAAGCGCGTCAGCACATTCGGATGTGATTTGCCGTCTATTGATAAACTGTCCGCCAAAAACAGCATGTCCAATTTCCCCCGCTCAGCCGTTTTCGCCAGTTCTTTGAAATAATCCAAATTCATGCTCGCGTCCGCCGGTGCCTGAGGATGTCTCCAAGAAGCGACATGATGGCCGGTGCCCGCGAGAAACACACCGAGTTTGATTTCTTTTTTCTTTGTCATGATGGATCTCCTTCTATTCTGAAATACGGTTCGGAAAATATTAACACCACTAAACCTATATTTCCTAGTAATTTTATAAGAATAAATCAAAATGTACAATTGTCAGGCAAGTTTGTCAATGCATTAAGACAAAAATCATGATATTTAAAAAAACCCGGCGCACCGGCCGGGTTATTTCTTCGAAACTGTATAGACGGTCCCTTTGACCTTTTTCTTAATAACGGCAATGATAAGCAGCAAAACGGGGAACAGCACTTGAAACGGAAGATGAATATAGATCGGCACAATGTTTAAGCCTTCATTCATGTGTTCCGAAAAATTGCTTGCGATGCTGATGGAGAGAATCAGCACCCCCAATCCGACCGGGAAGACCAGCTGGGACGGATTTTTTTCTTTAAACAGCGTGGACACGCCCACGACAACCGCATATGTAAAAAGGCTGACTTTGAAAAAACCGCCGATGACGAGCACGAGCATGAAAAAGACATCCAGCCGGTCTAAAAACTCTTCCACTTTAATTGTCTGTATGGTGCTCAGCAGCGGAAATTGAGAGCGGAGCATTAAGTTGACGTCCAGCACACAAATATTAATCGCCACTGACATTGCCAAAATCAGGCCGCTGATGATAATCGCCAGAAATCCGGTTTTCTTCACCTTTTTCCGATCTTTTAAATAAGGGAAAATCATGACAAACACGATTAATTCACCGAACGGGATGAACATCGTCTGTTTAAACACGGAATAAATGACCGTTCCTGCACCCTCCGCTAAAACGGGCTGGAGAAATCTGAGGTTTATCGTGCCTGAGCTGATAATGAGGATCAGCCCGACGGCTGTCAGGAAATACATAATGCCAAACAGCAGCTCGCCGGCTCTCGCTATCACTTCAATTCCCTTTCTGACCGCAAATATCGCGGCGATCATCAGCATGGCATTCACAATTAAAAGCGGCGTGTCCTGGTAGGCGAAGGTGACAAGCATTTCGCCAAAATCCCGCAATACGCGGGCCGCGATATAAGCAAAATAGAGAATATAAAGAAGGGAGACAGCCCAGCTCAGATGTCTGCCGATCAGTTCGTTCATGTAATCTCTCGGAGAAGACTCAGGAAAAAATTGATACAGCGCCTGATAAACGTAGAAAAGTCCGAGACCGATAACGCACCCGAGAAGCACGGACAGCCACGCATCCCGCCCGGCCATCGTGCCCGGCGGGATCAATAACGAACTGCCCAATTCAAACAAAATGATCATAATAAACAGCTGACGCGTGCCGATTTTCGCATTTTCCATACGCTTCGCTCCTTTCTCCTCAAATCAATCATGCTCAAGCTTGTCTGAGAGAGGATTATTCCGCAAGCCCGTTCTTCTGATAATGACTTCCGTTTTGACATCTACGGGGAGATTGGGGAAATATTCTTCATCCCACTTCCCTTTGAACTTTTTCCATTTGTCCGGATGCTTCCGATAGATCAGGTCTCCGAAGCCGACGAAGTCATTCTTATGGGCTTTTATATCTTCAATCGATTTGGTGATATCTTTCTCAAGCTGCACGCTGAGCGCCTTTTGCATCGTCATCAGCACTTGCGGATCAGACAGATGGAAAGGGTATCTGACAGCGTCCACCAGCCCCTCGACCTGAGCATGCACGTGAATATACGGTTTTCCGTTCGGAAAAGTGGCCGTCACCTTTGTATTCTGGCGGGTGACCTGCAGACTGATTGCATGCTTCACGTTCTTCCAATCCGCATTGATGAACGTATGTTTGATCCTATTGAGCAGCCATACAGCCCCCACACTGTCGTCATCCTCAATCCAGTAATCCAGCCTCCCATCCTTTTTGAACACCGCCAGTCCGTCCGCTGACAGCACTGCTTTCGGTTCAGTCGTCTGCGTATTTTCCATCGTAGGACCGGCTTTATCGTCTCCGTGCATTTCATAACCAGGAATAAACGGCGACCCGGTCGGAGAAGCGAGATCAATCAGAACGTCCTGAAGGCTGGTTTTAATGACTCTGCCGTATTGTTCCTGCGTGAAGCTGAGCGTCTTGTTCACTTTATTGGAAGGGATTTTATCAATCGGCGTCAGCACTTTAATAATGTCTTCAGCCTTGCAATTATGCGCGATCACAACGGTTGCAGTCGTCCTGAATTCGGTGTCGCGGTCAAGATTGTCCAGAATAAAACTGAGCCCTTCCTCTTTCGCCAGTTTTTCACTGAACACCACGAGATTCGTATGCGCAAAATAGAGCCTTCTGGACACTTTCATCGAGCCTTTTCTCAAAGCTTCCGTCATATTGTCTCCGGACACCGAATAGACGGAAACCGGAGGCCGGTCTCCCGCTCCGCCGCCCTGCAGACCGCCGGCCACATTTCCCGGATTGATAATTTGAAAATGAAGGACATATTTTCCCGTTTCGGTCCGGTCAATACCGATGGCGGAGATCACCGCCAAATCGGTCAGCTCCCTTTTATCCCAGCATCCGGATACAAACATAAGGGAAACCATCGTACAAAGGATAAGCATCCATTTACGTCTTTTCATTACCGTCGCCCTCTTCTAGATCTTTATTAACCATTCCTCTGGATGTCTCCGGTTTCGGTCTTTGATGTTCCCCTTGGCGCCTGTTGTTTTCCTGCACGAGCAGTCCCGGCCTTTTTTCATCCGCCCATAACGGAGCGCGGAGGAGGGAATCTTTCAGCCCGCCCGGGGTTAAAGGAGCGAGCGGGGACATATACGGAAATCCGAATGAACGCAGGCCGCACAGATGGACAAACATCATGATAATGCCCAGAATCAGCCCGTAAAATCCCATAACCGCCGCCGACAGAATAAAGAGAAACCGGATCAGCCGCGCAGATATCGCCATGTCAAAAGCCGGGGTCGCAAAGCTGGCAATCGCCGTCAGCGCGACGACGATAACCATGGCCGGGGAGACGATGCCGGCCTGCACGGCGGCCTGGCCGATGACAAGCGCTCCGACGATGGAAACAGCGGAGCCGACAACTCTCGGAAGCCGGACACCCGCCTCCCTGAGAATCTCAAAGGCCACTTCCATCGTCAGCGCTTCAATCACGGCCGGGAACGGCACGGTCTCCCGCTGGGCCGCGATGACAATCAGCAGCTGGGTCGGAATCATTTCCTGGTGAAAGGTCGTCGCCGCCACATAAATCCCCGGCGCCACCAGTGAAATGAAGAAGATCAAAACCCGCAGCACCCTGATGCTAGTGGCGATATCAAATCGTGAATAATAATCCTCAACGGATTGAAAAAATTGAATAAATAATGCCGGCGCGAGAAGAACGAACGGCGTTCCGTCCACGACAATCGCAAATCGTCCTTCCAGCAGATTCCCCGCCACAACGTCCGGCCGCTCTGTATGATATACGGTGGGAAACACAGAAAACGGCGCGTCTTCAATGAGCTGTTCAATGTAGCCGGATTCCAGAATGCTGTCGATGTCAATGTGCTTCAGCCGCTTGCGGACTTCCTTAATCAGCTTTTTATCGCAAATTCCGTTAATATACATCAGCGCGACATCCGTATTCGTTTCGTGTCCGATCTCCATTTTTTCAACCCATACATCAGGCGTTTTTACATACCTGCGGATCATGGAAATATTGGTTTGCAGAGATTCAGTGAATCCCTGCCGCGGGCCGCGGAAAGAGACCTGGGTGCTCGGCTCTTGAATGGACCGGTGCTCTCCCCCTTCCGTGCTGGCGATCAGCGCCTTGTCAGCCCCGTCGACAAAAATGAGCGTGCTGCCCGCCACCAGCCCGGCATAAAGACTTTTCCATTTTTCTTCCTCTTTCACCCCGCCGATCGCAAGCGTTTTATCGTATATCAGGCAGACCGCTTGTTCCGGCTGAACGGACGGGATGTCGATTAAATCCTCCAGAAGGGATTGGCTGACAAGCTGTTCGTCTACCAAACCGGCGATATACACAATTGCGGCCGGAAGCTCTTCTTTTCCGATTTTCAGCCGGCGGATGACGACATCGGCACTGTTGCCGAACCTCTCAGACAGTTTCTTCATATTTTGCTTTAAGCTGAGGGAGATCGGCTCATCCCGCTCTTTGTCCGGCTGGCTGTCCGCTTCTTTTCTGCCTTCATTGTCACGGTCGTTTTGATCGGCTTTTTTTTGTTTCTTCTGCTTAAAAAATGGCGGCATATCGCAAAAAACCTTTCCTCGTTTTTTTCATATTCTTCCTGTACGGCAAAAGATTATGCACGGCGGAAAGTCTGTATAAGTTCTGCGTAATCGAAAAGGATAAAAAGGGAGAGTGATGCGCATGAAAATATTGGGGGTTTCATTTTTTTTGCTTGCTGCCTGTCTGATCATTTCAGTGACGATGGATATGCTGCAAGGTTTCAGTTTCTATGGAGCGGTCCAAAACAACCTGTCCGCTTTTAAATTGACCACCTTCTCAGAATGGCTGATGCTGTTTTTATTCGCCCTCTTTTTAATCAGAGAAATGATCGTTTTATATAAATCAGGTAAAAAAGATGCCTGACAGGCGCACGGCTGTATTGTGTCAAAAAAGAACACATCCCTCCTTCTTTCGGAGTTCATGTGTTCTTTTTATGTTTCCGGCGCAGATTGTTTTCAGATGAGGATATTTCCGCTTTCCGTATCTGTCGTGTGTTTCACAATGACGCCTTTGATAATGCGGTTGCCGATGATTTTAGTACTTACGGAGGAATTGGTTTGGATGGCGGAAGCAGAAGCGGCGGAAAGGTTGTTGATGGTATTGCCCGACACGAGGGAATTGGAGGCTCCGTTCAGATAGATGCCGATCGGGCTGCCCGCCGTTCGGTTGATCGTAAGCGTATTGTCTATGACTTCATGCGTGCCTGAGTTCAGATACACGGTAACGATAAGCGGTGATGATTCAAAGCGGTTGCTGATGACAGAGGTTCCCGAGGATGTTGAACTGAAAATGGGATAGTTTTTGTAGCTTTTGAAGAGATTTCCCTTGATGACAGCCCTGGCGTCATTTGTCACAGATACGGCATAGGACTCCGCAGCGCCCTGATACGCATTCGGAATCAGCGTATTTCCTTCAATAACGGCATTTCCGCCTGTAACCCATATGCCCCGGCTGAACGATTTCAGCACATTTTGTTTTACGGTGATATTGCCGGCCGACATACTGATTCCGTCCGTTACCTGATTCAGAGTGTTATTCATAAAGACGGCGTTTTCCGACAGCGTCGCCCGCATCCCCGTGCTTCGTCTCGTTTCGGAACGTCCGTTTTCAATGACATTGCCGTCAACGGTCACATCTTCTGCCTGATAGACGGAAATGCCCGTATTTTCAAATTGATTGATTTTGTTATGGGTGACGAGGACGCTTTTTCCCCTTACATCTATTCCGGTGGAAAAACCGGTAATCAGATTGTTGGAAATGACGGCATTGCTGCTGTCCTGTCCTTGTGACACACCTTGTCCGGCGACTGCGGTCCTTGAGCCGCCGTCTGACCGAAAGAAGACATTCCCCGAAATGACGGTATGTGCCCCATACCCGTAGCTGATTGTGTTATCGGAATGATTTCCTTCAATTAACACATTATATCCGTTAAAGTTGGTGACTGAGCTTGCGGCGTTTCCGGAAAAGAAGTTGTTGCGGACCGTAATGTGAAGAGCTTCTTCATAATCAATATCGCCTTCTCCGTACGATTCAATATCGATTCCGAATTTCGGAGCCGTTCCGTTCCCTTGCCCGGCGTCTTCAATCACGCATTCTTCCACCGTAACGGTATTGCAGCCGGTGATTGAAATGTTGTTCCGCCTCGATTGCCTGATCTCACAGCGGCGGATGGTCACCTGTTCTGAAGTTTCGTAATCACTGTTTGTTTTTAACCCGAGCGGGCTGACAATTATGCCGTCTCCCGTAAAATCGGAAATCTTCACATTTTCGATCAGCACATTGCTGCTGCCTTCAATACAGATTCCAAACCCCCATTCATGGGTCGACCGCAAAGGGACATTGGTATACGTGTGTTCATCCCGTTCCCCGATGATCCGGCCGCCGGTGATGGTGACATTTTCACGCCTGCCTATATAGAAAGCCGAATAGCCCCAGGAGCTGTTCGGCGCCACTTTAATCGTGCATTCCGGATCTAAAACGATGGTGAGATGGCTCGGCACGTTAATCCCGGCGTTCCGAAACGGCTGGCTGCTGTCCCCGCCAAGCGTGCCGTTGATTTTATACGTTCCGGGCGGAAAAAACACCGTATGACAGCCTTCGCTTACGGCTCTGGCCAAGCATTGGTTGATGACGCCCGTCACGTCGGTTTTTCCGTCTGCCGCCACACCGCAATCCGTTATATCCAATATACGATTCGGCAAGTGATAATCTCCTCCTTCCTCTCTTATTGTCATCTTATTCCGCCATATCCCGCTCCGCCTGTACATACTTTAAATTTTATTAAAAAAGTTTATAAAGATAGTTTAGTCAGATAATATAACAAAATAAGTCATTGGAATTAGGAAAATTCGTCTATATTCAACGTTTTAATATCTTTTCATTCTGGAATTTTTTGAATTCAGTATAAATTATATTGACACAAGTATTATATAAGAATATGATTTTTGTAATACACTTTTTTAAGAAAGGGTTGGCTCAGGTGGCATCTATTGATAAGGACTCTATAACAGAAACTGTGCCGCAACGAGGCTTTTTCGGTCATCCCCGCGGCTTGTTCACACTGTTTTTCACCGAATTTTGGGAGCGTTTCTCCTACTATGGTATGAGAGCCATATTGCTTTACTATTTATACACGGAAGTCGCTCATGGCGGTCTCGGCTTTGATAAAACGACCGCAGTTGCCATCATGTCCATATACGGGTCTCTCGTATACATGTCGAGCGTCATCGGCGGATGGCTGGCCGACCGGGTATTCGGCACGGCAAACACCGTATTTTACGGCGGAATTTTAATTATGTTCGGGCACATCGCTCTTGCCTTCCCTGGCAGCACGGCGGCGTTTTTTACCAGCATGGCTCTGATCATTATCGGAACCGGCCTGCTTAAACCAAACGTATCCAGCGTTGTCGGAGATTTATATACGAAGGAAGACGAGCGCCGCGACTCAGGTTTCAGCATCTTTTACATGGGCATCAACCTCGGCGGATTGCTTGCGCCGCTAATTGTCGGAACACTCGGACAGAAGTACAACTACCACTTAGGCTTCGGATGCGCCGCGGCCGGTATGTTCCTCGGACTGATTGTTTTCGCTCTTACGAGAAAGAAATACCTCGGCAAAGCAGGCTCCAATGTACCGAATCCGATTTCTAAATCATCAGTGATCGGCACGGGAATCGGAGTGGTCATCGCAGCAGCCGTTATCATCGTTCTGATCCAAACCGGCTGGCTGACGATCCAGCGTGTGATTGACACCGTCAGTATCCTCGGCATTGTCATTCCGGTTATTTACTTTATCGTGATGTTCACAAGCAAAAAAGCGACGAAAACGGAAAAATCACGGCTTGCGGCTTATGTTCCGCTGTTTGTTGCAGCGGCAATGTTCTGGGCGATTCAGGAGCAGGGCGCGACGATTCTTGCTTTATATGCGGATCAGCGCACGAGACTTTCCTTTGCGGGCATGCATCTTGAGTCTTCATGGTTCCAGTCTCTGAACCCATTATTCATCGTTATTTTCGCGCCGGTGTTCGCCTGGATCTGGATGAAGCTCGGCAAACGCCAGCCTTCAACACCGATTAAATTCGCGATCGGCATTATCCTTGCCGGATTATCATTTTTAGTCATGGTGCTTCCGGTTATGGGCGGAAGCGGCGAGCTTGTGAGCCCGCTTTGGCTTGTGCTCAGCTTCCTTTTGGTTGTGCTTGGTGAGCTTTGCCTTTCACCGGTCGGTTTATCCGTCACAACAAAACTTGCGCCTGCCGCTTTCTCAGCGCAGACGATGAGCATGTGGTTTTTAACAAACGCCTGCGGTCAAGCCCTGAACGCAAAAGTAGTCGGTTTGTTTGATAAGATTTCTGAAGCGGCCTACTTCGGCTCAATCGGTCTTGTTTCGATCATTCTCGGTATTATTTTGATTCTTCTGTCTCCCGTCATTAAACGGGCGATGAAAGGCGTACAATAAAAGAAAAGCCTGCGGAATC
>NZ_CP089436.1:3826559-3886082 GCF_021228595.1 Bacillus sp. FCW2 | reverse complement strand
CATGAGCTGCCTTTTTTGTGTTTTTTTGCATACGTTATATAATATGAGAAACGTAACGATATGCCTTTTTGCAAAAGCAGGTTTTATGCTTGTGCAAAGTGGAAATAATAGAGATAGAGCGATACAGTTGAAAAATTTTGCGAAACACCTTATAGTAAGATTAAAGTCAAATATAGTCAAAGTCAATAAAGGAGGGGGTTGAGTGGGACATAATATTTCTGACATCATTGAACAGTACTTGAAACAAGTATTAGATCAAAATGGCAAAGAAATTTTAGAGATCAAACGCAGTGAAATCGCTGATAAATTTCAATGTGTTCCTTCCCAAATAAATTATGTCATCAACACCAGGTTTACAAGTGAAAGAGGATATATTGTTGAAAGTAAACGGGGAGGCGGCGGTTATATTCGTATTATCAAAATTAAAATGAATAACGAAGTCGTCCTCATCAACAATATTATTTCGCAGCAGATTCATACCCACTTGTCCCAGGCAGCCTCTGATGACATTATTCTCAGACTGTTAGAGGACGGAGTTATTTCGGAAAGAGAAGCTAAAATGATGGTGAGTGTAATGGATCGTTCAGTTCTATATATTGATTTGCCCGAACGGGATGAACTAAGAGCCAGAATGATGAAAGCAATGCTCACATCTTTAAAACTAAAGTAAGCGGGTGAAAAGATTGATTTGTCAAGAATGCAATGAGAGACCGGCCACTTTTCACTTTACGAAAGTTGTTAATGGAGAAAAACAAGAAGTTCATATTTGTGAACAATGTGCAAAAGAAAATAGCGATTCATACAGTATAAGTGGAAACCAAGGGTTCTCGATTCATAATTTATTATCAGGGCTGCTGAATATGGAGTCTTCATTTCAAAACACCGGTTCTCAAATGTTCGGCTATTCAGAGCAAGGGACAGCTTGTAAGAAATGCGGTATGACGTTTCAGCAGCTGAGAAAAACAGGGCGTTTCGGCTGTGCGGAATGTTACGATACGTTCTACAGCCAAATTACGCCGATCTTGCGAAAAGTTCACAGCGGGAATACGGTGCATGCCGGGAAAATTCCAAAACGAATAGGCGGAAACCTGCATGTAAGACGGCAAATGGAAATGTTAAAAAAAGAACTTGAATCTTTAATACACCACGAAGAGTTTGAAAGGGCAGCGGAGGTCAGGGATCAGATCCGATCGTTAGAGCAGGAATTAAAAAGTACAGACAGTGAGGGGGAACAAGGGTAATGTCGCTCAAGCATTTTATTCAGGACGCACTAAGCAATTGGATGAAGCAAGAGGGACCTGAAAGTGACATTGTACTCAGCAGCCGTATACGGTTGGCCCGAAACTTTGAAAATATAAAGTTTCCTGCCAGGTATACGAATGAAGAAGCCTCATCCATCATTCAGCAATTCGAAGATCATTTTTCAGGAAAAGAACTGCCTGATATCGGTCAATTTCATTTAATCAGAATGAGTGAAGCTCAGCCTTTGGAAAAACGGGTGCTGATGGAGAAACATCTCATCAGCCCGAATTTAACGGAATCTCCTTTTGGCGGCTGTCTGCTTTCTGAAAATGAAGAAGTCAGCATTATGTTAAATGAAGAAGATCATATCAGAATTCAATGCCTCTTCCCCGGCTTCCAGCTTCTCAACGCCATAAAAGCGGCAAACCAGGTTGATGACTGGATTGAGGAGAAAGTGGATTACGCCTTTGGAGAGAAGAGAGGGTACTTAACAAGCTGTCCTACAAATGTAGGGACGGGACTAAGGGCTTCAGTCATGATGCATTTGCCGGGCCTTGTATTAACTAGGCAAATGAATCGAATTATACCGGCAATTAACCAATTAGGCTTAGTTGTTAGAGGAATTTACGGTGAAGGCAGCGAAGCATTAGGAAATATCTTTCAAATTTCAAATCAAATCACACTCGGAAAATCAGAACAGGACATTGTAGATGATTTAAACAGTGTGGCTGCCCAGCTGATTGAGCAGGAACGTTCAGCCCGAGAAGCGCTTTACCAAACCTCGAAAATTGAATTGGAGGACCGGGTATTCAGATCTTACGGTGTTTTATCCAACTGCCGTATGATTGAATCAAAGGAAACGGCGAAATGCCTTTCTGACGTTCGGCTGGGGATAGACCTGGGGATCATCAAAGGGCTATCAAGCAATATACTTAATGAACTGATGATTTTGACACAGCCGGGTTTTCTCCAACAATATTCGGGCGGTGCATTACGGCCGAACGAAAGAGACGCGAGAAGAGCGGCTCTTATCAGGGAAAGGCTGCATTTAGAAATGAGTGCAAATAGACAGGAGGATGATTCGATATGATGTTTGGAAGGTTTACAGAGCGAGCTCAAAAGGTATTGGCACTGGCACAGGAAGAAGCACTGCGCTTAGGCCATAACAATATTGGAACTGAACATATCTTATTAGGTCTGGTTCGTGAAGGAGAAGGGATTGCAGCTAAAGCACTCCAAGCACTCGGACTCGGTTCGGATAAAATTCAGAAAGAAGTGGAGAGCTTAATCGGACGGGGACAGGAAATGTCTCAAACGATTCATTATACGCCAAGAGCAAAAAAAGTCATTGAGCTCAGCATGGATGAAGCCAGAAAGCTAGGACATTCTTATGTGGGAACAGAACACATACTTCTCGGACTGATTCGTGAAGGAGAAGGCGTGGCCGCGAGAGTTCTGAATAATCTCGGTGTCAGCTTGAATAAGGCGAGACAGCAGGTGCTGCAGCTTCTGGGAAGCAATGAGACGGGATCTTCTGCATCCGGTACGAACAGCAATGCAAACACGCCGACACTGGACAGTCTGGCGCGTGATTTAACTGCGATTGCGAAGGAAGACAGTCTTGATCCGGTTATCGGCCGAAGCAAAGAAATTCAGCGTGTTATTGAGGTATTAAGCCGCAGAACGAAGAATAACCCCGTTCTTATCGGAGAACCGGGTGTAGGTAAAACTGCGATTGCTGAAGGCCTCGCACAGCAGATCATCAATAATGAAGTGCCGGAAATTTTACGTGATAAACGCGTAATGACATTAGACATGGGTACGGTTGTAGCCGGTACGAAATACCGCGGAGAATTTGAAGACCGTTTGAAAAAAGTAATGGATGAAATACGTCAGGCCGGCAATATTATTTTATTCATTGACGAACTGCATACACTGATCGGAGCGGGGGGAGCAGAAGGTGCGATTGACGCATCGAATATCTTAAAACCTTCACTGGCCCGCGGAGAGCTTCAATGCATCGGTGCGACAACGCTTGATGAATACCGTAAATATATCGAAAAAGACGCGGCTCTGGAGCGCCGTTTCCAGCCGATTCAGGTGGATCAGCCGTCAGCCGATGAAAGCATTCAAATTTTAAAAGGGCTCCGTGACCGCTATGAAGCGCATCACCGCGTATCCATTACCGATGAAGCGATTGAAGCGGCGGTAAAATTGTCCGACCGTTATATTTCTGACCGCTTCCTTCCGGATAAAGCGATCGATTTAATTGATGAAGCCGGTTCAAAAGTGCGTCTCCGTTCTTTCACAACGCCTCCGAACTTAAAAGAGCTGGAGCAGAAACTCGATGAAGTTCGCAAGGAAAAAGACGCTGCCGTTCAGAGCCAGGAGTTTGAAAAAGCGGCTTCCCTTCGTGATACGGAGCAGCGCCTGAGAGAACAGGTGGAAGACACGAAAAAAACGTGGAAAGAAAAACAAGGCCAGGAGAACTCCGAAGTTTCTGTAGAGGATATTGCGATGGTTGTATCCAGCTGGACCGGGGTGCCCGTATCTAAAATTGCCCAAACGGAGACAGATAAGCTTCTCAATATGGAAAGCATTCTGCACTCCCGCGTCATCGGCCAGGATGAAGCTGTTGTAGCCGTTGCAAAGGCTGTCAGACGTGCAAGAGCCGGTCTGAAGGACCCGAAACGCCCGATTGGTTCATTCATCTTCTTAGGCCCTACAGGCGTTGGGAAGACAGAGCTGGCACGAGCGCTGGCGGAATCCATTTTCGGTGATGAGGAAGCGATGATCAGAGTGGATATGTCCGAATACATGGAGAAACACTCGACTTCACGTCTTGTCGGTTCTCCTCCGGGATATGTCGGCTATGATGAAGGCGGCCAGCTGACAGAAAAAGTGAGAAGAAAACCATACTCTGTCGTATTGCTTGATGAAATTGAAAAAGCGCACCCTGATGTGTTTAACATTCTCCTGCAAGTGCTTGAAGACGGACGCTTGACTGATTCAAAAGGACGCACTGTGGATTTCCGCAACACGATCCTGATTATGACGTCAAACGTCGGAGCGAGCGAGCTGAAACGCAACAAATATGTGGGCTTCAATGTGCAGGATGAATCACAAAACCATAAAGACATGAAAGACAAAGTCATGGGAGAGCTGAAGCGTGCCTTCAGGCCTGAGTTTATCAACCGGATTGACGAAATTATCGTCTTCCACTCCCTTGAGAAAAAACATCTTACAGACATCGTGTCGCTTATGTCTGATCAGTTAACAAAACGTCTGAAAGAACAAGATCTCTCTATCGAGCTGACGGATGCTGCAAAAGCAAAAGTAGCAGAAGAGGGCGTCGATTTGGAATACGGCGCACGTCCGTTAAGAAGAGCGATTCAAAAGCATGTGGAGGACCGATTATCAGAAGAACTCCTCAGAGGCAATATTGATAAAGGCCAGCACATTGTTCTTGATGTTGAGGACGGCGAATTTGTCGTAAAAACAACTGCTAAAACGAACTAATATAGTGACAAACATGAGGCATACGTAAGCGAGTGTATGCCTCACTTTGTTATATAGAGAAATATTCGATAAGGAAGAGGTCTTACAACATATATGGCTAAATCAAAAACAAAATTCATCTGCCACTCATGCGGTTATGAATCCGCAAAATGGATGGGAAAGTGCCCGGGCTGCGGGGCTTGGAATACAATGGTGGAAGAAACCATAAAAAAAGCGCCGGCGAATCGGCGGGCGGCTTTCTCCCACTCCGTTCAAACCGTCCAGAAACCATCACCCATTACATCAATTGAAACATCGGAAGAACCCCGCGTTCACACAAAGCTCGAAGAATTCAACAGAGTGCTTGGCGGCGGCGTTGTGAAGGGCTCGTTAGTATTAATCGGCGGCGATCCCGGGATCGGAAAATCAACGCTCCTTCTCCAAGTATCCGCACAATTAGCAGATACGGCCGGCAGCGTGCTTTACATTTCAGGGGAAGAATCCGTGAAGCAAACGAAGCTGCGTGCCGACAGACTTGGAATCAACAGCCAAATGTTACATGTTTTATCTGAAACCGATATGGAGTATATTTCGTCTGCTATACAAGAGATGAAACCCGCATTTGTTGTCGTAGACTCCATTCAGACCGTGTACCAAAGTGATATAACCTCAGCTCCCGGCAGTGTATCACAAGTAAGAGAGTGTACGGCCGAATTGATGAAAATCGCGAAAACAAACGGCATACCTATTTTTATCGTCGGACACGTCACAAAAGAAGGATCGATCGCAGGGCCGAGATTGCTTGAGCACATGGTCGATACCGTTCTATACTTTGAAGGAGAGCGGCACCATACATTCCGTATTTTGCGGGCCGTAAAAAACCGTTTCGGCTCCACAAATGAAATGGGCATCTTTGAAATGCGGGAAGAGGGGCTTACGGAGGTGCTGAACCCTTCTGAAATATTCTTGGAAGAGCGTTCTGCCGGGGCATCAGGTTCGAGTATCGTTGCGTCAATGGAAGGAACGAGACCGATCCTGGTTGAAATTCAGGCGCTCATATCACCGACCAGTTTTGGAAACCCGCGCCGCATGGCTACAGGCATTGACCACAACAGGGTGTCGTTAATTATGGCTGTGCTTGAGAAGCGGGTGGGTCTTTTGCTTCAAAATCAAGATGCGTATTTAAAGGTCGCCGGCGGGGTCAAACTGGATGAACCGGCGATTGATTTGGCAGTAGCCGTCAGCATTGCCTCAAGCTTCAGAGATACACCGCCGAATCCCGCAGATTGCTTTATCGGTGAAGTGGGTCTGACAGGAGAAGTCCGCAGGGTGTCAAGAATCGAACAGCGCGTAAAAGAAGCGGCGAAACTCGGCTTCAAGCGCATGATCATACCTGAGGCGAATGCAGACGGGTGGACAATACCAAAAGGGATTGAGGTTGTCGGAGTAGCAAATGTTGCAGAAGCGCTTCGTACTTCATTAGGAGGATCATAATAGATGGAAAAAGAGAAAAAAGGGGCGAAACAAGAGCTTGACCTGTCTGCAATTCTGCAGTTCGTTGCACCGGGCACCCCGCTCAGAGCCGGGATAGAGAATGTACTTCGGGCAAATACAGGCGGCCTGATTGTTGTCGGATACAATGATAAGGTAAAGCAAGTCGTCGATGGCGGTTTTCATATTAATACATCATTTGCGCCCGCTCACTTATACGAGCTGGCCAAAATGGACGGTGCCATTATTTTAAGTGATTCCGGCCAGAAAATTCTTTATGCGAATACGCAGCTTATGCCGGAGGCGACCATTTCTTCTTCAGAAACGGGAATGAGGCACCGTACGGCGGAACGGGTGGCGAAGCAGACCGGCTGTCTCGTCATTGCCATTTCTGAGCGCAGAAATGTCATTACGTTATATCAGGACAGCATGAAGTACACACTAAAGGACATAGGATTTATTTTAACAAAGGCAAATCAGGCCATTCAAACGCTTGAGAAGTATAAAACCATTTTAGACAAAACGATTACGGCTTTAAACGCATTAGAGTTTGAGGAGCTTGTGACATTCAGTGACGTGCTGTCCGTCATGCATCGGTATGAAATGGTGCTCCGAATAAAAAATGAAATCAATATGTATATTAAAGAACTCGGAACGGAAGGCCACTTAATCCGTCTGCAGGTGATTGAACTGATTACGGACATGGAAGAAGAGGCGGCACTTTTCATCAAAGACTATGTCAAAGAAAAAATCAAAGATCCGTTCGTGCTGTTAAAAGAGCTTCAGGATATGTCCAGCTATGATCTGCTTGATGATTCCATTCTGTTTAAGCTGCTTGGATATCCGGCTTCTACGAATCTTGATGATTATGTGCTCCCGAGAGGATACAGGCTGCTGAACAAAATTCCGCGTCTGCCGATGCCGATTGTTGAAAATGTGGTTGAGGCGTTCGGATTTTTGCCAAGCATAACGGAAGCCACTGTGGAAGAGCTTGATGATGTCGAGGGTATCGGAGAAGTGCGCGCCCAAAAAATCAAAAAAGGCTTAAAACGCCTTCAGGAAAAACACTATATAGATAGACAGCTTTAAGAATCGCTTAAACCTGTCGGAATCCGGGTATATTATTGTTAGTTTTTGTTTATTCTGAATTTGTAGGCTCTGACAGTCTGCTGAAAAAATGCTACTTAAAAGGAGGTGGAGGTATGTTAAAACGAATAGTTCAGGCGTTCTTCATTATTGTGGGCGGCGTTGTCGGTATCTTTTTAATACCTGAATTGTTTGTGCTGTCAAATATACAGGACATACCTTTAATAACAAACGCATATACGTCTGCTGCAATTGGTGCTATTATCTTTTTTCTCATCAGTATATGGACGACAGAATATGTGATTAATTGGGTAAAATGGATTGAAGATTCTTTGCTGAGAGCTCCGGTGCCGGATCTGTTATTCGGGAGTCTCGGATTGGTTTTTGGACTTATCATCGCATATCTCATTGTAAACGTGATTCCGCTGGACAATATTCCGTACCGTATATTCAGCACCATCATTCCGGTCTTTCTGGCTTTCTTTCTCGGTTACCTGGGCTTCCAAGTCGGATTTAAGAAAAAGGATGAACTGATCAGTCTTTTCTCCATTTCTGCAAGAATGCAGAAGAAAAAGGGAAGTGCTGATGAGGAGCAGGAGGAACAGGATAAAAGGCTGAAAATCTTGGATACAAGTGTTATTATTGATGGGAGAATTGCAGATATTTGTCAGACGGGCTTTTTAGAAGGCGTCATTGTCATTCCTCAATTTGTGCTGGAGGAATTACAGCATATCGCTGATTCTTCAGATGTTTTAAAACGTAACAGAGGACGCCGCGGACTGGATATCTTGAATCGCATTCAAAAGGAACTGGATATTACGGTTGAAATTTATGAAGGCGACTTCGAAGACATTCAGGAGGTTGACAGCAAGCTTGTCAAACTTGCGAAGCTGACATCCGGCGTCGTTGTGACGAATGATTTTAATTTAAATAAAGTATGTGAGCTTCAGAAGGTTGCGGTACTGAATATTAATGACCTTGCAAACGCGGTGAAGCCGGTTGTGCTTCCGGGCGAAGAGATGAATGTGCAGGTGATTAAGGATGGGAAAGAGCATAATCAAGGTGTGGCTTACTTGGATGACGGGACGATGATTGTTGTGGAAGAAGGCCGCAATTATATAGGGAAACATATTGATGTGCTCGTAACCAGCGTACTGCAGACAGCGGCGGGACGAATGATTTTTGCCAAGCCCAAGCTGCTTGAGAAAGCTCTTTAAGAGGGAGTTCATATGGAGTATGTTGTCGTTATTCCGGCTGCCGGACAAGGAAAACGGATGAAGGCCGGGAAAAATAAGCTGTTCATCAGCTTAAAAGGTGCGCCTGTTATTATACACACACTGCGGGTTTTTGAAAGCCACGCACCCTGTCAGAAAATAATCCTGGTGATAAACGAGAGTGAACGGGAAGATTTTCGCCAGCTGCTGGCCCAATTTCCGATTCAGACGGAAATTGAGCTTGTTACCGGAGGTGCGGAGCGTCAGCACAGTGTATACGAAGGACTGAAAGTGATTGATAAGGAATCGGTCGTCCTTGTTCATGACGGAGCGCGCCCGTTTGTCACACATCAGCATATCGATAAGCTCGTTGAAACAGCAGAGGAGGCGGGAGCGGCTGTCCTGGCTGTTCCTGTGAAAGACACGATAAAACGGGCGGAAGGCTCCCGGGTTGCGGAGACCTTTGATCGTTCAAGCTTGTGGGCCGTTCAAACGCCGCAGGCTTTTCGTCTTTCTTTATTGAAGACGGCGCATATGGAAGCGGAAAACAAAGGCTTCTTAGGGACGGATGACGCCAGCCTCGTCGAGCGTCTTGATGGATATCAGGTGAGTATCGTTGAAGGCAGCTATACCAATATTAAGCTGACAACGCCGGATGATCTGATATCCGCGGAAGCAATCATGAAAGCGGAAAGTGGGAATCATAATGTTTAGAATCGGACAAGGATTTGATGTGCATCAATTAACGGAAGGCCGTCCTCTCATCATCGGCGGAATTGAAATTCCTTATGAAAAGGGGCTGCTCGGACATTCAGATGCTGATGTATTGCTGCATACAGTCGCAGACGCGTGTCTCGGAGCGGCAGGTGAAGGAGATATCGGCAAGCATTTCCCGGATACTGATCCGGAATTCAAAGATGCGGATTCTTTTAAGCTGCTTCAGCATGTTTGGAACATTGTTAAAGAAAAAGGATACGTACTCGGAAATATAGACTGCACGATTATTGCGCAAAAGCCGAAAATGGCGCCGCATATTGATGCTATGAGAAAACGGATAGCGGAAGGCCTTGAGGCGGACGTTTCTCAAGTAAACGTAAAAGCAACGACGACAGAAAAGCTCGGGTTTACCGGAAGAGCCGAAGGAATTGCCGCTCAGGCAACCGTTCTGATCCAAAAAGCCTGATCATTGTTTTGATGCCCGGTCTATTTGGTGGTAGAATAGATACATATATTCGGCTAGAGGCTACAGACGAGATGAAAGGAAGTATTTGAACATGGGAAATGAAGTACGCGTTCGTTATGCACCGAGTCCGACCGGACATTTGCATATCGGTAACGCCAGAACGGCGCTTTTTAACTATTTATTTGCCCGCAGCCAAGGCGGAAAGTTTATTATCCGGATTGAGGATACGGACAAAAAGCGAAATATTGAAGGCGGAGAGCAAAGCCAGCTCAACTATTTGAAATGGCTCGGCATGGACTGGGATGAAAGTGTGGATGTCGGCGGAGAATACGGCCCGTACCGCCAGTCTGAGCGTAACGACATTTACAAAGAGTACTATGAAGAGCTTCTTGAAAAAGGGCTAGCTTATAAATGTTTCTGTACGGAAGAAGAACTTGAGAAAGAACGTGAAGAGCAAATCGCCCGCGGGGAAATGCCGCGCTATTCCGGCAAACACAGAAACCTGACTCAAAAAGAGCAGGAGCAGTTTTTAGCCGAAGGCAGACAGCCGAGCATCCGTTTCCGCGTGCCGGAAGGGAAAATCATCGCATTTAACGATATCGTAAAAGGCGAGATTTCTTTTGAATCAGACGGCATCGGCGACTTTGTCATCGTCAAAAAAGACGGAACACCGACGTATAACTTTGCCGTCGCGATTGACGATTACCTAATGAAAATGACGCACGTGCTCCGCGGTGAGGATCACATTTCAAATACACCGAAACAGATCATGATTTTCCAGGCATTCGGCTGGGATGTTCCTGTCTTCGGACATATGACGCTTATCGTGAACGAAAGCCGCAAAAAATTAAGTAAACGTGATGAATCAATTATCCAGTTTATTGAGCAGTATGATGAGCTGGGTTACCTGCCTGAAGCGCTGTTTAACTTTATCGGACTTCTCGGCTGGTCTCCCGTCGGTGAAGAAGAGCTTTTCACAAGAGAACAATTCATTGACATTTTTGATGTAAATCGTTTGTCTAAGTCACCGGCTCTGTTTGATATGCATAAACTGAAATGGGTCAACAACCAATACGTCAAAGCGCTGGATCTTGATCAAGTTGTTGAGCTGACCCTGCCGCACCTGCAAAAAGCAGGTAAAGTCGGCACTGAGCTTTCTGCCGAAGAGCAGGAATGGGTTCGTAAATTAATCTCTCTTTACCATGAGCAATTGAGCTACGGCGCTGAAATTGTCGAGCTGACTGATTTGTTCTTTAAAGATGAGATCGAGTATAATCAAGAGGCAAAAGCCGTTCTGGAAGAAGAACAGGTGCCTGAAGTGCTCAGCGTATTTGCTGCGAAGCTTGAAGAGCTTGAAGAATTTACGCCTGAGCTGATCAAAGCCTCAATCAAGGCTGTTCAGAAAGAAACAGGCCATAAAGGCAAAAAGCTGTTCATGCCGATTCGTGTAGCGGTTACCGGTCAGACACACGGTCCGGAGCTTCCGCAGGCCATTGAGCTGATCGGCAGAGAAACAGCCGTAAGACGCCTGAAAAGCATTTAAATATACGATTGTTGACAGGGAAGAGTATAAAACAATGACCATTACAGAAAGAATCTTCATCGGCTGAGAGAGATTCATGCGTCATGTTTTAGAAGTGCGCCCTTAAGACCTTTGAAGAACATTTCTGCGGAAATCAGTATTTAAAGGCGGCCGCCGCCGTTACCGGCTTTTAAGTTGGGAAAACAGTGACTTGTTTTTCAAACAGAGTGGAACCGCGCGGTAAAAGCGTCTCTGTCATGTTTACATGCAGAGGCGCTTTTTTTATAGGCGGAAAAACAGACTGGAGCGGGGAGAGAATGGGGGGAAGCATGTGTTTTTTAAAATGCTAAAAGAAGACATAGATACAGTGTTCGATCAAGATCCGGCAGCAAGAAGCTATTTCGAAGTTGTTTTAACTTATTCTGGTTTACATGCTATATGGGCGCATCGGATTGCACATGCTTTATATAAACGGAGATTTTTCTTCCTGGCGCGCCTGATATCACAGATTGCCCGTTTCTTTACCGGAATTGAAATCCATCCCGGCGCGACCATCGGGAGAAGGTTTTTCATTGACCACGGTATGGGGGTCGTCATAGGGGAAACATGTGAAATCGGCAATAACGTGACGGTATTCCAAGGTGTCACTCTCGGGGGAACGGGAAAAGAAAAGGGGAAGCGGCATCCGACCATAAAAGATGATGCTTTAATTGCAACCGGAGCGAAGGTGCTCGGCTCTATTACGGTCGGGCAGGGTTCTAAAGTAGGGGCCGGCTCCGTTGTGCTTCGTGATGTTCCCGACTTTTCGACCGTTGTCGGCATACCGGGGAAAGTCGTCATTCGGAACGGAAGAAAAATCAAACGCGATCTCAATCACCAAGACTTGCCCGATCCGGTTGCTGACCGGTTTAGAGCATTGGAGCAGCAGATTTTTGAACTGCAGGCTGAACTGGAAGATAAAAAAGAAAGGATCAACCAAAAATGACCATTACACTTTATAATACATTGACACGGAAAAAGGAAACATTCGTTCCTCTTGAGGAAGGCAAAGTAAAAATGTACGTGTGCGGACCGACTGTATACAACTATATTCATATCGGAAACGCCCGTCCGGCGATTGTGTATGATACCGTACGCAACTATTTGGAGTATAAAGGATACGATGTTCAATACGTATCGAATTTCACCGATGTTGACGACAAACTGATTAAGGCGGCCAACGAGCTCGGCGAGGACGTCCCGACCGTTTCTGAGCGGTTCATTAAAGCGTATTTTGAAGACGTGGGCGCCCTCGGATGCCGGAAAGCGGATCTTCATCCCCGGGTCATGGAAAACATGGACGCCATTATTGAATTTGTCAGCGAGCTGATTAAAAAAGGCTACGCTTATGAATCAGAAGGCGACGTCTATTTCAAAACAAGGGCCTTCGAAGGCTACGGCAAGCTATCTCAGCAATCAATTGATGAACTCAGATCAGGCGCGCGTATCCGTGTCGGCGAGAAGAAAGAGGATGCGCTGGACTTTGCTCTTTGGAAAGCTGCTAAGGACGGAGAAATTTCATGGGATAGCCCTTGGGGAAAAGGCCGCCCGGGCTGGCATATTGAATGCTCCGCAATGGTGAAAAAGTATTTGGGTGACGAAATCGATATTCATGCCGGCGGTCAGGACCTGACATTCCCGCACCATGAAAACGAAATCGCCCAATCTGAAGCATTAACAGGCAAGACATTCGCAAAATACTGGCTTCACAACGGATATATCAATATCGATAATGAGAAAATGTCAAAATCTCTCGGCAACTTTGTTTTGGTGCACGATATCATTAAGCAATATGACCCGCAGCTTTTGAGATTTTTCATGCTGTCCGTTCATTACCGCCACCCGATCAACTATTCGGAAGAGCTGCTTGAGAAAACAAAAAACGCGTTTAACCGCCTGAAGACGGCCTACAGTAATTTAAACCATCGTTTGATTAGCAGCACGAATCTGACTGACAATGATGAGGAATGGCTCGCTAAAATTGAAGAGCACCGCACTGCGTTTGAAGAAGCAATGGATGATGATTTTAATACGGCGAATGCGATTTCCGTTTGGTTTGATCTGGCGAAGCTCGCCAATTACTACATGCAGGAAGACAATACGGCGGATCACGTCATTAAAGCCTTTATCAGCATGTTTGACAGAATCGGATCTGTTCTCGGACTTACGCTCGGCGAAGAAGAGCTTGTCGACGAAGAGATTGAAGAGTTGATTGAGAAGAGAAATGAAGCCCGCCGCAATCGCGATTTTGCTTTGTCAGACCAGATTCGCGATCAGCTGAAAAGCATGAATATCATTCTTGAAGATACGGCCCAGGGAACTCGCTGGAAGCGGGGAGAGTAAGCGGATGCTTCAATTTGAACAAATCAAAGATTCAAAGCAGTTAAACGGTCTTGCGCTTGCTTATATGGGTGATGCCATTTTTGAAATATACGTCCGGCATCACCTGCTTAAGCAGGGCTTTACGAAACCGAATGACCTTCATAAGAAGGCGAGCCGGATTGTATCGGCAAAATCACAGGCAGACATATTGTTCCGCCTTCAGGACGAATCCTTTTTCACGGAGGAAGAGGAAGCCGTGCTGAGAAGAGGCAGAAACGCGAAATCAGGGACGACGCCTAAAAACACAGATGTACAGACGTACCGCCATAGTACAGCTTTTGAGGCTTTACTCGGATACCTTTTTCTTGAGAAAAGAGAAGAAAGACTGAATCAGCTGATTGCTGAGGCTATACAAGTCGGGACGTCAGGGAGGAAAACAAATGAGTCAGCAACATGATTACGTCATAGGAAAAAACGCTGTGATTGAGACGTTAAAGTCAGATCGCAAGCTGTATAAGTTATGGATGGCGGAAAACACAGTAAAAGGACAGGCGCAGCAAGTTATGGAGCTTGCTAAAAAGCGCGGCGTCACCATTCAATTTGTACCGAGGAAAAAACTCGATCAGATGGTGGAGGGGCAGCATCAGGGTGTTGTCGCCCAGGTGGCGGCATATGAATATGCACAATTAGACGAATTATATAAAAGAGCGGAAGAGAGAAACGAACAGCCTTTCTTTCTCATACTGGACGAGCTGGAAGACCCTCATAATCTCGGTTCCATCATGAGAACGGCTGACGCTGTCGGTGCACACGGCATCGTGATTCCGAAACGCAGAGCGGTCGGACTGACTTCGACGGTCGCAAAAGCTTCGACCGGTGCGATTGAACACATTCCCGTCGTGAAGGTGACCAACCTTGCCCGGACACTTGATGAAATGAAGGAGCGGGGGATTTGGGTCGTCGGAACGGATGCATCCGCCCGGGAAGACTACCGCTCTATGGACGGCAAGATGCCTTTGGCGCTCGTTATCGGAAGCGAAGGCAGAGGAATGGGGCGGCTTGTGAAAGAGAAATGTGATTTTCTCATTAAGCTTCCGATGGCCGGAAAAGTCACGTCTCTGAATGCGTCGGTAGCGGCCGGCCTTCTCATGTATGAAGTCTACCGGAAGCGCAATCCTTTAGGGGAATGAAGACAGATGGACATCCTGTTAGTAGACGGATACAACATGATTGGAGCTTGGCCGCAGCTAAAGGATTTAAAAGCGAACAGTTTTGAAGAAGCGAGAGATGTACTGATCCAGAAGATGGCGGAATATCAGTCCTACACGGGAATCAGAGTCATTGTGGTGTTTGACGCACACCTGGTAAAAGGCATAGAGAAAAAACAAACGAATCACAGAGTCGAAGTGATTTTCACACGGGAGAATGAGACGGCGGATGAGCGGATCGAGAAGCTTGCCCAGGCGCTAAACAATATTGCGACACAGATTCATGTCGCAACTTCCGATTATACGGAGCAGTGGGCGATTTTCGGACAAGGGGCTCTCCGCAAATCCGCCCGGGAGCTCCTGAGGGAAGTGGATACGATAGAACGCCGGATTCAAAGGCGGGTTTCAAAGATCACTTCTGAAAAACCACCGGGTAAAATCGAGCTGTCCGAAGAGGTTTTGAAAACGTTTGAAAAGTGGCGCCGAGGCGGTCTGGATTAGGTTGACGCTTTTTCGCCCATTAATGTATAATATTTCTATCTACGTGCGCCGGGGGGATCGCAGTGAATCTACAGAACAGCAAGGGAAAGTTCAACAAAGTGCAATTTTGCCAGTTGGAGGACGAGCAGGTCATTGAAAAGGTTCATGTTGGGGATAGTGATGCGTTAGATTACTTGATTACGAAGTACCGTAATTTTGTACGGGCGAAAGCAAGGTCTTATTTTTTAATAGGGGCCGACAGAGAAGATATTGTACAGGAAGGGATGATAGGCTTATATAAGTCTATCCGAGACTTTAGAGAGGACAAGCTCACTTCATTTAAAGCTTTTGCAGAATTATGCATTACCCGCCAGATTATTACCGCAATAAAGACAGCTACCCGTCAGAAACACATTCCTTTAAATTCCTATGTTTCTTTAGACAAACCTATTTTTGATGAAGAATCTGACAGAACACTGCTTGATGTCATTTCAGGCGCTAAAACGTTAAATCCTGAAGAGATGATTATTAATCAGGAAGAATTTGATGATATCGAAATGAAAATGGGAGAACTGCTGAGCGATCTGGAGAGAAAGGTGCTTGTTCTGTATTTGGACGGAAGAAGTTACCAAGAGATTTCAGATGACTTAAACCGACACGTAAAATCAATCGATAATGCCCTGCAGCGCGTGAAGCGCAAGCTTGAAAAGTATTTAGAAATAAGAGAGATCAGCCTGTAGCAGGTTTCTGTGTCATATTGACAGAATTTTTCTGACTGTGCTATTTTATTAAGATAAATGAATGTTTAGGAAAAGGTGTAACGACATGAGAAAAAAGATTACGCTGGCATGCAAAACATGCGGAAATCGTAATTATACGACAATGAAAAGCTCTGCATCAGCGGCTGAGCGGTTAGAAGTTAAGAAGTACTGCAGCACTTGCAATTCACATACAGCTCATTTAGAAACAAAATAGTGTTCGCTTTTTAAATTGTGGAGGTCTTTTACATGCGCATGATGAGTTTCTTTAAAGATGTTGGGAAAGAAATGAAAAAGGTTAGCTGGCCTAAAGGCAAAGAGTTAACGCGCTATACGATCACGGTGATTTCAACGGTTATCTTTTTTGTTATCTTTTTTGCCCTCCTTGATACAGGAATTTCTCAATTAATTCGTTTAATAGTTGAATAATGATCAGCAATACGTGCTATAATAGATCATAATATCGTTTGCCAAAACCCGTTCAGCGGGTTTTTTATTGTGTTGTTGAAAAAAGGATTCATAGGCCCTGAGCCTATTTTTTGTTTTACACTTCATTTTTAAATGCGGGGAGGGAAGGACTGCAGAGTCCTGATAGAATGGAAAAGAATTGGTATGTTGTTCATACGTATTCCGGTTATGAAAACAAAGTAAAAGCAAACCTTGAAAAACGTGTGGAATCAATGGGAATGCAGGATAAAATTTTCCGCGTTGTCGTCCCTGAAGAAGAAGAGACTGATATTAAAAACGGCAAGAAAAAAGTAGTCAAAAAGAAAGTGTTCCCGGGTTATGTGCTTGTTGAAATCGTCATGACTGATGATTCCTGGTATGTGGTCCGCAACACGCCGGGCGTTACCGGATTCGTCGGATCAGCCGGTTCAGGCTCAAAGCCGACTCCGCTTCTTCCTGGCGAAGCGGAAACCATCTTAAAACGCATGGGCATGGATGAGCGGAAAACCGACATTGATTTTGAATTGAATGAGACAGTCAAAGTCATAGACGGACCTTTCGCCAACTTTACAGGATCAATTGAAGAGATTGATTATGATAAGAGCAAAGTGAAAGTATTCGTTAACATGTTCGGCCGTGAAACGCCGGTTGAACTGGAATTTACCCAGATCGACAAATTGTAATGTGAAAAAACTTGAAATTGCTATATATTAATGATAATATAGCAAAGGTACGTCTTGGACTAATCCAAGGCAGCTAGCTTGATATTTCGTCATTCATATAAAGAATGAAACCTTGAGTGGGAGGGTTTACCCTATTACCACATCACGGACTTAAGGAGGTGTGTCTCGTGGCTAAAAAAGTAGTAAAAGTTGTAAAATTGCAAATTCCTGCTGGAAAAGCTAACCCAGCGCCGCCAGTTGGACCTGCACTAGGTCAAGCCGGTGTAAATATCATGGGATTCTGTAAGGAGTTTAACGCTCGTACAGCTGACCAAGCTGGTTTAATCATTCCTGTTGAAATTTCGGTTTACGAAGACCGTTCATTTACATTTATTACAAAAACTCCGCCTGCTGCAGTATTGCTTAAAAAAGCAGCTGGAATTGAGTCTGGTTCTGGTGAACCAAACCGTAATAAAGTGGCAACCGTTAAGCGCGATAAGGTTCGCGAAATCGCTGAAACGAAAATGCCTGACTTAAACGCAGCAGACGTTGAAGCGGCAATGCGCATGGTTGAAGGTACTGCCCGCAGTATGGGTATCGTTATCGAGGATTAATTTGTTTCTTGTCGGGTTGCGAGTTTTCACAAGTTCGCAACCCTTATTCGTGGGAGGTTATTCCGCTATAACCACATAAGGAGGAAATTTTAAAATGGCTAAAAAAGGTAAAAAGTACGTTGAAGCTGCGAAGCTTGTAGACCGTGCGAAAGCTTACGACGTCGCTGAAGCAGTGGCGCTTACTAAAAAAACAAACACAGCTAAATTCGACGCTACAGTTGAAGTTGCTTTTCGTTTAGGGGTTGACCCTCGTAAAAACGATCAGCAAATCCGCGGTGCAGTTGTACTTCCTAACGGAACTGGTAAAACTCAGCGCGTGCTTGTATTCGCTAAAGGCGAAAAAGCAAAAGAAGCTGAAGCTGCCGGTGCAGACTACGTTGGCGATTCTGATTACATCGCGAAAATCCAGCAAGGCTGGTTCGAATTCGATGTAATCGTTGCGACTCCTGACATGATGGGTGAAGTCGGTAAAATCGGCCGTGTGCTTGGACCAAAAGGTCTTATGCCAAACCCTAAAACAGGAACTGTTACATTCGAAGTAGAAAAAGCAATCGGCGAAATCAAAGCTGGTAAAGTAGAATACCGCGTTGACAAAGCTGGTAACATCCATGTTCCGATCGGAAAAGTTTCTTTCGAGGATGAAAAACTTGTTGAGAACTTCACAACAATGTATGATACAATCCTGAAAGCAAAACCGGCTGCGGCTAAAGGTGTTTACGTGAAAAACGTTGCCGTTACTTCTACTATGGGCCCTGGTGTCAAAGTAGACGCTTCTACTTTCAACGTAAAATAATATTTGACTTTAGATCAGCATTCTGATATGATTCAAAATGTTGTAAAATATAATATGTCATTTATACCGTAGACAGCAGGGGCCGTTGAGGCTTAATATCCTGCCGAGGTGTATATATATCACAGCTATTACGTTACGTATGCTTGTATATACAGCCTCCATGTCCACATGGAGGCTTTTTATATGAAATCGTCGTCACAGTCGTGATCACCTAGCGGTATAAGTGTTACACAAAATCTACAGGAGGTGTAACCATGAGCAGCGCAATTGATACAAAAAAAGTTGTTGTTGAAGAGATTGCTTCTAAGCTGAAAGAAAGCAAATCAACGATCATCGTTGACTACCGCGGACTTAACGTTTCTGAAGTAACTGAACTCCGTAAACAGCTTCGCGAAGCTAACGTAGAGTTCAAAGTGTACAAAAACACAATGACTCGCCGTGCGGTTGAACAAGCTGAACTTGATGGTTTGAATGATGTCTTAACTGGACCGAATGCGATCGCATTCAGTACTGAAGATGTTGTCGCTCCGGCAAAAGTTCTTAACGAGTTCGCGAAGAATCACGAAGCTCTGGAAATCAAAGCGGGCGTTATCGAAGGAAAAGTATCTTCTGTTGAAGAAGTGAAAGCTCTTGCTGAACTTCCTTCACGCGATGGCTTACTTTCTATGTTGCTTAGCGTACTTCAAGCTCCAGTTCGCAACCTTGCACTTGCAGCTAAAGCAGTTGCAGAACAAAAGGAAGAACAAGGCGCTTAATCTGATTTTACCCTAAAATAAAACAAATGGAGGAATTTCAAATGGCTTTAAATATCGAAGAAATCATTGCTTCCGTTAAAGAAGCAACTGTACTTGAATTGAACGACCTAGTAAAAGCAATCGAAGAAGAATTTGGCGTAACTGCTGCTGCTCCTGTAGCTGTAGCTGGCGGAGCTGCTGCTGGCGGCGCTGCTGAAGAGCAAAGCGAATTCGACCTTATCCTTGCTGGTGCAGGTTCTCAGAAAATCAAAGTTATCAAAGTTGTTCGTGAAATCACTGGTCTTGGCTTGAAAGAAGCTAAAGAACTTGTTGACAACACTCCAAAACCACTTAAAGAAGGTATTGCGAAAGAAGAAGCTGAAGAGCTTAAAGCTAAACTTGAAGAAGTTGGCGCTTCTGTAGAAGTTAAGTAATCTTCACTTGCCTGTAGGGGAAGCTCGCTTTTATGAGGCGGGCTTTTTCTTTGCTTTTCTTTAAGTGCCATTATAAAAGGAGGTTCTAATAATGAGTGAACACTATTATTCAGAAAAACCTTCAGTTAAAAGCGATAAACAGACATGGTCATTTACACTGCGGAACAGATCTTATACATTCACAAGTGACAGCGGCGTTTTCTCGAAAAAGGAAGTTGATTTCGGTTCGCGTGTCTTAATTGAAGCGTTTGAAGAGCCGGAGATTGATGGTGACTTCCTGGATGCAGGCTGCGGTTACGGCCCGATCGGTCTGTCACTCGCCGGTGCATTTACAGACCGGACCGTGCACATGATTGACGTGAATGGAAGAGCCGTAGAGCTGTCAAATGAAAATGCAGAAAAAAACGGAATAAAAAACGTTCGGATTTATCAGAGTGATTTATTTTCAAATATTGATTCTGCTCAAACATTTGCTTCTATTATTACAAACCCCCCAATCCGCGCCGGAAAAAAAGTTGTCCATGCCATTTTTGAAAAAAGCGCTGAGCATTTAAGGGCTTCAGGTGAATTGTGGATCGTTATACAGAAAAAACAGGGCGGGCCTTCTGCCATTGAAAAACTGAAGGAGCTTTTTGACGAAGTTTCTGTGGTTCAAAAAAAGAAAGGCTATTATATCATAAAAGCAAAAAAAGTTTGACTTGAATTTTCAGCTATGTTAATATTGTAAAATGCCAATGTATATATTTTGCATGATATGCTGAAATAATCATAGTGCATGTATAAATTATACAAACATGGAAATGCTAATAAAATCGGTATTTGTTTTTGGATGTGGTTTTCTTAATTAGAAACCCTTTTTTCTTTTGTCTTGTAAAAGTATTTCTTTATCGTAAGAGATGCTTATTACACATATAATACGCATGATTTGAGGGGTGAATCAGTTGACAGGTCAACTAGTTCAGTATGGACGACACCGCCAGCGCAGAAGCTATGCTCGCATTAGCGAAGTGTTAGAATTACCAAATCTCATTGAAATTCAAACCTCTTCTTATCAGTGGTTTCTTGATGAGGGTCTTAGAGAGATGTTTCAAGACATATCACCAATTGAGGATTTCACTGGTAACCTCTCTCTTGAGTTCATTGACTACAGTTTAGGAGATCCTAAGTATCCCGTTGAAGAGTCAAAAGAACGTGATGTGACTTACTCAGCTCCGCTGAGAGTGAAGGTTCGTTTAATTAACAAAGAAACTGGAGAGGTAAAAGACCAGGATGTCTTCATGGGTGATTTCCCTATTATGACAGATACCGGTACTTTTATCATCAACGGTGCAGAACGTGTTATCGTATCTCAGCTTGTTCGGTCTCCAAGTGTATATTTCAGTGGTAAAGTAGACAAAAACGGTAAAAAAGGTTTTACCGCGACTGTCATTCCAAACCGTGGCGCATGGTTAGAATACGAAACTGATGCGAAAGATGTTGTGTATGTCCGCATTGATCGCACACGTAAGTTGCCGGTTACGGTTCTTTTGCGTGCTCTCGGCTTCGGTTCCGACCAAGAGATTCTCGATCTCATTGGTGAGAACGAATATCTCCGCAATACACTGGATAAGGACAACACTGAAAACAGTGACAAAGCGCTTCTTGAAATCTATGAGCGCCTTCGTCCCGGAGAGCCGCCTACAGTAGAAAACGCAAAAAGCTTGCTGGATTCCCGTTTCTTCGATCCGAAGCGATACGACCTTGCGAATGTAGGACGCTATAAAATTAATAAAAAGCTTCATATCAAGAACCGCCTGTTTAACCAGCGACTTGCAGAAACACTGGTGGATCCGGAAACCGGTGAAATTCTCGCTGAAAAAGGGCAGATTCTTGACAGAAGAACACTTGATAAAGTACTGCCATACTTAGAAAATGGAATCGGCTTCAGAAAACTTTATCCTAACGGCGGCGTCGTCGAGGATGAAGTGATGCTTCAATCCATTAAAATCTATGCTCCTACCGATGCAGAAGGAGAGCAGACGATCAATGTGATCGGCAATGCTTACATCGAAGAGGCGATTAAAAACATTACGCCTGCTGATATTATTTCTTCTATCAGCTACTTCTTCAACCTCCTGCACGGAGTGGGCGACACTGATGATATCGACCATCTCGGAAACCGCCGTCTGCGTTCTGTAGGTGAGCTCCTGCAAAACCAATTCCGTATCGGTTTAAGCCGGATGGAACGTGTCGTACGTGAAAGAATGTCTATTCAAGACACAAATACAATCACGCCGCAGCAGCTGATTAACATCAGACCTGTTATTGCGTCTATTAAAGAGTTCTTCGGAAGCTCACAGCTTTCTCAATTCATGGATCAGACGAACCCGCTTGCTGAATTGACGCACAAACGCCGTCTGTCAGCTCTCGGACCGGGCGGTTTGACACGTGAGCGCGCAGGTATGGAAGTACGTGACGTTCACTACTCTCACTATGGCCGTATGTGTCCGATTGAAACGCCTGAGGGCCCGAACATCGGTTTGATCAACTCATTGTCATCATTTGCGAAAGTAAACCGCTTTGGTTTCATTGAGACGCCATACCGCCGCGTTGATCCTGAAACAGGAAAAGTAACGCCTAGAATCGACTACCTGACTGCTGATGAAGAGGATAACTATGTCGTAGCCCAAGCGAATGCTAAGCTGAGCGATGACGGTTCTTTCTTGGATGACAGCATCGTAGCGCGTTTCAGAGGGGAAAACACCGTTGTAGCCCGCAACCGCGTGGATTACATGGACGTATCTCCTAAACAGGTTGTTTCTGCTGCGACAGCATGTATTCCGTTCTTGGAAAACGATGACTCGAACCGCGCCCTCATGGGAGCGAACATGCAGCGTCAGGCTGTGCCTTTGATGCAGCCGGAAGCTCCGATCGTCGGAACGGGTATGGAATATGTATCCGGTAAAGACTCCGGTGCAGCCGTTATTTGTAAACACCCTGGTATCGTTGAACGGGTGGAAGCGAAAAACGTATGGGTGCGCCGCTATGAAGAAATTGACGGCCAAAAAGTAAAAGGCAACCTGGATAAGTACAGCTTGCTGAAATTTGTCCGCTCCAACCAAGGTACGTGCTACAACCAGCGTCCGATCGTCAGTGTCGGCGATGAAGTAGTCAAAGGAGAAATCCTTGCTGACGGACCTTCAATGGAGCTTGGTGAACTTGCTCTCGGCCGCAACGTAATGGTCGGCTTCATGACATGGGATGGTTACAACTATGAGGATGCCATCATCATGAGTGAACGCCTTGTGAAAGATGATGTATACACATCTATTCACATTGAAGAATATGAATCAGAAGCACGTGATACAAAGCTTGGGCCGGAAGAGATCACCCGCGATATTCCAAACGTAGGGGAAGACGCGCTCCGCAATCTTGATGACCGCGGAATTATCCGTATCGGTGCGGAAGTCAACGACGGAGACCTTCTCGTAGGTAAAGTAACGCCTAAAGGTGTAACTGAGCTTACGGCTGAAGAACGCCTTCTGCATGCGATCTTTGGAGAAAAAGCGCGTGAAGTCCGTGATACTTCTCTCCGTGTGCCTCACGGCGGCGGCGGAATTATCCACGACGTAAAAGTCTTCAACCGTGAAGACGGCGACGAACTTCCTCCGGGAGTGAACCAGCTTGTACGCGTATATATCGTTCAGAAACGTAAGATTTCTGAAGGTGATAAAATGGCCGGACGTCACGGAAACAAAGGGGTTATCTCGAAGATTCTTCCTGAAGAAGATATGCCTTACCTTCCTGACGGCACGCCGATCGATATCATGCTTAACCCGCTGGGTGTACCATCACGTATGAATATCGGTCAGGTATTAGAACTTCACATGGGTATGGCTGCCCGCTACCTCGGCATTCACATCGCGTCACCTGTATTTGACGGCGCGCGTGAAGAAGATGTGTGGGAAACACTTGAAGAAGCAGGCATGTCAAGAGACGCTAAAACAGTTCTTTATGACGGCCGTACGGGAGAACCGTTCGACAACCGTGTATCAGTCGGAATCATGTACATGATCAAACTGGCGCACATGGTTGATGATAAACTTCATGCCCGTTCTACAGGTCCTTACTCACTTGTTACGCAGCAGCCTCTCGGCGGTAAAGCCCAATTCGGCGGACAGCGTTTCGGTGAGATGGAGGTTTGGGCGCTTGAAGCTTACGGCGCAGCTTACACGCTTCAAGAAATCCTGACTGTGAAGTCCGATGACGTGGTCGGACGTGTGAAAACATATGAAGCCATCGTCAAAGGCGACAATGTTCCAGAGCCTGGTGTTCCGGAATCATTCAAAGTATTGATCAAAGAGCTTCAAAGCTTAGGTATGGACGTGAAAATCCTTTCAGGCGATGAAGAAGAAATAGAAATGAGAGATCTAGAAGACGAGGAAGATGCGAAACAGGCTGACGGCCTTGCATTATCAGGTGATGAAGCGCCGGAAGAAACAGCATCTCCAGACGTTGAACGTGACGCAGTAACGAAAGAATAGTCTCTGATTGATAAAGGCAAGTGACATCGGTTAATCCGAAGATAAAAAGGGAGGTAGGCCCCTTGCTAGATGTGAACAATTTTGAGTATATGAACATCGGTCTTGCTTCACCGGATAAAATCCGTTCATGGTCTTTTGGTGAAGTGAAAAAGCCTGAAACGATAAACTATCGTACATTGAAACCTGAAAAGGACGGCCTGTTCTGCGAACGCATTTTCGGACCGACTAAGGACTGGGAATGTCATTGCGGCAAGTACAAGCGGGTTCGTTATAAAGGCGTAGTTTGTGACCGTTGCGGAGTTGAAGTAACGCGGGCTAAAGTCCGTCGTGAGAGAATGGGGCATATTGAACTGGCTGCCCCGGTTTCTCACATTTGGTATTTCAAAGGTATTCCGAGCCGTATGGGTCTTGTATTGGATATGTCACCGCGTGCGCTGGAAGAAGTTATTTACTTTGCTTCTTACGTCGTAACTGACCCGGCCAATACACCGCTCGAAAAGAAACAGCTTTTATCTGAAAAGGAATACCGTGCGTATCTGGATAAGTACGGAAACAAATTCCAAGCCTCTATGGGTGCGGAAGCCATTAATAAACTTCTGCAGGACATCGACCTTGTCAAAGAAGTTGATATGTTAAAAGAAGAGCTGAAGACTTCTCAAGGACAGCGCCGTACACGTGCGATCAAACGCCTTGAAGTGCTTGAAGCCTTCCGTAATTCAGGAAACAAGCCGTCTTGGATGATCCTCGACGTGCTTCCGGTTATTCCGCCTGAATTAAGACCGATGGTTCAGCTTGATGGCGGACGTTTCGCAACGTCTGACCTGAACGACCTTTACCGTCGTGTCATCAACCGTAATAACCGTTTAAAACGTCTGTTAGACCTCGGCGCGCCAAGCATCATCGTTCAGAACGAAAAACGTATGCTTCAGGAAGCAGTCGATGCTCTGATTGACAACGGACGCCGCGGCCGTCCGGTTACCGGACCGGGTAACCGTCCGCTTAAATCTCTTTCTCACATGCTGAAAGGGAAACAAGGGCGTTTCCGTCAGAACCTTCTCGGTAAACGTGTAGACTACTCAGGACGTTCCGTTATCGTCGTAGGTCCGCATCTGAAAATGTATCAGTGCGGTTTGCCGAAGGAAATGGCGCTTGAGCTCTTCAAGCCTTTCGTCATGAAAGAGCTTGTTGAAAAAGGCCTTGCTCACAATATCAAGAGCGCAAAACGCAAAATCGAACGCGTGCAGCCTGAAGTATGGGATGTACTTGAATCTGTCATTAAGGAGCATCCGGTCTTACTGAACCGTGCCCCTACTCTTCACAGATTAGGTATCCAGGCTTTCGAACCGACGCTTGTTGAAGGACGCGCCATCCGTCTTCACCCGTTAGTATGTACAGCTTATAACGCTGACTTTGACGGTGACCAAATGGCGGTTCACGTACCTTTATCAGCTGAGGCTCAAGCTGAAGCACGTATTCTGATGCTTGCAGCCCAAAACATCTTGAACCCTAAAGATGGTAAACCGGTTGTTACGCCGTCTCAGGATATGGTATTAGGAAACTACTACCTGACGCTTGAGCGCGCCGGAGCAGTCGGCGAGGGTATGGTCTTCAAGAATACAGACGAAGCGCTTCTTGCTTATCAAAACGGTTATGTTCACCTTCATACGAGAGTAGCTGTTGCAGCGAACTCCCTTAAGAATGTGACATTTACTGAAGAACAGCGTTCAAAATTGTTAATTACAACTGTCGGTAAGCTCGTCTTCAATGAAATTCTTCCGGAATCATTCCCTTACATGAATGAACCAACGAAGAGCAACATTGAAGAGAAGACACCTGACCGTTTCTTCTTAGATAAAGGTGCTGACGTAAAAGCTGTGATTGCTGAGCAGCCGATCAACGCACCGTTTAAAAAAGGTATTCTCGGTAAAATCATCGCGGAAATCTTTAAACGATTCCATATCACGGAAACGTCTAAAATGCTTGACCGCATGAAAAACCTCGGTTTCAGATATTCAACGAAAGCCGGCATCACAGTAGGGGTTTCTGATATCGTCGTTCTCGATGACAAACAGGAAATCCTTGAAGAAGCACAAAGCAAAGTTGATAATGTCCTGAAACAGTTCAGACGCGGTTTAATCACCGAAGAAGAACGTTATGAAAGAGTCATTTCAATTTGGAGTTCAGCGAAAGATGTTATCCAAGGCAAACTGATGAAATCATTAGACGAAGTCAACCCGATCTACATGATGAGTGACTCAGGAGCCCGTGGTAACGCATCTAACTTTACACAGCTTGCGGGTATGCGCGGTCTGATGGCCAACCCGGCTGGACGAATCATTGAATTGCCGATTAAATCAAGTTTCCGTGAAGGTCTGACAGTATTGGAGTACTTTATCTCCACTCACGGTGCGCGTAAAGGTCTTGCCGATACCGCCCTGAAAACAGCTGACTCAGGTTACCTTACACGCCGTCTTGTTGATGTTGCGCAGGATGTTATCATTCGTGAAACAGATTGCGGAACAGACCGCGGTATTCTTGCAAAACCGCTCAAAGAAGGCACGGAAATCATCGAGCGTCTGGAAGAGCGTCTGATCGGACGTTTCGCCAGAAAACAGATCAAACATCCTGAAACGGGTGCTGTGCTCATTAACGAAAATGAATTGATCGATGAAGATAAAGCGCTGGAAATCGTTGAATCCGGAATCGAAGAAGTGTGGATCCGTTCCGCGTTCACATGTAACACTCCTCATGGTGTATGTAAACGATGCTACGGACGTAACCTTGCAACCGGAACTGATGTTGAAGTCGGCGAAGCAGTAGGTATTATCGCCGCTCAATCTATCGGTGAGCCTGGAACACAGTTAACGATGCGTACGTTCCACACAGGCGGGGTTGCCGGAGACGATATCACACAAGGTCTTCCGCGTATCCAGGAGCTTTTCGAAGCGCGTAATCCGAAAGGTCAAGCGACGATTTCTGAAATTGACGGTACAATTGCCGAAATCAATGAAGTACGCGACAAACAGCAGGAGATTGTTGTTCAGGGCGCTGTTGAGACCCGTTCATACACGGCACCTTACAACTCACGCCTGAAAGTGGCTGAGGGTGATCAGATTACCCGCGGTCAAGTGCTGACAGAAGGTTCAATCGATCCGAAAGAACTTCTTAAAGTCACTGACCTGACAACGGTTCAGGAATATCTTCTGCATGAGGTTCAGAAGGTTTACCGTATGCAGGGTGTTGAAATCGGCGATAAACACGTAGAAGTAATGGTTCGCCAGATGCTTCGCAAAGTCCGTGTGATCGATGCCGGAGATACTGATGTTCTCCCTGGCACATTGCTTGATATTCACCAATTCACAGAAGCGAACAAAAAAGTGCTGCTTGAAGGCAATCGACCTGCTACAGGACGTCCTGTCCTTCTCGGTATCACGAAAGCTTCACTCGAGACGGATTCATTCTTGTCTGCCGCATCATTCCAAGAAACAACACGCGTTCTTACTGATGCTGCGATTAAAGGCAAGCGCGATGAACTTCTCGGCCTGAAAGAGAATGTTATCATCGGTAAACTGGTTCCGGCCGGTACCGGTATGATGAATTACAGAAAAGTAAAACCTGTTTCAAACGTTCAGCCTTCGGAAGATATGGTTCCGGCTGAATAACAGAAACTGCTGCAGGAAAGGCTGTTTCGACAGCTTTTCCTCAGTATTACAATTATTCTGGCGGGGGACTGCACTAAAAAATGTCATACGTTGTTGACATCCGTCCCGCAGAGTGATAATATAACCAAGGTGCTCGAAATAAAACCTGTTACTTTGGAGGATATGTTTATGTCTTATGATAAAGTATCACAGGCCAAATCAATTATTATTGGTACGAAGCAAACAGTGAAAGCTCTAAAACGAGGTTCAGTGAAGGAAGTCGTCGTGGCAAAAGACGCGGATTCAGTTCTTACGGCTGGCGTTATCCAGCTTGCAAAGAACCAAAATACCGCTGTCTGTATGGTGGATTCCATGAAAAAGCTCGGCAAAGCCTGCGGAATTGAAGTGGGAGCAGCAGCTGTTGCCATTATGTTATAGCGTACTTTTTGTTTTTATATGAGATATCAATCTTGTGTAAAGACATTGTTTTTTGCCTAATGATGAACCACCTGGGTATGTGGGTTATAAAACGTAATGAAGGGAGGAACACAACATGCCTACAATTAATCAGCTAATTCGCAAGGGACGCGTGAGCAAAGTTGAAAACTCTAAGTCACCTGCACTAAACAAAGGATACAACAGCTTTAAAAAAGAGCACACTAACGTATCTTCTCCACAAAAACGCGGGGTATGTACTCGTGTGGGTACAATGACACCGAAAAAACCGAACTCAGCACTTCGTAAATACGCTCGTGTTCGTTTGACTAACGGAATCGAGGTTACTGCCTACATTCCTGGTATCGGTCACAACCTGCAAGAGCACAGCGTTGTACTGATCCGCGGCGGACGTGTAAAAGACTTACCGGGGGTACGCTACCACATCGTTCGTGGCGCGCTTGATACTGCCGGAGTTGAAAACCGTGCGCAAGGCCGTTCTAAATACGGTACGAAACGTCCTAAAGCAAAGTAATCAAATAAATCATTAAAACTATGAAGGGAGGATATTCAGATGCCACGTAAAGGTCCTGTAGCAAAAAGAGATGTTTTACCTGATCCGCTTTACAACTCTAAGCTGGTATCCCGCCTGATCAACAAAATGATGATCGACGGTAAAAAAGGTAAATCTCAAACAATCCTATACAAGTCATTCGATATCATTAAAGAACGCACTGGCAATGATGCAATGGAGGTTTTCGAACAAGCATTGAAAAACATCATGCCTGTACTTGAAGTAAAAGCACGCCGTGTAGGTGGAGCTAACTACCAAGTGCCTGTAGAAGTTCGTCCTGAACGCCGTACAACTCTTGGTCTTCGCTGGTTGGTTAACTATGCGCGTCTTCGCGGAGAAAAAACAATGGAAGAGCGCCTGGCTAACGAAATTCTTGATGCAGCTAACAACACTGGTGCTGCCGTTAAGAAACGTGAAGACACTCACAAGATGGCAGAAGCGAACAAAGCATTTGCTCACTACCGCTGGTAGGATTCATATAATCAAAATAATAATTCCCTAATAAGGAAGGAGAAATTACCCAATGGCAAGAGAGTTCTCCTTAGAAAAAACTCGTAATATCGGGATCATGGCTCACATCGATGCCGGTAAAACGACTACTACAGAACGGATCTTGTTCTACACAGGCCGTATCCACAAAATTGGCGAAACTCACGAAGGTGCTTCGCAAATGGACTGGATGGAGCAGGAACAAGAACGCGGTATCACAATCACTTCTGCAGCAACGACTGCACAGTGGAAAGGTTACCGTGTAAACATCATCGATACACCGGGACACGTAGACTTCACAGTTGAAGTTGAACGTTCACTCCGTGTACTTGATGGTGCGGTTGCCGTACTTGATGCTCAATCAGGTGTTGAGCCTCAGACAGAAACAGTATGGCGCCAAGCAACAACTTACGGAGTACCGCGTGTTGTATTTGTCAACAAAATGGACAAAATCGGCGCAGATTTCCTTTACTCTGTAGGCACTTTAAGAGACCGTCTTCAAGCTAACGCTCACGCAATTCAATTGCCGATCGGTGCTGAAGACAACTTCGAAGGTATCATCGACTTAGTAGAAAACGTTGCGTATTTCTACGAAGATGACCTTGGAACTCGTTCAGATGCGAAAGAAATCCCTGAAGAGTACAAAGAGCAAGCTGAAGAGCTTCGCAGCAGCCTGATTGAAGCTGTAGCTGAGCTTGATGAAGAGCTTATGGAAAAGTACCTTGAAGGTGAAGAAATCACTATCCCTGAACTGAAAGCTGCTATCCGTAAAGGTACACTGAATGTTGAATTCTACCCTGTACTTGTTGGTTCTGCTTTCAAAAACAAAGGTGTTCAGCTTGTACTTGATGCTGTTCTTGACTACCTTCCTGCGCCAACTGATGTTGCTGCAATCAAAGGTGTACGTCCTGATACAGATGAAGAGATCGTTCGTCATTCTTCTGATGAAGAGCCGTTCTCTGCACTTGCATTTAAAGTTATGACTGACCCTTATGTCGGTAAGCTGACTTTCTTCCGCGTATATTCCGGTACACTTGATTCCGGTTCATATGTAAAGAACTCTACAAAAGGCAAGCGTGAGCGCGTAGGACGTATCCTTCAAATGCACGCTAACAGCCGTGAAGAGATCTCTACTGTTTACGCTGGAGACATCGCAGCTGCTGTAGGTCTAAAAGATACTTCTACTGGAGATACTCTATGTGATGAGAAGGATCTTGTAATCCTTGAATCAATGGAATTCCCAGAGCCTGTTATCGACGTAGCGATTGAGCCTAAATCAAAAGCTGACCAAGATAAAATGGGTATCGCTTTAGCGAAACTTGCTGAAGAAGATCCTACATTCCGTACACAAACAAACCCTGAAACGGGTCAAACAATCATCTCTGGTATGGGTGAGCTTCACCTTGATATCATTGTTGATCGTATGAAGCGTGAGTTCAAAGTTGAAGCTAACGTTGGTGCTCCTCAAGTTGCGTACCGTGAGACATTCCGTACCGGTGCAAAAGTTGAAGGTAAATTCGTACGTCAATCAGGCGGACGCGGTCAGTTCGGTCACGTTTGGATCGAATTTGAACCGAACGAAGAAGGCGCTGGCTTTGAATTCGAAAACGCAATCGTCGGTGGTGTTGTTCCTCGTGAATACATCCCAGCCGTACAAGCAGGTCTTGAAGACTCTCTTGAAAATGGTGTCCTAGCCGGATTCCCGCTAATCGACATCAAGGCGAAACTTTTTGATGGATCTTACCATGATGTTGACTCAAACGAAATGGCGTTTAAAGTCGCTGCTTCTATGGCATTGAAAAATGCAGTCAGCAAATGTAACCCAGTTCTTCTTGAACCAATCATGAAAGTTGAAGTTGTTATTCCTGAAGAATACATGGGAGACATCATGGGTGATGTTACTTCTCGTCGCGGACGCGTAGAAGGTATGGAAGCTCGCGGTAACGCTCAAGTTGTGCGTGCGATGGTACCTCTTGCTGAAATGTTCGGTTACGCTACTGCCCTTCGTTCTAACACGCAAGGACGCGGTACGTTCACAATGTTCATGGATCACTACGAAGAAGTGCCGAAGAGCATCGCTGAAGAAATTATCAAAAAAAATAAAGGCGAATAATTGATTTTGCCACTTAACTCAAGTATAACTACTATTGTAAGATGAGGAAGTGAAAGCTTGCTTTCACTTTCTATCACTCTATACATTACTAATTAAAAGCTCTTAAGGAGGATTTTAGAATGGCTAAAGAAAAATTCGACCGTTCCAAATCACATGCCAATATCGGTACAATTGGACACGTTGACCATGGTAAAACAACATTAACTGCTGCTATCTCAACAGTACTTCATAAGAAATCTGGTAAAGGTACAGCTATGGCGTACGATCAAATTGATGGTGCTCCAGAAGAACGTGAGCGCGGTATCACAATCTCTACTGCACACGTTGAGTACGAAACTGACACTCGTCACTATGCACACGTTGACTGCCCAGGACACGCTGACTATGTTAAAAACATGATCACTGGTGCTGCGCAAATGGACGGAGCTATCCTTGTAGTATCTGCTGCTGATGGCCCAATGCCACAAACTCGTGAGCACATCCTTCTTTCTAAAAACGTTGGTGTACCATACATCGTAGTATTCCTTAACAAATGCGACATGGTAGACGACGAAGAGCTTCTTGAGCTTGTTGAAATGGAAGTTCGCGATCTTCTTAGCGAATACGACTTCCCTGGTGATGATGTACCAGTTGTTAAAGGTTCTGCTCTTAAAGCTCTTGAAGGTGACGCTGAGTACGAAGAAAAAATTCTTGAACTTATGGCTGCAGTTGATGAGTACATCCCAACTCCAGAACGCGACACTGACAAACCATTCATGATGCCAGTTGAGGACGTATTCTCAATCACTGGTCGTGGTACAGTTGCTACTGGCCGTGTAGAACGCGGACAAGTTAAAGTCGGTGACGAAGTTGAAATCATCGGTCTTCAAGAAGAAAACAGCAAAACAACTGTTACAGGTGTTGAAATGTTCCGTAAGCTTCTTGACTACGCTGAAGCTGGAGACAACATCGGTGCACTTCTTCGCGGTGTAGCTCGTGAAGACATCCAACGTGGACAAGTACTTGCTAAACCAGGTACAATCACTCCACACAGCAAATTCAAAGCTGAAGTTTACGTTCTTTCTAAAGAAGAGGGTGGACGTCATACTCCATTCTTCTCTAACTACCGTCCTCAGTTCTACTTCCGTACAACTGACGTAACTGGTATCATCAATCTTCCAGAAGGCGTAGAAATGGTTATGCCTGGAGATAACACTGAAATGATCGTTGAACTTATCTCTACAATCGCTATCGAAGAAGGAACTCGTTTCTCTATTCGTGAAGGCGGACGTACAGTTGGTTCAGGCGTTGTTTCTACAATCACTGAGTAATCGACTCGTTCATTAATGCGGGGTCCCTTATGGGGCCTCGTTTTTTTGTTTCCCCGCTGATTCCATGTATAATAGAACGTATACAAATTTTAGGAGCAGAGCGATGATCGATAACTTCAAGAAAACCAATCGTATTTCAATGCTTCAGCAATTGCTGATTAATGGCAGTGAACAAACCACTATGATTAATGGTGATGACAGGAGTAATCCGTTGCTTTTATTTTTGCACGGCGGTCCCGGCACGCCTCAAATCGGCTATGCGAGAAAATATCAGAATAAGCTGGAAAAGTATTTCACCGTTGTGAACTGGGATCAGAGAGGGGCGGGTCTCTCTTATTCAAAGGAAATTCCGGGTTCATCTATGACTTTGGATCAGCTGACAGCTGACGCCATTCATTTGACCGAACGCTTATGCAAGCAATTCAGCAGGCAAAAAATATATATCGCCGGCTATTCGTGGGGTTCAGTTCTGGCGCTTCATGTTCTTCAAGAAAGGCCTGATTTGTATTATGGGTATATCGGTATCAGTCAGGTGGTTAATATTCAAAAGGAAGAAACGGAAGCTTACCGGCTGATGATGGAATGGAGCAGGCAACGCAAACATTTCCTGCTGGAAAAGACGCTGAGCTTTATCGGAGCGCCTCCATGGGAGAAACAGCTGCAGCGAACGTTGTTTCTGCTTTGTATCGAGATGAGGGGAGGGGGCTTTACCCATCATCCGATCGGCACTCTTAAAGCAGGGGGGCGAATGCTGTTTGGTGAACCGTACGGTGTGAGAGGGAGCTTCTTAGCCGCGCGGGGTCAAATGTTCAGCCTGAAACACCTGTGGGAGGATCTCATTTTCTTTGATGCCGGGGAATCAGTTTCTTCTATTATAATACCGTGCTGTTTTATGTCAGGGAGATACGATTTGACGGTCCCGGGGACGACGTCTTATGAATATTATCAGAAGGTTGATGCGCCGTATAAAGAATGGCATTGGTTTGAGAACTCAGCCCATTCGCCTCACTTGGAGGAACCGGATCGCTTTGCCGAAGTTGTCAGCCGGTTCGCATCGTTCCATCTCTGAAAGAAAACAGGCATATCCTTGATTAATCATGGTATCACCTGTATAATAATCAAAGTGTGAAAACCACAAGGTTCTTTAAATAAACCTTGCAACATACGTCTATTTTCTGTATAATAGTGTATGTTGGTCTTTGACTGCGATGAAGTGAGAGGTTGCTGACACACCCGGCCGCTTTGCCATGGCAAGGTGATCAGGTTTTTCTCACGGAGAACTGTCTAACGTGATGTAGGCGAAAAGGAGGGAAAATAATGGCAAAACAAAAAATTCGTATTCGTTTAAAAGCATATGATCATAGAATCCTTGATCAATCTGCAGAGAAGATTGTTGAAACGGCAAAACGTTCTGGTGCCAGCGTATCTGGTCCGATTCCGTTGCCAACTGAAAAATCAGTTTACACAATCCTTCGTGCGGTGCACAAATACAAAGATTCTCGTGAGCAATTTGAAATGCGTACACATAAACGTTTAATCGACATTGTGAACCCAACACCACAAACTGTTGATGCTCTCATGCGATTAGACTTACCATCTGGTGTCGATATCGAAATCAAACTTTAATTCTAAAATATAGAATGATCTTAATAGGAGGTGTGACGAATGACCAAAGGAATCTTAGGAAGAAAAATTGGTATGACGCAAGTATTCGCAGAGAACGGTGATCTTATCCCGGTAACTGTTATTGAAGCAGCTCCAAACGTTGTTCTTCAAAAGAAAACAGCTGAAAATGATGGCTATGAAGCGATCCAGCTTGGTTTTGACGATAAGCGTGAAAAGCTTTCAAACAAACCGGAAAAAGGACACGTTGCAAAAGCGGAAACTGCTCCTAAGCGCTTCGTTAAAGAATTACGCGGCGTGGATATGGATGCGTATGAAATTGGTCAGGAAGTCAAGGTTGAAATTTTCTCTGCAGGAGAAATCGTAGATGTAACAGGAGTATCTAAAGGTAAAGGTTTCCAAGGTGCAATCAAGCGCCACGGACAATCTCGCGGACCTATGTCTCACGGTTCACGCTACCACCGTCGTCCTGGTTCAATGGGACCTGTAGATCCTAACCGTGTATTCAAAGGTAAACTATTACCTGGACGCATGGGCGGAGATCAAATCACTGTCCAAAACCTTGAAATCGTAAAAGTAGATGCTGAGCGCAATCTTCTTTTGATTAAAGGTAACGTACCTGGTGCGAGAAAAACTTTAATCACTGTTAAAAGTGCTGTTAAATCTAAATAAGTCTCTTAGGAAAGGAGGAAATTGATCATGCCAAAAGTAGCATTATACAACCAAAACGGTTCTACTGCTGGTGATATCGAATTAAACGCTTCTGTATTTGGAATTGAGCCAAATGAGAGCGTAGTATTCGACGCTATTCTTATGCAAAGAGCTTCCTTACGTCAAGGATCTCACAAAGTAAAAAATCGTTCTGAAGTACGCGGCGGAGGTCGCAAACCATGGCGTCAAAAAGGTACAGGTCGTGCCCGTCAAGGTTCAATCCGTTCACCGCAATGGCGCGGAGGTGGTGTCGTATTCGGCCCAACACCACGCAGCTATTCTTACAAATTACCTAAAAAAGTTCGCCGCTTGGCAATCAAATCAGTATTGTCTTCTAAAGTGAACGACAACAACATTATTGTTCTTGAAGATCTTACTCTTGATACGGTTAAAACAAAAGAAATGGCAGCTATCCTTAAAGGATTATCTGTTGAGAAAAAAGCTTTAATCGTAACTGCGGATGCAAACGAAGCAGTATCTCTTTCTGCACGCAACATCCCTGGAGTTACAGTTGTTCAAGCTAACGGAATCAACGTGTTAGACGTTGTCAACCACGAGAAGCTTCTGATTACAAAAGCTGCGGTTGAAAAAGTAGAGGAGGTGCTTGCATAATGAAAGATCCTCGTGATGTTCTTAAGCGCCCCGTCATTACTGAACGTTCTGCTGATTTAATGACTGAAAAAAAATATACTTTTGAAGTTGATGTAAGAGCTAATAAAACAGAAGTGAAAGATGCAGTTGAAAGTATCTTTGGAGTGAAAGTTGACAAAGTCAACATCATGAACTACAAAGGGAAATCAAAACGTGTCGGCCGCTACACTGGTATGACTAGCCGTCGCAGAAAAGCGATCGTAAAACTTACTGCAGACAGCAAAGAAATCGAAATTTTTGAAGCATAATTATCTGTAAAAAGAAGGAGGGAAATTCAAAATGGCGATTAAAAAGTATAAACCGACCTCTAACGGACGTCGTGGCATGACAACTTCAGATTTTGCTGAAATCACGACTGACCAGCCGGAAAAATCCTTGCTTGCGCCCCTTCACAAAAAAGGCGGACGTAACAACCAAGGTAAATTGACTGTACGTCACCAAGGTGGCGGACACAAACGCCAATACCGTGTTATCGACTTCAAACGCGATAAAGATGGTATACCTGGACGCGTTGCTACAGTTGAGTACGATCCAAACCGTTCAGCTAACATTGCACTAATCAACTATGTAGACGGAGAAAAACGTTACATTCTTGCACCAAAAGGAATTCAAGTAGGTACTGAAATCATGTCCGGCCCTGAAGCTGACATCAAAGTAGGTAACGCACTTCCGCTTATCAACATCCCAGTTGGTACAGTTGTGCATAACATTGAATTAAAACCTGGTAAAGGCGGACAGCTTGTACGTTCAGCTGGTACATCTGCTCAGGTTCTTGGTAAAGAAGGCAAATACGTTCTTGTACGTCTTAACTCTGGTGAAGTTCGCATGATCCTTTCTGCTTGCCGCGCTTCTATCGGTCAAGTAGGTAACGAGCAGCACGAACTGATCAACGTTGGTAAAGCAGGACGCTCTCGCTGGAAAGGCATCCGCCCTACAGTCCGCGGTTCTGTAATGAACCCTAACGATCACCCGCACGGTGGTGGTGAAGGTCGCGCGCCAATCGGACGTAAATCACCAATGTCTCCTTGGGGCAAACCGACTCTTGGATTCAAGACACGTAAGAAAAAGAACAAATCTGATAAATTTATCGTACGTCGTCGTAAAAATAAATAACGGGGTTGTCTACGGTTCATTTCGGACCGTAGTGCAATCACGAAGGGAGGTTCCAAAATGGCTCGCAGCTTGAAAAAAGGACCATTTGTCGATGGACACTTGATGACAAAAATCGAGAAATTAAATGAAACGGACAAGAAACAAGTTGTAAAAACTTGGTCTCGCCGTTCAACTATTTTCCCACAATTTATCGGTCACACTATCGCAGTATATGACGGACGTAAACACGTGCCTGTATTCATTTCTGAAGACATGGTAGGCCACAAGTTGGGCGAATTCGCACCGACTCGTACTTACAAAGGCCACGCCAGTGACGATAAAAAAACAAGACGCTAAGAGAGGAGGCTTTTAAATGCAAGCTAAAGCTGTTGCAAGAACAGTCCGTATTGCTCCTCGTAAAGCACGTCTAGTAATGGACCTGATTCGAGGTAAGCAAGTAGGCGAAGCAGTATCTATCCTGAACTTAACTCCGAGAGCTGCTTCTCCGATCATCGAAAAAGTTTTAAAATCTGCTATCGCAAATGCTGAGCACAACTACGAGATGGACGCTAACAATCTGGTTATTTCTCAGGCATTTGTTGACGAAGGCCCAACGTTAAAAAGATTCCGCCCGCGTGCTATGGGACGTGCGAGCCAAATCAACAAACGTACGAGCCACATTACAATCGTTGTATCAGAAAAGAAGGAGGGATAAGTAGTGGGTCAAAAGGTAAATCCAGTCGGTCTTCGTATCGGAGTCATTCGTGATTGGGAATCTAAGTGGTACGCTGGTAAAGATTACGCTGACTTCCTGCACGAAGATTTAAAAATTCGTGAATTCATTAGCAAACGCCTTTCTGACGCTTCTGTTTCTAAAGTAGAAATCGAGCGCGCAGCAAACCGCGTTAACATTACGATCCACACTGCTAAGCCTGGTATGGTAATCGGTAAAGGCGGATCTGAAGTTGAAGCACTTCGTAAAGCCCTTAACAGCCTTACTGGCAAGCGTGTACACATTAACATTCTTGAAATCAAAAGAGCAGATCTTGATGCTCAGCTTGTAGCTGACAACATCGCTCGTCAACTAGAAAACCGTATTTCTTTCCGCCGTGCGCAGAAACAACAAATCCAACGCACTATGCGTGCTGGAGCACAAGGTGTGAAAACAATGGTTTCCGGCCGTCTTGGCGGAGCTGACATTGCTCGTTCTGAATACTACAGTGAAGGAACTGTTCCATTGCACACTTTGCGTGCTGACATCGACTATGCAACATCTGAAGCTGACACAACTTACGGTAAGCTTGGTGTGAAAGTCTGGATCTATCGTGGAGAGGTTCTTCCTACTAAGAAGAAAACTGAGGAAGGAGGAAAATAATATGTTATTACCAAAACGCGTTAAATATCGCAGAGAGCATCGCGGAAAAATGCGCGGTCGCGCTAAAGGCGGTACTGAAGTACATTTTGGTGAGTACGGTATCCAGGCTCTTGAAGCTTCTTGGATCACGAACCGCCAAATCGAAGCTGCACGTATTGCGATGACTCGTTACATGAAACGTGGCGGTAAAGTTTGGATTAAAATTTTCCCTTCAAAACCTTACACTGCTAAACCGCTTGAGGTACGGATGGGTTCCGGTAAAGGGGCTCCTGAAGGCTGGGTAGCTGTTGTAAAACCGGGCAAAGTTTTATTTGAAATTTCTGGTGTGTCTGAAGAGGTAGCTCGTGAAGCTCTTCGCCTTGCATCTCACAAATTGCCAATTAAAACGAAGTTCGTAAAACGTGAAGAAATTGGTGGTGAATCAAATGAAAGCTAATGAAATTCGTGACCTTACCACTGCTGAAATTGAACAAAAAGTAAAGTCTCTTAAAGAAGAACTTTTCAATCTTCGCTTTCAATTAGCGACAGGACAACTTGAAAATACTGCTCGCATTCGTGAAGTGCGCAAAGCTATCGCGCGCATGAAAACTGTGATTCGTGAAAGAGAAATTGCTGCCAACAAATAATCACTGAGGGGAGGTCGTGAGCATGAGCGAACGTAACCAACGCAAAGTTTACCAAGGCCGTGTTGTTTCTGACAAAATGGATAAAACCATCACTGTTGTTGTTGAAACATACAAAAAGGATCCTATTTACGGTAAACGCGTAAAATACTCAAAGAAATTCAAAGCACATGATGAAAATAACCAAGCTAAAATCGGAGACATCGTAAAGATCATGGAAACTCGTCCATTATCTGCAACTAAGCGTTTTCGTCTAGTAGAAGTTGTCGAAGAAGCTGTTATTATCTAATAAAGTTCGGAATTCTTTTTCCGAAGGGAGGTAACAAATAATGATTCAACAAGAGACTCGTTTAAAAGTTGCTGACAACTCCGGTGCGCGTGAGGTACTTACTATTAAAGTTCTTGGCGGTTCTGGACGTAAAACGGCTAACATTGGTGATGTAATTGTTTGCACGGTTAAACAAGCAACACCAGGAGGCGTTGTCAAAAAAGGTGAAGTCGTAAGAGCTGTTATCGTTCGCACAAAAAGCGGAGCACGCAGAACTGACGGATCATACATCAGCTTCGATGAGAATGCATGTGTTATCATCCGTGACGACAAGAGCCCGCGTGGAACTCGTATCTTCGGACCGGTTGCCCGTGAATTACGTGAAAACAACTTCATGAAAATTGTTTCTCTGGCTCCAGAAGTTATCTAATGAAATAAATGCCTTACTCAAGGAGGTGCGATCAGGATGCATGTGAAAAAAGGCGATAAAGTAATGGTTATCTCTGGTAAAGATAAAGGCAAACAAGGTACGATCCTTGCTGCTTTCCCTAAAAAGGACCGCGTTCTAGTTGAGGGCGTAAACATGGTGAAGAAGCACTCTAAACCAACTCAAGCAAACCCTCAAGGCGGTATTTCTAATCAAGAGGCGCCAATTCATGTATCAAACGTTATGCCGCTCGATCCTAAAACAGGTGAAGTGACTCGCGTAGGATACAAAGTGGAAGATGGCAAAAAAGTTCGTGTTGCAAAAAAATCTGGGCAAGTCTTAGATAAATAGTATTTAAAGGAAGGGAGGTCTATCTCATGAACCGCCTTAAAGAAAAGTACAATAAAGAAATTTCACCTGCTTTAATGACGAAGTTCAATTACGACTCTGTTATGCAGGTGCCAAAAATCGAAAAAATCGTAATCAACATGGGTGTTGGTGATGCTGTTCAAAACGCGAAAGCAATCGACAGTGCTGTTGAAGAATTAACGTTTATCGCAGGTCAAAAACCTGTCGTTACTCGTGCGAAGAAATCAATTGCTGGATTCCGTCTTCGTGAGGGAATGCCTATCGGTGCGAAAGTAACTCTTCGCGGAGAGCGCATGTATGATTTCCTTGATAAACTTATTTCTGTATCTTTACCGCGTGTACGTGACTTCCGCGGGATTTCTAAGAAATCTTTCGACGGTCGCGGAAACTACACTCTTGGTATTAAAGAACAGTTAATCTTCCCTGAAATTGACTACGATAAAGTAACAAAGGTTCGCGGAATGGACATCGTTATCGTAACGACTGCTAACTCTGACGAAGAGGCTCGTGAGCTATTAACTCAAGTAGGTATGCCGTTCCAGAAATAATCAATGAAAGGGAGGCGAAATCGTGGCTAAAAAGTCAATGATTGCGAAACAACAACGTACACCAAAGTTTAAAGTGCAAGAGTACACTCGCTGTGAACGCTGCGGACGTCCGCACTCAGTCATTCGTAAATTTAAACTTTGCCGTATTTGTTTCCGTGAGCTTGCATATAAAGGACAAATTCCTGGCGTGAAAAAAGCCAGCTGGTAATCCCCAAGAATGGGAAGGAGGTAATTATATAATGGTTATGACAGATCCAATTGCAGATATGCTGACTCGTATTCGCAATGCAAACATGGTACGTCATGAGAAGCTTGAAATTCCTGCTTCTAAATTGAAAAGAGAAATTGCTGACATTTTAAAGCGTGAAGGTTTCATTCGTGACGTTGAGTTCGTAGAAGACAGCAAACAAGGTATCATCCGCGTTTTCTTGAAATACGGACAAAACAACGAGCGCGTTATCACTGGTCTTAAAAGAATCAGCAAACCAGGTTTGCGTGTATACGCTAAATCAAATGAAGTACCTCGCGTACTTAACGGTCTTGGAATCGCGATTATTTCTACATCACAAGGTGTTTTAACGGACAAAGAAGCCCGTGCAAAACAAGCTGGTGGAGAAGTTCTAGCATACGTTTGGTAAGAAGTTTAACAAGAATGGAGGTGTTTTAGTATGTCTCGTGTAGGTAAAAAACTGCTTGAGATCCCTTCTGGAGTTACAGTAACGCTGAACGAAGGCAACACTGTAGCTGTAAAAGGACCAAAAGGAGAATTAACTCGTACTTTCCATCCTGATATGGAAATCAAAATTGAGGACAACGTGCTTACAGTTACTCGTCCTTCTGATCACAAAGAGCACCGTGCGCTGCATGGTACGACTCGCAGTCTGCTTGGAAACATGGTTGAAGGCGTATCTAAAGGATTTGAAAGAGGTTTGGAATTAGTCGGTGTCGGTTATCGTGCGGCTAAATCCGGAAACAAACTTGTTTTAAACGTTGGATACTCTCACCCTGTTGAGATCGTTCCTGAAGAGGGCATCGAAATCGAAGTTCCTTCTCAAACTAAAGTAGTTGTAAAAGGTACAGACAAAGAGCGTGTAGGAGCTATCGCTGCTAACATCCGCGCTGTACGTTCTCCAGAGCCTTACAAAGGTAAAGGAATCCGCTACGAAGGTGAAGTTGTTCGCCGTAAAGAAGGTAAATCTGCTAAGTAAGACCGCTTAAAGTGAAGAAAGGAGTGACCTAAGGATGATTACGAAAACTAGCAAAAATGCTGCTCGTCAAAAAAGACATGCCCGTGTTCGTGCTAAACTTTCAGGCACAGCTGAAAGACCTCGTCTGAATGTGTTCCGTTCAAACAAACACATTTATGCTCAAATCATCGATGATGTAAATGGCGTTACACTTGCTAGTGCCTCTACTCTCGATAAAGATTTGAACGTGGAAAGCACTGGTGACAGCGCTGCTGCTGCTAAAGTCGGTGAACTCGTTGCGAAACGCGCTTCTGAGAAAGGTGTTTCTGACGTAGTATTTGACCGCGGCGGATACTTATACCATGGACGTGTAAAAGCTCTGGCCGATGCAGCTCGTGAAGCCGGACTGAAATTTTAATAAAAAAAGGAGGGACACATGATTATGCGTCGTATTGACCCAAGCAAATTAGAGTTAGAAGAACGCTTAGTTACGGTTAACCGCGTAGCGAAAGTTGTTAAAGGTGGTCGTCGTTTCCGTTTCGCAGCTCTAGTCGTTGTCGGTGACAAAAACGGTCACGTAGGTTTCGGTACTGGTAAAGCACAAGAAGTACCTGAAGCCATCCGCAAAGCTGTTGAAGATGCGAAAAAGAATTTGATTGAAGTACCAATGGTTGGAACTACGATTCCACACGAAATCATCGGACGTTTCGGTGCAGGCAATATCTTGTTGAAACCTGCTTCTGAAGGTACTGGAGTTATCGCTGGAGGCCCTGTACGTGCGGTACTTGAGCTTGCTGGCGTTGCTGATATCCTTTCTAAGTCTTTAGGTTCTAACACACCGATCAACATGATCCGTGCAACACTTCAAGGTTTAAGTGAGCTTAAACGTGCCGAAGAGGTTGCGAAGCTTCGTGGAAAATCTGTAGAAGAACTGTTAGGATAAGGAGGGAACATTAATGGCTAAATTAGAAATTACCCTCAAACGCAGTGTAATCGGTCGCCCGGAAGATCAGCGCGTTACTGTAAGAACACTTGGTTTAAAGAAAACAAACCAAACTGTCGTTCATGAAGATAACGCTGCGATCCGCGGTATGATTAATAAAGTATCTCATCTAGTTTCTGTTAAAGAACAATAAAAATAAATTATAGGCTAAGGAGGTGTCCTAATGAAACTTCATGAATTAAAGCCTTCAGAAGGTTCACGTAAAGTACGCAATCGCGTAGGTCGTGGTATTGGTTCTGGTAACGGTAAAACAGCTGGTAAAGGTCACAAAGGTCAAAACGCTCGTTCTGGCGGCGGTGTACGCCCTGGATTCGAGGGGGGACAAATGCCTTTATTCCAACGTCTTCCTAAACGCGGTTTTACAAACATCAACCGTAAGGATTACGCTATTGTGAACGTAGACAAATTGAACGGTTTTGCGGAAGGAACGGAAGTCACTCCTGAACTTCTTCTTGAGACTGGTGTTATTAGCAAACTTAATGCAGGAGTAAAGATTCTTGGCAACGGTAAATTAGAGAAAAAATTAACTGTAAAAGCCAATAAATTCTCTGCTTCTGCGAAAGAAGCTGTTGAAGCTGCTGGCGGTACAGCTGAGGTGATCTAACTTGTTTAAGACAATCTCCAACTTTATGCGTGTGAGTGATATTCGGAATAAAATCATTTTTACATTACTCATGCTTATCGTCTTTCGCATAGGTGCATTTATCCCTGTGCCATATGTAAATGCTCAGGCGTTGCAGACACAAAGTTCGATGGGGGTTTTTGATCTCCTTAATACATTTGGCGGCGGTGCGCTTTATCAGTTCTCCATTTTTGCGATGGGAATTACGCCTTACATCACTGCTTCAATCATCATTCAGCTGCTTCAGATGGATGTTGTGCCGAAGTTTACCGAGTGGTCTAAGCAAGGTGAAGTCGGCCGCCGTAAATTAGCTCAGTTCACGAGATATTTTACGATTGTGCTTGGTTTTATCCAGGCATTAGGTATGTCTTACGGGTTTAACAACCTGGCAAACGGTATGCTGATTGAAAAATCCGGCATATCGACATATCTGATTATTGCTTTAGTACTCACTGGAGGAACTGCTTTTTTAATGTGGCTGGGAGAACAAATTACTTCCAATGGAGTAGGTAACGGAATTTCGATCATCATCTTCGCGGGGATTGTGGCTAGTATTCCGAAAACTGTTGGGCAGATTTATGAGACTCAATTTGTCGGCAGCAGCGATCAGCTGTTTATTCATATTGTAAAAATCGCTTTACTGGTGATTGCGATTTTGGCCGTTATTGTTGGTGTTATATTCATTCAGCAGGCCGTACGCAAAATCGCGATTCAATATGCAAAAGGGCAAGGTCGTTCACCTGTTGGCGGAGGCCAGTCAACTCACCTTCCGCTTAAAGTGAATCCGGCAGGGGTTATTCCGGTAATCTTTGCGGTTGCGTTTCTTATTACGCCGCGTACTATCGCGTCATTTTTCGGAGAAAACGATGTGACAAAGTGGATTCAAGCCAACTTTGACAATACACATCCGGTGGGCATGGCGGTTTATGTCGCATTAATTATCGCCTTTACGTACTTCTATGCTTTTGTGCAGGTAAACCCTGAACAAATGGCTGATAACCTTAAAAAACAGGGTGGCTATATCCCGGGGGTTCGTCCAGGGAAAATGACTCAAGATAGAATTACGAGCATTTTGTATCGACTTACGTTTGTGGGTTCTATATTCTTAGCCGTGATTTCCATTCTTCCTATCTTTTTCATTCAATTCGCTGGATTGCCTCAAAGTGCACAGATTGGCGGAACATCATTGTTAATTGTCGTCGGGGTAGCCTTGGAGACAATGAAGCAGCTGGAGAGCCAGTTAGTGAAACGTAATTACCGAGGATTTATGAAAAATTAGAGGACTGGTTTTAACCATTCCTCTAAATAAGAGAGGACGGGGGAAATCCGAATGAACTTAGTCTTAATGGGACTTCCTGGAGCCGGTAAAGGCACACAGGGAGAACGAATTGTTGAGGATTATGGGATACCTCATATCTCAACGGGAGATATGTTCCGTGCTGCTATGAAAGAAGAAACACCACTCGGACTCGAAGCAAAGTCTTATATTGATAAAGGCGAGCTCGTACCGGACGAAGTCACAATCGGCATTGTCAAAGAAAGACTCGGCAAAGATGATTGTGAAAGAGGTTTTCTTCTGGACGGATTTCCGCGAACAGTCGCTCAGGCTGAAGCTCTTGAAAACATTCTTGAGGAATACGGCAAGCCGATTGATTATGTCATTAACATTAAAGTAGACAAAGACTCTTTAATGGAACGTTTGACTGGACGCAGAATTTGCAGTGTTTGCGGCACAACCTATCATTTGGTTTTCAATCCGCCGAAAACGCCGGGTGTTTGTGATAAAGACGGAGGAGACCTTTATCAACGGGCAGATGATAATGAGGAAACCGTCTCAAAACGGCTTGAGGTCAACATGAAGCAGACGCAGCCTTTACTCGATTTTTATTCTGAGAAAGGGTATCTTGTCAACGTCAATGGCCAGCAGGACATTAACGACGTGTACAAAGATGTGAAAGAGCTTCTTGGAGGATTGAGCAAATGATTATCTGTAAGACCCCTCGTGAGCTTGGTATCATGCGGGAAGCAGGGCGAATCGTGGCTTTGACTCATGAAGAGATGAAAAAGCACATTAAACCAGGAATCTCGACAAAAGAATTGGATCAAATTGCCGAACGTTTTATTGAGAAGCAGGGTGCAATCCCATCTTTTAAGGGGTATAATGGGTTTCGCGGGAGCATTTGTGTATCAGTTAATGAAGAACTCGTTCACGGAATTCCCGGTAAAAGGGTTTTGCGTGACGGTGACATTATCAGCATTGATATCGGTGCTAAATTAAATGGTTATCATGGTGACTCTGCTTGGACATATCCGGTAGGAAACATCAGTGATGATGATAAACGACTGCTGGAAGTGACAGAGGAGTCTTTATATAAAGGCTTGAAGGAAGCAAAACCAGGTGAACGTTTGTCGAATATTTCCCACGCAATACAAACGTATGTCGAAAATGAGCAGTTTTCAGTTGTTAGGGAGTATGTCGGACATGGTGTTGGTCAAGACTTGCATGAGGATCCGCAAATTCCTCATTACGGTCCGCCAAACAAAGGACCTAGGCTGAAGCCTGGTATGGTTCTCGCTATAGAACCGATGGTTAACGCTGGCAGCCGATATGTGAAAACATTGGCTGATAACTGGACGGTTGTAACGGTAGATGGGAAAAAGTGTGCTCATTTTGAACATACGATTGCGATTACGGAAACGGGTTTTGATATACTGACAAAAGTCTAGATGATGAAATGAATTCCATGACATATGTTTTTCATTCCGCACCTGGGCAGATTGTAGGTTTACAATTGGTCGGAAGAAAAAACGGCTAGCTGCTGTCATCGGAATGAAGATTCATCATCGTGTACTAAAGCAGACGGAGAAAAGCGTACATTTCATTCTCCTTAGAAAAAGAATATCAATCATTCACCCTTTATGATTGCGTATCTCCGGAAGTTCAGAACAGTATAAACGAAACAGGGCGTGTGACAAACGGATAACTGAGATTTTCTCTTTTGAAATTTGTCAGAGAGCAAGTTACTGATTTGAAGAAGGGAGAACACTTGAATGGCGAAAGACGATGTAATTGAAGTGGAAGGTACGATTGTCGAAACTCTGCCAAACGCGATGTTCAAAGTTGAACTCGAAAATGGCCATACGGTTTTGGCTCACGTATCTGGTAAAATCCGCATGCACTTCATTCGCATTTTACCTGGAGACAAAGTTACGGTAGAATTATCTCCATATGACTTAACTCGTGGCAGGATTACGTACCGTTACAAATAAAGCACTCCGGAAACTGAAGGAGGTTGGAAACACATGAAAGTGAGACCATCAGTTAAACCAATCTGCGAGAAATGTAAAGTTATTCGCAGAAAAGGAAAAGTAATGGTGATCTGTGAAAATCCAAAGCATAAACAAAAACAAGGATAATTAATAAGGAGGTGCCCAGAGAATGGCTCGTATTGCTGGTGTAGATATCCCACGTGACAAACGTGTTGTTATTTCTTTAACATATGTCTTCGGAATTGGCCGCACAACGGCTCAGCAAGTCTTGAAAGAGGCTGGTGTTTCTGAAGATACTCGTGTGCGTGATCTTACTGAAGAAGAACTTGGTAAAATCCGTGATGTTATTGACAAACTGAAAGTAGAAGGTGACCTTCGCCGTGAAGTTTCTCTTAACATCAAGCGTCTGATCGAAATCGGAAGCTACCGCGGAATCCGCCATCGCAGAGGTTTGCCTGTTCGCGGACAAAACTCTAAAAACAATGCGCGTACTCGTAAAGGTCCGCGTCGTACTGTAGCTAACAAGAAAAAATAAGTAAGGGAGGTACCTAAACAATGGCTGCTGCTCGTAAACAAAACACGCGTAAACGTCGCGTGAAAAAGAATATTGAGTCAGGAATCGCTCATATTCGTTCAACTTTCAACAACACGATCGTTACGATCACTGATACTCATGGTAATGCTCTTTCTTGGTCTAGTGCCGGAGCTCTAGGATTCAGAGGTTCTCGTAAATCTACTCCTTTTGCTGCGCAAATGGCTGCTGAAACAGCTGCTAAAGGTTCAATCGAACACGGACTTAAAACTCTTGAAGTAACTGTTAAAGGACCAGGTTCTGGCCGTGAAGCTGCAATCCGTGCTTTACAAGCTGCCGGACTTGAAGTTACAGCTATCAGAGACGTAACTCCTGTTCCTCATAATGGATGCCGTCCACCAAAACGTCGCCGCGTGTAATTTGTTTGTATAGATTTTGTGTCCCTGTCAATAATGGGTTATGATACAGTTATTTATGAAACGAATGCACCGACTCGTTGCCTGAGCACATACGGGACTAAACAATGGGGAATTTCGGATGGAATCTCATATGATTCTATTCGAGGTTTCGACGTTTTGAAGGAGGGTTTTAAGTAATGATCGAGATTGAAAAACCAAAAATCGAAACGGTTGAAATCAGCGACGATGCCAAATTTGGTAAGTTTGTCGTAGAGCCGCTTGAGCGTGGATATGGTACAACTCTGGGTAACTCCTTACGTCGTATCCTCTTATCCTCACTCCCTGGTGCCGCTGTAACATCGATCCAGATAGATGGTGTACTGCACGAATTCTCGACAATCGAAGGCGTTGTGGAAGATGTTACAACGATAATCTTGCACATTAAAAAGCTTGCATTGAAAATCTACTCTGATGAAGAGAAGACGCTTGAAATTGATGTACAGGGCGAAGGAACTGTCACAGCAGCTGATATTACACACGACAGCGATGTTGAAATCCTTAATCCGGATCTTCATATCGCGACTCTTGGTGAGAATGCGAGTTTCCGAGTTCGCCTTACTGCACAAAGAGGACGTGGGTATACACCTGCTGATTCGAACAAAAGAGACGATCAGCCTATCGGCGTGATTCCGATCGATTCAATCTTTACGCCAGTTTCTCGTTTATCTTATCAGGTAGAAAACACTCGTGTAGGCCAGGTTGCAAACTATGACAAACTTACACTTGATGTTTGGACTGACGGAAGCACTGGACCGAAGGAAGCAATTGCTCTCGGTTCAAAGATTTTAACTGAACACCTTAATATATTCGTCGGTTTAACTGACGAAGCTCAGCATGCTGAAATCATGGTTGAAAAAGAAGAGGACCAAAAAGAAAAAGTTCTTGAAATGACGATTGAGGAACTTGACCTTTCTGTCCGTTCTTACAACTGCTTGAAGCGTGCGGGCATTAACACGGTTCAAGAACTTGCGAACAAGACGGAAGAAGATATGATGAAAGTTCGCAACCTGGGACGCAAATCACTTGAAGAAGTGAAAGCGAAACTAGAAGAACTTGGACTCGGCCTTCGCAAAGACGATTGATCTAGTTTCCATGTGAACTAGGATTTTCGTGTGTTTTTTATTTAGAAACAGCATTCCATTAAAGGAGGGGACATCACATGTCATACAGAAAACTAGGACGTACGAGTTCACAGCGTAAAGCTATGCTTCGTGATCTTACAACAGATTTGATCATCAACGAAAGAATTGAAACAACTGAAACACGTGCGAAAGAACTTCGCTCTGTTGTTGAAAAGATGATCACTCTTGGTAAGCGCGGTGACTTGCATGCTCGTCGTCAAGCTGCTGCATACATTCGCAACGAGGTTGCTAATGAAGAAAATAACCAAGATGCACTTCAAAAATTATTCTCTGACATTGCAACTCGTTACGAGGAGCGCCAAGGCGGATACACACGTATTATGAAGCTTGGTCCTCGCCGTGGTGACGGTGCACCAATGGCAATCATCGAATTGGTTTAATCACATATTTTTGTGTATCTAAAGAAGGGCGGGACAGTTTCTAACTGGATCTATGCCCTTTTTTTAGATATCAGAACTTTTTATCATGAGACAGAAAAGCAGAGCTATAGCTGAGAGGAGGTCAGGCGCCCGTGGATCAAAAACAGCTTATATCCGTAAAAGACATTCTATTCCGATACCGCAAAGATGCAGAAAGACCGGCGCTGGACGGTGTGAGTCTGGAGGTATACGAAGGAGAATGGCTTGCTATCGTAGGCCACAACGGTTCAGGGAAGTCGACTTTGGCCAGAGCGTTGAACGGGCTGATTTTGCCTGAGGCCGGAGAAATTGAAGTCGGCGGCATCAAGCTGACTGAGGATACCGTGTGGGATGTGCGAAAAAAAATAGGGATGGTCTTTCAGAATCCCGATAACCAATTTGTCGGAACGACTGTTCGCGATGATGTGGCTTTTGGTTTAGAAAACAATGGTGTTCCGCGCGAAGAAATGATTGAGAGAGTAGATTGGGCTGTCACACAAGTCAATATGCAGGATTTTCTTGATCAAGAGCCGCACCATCTCTCCGGAGGTCAAAAACAAAGAGTGGCGATCGCGGGAATTATTGCCGCGCGTCCTGATATTATGATTTTGGATGAAGCGACATCCATGCTTGACCCGATTGGGAGAGAAGAAGTCCTTGATACTGTCAGACGCTTAAAAGATCAGGGCATGGCCACCGTCATTTCGATAACACATGACCTGGAAGAAGCCGCAAGGGCGGACAGGATCATTGTGATGAACGGCGGCAGGAAATATGCAGAGGGCACGCCTGAAGAGATTTTTAAATTAAACGAAGACTTGGTTCGCATCGGTCTTGATTTGCCTTTCTCATTCCAGCTCAGCCTGCTTTTGAAAGAAAGCGGACTGGCGTTAACGAAAAACCATCTGACTCAGGAAGGGCTGGTGAATGAGCTGTGGACATTAAAATCAAAGATGTAGAACACCGCTATCAAATGAAAACACCGTTTGAACGGCTTGCTCTGTATGATATCAATGCCGTGATAAAAGAGGGCAGTTACGTTGCCGTCATCGGGCATACAGGGTCGGGCAAATCGACGCTCCTGCAGCATTTAAACGGTTTGCTGAAACCGACTAAAGGACAGCTTGAACTCGGGAGCACGATTCTGGCAGCCGGTAAAAAGAATAAAGACCTTAAGACTTTGCGAAAAAAAGTCGGAATCGTTTTCCAATTTCCCGAACATCAGCTGTTTGAAGAGACTGTGCTGAAGGACATCGCATTCGGACCGATGAATTTCGGTGTAAAAAAAGAAGACGCTGAACGGAAAGCAAAAGAAATGCTGGGGCTTGTGGGCCTTCCGGAAGACATTTTGGATCGTTCACCATTTGAGCTCAGCGGCGGCCAGATGCGCAGAGTGGCGATTGCCGGCGTTCTCGCGATGGAGCCGGAAGTGCTGGTTTTGGATGAACCGACGGCCGGTCTTGATCCGAGAGGGCGCCAGGACATTATGGACATGTTCTATGCGCTTCATCAGCGGGGAAACCTGACTACCGTTCTCGTCACCCACAGCATGGAGGACGCCGCCCGCTATGCTGACGAAATGATCGTCATGCACAAAGGAACCATTAAAGCGACGGGGAGTCCGCGTGACTTGTTTGTAAAAGGTGAAGAGATGGCCGAAATGGGACTGGATCTTCCTGAATCGGTAAAGTTTCAGAGACGGCTTGAGAAGGCTCTCGGAGTCAAGTATGAGAAACCCATGCTGACCCTGCAGGATGCCGCCAGTGAAATTAAGGCTTTCTTTCAGGAGGAAAAGGACCAATGATGGACAGCATGATTATCGGAAAGTATGTTCCCGGATCATCGCTTATTCACCGATTGGACCCGCGAACAAAACTTGTCAGCATCTTTCTTTTTGTATGTATCGTTTTTTTAGCAAACAACGTACAGACGTACGCTTTGCTCGGTTTGTTTACATTCGGGGTGATTGCCTTAACACGCGTGCCGTTCAGCTTTTTGCTGAAGGGGCTTAAGCCGATTATCTGGATTGTGGCGTTTACCTTTTTATTACACATTTTCATGACACATGAAGGATCTGTCATTTTTCGGCTTGGCTGGTTTAAAGTGTATGAGGGCGGACTTATACAGGGGATTTTTATCTCCCTCCGTTTCGTTTACCTTATCTTTATGACGACGCTGCTGACGCTGACAACAACGCCGATTGAAATAACGGATGGAATGGAGCAGCTCCTGAATCCTTTTAAAAAGGTGAAGCTGCCCGTACACGAACTCGCATTGATGATGTCGATATCGTTGCGATTTATCCCGACATTGATGGAAGAGACAGATAAAATCATGAAGGCGCAAATGGCAAGGGGTGCGGACTTTACAAGCGGCCCGGTGAAAGACAGAATCAAAGCGGTTGTTCCGCTGCTTGTCCCGCTGTTTGTCAGCGCCTTTAAACGCGCGGAAGAGCTCGCGGTCGCCATGGAGGCGAGAGGCTACCAGGGCGGTGAGGGGAGAACGAAATACAGAAAGCTCGTCTGGACCGGAAAGGATACCGGAGCTATTCTGCTCATCATCGTATTAGCCGTGTTATTGTTTTTCTTAAGAAGTTAGAGGTGCTGCTGAATGAGAGTGAAATGTACCATTGCTTATGACGGGCATTTATTTAACGGATATCAGGTTCAGCCTGGAAAGCGGACCGTTCAAAGTGAATTGGAAAAAGCCCTGGCCGTCATCCATAAAACGGACGGCAGAGTGCCTGTTTACTCATCCGGCCGCACGGACAGCGATGTTCATGCTGCCGGGCAGGTCATTCATTTTGATACGCCGCTGTCCATTCCGGCTGAGAAATGGCCGTTTGCGCTCAATGCCCTGCTGCCTGATGATATTGCCGTCAAAACAGCAGAGATTGCGGATGATGGGTTCCATGCACGATTTAGCGCGGTCCAAAAGGAATATCGCTACTTTGTATATACGGAGAAACACCCGGACGTATTTAAACGACATTACGCTTACCATTTTGCATATCCGCTTAATGTGCAGAAAATGAGGGAAGCTTCAAGGCACCTCATCGGGACACATGATTTCACAAGCTTTTGCGCGGCTGATACCGCGGTTCAGGATAAAGTCAGAACGATTTACGAGCTGGATTGGACTGAGACCGGAGACGGCCTGCAGATGCGGATCACCGGAAACGGTTTTCTCTATAATATGGTCAGAATCATTGCCGGAACATTATTGGATACAGGAGCTGGAAAATTTTCTCCCGATGATGTAAAAGCAATGCTCGAAGCGAAGGATCGCGAAGCCGCGGGGCGCACCGCACCGGGGCACGGGCTGTATTTATGGAGCGTTTGCTATGACAACTAAACCAGGTGTAACATTTTCTTGACAGAGTCTGCATAAAGTTATAAGATATCATATGGTATGTATTTCAACCCCACGATAAGCCCCGGAACTTATTGTGTTGTGAAATAGAACGTAATCGAAGATTATTGAAAATGACAGATCATTTAGGAGGGAAATTCAATGCGTACAACACCTATGGCTAACGCAAGTACTATTGAACGCAAGTGGTTAGTTGTTGATGCTGCTGGCAAGACTCTAGGACGTCTTTCTACAGAAGTTGCATCTATCCTTCGCGGGAAACACAAACCGACTTACACACCGCACGTTGATACTGGAGATCATGTGATCATCATCAACGCTGAAAAAATCGAGTTAACTGGTAAAAAGTTAACTGATAAAATCTACTACCGTCACACTCAACATCCAGGCGGATTAAAATCAAGAACAGCTCTTGAAATGCGTACAAACTACCCTGAGAAAATGCTTGAGCTTGCTATCAAAGGCATGCTTCCAAAAGGTTCTCTAGGTCGTCAAATGTTCAAAAAATTGAACGTATACCGTGGTTCTGAGCATCCACATGAAGCACAAAAACCTGAAGTTTACGAACTTCGCGGTTAATTAAAAAGGAGGTTACCAATTTGGCACAGGTTCAATATTACGGTACTGGCCGTCGTAAAAGTTCTGTAGCGCGTGTGCGCTTAGTTCCAGGAGAAGGTCGTATCGTCGTTAATAATCGTGAAATCAGCGAGCACATTCCATCTCCAGCTCTAATCGAAGATATCAAACAACCATTAACTTTAACTGAAACAGCTGGTACTTATGATGTTTTAGTAAACGTACATGGAGGCGGCTTATCTGGTCAAGCTGGAGCAATCCGTCATGGTATCGCTCGTGCTTTGCTTGAAGCAGATCCAGAATACCGTGCAACACTTAAACGTGCTGGTCTTCTGACTCGTGACGCTCGTATGAAAGAACGTAAAAAATACGGTCTTAAAGGCGCTCGTCGTGCACCTCAGTTCTCAAAACGTTAATCGTTTTGGATTGCAAAAACCACAACTTCTTGGTTGTGGTTTTTTTGTATTTTTTTCTCATATTCAAGAGGTTATCCGATGTTTTTCTAGAATTGTTTGTTATACTCTATTCATTACCAATAAGGAGCGCAGTTATAATGAATAAGTTAGTCATACATAACAGCAAGGCATGGGATAAAAAAGTCGAAACAGGCAATGAATGGACGGTTGCGGTTGATTCTCATACGATTGGTGAAGCGAAAAAAGGCAATTGGAGCATCAGGATGACCCCCGGAAAAGATGTGCCGGCGGATTGGTTTCCGCCCATAGACGGTCTGAAGGTTCTTTGTCTCGCTTCAGGAGGAGGACAGCAAGGCCCGGTCCTGGCTGCTGCAGGAGCGGATGTCACCATCTTTGACAATTCGGAAAAACAGCTTGCGCAAGACAGAATGGTTGCCGAGCGGGACGATCTTACGCTTCGGACTGTCAAAGGCAGCATGAATGATCTGAGCTGTTTTGATGATGAGTCATTTGATTTTATCGTGCACCCGGTATCGAATTGCTTTGTTGATACGGTTCTTCCTGTATGGAAAGAAGCTCATCGCGTATTGAAAAAAGGCGGGTCTTTAGTCTCCGGTTTTGTAAATCCCGTCGTGTTCTTATTTGATATGGATTTAGAGCAGGAAGGCGTACTAAAAGTAAAGTATTCCATTCCGTTTTCGGATGAAAAAGATCTGAGTAAGAAAAAGGTAAAGGAACTTATTGATAATCATGAAGCGCTTGAATTCGGCCATACGCTGGAGGATCAAATTAAAGGTCAGATTGACGCAGGCTTTATGGTTGCCGGTTTTTACGAGGACAAAGGCGGCCTCGTGCTGGATGAATACATTAATACATACTCCGTAACAAGAAGCATTAAAATATAAAAACGGCATCCCGTCAGAGGTGCTGTTTTTTTGCGGCTTTTTCCTGCGGACGGCTGATCACATTAGCCGAAACCGGTTCTATTCCAATTTCTCTGGCCCAAACCGATAGTTGTCCCATATGGTGAATCTCATGCGCAAGGATGTGGCGGAGAATATCTTCTTTAGGAAAGGTTTGGTCCATCCAGTCCGGCGTAACAAGATCCGGTCCTTTGCGGGAGACCGCATGAATGACATCCTCCCGATACTGTTCAGACAGCTTTCTGAGATCCTGAATGCTCGTATAGTCAGACTCAGCAGGTAAAACATCATCTTTACCTAAAATGGCACGAGCCCAGCTGATCTCGGCATCAATGATATGAAATAAAGTCCGCAAGATGCTCTCCATTCCGCCCGTCTGGGTTTTCGTCAGTTCCTCCCGGCTCAGCTTTTCACATATCATAAACCACTCGTCACGCACCGTCCAATTGTATTGAAACAGCTTTTTCATAACGTCACCTCAGCTCTTTCTTCTTCCAGTTAACATAAAACTCCTTCATTTGGGAGGATTTCCACTATCAACAAAGCATGCTTTTTCCCTTTTCCTTTCAAAATAACAGTAAAAAGGAGCGTGGCTGGCAATGGCAGAAGTATTATCTTTTTCAGACGTGAAACGGCAGAAGGATTTTGAGCTTGAGAAGAGTTTACTAAAGGAGCTGTCACTGACGCAGATCATTCAGTCCGTAAAAGCATGTCTTACCCCTTTGTTTCCCTTTCTTCAAGACGAAAACGGCATTCTGAGTGAAGGATGCATAGATTTTGCAATTGAAGCGTATTTATTAGGCGGCCGGTTCGGCGTCTTTGGCTATTATGGTGAGTCTTTGCAGAGGGCAAACGCCCGTTCGGCTGAAGAAGAGGAAGAACTGACGGTCGATTTTTTTGAATATCTTTGCAATTGGACGCATGAGCAATATTCTTCCGTTGAACAAAAAGAAATCTATGAAGCGTCCTGCCAGTTTATCAACAGCTGGTGGACGGAAGGATTTCTGCAAAGAGAAAAACAATGTAAGCTCCGTATGAGGTAATCATAATTTCTTCCCTTGTCCCATACTTATTAATAACGGGGACAAGCGGGAGGGAAAGGTATGGCAAAAAAGCTGAAATGGCTCGGTTTTTTACTTGGCTTTATCATATTATTGTGTTTATTCCGGTTTCAATTCCATAATGATGATTCCTGGCGGCCGTGGAGTCTGCCGCTGAGCGGAAAAATCATCTATCTCGATCCGGGACACGGCGGGCCGGACGGAGGCGCCACGGGAGGCAGTCACCTTGAAAAGGACATTACTCTCGAAGTGGCCTCCAGGGTAAGAGACTATTTGCAGGAGCAGGGAGCTTTGGTCATTATGACGCGGGAGACGGATACTGATTTAGCTCCTGAAGGGACGAAAGGCTACAGCAGACGCAAAGCGGAAGATCTGAGAAAGCGCGTGGAAATCATCAACCGTTCAGAGGCGGAGCTTTATATCAGCATTCATCTGAACGCCATACCGTCACCGAGATGGAGCGGCGCCCAAAGCTTCTACTATGGAAAATACGAAGAAAATGAAAAAGTGGCAAAATATATACAGGACGAATTGAGAATCAATTTGGAGAATACAACGAGAAAGGCGAAACGGATACACGGCATTTACTTAATGCAGAATGTAACCAAACCGGGCGCGCTGGTGGAAATCGGATTTCTGTCCAATCCCGCGGAAGCGAAAAGGCTCGGACAGCCCAAATATCAGGACAAAATCGCTTCTTCCGTGTATAAGGGCGTATTGAGATACTTCACAGAGAAAGGAGACCCTCCCGAGTAAGGAGGGTTTTTCGCCGATTCTATGTTTAATATATGGTATAATACCATTTGTAAACGAATACACAAAGGGTGAGGGTTCGATGATAAGAGAAGATGAAGTAAGAAATATAGTCGGAAACATGCGCGAACCTTTTCTTCATAGACCGCTGGGAGAATTGGATGCCATTAAAGAAGTAAAGATCAAGCCGGAAAAACGGCATGTCAGTGTAAAAATTGCATTGGCAAAAACGGGGACGGCTGAACAGATGGGTATTCAGCAGGAAATCGTATCCGTTTTGAAAGAAGCGGGTGCGGAAACTGTCGGACTGCGGTTTGAAGAGCTGCCGGAAGAAACATTGGCGAAATTCAGCCGGCCGGCTGCTGAAAGCGAAACCCTGCTGAATAGGAAACACCCGCCGGTCTTTCTTGCGGTGGCAAGCGGAAAAGGCGGTGTCGGCAAATCAACGGTTTCCGTCAACCTGGCCATTTCTCTTGCGCGGCTCGGAAAAAAAGTCGGCTTGATCGACGCGGATATATACGGATTCAGCGTGCCCGACATGATGGGTATTACAGTTCGCCCGACAGTAGAAGGAGAAAAACTGCTTCCTGTCGAAAGATTTGGAGTAAAGGTTATGTCGATGGGCTTTTTCGTCGAAGAAAACGCTCCGGTTGTGTGGAGAGGGCCGATGCTGGGCAAGATGCTGAATAACTTCTTCCATGAAGTTGACTGGGGAGAGGTTGACTATATCGTTCTTGATCTGCCGCCCGGCACGGGTGATGTGGCGCTCGATGTACACACGATGCTTCCGAGCTGCAAAGAGATTATCGTATCAACGCCGCACCCTACAGCCGCATTTGTAGCGGCGAGAGCGGGTTCTATGGCGATTAAGACCGATCATGAAGTTGTAGGGGTCATTGAAAATATGGCTTACTATGAAAGTGCAAAAACCGGCGAGAGAGAATATGTGTTCGGTCAAGGCGGGGGAGATAAGCTTGCAGAGGAATTGCAAGTGCCGCTGCTTGGCAGAATTCCTTTAAAACAGCCTGATTGGGACAAGGACCAGTTTGCGCCTTCTGTCTATGACAGAAGTCATCCGATCGGGGAAATTTATATGGGGATCGCCCAGAAAGTCATTGAAAAAACAGCTGAATAAAAAAGGGCCGGGATCAACACGGCCCGGCCTTTTATTGGCTTTCTTTTTCAGAGCTTGAAGCTGCTTTTTTCAATTCATCCTCGAATTGCTTTTTGAAAAGCGGGCTGGAAAGTGTCTCTGTAATTACATCTTCTAAGTAACTGCGGAACTTTTGGCTTTTCACCAGCTCATAGTATTTTTTATCCATGCCGGGGTCCTGCATGATCTGCATAAAACTTTTCTGATAATCAGGGTCTTTCATCAGTTTTTTTATGATTTTTTCATGCTCAGGCTGAAGAGTTTTTGCAAAGCTCTCGGCGAACTTTGAGTCTTCAAAGATGGTTTTCCAGAACTCCGCCCCTTTTTTAGAGGTGAGGGTTTTCTCTATTGTGCCTTTAATGGCATTTTGATCAATCACCAATGCCTCATTCATCGCATCATCATTTAATATTTCCTTAATTGCTTTTTTTCCATCATCTGTCTTTAATATATCAACAACCATTTTTTTAGTCTGGTCATAATCCATATCCGCTGCTTGGTCTTTTGGAGCACAAGCTGTTACAGATAATACAATAAAACAGCTTATCAATAGCGTTTTGGCTTTTGACATGCATAAGCTCCTTCCTTACTTGTACTTATTTTTAATATGATTCATCGGAATGGATTTATACATAACAAAATATCGCTGAACGCGATTGTCAGGGGGATGAATAAGAGATGAAAAGCCGCGGGCTTGTTCGATTTTTCTTTTCGATTTTAGCTGTGGGCGCTCTTATTACAAGCGTCGTGGGATTTGCTCTGAAGTGGGGGGAGTACAAGGGGTTCTTCCTGAATTTTGATGCCGGTCAGATTTTCTCCGTTCTGATCTGGTTTATCGGGGTAGGCATGATTTTCAGTGTGATCAGCCAGATGGGATTCTTCGTTTTTTTGACGGTGCACCGGTTTGCCCTTGAAATTCTCAGATCAAGCTCGCTTTGGAATCTGCTTCAGCTGTTTATCATTCTGTTTGTCGCTTTTGATTTAATGTACGTCAGATTTTTGTTTTTCGGAGAGCGGGATGACTCGATTGCGGGGTTTGTCTGGCTGCCGCTGGCTCTGCTTGCCGTCGGCCTGTTGACGGCATATATAAAACAAAAGCAGTCCTCAAAAAATACGTTCGTTTCATCATTATTTTTAATGGTCGTTATTACAGCGCTTGAATGGGTTCCCGCGCTACGAGTGAATAATGAGGACTGGCTTTATTTAATGCTGATTCCGCTGATGGGCTGCAATGCGTTTCAGCTGCTAATGCTGCCGAAGTTTGCCCAGAGGTAGTTATTTCACTTCTGATGACTTGACGTCAGTATTTGCGATCAGGTCGCCGACTGTCACGTTTTTCAGTCCTTTTTGCTTTAAATTGTGAATAATGGCGGGGAGCGCTTCTTCAGTCTGTGTTGCTGAATCAGAGGCGTGCAGCAGGACAATGTCGCCGCCTTTTATATGACTGTTTACATTTTCAATGATTTTATCAGGGCCGGGATTTGTCCAATCCTGCGAGTTAACGCTGTAATGAACCACTGAATAGTGGTACTTCTGTGCAATGGTAAGAACCTTTTTATTAAATTGTCCGGTCGGCGGGCGGAGTAAATGAACATTCTTCACACCCAGCTTTTTAAATGCAGTCTGGGCCCGGAGGATATCTTTTTTTATTTCATTGTCCTCTAGGTTCGTATAATTCTTATACGCATATCCCATGCTGCCGATTTGATGTCCGTCTTTTACCATACGTTCAACTGTGTCCGGGTGCCGTTCCGCCCAAGAAGCTGACAGAAAAAAAGTGGCGTTTTTAATACCGTTTGCTTTTAGCGCGTTCAGAATAGGAACCGCCTTTTCGTCGCCCCAGCTGATATCGAATGTTAATGCGACTTCGCCCGCTTTCGTCTCCCCTTTTGAAATAGCCTTCGGGCCGCTATCAGTTAAAAATACAGGAAGGGGGACGGCTCTCTGTATATAAAAAAAGCTGGCTGCTGCAAATGCGGCAATGATAATAATAAGCAGCTGTTTTATCCTTCTGATGTGCCACACGTAGAAGTGATTCACTGATGACGCCTCCTTATCTTGTCCATGCTTGATTACATCGTATGCCGCGGCGGAGATGAATATAACAAAATACGTTTTAAAAAAATGAAAAAAACACTTGCTAAACTCAACGAATGCA
>NZ_CP089436.1:3696481-3826459 GCF_021228595.1 Bacillus sp. FCW2 | reverse complement strand
CAACAGGGCCGACTGGAGCAACAGGGCCGACTGGAGCAACAGGGCCGACTGGAGCAACAGGACCGACTGGAGCAACAGGACCGACTGGAGTAACAGGGGCGACTGGAGAAACCGGCCCAACAGGAATCACGGGTCCAACTGGTGTAACTGGCTCAACCGGTCCAACAGGAGTTACTGGCGCAACCGGAGAAACTGGCCCAACAGGAGCAACAGGAGAAACCGGCTCAACTGGTGTAACTGGTTCAACAGGAGAAACTGGAGCGACGGGAGTAACCGGATCGACTGGCGCAACGGGATCAACTGGAGTAACAGGAGCAACAGGACCGACTGGAGCAACGGGGATAACAGGAGCAACGGGTTCAACCGGAGTAACAGGAACAACCGGCTCGACTGGTGTAACCGGTTCAACGGGAGAAACAGGCGCAACCGGTGTAACTGGCCCAACCGGAGAAACTGGCCTAACCGGCGCAACAGGGCCAACAGGTGTAACAGGAGAAACCGGCCCAACTGGAGTAACAGGTTCAACGGGAGAAACGGGTCCAACCGGAATCATGGGAGCAACCGGAGAAACGGGTCCAACTGGTGTAACGGGATCAACAGGTGTAACAGGAGAGACCGGTCCAACCGGAGCAACTGGAGCAACGGGTATATCTGGAGCAACTGGAGTAACAGGGGCGACCGGAGAAACGGGCCCAACCGGAGTAACAGGGGCGACTGGAGAAACGGGCCCAACCGGAATCACGGGTCCAACCGGAGCAACAGGTCCAACCGGAGTAACCGGAGAAACCGGAGTAACGGGATCAACCGGAGCAACTGGAGTGACTGGGGCAACGGGGATAACCGGAGCGACTGGCGCAACAGGGGTAACAGGTTCAACCGGAGAAACGGGTCCAACTGGTGTAACGGGAATAACTGGTGTAACGGGAATAACTGGTGTAACAGGACTAACTGGAGTAACAGGAGCAACTGGAGTAACAGGAGCAACAGGATCAACTGGAGTAACAGGAGCAACAGGAGTAACGGGATCAACAGGATCAACTGGAGAAACCGGCTCAACTGGTGCGACGGGATTAACTGGAGAAACCGGTGCAACAGGAGAAACCGGCCCAACTGGTATAACCGGAGTAACAGGGCCAACAGGAGTTACTGGCCCGACTGGGGTCACGGGCTCAATTGGTGTAACTGGTTCAGCCGGAGAAACTGGTCCAACCGGATCAACAGGCTCAACCGGATCGACTGGAGTAACAGGTCCAACTGGTGTAACTGGTTCAACCGGAGAAACTGGCCCAACAGGAGTAACTGGAGTAACAGGAGCAACAGGACCGACTGGAGCAACCGGTCCAACTGGAGCAACCGGAGCAACTGGAGAAACCGGCGCAACCGGCGCAACCGGTATAACTGGAGAAATGGGCCCAACGGGAGCGACCGGAATAACGGGCTCAACCGGATCAACAGGCGCAACTGGTGTAACCGGAATAACAGGCCCAACCGGTTCAACGGGTGTGACTGGAGCAACGGGTATAACTGGAGCAACTGGAGTAACAGGAGCCACAGGTTCAACCGGAGAAACCGGCCCAACAGGAGCAACAGGATCGACAGGACCGACAGGGGCAACGGGTGTAACTGGAGAAATCGGTCCAACCGGTTCAACTGGCGCGACTGGAGCAACCGGTCCAACCGGAATAACAGGCCCAACGGGATCGACAGGCCCAACCGGAATCACCGGTCCAACCGGAATAACAGGCCCAACGGGATCGACAGGCCCAACCGGAATCACGGGTCCAACCGGAGCGACTGGCGCAACTGGGGTCACGGGCCCAACGGGATCGACAGGCCCAACCGGAATCACGGGTCCAACCGGAGCGACTGGCGCAACTGGGGTCACGGGCTCAACGGGAGAAACAGGCGCAACCGGAGTAACGGGATCAACAGGCGCAACTGGTGTAACCGGAATAACAGGCCCAACCGGTTCAACGGGTGTGACTGGAGCAACGGGTATAACAGGAGCAACAGGAGCAACAGGAGCAACAGGAGCAACAGGAGCAACAGGAGCAACAGGAGCAACAGGAGCAACAGGAGTAACCGGAGCAACGGGTGCAACAGGAGTAACGGGATCAACAGGTGCAACTGGAGTGACTGGGGCAACGGGTATAACAGGAGCGACTGGCGCAACCGGGGTAACAGGCCCAACCGGTCCAACGGGTGTGACTGGAGCAACAGGAGTAACTGGAGCAACAGGAGTAACCGGAGCAACGGGTTCAACCGGAGTAACAGGGCCAACAGGAGCAACAGGAGTAACTGGAGCAACAGGAGTAACCGGTTCAACGGGTTCAACCGGAGTAACAGGGCCAACAGGAGCAACAGGAGTAACCGGAGCAACAGGAGTAACCGGAGCAACGGGTGCAACAGGAGTAACGGGATCAACAGGTGCAACAGGAGTGACTGGGGCAACGGGGATAACCGGAGCGACTGGCGCAACTGGCGCAACCGGGGTAACAGGCCCAACCGGTCCAACGGGTGTGACTGGAGCAACAGGAGCAACAGGAGCAACGGGAGTAACAGGAGCAACAGGAGTAACCGGATCAACAGGAGTAACCGGCGCCACAGGCAGTACACCGGCCTTGCTCTTCACAAGAACCAACGGGCCGCTCACTGTTTATCCGCCGTTAAATACAGAAGTTCCCGTTGCTACGCTGGCAATCCCAGTTAATGCTTTGCAGAATGTAAAGCTTGATTATGCCCTCAGTGTCGCGATAACATCTGCAGCCAATTCAAACTTTGTTTTTGAGGTGAGATTATATAGGGGAACAGTACAAATTCATACAAGAACTCTGTCGCGAACTAATACTACCGCAGCTACGGAAAGTTTTTCGATTGCGGACACAACAGTGGATACTGCGCCGACCGCAGGAACAAACACGTACCAGCTAAGGATTATTTTAACAACTGCTAATAATTTAACGGCAGCAACTGCTCTCAATATCGATTTTAACAGCATAAGTTTCCCGACAACCTAATGATAACAGCAGACTGATATTTTAAAGATGAAAGACCTGACTTATGCACAGTTAGGTCTTTTTTTCTGTGAAAAAAGCTGTGCATGATGCAGCCTTAAAGACCATTTGAAAATTTGCCCAATAGAAGTGGGGTTTTGCCACACCTTTTTTCTTCGTGGAAATATTATGCGAATAGAGGTGGTGTAATGAGAAAAGGAGATACTTGGTATAACAGATACGACTCTTGGGATTACGACTGCCGGAATTGCAATGATTGTTGCTGTCATTTTCAACATAAAAGAAGAAATCAAAGGCGCAGTTATCAAAATCGAGCACATTGCTGTGAAGGATTCTGTTGCGAAAACTCTTGCTGTCATGAAAGATGGTGTCCATGCTGTCATCCAAATCATTTTCATGTAAGAGGATTCACCGGAGCAACGGGGTGCACCGGAGCAACGGGGCTGACCGGAGCAACAGGGCTGACTGGAGCAACGGGATTCACTGGAGCAACGGGGTTTACCGGAGCAACGGGATTCACCGGAGCAACGGGCTCGACCGGGAATACCGGAGCGACTGGGGTAACCGGTGCCACCGGGGTAACGGGGGCAACTGGGGTAACAGGCGCCACGGGAGTAACGGGAGCCACCGGAGCTACTGGACTAACCGGAGCAACCGGCGTCACTGGAGATCCCGGCGCGACTGGAGCAACCGGCACCACGGGAGTAACGGGAGCCACCGGAGTAACAGGGGCCACCGGAGCCACTGGAGAAACCGGAGTAACGGGAGTAACCGGAGATACAGGAGCGACAGGAATAACAGGCGCCACCGGAGTAACCGGAGATACTGGAGCGACCGGAATAACGGGATCAACTGGAGCAACCGGGGTAACGGGAGTAACCGGAGTAACCGGAGCTACTGGAGCGACCGGAATAACTGGAGCCACTGGAGTAACCGGAGCAACCGGGATAACCGGAGAAACAGGCGCCACCGGAGTAACAGGCTCGACCGGAGCAACCGGCGCCACCGGAGTAACGGGAGCCACGGGGATAACCGGAGCAACTGGATTAACCGGCGCCACCGGGGTAATGGGGGCAACTGGGGTAACAGGAGCAACCGGAGTAACGGGCTCGACCGGAGCAACCGGCGCCACCGGAGTAACGGGAGCCACGGGGATAACCGGAGCAACTGGATTAACCGGCGCCACCGGGGTAATGGGGGCAACTGGGGTAACAGGCGCAACCGGAGTAACGGGAGCCACGGGAGTAACGGGAGCCACTGGAATAACCGGAGAAACCGGAGTAACGGGAGTAACCGGGGATACTGGAGCGACCGGAGTAACAGGTGCTACCGGTGTAACCGGGGATACTGGAGTAACGGGAGCCACCGGGCTCACCGGCCCAACCGGAGTAACGGGAGCCACCGGAGCTACTGGACTAACCGGAGCAACCGGCGCCACGGGAGTAACGGGAGCCACTGGACTAATCGGAGAAACCGGAGTAACGGGAGTAACCGGGGATACTGGAGCGACCGGAGTAACGGGAGCCGCTGGAGAAACCGGGATAACGGGAGCCACGGGAGTAACCGGGATAACGGGAGCCACGGGAGTAACCGGGGATACTGGATCAACAGGAATAACAGGCGCCACCGGAGTAACGGGATCAACCGGGGTAACCGGGGTAACCGGAGCTACTGGAGCAACCGGGGTAACGGGAGTAACCGGAGCTACTGGAGCGACAGGAATAACAGGCGCCACCGGAGTAACAGGCTCGACCGGAGAAACCGGCGCCACCGGAGTAACGGGAGCCACGGGGATAACCGGAGCAACTGGATTAACCGGCGCCACCGGGGTAATGGGGGCAACTGGGGTAACAGGAGCAACCGGAGTAACGGGCTCGACCGGTGTAACCGGGGCGACCGGAGTAACGGGAGTAACCGGAGCAACCGGGGTAACCGGAGATACCGGGGCGACCGGAGTAACGGGAGTAACCGGAGCAACCGGGGTAACGGGAGTAACTGGGGCAACCGGGGTAACGGGAGTAACCGGAGGTACTGGAGCGACTGGAGTAACAGGATCGACCGGAGCAACCGGAGCCACCGGAGTAACCGGAGTAACCGGCGCAACTGGGATAACCGGAGCAACCGGAGCAGGCGCGATCATTCCCTATGCTTCAGGTCTTCCCACTGCCGTGACGACCATTGCCGGCGGATTAATCGGAACGGTGAGCCTTGTCGGGTTCGGCAATTCTGTGACGGGCGTCAATGTCGGAGGGGGAGGTGCAATTGATCTTACCGGGGCCGGAGGGACTCTGCTGAACTTTGCTTTTTCTGCTCCGAGAAGCGGAACCATTACATCAATTGCCGCCTATTTCAGTACAACCGCAGCATTGTCGCTTGTCGGCTCGACGGTTACGATAACCGCACAATTATACAGTTCCACAGTGCCGAACAATACGTTCACGCCGATCCCCGGAGCATCCGTCACTTTAGCTCCTCCCCTCACCGGCATATTGTCAATCGGCAGCATCAGCAACGGAATCACGACAGGGCTGAACATTGCGGTAACTCCTCAAACCCGGCTGTTAATGGTATTCTCCGCCACTGCGACCGGCCTTTCGCTTATTAATACAGTGGCGGGATATGCAAGCGCGGGAGTTACGATTTCTTAAGTGAAAACGGCCAGACTGGTGCGGATCATCTAAGCTTGGAGAAGATATCACTTTTTCTTCAAGCTTTTTTGTTTTTACTTTTTGGGTAAATAAAGGCTGACGGGAATTTCCCGACAGCCGGCAGAAGTATTTACAAGCCTTCTGAAGTTAATCAGTATCTTAATGAAGACGTTTTTAGTGAGTTCGAATCATCCGTTGTGCCGGGAGTGTGGATCATCATCGAAACAGCGGTGCCCTCATCCGGGGTGCTGGTGATCGTCAATTCACTTCCGCAAAAATGCTTCAGCCGCCGATTGATATTTTTCAGGCCGACACTGCGATTAACATCAGAAGACAAAATATCTTTCTGTATGTCCGGCATGATGCCGGTTCCATTATCCTCCACTTTGATTAAATACGTGTTTTCGCCTTGTTTTTTCGCTGTCAGCTTTATCCGTCCGCCGCCTCTTTTCTTACTGATCCCGTGATGAACGGCGTTTTCCACCAATGGCTGTATCATTAAAGGCGGAAGGGGGAAGTCAATGTCCTGTTCAATATCAAAAGAGATATCAAGCCGTTTGCCGAAGCGTGTTTTTTCTATAGAAAGATATGACGTAATGATAGAAAGTTCGTTTCTGAATGAGCTGATGTCCGAAGTGTTTTGAAAATCAAAACTCATCCTTAAATAGTTTGTAAATGCAGCAGTCGTTTCCCGGGCTTTTTCAATATCCAAATGGCTGAGCGCGATGATCGTATTTAATACATTGTAAAGAAAATGAGGCTTAATTTGCGACTGAAGAAAAGCCATTTCCAAATTTGTGGCTTGGTGAGCCGTATGCTTCATCAAAATTAAATTTTTAATACGCGCGGTGAATTCAGAGTAATGATAAGGCTTTTGTAAAATGTCGTTTGCTCCGGCATGAAACGCCTTGTATTTGTCATGGCTGATAATGGCTGCCGTAACGATAAGAACCGGCAGATCGACCATGCTGAATCTTTCGCGGATGATTGCGCAGACTTCAAAACCCGTCATGTCGGGCATCATCAAGTCTAATATGACCAAGTCAAGCTTCGAGGAAGAGACAGCTTGAAGCGCCTCTTTTCCGCTTTTTACTGCGATTACGTTATAAGGAACACCTTCCAGCATATCAGTTAAAATTTTCAAACTCTCGATGTTATCGTCGACGATCAGAATCGTCGGAGCCTCGATTTTTTCTGAGTGATAAGGCGTGACCAGCGAAATATCCGGCATTCTCTGTCCGGGCTGTGATTTAGGAAGCTGGGTCTTTGCTTCCGGTAAAGAATCAATTTGAGCGGCGGGTAACGTAAAATGAAAGGCTGATCCTTGCGCCGCCGCTGACTCCGCCCAGATGTCCCCGTTTTGGAGCTTGACGAGCTGTTTCACAATACTTAAACCTAAACCCGTTCCATCTTCTTCCGTCCCTTCAGCTTGCTGAAAAGAATCAAAAATGGTTTCAAGATCAGCCTCAGGAATGCCGCTGCCGGTATCGGCCACCGTGATTTGAATCATTTTGTCATTCAGGCTTTCAGCAGAAAGAATAATGTTCCCCTCGGATGTGTACTTGATTGCGTTTTCAACAAGATTGGTTAAGATTTGCCGGAATCGGTTTTCATCTGCAAGCACCAAAGGGAGATCGTCCGGCACATGATTAAGAATGGCAAGTTTTTTATGTTTGGATAAAAGCCGGTAGAAGTTCATCTCACTGCATATGACGGCATGCACATCGACGGGAACCGGACGAATCTGCAGCATACCCTGCTTCATTTTTTCCAAATCAAGAATATCATTTACGAGATCAGAAAGTCTGTAGCCCATACGGATGATCAGCTGCATATTTTCTTTCTCTTCCTCTATCGTCTTCTTTTTTCTGCCGGCTACAAGGGTTTGGCATATATTAATAATGCTGTTCAGCGGCGTCTTGAATTCGTGTGAAGTTTTGGCGATAAATTCATCTTTCAGTTGGTCGATTTTGACTAATTTCCGTGAGAGGACTTCATTGTCCCGGAAAGCTCCGGCGAATTGCTGCGCCATCAGAAGAACCACCGCCAATAAAGCGATGACTGTCGGCAATGAATAGATCGAATTAAAAGAAAAAGCCGTTTTGCCGCTGTAAGCTGAAATGGTTGTAAGAATCACAAAAGCGCTCATCGAGACGGATGCGAGTGTAAGGTACGTGCTTCCTTTTATTTTTCTTATGGCGGCAATCGTAAAAATATATGTAATATAAAACAGAGTCGTAACGGCAAGCACAGAATGTAAAATGTATGAGAGGTGGTCAATGAAACTTCCGGACATAAAATCAGTGATCAAGATAATCCCGGATAAAGCGGTTAAAAAGGTGATCGTCGTTTTTGAAACAATTTCTCTGTATGCATAAAAGAGATAAAGAAAAACCGCCATGCTGACAAGCACGGTTGAGATGATACGCAAGGAATTCAGCAATGAAAATGAAATAGACGGAAAGAGGAGAAAGATAATTCTTTCTTTCCCGATCATAAGAATAATGGCTGAAAAAAGCAGACACATCACGGAAAAGAACAATAAATGTTTATCCTTTGTCCGTTGGAGAAAAAAGCCGAGAAAATATAAACCGGTAATGAAAAAAGCCGTAATCATAATGGAATCATTGAAAAAGGAAATTTGATTCTCGCGTATAATTTGTTCCTGAGTCCCAAACGTTATCGGTTTTGCGATCCCCCAGCCGGGAACTTTTCCGAAATTCGAAAAATGCAGGACAAGTTCATTGTCACCCTTGCGAAGCCTGAAAAAGCTGCTGTACGGTTTGTTCTGCGCCTTAAAATCAGCTTTTTCTGAAGGATTGCCGCTCTGTCCGATTACTTTTCCATTAAGATAAAGGCGGTTTGAACTGTAGATAAAAGATGTGCTGATCCCCAAAACCTGATTGTCTTCATTTGATCGGATTGTCAGTTTGTACGTCCCGTAATCCACATCGGCCGTTTTTCCGAACAGCTTCACATTGACAGGGACATCAACGAGTACGGGATTTTTTCCTTTTGCTGAATGAAGCGCCTGCGGTGACAGCATCTGATTTGGATATAGAATCCATTTCCCGTTCAGCTGGACATTTCCATCCTTTTGAAAATCCCACTTTTCCAGATTGATCACTCCCTGTTCCGCTTGAGGGAGGGATGATCCTGAAAAATGATCCATGGCCATAAAAATCATAAAGAAGGCAGCATAGCCGCAAATAATCGAAATCGAAATGAATTTTTCTTTCACATCATTACTCCTTTATCCCATTCAGGGGCATTCTATTATCCTATTTAATGTACAAATATTGTAATCACAAACTTTATAATACAACAAGAGAAAGAAAAAGAATCCAACTATATAGGGCGTTGGACATGGTATAATTGAAATTATTTTCAGATATCTATATTGACGGGTGGGATGCGGTTTGAAAGCGTTAATTGTGGATGATGAGGAACTGGCATTGCTTCATTTTAATCGTATGCTTGAGCGGACAAACGCCTTTCAATCTATTATAACGTTTCAAGATCCGGCGGAAGTTCTGGAGCATTCGGAGCTTTCAGCAGCTGATGCGGTGTTTCTTGACATTGAAATGCCCGGGATAAACGGTATTGAGCTAGCTGAATCGATTCAGGAGCTCAATGAAAATATCCAAGTTATTTTTATCACCGCTTATAATGAATTCGCGATCAAAGCGTTTGAATTAAATGCTGTCGATTATCTTTTAAAACCGGTTGACAATGCCCGGCTGCTGACAACTGTTGAGCGAATCCGAATGAATAAAAAACTCAGGGCGGCAGAAGAGAATACCGGGATGGATTATGTTATACAATGTTTTGGGAATCTGGACTTTTATCAATCGGTAAATGGTGTCAAAACATACATAACAGTCAAGTGGAGAACATCCAAAGCCCGTGAACTGTATGCATTTTTACTTCTTAATCAAGGGCGCACGGTCAGTAAAGACATGCTGATGGAAATGTTTTGGCCTGCTTATGATATATCAAAAGCAAGCACCCAGCTCTACTCGACAATATATCAGATACGGAAATTAATCGGTCAGCTGCCCTTCAGCCAATCAATAGAAAATACCGATATAGGATACATTCTCCGGCTTTCCGGGGTAAAGATTGATACAGTGGAATGGGAAAAAACATTAAAAGAGGCTCCTCCGCTCAGCGCAGCTGCACTAACCCGGCACATGAACATTGTCATGTCATATGAGAACCATTATCTCATGGAGAATGGCTATCTGTGGGCAGAGCCGGAAAAAGCGCGTCTGGCCCATCTGTGGCTCAGCAAAGCGTACGAACTGATTGGTTTTCTCATCCAAGAGAAGAATGATCATCAAGCGATGGACATTTGCCTGCAGGTTGAGAAAATAGAGCCCGGTGACGATAAAATTATACAATACAAACTGCAGTTATTTAATAAACTGGGAAAGGTAGAAGAGGCGATAAAGGAATACGAACGCTATAAACAATTGAAGGATAAAATCAATTGACGATTGAATGACCGGACCGGCTGATGCCGGTCTTTTTTTGTGCGCTATTTCTGAAATGATCCCCATGTACAGAATTTGTATAGGCCGATTTCATACAATGTAGTTTGGTTCGGATAAGGAGAATCCCATGCTTACCGGCTTGTTCGAACGTAAGTCTATATAAAAGGGGAGGAATAAGACATTGGGAGTGAGGAACTTTTCGTTCAGCCAGAAAAAAAGCAAAAGGCTGAGGGCGGCATTGATTTCATGCTTCACGCTGTTTTTCATCTTCAGCCAAGTTGTCAGCTTTACTCCGATCGCAGCCGCTTCCGGATCACAACAAAGCGAGAGCGGGTTCTTTGATTCAGTTACAGTCAAAGACGGCAGACAGCAGACCGTTGACGGGTCAAAAGGGAGTGAGCCCGCTTTAGCACCGGGAGATAAAGTGACACTGACATACGAATGGTCACTAAAACACAAGGAAGATGCAAGTGACCGGAATATCACCTTAAAGATTCCGGAAAGTTTTACATTAGATAACGATGCCGAAGGTGAGCTGACATCAGCTGATCGGGTGATCGGTATATATAAAGCTGAAGCAAAAAGCAGCACGCTGGAAGTGAAAGTGAATGATGCTGGAGCGGATGCCGGGGATGCCAAAGGCGTCATTACACTGTCGGCGAAGTTTACTCCCGACATAACAGATGAGACGAAAATGGCAAAAGCTCTTTTTCAACTGGATGCCGGCAAGACCCAGCAGGTGTTAATCCCTGTGAAGAAAGACGAAACAACGGATTCCGATACAGAAAAAAACACTTCTTCAACACCTGCTGAACCTCAGGAAAAGACAGAGAAAAAGTCAGCATCTGCGGACGGCGGTGATAAAGCAGAACAGACAACGAAATCAAAACCTTCTGCTAAACGCAGTCAATCAAAAATGGTGATTACAAGCAAATCTGCCGCTAAAAGCCTTCAATCAGGCGGAAGCCGGATTACGAAAAATATTTTAACTGATGTGAAATTGACGGATGAAAAAGGAAAACCATATGACAAAAACAACCCTGCGAATACGAACTCTCCGGCAAATATCACCATTCAATGGGCGATTCCGAATGAGCTGGGAAAAACAATAAACGACGGTGATCGATATGAATTTGATCTGCCTAAAGAATTTATCATGCATAATGACATTACGAACCAGCCATTGACCGACGGCGATAGTACGTACGGAACTTTTTCCATTAATACGAGCGGCCATGTCATCATGACGTTTAACGGCGAGGTAAAAGAAGATTCTAACGTCAAGGGGTCATTGTATGTAAACACCCAATTCAATCAGAAAGAAATAAAAGGATCAACCACACAAAAGATTAAGTTTCCGGTTAACTCTGATACGCCGGACGTAACGGTTTATTTTAAACCGAATGTCAATAAAACCATTGAGAAATCAGGGTCATTGGATAAAGGTATTAATCCCGGAAAGGTAACGTGGACGGTTGATCTTAATAAAAAAGAAGAAGAAGTTAAACATGCGAAATTGACTGAAAGCCTTCCGGACGAATTGACTTTCCGATCTGTGAAAGTGTATGAACTCGATGTGAATATTGACGGTTCGGTGAGTCAGGGAAATGAGATAACTTCAGGTTATACCGTTGGCGAAAACGGTAGTGTCACCTTCGCCGGAACGATCAATTCAGCCTACCGGCTCATATATGACACAGAAATTAAAGATGCGGCAAAGCCGGGTAAAGGCGGAAAGATCACGCTGACAAACAAGGCGGCATTCAGCGGAGACAATGCGGAGCCGATTTCTGCGGAAGCTTCCGTAACAGCGGGTTACGGAAAAATGATAGAAAAATCTTCGACAGGTTATAAAGGAGAATCCCAAACGTTCAGCTGGGCTGTTATGTACAACTACGGTGAGAAAAAGATTGATCAATCCAAAGCCGGCATCAAGGATACGTTCGGATCAGACGATCTGCATCTTGTTCCCGGTTCATTGAAAGTCCTTCCGATTACATTCAGCCAGAACGGCAGCGAACAAGAGGGCGCCCCATTAAAAGAGGGTGAGGATTATACGCTGACTGATAACGGGAACGGTTTTGAAATAAAATTCAAGCAAAGTGTCACAGGAGCATATAAGATCATTTATCAATCTCAAGTCAACGATGGGGTCATTATTGACAGTCCTGTCAAATACACCAACACAGCAGTGACAGATACAGGGGAATCAAAGGAAACTCCGGGAACTGCCATTCAGCAGAATCTGATCAAAAATTATTCAAATGCAGACTATGAGAAGAAGACGGTTGATTGGACAATCACAGTTAACAAAAACGGTTACACAATGAAAGACTGGACGCTGGATGATCAATTCACCAGCGGAGGCCTGGCGCTCATTGACGATTCATTTCACATGCAAGACACGACTGATAACAAAACGCTGAAAGAAGGAACAGACTATACATTAACAAAAAAACCCGGAAATCAAGGCTTTACAATAGCATTGATCGGGGATTATGCAGAAACAAACAGTCAGTTTAAGATCACGTATACGACAAAATTCAACGCTGACTTTTCAAACGAACCCATTAAGAATACGGCGGAGTCGACATGGACGGATAAAAACGGCGGCAAACGCACAAATAAGGAATCGAGCGGTTTCACACCGAACAATCAGACGTCCCATAACGGATTCAAAAACGGCTCATACAACGCCGTTTCAAAAGAAATCACATGGAAAGTCGGCATCAATTACAACGGCGAACCTTCAAAAAATCCTTATATAAAAGATACGATCACAGATGGTCAGCAATTTTTGCATGGGTCGGTTGCTGTTAAAACGTATACCATCAGCAAAAACGGCTCCATCACTGAAGGAGAGTCGCTGGATTCTTCAAAATATGAAATAGAAGAGCCGTCAGACGGCAACAAAAATACGTTAATCGTACGTCTCAAAACTGATGACGCTTTACCATACCTGATTGAATTTAAAACGTCATTAAAAGGCCAGGTCATCAAACAGAATCAATACACAAACAAAGCAGAGTACTTTAATAATGACCATGCAGACCGAACGCTGACGGGTTCAGTTTCCATCGCAAACGGAGGAAACCTGATTTCGAAAGGCGGCAAGCAGAACGGAAACAATATCGATTGGAACATTAATGTCAATGCCAGCCAATCGACACTGGATGACGTAAAAGTCAAAGACACCCCGGATGAGAATCAAATAATAGATGAAGATTCTTTTAAAGTATATCAAGCAAAATATAATGAGAACGGCGTTATGAAAGACAGCAGCGGAAATCTTATTCCGGGTGATGTGAAGCTTGAAAAAGATAAGGACTATAAACTAGATATAAAAACTGACAATGCCACCGGTGAACAATCATTTGTCCTCACCTTTACCGGCAGCTATAAACAAATCGACCGCGCGTATGTCATACAATATCGTTCTCTCATTAATATTTCCGGCAGCAGCGGTCAGGTCAGCAACAAAGTGTCGATATCAGGGACAAATGTTGAGGAGCAGACCCAAGAGAACAACAGCTCAGTGTTTGTCGCCATTTCAAGCGGCGGCGGCTCAGGATCAGGAGAGAAGGGAAGCCTGACGATATCTAAAACAGGATCAGACGGAACATCTCTTTCAGGAGCCGGCTTTCAATTATGGTCTAAAGACGGCAAGCAGCTGCTGCGTACGGGCACAACAGACGATGCCGGTAAACTTGTGTTTGGGAATATCCGTTACGGAACCTATGTACTGAAAGAAATAAAAGCTCCGGACGGCTACACCATCAGCGACGCTTATGTAAACGGGGTCTCCGTTACGATTGACGGCAAATCCTCCGCAGCAGGAGCACTCTATAAAGTCATAAATCAAAAAAATAAGGTGACGCTTATCAAAAAAGACGAAAACAATAATCCTTTGGCCGGTGCTGTATTTAAGCTTGAGAAAAAATCAAGCGACGGCACCTATACTCTGATAAAAAATAATATTGAAAGCGATAAAAATGGGAAAGTTGAGATCAACGGTTTGCCCGCCGGATACTATCGGCTGATGGAGACGAAAGCCCCGTCAGGGTTTATCGTAAACACAAAAGCCATTCACTTCTCAATCGCAAAGAACGAAAAGAATCAAGTACCTGATGTTGAATTGGGATCAATGGTGAATTATAAAGGAAAAGCCGCTTTAACGAAGAAAGATGCAGACGGCCGGAATCTTGAAGGCGCAGTTTTCAAAATCATCGACAGTGATGGTAAAACGGTTCAGGAAGATCTGGTTTCAGAAAAGGACGGAAAAATAGAAACATCCGGCCTTGCACCCGGTCATTACGCCTTCATCGAAACGAAAGCGCCTGACGGTTATGTGTTAAATACGGAGAAAGTGGAGTTTACCATCTCAGAAACAGCGGAAGGAAAGCCGGAGTCAACTGACGCAGGAACGGCCGTCAACTATAAAGGCTCTGTCCAGCTGACGAAGGAAGATGCAGACGGCCGGAACCTAGAAGGCGCAGTTTTCAAAATCGTCGACAGTGATGGAAACACGGTTCAGGAAGATCTGGTTTCCAATAAAGACGGAAAAGTAGAAACATCCGGCCTTGCACCGGGTCATTACGCCTTCATCGAAACAAAAGCGCCCGACGGTTATGTGTTAAATACGGAGAAAAAAGAGTTTACCATCTCAGAATCGGCGGAAGGAAAGCCAAACCCGTCTGACGCAGGAACGGCCGTCAACTATAAAGGCTCTGTCCGGCTGACGAAGGAAGATGCGGAAAGCAAGAAGCTTGAAGGTGCAGTCTTCAAAATCGTCGGCAGTGATGGAAAAACGGTTAAAGAAGATCTGGTTTCCAATAAAGACGGAAAAGTAGAAACATCCGGCCTTGCACCGGGTCATTACGCCTTCATCGAAACAAAAGCGCCCGACGGTTATGTGTTAAATACGGAGAAAAAAGAGTTTACCATCTCAGAAACAGAGGAAGGAAAGCCGAAGCCGTCTGACGCCGGCACCTTTGTCAACTATCAAGGCTCTGTCCAGCTGATCAAGAAGGATCAAGACGGAAACGTTTTAGACGGTGCAGTATTTAAAATCATTGACAGTGATGGAAAAACCGTAAGAGACGATCTGATGACAAAAGAAGGCGGCAAAATTGACGCCGGCGGTTTGGCGCCCGGAAACTATCAATTTGTTGAAACAAAAGCGCCGGATGGTTATCTGCTGTCAACAACCCCTGTGCCGTTTACGATTAAGGCTGAGAACAGCGGAAAACCGAATCAGGCTGCCCTGACTGCAGTTAACATCAAGAACAGCGTTGTTCTTACAAAATTGGATCAAGGTGACAAACGGAAAGTCCTGCAAGGTGCGAAGTTTAATCTGACAGATGCAAACGGCAAAGTACTGACAGAGGGTCTGACGACAGATGAGCACGGACAAATTATTGTACGGGGACTGAAAGCGGGCGAATATCAATTTATCGAAACAAAAGCGCCTGAACTTTACAGTTTGGATCAAACACCAATATCATTTAAGATCACAAATACCGACATAAAACCAGTCGAAATCAGTGCGGCGAATACACTGACGCCTGGTGATGTCACACTGACAAAAGTGGATCATGACGATAAAAATAAGGTGCTGGAAGGTGCTGAATTCAAGATCACGGATTCTTCCGGACATCCGGTAAACACCGGCGGCAGCAAAGAACGGCCGGCGGTATGGAAGACGGATCAAAAGGGCCGGTTTACGGTGAAAGGATTAGCGCCCGGGCAGTATCAATTTATCGAAACAAACGCGCCTGACGGTTATCAGCTGAACGAAAAACCAATTGAATTCACAATTGAAAAAGGACAGTCAAAAGCCGTTGAGGTCGTCGTTTCTAATAAGAAATTAAAAAATCCCGCACCTGGGAAAGACACACCGAATCATCAAACGAATCAAGGCGGGCATCACCCTGATACCAATGGTAAAACCAATCACTCGGATACAGGCAAAAACCTGCCGAAAACCGGTGATACGGACGGTATGATGCCGGTCACGGCCGGTATTCTGCTGCTATTAGCCGGCGGAGCCGCGGCTGTTGTATCAAGAAAGAAGAAAGCAAGGAATAGATAGACGTTATCGCACCTGATCATGTAAGAATCGATCAGGTGCTTTTTTAAAAAGAGAATCATTTCTCACCAAATACTCACCGCATGGCGTACAAGAAAGGAATTTTCTTCATGGTTAAAAAAATGATCATTGCCGTTCTTATTTTGTCCGGGCTGCTTCTCATTTCCTCTCCTCTCATGAAAGGCTGTTTGATCGCGTACCTCAGTAAAAGCCAAATTGAAACGGAATTGACCGCAGAACAAGCGCGGAAAAATAACATGAAAAAAGCGGACTATGATTTTGAATCCATTCATCCGCCCGGTTTCAGTGAAACAGTTCAGTCAAGTTTTAATCGCAAACCAAAACCGATAATCGGACGGATAACCATCAGCAGCATCGATTTAGACCTTCCGATTTTAAAAGGCACAACCAATGAAAACCTGCTGATCGGCGCGGCAACTATGCGTCCGGATCAGAAAATGGGCGAGGGAAACTACCCGTTGGCAGGCCACCATCTGAAGCAGGAGAACCTATTGTTCGGCCCTCTTTTACACATAAAAAAAGGCGCGAAAATCGTGATGACCGACTTTAGAAAAGACTATATTTATTCTGTAACATCAAAAACCATGATTTCAGAAATAGAAGCAAACGCAATTCAGGAGACAAAAGATAAAGAGATTACATTAATCACATGCGACAAAGCGGTAAGAACCGAAGGGCGCCTGGCCGTCAAAGGAAAATTGATTGATATTTCCGGTCATTCAAATGTATCTCGGCCATCATAGAGAAACACTTTGTCAACTGAATATATGTCCGTTGTTAAACATCCCGAGACTGGCTTCTGTCAGTCTTTTTTTTGCGCATCGATTATAAAAAGTTCATCCTTCTTATCTCTCTTAAGGGAAATTATACCAGACTGCACTTTTTGAAAGAAATGACAAGAGAAAAAGATCACGAAAATTCTCAAAAATGAGAAACAAAGATTTAAAAAGTGGTATGATTTTAGGAGGAAAGGACGGCTGGTGCTGTGTTGGAAGCGAAGCGGTTTTATGTCTCTCTGCAAATGAAAATCGCCGGATTAATCACGGCTTTATTAATACTTGTCATCGGAACGCTCACTGTTATATTTGCCTTTCAGCAATTAAAGGAAGGCCAGAAGCAGGCTGAACAGCTGGCGGTGCAAACGGCAAAAACCATTTCATACATGCCTCCTGTAAAAGAGGCATTCCGGCTTGCGGATCAAGAAGCTTTTACAAAGTTAGACGTCATTGAACAAATGAAAGAACAGGCAGGCGCGCACGCCGTCTACATTACTGATCAAAAAGGGCATGTTGCATTTCATTCGGCCCGCAGCAGCATTCCGAAAGAAAATCAAAATCTGCAAAACAAAACCGTCATGTTCGGCGGGTCTCCGGTTTCCGACGGAATGACGGCCGTCCGGGGAAGCGCCCCGGTTATTCTGGAGGAAAAAAATCATAACGAAGTTGTCGGAACGGTGACAGTCGAGTTTTTACAAGATGAGATAGAAAAAGATATGAAAGCGCATCTGCGGCATTTAGGCTATTTTGCATGTTTGGTGTTTCTTATCGGCATCGGGGGAGCGGCGGCGCTCGCAAAAAGCATCCGTAAAGATACACTCGGCCTTGAACCGCATGAAATTGCAGCGCTGTACCGGGAGCGCAATGCGATGCTCCTTGCGATGAAAGAAGGGATTATCGCCGTAAACAAAGAAGGCGCGGTAACCATGATGAATTTATCTGCGGCTGATATGCTGAATCTTCCGGCACCGATGATCGGAAGGCATATAAAAGAAATCATGCCGGGCGCAAATCTTATGCCGGTTTTGGCAGGGGGAGAATTACCGCCGAACGTGGAGGTGCGTGCCGGAGATAAAGTGTTTATCTTAAACGTGAAAGAAATGAAGCAGACCGGACAAGTATACGGAGCGGTGATCAGCTTCCGCGAAAAAACGGAGCTCAAGAAACTCATTAACAAGCTGACTGAAATGAAAAAATACTCGGAGGATCTCCGGGCGCAAACGCATGAATTCTCGAATAAGCTTTACGCGATCCTCGGTCTGTTAGAGCTGGGAGAATATAATGAAGCCATTGAACTGATAAAAGAAGAGTACGCCATCCAGAATGAACAGCACGAAATCCTCTTTCAAAACATTCATTCACAGCGGGTTCAGGCCATACTATTAGGAAAAATGGGAAAGGCGTCTGAGAAGAAAGTGAAGCTTTCAATAGATGAAAACAGCTTTTTAGAATCGCTGCCGGAGCATGTGGGTTCATCCCAGCTCATTACGATCATCGGAAATCTTATTGATAACGCTTTCGAAGCCGTCGCCGAAAAAGAGAAAAAAGAGGTCGCCTTTTTTATGACCGATATCGGCAGGGATATCGTCATCGAAGTGGCGGATTCAGGAGACGGCGTGCCTCAGGAAAAAACAGAAACGATATTTGAAAAGGGCTACTCTTCAAAGGGGACGAGGAGAGGATACGGCTTAGCCAATCTGAAAGAAGCCGTCAGTGAATTGCAGGGATCGATAGAGATTTCGCAGCAAAAGAGCGGCGGTGCCGTATTTACGGTGTTTATACCGAAAGAAAGGTCAAAGGGGGAATCGGTGTGATTAACATCGCGATTGCAGAGGACGACTTTCGAATAGCGCAAATTCACGAAAAATTTATCGAACATCTTGATGGATTCAATGTCATCGGCAAAGCAATCAATGCCAAAGACACCATATCGCTGCTTGAGAAACGGCAGCCTGATCTGCTGCTTTTGGATATTTATATGCCTGATGAGCTGGGGACAGATCTGCTTCCCCTCATCCGCGGCCGTTTTCCTTCCGTTGATATCATCATTATTACGGCTTCTGCCGAAACAAGACTGCTGCAGGAAGCGCTCAGATCAGGCGTTTCTCACTATGTCATAAAGCCGGTGTCGGCACATAAATTTACAGAAGTGCTTTTGCAGTACCGTGAAAAAAGAGAATGGCTGCACTCACAGCCGGAGCTGAGCCAGTCCGTTATCGACATGTTTTTCGGAAGCGGTCAGAAAGAACAAAAACAGCTCAATGATCTGCCGACCGGGATTAATTCAATTACACTTCAAAAAATCAAAAACGCGCTCAGAGCAGCCCAAAAAGGGATGACGGCTGAAGAACTGGGCGAAAAAATGGGCGCCTCCAGAACAACGGCGCGGCGCTACGCCGAGTTTCTCGTTTCTCAGGAAGAAGCGCTCGCTGAATTAGAGTACGGCATTATCGGCAGGCCGGAACGGAAATATTATTTAGCACATGAATAAGGGATGGGAGAAATGAAGCGGTTGGGAGTGCTTCTTGTCATGCTGGCGGCGCTGGTTTCTTTTGACGGACGGCAGATGGCGGGCATCCGTTCAGCTGAAGGGCCGGTTGAAATTGTCGTCCCGGCGGCGCCTCAAGGGGGCTGGGACGTAACGGCAAAAGCGTTGCAATCGGTAATAGAGCGGAAGCAAATATTAGGCCGGCCCGTAAAGATCGTCTATAAACCCGGCGGAGGCGGAGACAGCGGCTGGAAATATGTAAACGAACGAAAAACGGATGTCATCAGTATGAATTCAAGCCTGCTGTTAAGCAATGAAATTTTGGGACAAAGCCGGCTGAAGGCAGCTGATTTTACGCCTTTGGCCATTATCGCAAAAGAGTGGCAGACCGTCGCTCTTCCGAAGGATTCAAAGATAAAAAGCGGAAAGCGGCTGCTCGGCGATATTAAAGCACATCCGGGCGGCATAAAAATCGGATTTGCGCCCGGCCTCGGAAATGATGACCAGCTCTCCTTTGCGAGAGCGGCGGAAATGGCCGGAATTTCTCCGTTTGATATCCGCTTTTTTCAATACGGGAGCAGCAATGAAGTCATTGAAGCTCTTATCAGCCACGAGATAGACGCCGCCTCAATGACCATTTCAGAAGCGAGAGACGCCTATCGGAAAGGGAAAATCACATTGGCGGCCGTTACGTCGGACAAAAGGCTCTCCGGCTTCAGCGATGTGCCGACATGGAAAGAGCAGGGGGTGCCGTTTGTCTTTGCGCACTGGAGAGGCATCATGGGGCCGAAAGACATGACCGAAGGCGAGATCGCCTATTGGGATCAGGCTTTGAAACAGATTACCTCATCCGCGGAGTGGAAGCAAATGCTGAAAAAACGGGATTGGGAGAGCTTTTATAAAAACAGCAGCGGCGCAAAACGCTTTTTAGAAGAGCAGACCGAGTTTTATAAAGAGATGATGAGCAGCGAAAAATAAGCCTTCCGCATATTTGCGGGAGGCTTTTTATTTATAAATGAACAAAATGAACGAAAAGGTTATAAAAAATTAAAAATCTTTAAAATCCAAAATATTTACTTCAATATCCAATTCTCATAAGATAGCAAAAAGGCGGATAAAGGGGATCGGGCCTTTAAAATGTAAGCGTATTCATGATAAGGGGGACATACTGTGTTAGCAATCTTAGGCTTTCTTATGATGCTTGTTTTTATGGTGCTGATTATGACAAAACGGCTTTCAGTGTTAACGGCGCTCGTATTAACGCCGATCGTGTTTGCGCTGTTTGCCGGGTTTTCTTTTAACCGGGTCGGCGAGATGATGATCTCCGGTATTGAACAGGTGGCGCCGATCGCAGTCATGATTATGTTTGCGATTCTTTATTTCGGCATTATGATTGATACCGGTTTATTTGATCCGATGGTGTCGCGTATTTTAAAGCTGGTTAAAGGCGATCCGCTCAAAATTGTAGTCGGAACAGCCGTTTTGACCATGCTTGTCGCACTGGACGGAGACGGCTCGACGACGTATATGATTACGACAAGCGCAATGCTGCCTTTGTATATCATGCTCGGAATCCGTCCGATTATTTTAGCGGGAATCGCCGGTGTCGGCATGGGTATCATGAACACGATACCATGGGGCGGCGCGACGCCGCGTGCGGCGAGTGCGCTCGGCGTTGACCCGGCAGAGCTGACGGGGCCGATGCTGCCTGTCATTGCGAGCGGAATGGTGTGTATGATTGTGGTCGCTTATGTACTCGGAAGGATGGAAAGGAAACGGCTCGGGGTGATCGAATTAAAGCAGCCGTCCCATACAAATGAAACGGCTGCGGCTGCGGAAGATGAATGGAAGCGGCCGAAACTGTGGTGGTTCAATTTAATGTTAACGCTTTCTTTAGTGGGATTTTTAGTGTCAGGAAAAGTGAATTTAACCGTGCTGTTCATCATTGCGTTTTGTATTGCGCTGATTGTCAACTATCCGAAGCTTAACGATCAAAGGGAGCGTATTTCAGCCCATTCGAGCAATGTGCTTGCGATCGGTTCGATGATTTTTGCCGCAGGCGTGTTTACCGGAATTTTAACGGGGACGAAGATGGTTGATGAGATGGCCATTTCCCTCGTATCGCTTATTCCGGAACAGATGGGGGGGTTTATTCCGGCGATTGTTGCCTTAACGAGCGGTATCTTTACGTTTCTGATGCCTAATGACGCCTATTTTTACGGCGTGCTGCCCATTTTATCCGAGACCGCCGTGGCGTACGGTGTAGATAAGGTGGAAATCGCCCGCGCTTCGATTATCGGCCAGCCGATTCATATGTTAAGCCCGCTCGTGCCGTCGACGCATTTATTAGTCGGGCTTGCCGGGGTCACCATTGATGAACACCAGAAATTTGCGATGAAATGGGCGGTTCTAGCCGTTATCGTCATGACGGCCTTTGCGCTCATCATCGGCGCAATCACGATTTTTTAACATAAAACACCCGGTTCGTCGCACACTAAAGGCATTAGAGGAGGTGCCATGATGAGTGATCCGTTTATGCCGCTTTTTTCAGTGAGAAGCGGTGCCGGTTTTAAAGCGGCGGACGGCGTTTACGGACTGACCGTGCAGATTGCGAATGTTTATTTTATCGAAAATCCCTCAGCTCCGCGGGAAATCATTCTGGTTGACGCGGGAATGCCGCAATCGGCGGAGATGATAACAGAAGAAATGAAACGCCGGTTCAAAGAGGGGTATCAGCTGAAGGCGGTCATTTTGACACACGGTCATTTTGATCATGTCGGTGCGATTGAAGAGCTGCTTGAGCTTTGGAATGTGCCGGTTTACATTCATGAAAAGGAGCTCCCGTACGTCACGGGGAAAGCGGATTATCCGCCTGCCAGGCCCGATGCGAAAAAAGGGCTTGTCGCAAAGCTGTCACCGCTGTTTCCGCGCCATACGATCCGTATTCCGTCCGTTCAGGCACTGCCTTCAGACGGTACCGTTCCGTTTCTTGAAGAATGGAAATGGGTGCATACGCCCGGCCACACACCCGGCCATATTTCATTATTCCGGGATAAAGACCGTGTTCTGCTTGCCGGTGATGCCGTGATCACTGTTGAACAGGAATCGCTTGCGGACGTTGTCATTCAAAAGCAAGAGCTTCACGGGCCGCCCGCCTATTTTACAGCGGATACGCAGACGGCGGCCGCATCCGTTCAGAAACTGGCCGAACTGGAGCCGGAAGCGCTTTTGACGGGTCACGGAATTCCTATGGCGGGAAAAAACTACCGTGAGGATTTGCTTACACTGGCTGAAAAATTGCATTCCGTTTTGTAAAACACCTGCGAAAATCACAGGTGTTTTTTCTTTGCAGTTTCCAGTATGATACAAAAAAACCATTGTGTTCACTCCTAAAAACGATACAATGGGAAACAGATGTAAATTGAAGGAGAGAGTTTTTTGAAACATACGGAAATACTTTGGGATGAGGCGAAGGATTTTATTGATGTCTGCTATCAGGAACTCGGAATGGAATCGCAAATCAACGCGCGTCTACACGCGATAAAAGATGAGATAGAGCGGACGGGAAGTTACGTCCATACGGCGGAAGAACTTGAACACGGGGCGAAAATGGCGTGGCGCAACAGCAACCGCTGTATCGGGCGTCTGTTCTGGCAATCGCTGAACGTCATTGACCGGCGCGGTGTGAACACGAAAGAAGAGGTGCGCGACGCATTATTTGAACATATTGAAATCGCCACGAACGGCGGAAAAATTAAACCGACAATTACGATTTTCCCTCCTGAGAAGAATGGGGAGAAACAAGTGGAGATCTGGAATCACCAGCTCATCCGCTATGCGGGATATGAGACTGAAAAAGGAAGAGTCGGTGATCCGGCATCATATGAGCTGACGGCTGTCTGCGAAAAACTCGGCTGGCGCGGGAAGCGGACCGATTTTGATATTCTGCCGCTGCTTTTCCGGATGAAAGGGGATGGGCAGCCGGTCTGGTATGACCTGCCTCAGACGCTCGTGAAAGAAGTGCCGATCACCCATCCGGATATTGAAGAGTTTGCCGATTTAAATCTCAGATGGTACGGGGTTCCGATTATCGCCGATATGAGGCTTGAAATCGGCGGATTGTCGTACAACGCGGCGCCTTTTAACGGATGGTATATGGGAACCGAAATCGGCGCAAGGAACCTTGCTGACGAAAAACGGTATGATATGCTCAAAAAAGCCGCTGCGGTCATGGGGATTTCCGCCAGCCTGAATACCGACCTGTGGAAAGATCAGGTGCTGGTGGAACTGAATAAGGCAGTGCTCTATTCATACAAAAAACACGGTGTCAGCATTGTCGATCACCATACGGCGGCGAATCAATTTAAACGCTTTGAAGAACAGGAACAAGACGCGGGCAGAAAGCTGACGGGCGACTGGACTTGGCTGATTCCGCCGATCTCGCCGGCTTCCACCCACATTTTCCATAAATCATATGACAATACGATTGTGAAGCCGAATTATTATTATCAGGACAAGCCTTATCAGTAACTGATGGAAAAAGTGCGGTATCCTTTCAGACGGTGTGATTCTTCGATGGTTACGCCTGTGACATGTGAGAAGGGGCTGCCTTTTCTGACTGCTTCGGCAAATTGTTTTAACGACTCTTCAGGGCCTTCGGCAAGGATTTCCACCCGGCCGTCATCACGGTTTTTTACCCAGCCGGCTATCTTATGTCTGTCGGCTTCCATCTGGACGAAGTAGCGAAAACCTACGCCCTGAACCCGGCCGTCTGCAATCATATGATATTGAAGCATGGAAAAACCACCTTTTTCTTACTATGATAAAGGAAAGATATGAGATTTCGCAAAGGATGTGAACGAGGTGACGCAAGACTATTCTGTCTTATCTATCAATCTCGGAAAGCCCGCAATTCATGAATTTGCCGGCAGACAAATCAATTCCGGCATCATAAAGCGGCCCGCAGATTCTCCCGTCATGCTGTATAAAACCCATTTTGACGGGGACGGGCAGGCTGATCTGAAGAATCACGGAGGCCCCGATAAAGCGGTGTGCGTGTATCCCGCCGAGCATTATTCATATTGGGAAACAACGCTCGCGAGAAAACTTCCCGCCGCCGCGTTCGGAGAGAATGTAACGGTCAAAGGACTGGCCGAACAAGACGTATGGATCGGAGACGTCTTTCAGCTGGGGGAAGCCGTCGTTCAAGTAAGCCAGCCGCGCCAGCCCTGCGTCAAACTCGCGCTCAAATATGGCATCAAAGATATGGTGCTCCGTGTACAGCAGACGGGATTTACCGGCTTTTATTTCAGGGTGCTTGAAGAAGGATATGTCGATCCGCGTCCCGTCCTCAAGCGTCTGTCGAGAGGCAAAGAAAGCATTTCCGTCTGGTATGCGAATGAAGTGAAATACCGTGATTCCGGCAATCTGTCAGCGATTGAAGAAATACTGCGGGAAGAAGCGCTGTCAGAAAGCTGGAGGGAGTCCTTCCTTAAAAAAAGGGACAGGCTCACTAATGTATAGAAAAAAAGCCGTGCTGCACTGACAGCACGGCTGATTTACGTTATGCTTGTTTCTTTGTTTCCAGCAGATTGGCAAGGAAGTACTTTTTGAAGCTTTGAAGCTTTCTTCCTTCATAGTGGGTAATTCCTTTTTTCTTTAACTCTTCTACATACCAGCCTTTACTGCCATAATGCATGTCAGAAAACTCCTTTCTCCGTTCTCCCGCTGGGGAGAGTTTCTTCAGTTTTTGCCAAACTTTTGGCATTGTAACATCTATAAAAAGACGCTGAAAAGGGATAACGCAAAAACTGAGACTTTCGATTCAGAGATGTAAAGCTTTCTTACATATATATGTAAAGGGCGGTCTTTTCATGCTTAATGGCCGGTTAATTTTAACAGCACCGTTCCGAGTGTCATGATTCCGAAAACGACGCCGAAATAAATCAGCATCCCCTTCTTTTTCTTCACTCCGTAAACGGTGAGAATGATGCTTTCAATAAAGAAAATAAACCCGAAGATAATAAACCACATGTTGAAAAATGGCTCCTTTCACAGACATAAGTCCAGTGTAGCACAACTCTTATAACGGGGCATAAAAAAGCCGGGCACTGTATCAGTGTCCGGCAAGTTTGACGAGAAGCTGGGCCAAGTGCTGTTTTTCATTGTCATCCGCAATGTCCCACAGTTCTTGTAAGAGTTTTTCTTCCGCATTGCGGGGCTCCTCGTGTTTGGCGAGATAGTCCCCGAGGATGGCGGCGCTTTTGATGATTTTGCTGTCATCCAGACCCAGTTTTTTTCCGGCGGAAATTTTCTGATGAAGGTACGCCTTAAATTCCTCGAAATCCTCTAAAATCTGCTGTTTCGTTACGCCGTGCATGGCGTGTATTTCGTTTTCGATTTTGATTTTTTCTTTATCTTTTTTCATGCGTCTCCCTCCTTCGGGTTAGTTGTTGTATACCTGTTTGGAAGGGAGATGAAACATTACAATGCAGTTAAAATAATCGGTTTGTCTTTTGTGATCACGATGGTGTGTTCCACTTGGGCGACAAGGCTTTTATCCGGCGTTTTATACGTCCAGCCGTCTCCCGTTTCAACAATCGTTTCCGCTTTCGTGGAAATAAACGGCTCAAGCGCGATCACGGTTCCGTTTTTAAGAAGCGCGTTATCAAACGGATCGTAGTAATTCATGATGTGGTTCGGCGCTTCATGGAGGTTTCTGCCGATTCCGTGGCCCGTCAGCGTTTTAATGACGGTAAATCCGTTGGAGCGGGCTTCATGGTAGACGGCTCTGCCGATCTGATTTTGGCGTTTGCCGGCTTTTGCCTGATCCAATCCTTTCTGAAATGCGGATGCTGCGCAGTTACAAAGCTTTTGCAGACGTTCATCGCCTTCTCCGAGCACAAATGAAATGCCCGTATCTGAATAAAAACCGCCGAACTCCGCCGAAATATCGATATTTACAAGATCTCCGGCTTTTAAGATTTTAGAGGCGCTCGGAATGCCGTGAGCGACTTCGTCATTTACGCTGATGCATGTCACGCCCGGGAAATCGTATTCCTTCTCCGGAGCGGAAGCGGCTCCGTGCTCGTCAAGCACCGCCTTTCCGATCAGGTCAAGATCTTTCGTGCTCATGCCGGGCTCGGCTTTTTTCTTCATTTCTTCACGCGCCAGCGCGACGATTCTGCCGATTTTTTTAAGCCCTTCTAATTCTTGATCGTTCGTTACAATCATTGTCATTCCCGCTTTCTATTTTTAATCATCTGATTCAAGCTTACCACAACTGGTTTATAAATAGAAAACCAACAAGCCTTATGTGAATAAATGAAGGAAAATTGGTATAGATCACTAGATAACTTATGTGGTATATTTAAGAAAAAAGAAGGGGGATGGGTAAAATGCTTCAATTTTTGCAAAAACTCGGAAAATCATTTATGCTTCCGATTGCCGTTCTGCCCGCCGTTGGTATTATTTTGGCCATCGGCAGAGAGGACTTATTAAATATTCCGTTCATTTACGCGGCGGGGACCGCGGTATTTGATCATCTGCCGCTGATTTTCGCGATCGGAATCGCGATCGGGATTTCCAAAGACAGCAACGGGGCCGCCGCTCTGTCGGGAGCAATTTCTTATATCATGCTGGACGCGGCTGTAAAATCAATCAATTCGACAAATAATATGGCCGTTTTCGGAGGGATTATCGCGGGGTTAATTGCGGGATACACGTATAATCGCTTTAAGGATACGAAGCTGCCCGAATATCTCGGGTTTTTCAGCGGGCGCAGGCTCGTTCCGATTGTAACGGCGCTGATTACCATTATTTTGGCGGGGATCTTCGGATTTGTGTGGCCGCCGATTCAGTCGGTGATTACGTCCTTCGGGGAATGGATGATCGGGCTTGGCGGGATCGGCGCCGGGATTTACGGGATTTTTAACCGGCTTTTGATTCCATTCGGTCTTCATCATGTGCTGAATAATATTTTTTGGTTCCAGTTTGGCGATTTTCACGGAAAAACGGGAGATCTGGCCCGCTTCTTTGCGAAGGATCCGACGGCGGGAACTTATATGACGGGATTCTTCCCGATTATGATGTTCGGGCTTCCGGCCGCATGTCTGGCAATGATTGCTGCGGCTAAGCCAAGTAAGCGCAAAGCGACGGCCGGAATGATGATCGGTCTCGCGCTGACGGCATTTATTACCGGAATTACAGAGCCGATTGAATTTGCATTTATGTTTTTATCACCGCTTTTGTACGGGGTTCATGCTATATTAACCGGGTTCTCTTTATTTATCGTAAATGTTCTCGGAATCAGGTCAGGTTTTTCATTCTCGGCGGGGGCGATCGATTATCTCCTCAGCTACGGCATTGCCGAAAAACCGCTTTTGCTGCTCGTTGTCGGGCTTTGTTATGCGGTGATCTATTTTGTCGTATTCTATATGCTCATCAAAACGTTAAACTTGAAAACGCCGGGACGGGAAGATGATGAGGAAGAGGAAGAAGTGCTTAGTGAAGATACGGCCGGTTCCGTCGAAGAACATGCCATGCTCAAGGGGCTCGGCGGCAGGCAAAACCTCGAAACGATTGATCACTGTGCGACCCGCCTCAGACTGACTGTGCAGGATACGTCTCTCATTAATGAGGCGGCGCTTAAAAAAGCGGGAGCAAAAGGGGTTATCAAAACGGGGAATAAAACGGCGCAGGTCATTATCGGGCCGAACGTCGAATTTGTCGCGGAAGAGCTGAGAGAGGCCGTCCGCCTTGACGATCAGAAGCAGACTTGAAAAATCCGGATCACCTATGTGATCCGGATTTTTTTTGAACATATATCAAGTTTCACATAATGTACAAAAAACAATGTTTTCTTCTATGTTAAGATTCATGTAGAACAAGTATGGAGATGATGTAAGGTGACATGGATTGCAGTTGTTTCAATTGTTGTCATAAGCCTGATTAAGATTTTGCTGACATGCCTTCCTACCGGAGCGGTGGAATGGATTCTCCGCAAGTTTGAAACCCATTCAAAGCTCAGTGACGCGTCCGCTGCCGTTTCCCTCGGCGGAAAACGTCTGGAAGGCGAAGACAAACGCCGGGTGATTGATGATTTTAACGAAGCCGTGTTTATCGAACGGCATTATATATACCCAGGGGATGAAGAGCGTTATCTTCATCCGCAAAACGGAGCCGATCCGCTTGTCATTAAGACGAGAAAAGGAAAAAAAGATGTGACGGTGTTTATATACAGCTACGAAGATCATGTAGATGTCGTCAAACAGCAGAAAAAGAAAGTCGTCGCTTATTCAGTTCTTTCCGACAGCCTGCAAAAGCGCTCTATGGCCGCCGCCGGGAGCTGAACATAAAAAAGCCAGATCATTGATATGATCTGGCTTTTATTTATTCTTTTTGATCATCTGCTGAGGAATCTTCACGCTTCGTATAATCGAATTGTGAAGGGTCCACTTTCTTAAAGCCTTTCGGCTGATAGAAACGAAGCAGATCGCCGTTGATGATCTTATCAGACATTTCAAGCTCAGTCTTGACGAGAGAGTCTTCTTTTTTGTCGACTTCTGAATCATCTAAAAGTCTTCCGGTTTTCGTATCGTAATACTTGCCGGACACTTTCGTATAGTTCGGTGAGATGAAGTCTCCGTTACGGAACGGAATGACTTCTCTGTGCTCTTTCGATAAGATATCTGAACCTGACATGAGATAATCTTTCGTATCGACGCCGAGCAGATGAAGAACGGTCGGCGCAACATCGACTTCACCGGCAAATTTATGATTGCGGCCGCCTTTCACGCCGGGAGCGTGGATAAAGAGCGGCACCCGCTGAAGCTGGGCATTGTCGTATTCAGTGATCTCATCTTTGCCGAGCACTTTCGCCATCGCTTTATTATGGTTTTCGGAGATGCCGTAGTGGTCTCCGTACATCACGATAATCGACTTATCGTACAGGCCGTCTTTTTTCAAGTCATTAAAGAACTGTTCGATTGATTCATCCAGATAGTTCGCGGACTGGAAGTAATTATTGACGACTGAATCGCCAAAGTCTCCCGCCGGGAAGTCCGTGTCTTCTTTATCCATTCCGAACGGGAAGTGGTTGGACAGCGTAATGAACTTCGTATAGAACGGCTGCGGCAGGCTCTTTAAGAGCGGCATGGATTCTTTGAAATACGGTTTGTCTTTCATGCCGTAGTTTTTCGTGTTTTCTTCGCTCATGTCATAATAAGCGGAATCGAAAAACTTATCGATGCCTTCCGCTTTGTACATTTCGTTACGGTTCCAGAAAGTCTGCGTATTTCCGTGGAAAGCGGCAGACGTGTACTTTTTGCCTTTTAGGATCGCAGGAACGGACTGCAGCGTGTTTTGCGCTTTATTGACGAAAACCGAACCTTGCGAAAGCGGGTACAGAGAGTTCTCCATCATAAATTCCGCATCAGATGTTTTACCTTGTCCCGTTTGGTGGAAAAAGTTATCAAAGTAGAATGTTTGATTATCGTGCGCCAGTTTGTTTAAAAACGGCGTCACTTCCTTGCCGTTAATTTTATAGTCAATGATAAAGGATTGCAGAGACTCTAATGAGACGTAGATGACGTTTTTTCCTTCGGCTTTTCCGAAGTAGACGTTGTTCGGCACGTCATAGTTGGCCTTCATATAGTTTTCCACATCCGTTACATCGCTTGAATCGGCAAGCGCGCGCTGGCTGTTTGATTTCACATTCTGCACGGCATCGTAAATCGTAAAGTTGTACGTGCCCAAGTATTTCACCAGATAGTTTCGGTCAAATGAGCGTGTCAAAAGCTCAGGACGATCGGATTCCGCGACGGCGAGGTTGATCAGGAACACAAGCACGGCGGAAGCCAAAACGATTCTGAATGATTTCTTCGCCGGTTTTTCAGCCGGTTTTTTCATCTTAAGGGCCAAAATAATCAAAATGACGGTATCCAGGAAGTAGAAGGCGTCTGTCCATCTCATTAACGAGAACGCGCTGTCTCCGAGCTGGCCGCCGTTTGTCTTTGCCTGCATCATGACCGGGATGGTAATGAAATCATTAAAGAATCTATAATAGACGATGTTTGCAAAAAGCAAAAAAGACAATAAAAAATGAATCACAATAATGGCTGTCTGCTGTAATTTTTTCTTGAAAAGAAGCCCAAATCCAAGAAAGAACAAGCTGGAGCTCAGCGGATTCACAAAAAGCAATATTTTCTGGATCGTGTTGTCTATGCCGAGGTTAAAGTTTAAAATATAAGCGACATATGTTTTCACCCACAATAACACGACCGCTATCAAGAAGAAGGCAAGTCCTCTTTCTTTTATAAATGTTTTCATTGTTACACTCCTTTTTTCCGATCACGGTTTACACGGAACGATAGAAAAAACGAACGTAATCAATATACCATGAAACCAGCAAATAGAAAAGGTGGAAAAGGCTCATCGGAAAAAGGGCGAAAAACGCTGTCGCAACGGGGGTTGATCTGTTGAATGACAGCTTTAAAAAACACAAATGGCACAAACTGGGATTTGTGTTTCCGCATGATCACACCCGGTTCTATTGAAAAAAGAGGTGAACAGTGATGGATATTGCCCATATCGTGGCTGAAGATAAAATCAAGCGCGCCATTAAGGATGGAGAATTCGCCGGCATCAAAGGAATGGGAAAGCCCCTGCCCAAAGACGATGCCGCACATCTTCCGGAATCGCTCAGAATGGGCTACCGGATATTAAAAAACGCCGGGATCGCCGAGGATGAGGGCGCGCTGAAGAAAGAGCTGATGACGCTCGATTATTTGATCTCCAAGTGCCGCAATGAACAGGAGCGGGATCACCTGCGGAACAAACGGACGGAAAAACAAGTCAGACTCGATAAACTGACGGAGGAGAAAGCCATGTTCTCAAAACCCGCATCTTCTCATTATAAGGAGAAAGTGTACAGACGGCTGGGCCGCCCGTAAGCCGGCTCTTTAGATTTTTTTCTGAAAAGGAATGTGCTCCATAAGGCGCGGGTAGGAAATGTGGAGCAGGCCGTTTACGCACTGCGCCTGTAACAGGTGGGGCTCAGCCGGTTCAGGAAGCTCAATCGTCTCATCGATTTCCCCGTAATACCGGTTTTGGCAGACGCCCATGTTCTTTGGAAAAAGGGGTGTGATGTTTCCTCTTATATGCAGCCGTGTTCTTGACAGCAGCCTCAATGTCAATTCTTCTTCGTAAACGCCGGGCATTTCCACAATGACAAATGTGTGCTGTTCATCCTGATAAATATCATAAGTCAGGGTGTTTTTTTGTAAGGAGAAAAAATCTTCGGGAGATTTCCGTTTCAGGACATTGGTCCAAAAGTCGCTGGGCTTGTGCTTGTTCGTAATCTCAAGCCACTTTCTCATTTTTTCGATATCCACTTCGGCAGAACCTCCCTATATTTGATTTGCGATCGGCATTGACGGGTTGGCGATCTGATCTTGGTCGCTCACGTCAGGGTCAAGATGGCCCGAATTCAAACATCCGGCGGCCGGCGAAAAATCCCCTAAAGAAAAGTTCGCGCCGACAAATTTGCTGTTGGCGGTGTGGCTGTTTTGTACGGTCTGACCGATATCGACGTTTCCGTTTTGCGTTGCTCCGTTTACTTTTATATTGACGACGTTAATTTGGTAAGGCATTCATAAAAACCCCTTTAATCTATAATGGGCGGCACCGGCGTAATATTTGCGGTATCTGCGGTTCCGATGGCTGTCTGGTCGTTGACATCAGGATCATTTAACAAGTTCTCCATCATCGATTCTATAGGTGACGTATCGCCGAATGAAGAGTTCAGTCCTTGTGATTTGTTATTTGTGGTGGGACTGTTGTATGCCGCTTCCCCAATCGTAATAGATCCGTTGCCAGAAATACTGTTAATCTTCAAATAGTACAGGTTGATAACAGTGGATGGCATCTCTTCACACCTCTTTAACTTAGTTGTACAGTACTGTATGCTTTTTGTGCTCCTGTTGTGAATTCCGCCCGGACATGTTCCCGATAAAACAAGAAGTCAAGGCCCGGTTCCGGCGGGGCTTTTTTTGTTTCAGGGTCTTTCGCAGTATATTTGTGATGAAAGCGCTATAAAAATAGATTGACGACATGTATATACATCATTACAATAGAGTCATAAACATGTATATACAAGTTTGCAAGACGAAATGAAAACGGTTACGGAGGGGTTGGCATGGGTGAGTTTAACCGGGCTGCGCGGCAGATCGCTGAAGCTGTCGGCGGAATCGAAAATATTGAGGCGGCGACTCATTGTGTGACGCGTTTGCGGTTTGCGTTAATAGATGAAACCAAAGTAAACCAAAAAATGCTTGATGCAATAGACATTGTCAAAGGATCTTTTGCGGTAAACGGGCAGTTTCAAGTCGTGATCGGGCAGGGAACGGTCAACAAAGTATATGCGGAATTAGTGAAGGAAACGGGGATGGGTGAAGCGTCCAAGGATGACGTGAAGAAGGCGGCAGCGCAAAAAATGAATCCTTTACAGCGTGCTGTGAAAACGCTTGCGGACATCTTTATTCCGATCTTGCCGGCGATCGTCACGGCCGGGCTGTTAATGGGTCTGAACAACATTTTAACGGCGGAAGGCATTTTCTACAGCGCCAAATCGATTGTCCAAGTATATCCGCAATGGGCGGATCTCGCCAATATGATTAATCTGATCGCGGGGACGGCTTTCGCTTTTCTGCCGGCTTTAATCGGCTGGTCGGCAGTGAAGCGGTTCGGAGGAAGCCCCCTTTTGGGCATCGTGCTCGGGCTGATGCTGGTGCATCCTGATCTGTTAAACGCATGGGGCTACGGGGCTGCCGAGCAGAGCGGCGATATTCCGGTGTGGAACCTGTTCGGCCTTGAGGTGCAGAAAGTCGGGTATCAAGGTCAGGTGCTCCCGATTCTGCTGGCGTCTTATTTACTTGCCAGGCTTGAGATCTTTTTGACGAAACGGACGCCGGAGGGCATTCAGCTGTTGGTCGTCGCGCCGGTGACGCTTTTGGTCATCGGTTTTCTATCCTTTGTCATCATCGGTCCGATTACCTTTGCGATCGGTAACGCGCTGACGGCGGGATTGATTGCCGTTTTCGGCCAATTCTCCGCCATCGGAGGCCTGCTGTACGGAGGGCTGTATTCGGCGCTTGTGATTACGGGGATGCACCATACGTTTCTCGCGGTCGATCTTCAATTAATCGGCTCAAAGCTCGGCGGCACATTTTTATGGCCGATGCTCGCATTGTCAAATATCGCTCAAGGATCGGCGGCTTTGGCCATGATGCTGATTACAAAAGATAAAAAACAGCGGGGGCTTTCACTGACGGCCGGCATTTCCGCATATTTGGGCATTACCGAACCGGCGATTTTCGGCGTGAATCTGCGTTACAAATTTCCGTTTGTGATCGCCATGATCAGTTCGGGAATCGCGGGGATGTTCATCTCCGTCAAAGGCGTTCTCGCAAGCTCGGTCGGAGTCGGCGGCGTGCCGGGGATCTTCTCCATTATGAGTCAGTACTGGGGTCCGTTTGCGATCGGAATGCTGATCGTGCTGATTCTCCCGTTTGCGGGAACATACGGGTATGCGCGGCTGAAACGGCAAAAATAGAAAACCTGCGGGGCGCCTTCTATCAGGCTGTCCCTTTTCCCTTTCAATTCAAAACATTACAGGCGGTGAAGAAAAATGAAAACAGACAGCACACCATGGTGGAAAAAGGCAGCGGTATATCAAATTTATCCGAAGAGCTTTAATGATACGACGGGAAACGGGATCGGTGATCTGAACGGTATTATCGAGAAGCTTGATTATTTGCAGAAGCTTTTGATTGATGTCATTTGGCTTACGCCGATTTACGATTCGCCGCAGAATGACAACGGTTATGACATTCGCGATTATTGCACCATTTATGAAGAATACGGAACGATGGAGGATTTTGAACGCCTTCTCGATGAAGCGCACAAAAGAGGAATCAAGGTCGTCATGGATCTTGTCGTAAACCATACATCAGTCGAGCATCGGTGGTTCAAAGAAGCGGTCTCGTCACCCGACAGTCCGTATCGGGATTTTTACATTTGGAAAGACGGAAAGGAAGACGGCCGGGCGCCGAACAACTGGGAATCAAAATTCGGCGGTTCCGCTTGGGAGCTCGACCCGGCGTCAGGCCAGCACTATCTGCATTTATTTGATGTGTCGCAGGCCGATTTGAACTGGGAAAATGAAGAGATGAGAAAACAGGTTTACGACATGATGCATTTTTGGTTCCAAAAAGGGATCGACGGCTTCCGGCTGGATGTGATCAACCTCATTTCTAAAGACCAATCGTTTCCTGATGCCGAGGATGGGCGTGACGGGCGCCCTTATTATACGGACGGGCCGCGCGTGCACGAATTTCTCCATGAGATGAACCGGGAAGTGTTTTCGAAATATGACAGCATGACGGTCGGGGAAATGTCCTCGACAACGGCGGATCACTGCATCCGGTACACAAACCCTGAGAATAAAGAACTCGATATGACCTTTAACTTTCATCATTTAAAAGTGGATTATCCGAATGGTGAAAAATGGGCGCTCGCTCCGTTTGATTTTCTGAAGCTGAAACGGATTTTAGCGTTTTGGCAGACGGAGATGCAAAAAGGCGGAGGCTGGAATGCATTATTCTGGTGCAACCATGACCAGCCGCGGGCCGTATCCAGATACGGAGACGACGGCGTATACCGGACGAAATCAGCCAAAATGCTGGCGTCGGCCATTCATATGATGCAGGGCACGCCTTACATTTATCAAGGTGAGGAGATCGGCATGGGCAATCCGAAATTCGATGACATCGGCTCATACCGCGATGTCGAATCATTGAACATTTACAAAAAGATGAAGGAAGAAGGCGTGCCCGAAAATGACATTATCGCCATTTTAAAAGAGAAATCAAGAGACAATGCAAGAACCCCCATTCAGTGGAACAGCGGGCCGCACGGCGGTTTCACGACGGGAACGCCTTGGATTCCGGCGGCGGATGATTATCGGGACATTAACGCGGAAGCGGCTTTGCGGGACCCGGATTCAATTTTCTACCATTATCAGAAGCTCATCAAGCTCAGAAAGGAATATGACATCGTGACTGAAGGAACGTTTGAGCTGCTTGCTGAAGACGATCCGGCGGTTCTGGCGTACGTCAGACACGGCAAGGATGAAAAACTGCTGTGCATCAACAACTTCTACGGGAAAGAAGCGGACTTTACGGTTCCGCTTAAAGACACGGACGGCTGGCGGTTTACGGTGCTGCTGACGAATGATGAACCGAGGGAAGGGCGGCCGGAACGATTGACGCTCCGTCCGTATGAATCGATCGTTTATCATCTGACAAAAGCGTGATACACTAATCTGGGTGGTCAAATGAAAGTGAATAAATACATCACAATCTATAAAGATATGGTGCGGCAGATCGAAAGCGGCCAGCGGAAGGCTGAAGACGTTCTTCCGTCTGAAAATGATTTGTGCGATCAATACGGCACATCACGAGAAACCGTCCGCAAAGCGCTCAATATGCTGGCGCAAAACGGCTACATCCAGAAAATCAAAGGCAAAGGCTCCGTCATATTAGATAGAGAAAAAATGCGTTTTCCCGTCTCAGGCCTGATCAGCTTCAAAGAGCTTTCGGAAACGCTCGGAAAAGAGACGAGAACGGCGGTTCACCGTCTCGGGCTGATCCCGCCTCCCTCAGAAGCCGCAAAAGAGCTTGGTACAGAAGCGGATGAAAAGGTGTGGGAAGTCGTCAGATCAAGACGGATTGACGGAGAACATATTATTTTGGACAAGGATTACTTTGTGAAAAAACACGTGCCTCTATTGACGAAGGCGATTTGTGAAGATTCGATCTATGAGTATCTCGAAGGAGAGCTCGGCTTGTCCATCAGCTACGCGCAAAAGGAAATTGTCGTGGAGCCGGCGGGGGAAGAGGACCGGAAGTATTTGGATCTCGGCGGATTCAGCCATATGGCGGTCGTGAAAAACCGCGTCTTTTTGGAGGATACCAGCCTCTTTCAGTACACGGAAAGCCGGCACAGGCTCGATAAATTCCGTTTCGTCGACTTTGCGAGAAGGGAAAAATAAAAACGGACTGCCGCGGCAGCCCGTTTTTTTTGTCAGTATCAAAATGAATACTATCCAACAAAAATGTGCGTACTGGTACTTTCAAAAATAATGGCTACAATAGTACATAACGATTGAAAAGGAGAGATCATGAATGTCAGATAAAAAACAGCAGATCATCGAAGCGTATCAATTCAGACACGCCACAAAGGAATTTGATCCTGAGAAAAAAATTTCAGAAAGCGATTTTGAATTCATTTTAGAAACGGGAAGGTTATCCCCAAGCTCACTCGGTTTGGAGCCTTGGAAATTTGTCGTCGTTCAAAATCCGGAGCTTCGTGAAAAACTCCGCGAGTTCACATGGGGCGCGCAAAAGCAGCTGCCGACCGCAAGTCATTTCGTACTTCTGCTTGCCCGGACGGCAAAGGATATCCGTTTTGACGCCGACTATGTCAAAAATCACTTGCGGGAAGTCAAAAAAATGCCGGAAGATATGTATGAAGGCTATATCAGCAAAACGGAAGACTTCCAGAAAAATGATTTCAATCTGCTTGAATCAGATCGCGCGCTGTTTGACTGGGCATCCAAACAGACTTACATCGCCCTCGGCAATATGATGACAGCCGCTGCGCAGATCGGAATCGACTCCTGCCCTGTAGAAGGCTTCAACTACAAAGAAATTCACCGGATTCTTGAAGAAGAAGGGCTTCTGGAAAACGGAAGTTTCGACATCTCTGTTATGGCCGCATTCGGCTACCGTGTCAGAGAACCGCGCCCGAAAACAAGATCTGCCTCAAAAGACGTAGTAAACTGGGTATAAGATAAAAAAAGCTGCCGGGCGTGTCCCGGCAGCTTTTAACGTTTATTTGGTTTTGCTAAAAAACAGGCGGTGATCCAGGATGTAACGGGAATGATGATGCCGATCCCGATTCCGGCACAAAGAATGGTGACGGCTTCCGCACTGAATACTTTTGAGTTCACAATTTTTTCAGCTGAGTATGATAAGTCTTTAAACCAGATAATTAAAGCCAAATAGCTGCCGAAAAAAGCAAAGAATAACGTATTCGTATTCGTTCCTAAAATATCTCTCCCGATGCTTAATCCGAATGTGTACAGATCTTTTCTGCTCATGGACGGATTATGACTGTAAATTTCCCGCATGGGTGAAGTAATGGAAATCGCGACATCGGTAATCGCCCCTATCGTGCCCATGATGATCATGGCTGCGGTAACCTTCACAAAATCCACCCCGACAAACAGTGTGAATATGCCGATATCACCCAATTCTTCTTCACCGAATCCCTGAATCGAGGTATGTTTTGTTACAGACATAATAAAAAACAGCAGCAGTACAATCGTCAGCATTGCAGAAATAAAGGCGGTTACGGTTTTGACGTTTCCTCCATTAATATAAAAAAGAGTAATGCTGCAAATCACGGCGGAAGAGAGCAATGTTAAAACAATCGGATTGATATGCGGGTCTGTCATGAAAATAATGGTGAGAAAGAGAACACCGAAATTTAAGAATAACGCAATAAAAGACCTCGCTCCTTTTTTTCCGCCGATGATGACCATTAATAGAAATAAAATCGCCGCGAGAATTACGATGACATTCATGAGCTTGCCTTCTTTCGTTTAATAAAAAAGATAGAAGCATACAGACTGGCGGGTATGGCTAATACGATTCCGATCCCTCCGGCCAATGCTCTGGCTATTTCCAAGGAAATGTTCATGGAAAGAGTGAATCCTATCGGGGAATCATTTTTCAAATACAACAGCATCATCGGAATAGAGCCGCTTATATAAGCAAAAAACAGAATGTTGGTCATCGCCCCCATGATGTCTTTTCCGATCTCCATCCCGGAACGTCTGAGAGCTTGTAATGAGATACCCTTGTTTTCTTCATATAATCCGAAGACAGATGACGTCATGGTAATGGCTACATCCATGACCGCTCCCAGTGATCCGATAAATACCCCGGCCATGAACACCGTGTGATAAGGACGGGTTAAATACTGCATTTCCTCATATCTGAGACCTTTCTCTCCAGTTGCCAGCATCACCAGATACGTAATCAGCAGGGAAACGAAAGTGCCTGCGAGCGTCGCGGCAATGGCGGCGTATGTTTTCGCGTGAAAACCGCTGACAAGCAGCAAAGAGATGACAGTAAAGATGAGAATACAGATACCGCAGATGAAAATTAACCCTATATTAGGATGCTTCCTGTACAAATCTAATGCAAACGACAGTAAAACGGCGTTAAACATCAGGCTGACGATCGAAAAGAAGCCTTGTTTTTTACCGACGATAAGCAAGGTGAAGATGAAAACCCAAGCGATCAGCAAGAGCTGTTTATCCCGTTTTTTATCTATAATGCTTCCCGATATATCTTTGTTTGATGGTTTCCCTTTATCAATAGAAACGAATACTTCATCGCCAATCTTATATTTCTGATCGTTCGCTCCGGATGATGAATACTGATTGGACAAATGAATGAGCTGTCCTTTCTGACTGCCGTTTTCAAGTCTGGCAGTGATCGTCTGATTGAAAATCTTATCTTTGTTTTTATGCATGTCCTGTACGTCAGACTGGTGTTCCAATGTTGTTTTCGTCACTTTGGCAATCGGCCGCTCATAAAAAGAAGCATTGTGAGTGACGAAAATGAGCGAGCTGATAAAACAGAGCGCTGTTATCACGTAAAACAGCTTTTTCTTGTAAGACATGCGGTTTTGTTTGTTTCCTGTTATATTCAAAAAAAGTCCTCCAAACAGGCGGCGCCGTGTGAAAGAGAGGCCCTGCCGTGAAGTGTTAAACGATGCGGATGCAGTCTTTCGCGAATAACGTTCATATTTTATCACTCGGCCGTACGGCTGTCGACTCAGAGGGGGACCGAGAGAAAAAGCTCCCCTGAAATCAGATCAGGAGAGCTCTTGGGATGAACCGCCCGATAAAAGCGGTCTTTTTATGCTTCGTTCACTTTTTTTGCTTTTCTTCTTTGATGCAGATACAGTGCGGTTCCGAGCGCGCTGATGAGTAACCCGGCAAGAAGGATGGAATACATCGTCGTGGCCGTATCAGGAAGCAGGCCGCCCGGCGATACTCCGTCCTGCGCAGGCCCGGATGACGGTTTTTGTCCGCTTGGCTGCTTTCCGGAGCCGTGATCTCCGCTTGTCGGCGGCGCGCTCTTCGTGTTTGCGTTTAATATGGTGTATTCACTGAAATGATTTGTATAGCCCGTGACGAGATCGTGTGAAACCGAACCGTTGTCTGTTTTTGTATAGACGTTCTTTTTCCGGTCTACATGGTAAATGCCCGGCTGTTTCGCCTTTTTCGTATTCTCAATGCGCAGGGTGAGCTTTACCGGCGCTTTGAATGTTTTGGTGTCTTTGTTTTTCTGCTTCATTGTAAAGTCGTAAACATTTGAAAGCGCCCCGCTTACTTTTCCTTTCGGCGTCACGCCGAATCGTGTATCAGCTGAAGCAGCGTTTGCCATCGGCATTTTCATGCTGAACTTGTCATGCAGGATCGTAAGGGAAGAATCCGATGTTCTGTCCTTTAACAGGCCGATTTGTTTTTTTGTCACACTGAGATCAATCGGCTTTTTGGCGCCGTCATTCTTATCGTAATACACGATCGGCGTATTGGCGTTTTTGGCATAGACGGCAAATGCGCTGTCATCTTCAAGCGTCCACGAGCCGTTTTTTTGTTTCGTCGGCAGGTACACTTCCTGCGCGCGGCCGTCAACTTTCGGTTCCACCGCTTTTCCCGCTTTTTCAAGCTGCTCGGTGAAGACCTCATAGTCGACAAAGCCAAGGTCTTCTTTATGGGACGCTTCGTTAAAGACGGAATATCCGTCTCCGCCTTCACCGACAAAGTTACTGGTGGCGACTCTGTATGTCTTCTTATCAGAAATCGGCTTTACGCTGCCGTCATCCTGTACGGCCGCAGCTTGAAGAACGCGGTGTCCCGGCTTTTTATTCAGTGTAAACGTGTATGTTAAACCGGCAACTTGAGGGAAGGCGCCGCCTTGAGCCTCAATTCCGCTTAATCCTTGTTCCAAGGCTTGTTTGATCTGTTTTCCGGTTAAATCCGCGACGTAAAGCGTGTTGCCGAACGGCATCACATTCAGCACATCGCCGAGTGTGATGTCTCCTTTATCAATGCCCGCTCGGATGCCGCCCCCGTTTGTGATCGCGATTTGGGCGCCGGCCGCTTCCTTCGCTTTTTGCAGCATGCCGTCTGCGATGAAGTTTCCGAGATTGGTTTCTTTGGAGCGGACATGCTCGCGCTGGCCGTCAAGTGCGACCTTCGTTGAACCGACTTTTTCATTTTTGACTGAGACGAGCTCTTTTTTAAACGGATCAAGCTCTTTTTTCAGATCCGGGTCTTCTTTCGTCTGCTCGTTCACCGGCAGCGCCTGAAGAGAGGATTGTTCCGGCAGGACGACGCCGTTTTTGTCAAATGCGACATCGACACGGCCTAAATATTCGCCGTATTCTTTTGCCTGGGCGACGATGGTCGGCTCTTCGTTTTTGACAATTTCCATTTTATCTACAAGCGTATGCGTATGTCCGCCGACGATCAAGTCGATGCCTTTTACCTTTTTGGCGAGATCGAGATCACGCTGATGCCCGATATGGGTCAGGGCGATAATTTTATTGACATGTTCCTTATTCTGTATTTCTTTTACCGTATCTTGTGCGGATTGGAAGGCATCATGAAAGACAATGCTTTTTCCCGGGCTTGATGTGACGGACGTATCTTCTGTCGTTAAGCCGAATACGGCGACTTTTTCTCCGTTTACATCAAGCAGAATGTATGGATAGATGCCTGCTTTTTTCTTTTTCCCTGCCGTAAAAGTATCTGCTTTTTTCATGAATGGTCTGAGTTTTGACTCTTTGGACACATCGACATTTGAGCTGACGAGCGGAAAGTCAGGCGCTTGAAAATTGTATTTTCCGGACGGATCAGCCGCGCTCCCGTTACCGCTCAGGAAGCTGGCGAGAGCACCCGGACCTTTATCAAACTCATGATTTCCGAAGGTCATTGCGTCGTAGCCCATGCTGTTCATCAATTTTAAATCAGCCAGCCCCTGCCACTTTGTGAAATAGAGATCACCTGAGAAAACGTCTCCCGCATCCAGTAAAATGCTGCGGTCGGTTTCGCTTCTGATTTCTTTGATTTTCGTCATCCGCCTCGCCGCGTTATCAAGGTGGGCGTGCGTGTCGTTTGTATGCATAACGGTGAGTTTCCATGCGTCATCTTTCGGCGGATCTGTGCCCGGTTCATCATCTTTGAATTGGAGCTTGTACTGTCCGTAGCCCGCGTTTTGTGATTCACCGATATAGGCGACGTCATCTGCGCGGTCGGCAAACGGCTTTGCAGCCAAGGAAGATTCAAATGTCAGGTTTGTCCCTTTGACCGGAAGGATGGACCAGTTATGATCAGCCTGCGGATTAATCGTTTTCTGCTGGATGATGTAATCCATTAAGACCTGCCTGTTCTCATCGGCAGAAGAGTATACGATTTTATCATTGCTTAAGTGAGGGAATCCTCCGCCGCCTGAAGCGCGGTAATTATTTGTGACGATCAGAAATTCCTGCTTGGCGCTGACGGGCTTTCCTTGATAAGAAAGGTTGACGATCCGGCTTGCATCGGGATGAATGACTGTTCCGTTTTCGTTGTATTTCGCCGGTTTTGTGACATCGACCTGATAGGTGACACCGTCAATGACATCAAAATTGTATGAGCGGTAGGCGTCATTTAAAAGCGCTTGGCTGCCGCCTTTTGCCTGATCGATCTGATTAAATTGCCCCGCGGACATTTCGAGCCAGTCTTTCACTTCGCTTCCGTTCAGCTTGACGATCTGAACCGTGTTGTCATACAGGTACAAATCGCCGATATTTTTGATGGCGAGGTCGCCAGCGGAAATGTTTGTATAGTAATTTGAGCCGTTCCGCCCGCCGGCTTTAAACGGAGCGCCCGCCGAGAGGATAGGCAGATCTTTGTATTCCGTATCCTTCATCTTATTTTCGGCGTACCATTTTTGCGCATCCGTTACGATTTGAATGGACGGATCATCTTTGACTTGGGCGAAGAAACTGTTGATATCGGCTTTTGTCTGGCCGACGGGTTCTCTGATGTATTTCAAAGTGCCTTCGTGCGCTTTTTTGACGGTATTGACGACGGTTTCGTTTTCCGACGTCACATTGCCGGCAATCGGCTCGATGCTGCCTTTTGCATCTTCCACATGCCACACGCTGTCTGTTTTTTCAAGCCGGAGGTCGATGACGCCGGCATATTTGCCCCAGCTGCTTGACATGACAACGGGGATGCCGTTAATCGTGCCTTTATCGACGTCGAATTGATCAGCGCCTTTGTATTCGGCATCAGGGAAAAGCCCGTGCTGATGGCCGGATACGATCGCGTCAATTCCGCCGACTTTCGTTGCCAGGTCAAAAACGGCGTTTTCCGCTCCGGAAGACTGCGCTTTTTTTTCGATGCCGCTGTGGGCGAGGGCGATGACGATATCGGCTCCTTCAGCTTTCATTTTCGGAACGGTTTTCTTTGCGGATTCCACAATGTCTTCGACCTGAACGCGGCCTTCGAGATTTTTCTTATCCCACGTCATGATTTGGGGAGGAACAAAGCCGATGTAGCCGACTTTTATCTGATGCTTGCCGCCGTTTTCATCCGTGACGGTTTTGTCTTTTATGACATAAGGCGTATAACGGTTTTCGCCGCTTAATGTTTTCACATTGGCGTTAACGATCGGATAATCAGCGCCTTTGATTGTCCCGTCCAGAAATTCAAGCCCATAATTAAATTCATGATTGCCGAGTGTTCCTGCGTCATAATGCAGACTGTTCATCACTTCAATGATCGGATGGGTCTTTGCGCCTGAAATGATATCATTTTTCTCATATTTTACGGCGTATTCTCCGAGGGGATTCCCCTGAATCAGGTCTCCGTTATCGACAAGCAGCGTATTCGGGTTTTCGCGCCTGTGCTTCTCAATAAGCTGAGCCGTTCTGGCCAGCCCGAATTCCGTTGTCGGTTTGTCGCTGTAGTAATCGTAGTCCATCATGTTAGCGTGAACGTCAGTTGTGGCTAAAATGCTGAGATTCACACTGGAGGATTTGTTTTCTTCTGCTTTAATGGGTGATGTTGGGAGGATTAGACTAAGTATCATAACTAGGGGCAGCAGAATACGGAGTGTCATATTGACGCTGCATCGTCTTTTCTGTATTCTCACCTGTTCTCCACCTTTCAACAAATTTTGTCATGCAGTACCATTGTAAGAATATTTTGTGAAAGTTCATATAGATTTCACGATGATTCTTGTAAAAAGATGAAAAATGAGGATAATGACCTATGTAAAACGGATGAGCGGCAAACGCGTTACCTATGTTTGATGTTAGTGTGGCTGGGGTACATGGATTTATGTAGACTTCATCAAGCAGGAGGTAGTAACTATGGGTAAAAAAATTGCAGTTGTATTAACGGATTATTTTGAGGATGTCGAGTATACTGAACCTGCGAAAGCTTTTAAAGATGCGGGTCATGAATTAACCGTAATTGAACAGGAAAAAGGAAAAACAGTCAAAGGCAAACAAGGGGAAGCGGAAGTGAAAGTGGACGCATCCATCGATGATGTGAATCCGAAAGACTTTGACGCATTGCTGATCCCGGGCGGATTCTCTCCTGACATGCTGCGTGCGGATGACCGTTTCGTCCAATTTGCCAAAGCGTTCATGGATGATAAAAAACCGGTGTTCGCCATCTGCCACGGACCTCAGCTTCTCATCAACGCGAAAGCATTGGACGGGCGCAAAGCGACAGGGTTTACTTCAATCCGAATCGACATGGAAAACGCGGGCGCGAATGTTGTGGATGAAGAAGTCGTCGTTTGCCAGAACCAGCTGGTTACAAGCCGCACACCGGATGACATTCCGGCATTCAACCGCGAATCATTAAAACTGCTTGCGTAATATAAAAGCGGAGCGCCGTATCAGGCGTTCCGCTTTTTTTGTGAAGATTCCCGGATGACCAGCTCAGGCGCCAGAATAATGCGTTGTTTTTTGTGCTGGGAACTGGTGATTTTATGATGCAGCAATTGAGCCGCTTCTTTTCCCGACTGCCGCGGAAAGGAAGAAACGGTTGTAAGCGGGGGATAAGAAATTTCAGCTTCCGGCACGTTATCAAAGCCGATAATGTCAATATCTTCGCCCGGAACGAGCCCGGCTTTTCTGATCCCTTGCATGACGCCGAACGCGACCAAATCACTGAAGCAGAAAATCGCGGTCGGGCGCTCAGACCGGCGGAGGAGCTCCGTCACGGCTTCACAGCCTGCTTCGCGGGTCGGCGCGCTGTCAATGACATATTCATTTTTCACTTCCAGATCCGCTTCACGGAGCGCTTTTTTAAACCCTTTCATACGCTTCGTCCATGTTGATGAGTGCTTCACGCCGCCCAGAAACGCAATCTCCTGATGGCCTTTCTCAATGAAATGACGCACTGCCTTATAGGTGCCTTCCTCATAATCAGCTCCGACAAAATCACAATCTGCATCGGCAATCTCCCTGACGGCGAGCACGACCGGAATGTCAAGCTGCTCGAGGCGGGAAAGGGTTTCCTCAGCTGTACCTGAAACCGGACACAAAATCAATCCGCCGATCCTGTGCTCCAGCATGGTCGAGATCAGCTGCTCCTGCTTGGCGACGGAATCAAATGTCGTGCCTAACAGCACCGTTAATCCGACTTCCTCAAGCGTATTCTGAACGCCGATCAGAAACTCTGAGAAAAACGTATTGGAAATGTCAGTAATAATCAATCCTACCGTTGTGGACGTCTGTGATCGTAAATTCGCGGCGACCCGATCATATACGTACCCCAGCTCCCGCATGGATTGCAGCACTTTCTCACGGGTCGCTTCGGAAATTCGCGGATTGTTGCGGACGATTAATGAAGCGGTGGATGTTGAGACGCCGGCATGCTCAGCGACCTGCTGCAATGTCACCCGGCGTTTTTTTTGCTGTTTCATACGTCGCATTCCTCACTTGGTTTTTATTCGTTACATCCATTATAAGCGTTTTGGCGCATGAGAAGAAAGAGAGAGGGGAGAAAATGACAAAGCGCCGGAAGACGGATTGTCCTTCGGCGCTTCTATTACAATAGGTTATTCAAACATTTGCTCTTTAATATACTGAACCGGCATTTCACGGCCTGTCCAATATTCAAACGCCATGGCGCCCTGCCAAAGCATCATGCCGAGGCCGTTAATGGTGTTGCAGCCGGCCGCTTGAGCTTGTTCAAGCAATTTCGACGTAACGGGGTTGTAAACGACGTCTGTCACAATCAAATCAGGACGGAGCATGGATGTATCTTCAATGACGCTCAAGCCTTCAAGCGGTTTCATGCCGACACCTGTTCCGTTTGTGAAAATATCGCTTGAAGCGATTTCAGCACGCAGCGCATCTTGATCTTCGAGCGGGAAGACTTTCGCTTTACAAGAAGATCCCTTCATTTCTTCATTGATGATGCGGACGTTTTCTTCCGCTTTTTCGAAAAACGCGTCATTACGGGCGAAAATAGAGATTTCTCCGAGGCCTTCCAATGCGGATTGAATCGCTATCGGAGTGGCGGCCCCGCCGGAACCGACCAGCGTCATTTTTTTGCCTGTGATATCGATGCCGTGTTCTTTTAAGTTGCGGACGTATCCCATACCGTCAGTGGAGTGTCCGATCAGTCTGCCGTTTTCATTAACGACTGTATTCACCGCGCCGGTGAATTTCGCTGAATCCGCGAGTTCATCGAGGTAAGGGAGAATGTTCATCTTGTTCGGCATCGAGACATTGAAGCCTCTGACGTTTAAGGCGCGCATTCCCGTTACCACATCTTCCAGCTGTTCATTGCCGACTTCAAACGCGAGGTAAGCGTAGTTCAATCCTAATTTTTTAAACGCCAGGTTGTGCATCGCCGGAGATAAAGAGTGTCCGATCGGTGTCGCGAATAATCCGATAAGCTGAGTTTTTCCGTTAATCCGTCCTAAATCTTTCTTCATGATGTATTCCTCCGTTAGTCCATTCATTTGTTTTTCATCCCGCTTTGAGGGCAGAAAAACGCTGATTACATATGTTTATTTAAAATGCTGAGTACGCTGCGCAATTCTTCAACGGGAATCTGTCCGGGCGCTGATGCTTCTTTGCCCGCTCCGAACGTGCACGCTGAGCCGAAGACTTCGCCGGCCAGGCGGCTGATCAGGCCTGTCCCCGCCATTGACATCGTGATGATCGGCCGGTCTGCGTATTGTGTTTTCATCGTGTGAGTGGCATCCAATAAGACGAAAACATCTTCAGTGCTTTGCGGCATCACCGCGATTTTCGGAATGTGCGCGCCGTACGCCTGCATGTTCCGCAGCCGGGAAATGATTTCTTCTTTTTTCGGTGTCTGATGAAAATCATGATTGGACATGACGACATATACGCCGTTATCTTCAGCGGTTTTCACAATTGATTTGACTTCCGCTTCTCCCGTAAACAACTCAACGTCTGCAAGGTCAATATGTTTTGTTTCGATGGCGGTTTTAAGCAATTCAATGTAAAAGCGGTCATCAATAACTTTATTTCCGCCTTCTTTATGGGTTCTGAATGTGAAAAGCAGCGGTGTTGCGCCTGCGGCTTTCCGCAGCTTTTCAAGCATGCCTTTTACGGCGTCCAGGCTGTCAACATGCTCGTACACATCCGCCCGCCACTCAATGATATCCGGGCGAAGCCTGTTGACGGCTTCCGTTTCTTCGAGCAGTTCTTTCTCTCCGGCCGCCATCAGCGGCACAATGATCTTCGGAAGCCCTTCGCCGATGACCGTGTTTCTGATCGTGATAGATTGCATGATAAATCCTCTCCCTTAAAAAATAGTCAGGCTTTCATCACTTGCTTAAAGCGGATTCCGATAAACAATGCGAGAAGGGCGCTGACGGCCGCAATTCCGATATCAAGCAGAAAAACAGGCGTCAGGCCGGCCGCTTTGGATATCGCTCCCGTTACAAGCGGAATGACAATAAAAGATAAGCTTGATGCTATATTAACAAAAGATGTGATCGTACCTTTATTTTTAGGGAATAAAACAGCCATAACCGTCATCGCCAATTGCAGAATGCCCGCAGTTGAAAGTCCGATGACAAAGGAGCTGATGACTGATACGGCCGGCTGATGAATGAAAATCAGAGCAAGCAGCGCGATTGCCGCGATCACAGGGTACAGCACCATTACCGTAATCGGCTGAATCACTCTGTTTAACAGCACAGCCAGCAATAATACGGATACAAGCGCCCCGATGCTGTAATAGCTCAACAATTTGACGGCCTGCACCTCAGGCATGCCCAAAACGGTTTGCCCGAACTTAGGAAGCCATACTTGAACGAGCATAAACAGCGCCGTAGATGAAAAGCCTAACAGAATGATCGCAAGGCCTTCGCGCCATATCGACGGCTGTGATGTGAACGCGTCATCAGACGGGGAGGCTTCCGTCCGGCCGCCGTCTTCTTTTTGCTTATGATTCGGAAACGGAACTTTTAACAGGAAAAAGCCGTTCAGGAAGAAAATAATGCCCGGTACGAAAAACGTCCAGCCGTAAAACAAATGCCTGTCCGCAATAAACGCGATAAAAAACGGAAGCACCGTCGCGCCGATGGATACAAACGCTTTGATTAACACGGTTGCAGAGCTTGCGTTTTTCGGAAATCCTTCAATAAGCGCCGGATATGTCCCGGAATCCAAAAAGGAATTGGCGATCCCGGCGAAAATGGCGAAGATAAACGCGGCCGTGTAGTTTGTCGAAAGCGGAATTCCGATTAGGAAAATCAGATACAGAAAGGCGCCCGACACGATAAACGGCCGTCTCCCGAATGTATCCGAAAGCTTCCCGGCAAACAGAAGCGAAATCAGCTTCCCGATCCCGATGGCGGAGACCAAATAGCTGACCCCGGCTGCGGATGTATGAAGCTGTTTTGATAATGCCTCCATATTGGATGCGATAATAATATTGATCATGCCCAGCAGGAAATAGTTAATATAAAGACCCGCTGCCATTTTGGTGTATATGTTTTTCATGATGACATCCCCTAATGCGGTTAATAAAGAATTAAATTATTTTTTAAATTGATAAAAGAACAGCACCATTCCCCTTTATTGAACCACTGCCTTTCTTTGAAAACTGTTTGATAAAACGGTTGCAAAACAAACTTGAATAACGCTGAGATCACAACGAGTATATCGTTCTACTAAATAAAAAAAGATAAGCGGCCCGCTCATTTAGTATATCGTTCTACCAAGTTCACAGTTACTATACTCCTTCTTTTTATATGTGTCAAACCGATGAACTTTTTTTACTTTTTTAAATCAAAAAAAGACCTGCCGTTTTTCGGCAGGTCTGACATGGGTTTATTTTCTGAGAGAGGCGAGCTCCTCGGCAATGGCCTGCATTTCACTCGGGCTGAATGATGCTTTTTTCATGACCATTTGATGAAGGTATGTAAGATCTTCTATTTTTTCATCACTGAAATCTTCCGCTCTGATGACGCCGACATTGAGCATGTTGAGCTTTTGCGAAATGTCTTCAATCATTTTGTTTAACGTTTCTGTTTGTTGGCTCGGCAAATTCATGCATCCTTTCATGACCGTTTTCGTACCCTTTATTCTAACAGAATTCATTTAGAATAAAAGCTTATTTCCACAGCCGCAGAAAAGTTGCTAAGATGATGATAAGGTTTTTGATCCTCAGAATGCGGGGAAAGAATAGGGAGGTTATCGATATGATACATGTTCTGTTTGTCTGTCTGGGAAATATTTGCCGGTCGCCTATGGCAGAGGCGGTATTTTCTGATATGGTGAAGAAAAACGGGCTGAACGGGCAGATTAACATTGATTCAGCGGGAATCGGCGCCTGGCATGCGGGAAATCCGCCGCATGAAGGGACAAAGGAGATCCTGAAGAAGAAAGGGATCAGCGCAAGCGGCATCACGGCGAGGCAGGTGCGTGAGTCTGACCTGACCGATTTTGATTACGTCATTGCGATGGATGCAGAAAATATCGGTCATCTTCGCAGCATGGCCGGTTATAAAAAAGCGGCGCCGCGTATTGCAAGGCTGCTTGATTATGTACCGGAGTCGGACCTTGCGGACGTGCCCGATCCGTATTATACCGGGAATTTCAGCGAGGTGTACGCTTTGGTCGAATCCGGGTGCCGTCATTTGCTGGAGACAATAAAGAAAGACCATCATTTATAAGGGGGATTGACCGATGAAGCAGACACGCATCATGGCAAAAGCGATTCTGATCGGCGCTGCCGCCGGCGGAGCACTGTCCTTATTACATAAGCCGACGAGAGAGGCATGTTTCCGGAACATGGACGCGTGCAGGCGGCGTGCGGCATTTTACCGGAAACATCCTGAAGCCCTGAAGCAGCAGGCTTCCGCAAAAATGGATCAAGTGAAAATCTTCGCCAATACCGTATCGGAAGATCTGAGTTTTTTAAACGGGCAGATCACCAAGCTGAAGCAGACGACGCCGCAGGTCATTGACCTGTTAAAAGAAACGAAGGAGCATTTTTCGAAAAACGATCATTGAGGTGGGATGTCATGAGTTTTATAAAGGAGCTGTTTGCAAGGTTTTCTCTGCATGAAGGACAAAGTAAATCGGCGGAGCTGGCGTATTTTTTCCTGCTGTCATTGTTTCCGTTGATGATTTTCATGCTGACGCTCACCGCCTATCTTCCCATATCGGCAGAAGACGTGCTCGGGGCGGTCGATCAATACGCGCCCGACAGCGCCATGTCCATGGTGAAATCCATTACGGAGCAAACGCTGAACAAGCGCAGCGGCGGGCTTTTGTCATTCGGGATTATAGCCGTCATCTGGTCGGCTTCGAATGGTATGAACGCGATTGTCAGAGCATTTAACCATGCCTACGAAGTCGAGGAAAACCGCTCATTTATCATCATTCGCCTGACCTCAATTTTTTTAACCATCGCGATGGTGGTTACGATTTTAATCGCATTGCTTCTGCCGGTGTTCGGCAGAGAAATCGGAATGCTGGCCGCAGATTTCATCGGCGCCTCCGGCCTGTTTTTGCAGGTGTGGTCGGTTGTCCGCTGGGGTATCAGTCCGCTTATCCTGTTAATCGTGTTTACCGCGCTTTACATTTTCGCGCCGAATAAAAGGCTTTCCCTCCGTTTTGTGCTGCCGGGAGCCGTATTCGCGGCAGCCGGCTGGATTATCGTCAGTATGCTGTTCTCATTTTACGTCGGCACCTTTGCCAACTACAGCGCCACATACGGGAGCATCGGGGGAATTATCGTCCTTATGATCTGGTTTTATCTTACGGGAACACTGCTGATTTTAGGAGGAGAAATCAACGCGCTTTTACATAAACGTAAAAAGCTTCCTGATGAAAATCCGTACCGCGGGAGCAAGCTATAGAGGAACGGATGACGTTCAAGCTGAAAAACGGAGGGGAATCGATTATGACCAAGCATACGAAAAAAGGCGGAAGCCATAATAAACAAAACTCCAAAAACGGCCCGAAGAATAAAACAAGCGGAAGCGCTAACGGGCAGAACGGATACCACTAGAAAGAAGCCGCCTGACTCAGATCAGGCGGCTTTTTTATGAGGCCGGAAAAGAATGGGATTCGGATGCGGGACTGTGCTTTGTTTTCCCGAAGACGAGCGCAAGCCAAATACAGACCAGAATCACCGTAATAAAGTAAAACAAGTTGGCGCTTTCAAACCGCTGCATATACCAGCCGCCCGCCACCGGGCCGATCATGCTGCCGAGGCTGAAGGAAATGCCGCAGAGCAGATTGCCCGCCGGCAGCAGATGGGACGGCAGCAGGTCGCTCATATAGCTGATGCCGAGGGAAAACATACTGCCGACCGCCATTCCCGCCGTGAAAAAGCAGCAGCCGATGACAGAAGGCGACGAAAACAGTCCGGCCGTCAAAAAGCAAAGGGCACCCGTTAATAAGATGACGAGCAGGACACGTTTTCTCCCGAATCGATCGCTTAATAAACCGAGAGGGAACTGGAATACAATACTTCCGATAGCAAAAGCGGGCAATATCAGCGCGACGGCATCAACGGATATGCCTAAACGCAGGGCGTACACGGGAAAGCTTCCGTTCAGCGCCGTTTCTAAAAAACCGTACCCGAAAGCCGGGAGAAAAGCGACCCAGCCGAAAAGAAGAGCGCGGTAAAACCGTTTTGCGCTGTTGTCCCCGGATGTTTCATCCGGACCTTGCGCCGGGTACTCGTTACGTAAGGCAAACACAAACAGCCAGGCGGCAAGACTGATACAGCCTGATACGATAAACGGAAGGGACGGACTTGTTTTCACAAGAGGGACCATGAACGGGCCGACAGCGAATCCAAGCCCGAAGGACAGTCCGTACAGCGAAATGTTTCTTCCTCTGTTTCGGGGCGTTGACTTTGACGTCACCCACGTTTGGGTTGAAAAATGCAGCATATGATCCCCGATTCCGATAAGCAGCCGCAGAAAAAACCATAACCATATGGATTGAAGCCAAATAAAACTGAATAAGCTGATGATAACAAGAAATCCGCCCATGACCATCAGAGGTTTGAATCCGAGCTTGCGCAGCGGGGCCTCCATAAACGGCGACGCCAGAAGCACACCGATATAAAGGCCGGTTGCGTGAAGTCCGTTTATAGCGGCTGATTCTCCGTTCGTTTCAAAAATGACGGAGATCACCGGCAGAAGCATGCCTTGGGAAAATCCGGAGATGGAAACAAGCAGAACCAAAATAAAGAAGTACAGTCGTGACATCGCGTATTTTCTCCTTCTTCAGTATCTTTCTTGATCGTACACGGATTTGCTGCGTCCGGCAACCTGAAAATGCCAATTCGGGCTGCCGCGGAAGTGTAATTGAGGGAGTTTTTGAGAAGGATATAAAAAGACTCATTCGAAAAAAGGAGCCAGGCAGATATGAATCGGATTTTTTTCTTTACGGCTGCGGCGGGAGTGCCGCTTTCAGTCATCGGCGGCCTGATGCACTGGCCGTCAGCGGTTTTGTTTATTATTTATTGCTTGACGATTATTGCGCTTGCAAGTTATATGGGGAGAGCGACCGAATCTCTTGCCATTATCGCGGGACCGCGGATCGGCGGTCTGCTGAATGCCACGTTCGGCAATGCGGTAGAGCTGATTATATCGCTTTTTGCCTTAAAAGAAGGGCTGACGGGCATCGTGCTTGCTTCACTGACCGGTTCGGTGCTCGGCAATCTTCTGCTCGTCGCGGGACTGTCGTTTTTTATCGGCGGTTTGAAATACAAGCGGCAGGAATTCAATATTCATGATGCCCGTCATAATTCTGGCCTGCTGATTTTTGCCATTATCGTAGCTTTTGTCATTCCCGAAGTGTTTTCCATGGATATGGGGGAAAAAAACAAGCTTGATTTGAGTGTCGGCATCAGCATCATCATGATCCTTTTGTACGTGGCAGCTCTTTATTTCAAGCTCGTCACCCACCGCGGTGTTTATCAGCCGAATCAGCCGGAGGCAAAGGAAGAAGAGGAGCAGCCTGAGTGGTCGGGGAAAAGAGCGACAGCCGTCTTATTTATTTCAACAATTATCGTCGCCTACATATCTGAAAACCTTGTCCATACGTTTCATGCGGTGGCTGAACAGTTCGGCTGGAGCGAGCTGTTTATCGGAGTGATTATCGTCGCAATCGTCGGAAATGCCGCAGAGCATGCGTCGGCGATTATTATGGCGTACAAAGACAAAATGGATGTCGCCGTTGAAATCGCGGTAGGCTCGACTTTGCAGATCGCCATGTTTGTGGCTCCGGTTCTTGTGATCTGTTCCATCTTTTTTCCGGTCAATATGCCGCTTGTATTCACATTGCCCGAGCTTGTCGCGATGATATCATCCGTCCTTTTGATGACGATGATTTCAAATGACGGTGATTCGAACTGGTTTGAGGGGGCTACGCTCCTTGCCGCCTATGTCATCATGGCGATCGGTTTTTTCCTGCTTTAACCTGTAAAAAATGCGGATAACAACGATTGCGGAGGAAAAGACTAAAGGAAAATGCTATAGAAAGAGTGATATGATGAGAAAGCTGTTTCATGCCACACTGATTCTGCTGTTATCCTTTAGTTTTTTCGCAACGCCGTCTGCCGGTGCAAAAAAAACGTTTAAAGTTCCCAACTCTGTCGTAAGCATTTCAAAGGAAAATACGTATCCGAATGCCTCACAGGATCAGCCGATGCTTCAGCCGAGCAAACTGGCGAAGGAATTGTTAGATACATCCGAGATCAACATCGAAAATCCGCATCTGATTAAAATGCTGAATGAATCCTCGGTTTCCGGTTCACCGCTTGCCATCGGATACCGGGCGACAATATTTCTCGGGAAATGGGCGCTCGGCTATCAATCAAACGAAACGGTCGCCAACTGGGAATATAAAAAAATCAACACAAACAGAGCGGATAACCGGGGCGGACAGCAAACCGCGGTTATCTCATACGCCCAAGAACAGCAATACAAAATCAAAGGCGGGCTCACAGCGAAGGTGCCGAACGCAGAAGACGTAAAAAGCATGATGATGCAAAAGGCGATGAAGAAAACAAAACTGCCGCTCGCGTTTGAAACGGTTATCGGCGCAGGCACAAAACGGGATCAAACCTACAAAATTTCTCCGCAGCGGCTCGGCTACCTGCACGCCTACGCACCGGCCGTTAATGAAAAAGGAAAAGTAACATACGGTGAAGTGTATTTGGTGCTGAAAGGCAGCAAGCGGAAACTTGTCGTCAAAAATGTGACTTCGCAAGGAATCGGGGCTTGGATTCCGGTGCAGGATCATGTCACATTCGGTTTTCAAACGACAGCGCAGCCGAGATAAATAAAAAAAGCTGATTCCGGTTCGGGAATCAGCTTTTTTGTGTGTGATACATTTCCTCAAGCAATTGAACATTGTTGTTGTACAGCTCCCGGGCAAGAACGCGTCTCACCGCAAGGCTCGCCGAGAAGTATTCTGTGTCTTGAACCATGCCTTTGACGGTAAATTCAATGCCTCTGGTTAATTTGTTCAGACTCATAATTCCATGCACTTGAAACGGCTCAGTCGCATTGAGAAATTCATCCCGTTTCAATGAATCGCGAAGCTCATCATTGAGCATGTCGCAGGCTTTTTCTAAGACGGCATATACCCGCTCGGGATCTTCCTTGTAACTGATCACGACGGACTCGGTGATCCGCATATAATCAATGTTATAGTTTTGAAGCTGTCTGACCTCACCGTTAGATATGGTAAGCAGCTTGCCGGTCCACTCACGGATCTGGAGGGAACGGAGTCCGATTTCTTCCACTGTGCCGTTGAACAGATTGTTAATCGTCACGTAATCGCCTTTATGCAGTTGGCGTTCATATATTAAAAAGATACCGGCCAAAATGTCCTTGATTAACGACTGGGCGCCGAAACCGATAACGATACCGGCAACGCCCGCCCCGGCTAAAATTCGGCCGAAATCATGAACAAATAAAGAAATGACGTAAAAGATAAAACCGATCGTCGCCGTATACTGGGTGATGGACCGGACGAGGCTCTCAATCGTCTTCCCTTTCCGTTCCTCTAAGAAATCTGTGCGTTTAAATAACACCTGGACAAAGCGGTTGATCAGATATACACCGGCGTAAAGCACGAGAGCGACGATGATGATCTCAACCACTTTGCTTTTCAAAATGTCCGTAATTGTCGTTTCCATCTTCTGTTAACCTCTGGCTTTTCGTAATGAAAAATCCGTGTCCTGATAATAACTGTTTTTGACAAGGACGTTCGGGCCGAGGCACCGGACGTTTGTGCAGCGGCAGTTCAGCTCTTTGCTCAGCTTCGTCTGTCTCCACTTGTCATATGCTTCAGGAAGGCTGTCTGTTTTAATATTGCCGAGCGGCGGTGTATCGCCGAAATCCGTGACAATGATATTTCCGTCAAAAATGTTGACATTCAGGCGGGAGCGGCCGTCAGGGTCGTTTCGCACCGTAACGTTTTTCGCTTCCCGCAGGCGGCGGAGGAGCTTCTGGTCTTCTTCATCAGGGCTGCATGCGTAAAACGGGAGCGTACCGAACAGCATCCATGTCTCTTCATCTCGAATGTCGAGCAGATGATGGATGGCCTGTCTCATGTCTTTCAGGCTGAGTGATTCAAGCGCGCTGGCGAAATCACTCGGATACATCGGATGGACTTCGTGCCGCTGGCATTTCATTTCTTCGGTAATCTGCCGGTGAATATGTTCGATATGCGGCAGTGTCCGTTTGTTGAGCATCGTTTCCGCTGAAACCATTACACCTGCTTCGACCAGCGTGCGGCTGTTTTCAATCATTTTGTCAAAATAGCGCGCCCGCTGTTCAAATGTCGGTTTCTTCTCCATCATCGCAAATCCGATGTCGGCAAAGTCCTCGACCGTTCCCCAGTTGTGAGAAATGTGAAGAACGTCCAAATAGGGAATAATCCGTTCGTAGCGCCCGATATCAAGCGTCAGGTTTGAATTGATCTGTGTGCGCACGCCGCGTTCATGCGCATATTTTAAAAGCGGGACGACGTATTCCTTTACCGATTTCAGCGAAAGCATCGGTTCGCCGCCCGTAATGCTGATAGAGCGTAACAGAGGAATTTCATCAAGCCGCTTTAATAAAAGGTCGATCGGCAGCGCATTCGGGTCTTTCGGCTGGAGCGTGTACCCGACGGCGCAGTGCTCGCATCGCATATTGCACAAAGTCGTCGTTGTGAATTCAACGTTCGTCAGTTTCATATCTCCATACTGGTCGACATCCATGTACGCTTCCCAAGGATCGTACTCCGGTGTGATCGGACGCAGTGTTGTCTTTTGTGTCATGACTATCTAACTCCTTTATAAATGGGCATACTAACGTCTGCCAACTGTTAATTTTAGACCTGATCTGCCAAGATCGCAAGTAGCGGAACCATTGAAAAACGGCAAAAAATACGCTACCATTATAAAAAATGAATGGAGTGGAAGTATGGGGAATGCAGTAAACAGCAAAGATCAGCAGCTCGATTACTTAAAGAACAGACTCGATATGTTTATGAATGTCATTGATTCATTAGACCCTGAATCAACGGACGTTGAAGATATAGACCGGCTCATCGGCATGCTTGATGATCTGGAAGCAAAATACGAACGCTTTAAAAAGGATTGGGAATAAACCCCGGCGGATGCCGGGGTTTTTCTTTTTCCATAATGCGGCTGTATAAAAGGGCAGGGCCTACTGCAAAATAAGGAAAAATGCAGAAGGAGTGCTGGTCATGAAATGGTTTTGTTCAATTTGCTGCATGGCCGTTTTACTTGCGGGAGGCATCAACAGCGCAGAGGCCGTGCCGAATGAACGGATAAACTGGGGCTTTAAACGCAGCGTCAATCATCAGCCGCCGGATGCCGGCAGACAGCTGGACAATCTGGTCAAAAAATATGATGCCTTTTATTTGGGCAATACGAAAGAAAAGACCATCTATTTAACGTTTGATAACGGATATGAAAATGGGTACACCCCGAAAGTGCTTGATGTGTTAAAAAAACATCACGTCACGGGCACTTTTTTTGTCACGGGTCATTTTGTGAAAGAGCAGCCTGATTTGATTAAACGGATGTCAAAGGAAGGCCATATCATCGGCAATCATTCTTTTCATCATCCTGATCTGACGACAAAAACGGGCGATCAGATTCAAGACGAACTCGATTCCGTCACGGAAGCTGTGTACAACATTACCGGAAAGCGGGACAATCTGTATCTCCGTCCGCCGCGCGGCGTGTTCAGCGAATATGTCCTCAAAGAAACGAAGCGCCTCGGCTACCAAACCGTTTTCTGGTCCGTCGCATTTGTCGACTGGAAGGTTAACGAGCAAAAAGGGAAACAATACGCCTATGATCACATGATAAAGCAGGCGCATCCCGGCGCGATCTACCTTCTTCACACCGTTTCAAAGGACAATTCAGAAGCTCTGGACGATGCCATTACCGATTTGAAAAAAGAAGGCTACACGTTTAAAAGCATTGATGACCTGATGTTTGAGAAAGAAATGAAGCTGCCGTCTTTGTAACGGGAAGCGCCTCATCATATAGTCTTATCTTGATGCAGGCGTCAAAACCCTTACGCCATAAACATCACTGAGATGAAACCTGCTCCCAGTTAAAGGGGGCAGGTTTTTTTTGCCCCTCTAATTAAGAGATAGTTAAGAAATAGTTAATCTCCAGTTAAAAACGCATTCCTATACTATTGTACATAAGCATTAGGAAAGTAGGTCTGGATCAATGCAGGAAATAATTAAAACGACAAATTTAACAAAAGTTTATGGAAAACAAAAGTCAGTTGATAACCTCAACATAACAGTTAATGAAGGAGATATTTACGGGTTTCTGGGGAGAAACGGGGCAGGTAAAACAACGACAATAAGAATGCTGCTGGGCCTGATAAAGCCTACTCATGGAAAGATTGAGATATTCGGTGAGGATTTACATACGAATAAGAAAGACATTCTAAAAAGAATTGGTTCAATTGTAGAAGTACCAGGATTCTATGGAAACCTCACGGCTAAAGAAAACCTTGAAATAAATGCCAGGATCGTTGGAATTCACAAAAAAAATGCAATTGAAGAAGCATTAGAAATTGTGGGATTAGAGAATGAAACCAAAAAGCTTGTAGGCAAATACTCTTTGGGAATGAAGCAAAGACTTGGCATCGCCCGATCTCTTCTTCACTATCCGGAATTACTAATATTAGATGAACCGACGAATGGTTTAGATCCGATTGGGATTAAAGAGATGAGAAGGCTCATTAAAACATTAGCTGAAGAAAGAAAAATTACTCTGCTGATATCGAGCCATATCCTGTCTGAGATTGAACAATTAGTTGATCATTTGGGCATTATTCACGAGGGAAAACTGTTAGAGGAAACCGAATTTGATACTCTCCGGAAGAGAAATCGAAAGTTTCTTGAGTTTCAAGTTTCGAATGATAATAAAGCTGCGATGCTTTTAGAGAAACATTTTCAGATCTTTGACTACGAAGTACATGGTGACGGAATTATCCGCATTTTCTCGCATATTGGACAACAGGGAGCAATTAATAAATTACTTGTTCAGAACGATATTGAGGTGTTTAAAATTTTGATGAGTGAAGACCGCCTGGAGGATTATTTCACAAAATTGGTTGGGGGTGGAACCATTGGTTAATCTGTTATATGCAGAGTTACTAAAACTCAGAAGGTCTGCGATGCTTCTAATAAGTACGATAGGAGCTTCGGTCGTCCCATTTATGGTTGTCGTTGCATCTTATGTACAGATAAAGACTGAGAATCCCGCTCCTGTCATAAAATTTCATGAACTTTTCAGCAACGCTAACTTATATACAGTCTTGGTAGTGGGGGTCCCGCTGTATGGAGTTGTTGCCGCTTATATTTTTAACAGGGAATACATGGATGATACACTGAAAAACCTTTTAACCATACCCGTTTCCAGAATCAATCTGATACTTAGTAAACTATTGCTGCTATTTATCTGGATATTCTTTTTAACTTTAGTTGCGTGGGGGCTTACTTTATTACTGGGTGTGATCTTGCAATTCCCGGGTCTCAGCCAATCACTCATACTCAAATCATTTTTGCACTTTTCAATTGGGGGAATTTTACTATTTGTTTTATCAACACCTATTGTTCTGATCACAGTTGTTCTAAAGAATTACGTACCTACCATTATTTTTACAATCCTAATTACTTTGATAAATATTATGACAGCTAACTCAGAACACAGAGGATTGTTCCCGTGGGCAGCAGCCGGAGACATTTCAATGAATACGCTTCTCCCTACTTATCCTCCGGAGTACTCCTATGCAGGAATTGCCCTAATCTCAATATTGGGATTTGCTTCCTTGGTGATCTATTTTAACAAAGCGGATATACATTAATGTTTATGAAAGACTTTCAAGTGAAAAGCCGATTGATTTGTGCCGCATAAATTCCGTGAAAATATAAATGAGTGTTTAAATAGGAGGATGGTATAAGTGTCTTTTTCAGAGATGAATATGACCGCTTTTCGTGCTGTAAACGATCTGGGAAAAGAATATCCATTTCTAAACTCAGCAATGGTCATACTTGCTGAATATGCAGTGTTTATTTTAGCACTCGTTATGCTTGTTTTCTGGTTTACCCGAAATGATAGAAACAGAATGATGGTCATACAGGCGGGAGCGGCATTCATTATAGCAGAGATGATCGGGAAAATTGCCGGTCAACTCTATTCCAATCATCAACCATTTGCAGTTCTTTCAAATGTTAACAAACTGGCAGATCATGCGGTGGATAATTCATTTCCAAGCGATCACACCATCCTATTCTTTTCTATCTCATTTTCTTTTTGGCTTGTATATAAAAAAACAGGCTGGATCTGGATCATATTTGCGCTTAGTGTAGCTGTTTCACGCATATGGGTAGGTGTACACTATCCTTTCGATGTTGCTGCAGGAGCTCTTTTTGGAATTATATCAGCTGTGTTATCGTATTGGATTGTACCAAGGCTTGCATTGACTAAAAAAGTTCTTACTCTTTATGAAAAGGGGGAGGGCTGTATTTTACCCCGAAAAGAGAGGTCGAAAAATGTTTAGGCGGATGAGAAACACCTGTATGAACCAGGTGTTTTTGTTCGTTCGAGCACAAACAAAAAACTCATATTGATGATTGATCAACAGGTAATAATTTAGCGGATAGGGGACAAATTCCCGACATAAAAACATAATCGAAATACTGATCTTGTTGGAATTAGGGCTTACTCTTTAAATATCATGACGTTTGTGTCAAAGTTATATTTGGAAGCTGAGCGTTACAATTTTCATAAGCCGACAAATTGAATACACCTGTGTTTATATAAAATACTGAAAATTGGCTAAAAGATTACATGATAGATTGCATATCATGTAATAATGAATACCCACTGTTACTTACATAAATACAAAAAATATGAAGGCGGGTGTCATGAAAGTGAAAGAAATTCGTGTCCTTATCGCTGATGATGAAAAAGTGATCAGAGATTTATTAAAAAAATACATTGAACGGGAACTTTATTTAGCAGATGTTGCAAAGGATGGACAGGAAGCTTTGGCATTATTTGAACAAAATACTTATCACCTCGTAATATTGGATCTCATGATGCCAAAAATGGATGGGATTGAAGTATGCAGAAAACTAAGAGAAAAAACCAATGTGCCAATACTTATGCTTACTGCAAAGGACCATGAAGCTGACAAAATTGTAGGGTTGAGTATAGGAGCAGATGATTATATTACAAAACCTTTTAGCGTAAACGAGGTTGTGGCCAGAATTAAGGCTCTGATGAGAAGGTTTTTCATTTTAGGGAGCGGCAGCGGAACAGAAGAGAAGCCGCTGCTGAAATATAAAGGTTTATCAATTGATGTGAAAAGATATATCGTATGCGTTGCAGGTGAAGAAATATCATTAACCGCAAAAGAGCTGGAGCTGCTGAAATTTATGGCTTCCAATCCGGAACAGGTATTTACGAAGGCTCAGTTGTTTCGGAATGTTTGGGGCAATCATTACTTAGAAGATGACAATACCGTGATGGTTCACATAAGAAAGCTGAGAAAAAAAATAGAAAAAGACCCATATAATCCTCAATTTATACAAACAGTTTGGGGGATAGGATACAAATTTGCAGGTGAGAAAGATGAGTCGTAAAATCATATATCTTATGTTTCTGCAGATTACACTGATTTGCCTCAATTGTTTATATGACTGGCAGCACCAAGAGCTTAACACTGTTAAATTGGTTGTCTATGGTCTGCTGATCGGTTTGTCTGTAATCCTTATTACAATTTACTGCAAATTCAACAATGAGCTCATTCAAATGATCCATGCGGTTAAGCGGACATTAAATGGGAACTTAACGACAAGAATATTTGCGAATGGGGCTCCGATATTTAATGAAATGGTTTTTTCAATAAACGAATTGATCGAGAAGTTAGAGAAAATACAGGTGGAAACGATTCAAACGCACGCAGCGAGAAAAAGCCTGTTATCAAGCATATCACACGATATTCGCACACCGCTTACATCAATTATAGGATATTTAGATGCGTTGAAAGACGATATTGCAGCCTCGGAAGAAGAAAAGAAAGAATACGTAAACATTGTTTCAAAGAAGTCGAATCATTTAAAGCAGTTAATTGATGAAATATTTAACATGGCTAAACTGGATGCAGATGAAATGCCGATGCAGCCAGATATTATTGACTTTTCTGAAGTAACCAGAGAGTTATTGATTGAATACTTGCCGGAGATAAAAAGAAATGAATTAGAGCTTAAAATAAATATTCCTGAAAGAAAGTGTCTTATTATGGCGGATCGTCTAAGTATCGTTAGAATTATTGAGAATATCTTGAAGAATGCCATCCTTTACGGAAAAGAAGGAAAGGTTCTTGGCATAGAACTTAAAGAGAATGACAAAGAATTTGAACTGCTGATCTGGGATAGGGGGCCGGGGATACCAAAGACAGAATCAGAGAAGGTATTTGAGAGGATGTACAGGGGAGACTTATCCAGAAGCTCAGGACACTCGGGAAGCGGTTTAGGACTCTCAATTGCCAAAGCATTAATTGAGAAAAATCAAGGGAGAATATGGGTTGACAGCACCCCTTATATAAAAACAACATTCGGCATTGCATTTGGAAAAATAAAATTAATACGGACATGAATGGAATGATTACAAAGAAACAGACGCTTATAATAGCCAAGAAACCAATGTGTTCTCTAACACATTGGTTTCATTTTTCCTAAACGGGAGAGGTTTTCACTGCTTATTTGATACATTTAATCAAAGCAGCCCAATCCAGATCCCCGAAGCCTTGTGCGATCCCGCTTTCAAAATGGCTCTTGGCCAGCTCGGCAAGAGGGAGTTTTGCGGAAACCTGTTCAGCGGCGGCGAGCGCCAGATTGGTATCCTTCAGCCCTAAAGACATTTTGAAACCGGCCGGCTCAAATTTCTCCTCAGCCATGATCGTGCCGTAATTTTGATAGACGGGAGAGCCAAAGAGCGCGCCGGCGATTTCTAAAAATTGTTTCCGTTCTAACCCGTATCTCTCCATCATTAAGAATGATTCAGATAACGCCTCCAGCATGGACACGAGCAAGAAATTGACGCTGATTTTCGCGGCATTGGCCGTTTTTGTTTCTTCACCAGTGTCAAATACTTGCTGACTCAGGATGTTAAGCAGCGGTTCGGCCTTTTTCTTCGCTTCTGCCGGTCCGGCTGTGATGATGCGGAGTTCGGCCTTCTCAGCGGCATCGGGGCGGCCGAGGACGGGAGCGGCGATAAAGGACTGCCCTCTGCCCGAATGTGCGGCGGAAAGCTGTTCTGACAGCGCTGTACTGATCGTGCTCATCGAAATATGAATGCCGTTTTCAGATAACCCGGCAATAATGCCGCAAGCTCCGAACGTTACGCCCGTTACGGCTTCATCGTCTGACAGCATGGACAGTACGATATCTGCATGTTCAGCTGCCTGGCGGGGCGTTTCGGCATATTCGGCCCCTTTTTCCAGCAGGTCAGCCGCTTTTTCTTTCGTCCGGTTATATACAGTCAGGCTGTATCCGGCTTTCATGATATTTTCGGCGATGGGGCGGCCCATATTGCCGAGTCCGACGATGGCGATCTTCATTTCACCCTCCAATGAAAAGTTTTCCACCATTATACATGCAAAATGGTTAATCCGCTGTGTACAGGATTGCCACTTTCAGTTCAGGTTCGGAAGACCATCCGGAGTCTGAGGCGGCTTTCCCCTTGTAAAATCCGGTAAATCGGGTTTTGATGATTGTTTTTGAACGGGGTTTTACAGTGAATGTTTTTGATTTGAATGTGACGTCCTTTATGTTTTCTGATAAATCCGGCGTGACAGAAATGGCTTGTTCCCCTTTTCCGTAATGATTGATATAAAGCGTGCAGCTCATGCCCGCTCTTTTTCGCTCAACCAGATAACTGCATTCGCTGCGGTGCTTCAAATATTCGACAGCCTCTTTTTCGGGCGCGAACTGTTTTAAGGAAAAAGCGGCATATTCGGTGGCAGGACTGATACCGGAAGCGGCCCCCATACTGAGAAAGATCAGAAACAGCCCCGCCGCGGGAAGCGTCCGCCTGAACGCGGCGGCACACCAGATTAACGCCGCAAAGTAAAGCACGACCCCGGGAATGACGGAGATATGGGCTCCATCTTCCGGCCAAGAGGAAAAGCCGAGCGACTCAAAGATGTAATCAGACACCGTACGGCCGTTATACAGCGGGGCAATGGACATGACACTGAAAGCCAGGAGGACAGAAGAAATGATTTTGTGAGAAAGGATGGTAACGGCGCACACCTCTTTACGTTTTTTTCCAGACTATCATGTTTTCTTAAAAAAAAGAACAGCCCGCAGCCGTTCTTACTTGAAAATATTAAACCAGCCTTTGCGGGCGAACCAAAACAGCATGGCGGCCACAAGGACGGCCATTACGCCCAAAACGATAAAATACCCGTATTTCCAATGAAGCTCAGGCATGTTATCGAAATTCATGCCGTAAACCCCTGCGATGAACGTCAGCGGGATAAAAATGGTCGAGACGATGGTTAATGTCATCATAATGGCGTTCATCCGGTTTGAATTCAGCGTCACATAGCTGTCCCGCAAATCTGACGTCATATCACGGTTTGACTCGATCAGCTCGGCCAGTTTTAACAGGTGGTCATAAATATCGCTGAAATACGCCTTCGTTTCACGGCTTTCTTTTACATGGTCAAGGCTCAAAATCCGGTACATTAAATCGCGCATCGGAATGATCGTCCGTCTCAGGTTCAAAAGATCAGTCCGCAATTCAAACACTTCATTCATTAAAGTGCCGTAAGATTTATGGGTTCTGCTGTCTTCAATTTCATTCAGCCGGTCTTCAATTTTGTACAGCACGGGGAAATATTCATCGACAAGCTGGTCCATAATCATATAAGTGATGTGCCCGGGCCCTTTTTTGGCTAATCCCGGAGAAGCGAAAAACCGTTCTCTCACCTTTGAGACGCCGGGCGATTCGTGCAAATGGAAGCTGACGATAAAACGGTCGGACTGAAAAATGTCCACCTCTTCCATTTCCAGTGTGTCCGGGTTCAAGGCGTGGAGCACATAAAAACGGTAGCCGTCATAATGGTCGATTTTCGGCCGCTGCATATGCTGAAAGCAATCCTCGATCGCAAGCGGATGAAAGTGAAAATAATCCCGCAGCAGCTCGGTTTCATGCATCTCGGCGCCGAAAAAATCAATCCAGTACCATGCGATGTCCGGTTGTTCTGTACGTGATAGGGGGATATTATCTAATATCTCATTATGTGTTGTGATTGCGGTTATATGTATCATAAACAACCCTCCGCCTGCCATTATATCATGCGGCGTTATGAAGAAAAGTATACGAATTGCCGCCCGGCCGCTTCATGATATACTTGGACAAAAAGGGGTGGAGCATATGTGGAAGGAAACGGTTTCGGTCACGCCGCCGTATCATTTTGATAAAGTCCTTGAAAGGCTGTCGCTCGATCCGCTGAATGCGGTCGATCTTAAAGCAAGGTCAATCAAAGTGCCGCTCAGAACACGGGACGGCAAACTGTCCGTCATCACGGTTCAAGGGGAAGGCACCGCCGCAGACCCGGTTTTTCTCGTCAGCGGAGAAACGGACCGCAAAGAGATGATTGAACGGATCAAACACATTTTTCAGTGGGAACAGCCGCTTCAGCCTGTGCTTGATCATTTCTCAAAAACAAATCTGTCGGCGCTTTTTGAGGAACATGCGGGAACCCCGCTCGTCTTGGAATATGACGTCTACAACTGTCTCATGAAATGCATCATCCACCAGCAGCTCAACCTGTCTTTCGCATTTACCTTAACGGAACGGTTCGTCCATGCCTTCGGTGAACAAAAAGACGGCGTCTGGAGCTATCCCGAGCCGAAAACGATCGCGGCGCTTGAGTATCAGGACTTGCGGGAGCTCCAGTTCAGCATGAGAAAAGCGGAATATGCGATTGACATTTCACGGATGATTGCAGAAGGAGCGCTCAATCTGGCGGAACTTACCCATTTGTCGGATGAAGACATTATGAAAAAGCTGATCGCCATCAGAGGCATCGGCCCGTGGACCGTCCAAAACGTCCTCATGTTCGGTCTCGGCCGCCCGAATCTGTTTCCTTTGGCGGACATCGGCCTGCAAAACGCCGTCAAACGCCGCTTCGCCCTAGAGGATAAACCGTCAAAAGACGTAATGCTCCAGGTAAGCAGCGAATGGGCGCCGTATTTAAGCTATGCGTCCTTGTACTTGTGGAGAAGTATTGAATGATGAGGATTTTGGAAACTTCCAGTGAAAAACATGAAGGAACCGCCGGCTGCATGTTATACTGAAAAGATGTGATATTTCAAATCAGCCGTTTTCCCATGAGGAAGGCTTTATATAGAAACGGAGAGAAAAAAACGTGAATCAACATCAAAAAAAGGCGCCTGCCGAATTGAAAATCGGACAGACATTTCCGCTGACCATCAAACGTCTCGGCATTAACGGAGAGGGCGTCGGCTATTTTAAGAAAAAAGTTGTCTTCGTTCCCGGCGCTCTGCCCGGTGAAGAAGTCGTTGCCGAAGCGACAAATGTGCAGCCGAAATTTTCAGAAGCACGCGTCAAAAAAATCCGCAAGCCGTCTGAACACCGTGTCACGCCGCCATGCCCGGTCTACGACCAGTGCGGCGGCTGTCAGCTTCAGCATCTGGCATACACCCAGCAGCTTCGCGAAAAACGCGACATCGTCATTCAGTCTCTGGAACGTCATACGAGATTCAATGTCGAAGAAATGAACATTAAAGATACGATCGGAATGGACAACCCTTGGAATTACCGGAACAAAAGCCAGTTCCAAGTCGGACGCTCGCAAAGCGGCAGCATCATTGCCGGCTTATACGGACTTGATTCCCATAAAATCGTCCCGATTAAGGAATGCATTGTCCAGCATCCGGCAACAAACAAAACAACGGGTATCGTCCGCCGTATTTTAGAAAAACACAACGTGTCCGTTTATAACGAACGGACCAAAAAAGGCGATGTCCGCACCATCGTGACGAGAGTCGGTTTTGAAACAGGCGAAGTGCAGGTCGTGCTTGTCACCGCGAAAGAGACACTGCCGAATAAAGACGAGATCGTCAAAGCCATTCAGAACCGTCTGCCGGAAGTGAAATCGATTATTCAAAACGTCAACGGCGCGCGCACATCTGTCATTTTCGGTGACAAAACAAAAGCGCTGGCCGGAAGCCATGCCATTCAAGAAGTGCTAGGTGACGTGTCATTTGAACTGAGCGCCCGCGCCTTCTTCCAGCTCAACCCTGAGCAGACGGTCAAGCTGTATGACGAAGTGAAACAAGCGGCTCAGCTGACAGGAAAAGAAAAAGTCGTAGACGCGTATTGCGGCGTCGGTACGATCGGCATGTGGGTTTCAAACGGCGCAAAAGAGATCCGCGGCATGGACGTCATTAAAGAATCAATTGACGATGCGAAGAAAAACGCCAAAAAACACGGCATCAAAAACGCGGCATATGTCACAGGAACAGCCGAACACTGGCTCCCGAAATGGACGAAAGAAGGCTTCCGCCCTGACGTGGTCATCGTCGACCCGCCGAGAACGGGCTGTGACAGAACATTTTTAGATACCATCAAAAAAGTAAAACCGAAACGCTTCGTCTACGTATCCTGCAATCCTTCCACATTGGCGAAAGACTTGCAGACGCTGTCGAAGGACTATCGCGTCGAATATATTCAGCCTGTTGATATGTTTCCGCAGACGGCTCATGTAGAAGCCGTGGCGAAGCTTGTATTAAAATCGTCTAACTAAAATAAACAATTCGTAATCAGACCTGGATTTCGGTAAATAAACAATTCCGATTTCCGGGTTTTTTTTATGCGCAGCCTTTGCCCTGGCTGTCTTTTCGATTCTTTTTTCCTCCTTTTAATAGTAATTCTAAAATATGAGATTTTTGGAAATTCTTCAACGATTTTTGTGTTAACTTCAACTATAATTGAATTGTAGTCTGTTTAATATAGGAGGAAGGGATATATTGGTCAAAAAATCATTTATTGTAATTGAAAAACCAAAAGGAAACATAACAAAACTACCTTATTCACCTATAAAAGAATCTCTGTTACTAAACTTAAAAACTAGGAATGAAAAGGGAGAAATAGAATTAAGGTGTGAGTGTTCTGATAAGATAGTGCTTAAAGTTTCCAATGCAAAATCACCGTATTTATATAATTCTACCAGACAATTTAAACATTCCAAGGATTGTTGCCGACATCCTCAATTTGTGGGTTCAAGCCCATATGAAAAGGCCTGGAGCTACGATGAGGAAGAGGGATTACATATTGTTAGAATTAAAGAATTACATCTTTCTCAGCTAGGGGATAATAACGAAAGAAACAGTAATGTGAGAAATAATGTGATTTATCATGAAGGAACGGGATCTAATAAAAATGTATCAACGATTTTTGGCTTAGCCACAAGAATAAATATGATGGCGTGGGAAAGTATGGTGTTAGGAAAAAAACATAGAGTTCCTAATGATAAATATGAGTTAGCTAAACATGTTTATGGTATATCGGCTCGAATTAGGTTATCGAGAAAAAGAAAAACTTTAAACGAGATGTTTTATAAACAAGTAGGCATATGGAATGTAAAAGTAAAAAAAGATATCTATTTTGTTTACATGTATGTAAATAGTGTAATACCGCTTGGAGAAGATACTCTATTTGATAATACAAAAAAAGATATTCTGTATTGTGAAGATGCTTTTGGGCGAACTAATCGCTTCTATGTTGAAAAGGAGGAATATGAACACAAGAAAAAAATAGAACCGCATAGCCCTGAATATGTGGTAGCAGGTTTTGTGTATAAAGAAGACAAGTATCATAAATGTATGACTCTAAAAAATTACTGTTTAATACCGATATCTGGTAGAGGTTTATATTGTGAAAGTTCTCATGAAAAAAATATATATGATCGGTTATGTGAAGATAATCTAACATTTTATAAGCCTTATTTGCCAATAGAAGGTTATGGAAATTTTATTCCGGATGGATACGTTATCAATAAAGACAAGGATATAATATTTGAGGTGTTTGGTATTACTGGTATGTCCTCATATGATGAAAGAAAAGCAGAGAAAATTGCCTTATCTCAAACGGATTCCTTTAAGAGTATGTATAAATTTAAATATTGGGAAGTAAACTAATAGGAATGGAGTTTTCATTTAATGAGGGATAGTTCATAGTTCCCATTAAGAAATTAATTCGTACCCAAAGTACATAAGCGAAGTTCAGGAAAGTATAAAGTTGCTTATTATAAGGGAGATTAATTGGGTTATTATAAACCAAGGAGAAGATTTGACTGTCTATAAGATCCAATTGCATGCGGGTTTTGGTAACGGAAATATAAAGCTGTAATAGATATACAATACAAACCCCATGCGATAGAAGTCTTGATTATAGCTAGACATAAATGGAGAAATATATATAGTGGATTTGTTGAAAAAAATATAGAAGGAGAGAACAACTTGAAAATATGGAACCATTATGAACTTGAGGCTTTGTTTAAAGATTCAAAGGAATTTATTCCTTTTTTAAACGAATTTATGCAAAACAATTCTCTGGAAGATACTTTAGAAATCGTTAGAGTCTCAGGCGTTTGTTTTAACATCTACAATAATAGACAAAAGATATCAAAAAAAGTCATATCTAACATTAAAGCAGTTTATAAGAGTGATATTAAGTTAATTGATAATTTTGAAGAAAAAATTAATATAATTAATTCAATTTTTAAGGATTTTTATAAATTGAGATCATCCAGGAAATTAGACCAAATTCCTCAGAAGAGAGAGGTAATAACATTTATTCTTTCTTTAGAGATTATGTTAGGTTCTCTAATTGAGTATATTAATGGGAATTCTATACATAGAATTAAAGAGGTGTATCCATACGTCATCTCATTGTTTGATGAAGGTAAACAAAAAATATTACCTGCTCAAAAAGATATAAATCGTGTATTAGGTATAGCTGATAGTATTGCAGAGTTTGCGGGGAGTTTACTGAAGTCTATGGGAGGTGGAAAAGGTAATATAGGAAAACTTGAAACTATGCGCATGAGTCACATAAGAGTCGCAAGAGAGCATATTGAACTATTTGATTTGTGGTCGTCTCTTTTGAACATTGAACAAAAATGGCGTTTTATCGGTACAGATTTTGATATAGATAATAAGAAAATTCACATCCAGCCCAAGAATGAAGATTTTTTACATGCACAAGAAATCTCAAAAGTGAGATTTAAGGATCAAAGAAGTAAATGGTATACGGATTTTAATTTAGCCGATAAAACAGAATTGGAACGTAAAATTGATCAAAATGCAAAGAAATTACCTCCAGCTCATTATCTTTGCGAGAATGAAGCATATTATTGTATTGCGATAGGAGAATTTCTACACACTCATGATCTAAATATAAGGCTTTTAGGTGTGTCACTCGCAGAATGGATTAGAGCTTACGTTGTAATTCAAATTGAGGCTGAAAATTATTTAAAGGAAAGATTCGAGTCAAAAGTAGTTAAACCATTAAACTTAAATAATTGGACTATTATGAAAACTGAAACTTACTGGATAAACTTATTTGTTTCAAAGGGAGTATCTCAAGCCAGTGCTCTTAAAATCATCAATAACTTCAAATTTAATCAAGATGCAAGAGATTTGTTAGATTGTCCTTTTGTCGTTCATAATGACAGTTTGATTATTATTCCTTCTGTGGCATCACATATAGATCCTTCAATGTCATTGATATCTCTGTTAAATAAGAAGAAAGTGGATATTTCTTTTAAGGGTACTGGATTAGAAGAATACATATTAAATAAACTAAACAAGCTAGATATTGGCGCGAAAAGACTAAAGAGAATTGTTAATGGTGAAACATATGAATGTGATGTAGTTTTTACTATTGACAATGATTTGTTCTTTGTAGAATTAAAAGCCTTTGGTCAACCACTAACTATTAGGGAATATTATAATTTCTTAATAAAGATAATACAAAGGGAAACGGAAAAGATAAATAAAAGCCATAAAGAAAGAAGTGCTGTCGAGCAACTAAATCGTATTGTTGATTATTACGTGGAGAATATAAACATTGTAAGAGAAGAATTGAAACTAGAAGAAGAATGGCATCCTAAAAATATTTATAAAGTTATTGTAACGACAGCAATGCTTGGTGAAAGTATGTATTATAATGATTGCTATATTGCTGATACTTCAGCTTTTGTTCGGTTTTTAGATAGGAATCCTCCGGGTTTTTCAATAGGAAATAGATCTTTAAAACCGTATCACGAAGATTTTGAAGGAAATATAACATCTGAAAAGCTAATTAATATGTTGAAAAATCCTCCACAAATAGAGTTGGGAAATATAAGAGTCAAAAAGAATTATAGAAACCTTGCGATAAATGATTTAACTGTTCAATACCCATATTATAATGATCAATTAGGTGATTTTATCGAATACGATAAAGAATTATTGCAAAGATTAGGTTTAGAGAAGGATGAAATTAAAAAAGATTAAAAAAATTGCAGAATAAAAAAATTAAGCTCCACTCATTGAATGCAAGCTTAAATTTATGCCTACAGCTAAACTTAGAGATAAATGGTGGGTCTATTTTTAAGATGTAATTACTATTAAAGATATATGTTAGGCAAGCTAAGCGTTGATAGATAAATAGGGAATTTTTTTATAATGTGGATTTTTGGAGGAGATGATAATGGATTTGAAAATCAAATTACCATAGGAATTCTTCATTAAGGGAAAGGCTAATCATACAATTAATTTTGAAATTCCTTTGCCTGAACATATAAAATGGGCTAAAAGATCAAAAATTTAGATCAATGAAAGGTGTTTATGTAACAGATTTAAAAAACCAAACTCGTAATTGTATATATGTGGGGGAAGGTAGCATGCGTAATAGATTAAGTAGACATAAGTATACATTAAAGAGTCTTCTTAGTAATAATGAGCATTGTCGATCTTCGGTCTTTTTCTTGCACGGCCCTCTCCAGATTTTCATTTTAAAAAATGAAACATAAGAGGACAGGCGATCACGTTGATTAGAGCAAAAGCAAGTAATATGAATGATTTGTTTCAACCTAATACCATTTATGTGTGTTAATGAAATGTTCAAAATTTACTATCGTTTGATAAGAAGTGCTGACACATGCTATAAGTGTAAAAGAAGCATGGTCAGTTTTTAATTTTGGGATAAAGGTTTGGCTGTATCCCATCATGAAAGGATTTGGATTTGTTATGACAGATAATTTCTGGCGTGAATTACCGCGGCCATTTTTTGTACTGGCACCAATGGAAGATGTGACGGATGTCGTTTTTCGCCATGTTGTGAGTGAAGCAGGCAGACCTGATGTGTTTTTCACAGAGTTTACAAACTCAGAAAGCTATTGTCACCCGGATGGGAAGGATAGTGTGCGCGGCCGTTTGACTTTCACGGAGGATGAACAGCCGATGGTTGCCCACATATGGGGAGATAAGCCTGAAAACTTTCGCCAAATGAGTATTGGGATGGCCGAATTAGGGTTTAAGGGCCTGGATATCAATATGGGCTGTCCTGTACCTAATGTGGCGGGGAATGGAAAGGGAAGCGGCCTGATTTGCCGTCCTGAAGTTGCAGCCGAATTAATACAGGCGGCGAAAGCAGGGGGTCTGCCGGTAAGTGTGAAGACCAGACTTGGCTACACGGATATAGAAGAATGGCGCGGCTGGCTGACACACATACTGAAACAAGACATTGCGAATCTTTCCATTCATCTGCGTACAAGAGCGGAAATGAGTAAAGTAGATGCGCATTGGGAGCTCATCCCGGAAATCAAGAAACTTCGTGATGAGATAGCGCCGGATACCCTTTTGACGATCAATGGGGATATTCCTGACCGTGAAACCGGCTTGAAACTCGCTGAACAATACGGTGTTGACGGGATTATGATTGGACGAGGCATTTTTACTAATCCATTCGCCTTTGAAAAGGAGCCGAGAGAGCATAGCAGTAAGGAATTGCTTGATCTTTTGAGATTGCATCTGGATCTTCATGATGAATATTCAAAAGCAGAAGCTCGAGCATATAAACCGCTCCCCCGCTTTTTCAAGATATATCTCCGCGGATTCCGGGGAGCAAGTGAATTAAGAAATCAATGCATGAATACAAAGTCAACAGATGAAGTGCGTGCATTGCTCGATGACTTTGAGAGAAAGTATCTTGATGGGATGGAGCAAGAGTGACATAAACAACCTTCATCCGGCCCGGATTTCGATTTGAATTCCGGGTCTTTTTGTGTGCAGTTTTTACCCAGACAGATCCATGGCCAGTTTCGTCATGCAGAAATAAACGAATAATGGTACATTGATAGGAGATACATCATAAAGGGGGAGAGAAAAATGAAACGACTGTGCATCATCCCCTGCGGCAAGAAAAAAATTTGGGATGTCCATTCAGATACAGGTCCGGTAAGGGCGGAAGACGCTTATCTCAGCCCGTTGCATCAGGCGTGCGAGCGATATGCGAAAGCATTTTTCGATGAGTGGGTGATTTTGTCGGCGAAGCACGGATTCCTTTGTCCGGATGATATTGTTCCCGGAAATTACGATGTCACTTTTGGAACCGGTCATCCGGAGATCATGGCAGCGGACGAGCTGCGCCGTCAATTTCATGAAAAAGGCTTCTCCGACATCGAAGAGCTTGTCATGCTTGGCGGGAAAAAATACCGAAGCGTCCTAAACGCCGTCATCGGAGAGCATCAGCATATCACCTGGCCTCTGTCATCGTATAAAGGCATTGGCTACATGCTTCAAGCGCTGAAACGGGCTGTTGAAGAAAAGCATGAACTGCAGCACGTGGATATGAAAAAAAGAGTGTAACCACTCAAACGCCACGATAGACTGTATGCAGAAGAATGAAGCAGTTAAAAGATTTCCGAGGAAATAAATACGTCGATCATTGTCAAAGACAGGGTGATGCCCGGTCTTTTTTGTATGCCATAAAACGAGACAAAGGGAACAGATCGAGACAAAATGAGACACCTGTCTCAAACTGTCTCCATTGTAAAAATAAAAACATTCATTTTACGGGCTTCAAAGGCTGGCATGCTTCTTGCATTTATAAGTGTGAACCCTAAATAGAAGGAGGCGCACAAAATGGAATTGTTAAAACGAGAAGGCTTGTCATTAACTGAGGAAAAAGCGCTGTGGATGTACCAAAAGATGCTGGAAATCAGGGGCTTTGAAGACAAAGTGCATGAACTTTTCGCACAAGGAGTGCTTCCCGGATTCGTCCATTTGTATGCCGGTGAAGAAGCGGTAGCTGCGGGGGTGTGCGCTCATTTAGATGATGGCGACAGCATTACAAGCACACACAGGGGACATGGCCATTGTATCGCCAAAGGCTGTGATCTGGACGGCATGATGGCGGAAATATTCGGAAAAGCGACCGGACTGTGTAAAGGCAAAGGCGGTTCTATGCACATTGCGGATCTTGATAAAGGCATGTTAGGCGCAAATGGAATCGTCGGGGGCGGATTCACGCTCGCATGCGGATCAGCGCTCACGGCTAAATATAAACAAACTAAAAATGTAAGCGTTTGCTTTTTTGGGGACGGAGCCAATAACCAAGGGACTTTCCATGAAGGGCTGAACTTAGCGGCAGTATGGAACCTTCCTGTCGTGTTCATCGCCGAAAACAACGGCTACGGCGAAGCCACGACATTTGAGTACGCGTCAGCCTGTGATTCAATCGCCGATCGGGCGGCTTCCTATAACATGCCGGGGGTCACGGTGGACGGAAAAGATATTTTAGCGGTTTATCAGGCAGCCGGGGAAGCGATAGAAAGAGCAAGAAACGGCGGAGGCCCGTCTTTGATTGAATGTATGACTTACAGAAACTACGGACATTTCGAAGGAGATGCCCAAACTTATAAAACAAAGGATGAAAAGGCTGAGCATCTTGAAGAAAAAGATGCCATTCAAGGCTTTAAAAACTATCTTCTAAAAGAAACAGATGCAAATAAACTGTCAGACATCGAACAGCGTGTCAGCGAATCGATTGAAAAAGCCGTCTCGTTCAGCGAAAAGAGTCCATATCCGAAAGAGTCGGAGCTGTTGACAGACGTCTACGTGTCATATGAAAAAGGGGGAATGTGAGATGGCGAGAGTCATAAGCATGTCGGACGCGATCAATGAAGCAATGAAGCTTGCGATGAGAAAAGACGACAATGTGCTTGTAATCGGTGAAGATGTCGCCGGGGGAGCGGCGGTCGATCATTTGCAAGATGATGAAGCATGGGGCGGTGTACTGGGGGTCACAAAGGGGCTCGTACAGGAATTCGGGCGCAGCCGAGTGCTGGATACACCGATTTCTGAGGCGGGCTACATGGGTGCGGCCATGGCTGCGGCATCCACGGGGCTGAGACCGATTGCAGAACTGATGTTTAACGATTTTATCGGCACGTGCTTTGATCAGGTGATCAACCAAGGGGCGAAATTCCGCTATATGTTCGGCGGTAAAGCGCAAGTGCCGATCACCGTCCGCACCACATACGGAGCCGGGTTCCGGGCAGCCGCTCAGCATTCGCAGGCGCTGTATGGCCTGTTCACCAGCATCCCGGGTCTGAAGACGGTTGTGCCGTCCAATCCATATGACGCCAAAGGTTTGCTGCTTTCGGCAATAGAAGACAATGATCCGGTATTCTTTTTTGAAGATAAAACGTCCTACAACATGAAGGGCGAGGTGCCGGAAGATTATTATACAATCCCGCTCGGAAAAGCGGATATCAAACGCGAAGGCAGCGACATCACGCTGTTTGCGGTCGGCAAGCAGGTCAATACCGCGCTTGAAGCGGCTGCACAGCTTTCTGAGAAAGGCATCGACGCCGAGGTGCTTGATCCCCGGAGTCTGTCTCCTTTAGATGAGGAAGCGATTTTCACATCGTTAGAAAAAACAAACCGGCTGATCATCATTGACGAAGCCAATCCGCGCTGCAGCATCGCCACGGATATTGCTGCGATTGTCGCCGATAAGGGCTTTGATCTGCTTGATGCGCCGATTAAGCGGATTACAGCGCCGCATACACCGGTGCCGTTTTCGCCGGTGCTTGAAGATCAATATTTGCCGACACCAGACCAAATTGTCAGCGTCACGCTTGAATTGCTTGGCGAGCCGGCAATGAATTAAAGGAGGGATATAGAATGGCTGTAAAAGTAGTAATGCCGAAGCTGGGAATGGCGATGAAGAAAGGTGAAGTATCCGTCTGGAATAAAAAAGTCGGCGACCCGGTTGAAAAGGGAGAAAGCATCGCCAGCATCAACTCGGAAAAAATAGAAATGGAAATAGAAGCGCCTGAAAGCGGCACGCTTCTTCATATTAAAGTCAAAGAGGGAGAAGGAGTCCCGCCGGGAACGCCCATCTGTTATATCGGGGAAAACGGCGAAGAAGTGCGGGAGAAGGAGGCGCCGGCTCCTGAAAAAGCCGGGAAACCGCAATCTGAACCTGAACATATTCCCGCTCCCAAAGCCGGGCAAAAGCGTAAACACCGCGTGAAAATATCTCCCGTTGCCCGAAAAATGGCGGAGAAAGCCGGGTTGAAAGTTGATACGCTGAACGGGACGGGGCCCGGAGGCAGAATCGTAAAAGCTGACGTCATCAAGGCCATGAAGACGGAATCTGAACCGCAGTCTTCGGTTCAGACGGCACAGCCGGAGGGAAAACCGGCTTCAACGATGAGAAAAGTGATTGCAGACCGAATGCACAAAAGCCTGCAAAACAGCGCCCAACTGACGCTGACGATGAAAGCGGACATTACGGAGCTTGTGAAATGGCAGCAGCAGCTCGCCGACAGCGCGAAAAAGCGGAGCGGTGTTAAACTGACGGTCACACATTTCGCATCCCGAGCCGCGGTGCTCGCGCTGAAACAGCATCCTGAGCTGAACAGCTCTTATCAAGAGGAGCGGATCATCACCTATCCATATGTCCACCTCGGGATGGCGGTTTCTCTTGAAAACGGTCTCGTCGTGCCGGTGATCCGGGATGCGGAAAAGCTTTCATTCCTTGAGCTTGCGGATCACATCAGCACATCGGCACGCCGGGCGCGGGAAGGCAATGCTTCCGGAGATGATCTGCACGGATCGACATTTTCTATTACAAATCTCGGGGGTTACGGAATTGAGCATTTCACCCCGATTCTTAATCCGCCTGAAGCCGGTATTCTCGGAGTAGGCGCAAGCTATGAAACGCCGGCGTTTAAAGGAGATGAGCTTGTCAAAAGCACCATGCTGCCGCTGAGCCTTACCTTTGATCACAGAGTATGTGACGGCGCACCGGCTGCGGACTTCCTGAAAACGGTCAAAGCGCTGCTTGAAGAGCCGGCCGGATTGATTTTATAGAGAGGGTGAAGAGATTGACACTAGCCATTATCGGCGGCGGGCCTGCCGGATATGCAGCTGCCGTGACTGCCGCGCGGAGGGGAGAAGAAGTCGTTCTGATCGACAAAGGGCCGCTTGGAGGCACTTGTCTCAATGAGGGATGCATCCCGACAAAGTCGCTTTTGGAAAGCGCGAATGTGCTCGATAAAATCAGGCATGCAAATACATTCGGCATCGAACTGCCGCAAAACATTACACTCAATTGGGCCCGCATGCAGGGGCGCAAACGGCAAATCGTCAGCCGGCTCGTGCAGGGAATTCAATACTTAATGAAAGCAAATCAGATTAAAGTCATCAGCGGGACAGCTTCATTTCTCACAGAGCAGACATTGCTTGTTGAAGGAGAAGGAGGCGCAAAAGACATTCTGGAAGCGGATCGGATATTGATTGCATCCGGATCTGAACCGGCGGAGCTGCCGTTTGCCCCATTTGACGGCGATTGGGTGATCGACAGCAAAGATGCGCTTTCTTTACAGAAAATCCCTTCTTCTCTGCTTATTGTCGGGGGAGGTGTGATCGGCTGTGAATTTGCCTCTTTATTCAGCCGGTTTAAAACGAAAGTGACGGTGATTGAATCGGCTGACCGGCTGCTCCCGGCAGAAGACGGGGAAATCGCCGCCGTTTTCGAAGACTCTTTAAGAGACAGCGGGGCTGATATTCAGACAAAAGCCGCCCTTCAACGGATTGATAAAGAAAGGAAAACTGCCGTGTGGACAAAAGACGGCAAAGAATTTGAGGCGCAGGCTGATCACGTTTTGGTTGCAATCGGGAGAAAACCGCGTTTGCAAGAGCTGAATCTGGAGCAGGCCGGCATCCGGTATTCTCCGCGCGGTATTGAAGTCAATGACCATATGCAGACCAATGTGCCTCATATATACGCATGCGGCGATGCGGCCGGAGGAATGCAGCTCGCGCATGCCGCCATTCATGAAGGAATCACAGCCGCCGCGCATGCCACGGGAAAGGACAGCAAAGTCGATATGCGGGCGGTGCCCCGCTGTATTTATACATCGCCGGAAATGGCCGCTGTCGGGCTGACGGAAACACAGGCGAGAGAAACATACGGAGATGTGAAAATCGGAGAATGTTCATTTTCTGCTAACGGAAAAGCGTTAATTAAACATCAGCATGGCGGCAAAATGAAAATCATTGCCGAACCGGAATTCGGAGAAATCGTCGGCGTGTCAATGATCGGGCCGGACGTGACGGAATTGATCGGTCAGGCGGTCATGATGATGAACGGTGAAATGACGGCGGATATGTCGGAGCACTTTATCGCGGCGCATCCGACTCTGTCAGAAACGCTTCAGGAAGCCCTGCTGAATGTCACCGGACTTGCGGTGCATTCCGTATAACCGGAATACCCTTTCTCAGATGAGAAGGGGTATTTTTCGTTGAAAGCGCTTTATTTTTCCCCTACAATATATGAAAAGATGGTCTGAACAGGGGGGAGCGAATACAATGAATGTCATTCGGAATGATTTTAAAACCTGGAAGCGCTTTGTGAAAGAAGGCGTGCTTGATGAATCCCGTATTCAGAAGCGGGTGGCCGCCTCATGGCACCGCTGCAAAAAAGCCGACGTCAACCCTTATCTCGAAAAGGGGCCGAATGTAATGCCGGCAGATCATTTAGAAAGGCAGGCCGAGAAGCATTCATTATTTTTAGCAGCCTCAATGCCTCATGCAGAAAGAATGAAAACGGCGATGCGGGAAATGGAAATGATGGTTCTTCTGATTGATTCTGACGGCGTGGTTCATTCGGTTGACGGCCATCCGCGCACCATTCATGAAGCGCACCGCATCAATTTCTTAAAAGGCGCCCGCTGGACGGAAACAGCCGTCGGCACGAATGCGATCGGGACGGCTCTTTTTACAAATGAGCCGGTCATGATACACGGCTCTGAACATTATTCGCTCGCTTCTCATCAATGGAGCTGTTCCGCCGCGCCGATCCGTTATGAAGACGGACGGCTGGCGGGTGTCATTGATATTTCCTGCCCCGCCGCCCGCGCTCAGCCTTTTATGCTCGGAATTGCCTCCTCCATCGCTTATACGGCGGAACGGGAGCTTGCCCTAAAGATCAAAATGACAGAACTTGATATGATCAGCAAATTCGCCGGGCTGACCCGGTCTCACGATCCGATCGTGCTTTGCAATGAAATGAGCCGGATTATCGCCGCAAGCCGTCCCGTTCAGCATTTTACCGGACATACGCTGCGCGAGCTTGAGGAACAGGGCTTTCACATCAAGCAGGCGAAGCGGGAGGAGAACGGCTTCTCGTGCATTTACTTATCCAAACGAGAAGAAAAGCCTTCTTTTATATTTCATGGTGCGGCAGGCAAAAGCCCGTCATCCCGACATATGCTCCAGCAGCTGGAGCTTGTCGCCCGAACGGACGCAACCGTCTGTCTTACGGGAGAAACCGGGACGGGAAAGGAGGTTGCCGCCCGGGCGATTCATAACAACAGCTCCAGGAAAAACGGCCCGTTTATCGCCGTCAATTGCGGAGCGGTCCCCGAAAAGCTGATTGAGAGCGAACTGTTCGGCTACTCGGAAGGCGCCTTCACCGGGGCCAAACGGAAAGGACATAACGGCGCTTTGCAAAAAGCCGATAAAGGCACGCTTTTCCTCGATGAAATCGGAGAAATATCACACTCCATGCAGGTCGCTCTGTTACGGGTGCTGCAGGAACGGAAAGTCACCCCGGTCGGCGGGACAAAAGAGATTCCCGTCGACATCAGAATCATCACTGCCACCCACACTGATCTGAGACAGCTTGTCGAATGCAAAAAGCTGAGAGAAGATTTATTTTACCGGCTTCACGTCTGTCCGATTCATCTCCCTCCATTAAGAGAACGCACCGAAGACATTCCCGGACTCTTCCTTGAATTTCAGCGAAATCGCGGCTGGCGGGGGGAGCTTCCTGATGACTTTTTAGACCTATTAAAGAGCCGGAAATGGCCGGGGAATATCAGGGAATTGTTTAATGTATTTGAACGTCTTTCCGTCATGTTCCCGGACGGGCGGCTGTCAGGGCGCCCCATCGCAGCCCTGCTTGAAGCGTCAGGTCTTAAAGAGGCGGCCGAGTCTTATGAACAGGAAGAAGCGTCCCCCGTCTCCATCCGGGAGCACATTCAGAAAAACATCATCGTAAACGCGCTTGAATCGGCGAAGGGAAATGTCACGCTGGCCGCCAAAATGGCCGGAATCCCGCGGAGCACGTTTTACAAACGCCTCAAAAAATTCAAACTCACCGCCGGACAATTGTAAGAAACAAGCATACTTCTCTTGGCTGCCGGACACGTTATGTGTGAGGCCCTAAAGGAGGTTTGAAACGTGAATACACAGCGTGCGAAAGACATTTCGGAATCCGCCGCCATGGCGTATGTGACGTATGAAGGAGTCCCGATTTATATTCAGCATGTCAACGAAGACAAGGAAACAGCCAGAATTTTTCCGATCGGAAATCCGCAATTTGAGCAGGAAGTGCTGCTTTCTGATTTGCAAGAGCATTTTTGAGAATGGGTCTGCTGATGACAGCAGGCCTCTTTCGTACCTGTGGGAACTTTCCCGCTTTTTGAGAAAAATAACTAAAAATGATTAAATGATCTAACTCCTCCAAACCCGGTACAGATCGGACCTTCTCATGATATAAATAAAATGTAAACGTTATCAGAGGAGGGCTTCACATGACAGACAAATCATTCTCAATCGTTATTGCAGGCGGCGGCAGCACATTTACCCCCGGAATTGTATTAATGCTTTTGAATCACCTGGAAGAGTTTCCGATCAGAAAGCTGAAACTTTATGACAATGATAAAGAAAGGCAGGAGCGGATTGCGGGTGCGTGTGAGGTATTCATAAAAGAAAAAGCGCCGGACATTGAATTTTTGGCGACTGATGACCCAGAGACGGCTTTTACGGATGTTGACTTCGTCATGGCGCATATCCGCGTCGGAAAATATGCGATGCGCGCGCTCGATGAACAAATCCCGCTGAAGTACGGCGTGGTCGGCCAGGAAACATGCGGGCCGGGCGGAATCGCATACGGCATGCGCTCTATCGGCGGTGTTCTGGAGATTCTTGATTATATGGAAACGTACTCGCCTGACGCATGGATGCTGAATTACTCCAATCCGGCGGCGATTGTGGCTGAAGCTACACGGCGCCTCAGACCGAATTCAAAAATATTGAACATCTGCGACATGCCGGTCGGAATTGAGGATCGCATGGCGAACATCCTCGGATTATCTTCACGGAAAGAAATGAACGTCCGTTACTACGGCTTGAACCACTTTGGCTGGTGGACGTCCATCACAGACCGGCATGGCAATGATTTAATGCCGAAGCTGAAAGAGCATGTCCGTGAATACGGCTACGTTCCGAAGACGGAGGCCGAACAGACTGAAGCAAGCTGGAATGACACATTCAAAAAAGCGCGCGACGTTCAGGCGGCTGATCCGGATACGCTTCCGAACACATATCTGCAATATTACTTATTCCCGGATGATATGGTGAAAAAATCAAACCCGAACCATACGAGAGCCAACGAAGTCATGGAAGGGCGCGAAGCTTTCATTTTCAGCCAATGCGATATGATTACGCGCGAACAATCATCGGAGAACAGTGAAATTAAAATTGATGATCATGCTTCCTATATCGTCGACCTTGCCCGGGCCATCGCTTACAACACAGGGGAGAGAATGCTGTTAATCGTTGAAAATAACGGCGCGATCGCAAACTTTGATCCGTCAGCCATGGTTGAGATTCCTTGTCTCGTAGGTTCAAACGGACCTGAACCGCTCTCAATCGGGAACATACCGCAATTTCAAAAAGGCCTGATGGAACAGCAGGTGTCTGTCGAAAAACTGACGGCTGAAGCGTGGGAAGAGCGGTCATTTCAAAAGCTGTGGCAGGCGCTGATTCTGTCAAAAACAGTGCCGAACGCCCGTGTGGCAAAACTGATTCTTGAAGATCTGATGGAGGCTAATAAGGACTACTGGCCTGAACTTGATGTAAGTCCGTCTCCTATTTCTTGATGACAATCGTCCCCGTTTTCTTTATCTGTTATTCTATATAATAGAAAGAAAACGGGGGGATTTTTGGGATGAGTCTTGAAGAACTGGTTAACCAGCATTACGCGAAATTAAATGACAACGATTTTTATATTTTAAAATATATATTGAATCATAAACATACGTGCTACCATCTCGGTATCAATGACATGGCGAAAGCCTGCAATGTTTCTCGGTCTTCCATCCTGCGGCTCGCCCAAAAACTGGGCTTCAGCGGCTATAGTGAATTCCGGGTTTTTCTGAAATGGGAGGATCAGCCTGAAGAGGGCGAGAATATGACGTTTGAAAAGCTGCTGGATGATATTGAAGCCAATGTAAAATACGTGAAGTCAAAAGATATGACGGAGATGTGCCGGCTGATAGATGAAGCAAAACGGATTTTCGTTTACGGATCGGGGACGGCTCAGAGGGTGTGCGCCCGTGAGCTGCAGCGGATGTTTGTATCCCGGCGGAAGTATCTGATTTTAATTCAGGACATTATAGAGTTTGATATCATGTGTGATGATTTTAAGGTTGATGACGTATTCATCATTATTTCTTTATCAGGCGAAACACCCGAATTAATTCCGCAGGTAAGGACCCTGTCCGCAAAGGGAGTTCCGTTTATTTCAATCACCAATCTGAAAAACAACGTACTGGCGCAAACGACGCCGTATAATCTTTATGCGACCAGCAAGCCGGTGACGTTAAGCGATAAAACGGAAATCGTCGCATTTGCCCCGTTTTTTCTGGTGGGCGAAGCGTTATTCCGTGCATATGTTGATTATAAAGAGCTCGAAAATTTTGATAAATAGCGGGAGGTCACGTGAAATGATGCAAAAAGTCCAGCGCTTCGGCAGCGCGATGTTTGTGCCTGTTTTATTATTTGCATTTTCCGGTATTATTGTCGGTCTGAGTACGCTGTTTAAAAATAAAACGCTGATGGGGCCGCTGGCTGATCCTGACGGGCTTTGGTATCAATGCTGGTACGTCATTGAACAGGGCGGCTGGACCGTCTTTAATCAAATGCCGCTCCTGTTTGCGATCGGCATACCTGTCGCTTTAGCGAAAAAAGCGCAGGCACGAGCCTGTTTGGAAGCGCTTACAGTTTATCTGACATTCAATTACTTTATCAATGCGATTCTGACGGTTTGGGGCGGGGCTTTTCATGTCGATATGACTCAGGAAGCCGGCGGAACGAGCGGGCTGACGATGATCGCCGGCATCAAAACGCTTGATACGAATATTATCGGCGCCATCTTTATTTCATCTATTGTCGTGTATTTGCACAATCGTTATTTTGATAAAAAACTGCCGGATTTTCTGGGGATTTTTCAAGGATCTTCATACATCGTTATCATTTCTTTCTTTATTATGATACCGATTTCACTTGCGGTGGCATACGTATGGCCGATGGTTCAGTCCGGAATCGGATCGCTGCAAAGTTTTCTCGTTTCTTCCGGGGCGATCGGCGTGTGGATTTACACGTTCCTGGAGCGGATTTTAATTCCGACCGGCCTGCATCATTTTATTTACTCGCCGTTTATTTACGGTCCGGCTGTGGCTGAAGGCGGTATCGTCACCTATTGGGCGCAGCATCTCGGGGAATACTCTCAAAGCGTCAAACCGCTGAAAGAATTGTTCCCGCAGGGGGGATTCGCGCTTCACGGCAACTCGAAAATCTTCGGCATTCCGGGAATCGCGCTCGCTTTTTACGTCACGGCTTCAAAGGAAAAGAAAAAAATCGTCGCCGGCCTTTTGATTCCGGTCACCTTAACGTCCATTGTGGCGGGAATTACAGAGCCGATTGAATTTACATTCCTTTTTATCTCGCCGTTTTTATTTGCGGTTCATGCTTTGCTTGCCGCTTCCATGGCAACCGTCATGTATATGGCCGGCGTCGTCGGAAATATGGGAGGCGGTTTGATCGAAGCTGCGACCTTGAACTGGATCCCGCTGGCGTCAAGCCATGGCTTGACGTATGTATACCAGATCATCATCGGGTTGTGTTTTACCGCTATTTACTTTTTCGTCTTCCGTTTCCTCATTCTCAAATTCAACATCGCCACACCGGGCAGAGAAAAAGAGGAAGGACAGGAAACAAAGCTCTATTCGAAAAAGGAGTACAGAGAACGGAAGCAAGCTTCAAAAGAAACAGCGGCGGCAGACGAAACACAGCGGGATACAGCCGCTTTGTATATTGAAGCGCTGGGCGGAAAAGACAATATTACGGAGGTCACCAACTGCGCCACCCGTCTCCGCGTCACTGTCGCTGATGAATCAAAGGTCAAAAGTGACGCCGATTTCAGAGAGCTGGGAGCCCACGGCGTCGTCAGAAAAGGCAGGGCGCTTCAGGTCATTGTCGGATTAGGCGTTCCGCAAATGCGGGAGCGTGTCGAGAAAATATTGAACGGTTAAAATACTGCAGCAGCAGACTATGTGCAGAATGGGAAGAGCGCTTGTTAATCCGGCGCTCTTTTTATGTTTTGAAGAAATGTATGAATTTGTCATACCTTTGCCACCTGTACATGCAGGAGTGAAAACGAAAGACTTCTGTGGTGTTCGGTGTTTTAAACAGCAATTCAAAAATAGGAGGCAAGACAATGACAAACTATACGACTTTCTTAGGACTTTACAAACCCGATAAAGCTGAAGGGATTGAAGTTGAAAGCATTGCTCAAAACTTTGAAGCGATTGACAGCAAAATCGGTGCAGCCCTTAGTGATGGCACGTCAACTTATGAAAACTTAAACGAAAGACTTAACATGTATGAAAACAGGTTTGACAATGTTACAGAGCGGAACGTTATGGACTTTGGAGCTAAAGGTGACGGCGTAACAGATGATACGCAGGCATTTCATGATGCCATGGCCGACGGAGGTTATGTCGTAACAGTTCCCGCGGGTGTATTCAGAACATCGGGATTGTTCGTTCCGTCAAATACAATGCTTGTCGGAGCAGGCAAGAAAAGAACGGTCATTAAATTATTAGACGAAACACCGGTCGGTCATTCTGTTCTGACCAACAGTGATTATACGAACGGTAATGAAAATATTTACGTCGGCCATCTCACGCTTGACTGGAACAAGGATACGCGTCCTGCCGGCTGGAAGATTCCGAAAGGTCCCACATCAAGCTGTTTGCTTTTTGCGAATGTTGACTATTCTTTTGTTGAGCATGTGTTTGCGAAGAACGCCGGCCTGCACGGCTTTGATTCCACGAGCCCGAACTATAACAGACATGGAGAAAAAGATGATCCAACTTATTATCAGCCCGACGGCTGTAACTTTGTAACGTTTTCACATTGTGAAGCAACAGGGTCCGGGGATGATAACTTTACTTGTCACTTTGGATTCCACACTACTTTCAGCCACTGTGTTTCTTATCACCCGATGGGAAATGGGAATGGCACGTCAAATTCAAATTGCTTTGAGATCGATGACGGTTCTCAAGATGTATTTGTAGATAGCTGTGTTGCAATTGGCGGTGCACGCGGTTTTGAAATTAAGGCGCATGACTATGCACCGGCGGCTAAACGAGTTCAACTGGCTAATTGCCGTGCTTACGAAAATGCGATCGGTTTTTGCATTAGACATATTGGCCATCATTTATCGGCTGAGCCGACATCAAAAACTGCCCATGATGTTCAATTAGTAAATTGTCAGGCAACAAATCCTAAACAAAATTCTATATATAAAGGCGTCGGAGCGAGTGCGTTGGTTGTTTCGGGCTATGATTCAGTTAATATAGTGAATTTCCAAGCTATTTGTGAAGATCGTTCATACGATTACAGCAATGACACGATCATTATGATTTATTACAAAGGGCGGTATGTCAATCTGAAGAATATCACGATCCGCGGGTTCCGCTCCGCTGCTCATGATCTGTATGTTCTTGGCGGAGAAAATGCGGTAGGAAAGTGCATGATTGACGGCGTTTTTCTAGTTGATGGCGGCACGACGGGACTTACTTTTGGCGGAGGCGTTGATAATTGTACAGTGAGCAATGTATACGGGCATAGATTGGGAGCCAGCAGCGGAACGGTCGGACTCTATTCTTCGGGTCCGGATCTGAATATATCGAATATTGATTTTCAAGGATATGAAACAACATTTCATGTAGGCGGTAAAAAAACACCGTATGAGTTGTTTAAACATAAAGGATCTTCTGTTATGGCATCTAAAGATTCCCATGTTACAGGAACTAATGGCTTTGTCATCGGTACTGTCCGGGGACAGGCTGCAGGAGGTTCTCAATCTGGAGTAATCGGTTCATATAATACGATTAACCCAAATGCGAACTCAACTGTATGGGGCTGGGGTTCCGGCAGCACTCCGTCATCAGCCAACAGAAAGATTGAGCTTCACGCAAAAGAAGGAACCATTAAGGCCACGGGAGGCGTAACAGGTTCCTCGACATTCTCTGACTACGCCGAGTATTTTGAGAGCCTGAGCGGGGAAAAGATTCCGACGGGAACACTTGTCACACTTGAAGGTGATAAGATCAGGCAGGCTGAAAAAGGTGACCTCATGCTTGGGGTCATTTCGGAGACCGCCGGAGTGATTCTTGGTGAGTCGAGTTTTCACTGGTCGGGACGATACGTAAAGAATGAATTTGGCGGCTATGTTTATGAAGAACAGAAAGATGCGAACGGCCATACGGTCATGGCGCCAAAAGAAAATCCGGACTTTCGGCCTGAAGAAGACTACGTTTCAAGAGAAGAGAGAGACGAGTGGAACATTGTCGGACTCATCGGCCAGGTATATGTCAGATGCGATGAGACTGTGAAAGCGGGAGATTTTATTCACGCTCATAACGGGATTGCAACAAAATCTGATGCTCCAAACCAGCGTTGGCAGGTCATGAAAGTGATCAATGAGTTTGATGCTGATAAAGGATTCGGGGTCGCTCTCGTTTTCATTCGTTAAATGAAATGACACGGTATGGATGATCATCTGACTAGCGGACGTCTTTTAAAGGCTCCGCTAGTCATTTTAAAATAAAAGGCTCCGGTTCAGGAGCTGGTAAAAAGAAAAGGTAAGACAGCCTCCATATATCTGCACCCCTCATCCCTTCATTTTTATCTTCAATCATTTTACACAAAGTATATAATAAAAGTGCGGTTTCAAGGGTTAATCCTTTATTCATTTAAGACAAACAAATAAAATAAATATACATACATATTGAACAAAGGATTTGGAGGCTTACACATGTCAAAGGCTTTATCATATGTAAAACCGTATTCTCTTTTGGCGGGAATCGCTCTGTTTTTCATGCTCATCGAGCTTGCGGTAGAGCTGATACAGCCCCTGCTGATCGGGAAAATCATTGACGAAGGAATTTTAAAGCAGGATCTCGGTACGGTTTGGCTGTGGGGCGGCGTGATGATCGGACTGACCGCTGTTTCATTCGCATCGGGCATTTTAAATTCATTCTACTCCGCCCACATCAGCCAGAGCTATGCGTATGATACGCGAAAAGGGATTTTTCAAAAAATTCAATCCTTCTCTTATTCGACGTTTGCGCAATTCTCATCCACATCGTTTATCACCCGGCTGACAAACGATGTGACACAGGTCCAAAATATGCTTTTCATGAGTCTCCGGTTTATGCTTCGTGCGCCGTTAATGATCGCGGGCGGCATTATTCTCTCGCTGACCGTCAATGCGAAACTCGGGTTTTTTCTGCTGATCACGGTGCCGATTTTGCTTTTGTTTTTGCTGTGGGTGCTGAAAAGAGGCGGCGCGCTGTTTCGGTCTGTGCAAAAGCGGCTTGATCAGGTCAACACGATCATGCAGGAAAACCTGACGGCGATCAAACTGATTAAAGCGCTCCTCCGTGCAAACCACGAAGTGAAACGTTTTTTGAAATCGAATACGAAGCTGATGGAAAAAACGGTCTCCGCTTTTCGTCTCGTGGAAGCGGCGATGCCGATTTTAATGCTGCTGATGAACATTTGTATTTTGTTTATCTTATGGTTCGGCGCCAAAAGCATTGCTCAGGGCGGAGCGCAGGTCGGCGATGTCGTTTCCGTCATTAACTATGCGACGCGGATTACAGGCGCGCTGTCCGTCCTTCCTTTTCTCATCATGGTATTTTCCCGGGCGAAGGCTTCCGGGGAAAGAATCGGCGAGGTGCTGGAAACAGAAGGCGGCGAGGGAACGGGGCAGGACCCGGCACGGGCGCTTGCAGGCGGGATTGAGTTTCGCGAAGTGTCCTTCCGCTATCCGGGCATGGAAAAAGACGCGCTGCATCAAGTGTCCTTTTCTGCCAGCCCGAAAGAAACGGTTGCCATTATGGGCGCGACAGGCTCAGGAAAATCAACGCTTTTTCAGCTGATTCCGCGTCTGTACACGGCTGATTCGGGCAGTATTTTCATAGACGGCAAACCGATCGGTGAATTCTCCGCTTGCGGCCTGCGCAGGGAAATCGGCTATGTTCCGCAGGAAGTGCTTCTGTTTTCGGGCACCATCCGTGAAAATATCGCCTGGGGGCGGGAGGATGCTTCACTAGATGAAGTAATGGAAGCGGCCAAAGACGCGCAAATCCATGAAACGATTATGAAGCTGTCAAACGGATACAACACGGTGCTGGGACAGCGGGGCGTCAATTTGTCAGGCGGGCAGAAGCAGCGGATTTCCATCGCGCGCGCTTTTATCAGAAAGCCGTCCCTCCTGCTGTTAGATGACAGTACGAGCGCGCTCGATCTTCAGACGGAAGCAAAGCTTTTACAAGCGATCAGATCCTATGAATGCACGACACTGATTATTACGCAGAAAATAACGACTGCGATGAAGGCTGACACCATCTTATTGCTTGAAGACGGCGAACTGCTGGCCAAAGGCACGCACAAAGAGCTGATGGCACAGTCTCATCTGTACCGGCAGATTTATGAATCACAATTCGGAAAGGAGGGAGCTGACAATGCAAAAAGACATTCGTAAACCTTTCCGATATCCGAAAATACCGCTCAAATCAAATGAAGGCGGCAGAAAACGCGCGAAAGCAAAAGATACAAAAGGCACGCTGCGCAGAATCTGGTCTTATGTAGCCGAGAAAAAAGGGCTTTTAACCCTTGTGATCATCATGGTAGTCATAAGCGCCATATTCGGCCTGCTCGGACCGTTCGTCATCGGGAAAGCGATTGATCATTTTATCGTCGGACAGACGACAGACGGATTGGCGGGGGTGCTGTTCATGCTGTTTGTGATTTACCTCGTGCAATCATTGTCCTTATGGTTTCAAAACTATTGGATGATCAATATCTCGCAAAGCACCGTGTTTAAAATGCGGAGCGAGCTGTTTACCCATCTGCATGAGCTGCCGATTCCGTTTTTTGATAAACAGCGGCTCGGGGACTTAATGAGCCGGGTCACCAATGATATCGAAAATGTCAGCTCCACTTTAAATACATCCGTCATTCAAGTGCTGTCGAGCGTCATTACATTCGTCGGCACAATCGCCGTCATGCTGTACATGAGTCCGCTTTTAACATTGATCACGCTTTTGATTATTCCGATCATGCTTTTGAGCATTAAATGGATCACCAACCGGACGGGACTGCTGTTTAAACAGCAGCAGAAAAACCTCGGCGAGCTGAACGGTTTTATTGAAGAGTCGATATCAGGGGCGAAGGTCATTAAAGCCTATTCGAGGGAAGACCGCGTCATGGAACAATTTTTAGAAAAAAACGCGGCGTTACAATCATCGGGTTTTTGGGCGCAGACAATTTCGGGATTCATTCCGAAAGTCATGAACTCTTTAAACAATTTAAGCTTTACGATTATAGCGGCGGTCGGCGGGCTGTTTGCGCTGAAGGGATGGATTTCAATCGGTGCCATCGTCGTATTCGCCGAATACTCGCGGCAGTTCACGCGCCCTTTAAATGATTTAGCCAATCAGTTCAATACGATGTTATCGGCCATCGCCGGGGCTGAACGGGTGTTTGACGTGCTGGATGAAAAAGAGGAGCGGGAAGATGAAGAGCATGCGCTGTACCAGCCGATCAAAACGGGAGAAATTGAATTCCGAGATGTCTCCTTCGGCTATCAGGAAGACAGCCTGATCTTAAAACACCTGTCCTTCAGCGTTCCGAAAGGACAGTCAATCGCCTTCGTCGGACCGACCGGAGCGGGTAAAACAACCGTTACGAGCCTGATCGCCCGTTTTTACGAGCCGAATAACGGAAAAATCCTCATTGACGGAACGGACATCAAAAAACTGACGAGATCCAGTCTGAGAAAAAACATGGGGTTTGTCCTGCAGGATTCCTTTCTCTTTCAGGGCACCATCAGGGAAAATATCCGTTACGGCCGTCTGGACGCATCTGATCAAGAGGTGGAGGCAGCCGCAAAAGCCGCCAATGCCCACGGATTCATCGAACGGCTCCCGAAAGGCTACGATACCGTCCTTACCCAAAACGGCGCGGGCATCAGCCAAGGACAAAAACAGCTTATTTCCATCGCGAGAGCTGTGCTGGCGGACCCGGTGCTGCTCATTTTGGATGAAGCGACGAGCAACATTGATACGGTGACGGAAGTGAAAATACAAGAAGCGCTCGGCCGTTTAATGGCGGGCAGAACAAGCGTCATCATCGCTCACAGGCTGAACACGATTCAAAAAGCCGATCAGATTCTTGTACTGAAAGACGGCGAAATGGCTGAAAAAGGGACCCATGCCGAACTTCTCAGCCAGAACGGGTTTTACCAAGAATTATATGAAAGCCAGTTCCGGGAATCATAGATAGGGAAAAAGACCTCCGACAGAGTGCGGAGGTCTTTTTTTCGCGAAGGCAAATAGTACTTTTAAGTTATTTTCGTTAAATGTAACAAAATTACTTGACGTAAATAAGTTATGTATATATACTAGCTTACATAAAGTAAGTGATAATAATTTTCAAGGAGGATTTTATGAATAAATCATTCGAAACAGGAACACTGCTTTTAAGGGTTGTAACAGGTATTATCTTTTTTGTTCACGGTTTATCCAAGTTTCAAGGGTTGGAAGGAACTGCGCAATTTTTCCAGAGCATCGGGATTCCGGCCTTTATGGTCTATGTCATCGCGACGATTGAGCTTGTCGGCGGGGTTCTGATCTTTTTCGGTTTGGCAACGCGCATTATCGGCGTTCTGTTTGCCGTCACATTAGTCGGCGCCATTTTCACGGCGAAGCTTTCCTCACCATTTATGGGCGGATCGGAATTTGATTTCATCTTACTGGTTGCGTCAATTCACTTAGCGCTTTCAGGAAGCCGTCTGCTTTCATTGGATCAGCTCCTTTTCAAATCAAAAAAGGGAGAAACTTTTTCAGCATAAGAAAGAAGGCGTTCAAATGACCGGCATTCATCAAGATACGGCAATCGGTTATGTCAAATTGACCATTAAAAATATGGAACGCTCGCTCGGCTTTTACCGGAATGTAATCGGCTTTCAAGTCATCTCGCAGACAGATCGTTCAGCAAGACTGTCAGCAGACGGAAAACGCGTTCTGCTGGTGCTTGAAGAAAATCCAAGCGCCGTCGTTCTGCCGGAGCGGTCTGTCACCGGCCTGTACCATTTCGCGATACTTCTGCCTGACCGGAAAGAACTCGGCATCGCATTGGCCAGGCTGATTGAAAACGGTATCGCGCTCGGTCAGGGGGATCACGCGGTCAGTGAGGCTCTTTACCTGTCTGATCCGGACGGCAACGGTATTGAAATATACGCCGATCGTCCCAGCAGCACGTGGCGCCGGGATGCAGAGGGCAATTATGTCATGCAAACGGCGCCCGTCGATGTGGACGGGCTTTTGGAAGAAGCCGGAGCTGAACGGAAAAGCCGTCTCCCAGAAGGAACTGTTATCGGCCACATCCATCTTCATGTGACGGACTTACAGGAAGCCAAAGCGTTTTACACCGATATTCTCGGTTTTGACATTGTCGGCAATTACGCGGGCATGTCCGCTCTGTTTGTTTCGGCGGGAGGGTATCACCATCACATCGGTCTGAATATATGGGCCGGAAAACATGCGCCGCCGAAACCGGGAAATGCAAGCGGGCTGGATTATTACACCATCGCGCTGCCGCATCAAAAAGAGCTGTCACGTGTGACAAAAGCGCTGACCGATGCCGGCTTTGAGATCGAAGAAAAAGAAGAGGGCGTATTCGTCAAAGACCCTGTATCAGGGGCGGATATCGCATTTACACTGTAAGAAACACCCTTGCCGTCTAACCGGCAAGGGTTTTTATTTTTCTGAAGTTTTCTTGAAAAGGCTCGGGAAAGAACGTCTGTGACTTAAGAGAGCGAACATCTCAGTGAGGCGCAAAAATGACGCGGAGAGCCCGCCATCGCCGGCTCGAGCTCAGGGCATCCGCTGGATTGAAAACTGTATCCGTTCAGCAGATCGGGGTGCTGTATGGGCAGACTTTGAATAGAAAAAGGGAAAAGCCGCATCCGGACACAAGATGCGGCTTTTCACACAATTTACAATTGTGTGAAAAATGTCCAAAACAATTGTGCCTCCTGATTCTTCCTGATATGATAAGCCGAAAAAGGAGAACCTGAACAAATGAACTCAAATGCAGCACAGACGGAACAGTCTATGAAACATAACGGAAACCGGATGACGGTCAAGGACTTTATCATTCTTGCCAAACCGGGGATTATCATCTCAAATTCACTCGCCGCATTGGGCGGATTTTGGATCGCATGGCTTCAGTCGGAAAGGACGGGCGGAGGGCCCGGTATATTTGCCGCCATGGCGGTTGCTATGATCGGAACGGCGTTAGTCATGGCATCAAGCACTGTTTTTAATAACTTCTTTGACCGCGGCATGGACGCAAAGATGGCGCGAACCCGCACCCGCGCAAGCGTCACGGGAAGAATACCGCCGCCGGTCATGATCCTGTACGGCACATGTCTCGGCGCATGCGGATTCATCCTGCTTGCTTCGCTTAATGTACTGACCGCCGTTCTTGGGCTGCTTGCCTTTTTGCTGTATGCCGTCGTTTATACGCTTTGGTTTAAAAGACAATCCGTCTGGAGCACATTTGTCGGCAGCTTTCCGGGGGCGGCTCCGCCTTTAATCGGTTATTGCGCGCTGACCGGGTACATTGATATGCCCGCGATTTTGTTATACGCGATTATGTTTTTGTGGCAGCCGCCGCATTTCTGGGCGATCGGAATCAGGCGAAAGGAAGAGTATCGTGCCGCCGGCATTCCGCTTTTGCCGATCATAAAAGGCAATCGCGTCACAAAAATAAAAATGCTGCGCTATATCGCCGTTCTGACTGCGGTTTCGCTGCTCGTTCCTCTTTATATAGACGTCAGCCCGTTTTATACCGCGTCCGCTCTCCTGCTCGGAGCCATCTGGCTGTACCGGAGCGTCAAAGGCTTTCAGGCGGCGGATGACACGCAATGGTCGAAGGGGATGTTTTTTTATTCGATTGTGTATTTCAGTCTGCTTTTTCTTATTTTAATGGCTGATTCGTTTATCAATGCGGTTCTCAGAACGTAAACAGGCGGCCTGCAGATACAGAGCCGCCCCGTTTTGTTTATGCTTTTTTGATGAGAGCCAAAATATCTTCAAGCCAGGAAATATAATTCCGTTCCCGCTCAAGCGCTTTTGTCAGTACGAGATAATGGCCGAAATCAGGAGAAGAAAAAGAATCCGCCTCCGCGGACGATGTCATCAGTTCTTGATAACTGTTTTCCAGATCGGACAATTTCTCCTTCCGCTTTACGAGCTGATCGGTGAATAGTTCATCCGCTTCTTCCTGCGTCAAAGCTGAGATGAAATAAGCCTTCAGCATAAATTCATCCTTCACCGTTTCCGGAATCGGGTCTTTTTTCGTCAGCCAGGCAGCAAGCTCCAGCTCTCCCTTGCCAGTCAGCGTGTACATTTTTTTCTCAAGCTTCGTTCCTTGAATCGCAGTGCGAAACGTAATAAATCCCTCAGCCGTCAGTTTTTTTAATTCCGGATAAATCTGGCTGTGCTTTGCGCTCCAAAACTGGCCGAGCTCTTCCTTAAAATAGCTCGATATATCATATCCGCTCAATTCGCCTTTTCGCAAAAGCCCTAAAATCGCGTACTTTAAAATTCTCATGTTGTCCTCCAAGCCCATTCATTTGACAGCTAGTATACCATACCGCCGCTCAAAAACGCAGAAGTGCCGGATGCTTGTCATTGAATCTGCGGCGGCAAAATCAGCGAAAATATGCAGAAAGGGGTTATCGAAACGGCAGCAGTACCGGAAAAAGCCTTTCTCATGTCTTTGCCTCATTCATATGACAACATGATATAATCATTGTAAAAATTAATAAATACTGGGAGGGACATATGAAGACGGTGATTGTGTATGCAAACCCGGATGAGAACAGTTTCAATGCGGCTCTCGTAAAATACGTCGTCATGGCTTTAAAGGACAGCGGCCAAAGCTATACGGTCATTGACTTATACGCCGACCAATTTGATCCCGTGCTGAAGTACGGCGGCGAAAAAAAGCGCTCTGACATGAACCGGGACGCTGAAACGAAGAAATACCGGAAACTGATGAAAGAAGCGGATCATCTCATTTTCATCTACCCGCTGTGGTGGGGAGGCGTTCCGGCGATTATGAAAGGCTTTTTTGACAGAGTGCTTGTCGCCGGAGAAGCCTACACATATGAAAACGGCCGCGTAAAAGGACTGCTCCGGGCAGAGACGGCACAGGTCTTTTATACGGCGGATTCCCCGGGCTGGTACTTAAAGTGGTTCCGGAAAAACTCGGACTGGATTACGCTGAAAAAAGGCATTCTGCAATTTTGCGGCATTCAAAAAGCCGAGCGGAACCTTTTTTCTGTCGTCAAAACGAGCACACCCGAGCTGCGGGAAAAATGGCTGCGCCAAGCATACGCTAAAGTCCGGCGCGCTTGTGAAAAAGGAGCGGCCGCATGCAGATAAAAGAAATTTTCGTGATTCGCTGCCTGTCCTGTTTAAGTGTCGTTCTGCTTCACGTTGTTTCAATGGTGCTGATGATTCAGGAAGAGTCCTTAGCCAGTGCCGCCCATACGGTTGATGCTTTTCGGACCCTGTTGATGTTCAGTACGCCGGCGTTTATCTTTATTTCGGAATTTCTGCTTGCCAGGTCATACCCGGGAGGCGTTCCCGCGGGTTTTTTAAAGAAAAGGGGCAAAGTCATTTTCGTGCCGTTTCTGTTTATTGCCGCGGTGGATGCCATTTTAATGAAAAGCGTGGCGGAAGAAGGAGCCGGATTCATTTCAGTGATCGGTAAATTTTTAGAAAATGTGTTTTTAGGAAACTTCATCGGCTACTTCATTCTTGTGATCTTTCAATTTTACATTCTCCATATGCTGCTGCACCGCTGGCTGAACAACACATCTCCCGTGTGGGTGCTGTCTGTTTCATTTATCATCAACGCTGTCTATCTGGCTTACTTTTCCATCTTTCATCCGCCGGCATCATCGGGGCTTGATTCTATTTTTCCGTTCTTTTGGGTTCCGTTTCCGGGCTGGGTGTTTTATTTCTGTCTGGCATTTTATTGCGGAAAGGAATATCCGCGTTTTTTAGCGCTCATCAATCAGTACCGTTATGCGGTTTACTTCAGTGCGGCCGTATCGGCAATATTGATTGTGGCCGTTTCATATATCAGCGGCGGCTCCATTTCCTCTAAGCGTCCGGATATTATGATTTACGCGGTCAGTATGATCTTTCTGTGTTTTCATCTGTTTTCAAAGCTCAAAAAAGTGCCCGCGATTGTGATGATGATCAGCAACTATTCGTTTTCAATCTATCTGCTGCACTCCTACTTTTTAATCAGCGGATATCTTCTGGAAGGCTATTTGCGGTCAATGTCTTTGCCAGCTGCCATCCTTCTTTTATTTTTGATCTGCACGCTCGGTCCCATTTTCGTATCTTGGGTGTGCAACCATTTCAGATACGGATACCTGTTTGTCGGGAAAGTGTATCAGCCGAAGCAGACCAAAAGAAATACGGCGGCGCATCAAGGCCGCACAGTCTGAAAAAAAGGCGGCGTTTCGGCCGCCTTTTTGATACGGGTCCGATTTATCAAGTTGTACATCCTGCAAACAAAGCCCCCGCCTGCGGCCGTTTTGACGGATGCATTTATGACAAAATAACGCCATCGATTTTCTCCCTTGTGAAGACCGATATAATGTATACTTATAGGAAATACTTTCAAAAAAAGTGAAAAAGAGAAAAACTGTGAGCTTGGATGAACGACTAAAAAGGAGCGGGGACATTATGAATGACTGTGTCAAAACATTCGGAGAACTTCCGGCCGAACTTTATTCCTTTGCGGGGGGAAAAGGAAGCATTCTCTCTAAAATGTATCAAAGCGGGTATCCTGTGCCTGAAGGGTTTGTGATTTTGCCGTCAGCCTTTCAGGACGGACAGCTCCGCCATCAGGCGAGAAAGGCTATTGATCAATATGTGAATTCCATCCGCAGCCGCCATGCATCTGCGTTGTTTGCCGTACGCTCATCCGCGCTGAGCGAGGATTCCGCTCAGGCTTCCTTTGCCGGAGAATTCGATACGGTGTTGAATGTCAAAACAGATCAAGACATGTCCAGGGCGATTGATGAAGTCCGCCGATCGGCACAGTCAGAAAGGGTAAAAGCGTACAGCGCCGTTCAGGGAATGGAAGATGAGCATGAAATCGCAATCGTCATCCAGCTGATGATACCGTCTGAGATATCCGGAGTGCTGTTTACCGCAGATCCGATTACGGGGAGCAGGCGGGAGATGACAGGCAATTACGTCTACGGTCTCGGGGAGCAGCTCGTTTCCGGGGAAGCCGATGCCTATTCTTTTAAACTGGCACGGCCCAAGAAAAAATATGACGGCCCCGCAGAATTTCGCAAATATGCGTCAACGCTCTATAAACTGGCGAAAAAGCTGGAAAAAGATCTCGGAGGGCCGCAGGATATTGAATGGGCCGCCGCGGGCGGGACATTGTATATTCTTCAATCCCGCCCGATTACGACCTTACAAGCCGGAAATCTGGAAACCTATGAATGGAATGATTCTTTCAGCGGTGATTTTTTATGGACAAACACAAATATAGGAGAAGCGATTCCCGATGTGATGACGCCGCTGACATGGTCGCTCCTCCGGAATCTGGATGAAGAGTCGGGCATCATTCCGGGTTATTATGTCTGGTCCGGCAATATTTGCGGCAGAGCCTATAACAATATGAGCCAGCCTCTTTCCGTTCTCGCCGCTTTCGGCCTGAATCCGAAAGGCGGTAAAATAGGAAAAATGATGAGCGATACATTGGGAGAAATCCCGGCGGAAATGAAGATTCCTTTATATCCGTTCTCAAAGTATGAACTTTTGAAGATCATCTCGAAAAAACTGAAACCGTATCTGTCGAAAATGAAGCACGCGAAAAAAAACATGTCCTCCTATTTGGACGAATCGCCGGAGTGGTGCCGGAATATTGAGGAAAAGCTGAAACGTGCCGAAACGGAGCGGGCATTATTAGCGATATGGAACAATGAGATCTATCCGTATTTATGCAACGCGTGGTTTGCGTTAATATCCGGCGGGCGTGATTCTGCGCAATCCTCTTCGTCATTAACCTCTCAATTAACAAAACTCGCAGGAATAGAAGATGCGAATCTCCTGCTTTCCAATCTGAGGGGAAAAGGCGGACTGGCCAGCCTGGAGCCGATTATCGGCATTGATCAAGTCATAAAAGGCCGTATGAGCGAGGAAGAATATCTCAGGAACCAAGGCCACCGAGGCCCGCATGAATACGAACTTTCCATACCGCATCCGGGAGAAAACCGGGATTGGCTGACGAAGCAGATCAAAGAACACAAGGAGTCGGGTATTGATGCCGAACAACTGCTTTTGAAACAGCAGCGGGCGCATGAACAGGCCTTCCGAAGATTTGAAGAAAAGTTTCCTCATAAGGTCAAATGGCTCAAAGCCAAAATGGAAAAAGCGTCAGAATACGCGAATATTAGAGAAACAACCAGATCCGAATTTGTCAGGGTGTACCGGACAGCCAGAGCATTCGCGCTCAGAGCGGCGGAAATGACCGGCATGAAGGACGACATTTTCTTCTTGTATCTGCATGAAATAACCGATCTGCTCGCGGGGAAAGAGCCGGCGGTTGCGTCGATTCAAGCGAGAAAGCAAAACTATGAAACCTATAAAAAACTGCCGCCGTTCCCATCCGTTATTAACGGAAGATTCAATCCGTTTAAATGGGCTGAGGAGCCTGACAGAAGAGCGGATTATTACGATGCTTTTATGCCTGCGGAAACTGATGATGCGCATACTTTAAAAGGTTTCGCGGGAGCGGCCGGGAGAGTGGAGGGCATTGTCCGTGTCCTTGATGCTCCGGAAGACGGGGATTCTTTTGCGGCGGGGGAAATTTTAGTGACTTCGACAACCAATGTAGGCTGGACCCCGCTTTTTCCGAGAGCGGCTGCCATCATAACGGACGTCGGCGCCCCTCTGTCCCACGCGGCGATCGTCGCCCGGGAACTTGGGATTCCTGCCGTTGTAGGGTGCGGAAATGCAACGTCAAAACTGAAAACGGGGGACAGGGTGGCCGTTGACGGCGGGCAAGGCATCGTCCAGCTGGAACCGCGGCAGACTCCGGCCACTTCTGAAGAGGAAAATGGTAAACTGATAGAATAAAATCATGGGAAAGGAGCCGCGCATGAATAAAGCAGTTATTAACGGGGAGGAAATCAGAAGTATGAGCGACCTGCATCAGACATTGAAAAAGGAACTTGCCCTTCCTGAATACTACGGTGAAAACCTTGACGCTTTATGGGATTGTCTGACCGGCTGGGTGGAATACCCCCTCGTTTTAGAATGGAGCCAGTTTGAACAAAGCAAGCAGCTTACAGAAAATGGCGCCGAGAGTGTGCTTCAGGTCTTTCGTGAAGCGAAAGCGGAAGGCTGCGACATCACCATCATACTTTCATAATACGATCAGCGGGAGAGAGACAGATATGGAAAAACAAACCCTCAACTATCCGATTGGAGAATATCAGCCGGATGAATCGATTTCGGCCCGGCAGAAACAAGAATGGATCAATGCGCTGGAGCACGCTCCGGTCAAACTGAAACAAGCTGTCAGAGCGATGTCGGACAGTCAGCTTGATACGCCGTACCGCGAAGGGGGATGGACTGTCCGCCAAGTGGTTCACCATCTGGCGGACAGCCACATGAACGGCTATACTCGGTTTAAATTGAGCTTAACGGAGAATGAACCGGAAATCCGTCCTTATGATGAAAAAGGCTGGGCTGATCTTCATGATTCCAAAACCGCCGCTTGCGGGGATGCGCTTGAGCTGTTAACGCTCCTGCACAGAAGATGGGCCGCTCTTTTGCGCTCCATGACGGAAGCCCAATTCAAACGGACATACTTCCATCCTGTGTCTAAAGAGACGGTTACGCTGGAACAGGCGCTCGGACTATATGTCTGGCACTCTGAACATCACATCGCCCATATTACTGAGCTTTCCCGGCGGATGGGCTGGCATCTGTCTTAGAGGATGCCGGCTTCCGGAAAAACGCCAAAACAGCCGCAGACACAATCGTGCATAATGAAATAACGGCGGCTGCCGTATAAAGATGGTGGTAGCCGCTGGAAATGCCTGCTTCAATCGCATCAGAAACCGCTTTTTTGACGGCGGGAACGGGGATTCGGCTTACCTGCTCCTGCAACGAAGAAAGTCCGCCGCCGATATCGGGCGTTTGCGCCTGATCAGCGGGAATGCCGCTTTTCGCTAAACGGTTTTTGATGTCATCTCCGATCCGGTCAAAGCCCGCTGTAATGAAGCCGGCATATAAAGCCGGAGCGAGCGTCAGCCCGACCTGCCTTACGAGTGACAGCGTGCCTAGCGCTGTTCCTTTGTTTTGGCCCGCCGTTTCTGATACAAGCACATTCAGCGGAGCCCCGAGCAGAAATCCGAAACCGATCCCCGCAATGACACTCGCTATGACAAATTCCCATTTATCCGTCACCCATAACGGAAACAGGCTGAAGCCGGCAAATGCGATGGCGCCTGATACAACCGCGGAAAAGACCGGCCCTTTTTTATCCGTGATCGCCCCGCCGAGCCACGCTCCGATGCCTGACGCCAAAGCGAGCGGCGTCATCCAATAACCCGCTTTCTCCGCCGATACGTGCAAATATTGCTCCGCATAAGAAGGAATAAAAATGACCGCAGCGAGCAGCCCTCCCGATAAAAATCCGATGACGAGCGTCCATTGAAACACTTTATTTTGCAGCAGCGAGTAGGCGAGAATCGGATCGCCCCCTCGGTTTTCAACCCGCTTTTCGACCTTAAGCAGCACCAGAAAGAGAAGTGCCGATCCCAAAAGAGACCCGTACACCTTTACGTCCATTATGCTTTCTGACAGCTTCGCCCCATTGAGATTCGTAATACCGATCATGCAAGATAAGATCGCAAGAGACAGCAGCATTGTGCCGGCGAGGTCAAGCCGTTTCGCCCCAGGCTCTTTCGTTTCAGCGATAAACAAACCGCCGCACACAACCAAAGCGGCGGCAATCGGCAGGTTAATTAAGAACAGCCAATGCCACGACCCGGTTACATCAAGCAAAAAGCTCCCGATATTCGGTCCGAGGACGGCCGCCATACCGTTCATCGCCCCTAAAAGCCCGAGAGCTTTCCCCTGTTTCTCCTTCGGAAGCACGGCCAGCACATGCGAACTCCCGATTATAAAAATTCCGCCGCCGCCAAGCGCCTGAATGAGCCGTGCCGCCAAAAACATCGGGAAGCTCTGACTGAGTGCGACAAGCAAAGAGCCGAGTCCGAACAGCCCGACTTCAATCATAAACAGCTTTTTCCGCCCGTATCGGTCCGACAGCTTGCCGACAATCGGCACACTGACACTGAGTCCCAATGTGTAAAGGGTCACTCCCCAAGATCCCCATGAAGGAGAAACATCAAAAGAGCTGTTAATCGTCGTCAGAGCAGCGGAAATAATTCCGTTGTCCAGCGCCGCCATGAACACACCGATCGTAAAGAGAGTGATGGCCCGGCGCTGGTTTTTTTCTGTTTGCAAAGGCTCCGGCATACTGATCAATCCTTCCGTTTTTAATTCACTTCAAATATATTATTCACTTTGAGTGAATTAAATGTCAAACAAAAAAAGGCCGCCGATACCGGCAGGCCTTTTTCATCTCTATCCCTGTTTGGAAGAATCAAGCGCTCTTGCCAAAATGGCAAGCCCTTGATTGACCGTTTGTTTTTCTTCAGCGGTCAGCGTTTCCAATGAACGCTTCAATTTTACATGTCCTTTTTGATAAAGGCTGCGGAAAATATCTTTCGCGTTTTCCGTTAATTGAACGACGACTGAACGGCGGTCTTCTTCTGACGGAGCGCGTGTAATGAAACATGATTTTTCTAAACGGTCAAGGAGCCCCGTCGTATTTGAAAGGGAAGCGCCCATTTTCTCCGCTATGTCACTTACCTTAAGCGTCCCGTGGTTGTTCAGAAGCATCAGCACCTTCATTTGCGGCATGCTCATATCAAGCTTCATCCACTCCGACACATCGCCGAGCCCCGCCGATGTCATCACTTTCATGTACAGCACCCAAATATCCCGTTCCTCAGGAGAAAAAATATCGCCGCTTAATACCGTTGTATCATGCAGATTATAATCCATCGTCTCACTTCCTCATTCATACTCCTGCATACCATATTACTGATTTTAATCAGAGAAAGAAAGTTGCAGGCGAGTTTTGTTTGAATGTGAGGTGGTAGTGTATAATATGTTGGAGATTATTGGGGGAATTATAATAAATAAGCTATTTTATGATGATTGGAGAGAACATTGCTGACTAAAAAGAATGCCTTATCGATATTAAAAGTATTATTTCCTATTGCAGTTTTGCTTTTAGTCATTTATCAGTCCAAAAAGGAATTGACAGACCTTTCTTTTAAACGAACGCTGTACATTATTAACGGGATTGAGCGTTACGATTTATTTATTCTCGTTCTGCTCGGCCTTCTTGCCGTCAGCGCGATGTCCTTTTATGACTTTGTGCTGAAACGGACGCTTCGCCTCAACATTCCGAATTGGAAAGTATTCAGGGTCTCCTTTATCGCCAATTCCTTTAACAATGTCCTTGGATTCGGCGGTCTGGCGGGCGTCGGGCTGCGGACGATGCTTTACAAAGAACATACGAATGACGTAAAACGCCTCGTCGCAGGCATCGCCTGGCTTACGTCCTCAGCGCTGCTCGGGCTGTCCGTCTTCAGTATCCTGACCATCGCCCGGGTTCTGCCGGTTGGAGAGATTACAGGTGAGAAACCGTGGCTGTGGGCTGTCATCGCCGGCGTGGCGCTTATTGTGCCGGTGGCCTTAATCGCCGCTTGGATCAACAATAAAAAAGCTGGCGCAGAAGACGGTGAAGCAAAACCGAGGCATCCGGTTTTTTCTTACATCGGGGCATCGTTTGCCGAATGGTTTGCGGCGGCTGTCGTCATGTATTATTCTCTGTATGTCATGGGGATTCACGCGGATGTCCGCCATGTATTCGGTGTATTTGCCATTGCCGCCATCGGGGGAATCATCAGCCTTGTGCCGGGAGGATTCGGTTCGTTTGACCTTCTGTTTCTGCTCGGCATGCAGAATATGGGCTTTCCGCAGGAGGCGGTCGTGACATCCATCGTCATCTACCGGATTGTGTATTCATTTATCCCGTTTGTGTTCGGTCTGTTCTTTGCGGCCGGGGACTTAACGGAAAATACGCTTAAACGGCTGGAATCAAATCCGAAGATGGCGCCTGCCGTGGAAACGACGAACGTGCTTCTCGTATTCCAGCGCGCTATCTTGATCAGGGTGCTTTACGGTTCGCTGTCGCTTTTGGTTTTCGTGTCGGGAGTCGTCGTGCTTGCGTCCGTCGCCCTGCCGATCGACAGGGAGACGGTCATTCCGCACATTCCGCGCCCGGCGCTCCTTGCGTTTAACGGGTTATCGCTAAGCGCGGCTTTGATTCTATTAATTTTGCCGATTGAATTATACAAACGGACGAAACGTTCTTATTCAATGGCGGTTGCCGCGCTGGTCGGCGGCTTTGTGTTCAGTTTCTTAAAAGGAATGAACATCAGCGCGATCTTTATTCTGCCTGTCGTCATCGTATTGCTTGTGCTGTTAAAGCGGCAGTTTATCAGAGAGCAGGCATCGTATACGCTCGGCCAGATGATTTTTGCGGCCGCTCTGTTTATTATCGCCTTGTTTAACTACAATCTCATTGCCGGCTTTATTTGGGATAAAATGAATCGGCTCCTTCGCCACGACTATTTCGTCCATAACAATTCGCACATTACATATGCCACGATGACGGCCATTATTGTTGTGCCGCTGTTTTTCCTTGTGTTTACGTTCTTTTATCATAAAAGATCGAAGCCGATCGGAGAAGAGGCCGATCCTGAACGGCTGAAGTCCTTTTTGGCGGAAGAAGGCGGAAATGCCCTCAGCCATCTCGGCTTTCTCGGGGATAAGCGGTTTTATTTCTCAAGCGACGGAAAAGCGCTTTTATTGTTCAGCCAGATTTCCAGAAGGCTTGTCGTGCTCGGTGATCCGTCAGGACAGAGAGACTCTTTTCCGCTTGTGATTGAGGAATTTCTGAATGAAGCGCATAAGCAGGGGCTGAGTGTCATGTTTTATCAGATCGAACGTGAAGATCTGGCGCTGTACCATGACTTCGGCTATAACTTCTTCAAGCTTGGAGAAGAAGCGTTCGTGGATATGGAGGCATTTACGCTGTCAGGTAAGAAAAAAGCGGGGCTGCGGGCGATTAACAACAAATTTGACCGCGAAGGCTACACGTTCCATGTCGGGGAACCGCCGTTTTCCTCCGAGTTTATCGCCAAGCTGAAAGGCATTTCGGACGAATGGCTCGGTCCGAAAAAAGAGAAAGGTTTTTCCCTCGGTTTCTTCGACAGGGATTATCTGGAACAGGCGCCGATTGCTTACGTGAAAGACGCGGAAGGGGAGATCATCGCTTTTGCCAACCTGATGCCGATGTATCAGGAAGGCGAGATATCAGTCGACTTGATGCGTTATCGGAAAAGCGCGCCGAACGGTATTATGGACGCGCTTTTCATCCGTCTGTTTCTCTGGGCGCAGGAAAAAGGCTATACCACCTTCAATATGGGCATGGCGCCTTTGTCAAACGTAGGAACGGCTTTTACATCTTTCTGGTCGGAAAGAATCGCGGCCGTCATCTTCAACAACGTCCGGTATATGTACAGCTTCAGCGGGCTGCGGGCCTTTAAAGAAAAATACAAACCGGAGTGGCGCGGGAAATACTTGGCGTACCGCAAAAACAGATCGCTGTCCGTCACGATGATCCTCGTCACCCGCCTGATCGGAAAAACCAAAAAAAGACGCCGTTAAAAGGCGTCTTTTTTTTTGAATAATTGACTAAAAATTCTAATTTCACTCTGTTATACTGAATAACATGATCATAAGGTGAAAGGAAGGCTGATGAATGAAACAGGCAACCGTGTTTAAATATGAAGCGTTTTCCGATATTCCGGATTTGGGAAATCCCGCGGGAATCGTCTTTAACGGAGATGATTATTCAGATGAAGAGATGCAGATGATCGCCGAAATGGCAGGGTACAATGAAACCTCATTTCTCTGTAAAAGCGGAGAAGCCGATCTGCGCATCCGCTATTTTACACCCGGCCATGAAATGAATTTATGCGGACATGCTACCGTCGCCTCTCTTTACGCATTAATTGAAAAGGGAAGGCTTCAGGCTGATCAGGCATATCAAATTGAAACAAAAGCCGGCATTCTTCCCGTAAAAGCCGCTGAACGAAACGGCCGGGTATACATCACGCTCGAACAGGCTCCCCCGCAATTTCTGCCGTTTACGGGCGACAAAGAAAAGCTTGCGGCCTCGCTCGGGATTACGGCTGAGGATTTTCACAGCGAGCTGCCGATTGTTTACGGATCAACGGGGATCTGGACACTGATTGTTCCGCTGAGATCACTTAAAGCATCACGGAATATGGTGCCGGACAACGCACAATTCCCCGCTATTTTGCGCGATCTTCCGAAAGCGAGCGTTCATCCGTTTTCTCTGGAAACCGTTCATCCGGAAAGTGATCTGCACGGACGCCATTTTTCTTCCCCTTTCTCCGGTACGACCGAAGATCCCGTCACGGGAACCGCTTCAGGCGTCATGGCAGCCTATATGCGGCAATACGGAGGCTCCGAAGCCGAATGCCTCACGATTGAACAAGGCCAGGAAATCGGGAAAGACGGAAAAGTGGAAATCAGGATTACAGAAGATAACGAAAAGATGAACATCAAGATGACGGGAACGGCCGTGTATGCCGAAACAATTAATTTTCAGCTTCCGTAACGGTTTACAAAAGCGGGTCATATCCGTTATATTATAAATGATAATCATTTTCATTTGGATAGGAAGGTGAATCGGCATGCCGAAAACCGAACAATTACAGCAAAACGAAAGTCTTGCACATACAATCAGAAACAGAAGATCCATCCGGTCGTTTAAACCGGAAACCGTACCTTCTGAAGTCATATTAGATATGCTTGAAACGGCCGTTTACGCACCGAACCACAGACTGACGGAGCCGTGGCGTTTTATCTACGCAGCAAGCGAAGCGGGAAAAGCAAAGCTTGCGGACAGCTACGTCTCATTTTTCAAAAAGATAAAAGATGATTTCAACGAGGAAAAAGAGCGGAATATGAGAAAAAATCTCAGCGCCGTTCCGGGATTTTTGCTGGTCGTCTTAAAAGAAGATGAAAATGAATTTACGAGAAACGATGATTTCGCGGCGCTGAGCGGCATGATTCAAAACCTTCAGCTTCTCGCACATGAAAACGGCATCGGCATGGTCTGGAAAAGCGGCCGCATTATGTATGACAAACAGGTGCACCAAGACTTCGGCCTTGCTGACAATGAGCGCTTTGCCGCCATCATTCAAACGGGCTATCCGGATGAACAGCCTAAGGCGAAAGAACGGACGCCGGCAAAAAGCCTGTTTACCGAACTGTAAAAAAAATCCCCGTCTCTATACAGAGGCGGGGATTTCGTATTAGCGGGTTTTGCTTTTAGCTCTGTTGTCAGCGGCTTTCATCCGCGCCTGCGCTTCACGGTCAGCGGAATCAGCAAGCTCGCTTGAATATTCCTCATATGTGCCGTCTGTTTCGCGTTTCAAAGCATCCGGAACTTGAGGAAGTTTTTGTTTGTTTTTATCACGGTTTTTGTGAGTATGATTTCTGCCCATATCAATCGCCCCCTGAAAAAAGTGATATCAAACAAATATAGTATCTGCCCGGTCCCGATCTTTATTCAGTTTATTTCCGTTTGGCTGCTCTTTCCGCTTTTTTGAATTCACCGGAATAAAGGACTTCCTGCATTTTTTTCAGATTGGCTCCCTGTTGATGTTTTTCGCGCTTCTTTTCCATAAAAGAAGACCCTCCTTCAAAACAGAATACCAATAGGATTGGCTTTTATTTCCGTTTTTATGCAGATAAGAGATCCTTTAAAGCCAAATCAAGCTCTTCATACGTAAATTGAAAACCGGATGTCAGCGCCTGCTTAGGCAGGGCGCGCTGGCCTTTTACGATCAGCAGGCTCATTTCTCCCAAGGCCTTCTCCAGAAAAAGTTCCGGTACGGGAATCCAATGGGGGCGGTGCAGGACGCCTGCGATCGTCTTTCCGAATTGCTTCATTTCTACGGGGTTCGGCGATGTCACATTCATGGGACCGGACAAGTCATCATGCTCCGCCGCAAAAGCAATAAGTTCCGCGGCGTCATCCACATGAACCCATGACAGCCATTGCCGTCCAGAGCCGATGGTGCCGCCGGCTAACAGTTTATAAGGGAGAACCATGAGCGGCAGGGCGCCTTTTTCACCGAGCATCACCCCGAATCTGGCATATACCGTCCGGATGCCGAGCGCTTCAATTTTCTGGCCTTCACGCTCCCACATATGAGCCGTATGACTGAGAAAGTCTTCATTTGACGTATCGGACTGTTCGGTGAACGTTTTCTCTGTGCTTGTGCCGTAAATGCCGACGGCGCTGGCCTGAATCAAAGCCCGGGGTTTTTTCGGCTGCTGCTTCATAATCCGTCTGACTTCTCTCGTCGCTTCTATTCTGCTTGAGATGATTTGTTCTTTCGTTGTGTCCGTCCAGCGGTCAAAGATGGATTTGCCGGCGAGGTTCACCCATACATCAATAGGGGGAAGCTCGCGCTCAGGCGCCGCGTTTTCGGCCAGCCATTGAACATATGTCACATTTTTTTGTTCGGTTTCTCTCTGTTTTCTTGATAAAATATAGACATGATGTCCCCGGCGGGTCAACACACCTGTCAGATGCCGGCCCAGAAAACCGGTGCCGCCTGTCATCGCGATATTCATATCCATCTCTCCTTACACGTTGATATATATACTGTACCTCATTTGCCAAAAAGAAAAACGCCTGAACATCGGGGCGGGAAAGGAGACCGGGATGCCGTTTATTACAAAAATATCGACCCAAAAGAAAAATACCGAGCGCTTCAACATCTTTCTTGATGAGAAATATGCATTCAGCGTCGACGCGGACGTGCTTGTGCGTTTTGACCTGAAGAAAGGGAAAGAACTGGACGAGCTTGACATTCTTGAAATCCAGCATGGCGATGACGTGAAAAAAGCCTTTAATCGCGCCGTAGAATTTTTATCATACCGGATGCGCTCTGAAAAAGAAGTCCGGGATCATCTGAAGAAAAAAGAAACACCGGACATGGTCATTTCTGAAGTCATCCATAAACTGTACGATTACCGCTACTTAAATGACAAAGAATTTGCCGAAGCTTATGCGAGCACCCACAAAAAAACAAACGGCAAAGGCCCTGACGTCCTGTTCCGCGAGCTGAAAGCGAAAGGAATAGACGACGATACCATCAAGGAGACGCTCAGTGCGTTTACATTTGATGATCAAATACAAGAAGCGCTGAAACATATCGGCAAAATCCTCAAAAAAGACAAAAAGCTGTCCACAAAAGAGATCAGACAGCGGGCGCAGATGCAGCTTCAGCGAAAAGGTTTCCCTTTCGACGTCATCAATGCCGCTCTGGAACAGACGGAGTATGAAAATGATGATGAAGCCGAGATGGAAGCTCTGAAGGCTCATGCGGAAAAAGCGATCAGGAAATACCGCTATGACGGCAGTTATGAAAGCGGAATGAAGGTCAAACAGTACTTATTCAGAAAAGGATTCTCGATTGACGATATTGATCAATTCTTGCAGGAAGAGGAGTAAACTGAAATGGACAAACGATACAGTCAAATGACGCCTCATGAACTACAGACAGAAATTGCGGGACTGACGGAAAAAGCGCGAAAAGCGGAACAGATGGGTATTGTAAATGAACTGGCCGTGCTTGAACGGAAAATTACGATGGCCAAAGCCTACATGCTGAACCCGGAAGACTTTCGGCCCGGCGGGGTGTATCAGATAGAAGGTTCTGATGACACTTTCCGCATTGATTACATCAACGGCGTATTCGCCTGGGGACACAGATCTTCCCCGTCTGACGGGGAAGAAGCGCTGCCGATTTCCGTTTTAAAAGAAAAAAAATAACAAAAGAGGCCGGTTCCGGCCTCTTTTTCTTTTCGGGCACATTCGTTTCAACCTTTCAGTAAAAAATGATTGAATTCATTTTTGATATCTTTTAAGATGGAATTCGTTGTTTTTTTAAATAAAAAGGAGGCGATTTGCGTTGAATATCAAAATGAAACAGCCATCTGTGAAATTAATGATTTTTGTTTTAATGATTTGCACATTTTCCATCGGGTATACGGAATATGCTGTCATGGGTATTCTGACGTCGATTGCCGATGACTTTCATATACATGTATCTTCAGCGGGCATGCTTGTTACGGCGTACGCGGCAAGCGTCTGCCTGACGGGCCCGATCGTAACCATTATCGCGGTTAAGCTGCCGAGAAAGCCGGTTCTGCTAGGGTTGATGGGCATCTTCGTCCTTGCCAACCTGATGAGCGTCTTTGCGCCGAACTTCGCCGTGCTGGCGATTTCCAGAATTTTATCCGCATCCATCCACGGAGCTTTTTTTGCGATCGCCATGGTGTTTGCGAGTGAAATGGTGCCGCCTGAAAAACGTTCCGCCGCCGCGGCTTCCATGAACGGCGGATTAACCGTGGCGCTGATGCTCGGCGTCCCGTTCGGCTCTTATTTAGGGGATGCCCTTAACTGGCGGGCCGTCTTTTTCATTATTTCCGTTTTAGGCATGATCGGGCTGATCGGACTGATGCTGGTCGTACCGAACCGGAAACCGAAAGTGATTCCGGTGCTGATGAATGAATGGAGTGTCTTTAAGCATAAACAAGTGATTTTTTCCTTTGCGATCACCATTCTCGGCTACTCAGGCGTATTTATCGCTTACACGTTTATTGAGCCGATTTTAAGAGATTCAGCGGGGTTCGGCACAGTCGGCATTACAGGCGCATTATTCGCCTACGGTCTCGGCGGAGTGGCGGGGAATTTCTTCGCGGGCAAAGTGCCGCTCAAACTGCTGACGCGCACGATGATCGGTGTGATGATCGGCTTGATCGGCGTCTTGGCGATTTTCCCTTATATCGCCGTTTTTCCAGCCGCCGCCGTTTCAGCGACATTTTTATTCGGCGCATGTGCGTTCGGCACGCCGCCGCTTTTGCAGACCAAGGTTATTTCTTCCTCTGAAAACGGCACGACAATCGCCGCTGCGGTGAGCGTTTCCGCCTTTAACCTGGCAAACGCGCTCGGCGCCTGGATCGGCGGGTTGATTCTCGGGGGAACGGGATCTTACTCATGGCTGTTTGCCGGCGGTGCGCTGATGACGGCTCTCGGCCTTGTGCTTTCCACGTTCGCTCATCTGTCTGAGAAGAAAGATGTCTATGAATACCAAGTGCATAAAGGATAACAAAAAGCTTGCAGGGGATATTCCGCCTGCAAGCTTTTTTCAGTGTTTCAATGTAATGCTGATCACCGTATGTTTATCACTCTCAGCTAAGGAAATATTCCGGGTTTCCGGTACCCCGTCTTTTTCAAAAACGACGGCATAGGTTCCTTTCGCGCCGCTTTTCCATGCAATATCGCCGTGGTGATCAGTCTTGCCTATTATCTCTCCGCGGTCTATATTCGGCTGATGATCTGACTCCGCCGCTTTCATCACGGTGACCGTCACACCGGCCGCCGGTGAACCGTCTGCATCCTCAACATGGAGCGTAACGGGCAGTGCTTTTTTGTCGGCGGAATCATCCGCTTTGCCGCATCCGCATAAAACGGCCGCGGCGAGCAAGAAAACAAAAGCTTTATTGATTTGACCAATATTGAATGTTGTCGAATACACTGTTTGTCACCCTTGTTCCCAGATTATAAGACGACCCGCCGTTTGTATGAATGGCAATGGCGGTCTGGCCGGTGTCGCTGTAATTGCGGTAAACGGGCGATCCGCTCTGGCAGCCGAACGTATCTGTCGTGTAGGTGAGTTTATATGTCTCGGCAGAACGTATCGGCTTGCTGTCCGACCACATGGAACCGGACACTTTGTCGCACGGATACCCTGTCACGGTTGAGGAAAGCCCGGCCGGACTGGAACTGTTGGTCGTCCGGTAGCCGTACCAGCCGACAGTATTCCCGGGCGACCCGTTTACTTTGATTGCGCCGTAGTCGTAGTTTGTGTCACCGTTTTCTGTCCACCCTTTGACGCTGTAGAATGTCTTGCCTGAATAAGAGCCGTACGGGTACGATGACCCGTTGCGGCCGGGAGCTGCCGTAATTTTCGATGCCCAGCCGTTTTTCTGATCATACACGCAATGTCCCGCCGTAACGATCGTGTCGGCATTGACAAAAAAACCGGTGCATCCGTAAGTGCTTGTGCTGCCGCTGTATGTAACGGTCAGCTGTGCTGTCGCGCGATATGGAAATGATGTTGTAGGAGAAATTCTGATTCGTTCGTCTGTCCCAATAATACTGGAAGGCTTTAATGACTTGATGTCAGCTTTGCTGTTTTGTGCAAGCTGTCTTTTGGTGAGGCCCGTTCCTTCATAAGCGGGGGATGTCTGTGTTGTTTGTACAGGCTGATTCAGATGTGCGTCAAACTCCTCACCGCTGTTTGATACAGATGTCTGCGGACTGCCCTCTGCTTCTGCTGAAACAGCAAATAATGAAACTGACAGTAAGAATGCGGTAAGGCTCAGCAATCGTTTTGAAACTGTCTTCATTTTATAAAACCCCTCCTTTTTTGTCTACCGGCTTTCGGTTGAACATTTAACATATTATGGAATTTATTTAGCGTTATGACCTCAAAAGAATGTTTTTCTCCGCAAAAAAGAGACCGGATCATTCCCGGTCTCTTACGGTGTGTGTTATCGTCTGCCTGAAGCTCTCATGCGCTCTTGCGGGTGCGAATTAATTGAACCGTCCGCCCGTTTAGAAGCGTAGTCATCCTTTGCACGCGGTTCGCCTTCAAACTTATTATTGTTCTGATTAGGAAATCCTTTTGCCTTGTTCCGGACCATTTGTTTTCCCCCTCGGCCAATATCAAAAGGTTGCGCCTTCTGGACTGAAGACGTAAAGTTAGTATATGCCTGTGACAAGCTGCGTAAAAGCAGCAGGTTTTCCCAAGGAAAGGAGACAGAGACATGAATACATATATCGACAAACTGACGAATTTGCTGCTTGAGAAAAATGACATGCTCAGCTATTTGCAAGCGCGAACTTGGGTTGAGCTTTTATGGGGAGATTTCGAAGCGACTTACGCAAAAGCCGGCCGCCCGTATCAAGGAGAGCAAATGACGGAACGCGTCGTCAAGGAATGGATCGAATCATACGGCAGCAAGCTCCATATGTTCCAGAGCGTTCGGGAAGACGTTTCTCATTATTTGGATCAAAGCAGGGGCCTCCTGCATTAACATAGCAGTGCGCCCGCCGGATATATTCCGGCGGTTTTTTCTTTTTATAAAAGAAATGGGAAAATCATGTTTGACGACCCGCGGAATGTGGAAATGTGTAATAACTTATAAAATAGCGGGGAGGAACCACAATGAACATGAAAAAGGGGTTAACCGCATTTATTCCGGCCGCAGGACTTTGCTTATTTTTAGCCGCAGGCACCGTTTTTTTCGATCCGGCAGCGAATGCCGCAGCAGTTCACCAGACAAAAATAGACACCGCAGCAGATACATATATCGTGAAAGCAGGAGAACTTAACGTCCGCAAAGAACCAAATAAACAAGGGTCGATTATCGGCACGCTTCGTTCAGAGGATTCCGTAAAGGTTAAACGGCTTCAAGGAGCAGATTGGGCTGAGATTGACTACAAAGGTCACAAAGCCTATATTTCCACGCATTTTCTGATGAAGCAGCCGGTGAAGGCGGTGACGGCGAAACAAACCGCTTTTTATACGCCGACTTTGGAAACCGGCAAAAAAGCGTCCGTTAAAGCGGGTGAAACCGTCAATGTGCTCGGCTGGGGGTTCAGCCATGACGGAGGGTGTGACCGTAAATGGGCGTACGTCACATACGGCGGGAAAGCAGGTTATGTGAAAACGGCCGACTTAACTCAAAAATAAAGATTCAGGCAGGCGAATGAGCCTGCTTTTTTTCTGAAACTTTCCGCCTTTCCTTTCGTAAAAGATGAAAAGGAGAGTGAGGGATATGATAATGGTGATCGGCGGCCTTCTGATGGCTGCGGCCGGCATTTTAGTCACATTTTTTCCGCCGAAGTCGATCAACAGCCTGTACGGATATCGGACGAAGCGCTCTATGGCGGATGAGTCGCAGTGGAGAGAAGGAAATCGATTCAGTGCGCTCCTCATGATTTTGTTCGGCCTTATTTCGGCGGCAGCTGGATTTGCGGGCAGCCTGCTTATCCGGCTGACTCAGCCGTTCGCCCTGATCGTTCAGGCCGTATTGTTGATTGCGATCAGCGTACTGATCATCGTCTTAACAGAAAGAAGATTGAAACAAACGGGGAGGAGAATCGATGAATGACATTACGTTTCACATGATCGAAACAAACGGAGTGACGCTGCACACGGCTTCAGCCGGTCCGAAAGACGGTCCTTTGGCGGTGCTGCTGCACGGATTTCCGGAATTCTGGTACGGCTGGAAGAGTCAGATCAAACCGCTGGCGGATGCCGGATACCATGTTGTCGTGCCTGATCAGCGCGGCTATAATCTCAGTGACAAACCGGAGGGCATTGAAAACTATACCATTGATACGCTCAGAGACGACATTATCGGGCTGATCACTCATTTTACAGATGACAAGGCCGTCGTCATCGGACACGATTGGGGAGGAGCCGTGGCCTGGCATTTGGCATCCACGCGGCCGCAATACGTAGAAAAATTGATCACGGTCAATATCCCGCATCCGGCGGTTATGCGGAAGGTCACACCGTTCTACCCGCCGCAGTGGAAGAAAAGCTCTTATATCGCGTTCTTTCAGCTTCCGGAAAAGCCGGAACGGAGATTGTCTGAAGACAATTACCGCGTATTGGATCACGCGATCGGCTTATCCGAACGCCCGGCGCTTTTTTCACGGGAAGATATCGGCAGCTACAAAGAAGCATGGGGCAGAAAAGGAGCGCTCACGGCGATGCTGAACTGGTACCGGGCGATCAGAGCCGGCGGTTTAGGCCCTGCCGTTCCGCTTAAAATGCCCGTTCCGTACCGATTAATATGGGGCGTCAATGACCGCGCGCTGAGCAAAAAGCTTGCCAAGGAAACAAAACGGATGATTCCAAACGGCGACTTAATCTTTATAGACGATGCCTCACATTGGGTCATTCACGAAAAACCGCGCATCGTCAGCCATTTGATTCACGAATACCTTCAGCAATAAAGTCTGTCCCGCGTACAGACTTTTTCTTTTTTTTTCTCATATCTGCCGAAAAACATGACAAAATATAAACCATATGCAGAAAAAAATTTCTTTCCCTGTAACAAAAAAAGGGTTTAAACGTCATTAAAAAAAGGAAAAGCCTTACTGAAGTTTTGCGGACAATTCCTTTAAGGCCGTCCTAAAAAAAAGAATAATACAAAGAAGGTGCCTTCATGAAACAAAGGTTAATCTCAATTATTATTCCGTCTTACAATGAAGGGAACAACGTCAAGCTCATCCATGAATCTTTAAAAAAAGAGTTTCAGACGATTCATTATGACTATGAAATTTTCTACATCAATGACGGAAGCGCGGATGACACCCTTCAGCAGATTAAAGAACTGGCCGCCAGAAACCATCGCGTCAAATACATATCTTTTTCCCGAAACTTCGGGAAAGAAGCGGCCATTTTGGCAGGATTTGAACACGTGCAGGGCGAAGCGGTAATCGTGATGGACGCCGATCTGCAGCATCCGACCCATCTGCTGAAAGACTTCATTCAAGGCTATGAAGAAGGGTATGACCAAGTCATCGCGCAGCGCAACCGAAAAGGGGACAGCCCCGTGCGTTCCGTGCTTTCTTCCCTGTATTATAAATTTATCAACAAAGCCGTCGAAGTGGACCTGCGTGACGGGGTCGGAGATTTCCGCCTGCTGAGCCGGCAGGCCGTTGATGCCCTTTTGAAGCTGAGTGAAGGGAACCGTTTCTCGAAAGGGCTGTTCTGCTGGATCGGGTTTGACCAGAAAATCGTATTTTATGAAAATGTCGAAAGGAAGAACGGCACGTCCAAATGGTCATTCAGCAATCTGTTCAACTACGGAATGGACGGTGTCGTCTCCTTCAACAACAAGCCCCTGAGGGTGTGCTTTTTCACCGGTATTCTGATATTGCTTCTGTCGATGGTTTATATTGTAACGACCTTTGTTCATATTCTGACACACGGCGTGTCCGTACCCGGATACTTCACCATTATTTCCGCCGTGCTGTTTTTAGGGGGCATCCAGCTTTTGAGTCTCGGCATCATCGGAGAATACATCGGCCGGATTTACTATGAAACAAAAAAACGCCCGCACTACTTAATTAAAGAAGCGAATATAACGTATGGAGAACAAAATGAAACGAATTATACAAAAAAGCGCAAGTGGAACCATTAAACAGCCGCCGCTGTGCGCAGGGTCTGGGGACGTTGTATGAAAAAAAATAAATGGATCTTGCCGGCAGCCTGTGTGCTGGCTGCGGCAGCCGCTCATATTTTTTTCTTAAAAGAGTGGTCGGCAGGCCGCTATATGACGGGGTCTGGAGACGGGATCGCCCAAATGGCGGTCTTCAAAAAGCTGCTGTTTGATCAATATATGAACGGCAGGCTGTTTTACAGCTATTCGTTCGGACTGGGCGGGGGAGTGTACAGTCAGCTCGGCTATTATTTCTCTACTTCTTTTCTATTCCTGTTTATCTCCGCCGCTGTCCGCTTTTTGCAGCTTATTCAGCTGACGGGCGAGGCTGATGCGCTGTTCTGGGCGCAGGCCTCCGTTTTTATCAGCATCGCCAAGCAGAGTTTTATCATATTCACGGCGGCGTGTGTGTTCCGTTATTTCGTCAAACGGACGGTGCCTGCTTTTGCCGGCGCCGTGTTGTACGGGGTCTCGATTATCTACTTCCGGCATGAGGTATATTGGGACTTTTTCACTGACAGTATGGTGTGGCTGCCGCTGCTCGTGCTCGGCGCGGAAAAAATCATCAGGGAAAAAAAGCCGGCGTGGTTTATCTTCGCCTGTGCGCTGACATTGATCAACAACTTTTATTTTGCGTATATTAATTTGATTTTCATCGGCATTTATATCTTATTCAGGTGGGTGATCCCCCTTGAAGGCAATGAGGCGAAAAGACTCACTCAATGCAGGATATTTATTCTGTCGGGTCTTCTCGGGTTCGGCATAAGCGCAGTTTCCTTTATTCCTGTCGTATACGGATACCTTCATAATCTGCGGCCGCCGTATTCAGAGCATATTGCATGGCTTGATTTTTCCGACAACATTTTATTTTCAAGCCGGATTATCATCCTGCCGGCGGCTTTTTTGCTCTTTCTATTTACATTTTCTTTATACAAAAACCGCTTGTTCCGGCTGTTTGCGGGAATCAGTCTGCTGTATATTGTGTTTCACTTCAGTCCGTTTGCGGCAAGTGCCTTTAACGGTTTTTCAGCTCCGCAGAACAGGTTTGAATACGTCCTGTGCTTCACGATTGCCGGAACGGTTTCAGCCGGGCTTTCTAGGCTTTCAGGCATCAGCATGAAGAGTATGCTGATGTCCGCCGTACTCGTCGTTCTGCTCTATTGGAGCCAGGTGAGGCGGTACAGTCTGGATATTTCTGATCACGCCAATCTGCCCGTCATTCTTCTTCTGGTGCTGACCATAGCCGCTTTCTTCGCAGCAAAGACAAGACTGAAAGGCGCGGTGCCCGCCGTCTATGCCGTCATTTTGCTTACGGCGGTGCTTACGGCTAATACATATGAAAAATATGCTTTATCAGAAGGCGGGAAGATTTATACGGTATCGCATACATTTATGACGGGTGCTGACTATAAAGGCAAAGAGCAATCAGAGCTCATTCAGCGTCTGAAAGCAAAAGACCCTGATCCGTTTGCCCGTTTAGATTGGATGAACGGTGTTTTCAATAACACCCCGATCATATACGGATTCAACGGATTCAGCGTATACTCAAGCATACTGAACCGCAATCTGCTGTCCTTTTACTGGAACGACCTCCGGATTGACATGGGCAGAGAAAGCGTCAGCCGCTATGCGACATTAGGAAACAGGGCTAATTTATACAGCCTGCTTTACGGAAAATATTATATGACGGAAAAAACAAACGAGGCCGGCGTGCCGTACGGGTTCAAAAAAATCATGGAATCATCCCATTATGCGGTTTATCAAAATCAATATATGCTTCCGTTCGTACGGACAGCCGATCGCGTATATAACGAGGGCGGTCTGAAAAAAGCGCCCGCCCTTGCCAGGGAACGGGCAATGCTTGACGGGATCGTCATGGAATCAAGCACAACCAACACGAAAAAAGCGCCTGAGGCGAAAAATATGATCCGCCATGCAGAGGTAGCGGCCGAACATGGCGATTATCATAACGGCATCCTGACGGTAAACGAAGACGGCGGCGGCCTGATCATTAAGCCGCAAGCCGCTAAGATGGACGGCGGCGATTATTACGTCAGCTTTTATTTGAAGAATAAAGCGAAGGACCAGGGCTTTACATTAAAAGTGAACGATTACACGACAACGAGAAAATCGAATCAATCCATTTACAAAACAGGTGTCAACGATCTTACTGTGAGAGTGCCGAAAACAAAAAACATCCAAATCCGTCTGCCGAAAGGATCGTATCAGCTTGACAGACTGGCGCTTTATGAAGAACGGTACGATACGCTGAAAAGCGCATACCGAAAAGCGGAAAAAGAACCGCCGGCCGATCTCAGCTGGCGCGGAAATACGCTTCATATCTCGTATGATAACAAAACCCGCGCGCCGTATATCATGCTTCCGATTCCATATGAAAAAGGCTGGGAGCTGAAGATAAACGGCAGAAAAGAGCAGATTGAAAAAGCGGATTATTCCTTTATCGGATTTAAAGCGCAAAAAGGAAAAAACGATATTCAATTAACGTATTACCCGCCGTTTTTTAAACCCGCGGCCGCTCTATCGGTGATCAGCCTCGTGTTTGCCGCTATATATGTGAGAAGACAAAAAAAGCCCGGCTCTTAAACAGAGCCGAGCTTTAATTTTTTCTGCAGTTTTTCCTCGCTGAAAATCCAGCCCGTGTAAGAAGAGAGAAGCTCTAAATCATGACTGAGGTGGACGATGGCGACAAAAGGATAGTGGCCTTTGCTCCGGTAGCGCAAATCAATAAAGCGCACCTCATAATGATCTTTAAAGGTATCGACCTCCCACCTGTAAACAGGGGAAAAGGAAAGAAAGGCCGCAATATTTTCGTCCTGTTTCGCGGCCTTCATCACATCGGTTTCCGGAACGGGCACGCGGTTGAATGTATCCAATATCACGACATGGCCGTCAAGGCTTCTGCCGACATAAAAGGCATGCGCCGTTGTCACGGCGATACGCCACTGCCTGAATTTCATCGTCGGCGAAATAATGATGGTTTCAATCTCCTCTTCAATCATCTCGCGCAGCCTTCGCTTTATCCGCAGCTGCATCAAAAACCGGACGGCGTAATATCCTGCGAGGATGATATAAAGCATCAGAAATGTCACGCCCGGATGACCTCCGAGATACCACACGGCAATCGCGGCCAAATGGCTGACGAAAATAAACGGATCAAAGGTATTGATTAAACCGAGAGCGATCCATTTTCTCGAAAACGGGCGGATGGCCTGCGTGCCGTACGCGTTAAAAATGTCAACAAACACATGCAAAACGACAGCGAGAAGCGTCCACAGCCACAGGTGCAAAAAGTTCGCTTCCGGATAAAACATAAACAAAATACCCGGAATCAGAACGGACCAAAATAAAACGGCGGGAATGGAGTGCGTGAACCCTCTATGATTTCGAATATAAACGGCATTATTTTTCAGCTTCAATATGGTATCAATATCAGGTGCCTGAGAGCCGGCAAGAGCGGCGATCATAACTGCCTGAGACATGGGGGTGTGCATGCCGACGGCAGGATCAAGAGTTGCGATTCCGCCAAGCGCGATACCCATGACAACGTGAGTGCCAGTATCCATTGTTGACCTCCTAGCAGGCGTTAAAAATCAGTCGCCCGCATATTTCGCATTATAAGATATTCCCCATTTTCTGTTTGCCCAATCATGGCGTTTATCCGCCGTTCTCATATGTTTCCGCTTTTTCTTTATCACTATTTAATGTAACATATTATCGTAACGTGCCCTAAGTTTACACCAAAATACGGTGTCAAGAAAAGCGGAACCCGAAACATCTGAGGAGAAGATATGAACGCACTTGAAGAAAAAATGAAACAAAAAGATATAGACAAATTTCGCGAGGACTTAATTACATGGTTCGAAAGAGAACAGAGAATTCTGCCGTGGAGAGAAAATCAGGACCCGTATCGGGTGTGGGTATCAGAGGTGATGCTGCAGCAGACGCGCGTAGAAACCGTCATTCCTTATTTCCGGCGGTTTGTTGAGCAATTTCCGACCGTTTCGGCGCTCGCGGAAGCCGATGAGGAAAAAGTGCTCAAAGCCTGGGAAGGGCTAGGTTATTACTCCCGTGTAAGAAATCTGCAAAGTGCCGTAAAAGAAGTGCATGAGCGGTACGGGGGAGTCGTCCCTGCCGAGGAAAAGGAATTTGGCGGACTGAAAGGCGTCGGCCCTTATACAAAAGGCGCCGTGCTCAGCATCGCATACAACAAACCGATTCCCGCCGTAGACGGCAATGTGATGCGTGTCATGTCGAGAATTCTTTCCATATGGGACGATATCGCAAAACCTAAAACGAGAACTATTTTCGAACAGGCGGTATCCGCTTTCATTTCTCATGAAAAACCATCTGAATTCAATCAGGGTTTAATGGAGCTCGGCGCGATCATCTGCACCCCGAAATCGCCGTCCTGCCTGCTTTGCCCCGTACAAAAGCACTGTTCGGCATTTGCGGAAGGGACAGAGCGGGAGCTGCCCGTTAAAAGCAAAAAGAAAAAGCCCGGAATAAAAACAATGGCAGCCGTTGTGCTGACAGACGATCAAGGCGATGTCTATATTCATAAACGGCCGCCAAAAGGCTTGCTCGCCAACTTGTGGGAGTTTCCGAATACCGAAACCCAGAAAGGAATCAAAACCGAGAGAGAGCAGCTTGAAACCTATTTAGAAAAAGAGATGGGAACAACCGCTGAAATCGGGGAGCTGGAAGGCATCGTAGAGCATGTTTTCACCCATCTCGTCTGGAATATTTCGGTCTTTTTCGGTAAAGTAAAACAAGTGTCGGATACAACGGAATTCATACGGGTCACAAAAGAGGAGCTCGAGGAATACGCATTTCCCGTTTCCCATCAAAAGATATGGAAAATGGCGGAAGAAAGCGGCCGCCTGTAAAAAGCGTCAGTCATAGCTGACGCGAGTGCCGTGGCCGTAATCCGCTTCATTCCGTTTCAGTCCGCCGCGGGCTTCGATTTCCTGAATCAGTTCCCGGTATTTGGACTGGCCTTCTTCGTTTAAATACGGCATAATTTGCTGGAAGGCATGATGGAAATAGGCGAGCTCTGAATCTTTCCAATCTTTTTTGGGCATCATGGCCAATTCGCCCATATCACGTCCGACATACATATAAAAGACCCCTTTCAACACATATTGCTTTTATTGTTTGTTGAATGAAAAGAACTATACACAGCAAGGAGCTGAGGAAAAATGGAACAAAATAAATGCGCACTGGTCACGGGAAGCAGCCGCGGCGTCGGGAAAGCAACCGCCATCAGACTCGCGGAAAAAGGATACAACATCGTCATCAATTACGCCCGCAGTAAAAAAGCGGCATTAGAAACCGCCGAAGAAATTGAAAAACTCGGCGTTAAAACGCTCGTCATTAAAGCCAATGTCGGCCAGCCGGCAAAAATCAAAGACATGTTCCGCCAGATTGACGAAACATTCGGCAGACTGGACGTGTTCGTCAATAATGCGGCTTCAGGCGTGCTGAGACCGGTTATGGAACTCGAAGAAACACACTGGGACTGGACGATGAATATCAATGCGAAAGCATTGCTTTTCTGCGCCCAGGAAGCGGCAAAGATGATGGAGAAAAACGGAGGCGGCCACATCGTCAGCATCAGCTCGCTCGGCAGCATCCGCTATCTTGAAAACTATACGACGGTCGGTGTCTCAAAAGCCGCTTTAGAATCGTTAACCCGTTATCTGGCGGTTGAGCTGTCTCCGAAAAATATCATCGTAAACGCGGTGTCAGGCGGAGCGATTGATACGGACGCGCTGAAGCATTTCCCTAACAGAGATGAACTGCTGGAAGATGCCCGCCAAAATACGCCGGCCGGCAGAATGGTCGAAATTAAAGATATGATCGATACGGTGGAGTTTTTAGTTTCTTCAAAAGCGGACATGATCCGCGGTCAGACCATCATAATTGACGGCGGACGCTCTCTGCTCGTATAAGTTTTAAAAAAGATGAATAGCCTTATCGTCTCCTGCGCATTCTATAGTGCGTGGAGGTGATAACAATGGCAAACTCAAAATTCAGCAAAACAGACGTTCAGCAGGTGAAAAGACAAAACCAGCAATCAGCTTCCGGTCAGGGTCAATTCGGCACTGAATTCGGCAGTGAAACTGATGCGCAGCAGGTTAGAAAGCAAAACCAATCTGCTGAACAAAACAAACAGCAAAACAGCTAATCACTGAAACGAAAAAGCACTTCATCTTCGGATGGAAGTGCTTTTTTCTGTTGCCGAAACGACAAAACTTGTGATTCCTCTACAGAATGAGTCAAAGGGTTTTCCGGCGGAAAATCGAAATGGTAAGGAGTATCAACCTAAAAGCCTAAGGAGGAACCCGATGTCAGAGTTTGAAAAGCTTGTAAGTGAACAGATGAAAATCATGGATCAGCTTCTCGAGCTGCAGTCAGAACTTGACCGCTGCCGGCAGGTGGAAGCGGAACTCATCAGTCTGGAAAGAGATGCAAAGCTGGACAATGTACAGGACGAAATTGCGACAAAGCGAAAAGACCTGGCCGGCATACAGGAGTTATTCCAAAGGCAGACAGAGCAAGTCATCCAGTCTTATCGCAGCACGGAAAAGCCGTCTTCCTATGTGCAGAAATGAATGTGCCATTCCGGAAGCGGAGTGGTTCTTTTATTTTCATTTTTTAATTCGTAACGTTATAATAGTGAAAAGACTTGTCGGAAAGCAATTGCGGCTGCATTGACTGCAGGGCTTTACAGAAAGTAGGGGAGAAATATGGGATATCCCAAGGAAGGAGAAACCATTCAAATTCACAGCTATAAGCATAACGGGCTGCTTCATCGAATTTGGAATGAAACGACGATTTTAAAAAGTACGGAATTGTGTATCATCGGAGCCAACGACCGGACAATGGTGACGGAATCCGACGGACGGACGTGGGTGACGAGAGAGCCGGCGATCTGCTACTTTCATGCCCGTCAGTGGTTTAACGTCATCGGAATGCTGAGAGATGACGGGGTACACTATTATTGCAACATCAGCTCGCCGTTCGCTTATGACGGAGAGGCCATCAAATATATTGATTACGATTTGGATGTCAAGGTGTTTCCGGATATGACGTATAACATTCTTGACGAGGATGAATACGATGACCACCGCAAATCAATGAATTACCCTAAAGAGATCGACAGCATTCTGAAGGAGTATCTGAATACGCTGCTGCACTGGATTCATCAGCGGAAAGGACCGTTTGCTCCGGAATTTGTTGATATGTGGTATGAACGGTATCTGCGCTATACAAAATAAAGAATACAATAAAAAACCTGTTGGGGTGTCAACAGGTTTTTCACATGGGCTCACACGCCTTAAAGAGAGAGGGGGATAAAGTGTGGGCGTAATCAGACGCTATATGCAATTTGTAAAACCTTATAAAAAACAAATTTTTATCACAGTGTTAATCGGCATCATAAAATTCTCCATCCCGCTGGCTCTCCCGCTTCTGTTAAAATACGTGGTCGATGACATTATTCAAGGGAGCGGAACGGCAAGCGCTAAAACATCATCGCTATTTACGATAATGGGTATCATGTTCGTGCTGTTTTTAATTCTGCGCCCCCCGGTAGAGTACTATCGGCAATACTTCGCGCAATGGACGGGCAGCCGGGTGCTCTACGATATCAGGGGGGTATTGTTTGATCATATTCAAAAATTGAGCCTGAGGTTTTATGCCAACACGAGAACGGGCGAAGTCATTTCCCGGGTGATAAATGATGTCGAACAGACAAAAGACTTTGTCATAACGGGACTGATGAATATCTGGCTTGATATGATGACGGTGCTGATCGTCATCTGTATTATGTTTACACTCGATGTCAAGCTGACATTGATATCTGTCATTTTGTTTCCGTTATACGGAATTTCAGTGAAATACTTTTACGGCCGCCTCCGAAAACTGACACGTGAGCGTTCTCAGGCACTCGCCCAAGTTCAGGGACATTTGCACGAAAGAGTTCAGGGGATGCCCGTCATCAGAAGTTTTGCCATTGAAGATTATGAACAAGCCAATTTTGATGAAAAAAACGGACATTTTCTGGACAGAGCGATCCGTCATACGAATTGGAACGCAAAAACGTTTGCAGTCGTGAATACCATTACGGATTTGGCGCCGCTGCTTGTTATCGCGTTTGCGGGTTATTTTGTCATAAACGGTCCCCTGACGGTAGGGACGATGGTTGCGTTCGTCGGCTACATTGACAGAATGTACAATCCGGTCAGAAGATTGATCAACTCATCGACGACGCTGACCCAGTCGATCGCTTCGATGGACCGCATATTTGAATTTATCGACGAGCCGTATGAACTGACTGATAAACCGAATGCAGTAAAAGCTGACGGCATTAAGGGCGAAGTTGAATTCCGAAATGTCTCGTTCCGTTATGAGGAAGGAAAAGAAACGATTTTGCAGGACGTTTCCTTAAAGGTGACAAAAGGGGAAACCGTCGCGCTCGTCGGGATGAGCGGCGGCGGAAAATCGACGCTTGTCAGCCTCATACCGCGTTTTTATGATGTATCCGGCGGCAGCCTGCTGATTGACGGCACAGATATTCGCGATTATGAAGCGAGAAGCCTCCGCAATCAAGTCGGAATGGTGCTTCAGGATACGTTTCTGTTCAGTGAGACAATTCGTGAAAATATCGCCATCGGTAAACCGGGAGCGTCTCTGGATGAGGTGGTTGCGGCAGCGAAAGCGGCAAATGCCCATGAATTTATTATGAACTTCCCCGAAGGCTACGAAACCAAAGTCGGCGAACGGGGCGTCAAATTGTCAGGCGGGCAGAAACAGCGGATTTCTATCGCGCGTGTATTCTTAAAAAATCCGCCGCTGTTAATCTTGGATGAAGCGACATCGGCTCTTGATCTTGAAAGTGAACACTACATTCAGGAAGCGATGGAAAAGCTTGCGAAAAACCGGACGACTTTTATCGTCGCCCACAGGCTGTCCACGATTACGCATGCGGATAAAATTGTCGTCATGGAAAACGGCGCCGTCGTCGAAACCGGCACGCACGAGGAATTAATGGCCCAAGGCGGCCAGTACAGACACTTATTTACGATTCAGAATTTGAACTGATACAAAAACGTATGCCGTCCGAATGGGCGGCATAAGTTTTTTTGAATGCAAAAAAACCCGGTTTTACGGAAGCACCGGGTTACTCTTCGTCTGTTTCTAATTCGCTGTCTTTCGGGTGGTATGTCTGAAAACTCGTAATTAATGTATCGAGATGCTCCAGCTGCTCGCGGTATTCCGCAACCGCAGCCATAATGCTGAGCATATTGTAATCAAGCAGTTCATCCTCGCAGTTCTGCTGATTTTTCAAGAAAGACTTCGTCAAAAGCTGTTTATATCTTATGCTTTCTTCAGCATCGTCATCATGCGGTTTGATCTTGCCGACCGTCCGCATCAGAATCCTTTCATGCCAATGTAGCAGATAATCAATTTCTTCTGTCAGCGTCTCCTGAAATTCCTCCGGCATATGATAAATCTCGTTTTCATAGCGGTGCAGCTTTTTCAGCGTATCAAGCGCCCGATTCGCCGTAATAATCGCCTGTCTGAACAATACAAGCTTGCGCGACTTTACATACGTCGTTTTCTTAAAGTAGCTTCTCTCCTCTTTATAAAGAAGGTACGTATGATCAAGCTTCATCATCTTTTCCTTCAGCTTCTCAATATCCTCTTTCAATATCGAGTGTTCCGTGGACTGGCGCATCGTCAGCCTGATCCATTTCATGATCTCATCGGTATATTCAACCGTATGATGAGTCAGCTTCGTTTCGTATTTCGGCGGAAGAAACACAAGGTTCACAATAAAAGAAGACAGCACGCCTAAAATAACGGTGCTTGTTCGTATCAGAGCGAACGTCAGGAAGCTGTTTCCCGGTGTTTCTAAAATTGCGATAACCGTCACGAGCGCAATCGAAATGGTGTGTTCAATTTTCAGTTTTAACATGATCGTGATGACAATCACTGCGGTCAATCCGATCATAATCGGACTCGGTCCGAAAATCAGTCCGAATGCCGTAGCGATGACAGCGCCGATGATATTTGCCTGAACCTGATCAATAATGATAAGAAAAGACCTGTAAATAGAGGGCTGTATGGCAAATATAGCTGCGATCCCGGCAAAGATCGGCGACGGAAGTCCGATCCATGATGCTAAGTAGAGCGCGAGCGTAATCGCAATCCCTGTTTTAAAAATGCGGGCACCAAGTTTCATTGGTTTGTGCGTGCATTCCTTTCTCTAATAAATTATGTGCCGAACGAACGGCTGACACTTACATTTCCCTGTCGGCTGATTTGCTAAACAATAAAGTAATATACAGGGATCATACCAATTATTCAAGGTCTTTTTTTGAAAAAACCATTATCTCACAAATCGGACAAAAAGAAAAAGCGGAAGCCCCGGGCTCCCGCTTGTTTCAGCAGTTATTTTTTCATATGTCTGAACGCATCTTCAACGGCTTGTAAAGTGGCGTCGATATCCTCTTCAGTATGTGCGGTTGTGATAAACCAAGCTTCATACTTCGATGGAGCGAGATTGATGCCGCGCTCAAGCATCAGCTTGAAGAACTTGGCGAATGCTTCTCCGTCCGTATTTTCCGCCTGCTCGTAATTGACGATCTTTTCATCAGTGAAGTAAACCGTGAGCGCGCCTTTTAAACGGTTGACGGTGATGGTAATGCCATGTGTCTCCGCATGGGCGAGAATGCCTTGCTCAAGTCTGGCGCCGAGCTCATCAAGCCGCTCATAAACGCCTTCTTCCTTCAGGACTTCCAGGCAGGCGATGCCTGATAGGATAGATGCCGGGTTTCCGGCCATCGTACCGGCTTGATATGCCGGGCCGAGCGGAGCAACCTGCTCCATGATCTCTTTTTTGCCTCCGTAAGCGCCGATCGGCAAGCCGCCCCCGATAATTTTACCGAGCGCCGTTAAATCAGGCTTCACTTGAAGAAGATCCTGCGCGCCTCCATACATAAAACGGAACGCCGTGATCACTTCATCATAAATGACGAGCGCGCCCGCTTTATGGGTCAATTCATTTACCTGTTCTAAAAATCCTTCTTCAGGTTCAACGATGCCGAAGTTGCCGACGATCGGCTCGACGAGAACCGCTGCAATTTCCGAACCCCATTTATCCAGCGCGGCTTTGTAGCTTTCAATGTCATTGAAAGGAACGGTAATCACCTCATTGGCGATGCTTTTCGGCACGCCGGCGGAATCAGGGGTGCCGAGCGTAGACGGACCGGAACCCGCAGCGACAAGTACGAGATCAGAATGGCCGTGATAGCAGCCTGCGAATTTAATGATTTTTGTCCGGCCTGTATAAGCGCGTGCAACCCGGATCGTTGTCATTACCGCTTCAGTGCCTGAGTTTACGAATCGTACTTTATCAAGTGAAGGAATGGCCTCCTTCAGCATTTTGGCGAAAGTGACCTCATGTTTGGTCGGCGTCCCGTACAGCACACCGTTTTCAGCCGCTGTTTTAATTGCTTGAGTAATATGCGGGTGGGCATGTCCGGTAATAATCGGGCCGTAAGCCGCTAAATAATCAATATACTGATTCCCGTCTACATCCCAGAAATAAGCGCCGTTCGCTTTTTCCATCGCAACGGGTGAACCGCCGCCTACCGCTTTATAGGATCTGGACGGGCTGTTCACGCCTCCGACGATATGCTCTAACGCTTCCTTATGAAGTTCAACTGATTTTGTATACAAAAAATGACCCTCCTAATATCTCCTTACATCATGTTCTATTGTAGCATGCTTCATTGCAAGCACAACGGTTCATGCTTCCAGAAAAGAGCGGGAGGATAACGGTTGTAATCTTAACGTGAATTGGATACGCTTAATAAAAAACCCGGAGGTATAAGAAATGACGATTGAAATCGGACAAACAGCACCGGATATGAAATTAGTGAATGACAGCGGGGAAGAAGTAGCATTGACGGATTTTAAAGGGAAGTACGTCGTTCTCTATTTTTATCCGAAAGACATGACACCCGGATGCACGACGGAAGCATGTGATTTCCGTGATCAGCACGAAAGTTTCGCGGGACTTGATGCGGTTATCATCGGAGTAAGCCCTGACAGCCGTGATAAACATGAAAAATTTAAGCAAAAACACGATCTTCCTTTCCAGCTCCTCGTTGACGATGAGCACAAACTGGCGGAAGCTTTTGATGTGTGGAAGCTGAAGAAGAATTTTGGGAAAGAATATATGGGTATCGAGCGATCTACTTTTTTGTTAGACAAAGAAGGCCGTCTTGTGAAGGAGTGGAGAAAGGTAAAAGTGAAAGATCACGTTGCCGAGGCGCTTCGCGAATTGGAACAAATTGCGTCTAATTAATGGACAAATGCTGAACTCACGGGGTTTTCTTCAGATTACATTTGACAGGAGACCGGAAAAAGATGTACACTAATTATAAACATTATAAAGTAAGAATCTTTTTTAGAAGAGAGGTGCATGACGGATGGCTGCACATGAATTAAAAGAAGCCTTAGACACGTTGAAGGATACGGGAGTCCGGATTACTCCTCAACGTCATGCCATTCTGGAATATCTCGTGGATTCTATGGCACATCCGACAGCGGACGATATATATAAAGCCTTGGAAGGGAAATTCCCTAATATGAGTGTTGCGACAGTGTATAACAATTTGCGTGTATTCCGGGAAGCGGGGCTTGTAAAGGAACTGACGTACGGAGATGCGTCCAGCAGATTTGACTTTGTCACCTCTGACCATTATCACGCCATTTGTGAAAGCTGCGGGAAAATCGTAGACTTCCATTATCCCGGGCTTGACGAAGTGGAACAGCTTGCGGCTCACGTCACGGGGTTTAAGGTAAGCCACCACCGTTTGGAGATTTACGGCGTCTGCCAAGAATGTTCCAAAAAAGAAAACCACTAAACGAAGCTGACCGCTTTGATACGGTCAGCTTCGTTTATTTTACACTGTTTTTTCTGTTATAAGACTCATCGAACGCTTTGCCTTCCAATCCTTTATCCAATGTAAGCGGCTCTCTGCAATGCATGCACATATCCACTCTGCCCAGAATCTTCGTTTCTTTCTCGCAAGCGGGGCACATCACCCGGACCGCTTTTGTGGACAGCATGCCGATCCAAAAATAAACGGCGGTGCTGAGCCCGATCGACAGCAGGCCGAGAATCATAAACAAGCTGGCAAGCAAAACAGACTGCTTAAAGAACAGCCCGATGTACATAATGATAAACCCAACGAAAACCAAACTTAACGCAAACGTTCTGATCTTATTAATTTTGCTTGAGTATTTCGCCATGTCCATCCCCCTCTCGTTTAACTATAGCACAAAACAGATGGCATATTCTTCATGTTTTCGTAAGAAAAGGGAAGAATAAATATGGCACCTGAAAGGAAATTTGTTATAATAGTGCAATGTGTTTAGAAAAAAGGACTTTCATGTTTTATCATAGAAATGTAGAAACAATAGCTAGTGAAACAATCGCATTGGAGGAATCGTAATGGACAATCTTCTCCGTCCAATTTACCAAGAAAGAGCAAGTCATCCCGATACGCTGGCCGTCCTTATGATTGAGAGAAGGAGTAAAGCATCATCCATCACGGATAACTTTGATGCGGTCATGCTTGTCATTGTCAAACAGGCTGATGAACCTCTTTTTATAAAGCATTATGAATTCGAACAAAAAACCGCTTCTTTACATATTGTAACGGATGCTCTGCTTCAGGAATGGATTCTGCTTGGGACAAATAGAAGAGTCATAGATTGGATCATCAACGGCAAAGTGCTGTTTGACCGCAATGAATATATATCTGAACTCAATGACCGGCTCAGCACTTTTCCTTTCGCCGAGCGGAAATTAAAGATCGGAATGGAATACGGCAAGCTGATCAGAAGATTTGTAGAAGGAAAAGCGTTTTTTGAAGCTGATCATTTTCTGGATGCATATTATGCGGTAGTGCATGCTCTTCACCACTTGGCCCGCATAGAAGTGATTGACCGGGGGTTTTATCCCGAAACGACAGTCTGGAACCAGGTCCGTCACATTGAGCCGCAGGTATATAAGTTATATTCCGAACTTGTCGAGAGTCACGAAAGTTTGGAGAAAAGGCTCGAATTATTATTCTTAGCAAATGATTTTCTCATCCATTCAAAAGCTGAAATCGGTTCTGCGCACCTTTTTCAAGTGATGAAAGAAAAAGAAATGTGGCAGTTTGGAGAATTGCTACAGCACCCTGAACTGCTGCACTTCACCCAAGATCTTGGTGTCATGCTTGATTACCTGACGGAAAAAGGCTTTGTTGAAGTATCTCAAATAGAGACCAAAGGGCAGGAAGTATATCATCGAGGATATTCTTTCAAAAAAAGTGTTGACGCTGAATCATAGGCATGGTATATTATTAAACGTCGCTGATGCGCTTCAACAAAAAGCTCACAGCGGCGAAGAAATAAAAACAAAAAAACATTTGACAGCAACTTTCTGAAATGTTATACTGAAAAAGTCGCCTCAAGATGAGGTTGAGATGA
>NZ_CP089436.1:3563000-3696381 GCF_021228595.1 Bacillus sp. FCW2 | reverse complement strand
AAATTGCCTGATTTTCTTTTTATTAGCCTAATTTCTCTTTTGAGATCTTATCCAAATTAGTAAAAAGTATATCCAGGCCCGAAAATAAGAAAGTTATGAAGAATGAAAGAAGAATTTCTCCACCTTGAAATATAGATATGTTTTCAATGAAATTACTGGAAACATATTTAATTGAGAAATAAACAGCAGCCCATGCAAAAATGAATTCAAGTATATAGGCTAACCAAGCAGGTAATTTAAAAATATAAGTAATTCCTTTTACAATTGCCATAAGGATTAGCATATAAATTAAAGCTAAAATACTTACGACAACAGAAAATATGTATAAGTCTGAAAGTGAGCCATAGATGATATACTCTCCGAAAAAATGATTTACAGTTATAGCTACAAAATAAATAACTAGGCTAGGTACAGTTATAGCGAAGAACAGGGAGAATCCAATAAGCCCTATGAATGCTACATGAGCTAAGTGGTTGGGTGGTGTATCCACAATCTCCTTTTTTAATAGAATCATAAAAATAAGAGATGAAATAACAAGACAGCATAGTATGGTGAGCAATACGGTAATAAAGATAGCCATGTTAACCTCCAATGAAAAAGTGCTATTAGAGTGAATCTAACAGCACTTTAAATTTTAAATATGTTAAATCAAAGCAACAATGAATTTAGCTAAAGTGGTAGCTACATCTGTAGGAGCTCCGATAGCTTTAAAAGCTTTTGTAAATTGTTTTACACCCCAATTTTCACCTTTATCCATAATGTCGGCAACCTTCTTAGAGTTTTTTCTAATCCATGCCGCAGCTTTAGGGGAGAATGGCTTTAAGGCTTTTGATAAAAGCCATCCACCTGAACGGCAGGCAGCTCTGAAAGCCTTATAGGACCACGAAACTACACCTTGGGTTTGGTAGTCACCATTGAGAGCCGCTTTGGTTGGAATAGTGCCAGGCATTCCAGTTGGAATAGTACCTGGTGCAGTTTTCGTTACCGGTACAGGAGTTGTGGTTCTGTTTTCAGCTGCTAAAGCACCTGAAGTACCCAAGAATGATGTAAGTAGAGTTGCGCTTAAAACTACAGGGATTACTTTCTTCTTCATATATATTTTCCTCCTAATAATTTATGAATAACAATAAAATGTTTCATCGCTAACGTTGTCCAATGAGCGAGGCTTTTAGCCTTGTCAGAAAGTCCAGACTTTTTAAGTGAAAGATAAAGATTCTCTCCACGTCAATACAACTCAAGGCAACATATTCGTTTAATAGCTTCTTTAAAACCAGTTTAAGCTAAAAGGAAAACGGCTTATCAATTATTATAAAAAATTGGTTTGGTAATTCCAGTGGCATTAGTAGTGATATCTCGGTTTTCTTCAGCTCAGGATGTGGGGACAAAAGAAGCAGTTACAAGGGCTAAAGATGTGGCGAATAGAATACCGTTAGCTACGTGTTTAATGAAAAATCCTCCTTTAGGAATGTAATCTGCCAGCGAAATGAAAGACTATGTATTTAGGATAGTCCTATATTATTCGCTTTGAATATTTTTCCACCTCCTTCAGAAACCATTCTATCAATAGGTATTTTTTGGGTAAATAGTATTTTTATACAGTATTTTTATGTTGAGGTATAATTTCCCTGTGTCTTAAAAACAAGTTAATCAGGTGAGTATGACGCAAAAGTAAATTGCGGTTTTTTTTCGTTTTCACTTTATGTTCAAATAGTTATAATATTACAAAAATAGTGATTAGAGGGAGAGGTATATATGGATCAAGTTTTGCCGTCGTCCCAAGTTGGTGTCAAGATCAATGAATGGTACAAAATGATTCGCCAGTTCAGTGTGCCTGATGCTGAGATTTTAAAGGCTGAAGTCGAACAGGAAATAGAGGAGATGGAAGAGGATCAGGATTTGCTTGTCTTTTATTCATTGATGTGCTTTCGTCACCAATTGATGTTAGATTCCTTGGAGCCGGAAGACAGATATCGAGATCGCCCAACAGTCGACGAACTGCTTGAAAAAATAGAAAAGCCGCAAAAAAGACTTACAGGCCTCTTGAAGTATTACTCATTATTTTTTCGTGGAATGTATGAATTTGATCATAAAGAGTATGTTGAAGCGATAGGCTATTATCGCAAAGCAGAGAGAGATGAATGCTGTATCAGATGAAATGGAGCAAGCTGAATTTCATTACAAAATAGCTGATGCCTATTATCAAATTGATCAGCACTTTGTTTCCCTCAATCATTTGAAAAAAGCCAAGCAATTGTTTGAAAAAAATCAATTATACAAAGTGAAAGTGATTGGCTGTAATATGATGGTCGGTGCTAACATGTACGATATGTACAGGCTGACGGAGGCAGAATCATATTATCGGGAAGCATTAAGTATCGCCCGTGGGTTGGATGAGGAAAAAGTGAAAAGGATTATCGGAGTGATCTTTCATAACTTAGGCTTAGTTTATTTAAGAGGGGAAAATTTGATTGCTGCTGAAGAGAATTTCAAAAAGGCAATAGACGTGAAAGAACATATTGATACAGTGTATGGTGTGAGATCATTATATATGATGGCAAATGTCCTGTACCAATGTGATAAAGCCAAGGAAGCACGTTTCTTTTATGAAACGGCTTTAAATCGTGCTCGGACTTCTAATGAAGAAGAATATTTGGCGAAATTAAAAATCATTAATTCATTATACGAAGAATATAATGAAACAGCAGTGAAACAAAGCTTAGGCTACTTAGAAGAGAAACGCCTTTAGTCTGATTTCGCAGAGCTAACTGAACAATTAGGTGACTTTCATTTTGAGAAGAGAAACTATGCAGAGGGAAGAAACTTTTTAAAGAAAACCATACATGCCCAAACACAAATACTTAAGGTTACGGAGGCTATATCATGAAGAAGGTTATAATCAGCTCCGCTTTAATCGGTATTCTTTTTACTGGATTATTAAGTGTAACAAATGTTTATACTGCTGAAATGAGTGATTCTGGAACTTTCCACATCGCTGAAAAAGCTATAAATATTTAAGTGTTCTCCAATTTTTGACCTCCACCTTTTAAGACTGGGGGATTTCTTTTTCTTATCCAGTAATCAACATACGCAGCCTCATATGGTTCTTAACCGCTGAGTGTATTGCGTTCACCTTTCCGTTTTGCTGTGAAGTGTTTTCTTGAACTATGCATGCATGAGAAAGACGCCGTCCATTTTTAAGCCTTTCTTCAATCATTCAAGGAAAAACAAAGGAGCTATCGAGAAGATTTCGACCTTGATAAACAGCCTGCATGCCTGTTTATTTTTTTTGTTTGTTGAGCGACTTGGCTTGCATATAGCCGCCCTAAACGGAAACGGAGATTGTGAAAAGCCACAGCTGGCGAGCGATGGCTGATCAAAAAACTCGTGAAGGACCAGTGCAATTCATCTCAAGAACAGCCAGAGAGCGGTCACAACAGCGATCATAAAGTAATCTCCATCATTCAGTGTAGTTCCATTTTTGACAAACACAAGTGCCGTACGGTTTGTCTTTGTCCCTTTCGGGGTTTTAAGCGCAATGTTCTTCCCTATATTGTAATAAACAATTTTAAACAAATAATATGCCAGCGAACAGAATAAAAAGAGCAACATGAACTTGCCAATAAACAATATCATGTTTCATTACTCCCTTTTGCAGTTTTTTCGTTTGAATATATGACGGAAAAGTCAGGATGTTATATAAAAGGAGAAGTATTTTACAGAGGCTGGTGTTATTCATTAATGAACGGTTCGCCGCAACATCCCCAGATCCGGAATCATTTCAAAACGAAAGAGAAGCCCGAGGATTATTAAAAAACAGTCCCTAATGTGTCCGCTTTTTTTGGGAAATTTGATCTAAGATGAACATAAAGAGGGTGAATAAGAAGGACACCGTAATCATATCTATCAGAAATATATTAGGAGTATCTTTTATTAATAGCAGCCATACCACCTGCAAAACTAAAGAAATAGAAAAATAAGATATATATGTCATGATCCTCATATTTGTTACCCCCTTAGCCTAATTTCTCTTTTGTGATCTTATCCAAATTAGTAAAAAGGATATCCAATCCCGAAAATAAGAAAGTGATGAACAATGAAAGAAGCACTTCTCCACCTTGAAATATAGATATGTTCTCAATGATATGATTGGAAACGTATTGAATTGAGAAGTAAACAGCAGCCCATGCAAAAATGAATTCAAGGATATAGGCTGACCAAGCAGGCAATGTCAAAACATGAGTCATTCCTTTTACAATTGCCGTAAGGATAAGCATATAAACTAAAGCTAAAATACTGACGACGACAGAAAATATGTATAAGTCTGAAAGTGAACCATATATGATATATTCTCCGAAAAAATGATGTATTGTTACAGCTGCAAAACAAATAATCAGGCTGGGGACAGTCACAGCGAAGAACAGAGAGAATCCAATAAGTGCGATGAATGCTGCATGAGCTAAGCGGTTTGGCGGTGTATCCACGATCTCTTTTTTTAATAGAATCATAAAAATAAGAGATGAAATCACAAGGCAGCATAAGAAAGTGAGCAAAACAGTAAAAAAGACAGTCATGTGACATCTCCAATGAAAAAGTGCTATTAGAGTGAATCTAACAGCACTTTGCATTTACTTCATACGTATTTTCCTGATGATCATTTATGAATGATTTTAAAATGCTTTCATTGCTAAAGTTGTCAAATGAGCGAGGTTTTTAGCCTGGCTGTCAGAAAGTCCGGACTTTTTAAGTGAAAGATAAAGATTCTTTTCCACGTCAGTCCAGCTTAAGGCGACATACTCGTTCAGCATTTTCTTTAAAACCGGTTCTATGTGTTGATTGAAAACGGATTCAAGTTCATTTCTTATTTTCTTTCCTGCTAATTTTTCAACAAGATTGAATAATTTTGTTTTATTTTTCAGCACTTCTCTGATTACATCTTTGACTGGTTTTGACACAGATGCATCGCTTTGTGCTTTAAGTCCGTAGGAAAATTGCGTATCAGTCTGATAAAAAAATGATTTGGTCGTTCCAGTGGCATTGGCAGTATTATTATGATTTTCTTTAGCTAAGGATGCGGGGACAAAAGTAGTAGTTACAAGGGCTAAAGATGCGGCAAACAGAATGCCTTTAGCTGCGTGTCTAATGGGAAATCCTCCTTTAGAAATGTAGTGTAGAGAGAAATGAAAGACTATGTATTTAGGCGGGACCTTTATTATCCGCTTTGAACATTTTCCCCTCTCAGATACCATTCTATCAATAGGTATTTTTGGGGTAAATAGGATTTTCATACAGTATTTTTCTTATAATTCAAAATCTTCTTTAGCAGGATTCATTTTGGCTGCAGTTTCGATGATGGGACATGGGCTGAAGCCTATATAACACATGTACAGGCTGATTGAGGCGGAATCACATTATCGGAGCGGTTTATAATTCAGGGTTAATGAATAAAAATAAACAGGCGGCATGCCTGTTTATTTTCGTTTGCGTGAAAGAGCGAAGAAAAACGGGAAGGCGGAGCCGGCCAATAACGTACCGAATAAAAACATGCCCCCGATGAACACATGATAGTTCACCCCGCCGATCCAGAGCCCCGTGATTAAGGAAACGATGCTTAATGCGATCATCAAAAAGCCGGGAATCAGACGTTTCTTACCCGTTGTCCGATAAGCAAAAAGAGAACAGAAGATGCCGATGACAATCGGCACAATCCACAGATAAAAAAGGATAAATACTGACATAAGCAAAACTCCGATTTTTCTTCTATCATACCAAAAACGCCCGGAAAAAGATACGAACGGCACCCGGCGCCAAAAGAAAAACCGGCCGCTATGGCCGGTTTTTTTCTAACGGAATGAATCGTAGATCACAAACAGATTAAGCGCGATCACCAAAACCGCAATCAGCCAGGCGAGAGCCGTCACCCATTTTCGGTTCGTCAGGGCGCCCATCAGGCGTTTGTTGCTTGTAAACATAATCAGCGGCACGAGCGCAAAGGCGATGCCGAATGAAAGAACGACCTGGCTCCATACGAGCGCTTCTGTGGCGTTGACCCCCGAGATAATGATGATCATCGGCGGAATGATGGTAATGAAACGCCGCAAATAAAGCGGGATACGGTAACGGATGAAGCCCTGCATGATAATATCGCCTGACAATGTGCCGACAGAAGAGCTTGAAAGCCCTGCGGCCAGCAGCCCGATCCCGAAGAGAATGGCTGAAGCCGGTCCGATATAGTGGCCGAATTGCTGATAAGCCACGTCTAAATCTTCTACATACAGCCCGTTCTTGAAGAAAAGCGCGGCAGCGACGATGAGCATGCTTGCGTTAATCGCCCCGGCGATCACCATCGCGATAAGTATGTCAATCGTCTCGAATCTAAAAATCTTTTTCCGCTCACTATCCGTTTTTCCGACGACACGGCGCTGTGTCAGTGCGGAATGTAAGTAAATGGCATGCGGCATCACGGTTGCGCCGAGTATCCCGGTTGCCAAGAGCACACTGTCCATTCCGTCAATTTTCGGGATAAACAGCCCTTCGAGAACGGAGGCGGCGTCAGGTTTGGCAAAGAAGGTTTGCAGAGCGAAGGCGATCACCACAACAAACAGAAGTCCGGCGATGCCCGCTTCCAGCGCCCGGTAACCCCTGCGCTGCAGCTCTAAAATCGCGAATGATCCGATCGCCGCGATAATGGCCGCTTCAACCATCGGTATGCCGAACAGCAGGTTGAGCCCGAGCGCCGCCCCGATAAATTCTGCCAGATCAGTTGCCATAATTACCAGTTCACCCTGTATCCACAGCCCGGCGGATACCCATTTCGGGTACCGGTCTCTGGCGATTTCCGGAAGGTTTTTACCCGTGGCAATGCCGAGCTTCGCGGAAAGAACTTGAATTAAAAAAGCCATCAAGTTTGAAAAGAGGATGACCCACAGCAGCATATACCCATATTTCGAACCAGCTGAGATATTCGTAGCGAAGTTTCCCGGATCAATGTAGGCAATCGCCGCGATAAAGGCGGGGCCTAAAAAAGGCAGAAGCCGCTTGAATCCCTTGCTTTTGCCGTCAAGTGCATCCTGCACGGCTTTTGATTGCAGTGATTGTGCTGAGATGTCTTTGCTCATTATGTCTCACCTAAATTCCGATAGATTTTTAGCTAAATAACAAAAAGTTTCCTAGATGCAAATTATTTTATCTACATCATAAATCCGCTATTATGAGATGTCAAGTTCTTTATGTTCAATAAACCGGCACATTGATGCCCTGTTTTATCTATGATATGTATCCCGCCGAAGAAAGGTCCGAAAATGAAAACGGCATCGTTCCGGGAAAGAAGCGATGCCGTTCGCAAAGCGTGTTTCCGCGTCCGATCATGCGCGAATGTGTGGAGCGTTCTTTTAAAAAGGTGAAAAGAGGACACTTGCCCATATCACTTCACAACTTTCTGTCCGCCCAACTGATTTGAGAAAAAGACGCTGTATTTCCTCCGTTTTCCCGGGTAAATAGAATAATAATGTTTCTTTCCATTGGAAGATAAAACCTTTCTGTACCATTCAAATGACCTCCGGAAAAACTCCGGCCGCTCTGAATAAACGTTTGAATCAACGATATATCAGTGATTCCAGTCCAATAAACCGCTGTTATCTATCAAATAAAGAATCGGCATGGCCACTTGCGAAGAAAAGAAGTTGGAGCATTAGACTTATTTCAGTCTCCCGGGCAAAAAAGTATAATAACGTCAGGAAAGCTTTCCAGCCATATGATAAAAGAGGGGGAATTTTCTTGGTACGTCGTTTGTCGATCATTTCTTTAGCCATGATTTTTGCTGTTTCTTTATTCGCTTTTGGCGGCTCTGCATCAGCAGCAGCTTTCAAACCTAAAGCTGAACCGGACGTTTCCATTTTAGCCAGCGGGGGTACAGTCGGTATTTACGGTGCTAATATGCGCTCATGCTCTAAGGTCAGCTGTTCAACGATCACAACATTCTCAAGCGGTAAAAAAATTACAGGTTCTTGGGTAACCGGAGAATATGTTCAAGGCCACTACACTAATTCTAATAAATGGCTGAAAGTCACGTATGCAGGAGCGACAGGCTACGTTTCAGTCACCACACTATCTTATTATTACGGTTTATAATCAGAAAAACCTCGTTCTCTTGAGAGCGGGGTTTTTCCTTTATTCCGATTCAATTTCCGCGTTTCGTTTCATCATCGTGTTTCATCAGCTGATCGATTTCTTCCTTAGAAGCGTTTTTTTTCCACTCTTTCGCCTGACTTGTCGCAATGGGAATGGCCCGTCCTTCTTCATAACCCTCATCTATCATCGCATTCGCGATTTCAATCGCTTTTTTCTTCACAGGTTCCTCGAGATTCTTCAATGATTGCGGATAATCCTTCATAGACCAAGGCATGTCTATCACTCCTTTATGAAAAGTGTTTCCCGCCTGAAGAAAAAGAAAACCGCCTCATCAAAAAGAATGACAGCTATTTTTATGAGAGACCAGCAATTTCCGAATAAAATATAAAGGATAAAGAAGCAAGTACAGATTGAATGCCCACCACATAAGATCAAAATCACCGATAAATACCCAAAAGGCAATCGCTTGCAGGCCTGAACAAAAGGTCAGCACAAGTGATATTAATGCGAAAGGGCGCCATAACGCATGTTTCCGTTTATAAAGAAACAAGCTGTACAGCCCGGTTATCGAAATGAAAATATCTAAGGGAAAGAATGACCAGTTCCAGGCCATTATCATGGCGTTATCATAATCTTTAAACACCATGTTTTTTGGAATCCACTCAAAAAAAGTAACAATCCAATAAACGATAAATCCAATATCTGTAATGAGAAAGAGAACCTTTAACCCTTTCATCATCTGTTTCTGTCCGTATGAACGCTGATGCCGTTTGATGACGTTTCACTTTCAGAAATAAAGTTTAAGGAAACGACACCGATGATGATCAGAAGAACAGAGACAGCTTTTATGACAGAGAACTGTTCATGAAAGAAAAAAATTCCGATCATGGAAATCAGCACGATCCCCATTCCCGACCAGACCGCATACGCGATGGAGACACTTATATATTTCAAAGTCAAAGTAAGAAAACAAAGGCTGCCGATATAAAACAATAATAATAAAATACTTGGGACAAGTTTTGTAAATCCATTTGATAATTTCATGCTGACCGTACCCAATACTTCAAAAATGATCGCTAAACTTAAATAAATCCATTGCATTCAACATTCTCCTTCAATCGTATTATTCAGAATTATACAATATATAGAATTTGAAGGAAATTAAACAATGAAATGTTTTCCGGATAAAAAATCCGGCCGGGTGTAAAAAGAAAACGCCATAAAGGTATACTATGAACAAAGAAATCAGAAAGGACGTGCAGGACGGGTGACAGAAGAGCGGACAGACCTGGAAAGACAACTGAGAGACATTCAAAAATGGGAAAAGGCGCAGCAGAGGGTGATGTTCTGGCAAACATTCACCCGCTTGCCGTTTCAGCTTTTGGACAAGCTGACACCGCAATTTATTCAGAGGAAAATCGGACTCATTCTCGATGAAACGGGAACGTTTATTCAGTCAGGCGGACAGTACCTTACATCAGAAAAGCGCATCATGAAAAAGTTTCAAAAAAGGCTGCCGCACGGTACATGTCAAACGCTTCACGACATCCGCAATGCGCCGCTTGCCGTCATGGACGAAATCGCAGAAGGCATAGCGCGTACAAGCGTAAAGGCCGCGACGGTGCAGGGAGCCGCAACGGGAGTCGGCGGTGTATTCACGCTGGCGGCAGACATTCCGGCGATGCTCGGCCTGTCCTTAAAGACGCTGCAAGATATCGCGGTTGCTTACGGCTTTGATCCGAAAGACAAAAAAGAACGCGTGTTTATCGTCAAATTGCTTCAGCTTGCATCCAGTGACGTCATCGGAAAAAAAGCGATCCTGCAAGATTTACGGCAATATGATCAAAACGACCGCGCCTATCAGCGCGTCGCCTCGCAAATCCAAGGCTGGCGGGAAGTCGTTTACAGCTACCGCGATACGTTCGCCGCGAAAAAACTGCTGCAAATGGTTCCGGCCGCAGGCATCATCTTCGGCGCGTCCGCCAACCGTTCAGCTTTAGAAAGCATCGCGGAAACAGGCATCATGCTTTATAAAAAACGCCGGATTCTAAAACGCATGAAGGATACAGAATAATAAAAAACCACCCGAAAACACATTCAATGTGTTTTCTTTGTTTAGCAGTTCTGAAATCGGGAAACCAACAACCAACACCAATTAAAGGAGGAATTCAAAAATGGCACAAGATAATAACAAAATGAGCAGAGAAGAAGCAGGTAAAAAAGGCGGAGAAGCGACAAGCAATAACCATGACAAAGAATTCTATCAGGAAATTGGTCAAAAAGGCGGAGAAGCCACAAGCAAAAATCACGACAAAGAATTCTATCAGGAAATCGGTGAAAAAGGCGGAGAAGCCACAAGCAAAAATCACGACAAAGAATTCTATCAGGAAATCGGTGAAAAAGGCGGAGAAGTCACAAGCAATAACCATGACAAGGAATTCTATCAAGAAATCGGCCAAAAAGGCGGAGAAGCCACAAGCAAAAATCATGACAAAGATTTTTATAAAGAAATCGGCCAAAAAGGCGGAAACAGACGAAGCAGCTAATAAAAGCATAAAGGCAGACAACCTGCAGATCAAAAGCGATCCGGCGCATCAGCTGGATCGCTTTTATTTTGGGAAAATCTTGATCTGAGCCGCCGTTGCGATACAATTAAATGAAAAAGGGGTTTTTCACTCGTGTCTGACATGCTGAATTTGCTCGCTATCGCCAATAAAGTCAAAGAAAAACACGACAATTTTTCAATCGCGGAGATCAATGACCACTGTGTGCGCCTCGCAGTGTTTACGGGAGAATATGACTGGCACCATCACCCTGACTCAGATGAATGGTTCATCGTTCTGGAGGGGGAGCTGCTGATTGATTTTAAGGACAAAGAAACCGCAGTGCTCAAAGCAAATGACAGCCTGCTCATCCCGAAAGGCACGATTCACCGCACCCGCTCTTACGTCAGAACCGTGAATCTCTGTGTCGAGCATGCGCATGCGAAAACAGTCATCACAGAGGAACGGTCATGCTGATCAAAAAGATTGTATGTGAAACAGACGCTGCAAACGCTGAAGCATTTGCGCAAGCACAGTCAAGGTGGGGAGCATTATCATGTGTAAATGGCTTCGTCAAACAGGCCGGCGGGTGGCGGAAAAACGCAGACGGCCTGTTCATCGCAGAGATCATCAGCGTTTGGGAGAACAGACAGGTCTATGATGATTTTATGGAGAACGAACATGACCGAATATACGAAGAAAACGAGCAGAAGGCTGCGATTCTCTCAATAGAAGTGATGCTGTACGAAGAGGATGAACCTGTCATTTATAAGCTGTTACATCATCCGGACATCCGATACGAACCGGACTGGACGGTTCTGAAGGCATAATGAAAGCCCAAAACAGTTTGTTTTGGGCTTGTGTCTTTACTCGCGTCCGGGAAGCGTGTTGTGGACATACGGCGGGACGGGATCCAGCTTAGCTATTTCGCCGTGCGCTTTCGGTTCTTTTTCGTATTCGAATGGTTCTCCGTCCGGCGCTGTTTCCTTCAGCCAATTTTGTTCAGCGCTTTGTCCGCCATCTGAGAAATGAATAAGCTTATGGGAGAATGACTGTTTTTCCAGCGCCTTCGGGAATGTGGAAGGAACGATCGGACCTTCCTGTTCTTCTAATTCTTTAATGGCCGCAAGCCATTGGTTTTGATGCATGGTATCGCGGGCCAATAAAAAGCTGAGCATATCTTTCACGCCTTTATCATCGGTCATTTCATACAGGCGTGCGACTTGAAGCCTTCCTTGTGATTCGGCGTTCAGATTGGCGCGGAAGTCTGCCAGAAGGTTTCCGCTTGCGACGATATAGCCTGCGCTCCACGGAACGCCCGTGCTGCTCTCCGGCATTGCGCCGAGTCCTGACACGATCGCATGATGCGGATTCATGCCGCCTAAAATGGACCCGATGACCGGATCATCAGCCGCTTTTTCCTGCTCTGCCAGCGGGGCGTCTTCTAACAGTCTCGCAATCATCGTCGCGATCATTTCGACATGGCCGATTTCTTCCGTCGCGGTATCCATCAGAAGATCCTTATATTTTTCATTGCCCCGTGTATTCCATCCTTGGAACAAATATTGCATGGCGACGGATATTTCCCCGTATTGTCCCCCTAAAATTTCCTGCATCTTTTTTGCAAACAGCGGATCAGGACGATCCGGTTTAGCCGGATGCTGCAGTTTTTTCGTATGTGTAAACATGTCTCCATCTCCTTTTTTGATCTGTCCCTATTTACTTCCCCGGCGGGAAAAGGGATGAAACGGAGATGGGCGTATTGGTCCTGCTAAGGCTCGCGGCGCAAGGATAACAAATCCTGCACAAGCCCGCGGCCGATCACCTGTTCATATTGTTCGTAAATCGGGTCGAGGCGTTTCATCCATGTGTTCTTTTCCGCTTTACTCAGCACATGAATATGAATGGATGAATTCTTCTTTATCTCTTCAAGCTGGTCTTTATTCATTTTCTCAGCGGAGGCTTCGTTCCACTCCGTCGTTTCTCGCATCGCCTCCGTTAAGATGGTTCTCGTTTTTTCTGTCTGCGAATTCCAGAAATGCTCGTCGGTCATCACGGCATAACCGAGGTACCCGTGATTGCTGATTGTCAAATAATCTTGAACATTATAAAATTTTTTAGAATAGATATTTGAAATCGTATTTTCTTCTCCGTCTACGAGATTGCTTTCCAAGAGCTGAAACGTGGAATTAAAGGAATCCTGCCGCGGGTGCGCGCCGAGCAGGCGGTACTGGTCTTCGATCACGCTGCTCGGCATGATCCTGAGCGCCTGTCCTTTCAAATCGTCCGGAGTGAAGATCGGCCCTTTATTTGACGTGAGCTGCTTAAACCCGTTCGTCCAGTACGCCAGTCCTTTCAAATGATGCTTTTCTAATGAAGCGAACAGGCGTGTGCCGATTTTGCCGTTGAGGCCTTCTTGCACGGCTTTATAGTTTGTAAACGCGTACGGCAGATCCAAAACACCCCATTCGGGAGACAGTGATCCGAGCTTTGAGGTGGAGGGAGCGATGAATTGCACGTCCCCGTTTTGAAGGGCGTTTATTTCTTCATTATCTGAATAGAGGCTCCCGTTTGGAAACACCTCTACTTTAATGGTGCCGCCGGACTTTTGATAGACAAGGTCGGCAAACTTATTCGCCGCCCGCCCTTTTGGCGTGTTTTCAGCAACGACATGGCTGAATTTGAAAACGATTTGATCTTTCAGGCCTTCCTGTTCGTCATCATAATACGGTTCTTCCGTTGAGAAACGATCATGAAAGCCGATGAATAAAGCGGTTCCGATACCGAGTACCATCAGGCTGAGACAAGTCAGCAAGCTTTTCATCGAAAACCCCCTCCGCCATTTTCTATAACAAGCATAATCGGGCGGGCCGTTTTCGTAAAGAGACGGAAAGGAAGAGGCCAATGACGAAAAAAAAGCTCACCATCCGCTGGAAAATCACCATACTTTCGTATATCGTCGTGCTTTTTACCTTTTTGATCGTCGGCATCGTGCTGATCGGCAATATTCAGCATACAGAGGAGCGCGAGCTGAAAAAACGGCTGATGAATACCGCGCGGACGGTATCTGAGATGACCGATGTCAAACGCGCCCTCGAGCAGAAAAAACAAAGGGAAGACGTGCGCCATGCGGTCGAAGAAATAAGGATCATCAATGAAGCGGACTACATCGTCGTTATGGATATGGATCATATTCGCTATTCACATCCCGTCAGCACAATGATCGGAAAGCGTTCAAGGGGTGAGGACGAAGCCGCGGCGTTCGCCGAGCACATTTATTTTTCCGAAGCAAAGGGAGAGATCGGCACCGCCGTCCGCGCTTTTTATCCCATCAAAGACCGGGATTTGAATCAGATCGGCGTCGTTCTGGCCGGTAAAACGCTGCCCGGATTCGGTGAAATTCTTCTTCAGCTGAAACATGAAATACTGTTTATCGTTCTGCTGGCGCTCGGGTTCGGACTGGCCGGCTCCTTTTTGCTGGCCCGCCACATCAAAAAACAAATGTTTTGGCTGGAGCCCCATGAGATCGTGAGAATGTATGAGGAACGGACCGCTACGTTTCATTCGATGAATGAGGGCGTCATCGCGATCGATAATCAGCATCACATCACCATTTTTAATGAAAAAGCGAAGCAGATATTCAATGTCAGACAAGAGACCGATGGCAGGCTGATCTGGGACGTGTTAAAAGATTCGCGGCTCCCTGAGATCGTCGAGCGGAACCGAGCCGTATATAATGAAGAAATCCAAGTCAGCGGAAAGGTGATCATGAGCAGCAGAATTCCGATCGTCATGAAAAAGAAGGTCATCGGAGCCGTCGCCATTTTTCAGGACAGGACGGAAGCGGCGAAAATGGCGGAAGAACTGACAGGTGTGAAAAATTTTGTCGATGCGCTCAGAGTCCAAAATCATGAACATATGAACAAGCTTCACACCATCGCGGGACTCATTCAGCTCGGAAAATCAGAAAAAGCGCTCCAGCTTGCTTTTAAGGAATCATCAGAACAAGAAAGCGTCACCGATTTTCTTCATCAGGCCATTCAGAATGACGCTGCGGCGGGGCTGCTGTTAAGCAAAATCAAAAGAGGAAAAGAGCTTGGCATTTCTGTGAAAATTGATGAAAACAGCAGTTTCTCGGCATTTCCGGAGCATGTCGACCAGCATGACATTGTCGTCCTGCTCGGCAATTTAATTGAAAATGCGTTCGGCGCATTCGAAACAGCGGACACGGAGGACAAACATATTGACATCAGTATCGAGCAAAATGATGAAGTGCTTGCTATATTAATAGAAGACAACGGAAGCGGGATTTCCGATCAGCACATCCCGCGCCTTTATGAAAAAGGGTTTACCGTCAATAAAACGGGAGGAACGGGATACGGCTTGTACCTCGTCAAACAAATCGTCGACAAAGGGATGGGCGTTATTGAAGTCGACACACGGCAGGGACAGGGAACGGCATTTTCTATTTTATTTCCGATGAAGGGGGAGGAATCATTCGATGGACATCAAGGTGCTGCTTATTGAAGATGATCCGATGGTGCAGGAGGTGAATAAAGAATTTATCACCGGTGTTTCGGGGTTCAGCGTCATCGCCACAGCCGCTGACGGAGACGAGGGAATCAGGCTTATTAAAGATCTGCGGCCCGGGCTCGTGGTATTAGACGTATATATGCCGAAAAAAGACGGAATTAAAACGCTCCAGGAAATCAGAAAACAAAAGCTCGAAGTGGACGTCATCATCGTCTCGGCCGCAAAAGACAAAGAAACAATCCAGCTTATGCTGCAAAACGGTGCGGCCGACTATATTTTGAAGCCGTTTAAGCTGGAGCGGATGAGACAGGCGCTCGAAAACTATAAACAATATAAACGGAAAATTGAAGAGCATGACACCATGTCGCAAGAGCAGCTTGACATGCTGCTTAAAATTCCGCAAAATCCGTCCCGGGATCTGCCGAAGGGGTTAAATCATTTTACGATGAATGAAATTTTGACCTATATGAAACAGCAGACGGAGCCGCTTTCAGCTGAAGAAGCCGCCAAAGCGCTCGGAATCGCCAGGGTGACGGCGCGGCGTTATCTTGATTTTCTTGAGAAAGACGGCCAGATTAAGCTCGACATTCAATACGGGGGAGTGGGCCGGCCGGTTAACCGCTACAAATTCGTCCGCTAGCCGAGACCAAAAAGACCAAAATGTCCGTTATGATCATAAGCTTCCCATCTTCGTTTGAAAACGCTATCATTTTCGTATAGACGCAGCGAGAAGCAAGGGGGAGCAGGGATGAAAATTTTTAAAAATCTTACGGTGCAGGTCATCACGGCGGTGATCATCGGCGTCATTGTCGGACTCGTTTGGCCTGAGGCCGGGAAGCAGATGAAGCCGCTCGGCGATACATTTATCAATGCGGTAAAAATGATTATCGCACCGATCATATTCCTGACGATCGTGCTTGGCATCGCCAAGATGGGAGACATGAAAAAAGTCGGCAAAGTCGGGGGAAAAGCATTTATTTATTTTGAAGTCGTGACCACCATCGCCCTTATTATCGGACTTCTGGTCGTCAATATCATGAAACCCGGTGAGGGGCTTGATTACAGCAAGCTTGAAAAAGGGGATGTCTCTCAGTACACGCAAAACGGGGGACAGGGGATTGACTGGATTGAATTTATCACTCACATCGTTCCGTCAAATATGGTTGACGCTTTCGCAAAAGGCGACATTCTTCAGGTCTTATTCTTTTCTGTTTTATTCGGTGTCGGCTTGGCGGCGCTCGGTGAAAGAGGCAAAAGCATTATTGATTTCTTTGATAAACTGTCGCATGTTTTTTTCAAAATCATCGGCTACATCATGCGCGCGGCGCCGATCGGCGCATTCGGGGCCATGGCCTATACGATCGGGCACTTCGGCCTTGATTCCATCAAGCCGCTGGCGAGTCTGATGCTGTCTGTATACGTTACGATGTTCCTGTTTGTATTTGTCGCTTTGAATATCATTTGCAAACTATTCGGTTTCAGCTTGTGGAACTATCTCCGTTTTATTAAAGATGAACTGCTCATCGTTCTCGGCACAAGCTCTTCTGAGTCCGTCCTTCCGCGGATGATGGATAAAATGGAGCGCTACGGCTGTTCCAAATCGGTTGTCGGCCTTGTCATTCCGACGGGATATTCTTTTAACCTGGACGGCACCTCGATTTATCTGTCCATGGCGACGGTTTTTCTGGCGCAGGTGTTCGGCGTTGACCTTACCATCGGCCAGCAGGTTACGATCATTCTCGTGCTGATGCTGACATCAAAAGGCGCGGCGGGCGTAACCGGAAGCGGATTTATCGTGCTCGCCTCCACTTTATCGGCGCTTCAGGTTATTCCGCTGGAGGGGCTGGCGCTGCTCCTCGGCGTCGACCGCTTTATGAGTGAAGGAAGGGCGATCGTCAACCTGATCGGAAACGGAATCGCCACCATCATCGTAGCCAAGAGTGAAAATGAGTTTGACGAAGTGAAAAGCACACAGGCCGTAAAAGAAATGAAAACGGCGGTATAAAAGGAAAGGAACGGCATGCATCGGGCATGCCGTTCTTTTTTTCGGCCGCCATGAGTAAAAAAGATAAATTTGTTCAAATTTATTAGGAGGTGGACAAAGACCTTAGCGTCATTTTGTTATATAATTTACAATTAGAGAGTGAAAGATGAAATCTAAGGGCTTTTTGTCCTAGCAGGAGTGTATAAATGGCGGCTATTTTTAAATTTTTTCAGCATCCGGGTGTCAGACGTTTTTCGGTTTTTCTTGTTTTGACTGGGGTGTTAGTTGTATTCCGAAGTATGATTAATTTGATTTTGCTTACGTTTATTTTTACTTTTCTGATGGATCGGCTGGAGACTGTCATCCGGCACGTGTTGAACCATTTTTTCCGGATCAGCCAGAGGGTGGTCATCACCATTTTATATATTGCGCTGGCTGTCGGGGCGACTGTCGGAGGCTTTGTCTTTTACCCGATTGTTGCCAAGCAGATTGAACAGCTGATTAAGCAGATCAAGCACATCGCGTATCATCCCGATGTCATTCCGTTTTATGATGAGATATCGAGCGTGTTCGGCGATATCAATATCGGTTCCTATGTAAAAGAAGGTTTTAATGTACTGTATACATACTTGGCCGATATCAGCACTTTCGGTTTGCAGGTCGTGATGTCACTGATTCTCAGCATGTTTTTCCTGTTCGAGAAAAAGCGGCTCACGGAGTTTATGAAAAAATTTCAGCACAGCAAGCTGTCTGTTTTTTACTACGAACTTGCTTTTTTCGGCAGCAAATTTGCGAGAACATTCGGCAAAGTGCTTGAAGCCCAATTTATTATCGCGCTGGTGAACTGTATCCTCACCTTGATCGCATTGGCGATTCTGCATTTTCCGCAGCTGTTCGGCCTGTCAATCATGGTCTTTTTCCTCGGGCTCATTCCCGTGGCGGGTGTGGTGATTTCGCTCATTCCGCTCAGCATCATCGCGTATACGACGGGCGGCGCTGCGTATGTCATCTACATCGTGCTGGTCATTTTCGTCATCCATGCGATTGAGACGTACTTCCTTAATCCGAAACTGATGTCAGCGAAAACGGAACTGCCGATCTTTTTTACCTTTACGGTTCTGATTTTCTCGGAACATTTCTTCGGCATTTGGGGCTTGATTATCGGAATTCCGATTTTTGTGTTCCTGCTTGATATTCTGGATGTCGTCAATAATGAAGAGAAGGAAAAAAACGGACCGGTCCCGGATAAGACATAACGTCGGCTCCGGCTCTTCACGAATATATGACTAATGTTATAATGCAGACAGTGCCTATGTACGGGCACTGTTTATTTTTTGTGAAAAAGGAGGAAGGCTGTATGACTGAGCCGATTTTACATATTGAAGGCCTTGACAAAACAATAGGCAAGAAGCACATTTTAAAAAACATCAGCATGGATGTCAGGCAGGGCGAGATCATCGGTTTGCTCGGTCCGAACGGGTCGGGGAAAACCACACTTATCCGAATCATCGTCGGTCTTTTAAAGAAAAACAGCGGCACGATTACAATTAACGGCTTTCAGCACGATGCTGATTTCGAAAAAGCGCTTGAATCCGTCGGAGCGATCGTGGAAAATCCTGAATTCTACCCGTACCTGACGGGGTGGGAAAATCTGAAGCACTTTGCCAACATGCACAAAAACATCAAAGAGGACAGGCTTCAGGAAGTCATCGAGCGTGTCGGGCTCACCCACGCCGTTCATGACAAAGTTAAAACGTATTCCCTTGGTATGCGTCAGCGTCTCGGGATTGCACAGGCCATTCTTCACCGTCCGAATCTGCTCATTTTAGATGAACCGACAAACGGGCTTGATCCCGGCGGAATGAAGGATTTCCGCGATCACTTAAAGGAACTCGCGGAGCTTGAAGGGACGAGCATCCTTTTTGCGACGCATTTATTGCGTGAAGTGGAGGACCTTTGCGACCGTGTCATCATCATTCAAAAAGGTGAGATCAAAACAGAGGTTGTTCTGCGCGGCGCTGAGGAAAAAGAAGAAAAAGCCGTCCTCGACATTCAGCCGGCTGACGAAGCATTCGAATGGCTGTCCCAACAGCAATTTGCTCCGGAGAAAAACGGCGGGGGCATTACCGTCACCGTAGCGAAGAAGGACATCCCGGCATTAAACCGTGCGCTCGTCGGACAAGACTTTCTCGTGTATTCCATCATGCCGTATGCGGAATCGCTGGAGGATGAATTCATGAAAGTGACGACGGCGCTTCAAGAGGAGGGGGAGACGAATGTTTAAATTGACAGCGAATGAGCATATGAAACTCTTTAACCGAAAAGTCTCATTAGTGGCGCTGATTCTGATGGCCGTTCTCCAATTTATTATGGCGCTTGTCATTAAACGGCTTGTCATCAGTTCCGGAACGGATGAGAATTTCATCGGCTATATGGCGTACGCGCCCGGGCTGAATATTCTGCTTGAGGCATTAACGATCGTGATCGCGGCAACGATCATTTCCGCTGAATTTGATAAGAAAACGATCAAATTTCTGTTAATCCGCCCGGTAAAGCGGGAGCGGATTTTTGTATCTAAACTCATTACCGTATTTTTGGTCAGCTTGTACCTGTATGCGGCGTACTATATTCTGTCTCTGCTGTTCGGCATGGCTTTCTTCGGCGTGTCGGTGACATCTGAATCAGGGACGCTTCTGATGAACACCCTGAAAGTAATCGGCACGAACTGGGTCGAGGCGTTTGCGATGGCATGCTTTGGCTTGTTGTGTTCTTCTGTATTCCGAAACAGCGCAACGGCCGTCATTTTGTCATTTATCGTGCTGTACGGCGCAAAATCACTCGTGACGATTATGTCGCTCTTCCAAAACAAATGGGGAAGTTTTCTGCTGTTCGCAAATACTGACCTGACGCAATATATGAGCGGGGCGAAACCGCTGTTTGCGGGAATGACGCCGTTATTTTCCGCAGGCATTATCATTATCCATATCGTATTCTTCTTAGCCGTCGCTTGGTGGAGCTTTTGCAAACGCGATGTTCGGGTATAAAGTAAAGGAATGACATTTTTGTGAAAAAGATCACGATAAATCAATAATTTATGCTATTTTGATTTATAATAAAGGTAATGACGGAGGTGCTCACTTGAGAAATTTTATTACCGCATTACCGATTGTGTTATTGCTTGGTTTTTCCTTTGTGTCATTCATGTTCCAATTCGAACATCTTGTTTATTTCAGGCTTGCGCTGGGTTTGTTTTCTACAGTGGGGCTGTTTCTCTTATATAAAATGAAGTCGGGATTCCGTTATTTCATCATCTACCTGTATGCAAGCTGGATCGTGCTTGCGGCGGTTACCGCGTTTGAAGAGCCGATTTTTTCAAGCTTTTTCTTTGGCGGGCTTGTGATGACGATGGGTTATCTCACATATATGCTGATTTATCTCGGGCTCAAGCAGGACCGCGGCCCGGAAGCAGTCTGAACGCGCTATTCCATGGAATAGCGTGTTTTTTTGTACAGCCTCACAGTTGCGAAACGAGACTTGAATCTCTATAATACTTATTAACTTTATCGGAATTATAATGGGGGGATTCCAGTGTCTTTATGGATACAGAATGAACGGCAGAGGGAATGGGTGGAAAAAATCGGCCTGCTTGCAGACGAATTTCAAAAAACAGCCGCGCTTGATGATGAGGCGGGCCGTTTTCCCGCGGAGAAAATTCAAAGACTGCGCGACGCGGGATATACGGCGTTAACGGTACCTGAGGCATTCGGCGGTGCAGGCATTTCCGTTTATGATATGGTGCTGTTTCAGGAACGGCTGGCGCGGGGAGACGCGGCCGTTGCTCTCGGAATCGGCTGGCATTTATCCGTCATGGGTGAGCTCGGAGAAGGAAACAGCTGGGATGAAGGTGTCTTTTCATTTATCACAGAAGAGGTGAAAAAGGGAGCTGTCCTGAACAGGGCAGCGACGGAACGGCAGACCGGCAGTCCGACGAGGGGAGGAAGACCCGGCACCTCCGCTGTCAAAAAAGACGGAAAATGGGTGCTGAACGGCCGAAAAACCTTTACAACCCTTTCGCTGACTTTGGATTATATGCTTGTGACGGCATGGATTGAAGAAAAACAAACGACCGGTGTTTTTCTCATTCATAAAGATCAGGCAGGCGTTTCAGTCGAAGAAACATGGGATATGATTGCCATGAAGGCGACCGGAAGCCATGATCTCCTTTTAGATCATGTCACGGTCAGTGATGAGCGGCTTGTGGAGCTTATCAGCGGGCCGAGAGCGGCGAAAGTGAATGGCTGGCTGCTTCACATTCCCGCTGCTTATCTGGGTATCGCTCAAGCGGCAAGGGACTATGCCGTCCAGTTTGCATCCGAATATTCGCCGAACAGCCTGAACGGACCGATTAAAGACGTGCCGGCCGTTGGGCAGCGTGTCGGGGAAATGGAGCTTGAATTGTTAAAAGCGAGACAGTTTCTCTTCACGGCGGCGCAAATGTATGATGACCCGAAACGCCGCCCTTTCATCAAAAGCGAGCTCGGCGCCGCAAAACATATTGTGACAAATGCCGTCCTTTCTGTTGTTGATAAAGCAATGAGAATCACCGGCGCAAAAAGCCTGGAGCGAAATAATCCGCTTCAGCGGTATTATCGGGATGCCCGGGCCGGCCTTCACAATCCGCCGATGGACGATGCGGTCATCGGCAAATTAGCGGCGGAAGCCTTTGAGCAATAAAAAAAGAGCCTGAAAAAGGCTCTTTTTATGTATGGCTGTTGTGCCGGAGCAGTTTTTGATGCTTGCGGTCAATTCTGTCATAGATCACATTCATCAGCTTTTGATTATTCATAATGGCCGCCTTGTTTTCTTTTATCAGCTGTTCGTATGTTTTTATTTTACGTTTCGCCATGAGCCCGCACCTTCCTTACATATTTGTATTCGCTTTCTAATTCTCCGAGCGATAATTCATATAAATGCCGTTCCGACTTTTTGTATATTCCGTTATTGATCAGCAAATGGATCAGATGTTTTTTTCGTCCTTCAACTGATGATCTGAGCTGAGGAGAAGACCTCATGATTACCCTCCTAATCAAATGATATTGAGAATCATTATCAGTTAATGAAAGTATACAATGGGCATATTCATATGTAAAGGAAAAATACCGCCAATTTTTCGACAAAAAGTTTCCCGGGGAATAATGCTGTCGAATTGATTGTGTTTCTGTCAGATCAAAGCTGCTATTTTTCCGCTTTTCCATCCATACTATGAATGAGAATGGAGGAGTCCTTACATGAATGATCAAACGGCAAACTTAAAACGGGGCGAAAAAGGCGCGATTCTTAATATCGCCGCGTACCTCATCCTTGCCGCCGTCAAACTGGTGATCGGTCTTATTTATCATTCCGAAGCGCTCAGAGCGGACGGGTTAAATAATGCCACGGATATTGTCGCATCACTGGCTGTGCTGATCGGGCTCCGGATTTCCCAGCGCCCCGCGGACAGTGATCATGCTTACGGACATTATCGGGCTGAAACAATTTCTTCATTAATTGCGTCTTTTATTATGATGGCGGTCGGTATTGAAGTGCTGATCGGAGGAGCAAAGGCGATTGTCAGCGGAACGGAGGCCGAGCCGAGCTTCATTGCGGCATGGACGGCGCTCGGAAGCGCGATTGTAATGTACGGCATGTATGTATATAACAGCCGACTTGCGGATCGGGTTAAAAGTTCTGCCCTTCATGCGGCGGCGAAAGACAGCCGTTCTGACGCCTATGTCAGTATTGGGGCGTTTATAGGCGTCTTAACGGCCCGGCTTCATCTGCCGTGGATTGATCCGGTTATTGCTTTTCTGATCGGAATCATCATCTGTAAGACGGCATGGGACATCTTCAAAGATGCATCCCACTCATTGACAGACGGATTTGATCTGAAAGATTTGGAGCCGTATAAACACACAGTGAAAGAAATAAAAGAGGTCAGCAGGCTGAAGGATGTGAAAGCAAGGTATTTGGGGAGCACGGTTCATGTGGAAATGGTCATTACGGTAGATCCGGGACTGTCTGTGAAAGAAGGCCACGAAGTAGCCGATGAGGTCGAATATGCAATAAAACATGAACATGATGTGACTCATGTCCATGTTCATGTAGAGCCTGAAGTCATAAACAAAGATCGTGAAACGAATTAAATATGCTGTGATAAAAACTCTGTGACTTCTTCGGGCGTTTTCGCGTTTGCGCTGTGAAGATGCGCTTTCTTTTCGCCGTTTTTAAAGATCAGAAGGCTCGGTATGCCCATTACCTGATATTTGTCGGCAAGCTCAGGGAGCTCGTCTCTGTTCAGTTCATACCAATCATTTTGATTATATTCTTCCAAAATATCGCCGATGAACATATTCATGCGCGTGCAGTCAGGGCACCAGTCAGCGAAAAATTTCACGATGATTTCCTTGTCGGATTGAATAAGTTCATTAAATTGTTCTGTTGTACTGATTTTTTTCATATGACACATCTCCTTTTCCATGCCATTTTAATATAAAATAAAAAGGAATTACATACAAATGCTTTCATATTCAGAATGCCCAAAAATAATTAGATCATTTTCTGAGGAAAGTGATAAGATAGTAAAGATGAATTGTTGTGGGGGGAATATCCATTGAAAACAAGTCTAGGATTGGTGTACGGCGGAAAGTCAGCCGAACACAATGTATCGCTGCAGACAGCATTAGCTGTAACAAAAGCGCTTAATACTGAGAAGTTTGATATACATCCGATTTACATCACTGAAAAAGGAGAATGGCAAAGAGGCCCGCTGCTGACTGAGCCGGTTTCCAACGTGAAAATGCTTCAGCTGGAACAAAACGGTGAAAGTTTCGCTCTATCAGCATTGAACCGGGAAATGTTTCCTGAAGCGTCGCCTGACGAAAAGGCGCCGATCGATGTCGTATTTCCGCTTCTGCACGGACCGAACGGTGAAGACGGCACCATTCAGGGTCTGCTGGAATTGCTGAACGTTCCTTATGTCGGCAACGGGGTGCTTGCATCATCAGCCGGCATGGATAAAGTCATCATGAAGCATTTGTTCGCTCAAGCGGGGCTTCCGCAGGCGAAGTACGCCGCTTTCTTAAAAAAGGACTGGAAACAGACGCCGGACAGCTGCTTACAGCAGGTTGAAGAGGAGCTTGGGTATCCATGCTTCGTCAAACCGGCGAACCTCGGATCAAGCGTCGGAATCAGCAAATGCCGAAATCGCGAAGAGCTTGAAAAAGCCTTCGAACTGGCTTTTGAGTATGATCGGAAAATTGTGGTGGAAGAAGGAATCGCCGGAAGAGAAATCGAAATCGGCATACTCGGAAATGACGAACCGAAATGCTCCGCCGTCGGTGAAATCGCGCCGAAAACCGACTTTTACGATTACAAGGCGAAATATGAAGACGGCGACACGGATTTAATGATTCCCGCGCAAGTGACGGATGAACAATATGCGGAAATCAGCGAGATGGCGATTAAAGCCTTCAAAGCGATTGACGGATCAGGCCTTGTCCGCGCCGATTTCTTCCTGACCAATGACGGTCAAGTGCTCATTAACGAAGTGAACACAATGCCGGGCTTTACGCCATTCAGCATGTTCCCGCTGCTTTGGAAAGAAGCAGGCGTAGATTACAGTGATCTGATAGAACAGCTGGTTGAGCTGGCAAAAGAACGCCATGCCGAAAAACAGCTGATTAAACATACATTTTAATGAAGACGGACACTGCCTGAAGGGGCAGTGTCTTTTCCCGTAACAGACAACATTTTCAGAAAGCGAGGTGCCACCTTTGATAAAGCGAACTGTAAAACGAATCGCAGACATGGTCAAAGGCACACTGACAAATCCCGTATTTGAACAAACAATGATTGAGGGCGCCGCAACCGATACGCGGACTTTGGAAAAAAATCAGCTGTTCATTCCTTTAAAAGGCGAGCATTTTAACGGCCACACCTTTGTGCCGCAAGCATTCGAAAAAGGCGTTTCCGCGGTATTGTGGGACCGCTCTGAACCGAATCCGCCGGAAGAGCGTGCTGTCATCCTGGTCGATGACACGCTGGAGGCGCTGCAAACATTGGCAAAAGCTTATTTGAAAGAGCTCGGCACACGGGTTATCGGGGTGACTGGGAGCAACGGAAAAACGACAACGAAAGACATGCTTCACGCCGTTCTCGGCACGCAGTACCGCGTTCACAAAACCGCCGGCAATTTCAACAACCATATCGGCCTGCCGCTGACCGTGCTTGCCATGCCTGAAGATACAGAAATCGCCGTTTTAGAAATGGGAATGAGCGCGAGAGGCGAAATTGATTTTCTGAGCCGTCTTGCTGAACCGGAAGCTGCCGTCATTACCAATATCGGCGAATCCCACATGCAGGATTTAGGCTCAAGAGAAGGAATTGCGGAGGCAAAACTTGAAATTATAAACGGACTTCGGGAAGACGGCGTTCTGTTTTATTTCGGGGATGAGCCGCTGCTTCGCGAAAAGACGTACACTTGCCGGACAACGACATACGGCGCAGGCGCGGACAATGATCTCCGCCTGAAAGAAATAAAACAGGCGGAAGAAGGCACGTACTTCAATATCGACGGAATCGGCCGTTCTTTCTTTATTCCCGTTCTCGGCAGACATAATGTCATGAATGCCATGGCCGCATACGCCGCCGGCATCTATTTCGGCATTACGCCGGAAAATGCCGCTCTGGGACTGAGCCGCCTGAAGGTGACGGGGATGAGATTGGAACTGGTCAAAACGGACAACGGCATCTCGATCGTAAACGACGCATATAATGCGAGCCCGACGTCAATGAAAGCGGCGGTCGAATTAATCGAAACGATGAAAGGCTATCGGAAGAAAATGCTCGTGCTCGGTGATATGCTTGAACTTGGTGATGAAGAAAAAGCATTCCACGAAGAATGCGGAGCTGCGATCAATCCGGCGGAAATCGACCATGTATTTACTTACGGCACACTCGGCGCATTCATCGCTGACGGAGCGCGCCGGCGTTTTAAAGAAGGGCGCGTCAGCCATTATCTTGACAAAAAAGAACTGCTTCACGCCATACAGGAAATGGCCGCTTCCGGCGATCTCCTTCTGTTTAAAGCATCGAGAGGTATGAAGCTCGAAGAAATCGTTAAAGATTTATTAGAGAAGCACTGAAAAAATACTGATCAGCATCATAAAAATATACAAAAATGAAGAAACTAATTCAGGGTGAAATAATTCTGTCCGTATGAAAAAGAAAGACCGCCGGCTGGGAAATCCCGTCCGGCGCGGGGTCCGGCCCCGTTCGCGGGAAGAATCCGGTCAGGCCGCTTCCGGCCGCCTGACCATCTCGCCTTATTGAAAAACACATAGTGTAATGGTAAGATTAAACGTAAAGTAATTCGGGCTTTGTATACGTATGATCCTGTCCTTTGGATGAAAGGGCGGTTTTTAGTGGTAAATCACGACATTACTGAAACAGCAATCAGAAGGAGTTTGAATAATTTGACTATAACGTTTCAAGATTTCCAATTAAGTTCTGATCTCATGAAATCAATCAATCGTATGGGATTTGAAGAAGCAACACCGATCCAGGCACAAACGATTCCGCTCGGACTTTTAAATAAAGATGTCATCGGACAAGCGCAAACAGGTACAGGTAAAACAGCTGCGTTCGGTATACCCCTTGTTGAAAAAATGAACCCCGAGTCTCCTAATATTCAAGCAATCGTAATCGCGCCAACCCGTGAATTAGCCATTCAAGTATCTGAAGAGTTATATAAAATCGGACAAGATAAGCGTGCGAAAGTACTGCCTATTTACGGCGGCCAGGATATCGGACGTCAAATCCGCGCATTGAAGAAAAACCCGCATATCATCGTAGGTACGCCGGGGCGTCTTCTTGACCATATCAACCGCCGCACGATCCGTTTAAATAACGTGAACACGGTTGTCATGGATGAGGCTGATGAAATGCTGAACATGGGATTCATTGATGACATTGAATCCATTCTCTCAAACGTGCCGAGCGACCACCAAACGCTCTTATTCTCAGCAACAATGCCTGCGCCGATCAAACGGATCGCAGAGCGTTTCATGACTGAGCCGGAACACGTAAAAGTAAAAGCGAAAGAAATGACTGTGTCCAACATTCAGCAGTTCTACTTGGAAGTGCAGGAGCGCAAAAAATTCGATACGCTGACTCGTCTTCTTGACATTCAGTCTCCGGAACTTGCGATCGTATTCGGACGTACGAAACGCCGTGTCGATGAGCTTGCTGAAGCCCTGAACCTTCGCGGATATGCGGCTGAAGGAATTCACGGCGACTTAACGCAGGCGAAACGTATGGTTGCGCTTCGCAAGTTTAAAGAAGGTGCGATCGAAGTGCTTGTAGCGACTGACGTTGCCGCCCGCGGACTTGATATCTCAGGCGTTACCCACGTTTACAACTTTGACGTGCCTCAAGATCCTGAAAGTTACGTTCACCGTATCGGAAGAACGGGCCGTGCAGGAAAAACGGGTATGGCGATGACGTTTATCACACCGCGTGAGAAAAGCATGCTTCGCGCGATTGAACAAACGACAAAACGCAAAATGGACCGCATGAAAGAGCCGACGCTTGACGAAGCATTAGAAGGACAGCAGCAGGTGACGGTTGACCGTCTGCGCACGGCGATCAGCGAAAACAACCTGAACTTCTACATGACGGCAGCTGCGGAATTGTTAGAAGATCATGATGCAGTGACAGTTGTGGCTGCAGCCATTAAAATGGCGACAAAAGAGCCGGACAGCACGCCTGTACGCCTCACTGATGAAGCGCCTATGGTCAGCAAACGCTATAAAAACCAGCGTACTTCTAAGCGCAGAGACGGCCAAGGCGGCGGCTACCGCGGCGGCAAAGGGAAAAACAACAACCGTTCTTCCTACGATAAAAAACGCTCAAGCGACCGCCGTTCTTCAGGTGACAGACGCCAGAAAAAATCATACTAAAACACAGGAAGCGGACCCTTTTACGGGGTCCGCTTTTTTTTTGATATGCCGGAAAGTGAATCTTTTTTGCAAATCAGCCGTATTTGTATGTATGATAAAAAATGGGAGGTAGGTATGTTGAGAGCACAGCCAAAAAATCGAATCAGTCCAAGCGGCTTAAAAGTCTGGCGTCTTCAGGAAATCATCCTGTCCGCCTTCTGTCTTCTGGCCGTTATAGCAGCAGCTGTTTTAAGCCATTTCTTCCATTGGCCGTATTGGATCACCGGAGTCCTCGGCATCATTTGGGTTATCGGTTCAGTAATATCCGTCTATGCCATACCGAAAATCAGGCACAGGATCTGGCGCTATGAAGTCCATGAAAATGAAATTGATATTCAATCCGGCATTTTTATTGTCAAACGGGTCATTGTGCCGATGGTGAGGGTGCAGCACGTAGATACTTCACAAGGCCCGCTCCTCAGAAAGTACCGTCTGGCCTCAGTCAAAATCTCCACGGCGGCAACCGTTCATTCCATTCCGGCGCTTGATATGGAGGAAGCTGACCGGCTGAGGGATTCCATTTCCCGTCTGGCAAGGGTGACGGAAGATGATGTCTGAGCCGAAACGTCTGCATCCGGCGGCCGTGATTTTGAACTTATTCCATATTATTATCGAAACCATTAAAAACATTATTCTGCCATTTTTTCTCGTCTATATTGTAAACTCCAACCACTTCATCCGCTTTTACGGAGGCATTGCGCTCGCCGTCCTGCTTATCTGGCTGATTACGGCTAGTGTGATCGAGTGGAGAAAATTTACATACCGGATTGAGGACGGAGAATTCAGAATTGAAGAAGGCTTGTTTTTTACGAAAAAGAGATACATCTCCATTGACCGGATTCAATCAATGAATACGAGTGCCGGCATCATTCAGCAGCTTTTTAAGCTTGTTAAGCTTCAAATCGAAACGGCCGGCGACGGGAAAAACGCCGAGGCCGTCTTATCCGCCATTACTGTGGAAGAGGCGGAACGGATCAGAGCGGCTGTTTTTCAGCAAAAAGCGGAGCAAGAAGAACGAGGGGAGACTGCAGCGGAGCAGGAGCCGATGAGCGGGGAAGATGTGCAATCCGTTTACCGCCTGTCTGTAGGTGAGCTGCTTATGGCCGCCTCAACATCCGGGGGAATCGGTGTCATCATTTCAGCGGTATTCGCCCTCTTTTCTCAGATTGATGAAGTACTTCCGATGGACTGGCTCTATGACAGGTTTTCCTTTCTCAAGCATGCGAGCATCGGCATATACGCCGTGATCATTTTCATAGGATTGTTCATCGCCTGGCTGTTAAGCATCGCCGGTATGATGATCAAGCATGCCAACTTTAAAATAGAAAAAAAGGAACACGAATTGGTTATTACCAGAGGAATTATTGAAAAGCATCAAGTGACAATCCCGCTCCGTAAAATCCAAGCCATTAAAATGAAAGAAAATGTGATCAGGCAATTATTCGGATACGCGACGGTTGCGATTGTCAGCGCCGGCAGTGCGGGGAATGAGAAAGAAGGAGCACAGACGATTCTGTTTCCGATCATCCGCAAATCAAAGCTCGGTGTGATGCTAAATCGTTTCACACCGGATTACGTGCTGGAAGAAAACCGGAATCATTTGCCGAAAAGGGCGCTGCGCCGGTATTTATTCCGATCTATAATCTTCTCGGTTTTCGTGATCATCCCGCTTTGTATTCTGTTTAAGCCGTGGGGATATGCATCGCTGCTTGTGCTTCCTGTCGAACTGGTGCTTGGATATGCTTCGTTTAGGACAGCGTCATGGTGCATAAACGGCGGCAGGCTTCAGATCACCACGAGGCTGATCGGGAAGACGACCACGATTATGCTGAGAAGAAGAATGCAGATGTTTGAAGTCAGCCGCTCCTTTCTGCAAAAAAGAAGGCGGCTCGCATCTGTGGCTACCGCAGTGAAATCAGCTCACCACATGGAGCTTGTCATGCTGAAGGATGTCAGCGAGGAAGATGCCGAACGCATCGGGCGCTGGTATTCATATGAAAAAGCGGACGGTTAATACCGCCGCTTTTTTTGCTGCACGCATAAAAAGGAAAGCAAAAATCCGCCTGCCAGTCCGAACAAATGCGCCATAATGTTAATATTAGAGTTGATAAACGTCGACAGCACCGCGATGATAAGCAGGGTCATAATCATTTTCGACTGATCCCGGCCGATCAGCTCCTTGCGGAAAACAGTCAGAAACACATACACGCCGAAAAGTCCGAAGATCGCGCCGGATGCGCCGACATGCACATAATCAAGCGGTTCGGCAAGATACGTGCCGATATTGCCGATGATGCCCGATGCGATGTACACAATCAGAAAACGGACTTTTCCGAGCATCTGCTCAAGCGGGGGCGCGAATAAAAAGAGAGACATGGAGTTAAACAAAAGGTGAGTGAAATTCGCATGTAAAAACATCGGTGTCACCAGCCGCCACCATTCTCCCGAGGAAACGCCGTAATTATAGCCGGTCACAGCATCTGACCACATCATGACGGAATGAAGCGGCATACTGAAAAACAGCCATAAGAACGCCTGCAGCGCCAAGATACAGCTGACGGCCGGATAACGTCTGATAAAAGTCTGGAAATTTTCCGTTCGTATAAACATCGCAAGCCCCTTTGCATCTGATTTGTTACATATATAGTAACACGTTTATGACATAAACCGTTTTTTAGTACGGACTTTTAGGAGGAATTCACATGATTTTCGGAATCGGAATCGACATCGTTGAACTGCACAGAATTGAAAACATGCTCAGCCGGCAGGCGAGGTTTCCCAAAAGAATATTGACGGAGGCTGAATACGCCCGTTTTACATTGCTGTCGGACAAAAGGAAAATTGAATTTCTCGCGGGAAGATTTGCGGCAAAAGAAGCCTTTTCGAAAGCATACGGCACAGGTATCGGCAAAGAGCTCAGCTTTCAGGATATTGAAACCGGAAACGACACGGCGGGAAAGCCTGTGCTGGTCTGCGCCAAGCTTGACGGCGCGGCGGTTCACGTCTCCATTACCCATACAAAAGAATACGCCGCGGCACAGGTCGTGATTGAAAGGTTGTCACGCTAGTCTGCATATTAGCCGAAACCCCTTCATATATTTGATAGTGCATTAAGGGAGACAAGTTGTTTGAGGCTTTTATGGTACGCGTCCGTCCGTTCAGGGCGTACCGTTAAAGTCAAACAAGCGATTTCTTCCCTTTACATCAATTGAGAAGAAGGGGTTGAAAAAAGGTGAGAAAAAGCTTTGTTTTGCTTTTAACGGGACTGCTTGCCGTCCTTATTCTTTCGGCCTGCGGCCAAAAATCACAGGAAGATATCGTGAACGGTTTAGATAAGAAGGCGAAAGAATACACCTCGTACAAAGCGAAAGCCAAAATGACCATCGAAACGGGGAGTGATCCGCAAGTATACAATGTGGAAATCTGGCATAAAAAACCTTCCCTGTACCGGGTCTATTTGGAAAATCCGAAAAAAGACCAAAACCAAGTCATTTTACGGAACGCCAACGGAGTCTTTGTCCTCACGCCGTCTTTAAATAAGAGCTTCAGATTCCAAAGCGACTGGCCGAATAACAGCAGCCAAGTATATTTGTTTGAGTCACTTGTAAAGGACGTGCAGCATGACAAAGACGCCGTCTATTCCGCCAAAGATAAAAAGTACACGTTTGAAACAAAAACAAACTATCAGCACAACAAAATGCTGCCGACTCAGGAAATCACTTTCAACAAAAAGGACATGAGCCCGTCGCTCGTTAAAGTTATGGATACAGACCGGAAAGTGATGGTAAAAGTCGAATTCAAAAGCTTTGAATTCAACAAACCGTTTGATAAAGACTCTTTTGACGAGAAGAAAAATATGACGCTTTCCCAGATGGACGTCGCCACAAGCGCCAAGCCGTCTGATTCATTTGCGGTCAAAACACCGCTTCAAGTGCCGGCCGGCGTCAAAAAGCTTGAAGAGAAAGATATTTCAACGGCGGACGGCAAACGGATCGTCATGACTTACGGCGGAGAAAAATCATTCACCCTTATTCAAGAAAAAGCCCATATCGCAAAAGCCGCCTCTGCCGTCACGCTGAAAGGCGAACCGGTTAATCTCGGCTTCACGGTGGCCGCATTATCTGATACGTCTTTAACGTGGACATATGACGGAGTGGATTATCTTCTGTCATCACAGGATCTGACAAAAGATGAAATGGTGGCCGCCGCCAAAAGCATGCAGGGACAGTCGTCAAAATAACGTCAAAAAAGAGGCCGCCGCTGTCGGTCTCTTTTTTGATTCCATTTCACTTTACAGAATAATTTTAGTATGATAATAACAATATGAATTGAAAATAATGCTAGGAAGTGTATCGAATGAACACAGCATCCTTTTACAGAGAAACGTGGGCGGAAATCAACCTGTCCGCGATTAAAGAAAATGTCACGCATATGAAAAAACACATCGGGCAAAACGTCCATCTCATGGCGGTTGTAAAGGCGAACGCTTACGGTCACGGAGATTTGGAAGTTGGGAAAGCCGCGCTTGAAGCGGGTGCCTCTTGTCTTGCCGTAGCCATACTGGATGAAGCGATTTCATTGAGAAAACGGGGCATTACAGCGCCGATTCTCGTGCTTGGCGCCGTGCCGCCCGAATATGTACAAGCAGCTGCCGAGTATGACGTAACACTCACGGGATATTCTGTTGAATGGCTTCAGGAAGCTGCGCGCCACCTCGGAAGTGCAACAGTGCCGTTTCATCTGAAAGTCGACACCGGCATGAACAGACTCGGAGTCAAAACGGAGGAAGAAATCCAAAGCGTGTTAAAAATCCTCGATCAAAATCCCGGTTTAGTCTGTAAAGGCGTATTCACCCATTTTGCTACCGCGGATGAGAAAAACAGAGATTATTTCCTCTTTCAGTTTGACCGCTTTAAAAAATTGATCGCTCCGCTTCCTTTAAAAGAATTGATGGTGCACTGCGCGAACAGCGCTGCCGGACTTCGTCTTAAAAAAGGCTTTTTTAACGCGGTTCGTTTCGGCATCAGTATGTACGGGCTTCGTCCTTCTGCTGACATCCAAAGCGAAATTCCGTTTCAATTAAAACCGGCTTTTGCGCTGCACTCTGTTTTATCCCATGTGAAAAAGATCCGCAAAGGGGAAAGCGTCAGCTACGGCGCAACATATACGGCAGAGAAGGATCAATGGATCGGAACGGTTCCCATCGGCTATGCAGACGGGTGGCTCCGCAAGCTGAGCGGCACGTCTGTGCTGATCGGCGGCAAACGGATGAACATCGCGGGAAGAATCTGCATGGATCAATTGATGGTCGAATTAGATCAATCTTATCCGCCGGGCACCAAAGTCACCCTGATCGGCAGCCAGAAGGGAGAAACGATCACGATGGATGAAATCGCAGGGCGGCTTGGGACGATTAATTACGAGGTCCCTTGTACCATTAGTTCCCGCGTTCCCCGTATGTTTTTGGAAAATGAGAGTATAATGGAAGTAAGAAATCCTTTACTGCAAGATAATACAAGCAAGTAGCCGTCATCCGGAAAAAGAGAATTTATAAAACAGCTTTGCTTGACGTTTGAATAATGGTATCATTATGTCTGGATGGATGAATTGGTCGTATCCGTAAGTTTGGTGGAGGTGTATGTTTTTTGTCTGAATCCAGCGCAAGAACCGAAATGAAAATCAGCTTGCCCGAAAACTTAGTAGCTGAATTGGATGGTGTAGCGATGCGGGAGAAACGAAGCAGAAACGAACTGATATCACAAGCAGTGAGAGCGTATGTCAGCGAACGGACAACTCGCCATAACCGTGATTTGATGAGACGCGGGTATATGGAAATGGCGAAAATCAACTTGAATATCTCTTCTGAGGCTCACTATGCTGAGTGCGAAGCAGAAACGACCGTTGAGCGCTTAGTCAGCGGAGGATAATCATTTTGATTGTAAAGCGCGGCGATGTTTATTTTGCTGATTTATCTCCTGTTGTTGGCTCAGAGCAAGGCGGCGTACGCCCGGTTTTAGTGATCCAAAATGATATCGGAAATCGCTTTAGCCCGACTGCTATTGTTGCAGCCATAACAGCCCAAATACAGAAAGCGAAATTACCAACCCACGTCGAAATTGATGCAAAACGCTACGGTTTTGAAAGAGATTCCGTTATTTTGCTGGAGCAAATTCGGACGATTGACAAGCAAAGATTAACGGATAAAATAACTCATCTGGATGATGAAATGATGGATAAGGTTGATGAAGCCCTGCAAATCAGTTTGGCACTCATTGATTTTTAGTCATATTTTGGTTGCTCATATAGAGCAACTTTTTTTGTTTTCGAAAAACATAAGCGCTATAATAAAGAGATAATCAAACAAAATTTGTTGTTTTGTGTCGGGAGGTCAGTGAAACCCATGTCGAATCAGAAAGTGTATCAGTTCATCATTGATCAGCATGATGAACTGCTTGATACTTGGACAGCCAAACTAAAAGAAGTAGGCAATCAGGAAGACTATCAGCTTACGAATCACATATGTGAAAATATTTGTAAAGACTATATAGACATTCTTTTATTATCGACTAAAAATGACGAGGCTACGGAAGAGCAGATCAGTGAGCTCGCACTGCGCGCCGTTCAGCTCGGTCTGTCACTGAAACTTCTTTCAGCCACCCTGTCAGAGTTTTGGAAACTGCTTTACGAAACGATGGTCGACCTTAATATGGCCGATCAGGACAGAGCAGATTTGATTTTGGAAATAGACAGCTTTTTCAATCCGATCAACACGGAAATTTTAAATCAGTATTCTATCTCCTGGGAAAAAACGGTTACTTTGCAAAAAATCGCGCTTCAGGAATTGTCGGCTCCGCTGATCCCGGTATTTGAGCATGTAACGGTCATGCCGCTTGTCGGGACGATTGATACGGAGCGTGCAAAGCACATTATGGAAAATCTGTTAAACGGCGTCGTGAAGCACCGTTCACAGGTTGTATTAATTGATATCACGGGCGTGCCGGTCGTTGATACGATGGTGGCGCACCATATTATCCAGGCGTCAGAAGCGGTGCGGCTTGTCGGCGCGAAATGCCTGCTCGTCGGAATCCGTCCGGAGATTGCGCAGACGATCGTTAATCTGGGAATTGATTTGTCGCAGGTTATTACGAAGAATACCCTTCAAAAAGGAATTCAAACAGCGCTTGAAATGACAAATCGAAAAATCGTTTCATTGGGGGAATAACATTGTGAGACATCCAAAAATCCCGATCCTGAAACTGTATAACTGCTTATTGGTATCCATCCAATGGGAACTTGACGACCAGACAGCTTTGCATTTTCAAGAAGATCTGCTGAACAAAATCTATGAAACCGGCGCAAACGGGGTCGTCATTGACCTGACATCCGTTGACATGATCGATTCATTTATCGCGAAAGTGCTCGGCGATGTCATCACCATGTCTAAATTGATGGGCGCAAATGTCGTATTGACGGGAATTCAGCCGGCTGTGGCGGTCACATTGATTGAACTCGGAATCTCACTTGAGGAAATTGAAACGGCGCTCGATTTAGAGCAAGGGCTTGAGACATTGAAGCGGGAATTGGGGGAATAGCGATGAACGACCAATCCTGTGTGAAAATCATGACAGAATGGGATATCGTAGCCGCCAGACAGCTTGGCCGCAACGTTGCGAAGGAATTAGGCTTCGGCACGGTGGACCAGGCCAGAATCACGACGGCTATCTCAGAATTGGCCAGAAACATTTACTTATATGCAGGCAAGGGCCGGGTCAGCATAGAACAAGTAAACGACAGAGGGAAAAAAGGCCTTAAAATTATAGCAGAAGACAAAGGACCCGGAATCCCCGACATCCGTAAAGTGATGGAAGACGGCTTTTCAACGTCAGGCGGACTGGGAGCGGGACTTCCGGGCGTCAAAAGGCTGATGGACGAATTCAGCCTGCAATCTGTTGCAGAGGAAGGAACAGAGATTCAAGCCGTGAAATGGCTTCGGTAGGAGGTTAGAACGTGGATTTCAGGGAGGTTATAGAGCAGCGGTATCATCAGCTGCTTAGCCGATATATAGCCGAATTAACAGAAACATCTTTATATCAAGCCCAAAAATTCAGCCGAAAAACGATTGAACATCAGGTTCCTCCGGAGGAGATCATCAGCATCCACCGAAAAGTAGTAAAGGAACTGTATCCGGATCTGCCGGAAGATGTTTTTCATTCGCTGGATTTTTTAATAGAAGTCATGATTGGCTACGGGATGGCTTATCAGGAACATCAAAGTCTGAGAGATATCCAGCAGGAGCTTCGTTCAGAAATTGAAATTGCCGCAAATGTTCAGCAGACGCTGCTTGGCACAAAAATTCCTGAAGAAGAAGATCTGGATATCGGGGCAATCAGCGTCCCCGCCAAACAGATGAGCGGGGATTATTATCACTTTGTCAAAGACAAGGAATCGATTAACATCGCGATAGCCGATGTCATCGGAAAAGGAATACCCGCCGCATTGTGCATGTCGATGATCAAGTATGCCATGGACTCTCTTCCGGAGACCGGCATTCACCCCTCCCAAGTGCTGAAAAATCTTAACCGCGTTGTAGAACAGAACGTGGACTCAAGCATGTTTATCACCATGTTTTACGCAAACTACAATACGAAAAATCACCAATTTACATATGCTTCTGCGGGGCATGAACCGGGCTTCTACTACTCTGAAAAAGAAAAAAAGTTTTATGATCTGGAGGCAAAAGGATTGGTGCTGGGAATTTCTCAGGATTTTGATTACAGCCAATATGAACAGCACATGGACGAAGGAGATATGATCGTTCTTTTTTCTGACGGCGTCACCGAATGCCGTACCGAAAACGGTTTCTTAGAACGCAGCGACATTCAGCGCATGCTGGAAGAACATATGGACTGCTCCGCGCAGGATATGGTCAAAAATATTTACGACAGCCTGCTGAGACTCCAGGACTTTCAGCTTCATGACGATTTTACGTTAATTGTTTTGAAAAGAAAGGTTTAAAAAAACAGCAGCACGGGTAAAAAGCCATTAGCACGAGTAAGGATAACTTTCAGAGGTGATACGATGAATTTAACGGTAGATATGAAGGAGAATCTTTCAGATATACAAATCAATATCGCTGGAGAAATCGATGTATACTCAGCTCCGGTGGTTCGTGAAAAGCTGATGCCCCTGGCAAACGAGGGGAAGGACATGAGAATCTGCTTAAAAGATGTAAACTATATGGACAGTACGGGTTTAGGCGTTTTTGTAGGCGTGTTTAAAACGGTGAGCAAGGAAGGCGGCTCTCTGAAGCTTGAGAATCTTTCCGACCGGCTCGTCCGTCTGTTTGAAATTACGGGGCTTAAGGACATCATCGACATTTCGGCAAAGTCAGAAGGTGGCGTGCAATGAGTACATCAGTTGATTATATAGAGATGAAAATTCCGGCCGAACCGGAATATGTAGGAATCGTCAGGCTTACGTTATCAGGGGTCGCAAGCAGAATGGGCTATACCTATGATGACATTGAAGATTTAAAAATCGCTGTCAGCGAAGCTTGTACAAACGCTGTCCAGCATGCATACAACGATGAAAATAAGGGAGAAGTATCCGTGCGGTTCGGTGTGTTTGAGGATCGGCTGGAGGTCATTGTCGCCGATCAGGGAGACAGCTTTGATTTTGATCAAAAGCAGCAGGATCTCGGGCCGTACACACCTTCACACACAGTCGATCAATTGTCAGAAGGAGGGCTCGGTCTGTATTTAATGGAAACGCTCATGGATGAAGTCAAAGTTCAAAGCAACTCTGGCGTAACCGTGGCGATGACAAAGTATTTAAATGGGGAGCGAGTTGATCATGGCACAACCATCAAAAACTACGAAACTAACTAAAGATGAAGTTGATCGGCTCATACGCGACTTTCAAACACATGATAATAAAGAAGCCCAGGAAACACTCGTCGAGGTGTATACCAATCTCGTCGAAATGCTGGCAAAGAAATATTCAAAAGGAAAAAGCTTTCACGAAGACCTCCGCCAGGTCGGAATGATCGGACTTCTCGGAGCCATTAAACGGTATGATCCCGAGGTCGGCAAATCCTTTGAAGCATTTGCGATTCCGACCATCATCGGCGAGATCAAACGCTTCCTCAGAGATAAAACATGGAGCGTACACGTTCCGAGACGGATTAAAGAACTCGGGCCGCGCATTAAAATGGCGGTGGATCAGCTGACGACAGAGACGCAGCGGTCGCCGAAAGTCGAAGAAATCGCAGCCTTTCTCGATGTGTCAGAAGAGGAAGTGCTTGAAACGATGGAGATGGGAAAAAGCTATCAGGCGCTGTCTGTCGATCACAGCATCGAAGCGGATGCGGACGGAAGCACCGTCACGATTTTAGATATCGTCGGTTCGCAGGAGGAAGGATACGAACGCGTCAACCAGCAGATGATGATCAAAAGCGTGCTTCATGTGCTGTCCGACCGCGAAAAACAGATTATCGATCTAACATTTGTGCAAAATAAAAGCCAAAAAGAAACAGGGGACATTCTCGGAATATCTCAAATGCACGTCTCGCGCCTGCAGCGGAAAGCGGTGAAAAAACTGAGAGAGGCCTTGATTGGAGATCCCTCCATGGAGCTAATGTAATGATTCAGGTTGAAGAAAATGAACATGTTCAAACTCTTGTATACCAATTAAATAAAGAAGGCAAGTCCATATGCGGCGACAGCTTTTTTATGAAGGCGAATGAAGAAGAATTAGTTTGCGCGGTAGCGGACGGTCTCGGCAGCGGATCTCTTGCCAATGAATCCTCGTCAGCCATTAAAGACATCGTGGAAACGTATGCGGATGAGGATGTGGAAAGCATCATTGAGCGCTGCAATCAAGCGATGAAAAACAAAAGAGGGGCGACTGCCTCCATCTTAAAAATCAATTTCATCAAAAGGGAATTGACATACTGCTCGATCGGCAACGTCCGTTTCTTCCTGCACTCCCCATCAGGCGAAGTCTTTCATCCGCTGCCGATTTCGGGTTACCTCTCAGGCAAACCGCAAAGATACAAAACGTATACGTCATCATACGAAAAAGGGGCGAGGTTCATCATCTACACGGATGGGCTTGAGGTTCCGCATATCCGCACCTGCTTAAAGCAGGGACACTCAATAGAAGATATATCAAAATCACTTCATCCGTACACAACATCCAGACGTGATGATTTGACCTATATTCTAGGGCAGCTTTTATCGTAAGGCTGCTTTTTTTATGTTCCGCCGTTTTTTGATACACTAGAGAAAGAATGAAGAGATGGAGGCTTTTGTGATATGGAAACGTTAGCCCTTTTGAAAAAACAAATTGCTGAAGAAACAGCGTTATCCCAAAAACATGTCGAAAGTGTCATCCGCTTGCTGGAAGACGGCAACACCGTCCCGTTTATTGCGCGGTACCGAAAAGAGCAGACCGGCTCAATGGACGAGGTGCAGATTCAGTCAATCTCCGAGCGGTGGCAATACATACAAAACCTGACGCAGCGGAAAGAAGAAGTCATCAGATTGATCTCAGAGCAGGACAAGCTGACGGAAGGGCTGAAGCAAAAAATCGAACAAGCGGTCAAGCTTCAGGAAGTCGAGGATTTATACCGTCCCTTCAAACAAAAACGGAAAACAAAAGCCACCGTCGCCAAAAGCAAAGGCCTTGAACCGCTTGCGGACTATATTCTTTCTCTCCCGAAAGAAAACCGTCTTCACGACATCGCTGATCAATATATCAGTACAGAAAAAGAAGTCGCTTCAAGAGAGGAAGCCATTGAAGGCGCGAAGCACATCATAGCCGAACAAATCTCGGATGATCCTCATTTCAGAAAGTGGATCCGCCAGGAAACGTATAAAAAAGGAATTCTCACTTCCGCGGCAGGCAAGTCAGCCGCAGATGACGAGAAAAACGTCTATGAAATGTACTACGAGTACGAAGAGCCGATCCAAAAGGTCGTTCCTCACAGAGTGCTTGCGATGAACCGCGGTGAAAAAGAAGGCATTTTAAAGATTGCGATCGAACCGCCCGCCGATCAGATAAAAACTTACTTAGAAAAGCAAATCATCAAACACCGTGAAACGCCTGTGAAAGAAACGCTGAAAGAAGCCATTGAGGACAGTTACAAACGTCTGATCCAGCCGGCTATTGAGCGCGATATCCGCAAAGAGCTGTCAGAAAAAGCAGACGCGCAGGCGATTCATATTTTCGCTGAAAACCTGCGTAAGCTCCTGCTGCAGCCGCCGATGAAGGGGAAAGTTGTGCTCGGCGTCGATCCGGCCTTCCGTACGGGGTGCAAACTGGCAGTTGTTGATGAGACGGGAAAAGTGTTGAAAATCGACGTCATTTACCCGCACGCTCCCGTAAAAAAGACAGCGGAAGCCCGGAAAAAAATCAAAGAATTGCTGGACCGGTACGAAGTCGAGGTTGTGGCGATCGGAAACGGCACGGCATCACGGGAGACAGAGCAATTCGTCGTTGATGTGCTGAAAGAAACAGAGCGGGACATTTATTATGTCATCGTCAATGAGGCCGGAGCAAGCGTGTATTCCGCGTCAGAAATCGCCCGTGAAGAATTTCCGGATTTTCAGGTCGAAGAGCGCAGCGCCGTCTCCATCGCGCGGAGATTGCAGGACCCGCTGGCCGAGCTTGTGAAAATCGAACCTAAATCCGTCGGCGTCGGGCAATACCAGCATGATGTCAGCCAAAAGCATTTAAATGAATCACTCCGTTTTGTCGTAGAGACCGTCGTCAACCAAGTCGGGGTGAATGTCAATACAGCATCAGCCGCGCTGCTTCAATATGTAGCCGGGTTATCCAAAACCGTTGCCGGCAATATCGTTAAAAAAAGGGAAGAGCTCGGCAAATTTACAAATCGCAAAGAGCTGAAAGAAATCCCGCGTCTCGGCGCAAAAACATATGAACAATGCATCGGCTTTTTGAGAGTGCCCGGAGGATCGGAGCCGCTCGACCGCACCGGGATACACCCGGAAAGCTATAAAGAGACAAAGGCGCTGCTCAAAAAACTGCAGCTCACTGCGGATCAGATCGGAAGCGCGGACGCAAAAGAGAAAATCAGCGCATTGCCGCTGTCTGAAACGGCTGAAGAGCTCGGTATAGGGGAAATTACGCTTGCGGATATTTGCGGGCAGCTGACAAGGCCGGAGCGAGATCCTCGTGACGAAGTGCCGAAGCCTTTGCTGAAAAAAGATGTTCTGCAGCTTGAGGATTTAAAGGAAGGAATGGAATTGCAGGGCACCGTCCGCAACGTTGTAGACTTCGGCGCTTTCGTCGATATCGGCGTCAAACAGGACGGGCTTGTGCACATTTCAAAACTGAGCAATCAATACGTCAAACATCCTCTCGACGTCGTATCGGTCGGAGACATCGTCACCGTATGGGTCGAAGGGGTGGACGTGCAAAAAGGCAGAGTGTCGCTGTCTATGGTAAAATAAAAGCACTGCTTACGAGCAGTGTTTTTTTCTGTAGAAATACCAGCACTGATTCAGCAGTTTGATTTGGTAATTATCCTTTTCTAAAAACGCTTTTTGCATTTGTTTCATCAGCCAATTCGGCATGGCTCATTCCTCCTCAGCTTTTAGTTAGAGGTCGGTTTTAACTCATTGTATGCGAACGGTGAATTGTCCCGTTCAATGTTTTTAAAGCGGGGTGCACTTATGGATAACGAACAACTTCAAAAGCTGACGGAAGACATCTCTGCACAAGATTTCGGAAAGCCGTTCCGTCACAGAGCCTTCTTCAATGACCGGCTGAAAACGACAGGCGGCCGGTACATGCTGTCTTCCCATAACATCGAATTAAACCGCAAATATCTGATCGAACACGGGCAGAGCGAGCTGATAGGAATCATCAAACACGAGCTGTGCCATTATCATCTTCATCTTGAGGGAAAAGGGTACAAGCACAGAGACAAAGACTTCAGAGACCTGCTTCAGAAAGTCGGAGCGCCGAGATTCTGCACGCCGCTGCAAACCAAAAAGACACAAAAGAAAACATATATGTATAGATGCGCGGCTTGCGGCCAACAGTATATAAAGAAGCGGGCAATGAACCCGGAAAGATATGCCTGCGGAAAGTGCAGAGGAAAAATCAAAAGAATTTTTTAAAAAGGCTTGACTCATTTTAATGTTCTATGTTAAATTATAAAAGTCGTTGAGAGACAACGACACTTTCTCAAAAAAATAAATGTTGCTTCTTGACACAATATGTCGCATCATTTATAATGAAGAAAGTCTGATTATTCCACAGTAGCTCAGTGGTAGAGCTATCGGCTGTTAACCGATCGGTCGCAGGTTCGAATCCTGCCTGTGGAGCCATATGGAGAAGTACTCAAGTGGCTGAAGAGGCGCCCCTGCTAAGGGTGTAGGTCGCGTAAGCGGCGCGAGGGTTCAAATCCCTCCTTCTCCGCCAGATAAGTTCTCAACCAGACGGCCCGTTGGTCAAGCGGTTAAGACACCGCCCTTTCACGGCGGTAACACGGGTTCGAATCCCGTACGGGTCACCATTTACCTTCGTTGGGCTATAGCCAAGCGGTAAGGCAACGGACTTTGACTCCGTCATGCGTTGGTTCGAATCCAGCTAGCCCAGCCATTTTATTTAAAATTTTTGAATCACTTTTAGAGCGAGCCATTAGCTCAGTTGGTAGAGCATCTGACTTTTAATCAGAGGGTCGAAGGTTCGAGTCCTTCATGGCTCACCACTTGTCACGCGGGTGTGGCGGAATTGGCAGACGCGCTAGACTTAGGATCTAGTGTCTTACGACGTGGGGGTTCGAGTCCCTTCACCCGCACTTTCTTTTCAAAGTGCTGATCATCATCACTAGCTTATATGCTTAGTGGAAAGACAGCTTCATAGCACGCGGTCGTGGCGGAATGGCAGACGCGCTAGGTTGAGGGCCTAGTGGGTGAATAACCCGTGGAGGTTCAAGTCCTCTCGGCCGCATTAATGATACCAAGGGTTTAACCACCTTTGGTATTTTTTTGTGCTTATTTTTAAATGATCTACTGCCCACAAACTGCCCACTTACCTAAAGTAAGTCATCTGCAGTAGACATCGCATAAATATTTTCATCATTTATAGGTAGTTATTAATGCCTCAAACTCCAATTTGCAAAAGCAGAGAAAGTATTGCTAAGCATGGAGGAAAACAAAGATGCCTTGTTATATGATCAGCTATTAGAATTTAGACACGAGATAATAGGGCAGGGGCATAAAGGTACTGAAAAGGCTTAATCTTTTTTAAAAGGTTAAGCCTTTTTTTGGCTATAAATGTAATCGGTGTCCAATTAGTTGCCCTGAATTCATGAAAAAGGATAAAATAGGTGTAAATAAGTTGTTATTTTAAAATTAGAACCAATTCTTTATCACAAAGCAATAATAACTAATCGGCGAAGAAAGGATAACAGTCAAATGAAAACATTAGTTATCGTTATACACCCTAAGTTGGAAACGTCTGTTGTCAACAAAACCTGGATGAATCGTTTAAAGCAAGAGAATGACATTACGGTTCATGACCTGTACGGTGAATACCCTAATTTTATCATTGATGTAGAAAAAGAGCAGCAGCTCCTGTTAGATCATGAGCGTATCGTTTTTCAGTTCCCAATGTATTGGTATAGCAGTCCCGCGTTACTCAAACAATGGGAAGATGATGTGTTAACACATGGCTGGGCTTATGGAACTGGAGGTACTAAATTGCATGGAAAAGAACTACTTTTAGCTATCTCCTTAGGCGCACAGGAATCTGATTATCAAGCAGGCGGAGAATATAATATCACGATCAGCGAGCTTATCAGACCGTTTCAAGTCACTGCTAACTATATAGGAATGCGTTTTCTTCCTGCCTTTACACAATATGGGACACTTCATCTTTCAAAAGAAGATGTTAAGAACAGTGCGGAGAAATTGGTTGACTATCTTAAAGCTGAGCATTGATCCGGTATACGCGAGGAAAGCTGAAATAAATGATGTGAAACTAATTACAGCAAGGCGATGAGTACATATTTCTTGATGAAATGTAGATTTCCTTGGTCTCTAATAGGTGCCCAGTTTGTGCTCAGAATTCATGAAAAATGATGAAAATAAGTATAAATAAAATAAACAGATGCTTTGAATAAAAGCTTTTGTAACTCATGATAGGCTTTTACTAGGTTGAGGGACCAGCGGGTGAATGACCCGTGAAGGTTCAAGTCCTCTCGGCCGCATCAATGTTACCAAGGGTAATAGAGAGATCCTTGGTATTTTCTTGTGCTTATTTTTAAATGATCTACTGCCCACAAACTGCCCACTTACCTAAAGTAAGTCATCTGCAGTAGACATCGCACAAATATTTTCATCTTTATAGGTAGTTACTAATGCCTCAAACTCCAATTTGCCAAAGCAGAGAAAGTGCTGCTAAGCAAGGAAGAATACCAAGACTTCGAGGAAAATGTTTGCTGATGTTGAAAATTTTTCGATTGAAGTCGCTGATTATTTTCATGAACGAGGAAGCTTAATGCTCTCTACGAAAAATAAAAAAGGGGAGATTATTGATGAAAATCAGCCGGTGTCTATTGGCTGCAGTGATTTTAGGTAGTGTATTTTCAATAACTTATTTGCAAAGTGATCAAAATACTCAAACTATCTGGACAATACTTTGCTTGGTTCTTATTTGTCGATAGTCGCCGTAACGAAAGCACTAAACAACACCTTAAAGAGATTCTTTTGATATGACGGACACATATGACAGTTTGTGATTGTCAAAATTCAATGTTTAATCCTTGTTCAACTTACCCAGTTCAGTTAAAAGTTTGTTAAAATTGTGATAAATGTATGAAAGGATTAAATGTTCATATCGAAACATTTGGATTACAGGGAAGGGGAAACAAATACATGTCGATTTACCAAAAATAAAACCATTACCTAAGAAATGTTTCTTTATTTCCAGCTGGATTTAAAAAATAATTTTGTTAGGTGTCATGCAATAAATTCAATTGTCGGTGATTGGCCTGATTATATGCATCCATTATTTCATACCCGGTGCTACTTATTTCTGTTGTAGTCTGTATACTGATTAATAGGTAAAGAAAGTCGAAAAGGTATACGACATTCTTCATACAAATTAAAGTTTTGAATGAAAGAGCAGGATTACTCCTGCTCTTTTTCTTTCTAATTGGGCTAGGTTAAACGCAGACGGTTATTCCTTGGGAAAAACAAAAAAATTTCTTCTATCCATTGACTAGCTTGGCTTTAGCCGGGTTTCTATCACCCTGTTGGGCTTGTCAGATTTTAAAAAGGTATGCTACGTTTATAGTGTTTTGTTTCACCTGATTGCGGGGTAATAAAGATAGAATCAGTAAATAATTCTTAGGAACGACCTCAATCTTATAATAAACATATTGGAAGACGTAATGGAAGAACTAAAATATAGGTTTAGGATCCTTTGAAGAAATAAAAGTTTTTTTTCGATTGTGATAATATTCACAATAGAGCTGTATGAAGGGGAATCATTTCTCCAAATAGTCTGCAGAAAATACCAACCACAGCCCACGGATATATCACTAACCGCTTTGGCTGGTATTATCTGTTGGATGTTTCTCTTTTTGTTGCTTTTTGTATTATTTTTAGTCCAATCGGCAAAAATAAGTTAAGGAAACCAGCGAAAAAACTGAATTTCATCCTTCTTTCCTGGTTTACAATGTTATTTGGCGCTGGTATGGATATTCGTCTAGTCTTTTAAGGTACAGTTGAACCAATCATCCACTATGCCGTTAGCTCTCCATCAGGTGAAACAGAAACCCCCAGACTTTAGAGAAGCATTACGCTATACATTCTGGGACTGCATGCTTGGACCGTTTATACGCTTGTATAATGTGGATTTGATAATTAAGGAGTCGATATTATTAAATGAAGTTTAACAAGAAAAAAATTAACGTTGTAGACATTCAAAAAGCGAAGAAAAGCGTGTTTGCTACAGGGATAGGAAACGCGATGGAATGGTTTGATTTTGCTTTATATTCTTATTTGGCAGTTATTATTAGTAAAAACTTTTTCAGTCCAGTTCAAAACGATGAATTAAAGTTAATATTTACTTTTGCTACATTTGCAATTGCCTTTTTACTTAGACCGGTAGGCGGAATTATTTTTGGTAAAATGGGTGATAAATTTGGTCGGAAAATAGTATTAACAATTACTATTTTAATGATGGCTTTATCTACTTTAATAATTGGTGTACTTCCTACCTATGATCAGATTGGCGTATGGGCCCCTATATTATTACTCTTAGCTCGTATTTTACAGGGCTTTTCTGTGGGTGGAGAGTACGCTGGTGCAATGGTATATATCGCAGAATCTTCTCCAGATAATAAGCGTATAAGGTTAGGCAGCGGTTTAGAAATCGGCACATTATCTGGTTATATAGTAGCTTCTGTTTTAGTTACAGTACTTTTCTGGACTTTATCTGATGTTCAAATGAATAGTTGGGGATGGAGAATTCCTTTCTTCTTAAGTATTCCAATAGGATTATTTGGTTTATATTTGAGAAGTCATTTAGATGAATCACCAATCTTTGAAAATGACATCTCTGAAAACCAAGAACAACAACCAGGTTTATTAGAAGTCATTAAAACATATAAAAAAGATATCTTTTTATGTATCGTATTTGTGGCATTTTTCAATATAACCAATTACCTATTGTTAGGTTATATGCCTTCTTATTTAGATGAGAACCTTGGTATAAGTGATAATATAAGTACACCGATTACAGCAATTGTATTGATTATTATGGTACCGTTCGCTTTAACTTTTGGTAAATTGGGAGATAAATTAGGAAATAAAAAAGTTATAACAATTGGATTAGTATTAGGAATTGTATTTTCGATTATCTCTTTCCAATTTCTTAATATGGGGAGTCTAATATTCTTATTTATAGGACTTTTAATGTTAGGTATTGTATTATCTGTATACGAAGGTACTATGCCAGGATCTTTACCTACGTTGTTCCATACTGACATTAGATATCGTACATTATCCTGGACATTCAACTTATCAGTTTCTATTTTTGGCGGAACAACACCTTTAGTTGCTTCTTGGTTAACCCATGTGACAAGAAACAATTTGGCGCCGGGTTTCTATTTATTAGCAGTTAGTTTAATTGGCTTAATAGTTGTGTTAACCTTATTTAAAGATACTTCAGGTAAATCTTTAAAAGGTTCTTACCCAACAGTTGCTTCTAAAGCTGAGTTTCAAGAGGCTGTTGAAAATCCAAAAGATTCACTGTGGTGGAAAATGGAACAAACAGAAAAGGAATGAAAAAAACATCCATTTAATTGACCGGCTACTCGAAATACAGACTCAGAATAAGCTGGGATTATCCGAGCAGCAATGACTGCAGCTCTTTTATATTCTGGAGGGCTTACTGCTTTGCAAAAGCAGCGTTGCTATTCTCGATCGTCATTATTTTATTGGTTGTGTCCTAATAATAAAACATTGACGCAAGAACGAAGAGAAATTAAAAGGTCCGAGCAATACAGCAAAATAAGAAGCAAGAAGCTTTGTTATGCCAGTTCTTCTCCCGAAGGAGAGCTGGCTTTTTATTTTCTATATGGGGTCCAAAGCAGAAAACGAGAACTTGTACGCTAACTAATAATTCTATTGTTTTTATCAACAAAGGTTTTTTGGATATGAAGAGGGTGAACTGGTGAAAAAATGGAGTTTGTTGTGGAGTTAGCTTTTCAATAAAGCTCATCAAAAGTTCCATTATTCCAACGTGAATATATTTGCGATAAGTTATTGAATCAATATACGATCCACTCAATTATTTGAGTGGATCTGTTTGTTTTTTATTTATTTGCAGCAGTCTCTATGTGACGAAACAATAGATGAATTAAAACCCTTTACGCAGCCAGGTTGCGGCAAGATCAATTGCTCCGCGCGCAGCTTCAGTTTTAGCTAAGGCGTTGAGCATCACGAAATCGTGAATGATACCTAATGCAGTATTTGATAAAACCGGTTGTAATGAAGAAGAAATTAAAAGTTATAACAAGGAAATTCGTAATTTACTTAACATGCTGACAACTGAGCAATAGTTTTATGAATATAGATGGAGGGCCCTGCGGGTGAATAACCCTTGGAGGTTCAAGTCCTCTCGGCTGCATCAATGTTACCAAGGGTTGTAGACGCCCTTGGTATTTTTTTGCGGAAAATTCATCTGTTACTGTATAGTAGGCCGTATGATTTGTCAGTCACCTTCATCCTTCTGCTGACTGCGTGCGGCGGTAGTAAATATGATAATGCAATTAATGAAGTGATTAAGCAGGAGAAGAAAGTCAGAAAAGAAATGCGAGCAGATTCAGATGAGTACAAAAGAAATAACGCTATAATTCGTGTATATGATGACGGGAAGTATATTCAACTTGCGTTTTATCAGCCAGAAGAAAGTTCTCGCAAGCTTACTGCTTATTCTTATTATGAGAAGCTTGGAGATTCTTATGAGGAAATGGCACATATGCCGGGTGATAGTGATGGCGACCGCCTTGGTCTTTATAAGAAAACACCTGATTATAAAGAGGTTAAAAGCAAGGAAACAAAAACAATGTGCTTGTTCATTCCTGATAGGGGAACAATTGTTTTACCGTTAAGTTGTTGTGTGAGAGCCAGTATGTTAAAATGCTACGTAGATTTAATAATAAAGTTTAGATTCAAGGAGATTTATTTATGAAGTTGGATGAATTTACCATTGGGCAGGTTTTTCAAACTAAATCTTTTGAATTAACAAAAGAGAATATAATGAATTTTGCAGAAGTGTATGACCCACAATACATGCATTTAAATGAAGAAAAAGCAAAAATGGGCAGATTTAATGGAATTATTGCTTCTGGAATACAAACGTTATCTATTACTTTTAAGCTTTGGATTGAAGAAGGGTGTCATGAAGACGATATTATTGCTGGGACAGGAATGAATAATATAAAATTCCTAGCACCCGTTTACCCTAATGATAAACTGCACACTATTGTTAAGGTTATTGATAAAAAACCAAATAAAAGCCAGACGGGGATACTTACTGTATCGTTATCTACCTATAATCAGAAAGAGGAAAAAGTGTTTGAAGGGGAGTTATCAGTATTAATGAAACGCTAAATGACTTTTGTGGCATATCATCGTCACCTTTCATTTTTTATAGGTGTCTGGATGAAATAAGCAATCATCTTAATGAATTGATTGGACTTTGAGTCTGCTCTTTTTTATTTGCTCAACTTATGTCAAGAAACAAAGGAATAACAATAACGAAAAAATCATCTCGTAAATACGAATTTAAACATTGCTGCCTTGAGGTTTTTTGCATATTTCTCTGTATCATTGCACCGGATGAATATCTATAATGAGCGTTCTATCCTTCGATGTTATGTTTCCTTTTTACTTTTTGGTTTTGTCAGTTCAAAGCTGTACTTTACCATGTCATGGATTTGGTGCTCTGGGAGTCCCCCATCTAAGGTAAGAGTATTCCAATGCTCCTTGTTCATATGGTATCCGGGCTTGATTTCTTCAAAAAGACTACGTAGAAAATCAGCCCTTTTAGGTTCGCATTTAAGGTTGACACATAAGTGTTCGTCGCGGGTGAAGATAAGTGCAAATATTTTCTTATTCCCTTTGTGCCGAATTGCAGTCCAACCATCTCCAAAAGGATGGTCTTCATAAGAGTTTGGAAAGGTTAGGCAGTAATCTTTTATTTCATCATAATTCATTATCAATTCACTCCATACCTCATTATTTTTATATACAGAACATATTCGTTCAAACTAAGATTTGCGGTTTCTTTTATACAATCCGTGATTTCCTCAAGTATTTGTTTGAACTTAGCTTCTGAACCTTGAGTTGTTGGATAGTAATACTCACCCCTATTAAAGAATCTGGCATCGTCTGCATTGTCGTTAATTTTTCCTCTGTATCATGAGCATATTTATATCCCTTACCGTAATCTAAATCTTTCATCAAAAGGAGCAGACTTTATGTCTGCTCTTTTTTTGTTCATGAAAAAGCCATTTTTCTTATCCCCAGTCTGATAAAAGATTTTCTGTGAAATCATTTAACAATTATTGGTCAATTTTTCTTTTTCAATAATATCCTTTACCACATCCTCAATTGTGATATGCCCAAGAGCTTTTTCCAAGGCAGATTGGGCTATTTCAAATATTGGACCAATTGTACTTTGAATGTTCCGGCCTACAGGACATTGAGGATTGGGATTTTCATGTATACTAAACAATTCTTTATCTTGAACAACATGAACTGCTCTGTAAACATCAAGTAAGGTGATTTCAGTTAAATCCCTCGCTAATTCAGCTCCTGCAATACCTGGCCGAACTTTTACTAAACCTGCTTTTTTCAGCATCCCCATAATTTTTCTTATGAAGGCGGGATTTGTATTTACACTTCCAGCTAAAAATTCAGAAGTGCTAATTCCGTCTTCATTTATTTCAATAAGAGCCAATATATGAATTCCTACAGCAAAACGGCTGCTAATAGACATGATTTCTTCACCATCCTAATTACGTTCACTCTTTATAGTACACTTGTAACTGAATGTATTACAAGTTCTTTTACTCTAATATGCTCAATTAACAAGATGATAAAAGTATTGACAAATAAACGAGGTGTAACTAAAATTATTACATGTAATCAATATGGTTACATTTAAAATTTTGAATGATTAGGAGGACTTTAAATTGAAAATTGGAATCATTGGTGCAACCGGAAAAGCTGGAAGTCTTATCTTGAAAGAAGCGGTAAGCAGGGGACATGAAGTAACTGCAATTGTAAGAGATGCTGCAAAACTTAAAGAGGAAAAGATTTCAATCATTGAAAAAAATATAATTGATCTTACATCGGATGATCTAAAAAAGTTAGATGTAATAGTTAATGCCTTCGGTGCTCCATTAGGAGAAGAACAGGCACATGTAGATGCTGGCCGGGCATTAATTAGGGCATTAAAAGGAACGGGTACAAGAGCCGTAATTGTAGGTGGAGCAGGGAGTCTTTATGTAGACGAAAATAAAACTGTCAGTGTAATGGATACACCTGATTTCCCGGAGATTTTTATTCCAACAGCTAAAGGCCAAGGTCGTAACTTGCAAGAACTAAAGGAAACTTCTGATATTAACTGGACATTTATCAGTCCTTCAGCGGTATTTGACCCAGACGGGAAAAGAACTGGATTTTATCAGTCAGGAAAAGATCATCTTCTTGTGAATTCGAAAGGCGAAAGTTATATCAGCTATGCAGACTATGCAATTGCAGTATTGGATGAAATTGAAAATCCAAAACATATAAATGAACGCTTTACAGTTGTTGGAGAAGCTGAATAAGTTCCATGTATAATAAGTATCTTTCCTAATCCTATGTAAAATTATTGAAGGTCAGAAACTGATCTCCATCTCGATTAAATCTTTATTAGCAATGGCCAGCCGGGATACAAAAAGCGTATGAAGATTATACCCGGCTCTTTATCGGGCCAAACTCTCTCCATGCTCCCCTATGTGAATCGGTTTATTTAGACCGTAAACATTGATTGTTTGAGGAACAAACATGACAAGTTAATACCGTTAAAATAGGGGGTATACTTGAATGATCGTTTGGAAACATCTGCAGAAACAAAGCTATACCAGTGAACAGCCAAGAGTATCTTGTACTTGAACAAGAAACAGCTGAGCTTTTTAAAGAAATCTTTAACAATCAATATGAAGTACTGGGTTTGAAGACACTCGTGATTCATTTTCACGGTGTTTTCAAACCATAGTTATTAATAGGCATCTTATTTTGCACTCGTATCGACAGGTTTAACAAATAAAACATGAATGAACACATTATTAATTTGCAGTTATTTCCGTTTCGTGCTATGATAAAGGGGAATTATTTTTGTTCGTGTAAAGGATAGTATGAATATCGACTTTTCGTCTTGATGATACTTTGGGCAAGGATAGTAATACAATGTGTAACACACTAGGAGGCAACAAAAATGGAACAAGGTACAGTTAAATGGTTTAATGCAGAAAAAGGTTTTGGATTTATCGAACGTGAAAATGGAGACGATGTATTCGTACACTTTTCTGCAATCCAAAGTGACGGATTCAAATCTTTAGACGAAGGTCAAAAAGTAACGTTTGACGTTGAGCAAGGTGCTCGTGGAGCTCAAGCTGCTAACGTTCAAAAAACTGCTTAATCTTCAATCGTTTATACAAACAGGCTCTTTATACAGGGCCTGTTTTTTTATGTTCTCTGTATCATACTGAATAAAAAAACCCTACTCAACGTTCGAGTAGGGACAGTTGCTACAAGGTAAGAAAAAGGTTTAAAACCTCAAAGGATTGTTTACAGTATAACATACCGGATTGACGATATGTGGAATATATATAAATGATTTGTTTTTATGTTCTCAATATATCTGTATGTTATTCTTTGTTACATTTCGCATATCTCTAATATAAAAAGAAGATAAACAACTGCTATTCACTGTGGAAGCAGATGTAAGAAATTCTTAAAGATAAAGAGGAGAGTGGTTGTTTTTTCTTCTGGAAATAATCACTTAGACCTAAAACAATGAAAGCCCTGCCTCTCTTCCATCCTTACGGCTCCTTGTCCGTGCCAGTGTGAATCAGGATTACAAAAATTAAGTGACTATTTCATCGAGTTTTTTGATAAAAATTCAAATGTTCGTTGAAGAAAAAAATAAAACAGATTAGATTGTTGGGGTAATAAAAGGGGTTAATGTTTTAAAAGTAAGTTGAAGAAGTTAAACATCTAATCGTAATATTCCGAAAACTTTCGGGTGCTTTTTGGAATGCAAAACATTATTTAAAATTAGCCTTAGCAAAAACTTTTTATTTGTTTTTCAGTGATTCCTTTAATGAATTCCAGTTCACTAATCAAAAATTCATATGCATGATCCAACATTTTTTTTTCGCTTGAATTAAGTGCTTTTTCTTTCTTCATCCGCCTTAAATCACGTACAACTTCAGCGCCTTCTTGTATTTCACCCGTTTTTATTTTGTTCGTGTTTACTATATACCTTTGCTTCCACGGCAGTAGCCTATCTGATTCTCCATGCTGAAAAATGTGTATAATGTGTTTTAATGCACGTATATCAGTAACCGGCCGTATATTTGAACTCAATATTTTACGCGTTGGAATCATAACTGTCATATTACTGATTGACATTCTTATGACATAATACTGTTGTTTTTCCTCTAAGAATTGTTTTTCTTCTATGGCTTCAATTGTACCTGCTCCGTGCATTGGATAAACAATGTTATCGCCAATTTGAAACATATCATCCACCTCCATATATAGGAACTTAACTTAAGGTTATCATATATGGAGTGAGATATCAAATTTTTAATGATAACATGGTCGTTTATTGGTGTCAATAACTTTTTTAAAAAACAACATCAAAACAAGAGGGAGCCTGTGGGATTCCGGCTTTCATAACCAATGAAATGTTGAGGGCCCAGCGGGTGAATAACCCGTGGAGATTCAAGTCCTCTCGGCCGCATCTCAATGATACCAAGGGTTTTTGATAACTTTTGGTATTTTTTATTTCTTTTTAAAACATGTGTTTTGTGGCCAAAAGAGTCCGCTGCTTATAGGAAGTCGTCCGGTTTGCCAGCCATCCTTTGAAGAGTCTTTTTATTTTCCTTAGTGTATCGGTTATTCTGCTGACTGCGTGCGGCGGAATGAGATATGATAATTCGATTAATGAAATGATAAAATAGGAGAAGACAGCCAAAAAGAAATGAGAGCAGATTCAGATGAGAAACACAAGAATAACTCATCGTGATCGTATTCGTACACATTTTTACAGAGGAGGACAATTATGATTGGAATACTGGCAGGAATGGGGCCAAAATCTACTGGGCCATTTGTAGATAAAGTAGTAGACGAGTGCCAAAAAATATATGGAGCAATACACGACATGGATTTTCCTCATATGATGATTTATTCTTGTCCGACTCCTTTCTACATGAATAAACCTCTCAATCATACGGACATGGAAAATGCAATTATTGAGGGGGCTGTAAAGCTTGAAAAAACGGGTGTTAATTTTATTGCAATCCCATGTAATACCGCACATATTTATTTTAATCAAATAAAAAAATCGCTTTCAGTCCCTTTACTAAACATGGTTGATGAAACCATAAAAAAAATACCTAAAGGCTCAAAAAAAGCAGCTCTTTTAGCCACCGTTCCTACGGTTCAATCTGGAATATTTCAAGAAGCGTTAAACAGAGAAGGTTATGATTTTTTACATCAAGATAGTTGGCAAATCTATGTCGATCACATAATAGAAAAGATTAAACAAGGTCAAACCGATGAGGCTGGTACATTATATGATGAATTACACCGTGAATTAGCAGAAAAGGTTGATACGGTTATCATTGCATGTACGGATTTAAATATGGTCACGGATCAAAAAAGCAGCGAACTTACCTTTGTTGATTCATCAGCTTGTCTCGCTCAAGCCATTGTAAATAAGTATGTATCATTAACAAAATAAGCCGTCTGATTAATCAGCAAATTCAGGGCGCTTTTTTCCGTTAAAGCGCCCGGCTTCGGCAGATACATGATCCTCGATTACTTCTTTAAATGTAACTTCCCCGCGTTATTGTTCTTTTAACATTGAATATTTTCGATACGCTTTATAGAAACTGCAGCCAAAGAGAACGGCCATAAGAGCGGGAAGCGACCTTAAAAGGGCAAATGGAGTTTCAAATAAAAATGCTTTCCAAAACATTGCGCCTTCCATACTCCACAGACCTTCAGCTAAATACAAACCTGAATTCGTGTAAATCATATTACAATAAAACAAGCACAGTAACCCAAAACAAGATGAAAAACTCATTAGTCTTTTATAATAATTACTCTTTGATTGGCGATCCGAGAAGATTTCATTTTGATCATCATCTTCTTTTTGCCAATATCGAGTTCCAAGCCCCCAAGGGCCATTTATATAACTCCAGCCGAAGTCTTCATATATCTCTCTGTAATCTTCGAATTTTTTCTTTGATAAATAATCTTGATAATCCAGTCTCATCACATATTTTTTGTCGGTTTTTTCGAAAGTGTATATTCCTAATCCGCTGATATTTGTACAGCGATAGCCTTTTTGTAATTGCTCGTTCAGCCATTGCTCCTCTTTTTCAATATCAAAAAACATCTTAAATTTCTTCATTCGATTCACTTCCTTCGTGCAGGGATAAAATATGCAGTAACCTGTTTTGTTCCATTTTCAAAATGGCGCTTCCTTCCGCAGTTATCATATAAACTTTTCTCCGGCCCGACTCTCCAACAGGTTCAATCCAGCCATGCTTATTCAAGTTTTCAATCGCGCCGTATAATGTGCCGGCTGCTAAAATAACAGTTCCGTTACTCATCTTTTCGATCTTCTGCATGGCGGCATAGCCATGAAGCGGCTCCCGCAAAGCTAATAAAATATAATGCATGGTTTCAGACAGCGGTAATAATTTATGTTTCATATCCTCATCCTCTATTCAGTCTGACTATATAGTTAAACTTAATACAGTTCAACTGAATAGTCAATGGTCTTTTCAAAATTTGTCAAAGGAACTTGAAAATCAAATCTAAAAAGTCGCTTTTCTTACGTAATGGGAAGCGACTTCTGAGTAGTCCTATTCAATTAAATGGCCCGATTGTTGGATGTAATGCTTAACTTCAGTGTTTGAAATGCCGGGCGGTAATAAGATTTCACTTTATCGAATGCCCAGCGTATAAATACCCCAGGAAGGTCCAAACCCTCTCGGCCGCATTAATAATACCAAGGGTTTTGAGTCCCTTGGTATTTTTTGTTCATTGTATGATGACGTAAACTTCTGACTTACTTAGTGGCTGTCGTTCCAGTTTTTCTCTATAAAAGTATTAGCAGGCTGTAAGTTGGTTTTGTTCGCAATTTCAATGACAGCGGGAACCACGGAAGGGTCTGTTTTGGAGAAGTTAGGAATCCGCGGATCTAACCGGAAAAAGCGATCTCCCAGCAGATTCGCGCTGACCATGGATTCATAGTAGCCATTTCCGCCGGAGATCATCTGAAGAAATGGCAGTAAAGGTTCATTAGGCGACCTGTCCAAAAGGACTCCCCAATTTGGAGGAAGGTTCTTCAGATTTTCGGGACGTATGTTATCCGCACTCACCATTCCCCATCCCCTCGTATCTCTTCTTAACCGAGTCGGGACTTCACCTGTACCGATGGATAGCGCCGCAATTTGATCCAGTGGCACGTTGGCTTTACCAACCGCAAACGCGATACTGGCCGTACTGGGGTTCGTTGCCACTACATATCCGTCCACGTAGTTTTGATAGGCTCGCTGCGTCGCGGGAGCACCGCTGCTCCGCAGTATGACATCGCTCACTTTCTCATTTAAATAGGGAGAGCCGGGAAAGTTGTGAAATAATACGGGCGTCCAACGATCCAGTGCTGGGGAGTATAATTTGAATGAAGGGACAACAATTCGTTTTCTAAGATCTTTAAGACGAAGGCCTGGCGGGAAAAAGTTTCGCACCGCTTTAATAAAACCGGAATAGGGCAATTGTTGATTGAAAACAGGTCCGCCCGGCCGGGAAGTGCTGAATGCGGGCAGGATTTCATCCTCAAAATACTGAAGTGTTTCCTTCGGAGATCTTCCGCTTGCTAATGCAAGGGCAGTAAATGAACCGATTGAATTTCCCGAAAATACATGGGTTCGACTTATTAATGCTGGATTTTCTTCAGCCAGTCTGTTCAATAGTTGTAAACTTAAAGCACCTAAGGTACCGCCCCCGTCAAAGGTCATGATCCGATATTTTGCCAAAGCTGATTTCTCCTTTCTGATGAAAACTATCATTCAGTATATGTTCAGCCAGAGTCTATTGTATGGATGAATGAATATCTCCTTATCTTAAAAATGGTTTGATTATCAATCCAGCGAGTCGGGAAAGAATATGTTTTTTATTTGAAGAGGTTTTTTCCGGGAAAAAGGAGAATTATTTAAAAATAAAAGGGGGAAAACACTTGAATACGATTGACCTTATTGTTTTACATTTTGAAGAAGTAAGACGGCGAAGCATCAAGTTATGGACAGCTATACCTGAGGAAAAAATGGACTGGCGCCCCGATTCCGAAGCAATGTCGTGTAAGGAAATGATAAGACATGTATTAGAAGCGGAATTTCTTTATCATCACATTTTACTAAAACAAATGAATGAGTCTTCAGAGGAATCTAAAAACCCGTATGAATCAAAAACGTTTACCACAGTAACCGAAGAATTAGAATTCGCAAAACCGTATCGGGCCGAGTTTTTGACATTCATCAAATCGTTAAACGAAACAGATTTAACAAATATAAAGATTGACAGGTCTGATGTTGGATATATTCGCGAACTAGGAGACATGTTATTAAGAATCGCTTACCATGAGTCCGTACATACCGGTCAGCTTTTAGACTATCTCAGAACTGCTGAGGTTGACAGGCCTTTAATTTGGGACTAGTTAAATGATTGAGTTTCACACGGGAAGGGGAAATAACGGAAGCCTTAACTTCACCCAAAGTTAAGGCTTTTTATAAATCATTAAAACAAACATGTTGCCGTTGTTTTAATGATCTGTTCCCCAAACCGCTTTCCGATAATTTTCCGGATCAGTATCACCTTCTGTATTAATCATTAACACATTAGATGACTGATCTAATTCTAATTTCTTCTTTATCTGTTCCATTGAAGTATTCTTACTTAACTCATGCAGCAAACCTAATGGGACGGAACCTGACTCACCAGAAATAATCTTCGGATCCGGATCAATAGGATTACCCAATATTCTCATCCCCAATGCGCTTATCTTGTCATTACAGGAAAAGAAATAATCACTGCATGTTCTCAAAATGTTCCAACCGAATGGGTTGGGTTCGCCGCAGGCAAGCCCAGCCATCATTGTAGAAAGATCACCGTATACTCGGACAGGTGATCCAGAGGCGCTTTGGGCTGACCGGTACAGACAATTTGCGCTTTCGGGTTCAACTATGGAGATTTTGGGCTTATTCCCACTTTTTACATTTAATAGGGAAGCTGCCATTGAAGCAGCGAAAGATCCCACTCCAGCCTGAAGGATAACATGACTGATTGTATTGAAGAAATCTTCATTTTGTTTGTATATTTCTGCAATAATTGTTGTATATCCTTGCATGATAGAGAGAGGAATTTGCTGGTATCCTTCCCAAGCCGTATCCTGAACTAAAATCCAATGATGTTTCTCAGATAAATCTGCCGCCATTTGAACAGTGTCATCATAATTTAAATCTGTAATGTACGCATCAGCACCTAAATGTTTAATGGCTTCCAATCTCGCGGGAGAAGAACCTTTCGGCATATATACCTTTGCTTTCTGTCCAAAAAGGGAAGCCGCCCATGCCAGTCCCTTTCCGTGATTACCGTCGGTAGCTGTAGCAAATGTAGCAGAAGGAGCGCTTTTTACAAGTTCAACCAATTCGTTAAAATGAATGGAATTAAGGTCGATTTTAAGTTTTTTACTATAGTAAGAAGCAATCGCATATGAAGCACCCAAGCTTTTAAAAGCATTAAGGCTAAAGCGTTTAGATTCATCTTTAACATAAAGGCTGTTTATGCCGAGATATTGTGCGAGACTTCTTAACGAGTGAAGCGGTGTTGCTTGATAGCCGGGAATGCCGGAATGAAAATGAAGCGCTTTTTTTGTTTCCTCTGCAGAGAAATAGGAAGATTCCTGAGGTAACGTATCAGATCTGAAATGATTCGAAACCCAATCAATATTCGCAAACAAATTTCTTCATCCTTCCAATATGTGATATATCACATTATACATGGATCGGAATGTAAAGCAACTTTTCTTTTTCGCAAACGATATACTGAAATGTGGTATATTACATGTAAAATGATGTTTTAAAGAGGTGAAAACGTGACAATGAACCAACAGCACCAATTAAAACGAACATTTATGAAAGTTGAAGCTTATCAGTTTCTGAGAGAGTGGATTATAACAGGTAAGCTTGAGCCGGGAGAAAGACTGAGAAATCAAGATCTATCTGAGACACTCGGAATCAGCCGCACGCCGGTCCGGGAGGCGCTGCTTCAGCTTGAAAATGAAGGTCTTGTCATAACGAAAGCCAATCGGTGGACAGTGGTAGCACCTATTGACCTGGAAAATGCGAAAGAGGTTTACTCGGTCGTTTGGTCTCTCGAGTGTCTCGCTTTTGAACAGGCACTTTCAAGATTTACACAAGATCATATAGATGAGATGGAAAAATTAAATAAGCAAATGAATGCAATAATGGAGACGGATGATAAGGTAAAAGCGCTGGAATTGGATAATGCCTTTCATCAAAAGATCATTGAAGTCTCAAATAATACTGAACTGCAGAAATTACTGCAAGGACAAAAAACGAAAATACAGAGAATTGAAATTCGGTATTTCAGTCAAAATCACGCAATGAATGCATCCTGCAGTGAACACAATCAAATATTAGACGCAATGAAGAATAAAGATCTTAAACAAGGACTGAATGCCATAAGGAGTAACTGGGAAAACAGTCTGACTCGAATCATTTTAAACAGCCAATTAAAAGCCTGACAACTCGTCAGGCTTTTTTGTATGAATTTTTCGTTTGACTAATATGAGATATGTGATATATTACTCTTAACTGAAAGCGATTCAGTTTTTTGTGAAGAATATTTAGAATTTTACATCAATAAGGAGAAGGTGATTATTATGTTAAAAACAGTTTTTACAGAAAAAGCACCAAAAGCGATCGGACCTTATTCTCAAGGCATTAAAGTACAAGATTTTTTATTTTTATCAGGACAGCTTCCTGTTAATCCAAACACGGATGAAGTTCCGGCTGATATTAGGGAACAAACGATTCAAGTTTTAAAAAACATTGAATCCATTCTGAAATCAGAGGATTTAAAAATTGAAAGTATAGTGAAAACGACTATTTTCCTTAAAAATTTAGGTGATTTTAAAGCTGTTAACGAGGAATATGGTAAATATCTTGGAGACCATCGTCCTGCGAGATCCACAATTGAAGTAAGCCGGTTGCCTAAAGATGTACAGATTGAAATTGAAGTCATCGCGTATTCCGGATAAATATATACGAGTGAAAAGCTGCCCGGCTTCATGGTAATTCGTGATGTTCCAGAGCATGACATTCTTTTTTCGGGAGGATAAATATGTCTATAGAACAGGATGTGGATGTGCGGTGCCGGAGTTCTTCATCGAATAATGCCTCTTATGAAGATCCGGCTAAATGGTGCAGGCAAAATACAATTTGGGTCTTAGGCCTGTTTGGCACAGCAATAGGCGCGGGCGTGCTTTTTTTGCCAATTAATGCGGGAATAGGGGGCATTCTGCCTCTGGTGATCATCACTGTTCTGGCTTTTCCGATTACGTACTTTTCTCACAGAGCTTTGGCCAGATTTGTTTTATCGGCAGGTTCTGCAACAGACGGGATTTTAGCGGTGACAGGAGAATACTTTGGGGCGAAAGCAAGAAGAGTATTCACTGTCATTTATTTTCTTGCGATTTACAGCATCCTGTTAATGTATTCAGTTGCCATTACAAATACAGCTCAAAGCTTTATTGTGAATCAAATGAACATGCCAGAGCCGCCAAGGGGTTTAACTGCCGGATTTCTGATAGCAGGATTACTGTTTATCGTGCGTTTTGGTCAGGATGCGGTCATGAAGACTATGAGTTTGTTAGTTTATCCATTTATAGGTTCGTTATGTTTGATGGGGATCTATCTGATACCTAAATGGAATACAGCCATTTTGGATGTCACACACCTATCATTATCCGGATCAGGACAAGGGATGTTCATGACGGTATGGATGACATTCCCTGTCCTGGTGCTTTCATTTAATCATTATTCAATGATTTCACCATTCGTTGTAGCTCAAAGGCAGTGTTATGGAGACAAATTTGCTGATGATAAATGTGCCCAAATACAAAAATACAGTTATATATTGATGATACTTACTGTTTTATTTTTTGTATACAGCTGTGTATTCAGTTTGTCGCCGGCAGATCTTGCTATGGCAAAGAAACAAAACATCTCAATTCTCACTTATCTCGCCAACCATTTTCATTCAGCGTTTATTGCTTGTCTTTCCCCGATTATCGCATTTGTCGCAATTACGAAATCCTTTTTAGGACATTATATAGGAGCCTATGAGGCCATGCGGGATATCATTGTTGAGGTTTTTCCATCAAGAAATAATAAGAAAAAAACAGATTTTATCATTCTGTTTTTTATGTTTGTCACTTGCTGGCTAATAGCTTATATCAACCCAAGTATTCTAGGCATCATTGAAAGCATCAGCGGACCGATAGGGGCTGTTATTCTATTGCTGCTCCCTATGTATGCCATTCGTAAGCTGCCAGTATTAAAAATGTATCGAAATAAAATCAGTAATGTTTTTGTTACGATTATTGGTGTCATCACTGTTTCGGCAATTATTTTTGCTTTATTTTAATTATTTGTGTAAACGCTTTCTATTTAATGATTATATTGGAGTGGTCTTTATGAATGATATCACAATGAAAGATCAATTAATAAAATGGAGACATGACCTCCACATGATACCTGAAACAGCTTTTGAAGAACACATGACCTCAGTGTATATTGCTGAAGAATTAAAAAAAATGGGAGTAAGCGTTTGTTCGGGTCTGGGCGGAACAGGTATAGTCGCCACCTTAAAAGCGGGAGAAGGTTCAAAGGTTATAGGAATCAGAGCGGAACTGGACGCATTACACTTCACTGAAGCAGCAGATCATTCGTATGTGTCTAAAAATAAAGGGAAAATGCATGCCTGCGGTCATGACGGACATATGGCAATCCTTCTTGGGACAGCTAAAATATTGAGTGAAAGACAACATTTTAACGGCACCGTGTGTTTTATTTTTCAACCGGCGGAAGAACCGGGCAAGGGTGCGAGGGCCATGATTGAGGATGGACTTTTTGAACAATTTCCGCTCGATGAAATTTACGGATTGCATAATATGCCTGGATTGCCGGCGGGTACTTTTGCAACCCGCCCCGGGGGAATTATGGCCGGTGAAGATAACTTTGTCATCCGGATTAAAGGAAAAGGCGCTCATGCAGCCCGCCCTCATATGAGTATTGATCCATTGGTCATAGCGTCGCAAATTATTCTCGCCTTACAGACTATTGTGTCCAGAAATTTAGATCCAAGCGTTCCTGCCGTTATATCCTGTACGGAAATCGTAACAGACGGGGTGAGGAATGCGATTCCGACTTATGTGGAAATCAAAGGTGATACGCGAAGTTATTCTCCTGACACCCGACGTTTTCTCGAAGAAAAAATGAGGACTATCAGTTCCGGGATTTGTGAGATGCATGGTGCGGAGTGTCAGTTTGAGTATACACATGAATTTGCTCCAACGACGAATTGGGAAGAATATGTCGGGTTTACTGTTGAAGCTGCTGCCAAAACAGCCGGAAAAGAGAATGTCACTTCTAACATAAATCAGATGATGATTTCAGAAGATTTCTCGGCTTTTTTAGAGAAGGTTCCCGGTGTATTTGTTTTTCTTGGCAATGGTGATGAGCATGATCAAAAGGGCCATATTCCATTACACAGCCCGTCATATGATTTTAATGATGACATTCTTTTAACCGGTGCAGCGTATTTTGCGGAATTAGTTAAAATTCGCTTATCCTAAAACACATGAAACAAAGAAAAACAGCAATTACTGAATCAGTCAGTGCTGTCTTTCTTTGTTTTTTTGTTTTTTATAAGCCAGCGGCGTCATCTTCATGGCATGTCTGAACCTGCTGATGAAATAACTTGTGCTGTTAAAACCAACTTGATAAGAAATGTCTGTCACACTCGCATCTCTTTGCTGCAATAAATATAAGCTTTTTTGAATTCTGTAATCTATAACGTAGTGTAACGGAGAACATTTTAAAAAGCGCTTGAAATAGCGGCAGCACTCAGAACGGCTTAGCTGCCCGGCTTTCGCAATATCCTCCAATGTGATTTTTTCAGCATAATGCTGATGGATCCAGCTCAGCATATTCTTCATCCTTTGGTTCTTCAACCATTCTGTTTCGATACATTCAAGGTGGAAACAGTTGGCGATTAAGTGTTTCCAAACAGACGTAAGTTTCATCGTGATATCTATTTCATAAAAGAGGGATTTTTGCTCGATGCATTTGTGGATCTCTAATACAGCATTCAGAATGTTTTTTTCTAAAGGGTCGTCTGCGTGGATATATAAGTAAGGGACATTCGTTGCGTGAATCAAAGGTTTTACATAGGTCGTGTAGAGTTCCTGTGATAAAACGAAATGCGGGGAGACATTTAAACAGATATAAAGACAATCTGAACTGCCATGCTCCTTTGTCATATGCAGGCAGCCGCTGTTAATAAACAGCCCGTCGCCTTGACGGACAACCACCCATTCCTCATTTACTTGGAACAGCGCTTCTCCTTTTATTATAAGCACGAATTGAATTTCATCATGCCAATGAAGGGGAATATATCCGTGCAAATGGTTCTTAATGGTTTTTTCATAGCAAGCAACCGGCATAACAATTGTATGGTGTTTCGTCAAATCTTGCAGACTGTCATCCATCAGAAAGTTTTGCGTTTGCATGTTAAACACCTCAATATACTTATATTTTTAAATCCAATATTGGTATTAAGATGATGAATTCTTATATATCATAACATTATTGTTATATCAATGAAGCGATTGACTCAGTACAGGGAGGAATGCAAAATGGCATCTGAACATGTGAACCTTTACATGAATTCTGAACGTTTACTCAGCCGTCTTAAGGAGCTTGGTGAAATCGGACGTGACCGCAATGACAGACTCACAAGGTTAGCTGCTTCCGATGAAGATAAGGCGGGACGGGACTTATTGGTAACATGGATGAAAAAAGCAGGCTTAGAGGTTATGATTGATAAAATCGGAAATATTTTCGGGGTATGGTACGGTTCTGATCAGAATAATGATGCGCCCATTATGATCGGCTCTCATATCGACACGGTCATCAACGCGGGTATTTACGATGGATGTTACGGGGTTATTTCGGGACTTGAAGTCATAAACACTTTAAAGGAGTCCGGCTTCAAACCGGAGCGTCCGATTGTCATTGCGGCTTTTACCAATGAGGAAGGTGTGCGATATACTCCAGATATGATGGGATCACTCGTATTCGCCGGAGGACTTTCTTTAGAAAAGGCGCTTCAGACCCGCGGTACGGATGGGACGAAACTGGGTGAAGAACTTAAGCGTATAGGATATGAGGGAACAGAAAAGCCCGGCTTTTTAACACCGCACGCCTTTATTGAGCTTCATGTTGAGCAGGGGCCGATTTTAGACAAAACAGGCATTCCGGTCGGTGCCGTTGAGAATTTGCAAGGGATTTCCTGGCAGCGTATAACGGTTCAAGGCGTTTCAAATCATGCCGGGACAACTCCGACTGATATGCGTCAGGATGCCGGGCATGCAGCCGCACAAATCATAACGTATTTGCGCAAACGTGCCAATATGTCTAACGGCCAAACTGTCGCCACGGTCGGAACAATCAGTTTTGAGCCAAATGCTATCAATGTCATTCCATCATTGGCAGCACTTACAGTTGATTTGCGAGATCCGGACGAAAAGAGACTTCAAGAAGAAGAATCAGCACTGGCCGATTACCTGAAAGATTTGGAAGAGGCTGAAAACGTATCTATCACATCTGAACCATTAGTCCGTTTCAATCCCGTTGTATTTGATAAAAACATTGTTGCATTAATTGAGCGGGCTGCAAATAAACGGGGACTGGAATCAAAACGGATGACATCCGGTGCCGGGCACGATGCACAAATGATGGCCCGCATCTGTCCGACGGCTATGATTTTCGTTCCAAGTATAGAGGGGATCAGCCATAATCCTGAAGAATACACGAAAGATCATGACTTGGCTGCAGGTGTCAATGTATTATTAGATGTCGTTAGTGATCTTTCTTCTAAATAAGGAAACGGGAACATCAAGGAATACAAATCGAGATAAAGAGTGAAGATAGAGAGTGTCGTACAGAAAAGCTCTTCTCATCATTGATATCTCTGATGAAAGTTCAATTTTTCCCTGGCGTATCAATCATGCCAAAGGTTTAACCGCCTTTGGCTTTTTTTTATGTCAACTTTTGCGTCTGTTAAGTGAAAATTGTTTTATAAACGGTGTGATCATATAATTGAATGAAAAAGGATGCATATCATGCCGATCAATTCTTTTGAAAATTATCCGATGAGCTGGAAGCCGGCGATTGATAAAACGGAAAAACCCATTTATAAAGCGATTGCAGAGAAATTAGAACAGGATATATTACAAGAAGTTTTATTACCCGGAACCAAACTGCCTCCTCAGAGAGAACTGGCTGATTTTTTGGATTTAAATGTAAGCACCATTTCAAAGGCTTTTAAAGTCTGCGAGTTAAAGGGTCTGCTGAGTGCCTCTGTCGGGAGCGGGACTTTTGTTGCTTATGATGCGTTATCGAATGCGTATCTGCTGGAAGATACAAAGCCGAAGCATCTGATTGAAATGGGGGCGACGCTTCCGGATCAGGCTTCTTATGAGCCGCTGCTGCTCCAGCTGAAAAGTATGCTGCAAGAGGAAGATTATGAAAAGTGGTTTGGCTATGGCCGGACGGGTGAAAGTCTTTGGCAGAAAGATGCGGCTGTTAAGCTGATTCGAAGAGGCGGATTTGAAACGTCCGTTGATCACATTTTATTTGCAAACGGCGGGCAAAATGCGATTGCCGCGGCATTGGCGAGTCTTTGTAAACCAGGAGACCGCATTGGAGTTGATCACCATACATACCCAGGCTTGAAAACTGCCGCTTCGATGCTGAGTGTGCAGATTGTGCCGATCAAATCAGAGAACAATGAGATGAGCCCTGCCTCATTTGAATATGCGTGTAAAAATGAAAATATTAAAGGCATCTACCTCATCCCGGATTATCATAATCCGACAGCGTCCTTTATGTCTGTTGAGAATCGAAAAATGATCGCGAAAATTGCAAAAAAATATAACCAATTCATTATTGAAGATGCCTCGTACCATCTTCTTGGCAAGAATCCGCTTCCGGCCATCGCATCATTTGCACCGGAACAGGTCATTCACATTGCCGGTTTATCAAAATCACTGGCACCAGGGTTAAGGATGGCGTATGTCGCCGTCCCGAGTCAATATAAGGAGCCGATTTCAAAGGCGCTTTACAATTTAAATATAACCGTTTCCCCGCTGTTAGCAGAACTCACTGCACGGACGATCGTATCGAATCAATTTGAAATCTTAATTGACAGTCATCGTGAACAGACTATCCGCAGAAACAAAATGGTCGATCAATATTTAACCGGCTATACGTGTGCAGGTGCTGAGACGGGAATCTTTCGATGGTTACTGTTACCCGGAAATATGACAGGTGCTGCATTTGAAAAATCAGCCGCACAGCATGGAGTGCAAGTATACGCGGCTGAACGTTTTGTCGTCGGGAACAGTTGTCCGGAAAAGGCTGTAAGGGTGTCTGTCTGTGCACCGAAAACGCTTGGGGAGCTTGAGCAGGGACTGCTGATTCTTAAACGCCTGCTGGATGAGCACATCTAATATTGTCCGCCATACAATTATTATATTGTATGGTTTTTTTGTGCGTGTTATGATAATCCAAATCTGTTGGAGGTTATAGAAAGGCAGGTCGGATTATGCTTCACAAAGACAGTGCAAAAGGGTCAGATACTCAATCGGCATTATTGGAGCAATTCATAGGTTCTCCTGATAAACAAAAAAGATTATATAAGCGTACTTTGTTTGTCGTCAGTCTTTCACAAATTTTCGGCGGCGCAGGGTTGGCGGCCGGAGTGACTGTCGGTGCGCTTATTGCACAGCAAATGCTTGGTACAGATGCGTTTGCCGGTGTGCCCTCTGCTTTATTTACCTTAGGATCAGCAGGCGCCGCGTTATTTGTGGGGAGGCTTTCTCAGCGTTACGGCCGCCGGACAGGTCTTTCAGCCGGATTTATGATTGGCGGACTGGGAGCGATAGGAGTCATCATTGCGGCTATTTTAAATAGTGTGTTTCTGCTGTTTGCTTCTTTGATTATTTATGGTGCGGGAACAGCGACAAATCTGCAGGCCCGTTATGCGGGTACGGACTTGGCAAATCATAAACAGCGGGCGACTGCTGTCAGTATGACTATGGTTTTTACCACATTCGGTGCCGTTGCAGGCCCGAATTTAGTGAATGTAATGGGGAACTTCGCTCGCTCCATTGGTGTTCCGTCACTGGCGGGTCCATTCATTTTAGCGGCGGCAGCATATATGTTGGCAGGTGTTACTCTTTTCATCATGCTACGTCCTGACCCTTTAGTCATAGCAAGAACAATAGAAATGGCCGGCCAAACACCTGATGATAGAGGACAAGTGACCGCCGACGAACACACAGAGAACAAAAAAGGTATTATTGCGGGTGCGGCGGTTATGATTCTTACTCAAATTGTAATGACTGCTATTATGACAATGACACCGGTCCATATGAGACATCACGGCCATGGCTTAGGAGCGGTAGGTCTTGTTATCGGTTTTCATATAGGCGCCATGTATCTCCCTTCTTTGGTGACAGGTGTGCTTGCGGATAAATTAGGCCGTACTGTAATGGCTGTATCTTCCGGAATGACGCTGCTTTTGGCAGGGCTTATATCGGCATTTGCACCGGGAGATTCTATGATTCTTATGGTCATTGCTCTGTCTTTGCTCGGGTTAGGATGGAATTTTGGTTTGATAAGCGGAACGGCACTGATTGTTGATTCAACTGAAACGTCAACACGGGCTAAAACCCAAGGTACTGTGGATGTTTTGATTGCGTTGTCCGGAGCCGCCGGCGGAGCCTTGTCCGGAATGGTCGTAGCAGGTGCCAATTACCTGACATTATCACTTGGCGGAGGGATATTATCGTTATTATTAATTCCGGTGGTGATATGGTCGCTTGGAAGTAGGGAATAGTATCTTATGTTTAAAAGCAGTGCGAGGCTCCTGTGGTTGAAAAACCCATGAAGCGTAAGTCCTCCCGGCTGCATCTCAATGATACCAAGGGTGTAACGGCCTTTGGTATTTTTTATGTTCTCTTTTATTTTTAAAGTTTACTCTTATTTGCTCTGCTCAATAGACTGTCGTTTTTAAAAAAGGTTCTAAAACGATACAAATGATGCGCTTGAACGGTTGTAAGTTTGATGTATTACAAAAAAATAGCTGTTATATCCCTTTATATTCTTTACAGTAAATATATAAATAAGCGGTTAAAAAATATTTTTAGTAAAGGAGAGTCATATGGAAGAAGTTAAAGTTGTATACGCATTGATTAGAAATGAGTTCAATCAGATAGTAATGGTAGATAATCATGAGGGGCATTGGTCACTTCCAGGCGGAAAAGTTGAGCTTAATGAAAATCTAATAGAAGCAGCTGTACGTGAGGTATATGAAGAAACAGGGCTGGAAGTTGAAATTGGGGATATACTAGCTGTTAATGAAGCGAAATTTACATTATTATTGGAGCACACCAGAACATTCAGGTGTGTTTTTATTGTTGTATTCATTTCTGAAATGTGGTTATTCACTTATATCGATTTCCCATAAGTGTCCATCGGGGTCTTGGAAGTGCCCGGAGTATCCGCCCCAAAAAGTATCATGAGCGGGATCAGTTATCGTTGCTCCTGCCTGTTTTGCCTGTTCCATGACTTTATCGACTTCAGCTTTACTGCCAACATTATGTCCTCATGTAAATTCTGCAGGGCTTGGCGCAGTTAACGTAACGTTTGTTTCATGTGCGATGTTTTTGCGGTCCCAAAGGGCAAGTTTCAGTCCCGTTTGCAAGTCAAAAAAAGCAGCTGCGCCATGTTCAAATCTGTACCGGCTATTCCTTCTGTAGGCAGACCCAAGCCATCCCGATAGAAGTGCAGCGATTTTTCTAAATTGTCTGCGCCTGAAGTAATTACTGTAATCCGCGGCTTCATAGCAATCATTGATTAAGAGCAATATAAAGTATCGGGAATTTTCATTGAAAAGATTTTGACATTTCAGTAAAGAACCTATATATTCATATATGAGCACATAATCATATACGGTTATTTTTGTGTCCGTGTTAGAATGCTTCATAACAGAAAAGAAATAATAAATGCAGTGTATGAGATAAGGAGGAGATTTTTATGGGTCACAATCACAATCACGCTGGCGGGTCCAATAAGAAGGTTTTATTGATCTCTTTTATCGTGATTACAGGTTATATGATAATAGAAGCGATAGGCGGATTTTTAACCAATAGTTTAGCGCTTTTGTCAGATGCAGGCCATATGCTGAGTGACTCGATCTCATTAATGGTTGCTCTGATTGCTTTTAAATTGGCTGAAAAAAAGGCAAGTCATCATAAGACATTCGGCTACAAACGATTTGAGATTCTCGCAGCTGTGATAAACGGTGTTGCATTAATAGTGATTTCCCTTTATATCATTTATGAAGCAATCAAACGTTTCTCTCATCCGCCGGAGGTAGCAACAACCGGCATGCTGACGATTAGTATCATCGGGTTAGCTGTGAATATATTGGTCGCTTGGATTATGCTGAACGGCGGAGATACAAAGAATAACCTGAACATAAGAGGGGCTTACTTACATGTGATAAGTGACATGCTCGGATCTGTAGGTGCCATACTGGCTGCGATTCTTATCATCTTCTTCGGGTGGAGCTGGGCAGATCCAGCGGCCAGTGTCATTGTGGCTATTCTTGTTCTGAGAAGCGGTTACCATGTGACGAAAGACTCCATTCACGTATTAATGGAAGGAACTCCGGAAAATATCAATGTCACTGACATCATTCATACAATTGAAGAGACAGAAGGAATTCAAAGCATTCATGATTTGCACATATGGTCTATCACAAGCGGATTGAATGCTCTTTCCTGCCACGCTGTTGTTAACGATCAACTGACCATTTCTGAAAGTGAAAGTATTTTACGCAAAATTGAACATGAACTTGGAGATAAAGGCATTACACATGTAACCATTCAAATGGAAACAGCAGCGCATAATCACGACAATACGATTCTTTGTCAGGCCCAAACTGAGAATCCGCGTGACCATCATCATCATTAAAGGAGGAAATAGGGACTCACTTGTCTGCTGACAATTAAGATAAAACCGGAGGGGGGATTCATATGTACGACACGATAGTAATCGGAGCCGGTCAGGCAGGAATCTCAGTAGGATATTATCTAAAGAAGTCGAAACAAAAGTTTATCATTTTGGATAAAAGTCATGAAGCAGGAGAAAGCTGGAAAAACCGGTATGACTCATTGGTTTTATTTACTTCTCGAATGTACAGCTCTTTGCCTGGAATGCCGCTTGAAGGAGACAAGCATGGACTCCCTTCAAAAAATGAAATTGCTGCTTATCTGAAAAAATATGTTGAAAGATTTGAAATCCCGATCCAATTACGGACAGAAGTAATAAGTGTCCAAAAATTAAACAACGATTTCTTAATAAAAACAAACCGGGAAGAATATCAAACGAAAAATCTTGTGATGGCCGCAGGTCCTTTTCATACCCCTAACATTCCATCAATATCAAGGGATGTAGCCGATCATATTCATCAATTACATTCTTCACAATATAAACATTCAAAACAACTGGCGCCCGGGAATGTACTGGTAGTCGGCGGCGGGAATAGCGGAGCTCAGATAGCTGTTGAATTATCCAAAGAAAGAGTTACATATTTGGCTTGCAGTAATAAACCGGCTTATTTCCCTTTATGGATTGGAAAAAGAAGCATCTTTTGGTGGTTTGATAAATTAGGAGTTTTACATGCAAGTCATACATCAATAGTAGGCAAGTTCATTCAAAAGAAAGGCGACCCCATATTTGGGTATGAATTAAAACATGCAATAAGACAGAAGAAGATCATCTTAAAACAAAGAGTCATAGCCGGAAAGCAAAATGAAATCATTTTTAAAGATTCATCTTCATTAGAAGTAAACAATATCATTTGGGCAACTGGCTTTAAGAATCCGCTTTGTTGGATGAAAATAGAAGGTGTTTTGGATAAGGAAGGCCGAATTATACATCACCGGGGTGTTTCAGCTGCGGAGGGATTGTACTTTATTGGTTTGCCTTGGCAGCATAGGCGAGGTTCAGCGCTGCTTCAAGGTGTAGGAAATGATGCTGAATACATTGTAAAACAAATGAACGGCGGATAGACTGAGGAGAGCAGTAACTTACGGGTTTCCTGCTCTTTTTTGTGTTGAATACGTCCATCAGTGCAACTATTTTAGTCCGCGCATATTCAGTTTGAACTAAATGGATTCACATGGAGCGCGTGCTTCACTCCTCGTTCAGACTCTCTAATTTAATTCTTTCAAGTAAAAGTCGAAATAGCTCAAATAACAAGAAGTTAAAAAACTGCAAACCCCGCCGTATACGTATCCGCCCACTATAGAGTTCATTAATTACTTGGGACCATAGAAGAATTGTCAATGTCACTTCCGATAGTTGTAACCAGCCAAAAAAAAGAAAATGGGGAGGGTGTGCTTAATTTGCACAATCTTTTATGTAGAAGTGGCCCAAGGAGCCATCCTGCATTTTGCATTCGAATGAACCTGTCGTAAAAAATTGAGAGCAGACTTAAATATCTGCTCAACTCGCTGTTATTTCACAATGTTGAATCGGTCTTTGATCTTTTCAGGCAGTTTCTCGGCCTTAATAGCTTCAGATCCTCCGGTATAACCCTCATAGCTCCTCGGAACGCGTACAATGTCACCTTCTTGATAAGGCTTTTCAACAAAGAAAGAAACCATCTTTTTCTTACCTTTCTCGTTATACCCTTCTAAATTGTAAACGTAGTTGCTATTATTTTTGTTTTTTTCCGCTTTTCCGTGAATTTGTACGTAATAATCGCTTTCCAGCACGGCGCCTTGATCAGCGCAGCCTCCTAATATGAAAACCGATAGGCAGCCTAATATAATAATGAAAATGCTCATATTTTTCATTCTTCATCACTCCTTTTATACTTCTTATTCTAGTGAACACTGCATATCGAATAAATGCGGATACCTTACACTCACCTTACTTTTTTGTAAGAATTCCTGATATAAAAGATAATGATTCAGTTGCAGAATAACAAATAATGGGTAAATGCAATCTCGTTTGGAAGGAGACTGATATGATCATTAAAATGACTCCATTTAATATGAAAGAATTCAATAAACCAAACAACCATTTGCTGTTTCAGGGAGAATTGCACCTGCATTTGAAAACAATGTGTGGAATATACCGAGGAACGATTTGCTGAACCTATGTTAAGAAAAATGAAGATGATGATGTCAGTTACGTTGAAGAAGAGGGGAAAGCGGTCTTTTTTTTATTATGCTGAAAACAACTGCGCCGGCCGGATTAAGATACGTTGCAAATGTAATAGCGATTTTTTGTCTGACCATTTTAATTGATTGGCAGTCAGTGAAAATAGACATTTGTAATGAATTTATCCTTGCTCCTCCTAATAAGCGGCTTTAACTGCCAAGTTTCTGTTTCTCTTCATACCATTTGCGAAGCTGATGAATATGAGCTTGATGATATCTATTATGGTCTGCCATATGCCATATTCCCCATTGAATGGTTGATGATTTGGTCCTTTATAATCGATCTCCTGCTGTGACATGTCTGACACAATGGATATTAAGCGGCTGTCATTTTCATTAACGGCAGAATACAGCATTCCCACAAGATGATCCATGTGCGTTTCACCTTTTAAATCTAAAATTATTAACCCCGCCTCATTAGCACAATTTTTATATCAGTTTGCCTTATTACTCATATTTGTCAAGCCATCCGGGGAATGGGCCGCTGTAAGACGAAGCAATGAAGCAGGCTCTCTTTGCCTGCTTTTTTTGTGTGTCGGCCTTTACATCTGACATGTTAAGTTATCTGAAACTGTACCTTTTTAAATGTCAGACAGTGTTATATGATACTCTGCAGATATTCAAGAATATGTACTTGGAGGACATTCTCATGCAAATTTTATTGCTATCCCTACGCCTTTTCATGAAGATGAACGTTTATATTCAGCAGGATTTGATCCTATTGTCGAACATTTGAAAAACAGCGGTATCCATTCGTTCTCATATGCGGCACGACTGGTGAACAGCATCCACTCAGCATAGATGAGCGCCTTCAGATCATTGAGTATGTTAATCAGCGAAAATTTGAAGATGTTGAACTGATATTCGGGGTTTCAGCCGTAAGAACCAGTGATGCCGTCAAACTGATGAAACACATCGAGAAAACCAATATAGATTCTGTACGGATTGTTTTTCCTCCTGATATAAGACCGACACAGCAGCAAGCCGTTTATTACGTTATTCATTCATCAATTGACTTCATATTATTTCATTTGATAACATAAAATGGTTATCGTCTTAAAAAAAAGGATACCCGTTTTTATAAAAAGGAGTCATAACGTTGCTGAAAAGGTTTTTTCTTGTTTTTCTTACGCTGATGATGTCTATATTTGCTGTATTCGCGGCGGCTGAAGAGTCTCCCGGCGATCGTGTCATTTCTTTTGACGAGCCTATGATTTTATTGATCTCACTCGGAATCATTTTATGTTTGTTCATTCCGCCATTCGTCATGTCCTTTTTTAGCAGCTTGGTTGTGAGAATCATATCCGGCGTCTATCAATGTTTTATCGTTCTCACGTTTGCGGGCCTCATTCCGATTGGATTTCTGATTCCCCATGGCTTTTTGACAATTCTTGCTGCCGTTCTGGGGACTTTGGTCAGTTCAGCGAGTGTTGCCGTGACCTTATTCGTTGGCAGGAAAAAAGAGGCCGGAAGGTTTTAAAACTAGTGGGTAAGCTGCAATATTGAAGGGGAATCCCAGTGATATCCGCAGCGCTTTTTGCCGGTCATTGTTTGACTATTTATATGGAATAGCATAGAATTAAAGTAAATATTTATAAAAAGTCACTGGGGGAGCTTTAATAGCTGAGAAGAGACAATACGTCCTGACCCTTTGAACCTGATTTGGTTAATACCAGCGTAGGGAAGTGAAAAATTAGAGAGATTCTTTATCTTATCTATATTTAAGCCACTTTCCATAGAGGAAAGTGGCTTTATTTATTTTGAAAGGGTGATATGAAGTGGCGACGAAAAAAGTTTTTCTGGCAGGGCCTTTTAAAAGTTTAGTAGATGAGAAAACTGGATTGATGAGTACGTATGAGAGGGGAAAGCTGGAATCATTAATTTCCTTTTTTGAGAATGAAGGATGGCTGGTTCATAATGCTCACAAGCGGGAAGGGTGGGGGAAGGATTTCATGACACCCCTTCAATGCACTAAAATTGATTTTGATGAAATAAGCACTTGCGACCTTTTTGCAGCATTCCCCGGATCACCCGCTTCTCCCGGAACACATATAGAAATTGGATGGGCTTCTGCCTTGAAAAAAAAGATCGTGCTATTTCTAGAAAAGGACAAGGATTATGCTTTCTTAATTCAAGGGTTAAATTCAGTGGCGGATGTTGAGTACATCAGCTATAAAGATACAGATGATTTATTAGAGAACATTAAAAATATCTTTGCAGCATATAAGGCGGAATCTCAATGAGAAAGAGAACTTTTCATGAAGCATATACGGAAACGCTGTATGACATCTATCACAACCCTGAATTTCTCAATTCACCGCGCGGACAAAAAAGCAGAGAACAATTGAACTACCATCTGACTCTGGAAAATCCAATAGAACGTGTCACTTATTTATCCTCAAGAAAAACCAATATCGTGTTTAATTTTGCTGAAGTGTTATGGTATTTATCGGGGAGTAACGACTTAGATTTTATCAGTTATTACAATAAAAAAATGCCTTCATATTCAATGAATAAAAAAACATTAACAGGCACTGCGTATGGGCCTAAAATATTTGAATTCGGAAATGCAAAACTAAATCAATGGAATAGAATAAAAAATCTTTTGACACAAGAAGATATTGATTCAAAAAGGGCATTTATTCAAATATTCGATGCTTCGGAACTCTTCGTTTCAGAAAATATAGATGTTTCCTGCACAATCGGTTTGCAGTTTTTTGTGAGGGAAGGTGAATTATACATGTCTTCTGTCATGCGTGCAAATGATGCTTTTCGCGGGATGATCAGTGATCTTTTCTCATTTACGTTCATGCAGGAATTAATGGCCAGAGAACTGCGTTTAGAAGTCGGAGAATATTTTCATAATGCGGGATCAATCCATATTTATGATTCAGATCATGAATGGGCGAAAACGGTGCTTGAGGAAGCTGAAAATCACCATGATATTCGGGAATTTGAATTTCCGAAAATGCCTGAGGGAAATAACTGGCCGTCCATTGAAACAGTCTTAAAGTATGAAGAATTACTTAGGAAAGATCAAATTTCTATGACAAAAAACGATATTGAAATGCTTGATTTACCTGATTACTGGAAACAGATTCTTTTCCTTTTCAGTATATACCAGCATATTGCATATAAACGGGATATGGATCATTCTCTATTTCAAAGTTTACTTCCTATATATCAATTTTTCGTCAGGAATAAGTGGTTTCATTATTTCTCAATTGAGCAAAAGGAGGAAATTCAATGAAAACTTCATGGAAAGAAGACAGTGTTGCTGGTAAATTCGATGCTTATAATGACGTTTTAGAACAAACGTTAGGTTTTGAGTTTGTTTTTCGTACTTTTGATAAAGCGGAGATTAAAAAGGTGCTCGATTTCGGATGCGGTCCGGGAAAGGTAGCTTATAGGCTGGCTGACAGAATAGGCTGCAATGTGATCGCAGTCGATGAATCAAGGAAGATGTTAGATATAGCAAAGGCAAAAAGACAACATCCTCATGTGGACTATCATTTAATTGAACACGATAATCTTTCCTTCTTACCAGATCACTCGGTTGATGCTGCAATGGCCTGTTATGTTTTTATTAATACGGATAGTGACCAGCGTATCAAAGGTATCATAAATGAAATTTTTCGTGTGTTAAAACCAGGAGCTTCATTTGTCATACTCGATACGAATCCTGATTCAACCGGAATTGAATTTTCAACCTTCCGCAATGGAATACCGGGGAAAGAATATTCTTACGGAGAAGAAAGAAATGAATGGCTCCATGTTCCGGGACAAGCAGATTTAATTTTAAATGATTTTCATTGGCCGAAGTCAATGTATTATAAACTATTAACTCATGCAGGTTTTGAAAATGTAACTTTATCAGAACCAACGTTAAACGATATTGACCAAGAGCATGTAAAAGCCATAGAGAAAGAGTTTCAATTTAATAATTGGAAATGTGAAAAGGAATATCCGCCTTTTGTCATTTTTAAAGCAGTGAAACCTGCCTGAAGGAGGAGTGTAAATTGACGGATATTTATAAAGCGCTTTCGATTGCTGGGACTGATCCTTCCGGAGGGGCGGGAATTCATGCGGATTTAAAAACATTTCAGGAACAAAAGGTATATGGAATGGCTGTTATTACATCAGTTGTTGCACAAAACACACTTGGTGTGAAAAGTTTTGAGGAGATGTCTCTTCAGAATATATCTCAGCAAATAGACTGTGTCATGGATGATATAAAACCTGATGCTGTCAAAACCGGTATGCTTGCAAGTATAGGAATTATTGAATTGCTGGCAGAAAAGTTAAAAGACGCAAATATTCAATCGTATGTGATGGATCCGGTTATGATTGCTAAAAGCGGACATCATCTGCTCCATAAGGACGCCATTGATCATTTGAAGAAATTATTAATACCCCAAACAACTGTTATTACACCGAACATTCCGGAAGCGGAAGTAATCATCGGCAAATCAATCGAGACTGTACAGCAGATGCGTGATGCGGCGAAAGAAATGGTGGAGGTATACGGGGCGAAAAGTGCTGTCGTAAAAGGGGGGCACCTGAATGGAGAAGCCCGTGATATTTTGTACTTTGACGAGGACTTCGAGGAATTTGTTTCTCCCCGCTTTGATACAAAGCATACTCATGGAACAGGATGTACGTTTTCAGCTGTGATAACTGCAGAGCTGGCAAAGCAGCACAGCATACCGGAATCAGTGGCAACTGGAAAGGAATTCATTTCAGCAGCCATTAAACATCCCTTAGGAATCGGGAAAGGACAAGGCCCTACAAATCATTTTGCGTATCGCTCAACTATTAACCAAGAGACAACCGCTTAAGGAGTGTTATGATGATCTCCAAGAATTATGATGTATTTTTATTTGATTTAGACGGAGTGATATATATAGGAGATAAAGCTTTACCAGGAGCTGTGGCCTCTTTAAAACGACTCCGTGAAGAAAAGAAAGCCATTCGCTTTTTAACGAATGATCCTTGTGTTACAAGAGAAACGATTGTGAAATGCCTTCATAAACTGGGGATTTCAGCAAGTATTGATGAAGTCGTTACTGCGGGGTGGGCAACAGCTGATTACCTTGTCAGTGAAGGAATAAAGAAGGCATATATATTGGGAAATGACCAACTTAAAAGTGAAATTCAAAAGGCCGGTATTGATCTTACGGAAGATCAGGCGGAGGCTGTTGTCATTGGATGGGATCAAAATATTACATTTCAGGATGTGCATAAGGCAGTAAACCTCATCCGTTGCGGAGCTTCATTTATCGCTGCAAACGGGGATAAAACATTTCCTGCCGCTAACGGACCAGCTCCCGCGACAGGCGCTATAGTCGCGGCTGTTAAAACAGCAGCTGCTAAAGAGCCGATGATAATTGGAAAACCGGCGTCTTCAATATTTGAAAAAGTACTAGAGCCTTTTGAGGATAAAGAGAGATGCGTTATGATCGGGGATACGCCTGAAACAGATATTGTCGGAGCAAACCAAATAGGCATAACTTCCGTATTAGTTTCTGATCAAAATACTTTATTTCCTGCAAAACATGATTTTAGAAATCCGGATGTTGTGATCCGCGATCTGAAAGACTTGTTCGATAATGAAATAAAGGCAGAAGTACGGAAAAAACCGGATTTCCAATGGACAGAACAAGTGAAAGCCGGAGTCGCTGGAATTATAATTAAAGAATCAAGTTCCGTTTTATTAATGAAGCGTGCTGATAATGGTTTATGGGGCATTCCTTCAGGACATGTGGAACCTGGTGAAACAGTTGAACAAGCAATTATAAGAGAAATAGAAGAGGAAACTGGATTAGTGGTGAAAGTCTCTAAAATGATAGGCGTTTATTCTGATCCGAGTTCACAAACCTTTATATACCCTGACGGCAGAGTCAGCCATTTTATTACCAATTGTTTTCAATGTGACATCATCGGCGGCACTTTGAAAAAGTCCACAGAGGAAGCCATGGAAATCAGATATTTTGATATCCATGAATTACCTGAACATCTCTTGCCGATGCACCCGAGATGGCTGGATGATGCTTTGGAAATGAAAGAGGATGCTTTTATTCGATAAGGAACAGTACGCTAAAAATACTTTTTGGGGGTTATTTACAAGAATTAACGGTTCTCAACCCGTAACTCTCGGCCGCGTTCCAAAAACACCAAGTGTCACAGACCCTTGGTGTTTTTTAATTCCGGCAGAAAAGAAGGTATAATGGGCGGAGAAGAGGTGTCAGCCAATGAAAATAACCAGAGAGACATTAGAAAAACAGCAAATTTGGATATATGGTGTGACTCTTGTGATCGGAGGAATAGCAGGGATCGCCGGGAAAGATTCAGGACTTCGCTGGGGATGGACGATATCACCGTTTATCGCTGTTCTCATGTATGCCATGTTTGCCCAAATTCCATTCTTGAAGCTGAGGGAAGCCTTGTCAAACCTCAAGTTTATGGCGGCTTTACTGATCGGTAATTTCTTAGCTGTACCTGTTGTTGTATGGGTGTTAACCGCCATTTTTCCTCAATCTCCTCCTATATTATTAGGGGTTTGTTTGGTATTGCTTACACCTTGTATTGATTACGTCATCGTCTTTACTCAGCTCGGCAAAGGAAATGAGAAATTAATCTTGGCTTCCACGCCGGTTTTGTTCGCCGTTCAGATGGTATTGCTTCCGTTATACCTGCGGCTGTTTATCGGGAAAGAAGTGATAGGGGCTGTTCATGCGGGACCGTTTCTGGAAGCATTCTTATTGTTAATAGCGGTGCCGCTGCTGGCGGCGGTGATGACTCAATTATGGGCTGATAAGAAGCCGGCGGGAGAAAAGGTGTTAGAGTGGACGGCATGGCTGCCTGTTCCTTTTATGGCTCTGGTCTTACTGGCGGTCGTCGCCACACAAATCGGTAAGGTCATCAGTGATGCTGACATCATTCTACGTGTGATCCCGATCTATCTGTTATTCCTGCTCATTATGCCGTTTGTCTCCCGTTTTATCGCATATGCGTTCCGTCTGAATACAGGTGAAGGTAGAGCATTGATCTTCAGCACGGGCACAAGGAATTCTCTCGCAGTCCTTCCGTTAGCGCTGGCTCTGCCGGATGCTTGGGCCTCATTAGCCGCTGCTGTTATCGTCACACAGACGATTGTTGAGCTGATCGGTGAATTGGTTTATATCAAAGCGGTGCCCGGATGGCTGCTGAAATAAAAAAATAATCTGCGCTGAAAAAAACATACCAATAGATATTGGTATGTTTTTTATGAGAATTATAAAGTTGCAATATCAATAACGAAACGGTAGCGGACATCGCTTTGGAGAACCCGTTCGTACGCTTCGTCGACTTGATCGGCCGGTATCACTTCAATTTTAGGAGCAATGCCGTGCTCGGCGGCGAAATCAAGCATCTCCTGAGTCTGCGGAATACCGCCGACGAGTGAACCCGCAATGCTGCGGCGGCCCGTGATTAAGGAGAACACACTGTATGAGTCCGGCTTAGCGGGCGCTCCCACATTTACCAATGTACCGTCAATGCGAAGCAGGGATAAGTAGGCATCTACGTCAAGGTTCGCGGATACTGTATTTAAAATAAGATCAAATCGTCCGGCCAGCTCAGTAAATGTATCCGGATCGCTTGTCGCAAAGTAATGATCGGCTCCAAATTCAAGCGCTTCGTCTTTTTTGTTCATTGAGCGGCTGAGGACGGTGACCTCTGCGCCTAAAGCGTGCGCGAATTGAACGGCTAAATGTCCGAGCCCGCCCATTCCGACAATCGCCACTTTTTTGCCGGGGCCGGCATTCCAGTGTTTCAGCGGAGAATACGTGGTAATGCCCGCGCACAATAGCGGGCTGGCAGCATCCAAATCCAGCTGATCGGGAATCCGGACAACGAATCTGTCAGTGACAACTATTTTCTGGCTGTAGCCGCCGTATGTAGGGTTTCCGTCGTAGTCCAGGTTATTATAAGTCTGAACAACGCCTTTTGTGCAATATTGTTCGTCTCCGTTAAGGCAGTATTCACATTCCCCGCAGGAGTCTACAAAACAGCCTACACCCACACGGTCGCCGACGGCAAATGTGGTGACGTCTTCACCCACGGCTTCCACAACTCCGGCAATTTCGTGCCCGGGAACCATCGGAAAGATTCCGCCGCCCCATTCATCGAATGCGCTGTGGATGTCTGAGTGACAAATCCCGCTGTACTTAATATCAATCAGGATATCGTGCGGCCGTAATGCTCTTCTCTCAATCGTCGTCCGCTCAAATTTAGCTTTTGCATGCGGAGCGCTTAATACACGAGTCGGATGATTATTACACATGGTTATCTTCCTTTCCAAGATAAAGTGATGAATCCTCTGTTCGGTTTTACTTTAAATGTTAAAGCGGACTTTAAGTCAAGGAGTTTGGTTTATTTTTTTATGAAATGATATTCTATAATGGCACGCTTATGAAAGGTATGAAGGACGGGTGGTAAGAATATGAAGATTGCGCAGGCTGCAAAGCAGGTTGAGTTATCAGCCGCAACGCTTAGGTATTATGAAAGTATAGGACTGATTCCTCCGGTAAAACGCGATGAAAGCGGCATCCGCGATTATGACGAAGATGATGTGAATTGGATTCAATTTATAAAATGCATGAGAAGTGCCGGGCTGTCGATTGAGGCGCTGATTGAATATACCGCTTTATTTATTGAAGGAGCCGATCATACGATCGAACCCCGAAAAAACATCCTGATAAATGAAAGGAAAAGGCTGACGGAGAAACAGAGGGAAATTGATGAAACCATAAAACGATTAAACAGGAAGATTGAGGATTACGAAGATATCCTTGAAAATGAAGCGAAACTTAAAAGCAGACTGAAAGCTGAATGTATTTCTGAATGAAGAGAAGGTGTCCCGGACGCCGGGCCGCATGAAATGTACCAAGGAAACGAGCCTTGGTTTTTTTATTTTCTAAAGAGAGGAAACAAAACAGCTTTTTCTATCTTATCAATCATTACTTACCCTTTTTTCAGCTTGACTTTTTCACTGCAGACTTTTAAAGTGTGAAATGTTGCTTAGACTGTGATTAGCGACTTTAATGCTGAAAAGAGGTGGTTTACCCAGATGAACAATAAAAAGAACCCTTGGGCGTTATTGCCTTTAGTCTTATTCGTAGGGCTTTTTGTCGGCTCTGGTCTGGTGACCGGAGATTTTTATAAATTGCCGATTCTGATTGCCGCGATTATTGCGTCAGCTTTTGCGCTGTTATTTAACCGGAAGAAATCGCTCAATCAAAAAATAGAATGGTTCGCTTCCGGTGCGGGACATCCTGATATTATCATTATGGTTATGATTTTTATATTGGCAGGTGCCTTTGCTTCAGCGGCTGAAGCGATGGGAGCGGTGCATTCAACTGTCAACCTTGCTTTGAGCGTTATTCCGCAGCAGTTTTTGCTGCCGGGGCTGTTTATCATTGCTTGTTTTATTTCTATATCGATGGGAACATCAATGGGCACGATTGCGGCGGTTGCGCCGATCAGCGCGGGTCTGAGCGGAGAGCTTGGCATCTCCGGCGCGATTACGATGGCGGCTGTGGTCGGCGGAGCTATGTTCGGAGATAATCTTTCTTTTATTTCCGATACGACCATCGCGTCAGTCCGGACGCAAAAAACACAAATGATGGATAAATTCAAAACGAACTTTCTGATTGTTTTGCCTGCTGCCATTGTGACTGTTATTATCTTATTTTTTATTCCGGCAGGCCACGCCGGCCATACGGGTGCTGAATCTTACAACTGGATTAAGGTGCTCCCTTATGTCGCCGTGTTGGTTTTTGCGTTAATCGGTATTAATGTGATGGCTGTCATATTCGGCGGATTGGTTTTGACGGGAATCATCGGATTAGCGGGCGGCAGCCTGACGCTTGACTCTTATTTTAAGGCGATTACGGATGGAATTGCCGGAATGAGCGATCTGATCATCCTGTCCATGCTGATCGGAGGGATGGTCGGCGTGATGAAACAAAACGGCGGGATCGACTTTTTACTGGAGTTCATCACGAAACGAATCCGTTCGAAAAAAGGCGCCGAAGCCGGCATTGCCGGACTGGTCAGCGTGACGAATCTGGCTGCGGCCAATAATACGATCTCCATTATTGCAGCCGGGCCGATTGCAAAGAATATCGCTGATAAATTCAACATCGACAACAGAAAATCGGCAAGTATTCTGGATATCTTTTCGTGTATGATTCAAGGATTGATTCCTTACGGCGCGCAGCTGTTATCAGCCGGAAAATTCGGGAATATTTCACCAGTCAGCATCCTGCCATACTCTTTCTATCCCGTTTTCATCGGAATCTGCGGCATCGCCGCCATCATATTTGGACTGCCGAAATTCACAAGAAATACGAAATAAAAAAAGGCGCCGTTCGGCGCCTTTTTTCTTTCATGACAGCCAAGCATTTCTCAAAAGCTGTACGCCCTGTGTGATCTGATCCGTATCGAGATGGGCGAAACCCAGCTTTATAGTCGGCGGTTCGGGTTTTTGGGCAACGAAATAAATGGCGGTAGGGTACACCTTCACTCCGTACTGAAAAGCGCGTTCGATTAATGTTTCTTCTGTATAGTTCAGGTGAACTCTCACCAATATATACAATCCCGACTGCTCGCCGATGATCGTCACATGATCGCCGAACTGCTGCTTTACATGTGAAATCAAGTGCTGCATTTTTCGCTTGTAAACAATGCGCATGCGCTTAATATGGCGGGTCCATTCACCGGCCTTCATCAATTCAGCCATGGTCAGCTGGTTAAGCGAAGAAGCGGTGCTTTCGAAATGAATAAACCGTCTTTTATACCGGTGCAAAAGGCGTTGCGGCAAAACCATATAGCTTATGCGGATGCCAGGAAGAAAGGATTTTGAGAAATTCCCTAAATAAATCACCCGGTCTGATTGAATGGAAGCAAGAGCGGGAAACGGCTGCTGTGTATAACGGAATTCACTGTCATAATCATCCTCAAGAATATAACCCTCTCTATGATTCACCCAATTGATCAGAGTTTGGCGCTGCTGAATGGACATGCTTACGCCGTAAGGGCTGTGATGGGAAGGGGTCACATAGATTAATTTTTCTTTCATTGCATGTAATTGAGAAAAATCAGCTCCGTTTTCATAGACAGGCATCGTCTCCAGAGAAAGCCCATGAAATTGAAAAGCCGCTCTGGCACCGTCAAATCCCGGGTCTTCAACGATCATTCCCGAAAAATCCTCTTTCAGAATCCGGCTGAGATATATCAGCATCTGCTGGGTGCTGCTGCCGATGATAATGGAATCCGCATCTGTTTTCACTCCGCGGGATTCCAAGAGATAAGCGGCAATTTGTTCACGCAGGTCTCTCTCGCCGAACGGTTCACCGTACAGAAAGCTTTTCTCTGATGTCAAAACTTGATTGTATAATTTTCTCCATGTTTTCAGAGGAAAATGATTTTGATCGACGGCTCCGGCACGAAAATCAATCAGGATCGGCTGAGTTGATTCGGTTTTCTCAGCGTAAACAACATCATGTTCTTGTTGAAATAAAGAGGGTTCTATTTCATTAGCAAAATATCCTTTGCGTGTTTCTCCGCGAATGTATCCCTCCGCTAAAAGCAAATCATAGGCCATCAGCGTTGTATTACGGCTTACCCGCAGAGAATCTGCCAGCTCCCGAATTGAAGGCAGCCGCTCATCTGCCTGAATATTTCCCTGCTCAATCAATGTTTTAAATTGCTCATAAATTTGTTTGTATTTCGGGGTATCGCTTTCGAAAGCGAAAATCATATTTTTCATCAGATGTTCTCCTCTGACATGTATATTTATTCAAAACTGTACCTTTTTAAATGTCAGTTGATATCTTATTATAGCGGAAAGCGCTTTATCAATCCATGTTCAGAGAGGAGAGTTTTTATGTATATTCCCGCTCCATTTCAGCTGAGTGAAGCTGAAGCGTGCGATGTAATCAAAGAGTATGGTTTCGCAGCATTGTTTTCAACGGCGGAAGGCATGCCGTATGCAACCCACCTGCCATTGATGATGAGTAAGAATAACGAATGCTTATACGGTCATTTTGCATTGCCGAACCCCCAATGGAAAGAGATTGATGGCCAAAACGTGTTAGCCGTTTTTCAAGGGCCTCATTGTTATATCTCGCCTAAATGGTATGAGACGAATCAGGCTGTTCCCACATGGAATTATGTGGCGGTTCATGTTTACGGAGAGGCGGAGCTTTTGGATGAGGAAGAAACCGTGCAGTCGATGAGTGATCTCGTATTGAAATACGAAAGCCCCGACAGCCCGTACAAATTAGAGGATGTCGATGCGAAATTGCTGGCAGGCATGAACAAAGGGGTAAAAGGTTTTAAAATCAAAATCAGCAAAATAGAGGGGAAAGCAAAGCTGAGTCAAAATCATTCAGCCGCAAGACAAGGGCTGGTCGTACAACAGCTCAAACAGATTCCTCATACAAACGAACAGCTCATTTCCGGCTTGATGGAAGAAAACATCAAACGGATCACTGCGAACAACTGACAAGCATACTAAAAACATACCGGCAGCATGCGGTATGTTTTTTCAGGTTACGAAGCTTTTCTCAGGATGAATAACGACTCAAACAGCACATAAATCAACGGCGCCATTAAAATGAAGAAAGAATGAAAAATAGCATACGGTATGAGTAAGTAAACGATAAGTTTCAATAGAATGGAAGACGTTTTATTCAATGTCCAGCGGTTTTTCAAGATATCAGTCATACAAGCTAAAACAAGGCCGACCGTCAAATATCCGGCTGTGATGTAAAGATAAATAAAAAGGTAAAACGGGTAAGAAGACAACGGCGGTGTGTCTTCCTGTGTCATTTTTAAACCCACATAAAAGACCAATAAAAAGCAAACGGACGAAACGAGAGCTAACAAAAGGTGTTTATATAAATACTTCTTCATGTGTTCACCTGCCTATGGCGCAATTATTTCTTAACATATTATGACATGGTTTTACTGTTTCTTCTATGTGAGCGGGGCGTAAAGAATCAATATCATCTTTTTATGAATCCGTTTTTTGTTCGGCTGGATGTAAAAGAAGAATACACCAAAAAAAGCTGTCAGCTTGGTCCTGACGGCTTATTTTTGGTGAAAGGCTTATTTCTCCGTGGTGAAATAAAGCAATGCTATGACCGGAAAAGCGATTCCAATCCATAATGTGATACTCCACCCGCCTGAGGCGTATGCCCATCCTCCGATTGATGATCCTATAGCACCGCCGAGAAAGAAGATTGCCATAAATAATCCGTTTAATCGGCTGCGAAATTCAGGTGCCAACGAAAAAATGGCACGCTGACTGAGTACGAGATTGGCAGATACCCCCATATCCAACAGGATAGCAGCGGCCACCAGAACTGCTATTCCGACGGGGGAGCTGCTCTGAATCATGAGCGGGAGTAATAAAGAAACGATGACAACACCGAGAGCGATTCCGGTGGCAAGCCGGGTCAAGCCGCGATCAGCCAGACGGCCGCCTATCGGTGCAGCCGCTGCACCCGCAATGCCCGCTAATGCATACAGCGCGATTGCCTTTTGAGAAAAATGAAAAGCAGGACCGGACAATAATAAAGGCACAGTCGTCCAGAATAAGCTGAAAGCGCCAAATACAAACGCATGATAAATGGCACGGCGGCGTAAGACCGGAGTCGTGCGCAGCAGCTTCCACATTGAACCGAGTAAGACGGTGTAGCTTGTGTTTGCTGTTGGTTTTCTGGCAGGAAGCACTTTTGATAAGATGATTGCCAGGACAACACTTAACGCGGCGGATAAAGCAAATATGGCATTCCACCCCCATATATCAGCGACCAGGCTGGATATCGGACGGGAAAGCATAATACCGAGCAGCAGGCCGCTCATCACATTGCCGACAACCCGGCCGCGTGCGGCATCTGGTGCAAGGTATGATGCGAACGGAACAAGCACTTGGGCTGCGATTGATCCCAGTCCGATGAAAAACGCAGCAGCTAAAAACAGTGTTCCATGCTTCACAAATGCTGTCAGTGTCAAAGCGGCTGCGCTTAGAAGGAGCGATACAACGACAAGTTTTTTGTTTTCGATAATGTCTCCCAAAGGGACGAGAAACAGTAAGCCGGCAACGTATCCGATTTGGGTCAGCGTGACAATCAGTCCGGCGTTGCTTGGAGAAAGTCCGATTGCCGCACTAATGAATCCTGCCAAGGGCTGTGCATAATAAAGATTAGCGACAATGATACCGCATGCCATTGCGAGAAGAAGGGTTAAACCAGGTGAAATTCCCTGATCTGCTGTCTGTTTGTTTTCTTTAGCCATATGAATGAACTCCTTTTTAAGTGGTTTTTATGATGCTTGATAAATGATTTGCTGATTCATCTCCTTTACGCAGAGGCTTTTGGAGTCTGTGTTTCATCAAGATTTCCCTCAAGTTATTTTGTAAACTAAACGTTTAGTTTTATTATAAGAAAATGATATACTAAACGTTCAGTTTTGTAAATGGGTTTCTGTTTTCTTTTTTTATACAGGTTAAGTATACTGAACGTATCGTTTATAATTCGGGAAGGAATGATTCATGTGCAGAGTAAACGAGGACGGCCGCGCGATGAAGGAACACATAAGGCGATTCTTTCTGCAGCCTATGACCTACTGTTGGAAAATGGCTTTGACGCGGTGACAGTCGATAAAATTGCTGAGCGTGCCAAAGTGAGTAAGGCAACGATTTATAAATGGTGGTCAAACAAGGCTGCCGTTATCATGGACAGCTTTCTTTCGACCGCTACGGACAGACTGCCTGTGCCCGATACAGGATCAACAGTGCAAGATATATTGACCCACGCCACGAATTTAGCAAGGTTTTTGACGAGCCGGGAAGGAACCGTTATTAAGGAATTAATCGGTGCGGGGCAGCTGGATGCAAAATTGGCGGAAGAATATCGCACGCGATTTTTCCAGCCCCGCCGCCTCCAAGCGAAAGGCCTTCTGGAAAAGGGAATTCAAAAAGGTGAATTAAGAGAGAATCTTGATATTGACGTAAGCATCGATCTCATTTACGGACCGATTTTCTATCGCCTGTTGATCACAGGTGATGAGGTGAATGATTCCTATGTGCATGATCTGGTGATGAGTGCGTTTAAGGGAGTTCAGCCTGCCTGAAAAATACTCGGATCATGTGAAAGAGATGCAGACTTCTGCTGCCTATGGGCGGAATATAATGAAAGGCCGAACAAGTTCATTGTTCGGCCTTTTCTGATTGATTTGCGAACTGCCGGGCGGCCGCCACGCAAGCGATAACGCCGACGTTTACCGCCGCAAGTTCCCATCCTGCTTTTTCATGGAGAATCATGGCGGCCAGTAACAGTCCGAAGAAAGGCTGCAGAAGCTGCAGCTGTCCGACCGCGGCGATGCCTCCCTGGGCGAGTCCGCGATACCAGAATACGAAGCCGATCAGCATGCTGAATATTGAGACATATGCAAGACTGAGCAGTGCGGGCGCGCCGATGTTTGACCATGAGTCCGGCATGAAGCAGAAAGACAGGATGAACATAAGGGGAAGCGATAAAACGAGAGCCCAAGAGATCACCTGCCAGTTGCCAAGCCGCCGGGAGAGGCGGGCGCCTTCGGCATAACCGAGACCGCACACGATAATCGAAGCGATCATGTACGTATCACCGAGCGGAGAGGATTCCCCTCCTTGCAGCAGAGCATGTCCGGCTACGAGGATGCTGCCGGCAGCCGAGAAAATCCAAAAGACCGGCCTGGGCCGTTCGCCTCCTCGCAGTACGCCGAAGATCGCCGTCGCAAGCGGAAGAAGCCCGATGTAGACAATGGCATGAGCGGATGTGACATGCTGAAGCGCTAATGCTGTAAGCAGCGGGAAACCGATCACGACGCCGAGCGCTACTGTTATTAATGAAATGATGTCGCTTTTGGCAGGGCGTTTCTCCTGAAAAATGAGGAGCAGAGCGCCTGCCAATATACCGGCTATCGCGGCGCGGCATACGGTGAGAAATACCGGATCAAAGTCCGCTACAGCCAAGCGGGTCGCGGGAAGCGAGCCGCTGAAAATGAGCACGCCGATAAATCCGTTAATCCAGCCGTTTGCGGCCTTATTCATTCCAATCACTCCAATATATATTTCTAAACCCATTTTCAAAGTTTATAATGACTATAAACTGAAATTGGCCTTATACAAATGGCCAGTTTTTATAAAAAGAAGAATGCCAGTTTGGAGGGAATAAAAATGGATATCACGCCATTTTTAAATAGAGATCTGGATATTCCGCTTTATCAGCAGCTTTATCGGCATTTTAAGGAAAATATGCATCAGGGCCGTATTCCTAAAGGACTGAAGCTTCCTTCAAAAAGGCTTTTGTCAAGTCAGCTTTCCGTCAGTCAGACGACTGTGGAGCGTGCCTATGAACAGCTTGCCGCCGAAGGCTATATTGTCAGTAAGCCGAGAAGCGGATGGTTTGCCGATTATGACTCGGACGCCGTCTATGTGAAAAAGCCGGGCGCTTCGCCTGTTCAAACAAAGGCGAAGGAAGACCGCCAATGGATTGATTTTCACTACGGCACTGTGGATGCCGCTCATTTTCCTTTTTCGGCATGGCGCAAAAGCATGGTTGCAAGCTTAGATCAATATGGGCACGAGCTGTATCGGCCCGGGGATGATTTGGGCGAGCTTGAACTGAGAACGCTCATTTCAGAATACTTATATCAGTCGCGCGGCGTGAATTGCCGTCCTGAACAAGTGATAGTCGGCGCCGGGAACCCTGCTCTTTTGCAAATGCTGTGCAAAATATTTGAAGCAAATCTATCCATCGGATATGAAGATCCGGGTTATCCGAGAGCGAGGGAGATTTTTAAAGCCAATCACATGAAGATCATTCCGATACCCGTCGATGATGAAGGAGTCTGTATCCGGAAGCTGAATGAAGAGCGGCCGCGTCTTGTATATGTCACGCCTTCTCATCAATTTACGTTAGGAACGATTATGCCGGTAAACAGAAGGATTCAGCTGCTGAAATGGGCGAAGGAACATCAATCGTTCATTATAGAAGATGATTATGACGGTGAATTCCGATACACCGGCCAGCCGATCCCATCATTGCAAGGGCTTGATCAGCATCACCGTGTTATTTATATGGGAACGTTTTCCCAATCTCTGCTTCCTTCGCTGCGCATCAGCTATATGATTCTTCCTTTGCCGCTTATCGAAAAAGGCAGGGAAATCGCTTCTTTATATAAGCAGACCGTCTCCTGCCACAGTCAGCTGACGCTGGCTCAATTTATCAAAAGCGGAGAGTGGCAGAAACATATTAACAGAATGAGAAAGCTGTACCGGAAAAAAAGAGCGGTATTATTAGAGGCCGTGCGGCGCGAGCTGGGACAATACGTCAGGATTCGCGGAGAAAATTCCGGGCTGCGGATTTTACTTGACGTTCAGCTGCCTTTCAGTGAAAAAGAGCTGATTGAAAAGGCGGAGGAACAAGGCGTCAAAATCTATCCCGTGTCTCTCACCTATCAAAAACAGCTCCCTGAAAAAACAGTTTCTCTCGGTTTCGCTGGGGTTTCTGAAACCAATATACAAGAAGGCATAAAAAAACTGAGAGCCGCCTGGGCGCTGTAAAAGGCAGCTCACAGTTTGAAATACTGAAGCTTGAGTCAGGGGTGCTGTCTCAGCAGCAAAACGATTTATAGGACGGGCAGGCGGAGCGCCGTATCAATATTTTGCAAATTGAGCCGGACTTGTTCATTTGTGTTCCACGGGTGATACCAGCCTTTTTCCATCATATAGCGTGAGATTTGCTCGTGCATGTCAAGGGCTTCTTCTAAGTGCCGGGTGAGGATCGCTTTCACTTCAGGCGTTCCGGCTTCCGTCGCCGCCATCGCATAGTTTCTGACACCGCTTTTTGCCGAATTCAATAAATCCATTGCGACAATTTGGTCTGTCAGTGCATTCATTCCCGTCAAGTATTCAATAATCGGATTCATTCGTGATTCATCTCCTCATTTCATGCTGTGCATCAGATAAAATCGAGGCAAATTCCTGCAATTGCCTTGTTGATGTATCCACATCCTGCTGCATGATTTCTTTCAGCTGCGGATCGGATACGAGCGCTTTCATGGTTTTGGATTTCGTCAGACAAAGTGACTTAAAAGAAGCCATCTCCTGAATTTCGAGTAATTCATGTAAGGCGCTGGCCATTTCTGTAGCCTCCGTTCTTTAAGGTTTGAGTACAACTTTAATACAATCATCTGTTTTCGTGTCAAACATCTCATAGCCGTGCTTCGCTTCACTGAGCGGAATGACATGGCTTACAACATCGCCTGGATCAATTTTGCCGGTTGACACCAATTCAAACATATACGGCATATAGTGGATGACCGGAGCTTGTCCTGATCGGATATTGACGTTCCGCTGCATGATATCGCCAAGGGGAAACCCGTTGTATCTGCCGCCGTACACACCCGTAATCTGGATTGTTCCCCCTTTTCGCACCGCTTGGGACGCGATGACCAATGCGCTCATCGCCCCGCCCTGAAGTTTTAATCCGCTGGCGAGGAACTCGAGATCCGTCATTTTTCCGTCCATGCCGACGGCGTCAATGACAACGTCGGCGCCGCCTTTGGTGATTTCCTTCAGGTAGCTGCCTGTATTTTCGTGGTCTTCGAAGTTCACGATTTCTACTTTATTCGTCCGTTTCGCATGCTGGAGACGGTAGTTGACATAGTCTACGGCTATTACGCGTTTCGCTCCCTTTAACCAGCAGAATTTTTGAGCGAAAAGGCCCACGGGCCCGCAGCCGAGAACGATAACTGTATCGCCTTCTTTTACGCCGGCATTGTCGACGCTCCAAAAGCCGGTTGTCATCGCATCGGAAATAACACTCAGTTTCTCATCCGGTTCTTCGCATGTTTCGGGAACTTTAAAGTGGGTAAAGTTCGCAAATGGAACGCGCAAATATTCGGCCTGGCCTCCCGGATAGCCGCCGGCATTTCCTGAATAGCCGAAATAAGCGCCTATATCGCCGTTCTCATTTGATTGATCACACTGGCTTTCCAGGTGATTCTTACAATAAACGCATTCTCCGCAGGCGATATTAAAAGGAATAATGACGCGGTCGCCTTTTTTGACTTTCGTCACGCCGGGACCGGTTTCTTCCACGATGCCCATCGGTTCATGGCCGATGATGTAGTCTTCCTGCAAATTCGGGATGAGTCCGTGGATTAAATGTAAATCTGATCCGCAAATTGCCGTACTTGTGACTTTTATAATCATGTCATCGTGTTTTTCAATCTTCGGATCAGGCACGTCTTTGACAACGACGTTTTTCACTCCTTGATACGTTACGGCCTTCATGCTGTAATACCTCCAGTGTTAGTGATCATCAGGTGTGCGGTCAAACATCCCTTTTCTGTTTGTTTCAACGGGAAACAGGTTCATGCTTCCGACCATGAGGGTATTTTTTGCAGAGAGCTGATCCAATTTATACTGTTCGCTCAAATCATGCGGGTGAAACCACTTTTTGCTGACCATCAAGTCTGTTATCTCCTGATGCATCGCGATTCCCTGCATGAGCTGTTTGCGCAGCAAAGCTCTTACATCAGGTGAAGCGGTTTCTGTTAAAGCGACGGCGGTATTTCTGACGCCTTCTTTGGCGCGTATGAGAAAATCCATTGCGAATGTCATATCCGCAAGTTCAGGGACATGTAATGAATTGATCGGATCTAAATGGTCATGATTCAATGATGCTTACCTTCCTTTCAATTGATGATCGAAGTCGGCCGGTTTTGAGGAACGGGAGCCTGAAACGTTGCCCGTTCATAAACCGCCTGCAGATCAGCCAGGTCTTGAGAGGCTTGCTGAACGTCTTTTTCCATTAACGTTTTCAGATCCTGATCAAACACAAGCCCTTGCATGAGCTTGGATTTCGCTACACAAAGCGTCTTGAAGTTAATGATTTCATGTAAGTCCAGCGACTCGTGAGCCGCTAATTCACGCTTTTCCATAATCGTCTGAAACCTCCCTTTCTAAAAATACGTAATTAATTTCCCCTGAGAAAAGAGCTCTAGTCTTACAAATTTTGTTTGTAAGAAAAAGCGGAGAAAAAGCCTGACGGTGCATCAAAAAAAAGAGGAAGCACAATCGCTTCCTCTTGTTCACATGGAATGGCTGTTGGTGTCATGAACGTTTTTCTGATGCGCGGGCGGTTTTGCCGCGCGGGAGACGAGCCCGCTGAGCACGATGCCGATCAGTACGATGATCAGTGCTTTAACAAGGCCGAATTCTTCACCGAGCAGTCCGAGAACGGGAGGGCCGACTAAGAAGGCGCAGTAGCCGACGAAGGAGATTGCTCCGACCCGCTTAACTGCTCCTTTTGGGTCATCGCCGGCTGCGGAAAGGCCGACCGGGAAGCCGAGGGAGGCGCCGATTCCCCAAAGAAAGACGCCGATTACGGCTGCTGTGAGGTTTCCGCTGAAAATTACAAGGGAAAGTCCGATGACACTGACGGCGGTGCAGAGACGAAGAACGGGCACGCGTCCGTACCGGTCCAAAAATGCCCCGCCAAAGATGCGGGCGATCAGCATAGCGGTGAGGAAGACCCCGTAAACCGCCGTGCCTTGCGCGTGCGTCACGTGAAAACCATCCGTCATGGTGAGCGGAAGCCAGTCATTGGCCGACCCTTCTGCGAAAGCCATTCCGAGCACGATGAGCCCGATCAGCAGTGTGCGCGGCTCTGTCCAGACGTTTTCCGGCTTTTCGCTTGAGACTTCCTGCCGCCTTGAGACGGCATCTTCTTTCCCGGTGTCCTCCGGCAGAAACCGGAAGAAAGTAAAAATCAGGATAAACTCAATTCCGGCAATGAGCAGCAGGTGAACGAGCACGGGAACCTTGAATAAAATAGCGAGAGAGGAGAGTCCCGCGCCTATCAATGTGCCGGCGCTGAACGATGCGTGCAATGCGGGCATCATGGTTTTCCCGGCGGCGCGTTCAAGGGCGGAACCATCTACATTAAGGGCCACTTCCGCAAGTCCGTAGCCGAGCCCGAAGATGATCAGTCCGGCAAATACGATGCTTTTGAAAGCGGCAAAAACACCTGCGCTGATGACGAATATCCCGATAATGACAATCAGAACACTGATCAGAGCTGCGAATCTGGTTCCCTTCCGCGAGATGATCCGGCTGGCGCTTAACAGACCGATTAATGAGCCGCATGCAAGGCCGAAAATAATCAATCCCATCACTGAAGTCGAGGCTTTCAGCGTTTCTCTGACTTCAGGCGTGCGGGAAATCCAGGATGAGAAAGCAAGTCCGGGCAGCGAAAAAATAATAAAAAGGGAAAGTTTCCATTTTTGAATGCCCTGTTTACTCATGAAATCAGTTCCCTCTCTGCCAAATGAAGCGGAAAACGCAGAGATTTTAATGTGATGGCAATCAATCCTTTTTGATAATAGGGCTGGATGTCATCTATGAGAATCAGCTCGGGCATGTGTTCTTTCGGGACAAAAGCGGAGCATGCTTCATAAACCTGTTCCATATCCAATCCCTTTGATAATTCTCCGATAAACGCAATGGCCTGCGGATTGATGATTGAAATCATGGCGCTTGTCATCTTAACAGCCAGTTCCGGAAAAGAATCAGGTGAATAGAGCTTTTCAAGCTGCTGCTTCCGTGTCGTTTCAAATGGAATATAAGAAATTTCTCCGGCGAATTGCGTATTGCCTTTGACTAAGCGCCCGTCTATAACGAAGCGCGCTCCCGGAGGGTTGTCTTTGACAAATGCGGCCATGGCGATGGTTTTCGGGACGGAATATTGCTGATCGCGATAAAATCCGTACAAAGCGTAATGCATCTCGTTTTCTACATTGACCTTGACAGAATGTCTGGCTTCAAGTCTTTCCTGCATCGGGATATCACACAGCTCTTCAGTGTCACAAATGCCGATGATGCCGTGGCTGACCACACCCTGAACCCCCATGCCGATCGCCTTTATATTGGGAAACCGCCTTATCCATTCGTCAGTAAGCCGTTCGATGACGTCATAATTGATGACATCATAAAAGTGGCTGTCTTTTTCAATATAGTCACCGTGCCAATCTGCCAGCGCGACGTCAATCGAATGGACGCCGCCTTCTGTTTTAACGGATATGCCGAGTACCAAATGACTGTCCGCATTTAACGTAAACTGCCTTGCTTTTCTTCCGCCTGTTGAGGCGCTCGGTTCCAGTTCCATAACTTCGCCGCGTTCTTTTAATTCATGTAAAATGTTTCCGCACGTGGCGGCGCTGAGCCCTGTTTGTTGAGAGAGAAAGGAAATGGTGGCCGCATCCGTTTTCAGCAGCGCTTCAATGATTGTTTCTTCATTCGTTTTTTTTACAATGGATGTATTATTAATGGTATTTGCCATGATTCCGCACCCCTTTATTAATCACTTTTTAAAAGACTTATTAAAAGTAGTTTAAAATATACTTACCGAATCAGTCAAGACGGGTTAACATTGTTTTCAAGCGGAGAATAAACAGAATATCCTTGCTGAAAATGGAGGCTCGACACATGAGTTCTGATAACAAAATCTATTATGAACGCGAAACGGAAGAGCTGAGGAAGAAAAACATCCGGGCGCATAGGCTTGTCCGGGAATTAAACGACGCCGATCCGGAAGCGTTTGAAACAAAAGAAGCGCTCATCAGAGAATTGTTCGGGACGGCAGGGGAAAAACCGGGCATCGAGCATAACTTTCACTGTGATATCGGAACCAATATTCATGTCGGTGATCATTTTTATGCCGGCTGTAATTGCACCATTTAGACATGGCTGACGTGCGAATAGGCGATAACTGTATGATAGGGCCGAATGTCGGGATCTATACAGCCGGGAGGAAGAAATAAAAGCGGTTACGGCATTCCGATTACGATCGGAGGCAGCTGTGTCATTTTTCGTCACCATCGGCGAAAACTCCGTCATTGCGGCCGGTACAGTCGTTACGAAAGACGTCCCGCCAAACCCCGTCATGGCCGGAAACCCGGGGAAGGTCATAAAAAAGATATGAACAAAAACAGCTTGCGAACAATCCCGCAGGCTGTTTTTTCTTTCACCCGTCACGCAGGGACAGAAGGGGAAGGTGAGAAGAAGGCACATATGGTATGATGACAAATAGAATAAAACCTCGTGAGGCCGGTCGGCTAAAAGGAAGTGGACAGAGATTGTTTGGTACAAAACATCAAGAAGACTACGTCTCCCGTGACAGACGCTCATTGCATATGCTTGCGCTTCGGGTGCCCGGTCTGGCGTTTATTTTAATGGTATATGCCGCATCAGTCTCTTTGCAGTACATTTATGAAAGCTGGACGGTTTTTTTGCAGCTGTTATTCACGATATTGATCGTCATTTTTACCGTGCTGCACTGGCATTCCCATCGCTGGGTGAAGAAAAAGACGTTTCTTTATTTCATCATACAGGGATTTATCATATATACATCGGCTAACTTGATGACCGGCGGCTATATCGCGCTGGTGATCGGTCTCTATGCCTTTTTAATTGGGCAGATTATCGGAATGTCGGATAAGGGAAAAACGCTGCTCATACTCTATCTTTTCATTTTAATGTCCATAACAGCCCTGCATCAGGAGCATCCGCATCATCTGCTGCGTTTCATCGTTATCGCCGCTCCCATCATGATCGTGATTATCACGTATGCGGCCACATTTTTCGCGCAAGTTGATGAAAAAATAAAAACACAGATGACGCTTGAAAAATTAGAGCTCGCTCACCGGCAAGTGAAACAGCTGACGCTTCAGAATGAAAGACAGCGGATGGCGAGAGATTTGCACGATACGCTTGCCCAAGGATTGGTCAGCTTGCATATGCAGCTTGAAGCGGTGCAAGTTCATCTTTCGAAAGATAACACTGACAGAGCGAAAGACATCATCAGCCAGTCAATGGAAAGAGTGAAGGGCACATTGGCTGATGCGCGCTCGGCCATTGACAACCTTCGCAGCAAATCAGAAGAGATCGGGTTCTTAAAAGAAAGCATCACTGAACAAATCAACCATTTTACAGAAGCCTCCGGGCTGTCTTGTTTTTTAGATTACAGCGTGCATCATGTGCTTGACGTTCATACGGCGGAGAATTGCCATTACATGATCGGAGAAGGCCTGACAAACGCCGCCAAGCATGCAGAAGCAAAGAATGTCTGGGTGTCCGTTCGGGAAGAAGAGAGACAGATCCGCATAACCGTCAAAGATGACGGGAAAGGCTTTGATGCCGGAACAGAAATGAGAAAAAGCGGTCATTACGGGCTGCTTGGGATACAAGAACGCGTCAATATGATGAACGGCACTTTCCGTATAACAAGCGCCAGATCAGCGGGGACTCAAATTGAGATCATCATACCAATTCAGGGAGAGGCGGAACATGTATAAAGTGTTAATAGCAGATGACCATCTTGTCGTCAGAGAAGGTCTGAAGCTTTTGATAGAAACAAATGACCATTACACCATAACGGGAGAAGCGGAAAACGGGAAAACCGCCGTCCGCCTCGCAGAGGAACTAAAGCCCGATGTCATTCTCATGGATCTGTACATGCCGGAAATGAGCGGGCTGGAAGCCATTAAACAGATAAAAGAGCATTCTGATGTGCCGATCATTATTTTGACGACCTATAATGAAGATCATCTGATGATAGAAGGCATCGAATCAGGCGCGAACGGTTATCTGCTGAAGGACACAAGCTCAGAAACCTTATTTCATACGATGGATGCGGCGGTCAGGGGAGAAGTGCTTCTGCAGCCGGACATCTTGCGGCGTTTCCGGGAAATGAAAATGGAACGGGCAAATGCCAATGAAACACAGCTGACGGAAAAGGAAATCATAGTTCTGCAAGCCGTTGCGCAAGGACATAAAAGCAAAGCGATCGCCTTCGATTTAGGAATCTCAGAGCGGACGGTAAAAGCGAGATTAACATCGATTTATAACAAATTAGGCGCTGATTCGCGGACGGAAGCCGTCACCATTGCCATGCAAAAAGGCATTCTGAAACTGAATATATAATGAAAAACTGCCCAAACGTACATGCCCCTATGTACGTTTTTTTTATGTGAATGTGAACTACAATTAGGCAGAAAGTAATGATTGGAGAGGAGTATTCGATGTCTGGTTTTTTATATAAATTAGGGGGATGGTCTGCCCGCAATCGATTAAAAATGATCAGTGCGTGGCTCGTGATACTGATCGTTTCGATTGTGATCGCCATCTCGTTAAAACCTGCTTTTTCTGAGGATATGTCAATTCCCGACACACCTTCTGAAAAGGCGATGGATATGATTCAAAAAGAATTTTCAAAGGGTCCCGATAAAGGAAGCATACGGGTTATTTTCGGAGCTGAAGACGGGAAGAAATTGACGTCAAAACCGGAAAAACAAGCGATTGAAGAGACATTAAAGAAGATCAAAACAGATCATTCAGTCGCTTCGATTGCAAGTCCTTTTGAGACAGGAACCATTTCTAAAGACGGATCAGTGGCATATGCCGATATTACGTACAAAAAAGCGGCGGATGACATTACGGATGCGTCTGTTTCACATATTAAACACAGTCTGTCCGCCGCAGGAGACAAAGGTCTGCAGACGGAGCTCAGCGGCGATGTGCCGGGGGCCGGTGTTGAAATCGGCGGTGTATCTGAAATTGTCGGCGTTGTGCTGGCATTCGTCGTACTGGCTATTACGTTTGGTTCATTAGTCATAGCGGGGCTTCCGATTGTCACGGCCCTGATTGGGTTAGGCGTAAGCGTCGCGCTGACGTTAATCGGGACACAGTTCTTTACGATAGCCTCGGTCAGTTTCTCATTATCCGGAATGATCGGACTGGCCGTCGGGATTGATTATGCGCTGTTTATCTTTACGAAGCATCGTCAGTTTTTGGGCGAAGGTGTACAAAAAAATGAATCGATCGCTAAAGCCGCGGGAACGGCTGGCAGCGCCGTCGTTTTTGCGGGACTGACCGTGATCGTCGCGCTTTGCGGATTGACCGTTGTCGGCATTCCGTTCATGTCTGCCATGGGATTGACTGCGGCACTCAGTGTGCTGATGGCTGTATCGGCTTCTGTTACGCTGGTGCCTGCGGTGTTGTCAATCGCAGGAAAACGGATGATTCCGAAATCATACAAGAAGAAAGAAAAGAAAAGCGCCGACACGAATGCCTGGGGGCGCTTCGTTACAAAGAAGCCTATTCTGTTAAGCATTTTCAGCATTATTCTTTTAGCCGTCATCAGTCTGCCGGCCATGCATTTAGAGCTGGGGCTGCCTGATGCGGGAATGAAAGCGAAAGACAGCCCGGATCGCCGCGCCTATGATCTTTTGTCTAAAGGATTCGGCGAGGGCTTTAACGGCAAGCTGACAATTGTTGCCGATGCAAAAGGGGTCAAGGGGAACAAAAGTGAAGCATTTCAAGACGCCGTGAACGAAATGAAGGACTTGCACAATGTGGCGAGCGTCACACCGGCCATGCCGAACGAAAAAGGGAACTATGCCATTATTACGGCAGTGCCTGAAACCGGGCCGAATGATAAGGCAACGAAAGAGTTAGTGCAGGATATACGGAAACGATCAGACAAAAACGGCATCCGCCTGCTCGTCACCGGGTCAACCGCGGTGAACATTGATATTTCAGATCGGTTAAACGATGCCATTCCGGAATTCGCCATTCTCATTGTCGGGTTTGCGTTTGTATTGCTGACCGTTGTTTTCCGCTCGCTTCTCGTGCCCCTTGCCGCCGTCGTCGGCTTTTTGCTGACGATGACCGCTACACTCGGGTTATCGGTATTCATATTGCAGGATGGGAATTTCACCGGCTTGCTCAGCATTCCGGAAAAAGGCCCGATTCTCGCCTTCCTGCCTATTTTAGCGATCGGTATTCTTTTCGGACTGGCGATGGATTATCAAGTATTCCTTGTCAGCAGAATGAGAGAAGAATATGTCAAAACAAAAAATCCGGTACAAGCCATCCATGCCGGATTGAAACATAGCGGACCTGTCGTAACAGCGGCGGGACTGATCATGATTTTCGTCTTTGCGGGGTTCATCTTTGCGGGAGAAGCTACGATCAAATCCATGGGCTTGGCAATGACCTTCGGTGTTCTTTTTGATGCGTTCATTGTAAGAATGACCATTATTCCGAGTGTCATGAAGCTGATGGGACATGCGGCCTGGTACTTGCCGAAGTGGTTGGATAAAATCATTCCGAACGTGGATATCGAAGGCCATAAGCTGACACAAGGCAAAACACCGGAGAAACCGGAAGAATAAAATGAAAAAGCAGATCGTTATGATCTGCTTTTTTTATGTGCTGATCGCATTCATGAAAAGAGAAAAAAGCTTTTTCATGTCTTCATGTTTTTTTGTCAGCATTTCAGGATGCCATTGCACGCCGACGACAAATAATTCACCTGTCCGTTCAATCGCTTCAATGGCCCCGTCTTTCGCATAAGCCGCGGCTTTAAACGAAGGCGCCGTTTCTTTTATGATCTGGTGATGGAATGAATTCACCCGCGCTGAATCGCCAAACAAAGAATGGAGACGTGTCCCTTTTTCAAAGGAAACATGATGGGTTTTTAACGGCGGATCTTTTTCTTGATCGTGCTTGATTTCAGCAAATGAAGCGTGTGTCAGATCCTGATATAAAGTTCCCCCGTAAGTGACGTTTAACATATGCATCCCCCGGCAGATGGCCAGAATCGGCTTTTCTAAAGCAACCGCCGTGAGAATCAGCTCCTTCTCGTAGGCGTCCCGATCAGGAAAGATCTTTCTTAAAGCCTGTAAAGGTTCTTCGCCGTAAAACAGCGGGTCTATGTCCTGGCCGCCGGACAGAATGATCCCGTCAACATGAGAGACCTGTTCCTTTACAAGCGCCGTCTCTTGAATCACCGGCAGTATAAACGGCACACCGCCGGCCTCAGAAACAGACTGAATATAATCATTATTGACATATGCCCGATTATAACCCGGGAAAGGACCGGATTGATCAGCCATAATGTTTCCCGTAATTCCGATGCGTTTGGCCATCCAGCGTTCACCTGAACCTTTCTTTCTGAACCTTCTCGTATGAATCTGAACGTAGGTTGTACAAATCAGTTTGAAATTATTCTTCATGATACGTGAACTTTCCAAAATAAAACCCGTGACAATCACGGGTTTTTACATTCATTTCAATTTCTTGATTTCTTCCGTCAGCTCTTTGAATTTTTGATCAAGCTCACGATATTGTTTATCAGCCGGAGTCATGAAGCTGAGTTTTCCGAGGACTTCCTGCCGTTCGGTTTCAAGCTTTAATCGCAGTTCTTCAGCATCGTCCCTGACAGAGGGGGATTCTTTCCATTGTTTTCGGACGCTGCCATTTGAGATATCAAGCCGGATGTCCGTCGTCTTTTCGAGAAAGTAACGATCATGAGATACGATGATAAGCGTTCCGTCGTATCGGGCCAAAGTGTCTTCAAGCTGCTCGCGTGACGGCAGATCAAGGTGGTTTGTCGGCTCATCCAGAATCAGCACATCTTTCTCCTCTAAAATAAACGCCATCAGTTTGCATTTGACCCGCTCTCCCATGCTCATCTTGCCGATGGGTTCCGTCCATTGCGCTGCGGTAAATCCTAAATGCTTCATGAGGGATTGAACATTTCCCCTTGCTTCGAACGTTTCTTTGTAAAAAAGCTGTTCGGGGGTTTTATCAAGCGGGAGGTCGAATACTTCCTGGGTTAAATATCCGACGTTTGCAGACGGAGAAATCCATATGCTGCCGTCCTGTGCTTTTTCCTGACCGAGGATGACCTTCAATAATGTTGTTTTCCCGCTGCCGTTCGGGCCTGTAATCGCGATCTTTTCACCGTGCATCACAGTGAAATTCACGTTTTTGAAAAGCGTTCGGCCGTCATATGACTTTGTGACATCACTTACTTCTAAAAAACGCTTTCCCGCTTTTTTGCGGTGCTCAATGGAAAAACGGACTTCATACTCCGCTTCAACCGGTTCTGCTTTCGCTTTTTCAAGCTCTTTTTCAAGACGCTTCTGCTTTGATTTAATCTGGGCGTCGGTGCGTTTTGCTTTTACACGATGGTATTCTTTAAAGCCTTCTATTTTCGTTGATTGGGCGTGGGCTTTTTTCGACCAGGCGCTCAGCTCGTTCATTTGAGCTTCAATCCGTCTGATCATATTTTGCTGATTCTCATATTCCCGCTGCTGTGTCAGCCTTCTCTGTTTGCGGACCTCCATATAGCTTGAATAATTCCCTTTATGTTCAATGAGTTTCTTTCCTTCGATGGCCCAGATTTTTGTCGCCGCTGCATCTATAAAAGCACGATCATGCGAAACGAAAATAATGGTGCCTTTGTAATTCTTGATCTGATTCAGCAGTATTTCTAAACTGTGCTGATCGAGGTGGTTCGTCGGCTCATCTAATAATAAAAGGCTGCTTGAGGAGGAGAAACCTTTGGCAAGACGGGCTTTCAGTTTTTCTCCGCCGCTCAATTGCGAAAAGGCGCGTGCGGGCACGTTCCACTTTTCTAACAAGGCTGCCTCCGCAGGCTCCGGATGGCCGGAATCATAAGCTTCCGTTTCTTGTTCCACCATATATATGTTCACATCTTGCATCATCTGAATCTGTCCTTGTGACGGCGCTTTTTGATTGCAGATCAATTGCAGCAATAACGATTTGCCGGCGCCGTTTTTACCGATAACGCCGATGATGTCACCTTGCTGAACGCTCGCGCTGATCTGTTCAAAAAGGGGAACGCTGTTGATTTCATAACTGATGCCGCTTATTTTTAACATTTCTTTCATATGTCAATCCCTCGCTTTAAAGGGAGGACAAAAAAATCCTCCCAATTGATTTGGAAGGATTAGCCGTACCTGTGCATGATCAAATAAGCTATTTTCACATAGCTTTCGTATCGTATAGAAAATAGGATTAGTTAATCATTGTCCACCCATCATCCCTTCGTATTTGTTACAAACAGTGTAGCACACACTTATCTGTAAAAGCAAAGGGTATAAGCCTTTTTATTCCAGATTGGAGGCTTCCCACTCTTCTTCTAAAACGGCATAATAATATTCATCCCACCATTCATTATCATGGGGGATGCATTTTTTAAAAAAGCCTTCCCGTCTCATCCCGATCTTTTCCATCACTCGGTGCGAAGCCGTGTTTTCCGGCTGACATGTCGCAATGATCCGGTGTAAGTTCATCTTGTTAAACCCGAATGCCAGCACGGCGCGCGCCGCCTCTGAAGCATATCCTTTGCCCTGGTATTCCGGGTGAAACACCCAGCCGATTTCATACGTATGATCGCCAAAATACTGAAAAAAAGCAATGTGGCCAATGACCGTTTTCTCATCCTTCAATAAAACGGGAAACTTCCGGGCATGTTCACCGCTGTTTTCAGTAACGAATTTCCTGGCATCTTCTTCGGTAAAGACACCCTCTGGTATATATTTCATGACATTCGGATTTGACGTGTACGCATAGACATCCTGCCAATCTTCCGGCTCAAATGTCCGAATGACGAGCCTGTCAGTTTTGATATTCATTTTTTATGTTCCTCCATCAAAAAAGATTTCATTTACTACTTCGATTGAAAGATGTAAAAACCTTTGAGCGGAGAAGAGCCGAATAAAAAAAGCCTGCAGCTATACACTGCAGGCGATTATTTTTCATTTGCGGCGGCGGGCAGGTTTGTAAATCCGAATTGCCCTCCGACAGCTTCTTTTACTTCATGAATAACGATAAATGATTTCGGGTCAATTTTTTGAACATGTTTTTTGATTTTCAGCAATTCGTTCTTTTTAATGACGACATAGATAATGCGCTTGTCTTTGCTGCCGTAATACCCGTATCCGTAAAAAATCGTCGCCGCGTTGCCGTACTCAGAGGTGATGGCTTTGGCGATTTCTTCGTATTGGTCAGACATAATGGTGAGGGCTTTTTTATTATGGAAACCCTCAATGACAATATCGACGATTTTGGCGCACAGATATACGAATATAAACGTATACAGCATGTGATTGATGCCGATCGCTAAAACGGATGCGAAAATGATGACACAATCCATATAAAACATGCTTTTCGAGATGTTAAAGCCCTTTGTGTAATTCAATAAATACGCCAAAAGCGTGGTCCCGCCGGTAGATCCGTCAGCGATAAAGATCAATGCCAGCCCCGCTCCCATCAGCAGAGCGCCGAATACAATCCCGAGCACCATGTCGTGCACGCCGAACGGAATAAAGCTGACGATGCTGAGAAAAACAGAAGTCATCCCCGTACCGAGTATCGTGTATAAAATCGTTTTTTTCGTTAAAAATTTATAAGCCAGCCCGATAAAAATCAAATTTACAACCAGAGTCGTAATACTTGCAGGTATATGGAAAAGATAATATAACACGAGAGCGATTCCCACGGTGCTGCCGTCCCCTAAATGATTCGGGATGACGAAAAATTCCACGGACGCCGCAATAAGAAAGGCTCCGGCCATAATCATCAGTATATCCTTGCAAATGTTCTTCATGTGCAAACCTCCTCTGCAGTCAAAAATATATAAAAAACAAAAACGCCTCAAAAATTATCCAGCAGAACTAAATAATTTTTAAGACGAATCATTCACAATCTCGTTTGTTCATTCAGTAAAGAATGATCAGCTTCAATATCGAAGATTATATAGACACCTTCACATCTTGTCAATGCCGTGAAAATTGATTTTTCTGCAGTGTATATGAGGTTTAAATCAAGTTAAAACGAGGAATTATATCAGAAGAGTTTTCATTTCTGCTCTATCAATAAGAGAAATGTAATGAAAGACAACGAAGAAGGGATGATGACATTGGAACGAATTTTTATCAGTCCGGCCAAATACGTGCAGGGAAAAAACGCCATTGAAACGATCGGCGGACATCTGGAGGGCGTTGGTGAAAAAGCCGTCGTCATTGCGGACAAAACCGTATGGGATATCGCGGGCCACAAGGTGACGGCTGAATTAAAGAAAAGCAATATTTCTTCTGAAGAGGCGGTTTTCAACGGCGAAGCCTCCCAGGAAGAAATGAAAAGAATTGCCGGCATCGCAGAAAAAGCAGGCGCGACTATTGTCATCGGAGTCGGCGGCGGTAAAACGCTTGATACGGCCAAAGCCGTATCAGATGAAATAAACGGCTACACCGTTATCGTGCCGACGGCCGCTTCAACGGATGCTCCGACAAGCGGGCTGTCTGTCGTATATTCTGAACAAGGCGCGTTCGAAAACTATCGTTTCTATCATAAGAATCCTGACTTGGTTCTGGTCGATACGAAAATCGTCGCGGAAGCTCCGCCGCGCTTTTTAGCATCAGGGATTGCCGATGCGATGGCGACGTGGATAGAGGCGCGCAGTGTCATCGCCAATGGCGGTAAAACGATGGCAGGCGGAATTCCTACCATCGCCGGAGAAGCTATCGCGGAAAAATGTGAAGCGGTGTTATTCAAATACGGCCGTCTCGCTTATGAGTCTGTGAAAGCGAAAGCCGTTACGCCCGCATTGGAAGCGGTGGTTGAAGCCAATACACTTCTGAGCGGACTGGGATTTGAAAGCGGCGGCTTAGCTGCGGCACATGCCATTCATAACGGATTTACCGCGCTTGAAGGTGAAATCCATCACTTGACCCACGGTGAAAAAGTGGCATTCGGCACGCTCGTTCAATTGGCGCTGGAAAAACGTTCGCTTGAGGAAATTGAGCGGTATACCGCGTTTTATATCAGCTTGGGGCTGCCTGTCACACTTGAAGACATCAAATTGAAAGACTCATCTAAAGAGGACATTATGAAAGTGGCAGAAGCCGCGACGATTGAAGAAGAAACGATTCATGCCGCTTTTGACGTGACGGCTGACGACGTGGCGGATGCCATTATAGCGGCTGATCAATACGCAAAAGCATTTAAAGAAAAACACGCGTAAAACCTTTTACCGCGTGACCCGGAACCAAGGGCTGTTACAGCCCTTGGTTTTTTTTATGCCCTTTGAAAACTTTTAAAAATAAAGAAAAAATTATGATACAATATACAAATGTTTTGAGAGATTGACAAAGGAAAGGTGGGAACGATATGCTGCATAATCCGACCGGTAAGGAGCGGCTTGCGCTTGCTTTTCTTCTCGGAATGCTTGCGATACTGGGGCCGCTCAATATAGATATGTATCTGCCGAGTTTCCCTGAAATCGCCGAAGATTTAAGCGCCCGCGCTTCGCTTGTCCAGCTCAGTTTAACCGCTTGTCTGATCGGACTGACAATCGGACAGGTTGTTGTCGGCCCGTTAAGTGACGCGAAGGGAAGAAGAAAACCGTTATTACTATGTATTTTTTTATTTGCGTTGTTTTCTCTGTTTTGCGCGCTTGCACCGAACATTGCAACACTAGTGATTGCCCGTTTTCTTCAAGGGTTCACCGCTTCGGCAGGACTCGTTTTATCCCGTGCAATCGTCAGAGATGTGTTTACGGGAAGAGAGCTTTCTAAATTTTTCTCGCTGCTGATGGTCATTACCGCCGTCGCGCCGATGGTGGCGCCGATGACGGGAGGCGCGATTTTACTGCTTCCGTTTGCATCATGGCATACGATTTTTCTCTTTTTAACGTTTATCGGTTTTTTGCTTGTAATCATCATTGCGCTCAAGCTGACAGAAACCCTGCCGCCGGAAAAGCGGATTCCGAGCTCCATCGGAAATTCCGTGCGGACAATGGGAAGCCTGCTGAAGGATCGGTCATTTATCGGCTATGCGCTGACGGTCGGTTTTATTCACGGCGGGAGCTTTGCGTATGTCTCCGGAACGCCTTTCGTGTATCAGGATATTTACGGAGTATCGCCTCAGGTATTCAGTGTTTTATTCGGCATAAACGGTCTGGCGATCATTACCGGAAGCTTTATCATCGGGCGTTTCGGCGGGATCATTCACGAAAAAAGCCTGCTGAGAATCGGCGTGATTACAGCGATGACGGCGACTGCCGTTCTGCTCGTCATGACGATCATTCACGGGCCGCTGGCGGCACTGGTAATTTCCATTTTTATTTATATGATTACGATCGGCATGACGCTGACAAGCACCTTTACATTGGCGATGGAAAAGCAGGGACACCGCGCGGGAAGCGCAAGCGCACTGCTCGGCATGCTTCCGCTTCTTCTCGGTTCCATCGTGTCGCCGCTTGTGGGGATGAATGAAGCGACGGCCGTCCCGATGGGGGCGATCATGTTTACGACATCCGTTATCGGTTCCATCGCTTTTTTCGCCTTAACAACAAAACCGGAGAAAGCAAAAAAGGAGTGAAATGATTCATTCCTTTTTTTGATGCCCGCTATTCATATTTCTTCAGCACGATCGCCGAATTATGCCCGCCAAAGCCGAATGAGTTGGAAAGGCCGATCGTTAACGATTGCTGGCGGGGCCCGTCTGCTACATAGTCCAAATCACATGCCGAATCAGGGTGCTGCAGATTGATCGTCGGCGGAATGATGCCGTGTCTCAGGCTTTCTGTCAGAGCGATGGCTTCAACGCCGCCTGCCGCGCCAAGCATGTGGCCGAGCATTGATTTGTTGGCCGTAACTGGAATGTCATAGGCAAGCTCCCCGAATAATGTCTTGATGGCCAATGTTTCAGAAAGATCTCCGGCTTTTGTGCTTGTCGCATGGGCGCTTACGACATCAATGTCTTCCGCTGAAACGTTCGCCTTTTTCAAAGCGTTTTTCATCGCCAGGTATGCGCCCGTTCCTTCCGGATGGGAGGCTACCATATGATAGGCGTCAGAGCTTGCGCCGTAGCCGAGCACCTCACAAAGGATCGGGGCATTTCTGCCGATTGCGCTATCCAATGATTCCAATACTAAGATGCCCGCGCCTTCACTCATGACAAACCCATCGCGATCCGCGTCAAACGGCCGGCTTGCCGCGGCGGGGTCTTCGTTTCTCGCTGACAGCGCGTGGGCATTGCCGAAGCTGGCTAATGACAAATTCGTAATCGCCGCTTCCGCTCCCCCGGCAAACATGATATCTGCGTCATCATTCCGAATGGCGTTGAATGCTTCCCCGATCGACGTATTGCCGATGGAACACGCGGTGACGGGAGAAAGTGAGGGGCCGAGCGCGCCTAATCTGATGCTGATTTGAGCGGCGGCCGCGTTTGAGATCATCATGGGGACAAGGCTCGGGCTCACTTTTCGCGCTCCCCGTTCATTTAAAGTATGAACGTTATCAATCAAAGTCGTGATGCCGCCGATTCCCGAACCGACGTACACGCCGAGGCGTTCACGGTCAATCTGATCGAGCTGAATCCCGGAGCTTTCAAGCGCCTGTTCCGCTGCCGCTAAAGCAAACTGGCTGAAACGGTCAAGCCGTCTCGCTTCTTTTCTGCCCCATCTTTCTTCTGCGTCAAAATCACGGACGGTGCCGGCTATTTTTGTCTTTGAACCGGAGACATCAAACGAATCGATGAAAGAGATTCCCGATTTTCCTTCCGTCAGGTGTTTCCAAAATGTATGCACATCATTGCCGAGAGGTGAAATCACTCCCATTCCGGTGATCACAACTCTTTTCATGGTCATTCCTCCTTCAGTATGTATTTATTGTAACTCGCAATTATCCTATTACAAGTTGTTGATTATCCTAGTATAATGAATACCAGGGTAAGAGAGGAGAGATTCGGTATGATACCAGAAGGAAGATTACAGGCGCTTTCAGAGTTTTTAAAAACGCAGCGGGCCAAAATTTCTCCGCAGATGGCCGGGCTGCCGATGGGCACACGGAGAAGAACGCCCGGACTCCGAAGAGAAGAGGTCGCGCAATTAGCCGGCGTAAGCACCACGTGGTATACGTGGCTGGAGCAGGGCAGAGATATTAAAGTGTCCGCAGCCGTATTGGACGCCGTTTCCGATGCGCTGCAGCTCAACAAAGATGAGAGAAATTATTTATACGCGCTTGCCATTGAGGAGGGCGTGAAGCAGCCGTTTACCGCGGAGGAAGAAGCGGTTATCAGCCCGTCGCTTTCAAAAATCCTGCAGGAGCTCCGTTATTGTCCCACCATTATCTCGGACAGGCGGTGTCATATCGTAGGATGGAACCAGGCCGCGGCTCACGTGTTTTTAGATTTTGAACAAATTCCTCCTGAAAAACGGAATCTCATAGAGCTATTGTTTTCCAGAAAAGAATTAAGAAGTTTAGCCGTGAACTGGGAGCACTTTGTGAAAGGATTCATCGCCATTTTCAGAACGTATTACGGCCAGTATGTAGCTGATACGTGGTATTCTCAGTTTATAGAAGAAATGGAGAAAACGTATTCGGAATTTCATACGCTGTGGAATGAGAGCGAAGTCAGCTCGGCACCCGAAGTATTAATTGAGTTCCGCCACGCGAAGGCGGGAAAAATGGTCTTTAACCTGACTTCATTTCAGGTTCAGGGCAACAGTGATCTGCGCTGCAGTGTGTATACGCCGGTAGATCATACCGAAACGGAAGCAAAGCTGAAAAAGCTCTTCGAAAACAGGTGAAGAACAGAAAAAAACGGGAGGCGGCCGCCTCCCGTTTTCAGTTTAAAATAAAAGCATGAGACCGGCGATGGCCGGTGTTAAAAAGATGGCTGATTTCAGAATGACTTTCGGCACGAGGTTGGTGAATTTCGCTCCGACATATGCGCCGCACATCGTTCCGATCAGCACTTTGACCAACAGCATATAATCGACAAATCCTTCCGTCACATAACCGAGTCCTCCGCCGACCGCAAGCGGGATAATGACAAGCATGGTGGTGCCGACCGACTGGCGGATGGATAAGCGCAAAAGAATCATTAAGCCGATTTGGATGAAAGGGGCAGAGCCGATCCCGAATGTTCCGGACAAGATTCCTGCGATGACACCGAGTACAACGGCTTTCACCCATATATTCAGATTGCTTTGCCGTCCGGAATCTTCATGTGTTTCTTTTACAATAAATAACCGGACTAAAATAAGCAGAGCAGATAAAAACAGCATGCCCGCCGTCAAGTAATGCAGCAAATCTGCGGGGATAAGGGAAGTAAGCCTTGCCCCGAAAAACGAACCGAATGCCGCAAAAACGCCGACGATGAGGCCGATCTTCATCTGAATATTGCCTTCACGGTAGTGGCTGAAAGCCCCCGACAAACTTGTGAAAGCCATTCCGGCGAGGGAGGTGCCCAAAGCCGTATGAATCGGTACGTGAAACAGTATAGTTAAAAGTGCAATGACAAAACCGGCTCCCCCGGCGCCGATAAACCCGAGAATAATCCCGAGAAGAAACATAACGAGTATAATAAGCACAATCTTCTCCTCCATTTAGATGCCTGATCACCATGTTCCGCTCCGCTGTATCAGGTTCTAATAATCGACCGTAGTCCGTCGACCGTCGTCTAATATCTTTATGTTACCTCAAATTTAAGGTATTGGCAAGAAGCCGAATCGCTTTTATACAGAGGGTTTACAGCTCTTTCACCATCACTTTTTCCCCGTTTGAGTCCAGCTCTCCATTGAATAAGAAGCCGAATTTTTGATAAAGCCGCAATGCGTGGACGTTATCTTCAAACAGGCTTAAATAAATCCGTCTGCAATCATATATTTGAGCGAGATGACGGATTAGGGCATCAAGCAACAGCTTGCCCAATCCCCGTCCCTGATAACGTTCATCAATAAAAAAACGGTCAAGCCACACTCTGCCGTTTTCATTTTCCTCATCATATTCCGGAAACCATCCGTACATGGCAAAGCCGACCAATTCCCCGTTAACATAAAGACCGGCCGGCTGATAATGCCGGCAATCCTCAGCATCTTGTAAGCACTCTTCCGCGGTTTCAATAAATGAAGTCTGGCTTTCACTTACATGAAGCGCCAGTATATCGGCACGGTTTTCTTCCGTGACTGTTCTGATTTCAATCGTCATACTTGTTACTCCTCTTCCGCTTTTTTTGAGACGGTAAAGCTTTCATTGCGTAAGCCATTTGTGAATCAGCTTTCTCTCGGATACAATGATCATCATAAAGGATATGGTTACCGTATAGTCAAGGAGGCATTATGAGCGAAGACGTCAGAAAATACTTCACAACGGGTGAATTTGCAAAACTGTGCCACGTAAAAAAACAAACCCTGTTCCATTATGACGAGATCGGCCTGCTTTCTCCGGAAATCAAAAAAGCGAATGGATACAGATACTATTCCTATCATCAATTCGAACTGTTCCAGGTCATCGGTCTGTTTAAGGAGGTCGGCGTGCCCTTAAAGCAGATCAAACCGCTCTTAACAGACAAAACTCCTGAAGGTATCATCACGCTTTTAAAAGAGAAATCTTCAGAAATCGAAAGCAAAATCAAAAAGCTGGAGCACCTGCAAAGGATGATTCAGACAAAGGTGAAGCTGACCGAACAAGCCTTGGAGACAGACTTTTCCTCCGTCTCATTGCAGCGATTAGATGAAGAGACACTTATGATAGGACGACCCGTACTCCATTTGCCAGAACGGCAATACACTGCCGCCATTTCCGAATTGATCCGCTATATGCGGGTACATGAACTCGATCAGGGGCATCCGGTCGGCGGACTGTTTGCGCGGGAGCAGATTCTGAAAAAAGAATTCTACAACTACACCCATTTTTATATGAAGACAGAAGAAGGCATAGAGAATAGAGTCCTCCATATCAAGCCGAAAGGGCTTTATGCCGTCGGGTACCAAATAGGGGATGAAGCGGAAGCGGCTTACCGCAGCATCATGCAGTTTATTGAAGAGTATGGGCTGGAAATGGGCGATTATGCATATGAAGAATATATGTTTGATGAGGTTGTGGCGGACGGGTTTGACAATCAGATCACAAGAATCCAGCTGCAAGTCCGCAATCGATAAAGCCGGTGCCGCCGTTCGTTTACGTCTTCTAACAAACCTTGTATAATGAGAAAAATCAGATTGCAATTGAGGTGAAACACGATATGTTTCTAGCGCCCTTATTTGAACATGATGTACCGGCAGCACTTCTCCGCCCTTAATGGAGGAAAGTGACTGCGCTTCTCTCCGTTAGGGCATATGACGTGACCTAATATGATAACGGAGGGTGCATCAAATTGAAAAATACATTGTTCGGTTCGATTTATTTGACATTGGCCGCCAGTATCTGGGGAGGTATGTATGTCGTTGTAAAAGTTGTGGTAGCGGTCATTCCGCCGCTTGAACTGGTATGGCTGAGATATGCGGTGGCGCTTCTTTCGCTTTTGATTCTCAGTTTGTTTACACGCCAATCCTGGAAAGTTCATAAACGTGATTTATTACTGATCGCTGCGATCGGATTGATCGGCAACACGATTTCGATCGTCACGCAGGAAATCGGCACGAAATTATCAACCGCGCAGATGGGTGCGATTATTACGGCATCCACTCCCGCATTTATGGTTGTATTTGCCCGGCTGATGTTGAAAGAGCGGTTAACGCTGAAAAAAGGAATATCGACAGGGCTGGCGACGATCGGAGTATTGCTCATTGTGGGGAACGGAGATCTCGATATGTCGAGCCAGCTCGGCGGTCTCTCGCTTCTGGCTGCGGCGCTGACATGGGCTTTGATGTCCGTGCTGATGAAACGGGTTCCCGGCCATTACTCACCGCTTGTCGTCACAACGTATTCCATTTGCGTCGCATTTGTCATCCTGACCCCGTTTACAGCGGGCCCGCTTCAGGAGATTCCTTTGTCTCAGCTTGCCCGGCCTGAGATATGGGGCGGACTTTTATATTTGGGTGTGATCTCAACCGCCTGCGCGTTCATGCTTTGGAATCGCGGATTGCAATTGCTGAATGCGGCAAGCGGCGGTCTGTTTTTCTTCTTTCAGCCGCTTTCCGGGACATTGCTCGGCTGGCTGCTGCTGGGAGAGACGATCGGAGGAACCTTCTGGATCGGGGCGGCCCTTATTGTTTCAGGCGTCGTTCTCGTCATGAAAGAAAAATAGAAAATGAAAAAAAGCCATTCAGCAAATGAATGGCTTTTTTCTGTTTTCCCGGCAGGATTCGCCCCTCCATAAACAGAAAACAAGGAGCAGAAACGGATCATGGGCACCGGTACTCTCAAGGTGCAATACCCGGACCCTCAGGGTTTCGTCAATTAACATAACGGGCGGTGAAAAAATGGAGCCAAAATGGCTTGAATGGGCAAAACAGCTTCAATCCGCGGCGCAAGCGGGGCTGGCTTATTCCAAAGACATATATGATATTGAGAGATTTGAAGAAATAAGAAAAATAAGCGTGGATATCATGGCGCATCATACCGGCATCGACAAAAGAATCATTAAAGACGTATTCGCCGGTGACACGGGCTATCCCACTCCGAAAGTTGATATCAGAGCGGCAGTTTTTAAAGATCAGAGCATATTAATGGTAAGAGAGAAAAGCGACGGCAGATGGGCGCTGCCGGGCGGATGGGCTGATATCGGGATTTCTCCGGGCGAGACCGCTGTCAAAGAAGTAAAAGAGGAGTCGGGAATCGACGTAAAGCCCGTTAAACTGTTAGCTGTAATGGATAAGAAATGCCATTCCCATCCGCCGTCCGCCGTCCACGTTTACAAAGTGTTTATCAAATGCGAGATCATCGGCGGCCGGCTCAGGGAGGGAACGGAAACAAGCGCGGCCGGCTTTTTTGCGGAAACGGAACTGCCGCCGCTATCTGAAGCCCGCAATACGGAAAGTCAGATTGAAAGGATGTTTGCATATCTCAAACATCCGGACGAACCCGTTTATTTTGATTAAGGCAGCAATCAGAAAGAAAAGGGGGCCCGATTATAATGGAGGATTCAATTAAACAGCAGGCGCAGCGGCAATTTGCCAAAAACGCCGCGAAATATGTGACTAGTCCAGGACACGCCGCAGGAGAGGATTTGGCGTATCTCGTTTCAGCTTCCGGTGCCGAAAAGCATATGAACGTGCTGGATATCGCGACGGGAGGCGGACATACGGCTAACGCTCTCGCTCCTCTCGTACGCTCTGTTATCGCATATGACCTCACGGAAGAAATGTTAGCAGCCGCTGAAGCATTTATAACCGGAAACGGATGGACGAACGTGTCATTCGAAAATGGCGATGCTGAAAAGATGCCGTTTTCCGATGCTGCTTTCGATATCGTCACATGCAGAATCGCGGCGCATCATTTTCCCGATGTCAGAGCCTTTGTTCATGAAGCGTTTCGGGTTGTCAAACCGGGCGGCAGACTGCTTCTCATTGACAATACCGCACCTGAAAAGGATGAATATGACCATTTTTATAATGACATTGAAAAGAAACGGGATCAGAGCCACTTTCGGGCGTGGAAAAAAACAGAATGGCTCCGTTTTCTGGAGACAGCCGGCTTCCGGATTGAATCCGCTGTCTGCTTTTTGAAACCATTTCAATTTACCGTCTGGTGTGAACGGGCAGGCCTGACTGAAGAGAAAGCCGCATTACTGGAAAAACAGATGCTGGATGCTCCTCGTGATATACAGCGGTTTTTTTCTGTAGAAAAGGATCAATCAGGCCGTATTGCGGGCTTCACAGGTGAATCGGCCTGTTTCTGCGCGGTCCGTCCCGTCTGAGACGAAAAAAACCGCTGTGCAGTTTTCCTGCCCGCGGTTTTTTCGTATTATCTGTTCTTGATTTGAGAAATAATAGCGGAAGTGACATCTTCCGTTGAATGTTTTCCGCCGACATCAGGAGTCAGAATGCCGCTGTTTGTGACCGTTTCAATAGATTGTAAGAGGAGATGGCCCAGTTCCTCTTCTCCGAATGAATCGAGCATTAATTTCGCCGTCCATATTTGGCCTATAGGATTGGCAATTCCTTTTCCGACAATATCCGGGGCGGAGCCGTGAACAGGCTCAAACATGGAAGGGTATTTGCCGTTTACATTGATGTTGGCTGCGGGAGCGATTCCGATGCTTCCCATAATCGCCGCGCCGATATCTGTCAGCACATCTCCGAACAAATTCGAAGCGACAATGACATCAAAGCGTTCCGGCTGCGTGACAAAGAAGGCCGCCAGTGCATCGATGTGCTGGGAATCCGTCTCAATCCCGGCGTACTCCCGGCTGACCTCTTTAAAGATGTCATCCCAGAACGGCATCGAGTGAATAATACCGTTTGATTTCGTCGCGCTTGTGACGTGTTTCCGCCGACTTGCCGCCAGTTCGAAAGCATACCGCATCACTCTTTCCGTACCCCGGCGGGAAAAGACCGCGTTTTGTATGGCGATTTCGTCCTCACCCTGATAGATTCTGCCGCCGACAGAGCTGTACTCGCCCTCACTGTTTTCGCGGACGACTATCAGATCAAAATCCTTCGGGTTAACGAGGGGGGAAGTGATTCCCGGCAGGAGCTTTGCCGGCCGCACATTAATCACCTGTTCAAATTCCCGGCGTATCTTAATGAGCAGCCCCCACAGCGAAACATGATCGGGGACGAGTTTTTGATTCCCCACCGCTCCCAAAAACAAAGCATCAAAGTGCTGTAACGTTTCTAATCCATCATCCGGCATCATAGTCCCGTGCTCCAAATAATACTCGCAGCTCCACGGAAAAGAAGTGAAATCAAAGGCAATGCCTCCATGTAATTCGGCGATCGCGTTCAACACCCGCTCCGCTTGCGGAACTGTTTCTTTCCCCACACCGTCCCCCGGTATGCTGGCAATCTTGTAAGTTTTCATGTTTCCGTCACCTCTGAATGAATTGTTTTCGGTTTACGGCAGACCGTCGACCGTCGTTCATCATAATTCCATATTACGCCACATCCGATATGCTGACAAGCTCGGGAATGTTGCTTCCATAGATAAACTGTTATATGATCTTGGTAACAATAAGGCCTAAATTGTATGAAGAGGTAGGAAAGATGGATAATTTTAAATTAGATAAGCCAATCCCGTATTATCTGCAATTTTATTCCCAATTGAAAAAAATGATATTTGACGGGATTTTTAAACCGGGTGAACGGCTGAATGAGACTCAGCTGGCCAAGGATTTCGGAGTCAGCCGGTCGCCGGTCAGAGAAGCCATGCGGCTCCTTGAAAAGGACGGGCTTTTGACGGCAGACGATCGAAACGGCTTTGTCATTTATTCTTTGTCCGTTAAGGATGTTGAAGAGATTTATAAAATCAGAATGTCACTTGAATCAATGGCGGTCGAACTCGTTATTGATGAAGCGGCTGAGAGTGAAATTGACCTCATTGAAAAACAGCTGCGGGAGACGGAAGAAGCCATCAATAAAGGCGTCAAAGAGACTGAGATTATTTCCTTAAACGAGTCGTTTCATCGGCTCCTTGTGGATTTCAGCCGCAACAGCCGGCTGGCCATGCTGCTTGAGCATGTCAATGTGCTGATTCATTTTTGCAGAGTTCTTAATTTTAAAGGCGATGACCGTGCGGAAGTGATCTTACATGAGCACCGGAAAGTCTTTGAAGAAATAAAAAAGGGCGACAAAACAAAAGCCGTGCAATATATGACGGAGCATCTCAAGCATGATGAAGAACATCTGAAAGGCGTGCTCAAAGCGGGAGAAACAGACGAATCATCACGATAGACAAGGTGAAAAGCCTTGTCTTTTTTTTGGCCGATGTCATCGAACCGTCATAAAGACCTGACGGATGTTCCTTGCATGATTTTTTCCGCGTCATTTATGATGGATATGGAAGAGACGCAAAAAAGGCAAAGGAGTTTGAAAAATGGCGAAACATATTCTGATGATCAATTTTCCCGCAGAAGGACACGTAAACCCGACTTTGGGTATGACAAAGGCCTTCAGCGAACGGGGCGATCACGTTCATTATATCTCAACGGAAAAATACAAAAGCAGACTGGAAGGAGTAGGGGCGAAAGTTCATCTTCACAGCGATCTGCTCAGAATAACACCCATTGATCCCGGCAGTCCGTCCGGCATACTTGCATTTTTAAAGGTTCATATCAAAACGTCACTGGAGATTTTACATATTGTGCAGCGGCTGGCAGAGGACATTCAATTCGACGCCGTCTATTATGATAAATTCGGTGCGGGAGAGCTGGTGCGGGATTATCTCAACATTCCCGGCATCTCTTCTTCAGCATCCTTCCTATTCAATGAAGACCTTCTGAAAATACTGCCGCTCCACCCGGAATCGGGCGTGCCGTTTCAGCCGGACAGGGAATGTGAAGAGCTGTTGGCCGAGATGAAAGACAAATACGGTGTCGCCCCTGACAGCATGGTTCAATTTATGAACAACACAGGTGAATTGAACGTCGTCTATACAAGCAGGTATTTTCAGCCCGAAAGTGAGACATTCGGAGATGAGTATTTATTTATCGGTCCAAGTTTTCCGAAGAGAAAAGGGCGCGTCGACTTCCCGATTGACTCATTAAAGAATGAAAAAGTCATTTATATCTCAATGGGAACGGTGCTCGGGGACACGGAAGCATTTTTCAATCTGTGCATAGACGCGTTCTCAGATTTTGAAGGAAAAGTAGTCATTGCCGCCGGGGAAAAAGCCGATCTGTCGAAAATCAAACAGGCGCCGGAAAACTTTATCATCGCCCCGTACGTGCCGCAGCTTGAAGTGCTGGAGCAGGCCGACGTGTTTGTCACGCATGGCGGAATGAACAGTGTAAATGAAGGCATTCATTATCAAGTGCCGCTGGTGGTCATCCCGCACGATAAAGACCAGCCGATGGTTGCGCGCCGCCTGACTGAATTGGATGCAGGCTATACCGTGCAAAAAGATGAAGTAAGCGCTGAAAAGGTAAGGCTTGCCGCGGAAGAAGTGCTGCATAACGGAAAATACAAACAAGGCATTCAAGCCATTAATGAAAGCTTTAAAGAATGTACGGACATGAAGGATGTTCTGGCCCGGATCGACCGGTTTATTGAACAAAAACATGCTCAATAATACATGGAAAAAGCCTGTTTCCTCTGCCAAAGGGAAACAGGCTTTTTATAATGGCTTTTAGATGATGTGATGTTCTTCATTTGCAAGTTTCACAAGAGTCAGAAGAGATTCTGCCTCACGTGCGTCGAGTGTTTTTGCCAGACGGTCTTTTTCAAAGATCTGCTGGCCGAAGACATTCACTGACGCCTGGTCAACCGCCGTGTGCCAGTCCTTTTGTGAATGATTCTCAGAAAAAGAGAAAACGAACACGGCAAAGACCGCTATAAGCATCGCTATGACCCAAAATTTTTGCCGATTTCCTGCTGCTGACATAGGCCGCCTCCTAAACATTTTACTGGTATTAGATCATATATGAGCTGTTTTTAACAGAGTAAAGAAGTCATTATTTCATGTAGTCCAAATGAAACGGAGCACAGCCGAAAGCCCGCCGGTCAGGCCGATGAGCCAATTCATATTTTGTTCATATTTTATTAAAAGTTTGTCCAAGCCTGTCCTTTACAGTAGATATAACCACAAAATGCTGCTGAAAGGAGCCTTTAAAAAATGCATATTCATATGATCAACAAAAACCAGTTTGAGAGTGACTTGGAGGCGGCCGGCTTCAGCCGTCAGGCAGATGATATTATCGGCAAAATGAAAGAGTACGTAACGGAATACGCGGCTTCATCCGAACGGTTCCTGATTGAAATTCAAACCGTCATGAACGAATACAAAGCCGTCGTCTGTGCGATGTTTTCGACCATGGAAATTGCCGGTGCAAATAAAGACGAGAAGCATGTTGAATTTGAAGCCTGCACAGTATTGTGTGAATAAAAGACATTCATCAAACCTCCGCGGCTGCCTGAACGGCAGTATACTGACTGGTGTTTCGAGAAGGAAAAATATTGAAACTTCTAAAGCGGCCGTTCGTATAAAAGAGTAAATCAGCTTGTATATGGAGGTTCGTGAAATGAACGATAAGAAAAAACAAGCGTTTGAACAGCTTTTCAGCACTTTAGACGAAAGAGATGAAATAAACGGCGCTGTATTGGCAGCGGAAAACGGCCGCATCTTATACCAGGGTTCATTCGGCGCTGCAGAACTGAATACAAAGAGGATGCTGAATGACCAATCGGTCTTTGAATTGGCCTCAGTATCGAAGCCGTTTACAGCTTTGGGCGTTATCATTTTAGAGCAGCAAGGGAAGCTGCGTTATGACGATATGATAGAGCGGTGGCTTCCTGATTTTCCTTATCCGGGCATTACCATTCGGCATTTACTCCATCATACGTCAGGATTGCCGGACTATATGGAGTTGTTCTTAACACATTGGGACCGGGACAGAATTGCCGTTAATCAAGATGTGATCAATATGCTTAAGCGGCATAAACCGGATGCTTATTTCCCGCCGGGCAAGGAGTGGCTTTACAGTAATACGGGGTATGTGGTGTTAGCGGTTATTATAGAAATTGTATCAGGCATGAGTTTTGCTGAATTTATGAAACAAGCCGTATTTCATCCGCTTCGTATGCACGATACGCGGATTTATAACAGAAGGCTGAGTAAAGAAAACATCCCGAACTATGCATATGGCTATGTGTATGATGTTCATTCCGGAGAATATGTGCTGCCGGATGAACTTGAGGAAACCGATTATGTCGTCTTTCTTGACGGGATTCAAGGTGACGGAACCGTTAACTCCGCTATTAGAGATTTATATCTGTTTGATCAGGCTCTTTATACGGAAGAAATCATCAGCAAAGAGTCTAAAGATCAAGCGTTTACACCGGGCTATTGGAATGAAGAAGAGCAATTCGGATACGGATTTGGCTGGATGATTCAAAACAGCCGGCAAAAAGGGAAGGTTATCAGTCACGACGGAGGCTGGCCGGGCTATTCAACTCTGATGATCCGGTATATTGACCAGAATAAAACACTGATTTATCTCAGCAATATGGAACAATCGTATCAATTTGAACAAGCTGTAATTGCCGCGGCTGTAAACATCTTATTTGATCAGCCATACGTGATTCCGAAACGTCCGGCAGATCAGAAAAAAGCAGATATCGATCCTGCGATTTACAGCAGATTTACCGGCAATTACTCATTTCAGGATGACACACATGCATCGGCGGCGGTAAAAGAAAACCGATTGTATCTTACAATAGACGGGCAGACACCATTCGAATTATTCCCAATGTCGGAAACCCGTTATTTTGTCAGGGCGCTGCCGCTTGAAATTGAATTTGCAGGTGATAAAGCACAAACAGCCCCGCATTTTGTTTTATATCAGGACGGCACAGAAGAAACGGCTGTGCGGATAGACTGAGTGACATGCAAAACAAAACCGCCGTCCTGAGAAGACGGCGGTAATAGAAAAGTCAAACCCCTTTGATGACGCGAAATTTTCTTTTCGGCTCTGACATAAATATAGAAGAAAAAATCATAGCTCCGAGCATTGTGATGTATTCCATATAAAGCGAAACCTCTGCCAAAACCAACCCCGCAATCATTAAAACAGCGCCCAATACCACCGCAAAAACCTTCGTTTTCATGATGAGTTCCCCCTATTATCTGATAATTGAATTATACTGCATCTCCATTAATGTGTACATTTTGTGAACAATTTCACCTGATGAAAGGCAATAAAGAGAGATTTGAAGAATTAGGAGAAATGACAGGCCATCTTTTTGTTTTACCGAGGAAACGAAAGGGAAAGTGAAAAATCAAAAAGGCAAAGGAGTTCTTGAAATGAAAGCGAGACTATTTTTATTCAGCATGTTTCTCCTGATCCCCGTTCTGGCGCTTGCCGGATGCAACAGCCAATCTTCAGGAGGAAGCGAAAAAGCGAAAGACAAAGAAACGCACTCTCACGAAGACATGAATCACTCAGGTTCATCCGAGGTGCCGAAAGGTTTAAAGAAGGCCGAAAATCCGACTTATAAGGTCGGCAGTGACGTCATGATTTTAGCTTCTCATATGAAAGGCATGAAAAATGCGCAAGGAACCGTAAAAGGTGCTTATGATACAACGGTTTACAGTGTATCTTACACTCCGGAAACGGGAGGAAAGCGCGTCGAAGATCATAAATGGGTCATTCAGGAAGAGCTGAAGGGCGCCGGTGATAAAACGTTAAAACCGGGTGACAAGGCCGTGATCGAGGCATCCCATATGAAAGGCATGAAGGGCGCCGAAGCCGTTATTGATTCAGCCGAAAAGACAACCGTTTATATGGTCGACTATACACCGACTGACGGCGGCCAAAAAGTAACCAATCATAAATGGGTGACAGAAGACGAGCTTGCTGCCGCAAAATAAAAAGACCGCCAAAGCCGAAGGAACTCCTTTGGCTTTTTTGCGGTCTCACATTTATGCGGATTTTCTTTTCAAAGCAGGTCTCGTTAAAGAGAATACAGCTAACGCGACAGCGATAATGACAATCAAACCTCCGCACCAGGCTGTTGCTGTGACTGAACCGGTTTGTCCGATCACGCCGCCGCCGATGGCTGACCCGAGCGCGATGCCGATCTGCAAAGCGGACGTGTTGAAGCTTTGCTGAATATCGGAAGACTCAGGCGCAATTTTGATTAAATAGCTTTGCTGCGCCGGCGCAAGGCTCCAGCTGAGCAATCCCCAGATCACCATCGCAGGCAGGAAAATGATTAAAGAAACCGTTGTCAGCGGAAGAATAAACAGGATCAGAGCGAAAGAAACGGTCACAAGCATGATGCTTTTAAATGCTCCTAAACGGTCATACAGCCAGCCTCCGAACGGGCCGCCGCATACCGCTGACAGACCGAACAAAAAGTAGCATACACTGACCCAAACGGAACTCAAATGAAGCGTTCTTTCCAAAAAAGGCGCAAAGTAGGCATAGAGTGTGTAATGCCCCGCCAATGTAAACAAGGTGACAAGATGTGCGCTGGCAATTTTGGCGGTCCCGATCGTCTTGATCTGCTCACGAAACGGAATCATTTTTTCAGCAGGTATTTTTTCGAAAAAGACGCTGATAATCAGCATGGAAACGAGAGATAATACGCCGATTCCCAAGAACAGAACGCGCCATCCGAAGGCATTGCTGATGATAATACCGACAGGCACGCCTAAAGCGATTGCGGAGCTGAACCCCATGAAAATGATGCCGATCGCCCGCGCTCTGTATTCAGGTGCCACGATTTTAGGAGCAATCGTTAAAGAAAGGACCACAATCAGCCCTGTGCTCATGGAAGCGAGCACCCGTGACACCATAAGTACGGCGAAATTGGGACTGAAATAAGCGACCAGATTACTTAGGAAGAAAATAAACAGTGCGATTAAATAAAGCCGCTTTCGTTCAGCCTTTGCCGTCACTGCCAAAAGCAGCGGGCCGGATACCGCGTAACCGAGCGCAAACACGCTGATCAGCTGCCCCGCGCTGACGATGGATATATCTAAGTCGGAAGCGATTTGCGGAAGAATACCGCCCACAATTAATTCAACCAATCCGACTGCGATGGTAGATGCTGCAAGCAGAAATACTTTGAAATTCATGTACAGATACTCCTTTTTTTATTTTTTAGAAAATAAAAAATCCTGATTACAAAAAGTGTACGGGACAATTTTTGTAATCAGGATTTTACGGTTCCTGGTAGACACCCTCAAACCATATCATTGAGGTTATACAATGTATGCAATATTCGGTTGTGTCCGTTTCTGCAAAAAATTCTACCATAATAGTGAGGGATATTCCATAGAAAATTCGAGGAAATCCTTTCAAATTTCAATATCGGCGGCTGTAACGTCATTGATGAAGCAGGGAAAAAAATTTATGATAACCGTAAGGAGTCTATACAGATCAAACATTATACAGCCGGAGGAAACCGATGAATAAGTACGAAAAAATCGCCAACGAAATGAGAAAGAGGATTAAAAGCAGTGTATATGACATAGATCAGCCGATCCCGGATGAAAAGACGCTCGCTGCGGAGTTCGGGTGCAGCCGGATGACGATGAAGCGGGCGCTTGATACACTTGCGGCTGAAGGGATGCTTTTCAGAAAAAGAGGGCACGGCACGTTTATCATTCAATCAGCCATGCAGGATGAGCACGTTCACGTAGTCAGCAACGAAATTCTCGGCTTGAGCAATTTGTTAAAAGGCAAAGATATCAAGAGCAAGGTCATCCGGTTTGAAGTGCAGTTTCCGTCTCAAGATGTCGCCGCACATTTGGCCATCGATGAAAAGACTCCCGTCTATTATGTAGTGAGGCTCAGAATCGTTGAAGGCGAACCGTACGTTCTTGAAAAAACGTACATGCCGGCGAGCCTTATACCCGGCATTAATGACGAGGTGCTCAACCATTCCATCTACGATCATATTACGCGGGAACTCCAGCTCAAAATCGCAGGCTCACACAGAAAAATCAGAGCGTGCAAGTCGGATGATATGGATCAGCAATATCTCGGCTGCCGGCCGGATGACCCGATACTTGAAGTCGAGCATGTAGGCTTTTTGGACAACGGCACTCCCTTTGAATATTCATTTTCCCGCCACCGTCATGACAAGTTTGTCGTGACCTCAGTCAATATAAAACGTTCATAAAGCGCCGAAGAGTGAGAGAAAAACTCACTCTTTTTTTTGTTGCCGCTGATTTACATCTTCGCTTCTTTTATGTTATATTACCCAATGATAGAATCATCCTACAAATTTCAGAGGTGTTTTGATGGAGATATCCAAAACAAGCAGACTGTCGCTCGTAGAACAAGTGGTGGCGCAAATTGAATCGTTAATTCAATCGGATAAATGGCCGGTCGGGACGCGCATTCCCCCTGAGCTGGATTTAATGAAGCAATTTGATGTGAGCCGAAACACATTGCGTGAGGCCATTCGGGCGCTCGTACATGCCGGCCTGCTTCAGACAAGGCAGGGAAGCGGTACGTATGTCAGCTCATCCAGTGTTCTCGGCGCGGCATTTTACCGCCATATTAAAAAATCAAATTTGCTTGAAACATTAGAAGTCAGATACGCACTCGAAAGAGAAGCTGCACGATTGGCGGCGGAAAGGCGTAATGACGAAGACCTGAAAGCACTGAAGGCATGCTTGGATGAATGTGAAGCGGCCTTGCAAAATGAAGATCGAAAACGGTATGCCGAAGCCGACATTAAGCTGCACAAAACCATTGTACAGGCGGCCCATAACAACATGCTTTCTGATCTATACGAGCATATGACGGAGGCGCTTTGTACGTCAGTCCATAACCTGTTGGAAATCACCCCTGCTATCCGGATCCACACCCAGCTTGCCGCCGCGATTATCGGACAGAAACCGGATCAGGCCATGGAGGCCGTCAACCAATACATCAGAGTATTTAAAGATACAATACACATGGAGGATGAACATGAAAATTAAAGACGAACATCAAATTCTGCAAGCAAGTCAGCGTAAAAAACTGATATTGCTGGTCATCGGAGTCATATTGATAGGGGCCAACCTCAGAGCGCCTCTGACATCGGTCGGGCCGCTCGTTTCCTCAATTCGGGACAGCCTCGGCATGACCAATGCGGCTGCCGGCACCATTACGACAGTGCCGCTTTTGGCCTTTGCATGTCTGTCACCGTTTGTACCTTTATTGTCCCGGCGCTTCGGGACCGAGATTGTCTTACTGTCATCATTAATTGTCCTGACAGCCGGAACTCTGCTGCGCTCCATCGCCGGAATCGGCACTCTCTTTTTCGGAACGATCCTGTTGGGATTGTCGATCGCCGTATGCAACGTCCTGCTGCCGAGTCTCATTAAACATAAGTTTCCCGGAAATTTAGGCATCATGACCGGCGTCTACTCGGTTTCTATGAATCTGTGCGGCGCGATTGCATCCGGCATCAGCGTGCCGATCGCCTCTTCAGCGGGGTTAGGCTGGAAAGGCGCGCTCGGCTGCTGGGCTATCCTTTCTTTCATTGCGTTCGTCATGTGGATTCCGCAAATGCGAGGACGCGAACTGCCCGTCCGCACGACTGGGACAAACGGAGAGAAGAAAAGCAGTCTGCTGCGGTCTCCGCTGGCTTGGAAGGTGACGATGTTCATGGGGCTGCAATCCCTTATTTTTTACACCGTCATCGCTTGGCTGCCGGAAATTCTTCAGCAGAATGGACTCAGCTCAAGTAAGGCGGGATGGATGCTTTCATTAATGCAATTCTCAGTCCTGCCGATTACTTTTATCGTGCCGATCGCTGCCGCTAAAATGAAAAATCAGCGCGCACTCGCCGGACTGACGGCTTTATTTTTCCTTATCGGCATTGCCGGCGTTCTTTTCGGAAGCCCGGCTCTCACTCCGCTATGGGTCATTTTGATCGGAATTGCGGGAGGCTGTGCGTTCAGCTTGGCGATGATGTTCTTCAGCCTGCGGACCCAGCATGTTCATGAAGCCGCGGCGCTTTCCGGCATGGCCCAGTCATTCGGATACCTGCTTGCCGCGTTCGGCCCGCTCGTATTCGGTTTGCTGCATGACATCACGCGCGGCTGGACGGTTCCGTTATTCATGCTGATCGCAGTCTCCGTTCTGATTTTCATTTTCGGAGTCGGAGCGGGAAAAGCGGAACAGATCAAAACAGCATAAAAAAACAAAGGGCCCGCTTCGGGTCCTTTGTTTTTTATTTAAAAAGCTGTCTCAGGCCGTCACGCTGTCAGTTTTAAGCCGATGACACCGATGAGGATAAGCCCCAGAGACACCAATTGTGACAGATTGAATTTTTCTTTAAACCAAAGTATGCCCACGGCCGAAACGCCGATGCTTCCCATGCCGGTCCAAGCCGCATACGCGACACCTGTGGGAAGAACCTGCATCGCTCCGGAAAGGCAAAAGAATGAAAGCATAAAGCCTGTTACCATGACAATCAGCGGCCACTTTTTTTTAAAACCGTCAATATGTTTCATGGCAACGGCCGCTACAACTTCCTCCGCTCCGGCAATAAATAACAGCAGCCATGCCATTAATGTTCACCCCTTGTTTCAGTTTCTTTCGTAAATACCTTCATTCCTAAAATGCCGGACAACAGCAAAGCTAAAAAGATTATTTGCCCGATTGAAAACGATTCGCCTAAAATGACGCCCGTTACATATGTGCCGACGGTGCCTATTCCGACAAAAACGGTATATGCGGCAGCCATCGGAATTTTTTTATAAGAGCGGATCAGCATCAGAAAGCTGACGGCAATCAGAAGGAAAATGCCAATCCAATCAAAGAGCGAATCCGCATGCTTCAGGGCGGACGCCCAAACGACTTCTAACAGTCCGGCTATCAATACAAGCAGCCAATACATGATACAGTCACCTCAGTTATGAATGAATGTCAGTCATTTTTACGGCGGTCAAAAATGATCGGTCTCCGCCAATCATTTCTGCAAGCTTCTTTTGAGAAAGCTGAATATTTCTTTTTTATATACTTCGAGATCGACATCCTGTTCACAGCCGATATAAAACCGTTCAGCCGCGTTCTCGACAACGTTGATAATCGTTCTGGCCGTCCATCTTACATGAATGCCGCTGTGGACCTCACCCTGTTCAATGGCCGTATTAATCACGCCTTCCAGCCAGGAATAATAAGGCTGATAAATGGCTTCCCATTTCTCCATCGAATGATCGATAGCAAGACCGGAATAACAGAGAACGATAATATCTTTATGAAGCCGGGTGATGTGAAATGTCTCATCTACCAAAATGTCCAGCAACGTCCAAAAATCTTCAGAACCGTCCGTTTTCCCTTTTATTCTGTCCAGCGTAGTGTCGAGCAGGTTTTCTGCAATCGCGGATATCAGTGCGTTTTTAGAAGAAAAATATAAGTAAAACGTACCTTGGGCCGTGCCGGCTTTTTTGACGATTTCTGAAATGGATGCTTTGTCTAATCCTTTTTCAGAAATGACTTCAATCGCGGCTTGCAGGATCTTTTCGTATTTTCCCGAGCTTTGTTTTGCCAATAGAGGGGTTCCTCCTTTTATGAATGACTGTCATTCATTTTATCGCATGTTCGCTTTTTTGTCATCCTTTAAAATAAAAATACCGGAAAGAAGACCAAACTTCTTTCCGGCATTCGTCATTTATCACTGTCGATCATAGCCTTCGGCAGTCCCGTATATTTTGCCCAGTAATAAATACCGAGCGAACCGATGGCGATCAGAATCAGGTCAAGCGGATTGCTGATAATGCCCAATCCGTGGCCGAACGAGCCGAGATAGGAGAAAATCAGCATCATGACATAAAAGCCGACGATCCACCATGCTGATTTCAGCTGCTGCCGTATGCTGACATCATCTTTGGGAGCATATTTACTGAAACAGAGATAGATCAGAAACATGACAATTTGAGAACCGAGAAGCCAGGATACGGTGCGCCATCCGGACCAATATACAATATAAGAGGTAAAAATAAACGACAGCGGTCCGATGATGCTCATCCCTTTTAAATAAAACGGTCTGTTAATATTCTTCGCGTTGACTCTCAGCGCCGCAGAAGAAATCGGCGCAATCGCATAAGACAGAATCAATGCGACGGAGCAAACGTTGACAAGAGCGTTCCAAGAAGGGAACGGAAGCGTCCAAAAAACAGCCAGACCGAACGAAAGCCAAAGGGAGGCACGCGGTGTCCCGGTTTCTTTATTGACTTTAGAAAAAATGCTGAATAATGTTCCGTTTCTGGCCCAGGCATAGACGAGACGTGAAGTCGTATTCATAAAGATATTTCCGTTACCGCCCGGTGATAAAATCGCATCTAAAATGACCAATGTCGCCAGCCACCCCAAACCGAGCAAAACGGCGATATCTTTGAACGGAAGGGAGAATTCAGTCCCGATAGCCGGCCATCCGTGCTTCAGGGTATCCGCCGGGATCGCCCCGATAAAAGTGAGCTGCAGCACGGTGTAAATAATAGTAGACACGATAATACAGACAATCAATGCGATCGGAATGTTCCGCTTCGGATTCTGCACTTCACTCGCGACAGCCACAATCGGATGCAGCCCAAGGTATGCAAACATGACGCCGCCTGTGGAAATCGCGGCCTGAATTCCGGTGAAGCCAAAAGGCGCGAATCCGTGAACGGTCATATTGCCCGGGTGAAAATGAAAAATCAGTACCACAATTACCGTAATCGGTACGACATATTTAAAAATCGAAATAATGAAGTTTGCTTTCGCAAAGGTTTTGACACTCCAGTAATTGAGGAGGAAGAACAGGCAGAGCAGCGCAAATTGCAATATCCACCCGGCAATTGTCGGAGAATCGGAGCCTTTTACGGTCAAACCGGGAAACCAATACGCCACGTATTGGCGGACTGCCGTGACTTCTATAGAAATAAGACTCGTGTATGCCACAATGGTGACAAAGGAAATTAAATATCCGACCAGGTGTCCGTGTGAATATACGGGGTACCGGATAATTCCCCCGGTCCGCGGCAGCGCGGCGCCCAGTTCCGCATAAACCAAGCCGATCAATAAGATGATTCCCCCGCCGATCAGCCAGGAAAAAATGCCTGATGGGCCCGCTTTAGAGGCGACGTTACTGACGGCAAACAGCCATGCCGAACCGAATATGGCTCCCATGCCGATTAAAATAAGATCAAAAAGTGACATAGTTTTCTGGAAGTTTCCTTGCTTAGACATTCGCTGCCTCCTTAGAAAAGACATTGTTCTCTTTACATAATTCCCATTATCATTCAAACATACCCAGCCGGCCGGCTGGAAAATTAGGACAACTTTCGAAACGAAGTATGTACAGCAATGTGCTCACATTATAATAACGGCCGTATGGCAAGATCTCCCGGCTTATATTCCCCGTTTTAAACACATTCAAACCTCATATTCAGAAAAACAAAAAACGCCCGAAACAGGCGTTTTTTGTTACAAGTTCATATCTTTCAGTCCGGGGCTGTGCTCATTCGGAAGCTCGGGAAGTTCCGGCACGGGGAAACCTTTAGGAGGCTCGGACACACTTAATTCGCCGCCGTTTCGGCTCGGCGTCGTTCCCTGCAGAATTTCTCCGATCCGTGTCGGATCCAGTCTGAAATTAAATTGGGTATTATGATAACCCATCTCAACGAATTTTCGGCATTCCGGGTATTTTTCAATATCATAATTCGGCACGGGAAATAATTTGCCCCATTCGACACCCAGTGTTTCCAACGCTTTTGTAAATGCATTTTGATGGGCGTTGTCACGGACGATCAGAAATCCGAGTGTTTCTCTGAACGTCTGATTTGAACTCATTTCATAAATGCGTGTCTTTTGCAGCACGCCGGTTGATTCCAGCACGACATTGTCCAATAAATCGGAAATCAGATTCCCGTGGTTGTATACCCAAGACCCGTTCCATGGATTGCCGCCGGCGTCTACAGGAAGAGAACTTTGCGCCCCGATGATAAAATGGTGCGGATTGGCGTGTTTCACCGCTTCATCAAGCGGCGCCTGATCTGCTGCCTGATTTCCGGCGCCCTCACCGCCGCTTTCATCTAGCAGCGCATTGATCGTACTTTGGACGAGTTCAACGTGTGCGATCTCTTCTAAAAATACACCGCGAAGCAGATCGCGGAACTGTTTTTCTTTTCCTCTGAAATTAGAGCTTTGGAAAAAGTATTGCATCATCGTCCGCATTTCTCCGTAGTGCCCGCCTAAAATTTCCTGAAGCACCTTGGCCGCGGCCGGGTCCGGCTTGTCCGGTTTAATGATATTGATCAGCTCTTCTTTGTAATAATACATAAACAGCGCCCCCTGAAAGAAGTTTTTGGTTCTTCTGTTAGTGTCTTTGCAAAGTCAGTTTTTATGTATCGGCATCAAAAAAAGGACGGAAAGCGTGTCCGTCCTTTTGTGTTAAGCCTCAACCGCCCCGCGAAGTTTCGTGTTGACAAGCCCGTTCCATCCTTGATCCATCGTACTGTGAATCTCGGAGCTTTTCCGATTGACTTTATTGATGACGGCTTCCGGCTCTTTCCATCCGCCGTGAATGAGAGTGAATTCCGTATCTCCGCTTTCCGTTTCCTTTAAGACAAAAGAAACGATCCAGCCTTCCGTATCCCACGAAAAAGAAAGGCGGTACGGCGCTTCAATATCCAGCAGCTTGCAAGGAGACGGACCGAACGGAGATTCCAGCTGAAACTCACTGTCTTCTTGAGGTGTGAAATCATTCGGCATAAACCAGAGAGACAGGCCGTCCGCAGTGGAGACCGTATCCCAGACAACTTGTATCGGCGCCTTGAAAACGGCGGTATGAATAATGTCCGGTAATGGCTGATTGCCGCTGTTGTTGTTGTTATCTTTGTTTTGTTTATCAGACATGATGCGTAACCACTCTTTCGCTGTTTTTACTTTTGATCATACTACACGGGGCAGGACATTTGAAATCAAATCAAACTTATTCTATGCTTTTCCAAAGCCATTCAATTCATTTTAAGGAGACGTAGTGATGACAGATCAATTTAAAGCGTTAGTAGTCGATCAACGTGAAGACCGGTTTTCAGTCAGCGTACGGGAGCTGGCGGTTCAGGACCTTCCCGAGGGTGAAGTGCTGATTAAGGTTTACTACTCAGGGGTGAATTATAAAGACAGCTTGGCTGCCATTCCTGACGGCAAGATTGTAACGTCGTATCCTTTCGTGCCGGGAATTGATTTAGCGGGAATCGTCGTTTCCTCAGATGACGCCCGTTTCAAAGAGGGGGACAAAGTCATTGCGACAAGCTACGGCATAGGTGTTTCCCGCTTTGGCGGTTATAGCGGGATGGCCCGCATTCCGGCAGATTGGATCGTGCCGCTGCCTGAAGGTCTGACACTTAAAGAAGCCATGACGATCGGAACCGCCGGCTTCACTGCCGCATTGTCCGTCCAGCGTCTTGAAGAAAACCATGCCGCTCCTGAAAAAGGGAAGGTGCTGGTGACGGGAGCGACAGGCGGCGTCGGAAGCTTTGCCGTCTCCATTCTTTCAACCTTAGGTTACGAGGTCGAGGCCAGTACGGGAAAAGAGGAAGAAAGCGGCTATTTGAAGAGCCTCGGAGCGAAGACGGTCATTCACCGTGATGAAGTGTATAACGGCACGTTAAAACCGATGCAAAAACAAAAATGGGCAGCGGCCGTCGATCCGGTCGGAGGTGAGCCGCTTGCTTCAGTTCTCAGCCAGATTCAGTACGGCGGATCAGTTGCTGTGAGCGGACTGACAGCGGGAACGAAACTCCCTGCTACAGTCTTCCCGTTTATATTGCGCGGCGTCAGTCTCTTGGGAATCGATTCCGTATTCTGTCCGATGGAGACAAGAAAGAAAACATGGCAGCGTTTAGCTGATGACTTCAAGCCTGCAGATCTGGAGGCCTTTATTCAAAAGGAAATTACACTTGAAGAGCTGCCGGATACGCTTCCTGCCCTTTTAAAAGGAGAAGCGAGAGGGAGAACGATCGTTACGATAAACGAAGAATAAAACAAAAACCCCCAACTGCTGATTGGGGGTTTTCAATATATAATCAATTATTTATTGAAAAGAGATTAACTATTGAGTATATCGTGAAAATAAGTTGATTAAAAATATAAATTGATTACATATAGGTAATATAAAGGTAAGTTATAAAATTTTCTGAAATATTTATTGACTGAAAGCGCTTTTAAAATTATGATAATAACATAAGTACCAATAATATCATTATAACTTCACTACAAAGTAACTATAAAATAACAATTTGACGAGAGGGGAGAGCGAATAATCACTATAAATGATAACGCTTTCAGATCATTTTCTTCTTATATAACTGTTTTGGACGGTCAGAACTTGTATGCAGACGTTATAGGTGTAAATATTGATAACTGAATATTCCGATATTATCTCTGTGTAAAAACTAGGAGGATTTGAAGATGAATAAAAATAGCAGCCAGCATTCATTTTTAAGAACCATCATTTTGGTATCGACATTCGGGGGACTTCTTTTCGGCTACGATACAGGTGTAATTAATGGGGCGCTGCCGTTTATGGCGGAAGCTGACCAGCTTAATCTTACGGCTTTGACTGAAGGGATGGTGGCGAGCTCCCTGCTCTTGGGGGCTGCGATCGGAGCAGTTTTCGGAGGGAGATTGTCGGACTATAACGGCAGACGTAAAAATATCCTTATCCTTGCCGTTTTGTTCTTTGCAGCGACGCTTGGATGTACACTGGCGCCTAACGTATCGGTTATGATCATCTCCCGTTTTCTGCTGGGGCTTGCCGTTGGGGGAGCATCCGTAACCGTTCCGGCATATTTGGCTGAAATGTCGCCGGCGGAAAGCCGAGGGAGAATGGTTACCCAAAATGAATTGATGATTGTAACGGGCCAGCTGCTTGCCTTCACGTGTAATGCTATCATCGGCAATGTGCTTGGTGATACCTCTCACGCCTGGCGTTATATGCTCGTTATCGCGGCCCTTCCGGCGGTATTCTTGTTTTTCGGTATGCTGAAAGTTCCTGAAAGTCCGCGCTGGCTGGTTTCTAAAGGAAGAAAAGAAGATGCTCTGCGCGTTCTCCGGCGAATAAGGAATGAAGAGAAAGCGAAGTCTGAGCTCGCTGAGATTGATTCTGCCTTTCATAAGGAAGCTGAGATGGAGCAGGCCACCTTTAAGGATCTTGCCGTTCCGTGGGTGCGCCGCATTGTGTTTATCGGGATCGGAATTGCGGTAGTGCAGCAGCTCACCGGCGTGAATTCAATTATGTATTATGGAACTCAAATTTTAAAAGATGCCGGTTTCGAGACAAAAGCCGCATTAATCGGCAATATTGCCAACGGTGTGATTTCGGTGCTCGCGACTTTTGTGGGAATATGGCTTCTCGGCAAAGTCGGCCGCCGCCCGATGCTGATGACGGGGCTGATCGGAACGACTGCGGTGCTGCTTTTGATCGGAGTTCTGTCTGTCGTGCTGAAAGGATCGCCTGCTCTTCCTTATGTGGTTCTTTCATTAACAGTCACTTTCCTTGCGTTTCAGCAGGGGGCTGTCTCTCCGGTGACCTGGCTGATGCTGTCGGAGATATTCCCGCTTCGATTGCGGGGACTTGGTATGGGGGTCACTGTCTTCTGCCTCTGGATCGTGAACTTCCTTGTGGGTTTAACTTTTCCGGTCCTGCTCGCAAACATAGGATTGTCTGCAACCTTCTTCATTTTTGTCCTGTTTGGGGTAGTGTCCGTTATTTTTGTGAAAAGGTTCCTTCCGGAAACGAAAGGTCTGTCGCTCGAACAGCTTGAACAAAACTTCCGTGCTTATGAAAAAACAGATCGTAATAGCGCAGAAGCTGAGGTGAGCGGGTAATCTGAATAGACGCGGGGTTCCTAGGAATCCTGCTTTTTTATTTATTATATAGAAGGGAATAATAAGTGAGAAAAAAGTTTCGTAAAAGTGTTGACCTCATTTAAAGTGCATGGTATATTATTAAACGTCGCTGATGAACAAAGCGATAACGACAAATGAGAAAATGATCTTTTGAAAAAAGACTTTACAAATTCTCAAAATCGTGTATAATAAATGAAGTCGAGAAAAAGACTTCGAAAGAAATAAAAAAACACTTGACATCATAACTGATTGGTAGTATGATAGTTAAGTCGCCTGATAAGCGCCCGTAGCTCAATTGGATAGAGCGTTTGACTACGGATCAAAAGGTTAGGGGTTCGACTCCTCTCGGGCGCGCCAATACAAACGCGGGTGTAGTTTAGTGGTAAAACCTCAGCCTTCCAAGCTGATGTCGTGAGTTCGATTCTCATCACCCGCTCCATTATAATGA
>NZ_CP089436.1:3425660-3562900 GCF_021228595.1 Bacillus sp. FCW2 | reverse complement strand
CTTTGAGGTTAAGGGCAAGGTAAAAGCAAAGGGAAAAGTTAAAGACATAAGCCGCAGAGTGTATACTATGAAAGATATTGATATGAACCAAAAAAATCGTAAAGGCCTTACGAATCTTCAATTAATGAAAAGTGGAAATGCTCCTTTTGCAAAAGATGGAACCCAAATTAATTTGCATCATTTGATCCAAGAAGAGCCTGGTACTATGCTGGAGATACCTGAAAGCTGGCATAATAAGTACAGTGATGTTTTGCATGGATTAAAAGGGAATGGACAGAGTTTTAGAAATGATCCAGTACTTGATAAACAATATAAAAGTTTCAGAAGAAGGTATTGGAGATGGAGAGCTCAGCAATTTGAGAACAAGAATAAGAGGTGAAAGTTTAATGGATTATTCGAAAATAAAAACTTTCTTTGATGAAAATAAAGAAAATTCTATTCTCACGGGAGGAGTCACTGAGGAGCGGATTAGAGAGATAGAGGAGGATCTCAATGTAACCCTTCCAGACAGCTATAAGTGGTTTTTAACTGAGTATGGTTCAGGGGGAGCATATGGAACAATGATACTCGGATATGACTCTCATGGTGCTGAAGTTGTCGAACAGACTAATGAATATAAAAAATATTATAACCTTTCCGATGGTCTTGTAGTGATCGAATATGTAGATGAATTTTCTTATTGTCTTGACACTAACAAGTTGAAAAATGGTGAATGCCCTGTCATTCTTTGGGACAACCAAGAGGGATATGGTAAACAAGTTGGTAGTACATTCCTTGAGTTTTTAATAGAAGAACTTGAAGAAGCGAAAGACGACTGGGTCGATGATGAGGACTGGGACGATTAAAACTAAAAAGAAGGTCTATAACTTGTTTTTCCATAGCATATGAAGGAGTATTAAAATGAGCTTCACTAAGATCGAACAAAAGTTGAAAGAGTTTACGATTGATGCTAGCACAGATCCTAGCATTAATACAAATGAACAACTCAAAGAGCTTGAAATGAACATAGGAAATCAATTACCTTCCGACTATAAGGATTTTTTGAAGGGATATGGAGGCTGTTATTTAGATAGTAAAAAAACAACAGATGAAGTTGAGTATGACGTTTGCTACAAACCATTAGAGAAAGATCCTTGGATGGGCAAGGAAGATGATACACAATTATTAGAGAACTTCTATGGTTTAGCTAACGATCATAACAGTCTCCAAGAAGCAATCAATACTTAAGTTCCATTTATATGTCGTTAAAAACAATATACAGTTACCAAAACGAAAAGAACCTTGTTAGAGACAGGTTCTTTTTGTATTTGAGTTGAATTTATCAATAGAATTACCGATAAATAACGTGAGAAATAATACCAGGTAGTTACAGAATTGAAAAATGCTTAGGTGTGTAATACTTGCACTAGCTGTCACTTTGATACAGAAGCTGCTGAAGCTTCAGTCTTCAGATTCTTCCGTTACATCTTAAAGGCCCCTTTATGGGCTCAAATTCAACCGTCATTAAAGCCAAAGGCGGAAGGAATTTGTTATACAAAGGTGAAGCAAACATATACAAATATGATGCTATACTTGGGCAAAACAGGGTAGTGATAGACATTGAAGTTACAATGAACGAACTTCCTTCAAATGAGATTCAAGTTGAAGGACTTGGAAAAAATGAAAATCATTTATAGTAACGTTGTAAAATTTGAGAGAGGGTGAATGCTATGGAAGGTCTAAATAACTCTTACAATTGAGAAATCAAGCAATTCACGCTTATAAAACATCTATTTAATTTTAAATCGGCGTTTCAGGTGAACTTTATATCATTTCTGTTTTAGTAAACATATTTAAAAACGAAATAAGAATTAAAATATGCAGACAAAGCGGCGAAGCATATCGCATAAAGGTGTTATCAGATGTATGACCGTGCCTAAAAATAAAACTTATGAAGAAAGGAACTCTAACTTGAAATCAAATTTAGTTTCGTTTCTATTAGCACTGTCAGGATTTATATTCAGTATTTATATGCAGTCAATGGCTTACTGGAGCAATGACTCTATGTTGTGGTATTGGGTCGGTGCGGTTTTGTCGTATCTATTTGCTGCAGGATCAGTGGTTACTCTGATTCTTAACAAAAACAAAGATTCAATTCTAACAATAAGTTGTCTCATTTTAATGATTGTAACCGTTATGCTTATTTTAGTCACAACTTTTTGGACGACTTTTATCATTATTGCATGGCAATCTGGGATGTGAGGCTAAGGGGAATATGATCTTCTTAGTATTTTTTTATTCCTGGGATTAGAATCCCTTTTTATTATTCTTTCAAATTAAATGTAACAATTCTAATATTCATACGTTCTAAATGATAAAGGCGGGATGTCATGAAAAAACGTAAAGTCATTAAAACATTGCTGGTTATTATCACTGTTCTCATAATAGCAGCCGGATGTGCACTGTTTTCTTTAATTTCAGGAGAAAAAGTCAAATATATCGGCTATAGCCAAAGCAAGACGTGGGAAGCGTCAATCGAAAAATCAAGCAAGACCTCTATCGGCCCTAACTATTTCTTGAATTTGTATTACAGAGGTAATAAAGTGAATGAAAAGAACACGGTGATTAAGAGATTAACATTATTTGTTGACGGCCGGAAATATGGTGAAGATAAAGACTATCATCTTTCAGAATACACCGGAGAGAAATTAGAAGGCGGCGGAACGGGAGAAGACCATATTCAGACGTTTGAATATATGCCGGAAAATGAAGTGATCGGTCATGAAATCACTGTTGAAGCAGTATGGAAAACCGGTCATGAGTCCTATTCAGAAAAATTCAACCTGAAAAGAACGCATTGGTATGACTGAAAGAATAAAAAGAGGGCGGTATAACCCTCTTTTTGACGCGGAGCCTTTATTTTTGTCTGTTTTTCCTCGATTTGCTGAAGTCGATAAAAGAGGCATTGGAGCCGATAAAATTACTTACTAAGACATACATAAAGAAACCATTAACAGGTCCCTGCCGGCGTCCGTTAAAAAGAATGGATAATGAGATAAGCAATACAGCCGCAAGCAAGTCTGCAGCCAGACTTATTTTACGGTGAGACCGGAAATATTCTCTTAATCTTCTGATCTTGTTCAAAGCTGACACCTCTTGATGCTTATGTATAAGAAAATAATACCATTGAAATATATGTAACATCAATGAATAAGGTTGGAAACGGAGGGGTTCAAAGTTGGGGCGATCTTGTGTAAAAGAAAGGATCAGGATGAATGTGACCAGCATCCACCCTGATCAATGGGGTTCACAGTGTTCTATTTCATTGTATTCCAATCGGAATAATATTACAAGGGTGAAAAAGAAATAAGCGGAATGTTTTCGGCTTCTTCTGCCTCTGGAGCGGGAAACGGAAAGTGAGATGTTTGAATGAAAATAAATGATTATCTGAAGGAAAGGTTTCCTACTTTAAAATTAGTGCCCGGCATTTATCATCAATGGGATGTGGGAATTCATTTTTCTCTCGGCGGCAATATGTATCAATTTAATGAAAGCGGTGCTTTGAATCTTGAGTATTTTCAGCTTGTTCATCATCAAACCGCCGCACTTTTCAATGAGCTGTTTGAACATAGCGATGACTTGTTTCTTGTTGCTAACGTGTATAAGCACAAAACTCAAGGTAATCACGCGAGAAAATTAAAGGTTTATCAGCCGTTTCTGAAGTGTAAGGATGATTTATATCGGATTCAAGTGAAGACCTGTCAATGCCCGGTCGAAGAAGAATATGAAATGCAGCAGTTTTCTTTATTATGTAAACGGAAAGATCTGCGTATCCCCCAATTACTTAAGGCAGCCGTCCACGAAGATTTTCCGCTGAAGCCAAGGTTCGGGGGCTGTTCCGTTGGGTATCCTGATGTTTTCTTTGTGAATATGACAAAAGATATTATTTTCTTTCTGTATGATGACAGAGGGTGTGAAGTCATTGCTCTTGATGCCGGAAGAATACGAAAGCTTTATGATCAATATCACGATTGGATTGAATTGGACTGAAAATGAACACATGATTTCAAATCCGCTTGTGCCGGCTTTGTTCTTGCCTAGTCGGGCTGCATGAGTGTAATGGGCTGAATTGAAGGGCGCCAGAAACTTTTTTTCCTCTCATACCGACCTTCTGCATGTTAAGCTTCTGTATTTATTTTGAACGAATTCCTATTTGTAAAACGGCTGAATAGAATAACATAAAAGCTTTTTTACACAGTGCAGGAGGAGAGAAATGTGAGGGCTGAACACCGTGATTGTATGGAAATTGGAATTTATTCATTTGCAGAATTATATCCCGATCCTCTGACAGGGAAAACAGTCAGCGCAAAGCAGCGGATAGATGAATTGATGAAGCTGGCGAAACTTGCTGACGACGCAGGGCTTGATGTATTCGGTGTAGGCGAGCATCATCGTCTTGATTATGCGGTATCTTCGCCGCCGGCCATCTTATCAGCGATTTCACAGATCACTGAAAATATTAAGCTGACCAGTGCCACGACTGTATTATCCACCGCAGATCCCGTCCGTTTATTTGAGGATTTTGCAACGCTTGATCTGATTTCAGACGGCCGGGCGGAAATCATTGCGGGACGGGGCGCATTTTTAGACTCGTTTCCTCTTTTCGGTTATGACGTAGGCCATTATAAAGAACTGTTTGAAGAACATATTGACCTTTTTTTAAAATTAAATTCCGGGGAAGAATCGGTTACCTGGAAAGGACGTTACCGGCCGCCGCTGCGCGAGGCAGAAATTTCTCCTCGGCCTTTTCGCGGAAGCATTCCGCTATGGTTAGGTGTTTCGGGGACTCCGGAAAGCGCAGAACGGGCCGGGCGTGCAGGTGCGGGTTTGGCATTAGCTGTACTGAGTGGTGATCCGGTGTCATCTAAGCCGCTTGTTGACAAATACCGGGAAGCGGCTTCTAAAGCCGGTCATCCTCCGGAAAATGTGAAGGTTGCCGTAAGCGGACATATGTTCATTTCAAAAACGAATGAACAGGCAATACAAGAATTTTACCCGTATCATTCAAATTACTGGTCTCATGTTCATTCATATCACGGGATCGATGAGCCTTTAACGAAGGAAGATTTTGAACGGGCGTCCGGAAAAGAAACAGCTTTATTTGTGGGAAGCTCACAGCAGATCATTGAAAAAATCATGCATCAATACGAGTTATTCGGACATCAGCGATTTCTCGCGCAAATCGATATAGGAGGTATGCCGTTTAAAAAAGCCGCGGAAAACATCGAACGATTAGCAGCGGAAGTAGCACCGGTTATCCGAAAAGAAACCGGCAAATCCAGCGAATGAAGTTCTGAGCAAAAGGGGCGGGCCGGTCAATCGCGGATTCGACAACAGAATCGGCCCGGCTTTTTCTTTATGATTATAAAAAACAAAGGGAAAAGCGCGAACCTCATTGCTTTTTCCTATCAAGAAAAGGAAGGTCATTTCATCCTCCATCGTGAAGTGTATATACCGAAAGGTTTTTATTAACAAAAGAGGGAGGATGATGCAGTAATGAAGGGTTTAGTCAAAGCTGCAGTTTTAACTGTTACTCTTGGTATTGGAGGTGCTTTCTATTCAAGTGATGCATCTGCGCACGGGTATATAAAAGAGCCCGTCAGCAGAGCGTACATGGGGGCATTAGAGAAACAAACATTGGGCTGGACGGCCGCTGCGCAGAAATATGGCTCCGTCATTGATAATCCTCAGTCTGTAGAAGGGCCGAAAGGATTTCCGGCTGCAGGTCCGCCGGATGGAAGAATTGCGTCTGCAAATGGAGGATCGGGACAAATTGACTTCGGTTTAGACAAGCAGACTGCAGATTATTGGGTAAAACAAAACATCCGCGGCGGTTTTAACACCTTTACTTGGTACTACACGGCCCCTCATGCGACATCAAAGTGGCACTATTATATCACCAAGAAAAACTGGAATCCGAATAAACCTTTGTCAAGAGATGAATTCGAATTAATCGGAACGGTAAACCACGACGGTTCCAAGGCAGATACGAATCTGACTCATAAGATTTTTGTGCCGACTGATCGAAGCGGGTATCATGTCATTTTAGGGGTATGGGACGTTGCGGATACTTCCAATGCCTTCTATAACGTCATCGATGTAAACCTTACACAATAATCTATGAATTACTGATCGGCTGCATGTTGATACATCGGCCGATCTTTTTAGTTTTAATGTGTGAATGAAAAGGGGAAAAACAGCAGAGCGCCATAAACATTTCATTTATGGCGCCGTACGATCATGGAGGTGCTGCTGACATGGATGCGGAGGTAAGAGGATTCTTAATAACCGCCGAGGAAAGAAGCCCCAACGATGATTAATAAAATGAATAGCACCACGATTAACGCAAAGGAGCTACCATAACCACCTGAGAATCCCATATAATCTCACCTCCTAAAGAGGATTAATACATATTATGCCGAAATGTAAAGTTTGATAGGGATGCTAGTTTACTTTTTGAAAAAAGGGTTTTAGTCTATATTTCCTTTACATGACCATCCGTTAAAATGAGTAAAAGGAGGAATCGTACTGCTTCCTGTAATAGAAACGGGTAGGCTCATACATTGAGAAGTTGCGAAGAGGGTGCGCAGTTGGCTTGTTTTTTAAAAAATGAAAAAGTAACAAGCTATTAGGATTGGAACCTTTTGATTTAACGGAACAGGCTGAAGAAATGATTGGTTGGTTTCAAGAGCAGTAGCGGAATGTGATGAGGAATAGAGAAAAAAGATGCGATGGGCATAATCGGAACCATGTATCAAAACGGATTGCCTGATGATACACGCGTATACTCCATTCCGAATGGGAACGTTAACGATCTAAATAGAAGAGCTTCAAGTGTTCTGCGGTAAATAAAAAAAGCCGATGAAGGCTTAACATTGATTAGACGCTGTAAAGCATTCTTTCCGCTGCGCTTTCTGCAGACGGTGTTTGATTGTAAGAAACGATTCCGATAATCACTAACAAGATGATGAACACCAATATGCTCCACAACATTATTTTTAAAGACTTTGACATGGCATACCCTCACTTTGAAAGACTTTACCGGGGCTGCGATCGGAGCCCGCACTTCAAGTATAGTCGTTATAACGGTGAAAAATGTGCAGTATCCCGTTATCAAAATAAAAACTTGCGGGCGCTGCCGCAAGTTTTCTCCGTATTAAGGTCTGTGGAATTCAATATGCTGATTATCACGATCGAACCACCCTCTGAATGCCCAATTGATCCAGCCCCCGTCCCCTTTGTTATCGAAGGACCCGTCTTCGAAGACCCAGATTCCGTAAGTAATGCCGTCATAAACGGCTGATCCGTAAAACTGAACGCCGTTAAACCTGTCTTCATATTCTTGATTTAAATTGAACACCATGACGTTGTACTTCTGTCCTGATGCGTAAAATGTTGTTTCCATGACATTTTTTACCCAGCCGGTTCGGTTTTGATCTGACTTAACTGCTTCAGCAATGCGATCTGAGATTCCGAGAACATCTACGTTTACGTTCAGCCCGGCATCAACACCTGCTGCTTTTACGTTTTGGTCTGCTGTTTGGGATAATTTACTTTCTAACGGATTTGCAACGGGTGAAACGTGAGGCGCGTTTGCGTGTTCAGACTGACTGGCTGCTGAGGCACTGGCTGTGAAAGGAATTGTTAGAGATAAAGCTAAGCATGATCCGACTATCGTTCTGGCGATTTTCATGGCTATAACCTCCTGAGGAAATTTTTAAAAATTGTTGCAAATTCATGGTATCGCAGAAAAATTGACCAAGCAAAGAGTAGATTTTCTCAAAAGTCATGTCATTCTATTTGTGTTGTTTTCTGTAAATGAAATACTTTTAATTAGGCGAAAAGGGAAGAAAATAATAGAGTCTTTTTATGTATTGTGATAGGATGACCGGATTTTGGGTGAAAATAGCCCGGAGAAACGCCATAATAAGAAAAACACCCGGAGTTTACCGGGTGTAAAAAGTGTTGATATGTCAAGTTAGCAGCATTTTTTACATTTTTTGCATTTTCTTTTATAAACAACGATGTAATCATAATCAAGATGCTTTTTATCTTGTTTCTTCTTTTTTTGTTTAGGCTGCTTTGGGTGGTGATCATAATGTCCGTTCATATCCATGTCCATACTCATATTCCTCCTTTTTTCATCTGACGGTAGTATTCTATGACAGAAAGCATGGATGGCTTGGACAAATGAAACGGTATGCTGAAAAAGAGGCATCTCATTCGGTATAAAAAACAGGATCATACCCGCCCGATAGAAAAGAGAGGAGATGATCCTGATATTGAGTCCCTATTTGATAACCGCAATTGCAATGCCGTACCCTTTTTCAGAACTGTATAAGGCCGTCAGTTTCAATACCTTCCAGCCTTCCGCGGCTTTAGTCCCGATTCCGTTATGAGCCGTGATATAATCTCCCGGGCTGACCGTACCGTCGACCCGTACGTAATGCCGGCCGTTGAGTCCGACAATGTGCCATTCGTCTCTGGCCGCGCGTGCTTCATAGTCAGCTTCAAGAGCCGGACTGCAGTCTGGGTTTTGTTTCGGCACGCGTACCGTTTCTCCTGTTTCTTCGTCAGTTACATTTTCGTATATGAAACCGCCGAACTCGTTTGTCAAAAAGCGGCTTTGCCATCCGAAGCTTGCGGCTCCTGAGATAAAAGCGGCTGTTTCTGAAATGACGCCGAGCATGTAATCTCCGACGTGAGCCGATTCAATTTTTTCGCCTTTCACTGTGACGATCGTCCCGGCGGGAATTGTCTGGCCGGTTACACTTTCAAAATATTCTCCATACCCTGACAGGGAAGAGGTGACAGCTCCAGCGAACGTACCGTGGCCGCCCGCTGAATCCAGTTTCCATTTGATGGACTGATGCCCTCCGGCAACCGTGTATGGTTCTTCCAATGTAATGCTTTCTGATGACAGAATCGTTCTGGAGACTTTGCTGCCCGTAATATGGACATTGTTTGAAGCGGCGATAAATGCCCTTGAACCTTCAGAACTTGAACCTCCGGAAGAGCTGATGATCGCATTTCTGTCACCTCTGGCCGTAATATCGCCTGTTCCCGCAATAACGGCGCTTGTCGGGTTGAATGCAAAACCGGAGCTGGTCGCGAGCTGTGCGCCTCCCTTTAAATTGACGGGGATCTGCTCATAAGTCTGTCCTTTTATAGATGCGGCCGCGCTGTAACCTTCCGCTTGCACCCCGAGAATGACGGCCTGACTGTTAGGGGACGTAATTCCGACCGAACCGCCGTCTCTGATCATCGTACCGTTCATAATATTTACGTTATATTGGCCTCCGCCGATTGAGATGCCTTTAGGAGAAGACTTGTATATATCAAAATTTGAAATTTTAACATAATCGGTTTTATTTGATCCGCCGGATATATTGATGTCAACACCGGCTTGTGTAAAGCCGCGTATTTTAATGCCGTTAATCGTAATATTTTGACTGCGGTATTGAAGAGCCACGACTGGATTCCCGCCATAGTCGTATGAGGGATCACCAATAGCTGTGAATCCGTTTACATTAACGTTTTTATAGGCAGAGATGACCAGCGCCCTCGGGGTCACACCGTCATAGAGAGCATTGAATACCGGTTCAATCGCGGTGCAATCGGTTAAAGTAACATCATAAGCCGTTGTGCTTTCGGGGTCTGAGGCCTGATGATGGCCGATATGACGAATATCAAATGAACGTACATCACGATACGAAACATGACCGATAATATGAACATTTTGAGAAGCCGGCCACAGGCTGTGCGCCTTTACCTCAATCCCGCGGATATTTCCGCTCGTATAGTTATTTAAAAGCCATACATGTTTAGAGCCGTCGTCAATTTCAATGCCGTTCGAGTTTGCGCTGCCCTCAGCATGCTCTGTGCCGCGGGGGTTTCCGGAATGGCAGTTGGAAATGAAAATATACTCGCTGTAATGGGTGGTAATGCCGTCGTCTCCGGCGCCGTATGCCACACAGTTATCAATCCATATATATCGGCAGCCGTCTTTCGTCCATTCTGTTTCAGGCAAATGATCGTAAGTCGGAGATGTAATATCAATACCATGGAGACCCGCGTTAACCGTTTCAACATTCTTAATCCAGCCGTATTGCACATTAGCAAACGTTAAACAGCTGGAAAACTGTCCTCCGGGGTTCCTGACTCCGCATTGACGATCAGGATTCCAGTCTAAAGTCATGTTCTGGACAAAAATATTACGGTTTCCATTATCGTAATCATCGTTAGTAATGACCCATTCGTATGCGGGAGTGTCCTCATGAAGCTTAAGCACGGTAATCCCTTGTCCCTCACCGGAAATGGTAGTCCATGAGGGGAGTTTTATCCCTTGAACCAAAAATTCTCCTGCGGGAACATTTACTTTGACCCGGCCGTTCCCGATCGCTCTCCGAAAGGCTTCCGTATTGTCCCGGCCGTCAGGGATCGCTCCGTAGTCCTCCACATTCACTTCCCGGGTGATTTTATTCTTAAGCATTTCGTATTCTGTATCAAGCCGTTCTTTTAAAAGTGAGGTGACCATTCCTTCCGCCGTCACCCGGGCATCTGCGATCTCAAGATTATCATCCGTTGCGGAATGCTTAATAAAATTCTGCATCCTTGCTTTGAGATGCTCCAATTCAGAGGGCTGTGCAGGGCGAGACTGCAATGGGGCGTTTAAAGACGGATCAGGAAAGTTTTTAAATTGAACCATTCTAAAGACACCTCTTTCTTTTGATATAAGCGCCTGAGGCAGGGGACAGAAAAGAGTCGCGCACCCTTAAAGCGCTTATTCTTCAAATTCTTTATTCAGAACGAAATTCCTTTTGAAACCAAGGTGAAATTTTAAAAAAGCTCTGTTGAAAGAACGGATATAAAGCTTTGCATTATTGTAATTGAAGCTGTCATGTGAAAATGGAGGAAAAAACTGATAGGAAGGGCCCTCATTTTAGGTTTATTCTCATTGACTTCGCCGTGCTTCCTCTTCGGCTGCATATACACCAAAATCAACATTCTTATCAGTTAAATGGTATAATGGGGCACGGATTGGTCATCAATACGACTGAAATAGGGAAGCAAAAGGAGCAGCGAACATGACTTTACAAATCAAAATTAAATATTCAGATGATACGCAAACGAGAATCAGTAAAATTGAACAGGGCGATTGGATTGATCTGCGGGCAGCTGAAGATATCACAATCAAAAAAGGTGAATTCAAACTTATCCCGCTTGGAGTTGCGATGGAACTGCCGGAAGGATATGAGGCCCATGTCGTTCCGCGTTCAAGTACATATAAGCATTTCGGTATCATTCAGACAAATTCAATGGGAGTCATTGATGAATCATATAAAGGCGACAATGACTTTTGGTTTTTTCCTGCATTCGCGCTTCGGGATACCGACATTTCCAAGGGGGAGCGGATCTGCCAATTCAGAATCATGAAGAAAATGCCTGAAGTGGAGCTGATCGAAGTAGACAAGCTCGGGAACAATGACCGCGGCGGACTGGGATCAACAGGCACGAAATAAAACGAAAAAAGACTGCTTAACAGCAGTCTTTTTTTATGGAAACAGCAGTTACATTCAATTTGTTTCGGGGATTCTTGAATTGGGAAATCATACGTCACGTTCGAATTTGACTTCGAAATAAGCGGCCGCTCCGTAACCGTCTATGCCAAGAGCAAATATTTAAGCCTTCCGTCTCTTTGAACAGAAAGACTTTTTTAGGTTAAAGGATAGAAGTTGTTTTGATGTTTTTATTCTTCAAGATGAACGGAGGTTTTGTCCAACGTATATAATATTGTGACAAAAGTGTAAACAAAAGAAAGGATGATGTTATGGCAAAAAGGGTTAGAAGAGTAGACCGTAAAGCAGCTGGCAAAGAGGCAGAGCAGAAGAAACCGTCCAAAGTCACCCTGTTCTGCCGTTCGCTTCAAAGGCTGAAGCATTTGTATTGTAACATAAACATACAAATGCCATCAATAACCAAAAAAGGAATTTTAGTTTTGATTTTACCGTTTTTGCTTCTGCCGTTCTTTCGGGCTAATGCCGCTTCAGATATTTACGGCAGTTTCGAGGAATTAAAGCTGAATGAAAATCCTTCCGATTTTTCCATTTCAACGCGAGAGCATAACCCTTCTGTCCTCATATTAGCTATACACGGCGGAGGCATAGAGCCGGGGACCAGTGAGTTAGCCAGAGAAATTGCCGAAAACCGGAGTTTATATTTATTTGAAGGGTTAAAATCAGCCGGTAATGCGGCTCTGCATTTGACAAGTTCGCATTTCGATGAACCTAAGGCCGTGCAAATGGTGAAAGAGCACTCTAATGTCATTTCATTGCACGGTTACGGCAGTGATGATAAAAAGATAAAAATCGGCGGTACAGACAGAGAACGGGCCGAACTTTTGACCGATGTGCTGAAACGGCACGGGTATCCTGCCGTTCTTCTTGGCATAAATGATAAATATGCAGGCGTCAGTCCGAACAACCTTGCCAATCAATCTTCATCCGGATTGAGTATTCAAATCGAAATGAGCACCGGCTTCAGAAAATCACTATTTGACACTTTTACGCTGAAAAGCAGAGCATCCACACAAAACGGGACCTTTTATCAATTCACAAAAACGATTTCTGATTTTATCAGTGACAATTATGAATAAGCACGCCTATTTTGTCGGCGGGGCTTTTTCTTTTGAAATTTATGAAACTTTAAGTTCTTAAGATCGTATACATAATTGACAGGATGAAAGAAAAGAGGTGGGCAAATGAAAGTGATGATCGGGTCTATCATTCTTCTTGTCATCATCGGATTCGGTTTATGGCTGATGCTTAGTCCAATCTTTAAACAAGTGGGAAGCAGAGCCAAAAAATTCAAAAAGTCATGGGAGGAAGAAGATCAGCATGAGCGAAAATAAGCGCGGAAACACAAAAAAAATTCTCGGCGGTGTGATTATAGGTGCTGCCCTTTTAATTGCGGGCGTTACAGCGTCACTATTCATTGAAAAAATACCGAACGGTTATGTCGGGGTTGTATACTCACCGAATGGCGGGGTAAAATCCGACACATTGGACCAAGGCTGGCACTTAGTCGGTTTATTTAATAAAGTAACGGAATATCCGGTGCGTATGCAGACAGTGAATAATGAAAATATAAAAGTGGCAACCTCAGACGGTAAAAATATAGAAATGGATATCGCTTACAACTATGTCGTGCAGCCTGATAAAGTAGTCGATCTGTTTAACAAATTCGGCGCGGTAAACGTTGAAACGATTGAAAATACATATTTAAAAACAAGGCTGTGGGATGCGGCGCGAAAATCAATCAGCAAATACTCGGTTATTGACACATACGGGCAAAAATCTGCAGAAGCCGCTGCCGATGTTCAAAAGAGGTTTGCTGATGATATGAAGAGTCTTGGATTTTTAATTGATGATCTGACGCTTGGCGTACCGAAGCCGGATAAAGCCACACAGGAAGCCATCGATGCAAGGGTGAAGTCTTCACAGGAACTTGAACGGACACAAACTGAAATTAAAATAGCCGAAGCTGAAGCGAAAAAGAAAAAAATTGAAGCGGAAGGGATCGCTGATTATAACGAAATCATAAAGAAATCAATGTCCGATGAAATGATCAAATATAAATGGATTGAAAAATGGGACGGAAAAACGCCGAAAGCGACAGGCACAGACTCACTGCTGCAGCTGCCGCTGGACGATCAGAAGCAAAAATAAAAAGCGAAGGAGGCGATTGCCTCCTTTTTATGTTTTTTCCTGAGGGTCTTTTTCCGGCACTAATTCTTCAGACGCCTCGGTTTGATAGCTCCATAGCGTGCTATCCGTCTCTGTTGTGTCCTGATAATCTTCGGGAAGTACATATTGCTGCAAATACCGGTGAAAAAATGCCTCGAAAACAGAAATGCAAAGTGCAGAGATAACCGATGCCGCGGCAGGCGAGACATTAAATCCGCCAATGTTCATAAGGAATATCCATAATACAATGAATGAAATTCCGAAATCAGCTGCAACGGCTGTGAAATTGCTTGTTCTCGGCAGAATCATGCAATCACCCGCAAAATAAGTAATTAAACTTAAGATCACTGTAATAAACAGAACGTTTAAAAAGGTTACTTGGTACATAAGATCCAGAACAATGTACAGTAAAGCAAGTGTGAGCGCCGTTTTAGAAGCGAAAGCAATTACGTGTTTCATTTGAACCACCTTCGTTATTTCGTTTAGTCTTCATTGTAAGCAATCCGCAAATTTTTAAACTGGTATATAGTGGTTATAAAGTATGCGTTTTAATAAAATGTGAATAGACATCACAGGATTCACAAGTTAAAATATGTAAAAAGGGGGATGCAAATGAAAAAATACTGGATATGTATTGCTGTTTTTTTATTATGTTTTAGCGGAATACACTCAGCTAAAGCGGCTACCACTGAATTCGGATCAAAAACAAGCTTCACTTTGGAAGGAAATGCAAAAGAGTTTCATATTGAAAATCCGGGGGCTGTAGCTGCCGACGATTACTTTTTAGGATATAAGTTCACCATAATGAACAACTCTTCGTGCGGTTTGAGCATGAAACTCCAGCGGATGGCGCTGAACGGAAATTTTTATACATTAAGCTCTAAAAACTACAGCGGCAGCTGGTTAAACCTTAGTGCCCAGGATAAAAAATCAATTGATCCGTATCACAAATACAGAATTCTGGTTGAAAGTTCTTCAAACGTCTGTGGCCCCGCCTATATTAAAGGGTTATACGGTGTAGAATATTATCATTTTGATTGAAAATAGATACTCGCTAAAGGCAGCGGGTTTTTTTATATTTAAATATAACCTATTGTACTATGTACTAAATATTCATATATAAATTTTGATGCGCCCGCCCAAAAGAAAAGATAAACAAAAACAAATTCATCACGCACAAATATACAAAGTTGAAAAACGGATGAAAAGTTTCTTGAGGGAAACATTATTAGTTGACTTCAAAAGTGTGATGTCGGATAATAAGAATGTAAGTTTTTCCTCCTTAGCAGATTCGTTTCTTAAGCCAGGGCGAATCTGCTTTTTTTATGCAAAAAAACCCCTCTGTAAGGGGTTTTTTACGATAAATGAAGTTTAATAGAATTAATGTACGGCTCTGAATACGCCGATAACTTTCCCCAAAATGCTTACGTTTTGCAGGATAATCGGCTCCATCGTCGGATTTTCCGGCTGCAGCCGCACATAATTGTCTTCTTTATAGAAGCGCTTGACCGTCGCTTCATCATCTTCGGTCATAGCTACGACGATTTCTCCGTTATTGGCCGTGTTCTGCTGTTTGACGATGACGTAATCTTTGTCAAAAATGCCGGCGTCAATCATACTTTCTCCCATGATTTCTAACATAAAGACATGTTCGCCGGGAGGAACCATCCGGTCGGGAAGCGGAAAATACTCGTCGATATTTTCAACAGCCGTAATCGGAATACCCGCCGTCACTTTCCCGATGACCGGAACGTTTACGACCTGGCTTTTCGGAATTTGGACTTCTTCTTCATCCAATACCTCAATCGCTCTCGGTTTAGTAGGGTCCCGTCTGATCAGGCCTTTTGTCTCCAGCCGCGCCAAATGGCCGTGCACGGTTGAACTGGAAGCCAGTCCTACTGCTTCTCCTATCTCTCTTACAGAAGGCGGATATCCTTTCGTTTTTACCTCTTCTTTAATAAAACGCAGGATATCAAGCTGCCTTTTTGATAGCTTCGTCATATTTCGCACCTCAAAACGTCGATTTTAAGTAGATTATAGCATGATTTTCCTGACAGTACAAACATAGGTTCGAAAAAAACGATTGACAGAAACGTTTGTTCGTATATACTGAAAGGTATAAAAAGCGAACAAACATTCTTATTGGAGGTTGTTTACATGGCGAAAGAATCTATCATATTTGTCGGACTGTTTACTGCGATTTTAAGTGCCGCTATTTTACTTGTCTCATGTGCGGGAAATGATCAGTCCCTCAGCCAATATGTTAAAATAAAGGTTCAGGACGGCGATACACTCTGGTCACTTGCGGATCATGTAGCAGAAAAGAAACACATTAATAAAGAAGATTTCATTGAGTGGGTGACGGAGAATAATCATCTCCAAACTGCTGATATAAAGCCCGGAGACGAACTTTTTCTTCCGGTTAAGAAGAAGCATCCGGCCGTATATCAGCTGGCCATTGTCAATTAGAGAGGAAAGAGAGAAATGAAGGCGCTCATTTATGCCCGCGTAAGCACAAACAAAGAACAGCAGCAAACGTCATTAAAAAGACAGGAAGAGGAGCTCAGTGAGATCGCTGCTGCAAACGGCATGGAAGTCGTGAAAGTCATTTCTGAGAAAGCCAGCGGTTACGAAATGGACCGCGACGGAGTATTTGAAATGCTTGATGAAATTAAAAAATCACATATTGACGCGATATTGGTGCAGGACGAAACGAGATTGGGAAGAGGAAACGCCAAGATAGCGCTTTTGCATTGCATTTACAGGGAGAACGTAAAGATATATACGACGGCTCATAAAGGTGAACTGGAGCTTTCCGAAGCTGATTCGATGGTACTTGAAATCGTCAGTATTGTTGAGGAATATCAAAGGAAAATTCACAATATGAAAATCCGGCGGGGAATGAAAAGAGCCGTGAAAAACGGCTACAAACCTGAACGGAATCTGAAAAACAGACATGAAAACAGCGGAAAAGAAAAAAAAGAGGTTCCGGTTTCGGAAATTATCAGGCTGAGAGCCAACAAGCTTACCTTTGCAGAAATCGCAGCGACCTTAAGGGGATTCGGCTATGATGTGTCCAAAGCCACGGTTCACCGGCGGTTTCAGGAATATACCGCAGACACAGAAGGCAGCTGACGCGCATCAGTTGTAAAAAAGACTGCGTTTTAGTAGTATATAATCAACACGCACCAAAGGAGCTTATTATGATTTCTAAAGAAAAAATCGCAAGAATTAACGAATTGGCTCAAAAAGCTAAATCAAACACAATAACGGATGAGGAAAAAGCTGAACAGCAAAAGCTTCGCCAGGAATATTTGAAAGGATTCCGCTCCTCAATGAAAAATACGTTAAAGAGCGTAAAAGTGATTGATCCGGAAGGCAACGATGTCACCCCTGAAAAATTAAAAAGAGAACAACAGAAAAATAATCTTCATTAAACAGAAAGAATACGGCAATACGTATTCTTTTTTCGTATATACTAATATCAGGATGTGCTTTACGACAATTTTCAACAAGTTTATCTCAAATTTAAGCTGAAAGAGTTGAGAAAAAGTCAGCATCGCTTTATGATGAAAAGGTACAACAATAAGGAAGGGGATTATAATGGATACAATTGAAAAGAAATCAGTTGCCACCATTCGTACACTATCTATAGACGCAATTGAAAAAGCGAATTCCGGACATCCGGGCATGCCGATGGGAGCCGCTCCGATGGCATATACATTGTGGACGAAATTTATGAATGTAAATCCGCAGAATCCGGGCTGGTTTAACCGCGACCGCTTTGTTTTATCAGCAGGCCACGGTTCAATGCTTTTATACAGCATGCTGCATTTAAGCGGATATGACCTCAGCATTGAAGACTTGAAACAGTTCCGTCAATGGGGAAGCAAAACACCGGGACATCCGGAGTTCGGGCACACAGCCGGAGTAGACGCAACGACCGGGCCGCTTGGACAGGGTATTGCAATGGCAGTGGGAATGGCAATTGCAGAACGCCATCTGGCTGAGACATATAACCGTGATTCTTTCAACGTAGTTGATCATTATACATACAGTATTTGCGGAGACGGCGATTTAATGGAAGGCATTTCTTCCGAAGCAGCTTCTCTTGCAGGCCATCTTGAATTAGGCCGTCTGATCGTATTATACGATTCTAATGACATTTCCTTAGACGGCGATTTAGACCGTTCTTTCTCTGAAAATGTAAAGCAGCGTTTTGAAGCAATGAACTGGGAAGTTCTTTATGTTGAGGACGGAAACAACATCGCTGAATTGACGGCTGCAATTGAAAAAGCGCGCCAGAATGATAAAAAACCGACTTTGATTGAAGTGAAAACCACGATCGGTTTCGGTTCTCCAAACCGCGCGGGCACATCCGGCGTTCACGGCGCTCCGTTAGGACAAGAAGAGAGCAAGCTGACAAAAGAAGCGTATGCTTGGACGTTTGAAGAAGATTTTTATGTTCCGGAAGAAGTATACGGGCATTTCAATAAAGCTGTAAAAGAAGCCGGCTCGAAAAAAGAACAGGAATGGAATGAACTGTTCGCGGCTTATAAAGAAAAATATCCTGAGCTTGCTGAACAGCTGTCACTCGGCATGAAAGGCGAGCTTCCTAAAGACTGGGATCAGGAAGTTCCCGTTTATGAAAAAGGCAGCAGCCTTGCTTCCCGCGCATCTTCAGGTGAGGTGCTGAACGGGATCGCCAAGAAAATTCCTTTCTTTGTCGGGGGATCTGCTGACCTTGCGGGTTCAAATAAAACGACAATCAAAAATGGAGGAGACTTCACGGCAAAAGACTACGCCGGGAAAAACTTCTGGTTCGGTGTCCGTGAATTTGCGATGGGCGCTGCATTAAACGGAATGGCGCTTCACGGCGGCCTCCGCGTATTCGGCGGCACATTCTTTGTGTTCTCTGATTATTTAAGACCTGCCATTCGTCTGGCGTCATTGATGGGTCTTCCCGTCACTTATGTATTCACACATGACAGTATTGCCGTAGGAGAGGACGGGCCGACTCACGAACCGATTGAGCAGCTTGCTTCTTTACGCGCACTTCCTAACCTTTCTGTGATCAGACCTGCTGACGGAAATGAAACCGCAGCTGCATGGAAGGTTGCCGTTCAAAGCCAAGATCATCCGACAGCTCTTGTATTGACACGCCAAAACCTGCCGACGATTGAGCAGCAGGCTGAAGAAGCGTATGCGGGCGTGGATAAAGGGGCTTATATCGTTTCCAAAGCCCAAACAGAATCACCGGCCGCTCTTCTTTTAGCGACAGGTTCTGAAGTCGGACTTGCGATCGAAGCTCAAGCGAAACTGGCTGAAGAAAACATTCACGTATCTGTAGTCAGCATGCCGAGCTGGGACCGCTTTGAAAAACAATCGGCCGAGTACAAAAACAGCGTGCTTCCTCCGAATGTGACGAAACGTCTTGCGATCGAAATGGGTTCAAGCTTCGGATGGGGCAAATTTACCGGTCTTGAAGGAGACGTTCTCGCAATTGACCGTTTCGGTGCTTCAGCTCCGGGAGAAACAATTATGAAAGAATACGGGTTTACTGCAGAAAACGTGGTTGACCGCGTGAAAAAACTTTTAAACAAATAACGAGACAAAAGAGGATGAGTCAAATCATCCTCTTTTTCCTGTTTATGCGACAAAAATAGAAGGGGCGGCGTAACAGTAATAGACAATTCTTTCTTTTCTCCTTTTGTATAATAGAAAGCAATAACGAAGCGCTGTAAAAGGGGATGAGGAAATGGAACGTCATTACTATACGCACCTGATAAAGGATGAGTTTGCGAACCACTACTTCGGGCGGGAAACGGCTATGTTTGAGTTGTTTCGAGACTATCATTGGACAGATCTGACACCCCAGGAATATCAAATGACAGAAAAGCAAGTTCAATATATAACGGAACCGATTCCGGTGATACATATGCATCAGCGTCTCCAGCTGCATTTAAACCGAATGAGTTACAGCCGTTTGGATTCCATTTACCGGCTTACACTGCCCGGAGAAAAGGGCCGCGCCACCTTCATGATGAAAGACAGTTTAATTGAGATTGCGGCTTCGGGAGATTATGAGGCGGAAACGATTTTCTTTGAGATTCTGCGTAAAATCAGCCCCTGTTTTCTTGCAATGGATTTCAAGACACGGCGCTACGGGTGGTTAAATCCGGTCAGAGAAAGAAATTTTGTCTAAAAACGAGGAAAAAGAGATGTAAATGTTGTATAATAGCCTTTGGTTTAGTACACTTTAAACTAGACAACATGAAGGAGGAAATAAAATGACTTTATGGGTTGGCATCCTAGTGGGCGTTGTCGCATTGCTCATAGGTGTTGCACTCGGGTTTTTTATTGCTCGTAAATATATGATGAGCTATTTGAAAAAGAATCCGCCTATTAATGAACAAATGTTACGCATGATGATGATGCAAATGGGAATGAAACCTTCTCAAAAGAAAATTAATCAAATGATGAAAGCCATGAATAATCAAGCGAAATAATACGTACAGATTATGATATAGAGATACATGGTTATAAAAATAAAAAACCCGGAGAGGGTTTTTTATTTTGGCGTCATGTTTCACCCCAACTGCCGGTGTGCAGTTCTTTTTGATATTGTATGAGAAGGTGGTCAAGCTCCTGGCTGAGTTCTATCGTAATGTTTGATGTCATTCCGTTTGTCATGACGATTTTAAGCAGCTCTGCCCGTTTTTTTTCAATTTCATTTAATAGATGCTCTCTAATCACAGGGATATATCCTTTCATACATAAATCTTTCACCTGAGTCGCTATTATTATATCCACATTTATACTGTTTTTCAAATAAGAAGGAGTATAATATCTCGATGTCAAATTAAATTATATAAGCTTTTTCTATAAAAAGTAATCCTTCTCGGGAAAGTGTTAAAAAAATGAAATGATTTTGTCATAACTCGAAGGGAGTGTGTCATCGTGAGTTTTAATTACTTTCTGACGTTTGGGGCCGGATTTCTGTCTTTCATTTCTCCATGCTGTCTGCCGTTGTACCCCGCCTTTTTATCTTACATAACTGGTGTCAGTATGGACGAGGTGAAAACAGAAAAGGTGATGCTGCAAAAGCGCGGCCTCGTGCATACACTTTGTTTTTTGCTTGGTTTCTCCGTGATTTTTATCGCATTGGGATATGGAACTTCATTTATCGGCAGTTTTTTCACCCAATATCATGAAGCGATCCGCCAGTTTGGCGCTATCATGCTGATCCTTTTCGGGCTGATTACTGCCGGTGTGTTTCAGCCGAAATTCATGATGAAAGAGCGGCGCATTCACTTTAAGCGCCGTCCGGAGGGGTTTATCGGTTCGGTTCTGATCGGTCTTGCGTTTGCAGCCGGCTGGTCGCCGTGCAGCGGGCCTATTTTAGGAGCCGTGTTTTCGCTGGCAAATACAAATCCTTCTTCAGCAGTGCCGTATATGTTTTTATATGTTCTCGGTTTTGCGATTCCTTTTCTTGTTCTTTCATTTTTTATTACCAGAATGAATTGGATTCGCAAGCATCAGCTGCTTATCATGAAAATCGGCGGCATTCTTATGATTCTGATCGGAGTTATGCTGTTTTTTAACTGGATGAGCTACATTCTGATCGTTCTGTCAAATCTTTTCGGAGGATTTACGGGTCTGTAACGGATTAATAACTTTTGAACTATTATATACCCTTTCGTTTTTGGTACAATAAGACTAGTTAATGTTAAATATGTGGAGGGGAATATGACACGAGTTTTAGTTGTAGATGACGCCAAGTTCATGAGGGTGAAAATCAGAGAGATTCTGGAATCGGCGAATTACACAGTGGCCGGGGAAGCGGCTGACGGTGAGGAAGCTCTGGCAGTATATCAAAAAATCCGTCCCGACCTGGTGACAATGGATATTACCATGCCGGTCAAAAACGGTATACAGGCGCTGCAGGATATTTTAGCTTTTGACCCGAAAGCCCGGATCATCATGTGCACCGCCATGCGGCAGCAGCGGATCGTTCTGGAAGCGATTGAATTAGGCGCTAAAGACTTTATCGTTAAACCGTTTGAAGCATCTAAAGTGCTGGAAGCCGTAGGGCGGGTAACGGGAACGTAAACGTGTTCTCTTTTCAAATTGGTTTTTTTTATGTTTTTGGAGTATAGTATATAGTATCAAACTCCGTGCAAGCAAAGGAATGATAAAGATGATGATTATAATTTCATCCGTTATTGCAGCGGCCATGGCAATTTCCGTGATGATCGTCAGGATTAAATCCTCCGACAAGCCCGCTTCACCTAAAAAAATAATTCTCCCGCCGATTTTCATGAGTACGGGAGCGCTTATGTTCCTTTTTCCGATTTTCAGAGTGACGGGCGAAGAATTTTTGGAGGCCATTACGCTGGGCGTAATCTTCTCTATTTTTCTGATTAAAACATCTAAATTTGAGATTAAAAATAATGAAATCTATTTAAAACGGTCAAAAGCGTTTGTGTTTATCCTGATTGGTTTGCTGGTTATCAGAATCGCTATGAAATCCATTTTGAGCACGACGATTGATTACGGAGCTTTAAGCGGGATGTTTTGGATTCTTGCTTTCGGAATGATTGTCCCGTGGCGCATCGCGATGTTTTTGTCTTACCGCAAACTTTCGAATGAACTGAAGACCGCTGATATTCAGATGAATTAAAACCTTTCCGTCCGCCGGAAAGGTTTTTTATTTGAGCAGGTCTTGATAAGGAGTAAGATCAATCTGTTTTTCACGGAGATGCTTTTTTAAAAATTGATGATCACGCTTAGGAGTGGCCAGTATGTAACCCCTGATGATTAAATCACGGTTTATTTGTTCAGCTTCCTCCGCTAAGGAAAGTTCACCGATTTTTCCGGCGATTTTCGCTTTTGCTACATCCCGAAAGAGCTCCGGCACGGGGGTGACCAATTCATCCAAAAACGCCTTGTCACCCTCATTCCATAAGTGCCTGCTTTTTTCAATATAATAGTCCTGCCAATCCAGTTCTGACCGGCCGTCTTCTTTCGGTAAGCGTTTTAAAAATTTTCGAAACATAAAAAACCCGCCGATAGACAGCAATCCGATCATCACGATGACCCAAAATAAAATAAACCACATAAACCAGCCTTCCAGCATTGTTCTATCTCCTCCTTACTTTAACCATATTGTAAACGAAGACAGAATAGAAGAACACATGAAAAAAAGAATAGAAAAAATGATAGATGTCCAGTCATTCCGGTTGCTAGAACATATTCTATCGTATAGTGATTCTGCTATTTGGCCATGGGAGATTCACTTTGAGGGTATATGACTGATATGACCGGACAAAAAAGCCGCTTCCATTGAGGGATGAAAGCGGCTTTTTTATGTTATAGAGGAAATTGAAAGGAAAAAGAGGCAGGAGTCTCATTTGGCTCCTTGTTCATGGAGACGGTCAGAATATGGTTGGTGAAATCAGTGAAAATATGTTTGTCATTCAGATAAAAAGGAAGCATCATTTGTTTGTTTAACGTCCGTTCAAGCGTTTTAACAGAGAGCATAAACTCATTTCCCGAAAGAGTGACGGTTATCGCTTGCACCTGCTTCAGCGCCGTCAGGTCGGCTTCAATGATATATTGACGGCTTGTTTCATATAGATCGATCGGCAGCGTCTCGTCATACCAAGCATACGGGTCCTCGTAAAACTGCCGCAGCCATTCTTCCGTATCATCAAATTCTTCAGCGTTTTTTGAGTGATTCATGGAAGCATCCCTCCATATTAAAAAGCCTTGCTATAACGTATGCAGAAGCTTTGAATGGGTGAATGGCACAAAAAAACAGACACCGGGGTCTGTTTTACATATCGTGGCTTGTATTATGTTTTTGTCTTGTATGGTTGCGGTTTTTCACTTTTTTGCTTCCGCTCAGCGGTTCCGGCTGGCCGGGGTTATGGCCCTTCGGAGCATTTTTATGCATATCTTTACTCGTATTTTTATTTGTCATGTTAAAGCCTCCTTTTTAAGGTGTTCCGGCTATTGGTTTGTTTTTCTTTTTTTATTGTTCTGCCGTTCTTCTTCCGTCAGGACGAGCTGGTCATTTTCTATATAACCCGCGCCTTTTCCTTGGCTTTTCGCATCATTCATGCCGTTAATCACATGATTGGCTTTCCGTTTTACCATGATCATCACCTCAACATTAATATGGCTCTTTACAGCCCGTTGTATGAGGCGGAAAATCGGACAAAATTTACCGAAAATCACGCTGATAAGACGATCTTATTGTATTTAATAAAAACATTGATATTTACTTATGTATGATTTTATACTAAGATGAAATTGTGAGAAAATTGTGATGGAATGTGAACATTCATCTAAAGAACGATCTTGATCATTGAAGGGGGATTTTGGAGAATGACAAATCAGCAAAAAGTCGCAACACAAGACGTTTTCCAAGCAAGAAAAACATTTTCTTCAAATGGGAAAACATACAACTACTATTCATTAAAAGCATTGGAAGACGCAGGGGTCGGCAATGTTTCAAAACTTCCTTATTCTATTAAGGTTCTTTTGGAATCTGTTTTGCGTCAGGTAGACGGACGTGTCATTACAAAAGAACATGTTGAAAATTTAGCAAGATGGGGTACAGCTGAATTAAAAGATATCGATGTGCCGTTTAAACCGTCACGGGTTATTCTACAGGACTTTACCGGCGTTCCGGCCGTAGTTGACCTGGCATCTTTAAGAAAAGCCATGGCCTCTGTCGGCGGAGACCCTGATAAAATCAATCCTGAAATTCCGGTTGACCTGGTCATTGACCACTCCGTACAAGTCGACAAAGCCGGTACGGAAGACGCGTTAGCCATTAATATGGACTTAGAATTCGAAAGAAATGCAGAACGTTATAAATTTTTAAGCTGGGCAAAGAAAGCGTTTAACAATTATCAGGCTGTTCCGCCTGCAACAGGTATCGTTCATCAGGTAAACCTTGAGTTTTTGGCAAGTGTCGTTCATACGAAAGAGGAAGACGGAGAACTTGTGACATATCCTGATACATTGGTGGGAACAGATTCCCATACAACAATGATTAACGGAATCGGCGTCCTCGGCTGGGGTGTCGGCGGTATTGAGGCGGAAGCGGGAATGCTCGGCCAGCCTTCATATTTCCCTGTTCCTGAGGTCATCGGCGCGAAACTTGTCGGAAAATTGCCTAACGGAACGACGGCGACTGACTTGGCGCTGAAAGTCACTCAAGTGCTGCGCGAAAAAGGCGTAGTCAATAAATTTGTTGAATTCTTCGGTCCTGGTGTTGCTGAGCTTCCGCTTGCGGATCGGGCGACTATTGCCAATATGGCGCCGGAATACGGAGCGACTTGCGGATTCTTCCCTGTTGACGAGGAAGCACTTTCTTACCTGCGTCTGACCGGCCGTGAAGAAGAGCAGATCGATATTGTGGAAGCATACTGCCGCAACAATGGTTTATTCTATACGCCTGACGCGGAAGAGCCGATTTTTACAGACGTTGTGGAAATTGATCTGTCAAAAATCGAAGCGAACCTTTCAGGACCGAAACGTCCGCAGGATTTAATCCCGCTTTCCGTTATGCAGGAAACGTTTAAAAAACATCTTGTCAGCCCGGCCGGCAACCAAGGATTCGGAGCGGATGCTGCTGAAGAGAACAAAGAAATTTCATTTAAACTTAACAGCGGCGAAGATGCGGTTATGAAAACAGGGGCGATTGCAATCGCTGCTATTACAAGCTGTACGAATACATCAAACCCTTATGTATTAATCGGTGCCGGATTGGTAGCCAAAAAAGCGGTAGAATTAGGCTTGAAAGTGCCGAATTATGTTAAAACGTCACTTGCACCGGGGTCTAAGGTTGTTACTGGATACTTAGTCAACTCAGGCCTGCTTCCTTACATGAAGGAGCTCGGCTTTAACCTCGTAGGGTATGGCTGTACGACATGTATCGGGAACTCCGGCCCGCTTTCTCCAGAGATTGAAGAAGCGGTTGCTAAAAATGATCTCTTGATCACTTCTGTCTTGTCGGGTAACAGAAACTTTGAAGGCCGGATCCATCCGCTTGTCAAAGGAAACTACCTTGCGTCACCTCCGCTTGTTGTCGCATACGCATTAGCAGGCACTGTGAATATCAACCTGAAAACGGATCCGATCGGTGTCGGAAATGACGGACAAAATGTTTATTTCGATGACATCTGGCCGTCCATGGATGAAATCAATTCTCTCGTCAAACAGACTGTTACGCCGGAATTATTCCGCAAAGAGTATGAAACGGTATTTGACGACAACCAGCGCTGGAACGAAATCGAAACGACGGATGAAGCGCTGTATAAGTGGGATCAGGATTCCACTTACATTCAAAACCCGCCGTTCTTTGAGGAAATGTCTGTAGAGCCGGGAAAAGTTGAGCCTTTAAGAGGACTTCGCGTTGTCGGCAAATTCGGCGATTCCGTGACGACTGACCACATTTCTCCGGCCGGAGCGATCGGAAAAGACACACCGGCGGGCAAATACCTGCAGGAAAAAGGCGTTTCTCCTCGTGACTTTAACTCTTACGGCTCACGCCGCGGAAACCATGAAGTCATGATGAGAGGAACATTCGCCAATATCCGCATTAAAAACCAAATCGCACCGGGTACAGAAGGCGGATACACAACACATTGGCCTACCGGGAAAGTGACATCTATTTATGATGCCTGCATGCGGTATAAAGAAGATAAAACGGGTCTTGTCGTCCTGGCCGGAAAAGATTACGGAATGGGCTCTTCACGTGACTGGGCTGCAAAAGGAACAAACCTGCTCGGCATCAGAACAGTCATTGCCGAAAGCTTTGAAAGAATTCACAGAAGCAACCTCGTCTTCATGGGTGTGCTGCCGCTTCAGTTCAAACAGGGTGAAAACGCGGATACACTCGGCTTAACCGGTAAGGAAGTCATCGAGGTGGATGTTGATGAATCTGTACGTCCGCGCGACTTGCTGACTGTCAGAGCAATCAGTGAAGACGGTACGGTAAAAACATTTGAAGTTGTTGTCCGTTTTGACAGTGAAGTGGAAATTGATTACTATCGCCACGGCGGCATTTTACAAATGGTGCTTCGCGATAAAATGAAACAGTAGCAGAATGAACAAAGGAGAGAAAGCAGTCTGCTTTCTCTCTTTTTATGCGGGAGGCCTTAAGATGCTTGCGAAATGGCTGGGCGGAATATTACTTATCGGGTTGTTAGTGTATGCGGGCTGGAACATTTATTCTGTACAAAAAAGTCCGAAAGAAGGGACAGAAGAAGGGATGAAAGCCCCTGATTTTACACTTGATACATTGTCAGGAAAAAGCATCTCCCTTTCTGATTATAAAGGAAAAAAAGTGCTCCTCAATTTCTGGGCGACGTGGTGCAAACCGTGCCGAATGGAAATGCCCGATATGCAGGAGCTGCAGAAAGAATATCCTGATATTGCGGTAGCAGCCGTTAATTTTACGTCCTCTGAAAAAAATATACAGGCTGTGAAATCATTTGCTGATCATTATCAGCTGACATTTCCTATTCTGATTGACAAAAGCGGAATTAACGGAGATTTCAACGTGCTTTCTTATCCGACAACATACATATTAGACGAAAAAGGAACCATTCAGCACATTCGCGTAGGCACGATGACAAAAAAAGAAATGAAAGAAAAACTGGATCTCAAATAGAGATTCAGTTTTTTTATTATGGAGGACTTAGGTTTTGAAAAATTGGAAAAAATGAATGAAAACACGGAGGTGAGAAGATTGAAAAAAATGCGAAAACGTTCTTTTCATGAATTGGTTATGGAAAATAAACGTGAGCTGATGACCAATACGGAATATTTGAATCAGCTTGAAGAAAAGCTGGAGCAGCGGTTCAAACAAAAATAACCTTTAATTTGCAGTCATGTTTGCACCTCCTTTTGCAAAATATACTCTTAAGGAGGGATGAACATGGGCATAAACAAGAAAGACGGCCAGCCGCAATACGCTCCGAGCCACTTAGGGACAAAACCCGTTAAATATAAACGCAACAAAGGGGAAAAGTTTCATGACAAGTCAAACGGACATCCGATTGTCATGCAGACGAAAGGCGAATAACATCATCAAAGGAGAGCAGACATTATGACAAACAATTATCAAAAACCGAATCCGGATGACCGTTCCGATAACGTTGAAAAGCTGCAGGATATGGTGCAGAATACAATTGAAAATATAGAAGAAGCCAAAGAATCAATGGAATTTGCGACAGATGAGGAAAAACAGCGCATTCAAGAGAAGAATGCCAGACGCAATGAAAGCATTGAATCGTTCCGCAGTGAAATCCAGGATGAATCGGCTGCAAGAGAAAACGGCTATCAATCATAATAAAAACCAGGGAAACCTGGTTTTTTTCTCTTTCCGGCTCGTTGTGATAAAATGGGGCTAATCTGATAATAAGGGAGCAGAGAACGTTGCATGTGTCAAAAAAAGAAATAGAAGTGCGTTATGCGGAAACAGATCAAATGGGCATCGTCTATCATGCCAATTACTTAGTCTGGATGGAGGTCGGCAGAACGGCGCTGATTAAGGAACTCGGATTCCTTTACAAGGATATGGAAGATAGAGGAGTGCTGTCCCCTGTATTGGATATCAGCATTTCTTATAAAAAGCCGCTCCGCTACGGAGAAACGGCTGTCGTACATACTTGGATTGAAGAATATAACGGATTTAAAACCGTTTACGGCTACCACATCTATAATCCGGATCAAGAACTTGCCATCAAAGCGACATCCTCTCATATATGCGTTGATAAAGAGAGCTTCAAACCGATTCAGTTTCGCAAGGCTTTTCCTGATTGGCATGCCGCTTACGAAAAGGCAAAAAAATAAGGAGCGGCTGCAGTTATGGCATTTGGAATTACGCGTAAGGAACTGGAAAGATGGAAGCGGGATGTATCGGAAGGGAAAATCGCTTTTTTAACGCATTACTGGCTGGACGACCGCTTTCCGGAGGCTAAGACCGTGACGAAGGCCGGTTCAAGCGATCTCAATAAACTGATCAGATGGGGAGCGGAGTACGGGCTGAAGCCGGAGTGGATTCACCATAAAAATGAATTTCCCCACTTTGACCTGCTCGGTGATACGCAAAGAAGCATATTAGAAAAAGAACGTCTGACTGATCATCTCAAAAGGTTCAGGCTGTAAAAAAAAAAGAACGCATCCGCTGCGTTCTTTTTTTTACACATAATCAAATACCGGCTCTTCTGCCTGATCTGAATATGTGACTGACAAATCGTGATTATCAAAGTACCATAAGTCGCTTTCTTCAATAAAAAAGGTAATGCCTTCAACTTCCGTGCTGGTGCCGATGTTCATCGGCCGGTCTTTTAAAATGCCGAGAGAAAAGCCTTTCTGAACGTTGCTGCATCCCCCGTAACGGACAAAGAAACGGACATGGTCGCCTGTTTCCAGATCGAGCTCTTCTTTGTACCAATCCAGCGCGCCTTTCGTTACTTTCATGTTCATCCGGAACACTCCCTTTTTGTTTCTCATATAAAGAAATTATCTCTATTATAAACGCATATGGCATTTTGATGTCAAAATTGAAGTTTCATCAAAACCATTTGATCTTCGGTTCTGTTTTGTTTATAATCCGTTTGATGTTTGCCCTGTGTCTGTAGATAACAAACGCGGTCAAGAGCGTCACTACGATTAATAAATAAGGGTCTTTTACAAACAGACAGTAAATAATCGTATAAATCCCTGTTAACATTGAAGACAGAGAAACAAATTTCGTAAGGAATAAAAATACGAAAAATACTGCAACCATCGTAACGAATAACAGCGGAGCATAAAACAGCAGGACGCCCCCTGATGTGGCTACGGCTTTGCCTCCCTTAAACTTTGCGAACACGGGGAATACATGGCCGATTACTGCTGCCACCCCTGCGAGAAGAGGATGAATGGGGACGTGCAGTAAATATGGGAGCGCCGCGGCCAAGGTGCCTTTTAAAATATCGGCTGCGATGACGACAGATCCCGCTTTAACGCCAAGCGTGCGAAAAGCATTTGTGGCGCCCAAATTGCCGCTTCCGTGTTCTCTAATATCGATCCCTTTCGCAAGTTTGCCTACGATTAAACCTGACGGGATGCTGCCTATTACATAGGCCAAAATAATCAATAAAGCAATCAACATCTACATTTCTCCTTTTCAATGTCCCTTCACTCTATTTTAACACGAGTTGTTACCGTCTGATGACAAGTTTTTTGAGAATTAAGCTGACAAAGCGCTTTTTTTGATTCCGGCGAAGCGGTCATGTACAATATATCAAAAGGAGATGGTAAAGATGCAAAATCCTTCAAAATCAGAGATTAAAGAAATTCTGGACCGGAGCAAACGGATCGCAGTCGTCGGGCTGTCAGACCGTCCCGACCGGACTTCTTACATGGTTTCCAAAGCGATGCAGGATGAAGGGTATGAAATTATTCCCGTCAATCCAACGATTGATGAGGCGCTTGGCGTTAAAGCCGTCGCTTCATTAAAAGACGTGGAGGGACCGATTGATATCGTGAATGTGTTCAGACGCTCTGAGCAGCTTCCCGGCGTCGCTGAAGAATTTTTACAGACGGACGCTCCCGTTTTTTGGGCGCAGCAGGGTCTTGCAAATGAAGAAGCGTATCGCATGATTACAGACAAAGGACGGACGGCTGTTATGGATTTATGTATAAAAGTCGCCCGCGCTGTTATAAAATAGGAACAAAAAAGGCAAAAATCCTTGGCAAATCAGGGGTTTTTGCTTTTTTATTGAAAGAATACTCTTTGCGTATGATGATGAAACAGATACAATAAAGCATGAACAGCTTTTTTAGAAACCCCTTTATACAGGGGTTTACAGTCTGTTTGCGATGGCCGGCATAAAGCTATATAATAGAAAGCGAACTCATGTTCTTATCCGCCGAAAAGGGCACCAAAAAGATGAAAAGCCGTTCGAATGTATGTCTTGCGGCCTAAAAAACGAGCCATTCGCTTAAATATGTTGCGAAATCAAGCATATTGGTTATAATTGTGAGTCCGAGGAGAATTGGACCGAAGCTTGCGCATACTGAAAAACAAAGACATGAAAACATTTAAAAAAGAGAATGATTAAGAGCAGGTTTTTTGAAAGGGGTTTGTACGTTTGGCTAGAAAACAGCAATTTGATTACAACGAAGATGCCATACAGGTGCTTGAAGGCCTGGAAGCCGTCAGAAAACGACCGGGAATGTATATCGGTTCGACGGACGCACGCGGCCTGCACCATCTGGTATATGAGATCGTCGACAATTCCGTCGATGAAGTTCTTGCCGGCTACGGAGATCATATTATCGTAACGATACATAAGGACAACAGCATCTCCGTACAGGACAGAGGACGCGGAATGCCGACCGGGATGCATAAGCTCGGAAAGCCGACGCCGGAAGTTATTTTCACCGTGCTGCATGCCGGGGGGAAATTCGGACAGGGCGGCTATAAAACAAGCGGCGGTCTGCATGGTGTCGGCGCTTCTGTCGTAAACGCATTATCGGAGTGGCTGACAGTTACTATTGAGCGTGACGGATATGTTTATAAACAGCGGTTTGAAAACGGCGGCAAGCCCGTGACTTCACTTGAAAAAATCGGAACGACCAAAAAAACGGGAACGCTTACCCATTTTAAACCTGATCCGTCAATGTTCAGCGCAACGGTTTATAATTTTGACACGCTGTCAGAACGTCTGCGCGAATCGGCTTTCTTGTTAAAAGGTTTGAAAATAGAATTAATTGATGAACGGAACGGCGTAAAAGAAGTATTTTATTATGAGAACGGAATTGAAGCATTTGTCGCTTATTTAAACGAGGAAAAGGACGCTTTATGCGAAGTGGTTTCCTTTGAAGGCGAGCATCATGACATTGAAGTCGATTTCGCGTTTCAGTTTAATGACGGGTATTCAGAAAATATGCTGTCATTCGTTAATAACGTCAGAACAAAGGACGGCGGCACCCACGAATCAGGAGCCAAAACGGCAATGACAAGAGCGTTTAACGAGTATGCGCGAAAGGTTGCCCTTTTAAAAGAGAAAGACAAGAACCTTGAAGGCGCCGATATCAGGGAAGGTTTGTCCGCAATCATTTCCGTGCGTATCCCGGAGGAACTGCTGCAATTTGAAGGCCAGACGAAAGGGAAGCTTGGCACAAGTGAGGCGAGATCAGCCGCGGATGCCGTCATTTCCGAGAATCTTGCTTATTTCTTGGAAGAAAACCGCGATACGGCGACCCTGCTTGTCAAAAAAGCGATTAAAGCAAGCCAGGCCCGTGAAGCGGCCCGTAAAGCGAGAGAAGAAGCGAGAAGCGGCAAAAAGCGAAAAAAATCAGAAGCGACGCTGAGCGGAAAACTCACACCCGCCGGTTCCAGAAATCCGGCGAAGAATGAATTGTATCTGGTGGAGGGAGACTCTGCGGGAGGTTCTGCAAAACAAGGAAGAGACCGGAAATTCCAAGCCGTGCTGCCCCTTCGCGGAAAGGTCATCAACACAGAGAAAGCAAAGCTTGCAGACATCTTCAAAAATGAAGAAATCAATACGATTATTCATGCGATCGGCGGCGGTGTCGGCGCAGATTTTGATATAGACGACATCAACTATGACAAGATCATCATCATGACGGACGCGGATACCGACGGCGCGCACATTCAAGTCTTGCTGTTAACGTTTTTCTACCGCTATATGAAACCTTTAATCGAGCACGGAAAAGTCTTCATCGCCCTTCCGCCTCTTTACAAAGTGAGCAAAGGGAGCGGTAAGAAAGAGATTATTGAATATGCCTGGTCCGACGAAGAAATGGACGGCGTTTTAAAGAAAGTCGGCAAAGGATATACCATCCAGCGCTATAAAGGTCTGGGAGAAATGAACGCAGACCAGCTCTGGGAAACGACGATGAATCCCGAATCGCGAACGCTCGTCAGAGTCAAGATCGACGATGCGGCACGGGTAGAGCGCCGTGTAACGACATTAATGGGAGACAAAGTAGAACCGAGAAGAAAATGGATTGAAAAGAATGTTGCCTTCGGATTAGATGAGGAAAGCAATATTTTAGAAAATGAAAACTTGTCGGTCGCTGAGGAGGTTTAATAGTGGCACAGCCAGAATTATTTCATGATTTACCGTTAGAAGAAGTAATCGGCGACCGTTTCGGACGCTACAGTAAATACATTATTCAAGACAGGGCGCTGCCCGACGCTCGTGACGGTTTAAAGCCGGTGCAGCGGAGAATTTTATACGCCATGCACGCAGACGGAAATACATTCGATAAAAATTTCCGTAAAGCGGCGAAAACGGTCGGAAACGTTATCGGTAATTATCATCCGCACGGTGACAGCTCCGTTTATGAAGCGATGGTGCGGATGAGCCAGGATTGGAAAGTGCGGAATGTGCTGATTGAGATGCACGGCAACAATGGAAGCATTGACGGTGATCCGCCGGCTGCCATGCGTTATACGGAAGCGAGATTATCTTCTATCGCGTCAGAGCTTTTGCGTGATATTGATAAAAATACGGTTGAATTCGTTCCGAACTTTGATGACACTAGTAAAGAACCGGTTGTTTTGCCCGCCATGTTCCCTAACTTGCTTGTCAACGGATCAACCGGGATTTCAGCGGGCTATGCGACTGATATTCCCCCTCATCATCTGGGTGAGGTCATTGATGCCGTCATTAAACGGATTGAATCTCCGGATTGCACCGTCGATGACTTGATGCAGGTGATTAAAGGGCCTGACTTTCCGACAGGAGGCATTATTCAAGGAGTCGACGGCATTCGGAAGGCTTATGAAACCGGGAAAGGCAAAATTATTATCCGCGGCAAGGCTGAAGTGGAATCCGTAAGAGGCGGACGGGAGCAGATCGTCATTACAGAAATTCCGTTTGAAGTAAACAAAGCCAATCTCGTAAAGAAAATGGACGAATACCGCATAGACAAAAAAGTCGAAGGCATTTCTGAAGTCCGGGATGAAACTGACCGCACGGGGCTTCGGGTGGTCGTTGAGTTAAAGAAAGAAGCCGATGCAAAAGGCATCCTGAATTTCTTATATAAAAACACTGATCTGCAGACAACATATAACTTTAATATGGTCGCCATACATAACCGCCGGCCGATGCTGATGAGTCTTACAGCCATCCTGGATGCGTATATTTCCCACCAGAAGGAAGTAGTGACAAACCGCTCCGTCTTTGAATTGCAAAAAGCAAAAGAGCGGCATCACATCGTTGAAGGACTGATGAAGGCACTGTCTGTGTTAGATGAGGTCATAGCGGTCATCCGGGCAAGCAGCGACAAGAAAGATGCGAAACAAAACTTAATGTCTAAATTCGCATTTACGGAGCCGCAGGCTGAAGCGATCGTATCCTTGCAGCTGTATCGTCTGACAAACACGGATATTACGGCGCTAAAAGAGGAAGCGGAAGAGCTCAGCAAGAAAATTCAGGAGCTCGAAGCCATTTTAAGTCATGATAAAAAGCTGTTAAAAGTCATTACAAGCAGCCTGAAAAAATTGAAAAAGACCTATGCTGACAGCAGACGGTCTGTCATTGAAGAAAAGATTGAGGAAATTAAAATCAATCTTGAAGTCATGGTAGCCTCTGAGGACGTATATGTGACAGTCACAAAAGACGGCTATGTAAAACGAACAAGCCAGCGGTCATTTGCCGCTTCTAACGGTCAGGATTTCGGTATGAAGGATACTGACAGGCTGATTCACCAATTTGAAATGAATACAACGGATGTTCTCCTGCTCTTTACCAATAAGGGAAGCTATGTTTATTGTCCGGTTCACCAGCTTCCTGATATCAGGTGGAAAGACATGGGGCAGCACGTAACGAACATCATCACGATTGACCGTGATGAAATCATCGTGAAAGCTATACCGGTAAAAGAATTTGATCCATCTTCATATTTATTGTTTATGACAAAAAATGGCATGGTGAAAAGAACTGAAATGACGCATTACAAAGCGCAGCGTTACTCGAAAGCGCTTGTTGCGCTTAACCTTAAAGGGGACGACGAGCTCATTGATGTTCATGTCACAGACGGCGGCAGCCAGCTGTTTATCGCCACCCGCCTCGGGTACGGTTTATGGTTCGGTGAAGATGAAGTAAATGTAGTCGGTGCCCGTGCGGCCGGCGTAAAGGGTATAAATTTAAAAGACGGTGATACCGTCGTATCAGGACAAATCCTGCATGAGACAGATTCGCTTATCCTTGTCACACAGCGGGGAGCAATCAAGCGGATGAACCTATCTGAATTCGAAAAAACATCCAGAGCGAAGCGCGGCGTCATCATGCTGCGTGAGCTTAAAAAGAACCCGCATCGCACAGTCGGCGTATTCGCATGCGCTTTGGCCGACATGATCGCTGCGGAAACAGAAAAAGGCGAGAGAATCGAAATCGCCGTGAAGTCCTTGCGGGCGAATGACCGATACAGCAACGGTTCCTTCTTTACCGATGAAGATGAGACAGGGCCGGTAACAGATGTATGGCGTATCCCCGCGTCTGATGTTTAAGAGTAAAATTAAAATAAAAAACCTCCGCTCATTGAGCGGAGGTTTTACTATTTAGCTTTCATGGCTGCCGAATAAGTCAGTGATAGCGTGAATGACTTCGATTCCCTGCCATACAAATAAATTCAATGCAGTGAATGAAAACAACCCTAAAATCACCATTCGTAAGATAAACAACATGTTTAACAACCTCCTCATTTTATGTTACATAGATAGGCGATGTTGAACATGAAGCTCATCGAAATACGAGGACTGATAAAATTTAGCGATTAAAAAGCTTTTCTTTCGCTGTCTTCTCCGGGAAGCGGGGCGTCTCCTGTCTGATATCACGATCAGTGAGACAGAAGCGGCAAAAAGCGCCGTCAAGATATATGAGTCCGTCAGCGATTTTTTCTCATCATCAGCATTTTGGCCGGCCTTCATTTCGTGCATTTCCTGCTGGTCGGCTACCGCTTTAAAATGATGAGCAGTATCAAACGCATGGGGAATGGAGAGCAAATGAAAGCTTGCAATCGCTAAAAATAAAATAGAAGCTTTTAAAAACAAGATTTTTTTCAAATGTTCTCCCCCCTTCATAAGTCTGAATATTTTTATTATAATACCCTAATTTAAATGTAAAGTAAACATATTTATTAAATTTAAAAAATTATTATCCTGGTTAAGTATATACCATTTCATCCATCTTTTCATCTCTTTTTTCTTAAAGACCCATTTGTTATGATATGCACTCATTCCTTATGACGTGACAACATTTTTCGGGCTGTAAGATAAAAAACGGGGCATGACAGCAAAAGACGTGATGAAGAAACCGAAACATTTTCTTAAAAAAACTTCTCAACCACTGTTGTTGTGATATAATAATACTCGTTGTGTTAAAAGATCTAACATATGCAGCAAAAATGACAGTAAAAGATATGTAAAAGGGAGGTTAAACATGGAGGCTTTCATCAGTGAAATCATAAATGTTCCAAATGATTTTATTTGGAAGTATCTTGTTTATATTTTAGTCGGGATCGGATTGTACTTTACGTTCCGTTTTCGCTTTATTCAATTCCAATACTTTATAGAAATGTTCAGAATCGTCGGGGAGAAGCCGCAAGGAAATAAAGGAGTGTCTTCAATGCAGGCATTCTTTATCTCAGCCGCTTCTCGTGTCGGAACCGGAAACTTGACCGGCGTCGCGCTGGCGATTGCAACAGGCGGTCCCGGCGCAGTATTTTGGATGTGGATCGTAGCGATTGTCGGTATGGCTTCCAGCTTTGTGGAAAGCACCTTGGCGCAGCTGTATAAAGTGCGTTCCGGTGACGAATTCCGCGGCGGTCCGGCATATTACATGGCAAAGGGACTGGGCGCCCGCTGGCTCGGTATTTTATTCGCCGTATTGATTACCGTTTCTTTCGGACTTATCTTTAACGCCGTGCAGTCAAATACGATTTCTGTCGCGTTTGACGAAGCATTCCATGTGAATAAAACAGTTATCGCAATCATTTTAGCGGTATTAACGGCTTTCATTATATTCGGCGGTCTGAAACGTGTTGTTTCCGTTTCGCAATTAATCGTTCCGGTCATGGCGGGTATGTATATTCTGATCGCGCTGTATGTCGTGATTGTAAATATTACAGCGGTACCTGAGCTGTTTGTTACGATTGTGAAAAATGCGTTCGGTCTTGAACAGATCGTCGGCGGAAGCTTAGGAAGCATCATTATTATCGGTGCGCAGCGCGGCCTGTTTTCAAACGAAGCGGGTATGGGAAGCGCGCCGAATGCCGCAGCGGCTGCACATGTGTCGCATCCGGCTAAGCAGGGATTAATTCAGACGCTCGGCGTGTTTTTTGATACATTTATCGTTTGTACATCGACTGCCTTTATCATTTTATTGTACAGCTTTACGCCTAAAGGAGACGGCATTCAAGTGACGCAAGCCGCACTGCAGCACCACCTCGGCGGATGGGCGCCGACATTTATTGCGATTGCGATGTTTTTATTCGCATTCAGTTCTGTCGTCGGCAACTATTACTATGGTGAAACGAATATTGAATTTATTAAAACAAGCAAAACATGGCTTAATATTTACCGCGTATTCGTCGTAGTGATGGTGGTATACGGATGTTTGGCTGACTTCCAGATCGTCTGGGACATGGCAAACTTGTTTATGGGACTCTTGGCTCTCATTAACTTAGTGGCAATCTTATTGCTGAGTAATGTAGCCTACAAGATCTATAAGGATTATGCCGCTCAGCGCAAAAAAGGTCTTGATCCCGTATTCAAAGCCGAGAATACTCCGGAGCTCAGGCATATTGAAACATGGGCGGAAGAAGAAGGTACAAGCCCCGAACGTAAGACTGCTAACTGAGGAAACATGCATACAATTTTCAAAAAACCCCTTACATTTTGTTGTGAGGGGTTCTTTCATGTGAAAAACCGGATTATTTTTGCCGAAAACAGATTTTTATGAATTTATTGTATTTTTATCTTGCGTGTGTAAGGGCTTTCATATAAAGTTTAACTAAACCGGTTTACCAAACCGATTTAGTCTTAAAAGAAAGGAGTATTAATGTGGCTTCTGATTATGGCATTTTTACGATCGGTGATGCGATGATCACCTTAAATCCCGCAAGCACAGGGCCTTTGCGTTTTGTTACCCATTTTGAACGAAAAGCAGGAGGAGCTGAACTGAATTTTGCGATTGCGTGCGCCAGATTGAATCTGCACTCAAAGTGGGTCAGCAGGCTGGGGAAGGATGAGTTCGGCAGAGTGATTTATCAGTTTGCCAAAGGAGAAGGAATTGATGTGACTGACGTCTCCTATGTTGAAGGCTTTCCTACATCTTTAAATGTCAAAGAGATCAGAAATGACGGTTCAGGCAAGACGTTTTATTACCGTTTCAATTCACCAATTCTGACTCTTGCACCGGAAGATATAACAGAGAATATGTTTGCCGGCATTCACATCGTTCATCTTACCGGTGTGTTCCTCGCGCTTGATAAGAAAAACCTTGAAATTGCTGAAAGGGTGCTTTCCATCGCCAAAGCAAGGGGGATTCCCGTATCTTTTGATCCGAATATCAGGCTGAAGCTGTGGACGATTGAGGAGGCGCGTGCGGCATTTCATCAAATCTTTCCGCATACTGATATTCTTCTGGCGGGCCGGGGCGAAATGAAACAGCTGACAGGTATAGGGGAAAATGAAGCATTAGCCCGGTTTGCAGAGACCTATTCAATCAGTCAGCTTGTCATAAAAGACGGTGAAGCAGGTTCTGCGCTGTATCATGATCATAAGTGGGTTCACAAAGAGGCTTTCCCGGTTGCGCCTGTTGACACGGTAGGAGCGGGTGACGGCTTTAATGCCGGCTACCTGTACGGTTATCTGCATGGTTTTGAACCGGAAAAACGTCTGGAGTTTGCCAATGCGGTCGGTGCGCTCGTCACCACAGTTTCCGGTGACAATGAAGGGCTTCCCTATCTAGAAGAGGTTCTGTCATTTGTAAACAAAGAGACTGTGATTGAACGTTAGCAAGCACAACTTAAAAAGCGGGTGAGAAAATGAAAGCGGTTCTAGTACGGAAAGCTTTTGATCTGGTGGTGACGGAATGTGAGAAACCGTCTGTTGTCCACGCGGATGATGTTCTTGTCAAGGTGAAGCGGGTCGGAATTTGCGGATCAGATTTGCATATTTATCATGGGACAAATCCGTTAGCGTCCCTGCCGAGAGTAATCGGTCATGAAGTCACAGGGGAAGTCGCAAAGACCGGTTCTCTTGTCCGGCGTTTCAAGCCGGGTGACCGGGTAGTGATTGAACCGATATCTTATTGCGGAACATGCTATGCCTGCCGGAAAGGACGTCCGAACGTCTGCAAAGCGCTTTCGGTGTTCGGCGTTCATGAAGATGGCGGGATGCGGGAATATATCGTGCTTCCGGAAAAGCAGCTGCATGCCGTTTCGCCCGATCTGCCCTGGGAGGAAGCGGTCATGGCAGAACCATATACGATCGGCGCCCAGGCCGTTTGGAGAGGCAGAGTCGAGAAGGAAGATACCGTTTTGATTCAGGGGGCGGGGCCGATCGGAATCTGCATATTAAAAATGGCAAAGCTCAAAGGCGCTTCCGTCATGATAACCGACTTGAATGATGAACGCTTGGCATTCGCTGAAAAAAACGGTGCGGACGTTACCGTCAACGCGCAAAAAGAAGATCCCGTTTTGCGGGTGAACGAATGGACCAAAAATGAAGGCGCCAATGCCGTCATTGATGCCGTCTGTCTCCCCTCAACGTTTGAAACGTCCATTGACGCGGTTTCTCCGGCCGGTCATGTGGTTGTGCTTGGTTTTGATGAGAGGACTGCCGGCATTTCTCAGCTTCCGATCACAAAAAAGGAAGTCACGATAACCGGTTCAAGATTGCAGACGAATCAGTTTCCGTACATTACAGACTTACTGAATAAAGGCCTGTTAACGCACGGTGGTCTTATTACACATACATTTTCAGCAGATGACGTCCATCAAGCATTTCAGTTGATCGAACAGCACCCGGGCAAGGTGGGAAAAGCAATCATTACGTTTGATTAAAGGAGGAGCGAGAATGCTGCCTAAGTACGCTATTTACGAAAAACTTCTGCATGCACAAGTGGTGGCTGTCATAAGGGGACAAAACAGCCAAGAGGCGCTTGAAGTTTCAAGAGCGGCCATTTCAGGAGGTATCAGCGCCATTGAGCTTACATACACAACTCCTGAAGTGGAAGATGTCTTTAAGGAACTCCGGCATCAAGATATTCTTCTTGGAGCCGGCTCTGTAATGGATACAGAAACGGCGAGACACGCCATTTTATCAGGCGCCTCATTTATCGTCAGCTCTCATTTTGTAAAAGAGATAGCATCTCTATGCAACCAGTACAGCGTACCGTATCTTCCGGGATGCATGAGCGTGTCTGATATGGCTTTGGCGCTCGAAGCCGGATGTGATGTGGTAAAGCTGTTCCCCGCTAATTCGTTTGACCCTTCATTTATCAAGTCGGTCAACGGTCCTCTGCCGAATGTCCGCATTATGCCGACCGGGGGTATCTCATTAAACAGCATGAATGACTGGCTCTCTGCCGGAGCGGTCGCGGTGGGTGTGGGAAGCGACTTGACAAAAGCATATCAAAAGGGCGGCTATGAAGCTGCCGTATCCCTCAGCAAAGAATACGTCTGCCGAAAAAACGAATATACGGGGGTGTAACATGAATATCACGTTTCGCTGGTATGGCCAAGGTAATGATACGGTGACTCTTGAACATGTCAGACAAATTCCCGGGGTCAAAGGCATCGTCTGGGCTCTTCACCAGAAGCCCGCGGGCGAAGTATGGGAAAAGGAGGACATTGAAGCGGAAGTCAGAGTCATTCAATCCTATGGGTTTCATGCAGAGGTCGTGGAAAGCGTGAATGTTCATGAAGCCATTAAACTCGGTCATGAAGAACGCGGACAATATATTGAGCACTATAAACAGACCATTCGCAATCTGTCCGAATTCGGTGTGAAAGTCATCTGTTACAATTTCATGCCGATATTTGACTGGACGCGTACCGATATGTTCCGCGCGCTGGAGGATGGGTCAACCGCACTGTTTTTTGAAAAAGCGAAAGTGGAAAGTCTATCTCCGGAGGAACTGATCCGCACGGTTGAAGAATCTTCTGATTTGACGCTTCCCGGGTGGGAGCCGGAGAAAATGGCCCGGATCAAGGAACTGTTTGAGGCCTATCAAACGGTTGATGAAAAACAGCTTTGGGCCAATCTTGAGTTCTTTTTACATGAAATTCTTCCTGTAGCGGAGGAACACGGCATTCAAATGGCCATTCATCCGGATGATCCGCCCTGGTCAATTTTTGGCCTGCCCCGTATTATCACCGGTGAGAAAAGTTATGAAAAGCTGCGAGAGATTTCACATTCACCCGCCAACTGTATTACGTTATGCACGGGTTCGATGGGAGCGGATCCCGCCAATGATATGGTGAAGATCGCCAAACACTATGCGGGAGCTGCGCCGTTTGCCCATATACGAAATGTGAAAATCTGCGATAACGGTGATTTTACGGAAACTTCGCATCTTACCAGTGATGGGTCCATTGATATTACCGGTGTGGTAAAAGAATTGCACGGCCAAGACTATAAAGGATATGTACGGCCTGATCACGGCCGTCATATCTGGGGCGAACAATGCCGGCCGGGTTATGGTTTATATGATCGCGCCTTAGGAATTATGTACTTGAACGGACTGTGGGATGCGTTCTCGTCTCATGAGAAAGGGGTGAAGAGATGAGACCGATTCATGAATGTTTATCAGGAAGAACCGCTGTCATAACAGGCGGGAGCGGTGTTCTCTGTTCAGCAATGGCAAAGGAGCTTTCACGGCAGGGGATGAAAATTGCGATCGTCAGCCGGAATGCTGATAAAGCAGAGCGTGCGGCGGGCGAGATTGCTGACGCTGGAGGAACCGCGGTTTCTGTACCGGCTGATGTTTCAGCCCGTGATTCGCTCGAAAAGGCAAAAGACGAGATTATCAGCCGGTTCGGTTCTGTCAATCTTTTAATTAACGGAGCCGGGGGAAATCATCCTGATGCGATCACTGCAAGTGAGACGTATGAAGAGGATGAACAGGGCACATCATTTTTTGATATGGACGAAACGGGGTTTTCCAGCGTATTTTCAACCAACTTTACCGGTGCATTTCTGGCATCGCAAGTGTTTGGAAAAGACCTTTTGAAGGCGGAATGTCCCGCGATTATTAATATTTCTTCTATGAGTGCGTATACACCGATGACAAAGGTGCCCGCCTACAGCGCGGCCAAGGCGGCGATTCAGAATTTTACGATGTGGATGGCTGTTCATTTCGCAAAAAAAGGGCTGCGGGTGAATGCCATCGCTCCGGGTTTCTTTTTGACAGCGCAAAACCGTGAGTTGTTATTACAGGAAGATGGAAGTCTGACAGACCGATCCAATAAGATTATGGCACATACACCGATGAAACGTTTCGGGAAACCGGAAGACCTTCTGGGAACGCTCCTGTGGCTTTCGGATGATTCATGCTCGGGCTTTGTCACCGGGGTCACCGTTCCCGTCGACGGAGGTTTTATGGCTTATTCCGGAGTGTGACAGAATCCATGTCCCTGTCAGATTGTAAACCATTTACTTCTGACTTATACTAGTGAAAAATGAAGACAGACGGGGATGAGTCTATGAAAACCATTACAATTTCTGATGTGGCGAAATATGCAAACGTATCTAAAAGCACCGTATCTCAATTTTTAAATCAGCGCTATGACTATATGAGCGAGAAAACGAAACAAAAAATAGAAGCGGCCATTCAAGAGCTGAACTATCAGCCGAATTTCGTCGCCCGCAGCTTAAAACAGAAATCAACATTTACAGTAGGTGTGGTGGTTGCTAATATTCTTCACACCTTTTCCACTCAGGTCATCAGGGCGGTGGAAGACTATTTTCATGAACAAGGATTTCATATTATTGTCTGCAATGCGGATGATAAACCGGAAAAAGAAAAGAAATATATTGAAATGCTGCGGGCCAAGCAGGTGGACGGAATTATTATTTTTCCGACGGGCGAAAATCTCTCTTTATATGAAAAGATGAAACGCGATACGTTTCCGGTCGTGTTTATGGACAGAACCATTGAAGAACTCGGGATTCCGACAGTGATGCTTGATAATCATCATGCAGCCGGTCTTGCCGTTGACCGGTTTATCGAAAGCGGCATAAAGAGAATCGCGATTATTACGACGTCCATTATTCGGGAAATCAGTCCGAGGGTAGAAAGGATTGAAGGGTATAAGAAGGCGCTTGACCGCCACGGAATGATAGTGCGGAACGAATATATCAAAACAGCCGATGCGGCTGATATTTCCAATGTTTTGTCAGAGCTGTTCTCACTTGAAGAGCCTCCGAAAGCGATATTGGCGGCAAACGATATCGTTCTTGTTGAGGTGCTGAAGTATATGAAGGAGCATGATATGACAATTCCGGATAAGGCAGCCGTCATCGGAATTGATGAAGTTCCTTTTGCGGGTTTTTTTACTCCTCCGATTACGACGATCGTTCAGCCTGCGGCAGAAATGGCGCGAAAAGCGGGAAGCCTTCTTCTTCGCCAGATACAAGAAAAAGATGGCGGTGAAAAACGGATTCACCGCTATAAACCGGCGCTGCTCGCAAGGCAATCCGGATAACCGGTTTCATTGCATAAACCGGTTTACTCCGGCAATTTTAATATCTGAATATTATGAAATAAGAGGGAGGGATTTTATGTTCTCAAAGGATAGATTCCCTATTATTCTTCTTTTATTTTCAGCCGGGGTGATTAACTATTTAGACCGCTCAGCGCTGTCTATTGCAGCGCCGTTCATACAACAGGATCTCACATTGTCGGCAACCCAAATGGGGCTGATTTTCAGCAGTTTCTCTGTCGGATACGCTGTGTTTAACTTTCTCGGCGGTGTTGCATCTGACCGGTACGGGGCTAAATTGACATTATGTACGGCGATGATCGTTTGGTCTCTTTTCAGCGGAGCGGTTGCGCTTGCTTTCGGATTTGTAAGTCTTTTGATTATCCGTGTTTTATTCGGTATGGGGGAGGGGCCGCTGTCGGCTGCCATAAGCAAAATGGTCAACAATTGGTTTCCTCCGTCTCAGCGCGCCACGGTCATCGGCCTGACAAACAGCGGAACGCCGCTCGGCGGAGCGATTTCCGGCCCGATTGTCGGGATGATTGCTGTGGCGTTCAGCTGGAAAGTTTCCTTTGTCCTGATCATGATCATCGGTTTAGTCTGGGCGCTCATCTGGTTTAAATTTGTCAAAGAACGGCCGGCGCCGACGGAAGACGTCCCGGCAATCAAAGCAGCGATTCAATCGCATGAGCAGCATATCCCGATGACCTTTTATTTGAAACAAAAAACGGTTCTCTTCACGGCTTTTGCCTTTTTCGCCTACAACTACATTTTATTTTTCTTCTTAACATGGTTTCCGAGCTATCTGGTGAAAGAACGCGGTTTAAGTGTTGAATTTATGAGCGTGGTGACTGTTATTCCCTGGATTCTTGGATTTATCGGTTTGGCGGCAGGCGGAATGATTTCTGATTATGTATTCAAAAAAACCGCCGGAAAAGGCGTTTTGTTCTCACGGAAAGTCATTCTTGTCACTTGTCTGTTCGCTTCCGCTGTACTGATCGGATTTGCCGGACTTGTTACCACTACCGTAAGTGCCGTTATTCTCGTTGCTTTATCAGTCTTCTTTTTATATATAACGGGCTCTATCTATTGGGCGGTCATTCATGATGTGGTTGATCAAAGGAATGTCGGGTCAGTCGGCGGCTTTATGCATTTTCTTGCAAACACGGCCGGTATTATCGGGCCTGCTTTAACCGGCTTTATCGCGGACAAAAGCGGATCATTCTCGGGGGCGTTTTTGCTTGCAGGCGGATTAGCCGTTTTGGCCTCGGCTGCGGTAATCCGTTTCGTGCGCCCGATTATCATTCAAACCGCTTCTGAAGATAAAAAAGACACGATACCTTATTCGTAAGTCATCAAAGCCACTGAGGCTGTCCTGCCGATAACGGGATGGCCTTTTCGTTCTGCCGCTTGATCTGTTCCTATGATAATATAGGAATTGTTTACAAAAGAAGGGAAGAGGAGGGAGCATGAAACAGAAGCCGATATATGTCGAAATCAATATTGCATCAGATATAGAAACACTTTGGGAATATACGCAAACCCCGCATCTTCATAAGGAATGGGATCTGCGTTTTTCTGACATTACATATCTTCATAGGCTGCCAGATGAACCGCAGAGATTTCTATATGAAACACGAATCGGTTTTGGGCTGAAGGTATCCGGCACGGGTGAATCAATAGGTGACATAAGGCCTCGCTCGTCAGAAAGAGTGTCTTCGCTCGCTTTTGCCTCTGATCATCCGCTGTCACTTATAAAAGAAGGCAGGGGCTACTGGAAGTATATAGAGCGGGATAACGGACAAACCGCATTTTTGACTCAATATCAATATGAAACGGCCCGCGGTCTGCCGGGAAGTTGGATAGACCGGTTTTTATTTCGTCCTCTGCTAAGCTGGGCTACCGCATGGAGCTTTGATGCGTTGCGGCTTTGGATAGAACAAAACAGACATCCGAAGATATCAGTCCGTTTCGGGTTTGTCTATGTCTGTATGTGTCTCGTATTCAGTCTGTATTGGTTTTTTCAAGGCTTTCATGATGGCTGTGCCGATGCAGAGATCGTGAGGGGAGCGCTGGAGACAGGGTTAGGGGTATTATGGCTGCTTCCCATGCGGAGAAAGTGGCTGATTCACACCGGGCAGTCAGTCTTCTTTTGTGTAACGGCACTGCTATATTCCGGCGGCGGATTCGTGATCTCATTAGGAGTGCTTACGATAGCCGGCATGATTCTTAAGCTCAAGCTGCCGAGCGCCTGGCATACAAAACGAAAGAGAGAAGTGAAATGACGGATTCAATGTATGAAAAAGCAATTACTCATTATCAATCACTGCACCCGATGCTGCAGAAACGGTACAGATTTGACGGATCACGCACGTTTTGCGGAGAAGGCGTTATGTCAGAAATAAAGGGAGGTTCTTTTCTTGTCAGAATGCTTTTAAAGACAGGTGTTTTTTTCAGATGTTTTTTCTCAGAGAGGGGAAACGATATCCCTTTCACTATCGAAAACAAAAACAGGCAAAATGGCGTGGAATGGAATCGTACCTTTTTCTTTAAAGGCAAAACGCGTTTTTTTGATGCTGTCATGGAATATGATGAGCGGGAAAACAGAATTCTTGATTACTTCGGCAAACCTCACATCCTACTGTCTGAACTGCATTTAGAAGCGTCTTCAGAAGGAGGGCTTGTTATTACATCCGGAAGGCAGTGGCTCCTGATAGGCGGAAAGAAAATCCCGCTTCCGGCATGGCTGTGCGGAAGTTCAACCGTTTATGAGGCTTATGATGAGGAAATGAATTGCTTCAGCATAAAGGTTCATGTGAAAAATCGGATACTCGGCACGCTTTTCTCTTACCGGGGGACTTTCCGGGAAACAGAGGGAGAAACATGCTGAAGCGTCATCTCATGGTAAGCGTGATTTGCTTTTTGGGATTTGCGGCGGCTGAAGCTCCGCATATATCAGCTACTGAGACGTTTGTTTTATTTTCTGTACTTTTTTTCGTTCCTGCTGTATTCGATTTTGCTTTTCGGCCGTCAAAGACCTTAGAGAATGTGTTGTTACGGAGTTATCCTGTTGCCGCTATATGTGCGGTGCTTGCGCTTGTCACAGACTTCAGTTTTTTTGCCTTTGTGTGGCTCATTTATACGCTTGGGCTGGCACTGTATGCTGTCCGGCGGCTGATGAAAACAAATATTCACAGAACAGAAGAGATATCTGTTAGGGCGGGTTTCATTTATTTGGCCGGGGGCGGATTCTGGTTCTTCGCATATGTCCTTGAGATTCCCGTCATGAATTTCGGCCCGCTTATCGTTCTGCTGACGGCGGTGCACTTTCACTATTCCGCTTTCCTCATTCCGATCTTTAACGGATTGCTCGGCAGGATCATACGGGAGAAACGCGAACTTTACCAGTGGAGTACGGTCATTATTTTGATTTCGCCGATCCTTATTGCCTTGGGGATTACATTTTCAAAGACACTTGATGTGATTGCTGTCGCTCTGTATCTGGCGGGTCTGTATGTAAATGCATATCTCGTCTTTAAGGCGCCGTTTGTTACGAAAACAGGCAGGGTCTTGATCAGGAGTTCATCGGCTGTGTTAATGATCACAATTGCTTTTTCTTTGATATATTCGTACGGTGTCTACCGCGAGGAGGCAACGCTCACGATCAGCCAGATGATTTGGATTCACGGGGCCGTCAATGCATTCGGCGTTATCCTGCCGGCTTTGGCGGGGTGGAAGTTGGAAAATCCGAGACCGTTTGATGAGGACAGTGAAAGAACATTCAGCCGTATTTACGGGAAGAGAACGATAGGCAAAGAATTTTTGACAGATATTCATGCAGCAAATGACATCCATTATAACGGCCTTCTGGATCAGCTGAGAGAACTGCATTCTGAAGACTTTTCAACTGAAAAACTGGCGCCGGCCGTTATTTCCTTTTATGAAGAGACAATTGATTATGACATCATGGCAAAAGTGACGTGGAGCAGATGGTTTCGTCCGTTCGCGCGCGTGTACGAGCCGTTCAGCAGAAGAGCGGGGCAGATTCACCTATCCATGAATCCGGATTGGTATATTATGCACAGTGATATTATAGGAGTTGACTCTGACAAAGACGGCAGAAAAAATGTCCGTGCGTGGATCAGAACAAATGAAAAGCAGGAAACCGTTTTTACTGCGCTGTATTCAGCGTACAGGTCAAAAGGGGAAGGATACATGAATATCTCTCTTCCGCTGCCGTACGGCCAAATGACGGGCATTTTAAAACCTTATGCGCGTAAGCAGAATCTTGTTTTGACAAGCAGACGGCGAAAAAGCGGAGCGGGTGATGAAGGGATTTATCTGCAGACGAAATGGGGGGCGTGTCATCTTCCGCTGGCAGAGACATTTCTTATTTCAGCCCAGAGCGAAACAAGCCTGAAGGCCGTTCATCATATGTGGCTGTTCGGACTGAAATTTTTAACTGTGCATTATCGGATCACTCATGCTTCCTCAGGTAACCGAAGCAAATAACAAGCTGCAGAGCCGTCTGTTCATCAGGCGGCTTTTTCTCATCTACATGGGTTATATTCACCATTTTATTTGCGAGCTATTTTGCGGCGGATGACACGAAAGGAGTCATCCGCTGGATCTCATTTATTCTCGTGTTAGCTCAGCTGTCAGGGATGGGCATGAGCGGTTATGTTGTCAGTGAATGAGGATGGGACGCAGCCTCGGTCTTGCCAGTCTTTGCCTGTCTTTCATGATTCGCGAAATGAAAACGACCGCAAAGATACCTGTTACATTGAGCGGTATGGTGAAGGCAGCCGGGCATATGTCCTTGCTGAAAATCTCGTTTTTATCCATTTTAGCCCATGACATGATTTTTACGAAAATGTTTGGCTTCACAACGGCATATGCGCTGCGTATAGGTGTCAGTGAGAAAGAAATCAGCTTGTTGTATGTGGGGATCGGATAAAATTCATGACAATATATGTATTTTTAGTGAAAATAAGTATCCTATCTACAAAATATGACAAATTCCCTTTGTACAAGATGGTAAAATCAGATTACCTGCTAAGTGAGAAAGCAGCAGGCAATAAATCATAAGGGGGCAATATTAATGTTAAAAAGTAAAATTAAAAAAATAGCCGGTGCGGCTGTAATTGCTGGAGCATTATTAGTTTCTGTGTCGCCAGCAAAAGCAGAAACTCTTCCGGGATTGATCTGGGTCATGGACAAATATACTGACGCTTTTAAATTCGACATGTTTATTAAAAACGGAAATGAAAAATGGGTTTATGTTTACACAAGATTATCCGATGGCAAAGTTGATGTGGAAGAAGTAAAGTGTGAAACAATTTATAAAGATCGATGCTATGTAAAGCAGTAAGAAATAAATACAAATCGTAATACATCCTATTTTTTTAATTCTGTCTCACCAACTAAGTATACTTAAGATAACGAGACAGAATTTTCATTAAAGATTTAACTTCCTAGAATATATATTATGTAAACTAGATGAAATGAAATTCATATCCAATAATCTATCTTCATCATTTTAATACCAAAACCTCTACCTCCTCAATAAATTAAATTGGTCATAGAGGTTTTTGAATTAATGAGCTACCATGAGGACGAAACTGAAAATCTATTCTTTCTCTTTAAATTATATTCACCCATAATAGATTAACATGGATAAAAATAAACCGAACCTGCAGAAATCTTTGAATTAATCATAAAATCTTTGTTCTCTAAAGCTTTTTTAATTTGGTCTTTTTTATAAGGAATATGAATAGTTGGTACCTTTAGCATAGAGTCTTTAAAAACAGGGACTCGACTCCATAAATTCACCACTTCTGATCTGAAAACCTTTGTAGTGCAGTCGATGATGTCACTCTTTTCGGAAAGTTCAGGGTATACAACGATAACTGGTAGCCCCTTCACATTAATACCGTAATCAATTTCTTCTCGCAAAGCTTTGCTGTTTTCAGTATGCTTACTTAAAAAAAAGATTATATTTTTTGATTGATCTAATCTTTTTCTTAATCTTGGCTTTAATGTTTTCTCCCAATCACTACCGTCCCGTACATTGTATGTTTTATCGTGGGAGTCATTAAATGGGTAGTTATTATCTTTTCCTTTCCATGCTCTTAACATGTTATACGACACAAAATCCTTGGTTGCATTAGCCCCTAAACTACTTTCACTAAACGGTTCACTGACATAGAAAGCAGCATAATTTCCATTCCTATAACCCATTCTTCTCAAACTCCTTTAACTTATAAAAATTGATCTTCTTGTGATCATTTTTGTACAAAGACTCCAACATCAGAATCCACATGTCTTGTTATTCCAGAACCTAATAAGGGGATAAACACTTCTTTGCTTGCATGTAATGTATTGATTTCATTCCATACATTAAGCATGCAGCTTGCATATTCATTTAGTTTTAATTGGGCACGATTTTCCCTATCAAACTTCGAAAAAGCAACTAGAAAAAAATCCATATCTTTAAAGACTGATCCCAAGCTGTAACGTGTTGTTTTTCCTCCAAAAGGTCTTTCAACATTTTTTTCTTCAATTTTAAGTTTTACGTCATCTTTAATTTTCTGATCCAACTCAGTGATATCTTGATGTGAATAATAACGCTTTATATATTGACCATTTAATGTTTCGCGGGCGATTATTACGTCATCTACTTGAGTGTCAAAATACTCATTAAATGCAATGACTTTATAATTATTTCTTGGCACTTCAAAAATATCACCTTTTTTAATTTCAACTTCGGAACCATTGAGATTAAGAGTGATATTATTCATAAAAAGTAGTCTAATGAATTGAACAATTATTATGACTAGCGACAACCCTACTAATATAAGTAAAATAATTAATCTACAACGAGCATCCAAGTCTAGAAATGAAATGAATGTACTCACACTAGTTGGAATAGTCAGAATTATACTCAGAGCCCACCTTCTAAATGTTTTATCTCTTATTAATTCTTTAAACTTCCACATAAAACCTCCAATGTTAGTATTGCGATCACTACCTATTATATTCATATTTTCAATTTATTACAATGAAAATATGAATATAGAACCATGACATAAATCTTGTGTAATGATTATGTCTTATCTAATAATGAAGAGCGCCTTTGACTAGGCCCTCTTCATTATTAGATTTAAATTGAACATTTGTTCAGTGAATCATATCTACTCCTGGGCTTTCTTGAGATTGCTAACAACATTTGTACAGGCCCATATACTGTTTCAGAGTTTCATCCGCCACGTAAACCTCCTTGTATTGCTGTTAAGATGATAAAAGCGGACATCGTTGCTGATGTCCGCCTAAAGCTTAACTAATTGGGTTCTGTTCCCCAAATCAGTTTTCCTTGATGATATAATGTGATTTTTTTCGTTGTTTTAAACGTATTTGATTGGAAAAAGGAATAATCGCCGCTTTGTGCATAATTGCTCCAGTCATCGTTGTGAAGACGAAGCTGAATATTCCCTGTGCTTGCTCCCGGTGACAGTGTTCCTGTTTTAAACCCCAGTTCCAGATAGGTATCTGCACCTTGCTTAGGTTTATGCAGCGTCACAAATTTGTGGGTCAGATTGCCGCATCCAATCTGCGCGTAGTCACAGTCAAAGTTTTGGCCTTTGTTTTTCGCGTTATACCAGTAACGGGCAGTGACACCTTTTAAATCCACCGTCGCATTGCCGTTATTTTTTATGTGAAGCTGCGGGCGGATTTGATTGCTGTTCACACGCCCATCCCCTGCTTTGTATTGTACAGAAATGCCTTTTTCCTGTGTGGGGTTATCTTGTGCTGGCGTTTCAGGGCGTTCTTTCGTTGAATCTTTGTAGCTGCAAATGTTTTCTCTTACGAATGTTCCTGAAGCAGTTAAATCTGTAAGCGGCCAGCCGCCTGTTTTAGATGCTCCCGGCTTTAAAGCCGAGGATGATTCCTGCTTATCAGAAAGATTCCAGTTCACCCAGCTGATGTTCTTGCTGTCGAGATAATTCAGCCATTCCCGCGACTGGCCAAGGAATACACCGCCATTTCCAGACGCATCGCTTGTTCCCCATTCCGTCACGAAAATAGGCGCTCCTTTGCTGAGTGCGTAGTTTGCTTTATCCCGTAAAGATTGGCCGTGTGTGCCGGCATAAAAATGAAGCGCGTACATGACGTTTGCATCTTTTAGCTGATCATCTGCAGCATCATTCACATCCTGGCTCCACGTACCGGTTCCGACAATGATGATGTTGTCTGGATCATTTTTGCGGATAACGGAAATCACTTCTTCCGCATACGGTTTAATATCACGCTTCCAGTTCACGTCACCGTTTGGTTCGTTTGCAATTTCATAAATGACGTTTGGTGTGTTTCCGTAAAGACTTGACATCTCCTTGAAAAATTCTTTTGCCTTCTCTTTATTTTGGTTTGGGTTGCCGTCATTTAAGATATGCCAGTCAATGATGACATATATCCCAAGTTCTTTTGCCGCTTCAACCGCTTCTTTTACTTTATTTTTCACGGACGGGTTGTCAATATAACCGCCATCTGCCGTATACATCGCCGCGCGGAAAACGGTGATGCCCCAATCGTCTCTCAGCCATTTTAAGCTGTCTTTATTGACGAAATCGCCATACCATTGCAATCCATGTGAACTGATCCCTTTCAGTTGTACCGTTTTGCCGTCGCGGTTTACGAGTTGTGTACCTTTTATGCTAAGCTGACCATTCTTGGCTACTGGCGTTTTTGTCCCTGCTGCAGATGCCGGCGAAGGCAGCAAGCCGCCCATTGTCAATACCGCAATCAATAAACACGTAATAAAAATAGAAATTGACCGTTTCATATCTGATCTTTTCCTCCTTCGCATCATTTTGGCTCTTCACTTCTTATGAGCTCGAACTCATTGTAAAAATCTTTCTCATGATTGTCTATCAACCTAATTTCTTGTTTTTGAGAGGTGTAAAAGCCTGTCAATTTGCTCTATCTCTATTGAATAAGACATACCTGACACATATAGAACAAAGAAAACCGGACTGAAACGGGACTTTACACGTCATTTTTCAATCGAATCCAACGTAGACACGCTGAATGTGATGAGTCTCAATATGGCATTGAATCTTATGATTGCTGTAAGAAGACGAGCCCTTGCCCGTCCTTGTTAATGTAAGGTTGATGTAAGGTTTGGATTAATACGGGTTAAGGTTGGAGTTGTACAATAAGATTGTACTTCAGTGAGGGATTCAGCCAGAAGAATTCCCCTTCAATAAATCATAGAGGTGAAAAGGTTTGAGAGAAAATAAAATTTTGTCTTCATTATGTTACTTCAGTATATTTTTTGCGCCGTTTCTGTTTCCGATTATCGTCTATTTCTTAGGACAGGACGATGTGAAATATCATGCGAAAAAATCTTTGTGGACGCATCTGATTCCTTATTTGATTTTTGGAATTGGCATCATCGCTTCAGGTTTACTTGGTATGAATGACATCAGGCACGCCGGGCCTTTCCTGCTTGCGACGTATGCTGTTACATTCCTTGTGGCGATCTATTTTTTCATTTGGAACATTGTCAAAGGAATCAAAGTATTTTCGGAGCAATAGGAAAAAACGGTTCTGTTATTAATCAGCAGAACCGTTTTTTTGTATAGTCATTATGATAATTGTATATCTATCGTTGTCCCTTCTCCCGCGGTGCTGTGAATGGTGATGTCCCCTCCGTGCTTTTGGATAATATCCTTTGCTATGGCCATTCCAAGACCAGAGCCTGCATGCGTCGTTCCTGTATTTGTCCCCCTGTAATAGCGATCAAACACTTTTTCCAGCTCCTCTTCTTCTATCCCTTTGCCATTGTCCTTAATTGTCACATGAGTCCGTTCTTTTTGTTCAAGCCGTACAACGATCTTCACATCAGGATCATTGTGAACGAGGGCATTTAAAATGAGATTCGTGACCGCTCTCCGAATCAATATCGCATCAAGATTCAGCATCAGCTTTTCCAGGTTCGTTTGAAGCTCAATGGACTTATCCGCATATCTAGAATCGTTTAACATATCAATTAACGTTTCCCGCAGCAGCGATACAAGGTTTACCCGCTCTGTATGTAACATCACATCGTTGTTTTTCAGCCTTGTCGTTAAATTTAAATCTTCCATCACATCTTTCATATAGAGGGATTTACTCTCAATGATCTGGGCGTACTCTCTGATCTGTTCGACTGTTAGATGATAATTTGGATCTTGGATGATTTCTGCATAGCCTTGAATAGATGCTAATGGTGTTTTAATGTCATGAGAAATATGACTGATCCACTCTTCACGCATTTGCTCTAATTTATCTTTTTCTTTTTTGCTTGAAGATAGTTGTTCCGATAAATGATTGACATTATAGAAGACATCTTTATAAATGCCTTTGGATTTCATTTTGATCGTATAATCTCCATTAGCTAACCGCTGGATTCCTTGAATGACACGGCCGAGCGGTTTTGTGAGCTGCCGGCTGAATAGATAGCCGATGAGTAACGCGATCAATGCATCTATTGATAATAATATGATGGTCCCTGCATTGAACTTCGTCACAAATTCCTTGGTATCATATGAGAGGACATATTTTCCGAGAGAGGGATTTTTAAACCCTATAAAGTAACTGTACTCCTTGCCGTTTACTTTTTTTCCGCCGGCGTAAATGGTTGATAATAATTGTTCATCCTTATATTTATGTAAATTTACAATTTCAATAGGCGTATATTTTTCCTTCAGTCCTTTAGGTTCTCTATCATGATAAACATCCTGTCCGTTTTCATCTAATATTTGAATCCATGCATTCTGCTCTTTTAAAGCTTTTTGGCCCTCTTTGTTTACTGTGATACCATTGTTCGATAACGTGACATATTGTCGGAATGATCTTGTGAAAGTTTCCGGTGTACTTTCTTCGTTATGTTGGCTGTTCGCCTGGAAAACGAGCCAAAACATAAAAATAAATAAATTAATGAAGACTGTAATGATGGTCACGATAATGACAGAGACCATATATCTGCCTGTTAATCGCCAATTCATCCTTACGCATCCTTTACAACAAATTTGTAGCCTAACCCTTTCACAGTGACGAGAAAGTCTGGTTTTGATGGGGTGTTTTCTATTTTCTCACGGAGCCTGCGTATATGAACCATCACCGTGTTGTCAGAACCGAAGAAATCTTCTCCCCATACAGCTTGATAGAGTGTTTCTTTACTGATCACCCGATTGGGATGCTGCAGAAAATAGGTCATAAGCATAAGTTCTTTAGGTGTTAACTCAATAGCCGCTTCATTTTTGGTGAGCTCAGCTTGTTGTTGGTTTAATTCAAATGGTCCTTTTTTTATTACGGTTCCGGTTTGAGAAGGCTGTAAGTAAGAGACCCGTCTCAGCTGCGCTTTGACCCGATATGCAACTTCCTTAGGGCTGACGGGTTTTGTAATGTAGTCGTCTCCGCCGATGGCAAGTCCTACAATTTTATCCGTTTCCTCCCCCTTTGCAGACAAAAAGATAATAGGAACGTGTGAAATGTCTCTTATTTGCTTGCAGATATCATAGCCTTCACCGTCTGGCAGCATGATATCCAATATCACAAGATCGGGATTTTCTTGATGAAATTGAGCCAATCCGTCACGGGCAGTCGAAGCGGTCACTACGCGATCAATGCCTTCTCTTATTAATACGGTTTTGATCAGTTCCAAAATTTCTTTTTCATCGTCTATGATTAATACTTTGCTGTGAAGCCGTGACATATATTGATCACTCCTTGAAGTCATTGTCATTATTATACCCAATGTCCGTGTATCGTTAAAAAAATCAACACTTCTCTCCCACAGAAAATAAGCCAATTTTCTTTTTCGAGTAAGAAAATTGGCTTATTGCAATGCTGATGCCTTTAACGCTTTACAACAAATGTTGTCACGCTTTGAGCCGGAAGATGGGCCCAAAAATGATTGTCCGTTACTTTGAGATCCGTTCCAGGTTGAAGATTGCTGCTGCTGCTCGTGATCCATCTGGATACTTGCGAAGCAGTTCCATTCTGCAGTACAAAGTTTTGGTTGACCCCTGTGTTATTTTTATTAATGGCAACAATCACGACTTTATTGTCTCCTTTATAGGCTGACACGTAAACATTCGGTTCAGGATTTTTCGTTGCATCAATCCTTACATAGCCAGGGCGCACAAATTTTGAGAAATGAGCCATATTGTATCCGCGTTTGCTGATCATCCCATCTTCTTTCATAGGGCCGTATGATCTGCGGATGTACCACCACACATAAGCTTGAAAATCTCCCTCTACCATTGAATGATGAATATGCTCTGAAACACCTAAAGCTTCAGGCCAGCGATCCGCTGAATTGTTGTCACTATTCGGATAGTATACCTCCGTCATCCATAGCTCTTTCCCTCCTCCTTTTTGTTTGAAAAGAGGATAAGGGAATTGGCTGACCTGAGTGCCGTACAGGTGGGTTCCGAGGATATCCATATTCCTAAGCGCCTGCGGATCGTTCAAAATGGGGTCCGATATATTTTTCAGGTATTGAAATGATTCTGGCGCAATCACACGGGCATTAATCGAACCGGCATTCTCTCTCATGAAACGCAGGATTTCTTGGGGCGTCCACCATGTCCATTCGTGAGCGTAATCAGGTTCGTTTTGCATAGAAATCGCATACAGATTCACACCATTACTCTTCATGAAATTAACGAAATCGTTAAGATGCTGCGCGTATGCGGCGTACTTATCGTATCTCAGCCGCTTAGCTGATGTGTCACCATTATGATTGAAAGTCTCAACCATATCGTTTGGCGGATTCCAAGGGGAAGCAAAAACGATTGCTCCATGTTTGATCGCACTCTTTGCAGTCTCCACTTCCTTGTACCAATTGTTTCTATTTTCATCTACATGAATTCTTAAGATCGAAAAACCTAACTGATTCTGTCCATTGCCAAAAGCGGTCTCCCGTTGGGCTGCAGTCAAGTCTCCAATCCAAGCCGGGTGGTTCATTCCTCCAAAACCGCGAATCACTTGTCTTTCTGCAGATATATTAACTGTTGCATCACTTGCTGCTGAAACTTCAGTAACTCCCGGTCCTAAGAGCATGACGGACAGCATTGTGAAACATACCAATAATACACAAATTGTTTTTTTTACGCTCGACATCATTTTTCCCTCTCCTTCATATGTCGTTTATGGACATAGAAAACGTACCTTTGTCTCCCTTTGCTTATCTTTGTGTAAACTGCCAGTAATCAACATTAAACAAGTTTCCTGTACCAGTTCCGGTAAATACAAAGAATACGTTGTGAACACCGGATGCGCCGCTTACCGCAGTTTCTATTTCTCTCCAGGATTGCGTTCCGCCTGTCGAAGGGACATTCAAGGTTCCGACAAGCTTACCGTTTGCACTGTCTAGCCGCACTTCTATTTTTCCGCCAAGAGCGGACGCTACATTTGCTTTGAACGTCTTGGCACCGCCTGACCCGAAGTCTGCATTTCCAACAGCAATCCAGTCTCCGTTATGAATGTTTGTGACATGTTGATTATTGACCGGCCCGCCGGGTGCTGAGGATGCCTCTGTCAAAATCCGTCCGTTCCAGGTAAACGTTTCCGCTTCTACCCGGTGATACGGATTCAAGTTGGATAGCTGTTTGACACCTGCAAAATTTGCCGCTACCTCTTGCAGGGAGCCATCTGGATTATGCACAAGCTTATTAATATGGGGAGAACGGTATCCTTTGCCGGCCCCGTAAAGAGCGGAGCTGACAGTTTGAGTATGATACACCACATACCACTCGTTTTTAAAATTGAAAACAGCATGGTGATTGTTCCCGCCGCCTCCGAAAAATGCTCCCGGATTTTTCAGAAAGTGCCCTCTATACGAAAAAGAATCCATAGGACTTGAGCTGGTCATATAGCCGATCTCACCTGGAGGTTTATCGGCCGGGTGAGCGCCCCCGAAATTGATACAATAGGAATAGTAATATTTTCCGTTATACTTATGCATTCCCGAATCTTCAAACATAAAAGGCGCATCAATGGTCGATGCACTTCCGGCAACACTCGTCATATCAGGCCCTAATTTCATGACTCTTGCTGTTTTAGGATTGGCCCATTGCCCCTGTGCGGGATTTGAACCGCCCGGAACGCCTCCGCCGGCATATAGGTAACCGGTACCGTCATCATCTACGAATACTGCCGGATCAAAAAGCCATACAACACCGGACATTCCTGGCGTATTTGGCGTTACCAGCGCTTTTCCGATCGGATCTGTCCATGGGCCGGTCGGGCTGTCTGCGGTGAGAACCCCGATACCTCCGCCGCCGTTTGCGAAATAAAGGAAAAATTTATCCTTACCATTGATCTTTTTCACCGCGGCTGACGGGGCCCATGATGCTCCTGCCCATTTGGCAATCCCCCGGCCGCCATTCGCCCCATTGGCACCCGCTGCGGGAATCGCTCCGTGATCTGTCCAGTTCACCATATCCGCTGAAGATATGACGGATATTTTATTCAAATTGGCAAATGAATTATCCTTAATCGTGCCGTCGCTATTATATTCATAGTCATCGCTTGACATATAGATATAGACTCTTCCGTTATAGGTCAGCGCAAACGGATCTGCGCCCAGATGATGGTCGATAAGCGGATTTGAATTCCCGGCATGTTTTGCAATTGGAGTGCTTACCGCATTCGCATATTCCCCAGGTAAACAGCTCAATAATAAAGCAAGAATCAATAAACATACGCTGCACTTTTTCATCAGCTTAACATCCTCCTGTTTCCGCATATTAGGTTTTTAAAAAATATGATAACAACAGGTCATGAAGAATGCGTAAAATGAATGATTTTTAGAGTGAAAACGCTGCAAATATCTGACCCTCTTTTATGAAAAATGCCGCCGATTGCAGTCAGCGGCATTTTTCCCTGGATCATTTACATTTTGTCAAACTTCGTGTCGCCGGCAAACGATCCTATTGACAGTTGTTCTTCAAGAACAAGTCCGTGATGATGCCGTTCTTCAATTCTTTTGATAATAGATCGAATTGCATCGGTATTTTCTTCGATATTGTGAGGGTCAAAGATCGTCACATGGTCTCCTTTTAATTTGTACTCAAGGTAATGCTGTGCGGTTGATTGCGTCCATCCTCTATCGGTCAACTCGCCGCATTGAAAATGATGAATGTTGGCGTTCACCGCGCCGGAATTGATCAGTTTATTGTGATATGTGAGATAGCTTCTGATTTTATCCTTAATGGAAGGAATGGTTAATAATTCTCTATAATAATCCGGAATGATATCCAGATTCCGATGAATGATCTCTTCGGTTTCCTCTTCCGAAAAATAATTCACCGAAACGGCTCTTTTAGAATCAAGCATCATAATGTCCGATACGATGCGTCCGCGCTTCTCCAAGGCTTTGGCAACCTCAAAAGCCAAATTCGATCCCGAGGAGTAACCGAGTAAAACAAAGGGCCCTTGTTCCTGAATGCCTATCATGCTTTCTGCATACCGGTCAACGATCTCTTGCTCGTAAGACGGCTCTTCTAAGAAATCAGCGGCATAGACGGTGCAGCGGCCGTCAAGTCTTTTCGCCATTTCATTATAGACCAGCCCGTACCCGATTAAAGGCGGGAAACAGAACACAGGGATTGAACCGTTCTGATTCATCTTGACGAATACGTTATCCGTCTTGGACTCGAAAACTGCCGCTTGAATGGCGCGTGCCATTGTTTCGATGGTAGGAAAATCGTATACGGCTTGATAATGCATTTTGATTCCCATACGGTCGTTGATTTGATGAATAACTTGCAATACTTTGAGCGAATGGCCGCCAACGTCAAAGAAGTTATCTTTAATTCCCGGGTCGCTGAGTGCTAAAATGTTCTTCCATATCTCGGCCAGCTGCTTTTCAATTAACGTTCCGGGCGCTTCGTATTCGGTTCCGGTGAGCCTATTTCCCTCAGGAGCCGGCAAAGCTTTTCGATCGATTTTTCCATTTGCGGTTATCGGCATCTTCTCCATTTGTACAAAGTAAGCCGGTATCATATAAGCGGGCAGTTTGTTCAGTAAATGACGCTTCAGCTGCGCCGTATTTAATGAATCGTCTCCTGACAAGTAGGCGCACAGCTGCTTTGAGCCCTCTTCTTCAATCGCGATGACGACCGATTCTTTGACAGATTCCAGTTGCAATAAAGCCGCTTCGACCTCGCCAATTTCAATCCGGTAGCCCCGGATTTTCACCTGATGATCAATTCTTCCCAAATACTCGATATTGCCGTCAGGCAGCCACCGGGCGACATCTCCCGTTTTGTACATTTTTTCGCCTGCGGCAAACGGGTGTTCAACAAATTTCTCAGCCGTTAATTCCGGGCGGTTCAAATATCCTCTGGCCAGTCCCTCTCCTGCCACATAGAGCTCGCCCGGTATGCCCATTACCTGAATGCGCTGATATTCGTCCAAAATATACGCTTGCAGAGTAGGAATAGGTTGTCCGATGTTGCTTCTGCCCTCGTCGATTTCCCGTTCCGTGATTTCTTTATATGTGACATGAACGGTGGTTTCGGTGATGCCGTACATATTGATTAATTGGGTTAAAGGATATTTAAGCTTCCAGTCTTTCAAGAAGGATGGATTTAACGCCTCTCCGCCAAATATGATTTTTCGGATGTTTAAATTGGATTCGGGATCTTCTCTCTCCTCCTGCATCAGTTGATAGAAATAACTCGGCGTTTGATTTAAAATGGTCACAGCTTCCGATTTTAACAATTGCAAATACCTTTCCGGGTTTTTTGCTATTTGTTTCGGAACAATCACTAATTTGCCCCCATACAGCAGCGCTCCGTACATTTCCCATACTGAAAAATCAAAGCAGAAGGAATGAAACAAAGTCCAAGTGTCCGATGCGTTAAAATCAAAAACATTTTTGTTGTTAAATAACAGACGAACCACGTTTTTATGTTCAATGAGCGTGCCTTTCGGATTCCCTGTTGTTCCTGATGTATAAATAACGTAGGCTAATTGATTTGGCATCACGTTCAGATTGAGATTAGATGATTCGGCGCCGTATGATGACGGATCGTCAAGGAAGACAGTATGACTTTGATAATCGGTATCTTCCAGAAGATGATGCTGCAATAATAAGATAGAGACGTTAGAATCCTCAAGCATATAATGGATGCGTTCTTTCGGATAATCCGGATCGATCGGTACATAAACGCCCCCGGCTTTCAAAATAGCAAGGATGCCTATCACCATCTCCGGTGAACGTTCCGCCATAATGCCGACAAGCTCCTCGGCCTGAAGTCCTTTGGCAACCAAGGTTCGGGCCAGCTGATTGGCGCGTTCATTTACTACCCGATACGTCAGCTTCTTATCTTCAAAAACAATCGCCACGTGCTCCGGCGTTCGCTCCGCTTGTTCTTCAAACAATTGATGAATCGTCTTTTCCTTTGGATACTCGGCCGCCGTATCGTTGAACTTATCTATCAGGAGCGATCGCTCATCCGCTGTTACGATATCAAGGTCTTGAACGCGAATGTCCTGATCGTCCGCCATTTGCTTCATGATTTGCATGAAATGCGTCTGCATCCGTTCGACACTTGCTTGATCAAAAACATCGCGATTGTATACAAAACGAATGTCAATTTCTCCATCTGGCATCACTATAAAAGTAAAATCGTAATGAGTATGTTCTTCCATATGAAAATCGAGAATGTCTAATGCGTTGTCATCCTGCTTCATATGTTCTATTTGTTTCTCAACCGGGTAATTCTCAAATACCATAATATGATTGATCAACTGCTGCTTTTGCTCAGTTTGAGCCTGAATGTCATACAGCGGAAATGTATCATATTTTTGAGAAGCCAGTGCCCGCTCCTGATTCATTTTCAATACTTGTGCAGCTGTCATTTCAGGCTGCGTATGAATACGTACGGGAATGGTATTGATAAATAAACCGACCATGGTTTCAATTCCCGGAATTTCTGCCGGTCTGCCGGATACGACCGTGCCGAAGACGACATCCTGACTCCCGTTGTATCTTTGCAGCAATAAGCCCCATGCGGTTTGTATCCATGTATTGACGGTGACTTGCTGGCGGCTTGCGGCCCGTTTTATTTCGTCTGTGAGCCGCTTTCCTAAACGAAACTCATGCTCACCTTTTTCGTATCCTTTCGCCCGGCCGGAAGATTGTTCTTGTAACAAAACAGTTTGCCCTTCATAACCTTCTAAATAGTTACGCCAATAGGCTGACGCCTGCTTGTGGTCTTGTTGATCCAGCCATTCGATATATCGGCTGTATGGAGTGACGGCTCCCCGCTTCGGCTGCCTTTGCTCGAGTATCGCATAATAGGTTTCAAACACTTCTTTCGTAACAAGAGGCAAACACCAGCCGTCCATTAAAATATGATGAAAGCTCCATATCAATCGCGCTTGGTCTTCCTCTGTCCGCAGGATCGATACGCGCATTAAAGCATCCTGGGTGAGATTGAATCCCCGCGCCTTATCTCTTCTTGCAAAATCGGCAATAAACTCGCTGCGCTGGTGACTGTTCATGCTGCGAATATCTTCAACGTCCGTTTCAATCGGCTTTTGCCGGAATACAATCTGCAAAGGCTGATCTTTCCATTCTGTATAAAAAAGAGTCCGAAGAATGTCATATTTTTCGGCCAGATGCGCCAAACTCATCCTGAATGCATCGATATCCAAGAATCCTTTCAGATCAAAAGCGGCTTGTTCAAAGTAAGCTTCGGAAGCCGAATCGATCAAGCTGTGGAACAACATTCCTTTCTGCATCGGGGTTAATGGGTATATATTTTCAATGTCACCGAGATGACTCGTCTGCTGCACAAATTGATCCAATTCACCGATCGTTATACCTTTTAACGAAATGTCGCTTGGCGTCAGGTGAATTTGATCTTGAGCATCACAATGTGCGATGACTTGCTGCAGGCTGTTTTTTAAGAGATCGGCACAGGCTTCCATTGTTTCTCTCTGATATTGTTTGCCGCAATAGCTGATGGCCAGCGACAATCGGCCGTCTGAAATCATGCCGTTGATATCAAGTGTATAGGTCAAGGGACGATTGTCACTGGCTGTTTTCCCGCTTGAGTAAGGGGATACTTCCATCTTGCCGTTCCGGACATCTTGATCAAATTGACCCAAATAATTGAAACGTATTTCCGGATGTCTGGTCCATTCATGTGCCTTCGGGTGATCGGACAAATATTTGATCAGGCCGTAACCTATTCCTTTTTGGGGGATCTGACGCAAATTTTCTTTCACTGTTTTAATCCGCTGCGGGATATCCTGATCAGCTTTGATTTGAAGCGAAACCGGATATAGGCTTGTGAACCATCCCACCGTACGCGAAATATCGAGATCCGGAATGATAGACTCTCTGCCGTGTCCTTCAAGATCAATGAGAATGTCTTCATATCCGGTCCAACGATGAATAGCAATTCCCAGACCGGTCAGTAATAAATCGTTCATATCGGTCGAATAAGCCCGGTGAGCGTTTTTTAATAAACGTTCGGTTTCCTCAACGGTCCATTGAACGATGACCGTTTCCCGGTCTTTGGCCAGACCGATCTCCTGTTCATTGTCCTTTGGCAATGTATGCTGCGGATTATGTTTCTGTCTGAACCAGTATTGATTTTCCGCTTCGAATTCCTGACTTTCTGCATAACGATTCAACTGTTCAGCCCATAACAGGTAAGAGTCCGTTTTCTTCGGAAGCCGGATCGCTTCGCCGTTTTGGAGCTGCTCATAAGCTGCCGCTATATCCTCAAGTAAAATCCTCCACGATACGCCGTCGATGACCAGATGATGAACCGCAATCAGCAAATGATCTCCCTCTTGACACCGGAACAATCCTAGTTTCATGAGCGGTCCTTCGGCTAATTGAATGGATTGCTGAATCTCATTGGAAATGGTTTCTATCGTCTGGGACACATTTTTTTCTTCGCGTAATGAGATCACTTCAAGGCTGAACAGATCACCTTCTTCGATCCCCCGATTTCGGGCTTCATATCCATCTTCTGTCGGAACATAGACCATGCGCAAAGCATCGTGATGCTCTGTGATCTTCTTCATGACGTCCCGAAGCTTTGATTCATTCAGTCCCTCTTTCCAATAAAGCATAACCGCTTGATTATAATGGTGTAATTCCGGGTATTTCTGGTCAAAAAACCAATGCTGAATCGGTGTCAGCAGCGCCCGGCCTTTAATTTCTCCTTGTTCTGCGATTCGGGTTACCGGCTCTACGTATGGAACAAGCTCGGAGATCGTTGGGTATTTAAACAAGTGTTTGATTTCAAACTTATACCCGGCTTGGTATAATCTTGAGGACACTTGAATCGACTTAATGGAATCGCCCCCCAATTCGAAGAAATGATCTGAGATTCCGACCCGTTCTAAGCCTAAGACCGACTCCCACACCGCGGCCAGTATGTTTTCCAGTTCTGTTCGAGGAGCTTCATAGTTCATGCCTGTAAGATTCTCTCTTGGAGAAGGAAGGGATTTACGGTCTATTTTTCCGTTGAAAGTAAGCGGCATCTCTTCCAGCTGAACGAAATAAGCAGGTATCATATAGGATGGAAGCTGCCGGGACAGCTCTTCACGGAGCTCGCCTGCAGTTAAAGCATGTTGTGCGGTATAATAGGCGCACAAGGATGTTTCCCCATCGATTTCCCGGGCGATAACGATGGCTTCTTTGATCGCCGGCAGCTGAAAAAAAGCGCCTTCGACTTCGCCGATTTCAATGCGGTAACCGCGGATTTTCACCTGGTGATCAATCCGGCCCAAATACTCGATATTGCCGTCCGGCAGCCATCTTGCCAAGTCTCCCGTCCGGTATATCCGTTCTCCTGCTGCAATCGGATGGTTTACAAACTTCTCGGCCGTCAGTTCGGGACGATTCAAGTAGCCCCTTGCAAGCCCATCGCCCGCTATGCACAGTTCTCCCGCTACACCGGTCGGCTGCATATGTTCCAAATCAGCATGTAATATATACAATTGAATGTTGGAAATCGGTTTGCCTATCGGAATCGATGCATACGTTTCTTCCGTCTGGCAATCAAAGTATGATACATCAATTGTTGCCTCAGTCGGTCCGTACAAGTTGATGATTTGAGCCTGGCTCACCGACGTGATGATGCGTTTGAAGCCTGCGACATGTACAGGCTTCAAAGCCTCCCCGCTTGCAAACACATGTCTTAATGACGCTAATTTTTGTTTCAACATCCCGCTTGGCTTCTGATCCATGGATTCCAGGAAGGCATGCAGCATCGCCGGTACAAAATGCATTGTGCTGACACCTTTTTGTGCAATTGTATCTAAAATCAGCTCGGGATTCTTTTCTCCTCCGCTTGGCAGCAGCACCAGTTTAGAACCTGCCATCGTCCACCAGAACAGTTCCCACACTGATACATCAAAGGTGATCGCAGTTTTTTGCAGAATTGCATCCCGCTCATCGAGAGGGTATTTTTCCTGCATCCACACCAGCCGATTGATGACCGACCGGTGCTCAACCATAACCCCTTTCGGCTTGCCCGTTGAACCCGATGTATAAATAACATAGGCCAGATGATCCGGACCAGCAGCCGGCTCTACATTCGACCCGTCTTCACAAAAGTTTTGCGGATCTTTCATATCCAGCACTTTTCCCGTAAAAGGTACTCTCTCTTGCGACTGATTCTGCACGAGTAACAACTTCGTATCCGAATCCTCCAATATGTATCGAACCCGTTCCTCGGGATAGCCCGGGTCAATCGGTACATACGCCCCGCCGGCTTTCAAGATCCCGAAGATCCCTACAATCATATCCAGGGAGCGTTCGGCCATAATCCCGACCGGCTGATCCGGCTGCACGCCTTCAGATTGCAGTGTCCGAGCGAGTTGATTCGACCTTTCATTCAATTCACGGTACGTCAGACGGCTATCCTCGTAGACAACAGCCGTTTGATCAGGGGTACGTCCCGCTTGTTCCTCCAAAAATTGATGAATCGTTTTTTCTCTTGGATACTCTGCAGCCGTTTGATTATAGGCGATGAGTTGATTTGTCTCTGAGTCTGACAGAATATTAAGCTGGCGGATCATAAGGTCGGGTTGGAATAACAAAATCGAAAAAATTCGGTTTACATGTTCGATCACTTGCATCATATACTGGCGATCATAAGCTTGTTCATTATAAGTTAACTTTAAATGAATCGAATCATTTTCTATGGAAAACTGAAATAACGTATCAGCAGCAGCCGTTTCTATAAAACGAATGGGGTGAAGCTGATCTAGTGATACGATCGTGTGGATCATTGGCAAATGATTTGAATCGTAGTTCAGATTTAATGGACCGGCCATTTTATCGAAAGGAACGTGCTGATGTAAGATGGCTCCGTTCAGCGTATGCTTGAATTCATTAAATATGGATTTAAACGTGCCATCCGCATTTATGTTTTGTTTGATTAACATGACTTGATCTAAACGAAGGTCTTCATCGGTTTCGTCTTCAAAGGTCGGAACACCTACAATAACGCCCTCTTCCCCCGTATATTTGTACAAAAGACACTCGATTCCGACCAGGAGAACCATATAAACGGCCATTGGCGATTTATTCGTCATCTTCATGATGCGCAGGGATACATCGGAGCTCAATGAACTGTGAATACGGTTGGGTGCACTCGGCGCATCGTGCTCTATTGTTGAGTCCGACATTTGAAACGAAGGGATTGCACTGGGACGATCTTCCGCATCGAACATGCTGCTCCAGAACAACTCCTGTTGCTTAAATTCTGACATTAATATCCCTCCAGTAAGTTTTAGCCGGCTGATGGCTGTCCCCGTAAAAACACCATGCCGGGGACAGCCGGTACCGGCCGTTTTTAGAAATTCAATTCGATTTCGCTTGCAAAGTGTTCACTTTTGTTTACTTTCTCACTTAATTGAATTTCTTTTAAAGGAATCGATGGGTCTTTTATGATCGCCGACAGAATCATGGCGTAATCCTTGCTCAGCGTAGCGATGGTTTTCTGTTTGAACAGCTTCGTGCAGTACTCAAAGCTTCCTTGTATCTCGTGCGGATTCATCACGAAGGTCAGCTGTAAATCAAATTTGGCCGCCGTATTTGTTTGTTCATATGGTCTGACCGCGAGAGAGTCCAATTCGATATCCGTTTGTTCCGTATTTTGCAGAACAAACATCGTATCGAATAACGGACTACGGCTTAAGTCCCGTTTCACTCCCAGTTTCTCAACTAATTCTTCAAAAGGATATTCTTGATTTTCATAAGCTTTCAGCATCGTTTCTTTTGTTTCCGTTACATAGTCCATAAAGGTCTTTTCTCCAGCCGGGGCCGTACGGATGGCCAGCGTATTCACAAACATCCCGATAATATGCTGTAAATCTTCATGCATTCTTCCCGCAATAGGCGTACCGACGACGATATCTTCCTGACCGCTGTATTTGGCCAGCAGTATGTTATAGGCTGACAGCAAGATCATGTAAGCGGTCGATCCGGTCAATTCTTCCATCTGTTTTATCCCCTGGACCACGGTCTCATCGAGAGCGAAATTGTATCGCTTGCCTTCAAATCTTCGAATTCGCGGTCTGGCAAAATCTTTCGGCAGCTCAAATGGCGGGAGTTCCTCATGAAATACGTTCAGCCAATAGTTCTCCTGCCTCTTGATGCGTTCCCTCTGCTCCGCCTGCTGCTGCCATACAGTGTAATCTTTGTATTGAATCCGGAGCGGGGTTAATTCTTTGCCGTCATACAATTGAATCAGTTCTTCAACAAAAATATTCATAGAAGCGCCGTCTGAAACGATATGATGCATGTCAAACATGAAAACATGTCTGTCCTGTTCTAATTCGATGAGTCCGGCCCGAAGCAATGGAGCCTGACTGAGATCGAAAGGCCGCACGAAATTGCGGAACAGCTCCTCGACCTGCTCATCAGCTGCTTTGTACCTTTCTATAGAGAAATCCGCCTGCGGCTTGATCACCTGCACCAGCTCTCCGCGGACCATTTCAAATCCGGTTTGTAGCGATTCATGGCGCTGGATCAGACTTTGGAACGCAGATTGTAAACGATTCATGTCGATCCTGCCTTCCAATGTCAAAATCCCCGGCATGTTGTAACTTAGTTCTCCGCCTTCAATTTGTGTAGACAGGTAAACCATCTTTTGTACAGAAGATACAGGATAAACATCTTTGGCTTCTGCAACAGGGATTTCATCCGGTCCGCTGGTTTCCGCGCCTGCAATGACCCTCGCCATTTCTTCAATCGTCGGGTATTGAAACACTTCTCTCAATGAAATGCTTTTGTCGAATTGCTTATGGATCTTGGTAACGAGCGTCATCCCCCGTAACGAATGCCCGCCGAGATCGAAAAAGTTATCTTTGACGCCGACTTGTTCTACCTTCAATACTTCTTTCCAGATGTGAACCAGCTGCTCTTCCGGTTTTGTCCTTGGAGCAACATAGTCAATCCCGGTCTGCAAGCCTGCTTCAGGCAGCGGTAACGCGCTGCGATTCACTTTTCCATTGGAGGTTAACGGCATTTGCTCCAGCTGCATCAAGTATGAAGGAACCATGTAGCCTGGTATTTGATCGGAGAGTTTTTCTTTAAGCTGATTGATCGGCAGTGACTTCTCCCCTGTATAATAGGCATACAAATCGCTTTGCCCCTCTGCATTTTCTCTGGCCAGGATCACCGCTTCTTGTACATGCTCGATGTTGAGAAGAGCGGCTTCCACCTCGCCAAGTTCGATCCGGTAACCGCGAATTTTGACCTGATGATCCTTTCTTCCGGCATATTCAATGTTTCCATCCGGCAGGTAACGGGCAAGATCGCCTGTTTTATACATCCGCTCTCCGATTACAAACGGATCGGCCACAAACTTTTCGCCCGTTAATTCAGGCAAGTTCAGATACCCTCGTCCTACTCCGTCTCCGGCGATGCACAGCTCACCCTTTACACCTATAGGCAGCATCCGATCATGGGAATCAACAATATACACACGGTTGTTGCCCAGCGGCTTGCCGATCGGCACGTAACCGCCGTCGTCAGCGGATGCCAATGTCTCCGGTACGATATGAAAGACCGATGCATCCACACAGGTTTCCGTCGGACCGTATACATTGGTTATGAGCGGCATTGATGACCCGTTCGAAGCGAACAATTCAAGCAATTGCGCCGCCGTCGCCTGCGGGAGCGCCTCTCCTCCAATAAGCATGTGCCGGATCGTTATCCCATGAAGGCTGTCTGCAGCGATAAGCAATTGCAAATGTGACGGTGTTCCGTCTGTTACGTCAATGCGGTGGGTGCGATAATAGTTTGACAAGGCATAACCGTCTGATACTGATGCTTTAGGGACGATATACAGTGCATGTCCCCCTAACAGTGCCGCGAAAATTTGCTTGACCGATGCGTCGAAATAGTACGGTGCCAACAGAGACACACGCAATCCCGAATCATAAGCACCGTACACTTGTCCGCGGAGCCCCTCCATCAAATGAAGGACCTGGCGATGCTCAATCAGCGTGCCTTTTGGCTTGCCGGTTGTGCCTGATGTGTAGATCACATACGCCAAGTGATCCGGTCCGGCTGCCGTCACCAGATTCGAGCCGTCCCCGCTGTTCATTCGTTCGTTATTCAGCAGTAAAATCTCTCCGGCAAAGGATACACGATCTTGTAAATGGGGCTGTGCCAGCAGAACCTTTGCTCCTGAATCCTCCAGAATATAGCGGATGCGTTCCTGCGGACTGTCCGGATCCATCGGCATATACGCGCCCCCGGCTTTCAGGATCGCCATAATCCCCACGATCATTTCCAGAGAACGTTCTGCCAGAATACCCACAGGCTGGTCAGGCTGTACGCCTTCGCTTCTTAAAATCCGCGCCAGGCGGTTGGCCCGCTCATTCAGCTCACGGTATGTGAATCGGCTTTTCTCGTAAACTGCGGCCGTATGTTCCGGCGTGCGCTCCGCCTGCTCCTCGAACAATTGGTGAATTGTTTTGTCCCGTGGGCAGTCTATCGCCGGTTGACCCCATCTCTCCACAATCTGCTCTTTCTCCTTCGCGGTGATCATCTCCAGCGATGAAAGCGGCGCCTGCGGATCATTCGCAATCGCCTCGATCAATTGGATAAAGTGCTTTGCCATGCGTTCCGCAGTTTCCTGCTTGTACAGCGCCGCCGCGTAACTGATCATACCTGTAATTCCGTCTTCATTTTCTGCCGCTTGGAACGTCAGGTCGAACTTCGCCATCGCATGGTTGTCCGGATAAGGGGTAAAACGCACATCATCGAGGCTCAATTCTCCCCGTTCTGTGTTTTGCCATATGAACATCGTGTCAAACAGCGGATGGCGGCTGAAATCCCGGGACACATTCAGCTTGTCCACCAGTTCGTCGAATGGATACTCCTGGTTTTCGTACGCTTTTAATGTATGCTCTTTGACTTCCTGCACGTACTCCCGGAATGTTTTTTCCCCGACCGGATTCGTTCGTATCGCCAGTGTGCCCACGAACATGCCGATTAAGCTTTCCAAATCCGAATGGGTTCTTCCGGCAATCGGGCTGCCTACTACGATGTCTTCTTGCCCGCTGTATTTGGCCAGCATGGTCGTATAAGCAGCCAGCAGCACCATGTACAGCGTGCTTTCGCTCTTCACCGCCAAGCCTTTCAGCTGTTCCGTCAACTCCGGTCCGATGACAAACTCGATTTGTCCTCCTTCAAAGCTCCGCGCAGCCGGTCTTCCGTAGTCGGTTGGCATATCCAGCACCGGAACCTCTCCGCTGAACATATCCAGCCAGTACGCTTCCTGTTTCTTCATCCGTTCGCTTTGCATATCCGACAGCTGCCACGCCGCATAATCTTTATACTGAATCCGCAATGGCGGCAATTCTTTTCCTTCATATAATGAAACGAACTCTTCAATCAAATTCTTGATAGATACGCCGTCTGAAATGATATGATGCATGTCAAACAGCAGCAAATGGCGGTCTTTTGCAAGCTCGATCAGTCCTACCCGCAGCAGCGGCGCTTTCTCCAAGTCAAATGCCCGCACAAACCCATGAACGAGGGCTTCCGCCTGTTCTTCTTTCGCTTGAGTGAATTCCACTGCAAATGGGACGTCGTCATAGATCCGCTGCACCGGTTCTCCATCTATCAGTTCAAAGCCGGTACGCAGCGTTTCATGGCGCTGAATCAGCTTGCGGATCGCCTTCTCGACAAGTTCCCGATCCAGAGCTCCATCGGCTCTCATGACACTCGGCATGTTGTAGCTCAGCTCTCCGCCTTTCAGCTGATTCAAAATGTACAGCCGTTTCTGCGCCGAGGAGACGGCATAGTATTCTTTTGCTTCAACGGTCGGGATAGATGTATATGCTGTGTGTTTCATTCCGGTAATCGTTTCTGCCATTTCTTCAATTGTTGGCGATCGGAACACTTCCCGCAGCGGCAGGCTGACCCCCATCTCTTTGTGCAGCTTCGCCGTCAGCGTCGTTGCCCGCAGCGAGTGACCGCCGATGTCGAAGAAATTGTCTTTCACGCCGATACGCGGAAGTCCAAGCACCTCTTTCCAGATATGCGCCAGCTGCGCTTCCGCCGCTGTACGGGGAGCAACGTATTCGCCCCCCGTTTGCACGCCTCCTTCTGGTGCCGGCAATGCTTTGCGGTCGACTTTTCCGTTTGCCGTGAGCGGAATCGATTCAACAAAAGCCCATTTCACGGGAATCATATAGTCAGGAAGGTTTTTGGCCAGATCTTTCCGTAATGCTGAAGGATCAGTCGCTTTTGAGACGCTGCAGTACGCGCACAATTCATTTTCACCCAAAGCGTTTTTTTGAATAAGGACGGCTGCTTCTCTCACCGCCGGGTGATTGGCCAATATGACTTCAACTTCTTTCGGTTCGATCCGGTAGCCCCTTATTTTCGCCTGATCATCAATGCGGCCGAGGTATTCGATTTGCCCGTCCTCACGCAGCCTTGCCAAATCTCCGGTGCGGTACATAACGGCTCCCTCTCTGAACGGATCAGGTAAAAATTTCTCTCCCGTTAAAGTCGGGTTATTCACATAGCCTCTCCCGGTATTTGCTCCGGAAATATACAGTTCTCCCGCAATGCCGAAGGGCTGAAGCTGTTTGTTCTTGCTGATGACATACATATTGTTATGGCATATCGGTTTGCCGATCGGCGGATATTCAGGAATATCATCTCCCGGTTGAATGGTATACGTCGACACTACATGAGTTTCTGACGGACCGTAATGATTGTGCAAATGCAAGCCGTGTGTGCGGAGCACTTTCTGAAATAAACGGGATACTGTCAATTGTTCTCCTGCTGTAATCAAGTGCTTCACACAGCGCGGAAATGAATATGCATAGCTCTCTTCGTTAAAAAGCATTTTGGCAAAAGCAGTCGGGAAAAAGACGATGTCCGTCTGATGTTTATTAATAAACGAAAACAGCTGAGCCGCGTCCCGCTTTATTGATTCAGGCACGATGTGGAGTGTGCCGCCGCTGAGCAGGGCTGAAAACAGCTCTTGATAGCAGACGTCAAATGCCGGAGATGCGTATTGAAGCACATTGGTTTTGAAATCGATGCCTGAGTTTGTAAATTGGTCATACAGCAAATTGGCCATATTTCTATGTTCAAGCAGCACACCCTTCGGTTTCCCCGTCGTTCCTGATGTATAAATAACGTAAAGCAGATCCTCCGCCGTGTTTATCGTCTGCACATTGCTCCCGTCCGGTTCTGTCTCCGCTTCTTCTATGAATGTGACAATCTGCGTTGCTGCCTCGGGGACTGACCGGTCTTTCTCTGTCACAACATGAGTGCAGCTGCTGTTTTCAATGATATAGCGGATTCGTTCGGCAGGATGGCTCGGATCAATCGGAACAATGGCACCGCCCGCTTTTAAAATGCCTAAAACAGCAATCGCTAATGATGGTGAACGCCCGGCGATCACAGCCACCGGCTCCTGATGCTTCACACCTCGCTTACGGAGAATCCGCGCCAGTTTATTGGCCGTTTCGTTCAGCTCTTTGTAAGAAATCTCCGCCCCTTCGTATTGAATTGCGATTTCTTGCGGCGTTTGTGCCGCCTGGCGTTCAAACATAGTATGAATCGTTTCGTATTCAGGCTTCTCTGTTCCCCCGGAAAGCGGAGTGAGCAGCTGTTCTTTTTCTTGCTGCGTCAGTAGTTCCATTTCTTCTATTTTGACAGACGGCTGCTGCAAAATTTGGTGAATGAGCTGTTCAAAATGTCCGCGAATCCGCTCTGCCTCTGATTGTCCATATTCATTTTGGTTGAAATCAAAATGAATGGTGAGTTGTTCGCCAGGAATGACAACTACATTAAAATCGTAATGAGTATGTTCTTCTATATGGAAATTCACGATATTTAAATCCGCAGCATCATGACCCTCTTCGACTTGCTGCCCTATCGGATAATTTTCAAAGATCATGATATGATCAATTAAGTTTTGCTTTTGTTCCGTTTGGGCCTGAATTTCGTATAAAGGATAGGTATCGTACGATTGGGAAGCCAGCGCGTTTTGTTGAACCATTTGCATCGTATCAGCAAAAGTGCTGTCTTCATCGCAGCGGATGCGAACCGGAATGGTATTGATGAACAGGCCGATCATCTGTTCCACATCAGGAATTTCCGCCGGCCTTCCCGACACAACACTGCCGAAGACAACGTCTGCGGACCCGCTGTATTTCTGTAATAAAACTCCCCATAACGTTTGGATCAACGTATTTAATGTAACCTGATGCTGATTTGCGATCTGCTGTAATTGTTTTGTCTGTTCGTGATTAAATCGGCAGATCACATTGGCATAGGCGTATTCTTTTTGTTCATGCTGCTCTATTTTATGAAGAAGCGTGGTTTCACCTTTATATCCTTCAAGATACCCGCTCCAGTACCGCTTTGCCGCTCCCTGATCTTGGCGGTCAAGCCACTCGATATAGTCGCTGTAAGGAGCTGCCGATGACGGTTCTGGTTCCCTGCCTTCCTGTAAGGCGCTATAATGATCAAACACTTCCTTCGTGATAAGAGACAGGCACCAGCCATCCATCACAATATGATGGAAGCTCCAAATCAAATGATATTTGCGGTCTTCCATACGGAAAATCGCTATGCGCATCAGCCGATCCCGAGCCAAGTCAAATCCTTTTGCCTTATCTTCTCTTTGATAGGCTGCGATTGCATCCTCTCTCAGGTGCTCCTCTCTATCACGCAAATCTGCATAATGAATTTGCGGTGTTTGCGTTTTATAGACAATTTGTAAAGGAGTATCGTTCCAGCCGCTGTAAAAACGGGTTCTGAGCACGGCGTATGTTTCAAATAATCGTTCAAGGCTTGCTTTAAACCAATCAATCTTTAACTCTCCCTGCAAATCGAACGATGCTTGTTCAAAATAAGAACTTGAGGCCTCGTCCAGCAGGCTGTGGAAGAGCATTCCTTTCTGCATCGGAGTGAGCGGATACACGTTTTCAACCTCACCTGCATGCGGCAGTTGAATGAGGAGCTGATCCAATTCGTCAATGGACATGCCTTTTAACAAAATATCGCTTGGCGTCAGTTCCGATTGTTCTTTATGAACGCAATGCGTAATGATGGTCCGCAGGCGGCTTTGAATCGTTTCCGATAACCGCATGATCGTTTCTTTTGCGTACTGTTTGCTGCTGTAGCTGATCGTAAGCCTCAACCGGCCCTCGGTGATCATTCCGTTTATATTCAATACATACGGTCTTTCTTGATTTCCGCTTGAGTCTGAACCGCAAGAATAAGAAGATAATTGAACCCCATGCTGCTGTAAATCTTGGTCAAACTGTCCCAGATAGTTAAAGCTGATCTCAGGATCAAGTTTCGATGGCATTCCGCCGCTTAAGTACCTTGCTATTCCATATCCGATCCCTTTATGCGGAATTTGGCGCAATCCTTCTTTGGTCGTCTTGATATAATCAGAGATTTCTTTGCCCGGCTGCGCGTGCAGCACAACCGGATACAGACTTGTAAACCACCCGACCGTGCGGGAGATATCTATATCCTGTATAATCTGTTCTCGGCCGTGTCCCTCTAAATGAATCGGAATTTGTTCCAGTCCTGACCAATGCGATATGGAAAGACCCAGAGAAGTTAAGAGCAAATCGTTTATTTCCGTGTTATAAGCGCGATTCGCTTGTTTTAATAAGAGCTCCGTTTCCTCTTTCGTCCATTCCACAGTTGCTGTTTCACTGTCTTTTGCAGTTGTATGAGCTTTATGAAAATCTTTAGGCAGCGGTTTGACTTCGGTTTGTTCGATCTTTGTCCAATATTCCTGTTCTTGTTTTATGGTTTCACTTTGCGCATATTCTGACAGTCTCTTAGCCCATAATTGGAAAGAGTCTGTTTTTTGCGGCAGTTGAATTACTCGCCCGTTCTCGGCTTGCTTGTAGCCGCTAACGATATCTTCCAGTAAAATGCGCCATGAAATCCCGTCTATAATCAAATGATGGATGGCAATGAGCAAATGATCTCCATTTGCGCATTGAAACAACCCGGCTTTCATTAACGGCCCATCACTTAAACGCATACTGCTTTGTATCTCATCAGCTTTGGCTTCAATTGTCCGTCCCGGATCGGAATCTTCTTTCAGATTCAGGACGTCTAAGCGGTACAGTCCGCTTTGGGCGATTTCTTCATTCTGTGCCTCACAGCCATTTTCTGTAGTCCGGAACGTCATGCGGAGCGCATCGTGATGTTCAGCAAGCTTTTGCAGGGTTTGACGAAGCTGCGTTTCCTGAAAACCTTCCGGCGCATGCAGCATGACGGCTTGATTGTAATAATGCTGATCTGTCGTTATGTGATCAAAGAACCAATGCTGAATAGGAGTCAGGCTGACTTTTCCTTTGACCTCACCTTGATCGGCTATACGCAGATTCTGCTTGATATGCGGACTCAAATCTGCAATTGTTGCATATTGAAACAAGTCTTTGATTTCCATTTTGTATCCTTGCTGATTTAATCTGGAGGATACTTGAATGGATTTAATGGAATCTCCGCCAAGATCAAAGAAATTATCAAGAATACTGACGTTTTCAGCGCCTAATACCGATTCCCAGGCAGAAACTAATATTTCTTCCGCTTTTGTTCGGGGAGCTTTATACTCTGCTCTGTCCTGCAGCTCGAAATCCGGAGCAGGCAGCCCTTTTTTGTTTATTTTTCCGTTAGAAGTTAAAGGCATTTCATCAAGCTCGATAAAATAAGCCGGAACCATATAACTTGCAAGGGTTTGAGACAATTGTTTCCGGAGCCGGGCTGCCGTTGTTTGCCCGCCGCTCACGTAATATGCACACAATTGTTTAAATCCGTGGACGTCCTCTCTGGCTGTAACGACAGCTTCCTTGATCGCTTCTTCTTGAAGCAGTGCCGCCTCGATCTCGCCTAATTCGATACGATAGCCTCTGATTTTCACTTGTTCATCTATTCTGCCCGCATATTCAATGTTTCCGTCCGCCAGCCACTTCGCCAAATCTCCGGTCTTATACATCTTCGCTCCGGGCTCAAACGGGTCATCGACAAATTTCTCTGCCGTTAATTCGGGACGGTTCAAATATCCTCTTGCCACACCGGCGCCGCTGATATAGATTTCTCCCGGGACACCGATCGGTGCGGGTTTCATATTTTCATCAAGAACGTAAATGCTCGTGTTTGCCGCAGCGGTTCCGATCGGTACCGCTTCCCGTCTGTCCTTTGCGGCATCATAACGGTAAATCATGCAGCCGACAACGGTTTCCGTCGGTCCGTACTCATTGCATATTTCAATCCGGCCTTCGAACTGTTCATGAATGCTGCGGGCTAACCGGGTGCTTAAGTTTTCCCCGCCCACAATCATTCTTCGGACAGCCGTTTGATCGGCAATGTTCATTTCTTTCAAAACCTGCAAATGGGCCGGGGTCAATTTAATGATATCCACCCTCGGGTCCCGCACAATCGATTCAAGCAGAGCTGTTTTATCCTCTCCGTCATAGACGATGATTGCATTGCCTGTGACAAGCGGCGTGAAAATAGAAGTCACCGTCAGATCAAAAGAAATTGACGAATACAATGGGAAGTTGGCTTTCTCGCCTTTTACATAAACCTCTTTCGCCCACCAAATATAATTGGTCAAGCCTCGGTGCTCGATTAGTACGCCTTTTGGCCGGCCTGTGGAACCTGACGTATAAATGACATATGCCAAATGGCTCGCATTATTTATCGGAGCAAGGTCAGAGTCATCTTGGTGATAAGAACTTTCATCATCAAGTAAAACCGTGGCGCCTTCATAGGCAAGCTGTTTCCTGACATCCCGCTGCATTAAAACGATTCCGGCTTGGGAGTCATCCAGCATATACCGGATGCGGTCTTGCGGATATTCCGGATCTATAGGGACATAGGCTCCGCCTGATTTTAAAACGGCAAGGATTCCGACCACCGATTCGATGCTGTTTCTTGTGATGATGGCTACAGGCTGATCCGTCTGCACTCCTTTCGCTCTTAACGTTCGCGCCAGGCGGTTGGCCCGCTTATTGAGCTCTCCGTACGTGAGCTGCCTATCCTTATCAATGACGGCTGCTTGATCGGGCGTACGCTGCGATTGCTCTTCAAATAATTGATGAACCGGCGTCTGCGGAAACGGCGCGGCCGTGTCGTTAAGCGTCTGCAGAAGGGTTTTTCTTTCGCCTTCCGTTAACAATTCCACTTGATCCACCCGGATATCCGCATCTGTCACGACTTGATGCAGGATTTGCATGAAATGTTCCCGAACCCGCTCTATGCTTGCCCGCTCATACACATTTGCATTGTATTCAAAAGAGATGTTCATCTCGTCGCCCGGTATAACGGTCAAATTAAAATCGTAGTTGGTCTGTTCTTCCATCTGTACGTTGGAAATTTTGATGGATGTTCCGTTCTGGCGGCCTATACTTTCCATATACTGATCAACCGGATAATTTTCGAATATCATTAAATGTGTAATTAAATCTTGCTTTTGCGTTGTACGCGCTTGAATATCGTACAGCGGGTGCGTCTCAAATTGTTGAGACGCTACAGCCCTTTCCTGCGCCTCTTTCATAAGCCCGGCAAACGTTGTCCCTGCTTCACACCGGAACCGGACGGGAATGGTGTTAATGAATAAGCCGATCATGGTTTCCACGTTTGGAATTCCAGCAGGTCTTCCGGATACAACACTTCCAAACACAACGTCCCGGCTTCGGTTATATTTCTGCAGCAAAACCGCCCATGCTGTCTGCAGCAGCGTGTTCAGCGTGACATGATGCTTGCCTGCCGTCCGCTTCATTTTCGAAGTGAGATCGGAGCTTATGTCACACGCCACTTTTTCAGGAACGTATCGTCCGTCTTCCGCTGCATGGTGATCCTTAGGAAGGCCAGTTTGCTCCTCATATCCCTCCAAGTACTTATCCCAATAAGCCGTGGCCTCTTTCGCATCTTGCCGGCCGAGCCATTCAATATATTGACTGTACGGAGTAATTGATGATTGTTCAGGCTGCTTTTGCTGAAGCAAGGCAAAGTAATTCTCGAATATTTCTTTTGTAATCAGCGGCAGGCACCAGCCGTCCATCAAAATATGGTGGAAACTCCAGATAAAACGGTATGTTTTTTCATCCGTACGAAGGATGAATAACCGCATTAACGCGCCTTTTTCTAAGTCGAACCCCCGCATCTTATCTTCTCTGGCATACTGCTGAATCATCGCTTCTTTTTGTGATTCCTTCATCTCTCGTAAGTCATTGAATTGAAAACCGATTTTTTTCGTTTTGAATATGATTTGGAGCGGCTGATCCTTCCAGCCTCTGTAAAAATTCGTGCGGAAAATGTCATATTTTTGCGATAAGCCGTCCAAGCTTTTTGAAAATGAATCAATCTCCAGATCTCCATGCAGATCAAACATCGTTTGCTGAAAATAAGCACCTGAATTCGGATCAAATAAGCTGTGAAACAGCATGCCCTTCTGCATCGGCGTTAATGGATAAATATTTTCCGCTTCGCCTAATTCACGCGTCTGCTCCAAAAGCTGTTCCAGTTCGTCGATTGAGATATCTTTTAACAGGATGTCACTTGGTGTGAGAGAAGTCTGCTGCTGGCTTACGCAATGCGCAATGACTTCTTGCAGACTTTCTTTCAACCCCCGGGCAAATTGCGCCATAGTAGATCTTTCGTATTGTTTGCTGCTGTAGCTCAGTGTCAGTGATAATGTCCCTTCGGCAATCATGCCGTTCAAATCAAGCACGGCCGTTCTCTCTTGGTTTTCGTTCATTGATAACCCTGTGGAAAAAGGCGAGATGCGCAAAGCCTGATGCTTCAGGTCTTGGTCAAATTGTCCCAAATAGTTAAACGATATCTCCGGATTCAGCCGCAGGCTGTCGGCTTCCGGATGCCCGGATATATATTTGATGATGCTGTAATTCATTCCTTTGTCAGGGATACGGCGCAGCCCTTCTTTTACGATCTTGATCCGCTGCGACAGGTTTTTTCCGGCTTCCATCCTCAGGACGACAGGGTACTGGCTTGTGAACCATCCTATCGTGCGGGAAATGTCAGCATCCGGAATAATCGGTTCTCTCCCGTGGCCTTCCAAATTCACGACAATGTCTTCCGTGCCTGTCCACTTGTGAACAGCCAGCCCTAACGAAGTCAGCAGCAGATCGTTGATATCCGTGTTGTAGGCGCGGTTCGCATGTTTTAATAATTGCTCCGTTTCCTCTTTTGTCCATTGAATCGTCACTTCTTCGCTGTCTCTTAATAACGATCTTTCGCTGATAGTGTCCTTAGGCAATGGCTGAGGCTTTATACTTGAAAGCTCAGTCCAATACGCAATCTCCTCTTCCATATCGGTTTCCGCCGCATATTTGGACAATTGATCGGCCCAGAATGGAAACGAATCTGTTTTTTGCGGGAGCTGGATCGTTTGTCCGCGTTCTGCCTGTTCATAACCGCTTGCAAAATCTTCGAGTAAAATACGCCAGGATACTCCGTCAATCAGCAAATGATGAATTGCAATCAGCAAATGATCTCCGTCCGGACATTGGAACAAACCGAGCTTCATCAATGGCCCTTTGTCTAATACCATGCTGCTTTGAATCTCATTCGCTTTATCGGCAATCGCTTGAGCCGGTTCGGTTTCCCCTTTATAATTCATCACTTCCAGATGGTATAGTTCACTTTCATCTGTTCCTGTAATTCGCGGAGCGTATCCATCCGGCGTTTTTTCAAAAATCATCCTCAAGGCATCGTGATGCGACGCGATCCGTTCCATCGTCCGGCGAAGCGGAGCCTCTTGAAAGCCTTCCGCCGAATATAACATGACGGCCTGATTGTAATGGTGTGCATGCGGCATTTTTTGCTCAAAAAACCAATGCTGTATCGGGGTCAGCTTGGTTCCGCCATTCACTTCTCCTTGATCAGCCACCCTGCTGACCGGCGCTACAAACTGACTAAGTTCAGCAATCGAGGGGTGTTTAAACAAATGCTTCATATCAACCTTGTATCCGGCTTGATACAATCTGGATGACACCTGAATTGATTTAATCGAATCTCCGCCAAAATCAAAGAAATTATCCAGAATTCCTATACGTTCTGCCCCTAATACTTCTTGCCAGATGGACGCCAGCAGTTCTTCTATTGTGTTCCGCGGGGGTATGTATTCGTTTTCCGTCCGCGTATTTTCGTCAGCAGCAGGCAAAGCTTTCAGATCAATCTTTCCATTGGAAGTGAGCGGAATGCGTTCCAAAGGGATAAAACGGGAGGGAATCATATAATTCGGCAGTTCCCGGGATAAGTCTTCTCTGAACTGCGCAGCGGTCAAAGAAGCCTCGCCGACATAATAGGCATACAATTGTTTGGCCCCGTCTGCGCCTTCCCGCGCGACGACTGCGGCTTCACGAACGTTTTCCAGATTGAACATGGCTGCCTCTACCTCGCCGATCTCAATCCGGTAGCCGCGAATTTTCACTTGATGATCAATCCGCCCTAAATATTCAATCCGTCCATCTGGCATCCATCTGGCGAGATCCCCCGTTTTATACATCTTTTGACCAGGGACATGCAGATGCTCCACAAATTTTTCCTCCGTCAATTCAGGCCGATTGAGGTAGCCGCGGGCCACTCCCGCTCCTCCGACATACAGCTCTCCCGGTACGCCGATCGGCTGGATTTGATGGTGCGCTCCTAAAATATAAGCTTGATGGTTGGCCACCGGGCTGCCGATTGTGATCTGTTCATCAGCGGACTGAACAGGGTGAAATGTAGATACCACGCTGTTTTCTGTCGGTCCGTATTCATTATTGATCCGAATGCGAGGCTGCAGAGAATGCAGCTTCTCAACTGTATCTGTTTCCAGCTGCTCACCGCCTACAACAACATGCTGAACATGGATGAAATCCTCTCTGTTCATCTGTTCGATCATCGTTTTCAGAAGACGGGGAGAAGTTGAGAAATGAGTAATTCTCTCTTGTTTTATGGCATTTTGAATGGCGAAAGTTTCTTTATTCTCTTCATTAGGCAAAAGGTGCAAAGTTGCTCCCGAGATGAGCGGGCCGAAGAAATTTAAAATGAACGCATCAAAAACATACGGGTACAAGACAAGCACGCGATCCGCCGGAGAATGCTTAAAAAACGCCTTCTTCCATTGGAGCGAGTTTACAATGCCGCCGTGTTCAACCATGACCCCTTTCGGCTTTCCTGTAGTACCCGACGTATAAATGACATAGGCTAAATGGCTGTGTTCCGCTACTGGTGATAACAATGAGCAATCGGCATGGTATGATGTTTCATCATTCAAATCGATCACCGGTCCGTCAAAGGCGAGACTGTTTTTTAAATGATGCTGAACAAGGAGAACGTCTGCATCCGCATCATGAAGCAAATATTGAAGCCGCTCTTTTGGATAGTCAGGATCCAGGGGCACATAAGCGCCCCCTGCCTTCCAAACGGCTATAATGGATACGATCATCTCTAATGAACGATCAGCGAGAATGGCGACTAACGTATCGGGTTGAACCCCGCAATTACGCAATGTTCTTGCCAAACGGTTCGCCTTCTCATTCAGTTCCCTGTACGTCAAATGGTCGTTTTTAAACTTGACGGCCGTATGCTCAGGCGTTCTTTCTGCCTGCTCTTCAAATAATTGATAGACTGTTCTGCTCCCGGAGAAATCTCTGACGGTGTCGTTAAAATCAAACAATAGCTTCTGTTTTTCCGCTTCCGGTAAGATCTCTGCCGTATGGATCGCGGCTTGAGGCTGAAACAGGATCACAGACAGCAGCTGATCCAAATGGGATACAATTTGATTGATATAGTGCTCATCGTACAGATTGCCGTTATAAAAAAGCTTCAAATGAATCCCGTTGTTCTCCAAATCAAAGTGAAACAGCGTATCGGCTGCAGTATCTTCTTTAAATTGCAAGGAATGAATTTCGTTAAGCGAAACGACGGTATGAATCAAAGGCAAATGCTCGTCATTGTATTGCACGCTCAGATGCCGGACCATTTTTCTAAACGGCAGGTTTTGATTTTTCAGAGAATCATTAACGGCTTCTTTCAGCTGCCCGAATACGGTTTTAAATGTGCTCTCGTTTGAAAGCGTATTTTTTAAGAGGACAATGTTGTTAACGGCTGACTGGCCGGCTTTTTGCTTCGATACCGTCGGAATGCCAAGAATCAGGCTCGTTTGATCCGTATATTTATACAACAAGCATTCAATACCCGCCAATAAAATCAGATAGGCGGCCATATCGGAATGATTCGCCATTGTCATGATTCTTTGAGATACTTCCGGAGATAAGGAACGGCAGATGCATTTTTCCTGGTAGCCGGTACGGGCCAACGACGCTTTATCCGCTGCTTTAAAGTAAGGGAATGCGCTTAGGCCGTCTTCTTCATCAAACAGGTTTTCCCAGTACGTTTCTTGAGTTTTAAATACCGACATTGGAGCACCTCATTTTATATATTTTAAAGAAATAATGCTTTTCCCTAAAAGTTCAATTGAATAGAATCAAGCGCGTTCTCTTCTTCCTCATTGCTGCCGCTCAATCCGATATGTTCGATTAGAATGCTTGGCTGTTCCAAAATCGCCGATAGGATGTGTAAGTAGTCGTTTGATAAAACCTCGATTCTGCTTTTCTTAAACAGTTTTTTCGAATATTCAAACAGTCCTTGATAGTTGTCGCGGTCTGCCTGAATCGACAAGGTCAAATCGAATTTGGCAACCGGATGATGAAATGGATACGGCTTGAGTTGAAGGGAATCGAAAGTCAATTCAGCATGATCAAGATTTTGCAGCACAAACATCGTATCGAATAAAGGATTACGGCTTGAATCTTTTGGAAGATGCAGATGCTGAATTAATTCTTCCAATGGATAGTCTTGATTTTTATAGGCGTTCAGCATGTTTTCTTTTACTTCGTTTAAGTAGGCATCAAATGTTTTACGGCCCGCCGGGTGATTGCGAATGACTAACGTATTGACGAACATTCCCACGACCGGCTCTACATCCAAATGAGTCCGCCCGGCAGATGGCGTTCCTACGATAATATCTTCTTGTCCGCTGTATTTGGATAAAAGAATCGTATAGGCTGCCAATAAAATCATATACAGTGTTGCTCCTGTGTCTTCTTCCATTTGGCTTAAACGCTGTTTCAAGTGTTCGGGTATAAGAAATTCAAATGATTCGCCTTCGTAATCGCGTATGGCAGGCCGCTCATAATCCGCAGGCATATCCAGTACAGGAATATCACCGTGAAACTGATCCAGCCAATACGCTTCCTGGCTCTTGATGTTCCGTTTCTGAATGTCCGATTGCTGCCAAACTGCAAAGTCTTTATATTGAATAGAGAGCGGGTCCGGTTCGTTCCCCTCGTAGATTCGGCTTAAATCTTTCATCAGAATATTGACGGACACGCCGTCAGAAATGATATGATGCATATCAACCACAAGCACGTGCCGCGCAGGTTCAATTTCAATCAGTCCGGCCCGCATCAGCGGCGGTTTGGCTAAGTCAAACGCTTTGATGAAATCAAGCACACGGTCTTCCGCTTCTTCTTCGCTTGCTTGAATTCGTTCTATCGTAAAGTCGACGTTCTGATGAATACGCTGTGCCGGCTCGCCTTCATATAAATCAAAGCTGGTCCGCAACGCTTCATGACGCGCGATTAATTTTCGGAAAGCGGCGTTTAACCGTTCGGGATCGATCGTCCCTTCCACATTCATGGCACCCGTCATATTGTAAGTCAGCTCGCCGCCTTCTGTGTGACTTAACAAATACATCCGCCTCTGAGCTGAAGAAACCGGATAATATGGCATTTCCTTTGCAGCCGGAATCGGTACATATCGATTTTTGTCCATGTGTAACGCCTTGTCAGCCAATTGTTCAATGGTAGGAAACTTGAATATGTCTTTGAGAGACAGATTCACATCCAGCTCTTTGTGAATTCTGGCGGCTAAGGCAGCCGCTCGGATGGAGTTGCCTCCGAGATCAAAGAAATTATGTTTGATCCCCGCATGGCTTATTCCGAGCACTTCCTTCCATAAATCTGTCAGTTTGGACTCCGTCTCATTACCCGGCGGAACATATTCAGCTGTCTGCTGCAGACTCGCTTCTGGTGCAGGCAGTGCCTTACGGTTTATTTTCCCGTTGGATGTTAACGGCATATGCTCCAGATGGACAAAATAGGACGGAACCATGTAGTCCGGAAGCTGCGATGACAATTGTTCCCTAAGCTGCGCAGCCGCTATAGGCTTGTCGCTTACGTAATACGCGCATAATTGTTTTAAGCCGTCTTCTTCTTCTTTCACTGTAACCGCGGCTTTTTGCACCGCTTCCGCGTTATGCATTGCTGCTTCAATTTCACCAAGCTCGATTCGGTGTCCCCTGATTTTGACTTGTTCATCAACGCGCCCAATATATACAAGATTTCCGTCCTTCAATCGCTTAGCCAAATCCCCTGATTTGTACATCTTCGCTCCCGGGACATACGGGTTTTCAACAAATTTCTCTGCCGTTAAATCCGGGCGGTTCCAATACCCTCTGGCAACACCCGGTCCGCTGATATATATTTCGCCGATTACCCCGAACGGAACCAGGTTTCTGCTTGCATCGGCCACATAAATATCCGTGTTGGCAGCCGGAGTGCCGATCGGTACAAATTCCCGCTTGTCCCGTTCTGCGTCGAAGTGATAAATCATACATCCGACGACAGCTTCCGTCGGTCCGTATTCATTGAAAATGTCCAGCCGGCCTTTAAACTGCTCGCTGACACTTTTGGCCAGACGGGTGCTTAAATTTTCTCCGCCGACAATCATTTTCCGTATTGCGGTGCCGCCAGCGATATTCATCTCTTTGATGACGTGCAGGTGTGCCGGGGTCAATTTGATCATGTCTATTCTTGAGTCCCGCATAATCTCAGAAAGCACAGCGCTTTTGTCTTCGCCGTCAAAGACAATGATGGTATTTCCCGTAACCAGCGGTGTAAATATCGAGGTCACAGTCAGATCGAAAGAGATGGAAGAGTATAATGGGAAGTTGGTTTTCTCACCTCTTACATAAACCTCTTTCGCCCACCAAATATAATCAGCCAGTCCCTGATGCTCAATGAGTACACCTTTTGGATTTCCCGTGGAACCTGACGTATAGATCATGTAGGCCAAATCATGCGCATCGCTGTCCGATTCAAGATTCGAGTGATCCTCATGGTATGAGTTTTCCTCATCCAAAAGCACAATGTCACCATCATACGGTAATTGATCCAGCAGGCTGCGCTGTGTCAACACAACCTCCGCCCTTGAATCTCTCAGCATATATTGAATCCGATCTTCCGGATATTCAGGATCAATGGGCACGTATGCGCCGCCTGCTTTCAGAACAGCCAAAATTCCGACAATCAGATCGATCCGATGCGGGCAGATGATGGCAACGAATTGATCCGCTTGTACGCCTTTTGTCCGTAACGTCCGCGCCAATCGGTTCGCCCGTTCATTGAGCTGTCTGTACGTATACCGCTCATTGCCAAAAATAACGGCTTCATGATCGGGACTCTGTTCCGCCTGCATTTCAAACCACCGATATACCGTTTCCTTATGCGGATACGGCGTCTTTGTGCCATTACACTCCGTCAGCAGTTGATGCCGTTCGGTTTCAGACAGCATAGGAACGGAAGACAATGTCATCTCCGGCTGCTCAGCAAGACTGTTTAAAATGGCGGTATAGTGTCTGGTGATCTGTTCAATGGTGTCTTTTGTGAATCGTCCCGGTTTATAATCAAAATGCATCTCTATCTGTTGACCGGCATCTTCGATCGTAAGCATCAAATCATATAAAGAGACCCCTGGATTTCGTTCTTTCACTTTAAATGTACATTCATTGTGCCGGATTTCATGAAATTCAATGTTTTGAAACACAAACATCGTGTTAAACAGAGACTTTCCGGTTGTTTCCCGCTGCACATTTAATTTCTCCACAAGCCGGTCGAATGGATAGTCTTGGTTTTCGAAAGCGTCAAGCGTCTGCTGCTTTACTTCTTCCAGATAATCCGTAAACGTTCTATTGGCGTGCGGCTTCGTCCGGATTCCGATGGTTTGTATGAAAATACCGATGATCTTTTCGATATCGGGATGATTTCTTCCTGAAGCAGGCGTGCCTACGACAATGTCTTCTTGTCCCGTATATTTATGAAGCAGCACATTATAGGCGGCCAGAAGCACCGTATAGAGAGTCGTTTCCGCCTTTTGTGCCAAGTCTTGAAGCGAACGGATGACATCCTGCTGTAAGGAGCATGTCACACGCTGTCCCTCAGAAGACCGTTCTGCCGCTTTTGAACCGTCTGTCGGCAGGTCAAGGATGGGAATTTCGTCTTGAAATTGTTCCAGCCAATATGTCTCCTGCCGCTTCATGGCATCGTCATTCAGCCGTTGGTTTTGCCATTCTGCGAAATCTTTATATTCAAATTCAATGTCCGGTAATGGTTTCTGATGATATAAAGCCAGCAATTCATTTGTCAGGATGTTGACGGAATAACCGTCCGAAATGATATGATGCATATCGATGAGCAGTTCGGCCTGCTCGTTTTCAATCTTGATCAGCTCCGCACGAACTAACGGAGCTTGGTCCAGGCGGAACGGTTTTACAAACCCTTCTGAATAGGCATCAAATTCGTCCCGGCTCATTGTCCGGACATGAACGTTAAAATCAACTTCGTTTTCAAGTTTCTGAACGATATCGCCATCTATAATGTCGAAATACGTGCGAAACGCTTCGTGCCGCTGCATCACTTGTTGAAGAGATGAGATCAGGGCTTGCTCATCGTACTTCCCTGTTATTGAGATGTGGCCGAACATATTTTGCGCCAGCTGATCCGGTTCCAGTTGGTGCAGGAAATATACTCTTTGCTGCGCCGGCGATGTCGGGTAATACGCTTTTTTCTCGGCAGCCTTCATCGGGAGGTGCACGACTTTCGTTTCGTTCTGAATGAAACGTGCTAATTCCTTAACAGTCTGGTGATTGAAAAATTGTCCGATGGAAACCTTTTGATGAAATGTCTTCTGAATTTTGGAAAGCATAAGCGTCGCCTGGAGTGAGTTTCCTCCCAGAGCCAGGAAGCGATCTGATCTACCAACCCGTTCAAGGCCGAAAAGTTCCTCCCAAATCCGCGTCAGCTGCTGCTCCGTTTCATTTACCGGCGCCTCATAGACTTCAGTAAAATTTGCCGTATTGCTTCCTATTGAAGAGACCCGCTTCTGGTGTTCGGCGTAAAGTGCTTGTAAATCATGCTGTTCTTCATCGGAAAACATCATCATGGCGTCAAGAGGGATTGAATCTCCCTCAACCATTTTTTGCAGCAATTTTGTAAAACCCGCTCCCCACTTTTTCATGATTTCCGGACTGATGACGTTCGTATTAAAGTCGAAATCAAGAACATATTCTTGATGCGCATCTGTTATGTTAAGAAATAAATCGTACAGGGTGCATTTTACCGGGTATGCAACGGGCTCCGCTTCCGCTTTTCCGAAATGCAGCTTTCGAAAAGGCCTGTCTAAATTAAAGATAATACGCATATCCGGCACTTGATCGTGCGGAAGCTCTCTGGCCACCAGTGTCATCGGGACGGCTTGGTGCTGCATTGCAAGGTTCACGCTTTCTTTCATACTGCCAAGATAACCGGATAAAGTGCCTTCTGAAGAAGACGTGTTCTTCACCGGAATCATATTGACGCAATTTCCAATCAGATCATGCTGTTTCATATGCGATTGACCTGCTGCGGGGACCCCGATCACAAGGCCTGACTGTTTGGTAAGCCGGTGCAGAAAAAGATGAAATGCGCCCAGCATCGTCACAAATACGCTATTTTTCATCTGAATGCTTAATGACCTTAAAGCCTCGCTCAATGGCCGTCCAAGCCTGACGGTACACCGGTCTCCCTCATACCCGTTCGGATAACGGACAGAAGCTGTGCTTGGCAGAATTGGCTGCTGTATCGGTTCAGAGAAATGACGCCGCCAATAACGGACCCCTTCTTCATAATGGCCGCTGTCAATCTGTTCCTGCTGCCAGTCTAAGTATTGGCGAAACGAAACATCTGCCTCTTTCGGCGAAATCGGTTTTCCTTGTACTATTGCCGCGTAGTTGCTCTCCAGTTCTTGAACAAAAACGGCGATTGACCATCCATCGGCAATGATATGATGGAACGTGAGCACAATCAGATGTTCATTGTGAGCCGATGTAAGCACATGGATTCTAAACAAAGGCTTTTGTTCATGGAAATGAAACGGCTGCTTGGCATCTTCTGTCAGCCATTTTTGGATTTCCGGCCCCCGATGTTCATGCGGGAGGCCGGTAAAATCAATGACAGGTATATCTATATTCATCCGTTCCTGCACTTGCTGTACCTCGTCATCGGGATGAATCACCGTACGTAAAGCTTCATGACGGTCAACGATATGCCGGACGGCTTGTTTTAATGATGTATACTGCAGTTCGCCCTTCACTTTCAGCATAATGGACTGGTTTAAAGCGGCGGAAGCTTCATTCCCGTAATGGGATGCCATAACCAACTGCTTTTGTTCAGGTGAAAGCTCGCGCGTCCCGGACTTTTTACGGCCTCCGCCATCAGGGGAATCCGGACCTTCCGGGATAAATCCGCCTCGGCGAAGATCCTCCACCGTGTCTTTCACCGCTTGAATAATATTTTCGATATCATCCGCGGTATGCGCGGCAGACAAGAAGCAGTTGCGTCCTTCCCACACATAGACCCCTTTATAGTTGAGGTGGTAAAAGAACAAGTCATTATCAAGCGATGAGACAAACCGGAATAAAGAACCGAATCGAACCATGCGGATAGGCACTTGCGCTTGTTCGAAGCAGCGATTCAGCTCATCGACCAGGTAGGCTGTTTTTTGATTAAGCTGCTCATACAGATGTTCTCCCTCGGTTTGCAAATGGCGAAGGACGGCTAATGACATCCTCATGGTAAGCGGGTGAGTATTGAAGGTGCCGGCCACAAACGTGCGCTTCGCCTCGTCTTGCGGGTAGGAATCGTCCCCATACTGCCAGGTACCCCCGTCGATCGCATTCATGAACTCAGCTTTTCCGGCAACTACCCCTAACGGCTGTCCGCCGCCGATGATTTTTCCGTAGGTCACTAAATCAGCCTGAATGCCGAACCATTCCTGTGCGCCGCCGAGACCGATCCGAAATCCGGTAATAATTTCATCCATAATCAGAGCTGTTCCGGATTGCTGCGTGATCGCCCGCAATTCTTTCAAAAATGCCCGCGGCTGCAAATCCGGTCTGCGGCTTTGTACCGGTTCCACCAGTACGGCTGCCAATTCATCACCAAGACTGCGGATCACATCCAGCGAATCGGGATTGTTGTAATGTAAAATAATCAAATCATCCATAAAGCTCTGCAGTATACCCGGAGCCAGCGGATTCGCAGACGCAGCCCCGCCTTTGGTGCCGGCAACCCCTAATACGCCGTCAAACGTGCCGTGATAAGATCCTGAGAACGCCACGACTTTCTTTCTTCCTGTCGCCGCCCGCGCCAAACGCAGGGCAACCATGACGGCCTCTGTTCCGGAATTATAGAAAGCGACCCTTTCCACTCCGGTACATGTGCGGATCCGGTCGGCAACTTCACCAGCGACATCTGACATCGGGCCGAGCGGGGGCAATGATGAACGGGTAGAATCATCGATAACCTGTGTAATAAAGGAAGGATGATGCCCGAAAAGGTTAACCCCGAATCCCATGGTGATATCGATATATTCATTTCCGTCAATATCCCACATTTTAGAACCGTCAGAACGTTCGGCGATAATCGGGTATACGATTTCCTTCCAATACGAACGGAAGCTGGACAAATTGCGGTTGTTTGCATGAGCAAATCGGGTATTGTCCGTATATTGTTTGGAACCTTTCGTTTTATCTGCGTATTTCTTGATGAAATCTTCTAAGTATTGTTTTTGCCGTGCGGTATAGTGTCCCTGATCATTCAGGTTCTGAGGCTGGAAAGGAACATAGGGTTTCGCTTCTTGAGCCGCTTTCTGTTCTGCAGTGACGGTCGGAGGCCCCTGCTTGACAGAAGGAATTGATTTCTCTTGCGCTTTAGCGTATTCTTTCTCACCGGAATGATGTCCGTTGTTTCTCAACAAATTAAAGCTATTTAATTGAGCTTGCAAGGTATCCTGAATTAATTGATTCTGAGAAGCGATTATTTTTTCGAGCGTATGCTCTTGATGACCATCTCTGCGATCCGATTCAGGCTGTGCTTCTGAAATGACCTGTATTTCCTGCGCCGGAACATTCTCTTGAGGCGGAGCGGATGCAAAGGACGATGGAACGGTATCAGCCAAGTAATCTATGACACTTTGAAGGTTGGTCAACGTATCAAAAAAACGATCCATCGGGATGTCTACCCCAAATTCGTCCGCGATGGCTTTTTTGACCTGTGACAGCATGATAGAATCCATTCCGAGCCCGATAAAATGAGCATTCAGATCGAGTTCCTCCGCTCTGATCCCCGAAGCATTGCTGATTACAGTTTTCAAGAAGGATTCAATGTGCGCTTTCGATTGATTGATATTCAATGCTGCTCCTCCTTTCTTTTCGCCCTCGTTTAAGCGCAATTGGTCAGCTTCAGCCCAGCATCGGCTCCGTTCAAACGGATACAGGGGCAATGGCGTCTTTTGTACAGTTTCACCGGAATAAAGCGCGCGCCAATCGATAACGGCTCCTTGCACAAATAATTCGGCTGCGCGATGCAGCCATGTGATCCGTTCATCTTGCGTACGTAAACGCTGCTTAATCAGAGCGGCTGCTTGTTGATTCAGCTCTTCTTTATGAGCAGGCAGCATTTCCTTCATATTCTTGTAACCGATGTATACACCGGGAAGGTTTCTGTCTCCCTGAATCAGGCGGGTCAGCTTATCCGATAGTTCTTGTTTACCGGATACAATCATGGCAATGCTATGATCCAAATGAGCCCTGCCCGTACTGGCTGTATAACAAATGGACTTTAATGAAGCTTGGCTGTCATCCGATACATATTGCCGGTACTGCTGTGCGAGTTCATAGAGTGATTTTTCAGTATGAGCGGATAAAACAAATAGGTGCGGCCCATGTTCATCCTCGGGCGCATACTCACTTTGAGAAATATATTCTTCCAGTACCACATGAGCGTTCGTTCCGCTAAAGCCAAATGAGCTGACTCCGCCTCGCAGCGGCTCATCACCCGATGTGAACTCCGAAACTTCCTGATTTACATAAAATGGTGATGAGTGAAAATGAATGAGCGGATTAGGTTCATTAAAGTGCGCTAACGGCGGATTTTTCTTGTGATTCAGCATGAGGACAGATTTGATCAGCCCGACGATGCCTGCCGCTTCAAACAAATGACCGATGTTCGATTTAACAGAACCAATCGCACAAAATTGTTTTTTTGCCGTATACTTTTCAAACGCTTTACAAAGCCCGTTAAATTCAACCGGATCGCCGAGCTTCGTTCCGGTGCCATGCGCTTCGATGAAAGATAGTGTTTCAGGAGCAATGCCCGCGTCTTTCCAAGCCGTCTCAATGACCTCAGTCTGAGCTGCCGGATTCGGTGCTGTAATCCCGGCGGTTGTTCCGTCTTGATTCATCGCGCTTCCCTTGATTACGCCGTAAATATGGTCTCCGTCGCGAACAGCCTCCTGCAAAGGTTTTAGCAGGACTGCGGCGGCGCCTTCACCTGTGCCCGTTCCGTCTGAATCTTTACTAAACGTTTTCGTGTACCCGTCCGAAGATTCCATATCAAGTCCGATACAGATCGGCAAGAGCGATGTCCGGATACCGCCGGCAAGAGCCATTTCACAATCGCCGGACATTAAAGATTTACATGCCATATGAACGGCGGCAAGCGATGAGGAGCATGCCGTATCCACTGTGACCGCCGGCCCTTTTAAATTTAAGAAATAAGCGATTCGGCTGGCTAGCACGGAAGGGAGATTGCCCACGATATATTGATGAAGTTCCTCCGGATAATTCGCAGAAAGGAGACGTTCATAATCGTAGCCCACCTTCGAGTACCCTGCATATACTCCGACACGGCTCCCGTTCATGCTGCCGCCGGCATAGCCCGCATCTTCAATCGCATGCCATGCAGACTGCAAAAAGAGTCTTTGGTTAGGGTCCATAAACTGAGCCGTTTTAGGAGCTAAACCGAAGAACGAATAATCAAAGCGGTCGATTTCATCTAAATAGCCGCCCTTCACAAACTGACTCTCATTGAACTCGCTTTGAATGGACTTTAAATAATCCGCCGCATCTTTCAGCCGGGATTCGGGATATTCTCGAATGCTGTGCTCACCTTTTTCAAGCAGATTCCAAAAATCACTTTTCGTTGACGCTCCCGGGACATTGAGCGACATCCCGATAATGGCGATATCTTTCGGTGTCACATGGCTTGGTTTCGCTGCCGCCTCCTGCTTGATTTCAGCACGGCTTTCAGACAGATATACCGCTAAATCAGTGATAGAAGGATACGTAAAGAGATCTGAAACGGAAAGCTCGCGTCCGAATTTCTGTTCTATGCGCTCGGCAATCTGCGATAACTGTAATGAATTTGCTCCCATATCAAAATAACTGTCAGCGAGGTGAACCTTTTTTCCATCGAGCACTTCGGAAAAGATAGACAGCAATTCCGTTTCTATCTCATGAATGGGTGTCTGTCCGGATGTTTCCGTGCTGCTCTCCAAACATTCATTGATGGCGGCGGACTCTGTTGAAAAATTCCCTGCCTCATACTGTCTGGCAAGTTCGTAGCGTTTAACCTTTCCGCTGGTTGTTTTAGGGAGTTTTCGGATCGGAAGGACTTCTTTTATGCTCCAGCCGCCCCGCTTGTACAAATGTTTTTTTATCTCTTTGACAAGCGGTGCAAATTTTTCAGGTGATTTTTTGTAAACAACAAAGAGCACGATTTCTCCGCTTTGTGTCTTTTGATCATATACACCGCAGGCGGCAACCCTTCCTAAGTCAACCTCTTCCATTTCAATCGCGACCCGTTCAATATCGTGCGGGTAGATATTTTTTCCGTTCACGAAAATAATGTCCTTTTCTCTTCCGGTTACGACTAAGTTACCACTTTCACTAATGAATCCGAGGTCTCCCGTTTTTACCCAGCCGTCAGAAGTCAGCGCTTTTTCCGTACTCTCGGGGTTGTTGTAATACCCTTGCGTCACATTGTCTCCTTTGATCTGGATATGGCCGATGATTCCGTCTTCTACTCTTTCATTTGTTTCATCGGAGATCCGAAGCTGACAATAGTCAATAGGTTGTCCCACCTCGACGAATGAAGCGCAATGTTGGTCCTCTTTGCTGACTTTTACAGCTCTTTCACCAAGATTTAAATAGTCACGATGCAAATAAACGGGAACGAATTCTTTACCTATTTTAGAGAACGCTGCGCCAACCGAAGCTTCCGCTAAACCGTAAACATTCAAAATGGCGGATCTTTTCAGATTGAATGCTGCGCATCTTTTCAAAAATTCGTCACACAGCTCCGGCAATATCGGTTCTGCACCGTTTGCGATGACCTTGATGTGGGATAAATCCCAGTCTGGTTCGTTTTTCAGAAATTTAAGGAAGTAGTTGTACCCGAAATTAGGAGATGATAGAATACTGGCTTTATGTTCATGAGCTTTTTTCATCCAAAGAATAGGTCTGCGAATAAATAACTCTGTAGGCATTAGATTTTGATTGATTCCGGTTATGAAGGGAACAAGGTGGCAGGCGATGAGCCCCATATCATGCGTTAAAGGCATCCATGATAAGAAAGAGTCTTTCGAATGAACGTGTAGGGCATTCCCAATGGCGCACGTGTTATGTATTAAGTTGTGATGCGTTAACATGACTCCTTTTGGATCTCCTGTCGATCCGGAAGAAAATTGGATAAAGGCGAGTTCATCCGCATCAGGTTCATAAAACGAAGCGGGGTAATCGTAGGTTTGATCTTGAATGACGTCAGATTTTTCGTTTAATTGATGATGGAAATCCTGTAAATCGTGTTCTGCAGCGTATTTCTTTATTTTGTCCAATACTTTTTCAGAGGCAATCAGAAACGGATGATTTAATATATTCCAAATGCGCCAGACCTTCAGCTTATGGTCATCATCTTCTCCGATACTGACCGGCACCGGGATCATTCCTCCTAATATACAGGCCCAAAAAGCAACGACAAATGATTTGTTTTCTTGGATTTGAAATACAATTTCCTGCTTCGGCTTAATGCCGAGATGCTGTAAATAGCCAAGATACCCTTGCGCCTCTTCAAACAATTGGCGATAAGAGACAACCGTCTCGTTTTTATCGGATTCGATAAAACGGATCCCGCGATCAGAGATATTGCTTCTTTCCCGAATGACATCTACTAAGGTTTGGAATTGACTGGTATACATAGGTCCCCTCCTGGGCGCTTTATTTTAAAATCCGCAATTCTTCCCAAGCCGGAAGCTGTTTAGCTTCACAAATTAATTTGCATAAATGGATCGAATGTTCGAGTTCTTGTTCTGAAAGCACGTCTTCATGCCTTTTCATTCTCTCTTTCAGCTCTTGGATTTGCGTAAATAATGGCGTCGTCATATTGGAATAAGCCGCTGAATCCTTGTTGTAATTTCGCGCAATGACGGATTGAATCATCAATTTATTCAGTTGTTTTTTGCGTAAATGGACAATATGTTTCTTTCTTTCCGCTGAATTGGAAAGCGGGGGAACATCGGATGTCTGTCCTAAGGGATAAGGTACAATGTGATTCGTTGTTTTTCTCAGCAGACCGGCTAGGACATTGTTCGGACCCATTTCGATGACTTCCGTCACTCCGTGTAAAAGCAAGTAATGCATCGATTCTGTCCATCTTACCGGCATCGTCATGTGTTGCTTGAGGTGTTCGCTGATCGAATTTCCGCTGCTGTAAGGGCGCGCGGTGACATTTGAAATGATCGGCCATGCGGCATCCCGGAAGGAATACCGGTGTAATACAGTCTGGAATTGTTCGGAGGCTGATCGTATCATCGAACTGTGAAAAGGCGCACTGACATTCAAATAAGTGTATGCCGCACCCTTTTCCTCCGCCATCTTGATGACACGTTCCACAGCTTGCCGGTGTCCGGAAATCACATGCTGCTGTTCTGAATTCATGCAGGCTACTCCTGCCGGAAAGTCTTCCGTCGACACTTTCGAACATATTTCTTGCAACGTTTGAAGAGAGAGGTGAGTCACGGCGGCCATCGCCCCCTGCTGCTTGGGATCCGCATTTTGCATAAGAATTCCCCGCTCCCTTACAAGTGTAACGGCATCCTGAAAAGAAAGGGCGCCGGCACAGACAAGCGCTGAATATTCGCCTAAGCTATGGCCTGCCAGGAAGCGGGGCTTCACCCCTATTTCCTGCATATACACTTGAAAAGCAATCACACTGACCGTTAAAATAGCGGGCTGCGCGTTCATTGTCTTTGTCAATTCATTCATATCTCCGTTAAAACACAGTTTTTTTACATCCAAGGAGATCGCATCGCTCGCTTCTTCAAACAATCTCTTTGCGAGCATAAAATCATTCCAAAATTGTTTGCCCATTCCTACAAATTGAGACCCTTGTCCAGGAAATAAAAAGGCAAGATTGTTCATGAGATTCCTCCGATCATATTGAACAGGGAATACAATATCCTACAAAATATCCCTTTATCTAACATCCTAGCATGATTATAACAAATGTGTATAGAATACTTTCGGAGGAGTTATTGTTCGATTTTACAAACGAATTAGATATATTTATTCATAAAATAAAACATGGAGGTTTCACCGAAAATCAGTCTTAAAGAGAGATGATGAAAGCCGGCGTGGAGCCTGTTACCGGCTCTTCTTCACTTAGAACGCGCTCTTTATGTTTCATATGTTTTAGGGCTATCGGCATAATTGTGTCAGAAATTACATATTTTCTGTTTATTGTAAAAAATCATTTGTATATCTGTGAAGGATTGTAAACTGATTGCGCTTGATTATAAATGTGGCGCAAGAGATGGATCTGAATGAGGAAAATCTGCAAGGGCGAAATACGCCGGAGAACATGTGAATGACCCAGCCCGGATAGCGATTGACGCAGTAAATCGGCCTATTGAGTGAACAAGGTTTTCAGGCATAAAAAAACAGCCGTTCAGAGCGGCTGTTTTTTTAAAAAGTATAAGAACTATTGAGCGGTATACCCGCCGTCCATGACTACGGCCTGACCTGTGACCCCTTTTGCTTTGTCGCTGGCCAAAAATACGGCGTAATCAGCGATTTCCTTCACTGACAGCAGCCGTTTTTGGGGAACGAGCGGAAAGATGACGTCCTCAAGCACCCGTTCGTACGGTACATTCCTTGTTGCGGAAATGTCCTTTAACTGATTGCGGACAAGCTGAGTGTCCACATATCCCGGACAAAGCGCATTGACGGTAATGCCGTCAGCCGCGCCTTCAAGTGCGCCGACTTTCGTTAAACCGATGACGCCGTGCTTGGCGCTGTTATATGCCGCTTTCCCGTGAAAACCGATCAATCCGTTGACAGACGCCATATTAATGATTCGACCGAATTGCTGTTTTTTCATAATGGGGAATGCATGCTTCATTGCGATAAATGGCGCAGTCAGCATGAGACGAATGAGCCGTTCAAACTGTTCGGTGGGAAATTCCTCGATGGGCGCGACATGCTGAATGCCCGCATTATTCACAAGGATATCGAGACGTCCGAATTGTTTCTCGACCGTCTGCAGCATGTCAGCCACTTGTTTTTCATTTGTTACATCGCATGTGATGCTGACTGCTTCACAGCCTTCATCTTTCAGTCTTGCCGCCGCTTCTTTCCCCGCTTGTTCGTTTACATCAGAGATGATGACGGCTGCTCCTTCACGGGCGAATTCTTTTGCGATTTCAAGCCCGATTCCTCCGGCTGCTCCTGTTACAACGGCTGTTTTTTCAATAAGCAATGAATGCATGACGGCACCTCCTCATTTTGGTCTGACCCCGTTTTTTAACGACTGGCTGACAGTAAAATGACCTTCTGTTTTCTCAAAGACCTCCTCCATTGTTACACCTTCCTGCAGTTCGGTGAGCGTCATACGGCCATCATGAAAATCGAAAACAGCCAAATCTGTGATCAGCCGATCGACCACCTGCCTGCCGGTTAAAGGAAGCGTACATTCCGTTCTCACTTTAGATTCCCCATATTTATTAACGTGCTCCATGATGACAATAATCCGTTTTGCTCCGTGGACCAAGTCCATGGCGCCGCCCATTCCTTTGATCATTTTTCCGGGGATCATCCAGTTCGCCAAATCTCCCCGTTCGGAAACTTCCATCCCGCCGAGGATCGCTACATCAATGTGGCCGCCGCGAATCATGGCAAAGGATTCGGCACTGTCAAAATACGAGGCTCCCTTTACCTCGGTAATGGTTTCTTTTCCCGCATTGATCAGATCGGGGTCCTCCGTTCCTTCCGCCGGATAAGGCCCGATCCCGAGCAAGCCGTTTTCAGACTGAAGCAGGACGTTATAATCATTCGGTATCTCATTGGCTACAAGCGTCGGCATACCTATCCCCAAGTTCACATTCATTCCGTCCTTTATTTCCTTTACAGCCCGTTTGATCATTCGTTTTCTGCTATCTCTCATTCTGTCAGCCTCCTTTATCATGCTTGCCGGACGGTGCGGCGTTCAATCCGTTTTTCATGAATCCCGCCGGGCAGCACGTGCTGCACAAAAATACCCGGCGTATGAATTTGATCCGGATCAAGCTCTCCGGCATCGACGATTTCTTCAGCCTCTGCAATCGTCACTTTGCCTGCCATTGCAGCGAGCGGATTGAAATTTCTTGCCGTCTTTCTGAACATCAGGTTGCCCAGAGGATCGGCTTTCCAGGCCTTTACGATGGCGGCGTTCCCTGTAATCCCTTTCTCCAGAAGATAGGTGCGCCCGTCAAATGTCTTATGTTCTTTTCCCTCGGCTACTGATGTTCCGACGCCTGCAGGTGTATAAAACGCCGGAATGCCCGCCCCTCCCGCGCGAATTCTTTCTGCGAGCGTTCCTTGGGGCACCAATTCGACTTCCAGCTCTCCGCTTAAAAACTGCCGTTCAAAGGTTTTGTTTTCTCCCACATAGGATGCGACCATTTTTTTGATCTGCCGGTTTGCAAGCAAGAGGCCTAACCCCCAATCATCAACACCGCAGTTATTACTGACAACGGTCAAGTTTTTTACGCCGCTGTCCCTGATCGCGAGAATTAATTGTTCCGGAATGCCGCACAGGCCGAAGCCTCCTGCGATGAGGGTGTCTCCGTCCTTGATCAGTGCAGCAGCATCTTGATAAGAGTCCATCACTTTTCCTTTTCCCATATTCGTTTCCCCTTTCTGTTTTGGCTACACAAGGCCCGTCAGACTGTAAATGGCGATGATGACAAACACAGCGGCTGTTTTAATGACGGTAATGGCAAAGATATCCCTGTAAGATTGGCGGTGGGTCAACCCGGTGACCGCGAGCAGCGTAATGACGGCGCCATTATGCGGAAGAGTGTCCATCCCGCCGGAGGCCATCGAAATTACCCGGTGCATGACCTCCGGCGGGATGTGGAATGTATTGATTGCTTCTGTATACGCTGCTGACATCGTGCTTAAAGCGATGCCCATTCCTCCTGATGCCGATCCTGTAATCCCGGCAAGCGCAGTGGTCGTCACCGCTCCGTTGACGAGCGGATCAGTAAACGTCTGCGATATGCCGCTGCTGACCATTTTAAAGCCGGGAAGCGCCGCAATGATGCCGCCAAATCCGTATTCGGCTCCTGTATTCATCGACGCCAGCAAGGCGCCCCCGATGCCCTCATTCAGTCCTTCTTTCAAATTGAAGAGGACTTTTTTCCAATCGAACAAAATCGTTGTCATGATTCCGATGAACAGTGCGAGTTCTACTGACCAGATCGCAGTGACAGAGGAAAGGTCAATCTTCCCGAACGCTTCTAAACCGAGCGGCGCAAAATCAAATCCGTCAGGGTACCAATGCGGGAGCCACATCGTGAAGCATTTGTTCATGACTCCCACAAGGATAAGCGGAACAAAGGCGAGCACTTGCCGCGCGGGGCTGGATTCTGCCTCCCGAGGTAAAACAGGCGTATGTTTTTCATTAGCCAGACCTGAGGATTCCTCTGCAGCGGAAACTTCAGATTGAAATCCAGCATAGCCTTCTCCGGCATTGGCCGCTTTTTTGCGCCGGGATTCTAAATAAATCATTCCGGCCGTAAGCACAAATGCTGCACCAATCAGTCCGAGCCAGGGAGCGGCATAAATGTTTGTTTTAAAAAATGCTGTCGGAATGACATTTTGAATTTGCGGTGTGCCGGGAAGCGCATCCATTGTAAATGTAAAGGCGCCCAATGCAATCGTACCGGGTATCAGACGCTTGGGAATATCAGCTTTCATAAATAGGTTTTTAGCAAACGGATAAATGGCAAACACCGCTACGAAGAGACTGACGCCGCTGTACGTTAAAATCGCACCCATTAAGACGATGGCGAGAATGGCTCTTTTTGCTCCTACAAGCTTGACGATTGTTTTTGCAATCGACTCAGCGAGCCCTGATATTTCAACAACCTTGCCAAAAACGGCTCCTAAAAGAAATACGGGAAAATACAGCTTAATAAATCCTACCATCTTCTCCATAAATATATTCGAGAAGAAAGGAAGTACGAAGCTTGGATCTGTCAGGAGCACAGCAAACAGCGCGCAAATCGGAGCGAATAAAATGACTGAAAAGCCCCGGTAAGCCGCAAACATCAGCATGCCTAATGCCAATAAAATAATAACAATGTCCACAAATCCCCCTCTTTTCTGCTCAAAATTAGTAAGCGCTTACAAAAAATCAAGAAAATAAAGCAAAAACATGCCGGTTTTGCACTGTTTTTGAGGCTGAAAAAATATGCATCATGGTGAATGTTCCGTTTTGGCGAAAGAAAAGGAGACCCTTGCTGCATTATATTGATTGGCTGAGCAGTGAGTTTTTTAGGGATAGTGAGATGGATCAGAGAGGATTTTTGCTTTATAAATATGTATTCTTTTTTCTTTCATTTATTTCCTGCAAGAGGAACCGATAAAATCCGGCCCTCCTGCATGGTCATTCAGCCAATGACAACCGGAAGCTCTTTGAGCGACCTAAAACCAATGAGCTTACGGTATTCAAGGCGGTGTGCGGCCAGCCGAAGCTTAGGCATCCGCTCAAACAGTGTGAGAATTGCAATTTGTGCTTCGATACGCGCTAATGAGGAGCCTATACAAAAATGGGCGTTCTTTCCGAATGCAAGATGCGGATTCGGCTTTCTTTGGATATCCATTTTGTGAGGTTGATCGAATATGCTTGGATCGCGATTGGCTGCTCCTAAAAGGATATATACCTGCTCTCCTTTTTTTATGGTCTTCCCATTTATTTCACAGTCTTCTGAAGCGGTGCGTGCCGTCAGCTGCGCGGGGCTGTCGTAGCGCAAACATTCCTCAACTGCAGTTTCAATAAGCGAGGGGTTTTCTCTCAGTGCGCTAAGCTGTTCAGGGTGTTTCAATAAAGTAAACACACCGTTGCACATGAGGTTTACCGTCGTCTCGTGTCCGGCTATGACAAGTAAGATACATGTCGCGAGCACTTCCTCTTTTGAAAGCTGTTCCTCCATAATAAACCTGCTGATCAAGTCTTGCTGAGGGTGAGCTTTCCGCTTGTGAATCAAATCTCTGAAGTATGACGTCAGCCTGCCTGCGGTGTCGCTGGCTCTGACTAACGTCTTTCTTGATCGGGTAAGGTCAATGGCCTGAATGACGTCTGCCGTCCATTGTCTGAATTGATATCTCTCCTCTTTCGGCACTCCGAGTATCTCCGCAATGATAAGGCTTGCCAATGGAAAGGCAAACTCTGAAACAAGGTCAGCGTTTTTTTTGATTTGGACTTGATCCAACAAGTCATGAACCGTTTCTTTTATACAAGGGCGAAGTGATTCCGCCGTCTTTGCGGTAAATTCTTTACCGATAAGCATCCGCATCCGCTTATGGTCTGATTGATTTTTAAATAACAGCATATCGTGCTGGATATGCGATAGATTTTGATATTTCGTTGAAGCTTCCGGAAGAGGAATGCGGTTTTTAAATCGGGTGTCTTTCAGAATCGCTGCCGCCTCTTTGTACCCGGTGACATACCAGCCCGGATATTTTAATACGGTCCCTTTATAAACAGGATCAATGGATCGCAGTTTGTCATAAAACGGGTAAGGGTCATTCCAAAAATCCGAATCCGCATGGAGAGACGGATGTGCAATCGATAGGCCCGCCGTCATCTTATACCTCCGTATTGCAGGCGGATTGCAGGCCGGCTTTCATTTCTTCAACGGATTCGACTTCAAAACCTAAATCATGGAGCATTTGATGATCCTCTGTTTCTTGCTGCCCTGCTGTCGTTAAGTAATCTCCGACGAAAATCGAATTTGCGGCATAAAGTCCCAGCGGCTGCAGCGAACGAAGGTTGACTTCCCGGCCTCCTGAGATACGGATTTCTTTTGACGGATTGATAAAACGGAATAAGGCGAGCACTTTCAGGCAATACACCGGATGTAATTCGCTTACCCCTTCTAACGGAGTTCCGTCAATCGCATGCAGAAAATTAACCGGGATGCTGTCGGCGTCAAGCGCTTTTAAGCTGTTCGCCATATCAATGACGTCCTGTTTCGTCTCTTTCATGCCGACGATGACACCAGAACAAGGTGACATCCCCGATTGTTTCGCCGTTTCCACTGTGTTGACCCTGTCGTCATACGTGTGGGAGGTCGTAATGTTTGAGTGATTCCTTTGTGATGTATTGATGTTATGATTGTACCGGTCTACTCCTGCCTGTTTCAGCCGCTCTGCCTGTTCCGGCTTCAGCAGACCGAGGCATGCGCAGATTTTTAAACCGTACGTTTCTTTAATTTCTTTAACAGCATCAACAACTTGATCTACTTCTCTGTTCGACGGTCCCCGCCCGCTGGCGACGATGCAGTATGTCCCTATATTCAGGTCGTGGGCGCGTTTTGCCCCCTTCAGCAATATATGCTTATCCACCATCCGATAAGACTCGATCGGCGCTTTTGATATTGAAGATTGTGAACAGTACCCGCAATTTTCCGGACACAGGCCTGATTTTGCATTCATAATCATATTCAGCTTTACTTTTTTTCCGTAAAATCGTTTTCTGATATGAAAAGCGGCATGCATCAGCAATAAAAGATCCTCATCAGGACAATTTAAAATGGCCAGCGCTTCTTGATTCGTTACTTCCGCCCCGTCCAGCACTCTCTCTGCAAGATCCATCCATTGATTCATGTTTATCTCCCCATTTGTGTCAGATTCATGAAAGAGGAAACATCTATATGTTTCTCAATCATGTGTTGAATGTTTTCCGGTGAAACGTGATCCAGCTTCGGTGTGATTCCCAAAATCGGAACTTTGCATAATGTTTCAATCATGCTCGGGTTTGTCTTTTCGTCCAGCCCCGGCCGGCTCTTTACGCCGTTGATAATAATGCCGAGAACCTCTATCCCCATGTTTTTCGCATATTCAACGGTTAAATATGTGTGGTTGATGGTTCCGAGATCAGGCCTGGTGACAATCACTGCCGGCAATTCCAAGGCTTTTATCAGATCACTGACTAAGTAATTTTCACCAAGCGGGACGGAAATGCCGCCTGCCCCCTCGACGATGAAACACTCATGACGATTTTTGATCTTACTCCAGTGGGCCATGACTTCATCCATGCTCACGGATTTCCCCTCAAGCATGGCGGCCGTGTACGGCGCAAGCGGCTCTTTCCATTCAAATGGCGTAATTTCTTCATGAGACAGTGCGGTTTGTGACATGTCTTTCAACAGCGAGGTGTCACTTTCCGGATGAGTCCGCGGCACGCCGCTTAAAAACGGCTTAAACACTCCGATATCCGCCTGTTTCTGCCGGAATGCCGCGGCAAGTCCACAAGAAACGATGGTTTTTCCGACGCCGGTATCTGTTCCTGTGACAAAAAAACTTCTCATTTGTTTATATTCAGCTCTTTTCTAATGGAATCAAATGCTTCTGTCAGCTCGTCTATGTCCTGTAAGCTGCGATCCGCCGTAACGGTCAGCCTGATTCTGCTTTCGCCTTCCGGAACGGCGGGCGGGCGGATGGCCGGGGCGCAGATTCCCTTTTTCTCCAGCAGCGCAGCGGCTGAAACCGCTGTTTTTGCATCACCGATGATGACGGGGATAATCGGTGTATCTCCGCCTCTTACGGTAAAGCCGATATCGGCCAGACGCGTTTTTATTGTTTTGACAGACGTCTGCAGCTCACGGCGCGTATCGTGCATATCTGATATGATGTCAAATGCCGTATGCGAAGCCGCACAAATTGACGGCGGGAGGGCCGTCTGAAAAATAAACGTCCGCGCCTGATTCAGCAAAAAATCAATGAAAATGTTTGATCCCGCGGCAAAACCGCCTTCCGTTCCTACAGCTTTGCTTAATGTGCCGATGACAACATCAGGACAAACACCGAAATAGTCACTGGTTCCCCCGCCGTTTTCCCCGAGTACACCGGTTGCATGCGCGTCATCTGCTATCACAAATGCCTGGTACTGCTTTGCAAGCGCCATTATGCGGTCAAGAGGCGCAATTGTGCCGTCCATGCTGAAGACGCCGTCTGTGACGATAAAGCGGCGGTTCCGAGCCTGGACGGAGGCAAGTTTTTTCTCAAGATCAGCCATATCAATATGGCGGTACACGATGGTTTCCGCTTTTGATAAACGGCAGCCGTCAACAATGCTCGCATGGTTCAGTTGATCGCTTAAAATGACATCGCCTTTTTGAGGCAGTGAGGCAAGCACGCCGATATTCGCCAAGTAACCGCTTGAAAACAATAAAGCCGCTTCCGTCTGTTTAAAGTCCGCGATTGTTTGTTCAAGTTTTTCGTGCCACACAGTATTTCCTGTCGTTAACCGTGAGCCCCCGCTTCCCGCTCCGAACCGGCTCAGCGCCGTTTGCGCGGCTGTGATCAGCCGCTCATCTTTTGACAGGCCTAAATAGTCATTGGACGCCCAGGTCTGCCGCTTTTGCCCCTTGGTTTTGAGAGCGGATTCCTGTGTTCGCAGCGTCCGATACAGCCCGTCTCTTTTCACCGCATCGAGCCTTTTGAGGAGCCATCCGTCAAAATCCACGGCCGGTCACCTCGGCTATCGCTTCTTTCATAATGGAGATCATGGCTTGTAACTGATCGGTTGTGCTGGCAAGCGGCGGCAGAAAGGCGATGACGTCTCCGAGCGGCCGTGTCAGCATACCAAGCTCTCTCATTTTCAAGGACACCTTGTATCCCATCCGCTTTTCAGGCGGATAAGGCTGTTTTGTCCCCTTATCCTGCACAAGCTCTATGCCGCACATGAAACCGAGCTGGCGGACATCGCCGACATGGGGAAGCTGCTTCAGATCATGAAGAAATTCCGCTGCCGTTTTTGATTTTTCGGCGACTCGTTCAACGATGCGTTCTGATTCGAATAATCGCAGATTTTCAATTGCCGCGGCACAGCCAAGCTGATTTCCTGTATAGGAATGGCCGTGGAAAAATGTTTTCATTTTGTCGTAGTCATCGTAGAAGGCTTCATAAATGGCTTCTGTGGCAAACGTCACAGCGATCGGCAAATAGCCTCCCGTAATGCCTTTCCCTGCCGCCATCAAGTCCGGCTGGACATTTTCATGCTCACAGGCAAACATTTTTCCGGTGCGGCCGAACCCCGTCGCCACTTCGTCAACGATCATTAACACATCATATGCCGTACACAGCTTTCGTACGCCTGCCAGAAAGCCTTCAGGCATGACGATCATCCCGGATGCGCCTTGCACCATCGATTCAATCGTAAGTGCGGCAATCTCTTCGTGGTGCTTTGCAAGCAGCTGTTCGAGCGCGTGAAGGCATTCATCCCGGCACTGTACGGGGGCGCCGCTTTCAGATCTGTATACATACGGAATCGGGGCTTTGTAGCTTTCAAACATCAGCGGGCCGTACACATGGTGGAAGAGTTCAATGGAGCCGACGCTGACGGCTCCGATCGTATCGCCGTGATAGCCGTTCTGCATAGAAATAAACGTCTGTTTCTCGGGTCTCCCTATGTTTTTCCAGTATTGAAAGGCCATTTTCAGAGCGATTTCCATTGCTTCCGCTCCGCTGTCGGAGTAAAAAACGCGTGTCAGCTTTTCCGGTGTGATGCCTGTCAGCATCTCGGCAAGTTCTGTTGCGGGAACGTTCGTCATACCCAGCAAAGTCGAATGAGCGATTTTTTCAAGCTGTTTTTGAATCGCTTCATCCATTTCTTTTTTGCGGTGGCCGTGTACATTGAGCCATACTGAAGAAAAGCCGTCATAATATTCTTTGCCGCTGATGTCTTTCAGCATGATCCCGTTTCCGCTTTCAATGATTAACGGATCTTCATCGTAATCTTTCATTTGTGTGAAAGGCAGCCAAAGATGCTGTTTGCTTTTTTCAATCATTGATTGTTTCATCATTTCTCCTCCCGCTGAATGAATACAGGCTGCTTCTCCAAAAAATGGATACAGCTCTCTGTATCTATGGAGCCATCTGTAAAGAAAATCCGGCAGCCGCTTTCATCTCCGGCATTTTTCATCTTGGCAATCCGCTGATATCCCAGCTTCTTTGCGGCAACGTAGCCTGTTATGTAATCAGGATCATCCGACCAGCACAATTCAGCAATAATCCCCGGATATGCGCAAACTTTTGCCGCGATGGCATGTGCTTCTTTTATTCGTGAATTTTCCGGCATGTTGTGAGTAAAAGCCCATTTTTGAAAATCATGTGACGGCCAATCCACTCGAGATACCCGCACACCTCTATTTCCTCTGCCGTCAATGCGTTTTCCTGCCCGGATATCAAACAGGACCGCTCCTCTTGCGTCTGCATATTCCGCAATGTTTTCGTACGCTTTCTCTATCATGTGCGGGGGAATTCCCGCCTTTTGCAGAAGCTTGCGGGCGATCGCTTGTCCTTTTTCCGGCGTGTCTGTTTGATGGAAAGCAACCGGCAAAGGGCGGATCGTTTCGATCGGTTCATTAACGCTTTCAAGCTGAATTTGCATAAAATCAGGTATCCCTCTTGAGTGCGAGAAGCCTTTATGTAATAAGCCATCTACCGCTTCCTGTAAACCGCCGTAAGTGATGAGCCGTTCTCCGCCGGAAATGTGTTTTCCGCCCTGCTCATGGGGGGCGTTTCGGGAAGCTCTCATTCTGACGCTGTAATAGGTTTCTTCCCGCATATATTCCCCTCCTTTCTCTTACTTTGAAAATTAATGTTAACCAAAATAATTAAAGGTTAACACTTATACAGAATATTAGTGCCCCTCACGGAATATGTCAACCTAAACTATCAAACTGTTAACTTAATGAGTTTTGCAAAGCCTCATTACGTTTTCATGTTTTGTTCATATTTTAGTAATTGTTTATTCAACACTGTCCGTTAAAGTAATCCATATCAACAAATAGGACAGCGATCCGCATCTTACTTATGAAGGGAGGTCAAAGCCGGATGCCGTTATGCTGAAAGAAAAAGTAAAGACAGCAGGCCGTTTTTGCACTGTAGGCGTCGGAAATACGCTGATTGATTTTGGTGTCTTCTTTCTTCTCGCCGCTTGTCATGTCCCCTATCTTCCGGCGCAGATCTGCTCCTATTCGGCAGGGATCATCAACAGCTATGTATGGAACCGGAAGTGGACGTTTCGTGTAAAACGCAAGGCTGACGGGAAAGAGATCATGCGATTTCTCATGATTAATCTTGCCGCGTCGGGAATCACCTTTTTGCTGCTTTACGCGTTTCAAAAAGGCGGCTGTTCGCTATTGGTGAGTAAGTTCGCCGCCACTATCGGCGGAATGATGATGAATTTTATCGGAAACCGAATCTGGGTATTTGGAGATTCGCTGAAAAACATACAGGATCAGGAGTGAAGATGAATGAGAAAAAAAGTGAGAAAAGCGGTCATTCCCGCAGCAGGTTTAGGAACGAGATTTCTGCCGGCGACAAAGGCGCAGCCGAAAGAAATGCTGCCGATTGTCGACAAACCGGCCATCCAATATATTGTCGAAGAGGCCGCAGCGTCAGGAATTGAAGATATACTGATTATTACAGGGAGAAACAAACGTTCGATTGAAGATCATTTTGACCGGTCGGCGGAATTGGAATTCAATCTGCGGGAAAAAGGCAAGACGGAGACGCTGAAGGAGATGCAGCAGATCGCCGATTTGGCCAATATTCATTACATCCGTCAGAAAGAACCGCTCGGATTAGGACATGCGGTGCTGTGTGCGGAGCATTTTATCGGAGATGAGCCTTTTGCCGTTCTCTTAGGTGATGATATTATGGTATCTGACACTCCCGCTCTTTCACAGCTCATAGACGTCTATAACCAACACGGCACAGAAACGATCGGCGTACAGCCCGTCGATCCTGCTGATGTCAGCAAATATGGTATTATACAGACGGGGCGGCAGAGCGGTCATGTATACCAGGTTGAGGATCTGATTGAGAAACCGGCTGTTGAAAAGGCGCCCTCTCATATTGCCGTGATGGGCCGCTACATATTAACCCCTGCTATTTTTAAAACGCTGAAGACGATCGGAAGAGGCGCGGGCAACGAAATCCAATTGACAGACGCGCTGCGCGAAGTGTGCCGCACCCGAAGCATTTATGCGCGGGAGCTTGAAGGAAGCCGGTTTGATATAGGAGATAAGTTCGGCTGTTTTATGGCCGGCACGGAGATCGGGCTTCTGCGGGAAGAAATGAGACCGAAACTTTTAGCTTATTTAGAAGAGGTGTTAAAAAGAGAATCTGAAGAAATCGTGCGCTAAAAAATAATTTGTAACCATTTTGCTTGTCAATCAGTCATATAATTGGGTAAAAAGATAAAGAGGTTGTGAACAGTGTGGGCAATTTTATTAGTGAAATATTATCCTGGCTGACAAGTATGGGCTATTTAGGGATTGCGCTCGGATTAATGATCGAAATCATTCCGAGTGAAATCGTTCTGGCTTACGGAGGCTATATGGTGTCAGAAGGTACGATCAGCTTTATCGGCGCCATTGTCGCCGGTGTGATCGGGGGAACGATCGCGCAGTGCTTTATTTACTGGATCGCCCGTTATGGGGGACGGCCGTTTTTGGACAAGTACGGCAAGTACTTACTTCTGAAAAAGCATCATGTTGATGTTGCGGAAAACTGGTTTCGCCGTTACGGCGCCGGCGTTGTGTTTTCGGCGCGGTTTATCCCGGTCGTCAGACATGCGATTTCCATCCCGGCCGGCCTTGCGAAAATGCCTCTTTCCAAGTTTGTCATATTGACGACGCTTGCCATTATTCCGTGGTCTGTCATTTTCGTTTATCTCGGGTATCAGCTCGGGGGACAGTGGAAAGACGTAGACAGCTATGCCGGAATGTATACAACTCCGATCATTATATTGGCGCTCGTATTTATTGTTGTTTATTTTGTTGTAAAGAAAATGAGATCAAGACTGTGAAAAAAGACTGCATAAGAACGGCTGTGAGCCGGATCTGTGCAGTCTTTTTTTTATTTATACCGGGTATACGGGGTGTTTCCGGTGTGTGAATGTCAGTTGTTTGGACATGTAAGCAGTGAGGCGTTTATTGAGTTCATCCCGCAAGGAATCAGCAGGAACAATGCCGTCAATCACCATTTCAGAGGCAAGCCGGTAAAGGTTAATGTCTTCCTTATATTCATCACGCTTTTCTTGAATAAAAGCCGGTCTTTCTTCAGGGGCTAGCTCGCTGATTTTCTTTGCGTAGACCGCATTCACCGCTGCTTCAGGACCCATTACGGCAATTTGCGCAGTCGGAAGCGCTAAACAGCAGTCCGGTTCAAAAGCAGGCCCCGCCATCGCGTATAATCCGGCACCGTAGGCTTTTCTGACGATAACGGAAAGCTTCGGAACAGTCGCTTCCGCCATTGCGGAGATCATTTTTGCGCCATGCCTGATGATGCCCGCCTGCTCAACCTTCGTTCCGATCATGAATCCGGGAATGTCTGCTAAAAACAGAAGCGGAATATGGAATGCGTCGCACAAAGCGATAAATTTTGCGGCTTTATCCGCCGAATCGAGAAATAAAACCCCGCCTTTGACACGCGGCTGATTGGCGATAATGCCGACCGGCTGTCCGTGAATCCGCGCAAGCCCCGTTATTAATTCCTGCGCAAATAACGGTTTAATCTCAAAAAATGAGTCTTCATCAATGACACGTTCAATTAAATCCATCATGTTGAACGGTGCGTTTTGATGTGCCGGGATGACATCTGAGAGCGGTTTTTCAAAAGCTTTCGGGTTCTTAGATTTGTTGACGGGCGCTTTTTCAGTATAATTTGCCGGAAAGTAGCTGAGATATGTCTGCGCCATCATGATTGCTTCCTGTTCCGTCGGGGCGAGGAGATCACCGCAGCCTGATACGGAACAATGCATACGGGCGCCGCCCATTTCTTCAAGCGATACTTTCTCGCCGATCACCATTTCCGCCATGCGCGGGGAACCTAAGTACATGGATGCATTGCCTTCGACCATAATGACAATGTCGCAAAAGGCCGGAATATAAGCGCCGCCCGCAGCGGAAGGGCCGAACAATAAACAGATTTGCGGAATGCGGCCCGACAGCTTTACTTGATTATAAAAGATGCGGCCGGCTCCCCTTCTGCCCGGGAACATGTCGACCTGATCCGTAATTCTCGCACCTGCGGAATCGACTAAGTACAAGAGCGGACACTGAAGCTTTTCCGCCGTCTCCTGAATGCGGATGATTTTTTCCACCGTTTTCGCGCCCCACGAGCCCGCCTTTACGGTTGAGTCGTTTGCCATCACACAAACGGTTCTGCCGCCGATGGTTCCGATCCCGGTAACGACCCCGTCAGCCGGCAGTCCGTCTGACATGCACTCGGCGAAAAAAGCGTCTTCAACGGATATGCCGTCATCGAATAAAAGCTTCAGCCTGTCTCTTACAAAAAGTTTTCCCTTCTTTTCGTTGCTTGCGTGATATTTCGCGGCTCCTCCCTTTTCAATCGTTTTGCTGCGTGTCTGCCGTTCTTTTTCGTAATCCATCCGAGTCCCTCCATGTTTTATTTTCCTTTGTATTCAGGGGGTCTTTTTTCTTTAAAAGCGCGCAGGCCCTCTTCTCTGTCAAGTGTGGGGATGACTTGTTCATATGCTTTTCGTTCGATTTCGAGCCCTGTATTGAGATCTGTCTCCAGACCCTTGTTTATCGCGGATTTTGCTTGTCTGACGGCGATCGGCCCATTAGCGGCGATGCGGCCGGCCAGTGCTTTTGCTTTTTCCATAAGTTCATCGGCTTCACAAACATGCTCGATCAGCTTCATGTCTTTTCCCTCTTCGGCAGAAAGCCTTCGGCCGGTATAGATCAATTCTTTTGCCGCGCCGGGGCCGATAAGCCGGGGCAGTCTCTGCGTTCCGCCCGCTCCGGGAATGATCGCAAGCCCTGTTTCAGGAAGGCCGAGGCCCGCCCGGCTGACGGCGATTCTGATATCGCAGGCAAGAGCGAGTTCAAGGCCTCCTCCGACAGCGGTGCCGTTCAGCGCTGCAATGACCGGCTGCGGGAGAGCTTCAATGGATGCGGCCGTTTCACCGATACGCCTGACGCTTTGTTTGACTTGTTCATGGTCCATCCCCGCTCTTTCTTTTAAATCAGCACCGGCGCAAAATGTGTTCCCGGTGCCGGTGAGAATGACACAACGAATGGATGGCGAGTTTTTGATGTCTTCAATCACACGCTGTAAATGATCAATCATTTCTGAAGACAGCGAGTTGGCCGCATGCGGGCGGTTCAGCGTGATCAGACCGATTGTTTCTTGACAGACGGAATACAAGACGCAATCTCCCATGGCTTCTCCTTTCTCATTTCGTTCTGAATGCCTGCAGGTTTCTGCTTGGCAGGTCTTTGCCTATTTTATCCGCGATCCAGCCGGCGGCATAAAGAAGTTTATTCATGTCCGTCCCGGTATCAATCCCCATTTGTTCGAGCATATAAATGACGTCTTCTGTGGCAGCGTTGCCTGCTGATCCAGGGGCGTACGGGCAGCCGCCAAGCCCGCCTGAGGAAGTATCAAAGGATGTGATGCCCATATCAAGAGCGGGAATGATATTCGCTAGAGCCGTTCCTCTTGTATCATGAAAATGGAGTGCGATTTTTGAGGCGGGAATTCTCGGCAAAAGGGCTTCAAGCACGGCTATGACCTGCAAGGGGTTTGCCGCGCCGATCGTGTCGCCGAGCGATATTTCATCAACACCCATTTCGAGCAGGGTGTCTGACAGGCGGATGACTTGTTCGACCGGCACGTTCTGTTCGTACGGACAGCCGAACACAGTGGACAGATAAGCTCTCGTCGCCATTTTTTCAGCTTTTGCTTCAGTAATAACCCGCCTGAGCTCTTGAACGGTCCGGTCAATCGGTTTGTTTACGTTTTTTTGGTTATGGGTTTCGCTTGCAGATAAAAATACACATGCCTGATCGATTCCGCCTTCTGCCGCATGCTCCAGTCCGATGAGGTTCGGAACGAGAGCCGCGTAGACCGTATGTTCAGATCTGGCAATGCCTTTTGCGACGTCCAGGCTGTCACGAAGAGCCGGAATCCATCTCGGATGCACGAATGATGTCACTTCGATATAGGAAAGGCCTGTTTTTGACAGCATATTGATCCACTCAATCTTATCTTCTGTATCCACCCACGCCGATTCATTCTGCAAGCCGTCACGCGGTCCTACTTCATTGATGCGGACATGTTTCGGACAGTTCATGCTGCACCTCCCGTTTTATTGAAGTTCAATCAGGACCTCTCCTTCATCAGTGAAATCACCTTCTGATTTTTTCACTTCTTTCACCGTACCCGCTGCATCAGCGATAATCGGAATTTCCATTTTCATAGATTCCAAGATGGCCACTTCCTGTCCTTCTTCAATGACATCACCCGGCTTCACATGAATTTTCCACAGGTTTCCCGCCATCTGAATTTTTATGACGCTCATTTTGACGCCCCCTCGTTCATTGTTTGTAAAAAGCCGGTTGTCGCCTCACCCTTTTCAAACACTTCTGAATGGGCAATTTTTGTCAGCAGCGGAATGTTGGTTTTAATCCCTTCTACATGATATTCGCCAAGGGCGGTTTTCAGTTGTTCAATGGCTTGTTTTCTCGTATTCGCCGTGACGATCATTTTGGCAATCATCGGATCGTAAAACGGAGAAATGACGCTTCCCTTTTCGACGGCGCATTCGTGTCGCACTGACGGGTGTCTTAAAACGGAAAAAGACGAGATGGTACCGGGTGACGGGTAAAAGGTGACCGGATCTTCCGCATAGATCCGCACTTCTATCGCATGACCGCGGTGGTTGATATCTTTCTGCGAGAAAGTCAGCGCCTGCCCAGCGGCAATTTTCAGCTGTTCTTCCACAAGATCCAGTTCTGTAATTTCTTCTGTCACCGGATGCTCCACCTGCAGTCTTGTGTTCATCTCTAAAAAATAGATTTGTTTCTTTTGGTCGACGAGAAATTCTATTGTGCCTGCATTTTGGTAGCCGATCGATTTTGCGGCTTTAACGGCGGTTTCACCGAGTCTTTGTCTTAATTCATCGTCAACAAACGGTGACGGCGCTTCTTCTATCACTTTTTGGTGGCGCCTTTGGACTGAACAGTCACGTTCAAACAGATGAACGGTGTTGCCGAAAGAATCTGCGAGTATCTGAATTTCAATATGACGGGCATTTTCAATGACCTTTTCCATGTACATTGCGCCGTCTCCGAAAAAGGACGCGGCCCGCTTTTGATTGCCTTCGAACGCTTTGGCCAGCTCTTCTTCTGAATGTACGATCTGCATGCCGATTCCGCCGCCACCTGCGGACGCTTTCAGCATGACCGGAAAACCGATGGCACGGGCTTCGGCTAAGGCGGAGTGAACATCGGGCAATGGCTCTGAAACACCGGGAACGATCGGGACCTTTGCTTTTTGCATCGTTTTTCGGGCTTCTATCTTGCTGCCCATCTTGGCGATGATATCACCGGGCGGACCGATAAATGTGATTTGTTCCTTCCGGCAGCGTTCGGCGAACAGGCTGTTTTCTGACAGCAGCCCGTAGCCCGGATGAATGGCGTCCGCTCCGGCGGATTTAGCGGCTTCTATGATTCTGTCGATATGTAAATAGCTTTCATTTACTCTCGATTTACCGATCGGATAGGCCTCATCAGCAGCTTTTACATGCAGCGCGTCCCGGTCGGCTTCTGAATACACAGCTGCCGAGGGGATGCCGAGACGTTTGCAGGTGCGGATAATTCTTAAGGCGATTTCTCCTCTGTTGGCAATCAGGACTTTTTTAAACAAATGTGAAGCACTCCTTTTTCATTAAGTTAACTTGAGCTCTTCAATCGTTTTTTCCCGCAGCTTGAATTTCTGAATTTTTCCGGAGGCTGTCATTGGATATTCATCTGTAAACAAAACATACCTGGGGACTTTATAGCGGGCGATATGTTCTTTGCAAAAGGCTCTGATGTCTTCTGCGGAAGCGGTTTGTCCGTCTTTGAGCCTGATCCACGCCGCGGCCTCTTCTCCGTATTTCGGATCAGGCACGCCGACGACCTGAACGTCTGCTACCGCGGGATGCCGATATAACATTTCCTCAATCTCGCGCGGATAGATATTTTCGCCGCCCCTGATCAGCATGTCTTTCAGACGGCCCGTGATTTTGCAGTATCCGTCCTCGTCCATGACCGCTAAATCACCGGTATGCAGCCAGCCGTCTTTGTCTATCGCTTCTTCGGTCGCTTCTTGATTTTTATAATAGCCTTTCATGACATGATATCCGCGGGTGCAGAGCTCTCCTTGTTCGCCCCGGGCGGCTTCTTGGGATGTTCCGGGCCGAACGATTCTGACTTCGATATGGGGAAGCGCGCGCCCCGCTGTTTCCACTCTTCTTTCAAATGAATCATCCGTTCTTGTCTGCGTAATAACAGGTGATGCTTCGGTCTGTCCGTAGGCAATGGTAATGTCGGTCATCCCCATTTTGCCGATCACTTCTCTCATGACTTCCGCCGGGCATGGCGAGCCTGCCATAATCCCGGTTCGGACGTGGGAAAGATCATATTCAGAAAAACGGCTGTCATTTAGGAGGGCGATAAACATCGTCGGTACACCGTGCAGAGCCGTGCAGGCTTCTTTCTCCACCGTTTTCAGAACGGCCGGCGGAGAAAACTGTTCGATCGGAATCATCGCCGCACCCGCGGAAACACATGCCAGCACGCCGAGCACACACCCAAAGCAGTGGAAAAACGGCACGGGAATACATAAACGGTCACATGAAGTAAGCTTCATGCATTCTGCGATATTGGCCGCGTTATTTACGATATTAAAATGTGAGAGCATGACGCCTTTCGGAAATCCGGTCGTACCTGATGTATATTGCATATGAATGCAATCACCCTTTTCCAGGCTGTCCATCCTTCCGTCAAGCTCTGCATCCGTTACAGACTCGGCATCCTTCAGCAAAGAATCCCAACGGTGCATCCCGGTCGGGCTTTTATCACCGATATATAACACCGTCCGTAAAAATGGATAACGTTTCGAACGCAGCCTGCCGCGCTCACAAGTTTTCAGCTCCGGAATCAGCTTATTCACCATCTCAACATAAGATGTCTGCCGGTAGGAATCCATGATTATCAGGGACGAGACATCTGAATGTGCCAGCAGGTAATCGAGCTCTGCGATTTGAAAATTGGTATTAATGGTGACCAGAACGGCGCCGATTTTCGCCGTTGCAAATTGCGCCGCGAGCCATTCCGGAATGTTGGATGCCCATATGGCCACATGATCTCCTTTTTCAACTCCCAGCTTCATCAGCCCTTTTGCGGTTTGCCGGCATAACCGGTCAAACTCGGCATACGTATAACGAAGGCTGCGCTCAGGGTAAACAACCGCTTCATGATCCGGAAAAAGCTTCGCGGTCCGCTCAAGCAGCTTTCCGGCTGTTAAATGGATAAGTTCAGCCATATGACCTGCCCCCTTCCATCCCTGTCTTGGTAAACGTTTTCATTTCACTTCAAAAGCTGTCTTGCGATGACCATTCTTTGAATTTCTGACGTTCCTTCGCCAATCTCCATCAGCTTTGCGTCACGAAGCATACGTTCGACACCGCATTCCTTCATATAACCGGAACCGCCATGAATTTGGATGGCCTGAAGGCACGTTCTGACGGCCATTTCTGAAGCATAAAGCTTGGCGAATGCCGCTTCTTTCGTAAATGGCAGGTTTTGATCCTTCAGCCATGCCGCTTTAAGCACCATCTGTCTGGCAAGGTCAATTTCCATCGCCATATCGGCCAGCTTAAATTGAATGGCTTGAAATGACGATATCGGACTGCCGAACTGCTTGCGTTCCTTCGCATATGACAGCGACGCCTCCAGCGCGCCTTGAGCGATACCGACAGCCAGTGCCGCAATCGAGATCCGCCCGCCGTCTAATGTATATAAAAATTGTTTAAAACCTTTTTCAGGATCACCGAGCAGGTTATCGGCAGGCACCCTGACATCCTCAAGCACAAGCTCGGCCGTATCCGACCCTCTCACACCCATCTTGTCGTACGGATTTGTGATCGTAAATCCCGGTGTGTCTGTGGGGACGATGAGAGCTGAAATGATCGGTTTTCCGGCGGAGTTTTTTCCCGTAACGGCGGTGACAATGACCGTGCGGGCGTAATTTGCGTTTGTGATCCAGCATTTCTCTCCGTTTATCACATAGTCATCGCCCTTTTTCTCGGCTCTTGTCTGGGTGCCGCCGGCATCTGAACCGGCATTCGGCTCTGTCAGCCCGAATGATCCGAGCGCTTTTCCCGAAGCAAGCGGAATAAGATGTTCTTGCTTTTGCTGTTCAGTACCGAAATAGTATAATGGGCTTGCGCCGAGTGACACGGCTGCCGCGTAGCTCAGCCCCGTGCTGCCGCAGGCTTTTCCGATTTCTTCGACCGCTGCTGCATATGAAATGGTATCACCGCCCGCCCCGCCGTATTCTTCCGGAAACGGAATTCCGAGCAGCCCGAGTTCGCCTATTTTTTTAAATGTGTCTATCGGGAAGACGGCTGATTGATCAACCTCATGGGCTTTCGGGGCAATTTCATTTTTGGCGAAATCTCTGACCATTTCGCGCACCATCTGCTGTTCTTTTGTCAGTTGAAAATTCATTAACCTTCCTCCTTCTGCTGCTTTCTACATTTTATTAATGGGGGTCTTTATTCATTCCATCCAAATGAAGTCTGAACATTCGGACTCATCCGCCGCAAAAAAACTGACAGCGCCGCAACTGTCAGTTTTATTAATAATGGCTATTTAATCGTCCGTTTTGCGGAGGGACGGCTCTCATGGTGTAGCCTGTCAACGGAAGTAACGATATAGGTGCAGGCTTCTTCCGCCCGAATATCAGTATCTGAAAATGTCTGCGTCCGTGACGATGTTTTTCTGACTGTATCCACTAAATAAGGCTGCTTTCCCTTTTCTGCGCGGTAAATGGCGTAATAAGCCGTTTTTTTACCGTTGGATTTCGCATCTTCAATATAGAGTGTATGGCCTGAATCGTTCTTCTCCGCCCGTTTGACAGCCGGTTTTTTTAAAGCGGAATGTCCGAGCCAAGGCATCTCGGGAATTAATGCGGGCCGGCTGTACATGTCTTTGATCAAACGGTTTTTCACATCGAGCGGATTACGGTTTAAATCCTTTAAACTGAAATGCATGCTGCCTTTTATCCATGCTGATCCCCTGTTAAGAGCAATCTGTCTTCCGTATTCCCCCGGGTCGGCCCAGGCCGGATCAGCATTGTTGTTGATTTTATAAGCTGCCTGCCCGATATATAAATGCACCGGCCGATTGTTCACTTCTTTTCCCCACCAATCCGCTAAGACGTCATATGCCGCCGCTTTAAATCCGATGCTCCAGTAAATTTGCGGTGCGATGTAATCAATGTATCCTTTTTGGATCCATTCTCTCGTATCAGCATATAAATCATCGTAGTTCCGCACCCCGGCGGCCGTTTCGGAGCCTGTCGGGTCATCTGCGGCATTTCTCCATACGCCGAACGGGCTGATTCCGAATTTGACATAAGGTTTTTCTCGTTTGATGGTTTGGTTGATTTCTTTTACAAGCCGGTTGACGTTATCCCTGCGCCAGTCATCAACTGATGCAAAGTGAGCTTTTCCGTACCGTTCGTATTCCGCCTGATCGGGGAATTCCTGTCCGGCAATTTTATAAGGATAAAAATAATCATCCATATGAACCGCATCAATGTCATAACGGCTGACCACCTCTTTGATTCCATCCGTTATAAATTGTCTTACTTCCGGAATGCCCGGATTATAGTACAGCTGTTTTCCGTATGCAGCGACCCAGTCCGGATGGGAACGCGCGGGATGATCATCTGAAAGCGCATTCAAATTTGTATGATTCATCGTGATCCGGTAAGGATTGAACCAAGCGTGAAATTCAAGATTCCGTTTATGTGTCTCTTCAACTAAAAAAGCAAGCGGATCGTAGCCGGGATTTTTGCCTTGTGTTCCTGTCAGATACTCTGACCAAGGCCCGTAATCTGATGGATAAAAAGCATCAGCCGCAGGCTTAATTTGGACGATAACGGCGTTCATTCCCATCTCCTGAACGTCATCCAGCAGCTTGCTGTATTCTCTTTTTTGCTCTTCCGGTGACAGCCCTTTTTTAGAGGGCCAGTCGATATTGGTGACAGACGCGATCCAGACGGCTCTCATTTCTCTCTCCGGCTGAGTGCCGCTTGCTTGTGCGGATGCTGAGAATGTAAAGATGCCGGCTGTCAGTACAACGGCCAAAAACCATATCATGCTAAAACGGCAGCTTTTCATGTTTTTCCCCCTCTCTGCTTTACGGTATTCCGAAGCATTCCGGGCGGTGAATCAGAAAGCCTGCTTTGCTCCTCTCAGCCTAAAAGGGAAAGAAAAAAGTCCTAAAGCGAATAAAACGCTTCAGGACTTTTTATGTTTCATGGCGGCGAGCACGTCAATGATCTTCGTTCCGACGCCGACACAAGTTTCAAGAATGGCCTGCGCTCCGGCGATGGACAAAATGAAAATAACCGGATGTGCATAGCGGGGCCAGACCAAGTAGCAGATGCCGATCAATATCGCGCACCAGACGCCCGCACACCAATAACATTGCAGCATATAACCGAATGCGGAGGAAGGGACTTTTTTTTGGACGGCGCGCCCGTTTTGATCGACGGTTTTTTCTTGCTTTATAAAGGGTTTTCTTATGAATTCCGTAATCTTATCAAATACGATCAAATGGGTCAGCCGGTAGCTGGCAAGAATAATCATTACATACGTAAGCCAAGATAGGTTCGTCATGTCAAAGCCTCCAAAAAACTGAGTTTGATTCCCCTATCTTGCCCTTTGTCTTCTTCAGCCATTCTGCCGGATGTTACAGATTCCGCGCCAAGCGTCTTCCGCTGTTTGCAATGATGTCCAGTATGACCTCAGCATTTTGCTGTGCAAAGGCGGGTTCAAACATATCTTTATGGGCGCCCCCGCCTTGATATTCCTGATAGAGTCCCGTTGTGGCGCCTTCCCATTTCATCGGCTCGGTCTTATCACTGTGCTCTTCCTTTATGCCGGCCTCGATAAAATGGAGGTTTGCAGCGATTTGGCCGTCATTTATCAGTTCCGCCCAGTACGTTTGATAGCGCTCTGTCTTTTTGATGACTGCTTCTCTGACGGCTTCCGGGACGTTGTCGGCTGTTGCGTTTGTTGGCTGCGGCGGCAGTGCGTCAAGCTTTCTGTACGCGTCTGCGATAATGACGTCACTGATTTCTAAGCCGCGCTTTTCCATCGCTTTTGCCGCCTCGAATGCCGTATTGCCGCCTGCCGAATATCCGAAGAGGATATAAGGGCCTTCCGGCTGGATTTCCAGCATTTTATCAATGTATTGTTCCATTCTGCTGTCTTCTTCAATAAAGTTAAAACCGTACACAGCAGCCCGTCCATTTAATGCCGCCGCAAGATCTTTAAAGAAAATGCCGAAACCTGAGATAGGCGGAAAACAGAAAAGATTGCGGCCTTTCGGCTGGTTCAGTCTGCTGATATGCTGCTCTGCAGCTTCTGACAGTGTGTTTGAATACAGCTTTTCAGCCAATTGTTCAATTGTCGGATATTCAAATATCATTTCAATCGGCACATCCATCTGCTGCCTGGTCTTCAGCTGATGAATCACTTGCAATGCTTTCAAAGAATGGCCGCCCAGCTCAAAGAAGTCATCCTGTATGCCCAGCTCCCCGCAGCCGAGGATCGGCGTCCAAATGTCGATCAGCTCACGCTCCACCCAGTTTCGCGGCGGAACGGCTTTTGATGACGTTTTTTTCCGTTCTGGCGCAGGCAGCCCGCGGCGGTCCACTTTGCCGTTTGCGGTAAGCGGCATACGGTCAAGCTTAATCACATACTGAGGAATCATATAGTCGGGAAGCGACCTGGCCAATAGAGATCGAATGGTTTTTTCTTCAACATGCGCGCCCGTATAATACGCACAAAGGATTGCTTCTTGTCCTTCTTTTGCTACGATGACTGCCGATTCCCTGATTCCATCTATTTCAGTCAAGCGCGCTTCAATTTCGGCCGGCTCGATCCGCTTCCCGCGAATCTTGAATTGACGGTCAATACGGCTGATGTATCCGATGCTTCCATCAGGCAGCCAGTGTGCCAAGTCGCCTGTTTTGTAGATCTTTTCTTCAGGATGAACCGGATGGCTGACAAACGCTTCACTTGTTAAGTCAGGCCTGTTTAAATAGCCTTTGGCAACCCCGTCACCGCCGACACAAAGCTCACCGGGCACGCCGATCGGCGCAAGTCCGCCATTTTTATCAATGATATATGCGGTTGAATTGCTGATCGGTTTTCCGATTGGGATCGGCTGAGAAAAATCGTGCCTGATTTCGTAAAAGGTAGAAAATGTCGTATTTTCCGTCGGTCCGTATATGTTATAAAGGCTGAGATTCGGACAGCGGTGTCTGACCTTATTGATGAGCGCCGGGGACAATGCTTCTCCGCCGACATATAAGGTGTGCAATCCGGAAAACATCTCCGGATCTGCCTGGGCAAACTGGTTAAAGAGCGCCGTCGTCAAAAACAAAATCGTAATCCGGTTGGAAGAAAGATAATTGCCGAACCTCTCAGGGGCAAGCATTGTCGAGCGGTCAACCACATGAAGACAGGCCCCGTTCAAAAGCGCTCCGAAGATTTCAAACGTCACTGCGTCGAAACCGATGGACCCTGTCAGAATGAGACGGTCCGTCATGCCGGCCGACGTGTAATTGCTGTTTGACACGAGCGATACGACGTTTCGGTTGGAAATCATCACGCCCTTCGGTTTTCCTGTTGAACCGGATGTATACATAATATAGGCAAGGTCATCAGGTGCTGTATCGGTATTCAGTTTTCCTGCATCAGCGGTTTGTTTCTCTGCGGCAGCCGGGATAGAGATGATGTGAGAAAAGTCAAAGTCAGTCTCAATCCCTTTTTGCACCGTTAACAGCTGTGCTCCGCTCTCAGTGAGCATATCGGCGATCCTGTCGGTTGGCAGTTCTGCATCAAGAGGAAGGTACGTCCCTCCCGCTTTCAATACAGCGAGAACAGCGATGATAAATTCCGGTGAGCGTTCGGCCAGAATCCCGGCAATTCCCTTTGGCGCCAAACCGTTTTCCAGCAGGGTGCGGGCGAATGCAGTTGACCGTTCATCGAGCTCCCGGTACGTCATCGTCAGCCCGCCGGCGTGAAGCGCCTGATGGTCCGGGGTTTTCTTCACCTGTCGGCTGAACAGGCTGATGATGCTTTCGTCTCTTTCATAAGTTGTTTTCGTGTCATTAAATTCGCCGATTATTCTTGATTTTTCCTTTTGTCCGAGCATCGGAAGCCGATCAGCGGGAACATCGGGATTGAAGGCGGCGCCGCGCAGAGCTTCTTCCAAGTGTCCTTTTACGCTCTCTATCCATACTTCGTCATAAACGTTCGCATTGTAGCTGAATTTGATGAGCAGCTCATCGCCGGGCGCTATGATGAGGTTAAAATCGTAGCCCGATTGTTCCGACACGTTGACATTCCCGATCCGGAACGGTGCATCCGATTCCTTTTCCGCGTCTTTCATCTGCTGCTGGATCGGATAATTTTCAAACACGATGATATGGTCGATTAAATCCTGTTTCAGCTCAGTCTGAGATTGGATGTCAGCAAGCGGATGATAGCTGAACGCCTCTGAATCAAGCATTTCTTTCTGGCAGCGGCCCAGCAGTTCTCTAAAGCTTTCATCACCCGTTTTAATGCGTACCGGCACGGTATTGATAAACAGCCCGATCATGCTTTCCACGCCGTCAATGACGGAAGGCCGCCCTGATACGACGGCGCCGAATACGGCATCGTCCGTCCGGTTGTAGCGCTGCAGCATCAGGCCCCATACAGTCTGCATAAGAACCGCGAGCGTAGCGCCCTCTTCTTTGGCGATGGTTTTCAGCCTGTCTGTCAGATTTTGATCTAAAGAAAACAGCAGCTCTTTCTTACGGTAGCCTTTTTCCTGAGGACGGGCCGATATTTTCGGGAGTCCTGAGGGTGTCTCGCAGCCTTCTAAATATCCTTTCCAATACTCAGAAGCCGCGTCTTTGTCCTGATCAGTCAGCCATGTAATATAAGTGCTGTAAGGCTTTGCGGGCGCCAGTGTGACGGGTGAGCCTGATTCAATCGCCCGGTACATATGCATGAATTCCTGAAGGACGATGCCGAGGCACCAGCCGTCCATAAGGATGTGATGGTGGCTCCAGACGCATACATATTCCTCGTCTGCCGTTTTAAACAAAGAAACACGCATCAGCATATCCTTTTGCAAGTCAAAGCCTTTTAAGCGGTCACGTTCCTTAAATCGCTGTAAATAGGCGCTCTGTCCCGCTTCGTCCAAATGTGTAAGATCTTCGCGGTGCAGCCGGAATTCCCGCTCACGCAGCACAACTTGGCGGGGGCCGTTCAGCTGAGCGACATGAGGTAAAAAAACCGTTCTGAAAATATCGTGGCGGCTGATGACAGACTGTACGCTTTGCTCAAACAATTCCGGACGAAGCCGGCCTTTTATGGTGAAGACGGATTGCTCGATATATGCAGCCCCCTCCTTTTGCAGAAAGGAATGAAAAAGCATTCCTTCCTGCATTCGGCTGAGGGGATAAATATTTTGGATATTTTTCGTTTTGTCCATGTGTTCCTCCCGCTCGGTTTAGTGGAAGCTGAGTAAGTCGGCAATATCCTGCAATGCTTCCTCAGTCAGCTCCCGATCATCAAAGTCACTGACGGTCTTCTCCGTATCGGTTTTGCTGAGGCAGTGTTCCGACAGTTTCAGGAGATAATACCGGCAGCTTTCGGACAGCCGTTCGATCGTATCTTGCCGGAAGCGCTCCGTTTCATAGGAAATGCTGACGGTCATCCGGCCTTTTGCCGCAATCGCGCTGATTTCAAGTGACTGCTCCCGTTTCCATGTATCTGTCACATCATCTCCGCCTCCCAAAGGAGAAAACTGAAACGCGTCAGGCTGTTCCGTTTCTGCCGGATTCCCGCCGGGCGCATCGAATTGTCCGAGATAATTAAAGCTGATCTCCGGTGCTTTCCCGAAAGTCATCCCGGCAAGCTTCGGCGGTGTTAAATATTTGAGGACGCCGTATCCGTTCCCTTTATCCGGAATGCGCCGCAATGTGTCTTTGACGGTTTTCAATGTGCGAATTTCATATTCTTCATGAGGTTCATAAACTCCGCTCCGGAAAAGCACCGGGTAAATGGAAGTGAACCACCCCACCGTCCTGCTGATGTCCGTACCTGCCTGCTCCGATTGGCGTCCGTGTCCTTCAAGGGCGATTTTCAAAGCGTGCCGCGGCGACCACTTTTGAACGGCAAGCACGGCGGAAGCCAAAAGCACATCTTGCGTATCCGTATTGTAGGCGCTGTGCACATCTTTCAACAGGGCGTCCGTTTCACTTTCTGTCAGAGTGAAGGATACCGTGTTCCGTTTTTTTGCAGGAGTTTGAGATAAATCTGCCTGCTCGTAAGGAAGACTTTCTGTTTCATAGTGTTCAATCTCCCGCCAATACTCCGCCTGCTGAAGAAGCTGTCTGCTTTCGGCATAATCGGCCAGCTGCTCCGTATATGTTTTGAATGACATGGTTTTCGGAGGGAGTTTGATTTCCTGTCCAGAGACGGCCTGCTCATAAGCAGAAGCCAAGTCTTCCAATAAAATCCGCCATGATATCCCGTCGACAGCGAGATGATGGACCGTCAGAAACAAGTAATCTTCTGCTTCGGAGCGGAACAGCCCCGCCTGTACAAGCGGGCCGTTCTCCAAATCCATGTTTCTCTGAAGCTCTGCGACGCGGCGTTTTACAAAACGGTCCTTCTCATGCTCATCGCCTTCCGTTTCTAAAATGGTCAGGCTGTAAAGCTGCTCATCTGCGAGGTCAGCCGGTCTGTTGAAGAGGAGAAGACCTTTCTCTTCGTCTTTTTTGCAGACAAGGCGCAAGGCATCATGATGAACGGTAATGGCTTTTAACGTTTTCCTCAGGGCCTCTTCATCTATTGAATTTGTTCTCGTCAGCATGACGGACTGGTTAAAATGGTTTGCTTCCTTCATGTCTTGTGTGAAGAACCATTTGTGAACCGGCGACCACTTCACTTCTCCTTCTGCAGGAGCTTGGCTGACCGGCTGCCGCTCTGTACGGACATAAGGCGCCAGCTCTCTAATTGTCGGCCGGCTGAAAATATCTTTTACGGCGATCTGTTTTCCTGCCTGATGTAATCGGGCTGATACTTGCAGGGCTTTGATGGAATCGCCGCCCAGTTCAAAAAATGATTGATCCGCGGCAATATTTTCAGTCCCGAGCACTTCGCTCCAAATCGCGGAAAGCTCTTTTTCCATGTCGCTTTCAGGCTCGGTAAATGCCCGTCCGGTGTGCGCTTTTTTCCGCGGCTCAGGAAGCGCGCGGCGGTCAAGCTTCCCGTTCGGTGTGACAGGCAGGGCTTCAAGTGTTTCAAAGAACGCCGGCACCATATAAGCGGGCATTTCATTTCTGAGCGCCTGCTGCACGGTTTCACTTTCTGTTCCTTCTTCTGTCACGATATAAGCGCATAGTTCCGTTTGGCCTGCTGATGCGGGCAGAGCGGTGACGGCTGCTTCTTTGACACCTTTTATGCCTGTTAAGGCGGATTCAATTTCTTTCAGTTCCACCCGGTAGCCTCTGATTTTGACTTGCTCGTCCATTCGGCCGATATATTGCAGCGTGCCGTCCGGCAGCCATTTTGCCAGGTCGCCCGTGCGGTACATGCGCCGGTTCTTCCGGAACGGGTCTTGGACAAAGGCTTGAGCCGTTTGCTTAGGAAGATTGCGGTATCCTCTTGCAAGGCCGGAACCCGAAATGCAAAGTTCTCCCGTTACACCGATCGGCTGCGGGTGATCCCCGTTTAAAATATAAACGTGTGAATGCTCAATCGGACGGCCGATCGTAATGTTCTCACTTTGTTCTATATGTCTTGCCGCTGTAGTGGCGACGCTGTTTTCCGTCGGGCCGTACTCATTGGCAAGCTCAGTGTGTGGACAAACTGATAAACTGCGGCTGATAACGTTTTGGTCGACGGCTTCTCCCGCTAATGTGACAATCCGGAGAGACTCGGCATCACCCGGCTCCAGTACGTCAAGCAGTGTGCGATACAGCACGGGTACAATGATCATGTGAGTGATGCGGTAAGATGCAAGATAGTGTTTAATAGCAAGAATATCTCTTGCTTCATCTTCGGCTAAAACGGCCGCTTTCGCACCGGAAATCAGCGGTGTGAACATACTTGTTACAAAACCGTCAAATGAAAATGAAAAGAGCTGAAGAATCGTATCTTTCTCATTCAGATCATAAAATCCGCTCCGCCATTGAAGGGTTTGGCTGACGGAACGATGTTCGACCATAACCCCTTTCGGCCTGCCTGTCGTCCCGGATGTGTAAATGATGTAAGCCAAATCTTCCGGTGCTGATAATGACTGAACCGGTGATGCGTCTTGTTCTTGGATATCCTCCAGTGCGAGCACTTCACCTTTAAAATGATCAGGCACTTGATCTATTGCGCCGTGTACGGTAAGGAGAAGCGCTGTGCCGCTGTCTGAGATGATATATTGCTTGCGTTCCTCCGGATATTCAGGATCTATCGGGACGTAGGCGCCCCCGGCTTTCCAAACCCCGAAGACTGCCGCGACTTGTTCCGGTGATCTTGGTATCACAATGCCGACGGCGGCATCCGGTCCGATCTGCCGTTTTTGCAGAGCTCTGGCGATTTTATTCGACCATTCATCTAATTCTTTATATGTGATTAAAGTTTCCCTGCTGATAAGGGCTGCCGCATCCGGTGTTTTTCGCGCCTGGGTGATGAACAGTTCATGAACTGTTTTTTCAGGCAGCTGTTGATCCGCCATGCCGTTAAAGTCCGAAAGAATCCGGTCCCGTTCCGGAGCAGTCAGCATGCTGATCGCTTGTAAAGAAGTTTCCGGTTCACGGACAATGTGTTCAAGCATCGTCATAAAGTGGGAAGCCCAGCGCTGCATCGTTTCTTTCCGGAATAAAGACGCCGCATATTCAAACAGAAAATGAATCTGTCCCCCGCCTTCAGAAGCCTGCAAAGTGACATCAAATTTGGAAACCGGACGGGACACGTCCGCAGGCTGAATATGCAAACCGTCCAACAGCAGTTCCTCATGCTCCATATTCTGAACGACAAGCATGGCGTCAAACAGCGGATTGCGGCTTGTGTCCCGCTGTACGCCGAGCCGTTCCACAAGCTCTTCAAACGGATAGTCCTGATGCTCATACGCCTCAAGCGCCGCCTGGCGGACTTCCGCCAAGTAATCGGTAAACCGTTTGTCTCCTTTCGGCTCCGTTCTGATGGCCAGCGTGTTGACGAACATGCCGAGAATCGGTTCAAGGTCTTTGTGCGGACGCCCGGCAATCGGCGAGCCGACGATGATGTCTTCCTGCCCGCTCAGGCGCGCGAGTAACGTATTGTACGCAGCGAGAAGCACCATATACAAAGTGGAGCCGTGATCCCGGGCGATGCGGTGAAGGCCGGATGCCGTTTCGGCGTCAAGCGTGCACGATACATTGCCGCCCGCAAAGCTTCTGACAGCCGGTCGGGGCTTGTCAGCCGGGAGCTCAAGCACCGGAAGCTCGCCTTCAAGCCGCTTCAGCCAATAGGCTTCCTTCTCCTGATATCCTTCCTTCTCCTGAAACGACCGCTGCCAGACGGCATAGTCTTTATATTGAAGGCGCATCGGCGCAAGCGAACGGCCTGCGTACAGCTCGCCGAATTCTTTTATCAAGGTGTTGACGGACACACCGTCAGAAATAATATGATGCATATCCGTTAATAAAAGATGACGTTCACCCGATTCTTTCACGAGGGCCGCACGGAAGAGCGGCGCTTCCTCCAGACAAAACGGCCGGACGAATGCGTCAGCTGACTCGGCCTCATCCAGCTGAAACGGTACGCTGTCATGGATGCGCTGCACCGGTTCGCCGTCAGGCCCCGTTTCAAAGGACGTTCTGAGCGACTCGTGCCGCTCCACAAGCTCCCGGAACGTCTCCTCCAGCCGGCCGCGGTCAAGCGGGCCCGTCAGTTCCAGCACAGCCGGCATATTGTAGCCGACACCGCCGTCTTCAAGCTGCTGGAGCACATACATCCGTTTCTGCGCCGAAGACACCGGGTAGATGTCCTGTGTTTGCGCAGGCTGAATCGCTTCATACGGGCTCTCTTCCAAGTCCTGAATAACCGAAGCGAGCTCTTCCACCGTCGGCCGGGCGAAGATATCCTGCAACGGCACCTGAACACCGAACTCTTTGGCGATGCGGGAGACGAGAGCCGTCGCTTTTAACGAATGGCCGCCCCGCTCAAAAAAGTGATCCCGGATGCCGACCGGTCCGTTTTTCAGCACCTCTTCCCAAAGGGCGCAAAGCTTCATTTCCGTGACGTTCCGCGGGACGGTGTACGCCTGTCTGTCTGCCGCTCCGCCGGGAGCCGGCAGCGCGCGGCGGTCAAGTTTTCCGCTCGGCGTGACCGGCCACTCGGTCATCTTTATGAACTGAGCCGGCATCATGTAGGCCGGAAGGCGTGTCGCAAGCTCCGCCCGCACGTCATCGCTTTCCCGTCCTTCGATATAGGCGTAAAGCGCGGTTTCGCCGTGTTCGGTCCGGGCGGTGACCGCCGCCTCACGAATGCCGTCGATGCGCCGGATCGCCGCTTCGATTTCTCCCGGTTCAATCCGGTAGCCGCGGACTTTCACCTGTCCGTCTGAACGCCCGAGCCATTCAACAAGGCCGTCTTCTGTCCAGCGTGCGATATCGCCTGTCTGATACATGCGCTCTCCCGGATAAAACGGATCATCGAGAAAGCGCTCCTCCGTCAGCTCAGGCCGGTTCAGATAGCCCCGGGCCACCCCTGTCCCCGCGATGTACAGCTCTCCGATACAGCCCGGCGGCAGAAGCTGTTTCTTTTGATTTAAAATATACAGCCGCATGTTATGTCCGGAAATGCCGATCGGAACATTGTGAAATTCTTTTCCTTGCGGCAAATCAAAGTACGCCGCTTCTACTGTCGCTTCCGTCGGACCGTAGGAATTTGTCAATTCCGTTCCCGGCAGAAGGTCATAAAAACGGGAAGCCAGGTGCGGGCCCAATTGTTCGCCGCCGGCAAAAACCCTTTTTAAGCAGGTCTTTTTGATCGGCTGTTTTCTGGAATTTATATATTCCAAGAAAGCATGAAGCATGGATGGCACAAAATGGGCCGCTGTTATGCGGTTATTCTCCAATGCGTTCAGTATCATTTCAGGGTCCTTTTCGCCTCCTTGCGGAAGGAGGAAAACAGAAGCTCCCGCGATCGGCCACCAAAACAGCTCCCAAATCGAAGCGTCGAAAGAGTATGATGTTTTATGCAAAATGATGTCAGAATCACTTAATCCATAACGCGTTTGCAGCGAGTATAAAAAGTTTACGGCTGACTGATGTTCAACCTGCACGCCTTTTGGGCGTCCCGTAGAACCGGATGTATAGATGATATAAGCCAATGAATCAGGTTTTACCGGAACATTGGGGTTGGCCGCAGCTTCAGGGTTTCCTGTTTGTCCGCTTTTCAGAGAGATCATTTCTCCCTCAAAAAGATCTGCAGCCAAAAGTTCTGGTTCTGCCAGTAAGAATTTCACGCCGCTGTCTTTCAGTAAAAAGCGAATCCGCTCTTTGGGGTAATCCGGATCAATCGGCAGATATGCACCGCCTGCTTTTAAGACAGCGTAAATGCCGATCAGCATGTCAGGAGAACGCCGGCCCATAATGGCAGTTTTATCCTCCAGCCTTATCCCCCGCTTGATCAGCCGGTGCGCAAGCTCATTCGCTCTTTCGTTCAGCTCTTGATACGTAATCGAAATGTCATCAGTTAAAATTGCCGGACGGTCCGGCGTTTTTTCCGCCTGCTGTTCCAGCAGATCATGAAGAGGCTGATGAAGCGGAAACGCTGTTTTCTGCAAGGGGCTGAAATCTTGAAGCAGAGACGCTTCTTCTTTTTCTGTCAAAACAGAAATATCGTCTAATTCCAAGCCCGGATCAGCCGCGGCGTTTTCGGCAAGTGTCGTAAAAAATTCGGCCCATTTTTGAATCGTTTTTCTCTTAAACAAATCGGTGCTGTATTCAAACTGGCAGTACAATTCACCGGCGTTTTCAGAGATGTACAGCGATAAGTCAAATTTAGAAATCGGCAGGCTGACGTCTGCCGGCTGCAGTTCAAGTCCGGATGCCCTAAGCTTCTGCTGTTCCATATTTTGCAGCGCAAATGTTGTGTCAAACAGCGGATTTCGGGACATGTCCCGCGGCACACCGAGCTTATCGACGAGCTCTTCTAACGGGTAATCCTGATGTTCGTAAGCCTCAAGCGCTGTTTGGCGAATTTCCTTTAAATATTCTTTGAATGTCATGCTTCCGTCGGGACGCGTCCTGAAAGCAAGCATATTGACAAACATGCCCAGAACGGCGTCAAGGTCGGCATGAGGCCTTCCTGCAATCGGAGACCCGACGATCATATCTTCCTGTCCGCTTAAACGGGCTAACAGAACCGTGTACACACCAAGCAGCGTCATATACAGTGTGCATTTGTTTTCTTTCGCCAGCTTTTTCAACTGTGCTGTATGTTTTTCGCTGATGACAAATGACACCCGGTCACCGGAAAAGCTCCGCACCGGGGGACGCGGCTTATCAGCCGGCAATTCAAGCACGGGAATCTCCCCGGCTAGCCGGTTCAGCCAGTACTCCTCTTGTTTCCGATATGCGGCGCCCGCCATAAATGATTGCTGCCAGACGGCATAATCTTTGTATTGAATCCGTAACGGCGGCAGACTTCTCTCAGCATACAGCTCACTGAATTCACGTATCAAAAGATTGACGGATACGCCGTCTGAAATAATATGATGCATGTCAGCTAAAAGCAGATGCCGGTCTTTTTCTATTTGGACAAATCCCGCCCGGAAAAGGGGCGCTTTGCCGAGATCGAACGGCCGGATAAACGCTTCGGCTGATTGTTCTTTTGTAAATGCAAACGGCACTTCGTCATGAATTCTCTGCACGGGCAGGCCGTTTTTTTCTTCAAAGGACGTTCTGAGCGGTTCATGCCGCCAGATCAATTCCTTGAACACGGCTTCCATCCTGTCTCGGTCAAACGGCCCCTTCACCTCTAAAACGGCTGGAATGTTATAGCTGACACCGCCATTTTCAAGCTGGTGAAGGACGTACATCCGTTTTTGGGCGGATGAGACAGGATATGTTTCTTTCGTTTCTGTCTTTTCTATGGATGCGAACGGGTTCTCTTCTGCTTCACTGATGATTTTGGCGAGTTCTTCTACAGTCGGATGGCTGAAGACATCGCTCAGCGGGATTTGCACACTGCACTCTTTAGCTATTTTTGCAACGAGTGCCGTCGCCTTTAATGAATGGCCGCCAAGCTCGAAAAAGTGATCGTGAACGCCGATCGGGCCGGTTTGAAGCACTTCTTCCCATATACGGGTAAGCTTCAGCTCGGTCACATTCCGAGGAGCTGTATATCGACGGCCCGCTGCGTACGCCGAAGCTTCTGGAAGAGCCCGCTGATCGACTTTTCCGTTCGCAGTGAGCGGAATCGAGTCAACGAAAGCCCATTTGACCGGAATCATATAATCAGGCAGCTCTTTAGCCAAATCTCTTCGCAGCTGAGAAGGATCAGTCGCTTGTGAGACGCTGCAGTAAGCGCATAATTCATTTTCGCCCGACTCATTCGTTTGAATCAGAACGGCAGCTTCTTTCACGGCATGATGATTTGCCAGGACGGTTTCAATTTCCTTCGGTTCAATCCGGTACCCTCTGATCTTCACTTGATCATCTGTCCGGCCGATGTATTCAATTTGGCCGTCCGCACGCAGTCTTGCCAAATCTCCGGTCCGGTACATGACGGCGTCCGTTCTGAACGGATCGGGCAAAAATTTCTCTTCGGTCAGCGCCGGATTGTTCACATAGCCTCTTCCTGTATTCGCTCCGGAAATATACAATTCTCCCGCAATTCCGAGAGGCTGAAGCTGCCTATTTTTGCTGAGAATATACATCTTGTTATGATGGATCGGTTTCCCGATCGGCGGTTGTTCAGGTATGTCATCTCCCGCAGAAATCGTATACGTTGAAACCACATGAGTTTCTGACGGGCCGTAATGATTATGCAGATGCATACCGTATAAACGGAGCGTCTGCCTGAACAAACGCGAAACGGTCAGCTGCTCCCCAGCCGTAATGACATGCTTCACACAGCGGGGAAAAGACTGTGCATAACCTTCTTCATTGAAAAGCATCTTGACAAACGCAGTCGGGAAAAACACCACTTCCGTGTTGTGCTGATCAATAAACGAAAACAGCTGAGAAACATCCCGTTTGATTGATTCCGGCACGATACAGAGGGTGCCGCCGCTCAAGAGTACTGAAAATAACTCCTGATAGCAGACGTCAAACGCCAAAGATGCGTACTGCAGCACATTTGTGCAAAAATCAATGTCTGTGTTCGTCAATTGGTGAGAAAGCAGGTTGGCCATATTTTTATGTTCGAGCAGCACGCCCTTCGGTTTCCCTGTCGTACCGGATGTATAAATCATATAAAGGAGGTCGTCCGCCGTATTAATGGATTGCACATTGCTTCCGTCCGCTTCCGTCCCGGCCTCTTCTATGTATGTAACTTGCAGCGTTTGTTCCGCGGGGACTGACTGATGCCGCTCTGTTACAACATGGACGCAGCCGCTGTTTTCAATGACATATCGGATACGCTCCTTTGGACTGCCCGGATCTATCGGGACAAAGGCGCCGCCCGCTTTTAAAATACCGAGAACAGCCGCCGCTAAAGAAGTGGAACGGCCGAGCATGACGCCTACCGGCTCCTCCCGCTTTAAACCGCGTTTTTTCAGCAGGCGTGCCAGCTTATTAGCCGATTCGTTCAGCTCTTTGTACGTCACTGACTCACCTTCATACCGAATCGCGATTTGATCCGGCGTTTTTGCGGCCTGCCGTTCAAACATTGCATGAACCGTGTCATATTCAGGCTTTTCGGTCTCTTCAGAAATCGGCGCAAGCAGCTGCACTTTTTCCCCTGGAGTGATGATTTCAAGCTTGTCCGGCGTGATGTCCGGTTTGTCGAGAACTTGGGAGACGATGTGTGCCAAATGGCCTTTGATATTTTCGATAAATTGGCGGTCATACACGCTTGAATCGAATCTCATTTTCAAGTGAATCTCGTCACCCGGCGCCACCATCAGGTAAAAACTGTAATTGGTTTCGTCTTCCATGCTGAAATCATGGATGTGAAAAAGGTCTTTCGTGTCCCCCTTGCTGTTCAGCACATCAAGCTCCTGTTCAACCGGATAATTCTCAAAGACGAGAATGTGGTCAATTAAGCCTTGTTTTACCTGTGAATTCGCCTGTATGTCATAAAGCGGATGATAGCTGTAAGCCTGTCCTTTCAAAGCGTCCTTTTGCACGTTTTTGATCAGCTTTTGAAACGGGATGTCCGCCCCGCTGATCCGGACAGGCACGGTATTAATGAACAGGCCGATCATTCGCTCGATGCCTTCGATTTCAGACGGCCTTCCGGAAATGACAGAACCAAAAACCGCATCTTCTGTCTGGTTATACGCCTGAAGCAAAATGCCCCAGAGCGTGTGGAAAATGGTGCTCAGCGTGACCTCTTCTTTCACGGCCAGCTCTTTCAGCTTAGCCGTGTCCTCTTTTGAAAAGGAAAACGTCACTTCCTCTTGTCTGCTTTTACCGGCTTTTTTCTGCTTCGGCAGTACAGTCTGCTGCTCAAAGCCTTCAAGGTATCGCTCCCAGTACGAAGCGGCTTTTTCTTTATCTTGCTCCATCAGCCACTTGATGTAGGTCCCGTACGGCACAGCGGGCTCAAGCGTTAACGGTGTCCGGCGGAGCCGCGAGGCGTATATCTGGAAGAACTCTTTCAGCACGATTCCGAGACACCAGCCATCCATAATGATGTGATGGAAACTCCATATGCACGTATATTCACATTCACCGGTTTGAAGCAGCGTCACCCGCATCAGCATGTCTTTTTGCAGATGAAACCCTTTCTTACGGTCTCTTCGTTTGGCTTCTTCGATATACTTGATTTGATCAGCCTTATTTAAATTAGTGAGATTTTCCTCAATAATGCTGACGTTCCGCTCTTTTAATACGACCTGCTGCGGCACGGACACGTTCTGACTGATAAAGATCGTTCTGAAAATATCATGTCTTTCAAAAAGGGCATGAACGCTCTCTTCAAACACGCGGGTGTCAACCTTCCCCGTTATTGAAAAGGAGGCCTGCTCGGCGTAAGCCTGTGATTCCTTTTGCAGGAGGGAATGAAAAAGCATTCCTTCCTGCATATAAGACAGCGGATAAATATCCTGAATTGCATTCTTTTTTGTCATGTTATAATCTCCCCGTCGCCTTTTTCTACAGTTCCTCGACAAAACTCGCTATGCTGTCCAAATCATCAGATGTTAACGTTTTGCTGCTAAAATCACTAACGGTTTTTTCTGCTTCCTCTTTCCCTGTGCAGTGCGCCATAATATCACGCAAATATTGCTGTAAGGTTTGCAGCAGCTGTTCCATCGTTTCTTTGGAGAAGCGGCTCGGCGGATAGCTCAAACTGAAGTGAAGTTTATGTTGTGCGGCCATCGCGCTCATTTCCACCGCTTGTTCCCGCTGCCACGTCGGCGTGATGTCGTGCCCGCTTGCCAGACCGGACAGGCTGAACGTGTGCTGATCTTCTGTATCGTTGAATTGCCCTAAATAGTTAAAGCTGATTTCAGGCGCTTGTCTGAAGCGGATTGTTTTTTGTTCAGGCGGTGTCATGTATTTTAAAATGCCGTAGCCTATTCCTTTATCCGGTATTCTTCCGAGTGTGTCTTTGACCGTTTTTACCGCCGTCCCAAGTTCTGAGCCTGCTGTATTCAAGTCAATGAGCACCGGATACATGGAGGTAAACCAGCCTACGGTGCGGCTGATGTCGAGCTCCGGCATGATGTGCTCTCTCCCGTGCCCTTCCATCGCGATGCGCAGTCTGCCGCCCCCTGTCCAGTCCCGTAAAGCCAAAGCTGCGGCAGTCAGAAGAATATCTTGCGTATCGGTATGGTAGGCCCGGTTGACCTGCTGAAGCAAAACGGACGTTTCTTCTTCTGTAAGCGTAAAGCTTACCGTTTGCCGAATGCTGTCGGCTCCCGTCTGATGCTGCGGTTTTTCATAAGGAAGTTCGGCGGCTGTTTCTTCTTCAATAAAACGCCAATATTCTTCTTCACGCATCAGCTTGCTGCTTTTTGCGTATTCCGAAAGCCTTTCAGCGTATTGCTTAAACGAATCGGTCTTTGGCGGAAGCTGGACCGGCTGACCTTTTACAGCTTGAGTGTAAGCGGCAGATAAATCCTCCAGCAGAATACGCCATGACACTCCGTCAACCGCCAGGTGATGTACGGTGATGAATAAATAATCCCCGGACCGGGTTTTGAACCAGCCGGCTTTTAATAACGGCCCTTTTTCAATATCCATCCGCTGTTGGAGCGCAGCCACTTCAGTTTCTATTTCTCTTTCCCAAGTATCTGTCTCAGACATATCCCAAATGTCCAAGGTGTACAGTTCAGCTTTTTGAATACCGTGATTGATTTGTCTGATACTTTCGTTTTCTTCACTGACGGTGATCCGGAGTGCATCATGATGAATGACAAGGTGCTCCAAGGCTTCTTTGAGCGGCTGTTTTTGCAATGCGTCAGAGCTGAACATCATGACGGACTGATTGAAATGATTTCTGTTTTCCATCCGCTGTGATAAAAACCAGTGCTGAACGGGTGTCCAAGGTATGTCTCCTTCCACCGGCCGCTGATCGATGACTCTTTCCGCTTTCCGGATAAGAGGCGCGAGTTCCTTAATGGACGGATGCCGGAATAAGTCACTTGCCGTCATTTTCCACCCATAGCGTCCGAGCCGTGCGGAAACTTGCAGCGCTTTGATTGAATCGCCGCCCAACTCAAAAAATGAGTCTTCAATCCCGACTTGTTTTGTGCCGAGCACTTCCTGCCAAATCACGGAAAGCTGTTCTTCAAGCTCATTGCGGGGAGCTGTGTACGCGGTTTGAAGCGCGAGCTCCGGTTCGGGCAGATTTTTCCGATCCAATTTACCGTTCGGCGTAAGCGGCAGCTTCTCAAGTTCCATCATATAGGCCGGAACCATGTAATTCGGCAGTTGCTTAGACAGTGAAGAACGCACTTTTTCTGTATCCATGTCCGCCTGCAGACTCATATATGCGATCAGTTCTTTATTGCCGGACTGCCCGGTTCTGACTGACACGGCAGCTTCTTTCACACCGTCCAGGCTCCTCAGTGCGGCTTCAATCTCTCCCAGCTCGACCCGATAACCGCGGATTTTCACTTGATCATCCATCCGCCCGGCATATTCGATCGTTCCGTCCGGCAGCCAGCGGGCTAAATCTCCGGTGCGGTACATCCGTTCTCCGGGAACAAAAGGATTAGGGACAAATTTTTCTTCCGTCAGCTCAGGGCGGCCGAAATATCCTCTTGCCACACCGTCTCCGCCTGTGCACAATTCGCCGATGACGCCGATCGGCTGCGGTGTTCCCCTGCTGTTTATGATATATGCGGTTGAATTTCCGACAGGGCGCCCGATCGGGATTGAATGATCGTATGATTGTTCAATCAAAAAGCAAGTCGAGAACGTCGTGTTTTCAGTCGGTCCGTATCCATTCCATACTGAGAGATGCGGCAGCGCATTCCGAACCCGGTTTACATGGCTCGGGGACAGTGCTTCCCCGCCGATAATCAATCGGGATAATCCGGAAAACACGTCTTTATTTTGTTCTGATAAATGGTTGAACAGAGACGATGTCAGCCACAGTGTCGTAATGCCGTTTTGCTGTATAAATGTTTCCAGAACACCAGAGTCGAGATAGGTTTCCTGGTCACTTACATATAAAGAAGCGCCGTTTAAAAGCGGACCGAATACCTCAAATGTCGTAACGTCAAATCCTAATGATGAAGTAAACAACAGTCTGTCTTCCGGCGTAAAATCAATATAATTGCTGTTTTTCACAAGGCGGATCACGCTTCGCTGTTCAATCATGACGCCTTTTGGCGCACCTGTTGACCCGGACGTATAAATCATGTAGGCCAACGATTCAGGTCCGCCGAGCGGTTCGGGATTTTCCGAACTCAAGCCGGCCTTTGTTTGAATATCCTCTATGAATAAACGTTTTCCTGAAAGCGGCAGACCGTCAAGTTTATCAGATTGGAGAAGAATATCAGCTTTACAGTCTTTAAGCATCCATTCAGCCCGTTCCCGCGGCACATCGTCACCGATAGGCAAGTAGGCGCCCCCCGCTTTTAATATTCCGAGGATTCCGGAAGCAAGCTCTGTTGTGCGGCCGGTTAATAAGGCGACAACGCTTTCCGGACCGACGCCATTTGATCGGAGAGCCGCCGCTATTCTGTTAGCCCGTTCGTTCAGCTCACGGTATGTCAAGATTTGTCCATCATATACAACTGCCCGGGCATCGGGGGTTTCTTTTGCCTGCCGCTCAAATAAACGGCTGATGGTTTCGTGTCTTGGGTAATCGCTTTTCGTCTGATTAAACTGATAAATGACGCGATTTGTTTCAGCATCATCCAGTACGTGAATGTCACCAAGCGGTATCGCTTGGTTTTCAATTACTTTTGTAAGAATACGGGTAAAATAAGAAAGCCATTTTTCAATTGTCTGTTTTTGATAGATATCTGTATTGAATTCAAAATCAAAGCTGATGGAACCGTCAGACCCTTCTGACGCGTAAAGCGTGGCATCAAACTTTGCGGTTTTATGACTTGTATCCGCAGCTTGAGTCAAATGCAGCTTATTTAACACCAGGGATTCACGCTCCATGTTTTGGAGCACAAACATAACGTCAAACAGCGGATTGCGGCTCATGTCCCGCTGCACGCCGAGCCGTTCCACAAGCTCCTCAAACGGATAGTCCTGATGCTCATACGCCTCAAGCGCCGCCTGGCGGACTTCCGCCAAATAATCGGTAAACCGTTTGTCTCCTTTCGGCTCCGTTCTGATGGCCAGCGTGTTGACGAACATGCCGAGAATCGGTTCAAGGTCTTTGTGCGGGCGCCCGGCAATCGGCGAGCCGACGATGATGTCTTCCTGCCCGCTCAATCGCGCGAGTAACGTATTGTACGCGGCGAGAAGCACCATATACAAAGTGGAGCCGTGATCCCGGGCGATGCGGTGAAGGCCGGATGCGGTTTCAGCGTCAAGCGTGCATGATACGCTGCCGCCCGCAAAGCTTCTGACAGCCGGACGGGGCTTGTCAGCCGGAAGCTCAAGCACCGGCAGCTCTCCTTCTAGCCGCTTCAGCCAATAGGCTTCCTGCTTCTGG
>NZ_CP089436.1:3271933-3425560 GCF_021228595.1 Bacillus sp. FCW2 | reverse complement strand
TTACGGGGGTTTTTTTACGTTCATCTTATATAATGCTCCGCACCAAGCCGCCGTCGATCCGCAATGCAGATCCGTTAATGGCAGACGACAGCGGGCTGCTTAAAAAGGCGACAAAGTGGGCGATTTCTTCCGGACGGATCAATCGCTGAATGATCGACGTCGGACGATTTTCCTTCATAAATCGTCTCTCCGCCTCCACCGCGGTTAGGTTTTCACCGGGATAAAGCGACTCGAGCATTGTTTCGACGCCCTCTGTTTTCGTGGAGCCGGGCATGACCGTATTCACCGTCACATTCGTCCCTTCCGTGAGCTCGGCCAGACTGCGTGACAGCGACAGCTGCGTCGTTTTCGTAGCGCTGTAATGGGCCATTTCCTGAGAAGGCATGACGGCCGCTTCACTCGCGATAAAAATCACCCGCCCTTCCTTCCGTTCAATCATCCGCTTTGCATACCGGCGTGTCAGCCTCACGCCGCTCATGATATTCACCTCGAAAAACCGGAGCCACTCTTCGTCAGGAATATCAAAGTATTCCGCAGGTTCAAAGATTCCTAAATTGTTGACGAGAATATCCACATCCGGATACTGCTGAAAAATCGCGCCGCACCCTTCCGCCGTGCCTAAATCAAATGCGGCCGGATAGAGACGGGCATCCGGCGTCTGTTTCTCTAGTTCCCGGATCGTTTCGTTCACCTTTTCTTCACGGCGGCCGTTAATGATCACGGCCGCACCTTCTGCAATCAGCGAAGCCGCAATCGCCTTCCCGATGCCTGACGTAGATCCTGTCACAAGCGCCGTCTTCCCTTTCAACTGCAAATCCATCATCCATTCCTCCCTATCGCAAGTCTCTTCTTATATATGGACAGAAATCGAAAGCCTGAAACCTTCCGTCCCTATTATCGGATAGAAAAATAGATGAGGGGAAGTACGCACTTTTTAGTGCCTGTCCGTTGTCCCGGCTGACGGCTGATCGATTTGAATGAAAAATTCACCATCTAATTCTGCCTGAGCCTTTTTTAATATCCTTAATACATCATCAGCATCCGAACCCAATGCCTTTTGACTGGCCTCAAAATTCTTCCACACCAAAGTCAGCGGATATTCTATCCAGCCTGTCAGACAATCCCATAAGGCATTCAGATTTTCACCATAATAGTCCGGGAAATCTAATTGATCTTTTAAGATTCGGTGTAATGCTTCTGTGCTTGTAACATCTTTTTCGTCTATGATGACGATTTCCATTCACTTTCACTCCTTGATTTCGGCATGAAAAAACCGCAGTGCGTCATGTGACGGCACTGCGGTTCCTCTGTTATGTATGGAGACGGTGGGAGTCGAACCCACGTCCAGAAACATCGATTACTTAAGCGTCTACGAGCGTAGCCTGCATATTTCGTGTTTCACTCGTCTTCGTGCCTGCGGGCGGGCCTTCCGAGAGCTAGTCTGTCAGTCTCTTCTTACGTTCTCAGACGGGAACGCAAGCGTAGCCTACTTGGATGTGCTCTTCACGGACACATAGGCAATGTCAGGAAGAGCTCGCTGCGTTTATTAGGCAGCTAGTGCTAAGTTTTGGTTAAAACTTTTAGTTTTGCCAGTTATATTTAGGTGCGTGTTAACGAGATCGCCTCTCGGCTCGCAGCTCAAGCTCGATCCATCCCTGTCGAATCCGTAACGTCCCCTTGTTAAGGGTATACGGGAGATCTATCAAGCTCTTGCTCAACTGGCTGTACTGTTATTATACCATGATCACAGGCAAATTCAATTGGGAATGTCTTCAATAAACAGCCTGTGAATCTGATGTGTGAACAGTATAGCACAGGGCATATCATCACATCAAGGCTCATGCATCAGAAGCCTTTTTGTCTGTCTCTGAACGCTCTTTCGATTTCTCTTTTGGCGTCTTTTCGTTTTAAATCTTCGCGTTTATCGTATGTTTTCTTCCCTTTTCCGAGGCCGATTAACACTTTGGCAAAGCCGTTTTTCAAATACAGCTTCAGCGGCACGAGGGAATAGCCTTTCTCTTTCGTCAGGCCGATCAGCTTATTGATTTCTTTCCGGTGCATCAAAAGCTTTCTCGTCCGGAGCGGGTCATGGTTATAGCGGTTTCCCTGCTCGTACGGGCTGATGTGCATGTTGTGGAGGAACACTTCGCCGCGTTCGATTTTCGCAAAGGAATCCTTCATGTTTACGCGGCCGGCGCGGATGGACTTAATCTCCGTTCCCTGCAGCACGATGCCTGTTTCATAGGTTTCTTCTATAAAGTAATCATGGTTTGCTTTTTTGTTTTGCGATAATACTTTGCCTGATCCTTTTGGCATACCTTATCCTCCTCTCTCCGCAAAAACCGTTCATGTGTGCGATACGCTTTATTTTAGCAAATGGAGCGTTCCGCGACAATGAAAATGCGGCTTGCGAAAGAAAGCAAACAGAGCATTTTGCCCCATTTGCTTTTCGCATTTACTTCTTCTTTTTGCGTTTTTGTTTCGGCGCGTTTTGGAAACCGCGTTTTTTCTTTTTCTTCTTCGGTTTTGTAAACCATTCCCCTTTTTCCTCCGATTTCGGCGGTGAAGCCGGGGTATTGCTGTTTAACACGCGTTTCCGCGCCGGTCTGCCGCGTTTTCTGCGGTCGCCTGTCGTTTCTCTCGGACGGCGGGTGCCTTTCATGCCGACAATTTCAAAGTCGATGTTTCTCTCATCTTTATTGACGTCGACGACTTTGACCGTGATTTCGTCTCCGATGCGGTAAACGTTGCCCGTGCGTTCACCGATCATGGCGAAATGCTGCTCGTCAAAACGGTAATAATCATCCGTCATAAAGCTGACGTGCACAAGACCTTCAATCGTATTCGGCAGCTCGACAAACATTCCGAAATTCGTGACGGAACTGATCATGCCGTCAAATTCCTCGCCGATTTTATCAAGCATATATTCCGCTTTTTTCAGATCGTCCGTTTCCCGCTCTGCATCAACGGCGCGACGTTCCATCGTTGACGTATGATCAGCGATTTCCGGAAGGCGTTCGGCCCACTTTTCTTGAGTCGCTTCGTCCGATTGTCCGTTGATCAAATACGTTCTGATCAGCCTGTGAACGATTAAGTCAGGATAACGGCGGATCGGCGATGTGAAGTGTGTATAAAACTCAGTCGCCAGCCCGAAATGGCCCAGGCTTTGCGGGTCGTATTTCGCCTGCTTCATGGAACGGAGCATGACGGTTGAAATCACCGTTTCTTCCGGACGGTCCCGTACTTCATCAAGAATGCTTTGCAGCGCGCGGGGGTGAATGTCTCCGGCTTTTCCTTTGACGATATAACCGAATGTCGTGACGAACTCCAGGAACTTTTGCAGTTTTTCGGCGTTCGGCTCTTCGTGAATCCGGTAAATAAACGGCACGTTCATCCAATGGAAGTGCTCGGCCACCGTTTCGTTTGCGACAAGCATGAATTCTTCAATCAGCTTTTCCGCTACTGAGCGCTCTCTGATGACAACGTCTTTTACGGCGCCTTCCTCATCGACGAGCACCTTCGCCTCTTTGAAATCAAAATCCACGGCGCCGCGGTCCATCCGTTTCGCCCGGAGAATTTCCGCCAGACGTTCCATGTCTTTAAACATCGGGACGAGCGGCTCATATCTTTCTTTCAGCTCGGCGTCGTCTTCTGTGAGGATCCGGTTGACATCTGAATAGGTCATTCTTTCCGTCGTTTTAATGACGCTTTGGAAGATCTCGTGCTCTGTTACCTGTCCCTGCTGGTTGATTGTCATTTCGCAGGAAAGCGTCAGCCGGTCGACCTTCGGATTTAAAGAACAGATTCCGTTAGACAGTCTGTGCGGAATCATCGGAATGACCCGGTCAACCAAGTACACGCTTGTCCCTCTTTCCAGCGCTTCTTTGTCAATCGGGGAATTCTCCGTGACGTAATGGCTGACGTCGGCAATATGGACGCCGAGCTTGTAGCTGCCGTTATCAAGCTTTGTCACGGTGACGGCGTCATCCAGATCCTTCGCATCCGCGCCGTCAATGGTGACAATGACCTGATCGCGGAGATCACGGCGGTCTTTGATGTCTTTTTCATCGATGGTATCGGGCGTGCTTGTTGCCTGCTCCATCACTTCAGCCGGAAAGTCCCCCGGCAGGCCGTGCTTATGGATAATTGATAAAATATCGATCCCCGGATCATTTTTATGGCCGAGTATTTCAACGATTTCTCCTTCGGCGTTCATTCTGCCTTCAGGATAGCTTGTCAGTTTGACGACGACTTTATGGCCTTCCGCAGCGCCGTTATTGGCATGTTTCGGAATAAAAATATCACTCGTGATTTTCTTATCATCCGGGATGACAAAGCCGAAGCTTTTCGTTTCTGTGTATGTGCCCACGACGCGGTCGATGCTTCTTTCCAGGATGCGGATGACCGTGCCTTCCTGTCTCGATCCGCTTGACTGGGAATTGAGCCGCACCATGACGATATCGCCGTTCATGGCCGTATTCAGCTCATTTGGCGGAATAAACACATCGCTTAAAGAGGTATCCTCCGGCAATAAAAACGCGAATCCTTTCGCATGCGCGGAAATTTTTCCTTTTACTAAATTCATTTTTTCCGGAAGCCCGTAGCGGTTGCTTCTGGTGCGGACGATCTGTCCCGTCTCCTCGAGCGCCACCAGCGCTTTTACCAGCTCTTTAAATTCATCTGCTTCCGTGATGTTCAGCATCTCCTCGAGTTCCTGAACGGTAAGGGGCTTGTACGCCTCTTCCTTCATAAACGCGAGAAGACGGTCCATAAACGCTTCTTTTTCCATTATTCGACCTCCTGTTTGTTACCAATCGAGTTTCTCTAAAAATTCGTACACATCCTGATGAACGAGGTCCCGTTCTTTATCGAGCGTAATGACATGACCTGATTCTTCATACCATTTCAGCTGTTTGTCGTCCGTTTCCACCTCGTTGTAAATGATGTTCGCACTTTCTGTATTGATCATATGGTCATGCCGTGCCTGAACCACAAATGTCGGGGAATAGATCATGTCGACGTTTTTGCGCACATCGGCAATCAGCTCCTGAAGCGATTTGAGCGTATTCATCGGTGTTTTTTCAAACTCCTTCATTTCCTTTTCAATCTGCTCCGGCTGTTTTCCTTCGAATTTTTTATAATTGCGCGCGTAGGAGAGAACTCCTTCGTACATAACCTCTTCACTTTTAATGTGCATCGGCGCACACATAGGAACAATTCCCTTTATGGGTACAGTGTAACCCAATTTCAATGAAAAAACCCCGCCAAGCGACAGTCCGCAGGCCGCAATGTTTTCATAGCCTTCAGACCGTAAATACTCATAACCGTCCATGACGTCTTTCCACCAATCTTCAGGCCCCGTATGTACCAGCTCTTCCGGCGGAACGCCGTGCCCTTTATATTGAGGCGCGTGACAAGTGTAGCCGCGCTCATTCAAGTAGCGGCCGAGCATTCTGACGTCTGCCGTATTTCCCGTAAATCCGTGCAGCAGAAGCACCGCTTTGTCTCCGCCTTTAAATGTAAATGGTTTTGGTGTCACAATTTTCATGCTCATAACCCCTTTTTTGCACATTCAATTTAGTTTTCCACAGTTTTGCGAGAAACAAACGCCGTCTCTCAACAAGAAAAAGGCCTGATATTAAATCAGACCTTATACAAACATTGCCTTATACGATATACGCCAGCGAAATCGTCAACACGAAAAACAAGACTGCCAGCACAACGGTTGTGCGGTGAAGAATCAGATCAAGGCCCCTTGCTTTCTGTTTTCCGAAAAGCTGCTCCGCCCCGCCTGAAATTGCACCCGATAAACCGGCGCTTTTGCTGGTTTGAAGCAATACGACAATAATAAGTGCAATACTGACGATAACCAATAAGGTAATCAATAATGTGTGCATCCCATACACCTCCAGACTGACTGGCCTACATTGCTTCTATTTTACATGAAAAACAAAGGCATGTCACGCCGTATCGGTGCACATCATGTCAGAAAAACGGAAATGTGTTTGAATCTTCCATCATCATTGACTTTTGTCAACAAAGTCGTAGTAAAAAAGATCTTCAAATTTCATGTCAAAGTAATAGAGCATTTTTCCGATGACCAGCTGTCCCGGCCTCCGCTCTCCATTCAGTACACGGCTCAGTGTGGCGGGAGATATTCCGATCTCCAGGGCGAGCTGGTTTAACGAGTAGTCATTATTGACCATATACTGCAGCACATAATCTCTTCTGATCTGTATCTTTTCGACCACTTTCTTCACCTTCCGTTCTGTCAAATACTTTCTTTCTTATACATAAGATACGGCTTTTGTTAACTTTTGTCAATACTTTTCCAGCCTGCCTATTCCCTTTAGTCAATAAACATACTAGAATATAAATAGACCGCGGGAGGGGGAGAGACTGTGGAAAGCTTCGGGAAACAATTGCGGACATTGCGGGAAAAAAGGCATCTGACAGTGAACCAGCTGGCAACGTATTCAGGCGTCAGCGCCGCGGGAATCTCGCGGATTGAAAACGGCAAACGCGGGGTGCCGAAACCTGCAACCATTAAAAAGCTCGCAGATGCGTTAAAAATCCCGTATGAGGAACTGATGAAGACGGCGGGATACATAGAGACCGTCCAGGAAACGAGAGCCCCGTACGACACGGGCTGCACCTTGCTGGAAAAAGCCGAAACGTATGAGCTGCATGATTTATCCCTATTGGAGCGGGAGAACTGGCGGCACCTGTCGAAAGAAGACTTGGTTCTGCTTGATAAATACTTTGCGTTCTTAGCGGCGGAAGCCAAAAAAAGAACAAATGAAGACTCATGACTTTGCACATGTGAGGCGATCTTATTGAACACATTCGGAAAGCAATTAAGAGAGCTGCGCCGCGCCCGGAAGCTTACCGTCAATCAGCTTGCCGTCTATTCCGGCGTCAGCTCGGCGACCATTTCCAGAATTGAAAACGGGCACCGCGGCATTCCTAAACCGGCGACCATCAGAAAATTGGCGGACACATTAAAAATTCCGTACGAGGAGTTAATGGCGCGGGCCGGACACATCAAGGCATTTCAGGAGGAAATCCGCGAAACATCCGAAAGCTATCAATCCATCTGCGCCATCTATCAGACCGCCGTTGACAGAGGCGCGGAGCATCTGCCGCTGTTTGACAGCAAAAAGTGGCAGCACTTCACAAAAGAAGATATTGAAAGCGTCAGCAAATACTTTGATTTTATCGCGGCTGAAGCGAAAAAGCGCTCCCCGGATTCCTCATCCTCTTTTTGATCCCCTCCCAACTTACCGAGCGCCAGACATACGTTCCCTCCGATTTTGCGGTATAATAGCAGAAGACGAGGTGAAAAAGCATGAACCAATCAGAAATGTGCCCCAGATTCGAAAAAGCGGTCGACATCCTAAGTAAACGCTGGGTGGCTCTAATCGTCTTTCAGTTATTGAACGGACAGCAGCGATTTAGCGAAATTGAAGCGGCGCTTCCGAATTTAAGCGGAAGAGTCTTGTCAGAACGTTTGAAAGAACTTGAAACAGAAGGTGTCATCAAACGGGATGTTATCCCCGAAACGCCTGTCCGCATTGAGTATTCTTTAACGGAAAAAGGCTGCGCATTAGCCCCTATTTTAGAGGAAATTTCCAAGTGGTCTTCACAATGGATTGATCCTTCCTGATAAACTCTTTTCCGCATAAGCGGCTGATCTCTCAAACGGACAGCCGTTTTTATTTTTGCTTTTCTTAAACAGAAAAACAAGCCCTCAGGCGTGCAGGGCTTGTTTTTGTCTGACGCCTTCCAGCGGAATTCGAATCTCCGCCCGGGCTCCTCCAGACTCCTGATTTTCAAGTATTAATTCGCCGTGGTGAAGATGTACGACATGATGGGCGAATGTAAGACCCATGCCGTGATGCCCCGCCGAATGTCTGCTTTTATCCTCCGTGTAAAAAAGCTGTGTCGCTCTTTTCAGCGCTTCCGGCGAGAACCCGCTTCCGCTGTCGGATACGGCAAGATGGAGGGCGGAATCGGTGCACAGGACGTCCACACGGATTTCCCCTCCTTCCGGCGTATAGTCGACGGCATTTGCCGCGATATTCATGACCGCCCTGTGGAGCAGCTCATGATCGATCGGCGCTTCTATTCGGTCAATTCCCCGTTCGCTGAGGACGAGATCAATCTGCTTCGGCCCCGCAAGCGCCGCCGCGTCACGATATATGTTTTGAATCCACTCTTTGAGGTCGGTATATTCCACATGAACGGCAACTGCCTCCTCCGCTTTAGAAAGCTGGATCAGCTGTCCGACATAATGCTCGATTTTGTTTCCGGCATCCAGAATATACTGCGCATATTCCGCCTGCTCCTCATCAGGCTCTGTTAACTGAAGCAGCTCGGCATTTCCTTTAATGATCGTTGCCGGAATTTTAATATCATGCGCAAGCGCGCCGATCTGTTCTTTCTTTATCCGCTCCGCCTCCCACTGCGCCGCCAGAGATGCTTGAAGCGCGTCTTTCATTTTCAGCAGAGAGTCAATGACATCGTCAAATTCTTTTATACGCGACCTTTTTGGATTGATATTTAAATTCTGTTTTTGAATGCTTGCCGTAATGGAGCTGAGTGTGCTGAAATGCAGTCTCAGCTGATTGGCGAAACGCGTCGTCACGATAAAAACGGTCAAAAGAAGCAAAGTGATCAGAATCGTAAGACCCGTCCATTCATAATTCGGCAGATAGCGCCTTAACAGCGGCGACTGAAATTCCGACCTGAGTGAATATTGGAGAACGCCGTATTCATCTTTCCGATTTATCACCATGAATCCTTTTTGAGCATAATTAAAATACGGCTGATGCTGAATCTTTTTTCTGGCGTTGGCCGCATCTTGTTCCGTCATCGTTCCTTTTGTCATCCGCTTTGTTTTTTTATCAAAAACGGCGTATGTCATACCTGCGGGGATCATGTCTTCTGTTATTTTTTCCGCTGATTTCAGGCGGGGTTTGATCTGTTCCGCCTCATGCTCGCTGTAGTTTGCGGGCAGGATCGCTCCGGCATTCATGGCAATGGCATTTAAGGCGACACATAATGCCGCCACCCCCATCGTGCTCAGACACAGCGTGATGGTAAATTTGACAAGCTCTTTGCGGATGCTGGATTTTCCTTTTGCTATTCCCATTTGTATCCGACACCCCACACCGTTTTGATCGGATCAGCCCCGTGTTCTTTACATTTTTTCCGGATGGTTCTGATAAACTCCGTAATGGTTGAATAGAGCGCATCGCCGTCCAAGCCGTACACTTCCTCGTAAATCTGCTCCCGTGAGAATGTTCTGTTTTTATGCTGTGCCAGAAATTCAACGATTTTATATTCGTTTTTCGTAAGAGGCAGTTTCCGGTCATCCATCCACACTTCTTTATTGTCAAAATCAAACATGAAGCCTGATATCAGCCGTTTCGTCTGATGCTTCTCACGCCGTTCCCTTCTGACATGCGCGTTTACCCTTGCCATCAATTCCTGTACGCCGAACGGCTTTGTGATGTAATCATCAGCGCCTGTCATGAGGCCTTTCACAATGGATTCTTCGTCAGACTTTGCCGTTAAAAACAGGATCGGGCTGTCCACCAGCGGCCGAATCCGCCGGCAGAGTTCAATCCCGTCCGTTCCGGGCATCATGACATCGAGAAGAATCAAATCATAGCCTTGAAAAAAATCCAATGACTGATCCTCCGCTTTTTCCAGAATCGTTACTGTATGCTGATCACGCTGTAAAATATTTCTGATCAGAACGAGAATATCTTTTTCATCATCAATTGCTAAAATGTTTGCCACCGGCCGAATCGCTCCTTGCCTTTATTCATATGAACGCCGCCCTTCCCATCTTCTGCACCAATAGAGGCCGGCCAGACTTAATATCACTATAGAAAAATATAACATTATTTCTCCGAATCTCATATCGTATCTTACATAAGGGAGGAACTCTTTTTTGACTTTGTCAAAATGCAGCAGTCCTGCAAGGCCTGAAAGCCGCACGCTCCATGCCCACGGGAAAAAACGCCAGATGATATCGCCAAGTCCCGTATTCATGAGCGCCGCCATTAATAATCCCGCACCCCCTAAAAGCCCGGACGGTCCCATGCCGTACTTTACGCCGACAAAAAAAGACATCATATAAAGCGGAATACTGCCGGCAATCAGCCACGCCCCTCCTTTTAAAAACGTAAGATAGGGGAGATCATTGATGTGAAGAACAAATTTCATCCCCGCCAAATAAAGACAGATGGCGAGACCTGCCGATAACACATTCAATAGGAGCAGCAAAAGCAGCTTGCCCGCAAAACTGACGATTTTCGAATACGGCACCGCCAGCATCATCTGAAAATGGCCCGCCTGTTCCTCAACCGAGGCAGACATCCCGCAGACAATACTGATGATTAGAGGGTATAAAACAGCAATCGCGCTGAAAAACACACTGTACAGCATATAAGGCTCCTGAACCCTTCCATACATATACAACAGGAAAAATCCCGCGCATAAAACCGGCGCCGCAGCATGCATCCATATGAGCGGCGTGCGCTTCATTTTTAATACATCGGCCCACATATATCGTAAAAGCACGGTCATGATCGGTTTCCCCCTTTTGCAAAAGACACGGCGGAAACAAAACTTATTGCGATAAAAGAAAGAATAGAAAGAATAATAGCCGGAAAGATCACGTTTCCGTTTAATAAGCCGCTGTCTGCGGGAAGCGGAATTCCGTTCGGATGGATCCCGAGAATCGGTGACATCACCCGGACTGACCAGCTCCATGGGCTCAGCCACCACAATGAACCGGACGCCGGCACAATACCCAAAACAAAAGCGGCGATCATATTCACGAGAATGACTGCCGTAAATCCGAACTGTCTGGCAATCCATAAGCAGAACGGAATTTCCCAAAGCGTCGTCAGCCATAAAAGGGAGCCTGCTTCAACGCCTTTCAGCTGCAGCGCAGCAATTCCCGGAAATACAAGGCCAAGTAAAAACATGATGATGAAAAAAACGATTTGCGACAGGAGTGAATACAGCGCGATCAAGCTTATTTTTGAGAGCCATATGCTTTTTAAATCTGCCGGCAATGAGTACACCGCGCGGTCATTCGCAGATTTTTTCTCTTTTTTAACAGATAAACCGCACATTAGAGAAATCATGAGCGGCATGAAAATAACCGCCCACCAATTGAACGTGCCCGTCATAAAATAAGCCGTATTCAGCAGAAAAGAAAAAGCCGTGTTCAGAAGCGGAATCAGAATGATGAGCTTTCTGATAAATGTTCTTTTAGATGTAAGATGTTCCGCCTGCATGTACTGAATCATTTTCCTGTCCCCGCTTTCTCCCGTGTTGATTTGACTACCTCCAGAAACAACTGCTCCAGATCATCTTCCCGGCTGATTTCTCCCTGATATCCTAAAACGCCGTCACTGATGATCCCGATATGGTCTGCGATCTGCTCGACTTCTGATAACAGATGGCTTGATAAAATAACCGTCATGCCCTGTCCGGGGAGGGAGCGGATAAATTCCCGCAAATCCTGAATTCCCATCGGGTCCAATCCGTTTGTCGGCTCATCAAGAATTAAGAGCGACGGACGGCTTAATAATGCTAACGCAATGCCGAGACGCTGTTTCATTCCCATGGAAAATTGTCCGGCGCGCTTTTTTCCGGTTCCCGTTAATCCCGTGATTTCCAGCACTTCCGCAATTCTTGAATCAGGCAGTCCGAGCATAACACAGCGGACTTTCAGATTTTCAGCGGCTGTCAGGTTGCTGTAAAGCGGCGGCGCTTCAATCAGGGAACCGATGCTTTTCAAGTCTTCGCGCTTCCATGTATGTCCGTCGAACAGAACCTCGCCGGATGTTTGCTGCAGCATGCCGGTCAATATTTTAAGTGTTGTTGATTTTCCCGCGCCGTTCGGACCGAGCAGGCCGTATATACTGTTGCGCTTCACTGATAGAGACACATCAGCCACTGCCTGTTGTCTGCCGAATGATTTTTGCAGCTGTCTCGTTTCTATGATGTTGCTCATTTGATTACCCCTCTGCTTTGTTATTTGATAAGTAAGACTTTACAGCGCAGTTATCAAAATTTAATCAAGAAATCAAAAAAAGCATCCTTCCCGCGGAAGAATGCTTTTTTTCATGAGGCTGAGCGTACGATCAGCTTTCTTTTTTGTTTTTTCACCGGGCTGAGGGCTCGTTCCAGCCACGCCATCAGCAGGTCTGCGGCCACCGCCATCAGCGCGGTCGGGATGGCGCCCGCCAGAATAATGGCGGTTCCGTTTGTCGCGTTCGATCCTCTGACGATCATATCGCCGAGGCCGCCCGCCCCGACGAAGGTGCCGATCGCCGTGATGCCGATGGTAATGACGAGCGCCGTTCGGAGCCCCGCCATAATGACGGAAAGCGCAAGCGGCAGCTCCACCATACGAAGGATTTGGTATTTCGTCATGCCCATCGCTTTTCCCGACTCGAGATAAGCGTGCTCGATATTGATAATGCCCGTGTGCGTATTTCTGAGAATCGGCAGCAGGGAATACAAAAACAAAGCCGTGATGACCGTATTGGCGCCGAGTCCCATGACAAGCATCAGGACGGCGAGCATCGCCAGCGCCGGAACGGTTTGAATCACATTCGCCACAGCAAACACCCAGCCGGAGAGACGCCCGTGCCTGGCTGTCACAATTCCGGCCGGAATGGCGAAAACGGCGGCGAAAACGACGCCGTACGCCGACATGAGAAAGTGCCGCCAGCACTCATACAGAACATAGCTGCCGTTTTGAGCGTAATACGTAAATAGCTCCTTCATCGTGTCCATCCGCACATCTCCTTTCCGTTATTCAAAGTAATGATGTTTTTCTAAATATTCCTTGGCCACGACGGACGGCTCTTTTAATCGGCCGTCAACTTCGTAATTCATTTTCTGCATCATCTTTGTATCAATCGCGCCGATCATTTTATTGATCACGCCCTCCAGTTCGGGATGCTCTTTTAATACTTGATCCGGAACGACGGGTGAACAGTCATACGGAGGAAAGAACCGCTTATCATCCTTCAGCGTTTTCAGTCCGTAAGCGATGATTCTTCCGTCGGTGGAATAAGCGAGCGCGATATCCATCTTTCTGCTTTTCAGCGCGTCGTAAACGAGGCCGATCTGCATCGGATACGTGCCTTCAAATGACATTCCGTATGTGTTCATAAAATCCTGATATCCGTTGCCTCTCAGCTTCATCCAGTAGTTATCTACGCCGAATTTCAGATGAGACGCTTCTTTTTTGACATCGGATACCGATTCTAAATGGTACTTGCGGGCAAGCTGTCCGGAAACGGTAAAGACGTATGTATTATCAAAGCCGTAAGAATCAAACCATTTCATGTCATATCTGCTTTGAAATTCACGCTGAACGAGCCGCAGCGCTTTGTCCGGGTCTTTTTCCGGGTCCATGCGAAGCGTCCCGGTCAGCGCGTCACCTGTATAGCGCGTAGCGGCGATATCAATATCACCGTTGATCAAGGATTGCTGCTGTACGGCGTTGGAACCGAGATTTTTAATAACGGATGTTTTCAACCCGCTGTGATGTTCGATCATCTGTCCGAGCATGCTCGCGATAATTTCTGATTCGGTCATGCTTTGCGCGCCGATTTTAATGGTATCCTCCGATGCGGCGCTCAACCCCGGGAGCGAGCATCCGCCAAGGAGCAGCATGCCGATACAGGCGATTGCGAGCAGCCGTTTTTTGCATCTATTCCCCATGAGAGACCTCCTCCTTATGAAGCATCCTTTATGCTCTTCAGCCCGTCAGGCGTGACTTTCCGTTCTGTCATCCCCAGCATGTAATCGACGGCTGCCGCCAGCACTGTGACCGGAACGGCGCCTGCGATAATATACTCCGGCTGATAAAGGTTCAAGCCGATAAAAATGTAATCTCCCAGCCCGCCTCCGCCGATAAAGGAGGCGAGCGTCGCCCAGCCGATTAAATAAATCGAAGACGTCCTGATGCCCGCCATGATGACCGGAGCGGCAAGCGGGAGCTCTACAAGCCTGATCTGCTCCCATGCCGTCATGCCGATTCCTTTTCCCGATTCCAGAAGATGCCGATTGACGCCGAGAATCCCCGTATACGTGTTTCTGAGAATCGGCAGCATGGAATAGAAAAACAGCGCCGCAACGGCCGGGACCTTTCCTACGCCTAAAAGCGGAATAAAAAACGCAAGAATGGCAAGGCTCGGCAAGGTTTGAATGATGTTGACGATGCCGATGACGGCGCCGGCTCCTCTTTTCATCCTCGTCAGCAGGACGCCGAGCGGAACGGCGGCGAGAATGCCCGCCATGACGGCGATTAATGAGATGTACAGATGCTCCCATGTTTTATAAAGCATCTCTCCTCCATTTGCCTGTAAAAATTGCACGGTCTGATTCATATCAATTAAAGCCTCCTCATGACATCACCGCGAGCTGATTCTCTTCTCCCCAGATGGAGTCATAGACGATGTCAACGAGGCTTGCCCTTGTCACGATTCCCGTTAATCGGCCGGCTTCATCAAGGACCGGCACAAATTTCATGCCTCTTTTTAAAATTTTATGGACGGCGTCGCGGAGCAGAGTGCCGCTTCTGACCGTGTACAGATCCCGCTCAAGCACTTCCGCGACGGTTACCGCTTGTCTTCGTTTGCGGTCGATCATCTCCACATCGACATAACCTTGGAGAACGTTCTTTTCATCAATGACGAGCAGCGAATCCACCCGCTCGGCACGCATCAGCTGAATGGCGGCTGACAGTGTTTTCTCAGGTGTTACCGTCACGGGATCGGGATTCATGATCTGCTCCACCCGTTCAATATCAGGGCTGGATGATTGGATCAGCCGTTCCTTGCCGATAAACTCCTCAACAAATTCATTCGCCGGAAATCTGAGAATCTCATCAGGCGTTCCGGCCTGGACGATTTCTCCCGCTTTCAGAATGACGATTCTGTCCGCAAGCTTGATGGCTTCATCCATATCATGGGTAACAAATACGATGGTTTTATGTAAGGTTTTTTGCAGTTTTTTAAATTCTTCCTGAAGGGAATCTCTCGTAATCGGGTCAAGCGCCCCGAACGGTTCATCCATTAAGATGAGCGGCGGCTCTGCGGCAAGTGCCCGTAATACACCTATTCGCTGCTGCTGTCCTCCGCTCAGTTCATGAGGGTAACGGTCTAAATATTCAGGCCCCATATCAACGAGCTTTAAAAGCTCCCGCGCCCGTTCCTTCCGTTTTTCGGCAGGATGCTTTAAAAGCTTCGGAACGAGCGTAATGTTCTGCTGAATGGTCATATGCGGAAACAGCCCGATCTGCTGGATGACATAGCCGATGCTTCTTCTGAGTTCCACCGGGTCTTGTTCCATAATGTTTCGGCCTTCTATCAGGATTCTGCCTTCTGTCGGTTCAATTAAGCGGTTGATCATTTTCATCGTCGTCGTTTTGCCGCAGCCGCTCGGTCCGATAAAACAAATAAATTCGCCTTTGGCGATATTCAGGTTGATGCTGTTGACGGCTTTTTTCCCGCCTTTATACATTTTCGAGACATTTTCTAATGTCAGCAAACACTCACACCTCCATGATTAAGTTTATTCAATTCGTTAAATTCAAATTTAACTTTTCAGACAATTGAACGTTTCCCATTATAAATTAAACTTTGTAAATTAAAAAGTTTACAATTTGTCCATATTATATATAAAGGTTGTGTAAGCACTGATTAACCCGTATTGACCGGCAAAGTTCTTCTTATTGCTCCGGATTACTGCCAAATTCTCTCGGAAGAGCATTTCCGCCGGTTTAAAAATGTGGTATATTGACATCGGAATTGCTGACTGAAAGGATTGAAACTGTTGGAGAAAGATCCGTTACACGTAATCGAACAAGCTGAAGATCATTTGATAGAACGAATCGCTGAAAATATGCATACATTCGGAATGCCCGCGACGGTGGGGCGCATTTTAGGCATTATTTATATGAACCGCAAGCCGATGACCTTAACTGAATTATCAGAAGCGACCGGCATGAGCAAGACGAGAATGAGCCAGGCGGTCCGTGAAATGCTTGACGTCAATCTGGCGGAAAAAGTGTTTGAAAAAGGCGTCCGCAAAGATTTATACGACGTCGAGCAGGATTATTACCAAACCTTTATTACGCTGTTTACGGCCACATGGAGCAAGGTCGTCAGCAAAAATAAAATGATGCATAAAAAGCTGAACCGCGAACTGACAGCCGTCCTTGAAAACGGCGTGCCGGAAGAAGCTGAGGAAAAAATCAACGAACTGCTGAAAGAATTAAAGGATTGGCTTGATTACTACAACTGGATCAGCCGCCTGATCGAGTTTTTTGAAAGCGAAGAAATTTTCAAGCATGTTCCGAAGCCATAAGAAAAAAACGCCCTGACCCGCAAGGCGTTTTTTTCATGCCGCATTCGGCGCTTTGGTTCGTTTTTTCTTTCTCACCGGACTCAGCGCCCGCTCCAGCCATGCCATCACAAGATCTGCGATAACGGCCATCAGCGCTGTCGGAATGGCGCCGGCCAAAATAATCGCGGTTCCGTTCGTGGCGTTTGAGCCCCTGACAATGATGTCACCGAGTCCGCCCGCGCCGACAAACGTACCGATTGCCGTAATGCCGATCGCGATGACGAGCGCCGTCCGCAGCCCCGCCATGATGACGGAAAGCGCAAGCGGCAGCTCCACCATGCGGAGCACCTGAAATTTGGTCATGCCCATCGCTTTTCCCGATTCAAGATAAGCGTGTTCAATGCTGGCGATTCCCGTGTACGTATTCCGGATGATCGGAAGAAGCGAATATAAAAACAGCGACAATATCACCGTATTGGCGCCGAGCCCCATGACGAGCATCAGCACCGCAAGCATCGCAAGCGCCGGCACGGTCTGAATCACGTTTGTCACCGCGAATACCCAGCCGCTTAATGTTCTGTGCCTGGCAATGAAGATGCCGAGCGGAACCCCGACGATCGCCGCAAATAAAACGCCGTATACCGACATGAGAAAATGGCGGTAAAACTCCTGAAGCACATAGGCGCCGTTTTGAGAATAATAAGTGCCGAGCTGCTGCAGCATTTCCATTTGCCCCACCTCATTTCTTATTCAAAATAATGATGTTTCTCCAAAAATTCTTTAGCGACGACGGACGGTTCTTTCAGCTTGCCGTCCACCTCGTAATTCAATCCCTGCATCGTTTCCGTATCAATTTTGCCGATCAGTTTATTCACAATGCCCTTCAGTTCAGGATGCTGCTTCAGCACGCTGTCGGGAATGACCGGCGAACAGTCATACGGCGGGAAAAACTGCTTGTCGTCTTTTAAAATTTTCAGATCGTACGCTTTGATCCGTCCGTCCGTTGAATAGGCGAGGACGGCATCCATTTTCCCGTTTTTCACGGCATCGTATACAAGTCCGATCTGCATCGGATAGGTTGTGCCGAATTCAAAGCCGTACGTGTCGATAAAGCCTTTATAGCCGTCACCTTTTCTTTTCAGCCACGCATTGTCTACACCGAGCTTAAATTGATCCGCATGCTTCTTAATATCGGACACTTTGTCTAAATGATCTTTTTCCGCAAGCTCTTTCGTGACGGTAAAAGCGTATGTGTTCTCAAATCCGTAAGAATCAAACCATTTGTAATGGAAGCGTTTCTCAAATTCCTTCTGGACGATGGCTAATGCTTTTTTCGGGTCTTTTTCCGCTTCCATGCCGAGGGTGCTCGTTAAATCCGTTCCCGAGTAGCGCGTCGCGGCGATATCGATTTCACCGCCGAGCATCGCCTGCTGCTGGACATAGTTCGATCCGAGGTTTTTAATTAATGCCGTATTCAAGTCTGTATTGTGTTCAATCATCTGTGCGATCATATTGGCGATAATTTCTGATTCCGTCATGCTTTGCGCCCCGATTTTGATCGTATCATCGGAAGCCCCGCTCAGGCCGGGAAGGGAACAGCCGCCTAGAAGCAGAGCAGCCGACAGCGCCAGTGCGCACATCCATCTCTTTTGATTTCTTTTCAAAACAGCCAACTCCTTATGATACTTCCTTCAGTCCTTTCAGCCCTTTCGGCGTCACCTTCCGTTCCGTCGCCGCCAGCAGATAATCAATGATAATGGCTAAAATGGTGACGGGCACGGCGCCGCCGATAATATATTCAGGCTGATAGAGATTCAGGCCGATAAAAATATAGTCTCCGAGCCCGCCGCCCCCGATAAAGGAAGCAAGCGTCGCCCAGCCGATCAGATAAATGGTGGATGTGCGGATGCCTGCCATGATCACCGGAACCGCAAGCGGCAGTTCCACAAGCCTGATCTGCTCCCAGACCGTCATCCCGATGCCTTTTCCCGATTCCAGCAGATTTTTGTTTACGCCTTGAATGCCTGTATACGTGTTCCGGAGAATCGGCAGCACCGAATAGAAAAACAGCGCGACGATCGCGGGCACCTTTCCCACGCCTAACAGCGGGATAAAAAATGCCAGTATCGCGAGACTCGGCAAGGTCTGCACAATGTTGACGGCGCCGATGACGGCGCCTGCGCCCTTTTTCATTCTCGTCAGCGCCACTCCGAGCGGAACGGCGACGACAATGCCTAATATGACGGCGATGATCGAAATGTATAAATGCTCCCACGTTTTATATAACAGTTCTCCGCCGTTCGTCTGCAAAAACTTGATCATTTCATTCATTGTAAGCGTTCCTCCCCTTGTCAGCCTGTCACCAGCTGGTCTTCCTCGCCCCAGATTGAATCGTAAACGATGTCGACAAGGCTCGCCCGCGTGACAATTCCGACTAAATGCCTTTGTTCATCAACGACGGGTACATATTTCATTCCGCGCTTTAAAATTTTGCGTACGGTATCGCGCAGCAGTGTCCCCTGCTCGACCGTATACAGATCAGAGCGGAGCACGTCGCCGACGAGGCTCGCTTTTTTCCGGTTCTGATCAATGATCTCGACATCGACATACCCTTGCAGCACATTCAGGTCATCAACGACAAGCAGGGAATCGACACGGTGCTCCCGCATCACCTGTATCGCCTGCGAAAGCGTTTTGTCCGCCGTAACGGTGACAGGCTTTTTGTTCATCATCTGCTCGACGCGTTCAATGTCCGGTCTTGATTGCAATAACCGTTCTTTGCCGATAAATTCTTCGACAAACTCATTAGCCGGATTCCGGAGAATGTCATCAGGAGTGCCGGCCTGAACGATCTCTCCCGCTTTTAAAATGACGATCCGGTCAGCCAGCTTAATAGCTTCATCCATATCGTGGGTTACAAACACAATCGTTTTATTCAATGTTCTTTGCAGTTTTTTGAATTCTTCTTGAAGGGAATCCCGCGTAATCGGATCAAGCGCTCCGAACGGTTCATCCATAAGAATAAGAGGCGGTTCCGCTGCAAGGGCGCGCAGCACGCCGACTCTCTGCTGCTGTCCGCCGCTCAGCTCGTGAGGATAGCGGTCTAAATATTCCGGGCCCATATCGACGAGCTTCAAAAGCTCCCGCGCCCGTTCCTTCCGCTTTTGTTCCGGCCATTTCAGCAGTTTCGGCACGAGGGAAATGTTCTGCTGAATGGTCATATGAGGAAAAAGTCCGATCTGCTGAATGACGTAGCCGATTTTCCGTCTCAGCTCCACCGGGTCCTGCTCCATAATGTTTTCGCCATCGATAAAAATCTTACCGGATGACGGCTCAATCAGTCTGTTAATCATTTTCATCGTCGTCGTTTTTCCGCAGCCGCTCGGCCCGATAAAACAAATAAACTCGCCTTTTTCGATATTTAAATCAATGCTGTTGACAGCTTTTTTTCCGCCTTTATAGACTTTCGATACATTTTCTAATCTCAGCAATCCGCGCACCTCCGAAGGGTTCCGTTATTTTTCTGAAAAGTATAATCTTTATTATAAGATGAAATTTGTAAAATAAAAAGTTTACAATGTGTTGAAATTATATACAATATACGTATTTTTTCATGTTATCCCGCTGACAATGCGGATGTTCTTACAATCGCTCCCGATAGCTCGCATATCCTGCCGCATCATCTTTTTCATCAACTGTAAAAAATATGATATATTGTCAGCATGAAAAGCCAGTGAAGGGATGATCAGCCGTGGAAAAAAACGCTCTTGATATCATCGGGCATGCTGAAGAGCATCTCATTGAGAGAATCGCCGAGAATATGCATACATTCGGAATGCCGGCCACACTTGGACGTGTGCTCGGTATTATTTATATGAACCGCAAGCCGATGACGTTAAATGAGCTGTCAGAGGCGACCGGGATGAGCAAAACGAGGATGAGCCAGGTGGTCCGCGAAATGACCGATGCCAATCTGGCTGAAAAAGTGTTTGAAAAAGGCGTTCGGAAAGACCTTTACGACGTCGAGCGTGATTATTACCAGACGTTTATCTCCCTGTTTACGGCAAATTGGACAAAGGCGGTCAGCAAAAACAAAATGCTCTATAAAAAGCTGAACCGTGAGTTGACTGAGCTTCTGGAATCGGAAAATCTCAGTCCCGATATTGAAGAAAAAGCCCGTCAGCTTTTGGATGAACTGACGGATTGGCTCCATTATTATGACTGGCTGAGCCGTTTGATAGAATTTTTTGAGAGTGAAGAAGTGTTTCAGCATGTGCCGAAAATAGAAAAAAGCAGCACCCGAAGATAACCGGGCGCTGCTTTTTTAAGTCAGGAAACCAATATCGGGAACATGCCTTTCAGACCGGCGCCGATCATGCCGATCGCCACCACCGCCAAAATCAGCCCCATCAGTCGGGTAATGACGTTCATTTCGGTTTTCCCGAGCTTATTGCTGATGAAAGAAGAATAGTGAAAGAAGATGAACGTCATCGCGATGACGGCCGCAATGCCGATCAGCACGCTGATGTAATGGAAGATGCCGCCATGGCCGGCCGACAGACTCATCACCGTCGCGATCGTACCGGGTCCGGCGATAATCGGAATCGACAAAGGCGTCACGGATATATCAGCTTTCTCCTTGCTCTCCCCTTTCTCTTCATGATGGAGAGACTGTACATGAGATTTCTTCGCGTTCAGAAGATTATAAGCGATGCCGAAAATAAAAATGCCGCCCGCGATACGTAAGGCATGAATGTTAATGTCAAACAGTTTAAAGATCAGATGGCCGAAGATTAAAAAAGCCGCTAAGATGATAAACGACAGCACGGAAGCCTTGCGCGCGATCGCTGTCCGTTCTTTCTCCGAGTACCCTTCCGTCAGTGAAAGAAAAATCGGCACGTTTCCGATGGGATTGGAGACTGCAAACAGTGAAATGAAGACATGAATGATGAATGAAAACATGCGTACCTCCTTATGGCTTGCCGTTATTGAGTTATGTTTTGTTCTCCGCTGTTTCTTATGCATGGTTTTTACCCCGGGGTCTGCTTTTTATAACCTCAGCCGGACGGTCCGGAAACAGAAAAAAACCGTCCTAAGGACGGTTTTTTTTGTTTGCTATCTCCATAAGCCTTTTCCGAATTTCAACAGCCGATAAAGCATTTTCAATTTTTTTAGCATGCGTTAATTTCCTTTTTCACTCTGAATCAATGCGCCGAGAGACATGATATCTATCAGCTCCATTAAAATTCTACCATAATGGGTACTTTTTCTCTATTATCAATTCATAGAGAAAGTGATTTGTATATCTTTAGAAAACTCCGTTACATCCGCCCTATTTTCTTTTATAATGTAAATATTGAACAAAATCCCTATATTACTTGTAAAAGGAGTTTTAGAATGTATTGTTCTCAATGCGGCCATCATACTGATGGCGGAAAGTTTTGTGAAAAGTGCGGGGCGCCCCAGCCCGGGCAGGGAGGCGCAGGCCAAACGCAGGGCCAGGCCGCTCAGGCCGGCGCCGCGGCTAAGCAGGCTTCAAAGCAATTTGCCTTATTCGTGCTTGATGTGTTAAAGAGACCGTACCAAACATGTAAAACGACAGGCGGCGAACAGCTTGTCAGCAGCATCATCAACATGGTGCTTTTCTGCCTGGTGACGCCGATTATGTTTTATATTCTCCTATCAGACGGCTTTCGTGACGTCAGTTTTACCGCGGTTGTGATCAAACCGGCGCTTACCTTTGCATTATGCGTTTTCTGCCTGTATCTCTTGATTTTTATCGCTTTGAAGGCCGGCGGCGCGCAGGTGTCATTTAAAGATTCGCTGTCCAGATTCGGGGCCTTTTTGATTCCGTTTACAGCTATTTTGCTTCTTGCCCTCATTTTTATGCTGCTTCATACAACCGTTTGCTTCACCATTCTGGCTGTCGGTCTTTTAGGAGCGGCGTTTGCCGTGCCTCCGCTCATGCTGGCGAGCTATCAGCATCAGCTCACGGCTAAGGCCGATATCATTTATTCTGTTATCGTCATCTATTTGATCATTTGTGTAACGTTTCAATTCACGATCAAGCATTATATAAAAGAACTCATGAATTATTTCTTCTTTTAAAAACGGAAACCCCCGCCGCCTGATTGGCGCGGGGGTTTTTTATTGAATGGATGTTAAATAAATTCTTCCGTCTTTAACAACGCCGCCATACGTCCAATTGTATGTTCTGAGCTTCGGACTGCCGCCGGCTTTCGTAATATAAAACTCCTCGTACGTATGAATCGTCAGATGAGAGCCTTTCTGTGAAAAGCTTTTGACATTCACTTCATTAAATACTTCGGTCGTCCCCTCGCTGTGCAGTTTTTTGACCAGTTTCTGCTGATCAGCATACAAAGGGCTCCCCTCTTCTAAATTGCCCGCCATGATGGCAAAATTGTTAAGGCTGACGGCGCTTGATTGATTTGTCAGGTAATCAGTCATAAACGATGTGACTTGCTCGTTTGTCACGCTGCCTGAAGCTGTATTTCCTTTGGATGATGCCCATGCGGATGTATAGGTATTCGGCTGGTCATTTTTTATTTTTTTTACATTTGTCCCGGAAGAATCTGAGGCAGGATCAGCTTTTTCGAAAACCCATTTTTTATGTTTTGTATCATATGAGAGTACATAGTGAAAACTCGGCTCAGCCTCTTCCATATCAGGCTTCGTATTCCCGTCGAAATAAGCAGACTCATGAAGCTCTTTACCCGTAACAGTTACTTGCCAGCGGCCGTTCTCTTGAGAAATCGCAAATGAATCCAGATCAAAGCTTGTCTCTTTATACTGATCCTTCAAAAAGGTGCCGGAACTCTTCATGCCGGATACCGCTTCTTTCGTCTGCTCTTTCCAGGCGGAACCAGCCTCGGTCATCTGATCAGTATTTCCGTCTGCCATCGCTTTTGTATACTGCTTCGTTGTTTTGACAATCGTGTCCATGATTGTTTGTTGTGTATCTTGATCCGGGATAAGCGTTAAGTCCACATCAGTACTGTTGATCGGAACATCGGCAGTTTTCATTTTCCCCCAAAGAAAATCAGCCTCCACGGCGGCTGTCATGGAACCGTCAGTTAAGAGCGGACCGTATGTAACGGATGTAAACGGATCTTTATGGACGGACTTGCCGTTTATCAGCAGATCGCCTTTCACGCTTTTGAAGCTGTCTGCCGGAGTGAACGTCACATCCTCGGCGTCTAACGGCAGGTCAAACTCAACATTCCGGCTGCCGGCCGCCTCTGCCTCTTGCTTTTTGACAACGTCAACCGTCTCATTTTTAAGCTTGGCTTCCGCCGTGTAGACACCGGGTGCATACGGGCCGAAGATTTGGGTTTCATCGGCTTTTTTGACCGTACCTGTTTTCTCGCTGTTGATATAAAGATCGGCGCCTTTATAATTGCTTGTGACGCGGAAATAAACCGGATCGACTTTCAGTTCGTAATGGTCAAACAAAAGAAGGGTTTTTCCCTCTTTTTTGACGTATACCGCATCTTTTTCTGATGAATTGCCGCGAAGCGATGCCAGCAGTTCATCGTGTTTCTTTGCGTATGCAAGGAGCGGTTTGACATTGGTCTCATTCAGCTTCAGTTTTTTGTCTGAAGGAGTGAGCAGGGCTGCGAGCTTTTTCGTGTCCCCGTCATGAACCGCCTGTTCGAATTGATCTGTGAGCCTTTTTTCAGATGTCAGCCAGGCTCCGGTTTTATATGCGGCAATCAATAAGATCAGCGCTGCGGCAATGCCTCCCCATAGGAAGAGCGTTTTTTTAGGGATCGGCTTTCTCGGCTGTGATGCGGATTCAGCCGCCTGCCGCTCCAGCCGGCTTCCTTTCCCGATCGGTTTTCCGCATTCTTTACAGAAATGCGCCTCTTCGTTGTTCTGCTGGCCGCAATACTTACAAAAAAACATGACTTTCCTCCTATTCAATCTGCAAAACTTGTATAACTTTTCCTATGTTTCATATTTTATAATAAAGTAGAATGATTTTGGAGTTATTTTGAAAAATAGCTGTCGATCATAACGGAGGAGGAGAAACGGACATGCAAAAACTGAGCATCCGAAAAGCCGCGGAGCCGGATGAAGCGCTGTATGAACTATTGCTGCTGGCCGATCCGTCGAAAGAGATTGTCGATGATTATCTTGTAAGAGGAGAATGCTATACGGCTTGGACGTCAGACGAGCTTGCAGGGGTCTTCGTCCTTTTGAAAACAAGACCAAAAACAGTAGAAATCGTCAATATTGCGGTGAAAGATTCAATGCACAACAATGGCATCGGCAGAAAGCTCATAGAAGAGGCCGTGAATAAGGCAAAACAAATGGGAGCGGCGACTATTGAAATTGGAACGGGCAACTCCAGTATAGGCCAGCTTGCCCTTTACCAAAAATGCGGCTTCAGACTTCAAGCCATCGACCATGATTTTTTCATCAGGCATTATGAAGAGGAGATTTTCGAAAACGGGATACAGTGCCGCGACATGGTAAGGCTTTATGCAGATATATAAAAAAACCTCCCCATGGGGAGGTTTTTTCGATTACTTATTCAAGTTATAGAAAGAGTTGATACCGTGGTATTGAGCAGTTTCAGCCAACTGATCTTCGATGCGAAGAAGCTGGTTGTATTTCGCAACACGGTCCGTACGGGACGGAGCACCTGTTTTGATTTGTCCTGCATTAGTTGCCACAGCGATGTCAGCGATTGTGCTGTCTTCAGTTTCACCTGAACGGTGAGAGATAACGGCAGTGTAGCCCGCGCGTTTCGCCATTTCGATCGCATCGAATGTTTCAGTCAATGTACCGATTTGGTTTACTTTGATCAGGATAGAGTTGCCTACGCCGTTTTTGATACCTTCAGCAAGCTTTTTCGTGTTTGTAACGAAAAGGTCGTCACCGACAAGCTGAACTTTTTTGCCAAGACGCTCTGTAAGAAGTTTGTGGCCTTCCCAGTCGTTCTCGTCAAGTCCGTCTTCGATAGAGATGATTGGGTATTTAGAAACCATTTCTTCGTACCAGTCAACCATTTCAGCAGATGTTTTCACAACGCCTTCGCCAGACAGATGGTATTTGCCGTCTTCTTTGTTGTAGAACTCAGAAGATGCAGCATCCATAGCAAGTTTCACTTCTTCGCCAGGTTTGAAGCCGGCTTTTTCGATTGCTTCAACGATTGTTTGAAGCGCTTCTTCGTTAGAACCAAGGTTCGGAGCGAATCCGCCTTCGTCACCTACAGCTGTGTTCATTCCTTTAGCAGAAAGAACGGATTTCAGGCTGTGGAAGATTTGAGCGCCCATGCGAAGCGCTTCACGGAAGTTAGGCGCGCCTACAGGCATAATCATGAATTCTTGAATGTCTACGTTGTTGTCAGCATGTTCTCCGCCGTTTACGATGTTCATCATCGGTACAGGAAGCGTTTTTGAGTTAAATCCTCCAAGGTATTGGTAAAGAGGAATCTGTAAGAAATCAGCAGCTGCGCGCGCACAAGCCATAGATACGCCAAGGATTGCGTTCGCACCGAGTTTGCCTTTGTTTTCAGTTCCGTCAAGCTCGATTAAAAGCTGATCGATTGCGTTTTGTTCAGTTACGTCAAAGCCGAGAAGCTCTGGAGAAATGATTTCGTTTACGTTGTTAACAGCAGTTAACACGCCTTTTCCAAGGTAACGGTCTTTGTCGCCGTCACGAAGCTCAACCGCTTCGTATTCACCTGTAGAAGCTCCGCTTGGCACTAATGCGCGGCCGAAAGCTCCTGTTTCTGTATATACTTCAACTTCAACTGTTGGGTTGCCGCGGGAGTCAAGGACTTCGCGTGCATAAACATCAACAATGTATGGCATGAGTTTGTCTCTCCTTTTGATTTACGCTTATTTTTGAATTAAAGATGTTCCTGTCATTTCTTTCGGTTTTTCAACACCGAGAAGGTCTAATAACGTTGGTGCGAGGTCGCCTAGGATTCCGCCTTCGCGCAGCGTCACGCCTTCTTTCGTCACAATGACAGGGACTGGGTTTGTCGTATGGGCAGTGTGCGGTTCGCCTGTTTCTGTAATCAGAATGTCCGCATTACCGTGATCAGCGGTAATGATGGCATGTCCGCCTTTAGCGATGATGGCGTCAACCACTTCGCCTAAGCATTCGTCCACTGCTTCAATTGCTTTAATCGTCGGTTCGACCATTCCGGAGTGGCCGACCATGTCAGGGTTTGCAAAGTTCAGGATGATCGCGTCGTGCTTGTCAGCCGCGATTTCTTTTACAAGAGCATCCTTCACTTCATACGCGCTCATTTCAGGCTTCAGGTCATATGTCGCGACCTTCGGCGAGTTAATGAGGATGCGCTCTTCGCCCGGGAATTCTTCTTCGCGGCCGCCGCTCATAAAGAACGTAACGTGCGGATACTTTTCAGTTTCTGCAATGCGAAGCTGTTTTAACCCGTGCTGTGCTAATACTTCACCCACCGTATTGTCAAGGTTTACCGGTTTAAAAGCCACATATCCGTCAACAGATTCACTGAAGTGAGTCAGGCAGACGAAATACAGGTTTTTCGGATGATTTTCACCGCGGTCGAAATCGCGGAAATCTTTGTTGGTAAACGTGTTTGAAATCTGGATAGCGCGGTCCGGTCTGAAATTATAGAAAATCACAGAATCGCCGTCATGAATTTTCGCAACGGGTTCACCGTTTTCTTTTGTGATGACGGACGGAATGACGAATTCATCATGAATGCCGTTCGCATAAGAATCATCGACTACATCCATCGCGCTGCGGTAAGACGGGCCTTCGCCGTAAGCCATTGCGCGGTACGCTTTTTCCACACGGTCCCAGCGTTTGTCGCGGTCCATGGAGTAGTAGCGTCCGGAAATGCTGGCGATTTCGCCGACACCGATTTCTTCGATCTGCTCATTCAGCTGCTGAATGTAAGTTTTCGCTGTTTGCGGACCTACATCGCGGCCGTCGAGGAAACCGTGAATATACACCTTCGTCAGTCCTTCACTTTTCGCAAGCTTCAGCAGCGCGAATAAATGATTGATATGACTGTGTACGCCTCCGTCAGAAAGAAGGCCGAACAGGTGCAGCGCTTTGTCGTTGTCTTTCGCGTTTTTGATGGCGTCAAGGAACGTTTGATTGCGTTCGAATTCGCCTTCGCGGATGGCAACGTTCACGCGTGTTAAGCTTTGGTACACAATACGTCCTGCGCCGATATTCAAATGACCGACTTCAGAGTTCCCCATCTGTCCTTCAGGCAGTCCGACTGCTTCGCCTGATGCCGTCAGCGTCTGATGAGGGTATTGGTTCCAATAACGGTCGAAATTCGGTTTTTTCGCTTGTGCGACTGCGTTTCCGACTGTTTCATTGCGTAATCCGAACCCATCAAGAATGATGAGTGCAGCTGGTTTTTTACTCATATTGACCTTCCTCCAATAATTGAACGAATGACTGCGGTTCAAGGCTTGCGCCGCCGACCAAAGCACCGTCAATATCGGACTCTGCCATATATTCTTTAATATTTGCAGGTTTTACGCTGCCGCCGTATTGAATGCGGAGCTTGTCAGCAGTTTCCTGGCTGAAGCTTTCAGCAACGACTTTACGGATATGCGCGCAGACGTCGTTAGCATCTTTCGCTGTAGAAGATTTGCCTGTTCCGATTGCCCAGATTGGCTCATACGCAATAACGGAAGCGGCAACTTGCTCTTCAGAAAGACCCGCAAGACCTTTTTTCACTTGATCGGCAACAAGATCATTTGTTTTTCCGGCTTCGCGCTCTTCAAGCGTTTCACCTACGCAAATGATCGGCACAATGCCGTGTTTGAAAGCGGCATGCGCTTTTTTGTTAACTGTTTCATCAGTTTCAGCGAACATTTCACGGCGCTCAGAGTGGCCGATGACGCAGTAATCCACGCCAAGGTCTTTCAGAGCGACCGGGCTGATTTCACCTGTGAACGCACCGTTTTCTTCAAAATGCATGTTTTGGGCGCCGACTTTCAGGTCAGTTCCTTTAACAGCAGAAGTCAGCTTTTCTAAGAAAAGAGCTGGTGCGCAAACAACGGCTTCCGCTTTGTCTGCTGCTGGAATGGAAGATTTCACTTCTTCAACGAAGCTGACAGCTTCGCCGAGTGTTTTGTTCATTTTCCAGTTACCGGCTATAATTGGTTTTCTCATCTGTTCCACTTCCTTATAGCAGTTTTTATTTATCGTTCAGCGCAGCTACACCCGGAAGCTCTTTGCCTTCCATGAATTCAAGGGATGCGCCGCCGCCTGTTGAGATATGGCTCATTTTGTCAGCAAGGCCGAATTTTTCAACGGCTGCCGCAGAGTCTCCTCCGCCGATGACAGAGTATGTATCGTTTGCCTCTGCCAATGCTTCAGCCACTGCTTTTGTGCCTTGAGCGAACAAGTCGATTTCGAATACGCCCATCGGTCCGTTCCATACGACAAGTTTGCTGTTTTTGATAACTTCAGCATACGTTTCGCGGGTTTTCGTTCCGATGTCGATCGCTTCTAAATCACTTGGAATCTCAGAGATCGGCACGATTTGAACGTTTGCATCGTTAGAGAAATCATCAGCAACGAGCACGTCTTCCGGCATATAGAATGTAACGCCTTTTTCTTTCGCGCGGTCCATGAATGATTTTGCAAGTTCGATTTTATCTTCTTCAAGCAAAGATTTACCGACTTCATAGCCAAGCGCTTTTACGAATGTGTAAGCAAGACCTCCGCCGATGATCAGGTTGTCCACTTTATCAAGCAGACTTTCGATTACGCCGATTTTGTCTTTTACTTTCGCGCCGCCGATGATTGCCGTAAACGGGCGCTCAGGATTTGTCACGGCTTTGCCGAGAACGTCAAGCTCTTTTTCCATCAGGAATCCTGCAACCGCCGGCAGATGCTCGGCAATTCCGGCTGTAGATGCGTGAGCACGGTGGGCAGCACCGAATGCGTCATTGACATATACATCCGCAAGCTCAGCAAATGCTTTAGCAAGCTCAGGATCGTTTTTCTCTTCACCAGGGTAGAAACGTACGTTTTCCAATACAAGAACGTCTCCGTCCTTCATATCAGAAATTTGTGCTTTTACAGCATCGCCGTAAGCTTCATCCGCTTTTTTCACTTCTTTGCCGAGCAGTTCGCCTAAGCGTGCAGCGACAGGAGTTAAACGAAGCTCCTCAACCGTTTCGCCTTTCGGGCGGCCTAAGTGGCTCGCAAGAAGGACTTTCGCGCCTTGGTCTGCAAGGTGTTTGATTGTTGGAAGCGCAGCTCGGATACGAGTATCGTCTGTTACTTCCCCGTCTTTCATTGGAACGTTAAAGTCAACGCGGCAGAATACGACTTTGCCTTTTACGTCGATGTCTTTTACTGTTTTTTTATTCATGCCTTAGGAGATCCTCCTTCAAAATGGTTTGCATAGCACGAAAAACGTGAAACGTGAAACCGCCTCATGATGCTTCCGCCGCGGGGCAGATTGCAGCTTCCGGGCACGGGGCAGATCGTCTTCTGAGCCAGGGCAGGCGGCTCAGAAAACGAAAGTGCCGCGGAAACTTCAAAACGCGGACGTTCTGCAGCAATCCGGCGCTTTCTGAAAGCCGGTTCTCATGGAAAAAGGGAAAGGGAGTCCGTCCCCTTCCCTTGTCCGCTTTCATTATAGCGTTTCTGTCCGAAAGAACCAAGTCCGGCCCTTTCCGGGAGCTATGAATTAAAGACCTTGTTTTGCGATGTAAGCTGCAAGGTCAACAACGCGGTTAGAGTAGCCGCTTTCGTTATCGTACCAAGAGATTACTTTTACCATGCTGCCTTCCATAACCATTGTAGAAAGAGCATCGATTGTAGAAGAGTTAGCATTGCCGTTGTAATCTCCGGATACTAATGGCTCTTCGCTGTAGCCGAGAATTCCTTTAAGATCGCCTTCAGCCGCTTCTTTAAGAGCTGCGTTTACGTCTTCAGCCGTTACGTCTTTGTTAAGTTCAGCAACTAGGTCAACAAGAGAAACGTTTGGAGTCGGCACACGCATAGCTCCGCCGTTCAGTTTGCCTTTCAGTTCAGGAAGAACAAGGGAAACTGCTTTAGCAGCACCAGTTGATGTAGGAATGATGTTTTCAGCTGCTGCACGCGCACGACGGTAGTCTTTGTGCGGAAGATCAAGAATTTGCTGATCGTTTGTGTAAGAGTGAACAGTTGTCATCATACCGCGTTTGATGCCGAATTTGTCGTTAAGTACTTTTGCAAACGGCGCAAGGCAGTTTGTTGTGCAAGATGCGTTAGAGATAACATGGTGGTTAGCCGCATCGTATTTGTCTTCGTTAACACCCATAACGATTGTGATATCTTCTTCGTTAGCAGGTGCAGAGATGATAACTTTTTTCGCGCCTGCTTCTAAGTGTTTCGCAGCGTCTGCGCGTTTTGTGAAGAAACCAGTAGATTCAACTACGATTTCAACGCCTTGTTTGCCCCAGCTGAGTTTCGCAGGATCGCGCTCAGCAGAAACTTCGATTGTTTTGCCGTTAACAACAAGGTTGCTGCCGTCAACTTTAACTTCTGCATCTAATTTTCCGTGTACGGAATCATATTGTAAAAGATGAGCAAGCATGTTAGCGTCTGTTAAATCGTTAACCGCTACTACCTCAACTTCAGGATTGTTTAATGCTGCGCGGAATACGTTACGTCCAATACGACCAAAACCGTTAATACCGACTTTTACTGCCATGATTATTTCCTCCTTTAAATAAGTGAGAGATATTTATATTGAGGGACTGTTATCCCTTAATAACTTCTTTGCGGCTCCTTCGTCCGTGACGAGAACCGTGTTTCGCTGCTTTTTAAAATAAGCTTCGATTGCTTCTGCTTTTGATGATCCGCCCGCTACCGCGATAATGTCGGGAATGGCATCGAGGTCATCAAGCTGCATTCCGACTGAATGCACCTTGTGAACGACTTCTCCGTCCGCATTAAAGTAGTAGCCGAATGCCTCTGTCACCGCATGATTGTCATCTATTTTCTTCAAATCTTCCAAAGGCGTGTTTCTTCGCTCCGCCATTGTTCTAGCTTCGCCGATTCCGTGAACGAGCATACTCGCTGATTTAATCGTGTGAAGCACCTCTTTTACGGAAGGCTCTTCAATAATAGATGAGTAGGCGCCTTGTGACAGCTGCCCGGGAACGAACAAAAGCCGGTAAGTGCCTGAAGCCTTTTCCGCCATATGCGCGCATATGGTGTTCGCCTGGTTTTTCACATCTTCGCCTAAACCGCCTCTTGCGGGCACAAACAGGAGCTCGCGGTTTTTTGAATCCGGCGTCATCATATCGGCGACGGCTTCAATTGTCGTACCGCCGGTTACAGCGACGATATTTTTGCCTGAAAATCTCTTTTTCATACATGCAACGGCCGCTCTCCCTAATTCTTTTTTGACCCAAGGAGATTGGTCGCTGTCTCCGGAAACGATAATGGCGTCTTTCAGATTAAGCCGCTCTTTTAATGTCTTTTCCAAAAGCGTCAATCCTAAAACATCCTTCATCGTATCTTCCAGAATCGAAAGCAGTGAGTAGCCCTCTTCCGTCATTGTCATGCCGTTTGTTTTAATATCGATGAGATTCTGTTCTTTCAAAAACTGAACCTCGCTTCTGAGAACGCGCTCGGTCAATCCGAGACTGGCTGCAAGACTTCTGCGGCCGATCGGTTCGGTAAGCCTGATATACTGCAAGATTTCAAATCTTTTCTGCATCACAAGCAAAAGATCAGGCAATAATTTTTTTTGAGCTTGTATTAACTGGTTCATGACTCAAACGTTCCTTCCTATTCATACTGGACAGAAAATGTCCCGCTATGACAAAAAACGTCCCATCATAGCCAAAAAAAATTATGTCTGCTTTCTTTAATTATTTTAACAGGATGACATTGTTAATTCAACTGTTAAAGGTCAATTCGTCGACATTCTTCGCAGGATTTCCCAGTATCTCCTTGATACAGTCATTATATACAGAAACGGAATGAAGGTGACAGACAAAAGCCCGCCGGAGCGGACTTTTGTCGTAAAACGCTTTCATTTTATCCAGAGTTTTTCTATTTCTTCTAATGATTTATTTTTCGTCTCAGGGCAGATCGTCACGACAAACAAGAAACAGAGAATATTAATGACGGCGAATATCCAGAAGGTGTACGCGAGCCCCAACCCGCTGATCATCATCGGCACGAACTGGCCGATCGCCCAGTTGGCCCCCCATAAGAATATCGTCGCAATACCGGCGGCGCGTGCGCGGAGGTGGTTCGGAAAGATTTCCGAAATCATGATCCACGTAATCGGCCCGACTGATACGCAGAAAGCGGCGACGAATCCCAATATGATGACGACTAAAGCCGGACCGCTCGCCAGCTGAAAATAAAAGGATGCCCCGATTAAGATCATGAACAGCGCCATAAAGGCTGATCCGACCCCCATCAGCTTTTTCCGGCCTACCTTATCGACTAAAAGAACCGCGATAATGGTGAAAATCACTTCAACGACACCGACGATGCATGTCGTGATAAACCCCGCATTCTGTCCGAAGCCCATCATTTTGAAAATTTCCGGCCCGTAATACGTAATTGCGTTCATGCCGATGACCTGATTGAATAAAGCCAGCAGAATCCCGATCACAAGCGCTTTTCTCAGCCCCGGTTTAAACAGCTGAGACAATGACCCCATTTTTTCTAATTGTAAAGACGTTTCGATTTGTTTGATTTCTTCTTTCGCGGTCTGCTCACCGTTAATGCGCGTCAGCACGGCGAGGGCTTCATTCCGGCGCCCTGCTTTCGCAAGCCAGCGCGGACTTTCCGGCACGATAAGCAGCACGATAAAAAAGATGACGGACGGAATCATGCCGTAAGCGAGCATCCACCGCCAGCCGGTGTGCACCCCCCATTCATATGAGCCGGACTGCTGGACGGCGAGGTTAATAAAATAAGTGCCGGAGATCCCTAATATCGTAAACAGCTGATACAGTGAAGACAGACTGCCGCGTATGGCCGGCGGAGCGGCTTCGGTAATATACGTGACAGAAAGCGAGGAGCCCATGCCGATTCCCAGACCGCCGATGACTCTGGCGATCACTAAGGAAGACACACTTTGAGAAAGCGCAGAGACAACCGCTGACACCGCAAACAACAGCGCCGCTGCCATCAAAATCTTTCTCCGTCCGAAACGGTCGCTCAAAAATCCGGAAATCCCGACGCCGAAAACACCGCCGATCATAATGCTTGAAATCACGAGCCCTTCCATAAAAGGACTTAAGCGGTACAAATCTTTCAGGAAACCGATGGCGCCGGAAATCACCGCCGTGTCATAACCGTACAAAAGCCCTCCCAGTCCGGCTGCGCATGAGATGAGAATGACAAACCACTTGGAATGCTGCCGAGTGACAGGTACATTTGAGCCAATTGGTGCCGGGTGATTCTTCATGAATTTTACCCTCCCGCGAATAATAGAATAAAAACGCTTACAAATCTGAGTGCGACGCTTGATGTTGCTTTGTTTTCTTCAGAACCGCCGCATTTGTACGTACTTATAAAGAATTTTATCTAAAAATAAGGAAAATTAGTACGTACAAATAAAGAATAAGCAGTTTTTCATAATCTGTCAATTATTTTTACAGCTTGATGAAAGGGCTTACTATGTTATACTGGAATTTGTCCGTATACATTTTGGAGGAATTGATATGCTACCGAAATATGCTCAAGTAAAAGAAGAAATTTGTTCATGGCTGAATCAAGGAAAAATACAGCCGGACGAAAAGCTGCCTACGGAAAATGAGCTGATGCAGCAGTTCGGCGTCAGCCGCCATACCATCAGAAAGGCGATCGGAGATTTGGTCTCGCAGGGGCTGCTGTACAGCGTTCAGGGCGGAGGCACCTTTGTCGCTTCACGCACGGCGAAATCAGCCATGCATTCAAACAAAACGATCGGCGTCATTACAACGTACATATCAGACTATATTTTTCCGAGCATCATCAGGGGAATTGAATCTTATTTAAGCGAACAGGGCTATTCCATGCTGCTGACGAGCACCAACAACAATACAGAAAGTGAACGGCGCGGCCTTGAAAACCTGCTGTCCAAAAATATAGACGGGCTGATTGTCGAGCCTACGAAAAGCGCGCTGCAGACGCCCAACATCGGCTACTATCTCAATCTGGAGAAAAACGGCATTCCGTTTGCCATGATTAACGCCTCTTATGCGGAGCTGGCCGCACCGAGCTTTTCCGTCAATGATGTCAAAGGCGGCATGCTGGCTTGCGAATACGTCATGTCTCTCGGCCACACGCACATTATGGGAATCTTTAAAGCGGATGACACGCAGGGCGTCAAACGGATGAACGGCTATCTTCAGGCGCATCGGGAGCGCGGGATTTTTCCGTCTCCGGACATGATCGTGACTTACACGACTGAGGAAAAAGAAACCGTGCTTCTCCAAAAAATAAAGCATACCCTTGAGCAAAACAGCGGGTCACATCCGACGGCCATTCTTTGCTACAATGACGAAATTGCGCTGAAGACGATTAATCTTCTCAGAGAATTCGGGTTAAAGGTGCCTGATGACGTGTCGGTCATGGGCTATGACGATTCACATTTCGCCCAGATTTCCGAGGTGAAGCTCACCTCTGTCAAGCATCCGAAATCCATTATGGGGAAAGCGGCGGCAAAATACGTCATCGACTGCTTAGAACATAAAAAACCGAAGAAGGATGACGTCGTGTATGAACCGGAACTCATCATCCGGAATTCAGTCAGGCGGATCGGCGAATAAAAAAAGCAATGTGCGCGGCACATTGCTTTTTTTGTTCAGCTGTTTTTTAATTCGGCGATGATCTCAAATGATCTCATTCTGTCGGCATGCTCAAAGCTTTCTGAATTCACCATGATTTCATCCGCCTGTGTTGTCCGGATAAAGCTTTCCAGCTTTTCCTTCACACGCTCCGGTCCGCCGACGATCGTTGAACTGAGCTGTTCATTGACCATCGCTTTTTCATACGGCGACCAGATTTGATCCATGTCTTCAACAGGAGGCTTCAGCTGGTTCGGCGTGCCGCGGACGAGGTCTAAAAATCTTTGATAATGCGATGTTGCCAGATGCTCCGCCTTTTCATCCGTATCGGCGGCAATGACGGTGACGCCGACCATCGCGTACGGTTGATCCAGTACGTCTGACGGACGGAAGGAGCTGCGGTACAGCTCAAGGGCGGGCACGGTGTTTTTCGGTGAAAAGTGAGCCGCAAAGGCGAACGGAAGCCCGAGCTCTCCCGCAAGACGCGCGCTGAAGCCGCTTGAGCCCAGAAGCCAGATCGGCACGTCCAGCCCTTCGCCCGGAATGGCGCGGACTTGATTGCGCACATTGCCTGATGGTTTGAAGTAATTTCTCAATTCTTCAAGCTGCTCCGGAAAATCTTCCCCGCTGTTTATGTTTCTTCGTAAGGCTCTCGCCGTTAATTGGTCGGTCCCCGGCGCGCGTCCGAGCCCCAGGTCAATCCGCCCCGGATATAACGTTTCAAGGGTTCCAAATTGCTCCGCGATCACAAGTGAAGAATGATTCGGCAGCATAATACCCCCAGAACCGACGCGGATTTTTTTCGTGCCGCCGGCGATGTGGCCGATCAGCACCGCCGTTGCCGAGCTGGCAACGCCTTCTATATTATGATGCTCCGCAAGCCAATAGCGGTTATAGCCCCACTCCTCGGCGCGGCGCGCTAAATCCATGCTGTTGCGGAACGATTCAGCAACCGTTCCTCCCTGTACGACCGGCGATAAATTCAATACGGAAAACGCAGTATCTTTCAATGTATGTTCAGCCATCGTTTTCTCCTTTGCGGTTTAGTGTAAGCAGATCTTAAACAAGGTCTCTCCACACACCTTACCACAGCTTTTCCCGTGAGTTAAACAATTTGATTCGATGATCTTCGAACAATCAGTCAGCGGCGGTTTTCTTACGGATGAACAGCTCCTCGGCGACATCAATAAAAAGCTTGGCGGCAAGTGATGCGTCTTTCATGGAAGGAACCGCCAGCTGCACCTCCCTGAATACATCCGGCGCAAACTCTTTAATCACCACTTCTTCCGGGAGGGGATTGCCGGCCATGGACATATCGGATAAGATTGCCATGCCCAACCCCTCCCGCACCATATTGATGGACGTGCTGACATTAAACACGGTAAAGGCCGCGCAAAGTTCGGCACCGGCTTGTTTAAACAGGCCTGCAAAAGGTGACGTGTAACCGCCTTCGCAAACCACCATCGGTTCACCGTCCAGATCTTTTATCGTTACGGTTGAGCGTGCGGCGAGAGGATGATCTTTATGCATAACCGCTGCCATTTTGTCTTTTTTCAGCAGAAAGTAATCCATATCCTCTGTCGGGAACAGCAGAATGCCCGCGTCAATCATCCGGGATTGCAGCCATTCTTTTACTTCGTCCGCCGTTCCTTCATGAAGCACCAGTTCAAGCTTCGGATACCGTTTTTTAAACACGCTGATCAGCTTTGGAATGAAATAAGCGGAAGCGGCCGGAAATGTGCCGATGTGTATCGTTCCCTGTTCAAGCCCTCTTTCCGCGGCCGCCAGCTGCTCGGCTTTTTCTATGCCTTTGAGCACCTCTCTGATATGGACGAGAATTTTTCCGCCCGTGTCCGTGAGCCTTACGCCGTTGCGGCGCTCGCGGATGATCAGCTTGATGCCGAGCTCTGACTCAAGCGCAGAGATGGCATGGCTGACAGCGGGCTGCGTCATATTCAGCGCCTGCCCCGCTTTTGTAAAGCTTCCCGTTTCAGCGATTTGAACAAAAACCCGCAGTTGTGTAATCGTCATAACGTTTTACTTATGCTCCTTATAAAAAAGATTCATTTTATTTATCTTACTGATTACCGTATCATATGATGGAATTGTTCTACAAGGAGTGAACGACGTGAAACAGCTTTCGAAAATACAGACGGCTCTTATGCTGGCGTTTCTAGTCACGGTATGGGGAATTAACTGGCCGCTGACAAAGGCCGCGCTTGCCTATTCGCCGCCTCTTCTGTTTGCCGGAATCCGCACGCTGATCGGCGGACTTCTATTATTAATGGTGGCGCTGCCCCGTTTTAAAAAGCTGCGTTTTAAAGAAACGTGGCCGATCTATCTTATTTCTGCCATTTTAAATATTACTTTATTTTACGGCCTGCAAACGGTCGGATTGAATTACCTGCCTGCCGGCTTATTTTCAGCCATCGTGTTTTTCCAGCCGGTTTTAATGGGCGTTTTTTCTTGGCTGTGGCTCGGGGAATCGATGTATCCTTTAAAAATAGCCGGTCTTATTCTGGGCTTTGCCGGTGTCGCCGTCATCAGCGCAGCCGGTTTCGGAGGCCATATTTCCATCGCCGGCATTCTTTTGGCCTTAGGCTCTGCGGTCAGCTGGGCGCTCGGCACGGTATATGTGAAAAGAACGGGCGGACGCGCGGATTCTATCTGGATGGTCGCTCTTCAGCTTCTGATCGGCGGCGTGCTGCTTGTCAGCTCCGGCCATTTTTCAGAAAGCTTTTCAGCCATTCAATGGAAAGCTCCGTTCATTCTGAGCCTTCTGTTCATTTCAGTTTTTGTTATCGCGCTCGGCTGGCTCGCCTTTTTTACGCTTGTCGGTTCAGGGGAAGCAAGCAAGGTTGCCTCTTACACCTTCCTGATCCCGCTCATATCCATTGTCGTCAGCTCGATATTCCTGCATGAGCCGCTTACCGTCAGCCTTTTAGCCGGACTGCTTCTGATCGTCACAAGCATTTGTTTTGTGAATATAACACCGAAAAAACTGAAAACACCTGCTCTGGCCGCAGAAAAAAAGGCCGTTCATTAAAAAAACTCTTGCCGCGGGGCAAGAGTTTTTTTATTTATTGACGTCTCCCTTTCACAAGATACGCAGCCGTAATGAGGAGATAGATGGCCGCAGTGATGCATGTGATGACGATGGATGTCGTCGCAATTACGCCGATCAGGATGGCCAAAAGCGCAAGCACCGCGAACCATGTCGTGTATGGGAACCATTTGACGTAATAAGCCGGCTGTTCTGTTGAATGTTTTCTTGATTTCAAATGGGCGAAGCCGATAATCAGCCAGATGAACAGCACGGTATAGCCGAGTGAACCCATCAAATAATTAAACGTCCGGCTTCCTGCGAATAAAGAAATCAGGACGCCTACATATAAAAATGACGTACAAGTCAGAATCGCATAGACGGGAACCTTTTTCTTCGATAGTTTTGAAAAAACTTTCGGCACCCGGCCGTCAGAAGCCTGCGTAAACAAGACGCGGGATGATCCGTACAGTCCCGAATTCATAGACGAGATAATCGCAAGAAGAATGACGGCATTCATAATATGGTCGGCACCCGGAATTCCGATCATCTTAAATACTATGACAAACGGGCTTTCGGGAACGCTGTTGACTTGATTCCAAGGAATCAGGCTGACGATGATGAAGAACGGCAGCAAGTAAAAAGCGACAATCCGCGTTAACGTGCTTCGGACAGCTTTCGGGATCACCTTTTCGGGATTTTTTGTCTCCGCCAGCGTGACGCCGATGATTTCCGTTCCGCCGTATGAGTAGATCACGACGAGCATCGCCGTAATGACGCCCCCCGCTCCATGCGGGAAAAATCCTCCGTGATCCGTTAAATGAGACAGCCCCGGCGCCGTGTGATTGCCGAATGAGAAAAATAAAAGCAGAATACCGCATAAAATAAAGATGACAATCACTGTAATTTTAATAAGCGCGAGCCAGTACTCCGTCTCGGCAAACAGTTTCACAGAAAGCATGTTTACGACCGTCACCACGATGGAAATGATCAGAGCCAGTATCCATATCGGACATTCCGGCAGCCAATATTGAATGAAAATGGCGGCTACGACCGCCTCCGCGGCAATATTGAGCACCCACATTTTCCAATAGATCCAATCTAAAAAGTATGCAGCGTACGATCCGAGCGACTGCTGAACCAAATCACGGAACGTCCTTGCATGTTTGTTTCTGACTGCCATTTCGGCCAGCCCTTGCATAATAAACAGCAGAATGATTCCGCCGAGGAGGTAGGCCAACAGCACGGACGGCCCCGATTCATCAATCGCCGTGCTGCTGCCTTTAAAGAGCCCGGCCCCGATTGCGCCTCCAAGCGCCATCATCATAATGTGTCTGGACGACATCGTCCGTTTTAACGTTTGCTTGTCCTTTTCCATCTATCACACGCCCTCTCGCAAAAAGTGTTCATCACATAAAAAAGCACGCCGCCTCTTTAGGAAAAGAGACGGCGTGCCTTAGGCAGCCGCGGTACCACTCTTGTTGATCCCGAAATATCCGGAATCCAGCTTAAAAACCTTTTAACGAAGGTCAGCCGTTAGGACATAGGGAATATTCCGACAATTCCGTTCCGCCCTGCCACTTCCGGGCGAGTTCAAAGAACAATCAGTCCGCGTTGCACCAACCCGCGGCTCTCTTTTTCTGACTGGATTCTTTTACTGCTCCCGTTCACAGTGTTTTATGTTAAATGAATCTCTTGAGTTTTTATTTTCTGAATATAGTATCATAATATACAGTCTTCTATTTTCAAAGTCAATACTAATTTTTGCCGCCTATTGTCCTACCCGGTGATTCGGAAATTTCAGCTGAAATCCGGACACAAGGCTTTGCTTTCCGGGCGCCGCGCTTTCCGCTTTCACCTTTGTGTTTGCGTATAAAAACAGCGCAAGCGCAATGCCGAATGATATGACGAGAATCCATACTTTTTTCATTCAGGTGCCTCCTCACTTTCTATCATCGGCGGCTTTTTCTCTTTTTTTATATACAAAATTGAAAAAACAATTTTAAAATTCTGTTTTCCTTATATTGAAACTTGCTTTATCATAAAAGTATGCGTTTACATTCAAGTAGGGAGGTTATAGCATGACCCCTGTGAATTCAAGCAGCATCGGGAAGATTCAGGCGGCCAGCAAAGGTTTGTCGCCAAAATTGAGAGCGATTGCAGACCATATCGTGAAGGAACCGAAAGACGTGGTTCACCTTTCCATCATTCAGCTGGCGGAAAAAACGAAAAGCTCTGAAGCGACGATTTTCAGGCTGTGCAAACGGCTCGGTTTTTCCGGCTATCAGGATTTAAAAATCGCGCTTGCTCAGGAGATCGTTCAGGAGCCGGTGCAGCACATTCATGAAGAAATGAGCCCCGACGACGATATCGAAGTCATCATCCAGAAAGTTTTCCGCACAAACATTTCCGGTCTGACCGATACCTTTCATTTATTAGATCCGGCCGACGTTGAAAAAGCGGTAGAAATGATCCACCGCGCAGACAGAATCGAATTTTACGGAAACGGCGGTTCCGGGCTGATCGCCACTGACGCGTATCATAAATTTATGCGTACGGGTATAAATTGCATCGCGCACACAGATTCTCACTTTCAGGCGATGTCAGCGGGTCTTCTCGGTCCCGAAAGCGCAGTCATCGGCATTTCTCATTCGGGAAGCAATAAGGACGTGCTTGACGCGGTGAAAATGGCCAAATCGCTCGGCGCTGGCACGATCGGCATTACAAGCTACCAAAAGTCGCCGCTCACCCAGATTTCCGACGTGGTGCTGTATACGTCAACAAGGGAGACGGCTTTCAGAACGGAAGCAATGTCCGCAAGGCTTGCCCAGCTGTCGGTCATTGATACACTGTATTTCGCCACGGCCCGGCTGCGGCAGGAGAAAACGCTCGCCAACTTGCAGCAAATCAGAAAAATGATCGCGCACAAACGTTTGTAATCGCTTTCTGAATATTTATTTTTCAAAAGAGAGAATGCCGATACAGCGGGAATTGAGGCAATTTTATGAAAAAAATTTTCTTCTTCATCGTTGATTTATAAAAAAATTATTCCTATAATTGACTTTGTAAGGGCATACATTATCAATCTATCTTATTATTCAATCAGATTAGGCGGGATATATTATGAAGGAAACCCAAGCTGTTATCGGTCTGGATATCGGCACAACCAGTACGAAAGCCGTTCTGTTCGGACCAAGAGGCAAAGTGTTAGCCAAGCATTCGGTTCACTATGATTTAATACAGCCAAAGCCGGCATGGGCCGAGCAGGATCCTGAGCACATTTTGGAAGCGGTTATCGGAAGCATCAGGGGAGCCGTCACAAAGGCCGGACTGAGTCCTGACAATCTGCTTGCAATCGGCATCAGCACCGCCATGCACTCATTGATAGCTGTCGATCAAAACGGCGGCCTGCTGACCAAAAGCATCATTTGGGCGGACAACCGCAGCGCCGAGCAATCAAAACGGATTTTAAAAGAGATGAACGGTTTTGATATTTATAAAAGAACGGGTACGCCGATTCACCCGATGTCTCCGCTTTCCAAAATTGTCTGGATGAAAGAACAGGACAAGGAGACATTCGCGAAAACCGCCAAATTCATCAGTATGAAAGAATATATTCTGCACGAGTTTTTCGGAACTTATGTCGTCGATTATTCGATCGCTTCGGCAACGGGGCTGTTCCGTTTAGATACGCTTTCCTGGGATGAAGAAGCGCTCCGGATTGCCGGAATCCGGGAAGATCAGCTGTCGGACATCGTGCCGACCACTCATCAGCTGCGCGGCCTTGCGCCGGAAATCGCTGCACGGATGGGCATTCATGCGGATACACCGTTTATTATCGGCGCAAATGACGGCGTGCTCGCCAACCTTGGAGTCGGCGCGATCGGCAAAGGCGAAGTGGCCGTTACGATCGGAACGAGCGGAGCCGTGCGTTCGGTGACGGATGCGCCGATTATGGATGAAAAAGCGCGGACATTCTGTTACGCGCTGACTGACAAGCATTGGGTCATCGGAGGCCCGACGAATAACGGAGGCATTATGCTGCGCTGGCTTCGAGACGAATTCGCTTCTCCGGAAGTCGAAACGGCGAAGCGGCTCGGCATTGATCCGTACGATTTAATGATTGATATCGCTGATAAAGTGCCCGCAGGCTCTGAGGGATTGCTGTTTCTGCCGTTTTTATCAGGGGAGCGCGCGCCGTTTTGGAATCCGAATGCCCGCGGAACGTTTTTCGGCATCAGCCTCCGCCATAAACGGGAGCATTTTATCAGAGCGGTGCTGGAAGGCGTCATCATGAGCGTCTTTTCAATCGGTGTCGCACTGAGAGATTTGGCGGGCCCCGCAAAAGACGTGCGGGCTTCAGGAGGATTTGCGAGATCGCCGCTTTGGAGGCAGATTTTGTCCGATACGATGGGACGGGAAGTCCTCGTTCCGGAAAGTTACGAAGCCTCGGCGCTCGGAGCGGCCGTTCTCGCTTTGCACAGCCTTGGCGAAATGGAACGGATCGAGGATGTTCAGGACTGGATCAGAATTTCTCACCGTCATGAACCGAACGTCAAAAACAGCGAAACATATATTGAGCTGTTTTACTTATACGAGCGGCTGTATGACAAGCTCAAAGATGAATTTGACGTCATCAGTGAATTTCAGCTCAAACAAAGCCGTTAATTCTTCTTTGAAAGGGTGAAAAGGTCATGTTACTGTTTATTGTCATTGCCGCTATTATCGTTTTACTCTTATTGATTACGGTCGCTAAATTAAATCCGTTTATCAGTCTTTTGATTACATCCATCCTTGTCGGTTTCGCAACGGGCATGAATCTGCCGGACATTATCGCTTCGATGAAAACCGGGCTCGGCAATACGCTGTCGCTGCTTGCGATCGTGCTGGCCCTCGGTACGATGCTCGGAAAAATGATGGCTGAATCAGGCGGTGCGGAGCGTATCGCCCACACCCTGATCGGCCGCTTCGGCAAAAAGAAAGTGCATTGGGCGATGATGGCCGTCGCTTTTATCGTCGGCATCCCGGTCTTTTTCCAGGTCGGTTTCGTCCTGCTCGTGCCGCTTTTGTTTACGATTGCGATTGAAACCGGCGTTTCATTAGTGACGATCGGGATTCCGCTCCTTGCGGGACTTTCCGTCGTGCACGGATTGGTTCCGCCCCACCCGGCGGCGATGGCGGCTGTCGGCATTTATCACGCCAATGTCGGAAAAACGATTTTGTTTTCTTTAATCGTCGGCATTCCGACTGCCATCATCGCGGGGCCGCTTTACGGAAAATGGATTGGTAAGCGCATTCATAAACCCGTTCCCGAACTGTTGAAAAAACAATTTATTGAACGGAATGAAAAACGCAAGCTTCCGGGATTCGCAAATACATTGTTTACGATATTGGTACCGGTGATCCTGATGCTTATGGCAACGCTTGCCGAAATTGCGCTTCCGGAAAAAAGCGCGCTCTATGAAACTTTTAAATTTATCGGCGACCCTGTCACGGCGCTTTTGATCGCCACGGTGTACTCCTTTTTCAGCCTTGGTTTTTATCAGGGCTTTGACAGAGAAAGCATTTTAAAATTCAGCAATGACTGTCTCGGACCGATCGCTTCCATTCTGCTTGTGATCGGAGCCGGCGGCGCTTTTAACAACGTCCTGATTGATTCAGGCGTCGGCACGTATATTGCTGACATTGCGAAGCATTCAAGCTTCTCTCCCGTTCTTTTAAGCTGGACGATCGCAGCGGTCATCCGTGTCGCCACAGGTTCAGCGACTGTCGCCATGATGACGGCGGCCGGCATTGTTGCACCGATTGCATCTGTCATGCCGGGCGTCAGCAGTGAACTTCTCGTTTTGGCAACGGGAGCGGGCTCTTTGATTCTGTCACATGTCAATGACTCCGGTTTCTGGCTCATTAAAGAGTATTTCGGAATGACGGTCAAAGAAACGTTCCTGACATGGACGGCGATGGAAACGATTATTTCTGTCAGTGCGATCTGTTTTATCATGATCATTAACGCGTTTATATAAAAACAAACCCCGGCCGCAAACCGGGGTTTGTTTTTTTATCGGTCATTCACAAGGATATAAGCGGCTTTAACGGGTCCGTGGACGCCGACAACCAAATCCATTTCGATATCGGCCGAGTTGCTCGGTCCAGTAATATAGTTGATGCAGGAAGGAACGGTGACGCCGTCTCTGATCTGCTGTTTCAGTATATCGCTGGCCTGTGTCATTCTCGGCACAATGGAAGATTTCGGGATGATTGCGATATAGGTGGTCGGAAGCAGGCTGACAGAACGGCCGGCATGCTCTGACGCATACAAAACGACGGTGGCTGATTCCGCAAGCGTGATCTCGCTGAATGTAATGCCCACATTCGCTTGTTCCGCTTTTTCAATATTTTTCGCTCCTTGTTCCGCGTCCCATTCCCAAACGGGAATCCCTTCATCCGGCCACTCTTCTGTCATAAGGGTCTGCAAGCCGTACGTTTCAAACCGGCTGTCCTTCGGAATGATGACAGGCCCTCCTTCAAAGCGGTTCACCTGCGTGCGCAAAGCGTCGTAAAGCCCGGCTGCATCCGTTTCGATCAGTTCGGTATGAATGTTGACGCAGTGGTCTTTCAGCATCGTAACAAGATCGTCTTCCGTACAGTCCGCATGCGTTTGATATTGAGGCTGATACTTCCATTCAGGCAGGGACACGCCTGATTTTCTGCGCTCTCTGCCCAGATTTTCGGCGATCCGGTTTAAAAAGGATTCCTGATGTGTAACCGTCCCTTTCATCATCATTCTTCCCCCTTTTGTTTTTCCCGGTCTTTAAACCAATCTCTGAATCTCGATTTATGCGGCGCCGGGAAATCCCGTATTGCCGTCCATTCTTTTAACGGCCCCGGCCCTTTTGATATTTTGTCATCTTCCGTAAACGGCGTCATGGCGGCAGGCGCCCATTTCGATCCCATTTTATAAAGGGACGGGGATGACGAGCCGAGCCCGAAGGCTTTCATCGCCAGTTTTTCGCTGATCGGCGCTTTGCCCTCTTTTTCCACGATGTTCTGCCGATGCTTGAGCAGCAGCTCGTGCAGCGGAATTTTAACGGGACATGCTTCCGTACAGGCCGCACATAAGGAAGATGCGTACGGGAGCTCCTTGTATTCGTCATATCCGCCGAGAAGAGGCGATAAGACGGCGCCGATCGGACCCGAATAGATGGACCCGTACGAGTGTCCGCCGACATGCCGGTACACCGGACAGACGTTGATGCAGGCGGCGCAGCGGATACATTGCAGCACCGATTGGAATTCCGTGCCGAGTATGCGGGAACGCCCGTTGTCCACAACCACAAGGTGGAATTCCTCAGGCCCGTCAGCTTCTCCTTGCTGACGAGGTCCCGTCAGCGCCGTAATGTAACTTGTAAGCCGCTGGCCGACCGCGCTTCTCGTCAGCATGCTGACAAGCACTTCAAACTCAGAAAATGACGGAACGATCCGCTCCATTCCCATCACGGTGATCTGCGTCTTCGGCAGCGCGGATACAAGGCGGCCGTTTCCTTCGTTCGTCACGAGACTGACCGATCCGGTATCCGCGATCGCAAAGTTGCAGCCTGTAATGCCGACATCCGCTTCGAGAAATTTTTTCCGGAGAACGCTGCGCGCGTGCATGACGAGCTCTTCCGGTTTTTCCGTCTGTTTGTATTCGAGTCTCTCTTTAAACACGTCACGGATCTGCTCTTTGTTTTTGTGAAGAGCGGGAGCAACGATATGTGACGGCGGATCGTGGTCGTCAATCTGGAGAATGTATTCGCCGAGATCCGTTTCTGTGACTTCACAGCCCTCTTCCTCAAGCACTTCGTTCATATTGATTTCTTCTGTCACCATGGATTTGGATTTTACGATTTTTTTGGCGTTTTTCTGCCGGATGACATCGCGGATATAGGAGGACGCTTCTTCCGCCGTTTCGGCGAAAAAGACATGTCCGCCTCTGTTGGCGACGTTTTCGGCGAGCTGTTCCAAATAGAAATCAAGATTGTCCAGCACATGCTGTCTGATTTCTTCCGCATGGGAACGCCAATCCTCCCAGTTTCCCAATTCTTCGGCCGCCTGAAGCCTTCTTGTCCTGAGCCGTTCCTGCGCTCCGGAGACGGCTCCTCTCATAAACTCATTATCTATTCCTTCTGATACCCGCTCTTTAAAAGCGGCGGTACCGATTTTCATCGCCATGATTTTCCCCCCTTGTTGTTTCCCGTGTTATCTGCTGTTCAGCACTTCGGCGATGTGCATGACTCTGACGTTTTTATCCTTACGGTCAAGACGCCCGCCGATATTCATCAGACAGCCGCAATCCGCCCCGATCAGCACTTCGGCCTCCGTGTCTTCCACGCAGGCGACCTTCTCATCCACCATTTGTTCAGAGATTTGCGCCATTTTCACAGAAAACGTTCCTCCGAATCCGCAGCATTGGTGCTTTCCGGGAAGCGCGGTCAGCTCGAGCCCCTTGACATGGCGCAAAAGCTTCATCGGCTCCTCCGACACGCCGAGCAGCCTCGTCATGTGGCACGATGTATGGACTGTCGCTTTTTTTTGCAGCACCGCCCCGACATCCTCCACCCCGAGAACGTTGACGATAAAATCTGTTAACTCATATGTTTTGTCCGCAAGCTGCTGCGCTTTTGCCGCCCACTTCGGATCGTCCTGAAACAGATGCGGATATTCACGGAACATCGTCGTACAGGAACCTGACGGACTGACAACGTACTCCGCTTCTTCAAACGCGGCAATCATCCGCTTCATCGCTTTTTTCGCATCCGTCACATACCCGCTGTTGTATGCGGGCTGCCCGCAGCAAATCTGCCCCTCGGGAAAATCCACCTCACACCCGAGCCGTTCCAGCACCTCAACCGTCGCCTTTCCGACATTGGTCTGGAACATATCCACAAGGCACGTGACAAATAATGAGACTTTCATGATGAACCCCTCTTTCATCCTCAATATGTGATCCGGTCATCTGATGACCTGTTTTTAGGAAAGCTCTATGAATATCCTACACTATTCTGAATATGGATTGGAAGGTTTTTCTGAAAAATCCTTTCGCCTGATGTGCTGAAGGGGACAAAAAAAGAGAAGCCCGAAAGCTCCTCATGCTGCTCTACACCCCGTTTTCCAGCAGACGTCCCAGTTTTTGCACACCCTCTTTTATCGCGGCTTTACCGGCATAACTGAACGACAGGCGAAGATATTCGGCACCGTCTTCCTGATGCAGAAAAAAATATTTACCGGGTACATAGGAAACGCCGTGAGAAAGAGCCCTCGCCAGCATTGCGGATGTATCCGCCCCAGGCGCTTTCACCCATACAAAGTAACCGCCTTCAGGCACGTGCCAGGATGCGGATTCCGGAAGATATCGCGCTGATGCGGCGAGCAAAACGTCACGTTTGCTTCGATATGCTTCCCGCAAGGCGGCGAGCCGTTCTTCCACATTCGTTTGTTCCAGATAGACGGCGGTCACCGCTTGGGAAAACGGGTGGCCTAAGTCTTTTTTTAACCATGACAATGCCGTGATGAATGCGGCGTTCCCTGCAATCCAGCCGATCCTCATACCCGGGGCGATGACTTTTGATAATGAACCGGCGTACAGCACCCGGCCGTTTTGATCCATGGCTTTCAAAGGCGGCGGAATATCGGTGAATCCGAGCTCACCGTATGCATCATCCTCCAAGATGAGAAAATCATACGCTTCGGCAAGCTGAAGCAGGCGGGTTCTCCGCTTCGCTGACATTACGGTTCCCGCAGGATTCTGAAAAGCGGGTATCGTGTAGAGAAGACGGGGAATCAGAAGCCCTTTTCGTTTTCTTTCCTCAAGCATGAACGCTAATGTTTCTGTTTGCAGGCCCTCTTGATCTGTCGGAATGCTCATGATATGCGGTGTGTAATTTTTAAAAATCTCGAGCGCTTCCATATAGACCGGAGCTTCAACGGCAGCGGCGGTTTGTTCATCGAGGAAAACCCGGGCTGCCAGATCTATCGCCTGACAGGCGCCTGACGTCATGAGCAGCTCATCGTCCCGACAGTGAATGCCGCGGGTGGCTAACCGTTCTTGAATCTGCTTTTTTAAAACGGCCGTCCTCGGGCTTCCCATATAATGCAGCGGCAGATCGCGCTCCTCATCCAGAAGGCGGGCGGCGGCTTCTTTCAGCTCCTTATCAGGAACGAGTGCGGGATCGGGATAGCCGGAATGCAGGGGGATGCACGCTTTCGGAACTGCCGGCATCCATTCCCCGGGAGGATCGTTTGTCAGAGCTTTCTTTACATGGTCAGAAAAAAAAGATTCGGCCTGCATGTGATGTTATCCCCTTTCACAAGTCAGCTTCTATACATTTTCTTCAAAATAAGCCCCCAGCACTTCTTCCACATTCGTCAGATGCGCCGTCATCGCCGCTTCCGCTTCATCCGCGTCTCCGGCGGCGACGGCGCTGTAAATGCGTTCATGCTCTTCATACAATCGCTGCACGCTCGTTCGTTTAGAAAACAGCCAAATTTTTCTCGTTTCTCTCATTGTTTCCAAAAGGAGCGCGGAGACATGATTCATGAGATGCTTGAGCAGCCCGTTTTGTGATGCTTCCGCCAGCGCCATGTGAAAGGAAAAATCCGCTTTTTCGCCCAATTCTTCGTCTCCGTCAATGCCTTTCATCTCCAGGAGAGCCTGGCGGATTTTTTGTAAATCGTCTTCGGTGCGTTTTTCAGCGGCCATGGCGGCGACGCCGAGTTCAAGCAGCTTTCTGACTTCGAGCAGCTGTTTGACGTCCTCTTTTTTCATCAAGAGGGCGGAAGAAAGCGGCTGGGAAACATGAGACGGCTCAAATTCTCTTATGTATGTGCCTTCTCCCTGCTTCATGTCGACGAGCCCCATCGCTTTCAAAGCCGACAGCGCTTCTCTGACTGCCGAGCGGCTGACCTGAAAACTCTCAGAAAGCGCCTGAACGGAATCAAGCTTTTCACCCGGCTTAAGCTCGCCCGCTTTTATCTTCTCCAGCAATGCGTCAGCGACTTCCTCGTAGATTTTTTTCGTTTTAATTTGTTTATATTTCAACGCGATCACCCCGTCACTTGTGAATCTTGATGTTTATCGTCTATTATACTTCTTTTTTTGTGCCGCCGACAGGTTCAGACAATTTGTTCAAGAAAAGTATTGTACTTTCAAAACTTTCAAAATATAATGCTAATTAACCCGGTCATCAGATGACCTTATCATAAAAAGTAATCGCTTACATGACATAAGGAGGGGTTTTTTAGGGATGCAATGGACACAGGGGTACGCTCCTTTAGGGGGAAATTTGCTTTTATCGGCAGCTTGCGCGCTCGTGCCGATTATCTTCTTTTTTTGGGCGCTTGCGGTGAAACGGATGAAGGGGTACATCGCGGGGCTTTTCACGTTAGCCGTTTCACTTTTAATCGCTGTATTTGTTTACGGCATGCCGGCGGAAAAAGCGGTGATGTCCGCTTCTCAGGGAGCGGTGTACGGGCTGCTTCCGATCGGCTGGATTATCGTCACATCGGTCTTTCTGTATAAAATCACCGTGAAAACGGGACAGTTTGAGATTATCCGGAGTTCGGTGCTCTCAATTACAGATGATCGGCGTTTGCAGGCGCTGCTCATCGCCTTTTCATTCGGGGCGTTTTTAGAAGGCGCCGCCGGTTTCGGCGCTCCCGTCGCGATCTCGGCCGCTTTGCTCGTCGGACTTGGTTTTCAGCCGCTGTATGCGGCGGGGATTTGCCTGATTGCCAATACGGCGCCCGTTGCCTTCGGCGCGATCGGCATTCCGATTACCGCTGTCGAAGGTCCGACCGGGATACCGGCAATGGAAATTTCTCAAATGGTCGGCCGGCAGCTTCCGTTTTTATCCGTCTTTATTCCGCTTTACTTAATCATTTTGATGAGCGGGTTTAAAAAGGCTTTTGAGATATGGCCGGCCATTCTTGTTTCCGGCGTCTCCTTTGCGGCCGTGCAGTACGCAAGCTCGAATTTTTTAGGGCCTGAGCTGCCGGATGTGCTGTCGGCGCTTGTTTCCATGGCCGCGCTCGCTGTGTTTTTGAAATTTTGGAAACCGAAAACGGCCTTTCGTTTCGCGGCAGAACGGGAATCAGCAGCGGCCGCTGACCGGGCGCCGATCAAGTACGGGGGCGCCGCGGTGTTTAAAGCGTGGTCTCCTTTCCTTCTTCTGACGGCCATGATATCCGTCTGGGGGATTCCCGGCGTGAAGGCTGCCTTAACCGGTCATTACGAAGGAACGTCAATGTGGCTTTCCTGGCTGAATGCAGCCGGGCGTGCATTGACCTTCACGCCTCCCGTACCATTTGTAAATCAGCAGATTCTTCAGGCGGACGGCACGCCGATTGAAGCCGTGTACAAACTTGAGCTTTTCGGTTCAGCGGGAACGGCGATTCTGATTGCCGCCGTCATCTCCAAGTTCGCCCTCGGCATGTCGTGGAAGACATGGGGCGAAGCGTTTATAGAGACGGTGAAAGAGTTAACGCTTCCGGTCGTCACCATTGTTTCTGTTGTCGGCTTTGCTTATGTGACGAATGCTTCCGGCATGAGCACGACACTCGGTCTTGCGCTTGCCATGACAGGCGCGATGTTTACCTTTTTTTCGCCGGTGCTCGGCTGGCTCGGCGTATTTATTACCGGCTCTGATACGTCGGCCAACCTATTGTTCGGCGGATTGCAAAAGGTAACGGCGCTCTCTGTTGGGATGGACCCGGTTCTCTCCGTCGCCGCCAATTCATCGGGCGGTGTCACCGGAAAAATGATTTCTCCGCAATCCATTGCGGTTGCCTGTGCCGCTGTCGGTCTGGCGGGCAAGGAAGCCGATCTTTTCCGCTTTACGATTAAGCACAGTCTGTTTTTGCTTCTGCTCGTCTGTCTTATTACATTTTTACAGCATCATCTGTTTTCATGGATGATCCCGTAACACGGAGAACCTCCCCGGGGTTTGGCTCGGGGAGGTTTCAGCTGTACCGTTTTCTCGCCGATGACGGCGGAATATTTAATTGGTCACGGTATTTGGCGACGGTGCGCCTTGAGATTCGGATGTCATATTGTTCATGCAGCAGATCGGCAAGCTTTTGGTCTGAAAAAGGTTTCTTTTTATCTTCTTTATGGACCAATGCCTCCAGATGCGCTTTTACGGCATAATTGGAGGCGCCGCCGTCCCCCGATGATTCAGCTTTCGCCGAGAAAAATGTTTTCATTTCATACAGTCCGTACGGCGTCTGAACGTACTTCCCTTTGATGGCCCGGCTGATCGTTGATTCGTGGAGCTCCAGCGTTTCCGCCACCTCTCTTAAGGTCAGCGGCTGCATTCCGCTTTTTCCTGTGAGAAAAAAGGATTCCTGCCGTTCAGTCAGGACGCCGATAATTCTCGTGATCGTTTGTTTTCTTTGCGACAAAGCCCGGTTCAGCCAGCGCCATTCCTGATATTTTGCCGACAGATAATTTTTCGTGTCACGGCACCCGGCAGCTGACAAGAGCGGCTGATAATGGGCATGAAGCTGGATGTCAGGAAACGAACGGCTGTTGAGCCGCGCTTGAATGATGCCGTTTTTCACCGTGATGAAAATATCCGGTTCCACGTAAAAACCCGGCTCCTCATGCGCATAACGGAGCCCCGGCCTCGGATCAAGCGCGCTGATCATGTCAGCGATGTCCTGAATGTCTTTAAGCGGAATGCCCGTTTTCGTTGTAAGCGCTTTCCAGTTCTTTCTTGCAAATAGCTCAAAATAGGCGTCGGCAATCCATTCCGCCTGTTCGTTCCGCTCGGGAAGACGGCGGAGCTGAAGAAGGATGCATTCCTGCAAAGACCGGGCGCCGATTCCCGCGGGCTCAAGGGATTGAAGCTTTTTCAGAACCGCTTCCGTCTCCTCTTGTGAAGCGGATACATGGTCGGCGGCAGCTGGTATGTCCTCTTTTAAATATCCGTTTGAATCCAATGAATGTATCAGATAATTGAAAATCTTTTTCTCATCATCGGACAGCTTCATATCTAAGGCTTGCTGTTTGAGCGAATCCTGCAGCGTTTTGCGGGTATGTCTGATCTGCTGGCTTCCGTCCCGTTCTTTCATCCTGTTTTTATTTGTTTTATGGTAAGATAGTGGCGGCGTGTCTGTTTCCTTTCGTTCAATCAGAGGGTTTTCCAGTGAGAGCTCATCAATATATCCGGCCAGTTCCGCGGAATTGTATCCGAGTAATGTGATAGCCTGTTTAAGCTCTTGCGTTAATTGAGGCTTTAACATTTGTGTTTGCTGAAGTTTGATATCCATCATGCTCACTCCCCTTTTTTCATTGTACATGATTGGTTTCATACCGTATATACTTATTAAAAGGAGTTGCTTTATAGATGTCAGAACTTTTTTCTGTTCCTTATTTTATTGAAAACTTTACACAGCACATTGAAATGAATCCGAATGAAGACCGAATTCATGCGATGAACAGCTATTACCGCTCCGTCGTCTCAACCCTTGTTCAGGATCAGCTGACGAAAAACTCGGTTGTGCTCAAAAGAATTCAGCATTTGGATGAGGCGTACAACAAAGTAAAACGCGGAGAAACAAAATAAACCTTCCGCTTATTCAAAGCGGAAGGTTTTCCTTCGTGCCGGCGGTTTCCCCGATCAGACGGACGTCCGGCGCTTCGTGCATCCAGGTGTAATAATAGTTGGCGTTTTTCCCGTATGAATTATCAATGACGGTATTCGGTTTCCCGAGAAGCGAGGACAGGATGTGGCCGTGAAGCCTTGACGTTTCCACCGATTCGTACCTGCTGAAAAACAGAACCGCTTTTTTCGTCAAGAAATCGGAATAGCGTTTCCAAAACCGCGCAATCGGCAGCGGGTTTCCCGCTTTTTTATTCAAAACATTCAGTGTTTGGAAAAAAGCGATTCCCCTGCGGTCGCTTGCTGACAGCACATCCTGCCAGTCGCAGCTTTTAACGGAAGGATTGTTTTGCAGCTTCGGATTGATTTCCCCATCCGTGCGGCTAAAATGAAGCCTGCCGCGTGACGGAGCCGCTGACGCCGCGATCGGATACAGCTGATGGGCCATATCAGGCATAAGCCCGATATGATTCGCCGAAAAAAAGCGTTTCGCGGTCTCGTATGACACACGATCTCTCGTAAACAGGTGGAGATCCTTGTGCTCCGCAAAAAGCGCCGCTGTCTTCCCAAGCCGTGTCTCATCCTGATAATAAATGGATTGCGGCAGGATGACGATCCTGTTTTCCGGAAAGGATTGGACGATTTTTTCCCTGAACGTCTGATAGTACGGATAGAGATCCCCGAAATTTCCGCCACCCTGACAGACGATGATCGTCTTTTTGTCCGCTCGGCGCCCGAATGGAAAATTGTCGGGATTCCAGCGCTGTTTCACGCAGATGCCGTGTGCTTTAAAAAACGCCTCCGTCCCTTTCATTATCAATAAATCCCCTACATTTCCGTAGAGGGGATAGTCGGCATATATGATGTCAGATTGCGGCGGTATAACGCTGAGCAGACCCGTCAGCGTTTCTTTTAATCGGCTCATAACATGGCGGCTGTCCATGTTTTCTCCCCTTTCGTTTCAAACAGTTGCGCAAGTGCGTCAATGACACGCTGCTGATCCTCAGAACACAAGTCAGACCCGGACGGCAGACAGATGCCCCGGCTGAAAAGGTTCTCAGAGACACGCTCATGTTCGCTGTGAGGATAAAAGACGGAAGATGAGAAAAGCGGCTGCGTATGCAGCGGTTTCCACAGCGGCCGGGCCTCAATATTCTGTTCCGCAAGACAGGCGACGGCTTCTTCCGGCGTCACGCCGTTATCAAGCGTCAGAGCCGTCAGCCAGCGGTTTGAAACCGTTCCTTCAAGCTCCGGCATCATGCGGATGCCCGGATACGTTTCCAGCGCTTCCCGATACCTGTGAAAAATTTCTCTCCTCGCCCGGACGCGATCTTCAAGCACTTCCAGCTGCGATATCCCCACGCCCGCGAGAATGTTGCTGAGCCTGTAGTTATAACCGAGCTCGCTGTGCTGGTAATGAACGGCGGCATCTCTCGCCTGAGACGCAAGAAACCTCGCTTTTTCAATCGCGGCTTCATCGTCAGACACGAGCATGCCGCCTCCCGATGTTGTAATGATTTTGTTGCCGTTAAAGGAATAAATACCGAAACGGCCGAACGTGCCGCTCTGCCTGCCTTTATATGTTGATCCTAAGGACTCGGCAGCGTCTTCAATCAGACAGACGCCGTATGCGTCACAAAGGCTCATTAATTCATCCATTTTCGCGCTTTGGCCGTAAAGATTGACGGCGATCACCGCTTTCGGGAGTCTGCCGCGCCGCTTTGCATCCCGCAGCGCCCGCTCAAGCGCATCAGGCGACATATTCCACGTCTCCCATTCCGAATCAATAAAAACGGGCTCAGCCTGCTCATACACAATCGGATTCGCCGTGGCGACAAACGTAAAGGAAGGACAAAATACAGCGTCTCCTTTTTTCACACCCGCAAGCCGCAGGGCAAGATGGATGGCCGCCGTTCCCGAGCTTACGGCCGCCGCGCTTTTCACTCCCGCATATTCCGCGAGCCGCGCTTCAAACGAATTGACGAGCGGACCGAGCGGGGCAATCCAATTGGATCGGAAGGCTTCTGCGATGTATTCCTGTTCTTTTCCGCTCATATGAGGCGGAGACAAATAAATCCGTTTGTTTGTTTGCATGAAATCATCCTTTTTCATTATGGATAGGGGAGATGACGCGGGCCGGAACGCCGACCGCCGTCACATGGCCGGGAAGCCGGCTGATGACCGCAGCCCCCGCGCCGATAACGGACCAAGGGCCGATGTCAATCTGCGGTATGACGGACGCGCCGATTCCGATGTGCGTTCCTTCCCCGACTTTCACTCCGCCGGCAAGCGCCGCGCGCGGTGAAAGATGGACGTAATCTCCGATTGCATTGTCATGATCGGCAACCGCGCCCGTATTGATGATGCAATGGGCGCCGATGTCAGCGCCCGCCTGAATGACGGCGCCCGCCATCACAACCGTTCCGTGTCCGACGGAAGCCGTTTCACTGACGATCGCCCCGGGGTGAATGAGTGCGGCATAATCGTCATCTTCAAGCCCAAGCGTTTCAGCGAACTGCTTTCTGACGCCGTTGCGGCCGATGCATATCGTGAATACGGCCTCGGGGACGAGTTTCCGAAGCATGGGCACGTCTTTCGTCCGGCCCGTATATAAACCGTTCCGAACGGCAAAACCGCTGAATCCGTCATCCAATACGCCCGCAAGCTCCATATCGGAACGGGCCTGCACGATTTCCTTCACGACTTTTCCGTGTCCGCCGTTTCCGATCAGCACGATCTTTTTCACGATGACATATCTCCGCTGCCTGTGAAGCGCTTTGCCGTCACATGGCCGGCTTGGTGTATGCCTTCTGACACGAGAACTTTTTTCACTGTTAAAAGCAGAATCTTTAAGTCGAGAAGAAATGTGCGGTTGTCGACGTACCACACGTCGAGCTTGAATTTTTCCTCCCATGAAATCGCGTTTCTCCCGTTAATCTGCGCCCAGCCCGTAATCCCCGGCTTCACCTCGTGGCGCCGCGCCTGCTCCGCCGTGTAAAGCGGCAGATAATCCATCAGCAAAGGGCGGGGGCCGACCAGACTGATATCTCCTTTGAGCACATTAAAAAGCTGGGGAAGCTCATCGATGCTCAGTTTTCTGATCAGCCTTCCCGTTTTGGTCAGGCGGAGATGATCCGGAAGCAGCACACCGTTTTCATCACGCGCATCCGTCATCGTTCTGAGTTTATACAACGTAAACGGACGCCCGTTATGCCCCGGTCTCGTCTGTTTGAACAATACCGGAGACCCGATGGCGCATCTGACGGCGGCCATGGCGAAGAGAAGGATAACGCTCGCGCCGCACAATAACAACACCGCGGCCGCTATATCAAATACACGTTTCGCCTTCAAATCTGAACAGCTCCTTTCACTTTTCGGCATTTCTGTAAAGCAAGCCGCCTTTCTTCTTTCGTACAAATGAAGAAAAAAGCGAATGCGGCATAGCTTATGCATACGGCAAGCCCCGCGGCGATCAGGCCGGCCCAGCTGTCAAGCGGTGAAAACAGCCGGATACCCCGGCAGACAGCCCAGGCAAATACGGCCGCCGCCAACGGGCCGAACATGCCTTTGTAAAACGCGGTTTTCTGAAAGCCCGTAATATGCGAAACATACAGCGGCGTGAAGACGGCATTTTTCAAAATGAGCGAGACTGCACCGGCGATGGTGATGCCGTACAGCCCGAGATGTGCCGGTCCGCTGAGAACCACGGCCAATATGACATTCAGTCCGCCTAAACATAAAGTAACGACGGCGGGCGTTTTTTGTTTATTAAAAGCCGTCCATACGTAAAAAAGCGGCATGACAGAGAGACTGACCGCCAAATACGCGGCGTGAATGTATAAAAGCGGCGCCGTCTGCACAAACGACGGGCCCAGCCAAATCGCCAGAAACGGTTCGGCGAGCCCTCCTAATAATGCGGCGGGAAGCGCGAGCAGAAGCCCGTTCAGCCGCACGGCCTTATTGGCGTAAGACAGGAGGCCTTCCATATCGCCTTTTGAATAGTAGGAAGTCAAAACCGGCGCAAACAGTGAAGCAAGCGTCCCGGCAAGACTTCTGAGCAGGAGCGGGAATTGAATAATCGCCGCATAGACACCCGCTTCAGACGGCCCCAGCACGAGGTTGGCCGTCATGAGGTCAATCTGCAGAAACAGCAGCACGCCGATCTGGTTGACAGAGCTCCAGGCACCGGCCGAAAACAGCACTTTGCTCGTCTGTAATGACAAGGTTTTACGGCTGAAAGAAAACCAAGGAATCAATTTCTTAAAGAAGAAAAAAGTCAGCACGGCCGCACAGACAGCTCCCGCTAATGCCGAAAGCTGGATCTGCCAGATTTTCGGCGGCAGGCACGTAAACAGAGCGAGCACACACAGCACCCTGACCAGCATTTGCACGGCCTGAATGGAGCTTGTGATATAAAGCTTGTTGGCGAAAAACGGCCCCGTCGCGAACCCCGCCATAAAAAACGTCAGCATAAACAGCACGCTGCCGATCACGATAGAGAGCCTCACATCCGTTAAGAGCCCGGCCGGTACATTCATAATCTTGTCAATAAAAAAAGCCGTCCCGGCGAGCGGCACAGCGAGCAATAGAGATATCACGACAGACGCGGCTAAATAATTGCTTACATACGCATTGGCCTCGTCCCTGTTCCCCCTATGGGCGGCGACGGAGAAAAACCTCACAACGACAGAGCTCAGCGCAACGGTAATTATAGAGAAATAGTTAATGATATTCTGTGTCAGATGGACAAACCCAAAAGCCTCCACACCTAATGTTTTCACAATAAAGGGCGTCATCCACACTGATAAAAACACTGATAGTAAAAACGCCGTCACATTGGCGCCGAAATTAATGGCAAATTTCATGCTCCTTCCGCACTGCCTTTCTCTTTCGATTTCCGTTCGAAAAACGCATGCAGAAGAAGAGGAAGGCGCATTTTGCACAGGCCGAGCACCACGCGCTCCCCCGCCAGCAGCTGTTTATGGCGGCACGGCGTGCTGCGCACCGCCGTTTTTACCATGTCATACGTTAAGATTCTGCCGATGTGCGCCGTAATCTGATGTGACGGCTGCGGGGCGGCGCATGCGTTGGCGATCAGCATCGGAATCTGATGCTTGCACAAATATGTATCGATATCGCTCCGGCAGGCGTCCGTCAGCCCGTTCGCCTCATAAAAAGCCATTTTCGCTTTATATTGCTTTTGCAGTTCTTGATCTAAGTGGGGCTTAAACGGTGTTTCTGTAAGACTTTGCGGATTTTCCCGGTAGATATACAGCCCTTCGTCTATCACTTTGACACGCGCGGCTTGGCGGAACGCTGCCAAGTTAAACGGAGAGTCCTCGGCAAACCAGATATCTTCATGGAACAACAGTCCTTGCAAAGATTCTCGCCGGTATATATAGCGCCACACATACCAAATAAACCGATGTTCGTGCGCGCGGGTCAGCAATGCAGTCATTTCATCCGCTGTGAAGACGCGGCCCGCCGGAATGGACGGCGGCATATATGTTCTTTTCTTAGACGGCGTTTCCTTATAATAGCCGCATCCGGCGATATCCAGCCGGTTCTTCTCTGCTTCTTCATAAAGCCGCTCGAACATCGTTTCCGTCACATAGTCATCGCCGTCCGCAAAACCGATATAACGGCCGCGGGCGGCTTTTATTCCGGCATTGCGGGCCGAGCTGAGGCCGCCGTTTTCTTTATGAATCACCCGGATTCTCGCATCTTCTGCGGCGAATTGTTCAGCAATCCGACCTGATTGATCCGGTGAACCGTCATTGACGAAAATGATTTCGATGTCTCTCAGCGTCTGTTTTGTTAAAGAAACCGCGCATTCTTTAATAAAAGGCTCTGTCTTATACATCGGCACGATCACGCTCACAAGCGGCGCGGTCATTGGGCATCACCGCTGATTTTCGAGCGCAGCCCGGCAAAATAAACACTTCGCAATGAACCGCCTTCCTCATGCTTGCCGCTGAGCAGCCGGTTTACGGCGGACGTTACGGCTTCTGGGTCGGGACGCTCAAGCAATGTCATGTTCGGTATGTTTTTCAGCCATTGATAGCCTTCCATCACCTTATGATCAAACGAACGAATGACGACACAAGGCGTTTTCGTCAGCGCACAAAAAATCATCCCGTGAAGCCTGTCAGTGACGACGGCTTCCGCGCCTTTCAGCGTATTCCAAAGCGCTTCCAGCTCCTTTTCACGTGTATGGCGGCTGACCCTCCGGCCGACCGTCGTGGTAAAGGAATACAGCTCGCCGTACTCTTTTGCCAAAGCTTCTTTTACCATCGTTCTGTCCTCAGCCGTCAGCGCACTCTCCTTATCCTCCCGTAAACAGAGGTAGATCCCTTCCCGCGGGGTGCGCCGCTCGCTTTTATCCAAATATAAGACCATGTCAGGCTGTTTGAGCACTGTTTTTCCGGGAAAATGACGCTTCATCCATTGATACGTCGTCTCATCTCTCGCCATTAACAAAAGGTCGGGATGCGCATTGTACACTTTTCGGGCGCGCTTCAGTTCCTTCCGTCCCTTTTTTGATTCAGAAAAGTGAGCCGTCGCCGGAAGCTGAACGATCCGATATTCCCGGAATGTTTTGATAATAAAGCGGCGCGTCCATTCCTCATACCGGTACAAATCCCCCATGTTCCCGCCGCCGATGATGAATACCATATCATCGGGGTGGCGCTTTTTGATCAGCGCTTTTGCCGATCTGTATATATCCTTCATATCCACCTCGACAATGTCAAAATCGGGATACTCCCGTTCAAGAAACGTTTTGCTTGCGTAGGCGATGGCGTGATCGCCGAGATTATCGTGGGACGGGAGCAGCGTCAGAATGATCTTTTTTCTTGCCGCTGTAAGCCCCGCCCCATCCGCTGCCGTTCCGAAATGAAATTGGGACGGGTATTTGACCTTAAGCAACAGCCATTCCGCGAGATTGATTTTTAAAGATTGTATCGACATGTCTTCACCCTCTGATTTTCATTTTGTACTCAATTGCCCGCTGATACGCGGCTGATGCCAGCGACACGAACGGAATCAGCTTCAGCTTCGCCAAAAGCAGAAGGCATGAGCGTTTGGCGTCAAACGGCGCCGTTCCGGTTTTGGAAAGGCTCAGGCGAAACACGGGATCAGCGCATATCCGGCTGATATTCTTCCACTTCTCAGAAAACCGGCCGCCGTTATTCCGCTTCCATTCATTCAGCAGGCAGACTGTTCCGTGCTGAACGATGAAAAAATCCAGCTCCTGCCGGTATTCCTGTAAGCAGCCGTTTTCACGCAAAAAAGCCTCGTTCAGCCGATAGAGAACGAGACCTGAGTCAAACAGCTTTTTCTGATAGCTTTGCACAATGGAAGTCAAGTGAATCCGATAATGATAGAGCGGCTGATCCACGTACGAGACCGCACCTGCGAAAACATGCGCCCTGAGGCTGAAGTACTGATCCTCCACGTGCTCCAGCTCATCACGAAGCGGAAAGCGCAGCTGATGATGCTCGATTATGGTTCTTTTGTACAGCTTGTTCCATGAAAAACCGCTGACTCTTCCTTCAAATAAATCTTTCAGGTACCGTTGTTTCGGGCGGCCCGCGTACGCTGAAGCGATCGTTGAAACGGCGGTTTTCCCCGTATCCGCGAATTCGGCCGCATATTCGCAAATCACGAGATCCGCCTGATCAGCCTTCGCTTTTTCATACATGCTGAGGCAATAATCAGGTTCAACCCAGTCGTCCGCATCAATAAAAGCGATAAATTCGCCGCGCGCCGCCTCGATTCCCCTGTTGCGGACCGCGCCGAGCCCCCGGTTTTGCTGATGAATGACCCTGATTCTCTCATCCCGCTTCTGATAGGTTTCAAGAATCGCCGGGCTTTGATCCGTTGACCCGTCATTAACGGCCACGATTTCGATATTGGCGAGCGACTGATTGAGCAATGAATCTAAGCATCTTTCTAAATAAGTTTCCGTATTATACACAGCAATTAATAAACTGACCGCGGGTGTTTCCATATAAACCTCCAGTGTCCATTACCGGGAAAAAATCGTTCTGTACGGAAGCACAGACGAATCGACCGGCATAAGCAAGTAACTGTAAAGAAAATAACAGACAATAATGGCGATATAAATCAGCGCATTTGATTTTTCATCAAAAATCCTCACAAAATAAGGGATCAGGATCATTTGGTACAGGCCGAAATATATATTAAACCGGGCAAAAATAACATCCTTTGTCGCCAAAAGACCGAAGAGCAGGCCGAGCAGACAGAAATTCACGATGACATCAATGTCGGGCCAGAACTTCCGCAGCCGCTCCCGATAGCAGAAAGCCAAAAACAGCGGCAGAAGCAGCACCGCGATTTTTACGACGTTCATCCCGTTCGTATTGGTCATCAGCCATTTCTCATAATGGCCGTACGAGCTGTTTTCCAGCACGACGACAAACAGCGAAATGAACTTCTGATACAGAAACGTCATAAGAAGAAACAATGCCGACAGTCCGAAAATCGCGGGCGACCAGGCTCTTTTTCTGACGAGAAAATAAACCGGAATCATAATCAGCGCTGAAGAATGAAAAAGCGAACACAGCAGCACGATTGACATATAACGCTTCCAGCTTCCGCTGATCACGTAGCGGACGGCCCAAAACAAAACGGCCGCCACCATATACTGTCTGATCCCGTTAAAGGAAGCATAATAGTGATACGTGCCCAAAAACAAAAACACACTCAGCTCAAACGGACGGCCGAACTCAACGAGCCCCTTTAAAATAAAGCTGCACGTCACGACCGCCACGGTGAAATACATGATTTGCGGATCTTTCGTGATAAAATTCATGAGCCAGATGAGAGCCGTAAACCCCGGATCAACGGCTGCTTTTTTCGCTCCGAACCCGAAGATCTCCCAAATGCTGCCGTAATTTCCCGCCAGCTTGTACATCAGCGCGTACGTCTGAAAATCAGTCCCGACTCTGTAGCGCAAGCCGGAGACCAATACGAGCGATAGCAGCGGAACGATCATGACGAGCTGATTCGGCCGGTATCCGGTCGAAAGCGATTGATCACGCCCGCCGCACATTTTCGCGAACCATGACCAAATATACACAATTCCCATATTGACTACGTATACAATCATTCGTTACTGTTCCTTTTTCCAATTCATATTGTAAAGCTTCATAACAGCCCCCGCATTTTCTCCCGCGTCATATCCCTGCCGTCTGAGGGTTTCTTTAATGCGCGCCCCGTCAGGCTTTGCCGCCTCTGCTGCCCGTAAAACCGCTGTTGTCCATTGTCGGGGCGGTTCTTTAAGGCTGAGCCTTTTGACCAGCCCGAGCCCGGCATCGGCTTCTTCCGTTATGCCGTCTGATATCACGCACGGCACCCCGGAGGCCTGCGCTTCAACGAGCGTGACGGGCAGCCCTTCATAAAGAGACGGCATGACAAATACATCCAGCGTTTTCAGCAGGGCATGAACGCGGTCTTCTATGCCGATAAAACGCACATCATCATCAAGCCCCAGCTTCGCCGCCAGATTTTCCATGTCGGTGCGAAGCGGACCGTCTCCGGCGAGAATCAGCTGTAAACCGATGCCCCGCTCTTTCATATCAGCGGCCAGCCGGAGCAGAAATTCGTGGTTTTTTTCTTCTGTAAAGCGGCCGATATGGCCGATCACCAAACGGCCGCCTGCAATGCCCCGCTTCCTTTTTTCTGCTTCTGTGTCCGCGCACCCGCCGGCAAATAAATCGAGATCAATGCCGTTCGGCAAAAGATGCACGTCTTTTTCTTTCCCGAATAAGAAACGGCCTGCGTCTTTTCCGCAGGCGCACAGTGCCGTGGCGTTTGCCGTAATCAGCCGTCTGAAAACAAACAGCTGCATCCCGGCAAGCCGCGACGCCCGCCCCCGCCACGACGTACTGTGCGAATGGCAGATCCGCACCGGGACGCCGGCTAAACGAGCGGCAAGCGCGATGAATCCCGACTGAAAATCGGTATGGGCGTGCACGGCGGCAAACGGGCCTTTTTCCTGAATCACCCGCTTGACCTGTTTTACAAATGTAATCGGGTTTGTGCTGCCGATGCTCGGCACATAAAAAAGCCGTCCGCCGAGAGCGAGAATTTCCTCATCATAAGCGCACGGATCGTTCCTATGGGTTAAAAAATCAAACTGCACCTTCGTTCTGTCCATCTTCCGGTACAAATTCATCATCATCGTTTCTGCGCCGCCCCTGTTCATCCCGCTGAAGATGTGCAGCACCCGTATCGGTTTGTCAGTCATGTTCGACAAGCCCTTCTTTTTGGCGGATGTCCCTGTTTTTATGATAACGGTTCATGACCGCGGGCGGCGTAATGGCGCGGATGAGCGGTTTTGCGATATACGCGTAATGGGAAAGCGGCAGCTTCAGCCGTCTGCACGCCTGAAAAACGAGCACCGCATTATCAATGGAATACGTAAACGATCTCCTCTTAAACGCATCACTGTCCTCTCTGACTTTATACAGCGTTTCTTGGAGATTGTACCCCCGGAAACCCGCTTCAAAAAAGCGCAGCCACAAATCGATATCCTCCATCCGCCGCGTCCGCCTGACTGACCGGTAGCCGCCAAGCGCTTTGTACGCTTCAGCCCGCATCATAATGGTGCCGTGGCAGAACGGTGTGCCTTTCGCCATAATTCCCGGTTTCGGCACGGGCGGCAAAAGCCGGGCGCCCCTTACACCGAATTCGTCAAATACGAGCATGCCCGTGCCTACGACTTGATAGTGGGCGTGCTTGTTTAAGAAAGCGGCCTGTTTTTCCAGTCTCCTCGGGTTGGAGATGTCATCACCGTCCTGCCTGGCGATATAATCCCCCGTTGCGTATGTCAGACAGCGGTTAAGCGAAGCGGCAAGCCGTTGATTTGTCTTATTTTGAATCAGCGTAATCCGGTCGCCGTAATGATCCGCGTAACGGCGCGCAATCTGATACGTTCCGTCAGTTGACGCGTCATCACACATGATCAGTTCCCAATTCTTATACGATTGGCTCAGGATGGATTCAATACTCTCCGCTAAAGTCTCTTCGCAATTATAAATTCCCATGATGACGGAAATTTTCGGTTGTGCTCCTGCATTCATACGCTTTTCTCCTTTTTATCCATATAACCGGCGTAAATGTTCGCCATTTCCTTTACCGTACGTGTTTCTGAAAAACATTCCGCCGTCCTGCGCCCTTCTTGTCCCATTGCTTTTCGCAGCCCCGGGGAGCGGTACAGCTTTTCAATCCGATCGGCAAACGCCGCGCTGTCCCCGGCCGGCACGAGAAAACCGTTCACGCCGTCTTCGATGATCTCGCGGTGCCCCCTGTTGTCCGCGGCAACGGCGGGCTTTTCGGCAGCCATTCCTTCAAGCAGATTCATGCCGAGTCCTTCGCGGATGCTTGAGGCGACAGACAGATCAGCAAGCTGAATCAGTTCATGAATATCGCGGCAAAAACCGTAAAACCGCACCATGTCGGATACACCGAGTGATTCAGCCTTTTTTCTGTACGGCTCTTCCATCGCGCCTTCTCCGGCAAATACGAGTTTCAGCTCCGGGATGCGGTTCTTCAGCAGTGCCGCAGTCTCAATGAGAAGTCCCTGGTTTTTATTGCCGTTTAATTCAGCGGGGTATACGAGAATAAATTCCCCGGCGCCGAAGCCGTGTTTTTCTCTCAGACGTTCACTCTCTTCCCGGCTCACAGGGCGAAACCTGTCTGTATTCACCCCGATGCCGTGTATTTTTTTCGCGCTGCAATCTGTTTTTTTCATTTGCTTGGCCCGTTCGTAATCCTCTTCATTAATCGTAATCAGACAATCCGTATAAGAAGAAAGAAATTTTTCGATCGGGTAATAAAGAAGCCAGTTTTTCAGAGGCGCTCCGTCGCAGAAGTGAAAGCCGTGCGCGGTGTACAGCACCTTTGTCCCTTTTTGGCGCGCTTGTCTCGCCGCAAGGCGTGCAAGCACGCCGCCGACCGGCGTATGACAGTGAATCATGTCGTAGCCGTTGTCCTGAATGAGCCGTTTCAGACGCCTGTAAACAGAAAGATTTTCGGGATGAAACGGCGAGCGCCGGATCGGAATGGAAAACTTTTCATCAACGAACGGAAGATTCATATTGCCGCCTGCCGCGACGTGCACCTCCCAGCCCATATCCTGAAACCATTGAAAATACGGAAGATGAAAGGCTTTAAAATGATAATCGACTGTGGCGCAGAATAATACTTTTTTCGTCATCTTTCTGTCCTCCCATCACACGCCTGCGGCCGCTTCTTCATGTACTGATTCGATCGCCTCAAACAGCCTTTTTCTCAGCTCTTCTTCAGGCAGACGGCTGAATTCCTCCATAAAACGGATGAGCACGGCCCAATTCCCGTCCACCGCTTTCCCGATATGGATTTTCGGAAAAATCTGCTCCGTATGTACTTCATTATGATTCAGCAATTCTTCATACATCTTTTCTCCCGGACGGATGCCGGAGAATTCGATGGGAATCTGTTCTGTCGTATAGCCTGATAAATGAATCAGGTTTTTGGCCAGATCGACGATTTTGACGGGTTCTCCCATATCCAGAACGAAAATCTGCCGCCCTTTTGCAAGCGCCCCCGCCTGAATGACGAGTCTTGACGCTTCGGGGATCGTCATAAAATATCTTGTCATCGCCGGATGCGTGACGGTGACGGGTCCGCCTTTTTCAATCTGCTTTTTGAAAATCGGAATGACGCTGCCGCGGCTTCCGAGCACATTTCCGAAACGGACGGCGGCGAATTTGGTGCGGCTGATCTTTCCGAGGTTCATGATGACCATTTCCGCAAACCGTTTCGTCGCGCCCATGACATTGGCCGGATTGACCGCTTTGTCAGAAGAAATCAGCACGAATGTTTCCGTTCCGCACATGTCGGCGGCTTCGGCGACATTTTTCGTGCCGATGATGTTGTTTTTAACGGCTTCTTCCGGATTATGTTCCATTAACGGCACATGTTTATGGGCAGCCGCATGATAGACGACGTGCGGCTCGTATTTTTTCATCAAAGTAAAGATTTTATCTCTGTCCTGAATATCGGCGATCTCCGCGTGAAAGAGCACCTCTTTGCCGAAGCGTGCGGACAGCTCGGTATGTACGGAATGAATGCTGTTCTCCCCGTGGCCGAGAAGGACGATTTCCCGCGGAAGAAACGCGCTGATCTGGCGGCAGATCTCAGAACCGATTGAGCCGCCGGCGCCCGTGACCAGAATCGTTTTTCCCTTGATGCTGTCAGAAATTTTGCTCGTATCAAGGGTGACCGGCTTTCTGCCGAGCAGATCTTCGGCTTTTACATCCCTGATGTGTCCGGCAGCCTGCGTTCCGAGCAGGATCTCATCAAATTGCGGCATGATTTTAATATGGGCGCCCGTCTGCACACATTCTTTGTATAACGTCTGAAGCTCATGGGTGCAAAGAGACGGAATGGCGATGATAATATGGTGAATTCTCAGCCTCTGCACCGCCGGCATAATGCTTTCTTTTCCGCCGATGACGGGCAGGCCCATGATTTCGAGCTTATGCTTCGTCTGATCATCATCAATAAAAGCCACAGGCATGATTCCGAGATCGTTTTTCTGGGTAAGCTGACGGACGAGCAGCGTCCCTCCCGCACCTGCGCCGATGATCAGCGCCCGGGAAGAGTCATTTTGCTTCCTGCCGATCGTTTCTTTCAGCACCCGTGAAATCATCCGGCTTCCTCCGATGAACAATAGCTGAACCATCCAGCTGACGGCCAACAGCCGGAACAAAATCGTGTGGAACACCCCGTATTGGACGGCGGCTGTCACAGCTGCGGACAGCGTGATCCCCTTCAGCAGATCAAGCAGCTCGCCTATTCCCGTGTACGTCCATACCTGCTTATACTGGTGAAACATAAAAGCGCATACATGATGGCTGATCAGCATGCTCACGGCAGTCAGCAGCAACGCTCCGGAGTCATAAAAGTGATAAGAATCCTCAAAAAATTGATATCCTATAACAACGGAAAGTAAAACGAGATACGTATCCAATGCAAAAATCATTGAAAGTCTTCTCCGGTAAGTCAATCTTTCCCCTCCTCATTTATCGGTTTAGCTGATACGGTTTTCGTAAAAAAACAGACATAACAGCTAAGCCGATAACAATGCATCATCTTAAGATAAATTGGGCATTTAACCCGTCCTCACACCCCGCCACCGACGACCAGCATCTAAGGCAGCGAAAAACGCCGCCCACAGCAGAGCCGAGTGCCTCCGTTGATAAAGGTAAGGAGACATCACCTGCACCGCTCAATACGAGTAGTGCTCCGTTTTTTTGATTTTCTTTTTATTCAGCAGCGCCCCCAAAAGCTTTGCCTTTGACTGCTGGAGCGCGTCTCTCGCTTTTTGGACGGTATCCATTTTCGTTTTTCCGCTCAAGACGACGAGAACGCTTCCATCTGTCTGGTTCGCTAAAATCTGTCCGTCCGCCACCGCCAAAAGCGGAGGTGAATCGAAAATAACCAGACTGTACCGGCTGTACATCTCCTGAATCAGCTCTCCCATCGCCTTTGAAGATAAAAGCTCAGCCGGATTCGGCGGCGTCGGCCCGCTCGTTAAGACATAGAGGTTGTCAATCAGCGTTTTTTGCACCGTTTCGCCGAGGGAAGCGTTTCCGACTAACACATTCGTCAGGCCTTGTACATTTTCAAGCTGATAGGTCTCGTGTATCGTCGGTTTTCGTAAATCCGCATCGACGAGCAGCACCTTTTTTTCCTGCTGCGCAAATACCGCGGCAAGGTTGGCGGCGCTGAATGATTTTCCTTCTCCCGGAACGGAAGAAGTGACGAGAATAGAGCGCAAATGGGTCTGAACAGAGGAGAACTCAATATTTGTCCGAATGGTGCGGTATTGTTCAGCCACCAATGATTTGTGATGTAAAACGGATATTTGAGCCAGTCCCCTTCTTGATTTCTTTTTTCTGAATCCCAAACGCCTCACTCCCCGAAATGTTTTTCATCAGACCGTGTCTGCTGATTTTTGATGTCATACACAACCCCTAAAACAGGCAAGTCTGTTTTTTCGCTGAGCTGCCGCTCGCTTTTAACGGTTTCATCAAGAAAATGGAGAAAAAACGCAAGCGTCACACCCGCCATGAGCGCCGCACCGAACGCCATCATGATATTCCTGATGCGCGAAGGCTTGACCATCGGGCTTTCCGATGCTTTTGCCTCAGACAAAACAATGACGCCTTTTATATTCATCCTGTCACGGACTTCTTTTTTAAATGTCTTCATCAGCGTGTTCGCTATAGCGGCGGCCTGTTTCGGGTTCTCGTCCTGCACCGCTACGGTAATGATCTCTGAATCGGTTTCGCTGCTTGTCGTGATCTTTGCTTTTAAAGCGGATGCCGTCTCAGAAAGATGCAGCGTCTGTTTCACTTTCTCAAGCACTACCGGGCTTTTCATTATCGTTTGAAACGTATTGTTGTAATGAAGATTCAGCTGAACGTCGCTGAGATTCGAATTTTTTTCACCGCTTGTTTCATGAATGAGCACTTGGGTCGATGACTGATAAACGGGCGAAATCACCCGGAATTGGATGTATCCCGTCACCAGCGTTACAACTGCTGTCATGATAAAAATCAGTAAAAGTCTGTGTTTAATAATGTCAAATAATTCTTTAAAACTCATATTCTCATTCATGTAATTACAGCCTCATCCTTATTGCATCAGGCTTAAACGCCCCCTTCTGTTAATGATTGGATTATAAAAGAAAAGGTCGAAATTTGAAAATTTCAAATTAAGCCATTTGGTTCTTTTTAGAGAACATTATCATGATTTTCCTCTTATTTACTGCACTTACCTTATAATTTTAAATTTTATAAAGAACGAAAAATTTCTTATAATGAACAAAAAAAATGCCAGTATACAGGGGAGAATTCAGCACAATGATTGGAAGAATAATTCGTTTATACCGCAGAAGAAAAGGCTACTCTATTAATCAGCTAGCAGTTGAAGCAGGTGTCTCTAAATCTTATTTAAGCAAGATAGAACGGGGGGTTCACTCAAATCCGTCCATCCAGTTTCTGAAAAAAGTATCCGCCACCCTGCAGGTCGATCTGACGGAGCTTTTTGATGCCGAAACGATGCTGCATCACATGGGAGACACGGAAGATGAGTGGCGCATCCACCTTGTGCAGGCCGTGCAGTCAGGCATGCCGAAAGAAGAACTGTTCACCTTTACGAACAAACTGACTGAAAAACGCCCGGAGCCCGCACCCTACCGCAACAGAAAACTGACTGAATCCAACATTGAGGAATGGAAAGCGCTGATGCAGGAAGCCAAAGAACTCGGCTTGTCCGTTCAGGAAGTCAGATCATTTTTAGAACGGAAGCGTTACTAATGATATGCTGATGAAAAGGCTTTTATTCGCTTCATGTCTTCATCTCTGTTTATAATGAAAAGAAAAAAGGGGATGAAATGATGACAAAACTTACCGTTCAAACCCGCTTCGGCGCACTGAAAGGAACTGCCGGCCGCGGCGTCCGCACATGGAAGGGCATACCGTACGCGAAGCCGCCCGTCGGAGAGCTCAGATTTAAAGCGCCGGAGCCGCCCGCACCTTGGGACGGCGTAAAACATGCCGACTCGTTCGGGCCGATTTGTCCGCAGCCGGATGATATGCTGTCTATATCGTTTTCCGGAGATATACCGGCTCAATCTGAAGATTGCCTTTACCTCAATGTTTTCGCCCCCGATTCAGAGGGCGAAAAAAAGCCTGTCATGGTATGGATACACGGCGGGGCATTTTATTTAGGTGCCGGAAGCGAACCGCTTTACGACGGATCTGCCCTTGCCGCTGACGGAGATGTCATTGTAGTGACACTCAATTACAGGCTCGGACCGTTAGGCTTTTTACATTTGTCTTCTATTCATGACGCGTATTCCTCCAATATCGGGCTGCTCGATCAGATCGCCGCGCTGCGCTGGGTGAAGGACAATATCTCCGAATTCGGAGGAGACCCGGATAACGTCACGATATTTGGTGAATCGGCAGGCGGCATGAGCATCGCCTCCCTTATGGCAATGCCTGACGCAAAAGGCCTGTTTCATAAAGCCATTTTAGAAAGCGGCGCCTCTCATACGATCCCGGCGGACATGGCAAAAGACATCGCGGCGGCATTTATTCATGAAGCCGGCACTGATCAATTGCAGGAGCTTTCCGTTAATGACCTGCTTAAGACTGCGGATAAAGTGCGGCGCTCACTAGATCAAAACATTTTCCAGCTTTTGTTTCAGCCCGCCATCGATCCGGCCACATTGCCTGCGGAACCGGTGAAAGCCATAGCAGACGGGGCCGCAGAAGGCATACCTATGATTATCGGAACCAATCGTGATGAAGCATATTTGTTTTTCACCCCTGATACAGATATTCATTCCGAGAAAAAGCAGCAAGATTATTTGCATTATCACCTCGGAGAAAACTGCACCGAGCAAGCGGCAGATTTATATCCGCATTCATTAAAGGGACAAATCGATATGATGACGGATCTGATTTTCTGGCGGCCGGCTGTCGCTTTCGCACAAGGACAGTCCCAGCATGCACCGGTCTGGATGTACCGCTTTGATTGGCATGGCGAAACACCGCCGTTTCATAAAGCCGTTCACGCTCTGGAATTGCCGTTTGTGTTCGGAAACTTTGATTCTTTGAGAAAGACGCTGCAAGAACCGCTCGGTGACGACGCAGAACAGCTTTCCAAACAAATCCAATCCGCATGGCTCGCTTTTGCAAAAACCGGAAACCCGAACACCTCTCACTTCAATTGGCCTGAATATGAAACCGATTCACGCGAAACTTTGCTTTTCAACACGGATACCGCTGTCGAAAGTGATCCCGATGCAGCAAAACGCCGCATCCTGTTTCAAGCATAAAAAACGCCAAGGGAGCCGGCTCCCTTGGCGTTTCGTTTTCATCTTACTTCAGACATCGCAGAATATCCGTTTCCACATTACCCCTGATATGTTATATTCTAACCCAATAAGTTAAACAAACATTCATAAAGGAGTTTTTATATGGAGAAATCAAGTATTATCGGCACAGCTGCCGTTATAATTGGGGCGCTTATGACCTTAGTTTCATTTATCTTCCTGCGCGACACTGATTTCTATGCTGTGAGGTGGATAGGGGTTGTTATCATGGTTGCAGGGTTTTCATGCGGGCCGGCCCACACCATTTCAAAACATAAAAACAAACATGAAAAAGAAACCCGGTAACCTTTACTGGGTTTCTTTCATACACTTCATTTCATCTCACTTCATAATGCAACTCCGCAAATTGCTTATAGCGCCTGACATCAGTCAGCTTCAGCCCTGTCTCCCGGTCTCCGGGTTTGAACAAAGAAATTCCGCGGCCGAGCAGAACGGGGGCGATCTGAATGATAAACTCATCGACAAGTTTTTCCTCCAAAACCGGGTGCAGCAGATCACTCCCGCCGACAATCCAAATCCGCTTGCCTTCTTGGCGTTTCAATGCTTTTATAAAATCGGCAGGCTCTTCATGAATAAACCGCACATGTTCAGTGCACCCGGTCAATGTCCGCGAAAACACATAGCATTCTTTACCTTTGTACGGAAATTCCTCAGGCAATAAAACCAATATTTCTTCGTATGTTTTTCTGCCCATGATGATCGTATCGACAGATTCATAGAAAGCTTCATAATCGGTGCCGTCTTCACCTTCAGTTCCGATTAACCAATCTAAAGAGTGATTTTCCCGCGCAAGATAGCCATCTGCGCTGACAGCTCCGTAAAAAACGAGCTTTCTTTGACCGCTCATAAAAATCCCTCCCCCTTTTTTATTATACCTTGAACATGCGGATGAAATGAAAAATGATAGAACCGGATAAAAACCCCTGCTACCGGGTTTTCGTTTCTTCCTGCTTTGGAGATGCTGTTAATATGCCGTCTATCCATCTTCCGGTAATCGGCATAAAGAAATGAAGGATGATCCCGCCTAAACAAACGGTTAATAACGTTCCGATGCCTACCGGACCTTTTAGCATCACGGCCAGTATGAAAAATATGAAGTAAATGACCGTTCTTGAAAAAAAGATGCTTCTCCCGGTTAAATCGCGGACAATTAGCGTTAACCGATCAACCGGGATCGGGGCGAAATTTGTGTGCAGATAGGTTGCGGTTCCTATCCCTATCACAACTAAACCGATTGCAAAACAGCCCGCTTTTCCGTACCATAGTTCAGGCGTTATGACTCGATGCAGAAAAAAAAGCCACATATCAATCCCGATTCCCGTTATAAACGCCGTAATCATCCCTGAAAATTCCGGCCTTTGCCTTTTTAACATTGAATTACAGCAAATTAACAGGAAAGCGATGATGATTTCCCAGCTTCCCACGGTAAGCCCTGCATGGACGGACAATCCCACAATAAGCGCATCAAAAGGCGACGTTCCAAGATCTGATTGAATCGTGACAGAAATACCAAAGGTCAAGATCATGATTCCTAAAACATAAAAAACATATTTCACTTTATCGTCCTCATTTTCTTATTTTATGTTGCAAATACAACAAAATTACGGTATGTTTACTATACGGTATTTTCATTGCAAATACAACAAAAAATCAGCTGATATGATAAATGAAGAAAGGAGCTGTATGACCATGAGTATTCAATTAAAAAAGTGCAGCCTTAACGATATTACAGAGCTCCGGGAGATAAGCATTGAAACATTCAATGATACATTTAAGGATCAAAATTCACCTGAAAATATGAAAGCTTATTTGGAAAATGCATTCCGCTCTGAACAGCTGAAAAAGGAATTATCCAATCTGTCTTCTCAATTCTATTTTGTTTATTATCATGATGACCTTGCGGGGTATGTAAAAGTCAACATGAACGAAGCACAGTCAGAAAAAATGGGTGAAGATTCTCTTGAGATTGAGAGAATTTATATAAGAAAAAACCATCAGAAACACGGGCTTGGCAAATATCTGCTGAATGAAGCTGTGAAAATCGCAACAGCATACAATAAAAAGAACATCTGGCTGGGCGTATGGGAAAAAAACGAAAATGCAATCGCCTTTTATCAAAAAATGGGGTTTGTCCAAACCGGAGAACACTCTTTTTATATGGGGGATGATAAACAAGTCGACTTTATCATGACCAAAACCCTGTCGTAAAAGGATACAAAAAAACCCGGACAAGCTGCCGGGTTTTTTCTCTTATTTTAATTTTCCTGCGCGAATATCATCGGTCATTCCTTCGTACGGCGCTTCTGAAATCAATGTTTCGTTATTGATTCCCGCATTGTTGAGATACGTAATATCCGCAAACTCGGGAACGACATATTTCGGGTATGTTTCATATTTCTCACGTGACTCTTTCATCACGTCAATGTAATCATTTTGGTAGCACACCGTGATTTCCGGATGCTCATGCACCCATTTCGGGAAGAAAATAATTCCGTGCATCCGTTTTTCATTCGGCATAAAGTTTAAGGAAACGTCTGTGCCTGTCGGTTCAGTCCATGACACTTTGTATACGCCTTCTGTCAGCTTGACGATATTCACTTCCTGATCGCGCACCCAGCGGCCGCCTACCATTCCGCTATGAATCCGATAGTCGATCGTATGATCATTTTTAATATAGATTTCATACTCCCAGCCGTTTTCATACGTGTAAATCATATGGCTTCCGATAAAGTTTTCCATGTTGACTCACTCTCCATATTATTATTGAACTTCATAAATATCTAACCGAATGTCATCCGGCAATCTGACCGCAGCCCCGATAAACAGCCGGTCCTGCAGAAACTGATATGCCTCACTGCTTGTTTCAAACACAGGCACAGTGCGGAAATACACGTGCTCGGGTTCAATGATGCGCCCCTCTGCAGCCTGTTGGCGGAACGGTTCACTGACTTGGCGGATGCCGTTGTTCTCTACATAGATGACTTCATGCTCCTCCGTCTCCAGCGCATATCTGGCAGAAAGATCAACCCGGCCGTTCGGACGGATGATCTGGGCATCTGCCCCGCCCGGAAGAACACGTCCCTTTACGGCGCCGCTGACCGTTCCGCCCCGTATCGGAATCAACTGCCTTTTCCCTAATCCAGTCTGCCCCGCAACGATCGGTTCATCCACTTCAATCTGCAGAGACATCACTTTTTTTAAAGAAGGTTCCTTCAAGACGTATCACCTCCCGAGTTATTATGTTTACTTGAACATGTAACTATTTACACGTTTAATTGTAACGCTGTTAAAATGGACTGTCAAATAATGAGCTGTTTCCGGTTATGTTTTACAGTGTTCAATAAAAAAGACAAGGGCGGCACATGCCGAAACCCTTGTCTTTTTCATTATGCTCATATATAAAAAATGCCAGACGAGCGTCTTCTTAGTAATCGCAATCTTTATCTCTGCATTCTTTCTTTCTTACAGCGTCTATTGAGTGCCCCATGATCTTGTCATTTGCCTTATCGTAAGTACCATCGAATTTATTCGATGTATCACCGTTGTAATAGCCAAATACCTCTATCCCGCCCATTGGATCTATTTCGTATTTATCTTTAAATGTAACGTTATGTATTCCTTCATAATTCAATTTGGTAAATTTATCCATTCGTTCTTGAGCAATCTTTATCTCTTCAGCCTGAACATTTTTATCATTCATACTCTTCATTATAAAACATCCGGCTGCTATAAAAATAACCATGAAGATAATAATGTTTTTTTTCACAGAATCATCCGTCTCATGAGTTATGATGAAGCTCGCGGACTGGAAAAAATGACCGGTGACATCCGGTGCATTTAGGCGTCTTAAGATTTTTCTTCAGTGTCCACAGAGGATCATATAAGCGGCATTCCAGAGTACTTCTTTATTCCAGCGTCTTTTTTAGTATTCACATTCTTTTTCCTGACATTCGGGTTTCTCTTCCGCATCGACTGACGAAACTCCTATTTCATCATTCGTTTTGTCATAAAGTCCGAAAAATTCTTTTTCCTTATTACCATTCAAGTATCCCTTCACGGAAATACCACCCATAGGATTTATTTTATAATCGTTAATGTATGTAATTTGCTTTATATTTTTGTAATTAGCTTTTATAAAGCTTTCCATTTTATTTTTCGCTTGGATAAAAAGTTCTTGTTCTGCTTCTTTTTTATCATGTTGGTACTTCATGTAGATACTTCCTGACGCTATAGTTATTACAAATATCAGGACAATCATGTATTTCTTCACAGACTCATCCTTTCTTAAATTAAATTTACATTAACCTCAGAGTGTTGTACATGTCTAAAAAACATCAATGTATCAAATATCAGTGATCGAGATTACTTTTATATAAGCGTTAGTTAGACTAGCCTAAAGGGTGTGTGAACTTCTAAAAAAGTTTATAGTCAGATCTAGATTTAATGAAGGAGAAGGGAATTCAAAGCCAGAAGGAATTGGCTGATTTAGTTGGTTCAACTGAGGTTATGATAAGCAGATTTAAAACAAATACAAGATATGATATCACAACACTATTCATTATTAACAGAGGATTAAAAAATGTACCTATGAAAAATTTGTTTTATGTCCAGGAGATTAGAGGAAGAGCAATACAACAAAATTAGCCCAGCTCGATTGAGCGGGCTAATTTATCTTGTACAAAGCTTATCTTTACATTCTTCTTTTGGTTCGGCATCAACCGTATATGACAATATTTCTTTATTGCCTGGGTCATATAGACCTTCAAACTCTTTTTTTCCATTAGTATAACCCTTAACACTAATACCGCCCATTGGGTTAATATAGTAATCCTCAGAAAAATGGATATCTTTCACATTTTTATAGTTCGTTGTTAAAAACTTTTTCATATGATTCTGGGCTTCTTCGAATAACGCAATCTCTTTTTCCTTTCGATCATACTGATGCTTCATAAAAAGTCCCCCCACTGCTATAATTATTAAAATAAGGATAATTATGTACTTTTTCTTTTTCATTTGGAAATCAACCCTTTCCTATAAATAACTGTCGTTCTTAAGTAAACGAAATGAGCGAAAACTTGATATGAATATACTTTCAGCATGTCAAAAGCAAAGCTAACCAATTCAGAATTCATCGCGATTGTTGCTGACAAGTTAAGATTGGAACTTAAAGCGAGTGAAATGCTGATCTGACGTTTTTCCTATCGTTGAGTTATCATGATATTTGTACCGTTAATATCGGAGATACCTCGACAAATGAGACGGTAGAGGCGATTGGTCTCAGGAATAGGTTTGAACTGTATGAGAAACATATCACGAATTTTGTAAGATAATTAAACAAAATAAATACCCACTCATCCCTGATGTGGGTATTTTACCTTTCTTCGGCATTGACCACTGAAATACCTATCTCCTTGTTCGTTGGATCATATATACCGGAAAATTCTTTTTCTTTATTATTATTTATGTAGCCTGAAACTTCAACTCCGCCTGTCGGATCGATATTGTAGTCTTTTGAAAAATGAACTTCCTTTACATTTTTATAGTCTTTTTTTAAGTAATTCTTCATGTGCTCTTGCGCCTCAATCACAAGTTTTTCTTCGTTTTTATGTTTATCATATTGACGCTTCACGAAAAACCCTCCCACTGCTATAATTATAACAATTAGGATAATAATGTATTTTCTCATGCGTATCATCCTTTCGGAACTATTTTACAATATAAGAAAGGTGATGTATATATGCCAAAAGGAAAAGAAATAACCGTCTCTAATGTCACAGATAAAGAATATTACCGTTTGAGTCAAGCAGCTTACCATTATAAAATGTTAGCCCTGCATATGAAATATAAAACTCCTTATAAAATAAGTAAGACGTCATATTGGTACGTTGAGAAAGTGAAGCAGGATTCTGATACGGGTCTTGATGCCTTTGTATTCTCAAAAGGCATCAAGTCCAAAAACGGTAAATGGATAAAATCAAAAAACCCCGAAAACGTGGTCGTCGCCTTTGCGGGAACTGATATCGCAAAAGACCCGATCAATGACGGCGTAAAAGCGGACGGCGGGAACATTGTTTTTGGAAGCGACCCCAAAAAAGAAGCTCATTATATCGTTGAAAAGGACGCGAAGGATACGTCTAAAACACTCGGAAAATATAACGGCACACCTTCTCAAGACGCCATGCTCACAACCGGAAAGTATAAGCTGATGACGAAAACATCGCAAATTGATCAAGCCGATCAGCTGGTACGCAGCGTAAAGAAAAAGTATGCCGGAACGTCAACGATTATTTCAACAACCGGCCATTCACTCGGCGGCGCTGAGGCCGAATACAGCGCGGTGAATAATGATGTGTATGCCGTCGCGTTTAACAGTCCTTCCGTCGTGAAGCTGCACGATGAAGAAACACAGAAAGAGATCAACAGCGGCATATATGATCCTTACATCCGGTCAATTATCAATCCGGACGACATGGTCGGGGCAGGTTATTGGAACGAATATGACCGACACAACGGGACAACGATTTACACGAAAAACCCCTCTCTCTCACAGTTCAGCCGAAAGCAGCGGCTTGATGGGAAATTGAGCGAGCAGATCGGAAAAAATCTCGCTTATTTCTTCACTACCGTCATTCTGAGAAATCCGGATACACACGGCTTAAACGAAGCAAATTTCGTGTTCGACAGAAACGGAAATATCGCAAATCCGAACGGAGATGAATTAGTCTTTGATAAAAACCTCGGCGCTCTTCTGCCGGCCGGTGCAATCGGAAGCGCAGATACAATAAAAGTAACGCCGACAAACGCAAAGAAGCTGGCTGAAAAGGTGCAGGCTATGACTGAGGATTTGCGGACGATGAAAAAAGAAGCGCAAAACGCCTATCAAGAACACGATGAAAAAATCGCCGAGCTGAAAACGGAATTTTACGGCCAAGTCGGACACGGCTTGTATGATCAGCTTCAAGCACAGGACGTGACCAATACCATTGAAGATATTGCGCTATCTTACGATAAAGGCCCGATTTTTTATGACACTCAGGCTGAGCAGGCGTTTATTGATTCTTTGCAGGCAGCGATCACAGACCTTGAAGAGATCGGCGGATTCTTACATAAAATAGCAGACGAATTTCAGAAAAAAGACCAGATGCTCGCAAACTGGTTAAGATGATAGAGGTGGATACATAATGCCGACATTAGACGAACTTTTAGAACACAAGGACGATCCAATGAAGAAAATGCTGCAGCGGCAGATGCTGAAAACAGGGATGACGCAGGCAGCGGGGACAAAATTGGAGACAGTGCGCCGAACGCTGAAACCGACATTCGAAATGGATACGTTGAAAGATGAATTATATGAAGTGTATTCAGCACTATTGAACAGCTTTGAAGGCAAGGCGCAAAAAGCTCTCGCGCAGCGGATCAGTGAAAGTGCGCGGCTGATTGCCGGAACCGAACATAACAGAGACACATTCGTTAACAGTTTCAAAACAAGATAAAATAAAAAACCTCACAGATTTAACATCTGCGAGGTTTTTCCTATCGTCTTAACTGAGACGCGCTCGGAGGGATTCGAACCCCCGACAGACGTGGTACCGGAAACCACCGCTCTATCCAACTGAGCTACGAGCGCACGTTTTTTCAATCAGATACCTTTATATTATAATAAAGAAACGCACAGAAAGCAACTCTTTTTTGATAATGCAACAACAGGATTATGCAGCTTCCTCATGCAGCATAATCCTGCATCGTATAACGGCATTGATTTTCACAAAAAAACCATTTCAGGCGGACTGCCCCCGGATCGGTACATTTCCAGCCACTTCAGAAAAAGCACGTTTCAGCTTTTTTTCCAAATGTCCTTTAACGTCCAATAGGTGAATTCCTCAACCTTTACGGCGCCTTTCTCAGAAAACAGCTCAATCCCCAATCTGCCTTCATTCGGATAGATACGGCTTGTCATCGTTGTTTCTCCATGATTGGCGAATACTTCAATCGAGGATCTGTCAATAAAGATACGCAGCGCCAGCTTGCCGTTTGTATCCGTCTGCACCCTTCTCACACCGTCTTTCGCTTTCCCCATCTTGGTGCAATCAAGTGTCAGCTTTTTATCCGTCAGATTGTATGTCAGCACAAGTTCTTCTTCGTCAAGGCCGCGAATCTTAAAACCTGCCGTTTCGGCATCAGAATCGTTTATATCAAACACGACTCGGACTTCAAGCAGGTCTTCGGACGTCTTTGCCAAGTAACTCCCTGAAACCGATCGTCCGGCACATTCCCGATATTCCATTTTCCGCAGCTGCTTGGTTTCTTCCACGGGATTCATCAAAAGTTTATGATCATCACGCAAAGTCAGTTCTCGCGGCAAAGTCAGTGCACCGCACCATCCGTCCGCTTTTGTCGGCATCTCAGATTCCCACATATCCATCCAGCCGATGGCAATTCTGCGTCCTTTATCATCTAATAATGTTTGCACGGCGTAAAAGTCATGGCCGTGATCCAGTTCTTTAAAAGCGCCGTGTGTAAATTTGTTTGTTTCATCATGATAGTCACCGATTAAATAGCCGGTTTGATGTAAATTTTGATAGGAATCACCGTCCGCCTCGATCCCCTGGGGCGAAATCAGCAGGACATGTTTGCCGCCTAATTCAAAGAAATCAGGACATTCCCACATATAGCCGAGATTACCGTCACTTTGGGCGAGAACCCCCGCGTATTCCCAATCACGCAAATCAGGTGAACGGTATAAAACGACCCGTCCGACGTTTTCTTTTGAGGAGTTGCCGATGACCATATACCAAACATCGCGATGCTTCCATACTTTCGGATCGCGGAAATGACGGGCGCTGTCTTCCGGCGGTTCCGCAATAACAGGGTTTTCCTGAAGCTTTTCAAACACGGTTCCATCTTGGCTGACAGCGATATTTTGAGTTTGATAGAATAGGTCTTTCTCTTGATCAATTATATTATGTCCTGTATAGATGAGGGCCAATCTTCCATGATCATCGACCGCGCTTCCCGAAAAACAGCCGCTTTGGTCGAATTCATCCCCCGGAGCTAAGGCAACCGGCAGGTGCTCCCAATGAATGAGATCTTTACTTTTTACATGTCCCCAATGCATCGGCCCCCAATGCTCATCATACGGATGATGCTGAAAAAAGACGTGGTATTCTCCTTTAAACTGAATAAGTCCGTTCGGATCATTGATCCAATTCGCCCGGGGCATAATATGGTACCCCAATCGATATCTTTGTTTCACTTTACCCTCGGCTTCCTTCAAAGCTTCTTCCGCCTGCTGAATTCTATCCATTTGTAACATCCTCTCTATCCGATTTTTTGCAGACGCTGGACACGCCTGCTGTTTTGTTTCGGGCCCAATAAAGTAAATATGGAAATGACGGTAAAACCGAAGACGACGATTCCCATGATGAGATAGGTTTGACGGAACCCCGCACTGTCATATAATCCTCCCGCAAGCGGCGACAGAATCGACGCGCCTGCCTGAGATGCGAATTGAAAACCGACGAGATAAAGGACGGACGACAGACGCGTATCAAAATTGGCAGCCAAATATTTAAAAACAGCGATCAGCATAATCGGCAATTCCAGTGCGTGGATGAGTTTCATTGATGAAATGCCTACAGGCTCAACTGCAATTCCCGACCCGACGATGCGGAAAGCCATTAAAAACCCCGCTAAAATCAAACTGTTTTTCGCCCCGAACTTATTGACGATAAAAGGCGCAAGAAACATCATGCCGGCCTCCAAAAACACTTGGAATGAATTAAGATAGCCGAATACTTGGTTACCCGTCGACACTGAAGGAAACAAAGACGCATAGTAGATCGGGAACTGCTGATCATATACGCCGTAAATGCAAGTCACCCCGATAATGTACATCATAAAAAACCAGAAATCTCTTAGTAAAAAGAGCCGCCCCACATCTTTTAACCGGACCGAATCCGCTCTGTTTTTCTCATGATCGGTCATTTCTATTTTTACAGACATGATGATGGCCGTTAATATGACGGCTGAAACAGACGCGATCCAGAAGTTGATATTGGGATTGATATTGAAAAGCTGACCTGCAAAAAATGCAGCCGCCGCCCAGCCCAGCGAGCCCCACATTCTAGATTTTCCATACTCGAAATCATATTTACGGCTGACCTTTTCAATGTACGTTTCAATCGCGCCTATCCCCGCCAAAAAAGCGGCTCCCAAATATAAGCCTCCGACAACGGCGCCAAGAAAGACGTTATATTGTAAAAGCGGCCCATAGACGAAGATATAAAACGGACCCGTGAATATGAGAAGACAGCTGATCATAAACAATATCTTTTTCTTCAGCCCCAATTTGTCAGAGATAAAACCGTAAAGAGGCTGCATGCACAGGGCAAATACGGCGTTTACAGAAAAGATAATGCCTGTCGCTGATCCGTTTAAATTGATTTCCTGCCCTAACCAAATCGCAAATAAAGAATAGCTGGAAGACCAAGTAAAAAAGAAAAAGAAGAAATAAGCACTCAGTTTCCAATACAGACTTTTTGAGCTTTTCATTTGCACCGCTCCTTTAATAGGGCCTTTTAATAGCCGTTTTAGAGCCGCATACTTCCTTCTTCATTTTCATCACATACATGCGAGCTCCGAGTAAGCGCTTACTTTACATCGCTGCTTGATTCTTTCACTTCATTGCCGCCAGCCATCTCTCCATACCCGTCACTTCCCCTCACTCCATAAATAAAGCGCTTTCAAAGAGAATTGTATGTCAACCGGTTTCATATGTCAATCGGTTGACATAAAATTTTCTGATTATTTCAATCAAACAAAACACACCCTCTTTATATGAAAACAGAAACATGGAATGTCCTTGCACATGTCAGCCTGATTCTCTAAAATAAGTGCGTGACGGAAATTGTAAGCCATTTCAGTAAGCAGGAGGGCACGGGAATGAAGCCTAACATTCATGATGTTGCGAAAATAGCGGGAGTTTCATCTACAACCGTTTCGCGGGTATTAAATAACCGCGGCTATATCAGCGAAAAAACAAAAGAAAAAGTGTACAAGGCGATGGAAGAAATCAATTACTTTCCAAACGATCTGGCCCGCTCTTTATTCCGAAAACGAACCAATTTAATAGGACTTATCATCCCAAACTCCAGCAACCCGTTTTTCGGCGAACTCGCCTTTCATATTGAAAGCATTTGTACGTCCATGGGCTACAAACTGCTGCTTTGCAACAGTTTACATCGAAAGGATAAGGAAGAAAAATATTTGGAGATGCTGATAAGAAACCAAGTGGACGGCGTGATCGCCGTGACTTACAACCGGGGAATTCTCAATTATCACAAGCAAAATCTGCCGATTGTCGCCATTGATCATTACTTATCGGACACGATCCCCGTCGTCGGCTCAGACAACTATGACGGCGGAAAAAAGGCGGCAGAACTGCTGATTGAAAAAGGGTGCCGGCACATCGTCCATATCAACGGCCCGCTTGAACTCGAGACACCGGCAAACCTCAGAAGAAAAGCATACGAAGACGTCATGCACGAACACGGACGGAAGCCTATTACATATGAAGTACCCTTTTATCAGCATTACCATGACATTATTTCAACATTATTCGATGAACAGCCTGACACCGACGGAATTTTTGCCAGCGATGATATCATGGCGGCTGCCGTGATGACTGAGGCCAAAAAACGGGGAATAGACATCCCGAATCAATTAAAAGTGATCGGTTATGACGGCACTGAAACCGTTCAATCGGTTCTGCCGGACTTGGCAACCATCCAGCAGCCGATTGAATTGATTTCCAAAACAGCCATTGAGATTTTAGCAAAAGAAATTGAAGGCGAATTTGATGATTTGCCGCTGGAAACGTATTTGCCGGTACGGCTTTTGGAAGGGCGGACAACGTAGTCAGACCCTTCAGCCGTACGTAGCGACGCGATTGCGGTCTATTTTGAGCGCTCCGGCCATATCATTTTCTCAAGCGCCGGTGCTGATCATCCTCATTTCCACTTTGCTGTTTGAACTTTTTGTTTTATGGGAAAAATGGTGTTAGAAGAAAAGGTTGGCATTTTGGTCAGCGTTTTGTTTGACCTTTATTGACCAAAAATGTATCATGTAAATACATACTTACCTAAAAGGTGAAGGAGGAGCATTATGAATTTAATACCTACAGTCATTGAACAAACGAACCGCGGAGAAAGAGCTTATGACATTTACTCCCGTCTTTTGAAGGACCGTATTATCATGCTTGGATCTGCGATTGATGACAACGTTGCGAACTCCATCGTGTCACAGCTTTTATTCCTTGAAGCGGAAGACCCTGAAAAAGATATTTCCATTTACATTAACAGCCCTGGCGGATCAATCACTGCCGGTATGGCAATCTATGATACAATGCAGTTCATTAAACCGAAAGTATCCACGATCTGCATCGGTATGGCCGCTTCTATGGGAGCATTTTTACTTGCAGCCGGAGAAAAAGGCAAACGTTACGCGCTTCCTAACAGTGAAGTTATGATTCACCAGCCGCTTGGCGGAGCGCAAGGACAGGCGACAGAAATTGAAATCGCGGCAAAACGCATTCTCTTGCTTCGCGACAAATTAAACAAAGTGCTTGCTGAACGTACCGGCCAGCCGCTTGAAGTCATTGAGCGCGATACAGACCGCGACAACTTCAAATCAGCTGATGAAGCCTTAGAATACGGCTTAATCGATAAAGTGCTGACACGCAATACAGAAGACCAGAAGTAATGCCCAAAAAACCTGCAAGAGATGATGTCTCTTGCAGGTTTTTTCACTCTCTGATGCTTTTTAAAACCTTTCCCCTATACTGCTTCCATTCTACCTTCAACAGCTCAAACGACAATTCACCGGTTTGCCTCACAACCAGATCAGCACCAAGCATCGACTGTTCACGTCCGACACCGACCGCGAACATCCCGGCAGATTTGATTGCAGATATTCCTGCTTCAGCATCTTCTATTGCCGCGCATTCAGCCGTGGAAACACCGAGCAGCGCTGCAGCTGTTAAAAAGATTTCGGGATCAGGCTTCCCCTTCGCAAGAGCCGCCGGGTCAACAATGGCTTGAAAATCATCGATAATCGCCAAACGTTTTAAGATCTCGCGGGCATTGCGGCTTGAAGATGCTAACCCGATTTTTATATGTTCATTTTTTAATTCACAAAGAAGCCTGCCGATTCCCGGCAAAAGATCTTCCGGCGTCAATCTGCTGATCAACGTTTGATAATATTGATTTTTTTGATGCAGCAGTTCTTGTTTCTCCGCATGTGTAAATCTTTTTTCCGCTCCGCCAAAAATAAGGATCCTTTCAAGTGACTCTTCTCGGCTGATTCCTTTCAGGCTTTCATTCATACTTCTGTCAAAGGGAATATCAATTTGTTCTGCGATGTGCTTCCAAGCAAGAAAATGATATTCCGCAGTATCTGTTATCACTCCGTCTAAATCAAAAATAACCGCTTTCATATGCTGATGCCCATCACAGCTTCATAAGGTTTGAGGCTGATACTCTTCAAGTCAGCCGGCTCCTGCGGATAGTTCGAAATCAGGATTTTCCAACGCTCATGGAACAGCTCGGGAGGCGCTTCGAACCGGGCCTTTTCTTCCGATAAATTCACAACGACGAGAAGCTTTTTCCCTTGATATTTACGGATATAACAATAGATTTGCGGATCATCTTCCAGCAGCAGCTGATAATCTCCGTATACCATGATCTTATGTTGCTTTCGTAATTGAATGAGCTTCTGATAGTAAAAGAAAATCGAATCTTGATCTTCCAAGGACTCTTTCACATTGATATCTTGATAACGGGAATTTACCGGCATCCATGGGTCTCCGGCTGTGAATCCCGCATGTTTTCCGGCATCCCACTGCATCGGTGTTCTCGCGTGATCCCTTCCTTTTATCATCACGGCTTTGACAAACTCTTTTTCTGTCATCGTCTTGTTTTCGATGACTAGTTCACGGTATGCATTTTTTATTTCAAGATCGTCATACATCTCCAGCGGCATATCACTGTTGACCATGCCGATTTCTTCTCCCTGGTAAATAAACGGTGTGCCTTTCATCCCGTGGAGAACCGTTGCGAATGCTTTCGCACACTGTTTTCGCAGCTCACCGTCATTGCCCCAGCGGGAAATCACCCGCGGCTGATCGTGGTTCTCAAAATACAAGGTATTCCAGCCGCTATTCATCAACCCGGTCTGCCACCTTGTCATCGTTTGTTTTAAAGCAATCACATCAAACGGCTTGATCTGCCATTTCCCATTTGGCGAGTTTTGTTCTGTATCGATATCCATATGTTCAAATGTAAAGATCATATTCAGCTCTTGCCTGCCTGCATCCGTATATTTTTTCGCCTCTTCAATATCAGAACCGTTTGCCTCTCCGACTGTCATGCAGTCGTAATGAGAAAGCACTTCCCTGTTCATCTCTTGAATAAATTCATGCAGGCGGGGACCGTTAGAGTGGTAACGGCCGACAATAAAGTTTTTGCTGTTATCTGTTTCATAGTCCGGAAAATCGGTATGTTTGGAAATGGAGCCGATCACATCCATCCGCCAGCCGTCAACGCCTTTATCCATCCAGAACTTCATCAGATCATACACTTCCCGGCGAACGGCTTCATTTTCCCAATTTAAATCAGGCTGTTTTTTCGAAAAGTAGTGCAAATAATACTGTCCTGTCCCTTCATCGAACGTCCACGCCGAGCCTGAAAAAATCGATCCCCAATTATTCGGCTCAGAACCGTCCGATTTCGGGTCTTTCCAAAAATAATAATCCCGGTAAGGATTGTCCTTCGACTTGCGGCTTTCAGCAAACCAGGCATGTTCATCCGACGTGTGGTTCACGACCAGATCCATGATGATTTTCATTCCGCGCTGATGCACTTCATCAATTAACTGAAACATATCTTCATTTGTTCCGAATTTTTCGTACATGTTTCTGTAGTCACTGATGTCATAGCCGTTGTCATCCTGCGGAGAATCAAACACGGGCGACAGCCAGATCACATCCGCGCCAAGTCTTTTGATATAATCAAGCTTTTTGATAATGCCTTGTAAATCCCCAAATCCATCTCCATTGGAATCATAAAAACTGCGCGGGTAAATTTGATACACGACAGCTTCTTTCCACCATTCACTCATCAGGCATTCTCCTTTCACATCGTTCATTCAGCACCATCGGTTCTCCATAAACTGTGATGGACACCGGTTCTCCTTTGACAAGCTCAAAGATGGCGCGCCTTTCTTCGACCGTCACCTTGATCAAGCGGTTTCGATAATTGATATGGAACGAGTAACCGTCCCATTCATTCGGCAAAAATGGGGTGAATGAGAGCGTTCCTTTTAAAGTACGCATGCCGGCAAACCCTTGGACGATCGCCAGCCAGCTTCCCGTCATTGAAGTAATGTGAAGGCCTTCCTCCGTATCACGATTGTAATTGTCGAGATCAAGCCTTGCTGTACGCTTATATAATTCAAGCGCCTTCTTTTCCATCCTCAATTCGGCAGCGAGCACCGCGTGAATGGAGGGCGATAAGCTTGATTCATGAACCGTCATCGGTTCATAAAATTCATAGTTGCGGCGTTTTTCGTCTATAGAGAAACGGTCAGGAAATAAATAAATGCCTTGCAGCACATCGGCTTGTTTAATAAAGCTGGAGCGGAGGATTTTGTCCCATGACCAATTTTGATAAAGAGGCCGTTCAGCTGGATCTAATTCGTCAACTGATTGCAGGTCTTTGTCCAAAAATGTGTCATGCTGAACGAAAATTTGCAGTTCTTCACTATACGGATAGTACATGTGCCGGATGATTTCTCTCCAGACTTTCAATTCTTCTTCCTGCACATCCAGAAGGCGGCGTTTCTCCGCTGAGATCCTTTCGAGACTTTGCAGAGTATAATCCAACGTCCAAGCCGCAATGACATTCGTATACCAATTGTTGTTAACGTTGTTTTCGTATTCATTCGGCCCTGTGACGCCATGGATCATATACTTATTTTTTCGTTTCGAGAAGTGAACACGGCCGGCCCAAAACCTGCTGATCTCAACAAGAACATCTATACCGTATTCTTCCATATAGGCGCGGTCGCCTGTATATTGGACATAATTGCAGATCGCATAGCAAATCGCGCCGTTGCGGTGAATTTCTTCAAACGTAATCTCCCACTCATTGTGGCATTCATCTCCGGTAAACGTCACCATCGGATAAAGCGCCCCCTTCATCCCCAGCTTGGCGGCGTTCCGTTTGGCAGCCTCCAAATGATGATAGCGGTACAAAAGCAGGTTTTTCGTGACTTCCGGCTCGGCTGTCGCCAAATACATCGGAACGGCATACGCCTCGGTATCCCAATAGGCGGCACCGCCGTATTTTTCGCCTGTAAATCCTTTCGGTCCGATGTTCAAACGGGCATCTGCCCCGTAATATGTCGAGAATAACTGAAAGATATTGTAGCGGATGCCTTGCTGAAGTTCCTCATCTCCCTTTATCTCTATATCCGCTTTTGCCCATCTTTCCTTCCACTTGGCAATATGCTGCTGTCTCGCTTCTTCATAACCTTGCTTAAGAATAGCCGCCAAAAGCTCCTCCCCTTTCGAAGTAAGCTCTGCTTCTTGAACATCGCGTGAAGTCGTGACAACAATAAACTTTTTCAATGAAGCTTTGTTTTGGTAGCTGAAGCGATTTTCAGCATACATGCCGGAAGTTTGAAAGCTTTGACTGACATAGCCTTCTGTCAAATTTTCCATTAAGGCGGAGACCGTGAAACGCGGCGTTCCGAACGGATTGTCGAGCGTTTTTGCCGTTATATGCCCGCGGCGGTAATCCGCTCCTGTCTCTTTTTCCTGCCAAAACCGCTCTTGATAGTTTGAATCTTCGTTTACAACATTGCCATCAAGATAAGGAACAAGCGTAATAGCGGCGTCCCCTGTCAGACACTCCGCTTCATAATGAATCGCACATAGCTCTTTTGCGGCCAGGCTGAGAAATCGTTCTGATTTGATTCGCACGGTTTTATCCTGAATACGGACAACAGCGCTCCTCCTCAGAATTCCTTCTTTCATATGAAGCTCTAACTCAAATGATTCGAGTCGGTTTTGGTAGAGATCGACTTTTTCACCGTCAACATACACATCTATTCCAATAAAATTCATCGCATTGATCACTTTTCCGAAATAGTCCGGATACCCGTTTTTCCACCAGCCTACCCGCGTTTTGTCAGGGAACCACACGCCTGCAATATATGTGCCTTGATGGCTGCCGCCTGAATACCCCTCTTCAAAATTCCCCCTGATGCCCATATAGCCGTTGGCAAGAGAAGTCAGGCTTTCCTGCAGCCGTATATACTCTTTTTGAAATGTATTGGTTTTGATTTTCCATTCATCAATCTCAAACAACCGCTGATTTATCATGTCTTCCTCCCGAATGAACATTTTCATTATGACGGCGGGTTTTGGCCATATATCTGAATAAAAAAGCAATCATCAACGTGACGCCGCATGTATGAACCATTAATACAGTAATCAAATCAAAGCGGATCAGCCCGATAGCAGCTGCCGCGAATGCAGGCAGAGCCGATGCGCATATCGCTGCAGAAGCTGCTTCCTTACATGACGCGATATCGATCATTTTTGATAATTTTGCCATCCAGATGCCTCCCGCAAGCACAGCTGTAAAAAATAGCTGGATCAAAAAAATCACTGCGCACCCCAGCATCATGATCATCGGCTTATACTGTGCAAGCCACAATTGACCGATAAGAGCCTCCGTCTCATATACGCCCGGGTCCGTAAGCTTGGCGTCCGCTTTCCCATAGCGAACTGAAAACCCCATTCCGTTTTGGTCGGTAATAATCAGCCGGTCAGGCTGGAATATGACCGCGTTGTCATATCCTTTTACACGCAAACGCCCATTTTCACCGTTTGGTTTCCATTCATGCTCCATATCGACTGCCAGCAGATGGTTGCCCTCTTCAATTTGATCAAAACGCTGTCCGCCTGTCAGTTTTCCGTTCCTGATTTGAATACCGTTTAATTGTTCGGCAAAACGATCATTCACTGCAGAAAGCGCCGCAGGCATAACCAATTTGAGGCTGAAGCGGTCCATTTTCAAAAACGACATCGTAAACGGCGCCATAAGGCAGGACGTTAAAAACATAAAGAGAAAGGAGAGCTGAAGCCAGCTGAATGTTTTCCCGTAACGGCAAATACCTGACGGAGACACCGATGCTTTAAGACTGCGGATCATAAAGCTTTCATTATGCACATTCTTCATTGAACTACCCCTTTGTTCCGCCCGCCGCCAGCCCGGATACAAAGTTCTTTTGGAGAAAAAAGAACAAGATGCATATCGGCAGTGCGGCAAGTATAGCCCCCGCCGCAAACAGGGCGACTTTTTGCTGCTGCGGATTTGAAATGAACGACTGCAACCCTACTGCAATGGTCAGCCTTTCCGGCGAGCGAAGCAAAAACTTCGCCAGCAAATAGTCCCCGAACGGCGCCATAAACGCCCAAAGCGCTTGAACGGCAAGCATCGGCTTCACAAGCGGCAGCACAATGGAGGCAAATATCCTGAAATGCCCCGCTCCATCCATTCGCGCAGCCTCATCAATTTCTCTCGGAACTGTATCAAAATAACCTTTCATCAGCCACGTGTTCATCGGAATTCCGCCGCCGATATAGATCGCTGTCAAAAACCAGTATTGATCAAGAGCGCCTATCAGCATGGCCAATACATAAAAAGCAGTCAGCGCTGCCATTGTGGGCACCATTTGAATGATTAAAAAGAAAACAAGACTCTTTTTTCGCCCCGCAAACCGATAGCGGCTGTACGTATACCCGGCAAGCGTTACAATCGTGACCTGCAATACCATGACTGACAGCGCGATAACCAGCGTATTGCTGTACCAATGAAGATAGAGCGTCTCTTCAAACAGCCGCTTAAAATGATCAAAAGTCCAGGAACCTGAGAAATCGAGCTGAAAAGCCGTCACATTTCCCGCACGGAAAGCGGAGGAAGCCGTAATCAGCAGCGGATATAAAATGACAATGCTTAAAACCAGCAAAAACAAATAGGTGCAGATTTTCGTAAGCATTCCGGCCGTTCTGGAACCCATCTACATCACCTCCTCATTGCCGAAAGCATTTGACTTTTTAAAAGCAATCAGGGAAATTCCAATGACGACGAAAGAAATTAACAATGTCACGGCCGCTGCCACAGCATATTGCGGAGAAGTGCCGGTTGTCAGTTTATAGATCCAGGAAATTAAAATATCGGTCGACCCGGCACCGGCTCCCGCGCTTCCCGGACCGCCTTCATTAAACAAATAGATGATCGAAAAATTATTAAAGTTAAATGTGTACTGTGTAATCATCACCGGTGCCGTCGCAAATAAAATCATCGGTAATGTAATATTGCGAAAACGCTGCATAAAAGAAGCCCCGTCAATCTTTGCGGCTTCATACAATTCACCCGGAATCGACTGCAAGACCCCCGTTACCATGACATAAATATAAGGAAAGCCAAGCCAGGTCTGAATCATAATCAGAGCAGTCTTCGTCCAGAAAGCATCAGTCTTCCACGCGATCGCCGGCAGTTCCACAAACGGCAGGTGGTTAATTAATGGAATCACCTGCGTGTTCATCGCCCCTATACTGTCATTAAAAATATTGGAAAAGCTCATAATTGTGATAAAGGCCGGAACAGCCCATGGAAATAAGAAAATCATTCGGAATATCCGTCTGCCTTTAATAAAATCTTGATTCACGAATAGTGCCGTTACGATCCCCAAAATGATTTGCAGCGTTGTTGCACAGATTGTCCATATCATGGTCCAGCCCAGTACATTCACAAATGTTTCCCGGTAGGAACCGACAAAAAAGATATTCAAGAAATTTTTAAAGCCGACCCAGTCAATCAGACTGTTAGGCGGTATATGATAAAAATCATAGTTTGTTAAGGCAACAAACAGAGTCACCAAAACAGGAAAAATAATCACAAACACCATCATGAGATATGCCGGCAGTGTAAATAAATAAGGAAACCCTTTATCTCCCGCATGGCGGATGATATCCTTGGCCGCTGTATTCACCTTCAAACCCGCCGCTTTCATAGCGGCGGTATGACGGAAATCATAAACTGAAAAGATATAGAACATGAGAAAAATCAACGTTAAGATCAATTGCAGCGTGCCTTCAATCAGCATAAATAATGAGTGATCTTCACCGGGAACACTTCCCAAGGTAACCAATCCGGTCAGCGCCTCAATACCGAAAACGCATAATTCAACAGCAAACAAACTCGTAATGACCAGAAATAAGATCCCCTTTGATATCTGCTGATTCGCGATCTGTCCAATTCCCGGAATGATCGATAAAAACCATGACGCCTTCCGTTTTTGGTGTAAAAGTGTATCATCTTTATTCATTTTTCGCCCTCTATTCTTACGGACACTTCCCCTCCGATTTTATTTCACATATTTTTCTTTGATGTTTTCTTTTATGACGTTTACCGCATCATCCGCCGATTTTTTTGCTGTTTTTTTCCCCGAAGCCGCATCAAATATTAAACTTTCAGCGCCAGTCCATACCTCGGCCATTTCAGGAATATTCGGCGCAGGTGCCGCTGACTCATATTGTTTAATAACAGCTGACGCCAGCTCATTTTTTTGCTCTCCCGCTTTCTTCCTTGCGGCTGTGTTGGCCGGAACTTCATTTGTCTTCTCATAAAAGGCGTAAGCATTGGCATCATTTGTTGCATACTCAAGCCATTTTTCAGCCAGCTCGGGTTCCTTTGTATATTTTGAAGCAACCCAGCCTTTGCCGCCCGCAAACGGAGCATATTCTTTTCCGTTTGGCAATGTCGGAATAGGAGCGGCGCCATAGTTCAGGCCGGCCTCTTGAAAATTGGCAGCCGACCAAGGCCCGCCGATGATTGCAGCCGCTTTCTTATCCAAAAACATTTGCTGAATAAAATCGTCTGCGCTTGAGTTATCCTGCATGCCTTTTGGCCAATATGTTTTAAACCATTTCTCCGCATATTTCACCGCTTCTGCAGCCCCTTTATTGTTCAGGCCGATATCCCCGGGATCTGTGCCGTTTTTCCCGAATACATATCCGCCGTAACCGGACAGCAAACCGTACGACATATAAAAGTCAGTCCACTTTGCTAAAAATCCCGTTGACTTTCCTTTTTCAGAAGCAAATGAAAAGCGGGGATCTTCTGTTAATGTTTCAAGGTCTTTAAATGTTGCCGGCGCTTTTTTTATAAGATCTTTGTTGTAATACAGAACAAGCGTCTCAATCACCAGCGGCATTCCATACACCTTTCCGTTAACCGTTACCTGCTGCATCTCTTTATCTCCAAAGCTTTTTGTATCAGCAGGTTTTAGATCAAGCAAATGGCCTTGCTGCGCCAAACTGCCGATCCGGTCATATGCGGCAAGCATAACGTCAGGCGCATTGCCGGCCGGGCCGTCCAAAGGAAGCGCCTCCAGCTGATCGAACATTTGCTTTTCTGCAATGTTGATTGTGACGTGATTCTCTTTTTCAAACTCTCCTTTAATGCTTTCAATATATTTTTTATAGGTTTCTTCAACGGACACGGTCAGTACCTTTTTGCCGTCAGAGCCGGCCGATTCTTTTGAATTTGAACAGGCCCCGAGACAGAATGCCAAAACTGATGCCGTCAATAAAGCCAATCCCATTTTGACGAACCCCGCCATATCTTTTCCCCCTTTTATTATGAATCTATTACAATTCTACTCTGTTAGAGAAAGCGGTTTCAAAGCCTTTCAGCCTGTTACCGATAACAGAATTCAGACAGGGGCATCAGCGCTTAAAATCAAAAATTCTCCCGGCTGAACAGCAATAGCGGCATCATGTTGAAGGATCTGATCCGTCCACGCATCGTAAACTTTTCTGCTTCTCTCAATATTAAAATCTTGCAAACGGATTTCCCCGGCCCGGTTCCCCTGATTAAAATAGAAAATCAATTGCCTGCCATTGAAAACCCTCGAAAAACTGATACAATCGTTTTGATCATCAAGCAGATGCCACTCAAGACTTCCGTACGTCAATAAAGCGTTTTCTTTTTTGCGTAAGGTGATTAAGCGTTTCATAAAGCTGAGCATTTCCCGGTTTTGCTTTTCCTTTTCCCAAATCATACACTTCCGGCATAATGGATCTCTCCCGCCGTCCAGACCGATTTCCGTTCCGTAGTAGATGCAGGGCGCTCCTGTATGGGCAAACATAAAGGCCAGCAGAGCGCGGGCTGTTTTCTCATCATTTCCGCACCTTGTCAGAAGACGTTCTGTATCATGGCTGTCCAGTAAATTGAACATCACCTCGTTGGCCTGCCGCATCCCATTCATCAAGTGCGCGTTTAATCGATAGGCCATGGATGAAGCAGAAATCTCCCGGTCAGCAAAATAAGCAATCATCGGCTCTGTGAAAGGATAATTCATCACGGCATGAAACTCATCTCCTCTGAGCCAAGGTTCCGATGAATGCCATATCTCTCCCAAAATATAAAGATCGGGTTTCTCGGCCGTTACAGCCTGCCTGAATGCCTTCCAAAAAGCGTGATCCACTTCATTTGCCACATCTAAACGCCAGCCGTCAATGTCAAATTCACGAATCCAGTACAAAGCAATCTCAAACAAATACCTCTGTACTTCCGGATTAGCCGTATTCAGCTTCGGCATATCAGGCGTAAACGCAAACCTGTCATAATTGTCTTCTTTCACAGGAAAAGAGTGAATATGGAACCAGTCTTTGTAGCGGGACCGGGCCCCGTGTTTTACAACATCCTGCCATTGCGGAGAAGCGCTGCCTATATGATTAAAAACAGCATCAAGCATAATTTTCATTCCCCGCTCATGAAGCCGGCTGACCAATGTCCGGAAAAGCTCCCGATCCCCAAAATGCGGATCGATGGAATAGTAATCCAGCGTGTCATATTTATGGTTGGATGGAGAGGAGAAGATCGGAGTTAAATAAATTCCGTTCACCCCTAATTCTTCTAAATAATCGAGCTTGTCGATAATCCCCTGCAAATCTCCGCCAAAAAAATCATTAACGTCCGGGTCCTTGCTCCCCCAAGGCAGTGCAGCTTCCGGTGACAGGTCTTCTCTTCCATTCGCAAAACGTTCCGGAAAAATTTGATACCAAACCGTTGATTTCGCCCATTCAGGCGCTTGAAATGTATCCGCCTCATGAACAAACGGAAGCTTAAAATAATAATGAATCGTTTCCAGCGTTTTTTTATTTACAGGACAGACCCCTGACGCTCCGAAAAAGATGTTTTCATGCTGGTCTGAGACAATAAATGCATATTGCAAACGCCTGAATGGCGGTGACACTTCAGCAAACCAATAATCATGGTTTTGGGTTGCGGCTATTTTTCTCATTGGCTGCTCGGCTGCCGACCACCTGCCGCCGCTGTATTCATAAGGATCGCCCCAAACCAATCGAATCTGATCAGCATCACCTTTTTTCGTCCGGATTTTGATATGCACCGTCCGCCCGTCATATGAATAAGCATCAGCACTGAACGGCTGATGATGTATTGCGGCATATTCCATCATGTTTCCCCCTTTTTTATAGGCTGGCTTATGCTTTGAAGGTAGCATGATGAAATCGGGAGAAGCAATCGTTTTTCTCTTGTTACCGATAACAGAATCAAGCTTTCACAAAGTTGATTCCCGCACAATTAACTCCGGTTCAAAAAACAAATGACCTTGAGCTGCGCCGCCTTCATTCATTTTTTTCAGCAGCATTTTCGCACAGGCCTCTCCCATTTCCACAACCGGCTGTCTGACCGTAGTCAGCCGCGGGGAGGAAATGCGGTCAAGAAAAACACCGTCATTTCCAGTAACGGCCACATCTTCGGGAATTCGTTTTCCGAGTGACTGCACCGCACGAATGACCCCGAGCGCGATTCGGTCGGTGGCGCAGACAAACGCGGCTTGCCGGCCGAGCGTTTTCAAAACTTCTCTTGCCAGGCTTTCACTTTTTTTTGAACTGTTAGCGATCCGAAACAGCTTCGTTTCTCTGCAGCTCTCTTTCATCGCCCGAATATACCCCTGTTCTCTTGAGCGTTCGAATGGCTCATCCAAATCAATGCCGAAAAAGACAACCTCACGCTCCCCCAGCCCCATGACATGGCGGGTTGCCATAAAAGTCCCTTTTTCGTTATTCACATCGACGAAATCATAGCCCATTTCATTTTCTCCAAATACGACTAACGGCTTTTCAAAAGCTTTGATGACAAATTCAAAATCGGCCTTTCTCAAGCCGGTGGCAATAATGCCGTCGCATTGCCCGATATTGAGTGAATTTCTTGTCACAAGCTGCAAAGCATAATGATGGCGATCCAGCTCCCGGCTGATTCCGGTCAGCAAGTTCATGTAATAGGGTTCGGTCGTATCCATTTCCTCAAGAATCAGCAATTTGACAACCTGTGTTCTGTTTTGCACAAGCGCTCTTGCCGCATAATTAGGGATGTAATTCAGCTCTTTCATTGCGGAATGAACGAGCTTTTTCAGTTCATCTGTTACCGTATCAGGGTGATTAATCACACGTGACACCGTCATTTTCGAAACATTCGCTCTCTTAGCCACATCTGACAACGTCGCCATTTTCCGTCTCCTTCCGCTTTTGCTTAGATAGCCAATCCGAATTAGTTAAATTATACTACGATGGTAATCTGGACATAAAAAAAGATTTCCCTAAGGAAATCTCACATTGTCAAATACACTCGATTTTCATGAAGTCCGCCCGGGACTCACACACATGCCAGATGGCTCTTTTTTTATATTTCCGTCCATTTTTTCTGAAGGATCGGGTACGAGTAATTGTTCATCTGCTCAATCAGCTCATCCGGCCGGGAGGAACTGTGTATCAGTTTTAAATGAGACTCATTCGAAAATCCTTCCTGAATGCTGTACTTGACCATCTTCATCATCGGCTCAAAATACCCGTTCACATTGTACAGCCCGATCGGTTTTTGATGAATGCCGATTTGCGCCCAGCACAGCACTTCAAATAACTCTTCATATGTTCCGAAACCGCCGGGCATGGCAATGTACCCATCGGCAAGTTCACTCATTTTCGCTTTCCGCTCATGCATGCCGCTGACTTCAATCAGCTCCGTCAGATTCTGATGAACAACCTCTCCGCTGAACAGCCCGCTCGGCATGACGCCGACAGCTTTTCCGCCGCCTGCCATTAACGCATCCGCGACGGTTCCCATCAGACCGACCCGTGAGCCGCCGTAAACAAGGCCGATTCCCTGCTCCGCCATATATTCACCCAGTTCGGCTGCTTTGCGTTTGTACTCTTCATTTACCCCCGGGTTTGACCCCGCAAATACACAAATGGTTTTCATTTTTTCATCTCCATATCTATATATGTACATCAATAAATCAAAATACACTATATATTGTCCCATCTCTATATGATAATATCAATAAGAATCATACAGGACATAAGGAGTGTTTCACATGCAGATGGCTGAAGCAGAACGATGGACGAAAGATTTTTACGAAAAACGAGGATGGACGGCGTACGGGCCATTTATCAGAATCGGCTTTTTAATGGAAGAGGCGGGTGAGCTCGCCCGGGCGGTAAGAGCATATGAAATCGGCAGAGACCGGCCGGATGAAAAGGACGCGACCCAGGCTGAACGCAGGCAGGAGCTGATTGAAGAAATGGGTGACGTCCTCGGAAATCTGGCCATCCTTGCCGATAAGTACGGAATCACGTTAGAAGATGCGATGAAAGCCCATCAGGAAAAACTGATCAAGCGCTTTGAAACCGAATAAAAACACGGCCTGTCCGCTTTTTCATGGACAGGCCGTATCTGAATTTATCCCGTTATCTCGTCCTGATGCTCAAAGAAATGCTGCTTTCCGATTTTATGAAACAGCCCTGTCTTCCGGATCAGCTCTCTCGGCTGTGATTGCAATCCGACGATCATCAATCTCCCGTTATGCCGTTTGATCCGGTTCATCACATTCCCCAGCACCGCTTCTGCGGAGGTATCCATGTAATGTACATTATTCATCAGCAGAATAAGCGTCTTCGGCTTTTCCTGAAGCCTCTCCAGCAGCGATGATTCCAGTGAATCAATTGAACCGAAAAACAGCGGCCCTTCAATGGAATATGTGCTGACGGACGAATCATTTTTAACCGATTTGACAGCGGCATGCGGTGTTTTGATGCTTGTTGATTCGCTCATTTTTCTGATAAAGAAAACAAAAGCGAGCACGAGACCGGCAGAAACGCCGATGATTAAATCAAACAGAACCGTCAGTAAAAAGGTTGCCGCCAGTACGAATGAATCAGTGTTTTTCAGCCGCATCATATTGGCGACTTCCCTCCGCTCACTCATGTTCCAAGCCACAACCATCAACACCGGCGCCATGCTTGCCAGCGGTACATGAACGGCAAGCGGGGCGAAGACGAGCAGGACGAGGAGGACGGTGACTCCGTGGACAACACCGGAAATCGGAGAAACTGCGCCGTTTTTAATATTTGTTGCGGTCCGCGCAATCGCTCCCGTTGCCGGTATGCCGCCGAAAAGCGGCGCTGCCATATTGGCGATGCCCTGCCCGACAAGCTCCCTATTGCTGTCATGCCGTGATCCTTTCATATTGTCCGCGACCATCGCCGATAATATGGACTCAAGTCCGCCGAGAAGCGCAATGATCAAAGCAGACGGGAACATCATCACCATGTTATCGATTGAGAAATCCGGAAGCTGAAAAGCCGGGAGCTGCCGCGGAATCTCCCCGTAAGCAGAACCGATTGTCGCCATTTTGTCAGGAAAAAACACGACCGCCGCGGCTGTAGAGACAAGCAGCGCCACAAGCGCGCCCGGAATCTTCGGCATCAGCCTGGCTGATAACACCAAAATGGCCAAAGCAATTCCCGCGATGAGGATGCTGTACAAATTAAAGGTTCCGATCTTCTTGCCTATTTCCGCAATGTTGAGGATAAAGCTTTCATGCTTTTGAATATCGCGCAGACCGAGAAAATGGGCAATCTGCTCCGAGAAAATCAGCACCGCGATCCCGGCCGTAAATCCGACGATCACCGGCTTCGGCACGAATTTCATAATCTTTCCGAGCTTAAATACGCCAAACAGGACGAGCATAACGCCTGCCATAAAACCGGCTACAAGTAAATTCTCAAAACCATACTGCATCACAATGGCAAATAAAATGGGAACAAACGCCCCCGTAGGCCCGCCGATCTGATATTTAGAGCCGCCCAACAGCGAAATCAGAATTCCGGCCACAATAACGGTGTAAAGCCCGTATTCCGGACCGACCCCCGAGGCGATAGCAAAGGCCATTCCCAGTGGAATCGCTACAATTCCGACCACAATTCCCGCGATTAGGTCTTTCTGAAATTTCTGCAAATTGTATCCCTGATATCTGCCGGTAAATTGCATCGTCAGCTGCATCCTCCTTTGACTGTTTCATAACCGTCAACGACTACATCCAGCGTCCCCGTCCCCGGATCGATCACCAGCCCGTGCACCGGCACCTCTTCAGGCAAGAGCGGATGATGCCTGACCATATTCACGCTGTGGGCCACGCTTTCTTCGACGCTGTGAAAACCGGTCAGCCATGTTTCCAAATCGACTCCCGCATGTTGCAGAAGGCTGAGACATTTGTCCTCCACGCCGCGCTCTTTCGCTTTATTTAATATGGAAGCCGCATTTAATCCCGACATTCCGCACTCGCGGTGACCTATGATGCAGACTTCCTCTGCCTGCAGTTCATAAACGGCAACCAAAATGCTCCGCATGACACTTCCAAATGGGTGAGAAACAATGGCTCCCGCGTTTTTTATGATTTTGGCATCGCCGTTTCTGAGTCCCATCGCCTGCGGCAGAAGCTCCGTCAGCCTTGTATCCATACAGGATACGATGACAAGCTTTTTTTTCGGGAATTTTGTCGTTTGGTAAGGTTCATATTTCCTTTCTTGGACAAACTGCTGGTTGTGCTCCAAAATGCTTGATAAAGAAACCATTTTTCTATTCATCTCCCATCCGATTGTATTGCAAGCCTTCTTACCCAGCTTACAGTAAGGAATTATAGCACAGAAAAAGGCCTCAAAAGCGCTTTCAAAAAAAGACACGATAATTTGACTGTAAATTCAGATTATGTTCATTTATATCTTTCAAAAATAATAAAATTTATCTTTACACCAACCTATAAAGCTTTTGAAAACAGCGGTTCCGCTCATTTTGCCTTCAGAAATATAGGCGGATTCTGTTATTGTTTGGAGAAATCCAGCATGTACGTTTCTTTTTCTTTCATTTTAAGTTCAAAAGAACCAGAAATTTATCGTAATACGTTTGAATATTTCTCACGTTACCGCTTCTCTTATATAATAAAATAGAGAAGAAAGACAAAGGAGGAGAAGCCCGTTGAAACCCTATGTATTCATCGCGAAACCGATACCGCCGGAAGTCGAACAAATGATAGGCGAGCATTGCCGCTATGACATCTGGAAAGAAGATACCATTCCAAAAGAGGAACTGTACGAAAAAATGAAAGATGCTGAAGGGCTGCTGACATCCGGAACGGCGATTGACAGTGATTTACTGGATCACGCGCCGAAGCTGAAGGTCGTCAGCAATAATTCTGTCGGCTATGATAATTTTAATATTGAAGAAATGAAAAGACGCGGGGTTGTCGGCACGCATACACCGTACACGTTAGATGACACTGTCGCTGATCTGGCTTTTTCATTAATTCTGTCTTCCGCCAGACGGGTTGCCGAATTGGATCGATTCGTCCGCGCCGGCAAATGGGGAACCGTTGAGGAAGAATCTCTTTTCGGTATGGATGTCCACCATCAGACATTAGGAATTATCGGCATGGGCAGAATCGGTGAACAAGCTGCCAAACGGGCAAAATTCGGCTTCGATATGGACGTGCTGTATTATAACCGCAGCAGAAAACCGGACGCTGAGAAGGAACTCGGGGTTACATATGCCGACTTAGATACACTGCTGAAAACATCAGACTTTGTGCTGTTAATTACGCCGCTTACTGACGAAACGTATCATATGATGGGAGAGCGGGAATTTAAATTGATGAAAGATACGGCATGTTTCGTCAATATTTCCCGGGGAAAGACGGTTGATGAGAAAGCGCTCATCCGCGCATTGCAGGAGGGCTGGATAAAAGGCGCCGGTTTAGATGTGTTTGAAAAAGAGCCGATCGCCGAAGACAATCCGCTCCTGCAGCTGGAAAACGTCACATTGCTTCCGCATATCGGGTCAGCAACGGCAAAAATCCGCTTGAATATGTTCAAGCAAGCCGCACAAAACATGATTGACGCCGTATACGGAAAAACGCCGAAAAACCTCACGAAGGAATTTCAATGAGATGAAAAATCCCGGCCGTTTCAGCCGGGGTTTATTTTTTTGCTAGATCAAAAGTACTATTTTTAAATTCTTTCTATTCCTTTCTCTCGATGCTGATACAATGAAAAGGAATCAGCTTCACATGATAAAAATGGGAGGTATTGCTTTGAAAAAACGATTATCGTGGATTTCCGTTTGTTTGCTGGTGCTGTTCTCCGCGGCGGGGATGCTGTTTTCCACGGCTGCCAAGACGGATACATCTTCTCACAAGGCGCACACTGAAGCACAGGTTATCAACACGTTTGACGGGGTTGCGGATTATCTTCAGACCTATCATAAGCTTCCTGATAATTACATTACAAAGTCAGAAGCCCAGGCCCTCGGCTGGGTTGCATCAAAGGGGAATCTGGCAGACGTCGCTCCGGGGAAAAGCATCGGCGGAGACATCTTCTCAAACAGGGAAGGCAAACTCCCTGCCAAAAGCGGACGGACGTGGCGTGAAGCGGATATTAACTATACATCAGGCTTCAGAAATTCAGACCGGATTCTTTACTCAAGCGACTGGCTGATTTATAAGACGACAGATCATTATAAAACCTTTACAAAAATGAGATAAACACATACAAAAAACGGCTTCCCTGCGGAGGCCGTTTTTTTTGCAGAGAACCTGCGAGCTTCATATAAAATGAGCAGTAAATTTTTCTTCAAACTCTGACCGGTCTATTCTGCTGTTTTCCGCCGTGCCATCGTGTTTTTTTATTGTTATATTGCGTTCAGACAGAACCATGTGCCCTTCCGGTGTCCGCTTTGAAGCAAGCAGGCGTTTGTTGAAAGGAGAGCGTTCATGTTCAAAGATTGTTTGTTTCATAGACTTGAGGTCCTTTTCATCGATTTCTTCAAGCGAAAATGCGTAACCTGTCTGCCAGCCGTCCCCTTTGTTCATTTCAAGCAGGTATGTCCCGAATTCCGTCTCTTCTATCCTCACGCGGAACGCTCCGGCCGCTGATACCGTCTCGTCTCCCGACATCGGCACAGGCTGCATGGCGAGATTGAGGCCGAAGCCTGCATCAGCGATGTACTCATTCCCTCCGGCGGAAAGAAGTACGGCCGCATGTGTGCCGGGCAGCGCCCAGCCGTTTTTCCAGACCGTTCCGCGGATCAATTTGACATCAAATCCGGCATCTTTCAGGATGAAATAAAGCAGTCCGTTCAAGTCATAACAAAGGCCGCCATGAGGTTCCTTCACCATGTGCCGCCACAGTCCTTCTTTCGTGACGTCATATTCTTTTTTGGACAAAACCGCGCGATTTTCAAACGGAAACCGATACGCGAGCGCCTTTAAAAACTCCGGCAGGTTGCTGAAATCGAGGGAATCCTTTTCCCAGCCTATCGTTTGATAACAATCTTTCAGAAACTCATTCATCTTTCCGTCCCCCTTACAAAGTGTTTACACTTCTTCCTGCACATAAGCGGACAACTTTTCCAGCGCTTCCTTTTCATCATCGCCTTCAGCGATCAGAGTGACTTCCGTCCCCGTGCTGACCGCCAGGCTCATTAATCCCATAATGCTTTTGGCATTCACTTTCTTGCCGTTTTTCTCAAGAAACACATCTGATGCAAAGCGATTTGCCTCCTGTACAAACAATGCAGCGGGACGCGCCTGCAAACCCGTCTTTAAACGCACTTCCACTTTCTCCTGAACCATAAGATCTCCCCTTTTCTGTACGGTTATTTCAAAGTGATGCTTTGTCCTGTACGCAGCTGTTCTGCGATTTCATCGAGCTTTCTCAGCCTGTGATTGATGCCGGATTTGCTGATTTTCCCGCTTGCAACCATTTCCCCCAGTTCTTTCAGCGTGACCTCCTGATAATCAATCCGCAGCTGCGCAATTTCGCGAAGCTTTTCCGGCAGCGCTTCAAGACCGATCCGTTCATCAATGTATTTAATATTTTCCACCTGTCTGAGCGAAGCACCGATGGTTTTGTTTAAGTTTGCTGTTTCACAATTGACGAGGCGGTTCACTGAGTTTCTCATATCTCTGACAATCCGCACATCTTCAAAACGCAGCAGTGAATTGTGAGCGCCGATGACATTCAGAAATTCAGTGATTTTTTCCGCCTCTTTTAAATACGTAATATAGCCTTTTTTCCGTTCAAGCGTTTTGCTGTTCAGATGAAATTCATTCAGCAGCGCGCATAATGAATCGTTATGTTCCTTATAAAGCGAGAAGATTTCCAAGTGGTACGACGAGGTTTCGGGATTATTCACAGATCCCCCCGCCAAAAACGCCCCTCTCATATAAGAACGTTTGCAGCAGCGTTTCGCCACCAGTTCCTCAGAAATATTCCGTTCAAATACAAAGTTCTCTCCGAGGATTTTCAATTCCTCTAAAATCAGCTTTGCATTTTCAGAAAAGCGCACAATATAAACATTATTTTTTTTCAGCCGCATTTTTTTTCTGACTAACAGTTCGACCGATACATCATATTGTTTCTTCAGCAATGTATAAATGCGGCGGGCAATCGCCGCATTTTCGGTTTGAACGTCAAGCACGAGATGGCGGTTTGAAAATGACAGGGAACCGTTCATCCGAATCAGCGCGGACAGCTCCGCCTTGGCGCAGCAGTCCTTCACTTCCAGATTCGTCAGTTCTTTTTTTGTTTCCGATGCAAATGACATATTAGCCACCTCATTTCAAAAGGCCTCTAGTCCCTTAATAAATCGACAAGAAGAGAAGCCACTTTATGTGTATCGTGACGGATTACGCCATTTTTATACGTGATAATCTGATCCCTGATGACCTCAAGCCCCATGGATTTCAGCTTTTCAACATTGAAGTCGACGGGCCGGGCCAGCTCTTTCGCATATTTGCTTTTGATTTCGTCAGGGATCTCCTCATTGTTGATTAAGATCGTGTCGATAAACGGCTGCTCCATATGATCGTTCAGCGCCTTGACATGGTCGGCCGCGCTGTATTGCAGCGTCTCGCCGGGCTGTGTCATGACGTTGCATATATATACTTTTTTGGCCGCAGCCTTGACGACTTCTTCTCCGATTTTCGGCACGAGCAGATTCGGAAGAATGCTTGTGTACAGGCTTCCCGGACCGATAATGATTAAATCGGCCTGACGGATGACGTCAATCGTTTCCGGGAGCGGATCAATTTTTTCAGGCGTAAGAAACACCCGTTTAATCCGCTGGCCGTAAGAAGGGATTGTCGATTCTCCGGAGACGACCTGCCCGTCCTCCATTTCAGCGTGAAGAACGACACTGGTGTTGGCAGCCGGCAGCACTCTGCCGCGGACATTCAGCACCTTGCTCATTTCGGTGACAGCGTGAAAGAAATCACCGGTTATATTTGTCATCGCTGCCAAAATCAAATTGCCGAGCGAATGTCCGGTTAAGTCGCTTCCTTTGTTGAAACGGTGCTGAAACAGATTTTCAACGAGCGGCTCAACATCTGACAAAGCGGCCAGTACGTTACGGATGTCACCCGGCGGCGGAATTTGAAGTTCATCCCGCAGACGGCCTGAACTTCCGCCGTCATCAGCAACTGTCACAATCGCCGTAATATCAACGGGCTTATGCTTTAACCCCCGAAGCAGCACGGACAGACCCGTTCCGCCGCCGAAGATTGCGATTTTCGGCTTCTTATTCATTTCCGGCTTCTCTTTTCAATGTCCCGGTGAGTGACATGAGTATAGAAATCTTTTTTAAAATAGTCAGCCAAATACTCAGCGAGCGTGACGGAGCGGTGCTGGCCGCCCGTACAGCCGATCGCGATGACAAGCTGGCTTTTACCTTCCCGCTTATAAGACGGAAGCATAAAGCCGAGCAGATCAACAAGCTTTTCAATAAACTTTTGTGTTTCGTTCCACTTCATCACATAGGATGACACTTCCTCATCTTTCCCCGTAAGCGGCCTCATGCTTTCAATGTAGAACGGATTCGGCAGAAACCTTACATCAAACACGAGGTCGGCATCTATCGGAAGCCCGTATTTGAACCCGAATGACATTACGTTCACTGTAAATGTTTCACCTTGGTTCGTGGCGAAATGCGCCACGATTTTTTCACGCAGATCACGCGGTTTCATATCCGATGTGTCATAGATCAGCTGAGAGCGCCCTTTCAATTCTTCAAGCAGCTGGCGTTCCAGCGCGATTCCTTCGAGAGGAAGCCCGGTAGCGGCCAGCGGGTGAGAACGCCTCGTTTCTTTGTATCTCGTCACAAGAATGGAATCCTTAGCGTCTAAAAAGAGAATGCGCGGTGTAATCCACGGATTTTCCGCCATTTCATCCAGCGCCTCAATCAGCCTGTCAAAAAATTCGCGTCCCCGCAGATCCATGACAAGCGCGACCTTGCTCATTTTTGAACTTGATTCTTTCATCAGCTCCAAAAATTTCGGCAGCAAGGAAGGCGGCAGATTGTCGACGCAAAAATAGCCGAGATCCTCAAAGCTTTGAATGGCGACGGTTTTCCCCGCTCCGGACATTCCCGTAATGATGACGAGCTGAATATCATGGTTTTCATTCATACTCATCTTTCTCCCCCCTGCGGTCTTTCTTTTATTTGATAAGCTGCGGATCTAAACGATAACTGAGCAGCTCGAAGTCCGGCGTATACGTAAAGGTGCCGTGCAAAAGCCCTTGGCCCTTGATCATAAAATCAAGGATATGCCCGTCTCCGGGGGCCATCGGAAGGCTGTGGATATCTTTTACGTCATGCCACTTCAGAACGCCTTCCTCTGATTCAGCGACATTCCGCCCCGTGTACGAGTCGGCGACGAAAGTAAACATCATCCACTCTGACACGATTTGTTCCTGTTCCTTAATAATAAAGGTAAACACGCCTTTTAACTGCGGATTTAGTATATAAATGCCCGTCTCTTCTCTGTACTCTCTGATGACGGAATCTCTGACGGATTCGCCGCTTTCCATCTTCCCGCCGGGCGCGACCCACCAGCCCCGTCTCGGCTTTTGGAGAAGGAGAACCTGATCATCTGTCTGCAGCACACAATTTGTCACTCTTTGCACAAGTACGTCACCTAACCTTCTCAACAAATCATCGTCTCTTCATTATACCGTTTCGGCATGTCTCTCACAATGCAGAGACACCGACATCCTTTTCTTTTATTTGACAGAAAACAGAAAATCGCAAAAAAAGGGCACGGATATTGGAATCCGTGCCAAAGTGTATTCATTAAAAAGGGGGTCAATTACTACATTCATCTTAAAACATCAGTATTTCACCCGTGTTACAGCGTAATTAAAACACAGTAACGATTCAAAAACTGAACATTACAGTGATTATTTAACGGTTTTGAGCGTTTCCTCAAGCTCTTCCACATAATGCTGAACGCTTTGAGCCGCAATACTTCCGTCGCCTGTCGCCGTTACGATCTGGCGGAGCGTTTTTTCACGGATGTCTCCCGCGGCGAAAATGCCCGGAACTTTTGTCTCCATTTGAGCATTTGTTTCAATGTAGCCTTCTTCATTTGTGATGCCCAAGTTTTCGAACGGTTTAGAAAGCGGAAGCATACCGATATAAATAAAGACACCGTCAGCTTTGAATTCTTCTTCTTCTCCCGTCACGGTATCCACAAGAGTAAGTCTGCCGACTTTTCCGTTTTCCTCATGGATTTCTTTTACGGTTTTGTTCCATTTGAAGTCAATTTTCTCATTGTCAAAAGCACGCGCCTGAAGAATGCTTTGCGCCCGCAATTTGTCACGTCTGTGAACGATGGTGACTTTTGAAGCGAAGCGTGTCAGATAGACGCCTTCTTCAACGGCGGAGTCTCCGCCGCCGACAACGACAAGCTCTTTATTCTTAAAGAACGCGCCGTCACAAACCGCGCAGTACGATACGCCGCGGCCGCCCAGTTCTTTTTCGCCGGGAACGCCGATCTTTTTGTATTCCGCTCCGGCAGAAATGACGATGGCGCGCGCTTTATATTCTTTTGAACCGGCTTTGACCGTTTTATATTCTTTGCCGTCAACGATTTCTTTAATATCGCCGTACGCATATTCCGCACCGAATTTTTTCGCATGTTCAAACATTTTATTAGAAAGTTCAGGGCCGAGAATGCTTTCAAAACCCGGATAGTTTTCAACATCCTCCGTGTTGGCCATCTGGCCGCCCGGAATTCCTCTTTCGATCATTAATGTGGATAAGTTCGCTCGTGATGTGTAAACAGCAGCGGTCATCCCCGCCGGACCCGCGCCGATAATGATCACATCATAAATTTTTTCTTCTGACACCATGATTCACTCCTTTTCGAAATGGGGCGCACCCTATATGACTAAGAATCCCCATCAATCGTATTCCTTACCCATATCCTATTAAATCTGAGGGCAATTCGCTATTTTTTTGCTCATTTTTCTGAAAAACCGTGATTAGACAGCTCCTGAGCGGGTATACAAATAAAGAAAGAGCCTTCCGGGATAGAAGGCCCTTGTCTTATTCATTATTGCACGACACGTCTTACATTGCCGTTGAATGCTTTCTTCCAGTAAGGATTGCTCATAGAATCAATGGATACACCGTGTGATGTATTATCGTTCAGGAACGTTCCGTTACCTAAGTAGATGCCGACGTGGCCGTTTGTTTTATACGTATTGAAGAATACTAAGTCTCCGCGTTTCATGTCAGACGCGCTTACTGCTTTACCTCTTCCGATTAATGTATCTGTGTTTGTGCCGCTTGCAGGTCCGAGGTTAACGCCTGCGTTAGCATAAGCCCAGCGTACGAATGAAGAGCAGTCAAAAATACGGTTGTTAATATCAGATTGAGTGCGTCCGCCGCCGAATTTGTACGGGGATTGACCCACAAGGCTTGAACCTACGCTGATCGCGCCTTCAATACCGCCTGAATTTGAAATAACAGATCCGCCGTCAGAATCATCTGAACCGCCGCTGTTATGAGATGATCCGCCTGAAGTGCTCTTCGGTTTGCTTGAGCTGTCAGATGAATCAGATGATGTTGAAACAGCCGCTTTTTTCACAGTTTTAACCGCCGGTGCCGGCTGGCTGTCATCTTTTTGGTTTTGGTCTTCAGAAGCTTTTTGCGCTTCTTCCTGTTTTTTGATCAGGGCAGCCGCTGCAGCCTGCTCAGCTTTAATGCGCTTCTGTTCTTTTTCAGTGTCAGCTTTTTCGTTTGCAAGCTTTGATGCTTCTTTTTTCAGATCAGAGATAGCGGAAGCCGCTTTTTTCTGTCCGTTTTTCGCTTCGTCAAAAAGCTTGTCTTTCTGATCAAGCTGTTTGTTCAGGTCTTTTTGCATAGACTCGAGTTTCGCAAGATCATCTTGAACTTTTTTCAGCTTCACGTTAAGTTCAGCTTCTGCGTCTTCGAGTTTCGCTTTATCCTGCTCCTGCTGTTTGATCAGCTCTTTATCCGCATCAACGATAGAAGATACCGCAGTCGCACGGGAAATGAAGTCTCCGAAGCTTGTCGCCCCTAAAAGAACATCTATGTATCCTTGAGAACCGCCGTTTTCCTGTAAAGAACGAACGCGTTTTTTCAGGATTTCATTGCGTTTTTCAATACGCGCTTCTGTTTCTTTGATTTCTTTTTTCAAATCAGCGATCTGCTTTTTCGTTTTTTCGTTTTCAGCTTTTTTATCTTCGATTTTATTGCTTGTATCCAACGCTTTAGCGTTAATGTCTTTCAGTTCTTTTTCAATCTTAGCCTGCTTGTCCTGAAGCTTAGACAATTCTCTTTCTTTTGCTTCAAGGCTTGAAGCCACCTCAGATTGCTTGCTTTCAATTTTCGCTTTTTTGCTGTCTAATGTTTCCGCCGATGCAGTTTTTGTAAACGGGATCAAAAAACTGCTTGTCCCGATGACGGAAGCCAAACCAAGTGTTAATAAACTCTTTTTCACTTTTTCTTTCCTCCCTTTTACTTTAAACCTGTTCTCATTTGGAATTCTATTATGAACATCAAAGTTACGCTCCCTCACATACCCGTGAGGCTGATGATTTTTATGTATGAATCTTTAAATCTTTTAAATTGGTATAGATTATACAGCACATGTAAAATAAACTAATCTCTTATGTACGAGACTCATTATACCATCATGTTTCGACAATTTTTATTACAGTTATATTTCAATGTGATTGCAAATCTCATATTTTGCAAAATAAACGGTGATTATAGCCCGATTTCGATTCAAAAAGCAAAAAAATACGTATGAATACCTCTTTTTTCCGCGGTAAAGTTCTGTTTTGCCCCTTTCTGATAAAAAAAGAACCGACTCTTTATATAGAAAGAATCGGTTTTATTCTAATATATCATCTATTTGTCTGATGTATTTCGAAAGTGTTGCCGGCGTTATACCGTAAACGGCGGCCGTTTCTTTTTTCGTCGTTTTTTCGCCGTTTGCTTCTTTCCATACATATGCGATGGCTGCGGCCCATGCCCGCTCATTCTGTACGGCAGCGGCGGCGCGGATGTGCTGAATGACGTGAAAAACCCAGCAGCTCATGACGTCAGTTTTTAAACTGTCGGCTTCCGCTTTCTCCAGAAGCTTGACCGTCCGATACGTGAACAGCGCATCACCGGAAACGCCTGAAGCGCCTTTTTCACCGGAAAGCAGCAGTCTGACGAAATCTTGTTCAAACGGTGAAACGGCGCGCTTTGCCGTCAGAACTTTTTCAAGCTGGTTCCGCTCTCCTTCAGCGCTGCTTATATAATAGGCGGCAAGCCGCTGTTCAAGTGAAGCAGGCAGCGGTTCCTGCCGCTCCGCCCAAGGCGCGGACCGGTCTGATTCGGGAAATTCGGCTTCGGCCTTTTTCCAAATGGTTTCCGCAAATTCTGTGCGGCCTGTCCCGTAGGCTGAGGCGGCAAGCCAGTAATAAAACGTTTCGTCGCCTTCGAACCCGCTTTTGTAAAGAGAACGGAGCCATTTATAACCGAGATCATGTCTGCCGACAAGCGCAAGCGTCGCCCCCAGCTTATAGCGCTGTTCGAATAAAATCGGATACACATTAGCGAGCCTTTCGCTCAATTCTCCGACTTTTTCATCTTCCCTCTCGTAATAGCAGAATACAAGGAGGTTGCACAGGGCATGGAGATTGCCTTCATTTTTCTCAAGCACTTCGAATACCGTTTGTTTCGCTTTTGTGACATTGCCTGAGTAAAAGTAAGCGAGCGCCAGGTTGTTGTATGCAGACCAAAGCTCGGGATAATCGGCCGTAATCTCTTCAAGCATGACAACCGCTTCATGAAGCTGGCCGCTCTCAAGAAGCGTTTTTGCCCGGTCCTGCCTGATCAGCAGCTCATCCTGGTCATAGAGCGATTCGTTTTCACCCGCTTCGCCGAAATCCAAAAGCTCCATCAGATTTTCAATCTCTTCGCTGAATTCCCCGTCCGGATCGGCATCTGAATAAGCCGCCGCTTCTTTGTATGCTTCCTGAAAGAGTCCCAAATGCGCGAAATTATTCGCTTTAAAGTAATGACACTCGGGCATTTCTTCTTTCAGGTTCACCAAAATAAAGTCGAACAGCTCATTTGACTGCTGGTAGTGGCCCATTTCAGAATAAATGACGGCCAGCCGGGACAGCATTTCGGAATCATTCGGCTCGAGGTGGACGGCCCGCTGAATCAGTTTGCTGGCCCGCTTTAAATTCCGCTCTTTATATGCTTTTAAGCCTTTATGAAAAAAATATTGTCCATCCTGAAGCAGCTGGACAATTTGCGCGTGCTTTTTCTGTTCAGAAGTGTGTTTTCCCACAAATATCCTCCGTTTTATACGTATTACCGTCAGTAGTATACCATAAAACGGTTTCACCTCAATAGTTCAAAAGACAGGATCGGCTTCGTTTTTTACTGGCTGGTTCGACCAGATTTTAGCTGTTTTTTTCACGAGGCTCGGCTGGAAGAATGACACGGAAAAGGGTTCCTTCGCCGCGCTTGCTCTCAACCTCTATCGAACCGCCGTGCAGCTCTGCGATTTTTTGGGCGATGGACAGGCCGAGCCCGCTTCCCCCTTCGTTTCTCGCCTTGTCCGCTTTATAAAACCGTTCAAATACACGCTCCGCCTGTTCAGGCTCCATTCCGATTCCGTCGTCGGCGATTTCGACAGCCGCCGCTCCCGGCAGATCTGCAATTTTAACGGAAATGCGGCCGCCTTCACCGGTAAATTTTACGGCATTGTGAATCAGATTCATCCATACTTGGCTGAGCAGCGCTTCATCTCCGTACACATACGACTCCTGTAAATCAATGAGAAACTCAATCTGTTTGGCGGACCATTCAGGCTCACAGGTCAATATGGTGCGCCGCAGCTGTTTGTCAATGCGGAACGGTTTTTTTTGTATCGGTTCGGTTTGGCGTTCAAGCGCAGTGAGCTTCAGCAGATTTTCACTGATTTTTGATAATCGTTCTGTTTCTGTTTCGATGATGTGTAAGTAGCGCCCCCGCTCCTCATATGATAAATCCGGTTTTTTCAGAAGATGCGCGTAGCCCTTTAATGAAGTGAGCGGGGTTTGGATTTCATGGGAAACGTTCGAAATAAATTCTTGTTTCAGCTTTTCCATTTCACTCAGTTCCGCGGCGAGTGTCGACAGTTCATCAGCCAATTTCGTCACGGGGTGGTTCCTCTCAATCTTCTCCATTTTCCGGGAAGCGGCCGCTGTGAAGTTGCCGCTCGACATTTGCTTGATCGTGGCGGTCAGCGAATCCCAGATCGCATGATGTCTTTCACGTGCTGACTTTGAAAAAATAAACATCGTTACAAACAGCAGGCCGAAAACAAGCCAAAGCGTCAGAATCTGCTCGGCGTACGGCACAAGCAAAATCGGCCATATGAGACCGAATCCCTGAACGATCAGGTGAGCCGCCAGCCATAAGATTGCGGTGACGGTGAGAAGGATGATGATTTTCCCAGCCGTTCTGAAGATCCGTTTCATCCTGTCACCACAAACCGATACCCGAGCCCCCGAACCGTATGGATGGCAAACGGATAGTCTTTTTCCGGAAACCGTTCTCTCAGCCTTTTAATATGCACATCAACGGTCCGCTCGTCACCTTCATAATCAAAGCCCCAAATATCTTCTATTAATTGTTCTCTTGAAAACGTCTTATTCGGATAACCGGCGAGCTTAAATAAAAGCTCAAATTCACGCCGGGGCAGTGTCAATCCCGCTCCGCCGCCGCGCGTTACGGTGCGGGATTGCTTATCTAATGTGACCGTTCCGATGGTCAGCAGTTTTTCAGCGGTGATCCGGTACCGTTTCAGCAATGCTTTGACCCTTGCTTCCAGCTCAAGCGGCTCAAACGGTTTGACGAGATAATCATCCGCTCCGGAAGTAAAACCTTGCACTTTGTCCAGCGTTTCGCCTTTTGCCGTCAGCATCAAAATCGGAATGTCCGTAAAGCTGCGGACGGCTTCACTGACTTCAAACCCGTCCATTTTCGGCATCATCACATCCAGTATGATGAGATCTATAGGTGCGGATTCGATCAGCCGCACCGCCGCTTCCCCGTCTTCCGCTTCTGCGACGTCAAAACCGCTCTGCTCCATCATAAGGCGGACAAGCTCACGGATATGGCGGTCGTCATCCGCAACCAATATGACAGCCATGAAAATCCCTCCTTCTGCTTTTTTGCCTGTCTTCTTTTAATGAATCGACATGATGTCTATTAACCGTCTTATTTTTTCATTGTCTCCTGTATCAACAGACACTTTTTTTGTATGGCGGATCATCTCTTCCGTCACTTCTTTCATTACGCCTTGATCAGTATCTTCACGAGACTCCCAGCGCAAAGGAACATTGTATACCTGAATGGTGCCGTCGCCGTTGCTGCTGTAAGTGACTGACCCATCGATTAACCGGGAGCCTGCTAACTGCGTAACATCTTCCGGATAGCGGGCGCTCGTGTGATCGTCAGGGTTGACGAGTGCTCCGGCCGGAATGCGGCGAACGTTCAATTCATCTATCTGCTGATTTTCCCCAAGCTGCAGCCAGATGCGGGCATATTCAATTTGCAGAGGAGAATAATCTGCCGACATGTTATCCGGTTCGCTTTTGTCCGCAGAGACGTGATGTGAATCTTTGTTTACGGGTTCGTTTTTTTCTGCCGCTGATGCTGTTTCAGCCTTGTTGATGCTGCTTCCCCCGGCCGGACTTGAAGAATGGCCTGGCTCATCATCGTTACCGCCCGTACACCCGGCAGTCATGAATACGAGCAGTACGGCCGCATGACAATAAAAAATCTTTGTGCGTTTTTTCATGATTTAACCTCCGCTTTCTATGAACAGAACTCCGTCTGCAAAATAAAAAGCAGCTTTTTCAGCTGCTTTTTATTCATAAAGTCTTGATTTACACAGCTTTGTTTTCTAAGTCGGCATTCAGCTTCAGCTGCTGCTCCGCAAAATCGCGGTACAGCGAATGGGATGCCATTAATTCATGGTGTGTGCCCCGTCCGGTGATTTCACCCTGTTCGACAAAGAGAAGCTGATCTGCATCCACAACCGTGGATAAACGGTGGGCGATCACGATGGTGGTGCGGCCTTCCATTAGAACTTCCAGCGCCTGCTGCACCCATTTTTCAGATTGGCTGTCCAGACTTGATGTCGCTTCATCAAGCATCAGAATGCTCGGGTTGCGAAGGAGCGCTCTGGCAATAGCGATGCGCTGGCGCTGTCCGCCTGACAGCATAATTCCCCGCTCACCGACCTCGGTTTCAAATTTCTTCGGTAAGTCTTCAATAAATTGCAGGGCGTAGGCCATGTCAGCCGCTTGCCTCAGTTCCTCATCAGTCACCTCGCGTTTTAATCCGTAGCAGATATTGTCGCGGATGGTGCCTGACATTAACGGGCTTTCTTGCGACACGTAGCCGATATGCTCCCGCCATGACTCAAGGGAATACGCATCAATCGGTTCATTTCCGAGCAGGATGCTGCCCGCAGTCGGATTGTAGAATCGTTCAAGCAGCTTAAATAACGTTGTTTTTCCGCCGCCGCTCGGTCCGACGATCGCGGTGACTTTGCCGGCCTCAATCGTAGCCGTAATGTCTTTTAAGATGGTTTGATCTGTTTTGTAGCCGAATGAGACTTGTTCAAGCTTAATCGGCTGATCCGCGTTTTCAATGGCTTTTCCGGTTTGGATATCTTCTTCTTTTTCTGCAAGAATATGAATCATCCGCTCCGTTGCGCCGACGGATTTTTGAAGCTGTGTGAAAAATGAAGTGATCTGGCCCATCGGCATAATGATCTGAAACAAATACAGGATAAAGGCAACGAGTGCGCCGGCTGTCAATTCACCGGATGACACCTGCATCCCGCCGTACCCGATGACAGCGACCAGCGCCGCCATTAATACAAGTGTAATAAGCGGGCCTACGAGCGACTGCACCTTCGCTTCACGCAGCCCGAGTTTAAAGAGCGCCATGATGCCTGCTTTTCCGCGTCCGTATTCCGCTTCTTCAGCGTTTGACGCTTTTACAAGCCTGATTTCCGGGAGGATGTGGTTTAATAATCCGGTGAATCTCGCCGTTTCATCCTGTGTTTCCCGAGAAATTTTAAACATTTTCCGGCCGATCGGCACTAAAATCACCGCAGCCAGCGGCACGACGATCAGCACGAGCAATGTGAGCTTCCAGTTCATGAAAAATAAGATCGTCAGTGATCCGATAACGGAAATGATTCCGGTAATAAATCCGCTGATATTGTTTGTGATCAGCTCTTTTACCACCATTGTGTCATTGGTGACACGGCTGATCGTTTCTCCCGTGGCGTTTTTGTCAAAATAAGAGACGGGCAGTTTAATTAATTTCTGCCACAACAAATCACGCAGTCCCGAGATGATTTTCTGGCCGCTGTAGTTCAGGGCGTAGGTGGCGTAGGCGCTTAATGCGGCCTGTACGATAAACACGGCTGCGATGATTCCGATTTGCACGCCTGACAGCGACGACATGGAAAAGCCGTCAACGAGCTGCTTTGTCAATAGCGGAATCAGCAGGCTGACGAGCGTTGTCACAATACTGAGAGACAGCGCGAAGGCCAGCATACCGTATGATGGTTTTGTTTTTTTGACTAATGAAAAAAATGAGCTGAATTTCCCTTTAGGTTTTGGTTGTTTATTCGGCATATGTTTTCCTCCTATATCACTGTTTATACTATAACGGATGTGCATGAACGGAATATGAACAAAACGTACATTTTTGACAAAAACCAAAATAAACTCTATTAGTCAATATTATCAAATTCATCTGCCTCCGGTTGCGGAAATAAGGAATATTTAATTGAATGTTTAAGTTTGATAGATTAAAAACCTCACGGATCTCTCCGTGAGGTTTGTTTTACTCAGATGCTGAATGGCGTTTCGCAAGGACGTCAAGCACGTCGTCCAAAGGAAGCGACTGCTCACGCAGAAGAACGAGCAAATGATACAGCAAATCCGCCGCTTCCCATTTTAATTCTTCATGGTCGCGGTTTTTGGCGGCGATAATAACCTCTGCGGCTTCCTCGCCGACTTTTTTGAGGATTTTATCGACGCCTTCCCGAAACAGGTACGTTGTGTAGGCTCCGTCAGGCATCTCCGCCTGCCGTTTGGCGATTACGCTTTCCAGTTCGTTTAAGATGCCGAAACGATCCTGCGCGTCCGCTTTTTCCGGAGAAAAGCAGCTGTAACTTCCTTTATGGCAGGCGGGTCCTGAGGGCTCCGCAAGCACGACGAGGGCATCTTGATCGCAGTCATAACGGATGGCTTTCACCTTTTGGGTATTCCCTGATGTCGCTCCTTTATGCCACAGCTCCTGCCGTGAACGGCTGTAAAACCAGGTTTCTTTCGTTTCTATCGTTTTTTCGTAGGATTCACGATTCATATAAGCCAGTGTCAGCACTTCTTTGCTTGCCGCATCCTGTACGATGGCGGGAATCAGTCCGGCCTCGTCAAACCGCAGTTCATCTGCCCGTTTCATCTCACATTCACCCCGTGTTTCTTCATATAATCTTTCACTTCTTTTATAGATGTCTCTTTGTAATGGAAAATGGAAGCTGCAAGCGCGGCGTCCGCTTCACCGATCGTGAAGGCTTCAAGCATATGGCGCGCGCTGCCGGCTCCCCCTGACGCAATGACGGGCACCGGGACGGCACGTGTGACAAGCTGTGTGAGCGTATGATTAAAGCCTGTTTTCTCACCGTCTGCGTCCATGCTTGTCAGCAGGATTTCACCCGCTCCCCGGCTGACGGCTTCTTTTGCCCAGGCCGTGACTTCCCAGTCGGTTTTCTGTCTGCCGCCGTGCGTGTACACTTTATAGCAATCCGAATCTTCGTCATACTTTGCATCAATCGCCGCTACGATGCATTGCGAGCCGAAAAACTCAGCTCCTTCCGTAATCAGCTCGGGACGGAGAACGGCCGCTGTATTAACGGATACCTTGTCAGCGCCGGCGCGAAGCATTCGTTTCATATCGCTTAATTGATTGATTCCGCCGCCGACCGTAAACGGAATCGCCAGTTTTGCCGCAACTTGTTCTACGACGTCTGTCATCGTCTTGCGGCCTTCGTGAGAGGCGGAAATGTCGAGAAAAACAAGTTCGTCAGCGCCCTCCCTGTCGTAGGCTTCGGCCAGCTCGACAGGATCGCCCGCATCTTTCAGCCCGAGAAATTGAATGCCCTTGACGACGCGTCCTTCTTTCACATCGAGACACGGAATGATTCGTTTCGTGATCATGCGTCCTTCACCCCGCTGAGCGCTTCAGCCAATGTAAATTGTTTTGTATACAGCGCTTTTCCGATAATCGCTCCCGATACGCCCGCGTCTTTGAAGCGGGCCAGTGCTTTGAGGTCGGCGACTGAGCTGACTCCGCCTGAAGCGATGACGGTTTTTCCCGTTGCTTTTGCGAGCTGAACGGTGCTTTCGATGTTCGGTCCTGACAGCATGCCGTCAGTTGCAATATCCGTGAAAATGAAGGTTTCCGCTCCTTCCTTCGCCAATTCATGGCCCAGATCGGCCGCTCTTACCGAGGATGTTTCCAGCCAGCCTTCCGTCGAGACATATCCGTTCCTTGCATCAAGGCCGATCGCGATTTTGCCGCCGTATTGTTTCAGCATGCTCTTCACAAATGCCGGATCGGATACGGCCGAGCTGCCGAGAATGACGCGATCAACGCCTTGTGATAAATAACCGTACACATCCGCTTCAGAACGGATCCCGCCGCCGATCTCGACTTTGACATCAAGCTGCCGCGCAATGTCAAGAACATGCCTGTCGTTTACTTTCCTGCCTGCTTTCGCGCCGTCAAGATCCACGAGATGAATCCATTCGGCACCTTCTTGTGCAAATTGCGCCGCCATATCTAAAGGAGAGTCACCGTATATCGTTTCCTTGCCGTAATCGCCTTGGATGAGGCGGACGCATTTGCCGTTTCTCATATCGATTGCCGGATATAATGTAAAAGCGTTCATTTCTTCACCTTCTGTTCCGCTGCCATTTTTGTAAATTGCGTTAAGATCGCCATTCCGGCCGTACCGCTTTTTTCCGGGTGAAACTGGGCACCGAAGACATTGCGTTTCCCGACGACCGCCGGAACACGAACGCCGTACTCAGCGCTTGCCAGAAGATCGCCGTCTTCCATCCCGTCTATATAATAGGAATGGACAAAGTAAACGAAGCCTTCTTCCGCTTCCGAAAGCAAAGGAGACGTTTGGTGAAACGTCAGCCGGTTCCAGCCCATATGCGGCACCTTCAGCTTGTTTCCTTCGGCATCTCTGTCTTTGAGTCTCACAGCTTTTCCGGCTAATAAACCAAGTCCTTTTGCAGAGCCGTTTTCGGTGCTTTCTTCGAAAATGAGCTGCATGCCGAGGCAGATGCCGAGGAGCAGCTTACCCTCGTCAACCATACGGTGTATGAATTGATCAAGCTTCGTGCTGCGTAAATTGTCCATGGCGTCACTAAATGATCCGACACCGGGAAGAATAAAAGCATCCGCTTTTTCAAGCTCTTCCGGCCGGTCTGATACGACATACGGGACGCCGACGCGTTCCAGCGCCTTCGACACGCTGAATAAATTGCCCATACCGTAATCAATTACACCGATCATTTACAGCATTCCTTTCGTAGACGGCACACCCTTGACGCGCGGATCAATGGATGACGCTTCATCAAGCGCTCTGCCAAGCGCCTTAAACACAGCTTCTATCATATGATGGGTATTCGTGCCGTAATGAACGATGACGTGCAGATTCATTCTCGCTTCCAGCGCCAGTTTCCATAGGAATTCATGTACCAGCTCGGTATCAAACGTTCCGACTTTCGCTTGCGGAAATGCAGCGCGCATCTCAAGGTGCGGCCGGTTGCTCAGGTCTACGGCGACTTGGGCGAGCGCTTCGTCCATCGGCACAAGCGCTGATCCGTACCGTTTGATCCGTTTTTTATCACCGAGCGCCTCCAAAAAAGCCTGCCCTAAACAGATGCCGATATCTTCAGTCGTATGGTGATCATCTATCTCCGTATCGCCTTTTGCGTCAACAGTTAAATCGAATTGCCCGTGCTTTGTGAACAAATCAAGCATATGAGTCATAAACGGCACATCCGTGCTGATGTCGGCTTTTCCTTCTCCGTCTATTTCGAAAGCCAGCTTAATATCGGTCTCATTTGTTGTTCTGGCGCGTTCCGCTTTTCTCATCGGTCATTCCTCCGTTTCTCGCTTCAATCGATCTTGCGTGCGCTTCAAGCCCTTCCAGTCTCGCGAAGGCGGAAATGCTGTCTGCGTGCGTTTCAAATGCCTTCCGGCTGTAAGAGATGATGCTCGATTTCTTTTGAAAATCTGTTACATTCAACGGGCTTGAAAACCGCGCCGTTCCGTTTGTCGGCAAAACGTGATTCGGTCCGGCAAAATAATCGCCGACCGGTTCAGCGCTGTATCGTCCTAAGAAAATCGCTCCCGCGTGTCTGATGCTTCCAAGCAAAGCCTCCGGCGAATGCGTCATAATTTCTAAATGCTCGGGCGCCAGCGCATTCACCGTGTCCACCGCATCTTCCATCGATTCCGTAATATAAATGCGGCCGTGATCCTTGATCGACGCTTCGGCGATTTCTTTACGCGGCAGTGTCTGAAGCTGTTTATTCACCTCATCTGATACGGCTTCGGCAAGCTTCCGTGAGTCGGTGACAAGCACGCTTGAGCTGAGCGTATCGTGTTCGGCCTGTGAAAGCAGGTCAGCAGCGACTTCTTTGGGCACCGCCGTATCGTCTGCCAGGACCACGATTTCACTGGGCCCGGCAATCATGTCAATATCCACAACGCCGAAGACTTCGCGCTTCGCGAGCGCTACAAATATATTGCCGGGACCCGTGATTTTATCAACAGGCTGTATCGTTTCGGTTCCGTAAGCGAGCGCGGCAATCGCCTGAGCGCCTCCCGCTTTGTAAATTTCCTTTATGCCGAGCTCAGACGCCGCCGCCAGAACGCCCGGCGAAAGGCGGCCGTCTTTTCCCGGAGGACTGACGAGAACGATCCGTTCCACTCCCGCAGCGAGAGCGGGGATGACATTCATTAAAACGGAAGACGGATAAGCGGCCGTCCCGCCCGGCACGTATACGCCCGCGGAATCGAGCGCCGTTATTTTCTGCCCGAGCATCGTGCCGTCATTGCGATGGTAAAACCAAGAAGATTGCAGCTGGCGTTCGTGATATTCTTTCATATTGGCAATCGCCTGTCTGATCACTTCCAGCAGCTGATCATCAAGCAGACGGTATGCCTCGGTGACTTCCTCTGCACTCACGGCCATTTGGTTCAGGCTGATGCCGTCAAATGTTTTTGTATAGGCCAAAACGGCTTTGTCACCGTTTTGTCTGATGTCTTCAATAATCCCCCTGACGGTTTTCCGCTGCTCTTCGGTTCCGCTGTCGATGGAACGCTTCAGTGAGAACCGCTCGCTTCTTTTTACTGCGGTTATTTTCATTTTGCCGTTTCTCCTTCCACAACCCTGGCCAGCCTGGCCGCCATTTCGTCGATTACATCATCCTTCATGCGGTAGCTGACCGGATTGACGATAAAACGCGATGTGATGTCACAAATATGTTCTGATTCAACGAGACCGTTTTCCTTTAATGTCCGCCCGGTTGATACGATATCTACGATTCTGTCAGCAAGCCCGATTAAAGGCGCCAATTCAATCGAACCGTTCAGCTTAATGATTTCCACCTGCTCGCCCTGCTCTCTGAAATAACTTGACGCAACATTCGGATATTTCGTCGCAATCCTCGGGGCGACTCCGTTCCAATCCGCTCCGGGAAGCCCCGCAACGGCGAGATGGCATTTGCTGATTTTCAGATCGAGCACCTCATACACGTCACGCTCTTCCTCAAGCATGACATCCTTTCCGGCAATACCGGCATCAGCGACGCCATGCTCGACATAAGTCGTAACATCCATCGGCTTTGCCAGAATAAAGCGGAGATTTTCTTCAGGAACGTCAATGATCAGCTTTCTCGATTCTTCAAACTCCTCGGGCAGCCTGTATCCGGCCTGCCTCAGCAACCCGGCCGCTTCTTCGAATATCCGTCCTTTTGGCATTGCCATTGTGAGTACCTTACCCATTCCGCTCTTCCTTTCTGGCACCGATAAAGTATGTGACGTTTGCGAATGATTTTGTCATATGATCGATATTTTCAATGCCCGCCAGATCCTGCAGGACGACTTTTCTGCCTCTCTCCCTTTCTTCCTCCGCGAATAAAATGGCCTGGGCCCGCTGCTCCTTGCTGAAAATCACGGCGTCCGCTTCACTTGTTTCTTCCTGAATGCCGAGCGCTTCAATCAGCCTGTCGATACGGAGCCCGAAGCCCGTGGCGGGAGCGGGACTGCCGAAATGGCCGAGGAGATTGTTATAGCGTCCGCCGCTTCCGATGACGAAACCGACATTTGCCGCGTACACTTCGAATAAAATTCCCGTGTAATAACTCATATGGCTTACCATATTCAGATCAAGGCGAATATGCTCGGCACACCCGTAATCCTCAAGAATGTCCCACAGGTCTTCCAGCTCCTGAATTAAGCTTTGTCCGGAGATGCCGATGATCTCCTCCGCCTTCGCGCAGATCTCTTTCCCGCCCCGCAATTCCAGAAGTGCGAGCAGCCGGCTTTTGTCTATTGAAGAAAGCGGAAGCGATTTGACATGTTCCCTGTATCCCACGTAATTCTTTTCAAAGAGAAAGCGCCGCAGAACATCCGCCCGCTCGGCATTGCCCAAAACCTCGACAAACAGCTCATCAGCGAGTCCAGCATGGCCGATCGCGATTTTAAACCGGTGCAATCCCGCGTTTTTCAAAGCGCCGGCCGCCAGCGCAATCACCTCGGCGTCCGCGCTTGTTGATCCGTCGCCGATCAGCTCCGCGCCGACCTGTTCAAATTCGGCCGGGCGTCCGCCTTCCCGCTCCTGAGCGCGATAGACGCTTGCCGCGTACCCCGCCCTGAGCGGATGATTGTGTTTATGCAGCTTAGACGCCGCCACCCTGGCAATCGGTCCGGTCATGTCAGGCCGAAGCACAAGCGTTTTTCCGTCCTGGTCGAGAAGCTTAAACAGCTGCTGTTCTTCAATAGCTGACTGGACGCCTACTGTTTCATAAAATTCAAGGGTCGGCGTCTCCATAAACTGATAACCCCATTTATCAATTAAATCCGTCAGTGTGGAACGGACTTTTTTCTTGGCTTCGTATAAACCGGGCAGCGTATCTCTCATGCCATGCGGTTTCTCAAACATAAACATTTGCCTTTTACACCTCCGCTTTATCTGAAGAAAAATTCCGAATCCTTTAGTTCGCTAATATGATAATATGTTAGCAGATAAAAGAATGAATTGCAACGCCCAATGTCCGCCTATTCTTTTCCATAAACATGGCTAAAGAATGAACAAACATGTAAACATACCGGAACGATCGAATCATATTGAGCAGAAGTGCTATAATACATAGAATAGCTTCATCAGAACAAGGGAGAGTAATAATGAAGACGCTTGGAACATTATGTGTGCTGATTCTGACAGCCATCCTTGTCTATCTCGGGTATAACATCTATACAAACGATATTCATTTGAATTTTTTTAATCAGCAGTCCGACGAGCCTGATGAGAAAACACCGTTAAAAGGGAGCGCGTCACCGCTGAATGTCGTTCTGTACAGACAGATGGATTCTCCCAGACTGTACAATGGCTGTGAGGTGACAAGCCTTGCCATGATTTTGAACAATGCCGGATATCATGTGTCAAAAAATACATTGGCGGATAAAATCAATAAAGTTCCGCTCACATACAGCAGCGGGCTGAAGGGAGATCCGAGTGAAGGATTTGCAGGAGACATGGAAAACGGCCCGGGTTTAGGCGTTTATCATGAGCCGATTGATAAACTTGCCAAAGAATATGCGGGAAACAAAGTATATGACCTGACGGGAAAAGACATTTCTTCAGTGTACCGCCAGCTTGAAAAGGGACGGCCGGTCTGGGTGATTACCACCACATCCTTTAAGCCGGTTGATAATATGCAGACTTGGAATACGCCGAACGGAAAGATCGACATTACGTTCAGCATGCATAGCGTAGCCGTCACCGGTTATGATCACGATTATGTATACGTTAATGATCCTTACGGCTATAAAAACAGAAAAACAGACCGGTCTGACTTTGAAAAAGCCTGGAAGCAGATGGGCAGCCAGGCCATTGTGATCAAGTCATAAAAAAACCCCGCTGACGTTAATCAGCGGGGTTTTCCATTCGTTTTTTCATTTCTTCGTCCGTATAGATCACCTGCATCGGATTTCCTCCGACAAACGCCCCGGCCGGGACATCTTTGTGCACCAGGGTGCCGGCTGATACAACGGCTCCGCTCCCGATGGTGACGCCGGGCAGAATGGTTGTGTTTGCCCCGATCATCACCTCGTCACCGATTGTGACAAAACCGGTCCGGTACTCATGTATTAAGTATTCATGAGCCAAAATCGTCGTATTGTAGCCGATGATGCTGTTTTTTCCGACAGTGATTTTTTCGGGAAACATGATATCCGGCATCACCATCAGCGCGAATGACGTCTGTTTTCCGACATTCATTTTCAAAAAGGTTCGGTACAGCCAGTTTTTCACGCTTAAAAACGGCGTATACCTTGCGATCTGAATGATGATGAAATTTTTCATCACCTTCAGAAAGGGAACCGTCTGATAAACATGCCACAATGAATTTGCACCTGCAACCGGATGGCGGTCTGTTTTTCTCACGGATTACTTCACTCCGGTGATGTGCAATAAATCACTCATTTTCTCGAGCATATAATCGGGTTCATAGGCGGAAAGCGTCTGTGCGCCTTTAATCGTCCACGCGACGCCAGCTGTTTTCGTGCCGGCGTTTTTTCCCGCCATGACATCGTGATAATTGTCACCGACCATTAGGGCTTCCGACGGATCGCACCCCAGCCGGCTGAGAGCAAGCCGCACAGGCTCGGGGTCAGGCTTCGGATGCTTAACATCATCAAGCGTGACGACAGTATCGAAAAACGCCCCGATGCCTGTCAGCTTCAATCCCATATTCACTGTATCCCTCAGCTTTGTGGTGACAATCCCGAGCTGATAGCCCGCTTTTTTCAATTCATCAAGCGTTTCATAAACCGTTTCGTACTCCGTGACGAGCTCATCGTGCTTTTCATGGTTGAATGCTCTGTACATGCTGATCATCTCATCGCACTTTTCAGCATTAATGCCTGAAAACGTTTCATACAGAGGCGGGCCGATAAACGGAAGCACATCTTCCCTTTTGAACTGCCCCGGGCAATAATGATCAAGCGTATGAAGGTAAGAAGCGATAATCAGTTCATTCGTGTCAATCAGCGTGCCGTCGAGATCGAATAAAATGGCGGTTACACGTTTATCAGTCATCTTATGTCCTTTCCGATTTCAGGCGTCAGTCCGTGTCGGCATACCGCTTATCGGCATACCCCTTCATGCGTCTGAAAATCATTAAAATAATCGCAAGTACAATCAGCACAATGGAAATGACCTGCGCGATCCGAAGCTGGCTCGTAAGCATCAGGCTGTCCGTCCGCATTCCCTCAATAAAGTATCTGCCGATTGAATACCAGATCACATACGTCAAAAACAGATTGCCCCTGCGCAGGTTCACGCGGCGGAGCAGAAGCAGAATCACGACGCCCGCAAAACTCCACAGCGATTCATACAAAAACGTCGGGTGATAATATTGTCCGTCTATGTACATCTGATTAATGATGAAATCCGGAAGATGCAGACTTTCCAAAAATGACCGGCTGACCGCTTCACCGTGAGCCTCCTGGTTGATAAAGTTCCCCCAGCGCCCGATGGCCTGGCCAAGCAGAATACTCGGCGCGGCAATATCCGCCAGCTTCCAGAATGAGATGCCTCTTACTTTTGAAAAGACAATTCCCGTTGCGATCGCGCCGATTAATCCGCCGTGAATCGCAATGCCGCCTCTCCAAGTTTTAATGATTACCCCGGGGTGTTCCGAGTAATAGCTCCACTCGAAAAGCACATAATATGCCCTTGCGCAAATGATTGCGATCGGGATGGCGAAAAGAACAAGATCAATAAAAATGTCCTTATTCAGCCCCCGCTTTTCACTCTCCCTCATGGCCATCCAAAGCCCTAATAACGCGCCCGCGCCGATAATGATTCCGTACCAGTGCACGGATAAAGGCCCGAGCTGAAAGGCAATCGGATTGATTGGTGTTCCTGCTTCATTCATATCATTGCCAACTCCTATTCGTCTTGTTCGCCGTCCTCAATGACATCCGCCAGCTTATTCGTGAATTGCTCGGCAGCATTCAAGCCCATCCGCTTCAATCTGAAGTTCATCGCCGCAACTTCGATAATAACGGCGAGATTCCGCCCCGGGCGAACGGGAATGGTCAGTTTTGTAATTTCCGTATCAATGATTTTCATTTTTTCTTCTTCAAGTCCGAGACGGTCGTATTGTTTCCCTTGCTCCCAAAGCTCAAGGTCCATGACGATTGTAATTCTTTTATTGCTTCTGACGGCGCCCGCTCCGAACAGCGTCATGACATTTATAATGCCGAGCCCCCTGATTTCGAGCAGATGCTCAATCAGATCAGGCGCGTTCCCGACAAGGGTATCCTGATCCTCCTGCCGGATTTCAACGCAGTCATCCGCGACAAGACGATGGCCTCGTTTGACAAGCTCCAGCGCCGTTTCACTTTTACCGACTCCGCTTTTTCCCGTAATGAGCACGCCGACGCCGTATATATCCACAAGCACGCCGTGAATGGCCGTTGTCGGCGCGAGACGGCTCTCAAGAAAATTCGTCAGCCTGCTTGACAGCCTGGTTGTTTTCAGAGGGGATCTGAGCACAGGCACACCGTTTTGCTCGGAAGCTTCTACAAGCTCCGGCGGGATCGGCATATCTCTGGAAAGTATGATAGCCGGCGTCACATCGGTGCACAGCGATTTCATCCGCTGTTTCTTATCTTCCTCGGGAAGCTGATCGAAAAATGACAGCTCCGTTTTTCCTAAAAGCTGCACCCGTTCTCTCGGGTAATATGTAAAATAACCGGCGATTTCAATACCGGGCCGTGATAAATCACTCATCGTAATCGGGCGGTTAATCCCTTCTTCTCCGCTGATCAATTCTAAATGGAACTGCTCCATTACGTCTTTGGTCCGAACCTTTGCCAAGATATGTTCCTCCTGTTCTGGGATGTTCCGAGCTTTGAACAGTTATATTTTATCACTTTACCGTCTGAACCAAAACAGATTTATACAATTCCGGCATAACTGGTCTAGATAACTAGTCTGAAAAGGAGTAAAATAAAACTAACAACTAACCAGAAAGGCGTGTTTTAAAGTGGCTGAAAGCTTGTTAATCAGCGGTGCGGACATCGTAACAGAAGAAGAAATCATCCGAAACGGATTTCTCGGTATAAAGAACGGCATCATTTCTTACGCGGGGAAAACAAGACCGCAAGAAACGTATGAGAAGGAATGGAAGGCGCCCGAGGGTTCATATGCGCTTCCCGGAATGATTGATATCCATATTCACGGCGGATACGGCGCGGATACGATGGATGCTGATGTTGCAGCTCTTGATACAATGTCCGCCCGGCTGCCCGAAGAAGGAACAACCTCTTTTCTAGCGACAACGATCACACAGCAGCACGAAAACATTGAAAAAGCGCTCGTCAACGCCAAAAAATGGGCGTCTTCCTCACCGCAGGCCCAAAAAGGCGCTGAGTTGATCGGCATTCATTTAGAAGGACCGTTTGTCTCTCCGAAAAAGGCGGGAGCACAGCCGAAACAATGGATTACTCCTGCTGATGCCGGGCTCTTTCAGAAATGGGAGCGGCTCTCGGGAGGGCTGATCAAAATCGTGACGCTTGCGCCGGAAGAAGATCCTGATTTCAGCCTGATCCGTTATTTAAAAAACCAAAACATCATCCCGTCAATGGGACACACAGACGCGGGAGCCGAGCTTTTACAAAAAGCGGCGGATGCCGGGGCGGTGCATATGACGCACCTCTTCAACGCCATGAGCTCCTTTCATCACCGTGAGCCGGGGGGCATCGGCACGGCTCTCGCCTGCGGCCGCATCACGGCGGAGCTGATCACCGACGGCATTCATTCCCATCCTTTGGCCGTTAAGCTTGCCTATTTGGCGAAAGGAAGCCAAAACCTGATCATGATTACAGACTCCATGCGGGCAAAAGGGCTTAAGGACGGAGAATACGAGTTCGGCGGACAAAAAGTCACCGTTCGCGGGGACACGGCGCTTCTCTCTGACGGGACGCTGGCCGGTTCCATTTTAAAAATGAATGAAGGCGCAGCGCTCATGCGCAGGTTTACAAACTGCTCATGGCCGGATATAGCAAATATGACATCGGCAAATGCGGCCCGCCGCCTCGGCATATTCGACCGTAAAGGAAGCATCGCGGAAGGAAAAGACGCCGACGTTGTTCTGACGGACGGACAGTGCGGCGTGCTGGCCACGATTTGCCGCGGAAACACCGCATATATCTCAAGGGAGGCTGATTGGACATGAACGTTATCACATGCAGACATTATGAAGAATTAAGTGAAAAAGCCGCAGCGATTATCGCTGAAACAGTGAAACAAAAGCCGGATGCCGTTCTCGGCCTTGCGACGGGAGGCACTCCTGAAGGCGTATACAAAGAACTTGTGCGGATGCACCGCTCAGAAGGCTTGTCATTCCGAAATGTCACGACGATCAACCTTGATGAATACGCCGGGCTTTCTCCCGAGGACAAAAACAGCTATCATTATTATATGAATACACATTTTTTTGCACATATCGACAGCCGAAAGGACCGCCACTTTCTCCCTGACGGACGGGCAGACGATCTTGATGCCGAATGCGGACGCTATGACCGATTGATTCAAACACTCGGCGGAGCGGATATACAGCTTTTAGGCATCGGACACAACGGCCATATCGGCTTTAATGAACCCGGGACGCCATTTGAATCCCGAACCCATGTTGTTGAGCTGAATGAAGAGACAAGACAGGCGAATGCGCGGTACTTTCCGTCAATTGATCAAGTCCCTGTAAAAGCCCTGACAATGGGGATCGGGACGATTTTGTCCGGCAAACGGATTTTGATCATGGCATCCGGAAAAAGCAAGGCCCACGCGGTGAAGCAGCTTCTGGACGGGCGCATCAGCGAAGCATTCCCCGCCTCCGCCCTGCACGCGCATCCGGATGTGACGGTCTTGATTGATGAACAGGCTGCGGGCGGCGATTGAAAGGATTTGACCTATGCAGATTGATAAACAATCTCCGATTCCGATTTACTTTCAGATTATGGAACAATTAAAAACACAAATCAAAAACGGCGAGCTGAAAGCGGATGCGCTGCTTCCGTCGGAGCGGGAATACGCCGAACAATTCGGCATCAGCCGAATGACGGTGCGCCAAGCGCTTTCCAATCTGGTGAATGAAGGATTTTTATACAGGCAGAAAGGCCGGGGAACGTTCGTCAGCAAACTGAAGATGGAACAGCCGCTTCAAGGGCTGACAAGCTTTACGGAAGATATGAGAAGCCGGGGCATGAAGCCGGGGAGCAGACTTGCCGAATACCAGCTGATTCAGGCGACGGAAGAATTATCTTCTATCCTGGGATGCGGCTGTCCGGCAACGCTTCATAAAATCATCCGCGTCCGGCTGGCAAATGATATCCCGATGGCGATTGAAGCCTCGTACATTCCGTTTGACAAGGCGGGAAAACTGGACGCCTCCCATTTTCAATCATCCATGTATGAGCATATTGAAGCGTACAATCAGATGCCGATCTCACGGGCAAAACAAGAGCTTGAACCGGGAGCCGCTTCCGAGGAAGAAGCTGAGCTGCTCGGTATCCAGCCCGGCGCCCCCGTCCTCTATATCAAGCGGACCACTTATCTGCAGGACGGCACTGCCTTTGAGCACGTCAAATCCGCCTACAGAGGCGACCGCTACACATTCGTGCATTATATGGACAGGGTGAAATGAAACATCTCCAACCGTTACGGGTTGGAGATGTTTTTTTGATCTGCCATTTTCAAATCAAGCCGGTGAATGTTCTCTATGACTCTGTCAAAACAAAGAGGCTGGGGTTCTGGTAGCTATTTTTATAAAGAAAAGAGTCATAAAATGCTACCCTCTGTTTTGGACAATATACGGAACCTGTTTTGAAATCAGCAGCAGCGGTTCTTTGTTTTTATGAGCCAGTGAAAACATGATTGCGCCTTCAATCATCGAGTTGATTGTCACCCCGAGCTTCTCCGCTTCCTCTTGTTCAAACCCATGCTCAAGAAATTTTGCCGCAAACACATCCGTCCACTTCTTGAACACCTCAACACATGTGCATCTTAACGTTTCATTGATCAGAGCGGTCTCACCCGCCAGCAATCCAACCGGCACGCCCTCAATATTCTGCGGATCATTAAACTGTTCAGCCGTTACATGAATAAAGTGCTGAATCGCTTCTATAGGGTCCGCGAATTGAGACATACTATTCTGTATTTGCTTTTCAACGCATCTTCCCGTATATTTGATCGCCGCAATGGCGAGTTCTGCTTTTCCGTTTGGAAAGTGATGATACACAGACCCTCTGGGTGCTCCGCTCTCTTTTATAATTTGGTTCAAACCAGTCGCATGGTATCCCTGAATCTGAAAAAGATATGCAGAGGTTTGAATAATTCTTTCTTTTGTCCCGGTTTTACTGTTCATTATGTTTCCTCCTGCATATTACGAAAACCAATCGATTTTAGTATAGAAAAGGGACATAAAAAAGTCAAAAGCACTTATTACAGCAGGGCGCCGCCATTTACGTACAGAAAAAATCCTGCTGACCGTCAGATTTTCTTCTGAGCGATCAGCAGGCTGTATTTTTTTCGTTATGGGTTTGAGGCATGCCTGAAATCAAACTGATCCGGAGCCGGGCGATACGGCGTATTTCCCGTTTTGAACATCCACAGCGGTGATATTGTTTTGCCGTTGTACGGGTCCTTAACGACGGTGTACCAGTAATAAACGGAATCAGGCTGCAGGCCGTCCCAGACCCAATTTGCGGTTTTTCCGCTTTTTACGTGTTTTTTATGACCGAGCAGTTCGTTCGTATAGACGTTGCATTCAAAATAATCGGTCGCCACCCTTTTCCTCTTCGGCTGTAAATCCATTTCTGCTGAGAATTCGTCTTTATCAGCGAACAGATCGGTGTCATAGTAATTGATGTCATCCGTGTACGGCGAGTAGGAGAACATGTGAACCTGATTGGCGGCCTGATCGAATTGCATCATGCGCATAAAGCCCTGTCCCCCTTCCGGACCGTCCTGGTAGTCGGTCAGAATTTGGTGGACGAGGCGGTCCGGTTTTCCGTCCCCGTCATCGTCAAGCGCATCGGTTTTTTTCATGGCGTTATGGTAATGGCCGCTTAATACCATCGCCACATTGCGATTCGGCTTGACGACTTTTCGATAGATCGTTTCCCCGATCGGACTTCGATTTCCGCTCACAAGCAAGTACTCATGAAAGCATAAGATGGCGGTTCGGTCCGGATACCTCTTCAGCACTTGATTGATCCAGTCAATCTCTTGTTCCGTAATGCCCCAGCCCATATAAATCATAATAAAATCGTTCCCGCTTGCCGACAGCAGATCATAATGCCCGCGGTTATTTTTGTATGATCCGCCGTAATGCATGTTCTGTTCAAACCGGCGGCTCCCGAAGAAATCCCCGAAGGTTCGGTATGTGCCGTCTTTATGGCCGACGTCGTGATTGCCGGCAAGCACTCCGTACGGAATCCCCGCCTTATCAAGCGTCCGCATGGAGTGATCGGCGTTTTTCCACTGTTTCATCACCATTGAATCATCGACGATATCACCAGTATGAAAGACATATTTAATATTGTGCTTTTCCTTATTTTCTTTGATCCACTCCGTCATTTTGTCAAAAATGTGCGGGTGCCCTTGTGCGTAATACTGTGTATCCGACATCCAGACAAACGTATAATTGCCTTTCGCAGGTATTTGATCCTGCACGATGACATTCATTTTTGAGTTCTTCACCACATCCGCTGCGGAAACGGCGGCTTTTAATGTAAACGGCTTTTTATCTTTGGCAAGGACGCTGTCCGCCTCCTGCCAGCGGCTTGTCCGGTAATTCCAAATATACATGGTTACCTTTCGGCCGGGCAGAGAGCTTCCTTTCCAGACCGCCTCGGCCAGATCCGTTTCGTCGATAGACGGGTCAACGGAGACTTCGAACCGGTGATAAGGAAAACGCTCCATACTTTCCGCCGAAACGGTTTTTCCGTCATTTGCCGAGATGCGGTTCATTTCCGGCAGGGTAAACGGCATTTCATTTTCTTTTATGCCCCTCGGCGGTTCCGTTAATGAGGCGTGTTTATACACTTTCACGCTGCCCGGATTCCGCGCGGTATAACGGAAGCCCCGGTAAAATGATACATTCATGTCATCCTTCGTCGGGTCTTTTACCCGGACGGACAGCTTTGCTTTGTGGGCGCCGATTTTTTGATCAGCAAGCTCCGGCTGGTTCGGCTCCTCCCGTTTGATATGGAAGGTGCGGACGGAGGTTGTTTCATTTCCGGCAAGGTCTGCCGCAATGATAGTAAGGGTATGTTTTCCGGGCTTAAGATCGGCTGATGACGTGTGATGCGGGAGCGTAATGCTTTCTCCGTCCAAAAACGCTTTGACCTCTTCCACTTTGCTCCATTTGTCACGGATGTCCGCATTCAGCTCAACATTACCTTTCAGCGCCGCGCCTTCTTTAATATTCGGGACAATCTTCGGCCCCGTATTGTCCACCCGCACAGACTGGCTCAGCTGCTCCTCACCGTCGCTAACAAAAATGTGGTGATAGCCTTCAGAAAGCTTCGCCGTATTCCACGGCAGCAGCCGTGACGTAAACAAGTGATCCGGCAGGCTGAATGAGAAGGTCTTCTGCTGATTCGCCCGCCTGCCGTCACCGATAAACAGCTGCTCAGCCGGATCCGTCTTCCCGTCTTTGATCACCGTTCCGTCCGAAAGCACCAGACGGGCATGTTTCACGACAAAATCATCCCGATTCTCTCCCGTGTCATACGGAGAAACCTTTGAGCCCGAACGGATGGATACTTTCTGTGTTTTGCCCCCTTTTTGCAGCAGACGTTCCGGAAGGAGAACCGAGTGCGTTCTGTAGCGGTGAGACGGATCGTCAAAAATGTGCAGCACCTCGTTTTCCATCATGACGGTGTTTTGAAAATAAAGATTCGTTTTCCGGGCATCGAAGGCGAAATAGACTTCTTTTTCCAAGGCCGGCCGGGTCTCCTGCCGTTTGCCGTCAATCCACAGCTTGATCTTATCGGGGCTGACGTCGGAAGTCGCTTTGAGCAGATAGGTGCCGGATATCGTATCTTCGGGTTCAACATTCATTCTGAGTCCGTGTGATTTGCTCGTCTGTTCAATGTCAATCATCTTGACGGGCGTTTTTGCTTCATTTTCTCCATCACTGGCTGCGATATAATACTCAAGCTGATCCTGGCCGAGCAGTTCCGGGGAATAAAGAATGTGATGGTATAAGCTGTCGTTGCGGTCTTTTTCGGCCAGAATTCGTTTGAATGGTTTTTTCTCATTGGTCCGGTAATAAAACGCGGCTGTTTTGACAAGGTTTTTGTCTTTTATGTCAGCCTTTAATTCAATGCTTTCAGCGGGCCGGACGGGCTTTCTGTCTGTAAGGTCTTCGATGACCGGTTTTTCCTTGTCAGGTTTTATCACCCTTTTCTGCTGCGGGATCTGCGCCTGAAAAACAGAGCCCGGTGACGGCTTATGCTCGCTCGTGGAGATCCTCAGCAATTCTCCCGTTCCGTTCAGCGGATATTTGTACAGCAAAGAAGTCAGCCGGCGGAAAGCGTGTTTCCGGTAATGCGCTGAGGCGATACCCTTTCCGGTATTTGCCGACAGCACCACCGTACGCGGGCGGCCGTTGGACATTCCGTCCGTCCCTTCGATGACGGCGAGATGTTTTCCCTCCTTCAGGCGTGTCCCGTAATAGCGGTTGAAATCATCTATCGTCAGTTCTGATGCGGCGCGTCTCAGCCAAAACACGTAAGTCCCGCCTGACGGAATGACGGTATCTTCTTTCGGCCTCCATATCATATCTGATTCCGGCCCTTCCTTCGGATAGCGGTAGCGGATGTGATAGTCTTTAAAATGAATGGGCCTGTCCGTCGTGTTATACACCTCGATAAATTCATAGGCATCAGCGCCGTCTTCATTTTTCGTATCAACCGCAAGCTCCGTAATCATCAGCTCGGGAATATGATTCAAATCGGCTTGATAGCCGTCCAGCTTCAGCCGCTTTTTCTCCGATTCCGCCCGCTGTCTGCCGTTGGTGAAAACGAGGTAATATTCCAATTCTCCATTCCAGATATCCCGTTTTGAAACCTGGGCCGTAAACAGCCGGATTGCGCCTGGCGCGGGCTCCATCGGCACCATTTTAAACCCCAGCTCATTGCTTTGTTTATAAAAAAGAAACGCCGAAAACGCTTGATAGTCAGCATTCCGTACATGAGCCTGTATGAACAGGTTTCTTTTCATTTCCGCCTTTACTTCGATTTGGGGAGGATTCTCCAGAAGCGGTATGTAATGAGGCGGCTGTCCGAATTCCTGCTGATTCACGGGGATTGCCGATTCTTTGCGCGCCGCATCCGCAGAAGGACTTACACAAAGCAAACCAATCAGAAAAAAGAGCGTCATCACAAGTTTCATCTCATTACCTCCCTATGCATTATGTTGCGTCAGGAGGCCGCCGCTTATGTAAACCGCACATAAAAAAGCTGCCCTCTCGGGACAGCTCGTTTTTTACCCTTTTCTAAGCGGCTCCAATATGCCTTTTTGAATCAGCAAGTGGAAAACGGACAGCACGACGGATGCCCAAATGGCGGTGCCGAACCCGTCAATCTGAAAGCTGTCTCCCATCAAGGCTGCGGTCATCATTAACGTAATGGCGTTGATGACAAACAGAAAGAGGCCGAGGGTCACAACCGTGACGGGCAATGTCAATATGACGATGATCGGTTTGATCAGCACATTTAACACAGAAAGAATCACACTGGCGATGACAGCCGCTCCGATACTGCTGATATGGACGGAATCAAAATATCCCGCGATAACGATTAATAATAACGCATTTACTAAAATGCTGACTGCCCATTTGATCATTTATTTCAAATCTCCTTCTAAAGGTACGACAAAACACCAGATAATATATACAATCGGCACGATTCCGCTCGTGACAAGCGCTAATACAACGGTGATAATGCGCAAAAGCGACGCATCCATATTGATGTACTCCGCCAAACCGCCGACGACACCGGCGATTTTACGGTTTTTTTCTGAACGGTAAAGTCTTTTCATCCAATCACCTCTGAGTATGCTTGAGCTTAATGGCTCCTGTTAACGATTCTGAGAAAATCGAGAGATGCTGATCATGGCCTTGATTTGATGCCAGCATCAGTTCTTTTTGAATGGTATCATTCTTTTCCTTTAAAATTTCCGCATCAATCAGCTCATGGCTGAGAGAGCCGAGATTGCTTTTCAGCTCCGCTTTCACCGCCGAATCATCAGGCAGAGCGATCTCCACGTTTCCGGTCGTCGTTTTCGTGTAGATGGAGCGGCAGTGCGGCGCTGTCACGGTAAGCATGATATTGCCGTTAAAGCTTTGAACGTCAATGGATTCACTCGATCCGCGCAAATCAATCAAGCCGTTGATCGTTTCCGCTTCAATCGCGCCGCATTGATGTCCGGCCAGCTTGATTTGTCCGTTAGCCGTTTCCGCCGACGCTTTATCAGCCGTCAAATGAGAGAATGACAGTACGCCGTTTGTCGTTTTCGCCGAGAATTCTTTTACATGTAAATGTTCCCCTCTGATCGGTCCGTTAAACAGCTTCACTCTTATCTTATCGTACTCTTTCTGGGGAACATAAAGCGTGACATTCGTTTTCATCGTTTTCTTTTCCGTGCGGACAAAAAACTTATTGCCCTTCACTTCACACTCAATGTGCTGAAGAAATGCGGTGCGCGCCGCCTCCTGACTGTCCGCCCGGTACACTTTCGCCTGGCACTCCGCTCTGATATCTTCATCCGCCCACGGCACGATATTGACGCTGCCGTTTGCGATCTGCATATCAATGGCCGAGAATTCACTGTCTTTAAATTGAAAAATATGCTGCACTTCGTGTGCGTGGCCGAAATTCAGGTCAAGATCCGCTTCCTTCACTTTTTTGACGGCAGAATCAATCCAGTCGAACAGCTTCGCCCCGAGCGACGGCTTTTGGCTTCCTTTTGCCCCGCTTTCGAAACCTTCCGCAGGTTCCTGGACCTCCGCAGATAATGCGGTGATCTGCTCTTCTTTTTCTTTATATTCATGATCCAGTTTTTCAATGAGCGTCAGTGCTTCCTGCGCCGTCAGCATGCCGTCTTCCACAAGCTTTAAAATCCGTTCTTTCTCCTGTTTCATACAAAACTCCTCCCCCGACTTTTCTTACACCTGGCGTAACACCTTAATTCCCTGCACGATATTCCAAATGACCATTCCGATGAGGATCAGAAAATAAACAGCTGCTCCTGTTATCATAACAAAAACGGGCACCATACTCTCCCCTTGAGCCGTAATCAATCCGCCGACAACACCCGCGGTCACAATCAGCAATCCCGCAAACGGAATGATATGGGAAATCAGAGCGCGCATGGCATGCCGCTTCGTCTCTTTTTCATCGACGACAAAGTAAGCCACAATCGGAAGAATGAGCGGCGCGAGAAACACGCTGAAATAACAGATTGATGCGATAATCGCTTGATTTCGGTTCAATAAAAACACTCCCTGTGCCGTAATGTAAAAACCCTTCCTTATACATACGTATGACGAATGGGCGGGTTTCATTTTCATGCTAAGGACATGCTTCGTTATACGTAATTTTTGATTTCAGAGATTTCACTATAGAATCTTTTCCCCGAACCGATTACAATATGTAACAAAGCCTGACCGTATGCAAGGAGGACATACAAATGGAGAAAGATCCCGAAAACGCCCAAGTAACGGAAGAGAGTCTTCGAAATTTAATTCGCGAACAGAAAAGAATGAACAGCGAAATGCTGGCTGAATTGGAACAGATCAAAGCAGCCCCTCTTCCCATTTCCCATGATATCCAATATATAAAAGTGCTGCTGGACAGCAGCAGCACCCATATTCTGCAGGACTTAATGCATTTAAGCAGACAGCTTCCCCAACAGAAAAAAAGCCTGTAACAACAACAGCCCAAAACCGATGAGTTTTGGGCTGTTTTTATTGATCTATTACGTGGCTGCCGTTTCTTTTTCGGCCAGCAATGTTTTCATCCGTTTTCTATCTCGTTCCATTACCGGTTTCAGATAGCGGCCTGTATATGATTCTTTCACTTCGACAACTTCTTCAGGCGTCCCGGAGGCTACAATCGTGCCGCCGCCCGCTCCGCCTTCAGGTCCCAGATCGACGATGTAGTCCGCCGTTTTAATGATATCGAGATTATGTTCAATGACCAAAACGGTATCTCCGTTATCGACGAGTCTTTGAAGCACAACCAAAAGCCTTGCGATATCATCAACGTGGAGGCCTGTCGTCGGTTCGTCCAAAATATACAGCGTCCGGCCGGTGGAACGCTTATGCAGTTCGGAAGCAAGCTTGACGCGCTGCGCTTCTCCGCCTGACAGCGTCGTCGCCGGCTGGCCGAGCGTCACATACCCGAGTCCGACATCGGCAAGCGTTTGAAGCTTGCGTTTGATTTTCGGGATATTTTCAAAGAAAGACAGAGCATCTTCCACCGTCATATCCAGAACGTCAGAAATGCTTTTTCCTTTGTATGTGACCTCCAGCGTCTCCCGGTTGTAACGTTTGCCGTGGCACACTTCACACGGAACGTACACGTCAGGAAGGAAGTGCATCTCAATTTTAATGATGCCGTCGCCGCGGCAGGCCTCACAGCGCCCGCCTTTTACATTAAAACTGAACCGGCCTTTTTTATAGCCGCGCACCTTTGCTTCATTTGTCTGCGCGAATACATCGCGGATATCATCAAACACGCCCGTGTAAGTTGCCGGGTTTGATCTCGGTGTCCGGCCGATCGGCGCCTGGTCGATGTCGATCACCTTATCAAGGTGGTCAAGGCCTTTGATTTCTTTATGGCTTCCCGGTTTCGCTTTGGCTTTATGAAGCTTTTGCGCAAGCGCCTTATGCAGAATTTCATTCACAAGCGTGCTTTTTCCGGAACCGGACACACCTGTCACCGCCGTAAAAGTGCCGAGCGGGAATTTGGCGTTCGCTTTTTTCAGGTTGTTTTCTGAAGCGCCTTTGATTTCAATGAACCGGCCGTCAGGCTTTCTTCTCTCCGGAGGCATCGGGATGAATTGAGCCCCTGACAAATAACGTCCGGTCAGAGAGTCCGCATCATTCATCACTTCTTCAGGCGTCCCCGCCGATATGACGCGGCCGCCGTGAATGCCGGCACCCGGACCGATATCTATCAAATAATCGGCAGCCATCATCGTATCTTCATCATGCTCCACGACAATCAGTGTGTTGCCGAGATCCCTCATGTTTTTCAGCGCGCTGATCAGACGGTCATTGTCACGCTGGTGAAGGCCGATGGACGGCTCATCAAGAATGTACAGGACGCCTGACAAACGGGAGCCGATCTGCGTCGCAAGCCTGATACGCTGGGCTTCTCCGCCTGACAGCGTTCCCGCCGCCCGGCTCAGCGTCAGGTAATCAAGACCGACTTTATCTAAGAAGCTGAGCCGCTCCACAATCTCTCTTAAAATTAAATCGGCAATCTGCATATCTTTCTCAGACAGCGTCAGGTTTTTGAAAAATTCCAGCGCATCGCCGACGGAAAGCTCGGTAATGGTGCCGATATGGCGCCCGTTGACCAAAACGGCAAGCGCTTCTTTCTTCAGCCGGTAGCCTTTGCACGTCGGGCACGGCTTCTGTGACATGTACTGCTCCATCTGTTCACGGATATAATCGGAGCTTGTCTCTTTATACCGTCTCTCGATATTGCGCAGCACACCTTCAAATTCAATTTCATTTTCGCGCACTTGTCCGAAATCATTCTCGTATTTAAAGTAGATCCGTTCATCGCCGCTGCCGTACAGCACTTTATCAAGCTGATGCTTCGGCAGGTCTTTGACCGGAGTCTCCATATCAATGCCGTAATGGCAGCAGACCGCCTGAAGCAGCTGCGGATAATATTGTGAACTGATCGGCGTCCACGGCGCGATGGCGTGTTCTTTTAATGACAGCTCAGGATTGGGAATGACGAGCTCAGGGTCCACTTCCAGCTTCAAGCCGAGACCGTCACAAGTCGGGCAGGCGCCGAACGGGCTGTTAAACGAAAACAGCCGGGGTTCAAGCTCTCCGATAGAAAAACCGCACAGCGGACAGGCGTGATGCTCGCTGAACATCAGCTCCTCCTGACCGATGATATCTATCATGACACGGCCTTCCCCTAAGCGGAGCGCGGTTTCCAGTGAGTCGGAAAGCCGGGCGGCAACCCCTTCCTTGACGACAATCCGGTCAATGACTACTTCAATGGAATGCTTTTTGTTTTTTTCAAGTTCAATATCGTCGGAAAGCTCGGCCATTTCTCCGTCAATCCGCACCCTTACGTAACCTTGCTTTCTGATTTGGTCAAGCGCTTTGACATGGGCGCCTTTTCTGCCTGAGATGATCGGCGCAAGCACTTGAAGCTTCGTCCGCTCCGGATATTCAAGAATCCGGTCAACCATCTGTTCAATCGTTTGCGACGTAATTTCAATGCCGTGCTCCGGGCAGTGCGGCTTCCCGACTCTCGCGTACAGCAGCCGGAGATAATCATAAATCTCCGTTACCGTTCCGACGGTTGACCGCGGATTGCGGCTCGTCGTTTTCTGGTCAATGCTGATCGCCGGAGAAAGCCCTTCGATCGCATCAACGTCCGGCTTATCCATCTGCCCTAAAAATTGGCGCGCATAGGCAGAAAGCGATTCAACATACCGCCTCTGTCCTTCCGCGTAAATGGTGTCAAAGGCAAGGGATGATTTTCCCGATCCGGACAGCCCCGTCACGACGACGAGCTGATCCCGCGGAATCGTTACATCAATGTTTTTTAAATTGTGCGCCCTTGCGCCTTTCACCTCGATCCGGTCAATTGCCATGTGTTCATCATCCTTCCGCTTTAAGCTCTAACAGTAAATCACGAAGCTCTGCCGCCCGCTCGAAATCAAGCGCTCTGGCCGCTTCTTTCATTTCGTGCTCCATTTGCTCAACGACTTTCTGGCGTTCTTTCTTCGTCATCTTCGCCAGTTTAGGCGCGGCTTTTGTTTTATATTCTTCTTTATCCTCAGCGGCCTGCGTCGCGCGGATCACATCGCGGATTTCCTTATTGATCGTTTGCGGCGTAATGCCGTGAATTTCGTTAAAGCGCTCCTGCTGTTCCCGGCGGCGCTTCGTTTCATTAATCGCGATTTCCATCGAATTCGTGATTTTATCGGCATACATGATGACGCGGCCTTCCGCGTTTCGTGCCGCCCGTCCGATCGTCTGAATCAGCGAACGCTCAGAACGGAGAAAGCCTTCTTTATCCGCATCGAGAATGGCGACAAGTGACACTTCCGGAATATCAAGCCCTTCCCTCAGCAGGTTGATGCCGATTAACACATCATGTTTTCCGAGGCGGAGGTCACGGATGATTTCAATCCGTTCAAGCGTCTTAATCTCGGAATGCAGATAATTGACCTTGATGCCGATTTCCTTGAGATAATCGGTCAGATCCTCTGACATTTTTTTCGTTAAAGTCGTCACGAGAACGCGTTCATTCCGTTCAATCCTCGCCTGTATCTCGCCGATCAGATCATCAATCTGTCCTTCGATCGGCCGGACGTCAATGAGGGGATCGAGGAGTCCCGTCGGTCTGATGATCTGCTCGATCATTTCCGGCGTATGCTCAATTTCATACGGTCCCGGAGTCGCCGACACGTACACGATATTGTGCATGTGTTTCTCAAATTCCTCGAATCGGAGCGGACGGTTGTCAAGCGCTGACGGCAGGCGGAACCCGTGATCGACAAGCACCTGTTTTCTCGCCTGGTCACCGTTGAACATGCCGCGCACCTGCGGAATCGTCACATGTGATTCATCAACGACAATCATAAAATCATCCGGAAAATAATCAAGCAGCGTATACGGCGTAGAGCCCGGCGGTCGGAGCGTCAAATGTCTTGAATAGTTCTCGATCCCTGAGCAAAAACCCATTTCCCGCATCATTTCAAGATCATATCTCGTCCGCTGCTCAAGCCGCTGCGCTTCAAGGAGCTTGCCGTTTTCGTGCATCACTTTCAAGCGCTCCTCAAGCTCCTGTTCAATATTCAGAATCGCTTTTTCCATCTTTTCCGCCCGGGTGACGAAGTGGGAAGCCGGGAAAATCGCGACATGGTCACGGTCGCCGAGAATTTCTCCGGTCAAAGCGTCGACCTCTCTGATCCGCTCAATTTCATCTCCGAAAAATTCCACTCTGATACAATGTTCGTCACGGGAAGCCGGGAAGATTTCCACAACGTCTCCGCGCACGCGGAACGTCCCGCGCTGAAAGTCGATATCATTGCGGGCATACTGGATATCCACAAGCTTTCTCAGCAGCTCGTTCCGCTCAATCTCCATTTCCGGTCTGAGCGACACAACCATTTCCCGGTATTCTTCAGGCGAACCGAGACCGTATATGCATGACACACTCGCAATAATAATGACATCTCTCCGTTCAAACAGAGAGGATGTCGCGGAGTGTCTCAGTTTATCAATTTCATCATTAATGCTTGCGTCTTTCTCTATAAAAGTATCCGTTTGAGGCACGTACGCCTCCGGCTGATAGTAATCGTAATAGCTGACAAAATATTCGACAGCATTGTTCGGGAAAAACTCCTTAAACTCGCTGTACAGCTGTCCGGCAAGGGTTTTGTTATGGGCAATGACCAGTGTCGGTTTATTCACTTCTTTAATCAGATTGGACACGGTAAAGGTTTTGCCCGTCCCTGTCGCACCCAGGAGAGTCTGGTGTTTTCTGCCTTCCTGTATGCCTTTGACAAGCTTCTCAATCGCTTGCGGCTGATCTCCCTGGGGCTGATATTTCGAGACTAACTCAAAACGATCTTTCACAAAAAAGCCTCCGTTTCTTTACGAAATCTTCCTATTGATATAGTAACACAATGACGGGCAAAATCACTAAAAATACGAACTAAAGTTCGATGGTTTGTTTTTACCAAGTCAATTTTTGTATAAAAAACCTGCTTTTATGGCGTAAAAGCAGGCATTCTATTTCATATTCACCATGTCAGGCATTGTCTTTCTTTTTGTCTGCTTCTTTTTTGGCCATGTACAGCCCTCCGGCCACCAGCGATACGACATCCAATCCAACGATAAAATACGTTTCGGTGTAACCCTTTAAATAGGATGCGAAAAGCAGTGCGGCTGTGAGAGCGATCGCCACATAGTGGTTAAACGTGACGCGCGTAAAAAGGACGACCAGCATAAAAGGGAAACATAATGCAAAAACGGCTTTTGTAATCACAAAAACCCTCCTCGGGAATTCTTCATCTCATCTGATTATAGTAAAAAATGAAGAATCGGACAATCGTTCCCCTGCTATCACAATACCCTTTTTCAGCAGTCTTCAATCATCTGTCAAAAAAATTGTGAATATAAATCCATTGAACCATTAACCAGATGAATCGAATTACCTTTCTTCAGCCGAAAGGATGAGAAGGTTTAGGTCTTTGTATCTTTGACAGTTTCTTCCTCCCTCTTTACAATGTAATGATAGTGTTTACTATCATTTTCTTGGATGAGGAAAAAAAGGGGGTCATACCGCATGTATTCAGTGCGATTTCAAAAAGCGGAAGAATCGAGCCGCTCTGCAGGAGCAAAAGGAATGAACCTGATTAAACTGACGAAAAACGGGCTGCCCGTTCCCGACGGTTTCATCATTCAGACGAATGCCCTGACACGTTTTATGGAAGACAACGGGCTTCAAGCAGATCAGGAACAGATGGAGCGCGCCATTATGAACGGCACGTTTTCAAAAGAGCTTCGGGAGGAACTGACCGCTTCGTTTTATGAATTGAGAGAAACATACGCCTCTGTCGCCGTACGTTCCTCCTCCGCGTCTGAAGATCTTGAAGGCGCTTCTTTCGCTGGCCAGTACGAAACCTATTTAAATATCAAAACAGAAGAAGAGTTTCTCGGAAAAGTGAAAGAATGCTGGGCTTCCTTCTTCTCGGCGCGGGTCAGCGGTTATAAAGAGAAAATGAACAATGACACCGCAGAACCGTTAATGGGCGTTGTCGTGCAAGGGCTTATCAATTCCGAGGTTTCAGGGGTCATTTTCAGCCGCAACCCCGTCACACACGATGACGGAGAACTGATGATCAGCGCGAGCTACGGTCTCGGAGAAGCAATCGTCTCCGGCAGCGTGACGCCCGACACATTTATCGTCAATAAAGACACATTTCAGATTGAAAAAGAAATCGGCTTAAAAGAAATGTATATCGTTTCTAAAGACGAAGGCGTGACGGAAAAAGAGACGACCGCTGACATGAGAAACCGCTTCTGCCTTGATGACGAGAGCGTCAAAGAGCTTGCCATGCTGACGATAAAGACGGAAGAACTGTACGGTTATCCCGTGGATCTCGAATTCGGATTTGCCGAAAATAAGCTGTATCTGCTTCAGGCCAGGCCGATTACAACGATCGTGCAGGATCAGAAGGCGGCAGACGAAGAACGGGAATTTATCATGACGCCCCGGGATCAGAAAGATTTTTGGCTCAATATGGAGGCCAATATTGAAGGCCCCGTCAGCCCGTTATTCGCCTCACTCATTGTGCCGGCTTTGGAATACGGCCTCAAAGAGAGCACGAAGGCATTCCCTGTAATGGGCATCGAAATCGAGCGTGTCAAACTTCATCAGGGCCGTGTTTTTTCCAGACAGCATAAGACGGACGACAAGCTGCCCGCAAAACAGTTAGAAGCGCTTTTCCCCGTCTTGGCTGACCGCATGTACGATATTATTCAGGAAACCTTTCTGCCTTTTTATCAAAAGCTGGACGAACTGGCGCATACAGACCATACGCCGGAGACTGCCCTTGATGCGTTCCGAAACCTGCAAGACTTCTATTTAAAAGGATACGCAGAACATTTCAATATTGTCTTTCCGCAGGTTGCGTTAAACATGATACTGGAATCCATGTACGGACAGGTTGAGAAAGAAAACACCTCCCATCTGTACGAAATGCTGGCTGGCGTCATGAATAAGTCATTGGAGACCGACAGACAGCTCTGGCTGCTTTCCGGACAAGTAAAAGACAACCCTGAGCTGCGGCGAGTCTTTACGGTTTCTCATGCCGATGAGCTGCATCAGACGCTTCTGCAATCAAATGAGGGAAAACGCTTTCTCGAACAAGTCGGTGAATTTTTACAGGAATACGGCTGGAGATCCGTGAAAAGTCATGATCTCATTGAAGAAACTTGGGCGGAAAACCCTTATTTCGCTTTGGCCAACATTCAGAACTATGTCCGGAACGGATACGATTTTGACAGTGAATTTCATAAAACGATAGAAAAACGAAAACAGCTCTACGCCGACTTTATGGATAGAATTGAAGATGACGGCTTCCGGGAGACGTTTGACCGCTATTATCAGTGGACATTGTCTTCATCCGTCATCAAAGATGATCACCATTTTTATATTGATGCGATGCTGGACGCCAAAGCGCGCCTTTGCCTTCTGAAAATCGGCGAGCTGCTTCAAAAACAAGGCGTAATCGATGATCGGGAGGATATGTGGTACTTATACAGCGATGAAGTCGAGAAAGCGCTGGTGTCGCCGGTTCCGATGCAGGAAAAAGCCGCTGAACGAAAACAGCTCTTCCAGCAATATCAATTGCTTGAAGCCCCCGCTTATCTCGGGACTCCGACTTCGGAACAGCTGAAAACGGCTGAACAGATTACCGGCTCCATCACAGAAGATGAAAAAAACACTGAACATCAAATTTACGGACTTGCGGCGTCAAGCGGAATCGCAAGCGGCCCGGTGAAAGTCATTCGTGACGCAAGTGAATTTTCCCGTTTTTCAACAGGAGACGTGCTTGTCTGCAAAATGACGACACCGCTGTGGACCAGTCTGTTCCAGGATGCAAAGGCCGTCATTACGGACACGGGCGGCATCCTGTCACATGCAGCGATCATCGCGAGAGAATACGGGCTCCCGGCCGTTCTCGGCACACGTGCCGCGACTGACAGGCTCAACGACGGAGATATCGTCACGGTGGACGGGACAAACGGCAAGATTACGATTGTCAAACGCGCTTCATGCTAGGTTTCCCTCTTTATTGACGGGCAGGGCGGGTGTATACTTGTCCTGCCAGTATTTACGCGAGGTGAAACATGTTGAGAACGACGAACAAGAGAATTATTGACGCCGCGATGAATCTGATCATCCAAAAAGGATACCGCGCAGCGACAACAAAAGAAATCGCAGAAAAAGCAAAAGTAAGCGAAGCAACGATTTTCCGTAATTTTAAAAACAAACAAGGATTAATGAAAGCCATGATTGAACAGCAGACGCCGGCTCCGGAAAGCATGATCACCAAGGCGGAAGGCGATCTGTATGAGGATCTTCTTCATTTCGCCGCGACCCTTCTGCAGCAATTGGAACAAAAAAAAGAAGTGTTCCGCATCTGCCTGCGCGAACCGGAACTATTCGAAGACGTCCTGCAGGATATTGTCGTATATCCGCAATCCGTGAAAAAGCATTTAATCGTTTACTTTAAAGAGCTGACAAAGAAAAATATGATAAGCCCCGGCAGCGAAGAAGCTAATGCAGACGTCTTTATGACGATGATTTTCGGTTATTTTATACACCGGCTGCAGCTGGGGAAAAGAGTCATTACTCTCTCTGAGGAAACGATGCTGAAACACAGCACTGAGATTTTCATGAAAGGCATTACCGGCCGGTCATTTTCCGGCCCCAAGGAGGATGAAGGATGGGTTCAAAGAAAGAATGGGCGCTGATCGTTTCGCTTTTGCTGGGAGCCATACTCGTTCCCATCAATTCTACGATGATCGCAGTCGCCCTTTCATCCATTTCCCGCTCATTCAGCGAATCAATTGCCAGCATCACATGGGTAGTGACCGTGTATTTAATCGTAATGGCCGTGACACAGCCCATTGCCGGCAAACTCGGTGATATGTACGGAAACAAAAAAATGTATTTATGGGGCGTCGGCCTTTTTCTCATCGCATCATTGGGGTGCGCCCTCTCGCCAAGTCTTTTCTTATTGATTTTCTTCCGGGCGCTTCAGGCTGCCGGCGGCGCTTTGCTTACGCCAAACAGCATCGCCATCATCCGCCATGTCGTGTCTGAAAAACGGCTTCCGAAAGTATTCGGCTTTTTCGGCCTCGGTGCCGGTCTGGGCGCGGCTCTCGGTCCGTTTATCGGCTCTCTTTTAATTGAGAGCTTCAGCTGGCATTCGATCTTTTGGGTCAACATTCCGTTTCTTGCGATCGCACTCGTGACGGCATTAGTGATGTTTCCTAAATATAAAGAAGAAACGTCTGACGCTCCGCTTGATATCATCGGGTCCGTTTTGCTTGCCGGAAGCATTGTATCTATTATTCTTCTGACGAAAAATGAAAGCTCTTTGGGCTATTGGGTGTACGCGCTGCTCATTCTCATATTTGTTCCGCTATTTTTCAGGCGGGAGCTGCGCACGAAACATCCGATTATTGATTTTGACCTGTTTAAAAACACGACCTTTACGAGCGCCAATCTGTCGGTCCTGTTAAGCAATTTAATGATGTACGCCGTGTTATTGATTATGCCGCTCTTTATGACCGGCCACTTCAGCATGAATACGTCGCACAGCGGCATGGCGCTGTCAGTCTTTTCTGTTTTCATGTCCGCCAGCAACTGGGGCGGAGCTCAGCTGCATCAGAAATGGGGCGCGCGAAGAATGATTTTTCTGTCCTTCGGGCTGATGGCCGTAGCCAATCTCTTATTTCTGCTTTTGGTTTATTCCCATTCCGTTCCGTTTCTTATGGCATCGCTTATTGTAGGAGGCATCGCGTCAGGTGCGGGGCTGACGAGCATGCAGGTATCTTCTCTTGCGACGGTAGAACCGGGCATGTCCGGCATCGCATCCGGGATTTTTTCCACCTTCCGTTATTTCGGAAGCATTATTTCTTCAGCACTGATCGGTTTAATCTCCGGATTTCACATTCTGTTTATGATATTGATCGGCGTATCTGTGATCGGCTTGTTCGTATCACTTGGTATCAAGTCCAGGGAAACCGTTCAGACGAAAAAAAGCCATTCGGCATAACGAAAAAGGTTCCGTAAGCATCTGCTTTCCGGAACCTTTTCTAGTTTTAGAATCTTTTTATTTACAAGAGAAAAGGGGAATGTAAATGGCTGAGAGTTCCGATCAAGTTCGGCGCTGACATCGTAATCCGGCCGTGAAAAAAGCCCGGCCGCCGTGTTGTTAGCGGCACCGGGCTTAAAACTGAAAGCTTATTATTTCCAATGTTTTTTCTTAATTTTTTTCATAATTCTCCTTACTAAAACCTACCTAAAACAATTATTGAATATTACTTTTATAATTAAGCAAAATTAAGTAACAATCATTGAAGGATTCTCAGACTGATAAAATTTATTTTAAATATAATATTTCAAAACACATTCAAACTGTACAAAGAAAAGAAAGTCTAAACCAAAATCTTTTTAGATTTATAATAACACGTCTGTCGATTATCTAAATTCTACCAAAAAATGAATGCGAAAGAGAGATTCCTCTTGTACAATGTAAGTTACCACACCAACATTGACGAAACGAGGAATCTCTCATGAACAAGAATAAGTCTCTGTATCTTTAACAATAGTATTTACAATATCATTAGGATACCGATTCAAAAAAAAATGTTCTCCTTTAAACTTATGAAATTTCACATTCCCTTCAACAACTTCACTCCATTTATGCATTTCATTGATATGAGTCGAAAAATCGCTATCCGCATAAAAAACGCTTACTCCACAACTTATTTTTTCTGCTTTGGGCTGAAACTTATAATTGTCCAAAATTATAAAATCTGCTCGCAAAATCGGAAGAAACATATCCATAATCTCTTTTGTATAAAACTCCTCTGGTATTCCCCCATATTGTTCCACCTTTGTCAAGAAAGTTTCATTAGTCATATTTTCAATGTCTTCTCTCTTTTCAAAAATATGTGGAGCATCTCGCCCAGAAAAAAACAGATGCCTTGGTTCCTTAGTTCCCATTTGCTTAAGTTTATAATATATCTCATAAGTCAATAAGGCTCCCATGCTGTGTCCAAATATAACATATTCATCGTCATATTCTAATTGTTCACTTATTCTTTTGGCGATATCTTCACTTGCTTCACCAACAGACTGGTAACAAGGCTCTGTGAATCGAGTTCCTCTTCCAGCCAATTCACATATACACAATTCATATCTATCCGGCAGTAGTTTTTTCCATTCATAATATGCATTTACCGACGCTCCAGCATATGGAATAGGAAATACTTTTATTTTATTTATTTCACTCACTCCTATGTTCAACTTGAGCCCACTATCATTACTATATAAACCTATAAGTATTCAAGATACATTTAATTGTACTTCTCTATCTCTCGCTGCTCTGCCAGCAATAAATTCACCATATCACTATAGCTATTCAAACCGTCTGTCTGATTATTTGCCTTCAGATATACGTCATTTACATTTCTTGAAATACTTGAAATAACACCCTCATACTTATCCCGGTACTGCTCATTTTGTTCTATATCATGCCGCACCGCTTTGGACAGACTGGACATTATATCAGACGCCTTATCTGGATCCACTTTCTTTAGCTCAGATATAGAATAATCAAATGCCAGAAATAAACCACTGTATAGTATCATTGGATCATCCTGCTGCTTACATGCCAGATAAGCTATAAAATTAGCCTCATCCTCATGCATGAAACCACTCTGATGTGCCAATTCATGCGCCATAGTAGCAGGCACCAAAAAAACTGGCACATTAACATTGATATTGGATTCATAAGTAAAAGGGACAAAAATACCATGTATCCCTGCATGCGACATTAGTTTTGACATCACCACTGGTTTTGGTGTTGAATATGAATGCTCCAAAACAGGATATTTCTTTGATAACATTTGCATCGAGAACACTGCGTGTTGTGCATAATAATCAAAAACCTCTGGTACATGAGCCAAAAGATCAGTATCCGCTAACTTTTCCCTTGCCAATTCCATTTCAACGGCAAGCGACTTACTCAATTTGACCAGTTCCTCCTTGCTGTAGTTCTCTTCTTTATATTCGGTATAAGACAAAAAAGAATATCTGTAATAGTTTATTCCACCCAAAATAGTATAACAAAAATATATCACGCTACAGATCGTAACGATTCCTAGAGCACCACGATAAACTACCATCCTACGTGCACCTTTACTCATGATAACCTTGCGCACATAATAAACGATATAAAATAGAAAAAGTAACACAACCAACACGACGAGCCATTCACTAACAGAAAATGTGACCCAAGAAGGTACAAATCCTACTATTTTTGACAATAACGGATATACAGACCTACTGTATTTTTCCGCCCAATCCTGATGGTTCTGCGCGTATTTTGTCAGTATGTAAGCTATAACTCCAAGTGAAATCAACGGTAATCTCTTAAGTAAAAGCTTTTTTATAATGTACTCCCCCCTATCCAATAAATATCAGATGTACGCCATGTAACCTAGTCATATCATTTCTTTATTTCAACATACTTTTCCTCATAAAAATCATGCTTATTAGAAAAAACATATTGATTCATAAAATCTATAGGAAGCACTTCATAAGCCCAGTAGGTACCATTAGGTCTATTACTCGAAACAGCTTGTCGGGCGATTTCGGCAGCCACTGTACCCGTTAACTCTGAACTCGTTTCCATTTGTAAATTCAATCTGCACCTAACATTCTTTCCATCTTTCACTCCTGTAGCATCAATGACTAAAGCTATCCATTCCTCTTTAGGTTGCTCCTCTAAGCTAATGTCTAGTTTTTTCATTGCTTCTTCAACCGAAGACTCAAGTTGCATTTGATAAAATTGCATTGCCAAACGGAAAATATAATCATTTGCCGCTATATTGTACCAGTGAAGTTCTTGTACCGAACTAACTTCCAGAATATCAATGATCTCTTGACTTAAATACGGTTTCTTATAGACAGGAACATCCACTTCAGGTACAAATTCTTTCTGCATCATATTTATATTTTCCGTTTTAACACAATGATCACTCCAATAAGAGTCTGTTTTTCCAATTACACTATGGCCACTCATTAATATATCTGAGATAGAAGTTTTCGTATAATGTTCCGCACCACCAATATAACAATTCACATGCTTAGTTTCGTCTAATAAATGATTTATCACTCGTTTTAATAGCAGACCTGTAATTCCAGGACAAAAACCAGCTCCTATGTAATTTACACCGTTAGCTTTAAGCTCTAGCTTTTGCTCCTGATTCAATAATAAAGCATTGGAAGCATCAACATATTTTGCTCCTACTTTCATGGCTGCCTGAGCAACTCTATCTTTAATTACAAATTCAGGCCCTGCACAATTAATGACAACCGTACAATCAGTACAGAACGCAATCAAGTTCTCCCAGTCAGAAACATCCAGGAATTGGTAGTTAAAATTATTAAGGTTCATTAATGCTGTAGGTTCACGCCGCTGTCCGCCCTTAACAATAAAGTCTTTACATAAGTTCTTACAGATGACTTCACCGATCATTCCGCCACACCCAACAACTGCGATTTGCTCCATCCGTACGACACCCCTTTCATCTTATACAAGCATCAAAACTGTCCAAAAACTTATTTCATACAACCATTGAGATTTAAAATACAAGACTAGTTATACCTTTCTCTATTAAAAGATCATTATTATGTCTACTCAACATACTCAATGCATAAAATCTTTGTTTGGCTTCCATTAATTTATGATACGTGCCGTGTTCTTCAATTTTCCCATTATTCAATAAGACAATTTCATCATATTCACTAAGAATTGATTCATCCAGCCTATGAGTAATGGAAATTCTCGTAATGCCCTGCATTTCACTTAACATACACTCAAGGTCACTAGCTGTTTGATTGTCCAACGCTGAAGTCGCCTCGTCCATAAGTAATATAGGTGATTTTCTCAGGAGTGCTCTTGCTATAGAAATTCTCTGTTTTTCCCCACCTGAAAAATGGATTCCATTTTCTCCACATAATACATCAAAGCCGCCTCTGTCATGAATCAATTTCTGTAACATACTCTTCTTTATGACTTGCTCAAACTCATCTGTGTCACATTCACGAAACAATTTAATATTTTGTTCAATCGTATCATCAAAGATAAAACAGTCCTGATGAATAAAACTAACATTTTGGAACATGGACTGATCACTTATTTTCTCAAGATCAACCCCGTCATACCTGATATTTCCTTCATACCCATCATAAAACCCAGTCAACATCTTTAATAAGGTTGTCTTTCCACTCCCACTTGTTCCTACAATGGCATAAGACTTTCCATATTCAAATTCAAAATTAATATCATCTAAGATTTTTTTTCCATCTACGCTTAACGAAAGCCCATTTAGAGAAATTTTATTACTGAATTTAGGGATATCAATTCTTTGAGTTTGATCCGTTTTTGCCTCTCCAATTTTATTGAAATTCATTAATAAAGCCCGACTGGCCTGCCTTTTGGTAAAACCGGTTATGAGTCTATTAATGGGAACTGTTACGCAATTTAACAATTGAATAAAAGCCATAATCTCTCCTACTGTAATTTCTCCTTTCATTAGCTGCTGAGTACCCACAATAAATATGACTACAGCAACAAGAAAAGTTGAAATATCAGTAAGTGACATAATGAGTGACAACAGATTTTCGTATACCATTTTTGCTTTTTCCTGCTTGTTCGCCTTTGCCTTTGCCCTTTCAAAAATCTCCTTTTCGATGTTAAAGCTCTTAACAACCTGATTTCCAGACAATATATCTTTAATGAAAGATACATAATTTTTATTTTGCTCAGCCACTTCACCTTGTGCTTTTTGCATACGATTATTAAATATACTCGAAACTGCAAGTGGAATGATACAAGTGAGTAATATACTCAATGCAAGGAATGAATTAATGATAAACATCGCAAGCACTCCGCCTACAAGCATAGCTAGCTGAACAAATATTTCCACGGTCCCTTTTATATAATCGTTTTGAATTATCGTTATATCATTTGACAATCGTGATATGTAGGTTCCATTACTCTCCTTGTTGAAACTTCTCATATCTAACCGCAAAATATTTTCAACAAGGGTATTTTTCAGGTTTAACGTTGCCCTTTTTGTATATAAATTTTTAACAGCATACCCCACATACATTCCCACTGCACCTAAAGGCAATAAAATAACGGAAACAGTAGTCACCTTAAAGATATTGTCAATATCTTTATTAATAGAATAATCAATAAACTTTTGTAGTATAATTGCCAATGCAATAAACAGAATAGATGTCATGATACCAAGTAAGCAGGACAAAATAAATAAGCCTATATTCTTTTTGTATATGCTTTTTGAAATTTTTTCATTCATACTATAAGCCCCCCTTCTTGTTTCTAATTTCATTTAGAGCATGTCTAATTTACACTCCAATTGTTTATTGCTAGATCATGTGCATATTTCAGATATGTTGGGTGGGACCGCGAGCATATGCACATGATCCGGCATCATATGTCTTTTTATGACCCCTCCACCCGCATAGCGGGTGGTTTTACGGGTAAGATCCAACATTAAATATTCTTCATGACATCATTAAGGAGCTCTTCTTCAATTGTAATGCCTGTAATGCGAGCAATTAGAGTACTATTTTGAATGTAAAAGTGCATGCTAACTCCAAAATCTTCAGACTCTATAATCTGTGTTTGTAAAAACATCTTCTCAAGTGATATGTCATCTCTACTTGCAAACTTATCAAGGACTCCCTGATAATTAATGATTGGAATGCGATGGGACATTTCATTAAAACCGTACTTTTGTGCTATAAGAAACAACTTTTCTGTAATTGCAGATTGATTAATACTCGATTTTTCTGATGTTGATAAAAGCTGTTTTTGCGTTTTACTTTTCCTATCATAAATTGAATAATCTAAATTTAAAGTTAGCCCCAACATTTCCTTATTGAATTCATCTCTGTTATGTGTCAAAACAGAAACAGGGATGTTATTTAATTCTTCAGGTAAGTCACTATACATAAGCCTTGATATAAATTCTACTGCTGTATTAATGGGTTGTTCGCTAAATTTCTGATATTGTAACTCATTTAGTTTTACATGAATTTCTGTAGACCTCTTAGTGTCTCGTCGAGAGACCAAATCAGCTGATTGTTTAGCAGCTTCAATATACTCTTCCATGTTAGACTCTTGAGCATCAGGAATTTCCAGTTCGTCAACTTTCTTTTTAATCATTTTGCAATATTCTATGAAAGAATAGTTATAGGGAGTGGTAAGTCTGTTGTTCAAAGTTTCATGAAGCATAACCTTAAACAAATCTTGTGAGACTCCATCCCATATTAAATGATGAATTGCACTAAGTACTAAGCAATGGTCTGCATCTATTTCTACGATTAAAAATCTAGATAACAGCTTATCATCAGTTAGAAAACTCATTTCATTCACAATTTCTTTAAATTGTTCTGCAGATAATTCTAAGGTTCCTTTCACTACTGGAATTTCCCACTCATCTGAATAATCGTATTCTTCTAAATAGGTCATTTTTTGATTTAATTTCGTTCTTAATGCCCCATGCCTGGAAATTATTCCTCTGAGTGATAAAGAAGCGTTCTCTGCCGTTCCTTCTATTGTTATGATTTCAGTAATAATTTCTGTATCCGGTCGCAAGAAGTCCTCATGTCCTGTCAATACAGGACATTCTAAAGTAGAACGTGTTTTAATATAGTTATCTCCATAATAATTCAACTGTTTTTGTATCATGCACTTTAGATCGCCATCACGGTTATCACCAATTAATGTTTCATCTAATGGCATTTTTACTGTTCCTTTTCTGGTTAAACACGTTTTGACAACATCCTTAATTGCTCTTTCATATGCCAATACCAATGTTTGAGCATCCTCGTCAGTATACAATCCAGTATCATATATGATGTCAAATTCAAGTTGCCCATTTAAAACAGCCCCATTTAGAGACAATCCCATTCCTGATGAATTTTTTTCTGACATACTTCTTCCTAATGGCATTCCCGACATGGATATTCCTTCAATTCTGTCTATCTCGTTATCCAATTCTCCAAGATAATTGAATGTTATTGCTGCGCTCATCTCAAGTCCGCTATGCTCACCAAGATATCTCAAAACTCCATATCCAATTCCATGATTAGGGACCTGTTTCAATGTTTGTTTTGTCTCCAAAATGCTTTCTTCAACAGTATCTTTTGTCTCCAAAATAATAGGATATACACTTGTAAACCAACCAACTGTACGATCGATGGCGATCTCTCTATCTATTGTCTCTCTCCCGTGACCTTCCATTTCTATGGTTAGGTACTTAGAGTTTCTCCATTCTTTTACTGCAATGGTCAGCGATGCCAGTAACAAGTCGTTTATTTCTGTTTTATATGTCTTTCCAGCTTCGAGCAACAGCTTTTTCGTCGTTTCAGAGTCCACTTTCACTACTTTATTTTTATATTGACCACTTGCTGTTTGTGTACTCTTGAATGTCTCAGTACTATTTGATTTATCCGATATATTTTTCCAGTATGCTATTTCATCTGAAAGCACTTCACTCTTAGCATATTGTGTTAAAGCATTCGCCCATTCCTTGTACGAAGCCGTTTTCATTGGCAGCGTGATTTTACCTGTCTCTTGTATTTGTCGATATCCACTAAATAAATCCTCCAGCAGAATTCTCCATGATACACCGTCTATGACCAGATGATGTACACAAATTAGTAAATGATCTCCACTGTCTGAATGGAACAGCCCTACTTTTACTAAAGGCCCGGTGGCTAGGTCTATGCTTGCCTGTAATTTATCGCTGGCATACTCTATCTCTTTCGATACATCTTGCACTTTTGTATAATCTTTTTCATACCAATCATATAGCTTGCTTTCCTCTGTAGACAGCGTGATTTGACGTTGTCCGTCATATACATTTCTTAAAGCGTCATGATGTTTAATGATTTCAGTAATTGCTGTCTTTAAACTAGGTATGTCAAATGGCTCATCACTTCTTAACATTAAGGCCTGATTATAATGATTAGGTACGACGTGATTCTTATTGAAAAATTCTAGTTGTATAGGGGTTAATGGACTTTCCCCATTGATTTCTCCCTGTTCGTATACTTGATTTACTTCTCCCATTTGAATATTTTCCCCAATCTTTCTTGGGGTCTGCTGATACATTAATGCGGCGAAAGAAAGCTTATAACCTTTTTCCCGTAACTTCGAAACGGCCTTAATCGCTTTAATAGAATCTCCGCCAAGTTCAAAGAAACTGTCTTCTATTCCGACTGGAGATATTCCTAAGATTTCTTCAAATATGTCCGTAATGACTTTCTCTGTTTTAGTTCTTGGTGGCATATATTCCTGTCCTGCTAATGCATTTAGTTCTGGCAGTGCTTTTGCATCCAGCTTCCCATTTGGAGTCAGTGGCAAGGCATCAATCTGCATCATAAAGCCAGGTAACATATACTCAGGCAG
>NZ_CP089436.1:3109321-3271833 GCF_021228595.1 Bacillus sp. FCW2 | reverse complement strand
CTCCAGTCGGCCCTGTTGCTCCAGTCGGCCCTGTTGCTCCAGTCGGCCCTGTTGCTCCAGTCGAGCCGGTTGGTCCCGTTACTCCTGCTGGGCCGGTTTCTCCAGTAGCTCCGGTTTCCCCGGTCGAGCCAGTTTCTCCGGTTTCGCCAGTAACTCCAGTTGGACCGGTTGGGCCTGTTGGACCCGTGATTCCGGTTGCGCCTGTTTCTCCCGTCACCCCTGTTACTCCTGTTGGACCCGTTTCTCCCGTTGAACCTGTTACTCCAGTTGGGCCGGTTTCTCCGGTTGGACCCGTTACACCTGTTGGCCCTGATGCGCCGGTTAGGCCAATTTCTCCAGTTGCACCGGTTACACCAGTTACTCCTGTTACACCAGTTACTCCTGTTGGGCCAGTTACACCGGTTGCGCCTGTTTCTCCCGTTGAACCGGTTACACCAGTCGAGCCGGTTGTTCCTGTTACTCCGGTTGAACCCGTTGCGCCTGTTATCCCCGTTACCCCAGTTGGGCCGGTTGCTCCAGTTTCTCCTGTCGATCCTGTTGCTCCAGTCGCCCCTGTTACTCCCGTCGCTCCAGTTTCTCCTGTTGAACCAGTTACACCAGTTGAGCCGGTTTCTCCGGTAGAACCAGTTACACCAGTTGAGCCCGTGACCCCAGTCGGGCCAGTAACTCCTGTTGCCCCTGTTACTCCGGTTATACCAGTTGGGCCGGTTGAGCCGGTTGAACCTGCTACCCCAGTTGCTCCGGTTATGCCAGTGGCGCCCGTTGCGCCGGTTGTTCCTGTTGACCCGGTTGCTCCTGTTGGGCCGGTTGAGCCCGTAGTTCCGGTTATTCCTGTTGCTCCTGTTATCCCCGTTGCTCCAGTCACTCCGGTATCCCCGGTCGAGCCAGTTTCTCCGGTTGCGCCAGTTACACCAGTTGAGCCCGTGACCCCAGTCGGGCCAGTAACTCCTGTTGCCCCTGTTACTCCGGTCTCTCCTGTTGCTCCTGTTGTTCCTGTTGCACCGGTTTCTCCGGTTACTCCCGTCGCCCCGGTTACTCCAGTTGAACCCGTTTCTCCGGTTGATCCTGTTACACCCGTTACCCCAGTCGCTCCTGTCGATCCCATTGCACCCGTTGCGCCGGTTTCTCCTGTTGGTCCTTCTGGGCCGATTGCCCCAGTCACTCCCGTTGAACCCGTTTCTCCTGTTGATCCTGTTGCTCCAGTTACTCCCGTTGCTCCAGTTACTCCCGTTGCTCCGGTTTCTCCTGTTACACCTGTTGATCCCGTTACACCAGTTGGACCCGTTACACCAGTTGGACCCGTTACTCCTGCTGGGCCGGTTTCCCCGGTCGAGCCAGTTTCTCCGGTTGCGCCAATTACTCCAGTTGGACCGGTTGGACCAGTTTCTCCCGTTGCTCCGGTTACTCCTGTTGCCCCAGTTGGGCCGGTTGCTCCGATTGAACCTGTTGCTCCGGTTGGACCGGTCTCTCCCGTTGGGCCGATTTCTCCAGTTACACCGGTTGCGCCGGTTTCTCCCGTTGGGCCGATTTCTCCAGTTACCCCGGTTGACCCGGTTGACCCAGTTCCTCCTGTTGGGCCGATTGCCCCCGTTGCGCCGGTTTCTCCTGTTGGTCCTTCTGGGCCGATTGCCCCAGTCACTCCCGTTGAACCCGTTTCTCCTGTTGATCCTGTTGCTCCAGTTACTCCCGTTGCTCCGGTTGCCCCTGTTGCTCCAGTTACACCAGTCAAGCCGGTTGGGCCTGTTATTCCTGTTATTCCTGTTGCTCCGGTTGAACCGGATGCACCCGTCGCCCCGGTTTCTCCTGTTGGACCCGTTGAGCCAGTCGCTCCAGTCGCCCCGGTTTCTCCCGTTGAACCAGTTGGGCCTGTAGCACCAGTCGAGCCGGTTTCTCCCGTCGCTCCAGTTTCTCCGGTTGATCCTGTTACACCCGTTACCCCAGTCGCTCCTGTCGATCCCATTGCACCCGTTGGGCCGGTGGCTCCTGTTGGCCCAGTTACACCGGTCGCCCCGGTTTCTCCCGTTGAACCCGTTTCTCCTGTCGATCCTGTTGATCCGGTTACACCAGTTGAGCCCGTGACCCCAGTCGGGCCAGTCACTCCTGTTGATCCTGTTGCACCAGTTACTCCGGTTGGGCCTGTTGAACCGGTCGATCCCGTTGCGCCGGTTGGGCCTGCTGCGCCAGTTGAGCCGGTTGAGCCAGTTGGCCCGATTTCTCCAGTTGAACCGGTCGCTCCTGTTTCTCCGGTGAACCCCGTTGGTCCAGTCAACCCCGTTTCTCCGGTTGAACCTGTTACCCCGGTTGTCCCCGTTACACCAGTCGCTCCTGTCTCCCCGGTCGCTCCTGTTGGGCCGATCGGGCCAGTAGCCCCTGTGGCTCCCGTTATCCCCGTTGCCCCAGTCACTCCAGTTGACCCCGTTTCTCCTGTTGATCCGGTTACACCAGTCGGACCCGTTTCTCCCGTTGAGCCAGTTGCTCCTGTTTCTCCTGTTGGACCAGTCTCCCCAGTTGACCCCGTTTCTCCTGTCGATCCGGTTGGGCCGATTGCACCCGTTTCTCCGGTTGCGCCTGTTGGTCCTGTTGTTCCTGTTGCGCCTGTTGCTCCTGTTATCCCCGTTGCCCCAGTCACTCCCGTTGATCCCGTTGCTCCGGTTGAACCTGTTACCCCGGTTGTCCCCGTTACACCAGTCACTCCTGTCTCCCCGGTCGGACCTGTTATTCCTGTCGCTCCGGTTGGGCCGATCGGGCCAGTAGCCCCTGTGGCTCCCGTTATCCCCGTTGCCCCAGTCACTCCAGTTGGACCCGTTTCTCCCGTTGAGCCAGTTGCTCCTGTTTCTCCTGTTGGACCAGTCTCCCCAGTTGACCCGGTTGATCCGGTTTCTCCTGTCGATCCCGTTGCGCCGGTTATTCCTGTTACACCGGTCTCTCCTATTGCGCCGGTTGGGCCTGTTACTCCAGTCGCTCCGGTTGGACCGGTTTCTCCGGTTGAACCAGTTACCCCAGTCGCTCCTGTCGATCCAATTGCACCCGTTGAGCCGGTGGCTCCTGTTACTCCCGTTGCTCCGGTTGAGCCGGTTGGGCCGGTTGGGCCGGTTGGGCCGGTTACACCCGTGACCCCAGTCGGGCCAGTAACTCCTGTTGCCCCTGTTACTCCGGTCGATCCCGTTTCTCCTGTTGCCCCTGTTACTCCGGTCTCTCCTGTTGCTCCTGTTGTTCCTGTTGCACCGGTTTCTCCAGTTAATCCCGTCGCACCAGTTGAGCCGGTCGAGCCGGTTACTCCGGTTGTTCCTGTTGCCCCAGTTACACCGGTCGCTCCAATTTCTCCTGTTGATCCCGTTTCTCCTGTTACTCCGGTTGGACCGATTTCTCCCGTTGGCCCGGTTGAGCCTGTTACTCCCGTCGACCCGGTTACTCCAGTTGGACCCACTACTCCAGTTGGACCCGCTACTCCAGTCGGGCCGGTTGCACCAGCTGAGCCAGTCGATCCTGTTACACCAGTTATGCCTGTTACTCCTGTTACTCCTGTTGCACCAGTTATCCCAGTCGCTCCTGTTACTCCCGTTGAGCCGGTGGCTCCGGTTGGACCGATCTCTCCCGTGGGCCCAGTTGAGCCTGCTGCACCAGTAACTCCAGTTGGACCGGTCGAGCCGGTTGGGCCTGTTGCTCCAGTTGAACCGGTCGCTCCTGTTGATCCTGTTACTCCAGTGGCTCCGGTTAACCCCGTTTCTCCGGTTGAACCTGCTACCCCAGTTCCTCCTGTTGCCCCGGTTGAACCTGTTGCGCCAGTTGGGCCTGTAACCCCGGGTGCACCCGTTGACCCAGTCGCTCCTCTTGCCCCGGTTGAACCAGTTGCTCCCGTTACACCAGTTACTCCGGTCGCTCCTCTTGCTCCGGTCACTCCTGTGGGGCCCGTCACTCCTGTGGGACCTGTAATTCCTGTTACGCCAGGTTCACCCCCGGTTTGCGCCAATGAAACATCGTCTATTAAAACCGTGCCGGAAGAAACTTTACTTAATACAATGACGGCAGAGGCCGCGCCAGAAGGCACACTGCTTGTTTTATAGATTTCAGACCATGTGTGAAAGAGCACGTTCGGCAAATTTCCGGGTGTAATATTTTCTTGAATGGAACTGATTTGTTCACCTGCTGCGCTGACATAGATGATCTGGAGAGTTACTTGGGGACTTGGCTCATTTCCGAGCGTTGCGAGTGATACGAATAGAGTCAGTGACTTGGCTGAAATGGGAACGATTTGACTGAGGTAAGCATATGGCTGAGCTCCAATAAATTGCGCGGAATATCTCCCTGAATGTGCAAACAAACTGTTAATCTGGGTATTGGCCGAACTCCACCCCGCTAATGTACCGGTTTCAAAGCTCCCGTTTATAATCGGATTATTCATTCAATCTTTTTCCCTCTCCTTCCCGTTGTTGACCGTCTTACCTATTAAGACAGCATATTAATACGGGCTGTGTTTTGACAACCTAAATAAAAAAGGTGATTTCTATTCATCACCTTAGTCCGGTCCTTGAATGGGGAATCCCGTCGCAATGAGGGAGCGGTTTGCCGCTGCGACTTGTGTTACGAGATTCGAAGAAAGGACGGATAAATAGAGCTGGTACGCGGCTGTTTCATCCGCCTTCATTTCGTCGATGTACGTAAAAGGAATTCCTATGATTTGTCCGCCTGAAGAAAAGAGGTTCCGCTCTTGTCTCTGTGTTTGTATCGATACGCCATTTCTTTGCAGATCGACAGCTAAGACCAATGAGAAATGCGACGCGAGCGGGTCTAATTCCACATTTACTTGTATGACGGCATCCGTTTTCACCAATTGATCTGTCGGCGCGGCTATCACTGTGCTTAACACGTTTATCGGTGTTCCTTCTAACGGAATCATCATCTGGTCTGCTGTATTTTGAAAAGCTACCGCAGGAACCGCTCCCGGCGGCCCCTCAGGCCCCGGGGGACCGGGCGGACCGGCCTCCCCTTGCGGACCGCGGGAGCCGGCGGGTCCTCTTTTGCCTTCGGGACCTCGCAGCCCGGGTACGCACAAGGCAGATCGATTTTCATCTGAAGACGGAAACCGTTTTTCCGCCCCTGTTTCCGGTCTTTCAAGTTCACATGGTAATTGTTCATACCGGCGTTTCATATGTCTGCTCATATATTTGTAAGGTTTCTGTTTCAATATCATGTATTGATTACGGCCGCTGCTCATATTATCACCCCGGCAATATTCTATTCGCACTGGAGTCATCATGTGCAGGCCCTTCCCATTCCCTACAGAAATAAAAAAAGGCAGACCGGAGTCTGCCTTTTTCTTCTACCATAATCCTAATACTTTCCACCATAATCCGCCGATCACAAGCCATGTCACAATATGGACGATTGACAGGATAAAGCCGATGGACCACCATTTGCTTTGCGATATATAACCCGCTCCGAAAAAGACCGGAGCCGCTCCCGAGCCGTAATGCGTCGTAGAACCGAAAAGGTTGCTGAAAAACGCCAGGCTGAGCGCCGCCAACAGCGGCGGAGCGCCTGCCGCCACGATGACGGCGAGAAATGCCGCATACATGGCGCTGATATGCGCGGTTGCGCTCGCAAAGAAGTAATGCGTGTAATAATACACGACAATCAGAATCATAAATGCCACAATCCATGAAAAACCGGAAACAGAAGATTTCATCATATTGCTGAACCAAGACACCATACCGAGCTCATTCAGGAAATTCGCCAGCATCACAAGCGCCGCGAACCAAGTCAGCGTATCCCATGCACCTTGTTCTTTTTTGATGTCCTCCCATGTTAATACCTGTGACAAAAGCAAAACGGATAATCCGATCAGGGCCGTCGTCGTTGCGTCAATATTTAAGCTTCCTCCGAAAATCCACAGCGCAAGCACCAATAAAAAGACGATGACCATGGAGAGTTCGGATTTTTTAAACGGACCCATTTCTTTCAATTTTTCCGTTGCGATTTTAGCCGCATCCGGTGTTTCTTTAATTTCCGGCGGATACAGCTTATAAATGACGAGCGGCGTAATGATTAAGCTCGCCAATCCCGGTACAATGGCCGCGATTGCCCAGCTTGTCCATGTGATGTCCACCCCTGCGACATCGTGGGCCAGCTTGGCGATCAGCGGGTTCGCCGCCATTGCCGTCAAAAACATCGCAGACGTAATCAAGTTTCCTTGAAAACCGGTTTTTAATAAGAAAGCGCCGATTTTCCGCTCTGTTCCGTCTGCCGGCGTTGATCCGAAAGTTTCGGATAATGATCTGATAATAGGAAAAATAATGCCGCCCGCCCGTGCCGTGTTGCTCGGAATGGCAGGTGATAAAATTAAATCACTGAAAAGCAGTGAATAAGAAAGGCCGAGTGTTTTCTTCCCGAACCGTTGTACGAATACGTAAGAAATCCTGGCGCCGAGCCCGGTTTTGATGAACCCCCGGGAAATAAAAAAGGCGATGACAATCAGCCAGATTGTCTTGTTTCCAAATCCGCTTAACGTATTTTCAATAGATAGCGTTCCCGTTAACGCGGTGACTGCCAATGCAAAAATTGCAATTGCGCCCATTGGCAAGGGCTTGGAGATAAAGCCGATAATTGTTGCGACAAAAATAGCGAACAAATGCCATGCTTTAGGTTCAAGTCCGGACGGCGCGGGAATAAACCAAATGATTAATCCCACAGCAACAGTAATAAGCAAAGGAATGATTTTTACTGCCTGCTGTTTTTTTGCGTCTTTTTCTGAAGCCATTACAGGTCTCCTCCTATTTTGTTGTCTTCCATCCCCTATCCCATTTTACTACTTAACTAAGTTAATAAACGTTTTTGTTAATTAAAAAACACAAAGGAATATTTTCCTTTGTGTTTCTTGTTTCTTATTTTAATATGCCCGACCCGGCTTTAGATATAACATCTGATTTTACATTTGATGATGAGCCGATGGAACCGTGCAATGACGGTGTCCAGCCGACGGACTGACTTAATCCGTTGGCTGCTGACGCGTTAATGGAGGCGCCGTTTAAAAGAGTGCCGTCTTCATGAAGCGCTTTTCCGCCGCTGAAGACGCTGATGACTTTATCAGCAGCCAGTCCCGGCACTTCAAAGACATTATTCTGGGCATACATTTTTGACGCGTGGCCCGCACCCCACGCATAGCTGAACGGGTATGCGGCGCTTTTCGAGCCTGCGTAAAAATTATTATAAATATGAACCTGCCCGTACCGGACCCGCGGTGCGCGCTGGACGATGTTCTGATAATAGTTATGGTGAATGGTCACCTTCAGTTTTCCTTCATCCGACGTCTTGCTGTCGCTGTTTCCGATGACGGAGCCTTTGTCATGGTCATGATATTTATTATAGGACAATGTAATATAATTCGCCCCGTTGGCTATATCCGTCTGGCCGTCATGGTGCTGATATTTTCTCCCGTAATAGTAGGGAAAACCGCTGTCGGGATTCGATCCGTCATTAAAGGTGCAATGATCGATCCAGATGTGCGTCGCGCCGTTAATGGTGATATTGTCATATTCCGAGTTCCAGTTGCCGCTGCTGCCGTCCGTCGGGTCCCATTGCGGAAAATAGTCGTAAGCGTCTTGAAATTCAATGTTGCGGATGATGACATTGTCGACGCCGTTCTTTATATTAAAACTTCCGCCTGTCACTTTGGCATTTGAACCCGAGCCGATGATCGTCGTATTTGAAGGAATGTCAACCACGACCCGTGCCTTCTGGTTTTTTTGCGATCGCTGTCTGGCGTCTTCCTGGGTGCCTGACGGCGCTTTTTTTCCCCATTTGTCCGGGTCGTACGCCTTGAGATAGGCATTGAGATCATATGCCGGATCTTTATAATCATTAAAGCCGAGCGTTTTATTGCGGTCGTCCGTATTCATATTGATTGTGCCTTGTATGTAAATAATCTTCGGCGTGCTGTTGGCGCTTCCCCCTAATGCAGAAACGAGCTGCTGTCTGTTTGATACGGTGTATACATTCGATGATGAGGCTTTCGCGCCGCCGGTTGTCCCGCCGGAAGCGGCTCCCCAGCCGTCATTTGTTCCTAACGTCTGCCGTCCCAGATCAGCGGCATAGACGTCCGCAGGGATCATACATAAACAAATCGCCAGCATAAGTAACATTTTTTTCATGAATTGTGCTCCTCCTGATTCCGTATTCCAATTTATTACAATTGAATTGTATCAAATCAGTTGAGAAACAGCACCGAAAATGTACAGAATGTGCCTTTCGGTTTTATTGCGGAAACCGCAAAAAAATCCCAAGGGACCGAAACCCCCTTGGGATCTGTTCAGCTTACGCCCATGATTTCACTTTTTCGTTATCCGTGACAAACAGAAGAACTTTTCCTTCATCTAAGCGCTTTTCAAATTGTGATGCTTCCTCTTCTGAAAAGCCGATTTCGTGAATTTTGTTGCGGAGCTCGTCGCCTTTTTTATTAAACATATTGCCGACCGCGTGTTTAATGCCCGTTTCTTTCGCTCCGATGGTATTGACATCAGTATTATCGGCCAGGCGATCCGTTCTGTCGTCATCATGTGAAAGCACATATACGTCCTCTTTTGCAACACCCAGCTGCTGAAGCTCTTTTACGTCCTGCATCAGTTTTTGATCATTTGTATATTCTCTTACTACCGGTTTCATTGATAAGTCCTCCCTTTTGTTTTTGTATATTGGATGTTTACCCGCTCAATCAAGGATCAAACAAAAGAAAGAGAGTTCCGTGAAAAAACGGGCAGGTTGTCGGTGGATATTTTCTGGCGGGACATGTTACAGTAGGGAAAGCTACTTTTATCAGAAAAATAAAAATCTTCATGAGCCGATTAAGCAGGGAGGTGGTTCCTATTCATTACTTTTCACCGGAACAGCGATTTAACGCTTGGGTTGTCAGTGATTTAGTGAAGCAGGTATTCCGCCGGCATACCCGCTGCCCGGATGGAATAAAAGAGCTTACGGCCTTTGCTGAAGATACTTTTCATATTAATATCGATTTCGTTTTCTCTATCATTATCAATATCGGTGATATCGAATCCGTTCTGCCGAAAGAAATTGAAAATAGGCTGGGTTCTTATCTGACCGCGCTTCAGCCCGTCGTTACCGCTGACATGCTTCATTCTTCAAAAACGAATGCCTATGAATATTTGGAACATGAGAAAAACACCGATGTGTACCGGTTATTCTATTAAATATGCATATAAGGAAAGAAGGGCCCTGGCCCTTCTTTTTTTATGACCGCTGACGGTTTGATTTTGTAATCGGGAAATGGTTCGTGTTACATTTGGAACAACCACTTATCTTGAAGGAGGATTCAGTATGCCGAATAATCAGCAGCAAATTCAATTGGCAAGACGCCCCAAAGGCGTTCCCGCCCATGACGATTTCCGCTTTGAAACGATTGCCGTACCCGAACCGAAAGACGGCGAAGTGCTTGTGAAAACGAGTTATGTGTCCGTTGATCCGTACATGCGCGGACGGATGCAGGATACAAAATCATATGTAGAGCCGTTCGCTTTAGATGAAGCCATAACAGGCGGAGTGATTGCCGAGGTTCTGACAGACGGCGATAAGCTGAAAAAAGGAGATGTTGTGATCGGAAATCTCGCATGGCAGGAATATTCAGCCGTCAATGAGTCCGCCCTCCGCAAGTTGGATACGGATATCGCACCCGCCCAGGCGTATCTCGGCATTTTAGGGATGACCGGACTGACCGCTTACTTCGGGCTGCTCGATATCGGCCGTCCGAAAAAAGGTGAAACCGTCGTCGTTTCAGGCGCGGCAGGCGCCGTCGGCTCAACAGTCGGACAGATTGCCAAAATCAAAGGCGCGCGGGTTGTCGGCATCGCCGGATCTGATGAAAAAATCGCGTATTTGAAAGAGGAGCTTCAATTTGATGAAGCCATTAATTACAAAACGGCGGATGATATTCAAAAAGCGCTGGAACAGGCATGTCCTGACGGCGTCGATGTCTATTTTGACAATGTCGGCGGACCGATTTCAGATGCGGTGATAAACCTGCTGAATGAATTCGCCCGCATTCCGGTATGCGGAGCGATATCATCGTACAATACCGAAAGTGAAGAAGAAGACATGGGCCCCCGCGTCCAGCCGAAGCTGATCAAAACAAAAGCACTGATGCAGGGATTCATCGTCAGTGATTATGCTGACCGCTTTTCTGAAGGCGCGAAACAATTGGCCGAATGGCTCAAGGACGGAAAGCTTCATTATGAAGAAACGATTACGGAAGGATTCAGCAATATTCCTGACGCGTTCCTCGGCCTGTTTAAAGGAGAAAATAAAGGCAAACAGATCATCAAAGTCAGTGATCTAAGTTAACATGATGATGAAAAAAAGGAGGGCTTTGTCCCCTCCTTTTCTGTTTATTTGGGATCAGCCGCGAAGAATCAAAGTAAGAAAGCCGTCTTCATCAGGCTCTGTATCTTCCAAAGTGAATCCCGCTGCTTGAAAGCAGGCTAAACTGATTTGATTGTCTTTTTCGATGCTTGCCGCCCATTCCCGCACGCTGGTAAACCCAGGGTCAGTCAGCAGTTTTTGCAAGATCTGTTTTCCGTACCCTTGAAGCTGGTATAAAGGATTGACGATCAATCCGATATACGCCCGCTCATCCACAAACTCTATAGAGGCCATGCCTGCCGGACACTCCCCGTCATATGCCATAATGACAGTATCGTCTTTATCTTTATTCAATCGTGCATACCACGCGTCTAATGGCAGCATTGCATCCATTCTCCGTTTGATATTATCGTTCTTAAACCAGTGTTCAAGTATTTTCAGCTCGGGTTCCTTCAATATTTGACATCTGTCTATTGAAACCATCTTCCCGCCCCCGCCTGAACATTTTCTATTATTTTACAACAAAAAAAGAAGGGCTTCCCGCCCTCCGTTTCTTATTTCTCAGATAATTTTCCGCCTGAATAAACGGCCTCTTTCAGCTCAATTCCGAGTGATTTGGCCATTTTTTTCAATTTGGATTCTTCCATCGGCGTGACAAGGCTGAGTACGGTTCCTTCTTTACCGGCCCGCCCCGTCCGGCCGGATCTGTGGATATATCCGTCTTCATTCGGTATGTCCGCGTGAATGACGTACGGAAGATCATCGATATCGAGTCCGCGCGCCGCAATGTCAGTCGCCAGAAGCAGCGGAAATTCTCCCCGTTCAAACGCTGATAATATCTTTGCCCGCTCCATTTTTTTCGCTTCTCCATGCAGAATGCCGAGATCCACGTGGTGATAGGCGAGTTTTTCCGCATAGACGCTTAAATTTCCGATATCTCTGACGAACACGAGCGCCTGCATGCCGTTCAGCCGTGACAGCTTTTGCAAAAGCTTCACTTTATCCCGCTGATCGCAGACGAGATATTGATGCGTGACGCGCGCTTTTTCCGCCGTATTCCGCTCCACTTTCAAAACGGCCGGTTCGTGTGCGATGGTATTCAGCACCTGTTCTGTTTCCGGCTGCAGCGTAGCGGAAAAGCTTAAAAGCTGTCGGTCTTTCAGCGTCGTTTTAATAATTTTTTTCATCGTTTCGCGGTGTTCCTGTGTCACGAGCTGATCCGCTTCATCAAGAACGATCGTCTTGACTTCATGCATTTTCAGCTTTTTCGCCTGAATCAATTCGAGCACCCTGCCCGGTGTGCCCGCAATGATATGCGGTTTATTTTTGAGCTTTTCCACCTGCTTTTTCACGTTTGCTCCGCCGATCAAAGACAAAGCGCGAAGATCAGAGCCTTTTTTCCACTCCTGAATCACTTGGAAAATCTGCATCACCAGCTCGCGGGACGGCGCTAAAATGATCACTTGCGGATGTTTCTGTTCCGGGTTGATCCGCTCCAGAACCGGAAGCGTGTACGCCAATGTTTTTCCCGTTCCCGTCGGGGATTCGGCGATGACGTCTTTCCCTTCCATGATCACCTGAGCGGCTTTTTCCTGAATGACGGTCGGCTCCTGAAAACCTGAGGCCTCCCAGTTTTCGGCGATAAATGGTTGTGTATGCTGTAAAAATGGCCATGTTTGGGTCATGTCGTTCTCCTCAATTCTTAAAATCTACTCCATAGTATCTCAAATGCACGCGCCAAACGCAATTTTCTTTTTCCTTCCAAGCCTTTTAACAAACGGTCTCCTCCTTTATAATCATAAATGAGAAAGACACATGATAAATAAAGCGTGTCTGATAACGATAGAGGTGTAATGATGAGTATTTTATCCGTAAAAGATTTAAGCCACGGCTTTGGTGACCGTGCGCTTTTTAACAATGTATCGTTCCGTCTTTTAAAAGGGGAACACGTCGGCTTAATCGGAGCAAACGGCGAAGGTAAATCAACGTTTATGAATATTATTACCGGAAAACTTGAGCCTGATGAGGGTAAGGTTGAATGGGCGAAAAACGTGCGCGTCGGCTACCTCGATCAGCATACCGTGCTTGAAAAAGGAAAAACGATCCGCGACGTGCTGAAAGATGCCTTCCATTACTTATTTGCAATGGAAGAGGAAATGAATGAGATTTACAACAAAATGGGCGAAGCGGACCCTGATGAGCTTGAGCAGCTGCTTGAAGATGTCGGTGTCATTCAAGACGCCCTGACAAACAATGATTTCTACGTGATTGACAGCAAAGTTGAAGAAATCGCCCGCGGCCTCGGCCTGCAGGATGTCGGCCTTGACCGTGACGTCACTGATTTAAGCGGCGGACAGCGGACGAAAGTGCTGCTCGCCAAACTGCTTTTGGAAAAACCGGAAATCCTTCTGTTGGACGAACCGACCAACTACCTTGATGAGCAGCATATTGAATGGCTGAAACGCTATTTGCAGGAATATGAAAATGCGTTCATCTTAATTTCTCACGACATTCCGTTTTTAAACAGCGTGATCAATTTGATTTATCATGTGGAAAACCAGGAGCTGACGCGTTATGTCGGTGATTATCATCAATTCATGGAAGTATACGAAGTGAAAAAACAGCAGCTCGAAGCCGCCTATAAAAAACAGCAGCAGGAAGTGGCTGAGCTGAAAGATTTCGTCGCCCGCAACAAAGCGCGCGTCAGCACGAGAAATATGGCGATGTCCCGCCAGAAAAAGCTTGATAAGATGGATATGATCGAACTGGCGGCCGAAAAACCGAAACCGGAATTCCATTTCAAGCCTGCGAGAACGTCAGGCAAGCTCATTTTTGAAACGAAGGACTTAGTCATCGGCTACGATACTCCGCTGTCACGCCCGCTCAATCTCAGAATGGAGCGCGGACAGAAAGTCGCCCTGTACGGCGCAAACGGCATCGGGAAAACGACGCTGTTAAAAAGCCTGCTCGGTGAAATCCAGCCGCTGGAAGGCACGGTGGAACGGGGCGAGCATCAATACACGGGCTATTTCGAGCAGGAAGTGAAAGAAACCAATAACAATACGTGCATCGAAGAAGTGTGGAGCGAATTTCCTTCCTTTACCCAGTACGAAATCCGCGCCGCCCTCGCCAAATGCGGCCTGACGACCAAACACATTGAAAGCCGCGTCTCCGTTCTCAGCGGAGGAGAAAAAGCGAAGGTCAGACTGTGCAAGCTGATCAATTCAGAAACAAACCTGCTCGTGCTTGACGAACCGACAAACCACCTGGATGTCGATGCGAAAGAAGAGCTGAAACGCGCGCTGAAAGAATACAAAGGCTCCATTCTGCTGATTTCCCACGAACCCGAGTTCTACATGGATATCGCGACGGAAACATGGAATTGTGAATCTTGGACGACGAAAGTGCTGTAAACACAAAAAGGAACTCCCGCCTGTGCGGAAGTTCCTTTTTTTCTTAATGTCCGGCTTTTATTCCGGCGAGATGTTTGCGTCCCATGAGAAGGACAAGCATGCCGACAAAAACGACGATCCCGCCTACTGTATATGGTGTGCTTGCAGTGAAGTGTTCTGACAGCATTCCCGCAATCCACGGAGCGAGCGCACCGCCGATAAAACGGACTGAGCTGTAGGCTGAAGACGCGATTGAACGTTCAACCGGTGCAGAACCCATTACAGCGGTTGTCATGATCGTATTCACCATACCGAGAACAGCACCGGCGACAACGATACACGTAATGATCAACGTCTGATGGTCAGTCCAGATCCCCATGACGATGAGAATGACCGCAAAGGCGATAAAGAGAACGACGAGCGAACCCACTGTTCCCAGCGCTTTGTGCACGAGCGGCGCCGTAAAGACTGACGTAATTGCCAGCAATAACCCCCAGCCGAAGAAGACGTATCCAAGGCCGTGTTCATCTAAATCCAGCACGAACGGAGAATAAGCAAGCAAAATAAAAAATCCAAAGTTGTATAAGAATGCAGATACTGCCATTGTCAAAAGGCCTTTATATTTGAGCGCCTTCATCGCATCAAACACACCGACGCGTTTTGCCGGTTTCGGCAGCTTCGGCAGCATGAGTGAAATCGCGCAAAGCGCTATGAACATGAGGACAGACACTCCGAAGAACGGAGCGCGCCATGAAATGCTGCCAAGCTCTCCGCCTGCAAGCGGCCCGACGGAAATCCCCAAGCCGAGTGCAGCCTCATACAAAATAATGGCTTTGGCGCTGCCGCCGACAGATACCCCGACAATGACGGCAAGCGCGGTTGAAATAAAGAGAGCATTCCCAAGCCCCCAGCCGCCGCGATAGCCGACAAGCTGAGCGATTGAACTTGAGCTTCCGCCGAGAGCGGCAAACACGATGATAAAAATAAGTCCGAGAAGCAGCGTCCATTTTGCGCCGATCCGGCTTGAAATCGCGCCGGAGAAAAACATCATAAAACCGGTAACGAGCAAATAACTTGTAAATAGCAGAGATACTTCACTAGGTGAAGCATGTAATTGTGCGGCGATCGCCGGAAGAATCGGATCGACAAGACCGATTCCCATAAAGGAAATCACACAGGCAAACGCAACCGCCCAAACGGCTTTCGGCTGGCTGAATAAGCCTGTTTTCTGTTGTGATGATGTATCCATTTGACCAAACCTCCTGTTTCATCCATTAAAAGAAACGCTATATCCATAGCGTTTACAGCAAAATCATTCGATTGATTGAATGGCGCGGTCAGCTTTTTCTTTCATTCCGTTAAGGCGCGTTTTAAAATGCTGAAATGTGCTGATCTTCTCATCAATCATCTCAAGCTGGTGGTTCAAAGCCTGCTGAATCTCTTCCAGCTTTTCTTTCCGTTCCTTCGGATCCAGTGACAACAAGTACCCCTCTTTGTTTAATTCCAGCTGACGGCTCATCTCCATAAACTGCTGAAGCTCCTGAAGGGAAAAACCGAGCACTTCTTTTGTGCTGGTTACTTTTTCGAGCTCCTCCATATCATCTTCAGAGTAAAGCCGGACGCCGCCTTCTGTCCGTTTAGGAGCAGGAATCAAACCAATCTCCTCGTAAAAACGAATGGTTCGTTTTGTCAATCCGCTTCGCTTGGCAACTTGATCAATCTTCATCCATTCCAAGGTGAATCCCCCTCTTGTCGTATCTGTTTCTATTATACACCATTTGAACCTTAACGTAAACGTAAACTTTTTATGCCTGATAAACTTGGTTTGGACAAAACGTTTGTCTTTAAAGCGCCGGGAGACATCTGTGCAAGATAAAAAAAAGCCGGTATGACCCGCCATCTTCTCGGGGGCCGTACCGGCTTTTCTTAATTCTCAAGTTCTTCAATCATCAGTGACAATTCGGTCCAGCGCTCCATCGCCGCTTCAAGCTCTTCAGCCGTTTTTGCCTGTTCGGCCATCAGTTCTTGAATCTTTCCGAAATCACTTCCCGCTTCAGCGATTTCCGCTTCCAGACGCTGATGCTTTTCTTCAAGGCCGGCGATTTTGTCTTCGATGCCGTCCCATTCGATCTGATCCTTATATGAAAGCTTTTTGCGCTTTTTCTTCGGCTCTTCTTCCGCCTTTTTCTCTTCGGCCGGCTGTTTTACCGCCGTCTTCTTCGCTTTTGCGTGTTCCATGTATTCACTGTACGAACCTTGGAAACGGGAAATGACACCTTGTCCTTCAAATACGATCAGGCGGTCAATGACGCGGTCAAGGAAATAGCGGTCATGGGATACGGTGATGACGACGCCTGGGAACTGTTCGATATAATCTTCGAGCACGCTTAATGTTTCCGTGTCCAGATCATTGGTCGGCTCATCTAAAAACAGCACATTCGGTTCCTGCATCAGTACATTCAGCAAGTACAGACGGCGCTTTTCCCCGCCCGACAGCTTTCTGATATATGTCTGCTGCATCGGACGCGGGAACAGAAAACGCTCAAGCATTTGTTCCGCGGTGATGACATCGCCTTCCGCCGTTTTGACGATTTCAGCCGTCTCTTTTATATATTCAATGACTTTCATATCACCGTTCATTTCGCTGTGATCCTGGGTGTAGTAGCCGATCCGGACCGTCTGCCCGATGGTGATATTGCCGCTGTCAGGCTGAATTCTGCCGGCGAGGCTGTTTAAAAGTGTCGTTTTCCCGATTCCGTTCGGCCCGATGATGCCGATTCGTTCCCCCGGGATGACAAGCTCATTAAACTGGCTGATCAGCGCTTGGCCGTTATAGGTAATGGAGACGTTATCGGCTTCGATCACCTGTTTTCCGAGACGGTGGGAGCCGATCGCGAAATCGAGTGATCCGGAGACTGCCGGCCCTTTTTGCTCTTTGAGCGCCTCCGCTCTGTCCACTCTCGCTTTTTGTTTCGTCGAGCGCGCTTTCGCCCCTCTTCTGAGCCACGCCAATTCGCGGCGCAGGAGGTTTTGACGTTTTGTTTCTTTCTGCTCCGCCAGCGCTTCCCGTTCGGCCCGTTTTTCCAGGAATACTTCATAGTTTCCTTTATACGTATAAAGGCTGCCTCTCTCAAGCTCGTAAATTCTGTTCGTCACCCTGTTCAGAAAATATCTGTCGTGCGTGACAAGCATAACGGCGCCCGGATATTGCGATAAGTAGCCTTCCAGCCATTCAATCGTTTCATTGTCCAAGTGGTTTGTCGGTTCATCCAAAATGAGCAGGTCAGCCGGCTGGATGACGTTTTTCGCAATCGCGACGCGCTTTCTCTGGCCGCCGGACAGCTCGCTGACATCCTTCATCAGATCGGTGACGCCAAGTTTGGTTAAAACCGTTTTGGCTAACGTATTCGCCTCCCACGCATCATTCGCGTCCATTCGGGCCTGCGCATCAAGCAGCTGTTTCTGGCGCTGGTCATTTTCCGGTTCTTCATTCAGCGCCTGAAGCGCTTTTTCGTATTCTCTCATCGTTCTCATGACGGCTGATCCGCCGGAATAAATATGCTCAAGTACGGTTTGTCCGGCCGGAAGCTCAGGGTCCTGATGCAAAAACTCAATATGCACGTTTCCTGAGGCCGTAATCTCGCCTTCCTCCGTTGATTCAAGGCCGGCAATGGTTTTCAGAAGCGTAGACTTCCCCGTTCCGTTCGGGCCGATTAAACCGATTCTTTCATTCTCTTCAATATGAAAGGAGATATGGTCGAATAATGTCTTATCTCCGTATGTTTTATAAAGGTTTTCCGCTTTTATGATGCTCATGGTCCCTATCAATCCTCACGTAAGTTCATGTGTTCATTTTAAATCAGGCGCTGGAATAAAACTAGTAAAAGGACAGACAAATTTCTTGGAAGAGATCATTTTGTCCGAAGAATGTTTCCGCCTCTCCTTTTATACACTGGAGGGGAAGAGGTGATGACATGATCAGCGTCAGTTTGTGCGTTATCGTGAAAAATGAAGAGGAAGGGCTTGCGGGCTGTCTTGATTCCGTCAAAGACATTGCGGATGAAATTGTGATTGCTGATACGGGCTCGACCGACCGGACGAAAGAAATCGCGGCCCGTTATACGGATAAGATTTATGATTTTGAATGGATCGATCACTTTGCGGCCGCCCGTAATTTTGTGTTTTCGAAAGCGGAAATGGATTATATTCTGTGGCTGGACGCCGACGATATACTGACGGAAAAGGACCGTGAAAAGCTGATTGAACTGAAGGCGTCGCTTTCAAAAGAGGTGGACGCGGTATCCATGTATTATCACGTCGGCTTTGATGCTCGGGGAGAGGTCAGCTTCAGATACCGCCGCAACCGACTCGTCAAGCGTGAAAAAGGGTTCCGCTGGATCGGAGCCGTGCATGAGTATCTTGAAGTATACGGAAACATCATAGAAACCGATATTGCCGTCACACACCGGAAATCCGAGAAAAAGCACTCGCCTCCCTCAGACCGCAACTTGAAGATTTATGAGAAAATGGCGGAAAACAGTGAAACGATGACACCGCGCGATTTGTTTTACTTCGCGAATGAATTAAAGGATCACGGCCAGTATCAGCGCGCCATCACGTATTATCACCATTTTCTTTCCACAAAACAGTGCTGGATCGAAGACGAGATCAGAACGTGCCAATATCTATCCGATTGCTACAGGGCGGTCGGCCATGAAGAGGCAGCCATGACGTCTCTCTTAAAATCATTTCTGATCGATTGTCCGCGGCCGGAGTTCTGCTGCAGGCTCGGCGACTATTTTGCGGAGAAACGGCAATACCGGCAGGGCGTGTTTTGGTATGAGCTCGCCCTATCCGCCAAAAGCAGTGATGCAGGCTTTACCCAGCTCGAGTACTCCACCTGGTATCCCCATCTGCAGCTCTGCGTCTGCCACTGGCAGCTCGGCGACAGAGAAAAAGCGAAGATTCATAACGACAAAGCCGCCTCCTATCATCCATCACATCCGAGTGTCCTGTATAATCAAAACGTGCTCGGCACATAACATCGAAAAAAAGAGCTGCCCTCGTATGAAGGGCAGCTCCTTATTGATTACGCTGTCGGAATTCCTCCGCTTACACTGTAAATCTGGGATGTCACATAGCTCGATTCTTCTGAGGCCAAAAAGACATAAATCCCTGCCAGCTCCGCCGGCTGTCCGGCGCGCTTTAATGGAACGGCCGGTGTTTCCTTGCCGAATTTCGGAATGTTTTCACCGGGCTGTCCTCCCGAAATCTGCAGCGGCGTCCAGATCGGCCCCGGCGCTACCGAGTTGACTCTGATTCCTTTATTCGCCAGCTGCTTTCCTAAGCCGACGGTAAAACCGATAATGGCATGTTTCGTCGCGGCATAATCCAACAGCATCGGGCTTGGATTATACCCTTCTACGGATGTTGTCGTGATAATAGACGCGCCTTCCGGCAGATAAGGGAGCGCCGCTTTGACGAGCCAATACAGTGAGAATACGTTGACTTCAAATGTTTGATAGATTTGTTCTGTGGCAAGATCGCTGATATCATCCACTGCCTGCTGTTTGCCGGCGACAAGAGCGAGCGTGTCAAGACCGCCAAGCTCTTGATACGCTTTTTCCGCCAATTCTCCGCAAAACGTTTCATCGCTTAAATCTCCCGGCAGCAGAACGGCTTTTCTTCCCTCTTTTTCAATTAACGCTTTCACTTCTTCGGCATCCGGCTGTTCCTCAGGCAGATAGTTAATCGCCACATCCGCCCCTTCCCGGGCATAAGCAATCGCGGCGGCCCGGCCGATACCTGAATCGCCGCCGGTGACGAGGGCTTTTCTTCCCTTCAGCTTGCCGGCTCCTTTATAGCTTGTTTCACCGCAGTCCGGCAGAGGCTTCATCTCTTTTTGCAAACCGGGCGGTTCTTGATATTGTTTTGGAAATTCATCATGATCATATTTCGTCAGCGGGTTGTGCAGATTTGCATCAGACATACAAGACTCTCCTTTATCATTGTGATGTATTCGTATGTGTACCCCTTTAGCATGACGGATCAAACGTGTAAGTGCAGTTTTCGATTGATAAAGGGAAAACAAAAAAGGAGCCCGTAAGCTCCCTTTTTTTATGACTCTCCGAGTACGTTTTCAGCCATTTTCGCTAAATGCTGGGCGCTTCCCGAAATTTCCTGCATCGTGGCAGAAATTTGTTCAACCGCCGCCGCTTGGCCGTCCGTGTTCTGGTTGATGGATTCAATTGAGTCCTCCAGCCCTTTCAGCAGGCTGTGGATTTTTTTCGTAATCTGGTCAATTTGGCCGACGTTGTCTTTTGAATGAGTGGCAAGCTTGCGGATCTCATCCGCCACCACGGAAAAGCCCTTGCCGGATTCTCCTGCTCTCGCGGCTTCAATGGCCGCATTCAAACCGAGCAGATTGCTTTGATCCGAGATGCCCTTGACAGTGACGGAAATGTCGGCGATTTCTCCCGCGCTTTCACTGACTTGTTTCGCCTGAGCGGAAATCCCGGTCATCTGTGCTGAGAAACCGTTGATGGATTCTGAGATATCCGCGATGGCCGAAGCGGTCTGTTCCACGACGGCGGACAGGCTTTCAGCGACATCGTGAAGCTTGGCTGATTTTTCAAGGCTCGTGCCGAGACCGACGCCGCCGATGACTTTTCCGTTTTCATCGTGAAGCGGAATCGCTCTGGCGATCAGCGGAAATCCGAACAGCTCTTTCGGCACCATGCTTGTCTTCTTCTGATTCATGCGGATCGCGTCTGTAATGATGTCCCCTTTTTGCAGCGGGTCTCCCGGCTTTACGTTAAGAGAAAACGTTTTAGCCGGAATATTCACGATTAATTTTTCTGTATCATAAATTCCGATGGTGATGTCATCTTGGATCAGGCTGTTTAAAAAAGGCGCAACTTTGACAAAAGCGTCAAGCAGGCTGTGCGTGTGCTGCTCCGTCTGTATACTCATTTCTTTCACTCCTTCTTAATATGGGAATTGCCGTTTTTCATGCTGAACCGAAATCCATTTCAGCGTGGTGAATTCTTCAAGGCTCCATTCGCCGTTCAGCCTGCCGAGACCTGATTGCTTCTCGCCGCCGAACGCGACGTTCGGTTCATCATTAATGGTCGTATCGTTGACGTGAATCATCCCGGTTTCGATCCGCTTAGCAAACTCAACGCCGCGCTCAACGTTTGCCGTATGCACGGCTCCGCTTAAACCGAACGGTGTCGCGTTTGCGATGCTTACCGCTTCATCCTCCGTTTCAAACGGCATGATGCAGACGGCCGGTCCGAACAGCTCCTCCTTCGCGATGCTCATCTCAGGTTTCACATCTTTTAAAATGACGGGCTCAGCGACCGTTCCGCTGAATCGGCCGGACAGCACCGGAACCGCTCCCTCTTCTATCGCTTTTTCGACAGACCGTCTCAGACCTTCCGCCTGTCTCTCATTGATTAAAGGACCGATAACCGTATCAGGGTCCATCGGATCGCCGACTTTCAGCGATGACACTTTCGCTTCGTAAAGCTCTGTAAATTTGTCATATACAGATGTGTGAACGAGCACGCGGTTCGCCGACATACAGATCTGGCCTTGATGCGTAAACCGGCTGAATACGGCCGCATTGACGGCGTATTCAAGATCAGCATCCTCAAGCACGATCAGCGCGCTGTTTCCGCCAAGCTCCAACAGCGGTTTTTTAAAGTGTTTGACCGCAAGCTGTCCGATATAGCTGCCCACTCCGGTTGAGCCTGTAAATGAGATAATCCGCGGCACGGGATGCTCAACAAAGCTGTCGCCGATCTCCCCGATATCCGTCACGATAACATTCAGCAGCCCGTCCGGTACGCCGGCCGCTTCAAAAATTTTCGCGATAAGCGTTCCGCCGCAGATCGGTGTTTCTTCATGAGGCTTCAGCACGACGCCGTTCCCCGCGCCGAGTGCCGGCGCAACAGATTTCATCGAAAGGAAAAACGGGAAATTAAACGGGCTGATCACTCCCACGACTCCGGCGGGTATTCTGTACAGCCTGTTTTCTTTTCCGTCAATCGTGGACGGGAGAATTTTCCCTTCCATCCGCACCGGAAATGTTGCGGCTTCTTTTATCATATTTTTGACAAGTCCGATTTCAAACTCAGCCTTCAGCCGTGTTCCGCCAAGCTCCTCCATGATTAAGTAAATAATCGCTTCTTCGTGCTCTTCGATGAAAGAAACGGCTTTTTCCAAAATGGCCCGCTTTTTAAAAGGGTTTACTTTGTCCCATTCTTGTTTCGCAAGAGCCGCGGCGCGATATGCCGCATCCACGTCATCAGACGTCGCTTTTTGGAATGAGGTGATGACTTTTTGAGTATAAGGATTTCTGTTTTCCAATACGTTCCGGCTGCTCCCATCCCTCCATCGGCCGCCGATAAACTGCTTATTTAGTTCTTCATATTGAAACATGTAAACATCTCCCTTTCACCGAAACTTGAAATTAGTTGATGAGTCATCTTTTGTATCGGTCTTAAGGTGAGAAAATTGAACTATTTCACAATAAAATTCCCGTTCCTTCCGTGCATCGACGCTTTTTAGCTTTGTCCTTTTAAAGTGGAAAATTCTTTAATTGACTGCGAGAAATTTCGACAATATAATACAAACGTCAGTGTATATAATGATAAGAATATTATGAATTTTCAGGAGGACCCATATGTCTTTACTATTTCGGAAAAAGCCGCTGGCCGACTTAAAGGCCCAGAGCAAACAGACCAGCCTGTCCCGCTCGTTAAGCGCTTTTGACTTGGTTTTGCTCGGAATCGGCTGTGTTGTCGGAACGGGGATTTTTGTGATTACCGGGACTGTGGCCGCGACAGGCGCAGGACCGGCTTTGATTCTGTCGTTTGTGCTCGCGGGTCTTGCCTGCGCGCTCGCCGCGTTTTGTTATGCGGAATTTTCTTCCTCCATTCCGATTTCAGGCAGCGTATATACGTATTCATATGTCACTCTCGGGGAGTGTCTCGCGTTTTTAATCGGATGGGACTTAATGCTTGAATATGTCATCGCGCTTGCCGCCGTCGCAACCGGCTGGTCATCCTATTTCCAATCGCTTCTTGCAGGCTTCGGGCTGCATCTTCCGGAGGCGCTGACCGCCGCACCCGGCAGCAAAACGGGTGCCGTGTTCAACCTGCCGGCCGTTATCATTATTTTGGTCATTACCGCGATTGTTTCAAGAGGCGTGAAAGAAAGCACCCGCTTTAACAATGTCATTGTATTGATGAAAATTGCGATCATTCTGCTATTTATCATTGTCGGTTTCGGCTACGTGAAACCGGAAAACTGGTCGCCGTTTATGCCGTTCGGAATGAAAGGCGTCATCACGAGCGCCGCGACCGTTTTCTTCGCGTATCTCGGATTTGATGCCGTGTCAAACGCGTCGGAAGAAGTGAAAAACCCGCAGAAATCAATGCCGGTCGGAATCATCGGCGCGCTCGCCATCTGCACCATCCTTTACATTACGGTATCGCTCGTCCTGACGGGAATGCTTTCGTACACCAAGCTGAATGTCGGAGATCCGGTATCTTTCGCGCTTCAATTTGTCGGCCAGAACAAGATAGCAGGCATTATTTCCGTCGGCGCGATTATCGGGATTACAACGGTCATGCTCGCTCTGCTTTACGCTCAGGTGCGCCTTACATTTGCGATGAGCAGAGACGGCCTTTTGCCACGCATGTTTTCCAAGGTTCACCCGCGTTTTAAAACACCGTTTCAAAACACATGGGTGACGGGGATCATTGCCGCCGGGATCGCGGGTTTTATTGATCTGGGAACCTTGGCGCATCTCGTCAACATGGGAACCTTGGCGGCCTTTACGGTCATTGCGATCGCCGTCATCGTTTTAAGAAAGAAACATCCGGAGATCAAATCTTCCTTCCGTGTTCCTTTCGTGCCTGTTGTGCCGATCATCAGCGCATGCTTATGCCTGTATCTCGCAAGCAGCCTGCCGGGCGTGACATGGATCGCCTTTGTCATCTGGATCGCCGCCGGGATCGTCGTTTATATGATGTATTCGAGAAAACACAGTTTGTTAAATAAATAAAAAGGGAGGCTCTTTTTTCTGTTTGAGAAAGAAGAGCCTTTTTTGCACTTGATAATTCATTCACCTTATGAATAATATGGTGTATGCTTCGTTTACATAAAAAGGAGGAGAATCACTTTGGCAATTGCCGCCCCGCTTAAAGAAAAACCTGTCCATCGTCCCGAAACAACCATGTATTCTATTTTGTTCATTATCGGGATCTGTCATCTGCTGAACGATTCACTGCAAGCGGTGATTCCGGCGATGTTTCCGATTTTGGAACGTTCCATGAATCTTACATTTACGCAGCTCGGAATGATCGCCTTTACGCTGAATATGGTGTCTTCCGTGATGCAGCCCGTCATCGGCTGGTATACGGATAAACGCCCGATGCCGTATGCTTTGCCGCTCGGACTCACCGCAAGCATGCTCGGCATTTTAGGTCTCGCGTTCGCCCCGTCTTTTCTGACGATTTTATGCTGTGTCTTTTTTATCGGCCTTGGCTCCGCCGTCTTTCATCCTGAAGGATCGCGTGTCGCCTACATGGCCGCCGGCGAAAAGCGCGGCTTGGCGCAATCGATTTACCAAGTCGGAGGGAATACCGGCCAGGCGATGGCGCCCTTGATTACCGCGCTGATTCTCGTTCCGCTCGGTCAATTCGGCTCTGTCTGGTTCACGCTTGTCGCCGCAATCGCTGTGCTGTTTCTCATTTATATCGCCAAATGGTATAAAGGCCGCCTTATTCATTTGCGCGCCGTAAGTAAAAAATCACCGGCCGCCGCTGTGCAGACCGTGATTACAAAACCGATTATTCTCGCCCTTATCATGATTATCTTCTTAATTTTCGCGCGCTCCTGGTATGTGAGCGCGATCGGCAACTTTTATACGTTCTATGCGATGAATGCCTATCATGTCAGCATTCAGCAGGCACAGAGCTACATCTTCGTCTTTTTATTTTTCGGAGCAGTCGGAACGTTTCTCGGCGGGCCGCTTGCAGACCGTTTCGGAAAGCGGAACGTCATCATCGTTTCGATGATAGCATCGGCTCCATTGACGATTTTTCTTCCGTTTGCGGGGCCTGTCATCGCCTATGGCGTACTGGCGCTGATTGGTGTTGTTCTGATGTCCAGCTTCTCCGTGACGGTTGTCTACGCGCAGGAGCTTGTTCCAGGCAAAATCGGAACGATGTCAGGGCTTACGGTCGGGCTCGCCTTCGGAATGGGCGCGATCGGAGCCGTTGCGCTCGGAGCTCTTATTGATTCAGCGGGATTGACGCCGACCATGACAGCCGTCGCCTTTCTGCCCGTTTTAGGTCTGCTCGCCTTTGTCCTGCCGAGCGACAAAACATTAAAAGAATGGCATTCATAAAAACAATCCCTGCCGAAAAGGCAGGGATTTTATGTTTCAACCGTATAAAAATGGGTGTCAGGAACCGCATATTTCGGAATAAACCCGTCTCTGAAATCGGGAAATGCTTTTTGAATTTCATCAATCCATTTTTTCACGTTTTTGATGTACGGCACGTAAATCATATTGACTGTCGCCTCGTCATCAATGTGATAGTACCAGCACAGATTGAATTCGTTCTCCGTGACGAGCGTAAAGCCTGAAAAATGATAAAAAATCAGCGGGGTGTCATTGACATATACAGCCCCGTCGCGCAGGCTGACGTCATATTGCTCAATATTCCACAGCGCCGCATTCGCGCCGATCGACTCCGTGACATGAACGTGTTCAAACTGCGCGGGCCACTTTTCAACATACCTTTGGTCACCGTATGTCTTTTTTTCTTCATTCATCTCCACCGTACAATAGGAGATGCAATCCTGTCTCCACTGCCAGACCGCCCGATACGCTTCCCCGGTATTCCGCGCGCCGACAAACCCGGTGTTGTACTGCCCTGTCAGCTTGTAATAAGACGCAAACCGTTCTGAATTGCGGTGATCCGTCAGAAAAAGGGAAGCATCCGGCTTTTCCGCAAACAACTCGCCCGCATCTGAGAAGAAAAAGAGATCGGTGTCCAAGTGGGCAAAATATTCAGCTTCATCATACTCCGTCATCACATGGAACAGAAATGCCGGCTTCAGCGTCCAGCAATATTCATGAAACGTCCGGCCGCCCTTTGCTTCAAGCAGCTCCGGGTCCTCCATTTCATGGAGCTGAACCGCCGTGACATGTTCCCACGGCACCTGCTGAAGCAATTCATACGCCTTCTGGTCGACACACAGCACATACAGATGAAAATCCCGGCAATGCTCATGGAGAGAATGAATCATCGGCATCAGTTTAAAGATATGCGTTCTGGAAACAATGGTTGAAAAATGATATTTACTCACCATATCACATCCAATTTATTTAAGATCCACATGCAGTAAATCAGCAGCCAGCGCTTTGAACGCCCTTGCAAAGTGCGTGACGCCCAGCTTTTTTTCCGCTTTTGCCAAAAGCTTTCCGACCTCCGGCAGATTGAAGCTGTTCGCCGTGATCCGCGGGCTTTTCGTCTTCCAGTCCGGGTCGAGGTTGCGGTCTTTAACCGCGTGCAGCAGTTCGAGAAAAATGTGCAGCAGGCTTTCATATTTCTCATAATCAAGCAGCACTTCGATGTCTGCCATCATGCTGTTGGTTAACTCCGCGTCAAACGGGCCGTTAAACGCGAGGTGCACGTCAAGCGAATGAATGTCATTGTACTTGTCGCACATGTACGCGATGTTCGCCCTGATGTCATCAACGGAAGCGCAGTTGCTCGGATGCTCCTGATGGACGCTCATGATATCGCGCCGCAGCTGAAATCTCATTCCCGACTGATGAAGCCTGATGCCGAGATCATAATCTTCAAAGCCGTATCTGACAATGCCTTCATCAAACAGGCCGAGATCTGCCACGTGCTGTCTCTTGACTGACGAATTGTTCGTAATGAAAAAACGCCACGGCAGACGGTAGCCGTTCAAATAATCTCCATATTTTTCCAAAATGCTTTTCAGCACACGGATAAAGTCGGTATCTAAATCAAAGCATTGGTCAAGAAAACTTCCGTCTCTGATGTCACCTTCTTCAAGGAGCGGCTCTTTATCGCCCGGCAGCTCTTCATACAGTTCGGCGAGTTTTTCCTTATGCTCTTTTTCAAAACGGTCATAATAAAAGCTGTAAATCCGCTTCCAGAACATACCGCATACGACAAGATCGTCCCGGTTCTCATGAGCCTTAATATGCTTCGCCACCAAATCCTTTTCGGCAAGCATGTCGCTGTCATGGAAGATCAAAATATCGCCTCTGGCATTGCGGACCGCCTGATTCCGGCCGTAAGCGATCCCTCTGTTTTCTTTAATTCTCACAAAAATCAGCGGGAAATTCGCGCTGAATGATTCAAGCATGGATAAGGTTCCGTCTTCCGAACCGTTGTCAGCCACAATCACTTCGAACGGCTCTGTGCATTCCTGTTCATTCAGGGACAGCAGGCTGTTATAAAGCCTCTCCTTGGAATTATATGCGGGAACAATGACGCTTGCCTTCACTTTTCGTTCACTTCCTGTATATGATCATTTATTTGTTATCATCCTCAGATGCAAAGCCGCTGAACTCCGGGCAGACGGCGCTGACCGTCCCGATCACCCGCTTCAGAATGTCCTGGTAAAGCTGATGGACAAACGGCAGGTCGGTCCGGTCCGTCTCATGAATCTGCCGAATGTCGCCGGCTGTGACGATCCGGTATCCGCTGAAATGATAGAAAATCAGCGGACTTCCGTCTTCGAGCACAAGACGCCCGTCCTTCCATGAAAACGTGTGGCGGCCGTAATTCCAATGGCCGATATTCACGCCGGGCGTGGTGATGTCACACACGTTCGGGAACAGGCCGGACATGTAATCCAAGTAGCCTTGATCTCCGAATTTTCCTTCGCCCGGCGCATTTTTGCATTCCTCAAGGCAGCGTTCTTTCCACCATCTGAGACAATCTGTGCCGGCACTGTCGGTTTTGAAGCTGAGAAAACCGGAATTATACCGGCCTAAAAGACGCTGCAGCATGTCGATTTCCTGTTTTTCAAATGAGGGAATGACGATATCGCCCCGTGACAGAAGCACCGAACAATCCGGCTGATTGTCAAAAATCGCGCGCGGATCAGCGAAGAAAAACAAATCGGCATCAATGTACGTGACACGCTCTAATTCCGGATGTCCGTCCAGCACGAATTCGAGAAATACCGGCTTCACCGTCCAGCAGTATTCGCTCTGATCCCTCGTCCGCTTCAGTTCAAGGAGCTCCTCATTTTCCAGTGCGGACACCTGAATCAAGGTGACATTATCCGGCCGCATTGCCTGAAGCACGTCATAGGTGTCTTGATCCATACACAAAGTAAAAATGGGGGCGTCCGCCTGAACCGCTTTCAATGAGCCGAACAAAGCGATGGCCTGATACAGCCTTCCTTTTGATAAAACTGTGCAATATGCGCTTGTCACGTCTTTCTCTCACCTCTGTTTCTGTTACTTTTGAAAAAAGGCTTTATACCATTCGATCGTTTTTTCCAATCCTTCATCAATGGTATGCGCGGGCGTCCAATTCAGAAGCTTCCTCGCCTTTTCCGCCGATAAATATTGGTGCTTGATTTCATGGCTTCCCTGGTTGAGCACTTTCGGCTTGAGGTCACTGTCCATGGCCTTAAGAATTTTTTCTACAAGCTCCAGCACCGTCAGCTGAATCTCATTGCTGAAGTTGAACGCTTCTCCCGCAAGATTGAGCTCCTCCATCTTTTCCGCCAGCAAAAGGTATGCCTCGACCGCATCCTCGATGTAAAAATAATCACGGATAAATGTGCCGTCGCTGCGGATTTCCGGCGCTTCACCGTTCAGCACGAGCTGAATCGTCTGCGGAATAATCCGGTTGAAGTTCAAATCTCCGCCGCCGTACAAGTTGCCGCAGCGCGTAATACAGACCGGAAGTCCGTACGTATTAAAATATGTGTGGCTTAACAAATCGGCACAGCTTTTTGATACGTCATACGGATGTTTGCCCTGAAGAGGCATGTTTTCATCGTACGGCAGTGTCGGCTGGTCGCCGTACGCTTTATCACTGGACGCGACGATCACCCGCTTGATGAGCGGATGCCTGCGGCACGCTTCAAGGATGTTCCATGTGCCGAGAATATTGGCTTCAAATGTGGAAATCGGATTGCGGTTTGCGACGCCGACGATCGCCTGAGCGGCTAAATGAAAGACCGTGTCAATTTCATATTCGCCCAGCGCCCGCTCAATCACATCCAGATCCTCAAGCGCGCCCTGCACGATATTCATTTGCTTCACTTGTTCTCCCTGATACAGGTTCGACTTGGGCACAGTGTCACGGACAAGTCCCGTCACATTGGCCCCCTGATCGATCAGTTCCTTCACCAAGCAGCTTCCTAAAAGACCTGTACATCCCGTCACAAACACATTTTTATTTTTCCAGAAACTCAAACTTGATCACCATACCTTCCATACATGTTGTCCCCGGTCCCACATCTTGTTGATTTCCAGCAGGTTTTTATACGTATCGATCGCCGTCCAGAAACCGTAATGCCGGTATACCGCCAATTCGCCGTCCTTCGCCAGCTCCTTCAGCGGTTCTTCTTCAAACATGACGTCCCTGTCTTTCGGCAGATAATCAAATACCTTCGGGCTGAGCACGAAAAATCCGCCGTTGATGATGCCTTCACTTGAGGTTTTTTCAGAAAAGCTTTTCGCCATACCGTCTTCAACCGTCAGCGTTCCGAATTGCGAGGTCTTTTCTATACCGGTGACGGTTGCCGCAGCCCCTTTTGATTGATGATAGCTGATCAGATGAAACAGGTTGATGTTGGCCAGTCCGTCCCCGTACGTCATAAGAAAGGTTTCATCACCGATGATGTCCTTCGCCTGTAAAAGCCGCCCCGCTGTCTGCGTGTGTTCCCCCGTGTCTAAAAAAGTGATTTTCCACGGCTCGGATTTTCCCAATATCCGCACTTCTCCGGTAGAGCTGTCCAGCGTCATGCTGTGATTCTTCCAGTCATAATCTAAGAAATATTCCTTAATCATCTCTCCTTTGAAACCAAGAAGCAGGATAAATTCGTTCACGCCATAGTATTGATAGAGTTTCATAATATGCCATAGAATCGGTTTGCCGCCTATCATGGCGAGCGGTTTGGGACGTTCATTGGTGATTTCGCTCATTCTCGTTCCTTTTCCGCCGCAGAGAATGACTGCTTTCATCTCTACCCCTCTTCTCTGTGAATATTGGATTCGAAACCGCCCGTATAAGAGAAACCAACCCGATAATTTGTCCGATTCTCTATCACCGGTTTCAAAATCTACTGTAAGATATGAGAGATTGGCGCCCTTTGTGACCAAAAGCTCTCTCTTTTTTCAGATTGGTGAAGATACACACAAAAAAAGAGCCTTACGGAAATTCCGTAAGGCTCTTTCTATTATTTATTATCCTGATTCAGCTTTTCTTTGCCGTAATGATATTTAGACGGATCAACCGGCGTAAAGTCGCTCAATTTGTGGAATCTGAGCAGGTCTTTGTACATCACGCTGTCAGACAGCTTCAGCTGCTCTGTGACTCTGGCTTTCAGGTTTTTCGTTTCCTGATTGCCTTTCAGTTCTTTTCCTGTCTTCGTATCGTATACGACATTGGAGATGGAAGTATATTTCGGCGTGACGTAATCTCCGTTACGGAACGCCACCGTATCATCATGGTCTTTCGAGAAGAGATCGGTGCCGAAATTAATATATTTCCTAGAATCGATGCCTTCCAAGTGAAGGATCGTCGGCACAACGTCCATTTCACCGCCGTACGTATGGTTCACCCCGCCTTTTTTGCCGGGGATGCGAATCATAAGCGGCACACGCTGATTCTGCGCGTTTTGATAAGGCGTAATTTCTTTGCCGAGAATTTCTTTCATCGCGCGGTTATGGTTTTCAGAGATTCCGTAGTGGTCTCCGTAAAGCATAATCACCGAGTTGTCATATAAACCGGATGACTTCAGATCTTTAAAGAACTGTTCAAGCGCCTCGTCGAGATAACGCGCCGTCTGGAAATAGTCATCCACAGTCGCGTCGCCCGTTTTCGCTTTTTCGATCGTTGCGTCTTTTTCATCAAGCGTAAACGGATAATGGTTCGTCAGCGTGAGCAAATGCGCATAGAACGGCTGTTTCAGCGATTGAAGCTTCGGAATGGATTCTTTGAAGAATGGTTTATCCTTCAGCCCCAAATTGACAAGGTTGTCATCAGACATATCGTATGTGCTGGCGTCAAAGAATTTATCGTAGCCGATATGTTTGTATATCTGGTCACGGTTCCAGAATGATTTGTAGTCACCGTGTAAAACGGCGCTTGTATAGCCCTCACTTTGGTTAAGGATGGCAGGAAGCGATTGATACGTGTTTTCCCCTTTTGTCACGAAGGCTGACCCTTCAGGCAGTCCGAACAGGCTGTTATCCATCATCAGCTCGGCGTCAGATGTTTTACCTTGGCCCGTTTGGTGGAAAAAGTTATCAAAGTACGTCATGTCCTCTCCGCCGCGGGCGAGTTTATTCAGGAACGGCGTGACTTCTTTTCCGTCAAGTTTGTAGTTGATCAAAAACGTTTGGAAACTTTCCAAGTGAATCTTAATAATGTTTTTGCCTTTGGCCTTGCCGAAATACTCGGCGTTCGGCTTCGCATAATGCGAGGATGTGTAGTTTTCAACGCTCGTCAGGTCATCGCTGCTGGCATATGCCCGCTGTGATTCCGTCTGCGCCGTCTGCACGCCGTCATAAATCGTGTAATTATAAAGGCCTAAGTATTTTACAATGTAATTGCGGTCAAACGTTCTTGTCAGCAGCTCCGGGCGGTCCTCTTCGGCAATCGCCAGGTTCACGAAGAACAAAACAATACCCGTCACGATAATTAATGACGTATACCGTTTTTTCAGCTTGAATTCCTTCAGCTCACGTCTCCACACCAGAAGCGCGATTAAAATAATAATATCAACAAAGTATAAAATATCATGGCCGGACATAATGCTGAAGATGCCGTCTCCCATATTTCCGACATTACCGGATTGCTTTAAGTTCGGGAATGTCAAGAAATCATCGAAGAATCGATAGAATAGGATATTTGCATACAAAATAAACGTCATGATGAAATCAATAATCACCATGATAATCGCTGATTTGCGGCCTTTCGCAAACAATGCCAGTCCTAAAAAGAAAATGGCGCTTGAGAACGGATTGATCACAAGCAGAAACTGCTGCGTCGGACCCTTCACCCCAAGGTTGAATTCAGCATGATAGGCTAAATACGTTTTGGCCCAAAACAAAATAATAGCCAGTACAAAAAAACTAAGTCTGTAAGAAAATAATTTCTTCATGGCAACCTCTACTTTCCTAAACACTTTAAATCTGTATTCTTACTTTTTGCTTCAATTCCTGCTTTCCGAGCAAAACGAAAGCATCACACAGCCCCATAAACACACCATTTTAAAAAACGATATATTTATCATTCGTGTCATGCCCATTGAACATCTTATCCCGCCAGCCATTAGACGCAGGATATCCGTTCTTCGTTTCACATTTTTTTCTGGCATTAAAAGGTACCGTATCAGACCCGGTCTGAAAATAGGAGATACCAAATATAAGAATAACACAAACTTCTAAAAACGAAAAATGAATATCAAAGACAGCCGCCCAACAGGCGGGCTGAAGTTATTGTATGCAAAGGGGTTGAAAAACTTGAAGATTTTTTTGGCTGATGTAAAAAAAGGACTGGAGTCATCCAGTCCTTTACCTGTCCCTAAAGATATACAAAAATGCTTTCTTCACGTATACCTTTTGTTTTTTATAATCCAACCATGCAGCAGAGCTGGCATTTGTGACTGCTTAAACTGTTTTCCAACACCGGTCCTTAACGCGTCTTGCAAATTTCTGTTTCTCATTAGCGAAAAAAATTGTGAACTGGTTTCATCAAACCCGCCAATAAAGGAATTAGCTCCGTTTTTTTCTGTTCAATAACGAGTTTTTTTCATACTTTTTAAATAGAGCCTCGACATACAGTTTTAGTTTTTCACTTATCATTTCCCGCTCTCCTTTTAGTCCCAGCTGCGTTTTAATGACCCATTCTTCAACGGTCTAATTTCTCGCCATTTTAATGTAATGCCGGTATCCAATTAGAGAAACTATAAATCCCAGTATTGTATAGCTCAGTACAACAAGGGTTACCCATATTAGACTTTCTCCTCCCGATATCGTCGAAACCGATTGAATTAACCCTTGATGCGCCCAGTACTGAGGAAAGAGCATTCCAATAGTTTGAAGATAGCTTGGTAATTGATCATAAGGGGTCCATAAACCACATACAACAGCGGTACCTAATGCAATCACATTTGTCATGACCAAGCCGGTATTTTCAGTCTTTGCAAAGACTGAAATGGCAACTCCCCAGGATGTAACCAGTAAAGATATCAACACAACAACCCACATATACGCCGGAAAATTATTAATTTCAATATCATACAGAAATATTCCCACAACGGACAGGAGAAGAATTTGCATAAAAGTTATGACTAAAAAAGGGGTACTTTTTCCTAAGAAGAAGTTATAAGGCTTTAAAGGGGTACTTGCCAGTCTTGATACAATTCCTTTTTCCCGATCCTTTACAAAACTTATAACGATGGAGATAATAATGAATGTTGAAAAGAATACGCTCATGCCGGTTACGGATTGAGAAGCTACTAAAGTTTTGTTTGTACTGTCTGTCGTAAATAGCTCAATCAGCAATATGATGGACACAATAGGTAGTATAATCGTCCAAAAAAACAGAGACTTATCCTTTAACTGTTTTAGCGTTTCAATTTGAGCGAGCGGTAACATGATAAATTCCCCCTTTATTCTTCATCACGCAAATCAGTGCCGGTAAGTTTAAAGAATACATCTTCTAATTTTGGCTTATATAAAAACAACTGATGAGGCACAATATTGTTTTCCTTACTGATCCTAATTAAGCGCTCCATGGTTTCTAAAGGTTCTTGGGTTTTTATTATCAGCCCTGAATTAACGACTGAAAACTCAAAACCATGGCTCTTTATTAATTCATGAGACAATGAGGAGTTAAACATAATAGATGATTCTTCATGTCGTTTAAGCAGTTCATTTATTTCTCCTTCATCGATAATCTGCCCTCTGTCGATAAAAGCCACATAGTCACAAAGAGTTTCAATCTCTTCCATGTAATGACTCACATAAATAATGGTTTTACCGGCTTTTTTGAGTCGATTTACGATGTTAAAAATGTAGCGGCGTGATTGCGGATCCACGCCTACCGTCGGCTCATCTAGAATAATTAAGTCTGGATCGTGCATTAATGCACACCCGATATTTAAACGGCGCTTCATTCCTCCGGAAAAGTTCTCCACAATGTCGTTTGCCCTTTCTGACAACCCGATATCTTCTAACAGTTTTTTTGTTGTTTGCTTTAGTTTCAAGCCATTCAGCCCATGCACCTTTCCGAAAAACTCCATATTGGTCTTTGCAGTTAATTTTTCTTCAAGGCTGATATCCTGTGGAACATAACCCAGTCTGCCATTTTCATTGCCGACAAATTCAACCTTACCGTCATATTCCCGGATGATGCGCGAGATGATCTTAATTAAGGTAGATTTACCGGATCCGTTCGGTCCAACAAGTCCATAGCAGACTCCTTTCGGAATTGTTAAAGCCACATTGTCCAAAGCCAGAGTCGTGCCATAGCGCTTACTTATATGTTCAACTTGCAGCATTTACACCATTCCCCCGCTGTTATTCATCTTAAATATGGATTCAATTGTATTAATGTACTCCTTGTAGGCTGCTTTCCCTTCTTTCGTAATCTGAACAATAGTCTTCGGCTTTTTGGATACGAACTTCTTGGTTAGTTCTATATAAGCTGCATCTTCTAACTTTTTCAGATGCGAACCTAAATTCCCATCTGTGATGTCTAATGACTTTTTCAGGAAAGTAAAATCACATTGATCATAAGTCATCAGTAAACTCATAATTCCCAACCGTACTTTGGCATGTATTAAATCATTGATATTATTAACATTACTCATTTCCTTGCCCTTTTCTTTTCAAAATCATTCCTGTAAGTAATAGGCTGCCTCCGCCAATAAATGCAAAAACAATATTCATTGCATCAGGAAATAAGCAGAATGTAAGCATACCGAGTATGCTCAGCCAAAATCCCATAACAAAAATCTCTTTTGTTAACACGATGCCTAAGAATATGTACATAATAGACACCATTAAAACGATCAAAAACGATAGAAATTCTCCTGTTCGCGGCAATAACCCCATTAAAATCAGAAAAACAAAAATGCATATCACTAATATGAATCCAATCCATGCATATTTTAATTGATTCTTTAAGAAAGTGGGCATGGGATCAAATTGTTTCTGCTTAAGATATGTCTTCAAAGTCAGTATCCACCCTACTATTGCCAGTATAAACCAGACACAAGCGAGGACTACAGAAGGTACCTTACATAAAGAAACGGAATACGCAATAATCCATATACAGCCCCAAATAATGAAATATGGACTGGTTTGCCTTGAGTACTCAGTCTTGTAGTTCGTCAAGACCTTGATATGAGATAAGTTTTCGGCTATCTCTGATTCACGAAAATTCTGATTTGACATAAGACAGGCTCCTCTTTTCGCAAAGTACTTTGTGGAACAGAGTATATTCCAATTCCATATATTTGTAAAGAGGTTTTATCCAAAATAGGCGCAACTATTTTGTCCTGGAAACAGCAGATGGGACTCTTGGCGCTGATATCCTTCCACCACTGTGAGACATCCTTATCTTGTTATAAGATCTCACAACAAAGCCTTCAGATTGCTGACAAACCGAATATATCGATTGGAAAGCAATTCATTTTATTGAAGGAAAAAGGACTGGAGTCATCCAGTCCTTTTCATCAAATCGCTCAAATCCCCGCCCAAACATCTTTTGCGTAAATGCCTTTTGTCTGGAGGTCCAAAAGCCATTCTTGCGCTTGCCGTTCGTCTGTTTCGTGGACCGACTGATACGCTTTTTGCAGCGTTGCCTCTACATCGGGCGCCATTTTGCTGCCGTCGCCGCATACGTAGAGGTGCCCTCCCCGGCCGAGGATGGAAATTAAAGCGCCGGCGTCTTTCGCCATTAAGTGCTGCACATACGTTTTCGGTACGCCTTCTTTGCGGGAGAAAGCCGTATGAAGCGTCACGATTCCGTCTTTTTCATAAGCTTCAAGCTCGTCACGGTAAATAAAATCATGATCGTTTCTGCATCCGAAATACAGATGAGCCTCCCCCAGCTCTTTTCCTTCTTTTTTTAACGCCGCCCGGGCCTGCAGAAATCCGCGGAACGGGGCGACTCCTGTGCCGGGACCGACCATAATAATCGGTTTTTCCGGATCTTCCGGCAGCCGGAATCGTGTTTCCGGAGTGCGGACAAACATCACGATACCATCCTCAGGGCCGCGATCCGCTAAATAATTCGAAGCGACTCCGCGATACTCACCCAAACCGCTCCGGGCGGGGCCGCAAACGACGCCGACGGTAATTGAAGCCTGCCCGGGATGTTTCCGCGGCGAACTTGAAATCGAATAATACCGCGGCTTCAGCGGGCGCAAAAGCTCCAGAAATCGCTCAAACGGAAGTTCACACGCTTCATATTTTTCAAGGAGATCGAGCATCGAGACGCGCAATGTTAAGATTTTCTCCTGATAGACGCCCTCCTCAAGAAAATCTTCCAATTCCCGTTTGTGCGGCGGGCAGACCGTATAAGCGGCCATTTCCCGGATTTGAGCCCTTGATGCCGCTTCCTGCAATTCGACACAGCTGCTCAGAAGATCATGCAGCCTGACCGGCCGATCGAGCGGGAGATGAGCCGCGCTCTGTCCGCTGGCCGTCAGCAGCACTTGATCATTCCCATTCAGATTGAACCGGCGGAGAACACGGCTGACCTGCTCCTTGCTGTTTACCGGCAGCACGCCGAGATGATCCCCTTCATGATAGGCAGCCTCTTTCGGCAGAGTGATTTCGATATGCCTTGTGCTCCGGCCGCTTTCCGGCGCCTGAAGTTCCCTATTTTCCGCAACGGATGCGTAAACCGCTTCATACGTCTGTGCCAAAGGGGACCCGCCAAGCCCGCTGACAAATTGAAGGCCCAGCGCACTCCGCTCTTTTTCGGCATTTTCATTCAGCTTGAGACCGAATGCCTTCATGGCGTCCGTCCACATGCTTTTTTTCCATTCATCAAGCTTTCCTTCAAAATCGCCGCTGACGTCCCCCTCGCCTCGGGAGGAAAAGCGTTCCGCCCCTTTTTCGGCAAGCTTCTCATCAATAAGCCTCGGCACGGCCTGATATGTCGCCGCCCAGTTATGATCACCGCAGCCGAAGACGGCATATCGGACGCCTTCCAGCTCCCCGGGTTTGACTTCTTCAAGCCATTGAACGAATTGTCCCGCGTTGCTCGGAGGCTTTCCGTTATAAGAGGACGTAATGATCAAGAGAGCCCCTTCTTTCGGCAGTTTTCCGATCCGGTCATTTAAAGGCGCCGTTTCAGTCCGGACGCCGTGCATCCCGGCAGTATCGGCAAGCTCCCGCGCCACGCCTTCTGCGGTTCCCGTATCTGAGCCGTACAAAATCAGAAGCGGTCGGTTATCAAGCCCGATAATGGATGCGCCTTTTGTTTCCCGTTTTTCTTTTTCGACGTCTCCCGCCGCTTTTTCAGCCGCCGGGAGGGCTGCCGCAACGGCTCCTTTGTTTCTCGGCCGCACCCGGATATGAAAGTAGCCGGGCTTGATCGTTAGCGTCTGTTTAATATCGAGCTCATAATCGGTGTGATCGATAAAGGTAAAATGCTGCAGAATCATCCCCAGAACAAGAGTTGCTTCATGCAGGGCGAACTGCATACCGATACATGCCCTCTGACCGTTTCCGAACGGCTTGTACGCATGGTGAGGCACTTGATCAGGATGTTCAAACCGCTCCGGATAAAATTCCTCCGCATTGTCTCCCCACGCGTCTTTATCACGGTGAAGCTGGGGAATTAAGACGGAAATTCTGTCTTTCGGCGTGATCGGATATTTCCCGCCGATCACCGTATCCTCTTTCGCATAAAGGCTGAACGCAGGCGCGGTCGGCCATAAGCGCAATGACTCCTGCAAAATCATTCGGATATAAGTAAGATCCAGCACTTGTTTATATGAAGGAACGGGATCGGTCAATACCCGATCGGCTTCTTCATAGGCTTTTTCCAAAACACGGGGATGTTTCAGCAGAAAGTAGATGGCAAAGGAAAGCAGGCCGCTGGTCGTTTCGTGGCCGGCAATTAAAAACGTGATAATTTGAAACCGGATATTTTCATCATCAAGTTTTTCGCCCGTTTCCGGGTCTTCCACATTCAGCATTCTGGCCAGCAGATCCTTTTCATCCCGGCCGCCTGACCGGCGCTCTGCGATAATACTGTCTACTAACGAAAACATCGCCTGAATGTCATGATGAAATTGGCGTTTCGTCCTGATCATGAGCTTATCCTGAACATCAAGGCGCTGCATTTGGTGCATCGCTTCATCAAGGGCGCGCACCATGCTGTTGATAAACGGATGAGGCGTTTCCCTGTAATAGCTGTTAAACCGATAGTTAAAGCCGCAAAGCCCGATCGTATCGAGCGTCAGGCGGGTCATATCAGCAGGCACATCAACGGCCTCATCCGGGTTCAGCCTAGCCCATTTTTGAATCAGCTGCACCGCGATATCAGTCATCATCGAATGATAATCTTTCATCGCGCGCTGGCTGAAGGTCGGCATCAGAATATTATGCGCCTTTCGCCAGTTAGGCTCATGCGTCCAGCTTGTAAACAGCCCGTCACCGGAAAACGCCCGGACTTTCTCTAAAGCCCCTTCAATGCTTTTATCGAACCGCTCTTCATCACAAACCTCTTTCACCAGTTCATGGCCGGACACGACGATAATGGCGCCCGCCGGCGTATGCAGCTGAAAAATAGGCCCCTGCTCGTTTGCCAGTTTGATAAGCGACATTGTAGGCTTGTCTTTATCAAGCAAAGGAAGATTGCCGAGCGGGCCAAATGTCTTCGGCTGCGGAATCGGACCTGTTTCCTTCATGAATAACACCCTTTCTAACACGTTGATGCGTTCCTTCCAACTACATTGCCCTTTTCACCGGCCGATTATCCGCCGTCACGGATCAATCATCGGATTGACGATCGATAACGGTTTTTTCTATACTGGAGAGGCTTGTTAAATACAGAAATAAGGTGAGTTCACATATGGATTTTGAAATCAAGTTTTTATCGTTTTATGTCATTCAAGTGGAAGGAAAAGACGAACAGGCAAACAAACAGTTCAAACATTTCCAGACCCTTGACACGGAAGAATTTGAAAAAAGCGAGCTGAAGGATTTTCTTGACGGGGAATTGAAGAAAATCGTCAAACGGAAAGCCGAACGGCATCCGCAATCCGAGCAGGTCCCCACAAAAATCGGCCATTTTATCACGGAGCCGGGCCATGAGCTTGATTCAAATCCGAATTACAACCTTTTCAACCGCGCCAGACTTGCGGATACGAAGGAAGCATTTATCGAAGCAAGCGAGCAGTTCGTCCGCACTTACCTTGACACGAGCGCCGTGCGCGGCGGTGTTTTTATCGTGGCATCGGCCGTTCCGCGCAAGTATTTTGAAGACAAATTCGTCTTTATGATGAAATGCGATTTCGAGCCGAAGGTCGCCCGCATCTCAGACGCCTCGTCTCTCATTAAAAAGGTCGAAATGGCCATCACGACAAAAAACATGAAAAGCATTCAATATCCGTATATGCCGGAAGAAGGCATGACGGAAGAGCATGAGCTGAAAATCCACCAGGCCTCGCACGCCCGTTATTTCGAAGATTTTCTCAAATTTGTCGAATACGGCGAATCGATGCCGGAAATCATGAAAAGCCAAGTCATGAACATGGTGCAGGAGCACGTGTATGAAACTTTTGAAGAAAACAGCGAAGAGCTTCAGCAGTTTGAGCACGACATTGAAATTTGGGAAGCGAGTGAAAAGCGGGAAATTCAGGAGCGCCTCGACACCCATCAAGTCATCGAGGCATCCGCGCAGATCATTGAACACACGCCGGAAGCCGAGCTGAAAATGAAAGTCGGAGAAACAGAGATTAAAGGATTACTGGCTGATTTCGGCGAATCCATCCATCTCGCAAAAGTGAACGGGCGCTATGTCGCGCTCATTGAGGCGGAGACGATCTCGTTTGAAAAAGGCAGTTCGCCGGTGGAGTTTCACAAGCCTGAGGGGCTGCATGAGGTGATTGAGCGGATACGGAATAAATCTGAACAAGACTGACAAAAGTCCAGACGCCATGTTCTGGACTTTCTTTATTTAATAAGGCTCTTTGAGCAATCGATAGCATTCACTGATGATGTCTTGGACGCCGGGCGTTCCCTTTATCTCGCGGCGGACGATTTCAGATGAGAGATTCTGCACCTGTAATGCCCGCTCCGCCCGTCTTTCGAAGTATGCTTGACATGCAGTTTCATGGTTTTCGTGTTTTTGCAGTTCTTCACTAAGCACAATCGCATCTTCAATCGCCATCGCCGCTCCCTGGGCCAATGTCGGCGCTCCTGCATGGACGGCATCCCCGCCCAGAACGACGCGGCCTCTGTGCCACGGTTCTTTGACCGCCATCTGCTCAATCTTATGAAACAAAACGGGATATTCCTTTGACATATTCTCTGTCACAAACTTTACTCCCGGAAATCCGTGCAGCAAGTCTTTCACCCTTTCAAAACGCGTGTCCTCGTCATCCCTGAAGTCAGCGTCATACGGCCGGATGATAAATACGTATCCTGTTTTTTCAGAGAGCGGCACGACTCCGACCTGCGTCTGCCCCTTTTTATACATCAGTGTTGAATCATGAAAAACCGGCTCGGGAAAAGAAATGTAAAATCTGTGCGCTCCCATGCCGAGATACTCTGTTTTCACTTCTCTTTGCAGCATTTGATTGCGGACAGCGGAGCGGATGCCGTCAAAGCCGGCGAGGATGTCAGCCGTCATCGCGGTTCCGTCTGCACAATGCACCGTTATGTCATCTGCTGTTTCTTCGTAAGACACGACTTTTTTACCGAGAAGAATCGTGACCCCCGCCGCTTCAGCATGCTTTTTGAGGATATCGTTTAACGTTTGCCGCAATATATTATTCCGCCCCGGCAATGAATCATCTAAAAACGCCTCACTCACTTTAAACTGCAGCGTTCCGTTTTCATCATGCTGCTTCAGCCATTCCGTTTGAAAGCCGTGTTGGCAGCATTCATCATACACACCGATTTCCCGCAGCACCCGCAGCGCATTTTGAGGCTGGAGAATGCCCGCTCCGCTTTTTCGCATGCCGGACGCCGCCTCGCAAAGGATCACTTCAAAACCCGCTCTGCCGAGAGAAATCGCTGCGGACAGACCGCCGATCCCTCCGCCCACTATGATGATCTTTTTCACTTCATGGTTCATCCCGATACCGCCTTCTCTATTTATTTATCATTCATTAACTATTAGCCACCTTACTATATAGGCTGAAAAACTGTCAATCTTTATAGGTTGCCTTTTGAATCCGGCAAGCTTATACTTTGAATCACTAAAATGGTACGGAGGCTTACAAAAATGGAGTTGAGACATTTGCCGGATTACTCGCAGATTGCCGGACGCGCTGAGATTTACGCCGATATGGATGCTGAATCCTTGAAAACATTTTTGACGTTATTTGATATGTCTAAAAAAATGAATCAGGTCATGGAGCATTATTTCTCAAGTCACGGATTGTCCGAAGGGAAATTCAAAATTTTAATGTTTCTGTTTGACGCACCCGGCCACAGCCTGAGCCCGACGGAACTGGCGAAAAAATCCAATGTCACCAAAGCGACCATCACCGGGTTGATCGACGGACTCGCACGGGACGGCTTTGTAAACCGCAGCCGGCATACCGGCGACAGACGAAAAATCAGCATCGAACTCACAAAAGAAGGAAAAGAAAAGCTGATGCTGTTTCTTCCCGGCCACTTCTCCAATATTTCAGGAGTCATGGAAAGCTTCACCGCTGAACAAAAAGCGGAATTGACAAAAATGCTTGAAGTATTATTTGATAAGCTTCTGCTGTTTTCCGGCGGCAGAATATAAAAAGGCGCCCCTCTCAGCAGGGCGCCTTTTTCGCGCGGTTAATCATCACTGTTTAAAATCCCGAAAAACCGAAGCAGGTTGATAAACAGGTTAATAAAGTCGATATAAAGCGTCAATGCCATCAAAGGAATCAGGTCAGCCGTGATGTCCCGGTGCTTGATCTGGTTCAGATCGTATAAGATATACATTGAAAACACAATCGTTCCGATGACGGAATACGCCATCATGGCGGCGGAATTCAGCGGGCTGAAAATATTAAAGATCCCCACTGCGAGAAGCGCGATAACAGCGACAAGCAAGAAGGACCATAAAAACGACAAGTCCTTTTTCGTCTTAGCGCCGATCGTGCCGAGCACCGCAAAAATCACAAACGAAGAACCGAATGCCTCCAATACGACATAGGCCCCCGCTGCGGACGCATAATGGCTGATAATCGGAAACAGCGTCATTCCGGAAATGAAAGCGAATGAAAAGACAAACACATATCCGACGGCTTTTTTTCGGCGCAGCCAAAACGCGGCGATGATCATGACGACCTCTAAGATCGACAGCGGCAGCATCAATGCCGGCGGAATGAACTGGCCCGTATACAGGCCGATTGTCGCAACTAACAGTGTAAACACAAATACCGTTATAATGCGCTGCATAATAGATTGTTTGCTCTCATAAGCAGCAGTTTGCATGTCAAAAGTCCTCCCAAAAAATGATCGTGATAGGTCTATTATAAATAAAATGGGAGAAATTTGCATGATTTTAAGAAGATTTTAAGGATATCAGGCCTGACGTTTTGCTGCGCACTCCTGCATATCCATGAAATCATGCAGTTTTTTCGTCAAACCGCCGTGCCCGAATCGGATTTTCCCCTTCTGCCCCGGCGTTTTCGCGTAATCGAGGAATGCCAGCACATAAAGACGCCTGACGGGAATCGGAATGACGCCCGCATCATAAAACCAGCCGTCAATTGTATTGAGCACGCCTTTGTTAATGCCGTATTGCTTCGTGCACCAATGCAGAAAGCGCACTTCGGGCAGGTGCAGATACCGGCTCTCCCGGAAAGGAACAGTTGAATGCTTCATATGTACCGCCTCCTGTCATTGGCTGTTTTTTAAGATTGTTTTACTTCTTTGCTCTTCAGGGAAAATCGATATTTCTCCACCTTATCAATTTGTGTCACTTGGGAATTATGAACCGTAATCTGAACTGTCCCGAAATCGAGCGTTTCCAGCGCGCTGATAATCTTTTCGATCACATGCGGATCTACGTTTCCTTTGGACGTCATCATGCTCCCCCTTTATGTCTGGCCGTTCGTCTTTTGACAATGAGCGTTTTAATTCATACTATTCTGATAAGAAATATATAATTATACTATTATGTTTTCATTCAGAAATCAATAACATTTACACAATTTTTGGATATGTTTTCTTTGCGAAAACTTTCACTTCCTTCGCTTTGACATAAACCGTGTCGCCGACGCCCGCCCCCAAGGCGTCATATTGCTGTTTTTAAGAACACAATCTTCAAGTTCCAACATATTTACATTGTTTCCGCTGACAAAAAAAGCGCTCCGCCTCTGGCCGGAGCACCTTTTTTCTATGCTTTTGCTTCCTCGATCACACATGTGACACCCATGCTGGCGAGCGCCTGCTCCAGGGAGCCGTAAGTTTGATACTCTGAAAAATCAAGCCCTAATTGGATAGAAGTCTGTGCCACATCAGGCCGAATGCCGGAAAACACGGTTCTGATGCCGAGGAGAAATAACGTTTTCGACAGCATATACAATTGCTGCGCCACCATCGTATCGACAATGGGCACACCGGACAGATCGATCACAAGGTTTGTGATCCGTTTGGCGACACAGTTTTCCGGCACCGTCTCCAAAATCACGCGCGCCCGTCTCGTATCAATCGATCCGATGAGCGGCAGAGTGCCGATCGTATCCGCGATCAAAATAACCGGACAGCTCAATTCGGAAATAAGCTCCTGCTGAGATGACAGCCTTGCGATCATTAATGTCTGAAACTGTTCAGTAAAATCCGTCATCAGCTGATCGAACGAGCTGTTGACAAGGTGATTCCAGCGGCGGGCATCCTCGTTTGTTACGATGTCCTGATGCTCATCCATAAAACGGGTGACCGCCTCCCAAAAGACGGTTCTTGAATTGCCGATCGCCTCAACGACCTCATGAACCTCCGCGTCCTGCTCCACTCTGCTTTTCGCTACCTGTGCGGCCCATTTTTCTTTGTTATGCTGAAAAACGGCCGGATCTTCCAAAAAAGCGCTTGCGATGACCGTGTTTGTAAAGGTATGCTGCTCGATCAGCAGCCGTTTCATTTCCTCACTTAATTGATCCGCAGAATAAAAACGCCCTCTCAGCTTCCGTCTCAGCTTGAGCCATTTTTCCGTCAGCTCTGCCGAATGTGTAATAATATAATCATGAAGTAACTGGTCTTTGTTCACTGCCGTCTCCTCTTTCAAGAATATGTACTTTTGTCTAAATTATAAATCGGAATCGCCGATCGCACTAGAGAAATTAAAAAAACCGGCACATTAAAGCTTTTGATTGCTTTTTTCGGCAGGAGGATACACTATAAAAGAAATGAAACAGGAGGTCAGTATGATGATCAAAAAAATCGCGACAGTCGCCGTATACACTGATGATCAGCAAAAAGCGAAAACATTCTGGACGGAAAAAGCGGGGTTTGAAACCGTCGCCGAGCATCCGATGGGCCCGGGCGCCTTCTGGCTTGAGGTAGCGCCCAAAGGAGCCGCCACTCATTTGGTTATTTATCCGAAATCGATGATGAAAGGCGCCGAGCATATGAAGGCTTCTATCGTATTTGAGTGTGAAGATGTCTTTGCCGCATACGAACAAATGAAAAAGAACGGCATCACCTTTTTAGATGAACCGAAACAAATGGAATGGGGCAGCTTCGTGCAATTTAAAGATGAGGATGGTCATGTCTTTCTCCTGAAATCGTAATCCGCCAGGCATCTCAATTGACTTTGAGAATCATTTTCATTTAAAATATTGGATAAAGCGTAGAAATGATTGGAGAGATGCCAGATGTTCGTGCAAATCAGAAAAATGACCGTAAAAGAAGGACATGCCGACAAAGTAATCGAACGCTTCAGTTCAGAAGGCGTGATTGAAAAGCAGGAAGGTTTGATAGACGTAACGGTCCTGGAAAAAAAAGTCCGCCGCGGTGATGAAGAAGTCGTCGTATTAATCCGCTGGGAGTCAGAAGACCATTGGAAACAATGGGAAAAAAGCGAAGACCACATCGCGGCCCATAAAGCAAACCAAGGCAAGCCGAAACCTGATTATATGCTTGGGACGGATGTCGGTATGTATCATGTCAGAGCCGTTAAAACAGGCGTACACGAAAAATAATAAAGAGCATTTGCCCCAGGGCAATGCTCTTTTTATTTTTTCTCCTCATACGGCAGGACAAACAGCGGTTTATCGGGCTTCCATTCCGCATACAGCACGTCCTCCGTTTTTTTGATGTTCAGCTTTTTCAGCTCCTGATTCAGCTGCTTTTCTTCCAGCCCGGCTTCTTTCAGATTTTCATACAGCACTTCGCCGTCAATAATCAGCGTGACCGGCAAAGAGACCTGCTTCGGCTTTATTTGCATGTCGCCGTTTTTCGTCGTATCATATTGAAATTTCGGCAGGACGCTGACCATCCCGTTTGTTTCTAAAATCGCGTACTCCGCTTCCTGTATGGAAAAGCAATTCGCCTGTCTGAGAAGGCTTTGCAATTGATTAATGTCCAGCTTATTCTTTTTCAGCACATCATATTTCAGTTTTCCTTTATGTATGATAATACTCGGCTCGCCTTCCAACAGCTTTCTGGTGCTTTTTACTTTCTGCGTAATCAGTTCGATGAGATAAATTAAAACCCCCCATAACAGGGAAGCAAAAATGATTTCAATAATCCTGACGTTTTTATCATATACCGCATTTCCGACCAGTTCGCCGAGGATGAGCGCAGAAATAAAATCAAACGGCGTAATTTGCGAGAATTGAGTTTTTCCAAGCAATTTTAAAATCACAAATAAAATACCCAAACCGCATACTAACTCCCAAGCCACTGTAAGTAAATGTCCCATATTCGCACCTTCTTCTTAAAAGTCATTACCATTATGGACATTCGCCTGTTTTCTATACAGCTGCCGGCAACACACAAAAAAACGCAGCCGAGGCCGCGTTTTTTCACTTCTGCTTACTGTTTTTGATTCGATCTGACGACCCGTAAACACACCTCAGCGGCATAACCGGCGGCCGCTCCGGAACCCGCAAACATCGCGGCAAGCCCCAAGCCCATTCCTTCCCAGCCGCCGACACCGAAAATGCTGTAAACAACCGTACCGAAAGCAGTCAGGCCCAGCACCGCCAAAAGGCACTCAGGCCACATCTTTTTCGGCCATTTCTTACGGAGCACAGCCGATACGGCAAAGTTAAGACAAAATGCGGCCAGACAGATCAGATAAAAAAACCCCATGTCTTTTGCACCTCCGTCATGAGGAGCTTTTTATTTGCTCATCTTTTTTTCAAACAAATGATAACCCGGCGCGAGTCCTTTTGATTCGTACCCCATTCCGCTGTAAAACGACTGAAGCGCCTTGTTTTCGGACACGCAATCGAGCCGGATTTTCGTTTTTCCCGGACAAGACACACCCGTCTCCGCCCAAGTCATGATTGTCCGGCCGAGCCCCGCCCCTGCAAACTGCCTTTTAATCGCCAGCCGGTGGAGATATACGGACTCCTCATGTCCTTCATCGCCCCAAAGACGTCTGTCCCACCCGCTTGCTTCGGGAAGCAGCATGACGACGCCGGCCAGCTCTTCATTCTGCCTGAATAAAAAAACATACCCTTTGGCGATCGCCTCCCGCATATTGTGGGTATCTTCCCCTTGCAGAAGGCCGCTCCACTGGTTCGACCCTTTATCGCGAAGCCATTCTGCCGCTTGCACGAGCAGATCCATGACCTCTTTTTCATCATCCTTCCGGGCGGGGGTGACCCGGAATGCCCCCGCCTTCTCCTCCGTGATCGTAAATGGTGTCATAAAAGCCTCCTGTAATCAGAATATTCGACACCTTTATTATAGACCAAACGCAGAAAGGAAAAAAACAGCCGTCATGTTTGAGGGCCGTTTAAAAAATTTTCTTCTTATCACGTTCTTCTTTTAAAATCTCAACCGCTTCCCTGAAACGCATAGAGTGGACGATTTCACGCTCACGCAGAAAACGGAGTGAATCATTCAGGTCAGGATCATCGGAAATATCAATAATCCATTGATACGTCGCTCTCGCCTTTTCTTCAGCCGCAATATCCTCATATAAATCAGCGATCGGATCTCCCTTCGCCTGTATGTAAGACGCTGTGAACGGAACTCCGGCCGCATTGTGATAAAACAGCGCGCTGTCATGGTTGACGTAATGATCACTGAGCCCTGCATCACGCAGCTGCTCCGGGGTCGCATCTTTTGTCAGCTTATAAATCATCGTCGCAATCATTTCTAAATGCGCAAACTCCTCCGTGCCGATATCCGTCAGCAGGCCGATCACCTTGTCAGGAATCGTGTAGCGCTGGTTTAAGTACCGGAGCGCTGCGGCCAATTCGCCGTCCGCCCCGCCGTATTGTTCAATGAGAAACTTAGCCAGCATCGGGTTGCATGTACTCACTTTAACCGGATACTGCAGCTTTTTTTCATATACCCACATTTACAGATCCCTCCTTATACTTGCCATGGCCAAGGACCGCGGCCCCAGTCCCATTGAGCGCCGACCTGACTCACGCCGAATTGCAGAAGCGGTCCGTACTCAGGCTCAAACCGCTTTCTCAGCTGTCTTGAGTACCGGGAATATTCATGAAACTGCTGAAGCGCGAGACGGTCATGGGGATGTGTATCCAGATAAAGCGTCAGCTCCACCAAGACAAAGTCCGCCGCCTGGATTTGTTCCAGCAGCCGATAGTATTCATCATCAATCTTTTTCGCCATATTCGATTCCCCCCCGATAAGGATTATCATAGAAATCGTAAAGATCCTTCCAAAGGGTCCCTTTTCTCAATGCCTCCATCGGGGAAAACTGCTCCAAGTGATACGGCTGAAACCGCATATAAAGATGCGGCGGCGTTCTGTAATATTTTCTCCCGATCGGCGGGCAGGGATCAAACCGGCTGTGGAAGGGTTTATAGGATTTGACCGGTGTAAACGGCTGATTTTCTTTCATTACGATCCTCCTTTCCTAAACACATGACCTTAATAGGTATGAATCCGTATCGGCATTTATGCCCTGTAAGAAAATAAAAAAGCCCGTTAAAAACGGACTCAATGTAACTCATCTGGAATTTGAAGTAAAAAAATCATAATGAAAAATCTGATTGAAAGCGCTGATAATGTTTCAATGTATATTCCGTAATTTGTTGATCATATTCAGGATATTCATATCTCAATAAAACAGCCACTGACTTTGAATATGCTCTGAAGAGACCTTGGCAGTCAAACAATGCCTTCCACACGCTTTCATAAGTATTGCCGACATAAGTATTCAGCAGGATTTCCCAATCTTTCGCATTCATGTAATGTTGAATATACTTATAATTCTTCCCTACACTTAATGAAAACTGATTCTCTATCCCGATATTCCACGCAATCATACGCAAAACATTAGGCCTTAAAATGTCATTCATATGATCCAGCGCAAACAGTATTTCTTTACGCATTAATCCTTTAATCACATAGGTTGAAACCATCCAAAATTCATTACAGCAATCATCAAACTCTCGGGGAGTCGGTTTCTTTATATGATATTGTTCATCACTCGCAATAATCTTATGGTTGATTCGGTCATCCTTGTCTAATACTATTTCCGCCAAACCATCACTCTGTGTAAAATAATCCTCTGTTTGACTCAGAGGGATCAAAGTTAAGTCGATTTTATGATGATCTTTAAATAGCATTAGATAGGAGAACCAGTCTCCGAGTTCCGGAGGGAAAAGTTCCATATCTTCAGGTTTTTGCATCATCATTCTTTCGCCAAACTGATCCAGCCAGCTGTCGTCAGATGTGAAGGAGTCCATATCGGTCACAAAATAAGAAATATCATAGTCTTGAAATCTGTCTCTCGGTACATTTTTATTGGTTCTTGATCCCTCTAAAGTGACAAGACGGATTCTCTCGTCCTTCATCGCAATATCAAGAATCAATTTCATCATTTCGTCTTCACTTCTCACATGTAAAACCTCCCGATAAAGAGATTTTTACAGATCATGCTTTTCAGTTTATAAACAACAGAAAGAAAAGGTTTGTGAGCTTGCTCATGATTTACAGAAAGCCTTATGTACTTGATGATTTTGCTCCAATCGTAACACAGCTGCAAGAACATGAGAAGAGCACTCCTGCTGTTCCAAGAGTGCTTTTTCCCGAATGGTCAGATATATTGGCTGTCCCGATGATGATGATGGAACGGGTAGCCGCCGTAGCCTCCGCCATAGCCGCCAAAACCGTACCCCGGATATCCCCCGAAGCCTCCGTAGCCGCCGTAGCCGCCAAAACCGCCGTAACCGCCAAAACCGTATCCCGGGTAGCCGTAGCCTCCGCCGAAACCGTATCCCGGATATCCTCCGAAGCCTCCGTGGCCGCCAAAACCGTACCCCGGGTAGCCTCCGAAGCCTCCATAGCCGCCGCCAAAGCCTCCGCCGTAAATCGGTCTTCTTTCATTCATGATTTATCGCTCCTTCACATAGGTTACAGTCCAGTTTATGACATCCGGAAGGAAACGTATGGGCATCCGCCCAGTTTTGGCGAAATAATCAATAATTGCTTACGGAGATATACGATACAGGCCGACCGCGTAAGCAAAATAAAAAGGCCGGAACTTATGCCGCCCCGGCCTTTTTGTCTTTATTCGCCTAAATCTACATTGTGATAAACCTGCTGTACGTCTTCCAGATCTTCCAGCACATCGATCAGCTTTTCAAATTGAGCTTTCGCATCTTCCGGAAGCTCGACTTCATTTTGCGCAAGCATCGTCAGCTCGGCAACCGTGAACTCTTCAACGCCGGCATTTTTGAATGCCTCCTGCACGGCATGGAATTGGTCAGGCTCGGCATACACGATAACACTGTCATCCTCTTCTAAAATATCGCGCACGTCCACATCAGCTTCCATCAGCAATTCCAGCGCTTCATCCGCCGTCTTGCCTTCAACGCCGATAACGGCGGTCGCATCGAACATGTAAGCGACAGACCCGCTCACACCCATATTTCCGCCGTTTTTCCCGAATGCGGCGCGCACTTCAGGCGCCGTGCGGTTTACATTATTCGTTAACGCATCAACGATGATCATTGAACCGTTCGGCCCGAAACCTTCGTAACGCAGCTCGTCAAAGTTCTCCTCCGCGCCGCCTTTCGCCTTTTCAATCGCACGCTCAATAATATTTTTCGGCACACTGTACGTCTTCGCGCGCTCAAGCACCACTTTTAACGCCTGGTTCGATTCCGGATCTGGCTCGCCCTGTTTTGCCGCCACATAAATCTCACGGCCGAACTTCGCGTAAATCCGGCTCGTATTTGCGTCCTTCGATGCTTTCTTTTCTTTAATATTGTTCCACTTACGGCCCATTTTGTTCCACTCTCTTTCACGAATTGAATCTGTATGATAAATACTCTGCTTCTATTATACCTCAGCGGTTAGGTTGTTTCGAGTGTAAGACATTAGAAAAAACAGGCACGCTTAAAATCACCGGAGCGCAGTAAGCCGAATTTGAAGGTTATTGTACAAAACATAAAAAGCCTCCCTTCATACAGGAAGGAAGTCGCAAGCCAAAAGATTCATTTTATTCTTATTACCTATTTCCTACACTGTATATCCCGACTCACGTGGTAAAATTTTGATATCGAACAAAAGAAAGGATATGGTCATGAAAGTTTTCGAAGCAAACAGCCTACCCCACGAGGTGAGAACAATGATCGAAACAAATATTTCTGAACCTGTATTTCAATTTTTAGGAGGGACTTTCCATCAAGATATAGACACTCCTGAGACAGCTCTTGAAGAATACTTAGCAGAGATACCTAAAAAAGAACAAGAAAACGATGTAGTAGCACTCAAAACGTTTATAAATAGCGATTACTCAGATGAAGAAAAAAATGATTTTATAGAAGAGTCTGCAGATGGTGTAGATATCAATAGTTACGGACTATCCCCAATACTATGGCTCGGACAAGTCATTCAAAAAATCGAAAAGAATATTGAGGCTTTATAGATTCAGGGAAACCCTATTCCTATGTTTGCACAGTCCCTGATAAGTTTCTTAATCTTTCCCTCTATAAACCCCCGAATGAAAGGATATGGTCATGAAAGTTTTCGAAGCAACCACCCTCCTCGCCGCTGCCAAACAGCGCGCGGGTGAATACAAAAAACTGCGCGGCCAGATGGTCAATCTGAAAAAAGCGTTTCAAGGTATGGCTGACCTTGGTGACAATGATTTCTCAGGCCGGGGCGCTGACAATATCAAAGCTTTTTTCAAGGACCACGCCGGCGTCACAGACAGCTGGCTTGATCTGATCGACATGAAAATCGCATTTCTCACAAGCCTTCCCGGTAAGGTCGAAGACGCCGGACTTTCCAATTCGCATGTGGAGGAATCATTTCTGGAGCACGAGCTCACCCACGCCCTCAGTAAATCAAAGGCGATTATGGAAGAGCAGAAAAAGGACATGCGCTCCATCCTCGGAGAGATCGAAGACATCATCTCGCTCGAATTGTTTTCAACCGAAAGCACGGATCAGAAGCTTTCTTCAGCTGACAAAAAAAGAAGCGAAACGATACATAAACTCGGCAAACTTGATCACGATCTAACGAAAGAATACGCAGAAACCGAAGCGAACGAACAGTTCATCCAAGCTGACTTCCAGCAGCTCCAAAACGCTACAGGCAAAGGAAAAAGCGCCACGCCGCTTCACTACAACGCCAAAGCGTATCGCGAAAGCGACATCCATAAGAAAAAAGGCGATATCGCAAGACATTCGGATGCTTATTTGACGATGAAGAAGGAAGAAGCGAAAGAGCGGGAAATCAAGGATCTGAAGAAAAAGCTTGCTGATGGTGTCACCGATCCGGATGAGTATTTGGAAATCGCGAAGAAAATCGGCTATGAAAACCTTGAACCCGCTCAGGTGCAATATGTGATGCAGCTCGAACAAGCAAAACAGCTCGAAGAAGTCGGAGAAACGGCTTGGGATATCGTCAAAGGAATAGGCGTCGGCCTTTATGATGTCGGGAAAGACACAATAACCGGCGTCAAAGATCTGGCTGTCGGCGCATGGGATTTTTACCATCTCTCCGATGAACAAAAAGTCGCTAAAACCATATCCGGCGTATTGAACACGCCCTCTTACGCAAAAATCATATGGACAAACCTGGCGGATTCATGGAATGATAAAATGGTTAACGGGGATGCGTATTCAAGATCACATTACATCACCTACGCCATCGGGAGCATTGTCGGGCTCAAAGGTTCCGGCTCAGCTGTAAAAGTATCAAGCAAGCTCGCCAAAACAGGTGCCGCCAAAGTGGATAACGTCTTGGAAGCCGGAGAAAAAGCGGCTGCAAAACATGTAAAAACCGGGATTGAAAAAGGAAATGACTATATTAATTCCGTTTCGAAAAACAAGTACGAACCCGCGCTTGCCGGAATAGCACAGAATATTGAAAATACTCACAATGTGAAGAATACGCCTTTGTTGAAAAGTATTATTGAAGATAAAAAAGAGAGTGTGCTCAGTAAGTCTGTGACTTCTGACAATAGCGGTATACATAGTGTTAAACAAGGAGACAGCAGCCCTCTCGCACCAGGCGGTGGCTTAGCTGCTCATGAAGCAAAAGGCGGACACCTTATAGAAAGACATGTTGGGAAAACAGATAAAGAATTAATAGAAAGACTGAAGACTGATCCTAACCCACATATTACAGCTTCATCTACTTTTAAAGATAGGGCTACCGCTGAAAGAATTGCTAATTCAGTTTTAAACGATCCAAAAAATATAAAGAAAATCGAAAATTGGATTGATGATCCTAAAAAACCTAAATTAATGTTAAGATACAAGGGCGATGGAGAAATAATCGGCAGAAGTGTATCAAGAAATTCAGAACTAGTAGAAAACGTTACAAACGCGAAAATTATACTCAAAAAAGATAATAACGGTAACTTTATTCTTACAGGATATCCAACCAAATAGAAAGAGAGGAAGTATCATGGATGAAAGGTATGATTTCTTAGATGAATTAGAAAATTTTTTAGGTGCAACATTTCATCAAGATATCCAATCCCCTGAACACGCCTTAGACGAATTTATTGAGGAAATTAGTAAAGAAGGTTTGCTATTTACAGTAAAGTATTGCGAAGAGTTTCTAAATAGCGATCTAACTAAAGAAGAAAAGGAAGACATTATAAAGTGTAATGCAGAAATATATTTCCCGACAATTGGCTTACCGCCTATAGAATGGTTAAAAAGTGTAATAGAACAACTAAAAGAGGCTATTTAAAAGAAACACTGAAAGGCCCCCATTTTATGGAGGGCCTTTTTATATTGATACCGAATTTTTCGGCTTTCTTATCCGGATAGAAATGCAATACCGACAGTGCGGTTTGGATCTACTTGACGGCATCACCAGCTGAACTTTTCAACAATTTTGCCCCTAAAAGAGATACGAACAATAAATTTCGAGCCAAAAAATCAAGTTCGCCAACAACTTGCGAATTTGATAAACCGGCTTTATTAAGAGAAAGTAAAAAATCCTAGCGTAGCAAGGGTTTCGTCTATGATTCCGACTGGGCCCGAACCAGCGACCTCTACCCTGTCAAGGTAGTGATTATCTTCTGATACAAACATTGGAATATTACAGCGCAACAAATAAGAGATTTAAGAACTGCTATAAACGAAGTTGAGTTCGTAAATCCTGTTGGTAAACACGGGGGATTGGGCTCTACAGCTGCCCATAATGAATTGCTAGGAATTATTGATTCATCTCTGAACTATAATATATTTGTCCGTAGATTGAATAATTGGGCAAACTATAGACTTAAAGGTGGAGTGGAAGCCCTGCCAAAAGGATTGAGGATTAAATAATAGGAGGTTTATATGGAACGCAAAAATTACGTATCATTGTGGATCGGAAGTATAAAGGATAATGAACCATTAAGTAAATATGTTGAATTAGTTTACAATGAAGATGAGGGTGATTTTCTTCCTTCCCAATTTTTAATTGACTTTGATATAGATATCGATGATTTAGATGAAGATTTTATAGAAAAAGTTGCACATGAAAATAGTCGTAACAATTTACCTGCACTAATTGACGGCTGTTCATACGATAGTGTCATCTTACCTCGTTTCGAAGACATGGTAGGTACCACACTCCCTGATCAAATCAATGCTGCTGTTCTTTTATACAATTTTGAATATGACGGCAGGGAGAAAGAAATAAACGATAAAAACTATTCATTTAAATTTATTGGTACTGTTTCCTATGTTTAAAAGAAAAAATTATAATAAAGTATAATTCAGAATTACGTTTTCATAATGTAGTGATTATATGAGATGGTTATTTATACTACTTGGAAGAGGATAAAAAGTAGGATGACTAGAAGAAGGCTCTCTTTTTTTCAGAGGCCTTTTTTGTTTGCGTGTAAAACCTAAAAGACTATAAATATCCATAGATAAACAAAAGGAGGGGCGTTCTCTCAAAGACAAAGTAACTAACTATAACTGGAGGCTTTTCTCCACTATCGCCCACTCCATGCGTGGTACCGCCAAAGGAGTACCTTACAAACACAGTCAACAGCAAAAGTTTAAAAGAGGCACTGCAAGCATTCGCCAAAGTGGTACTGCCGAAACCTCCGCAACACCGGCACCGCATGTACCGCCGGTAACAGTCAAATACGGCGCCGAGCATTTTGCGAAATGGACCAGAAAGAAAGTATTGAAGCCGAATGTCATCTACACAAAAGAAGGCTACACGTACACCACTGACAACTATGGTAGAATTACAAGTGTCAAAGCAGACTTGCAGCTGGAAGAAGCAAAACGCAACCAATATGCACAGTCAAAAGCAGGTAAACCAGACTGTCTGACAGATGACGATAGAGGCCACCTAATCGCCACTCAATTCAAAGGCTCAGGCCAGTTCGACAACATCGTGCCGATGAATTCTCAGATTAATAGGAGCGGCAGGAAATGGTATGAGATGGAGCAGGAATGGGCAAAAGCTCTTAAAGAAGAACCTCCCAAATTAGTAACAATTGAAATTAAGCCTATTTATAGTGGAGACTCTTTAATACCTAATTTATTTAAGGTCAAATATAAGATCGGAAATAAAAGATTTAAAAATGTTAGAATAAAAAATCAAGCAGGAGGCTGATATTGTGGAAACTGAAAAGATGGGAGTACTGTATCAAAAAATAGCTGAGCAAATAAATGAAATCATTCCGTCTGAGTGGGAGAAGGTTGCTCTTTATGCCGAAATTTTAGATGATTCTTCAGAAGTTTACTTCTTCTTTACTACTCCACAAAATCAGGAATATATATATTCACACGATATTCCTGAACATTTTAATGTTGATGAAGATATATATGACGAACTTCTATATGAATTGCATGATTACTTTGAAGAGTTACGGGATCAATTTAAAACAAACAACGAGGACTTATGGACAAACCTCACTTTGCATCTCGAACGAAGCGGTAAATTCTCAATTGACTACGATTACACCGATGTCATCGCCTCAGACTTAAACGGAACACAACGGCAAGTGGTATGGGAATATCAAAACTTGGGGATTTTGCCTGAAGATGAGGACGACAAAGAATTTGTAATAAGCTACTTCGGTCTATAAATCAATAATGGCTCAGCAGTTCCCTGCTGGGCTATTTTTTATAACTAGGATTTCTCGACAATTGAAGGTGAAAAAGTTGGAAACTAAGCAAATGCAAGATTTGCACCACATTATTGGTGAAAAATTAAATGACATCATACATTGTGAATGGACAAAAATATATCTTTATGCAGAAGTATTAGATGACTCTACCATGGTTCTCTATCACTTCAAGACACCAAATGTCAACTGATTTATTCGCAAAATATACCAGTCCGATACAGTGTAAGTAAAGATATCTTCAAAACTTTTTCAAGAGAAATCCGAGAACTCTTTGAGGAATTAAGAATTGAGCACAAAAAGAATAATGATAAACAAAACAGGCAGCATCCAGTAAACGGATGCTGCCTGTTACATCGTTATGTATCGTCTGAAGAAGTCATTTATTTTGTTTTTTAAATATGAAAATAGATATGACGGTAAATATGATGGCTGTAATGACAATGACCCACAAGCTCGCAGCCGTACTGATAAAATGGCCGTTTAACTTGTAGACGATCCCGTAATGCTTTTCATATTCCTGTATTTGGGTTGTGGAAGCATGTTTAAATACTTTATCAACTGAGTCTGTCATAAACGCTTTTCTGAACAGAACAGCGGTGTGGCTGATAGGGAAATACATAATAATCTTCTGCACAAACACCGGTACGCCGCCGATCGGCACATATACTCCGCATAAAAAACCGATGGCTGTTCCGACAATCGTACTTAACGTCGAAAATGCATTTTGTGTGTGAATAAACAGCGTTAAAAATAAATTTATGGAACTTGACAGTGCAACTGAAAGAATAATGATCCCCAATACTTCAAGTATATCTGTACCGCTTAAAAGCTTGCTGCCTGTTGAAATGAGAAAAATTTCACAGCCTAAAAAGGCGATGAAAGAAAAGATCAAGCCGATGACAAATGAATGAATGACATAGCTCAATTGGATGGTCGCCCTTGATAAAGGAGCTGTTAAAAAGTCATACGTTCTCTTACTTTCTTTATCTTTCACCATAATTCCGAAAGCGCCTAAAGTCGTTGTCACAGCTGTAATGGACAGCAATCCCGCCACCATCCATTCGTTCACCATTGCTTTGGAATCATCTGTCGAACCGACCAAGGCCTTAATGGCGTCCAGCTGTGTCTGCTGTAAGAACACGGCATATAACAGAATGACGATAAATACTGACAGCAAAGAAAGAAGCAAAAGCGTTCGATCACGGAAGTATATTTTTATATTTCTGCTGATTAAACTGGATAAAGACTTCATTTATGCAATGCTCCCCTTTACTGGCAAACTGCTTCCTTGTTCCTCGATAATATGGATAAACACATCATCCATATTCCCTTTAATCACCTCGAAAGATTCAATTTTTCCTTCAAGACCTTTCAAAATGTCCAGCGCATGGAGAGTGGACTCTACACGAAGAGAATAAATAGAGTTTTTAACCGTAAAATCCAGTTGTTTATTTTCAAACCATGCCGTCGGATCAACGCCTTGCTTAAACATCATATGCAGACTGTCAAACGCATATTGATCTTTCAGCTGACTCGGTGTACCCTCTGCGATCAGACGTCCTTCTTTGATGACCACAACGTTATCAGCCACAGCGGCCTCCTCCATGTAATGGGTCGTTAAAAAGATCGTCATGTTTGTTTCTTCCTGCAGCCTTTTAATCGCATTCCAAACAAATACTCTCGTTTGCGGATCAAGACCTGTAGTAGGCTCATCTAAAAATAATATAGTCGGTTTATGGATGATGGCACGGGCAATATCAGCTCTTCTTCTTTGTCCGCCTGACAAATCGCTGTATTTTTTCTCCTTAATATCATCCAATTTTAAATAGTCTGTTACAAACTGATAGTTCTCTTGCACTTGTGCCTTGCTTAAATGATAATATTGTCCGCGGTTCATGATATTTTCATAAACGGTCAATCGTTCATCCAAAATGCTCTCTTGGAAAACAACTCCGATCTTTTTGCGGATATGATTATTCTCTTTTCCTTCACCCAGCGTATAACCGTCTATTACCACTTTTCCGGATGTCTTTTTAATCAGCGTACAGAGAATATCGATAGTGGTCGATTTCCCTGCACCGTTCGTTCCCAGAAATGCAAACAGCTCGCCGCGTTTGACAGAAAAGGATACCCCTTTCACTGCTTCAAATGATCCATATTTTTTACGAAGATCCGTTACTGTAATAATGTCTTGTTCTTCTCCCATTCTGTTCACCTCGAAAAGTAAGATTCTATACCGTTGTTCACTAACTTTATATCGTCATTCCCGCCAGGATTTTCCTCATTTTTATCCAACTTTATTATGATTCCTGAAAATACCATCTTGATTACGCACATAAAAAGGCTTCTTTTCAGCAGCCTTTTTATCGTTTGATATGAACATAATGCTAATTCCCAACCTTATGCTCGTTCTTAATCTAATAATTGTTTATATCAATAAAACCATGTCACATGTTTTTACACTTTTTTCACTTATTATCTTGAGTAAGTTCTAAAGTTATTTTCTTGTTTCCTAACTTTGCTGCCAACGGAAGGAATATAATCAGTCCCATTAATAACATAAACCCTGAGATTAAACCGATAATTGAAAAATTAATATATATCTTCCCGGGGTCTATCAAGGAGATAACGACAGCTAATAAAGCACCGGAAAGCACACCTAAAAGCAGGCCAATAAAAAGATAAAGCAAAATTTGCGTAAGTATAACGTTGATGATTCCCCTTTTGCTTAAAGAAATGGTCCGTAAGATAGCGAATTCTCTTCTTTTCGAATTGATATTATTAATTAGCGAACTAAATACACCGATAGTAATACTTATCAGCATAACTGATATAACAACAATGAAGATAGACCATCTTTGATAAAACATATCCTTTGATTTTTTTAAAGATTCTTTATAGCTATTGATTTGGATTTCTGGAAACTGTCCTTTCATTTTCTCAAGTTTACCAATCATCTGTTTCGCATGATCTGTCTGGACAAGCAATTTAGAAAATACAGTGGCATCCGTTCTGTATTTTATTTCTTTCCAATCCATATAGACATCAGAATCCTTTAATCTATTCGTAATTGCCCCTATTTTATACTTTCCAGTACTAATAATTTTTTGATCTGTATCCGAGTACTTCCCAAGTTCAACAGTATCTCCTATTTTTAAACTGTGCTTCCCAGCAAAATCCTCTGAAATGACAATGATATTCTTTTTATCATCTGGCAATCCAGTGAAAATTCCTAATTTCTGCATTCTTCCTAGATCACTTAACGAGTAATCAAATGTAATACTTCCATTGCCATTCATTAATTCTCCAGACGATTGAGTGCTAATTGAGCTTGTATATTTGATTCCATTTATTGCCTCTATTTCCTTTTCCAGTTTAATTGCGTTAATTGAAGATTTATCGCCCAGTCTGCTCGTTAGAACAACACTGGTAGGAAACTGCTCTTTTAATGCATTTTCCTCATTTTTTTGTATAGTGTTAAGCATTACAGATCCAAAAACCGTTATAATCATCATCGTACTGATTGTTAATATTACAAAAGTATTTTTTTTAACCTGTGGGATAACATTTTTAATCGCCACATACGAATTAACTCCTGAAATTTTCTTTATGATTGGTGCGAGGAACATTAATAACGGCCCTAAATAAACCGGAAATAACACGAATATACCTGTCAATAATAAGATAGAAGCCAGCAATAGACAAAATACTTGTCCTCCGTCCTCTTTAGGTATAAACTTCCCAAACAAAATTGTAATAACGCTAAGAATAACAAAAGATTTGCCAATGAACTTATTATACTTATATGTTCTGAAATTAATTTCCTCATTTTCCTGTATTACTTTGAGCGGAAGTATTTTTGTTATTTTCATTGTCGGCGATAGTAAAAACAGTTGAATAATTGTCATACAAATCAACATTATTAAAACCGCTAATTTAAAATTAAACGTAACACCAGAAGAAACATTAAATGAAAATATTTTTTCAAGCCAACCCCAGAGATACTGATTGCTAAACATGGCAAATCCAAGTCCCAGAATAGAACCGATCGAAGTTATGAAAAAGCTCTGCAGCAGAACAATTGAAAACAGTTGTCTTCCCGTAGCACCTATAGATCGCATAATCGCAAACTGATTTTTATATTTGTAGAGAAACATTTCAAAATTAGAAACAATGAGTAAAGATGTCACAATCATAGTTAAAAAAGAGAGGACTACGATAAAGATACTTAATGATTCTATATTGCTTTTCAGGAAAGGATCTTCTTCTGCAATATCTATCCTTAAGTCTTTTTCCTTCTTCTTAATCTCATTTGCTAATGACAATTTGTCTGTTCCGTTTTTTGCTTTAATCAATATATAAGTAGCTTCAATGTTTTTTCCGAATTTTTTTGCAATAATGTTTTGCAAAGTATCGTGAGAAATCAGGAGGATATTGGGAGCAATGCCTGTAGAGTTCAGATCTTCAATTGTTTCCACAAGTTTGAAGTCTTTCCCTTCTGATTGTAAGTGATCCCCGACCTTAACCCCTAGTGATTCAGCTAACCCCTTGTTTACAATAAGTTCATTTTTCTTTATATTTCTCGTGAAATGGTACCTGCTTTTTGATAAATTGTCATTATTGACTCCAACTGTGTAAAAACTAGCCTTTGAATCAGATGTTCCTAGCTTTATCTGTGATACTAAAACACTGGATATTTGCTCTATGTTTTTATTTCGATGCAGATTTTCAACAAAATGTTTATCAATGATCTTTTGACTTCCGTTCTCATAACCAACAGATAAATCCATTTCTCCGTACATCTTGGAAACTTCATCTTTTAATGTCTGTTTTGCATTAAATGCAAATAAGGTCATAGAAATGATTAAAGAAACAGATAAAATTACACCGATAATGGATGTCAGTGTAATAAATTTATTGGTGCTGAAAAACCGCAGGGACAGACCAACTATATTCTTTTTCATTGGTCTCTCTCCATTATTTTTTGAAATTTATTAAGGATACTCGACAGATCTCCTTGTCCAAGACTTTTATATTCATCAACTATATTTCCATCATGAAAAAATAAAACTCTGTCAGAATATAACGCGACATTCGGATCATGAGTAACTATGATCATACTCTTATTAAGACGTTTCTTCATATCTACAAGCACATTTAATATATCCTGTGTTGTATTAAAATCCAAATTTCCTGTAAGCTCATCTGCTAATACAATAGGAGGCGAAGTAATCAGTGCTCTGGCAATCGCAACTCTTTGCTGCTGACCTCCTGAAAGTTGAATAGGCCGATGTCTTTTCCATTTTGTAAGGCTTACAAGCTGTAGCATTTCCTTTACTTTTTTATCTGCATCCTTCTTATTTATTCCCTTTAATACAAGTGGTAAAGCTATATTCTCCTCAACTGTAAGATCCTTCAATAGATTAAAAGATTGAAAGATAAAACCAATGTTATCCCTTCTATAGATCGTAGCTTTAGGTTCTTTAAAAAAGTCATTTGTTTCTTTACCATCAAGAATAACTTTACCGCTTGAGGGTTCATCAAGAGCACCGAGTATATTTAAAAGAGTGCTTTTACCTGAACCGCTTGTCCCCATAATTGCAAGCAGTTCACCATTCTTCAATTCAAAAGAAACTTTGTCTAATGCAGTTACTTCATAACCACTCCCTTTGTAGACCTTGGATAAGTTTTTAACTTCCAATACTTTATTAGCCATTTCACACCTCAATTAATCCAATTTCTTCATTATACCAGTTGGATTGGGATTGATACATCCGATAATAGAGTCCCTTTTGCTCCATCAAAGAATGAAAAGGTCACTATCTTTTTGATAGTCTCATTCGATCGCTATTCTACTCCGGATAACCCTCTGCAATATTTTTAAGTTTCCACTAATCCCCTTGCAACAAGTTATATTATACCAAAAATACAAATATATTTAAATTTTCCTATAAAATTTTCCGAATTTAAAATACATTGTTGTTACTAAGCTTTATCATCTGCATTAGGATTGTACAAAAAAAGATTGCAGAAGTTACTCTATGAGTAACACCACTGCAATCCGAAAAAAGTTTTAAAGAACGTATAAGAAGTTTAATTATTTTTATTTTCTTAGTATTAATTGCGCCACACACTCCACATGATTCGTATGCGGGAACATATCCACTGGCTGCACTTCTCGCGTCTGATACCCGCCATCCTCAAGCACCCGCAGGTCTCTTGCAAGCGTTCCTGGATTGCAGGATACGTACACCACCCGCTTCGGTTTCATGTCGATGATTGTCCGCAGGAGGGCTTCGTCACAGCCTTTTCTTGGCGGGTCGACGACGAGGGTGTCGGCCGTGATGCCTTCTTCATACCATTTTGGAATGACTGTTTCCGCTTCTCCGACTGCGAATTCCGCGTTTGTGATGCCGTTCAGCTCAGCGTTGCGTTTTGCATCCTCGATGGCTTCCGGCACGATTTCGACGCCGTATACTTTCTTCGCCTGCTTCGCTAAGAAGAGAGAAATGGTTCCGATGCCGCAGTAGGCGTCGATGACGGTTTCTTCCCCTTGCAGCTCCGCGTACTCAAGCGCTTTGTCGTAGAGCACTTTTGTCTGTTCCGGGTTGACCTGATAGAACGATCTGGCGGAGATGGCGAATTTGACGTCTCCGATGAGGTCGTAGATGTATTCTTCGCCCCAGATGACGTTTGTTTCGTTCCCAAAGATGACGTTTGTTTTGTTTGGATTGATGTTTTGCACGATGGATTTGACGTGCGGGAATTGCGCCGTGATGTCTTCGATGATTTTCGCTTTGTGCGGAAAATCGCTTGTTCTTGTGATGAAGACGATCATCATTTCGCCCGTGACGACGCCGTATCTGACCATAATGTGGCGGAGCCAGCCTTTGTGGCGTTCTTCGTTATAGGCTTTGACACCGTATGCTGCGCAGATGTCTTTGACGGCTTGGACGGCTTCGTCATTTTTGGATTGCTGGATCAGGCAGGCGCTCATGTCGATGATGTCATGGCTTCTTTGCTGATAAAATCCGGCGACGAGTCCGCCTTCTCTTTCTCCTACCGGCACCTGCGCTTTGTTTCTGTAGTTCCACGGGTCTTCCATGCCGAGCGTCGGGTGCACGGTGACTTTTGAGAGGTCCAGCTTGCCGATTCGTTCTAAGACGTCTTTGACTTGTTTCTGTTTAAACAAAAGCTGGCCTTCATAGGTCATGTGCTGAAGCTGGCAGCCGCCGCATTGTTTGTAGATTGGGCACGGGGCATCCGTTCTGTGCGGGCTTTCTTCCTTCAGCTCGATTAAGCGGCCGAAAGCGAAGCCTTTTTTGACGCGTGTCACTTTGATTTGCGCTTTTTCCTCAGGCAGGGCGTTCGGCACGAAGATCGGGAAGCCCTGAACCTTTGCGACGCCCGCTCCTTCGTGCGTCAAATCCTCAAATGTCACATCATAGTATTCATTTTTTTCTATCGGGGGTTTCATTTTCATCTATAATCACCTCTAGTTTTACCAATAACCTTGTTTCAGCGTGCTGGCAAACCTTCAAATTCAATGTCAGCCTTCAAAGGTTTCCGATCACGCTGAAAAGATGACAAAATCCTAAAACGAATACTGTTTTAGGATTTTGTCCGCGTATTAATCATCCAGCTGTTCCGCTTTCTCCTTCGGCATGATGACGTGAATATGCCGGTACAGGTTCACGAATTCGCCCGGCAGCATGCCGCCGTACTCGCCGTCCAGGTTCAGCTGCATTTTTTCTGATACATTGACTTTCACACGGTTCGCTTTTGTGTAAATAATGTGCTGATCGTTAATATGATCGCCTCTGAGCGCCATGCTCGCGACTCTGATAAACTCCGCGAGATTGGCTTTTTTCAAAATAATCAAATCAAACATGCCGTCATTCAGGCTGGAATCAGGGGCCAGCTTCTCGAATCCGCCGACCGAGTTGGTCAGCGTCACTAAAAACAGCATAATTTCGCCTTGAAACAGCTTGCCGTCATATTCAATCTCGACTTCTGTCGGTCGAAGTGAAGGCAGCATTTCCATTCCCTTTAAATAATAAGCAAGCTGGCCGAGCATCGTTTTCAGTTTGCTTGGCACATCATACGTCAGCTCCGTCAGACGGCCTCCGCCGGCGATGTTGATAAAATACTGACCGTTCACCTGTCCGATGTCGATCGGGCGGGCTACGCCGTTAATGACGGTATCAGCGGCATTCAGTATATTCTCTCTCGGAATGCCCAGCGCTCTGGCGAAGTCATTTGTCGTGCCGACCGGAATGATGCCGAGTGTCGGGCGTGTGTCTAACGGCGCGAGGCCGTTGACGACTTCATTAATCGTTCCGTCTCCGCCGGCAGCGATAATCAGGTCAAACTCCCGCAAAGCGGCTTCTTTTGCGGCGTGGGTGGCATCCCCCGCGCATATGGTGGCATGGGTGGAGGTTTCATAACCGGCTTGTTCAAATTTTTGCAGGACCTGGGCAAGATTTTTCTTAAAAAGCTCCCGTCCTGAAGTCGGATTGTATATTATGCGTGCACGTTTCATTATCTCATCATCCTACTTAAGAGTATCCGATCCATTATTAACACTAACAACCTTTAATTATACTATGACTTGAGAAAATCGCAACAATATGTACAGGAATTCCCAGAAGAAAAAAGGCCCCGGCTCCGTTTAAGGAGCCAAGGCCCGCTGTCTTACTCTTCTTCCGTTCCAGGTTTTTTCTTACGGAATTTCGCCAATACTTCATATACGATCGGCACAATCAGAAGGGTAAGCAGAGTTGAACTGATTAAACCGCCGATAACGGTGACACCGAGTCCTTTAGAAATGACCTGGCTGCCGCCTTCGAAGCCCAATGCCAATGGAAGCAGGGCGCCGATTGTCGCGATCGCCGTCATCAGAATCGGACGCAATCTCGTAGAGCCGGCTTCCAGGAGCGCTTCTCTCGTCGATAAGCCTTCCGCTTCTTTATGGATGACGCGGTCGATTAAGACAATCGCGTTTGTGACGACGATTCCGATCAGCATCAGCATACCGATCATGGCATTCAGACTGATCGTCTCTCCGGATACATACAGGCCGGCTAATGCGCCGATGACTGTAAACGGAAGCGAGAACAGAATCGCAAACGGCGCTAATGCTCCGCCGAACGTGATCACAAGAACGAGGTATACGATGGCGATTGCGGCAAGCATCGCTAAGCCGAGTTTCGTAAAGGAATCAGCAATATCCGCTGATACACCGCCGGTATCAATCGATACATTGTCCGGCTTATCCAGTTTGTCAACTTTCTTTTGAACGGCTGATGACACCTTCGTGACGTTGTCAGAAGTGACGGTTGCCGTTACGTCAGCGTACACTTTGCCGTCGCGTTTGGAAATGGTATCGGATGTCGTGCCGTTTTTCACTTTCGCCACATCGCCGATTTTTACTTCTTGGCCTGCAGGCGATGTGATGGTTTTATCCTCTAATTCTTTTACACTCTTATACTGGTCTTTTTCTGTTTTTATGTTGACGTCAAGCTCTTTGCCGTCCTTTTTCACCGTTGTCAAAGGAGACTGTGACGTTTGGGACATCAGGGCTTGGGAGATTTGCGAAGCCGTCAGGCCCTGCTTGCTGAGTTTCTCCTGGTCAGCGGTGAACGTGTACTCATCATATGTGCTGGAAAGGCCTGAGTTGACGTCTTTCAGATCTTTCTGCTTTTTCATGATGCCTTCGATGTCTTTGACCGTGCCTTTAATATCAGACTCTGAATCTCCGTACACATAGTACGTTAATTCGTTGTTGTTGCCTGACGAACTGAAATTTTGTGATTTCCATTCGCCGCGGCTGGATGTTTTTTTGATTTCTTTTAAGACATTGTCTTTTTCTTTGTCAAAATCAGGCGTGTCATCCTCGTATTTCACGTAGAACAATGCGCCGTTTGAGCTTCCGCCGAGCGGACTTTGCGAGCCTAATGAATACTGAACGGTATCGACATGTTTGCGTTTAAGCAGCATGTCTTCCGCTTTTTGCGCAGCTTTTTCAGCTTCGCTTTTCGTTTCGCCCGGTTCAGGCGTGTATGTGAGCTGCATCGTTTTGTCCGCTTGCGCAGGCAGGTAGCTCGCGCCGATCAGAGGTACGAGGAACAAACTGCCGACAAGCATCAGAACCGCGATGATAGATGTAATCCATTTATGTCTTAATGACCAATTCAGCACTTTTTTATAGAAATTGGCCAATCTGCCCGGCTTATGCTCTTTCGCTTTAACAGGCGCACCTGTGAGCGATTTTTTGAATAAGCTGTGCGCAAGCATCGGCACCAGTGTGATCGAAATCAACAGCGATGCGGCAAGCGCGAAGACGATTGTTAATGCAAACGGCATAAACAGTTCGCCGATCTGTCCGCCGACCATGGCAAGCGGCAGGAATACGGCAATGGTTACGATCGTTGATGACATGATCGGTTTAAACATTTCTTTCGTCGCTTCACGCACCAATTGCTTCCCGCGTAAAGGTTCATCTTTCAGCCTCATGCGGCGGTAAATGTTTTCGATCACGACAATCGAGTCGTCGACTACCCGTCCGATGGCGACCGTCATTGCACCGAGCGTCATTATGTTTAATGTGACATCAAGCTGATTCAGCACGAGAAGCGCAATCAGCAGTGACAGCGGGATGGAAATGATAGAAATCATCGTTGATTTAATATCTCTTAAGAATAAGAGAATGATCACGACCGCAAAAATCGCGCCGAAAATCGCTTTGCTTAACATCGTATCCACCGACTCTGTAATCGGCTCTGCCATATCAAGAGTCGAGCTGTACTTGAACCCTTTGTGGTCTTTTTTGTATTGATTCAGTTCATCTTTAATCGCATCGGCCACTTCTACCGTGTTGGCGTCATTGGCTTTTACGATATTAATTCCGATGCTGTCCTTTCCGTTCGTGCGGGAAATGGATTCAGCTTTTTTCACATCTTTAATGTCGGCAATATCAGAAAGCTTGACTGTCGGCACCCCTGCTGCCGCGCTTTGCTGTGCCTGCTGCATAGCCTGAGCGCCCGCCGCAGATGCCGCACCGGCTCCGCCCGCTTGACCTTGAGCGGCAGAAGAAGATGTGACCGGAATTCTCATATCTTTCAGATCTTTAATTGACGTAATATTTCCGTTAACGACAACTGATTTTTCTTTGTTGCCGAATGTGTACAATCCAAGCGGCGTATTGACGTCAGAGCCTTGGATCACTTTCTTGACGGTATCTTCATCAAGTCCGTACTCTTTCATTTTTTTGTCTTTGAAAGAGAATTCCACCTGCTCTTCCTGCTGACCGGAAACTTGCACGGACGCAACGCCCTGAATGCCTTCAAGCTTAGGAACGAGAGTGTTTTCCACATTTTTGGTCAGGTCTTCAAGCGAGCTTTTGCCGCTTGTCACACTGAGCGTCAAAATCGGGAAAGAGTTGAGGCTGTAACGGGAAATGTCAGGTTTTTTCGCGTCGTCAGGAAGGCTGACACTGTCCAGCGCTTCAGCGACTTCGGTTTTCGCCTTGTCCATATCCTTGCTGTAATCATATTCAATCATAACCGATGAGACGTTTTCAGAGGATGTGGACGTTACGACGCTCACTCCTTCTAAATTCTGGACCGCCTGCTCGATCGGTTTTGTCACGTCATCCGCAACTTGACTCGGAGCAGCTCCGGGATAAGTCGTATTTACTGAAAGGTAAGGCATGTTGACGTCCGGTATGGATTCCTGCTTCATATTCATACCGGCATACAGCCCTGCTACAGTAACGATAATCGTCATCAGCCAAACTGCGAATTTGTTCTTCAGTACAAAGTTAATAATGTGGTTCATCATGTCCTCCGTTAATTTTTATTGACTGACTGGTCATTCTATATAATACTAAACGGTATAACTCAACATCGTCAACTAATAAGGCAGTAAATTTTTCTAAATTTTTCAGGATTAAGGGGAAGCACGTCATGAACGAAAAAAAAGAGAAAATCATAAAAACAGGCATCCATTTATTTGCCAAAAAAGGGTTTTCTTCAACAACCATTCAGGAAATCGCCGGTGAATGCGGAATTTCAAAAGGAGCCTTCTATCTCCATTTCAAATCAAAAGAAGACCTTTTGCTGTCAGCATGTGAGTATTACATCGGCATGTCCATGGAAGAAATAAAGAAAATCAAAACAGAACATCAGCATAAACCGCCTAAGGACGTATTTCGAAAACAAATCGCTTATCAATTCCAGGAATTTATGGAGCACAAGGACTTTATCATTCTCTTGCTGAGCGAAAAGGTCATTCCTGAAAATCAAAAGGTCAAGCAGTATTTTCATGAGGCCAATATTCAATTTAACATGCTGTATCGGGATGCGTTGCTCTCCGTTTACGGAGATGCCGTCACACCGTTTATAGCGGATGCGTCCGTTATGGCGCAAGGAATTGTGAGCTCCTATATTCATTTCTTGATTTTTAATGAACATACGGCATTCCGGACGGAAAACGTGGCGGCCTTTCTGATTGCCAGAATCGATGATCTGATTACGGGACTGATAAAAGACAACCCCGATCCGCTGCTGCCTGAGGATATCTTCACTCAGCCCGCGGCGGACAGAGAAAGACTGCTTGCGGATATTCAAAAGATAAAAGCACAGCAGGGGCTGCCTGAGGACGTCCTCGTATCGCTTGAAGTCATTGAAGAGGAATGCGCAAAGGAAGAGCCGCGAAAACCGATTATTAAAGGAATGCTGTCCAACTTGGCAGGCAGCGGAAATGAGCAGATTGAAACGCTGCGGGCTTCCATTGAAACCTATTTCAGCTTATAAAAAAAAGAGACCGGCGCTTACCGGTCTCCGTGTCAGCAGCGCCCTTAGAGGCGGCTGCTTTTTTTATCGTTTTTTGATTTCTTCAAGTAAGATCTTGTTGACCATCGGCGGGTTGGCCTGTCCTTTTGAGGCTTTCATAATCTGCCCGACAAGGAAGCCGATCGCGCGGTCTTTTCCGTTTTTGAAGTCTTCAATTGACTGCGGGTTGCTGTCAAGCGCATCTGTTACCAGCTTCAGAAGCACGCTTTCGTCAGAAATCTGCACGAGGCCTTTTTCTTTGACGATTTTTTCTGCGTCGCCGCCTTTTTCAATTAATTCTTTAAAGACTTTCTTCGCGATTTTGGACGAGATGGTTCCTTTTTCAATCAGCTTAATCATGCCGGCAAGGCCTTCAGGAGTCAGGGCGACATCCTCAAGCTCTTTTTGTTCGGCGTTCAGGTAAGCTGAGACTTCACCCATCAGCCAGTTTGATGCCTGCTTGGCTTCTGCGCCTTTATTGACCGTTTCTTCGAAGAAATCAGCCATTTCTTTCGTCAGCGTCAGAACCATTGCGTCATAAGCAGGCAGGCCGAGCTCTTCGATATAACGCTTGCGGCGCTCGTCCGGAAGCTCAGGAATGGTTGCTCTTACGCGTTCTTTCCATTCGTCATCAATGTAGAGCTCGACAAGGTCAGGCTCAGGGAAATAACGATAGTCGTCCGAACCTTCTTTGACACGCATCAAAATGGTTTTTTTCGTCGCTTCATCGTAGCGGCGCGTCTCCTGCTGAATGACTCCGCCTGACAGAAGCACCTGCTCTTGGCGTTTTTCTTCATGCTCAAGTCCTTTTTGCACGAATGCGAAGGAGTTCAGGTTTTTCAGCTCCGTTTTTGTGCCGAATTTCTCCTGGCCGATCGGACGAAGGGAAATGTTGGCGTCACAACGCAGTGAACCTTCTTCCATTTTACAGTCGGAAACGCCTGTGTATTGGATAATTGATTTCAGCTTTTCGAGATATGCGTAAGCTTCCTCCGGTGTGCGGATATCCGGCTCAGATACAATCTCGACAAGCGGCGTGCCTTGGCGGTTGAAGTCAACGAGGGAATAGCCGTCGCCCGTATGCGTCAGTTTTCCCGCATCTTCTTCAAGGTGAAGACGGGTAATGCCGATTTTTTTCGTTTTTCCGCCGACTTCGATTTCGATCCAGCCGTTTTCGCCGATCGGCTTGTCAAATTGAGAAATTTGATATGCCTTCGGGTTGTCCGGATAGAAATAGTTTTTCCGGTCAAACTTCGTATCCGTTGCGATTTCACAGTTCAAAGCCATTGCGGCTTTCATCGCGAATTCAACCGCTTCTTTGTTCAAAACGGGCAGCACGCCGGGATAGCCGAGGTCGATGACGCTCGTTTGGGTATTCGCTTCCGCGCCGAATGGCGTCGGTGAGCTTGAGAAAATTTTAGATTTTGTTTTTAATTCCACATGGACTTCAAGTCCGATTACCGTTTCAAAGTTCACTTCATTTCACCCCTTACAGTTCAGGTTTCGCTTTATGATGATCTGTTGCCTGCTCAAAAGCATGAGCGACGCGGTATACAGTGCCTTCATCGAAGTGTTTTCCGATGATTTGCAATCCGAGCGGCAGCCCGTCCGCAAATCCGCACGGCACGCTGATTCCCGGCACACCCGCGAGGTTGACAGGGATCGTTAAAATATCGTTGGCGTACATTGTGAGCGGATCGCTGGTTTTTTCGCCGATTTTGAATGCCGGTGTCGGCGTTGTCGGTCCGACGATGACATCGTATTTCTCAAATACGTCTTCAAAATCTTTCTTAATAAGCGTGCGCACTTTTTGCGCTTTTTTGTAATACGCGTCATAGTAGCCGGAGCTGAGCGCGAAGGTGCCGAGCATGATGCGGCGCTTCACTTCATTGCCGAAGCCTTCTGAGCGTGTCTGTTTATAAAGGTCGATCAGGTTGTCCGCATTGTCTGAGCGGTAGCCGTAGCGGATGCCGTCAAAGCGCGCAAGGTTTGCAGACGCTTCGGAAGAAGACAGCAGATAATACGTCGCAAGCGCGTATTTGCTGTGCGGCAGAGATACTTCTTCCCATGTCGCTCCGAGGTCTTCAAGCACTTTTAAAGCGGCTAAAACCGATTCTTTCGCTTCTTTGCCGACGCCTTCTCCGAGATATTCTTTCGGTACGGCGATTTTTAAGCCTTTAATATCGCCAGTTAATGAAGAAAGAAAATCCGGCACTTCGACATTGGCGCTCGTAGAGTCCATTTTGTCCGGGCCTGAAATCGCCTGAAGCAGGAATGCGTTATCTTCTACGGTTCTTGTGATCGGCCCGATCTGGTCCAGTGAAGACGCAAAAGCGACCAAACCGTAACGCGACACGCGTCCGTATGTGGGCTTTAATCCGACGACGCCGCAGAAAGAAGCCGGCTGGCGGATGGAGCCGCCCGTATCAGATCCGAGTGAAAACGGCACTTCGCCCGCGGCAACCGCAGCTGCGGAACCGCCGCTTGATCCGCCGGGAACCGTATCGAGATTCCAAGGGTTTTTCGTCGCTTTGTACGCGGAGTTTTCAGTAGAAGAACCCATCGCGAACTCGTCCATATTCAGCTTTCCGATCGTGACGGCTTCAGCGGCTTGAAGGCGCTCCACGACCGTCGCATCGTAAATCGGATCGAAGTTTTCGAGGATTTTGCTTGAGCATGTTGTGCGAAGCCCTTTGGTCACGATGTTGTCTTTGACGCCGATCGGCATTCCGAAGAGAAGACCGTGTTCAGACCGTCCGTCAACCGCTTCGTCAAGTTCTTTCGCGTAAGCGCGGGCTCTTTCTTCATCAAGCTGTAAAAACGCCTGCACCTTATCATCCACGGATGCGATCCGTTTGTAAGATTCATCAACAAGATCGGAAATCTTGATTTCTTTTTTATGTATCATTTGTTTCAGTTCTGTGATTTTGTGATCAAATAATGACATACTGTCTCCCTCCTTTAATCCAGAATAGATGGCACACGGACATAGCCGTCTTTATGATCGGGAGCATTTTTCATGACATCCTCGACCGGAAGGCCTTTACCCGCTTCATCTTCTCTCATTACGTTTTTCATTTTCAGCACGTGTGTTGTCGGTTCCACGTTATCCGTGTCCACTTCATTAAGCTCCTCGGCAAACGAGATGATGCTGTCAAGCTGTTCTGTGAACATTTCAGCTTCTTCATCCGTAATGGCGAGTCTCGCCAAATGAGCGACATGCTTTACTTCTTCTATAGAAATTCGTGACATAAGATCCACCTCCGCATAATTCTCCGTTTCGTCATATAATACTGATCATATCAAAAATGAGCCCTCTAAAGCAACAAAACGCCGCCTTCTGAGGCATGATGAAACCCTCTCTATTTTATCCTAAATCGGGGAGAAAGAGAAACGAATTATATGTCAGAAAATTTTTACTTTTATAATTTATTGGTAGCGTTTTCATCTCTAAGCTGTTCTATGTTGGCGGGGATTTTTTCCTTGAGCGGGCCAGGTTTCGAGAGTTGATTGATCGGGGATACTTTGTTAGGTTTAGTAACCATAGCCAGCACTAAATCATGCGATCCGCATGGAATGATGACTAAAGGCTGGATCGCCGGCGCATATTCCGGCACTACTAATCTGCAGAGGTGATGCAACATTTACATGAAAGAAGAGAGGGTCCAAAAACGTGAGTATTGAATTAATTATATCTCTTGGCATTTACTTTGCTGCCATGCTGTTAATCGGCTGGTACGCATTCAGGAAGACAACGAATATTAATGATTACATGCTGGGCGGAAGAGGACTAGGCCCGTTCGTAACGGCGCTGTCCGCAGGTGCGGCCGATATGAGCGCATGGATGCTGATGGGAGTTCCCGGCGCAATGTTCGCAACGGGGTTATCGACCTTATGGCTGGCGCTCGGTTTGACGATCGGCGCGTATTCAAATTATCTGCTGCTTGCTCCGAGGCTGCGCGCTTACACGGAAGTTGCGGATGATGCGATTACGATTCCCGATTTTTTCGATAAACGGTTCCGCCACTCGTCATCATTGCTGAAAATTGTTTCCGCCGTGATTATTATGATCTTTTTCACGCTGTACACATCGTCCGGGATGGTATCCGGAGGCAGGTTATTTGAATCGGCATTCGGCGCCGACTACAAATTCGGTTTGTTTTTAACGGCCGGTGTTGTTGTGCTTTACACGCTGTTTGGCGGTTTCCTCGCTGTCAGTCTGACTGACTTTGTACAGGGAGCGATCATGTTTGCGGCATTAGTGCTTGTGCCGATCGTTGCTTTTACCCAGCTCGGGAGCGTTTCAACGACGATTGATTCGATCAACGCCGTTAACCCGAAACTATTGGATATCTTTAAAGGCGCGAGCGTCATTAGCATTATTTCTTATTTGGCATGGGGACTCGGCTATTACGGCCAGCCTCATATCATCGTACGATTTATGGCGATTAAAGAAGTGAAAGATTTAAAACCCGCCCGCAGAATCGGGATGAGCTGGATGGTTATTTCAGTTGTCGGTTCATTGCTTACCGGGATTATCGGGGTTGCGTATTCTCATCACTTCGGGGTCTCCGTAAAAGATCCGGAAACGATTTTCATTATTTTTTCTAAAATCTTGTTCCATCCGCTGATTACGGGCTTCTTGCTGTCCGCAATTTTAGCGGCGATCATGAGTTCCATTTCCTCACAGCTTCTCGTAACGGCAAGCGCCATTACGGAAGATTTATACCGCGCCTTTTTCAGACGGGAAGCGAGCGATAAAGAATTGGTCATGACCGGACGCCTGTCGGTATTGATCGTGGCCGTTATCGCCATCCTGCTTTCCATGAATCCGAACAGCACCATTCTTGATCTGGTCGGATATGCGTGGGCAGGCTTCGGTTCGGCTATCGGCCCGGCGCTCTTGCTCAGTCTGTACTGGAAACGGATGAATGAATGGGGAGCGCTTGCGGCGATGATTACCGGGGCCGCGGCCGTTTTAATCTGGATCACGACAGGGCTTGCCGCTTCAACCGGCATATACGAAATCATTCCGGGGTTCTTCCTCAGTCTGATTGCCGGTATTGCCGTCAGCCTGCTGACCAAAAAACCGGCCGATGCTTCTTATCAGCTGTTCAGCCGGATGGAAGCTCTTTTGAAAAACAAGAAATAGACAAAAAGCCGTCAGATTTTATCCCTGACGGCTTTTTTCTTCCGCACTTGTCCTGCTATAAATACTGTGAGAAAATCATATCAATTTATTATAAGAAAAATTGCGGAGGTGCTGTGCAAATTGAGCTGGCCTATCGAACCAGACATTTTATTAAAGCTGGGCATTGCCACGCTGATCGGCATGATCATCGGTCTTGAACGCGAGCTGAAAAACAAACCGCTCGGCCTGAAAACCTGTATCGTCATCGCCGTCAGCTCCTGTATGCTGACGATCGTCAGCATTAATGCGGCATATCATTTCCCAAAATATTACCGTATCATGATGGATCCGCTCCGCCTTCCCGCCCAAATCATTTCCGGCGTCGGTTTTATCGGTGCGGGCGTGATCCTGCGCAAAAGCAATGACGTCATTTCCGGCCTGACGACATCGGCTATCATCTGGGGCGCAGCCGGGCTCGGTCTGGCGACAGGCGCCGGCTTTTATAAAGAGGCGTTCGCAAGCCTCTTGTTTATCCTGATCAGTGTCGAATTTCTTCCGTGGCTGATCAGAAAAATCGGTCCCAACCGCTTGAAGGAAAAGGATATCCGCGTGAGAATGTCTCTTTCCGATAAAGACAAAATGACCGAGATTTTAAAAGAAATGAAAAGCAAACAGCTCCGCATTCACTCCGTCCGGATTGATGATCTGGGTGAAAAAGAATTTCCGATTATGGAAGTGAAAGTCAGTGTTCACAAAAACCGCTACACCACTGACGTCTATTATGATATTAAAGAAATTCAGGGTGTCGTCGGAGTGAAGTGTGATACGCTATAAAAAAACGCCGGGCTGGATTCAGCCGGCGTTTTTCTATTTATACGAATGCAGAAAAGTTATACTCCGTAATCGGGGTTTCGTTTTCGATATCGCGCCTGAAGGTTTTCAGCATCTCAAGTTCCTCGTCCCCGAGTGCATTGAGGTCAAACGCCTGATGCAATAATCCGTAGATCAGCATATGGCGCAGCCGGAGAAAATCCGGGATGTGTTCAAGCCAGGCGGGGTCAAGGTCATTTTCTTCCCTGTAGCCTTTCATAAAGTGTGTCATGAATTCACCCGTAAACGCGGCCTTGTCTTCATACGGGATGACCGGATACCACAACATGTTGTACAGCAGAATACTGATATCATTCACAAACCAATTGTAGCCGGTATCATCAAAATCAAATGCAGTGATTTTACCGTTGTCCCAATTGAAATTGCCGTGGTGCAGATCGGCGTGCACAAGGCCGTAGTTTTCAGGATTCTTCGGCAAACGGCGCAGTTTTTCCATTAGAGCATCCGCCCGCTCAAATACGAGATGCTGATCTGCGGGCACGTATTTTCTCAGCTTCAGCTGCTCCTCTTCATCCCATTCCTGCCTTTTATATGCCGGATCGCTCAGACAGTAGCTTTTCGTCAGCCGGTGCATGTTCCCCGTGTATTTTCCAAGCTCGTAAAACAGAGTTCCGTTCCAGTCTGATTCCTCCACTTTGCGTCCGGGCGCTTTTTCATAGACTCTTACTAAAAACGCTCCGCCTTTTCCATCCGGCACTTCTTCGACATCTCTGCCATTTAATGAAGGAATCGGTTTTGCTGCTGAAAGCCCTCCCTTTGCCAGATGATGAAGCCATTCCATTTCTCCGAGAATATATTCCGGTGTTCTTCTGATCGTATGCGTAATTTTTAAGATATAAGGTTCGTTATCTTTCACAATTTCATATACGTAGTTCTCTGCGTCCGCGATAAATTGAAACTTGGTAAAGCCGTATATTTCACCGGCCTCAGCCAGTACCTTATCTTCCTCAAAAATCGCTTTAATATCTTTATGCATGCTGATTCACCCTTTTCATAACGTTTGTAGGCGGTGTGTGTACTCAGCAAATGTCATTCATCAACATTCCTGCCCTTCTTTTTTCACAGCAGATTCGTAACATCCGCTTAGAAATGAAATGTGTTTTCCTGTTAATTCCTAATTATACAAATATCTTAACATACCTCATCCCTCTCTCCAACGATATTCACAATAAAAAAACCCTTGCTCATACAGAAATGAACAAGGGCATCTTGGTTAATCGTAAATATGGACGGTCGGTTCTTTGTCACCCGCATTGCGGACGATCAGCGCTTCCTGGCCGTCAGACGAGGTAATGTTAATTTCGACATCAACTGAGCTTTTTGAATAATAATCCATCAGCTCACCTGTTAAGTATTGGGTAAAGGCGATAACTTCGCTTTTCCCGTAAAATTGCATCGGGATTTCAATCTTCATTTTTCTCATTTCATCGTTTTCGTACATTGCCGTTCCGACGACTCCGGTGTAATTCGGGAAGTAGCTGTCGATGGCGTTTTTGAAGCGTTTAAACACTTCGGAATCATCAGGGTATTTCTTTGCCGTGTCTGTATCCGCCGGATAGAAGACGTACTTTTCTTTGACATCATCCCAGTTTGAAATGGTGGATGAGCCGGCCTTGACTTCTGTTTTCGCAATGTAATTCCCCGGCACGATTGATGTTTTCGGCGCTTGTTTATAAAGGGCGACGGTAATCGGCACATTTTTCAGGTTATCCATTTTCCGAAGGCGGTTAACGACTTCCTGGGCGATTTCTTCACCGTGGCTGCGGATCGTTTTGTCACTGAGCTCCACTTCCTGCTGCGGATCACCTGTGTTTTCGCGGTAATAGTAAACAGAGTTGAGAGCGAGACCGATCATGACACCGCCAAGCTGGATGGAATTTTTATCTTTTCTTACTAAGTAATCCTGTTCAAGCATAGACGCTAAGTAAATCGGGCTGTTTTCATTTTTCTCTTTTGCCGATCCCGAGCTTGGCAGCACCGGGTTTAAGCCGAGATTCTGAAAATTGGCATCTGCCTTTTTCGCCTTTTTCAGATCACTGCCCTCTTTTTTGCGGTCAAGCCAGCTGAGTACCGTGTCCTCATCTAAATACTGGCCTTCCTGATACAAATAGTCATCCGTCGGGAACGTGTCTTGAGCGAGCCGCATCAGACCCGTCTCGAATTCATCGATGTCCAGCCTCGTGTTCAGCCGGTCCGCGGTCAGGCCGCGCGCTTTTCCGGCCTTAAACGGAAGCACCATTTTATAGTAGGAATCAGAGATATTATATTTCGGTATGATCGCTTTTTCAGAAGACTTTGCCGTTTTCTGCGTGATCTCTTCCTCTTTGTTCCCCCCGAAACTCGGCGAACAGGCCGACAGCATGAGTACTGCCGCCGTTGCCGTCGCCGCCAATGCCAACATCTTTTTCAATAGAAAACACTCCTCTTATTTCTTTAGCTCTCCCAATAGCTGTGCTTCATTCCATACTTCAATGTTTAATTCCTGCGCTTTTGTCAGCTTGCTTCCGGCCGCTTCTCCGGCAATCAGCAAGTCTGTTTTTTTGCTGACAGATCCCGTCAGCTTTCCGCCGAGCGCTTCAATCTGCGCCTTGGCTTCATTTCTGGACAGCTCTTCAAGCTTTCCGGTTAACACGATGGTTTTGCCGGCAAAATAAGAGTCGCTGTCCTCCGCTTTTACTTTTTTCGGGCCTTTGTAGAGTGTGTTCACACCGAGTTCCTCAAGTTCATTCAATAGCTCAACCATTTCTTCTTTACGGAAATAGGTGACAACGGCATCGGCCATCTTTTCGCCGATTTCATCTACCGCAAGCAGCTCTTCTTCCGTGGCTTGTTTCAGATTTTCCAGGCTTTCAAAATGCATGGCGAGTGTTTTGGCCGCTTTTGAGCCGATAAAACGGATGCCGAGACCGAACAGCAGGCGTTCCAGCGAATTCTCTTTCGACTTTTGGATGGAGCTGATCAGATTGTCAGTTGATTTTTCCCCCATCCGCTCAAGCCGGATGACCTGCTCTTTCGTCAGCTTATACAAATCAGCGACATTACGGACGAGATGTTCACGGAAAAGCTGTGTGATGACACGTTCTCCGAGTCCGTCAATATTCATCGCGTTGCGTGAGACAAAGTGAATCAGGCCTTCTCTGATCTGCGCCGGACATTCCGGATTGATGCAGCGCAGCGCGACTTCCCCTTCAATGCGGACAAGTTCGCTCTCGCACTCAGGGCAGCTGGTAGGCATATTGAATTCTTTTTCTTCCCCGGTCCGCTGTTCGATTAAGACATTGACGACCTCAGGGATGATGTCGCCCGCTTTTTTGACGACCACTTTATCGAGAATGCGGATATCCTTCTCTTTAATTAAATCTTCGTTATGAAGGGATGCTCTTGAGACCGTCGTTCCCGCGACTTTTACCGGTTCCAGAACGGCGGTCGGCGTAATGACGCCCGTTCTTCCGACATTCAGTTCGATATCGAGCAGTTTTGTCACGACCTCTTCCGCCGGGAATTTATAAGCAATCGCCCAGCGCGGGCTTTTTGCCGTATACCCGAGTTCTTCCTGTTGATCGAGCGAATCGACTTTGATGACGATCCCGTCAATTTCATACGGGAGATCGGCCCGCTTCGCCTGCAGCTCTTCGATCATTTCAATGACTTCATCTATCGTGGCGCATTTTTTCCGTTCCTGATTTGTTTTAAAACCGAGCTCATCCAGAAAATCCAGGCCCTGACTCTGTGTTTCCACACCCATTTCGTCAAGCTCCGCTATACTGTAGACGAAGATGTCAAGATTTCGTTTCGCTGCAATTTTCGGATCGAGCTGTCTGAGTGAGCCCGCAGCCGCGTTCCGGGGATTGGCGAACGGCTCCTCTTCATGTTTCAGCCTTTCTTCATTGAGGGCTTCAAATGACTGTTTCGGCATGTACGCCTCTCCGCGCACTTCTATGGAAAGATTCCGTTTCATTTTCAGCGGAATGTTGCGGATCGTTTTTAAGTTTTCCGTGATATCTTCGCCCGTCGTTCCGTCTCCTCTTGTCGCGCCTCTGACGAAATAGCCGTCTTCATAACGGAGAGAAACAGCAAGACCGTCTATTTTCAGCTCCACGTTATAAGCGACGCCGGCACCGACAGCCTGACGGACGCGGCGGTCAAAATCGCGGAGATCATCATCGTTAAATGCGTTGCCGAGACTGAGCATCGGCGTGCCGTGCTGCACCTTTTGAAACGATTCAAGCACCGCTCCCCCGACCCGCTGTGTGGGCGAATCAGGCATTCTGAGCTCCGGGTGCTCTTCCTCTATGGCAATCAGCTCCTGCATCAGTCTGTCGTACTCGGAATCCGGCACGCTCGGTTCATCTAAGGTGTAATATTCATAACTGTACTGATCGATGGTGCGGCGCAATTCTTCTGCCCGGTGTTTCGCTGTTTCTTTGTCCATCATGTTCTTCCTTTCCTCTTCAGGTTACTGCTTTTCAATCGGCGCAAAAGCGGCAAGCAGACGCTTCACGCCGACTGGGCTCGGGAATGCAATATCAAGCTCGGTGCTTTCGCCTTCTCCTTTTACGCTGACAACCGTTCCGGTGCCCCATTTTTTATGGCCCGCTTTATCGCCGACCGCCCAGCTGAGCGAGTCGCCGCCTGTTTTGTTCGCATAGGAAACGGGACGGGATACGGGCCCGCGTTTTGGCTGCACTTTTCTTCCCGGCTGCATGCGAGGTGTTTTCTTCTCATTTAGGTTCTCCAATAAATCGCCAGGTATTTCCCTGATAAAGCGGGATTCCGGATTCATATTGGTGCGGCCGAATAAGGTGCGCATTTTGGCATTCGTTAAATACAGTTCTTCCTCCGCCCTCGTAATGCCTACATATGCGAGCCTGCGTTCTTCTTCCATCTCGGCTTCTTCCATCAGGGAGCGGCTGTGCGGGAACACGCCTTCTTCCATGCCCATTAAGAACACGACAGGAAATTCAAGCCCCTTAGCGGCGTGCAGTGTCATTAAAGTGACGGCATCCTTTCCGCCTGATTCCTCTTCCTTCTGGTCGAGCTGGTCAATATCCGCGATCAGCGCCAGATCAGTCAGAAACGCGACGAGAGACTTGTCTTCGCTTTTTTGTTCGAAGTTTTTCGTCACGGAAAGAAACTCGTCGATATTTTCAAGGCGGCTTTGGGCTTCGATTGATTTTTCGGCCTTCAGCATTTCTCTGTATTCCGTTTTCTCGAGAATTTCTTCCGTGAGTTCCGTAATGGACAGGTAATCCTGCATGTTCGTCAGATTTTCAACCATCGCGCCAAAGCCGTCAAGCGCGTTTGCCGCTTTTGCGCTGACGCCGATGAAATCAACCTGTTTGATCGCCTGGAACATTGACATTCCGTTCATCGCCGCATATGAAGCGATTTTTTCTAGCGAAGTTGCGCCGACGCCCCGCTTCGGCACATTGACGATCCGCGTAAAACTGATGTCGTCGTCCGGGTTTGACACAAGGCGCAGGTATGCGAGAATGTCTTTAATTTCTTTCCTGTCGTAGAACTTGGTTCCGCCGACGATATTGTAGTTCAGTCCGGATTTTAAAAGGGTTTCCTCAATGACGCGCGACTGGGCGTTTGTCCGGTATAAAATCGCGATATCGGAAAGCTTCCGCCGGCCCGAACTGTTCAGCTCATAAATTTTGCCCGCGACGAATTGGCCTTCGCCGAATTCATTGTCGCCACTGTAATAAGAAAGCTTGATGCCTTCGTCATTTTCCGTCCACAGGTTTTTCGGCTTGCGGTTTGAGTTGTTTTTGATCACTTCGTTAGCCGCCTGCAGAATCCGCTTTGTTGAGCGGTAGTTTTGCTCGAGCAGAATCACGTTTGCGCTCGGATAATCTTTTTCAAAGGAAAGGATATTCGCGATATCCGCCCCGCGCCATCTGTAAATGGACTGGTCGGAGTCACCGACGACGCAGATATTTTCAAGACGGGCCGCAAGCTGCTTCACAAGCAGGTATTGCGCCCTGTTCGTATCCTGATACTCGTCTACGTGAATGTATTGGAATTTACGCTGATAAAACTCAAGCACTTCCGGCACACGCTCGAAAAGCTTAATCGTCGTCATGATTAAATCATCAAAATCGAGCGATTGGTTTTTCAGCAGTTTTTTCTGATAATCGGTATACACGTCACTCGTGACCTGATCGTAGTAGCCGCCGGCCGTTTTTGCGAATTCCTCAGGTTCGATCAGCTCGTTTTTTGCGCTGCTGATGGAGCCTAAAATACTTCTCGGATCAAACTTTTTCGGATCGATATTCCGCTCTTTCAGAATCCCTTTAATAACGGAAAGCTGATCAGCCGTATCAAGAATGGAGAAATTTCGGTTGATGCCGATTCTGTCAATATCCCTGCGCAGAATCCGCACGCACATGCTGTGGAAGGTGGAAATCCAGATTTCATCCGCGCCGGGTCCGAGAATGCTCTCCACCCGCTCCTTCATTTCTCTGGCTGCTTTATTTGTAAATGTAATCGCCAGAATGTTCCATGGCGCCACGTGTTTTTCCGCCATTAAGTATGCGATTCTGTGCGTCAGCACACGTGTTTTTCCGCTTCCCGCGCCCGCCATCAGAAGCAGCGGACCGTCCGTCGTCTTGACCGCTTCCTGCTGAACGGGATTTAATCCGCTTAATAATTGATTGCTAATGTAATTCATATCCGTTCACCGCCTATCAAACATATGTTCTATCATAAATCAATTTCGTCCGCTTGGCTACTTTGTCTTTACAGCCGCCACCGTTTTGAGCGCCTGATCAAAATCTTCATATACGGCATTTCCGACAACGATGACATCGGCATGACGGCCGAACCGTTCCGCCGTTTCCGCGTCTTTAATGCCGCCTCCGTAAAACAGGACGGACTTGTCCAGCACAGCCTTCGTTTTCTCCACCGTTTCTATGTCCGCCAGCATCCCGCTGTATTCCAGATAAAAAATCGGGAGATGAAGCAAATGTTCCGCGACCCGCGCATAGGCGAGAATATCTTCTGTTTCTATATGTGTATCCGCCTCCGTCAAAGCGGCCGCCTTACAATCAGGATTGACGATGCAGTAGCCCTCCGTCACGATTTCCTCCATTGACATGAGCTCTCCGTATTCTTTCATCGCCTGATGATGCATGCCGACAATCCAGTCCGCCTTTTTGCTGTTGAGCACACTCGGAATGAAATAAAGATCAAACCCGGGCACAATGGAATCAATCGTCGACACCTCAAGTACGCACGGCACTAAAAACCGCCGCACCTTTGACATCAGTCTCAGCACATTGTCCTCGGTGATATTGTCGCTTCCTCCGATCACAATGGCGTCAGTCCCTGATTCACAAAGCCGTTCCAGCTGTTCATCCGGTAAATCTTTATTCGGATCGAGTTTAAAAACATGCTTCCACTCGTTAACATCGTACATGCGTTTTCGTTCCTCCATTCGTTTCTTGCCATTTAAACATTATAACAAATTCGTTTGGCCCGGAAAAACGGAAAAAGACGTCATTCACCTGATTCACAAAAAAAGATTGCGCTCCGCCGGACGGGAAACGGCTATGTTTGAAAACAGACAATATGTGGAATGTCAAAGAGAAAAAAGACAAGGAGTCTGATCTCAATGGAACAAGCCATTATCGTACTGATTTGTATATTGATCTTTATTATTTTAGTTCCCGCCGCATTGTTTTTCTGGATATACATAAGAGACGAAAAGCAGGAAGAACATTCAGTGCTGCGCAATTATCCCGTAGCGGGAAAACTGCGCTATATATTTGAAAAAATCGGACCTGAGCTGCGGCAGTATTTATTCAGCAATGATAATGAGGAACAGCCGTTTTCCCGGAGAGAATATGAACAGACGGTCATGTCGGGAAAGTATAAAAGCAGAATGATGGGCTTCGGCTCAGAACGGGATTTCGATCAGCCGGGCTATTATATCCGTAACGCCCTCTTCCCGAAACAAAGGGAGGAGCTGCGCGCAGATCAGACGCCGAAGATCGACACGATGATATACAAAATTGACAAAGACAACCTGCTGAAACGCAGCGAACACCGCGAAAAAGCAAAGGCGGACCCTTATTACCTGCATCCGGACGATGTGCAAGTGATCGGCCGCGATACATGCAAGAAGCCGTTTTATGTGAAAGGGTTAATCGGACAATCAGCGATGAGCTACGGCTCACTTGGCGACCGGGCAATTACCGCCCTGTCAAAAGGGCTGCACCAGGCCGGCGGCACATGGATGAATACAGGCGAAGGCGGCCTGTCTGAGTATCACCTGAAAGGCGGCGCGGATATTATCTGCCAAATCGGTCCCGGGCTGTTCGGCGTGCGCACTGAAGATGGAGAATTTTCATGGGAAGAATTTAAGAAAAAAAGCCGCCTCGAGCAGATTAAAGCCTTTGAATTAAAGCTTGCGCAAGGGGCGAAAGCAAGAGGCGGGCATATTGACGGTTCAAAGGTGACCGAAGAAATTGCCGCCATCAGAAATGTGCAGCCCGGACAATCCATTGACAGCCCAAACCGCTTCAACGAGTTCTCAAATGTCCCGGACATGCTTGATTTCATTGAGAAATTAAGGACTGTCGGCGAAAAACCGGTCGGCATCAAAATTGTCCCGGGAAGCCGCAAAGACCTTGAAGACCTTATTTCCTGTATGAGCTCATCAGGCAAACTTCCCGACTTTATTACGATTGACGGCAGTGAAGGGGGAACGGGAGCTTCTTTCCATGAGCTGGCGGATTCCGTCGGCCTGCCGATTCTGACCGGCCTTCCCCTTGTTGACGGCCTTTTGAAGACATACGGGATAAGAGATAAGCTGAAAATTTTCGCATCCGGAAAGCTGCTCACTCCGGATAAGATTGCCGTTGCCCTCGCGTTAGGCGCGGATTTTGTCAATATTGCCCGGGGAATGATGTTTTCAGTCGGCTGTATCCGCGCTCAAGTATGCCACACCAATCATTGTCCTGTCGGAGTGGCGACAACCGATCCAAAACTTCAGCGCGCGCTCAGTATCGAAGATAAACAGCACCGCGTCTGCAACTACGTGCTCTCGTTGCGTGAAGGGCTGTTTCACCTTGCCGCGGCGGCGGGCATCAGCTCGCCGGTTCATTTCTCAGCTGAACACATCGTATACCGGGAGGAAGACGGAAGCCTGAGGGAACTTCCCGGCCTTTTGAATCAGCACGCATAAAAAAAACCGCCTGCCGTCATCGGCAGAGCGGTTTTTTACGTAGCTGAGGAGGATTCTCCTTTGTTTACGCGGTCAAGCGCCATTTCATAGGCGTCGTTTCCGTAATTTAAGCAGCGCTTCACCCGGGAAATCGTCGCTGTGGAAGCACCCGTTTCGCTTTCAATTTTGTGATACGTATTTCCTTCGCGGAGCATTCTTGCCACTTCCAAACGCTGCGCCAGCGATTGGATTTCATTAATCGTACAAAGATCGTCAAAGAAACGATAGCATTCCTCCAGATCTTTCAGCGATAAAATAGATAAAAATAACTGGTCCAGTTCTTTTCCGCGTAATTTATCGATTTGCATCGTCAAACACCTTCTCCTTTACTAATGGAAGCTGCATCGAGATCAGGCACGATATTAATCCATGTCTTTCCTGGCACAAACGGAAGAATCTCACCGCCTTTTACGGGCAGAATACGGCCGTCTTTATATTCCCAGTCTGACTCCATAACATCGCCGTGCTGAAGCAGGAGGCCCTTCCCCCCTGACTGAATATCGATGGCCCGCCTTCCATCTTTGTCTGTCATGCGATGGCCGGCTTCAACAATAAAAATGTTGTGCATGGCTAAAGGCTTTCCGGTCTCCCGGTCTGTCGCTTTCACACCATCAGAGCTTCTTGTATAAGCATCAGCTTTTTTATCATAATCGTATTCGACAAGATTTGTAATGTTTTGTGTTCCATAATCTATCCGAATATTGTAGGTTTCGTTTCCGGGTTTTGCATCTGATGTCTGAAATGGGAGCGGTTCTGTTTTTCCGTTCAGCTTGTATCCTTTTTGTTCCGCCGCCTTCCTGATATTGTCATACGACGTGTAGGAATTGTGGGGCGGCTTGCTGAAATCGGCTCTCCAAAACAGGCTTCCGTCAAAATCCAAACCGTTTATATAATCGTAAGCTCCGGACTCCAGCTGCTTTTTTGCGCCGGGACTCCAGCCATGATGGACAAATATGCTGTTAAACCCGCTGCTGAGCGTGACAAAATATTCCCTCGCGCTCCGCACAGGCCCGACCGTTTCCGGCATCTCACTTTGAAAAATCGCGAGAAACCGCGTAATCCGGCCCTCCGCAAGCGCCTCGATGACAACATCCGCCTTTGACAGCCCGGATTGGGGCCTCGCCTTCGGATGATTGTTCACTGCGACTGCAATCGGACGGCGTTCTGCAAGCTTCTGCTCAGTTTTCAGCCCCGTTAAAGGAGCTTCCGCTTCTTTCGGCTGCACCTGATCGGCATTGTTCTGCCGGCAGGCGGCAAGCAGCAAAAACGCAAAACAAAGCATACAAACGGTTTTCCATCTTTTCATATGTCGGCTCCCTGCTTTTATATTTTAACGCATTATCGATGGAAAGAGTACAGTTTTTTTCATCACGTCGAATATTCCTCTCGGCGTAATGCGGATATAAGGCAGATGTGTGCTCTGCAAAAAGAGCAGCGTATAGATCGGATCGCAGAATCGGTAGCCCCGCTCCTCCAGCAGCGTCCTCAGTTTTTGCTCTTTCTCAAGCACTTCTTCATAATTCTCCGCAGATGCAGAACCGTTTAAGGCGAGGGGAATCTCATGCAGAATCTTCCCGTTTTCGGCAAGCACGATTCCGCCGCCGATTTCTTTCATCCGTGAGAAAGCGAGCAGGATATCTTCCTTATTTTTTCCGGCAGCGATAATATCTCCAGTTGTCGTGTAGGAACTGACAAAGCCCTGCACCCGATCGGCAAAACCTTTCAGCATTGTATTAACCCGCCATTTTCCATGCTTATCGAGAAGCGTGAGATAGCATTCATCATGATCAAAAGAAAGCTGGTCAACAGAATTATCAATCGCAATCATATACGGCTCCATAATGACCGCGTTGCGCATGGACACACCCATCGGCATTGAAAACTGTAAATCATCCATCGTCATATCATATGAAAGCTCAAGAGGGACAAGACCGCCCTTTTTCCAATCCGTTTCTGTAAACGCATTCATATTTCGGCCGTCTTCCCTCAGCAGGATACCTTTGGAGATCACCGTGACCGGGTCAGGATTCATCGGGTCATCGAGAATGTTCAATGAAGCAAGCCGGCCCGGACCGATCACACCGAGAAAGTCGTCCATCTGATAATACTTCGCGATATTAAAGGAGGCCATATTGTAGGCGTCAATCGCCGGAACTCCTTCCTCCAAAGCGATTTTGATTAATTCATTCGTCATGCCGCCTTTATAAAAATGCGGCGTCGCTCCATCCGTCGTGTAAAAGAAATGATCATAATGCCGGAAGCCTTTTTGATGGAGATCCTGCAAAATCGTTCTCAAATCGGGGCGGATGGATGAATGTCTGAGCGAAACATAGTAGCCCAATTCAAGCCGTCTCATTACCTCGCCGCCATTCATCGCCTCGTGGTCGGAATCAGCTCCGAACAGTTTCATCTTCGTCAGTGTTTTTTCAGAGGCTCCGGGAAAATGCCCTTCTATCCGCTTGCGCAGTTTCTTTGTCGCCTGCATGCAATGAAGCATCAGGTCATCGCCGTCCATGAGGCGCGGCCATCCGGTCAATTCTCCGCCTTGAATGACATCCGGGTGCTCAATCCATTGCTTTCGGACATCAAAAGAAAGAAGCTGATCCTCATTCAGCACTTCAGTCTGCAGATCATATCTGGACCACCAGAAATATTGCACCGGCTGTTTTTTCAGTTCTTCCAATATAGTAAGCGCTTTCTTTTTACCGCTGTGCAAAAGAAAAAACAAGTTATCATTAACAAACGTCGTTGTTCCGAATTGAGACACATATTCGGCGAGCGTTTGGGGATTATATATTTGAAAAGGATGTGTATGCGGTTCAATGTAACCTGGCACAATGTATTTTCCTTCACAATTTATGGTATGAATGTGCTCAGCTGCATCAGGAAGCTCATCACCAACATATACAATTCGGTCTCCGTAAATCCAGACGTTCTTTTTCAGCCATTGTTTTAAAAAAGGATTTAATACGAGAGCATCCCGTAAAAGTAGCGTTGGAAGCAGCTTTGAGTCTACAACATCCGCCTGTGATCTGATGTCTTTATTTTTCCAGTTAAAGGTACGTTCGGACATTCACATACTCTCCTTCGCTTATATTAGACCCATCGTATCACATCCGCACAATTATCGCACGGCTAAAACGTTACAAATTATTGAAGATGAATGAAAAACTTTTTCTAAGGGAGCTGAAATGATGAAACCGAATATCAGTTTATTAAATGCCGTTATGCGCATCACTTGCGGCCTCACAATTTTGTCTGCTGCTTCAGCGAAATACACGAGAAAACCTTGGTGCAAGATGCATCTCTTCTGTATGATGATGGGCGCAATGAAAGCGGCGTCCGGCATCCTCCGCTTCTGCCCGGTGACATATATGTTCCAAACCGGAATGAATCAGGATGACAGCCATCAGCAAGAAAAATAACAAGCCGTTTCGGCTTGTTATTTAATTTCTCCTGTCCAGCGAGTCTGAGAAGAATCCGTCTATACGCCTTCATCGATGACTGGCAAGCCGACAACCTAGGCCGTCCTCAGCTTACGTAAAAAACCCCGCAGCTCGGGTGCTGCGGGGTTCTGCTTTCTATCGTTGAGAAGCTTTCAGCGCACGGGCGCCGATGTCGCTTCTGTAAAACAGTCCGGGTTTTGTCAGCCCTGAAACGGCGCTGTACACTTTATCTCTCGCCGCTTCAAATGTCTCAGCAAATGCGGTGACATTGGCGACCCGGCCGCCGTTTGTGACAAATTGACCGCCTTCTTTTTTCGTTCCGGCATGAAAAATGGCGATCCCGTCTTCAGCGGATGCCAAACTGCCGATCGGCGTCCCTTTCGCATAGCCTTCCGGATAGCCTTCAGAAGCCAGTACGACGCTGACGGCGGCCGTATCTTTCCACCTTAGGTCAACATCTTTCTCATGCAGCAGATCCAAAAGCACCTGGATGAGGTCAGATTCCATTCTCGGCACGACAACCTGTGTTTCCGGATCTCCGAAGCGCGCGTTGAATTCAATGACTTTTGATCCGTTTTCCGTCAAAATCAGCCCCGCGTACAGCACGCCCGTGAAGGAGCGTCCCTCTTTCACCATTGCTTTTGCCGCCGGCTTCACAATCGTTTCGACTGCGCTTCTGACGATATCATCGGAAATGTGCGGCACCGGTGAGTAGGCGCCCATTCCGCCCGTATTCGGCCCTTTGTCTCCATCGAAGGCGCGTTTATGATCTTGAGCGATTACCATCGGATAGACGGTCTCCCCTTTTACAAACGCCATTAAAGAAAATTCTTCGCCGGCGAGGAACTCTTCAATGACCACAGATGCGCTCGCCTCGCCGAATTTCTCATCTTCAAGAAAATCGTGCAGGCATTCAATCGCTTCTTCTTCCGTCATCGCGACCGTGACACCTTTTCCGGCGGCAAGCCCGTCCGCTTTAATGACAATCGGCGCGCCTTTTTGCTGCACATATGCTTTCGCCTCTTCAAATGAAGTAAACGTCTCATACTCCGCCGTCGGAATACCGTATTTTTTCATTAAATCCTTGGCAAACTGTTTGCTTCCTTCAATGATAGCCGCTTTTTCAGACGGTCCGAAAACAAGCAGTCCGGCTTTTTCAAACTCGTCCGCTATCCCTTCAATCAGAGGAACTTCGGGGCCGATAATCGTCAGCCCGACATGATGTTCTTTCGCAAACGCAATGAGTGCGGCATGATCGCTTTCTTCAATGTTGGCCAGCGTCGCGCAGTCTGCCATACCGTCATTTCCGGGCGCGGCGTACACCGTGTCAACAAGCGGGCTTTGCGCCGCTTTCCAAGCCAATGTATGCTCTCTGCCGCCTTTTCCGATAATCAATACATTCACGCTTCGTTCCCCCTCTTAATGTTTGAAATGTCTGATGCCGGTGAATACCATGGCGATGCCGTATTCATCCGCTTTTTTAATCGAATCTTCATCGCGGACCGATCCGCCGGGCTGGATAATCGCCGTGACACCGGCTTTTGCGGCTTCTTCGACTGTATCCGGCATCGGGAAAAACGCGTCTGATCCGAGCGCGCTGCCTTTTGCTTTTTCTCCGGCCTGCTCAATGGCGATTTTAGCTGAACCTACGCGATTCATCTGTCCTGCGCCCACACCGACCGTCATATGGTCTTTTGCAAGAACGATCGCGTTGGATTTCACGTGTTTGACGACTTTCCAGGCGAGCTTCAGATCTTCCCATTCCTGCTCGTTCGGCTCTCTTTTTGTCGGGATGCTGATGTCGGCGTCATCAAATCCATGGACGTCTAAATCTTGAATCAAAAGGCCGCCCTGTACGGATGTCAGCTGTTTTTCTTTCTTCCCTGATGCGGTCACGTCAAGCGTGAGCAGACGAAGGTTTTTCTTCGCCGTCAGCACGTTCAGCGCTTCTTCACTGAAAGAAGGGGCGATAATGATTTCTAAAAAGATGCCGTGAAGGGCTTCAGCCGTTGCCTGATCAACTTCACGGTTCAGCGCGATGATGCCGCCGAAAATGGAGGTTTTATCAGCTTCTTTCGCTTTATTGAATGCTTCCTCAATTGAAGCTCCCGTACCGACTCCGCACGGATTCATATGTTTAACGGCAACAGCTGCGGGTTCTGTAAACTCCCGGACGATTTGAACGGCCGCATCCGCGTCCTTAATATTGTTGTAAGAAAGCTCTTTGCCGTGAAGCTGTTTTGCCGCCGCGATGGAACCGGAGACAGGGAGTGCGCTTTGATAGAAAACAGCCTCTTGGTGAGGGTTTTCACCGTAGCGGAGCGATTGTTTTTTCTCAAATGTAACGGTGAATTGCTCAGGGTCTTTCTCACCGGCCTCGCGTGTTAAGTAATCAGCGATTAATGCGTCGTATGCCGCGGTATGGCGGAATACTTTGGCCGCAAGCTCGCGTTTTCTTTTAAGCGAAACACCGCCGTGTTCTTTAATCTCATTGAGCACGGAGCTGTAATCGGCCGGATCTGTGATGACCGTCACATCCTGATGGTTTTTCGATGCGGCGCGCAGCATGCCGGGGCCGCCGATATCAATGTTTTCTATCGCTTCATCGTATGTTACATCTTCTTTTGAAATCGTTTCTTTAAACGGATAAAGGTTGACAACCACAAGGTCAATCGGTGCAATGCCGTGCTCATTGATCTGCGCCATATGCTCTTCATTGTCTCTTACGGCAAGCAGGCCGCCGTGAATATTAGGATGGAGCGTTTTTAACCGTCCGTCCATAATTTCAGGAAATCCGGTCACTTCTGAAATGCCGATGACATCCACACCGTTTTCCTGAAGTAGTTTTTTTGTTCCTCCGGTCGAAATGACTTCGACGCCGATCTCTGTCAGTTCCTTTACGAAAGGTACGAGATTTGTTTTATCAGAAACACTGATTAGTGCGCGTTTGATTGTCATGCCTTTTCACCTCTGTTATTTAGTCCCAGCAGCTGTTTCACAACGCTCGGATACCATTTGTGCTCAAGCTCGTGTATTGTATGCTCTATGTCTTCAAGCGTATCGTTTTCCTGTATTTCGAATGCTTTTTGCGCGATAATCGGTCCTGTGTCCATGCCTTCGTCGACGTAATGAACGGTAATGCCCGCCACTTTCACACCGGCCCGATACGCCTGTCCGACAGCGTCAATCCCGGGGAATGCCGGAAGAAGCGAGGGATGTATATTAATAATGCGGCCCCCGTATGCTTCAAGCAGCGTATCTCCAATCAGTCTCATATAACCGGCGAGAACGATTAATTCCGCCCCGTGCAGGCGCAGCTGTTCAATAACGGCCCGTTCAAAGGCCGCTTTGTTTTCAAAAGATGACGGTTCAAAGGCAAATGACGGAATGTGTAAAGCCTCCGCCCTTTCCACCGCCTTTGCCTGAGGCTTATCCGTCACGAGAAGCGAGAGCTCCGCATCCCACTTCTCTTCTCTCATGCGTTTGGCAATGGCCTCGAAGTTCGATCCGTTTCCTGAAGCAAATACCGCAAACTTTTTCATGAAAGAGCCGCACCGCCGAAAGAAATGCCTTCGCCCCGCTTGACCCGGCCGATCAGATAAGCCTTCTCGCCCTGAGCTTCAAGCGTGTCGATGACGTCTGTCAGGTTTTCTTCTTTAACGGCAAGGACAAAACCGATGCCCATATTAAAAACATTGAACATTTCTTCTTCTTTCAGCTTGCCGTGCTCCTGCAGAAACGAAAAAATCGGCGGGATCGGCCATGATCCGTGATCAATTTCCGCACTCAATCCGTCCGGCAGCATCCGCGGGATGTTCTCGATGAATCCTCCGCCTGTCACATGCGCCATGCCGTCCACCTTACCGCTTTTCACCGCCTTGAGCACCGGCTTCACATATATTCTCGTCGGTTCCAGCAATTCTTCTCCGAGAGGACGCGCAAACGGTTCATAGACAGTATCCAAATCAAGTCCGCCGTCATCAAGAAGCACTTTTCTCACAAGGGAAAATCCGTTGCTGTGAAGGCCGCTTGAAGTAAGTCCGATTAAGAGATGCCCCTCTTCGATATGTTCACCGGTGACGATTTCGTCTTTTTCCGCGACGCCGACTGAAAAGCCCGCAATATCGTATTCATCAACCGTATACAGTCCCGGCATTTCCGCCGTCTCACCGCCGATAAGCGCTGATCCTGACTGCTCGCATCCGTCCGCCACGCCCTGAACGATCTGCTCAATTTTTACCGGATCAGCCTTGCCGACCGCCAAATAATCAAGGAAAAACAGCGGCTCCGCTCCTTGGGCAAGCACATCATTTACACACATCGCGACCGCATCGACGCCGATCGTGTCATGCTTATCCATTGAAAATGCGAGTTTCAGCTTGGTGCCGACACCGTCTGTTCCGGAAATTAAAACAGGCTTTTGATACGGAAGCTCTGACAGATCAAACATTCCGCCAAAACCGCCCAGGCTTCCCATAACGCCGAGCCTTTTCGTGCGCTCCACGTGTTTTTTCATTCGTTTGACGGCTTCGTATCCGGCTTCGATGTCAACTCCGGCATTTTTATAAGCATCAGACATCCCTATCACTCCTTGTCAATTCGTTTCTCCTTAAAAGGCAGAAAGAGAAAGGCAGCCTGAATTCCCGCTGCCTTTATGTCATTTTCAGATTTTATTTTGTCAGCACCGCTTCTTTTACGTGAGGAAGCACTGTATCCTGATAAATTTCCGTCGGATATTTGCCCGTAAAACAAGCGAGGCATTGTCCGCAATTGGTGTCTTCAAATGTTCGGCCGACTCCTTTTAACAATCCGTCTACACTTAAGAAAGAAAGCGTGTCGGCACCGATGATCTGGCGGATTTCTTCCACGGAATGAGAAGAAGCGATCAGCTCCTCATGGGTTGATGTGTCGATGCCGTAGAAGCACGGATGAGCGATCGGCGGTGAACTGATCTTGACGTGCACCTCTGTCGCTCCCGCTTCTCTGAGCATTGTGACAATCCGGCGGCTTGTCGTCCCGCGCACGATGGAATCATCAACCATGACGACCCGTTTTCCTTCAACAACCCCGCGCACCGCAGACAGCTTCATTCTCACGCCTTGCTCACGCAGAGCCTGGGACGGCTGAATAAATGTTCTGCCGACATAACGGTTTTTAATGAGACCGAGTTCGTACGGAATGCCCGTTGCCTCGGCATAGCCGATGGCTGCAGAAATACTGGAATCAGGCACGCCTGTGACGACATCCGCTTCAACCGCGGACTCCTGGGCAAGCATTTTTCCGAGGTTTTTTCGGGCGCTGTGCACGTTAATGCCGTCGATATTGCTGTCAGGTCTTGAGAAATAAATGTACTCCATGCTGCAGATGGAACGGTTGATATTCATGGAGAAACGCTCTGATTTCATGCCTTCATCATTGATGATCAGCATTTCGCCCGGCTCTACCTCGCGAAGGTATGTCGCGCCGACCACATCGAATGCGCACGTTTCTGAAGCGACGACGTAAGCATCACCCATCATGCCGATTGACAGCGGTCTGAGTCCGTTCGGGTCAAGCGCTACGATCATTTCTGTTTCAGTCATGATTAAAAAGGCATAAGCGCCTTTCAGCATAGACAGCGAATTTTTGATCTGATCCTTCAGCGAAAAGTGTCCGCTGCGTTTAATCAGATGAGCCAGCACTTCCGTATCGGAGGAAGTCTGAAAGATGCTCCCTTGGTTTTCAAGCTGCTGCTTCAACTGTGTGGCGTTGACCAAGTTGCCGTTATGAGCAAGCGCGAGGCTGCCGTTGTTTTGCGAACGGAACAGGAGCGGCTGGACATTTTCATATCCGCCTCCGCCTGCCGTCGCATAACGGACGTGCCCGATCGCGCCTTTTCCCTTCACTTTGCTCAGTTCGCCGTTTTGAAAAACCTCGGTAATAAGCCCCTGTCCTTTGTGCGCCGTCAGTTTTTCACCGTCAGTTGCGACAATTCCCGCGCCTTCCTGTCCTCTGTGCTGGAGGCTGTGCAGGCCGTAATATGTGATCTGCGGAGCTTCTTCATGTCCCCAGATGCCAAACACACCGCATTCTTCATTCAGGCCTTTGATTTCAGCAAGCATGGAATAGCTCCTTTCCACGCGCGCTCAAGTTCTTTCGTTTGCGCGTGAACCAATTGTTGTCCGTCCTGGTTTTGAATCGCCAGAAGTCCGTCAGCCGTTACCTCGCCGATATGAACCGCATCGGCCATAGCCGCTTCAAACGCCGCTTGGTGTTCTTTTTTCACCGAAACGACGAAGCGTGATTGAGATTCAGAGAATAATAATGCCGCTTCCCCTTCTACAGTCACGTGCGCGCCAAGGTTTTCCGTCGTCATGACGCTTTCTGCAACCGCTACGCCTAAGCCGCCTTCAGACACATCATGCGCTGATTGTACGAAGCCTTTTTTAATCGCGTCAAGCAATGCTTTTTGGCGTGACAGCTCTACATCAAGATCGATTTGCGGCGCTTTGCCGTAAATGCGGCCTTCTGTCATTTTTTGCAGTTCGCTTCCGGCAAACTCAGGTTTTGTTTCGCCGATCACGTATACAAGATCCCCCGCTTGTTTGAAATGCTGTGTCGTAATATGAGCGGTATCTTCAATTAAGCCGACCATGCCGATAACAGGCGTCGGGTAGATCGCCGTTCCGTTCGATTCATTATAAAGTGATACGTTACCGCCGATGACGGGAGTGCTGAGAACATTACACGCCTCGCTGATGCCGTCGGCCGCTTTTTCGATCTGCCAGAAAATTTCAGGTTTTTCCGGGTTTCCGAAATTCAGATTATCCGTGACCGCAAGCGGTTCGGCGCCGGAGCATACGATGTTGCGCGCCGCTTCGGCAACGGCGATTTTCCCGCCTTCTTCTGGATCAAGATATAAATAACGCGCGTTGCAATCCGTCGTCATCGCCAGCGCTTTTTTCGTGCCGCGGATTCTGAGCACTCCCGCGTCAGAGCCCGGAGCGACCACCGTATTTGTGCGCACCATGTAGTCATACTGATCGTACACCCACTCTTTGCTGGCGATTGTCGGCTGCTGCAGCAGGGCAAAAAGCGTCTCTGTCGCATCTTTTACTTCAGGCGCGGGAACTTCCGTTTCCTGAAACTCGCGGTAGTACGCGGGTTCTGCTGACGGCTTGTGGTATACAGGCGCTTCTTCCGCCAGCGCGTCGACCGGAAGCTCGCAAACAACCTCTCCGTTATGGCGGAGGCGGAGCATTTTATCATCCGTAACATGACCTACGGAAACCGCTTCAAGATCATATTTATCAAAAATATCGACAATTTCCTGTTCACGTCCGCGTTCAATGACGAGAAGCATGCGTTCCTGAGACTCGGAAAGCATCATTTCGTAAGCGGTCATACCTGTTTCCCGCTGCGGAATGAGATCAAGGTTCATTTCAATGCCGGAGCCGGCTTTGCTTGCCATTTCAGCACTCGAACTTGTCAGACCGGCCGCCCCCATATCCTGAATGCCGACTAAGGCGTCGCATTGGATGACTTCAAGGCATGCTTCCAGGAGAAGTTTTTCCATGAAAGGATCGCCGACCTGCACCGCGGAACGTTTTTCTTCAGATGAATCTGACATTTCTTCTGATGCGAAAGTAGCGCCGTGTATGCCGTCGCGGCCCGTTTTAGCGCCGACGTACATGACCGTATTGCCGACACCTTTCGCCTGGCCCTTTTTAATATCTTTATGATCAATTAAGCCGACGCACATTGCATTGACAAGCGGATTGCCCTCATAGCTTGCGTCAAACTGCACTTCTCCGCCGACCGTCGGAATGCCGATACAGTTTCCGTATCCCGCGATTCCCGCCACTACTTCTTCAAACAAGTACTTCACACGAGGTGAAGTGAGCTCACCAAATCGAAGAGAGTTTAATACAGCTATCGGACGGGCGCCCATTGAGAAAACATCACGGATGATGCCGCCCACTCCCGTCGCAGCACCTTGGTATGGCTCAATCGCTGACGGATGGTTATGAGATTCAATTTTGAACACGACCGCCTGATTGTCACCGATGTCAACGATTCCCGCGCCTTCTCCGGGACCCTGCAGCACGCGTTCGCCGTTAGTCGGGAATTTGCGTAAAACCGGTTTTGAGTTTTTATAGCTGCAGTGCTCTGACCACATGACGGAAAAAATCCCGATTTCCGTGTAGTTCGGCAATCTTCCGATAATAGATTCAATGAGTACGAACTCGTCATCACTGACACCCATTTGCTGATAGAGTTTCTCTTCTTTTATTTGTTCTTTACTTGGTTCAAGCAGTAGCGACATGAGTTTCCCTCCAATTTTTCACGATAGACCGGAACAATGTAAGACCGTCTGCGCTGCCGAGCAGTTCATCGACTGCGCGCTCAGGGTGAGGCATCATGCCTAATACGTTGCCTGTCTCATTCACGACGCCGGCAATGCCGCTGACGCTTCCGTTAATATCGCCGCCGTATGTGAAGGCGATTTGATCGTTTTCTTTTAATCTTTCAAGCGTTTCGTCATCACAGTAGAAATTGCCTTCGCCGTGGGCAACCGGAATCGTAATCGATTGTCCTTTTTCATAGGAAGATGTGAATAACGTGCCGCTGTTCTGCACGATTAGTTCAACCGGGCGGCAGATGAACTTTAAATCTTTATTGCGTCTCATCGCGCCGGGCAGAAGTCCGAGCTCCTGCAGAATCTGGAATCCGTTGCAGACGCCGAGAACCGGTTTTCCTTCGGCAGCCGCTTTTTTCACGGCCGGCATGATGTTTGCGAATCTGGCGATGGCGCCGCATCTCAAGTAGTCGCCGTATGAAAACCCGCCGGGGATGAGCACGCCGTCAAATCCGTCAAGGCTTGTTTCCTCGTGCCAGACATACTCGACTTCTTCGCCGAGTTCGTCCTTTACGGCGTGGAACATATCAATATCACAGTTGGAGCCGGGTAACACAATCACCGCAAATTTCACTGTGCGACAACCTCCTCAACTTCATATCGGTAGTCTTCAATGACTGTATTGGCAAGGAGCTTTTCACACATTTCTTTCACGAGCGCGTCAAGATCGCGGTCAGATTTTTCAATCGTCAGCTCCATGTATTTTCCGATGCGCACATCCTGCACTTCATTGTAGGCCATGCTGTGCAATGCATGCTGCACCGCGCTTCCTTGAGGATCGAGCACACTTTCTTTTAAGCTGACATAAACTTTCACTTTATACATTATGAAATGCCTCCCAGTCTTTTGAAAATCTCTTCATATGCGTCGGTTAAGCTTCCCAGGTTCCGTCTGAACAAATCTTTATCGAGCTTTTCGTTTGTGTCTTTGTCCCACAGACGGCACGTGTCAGGAGAAATTTCGTCCGCTAAAAGCACCCGTCCCTCTGCGTCTAAGCCGAATTCCAGCTTAAAATCTATTAATCTGACGCCGCAGTCTTCAAAAATATGCTGAAGTTCTTGATTCACCTGGTTTGTAATCGATTTGATCGTTTTGACCTGCTCAGGAGCCGCAGCTTTTAAGAGCCAGATATGATCTTCTGTGATGAGCGGATCACCGAGTGCATCATCTTTATAGTAAAATTCGATAATCGGCTGCGGAAGCTCAGTTCCTTCCGGGATGCCGAGACGTTTCGACATGCTTCCGGCGGCAATGTTTCTGACCACGACTTCAAGCGGAATGATGCTCACTTTTTTGATAAGCTGCTCTGATTCTGAAACACGCTCCACAAAGTGGTTGTCAATTCCTTTGGCGTGCAGATGTTTGAAAATCAGGCTTGAAATTTCATTGTTCAGACGGCCCTTTCCGCTGATCTCCGCTTTTTTCTCACCGTTAAAGGCTGTTGCGGAATCCTTGTAGACCACGCGGAGAATCTGTTCGTCTTCAGTTTGATAAATCCGTTTCGCTTTTCCTTCATAAAGAAGATTATTGTTCACAATATTCACGGAAGGCCTCCTAACCCGAATGTTGGGAATATTCAATCTATGGCGGCTGAAGAAGCCGCCTCCGGCTGGCTTCTTCTATAAACCTAAACGATCAAAGATCAAGTCGACGTTTTTCAGATGATAATTGTAGTCAAAGCAATCGGCAATCTGTTCCGGTGTGAGACGGGACGTGATTTTTTCCTCAGCTTCGACAAGCTGGCGGAAAGGCACTTGTTTTTCCCACGCTTCCATCGCTTTCGGCTGAACCGTGTCATATGCTTCTTCACGAGGCAGACCCGTGTCGATTAAAGCGAGCAGCACGCGCTGAGAGTAGATTAAACCGAGTGTGCGGTCCATGTTGCGTTTCATATTTTCCGGGAATACCGTTAAGTTTTTGACGATATTGCTGAATCGGTTCAGCATGTAATTCAGCGCGATTGTCGCGTCAGGAAGAATGATGCGTTCAGCTGATGAATGAGAAATATCACGCTCATGCCATAAAGGTACATTTTCGTATGCCGTCAGCATGTACCCGCGGATCACGCGCGCCATGCCCGTCATATTTTCCGACCCGATCGGATTCCGTTTATGAGGCATAGCCGATGAACCTTTTTGTCCTTTCGCAAAAAACTCTTCCACTTCACGTGTTTCACTCTTTTGCAGACCGCGGATTTCCACTGCGAATTTTTCAATGCTCGTCGCGATCAAAGCCAGTGCCGCCATGTAATCCGCATGACGGTCGCGCTGTAATGTCTGAGTGGAAATCGGCGCCGCTTTCAGGCCGAGTTTTTCACAGACATACTGCTCTACGAACGGATCAATATTTGCATATGTGCCGACCGCGCCGGAAAGCTTCCCGACTTCGATCCCTTCTTTTGCCTGCTTGAAACGTTCAAGGTTGCGTTTCATTTCTTCATGCCAAAGCGCGAGTTTCAGGCCGAATGTCGTCGGTTCCGCGTGTACGCCGTGCGTGCGGCCCATCATGACCGTGTATTTATGTTCTTTCGCTTTTTCTTTTATAATGTCAACAAATCTCTCAATGTCCTTGAGCAAGATCTCATTCGCCTGTTTTAATAGATAGGAAAGAGCGGTATCCACGACATCTGTTGACGTCAGGCCGTAGTGAACCCATTTTCTTTCTTCGCCTAATGATTCTGAAACCGCGCGGGTGAATGCAACGACGTCATGGCGCGTATCCTGCTCGATTTCCAAAATGCGGTTGATGTCGAAAGACGCGTTTTCGCGCATGACCTTGACGTCTTCTTTCGGAATGACGCCAAGCTCAGCCCAGGCTTCACAGGCTAAAATCTCGACTTCCAGCCATGCCTGGTATCTGTTTTCGTCCGTCCAGATCGCGGACATTTCAGGTCTTGAATAACGTTCGATCATTATGCTCGTCCTCCGTCTCTATTCATCCATATGTTCGTGATGTCCTGAATCCATGTTTCATCAGGCTTCCGCAAAAATGTCATATGCCCCATTTTGCGGCCTTTTTTAATCTCGTGTTTTCCGTACAGGTACAGTTTGGCTTCCTTTAAAAGCTCCGTATGCTCCTCCGCAAGCTTCACTTCATCACCGAGCAGATTCACCATCATTCCCGGTTTGAGAAGATCGGTTCTGCCGAGAGGAAGTCCGCAGACCGCTCTGATGTGCTGTTCGAATTGGCTCGTTTCACAAAGGTCGAGCGTATAATGCCCTGAATTGTGAGGACGCGGCGCCAGTTCATTAATCAAAAGGTCTCCGTCTTCCGTGACGAACATTTCCACCGCAAGCGGCCCGACAAGTTCCAATTTCTCCGCGAGCTGAACGGCAAGCGCCTCTGCCCGCTTCTGAACCGTTTCCTCCGCTCTCGCGGGTACGATGCTTTGGAACAGAATATTATTTTTGTGGATATTTTCAGCAGCCGGAAAGGTTGAAATCTCACCGTGCACCGATCTCGTCACGATAACGGAAAGCTCCATCCGGAACGATACCCAGCTTTCAAGTATGCACGTGCCGTTTTCTAACAGCGCAGCCGCTTCATCTGTCTGTCCTTCTTCCTTAATGACAAATTGGCCTTTGCCGTCATATCCGCCGCGGCATGTTTTCAGCACCGCCGGGAGCCCCAGTGCCTGAACGGCTTCCTCAAGCTCCCGTCCGCTGTTTACGATCCGATAAGGAGCGACTTGACAGCCTGCTGACTGGATCGCCTTTTTTTCCGTTTCCCTGTTTTGGGTGATGAGCAGCAGCTCGCTTCCCTGGGGAAGATATGCATGTTCTTTGAGCCAGTTGAGCGCCTCGTAATCGATATTTTCAAATTCGTACGTAATGATGTCACTGACTCCGGCCAATTTTTGAATCGCTTCACGGTCATTGTACTGGGCGGTAATCTCAATATCGGCGATCTGTCCGCATGGCGAGTCTTTCACGGGATCGACGACAGCGACTTTATAGCCCATCTGTTTTGCGGCGACAGCCATCATTTTTCCGAGCTGTCCGCCTCCGATAATGCCGATGACGGCGCCGGGAAAAATCGTTTTTTTATCAGACAAGCTGATCACTGCTTTCCAGCACCGTTTGTTTTGTCGCATTTCTTCTCGCCTCTAGTTTATCCGCAATGTCATCGTCAAATGCCGACAAAATTTGCGCGGCTAACAGACCCGCGTTCACTGCGCCCGCTTTCCCAATCGCCGTCGTCGCGACCGGCACGCCGCCGGGCATCTGTACGATAGACAGAAGAGAATCAAGCCCGTTAAGCGATTTCGTCTGAACCGGTACGCCGATCACCGGCAGCGTCGTTTTGGCCGCCGTCATTCCCGGCAGATGCGCCGCTCCCCCGGCTCCGGCAATAATGACTTTTAAGCCCCTGTCTCTGGCGCTTTCTGCATATTCAAACATCAAATCAGGCGTCCGGTGCGCGGATACCACCTGTTTTTCATAAGGAATGTGAAGTTCGTCAAGTATGTCGCATGCATGTTTCATTGTCTCCCAATCGGAGGTGCTTCCCATGATGATTCCTGCTAGCGGCTGCATTCTGTTCCCACCTTCTCATGCTTTGTTTTTCAGAAAAAAAAGCCCGGCTTATATTGCAACTATGAGGAAGCAATACAAACCGGGCATGGCGCGCGTATCGTCAGTCGTTCGCTTCTGCGATATCCATGTCAGCTGTTTATCACTTTCCTGCATAGTCCGGCCGTTTACGGCAGCCGGGTAGAAACTTATGGGCCATATTCCCAAGATTATATGAGGTCGTGTTTTGATTTCATGTTTATCTTAACAACGGACTTGGATAATGTCAACGACATTATCGAACGATATAAAAATTCTTTCTTTTAATGTTCGTGTTTAGATCAATTTCCCTTCAAATACGATTTTTTTCCCGCAAGGAACGACTTGAATTGATCCATTTTCTTTCTTTTCTGTAAAGATCGGCTCTTCCATCCGCCGGACCGGCATATAACCCTCTTCCTTCATTAAAGTGAGAATGGTGTCAATCGTTTCATCTTCCGTTACTTCAAACCGTTTCTTTTTTGGCTTTGTCATTCCTTAATTCTCCTCTTCTTCACTGCTTTCACCCAGAATCCGCCGTGGATCGTTTTCGGCTCAAAGGCGATAATAAACGCTTTTTCATCAAGCGTTTTAATCGTATCATAAAGCTGAAGCTCATATTTGCGCGGCGTCAGAATCTGCATGGCGGTCCGGTCTCCTTCAAGTCCGCCCGCAACCCAGCTTGTAACCCCGTATCCTTTTTCCCGGAGCTGTTTCGGCAGGTCCAGATCGAGCTCCTTCGTAATGACGTTGACTGTAATATAGCCGAGCGCCAGTTTCTCTTCAATTTTCATTCCCACTATGACGCCGAGGCCGTAGCCGAGTGCATAGGCAATGACGTTTTGAATTTGATTCAGATTGCCGAGCACGAGACTCAGGCCGGTCACATACACAAGGATTTCAATCGTACTGATGCCTGCGGCGAAATAGCGCTGTCCCTTTAATGTCAGAATCATCCTGATCGTAAAGAAAGAGACATATATAATGTTAATGATGAGAATAATGAGAACCATACCTATACTGTTGGATAAAATCGTCTGCATCACTGATTCCCCTCCTCTGATACTTTGAAAAGCATCAATCCTTCAATTAAGGATAGTTTACCCTCTTTTCATCATTTTCAAAAGAAAAAAAAGCCCGCCCCGCAAGGCAGACTGTTAAGCTCTTATCAGTGAAGCTCGGCTTTTTTCAATCGTTTGACGGCTTCATATTCCTTCTCAAGTTCACTCAGCGTGTACCCGGACAGTTCCTGAACATGGTCTTGATAAAACCCTGAGCGGATCAGTTTTGTCCTCAGGTGCTGTTTTTTCCGATTAATGGCTTCTCGCAACAACGGGGCCATCTTCATCATCCCTTTCCGAATCATAAAGAGTAGTGCCGCTTTCGAATTGCTGTTGCTCTCATCATATCTCGGCCGGGTCCTCAAAACAACACGCTTTATTAGAAAAATTTGTAAACATTGTGAAAGACAAATTTCGACTTATAAAGGGATCAGCGAAGCAGTAAAGTACTCGGAAATGAGCGGCCATGTCACAGCCGTAAAAACGAGCATGATGATGACCGCCGCGGAAATACAGTACATCACGTCAGCCGCAGGCTTTTCAGCCGATTTGTATAGAATCTGCACAAACTGCACCATCGCCGAGGCGGCCAGAAACAAGGTCAGCGCCGTAAACACCACGGTGACGACCGGCAGATTCAATATCGCGAAAATCATCCACACGATAGAGCAGGCGACAGCCGGAACCAAAAGCGATCCGACCCCCGCGGCCGCATCCCGCATCGTAATTTTCTGTTTCATCATATAACGTGATACAAGCCAGACCGCGCCGGCCGCAGCGGCAAAAAAGACGAGCGTATACACGAGAACGACAGTAAAGCCGTCAAAAAACGTATGATGCCGCTCCCCGTATCCGAGAGGCCTTTGCTGGCTTGCCCTCAGCTGAAACCAATTTCCGATTGAGAAAAAGATACTGAATACAAGCATTGAAATAAGAGCATATTTAAAGCGGGAAAAGCCGTCTTCCCCAACGACCTTCACCGGTGATGTCAAAATGCGCAGCGCGAAACGGCAATAACGTTTGGCCGCGGCCCATGCAGAAGCGAGTTTTTCCGTAAAAGCCGGAGCCGGGCGCCGTTCCTTTACTTTTTTCTTTTGCTTTTGATAACGTCCCGCATTTCTGGACATTCTCGACAGCGGTTCTTCATCAGTCCCCTGATGCTGTTTTTCTTCTTCCAACGTTTCTTTTCTTTCTTCCGTCATGTCAGCAACTCCTATCAAAAAAATACGGCGGAATTTGTTAAACAAGAAAATAAAACACTTATATAAGGTACCGAAGCGTCCTTAAACAGTCAAGCGGTTTTCTTCACCCGGACACCCACATGACGTTTTATAGTATGTATTGGTTTTACGGAATAGGACAAAAACAAAAAACCGGCTTAACTCAGCCGGTTTTTCCGTTATTTCAAGAAGATGAAATACAGGATAAAGATGACGAACAGCCCGTACATAATCGGGTGAACGCTTTTTCCTTTTCCTTTGCAGATCATTGTAATCGGGTAGAATATAAAACCGATCGCAATCCCCGTCGCAATGCTGTACGTCAGCGGCATCATAATCATCGTTAAGAATGCCGGCACAGCCACCTCGAATTTATCCCAGGCGATCTTACCGAGCGGCGCCACCATCAGCGCGCCGACAATAATTAAAGCCGGAGCCGTCACATTCGTGGTGACAACTGACAGAAGCGGCGAGAAAAACATCGCCAGCAAAAAGAGAATGCCCGTCACAACAGCCGCGAAGCCGGAGCGCGCCCCCGCCGCAACGCCTGAGCTGGATTCAACATAAGAAGTCGTTGTAGACGTACCGAGTACGGCTCCGATAACGATTGATGTTGAATCTGCCAGAAGCGCTCTTCCCGCACGCGGAAGTTTGTTTTCCTTCATCAGCCCGGCCTGTGTCGCTACAGCCACCAGCGTTCCGGCCGTATCGAAAAACCCGACGAACAAGAAAGTTAAAATGACAATCAGCATTTGGACGGAGAAGATATCCGGAAGATGCATCCACGCCTGTCCGAAAGTCGGCGCAAGACTCGGCACGCTGCCGACAATGTGCGTCGGAACCGGAATCAGTCCGCAGACCATGCCGGCAACCGCCGTCAGAAGCATTCCGATAAATACGCCGCCGTTTACGCGAAGCACCATCAGAATGACAGTCACAATAACACCGAAAACCGTCAGCAGCACAGGGCCGCTGTGAATATTGCCGATAGACACCAGAGTCGATGAGTTCGCTTCAATAATGCCCGAACCCTGCAAACCGACAAATGTGATAAACAAACCGATACCCGCGCCGACCGCCAATTTCAGCTCAGGCGGAATCGCATTAATGATTTTTTCCCGCAGTCCCGTCAGCGAAAGCGCCACGAAGATAATTCCGGAAATCAAGACGCCGGAAAGCGCAGCCTGCCATGAAATCCCCATGCCGAGGACGACAGAGAAAGCAAAAAACGCATTTAATCCCATACCCGGCGCAATCGCGATCGGATACTTTGCAATGAGCCCCATTAAAATACAGCCGGCCGCAGATGCCAAGGCTGTAGCGGTGAATACCGCGCCCTGATCAATTTTTAATGCTTCCGGAAATCCCTTCACACCGTTTAAAGACAATGTCAGCGGATTGACGAACAGAATGTACGCCATTGACAAAAAGGTCGTTAAACCGCCGATGATTTCATTACGATAGCTTGTCCCCAGCTCATCAAACTGAAAAAATTGCTTCAAGCCAATTGCCTCCTTCATTCTCTCCCATTTATTCTGCCCGTTATCCGCCAAATAAAAAACGCCCCAAATACATTTGGGACGCTTGACTACATACGTTCAGTCTGAATAAATAAGAATGGATTATTTATATCAAACGATTGAGATTGATCCGTAGTCAAGCCATTTACGGTAGCTTGGTAGAAACTTGCGGGCCATATCCCCGCCATTATACGATATCTGCATATTTGATTTCTGAGTCTATTGTATCAATTCAATTTTGAAAACTCAATAAAAAAAACGAACAATCCCGTTAAAAAAATTTGGTTTATTCGTTAATTGACCAAAAATGGAAGACGGCAAAAGCCGCCTTCCCGACATCATTTTCCGTCCGCAGGCCGAACCGGCACCGCGAATGTGATCCCCTTATCATCCGCCAGCAAGTTCATAACCGTTTGATTGACGTACAAAGCGTATGAATCGAATGAGAAATCGCGCAACGAATAGTCTTTATCGGTTGAATCATCTAATTCAAAAACGGATTCCATTTCACCCGTTTTAAGGTTCGTGACTTTCGCCTTATTCCCTTTCAGATAATAGCCTTTTTCATACTCATTAAGCGATGGCCAGGTTTTCATTTTTTTCGTATTGCCGAGACCGATTGACTCACCGACATTGATCAGCTGATCTTCATCCGCTTTGCTGTAATTAATTCCTGTGAATTGATAATCGACGATCACCCGTCTGCCTTGCTGTTTGATCTTTTTGATGGTGATGCCGACATGATGATGTTTCGTTTTATAACTGACGGGCAGTTTTGTTTTCAGAGGCACGATTTCTCCCGGCTCTGATTCTGTTTTTATATCGCCCGTTATGAAAAGTGTTTTCGCTTTCGGGTCTATCGGTTTGCTGAATTGAGTTTGGCCGCGTATTCTTTTCCCGCCGCCGGGAAGATTCTTTCTGCCGCCAAGTTCAATATTCGACGCCGTCATTTCATAATGGTTTCCAGCATCATCCGTTGCCTCGTAAATCGAGATGGCATCATTTTTGGCTGCATCATAGAAGTCGATAGAATACAGGAGAGCCGATCCCGTCGTTCCGTTTTCCGCCCTGATATCGAAAAAGCGGTATAATCCGTGATTTACATTCACGGCTTTCGTTCCTTCCAGAGAAACGGACTTTTGTTTTTTAATAGGTAGTGTAAAGCGCCAGTTTCCGGGGATATCCTTGATTTGTGTAATGACAAGCGGAAGCTTATCACCGTCTTTCAGCTTTGAGCCGTCCGTGAACAGGCGAAGCTGTCCCGCGTACTGCCCGTCTTTCATTTTTTTCATATCACTGTTGTCATAATCCTCTGCTAACATATTCCATGGATCTTTATAATCAACTTGAAAAGAGATGCTCTCCTCATCTGATTTCAAATTGTCAACGGTAAAATTGTAAACGAGCTGTCCGCTGTCGTAATACACACTTTTCACTGTCACCGTGATTCCGCGTGATTCCGCTTTCTCATTCAGTTTTGTCACCAAATTGCTTTTAAACAGCGCAGAACCTGCCTTATCCTGAAACAGACTGTAAATTTGTCCGGCAACAGGAATGTTTCCCATAGCCGTATTAACGGAGGGCATGAATAAGCCTGAGGACAGATACAGAATAAACAAAGCAGCAGCAACCGCGAGTCCGTTTATCAGTTTTCTTCCCCATCTCCGTCTGACGGCGCCTTCTTTTCCGGCACGGACAGCGGCGCTGTGTATCACATTTTTCAATTCAGCTTTCGGCACGTCAATGTCCTGATACAATTGCTTCATTTGATGCTTTTCCATATATGTTTATCCTCCTTTTCCAGCTCCTGCTTCAATGCTTTTCTCGCCCTGTGCAGATGCGTTTTTACAGTGCCTTCCGCCATACCGGTCTGTTCAGCGATCATAGCAATCGAGAAATCTTGAAAATAATAAAGCTGAATGGTCAGCTGTATATGTTCGTCAAGCGTTTCCAGGGCATTCCGAAGATCTATGTATTCTTCAATGTTCTTATTCTCCGCGCGCGTATCATGCTGCGGCTCAAACGGGATGACGTCTCCGTGCTTTTTCCTCATCGCAAAAATTGTATGAAGCAAAATCCGGATCAGCCACGTTTTAAAATATTTCGGCTCCTTCAGTTGCGCGATATGAAGAAAAGCCTTGTAAGCCGTTTCCTGAACAGCGTCCAGTGTATCTTCCTTGTGATGCAAATAGAGATAAGCTGTTTTATATAAAGTCTCCTGATGAGCTGTGATCAGTTTTTCAAAGGCTGCGGCATCACCTTTTTTCGCCTTTTTGATCAATCGTTCTTCCTTCACCTTATCCACCTCCTATGCTGTTAGATATGAATCAAGGCAAAACGGTTTCAAAAAGATGAAAAAAAAACGCCTCAAAGTCTAATTTCGGATAACAACGATCCGTTTTCAAACTTGAAGGTGTTTTTTATTTGTCTCATCTTATGGGGTCAGTCCCTTAGATTAATACCTTCTTTGTTCGCCGTTCATTCTGTATTCCTCTCCCCAAAAATATAAACACTCTTGTTTCCCATTCTGATGGGGCGCTGCTGAAAAGAAAAAAGCCTTTAAACCTTTGAGGTTCAAAGACTTTGCCATTAATTCTTCATTGTGTTAAAACATTTAACTCCTATGAGATTCTGTTACATCAACTTTTGAATGTCCGCTCTTATCAAGATGTTTTTTTGCCAAAAATAAAACCGGAATTCCCGAGGCTGTCGTTATAAAAATGATCAAAAACATATAGAAGGACCCGTTTACACCAAAAAAGGAAAGAAGAATCCCTCCCAGCCAAGGACCGATTACATTTCCTAAACGGTTAAAGCCTGCTGCTCCAAAGTATGTCCCTTTGAAGCCTGGTTTTGCAATTTCATCCACCAGCATATCAACCATCGAAAAAATCAAAACTTCCCCTATTGTGAAAAACACGACGATAGAGCCCCATATGAATGGGTTGGACGATAGCGAAAAAAATAATAAACTGAAACTAATTAAAGCATTTCCCAGAATGATTGAATGAATCGGCGGGAACTTTTTCATGATATTCACAATAGGGTATTGAACGATTAAGACGACAATTGCATTCAAAGCTAAAAGCCATGAAAATATGGTCACCCCGTCCTCTATTTTGGCGGCAAAATATTGGGGCAATGTTGTAGAAAAGTGCGCATATCCGGATATTGATAATATCACTCCAAGTAATGTGATAAGAAAAACCTTGTCTTTCCTTGTCACATTAAAGGCCGTAGCAATAGTCGTTTTATTTTCTTTTCGATTGTTCTCGTCTAATTTAAATTTTCGGAATGAAAATAAGAGAGATAGACCATAAAGAAAATATGTAAAACCTGCGAACAGAAATGGGAGAGCCGTCTTGGCAGCTCCCAATCTAAGGCCTAAAAGAGGACCGAAAACTACGCCGATATTAATCGCAGTATACCGCAAATTAAACATCTTCAAACGATTTTCTTCTTTGCTTATATCGGATAATAATGCTCTTGACGCCGGTTCAAAGATAGATTGACACAGCCCGTTAAGCGCATTGATGACAAAAAATGCGAGTACACTATCTGCAAACATAAAACTTACAAAAACAAGCGCCCAACAAAATACAGACGTTATCATCACAATTTTCCTGCCAAAAAGATCAGACAAATACCCTCCGTAAAAGCTCATTACAATCCCAGCCAGCGAACTTACTGAAACAATGATGCCGGTTAAAGCAGGAGAAACACCTTTTACTTGTGTTAGGTAAATAGAAAGGAAGGGAATGCTCATCGAGACTGACATTCTGCTAAACAAGGTGCCTAAAATGATATTCCAGCCCACAGGGTGAATTCTTAATCGTATGCCTTTCAAAAAACCACCTGCCTAAACATTAGATGCAGATATAAAGAGGCTCGTTTAAGCTTTCAGCGCTCTGTTATACCTTAACTGCCAGCTGAGTTGTAAAATTATTAATTCTTTTCAAAGCCTCTGTGATAAGATCCTTTGGGATGGCAAAATTCAAACGAATGTTGTTCGGCTCTCCGAATGCTGTGCCGGGAACAGCTGACACGTGCTGTTTTTCCAACAGAAGATGACAAAATGTCTCCGCATCAATTATTTGTTGATCTTCAAACATTGTTCCGAAAAATTGTGAAACATTCGGAAACGCATAAAAGGCTCCATTTGGTTTGGCGCATTGAATGCCCTCAATTTGATTTAAACCATCGACTAATATATCGCGTCTTTTTTTGTATTCTTCGACCATCGACTTGTCAAAACCGTTTAAAGCAGAAATACCGGCATATTGAGAAATAGTTGACGGGCTGCCTGTAGCATGGCTTTGAAAGCTGGCAATGGCTTCGGCTATATCCGATGGGGCTGCGATATAGCCGAGCCTCCATCCAGTCATTGCAAAGACTTTGGAAAATCCATTCGTTATGATGGTCCGATTCAGCAATTCGGGAAAAATGAGCGGCAGACTGATATGCTTGCCCTCATACACAAACTGATCATAAATTTCGTCGGAAATGATAAAAATTTCAGAATAATCTTTCAACACATTTCCTAAAGCTTTCAGTTCATTTTCTGAATAAACGGACCCTGTCGGATTATTGGGAGATGTGATAACAACAGCTTTTGTCTTAGGGGTAATTACTTCTGCAAGCTTCTCGGGTGTGATTTTAAAATTTGTAGTTTCATCACAGCTTACAATAACAGGAACCGCCCCCGACAGTTTGATTTGTTCCGGATAAGATACCCAGTAAGGTGAAGGGAGGATAACTTCGTCGTCTTGATCACAAATTGCTTGAAAAACATTATATAGCGGCTGTTTTCCCCCGGCAGATGCAATTATTTGGTTTGGTTTATATTCTAAACCTCGTTCGTTAAGCAGATATCGCACAATGGATTCTCTTAATTCAATCAGCCCTGCTGCCGGCGTATACCCGGTTTTCCCCTTCACTATTGCCTGAATTCCTGCATATGAGGCTGTTAATGGCGGATGAAGATCCGGTTCTCCGACACTCATATTTATAATGTCTTTTCCTTCTTTTACCATTATCTTCGTTTTGGCATTTAATGACATAGTGGCCGAAGGTTTTATATTCATGACTCTATCGGATAATCTTTTATTCAATTCAAACGCCTCCAATGTCTTTATGGGCCATTCTTAAAATAGCACGATACAAAAACCTCAGTTAGCCGGCTGTCTATGGATCAAACGCTCCAGTTGCTTCATCCCCGGAACGTCTTGAATGTCAAATATCTCATTAACGCTCACGATGTCATTTTCAATCTGCAAAGACGATTTATTATTTATAATGCTTTCGAATGTATCATTTATAGCCTTAACAGAAGCGCGCAACGCCTGATTCGCATAGATGGAAACCTTCACTCCCAATTTCTCAAGCTGTTCCATTGAGAGCGTCGGATATTTAGTCGGAACCACAACCAACGGCGCATCCACGTCCCAATTGTTAACAAACTCAATAATTTCATCAGGCGATTGTTCTTTTGAATGAATTAAAATTGCATCTGCTCCAGCATGAACATAAGCTTTTGCTCTTGTATAGGCTTCTTCTTGACCCAATTTAGCAATTAAAGCTTCGACACGGGCAATCAATACAAAATCGTCATTTTGCTGAGCCATCTTTGCGGCTCTAATTTTCGCGCAAAATTCTTCAGTACTGACAAGAATCTGTTGTCTGTCGTCAAATGAGTTTAATTTTGGATATACTTTATCTTCAATACAAACTCCGGCAATACCAGCAGCTTCGTATTTTTTGATCATGCGGGTGACATTGTGAATGTTCCCGTAGCCGGAATCACAGTCAGCGATGACCGGCAAATTGCATGATTCATTCATAATGACGGCGGCTTCAAGAAATTCAGTCATCGTTAATATACTGGCATCAGGTACAGTTTGCACAGCCGAGATTCCCAAACCGCTTGCCCATACGGCATTAAATCCGTTTTTCTCTGCTAATTTGGCGCTTAAACCGTCATGAGCTCCCGCAACTTTCACCAAACCTTTACTGTCTAAAGCATCTCTAAAAATTGATGATTTTCTGTTTTTCACCATCATTCTCCCCTTCACCTAATGATTATTTTTATTTTGTCAATCGCATCATGTAATGCGTGATTGACTTCTCGCTCATTTTTCCCCTTTACAATCATCCATCCTGCTCTATCGTAGCTGTTTTTGATCGGTCTGATTCTATCACCGACACTGCAATTTACATGAAAATCTACTACATTCCCCATCATTTTGAGATCGCTGATCCCTTTGATTGCGCGTACAACCCCTTGGTTCGTTTCTAAAAAACGAACGGCGCATACTTCGCTTTGAGCATGTTTCCTTTCCGGTTGATATGGGATGCCCGCCAGTTCCGCAAAAATAGGTGTATGCATATCACATTTCATGGCGATTTCTGTAATGGTCACTATGTTGTCTCCGCCATAGCGGGTGTGTACCTCGCCAACCACAAATCCTTTATTTGTGTGATACCCTTCAATATGCAAGGGGCCAAATACGATCCCCATGGCATGAACAACTTCCTTGACCAGATTCTTATACAAATCCTGATGTTTTTCTTTATGTTTATACGGCGATATATGCCCGGATTCTACAAAAGTCCCGGGGTATAGCAACTTTTCGGTCACACCAAATATGTCGACCTTGCCTTGGCAGACAACGGCTTCTATTGAAATTTCCTGCCCTTCTATAAATTCTTCGGCTAATACTGACTTCTCCTCGTCATGTTTTGAACACTCTTTAAAGCACGCCTCAATGTCCTCTTTTTTCTCAACTTTTATGACGCCTATACTGCCTTGCTGAGATCTCGGCTTTAAAATGATAGGATGTTGAGATGTATTCCAAAAATCGTATACGTCTTCCACGCTCCTGCACAATCCAAAATCGGGAGAGTTTAGTCCTGCCTTTTTTAAAAGCCGGCGCGTTGTATATTTATCAAGGCATGCTTGCACCACAGACGGAGGATTTCCTTTTAAATGAAATGCCTGCTGAAGTTTGGATACATTGAATAAGCCGGCTTCTTTGAAAGTAAATATGGCATCTAAAGGCTCTTTGTCATGGATTTCTTTAGCGACTGAGAATAGATTCTCATGATTGGTATAATCTAATGCGATTTTTTGGTCAGCTTCCTTTATTAAATGCTCATATTTTTTTAATGAAGCTTCTGTATCTCCTAATAAGACGTCAAAACCAAGTTGTTTTGCCCTCGTAACGGCCTTCTCAATATGCGTTTCAGGAATCCCGATCAGGAACAGTCTTTTCCTCTCCATTGATGAAACACCTCACTTCAGATAAAGCATTTTCAGCATATTCGATCGCTTTTTCTGTATCTTCAGCTTCTGTGATGACATAAGCAATCCGGGAATCATGAAACTTTTCAGGCGGCAGGCCAACATGATCGCCCGGCTGCTTTTCTAAAACAAATTCAACGACCCCGGGCATTTCTTTGATCGATTCGACACCTTCCCACTTTTCTATCACACCAGCACGGTCTGCAATTAAAAACCTGACGCAGGCAGCTCTTCTTTTCGAAGCTTCAAAGCTTATTGTTTCTCCTAATACAGCCAATAGGTTTGCGCGCGTTATATTTATACCTTTGGCTAGAGGAACCAAATGGGTAGTAATAAAATCGCCGCCCAGACGACCGTTGATCTCGATAATCTTGCACCCTTTCTCTGTGATCATGACCTCGGCATGAAAACCACAATTGTTCAGCTCCAAAGCTTTTATCCCTTCACTGGTGATGTGGAATAATTCACGTTCCACAGCCTCCGGCAGCCTGGCGGGAAATGCATGCTGGTATTCTTCGAAATACTGATCCGTCCATTTTTCAGTAACACCTGCAAAGTGAATGACTCCGTCGGAAATCACTCCCTCAATGCTGACTTCTTGTCCGTTCATAAACTCTTCAACAATATACTCGTTTTGATAAAAAGAAAACATTTTATCGTTTTCCGGCACCGCAGCGTTTAACAGCTGCTGATATGCGCGATTTAAATCTTCAGGCTTTGATATTCGGAATACGCCTTTACTGGCAGAAGCACCCACAGGTTTAACGATCAATGGGTATTCCATATCAATGCTTGCATGATATAATTCGGTCCAATTTGTAAATTTGCAATATTTTGGATGAGGAACTTGTGCGCGGTTCAAAAATTGACGCATCTTCCATTTATTTCGAGCCCGTTCTGCCGCTTCCACCGGACTGCCCTTTAAGTTAAGTTCCCGGGCAGTTACCGCCACCGGAACCACATCTCTATCCCAGAATGTAATGACTCCATCAAAAGGATTTTCTTTGGCAGTTTCCTTCAGAACAGCTATAGTCTCATCAATCTGATAAGTATTTGCGGAAATGTAATGGTCAACGAATGGCCGCGACCATTCAGGCAGTTCAGGGCCGACAACAGAAACCGTCAAGCCCAAATTTTTAGCAGTCTCCAAAGTAGAAATTTTTTTAATATAAGTAGCATTAAAAAATAAAATATGTTTTTCCATCCTTCCGAGCCTCTTTCAACATTTTTTTCTGCAAATTAGAAACCTTCTGCGTTTCTAAAGAACTGAATGCAGAAGATAAAAAACCCCTTGGAAAACTCAAACCATCATATGTTTTATTTGTATATATTCATAATAACATACATTATTTGTTATTAAATGAATATTTTATGAATTCAGTTTTATTAGAAAAAATGAAATTATAGGGAGAATATTAGGAATACAACTGATTAAAAAACTCGAATATATAAAAAACTGCTGCACATCTTCTCCGGTGTTAATGATAAAAGGCCCATTATTCCTAGAACCATGTAAATTAAAAAAGCCTCAAATCTTTATAAATAAAAGATTTGAGGCTTTTCTCATTATTCCCACTCAATCGTTGCAGGCGGCTTGCTCGTAATGTCATACACGACGCGGTTGATGTGTTTCACTTCATTGACGATCCGTGTCGAAATCACTTCAAGCACATCCCAAGGGATACGCGCCCAGTCAGATGTCATGCCGTCAATTGATGTTACGGCACGGATACCGATTGTGTAATCATACGTTCTCGCATCTCCCATGACGCCGACGCTGCGGATGTCAGGAAGAACCGTGAAGTACTGCCAGATGTCGCGCTCAAGGCCGTGGTTCGCCACTTCTTCACGCAGAATCGCGTCTGATTCACGAACGATCTCAAGTTTTTCTTCCGTTACTTCGCCGAGTACGCGGATGCCAAGTCCAGGGCCCGGGAACGGCTGACGCCATACGATATCATCCGGGATGCCGAGCTCTGTGCCGAGCGCGCGCACTTCATCTTTGAAAAGAGTGTTCAGCGGTTCGATCAGTTCAAACTGCATATCTTCAGGAAGTCCGCCGACATTGTGGTGCGATTTGATCGTTTGCGCAGTTGCCGTTCCGCTTTCAATAATGTCTGTGTAAAGCGTTCCTTGCGCAAGGTAGTCGATTCCTTTCAGCCTGTCCGCTTCATCATCAAATACGTAAATGAATTCGTTGCCGATGATTTTGCGTTTTTGCTCAGGATCAGAAACACCTTTCAGCTTGTTTAAGAATCTGTCTTTCGCATCAACTTTAATGACATTCATATTAAAGCCTTCGCTGAACGTTTTCATGACGCCTTCCGCTTCGCCTTTGCGGAGAAGGCCGTGATCTACGAAAATACAAGTCAGCTGGTCGCCGATCGCTTTATGAATCAAAACGGCTACGACAGAAGAATCGACTCCGCCGCTCAAAGCGCAAAGCACTTGTTTGTCTCCGACGGTTTCGCGGATTTTTTGCATTTCGATTTCGATAAAGTTTTCCATTGACCATTCGCCTTTACATTCACAAGGCCCGAAGACAAAGTTTTTCAGAAGGTCATTTCCGTATTCTGAATGACGGACTTCCGGATGGAACTGAACACCGTACCATTTTTTGTCTTTTTTGCTCATCGCCGAGTTCGGGCAGTGATGGCTTGTCGCGTCTACCGTAAACCCTTCCGGCACTTGTACGACTAAGTCGCCGTGGCTCATCCAGACAACTTGTTCTTCCGGAAGATCTTTGAACAAGTCAGGAGTTCCTTGAATCTGAATGTTCGCTTTTCCGTATTCGCGCTGGCTTGCCGCCTCGACTTTCCCTCCGAGGTAATGAGTCATCAGCTGCATGCCGTAGCAGATGCCCAATACAGGAATATCAAGTTCAAAGATTTTTTCATCACAGCGGAAAGATCCTTCATCATATACACTGTTTGGTCCGCCTGAAAGGATAATTCCTTTTGGATTCATTTCTTTGATTTCCTCAGCTGTCAACGTATGGGGATGCAGCTCGCTATATACGCCAAATTCACGGATCCGGCGGGTAATCAGCTGGTTATACTGACTGCCGAAATCAAGAACAAGAATCATTTCATTCACTAACTTCGTCATGGTTGTCACCTAATCTCCTCTAAGTTTTTGACACAGAAAAAACGGAGGACACACGTTCAGCCCTCTGTCGGCAAGACTTGTCCGGAAGCCCGGCTTTTTAACGCTCCCGGGCTCCCATTTAACATTCATTTATTCTAACAACAGGACGATATGCGGTCAAGACTATCTTCTTTTAATTATATTTTCCCACAACTGTCCCGATTCATTCCAAAGCTTTGCGGCATTATCGCTGCGGTATAACGCACGCTCATAGCGCAGCGTCAGCTCGGACATGTCGTTTGTATGGTGCGCCTCGTCAACCCTCGCGGCAAAATCACGGAGCGTTTCTCCGTCTCCCCTGCTGAACCCTTTTCGTTTCAGCTGTCGGAGCAGTGCGGCATATGCGTCGAAAAAGACGCCTTCATCCGTTCGCCGCTTCAATCTGGCTGCTGTAACGTGCGGAATCCAGCGCGCCCGGAGCAGCCAGGCGAGTGCCGCCGCGGCTGAAATCACAATGACGATGGCTGCATACGGCCATAGCTGTGCCGCGGTTTTGTTGCGGATCACAGGCTGCGGTGCCGCGCTGTGATCCCGCTTTTTCGGCTTTTCCTCTTTTTCCGGCTTTGTTTCCTGACGCTGCTTGTCAGACGGTTCATCCGAGTTCCCCGCTGAGCCTCCGCTGTCTTTTGCCGCGGTATGATTTTGCTCTGACGTAAACTCCGTCGGATTGGTGAAGCCTTTCGTCGGCTCAAACGTCACCCAGCCCTGATCCGGAAAATACACTTCTACCCACGAATGGGCGTTGTTGTTCGTGACTTCATAAATGTGGCCGTTATGGTCGCCTGCCCCTTTATACTCGCCGGATGTATAACCCTTCACCCAACGGGCGGGAATACCCGCAGATCGGAGCAGCACGGCCATTGCCGATGAAAAGTTATCACAATATCCTCTTTTCGTTTCAAACAGAAATTGATCGACATAATCCTGATTGTGCTCCGGAACCGCGACATCCTGTGTATGATACGAAAATGCGGAAGATCCGAGATAATCCTCGATCGCCTTCGCTTTATCGAACATATTATGATGATCCCGCGTCAGTCTGTCCGCAAGCTGTCTCACTCTTTTCGGAAGGCTGTCGGGGACCTGTAAATACCGGTCATTGAATTGATTCTGCTCACGGTATCGTTTTACTTTCACTTTTCTGAGATCATTCAGCTTAAAGACGGGCGCCTGAAAAGTCACCGTGTACCGTCCCATATTGCGGATGTTGCCCACTTGTTCACTGACCGGCGTAATTTGCTCGGTGTTTCCGTTCATTTCAAGCTGAATCGAGTGCTTCGGTTTAATATTGGAGACGCCGATCGGATACATGACGTGATTATAGAGATAATTCTCATCAATGGACACCTGTGCCGTATATCGTCTCGTCTGCACACTCCGGTCAAACCATATATCTTCCACGTTGCCGCCGTTCAGTTTATAGGACATGCCCTGATCGGTCTCCACCCAGCCTTTCCCCGTGTATGTATCCTTCGTTTCCACCCGGAAGTACGCCCGTTCTTTTCCCTTCCATGTAAAAACCGGCGTATCATCCTCCTGAAAAGGGCCGCCCAATGTTTCATCATGATTGCCGTAGCCGATTTTGCTTTCGGCGGCGGGCACTTCTTTGTGGTTTGTTATTTTTTTAAGAAACGGCACGGGGTCCGGCCAGTTCGGGTCTGATTTCGGAGCCGCCAGACCGAACACGACGGAAGCGCAGATAAACAGCATCAGCGGCAGAAACCATTTGAGTATCAATCTTTTTTTAAACGCTATGTGTTCCGTAAGCCGGATGCGCTCCATATACAAAAGCCCCATCATCAGAAAGCCGATAAAGACGATCCGGATGACGGCGTATGCGGCATCATAAGGAGTAAACGTATCAAGCACGGTGATATACGCCACCGTCATGATAAAAAAGAATAATATTTTCCGCTGATAGATCACCCAGTAATGCAGCAAATACACGAGCAGCCATAAAAGCACAAAAAACAGCAATGTGCGGAATGACGGATTCATATCATTCCATCTTCCGGTCCCGATGTGGCGGGCATTTTGCATCACGTCCCGCAAAAAAGAAACGAGCCATTCCGGCTGAAAAATAGAACCTTTATAAAACAGGATGTGAATACTGATCAACGTAAACAGAATGCAGGACGGCACGGTGACGTACCACCTCATCCGGAAGAATGACAGCAGAAATGCCAAACCGATAAAAACGATGAAAAAACCGGTATGTTTTGTATCCGTAAAATTGTGCAGCGGCCTGAGCCATTCCCATAACAATAAAAAAGCGAGAAAATAAAACAGCAGCAGACTCAGCCTGCTTCCCTGGTTCTCGTCATGCGGCATGGCGCGCCACCTCTCTTTCTAAACAACATGGGACACCCGTTTGTCCCTGATCATTTGCACCTTAATATTTTTTTGCGCGAAGATGAGAGCGAGTTTCCGTTCTTTCTCCGAAAGCGCGGCATTCGTTTCTTTCGCCAAAAACACCGTCATGTCAGCACGGCCGGGCTCAGCCTGTTTGAGAAGGTCTTCTGTAAGACTGCCCGTCACGACGGCAATGGAAGCTTTGCGGACGCGCGGATCCGCCAGCTCTTTTTCTAAACGCCCGCCTGCATCGGCTTCTTCCGATTCTGAAGCTGATGCCAGGTAACGCAGCATCTTTCTGAAATGCCGGTCTCCCTCCCGGACGGGAAATACAGTCCGGTCGCTCCCCAATGAAATAAACCCTGCGGGAGAGCCCTTCATAAGCGCCGTGTAAAGCAGGGATGCCGAAGCTGACACCGCGGCTTCAAACGAAGGGGACGGCCTGCAGTCCAAAAGGAGAATCATATTCATACTCTGCAGCGGGTCAAATTCCTTCGTCATCAGTTCATTTCGCCGCGCCGATGTTTTCCAGTCAAGTGCGGAAAACCGGTCGCCCGGCTGATAATTTCTGACGCTCGCAGCCATTGCGGAGCGGTGTACCTGAAACGGAGCGCCGGCACCCGCACCCTCTTCTCCTGATGCGGCCTGCGGCTTATAGTGAACAGACCCGTACGCCGGGAAAACCAGAACCGTATCCGTTACGGAAAACGACGCCGTCTTGTCCAAAAGCCCGAGAACATCTCCCGTCCGCACTCTTATCGTATGTAAATGATGCTCTCCGCGCGGCACCTGCGGCAGCTCATATTGTAACGTCAGCTTCCTTTGAAACCACGGAAACACGAGCTGTTTCGCACTGCGCCTCTCGCCAAGCGTTTCCGGCATCACATCTTCAATGACCATATATGTCAGCGGAAACGGCAGGCGCCTCGTCAGCCTGATGGTGACAGACAGCCTGTCGCCTGAGGTTAACTGGGCAGAGGACACGTCACGCGTCACCTGAAACGCCCGCAGCGGGTACACAGCGACCAGCCCGGCGTAAACGGTAAACGGCAAAAACGCATAAAATAAAAACCAGCTCACAAATCCGCCCTGAAACATGGCATAAGAGAAGACAGCCGCCGTCAGTACGGCCAACATAAGCAGCTTCCAGCCATATAGAAGCCAATGCATCTTCTTTCTCATTAGCGGACCGACATCCTTTGGACGGGCACTTTTTCCGTTTGCATGATGTCTTCTATAATCGCTTCCGGCGTCACATCGTTAAATTTCGCCTCTGCGGTCAGGATCATTCTGTGCGGCAGCGTATACGGAGCCAAATACTGGACGTCATCAGGAATGACGTAATCGCGGTCATAAAGCAGCGCGTACGCCTGCGCGGCTTTCATTAATGAGATTGAACCGCGCGGACTTACGCCCAGATGTACGGACGGATGCCGGCGGGTATGCTGAGTAATGCCGACGATATATGCTTTAATTCCATCATCCACCCGCACCTGCTCCAGTTTTTGCTGAAGGCTGATAAACTGTTCTTTAGAAATGACGGGCTCGATTGTTTCAAGCGGATTGCGCCCTTCCTGCAAAGACAGAACTTGAAGCTCTTCCTCGGCAGTCGGATAGCCCATGCGCAGCTTAAATAAAAACCGGTCAAGCTGGGCTTCGGGAAGCGGATACGTTCCTTCATATTCAACCGGGTTTTGTGTGGCCATGACGAAAAACGGCTCAGCCAGCCGCATTGTCTTTCCGTCAATCGTGACATTCCCTTCCTCCATTGCCTCAAGCAGGGAAGACTGCGTTTTCGGAGAGGTTCTGTTAATTTCATCAGCCAGCACGATATTCCCCATGATCGGTCCAGGGCGGTATTCAAATTCCATCGTTTTCGTATTATAAATAGAGACACCCGTCACGTCTGACGGCAGAAGATCCGGCGTGAACTGAATCCTCTTAAAGTCAGCTCCGATCAGCTTGGCCAAAGCGCGGACCATCATCGTTTTTCCGACTCCCGGCACGTCTTCCAGCAGCACATGCCCTTTTGCGAGAATGGCGGCCAGACTGAGTATGGCGATATCCCGTTTTCCTATGATGATGTTTTCAATATGCTCAACGGCTTTCTCCAGCAGCGGATGCAGCTCTTCTTTATAAGCCATTCTTCTCCTCCTAGTCATCTCTCAAATTTCAATTATCGTAACCTAACTTTACCACAAAATATAAACAGTATAAAAAAACGTTTCCAGCGAATTGTTTCCAGTCTAAAAAAGGAAAAAGCTCCCTTTAGAAAGGAAGCTTTATTTCAGCTGGAGAGGCTCCATATGAACGTGTGAATGGTCAATGGCATGTTCCTCTTTCATCTTGCGTTCTACCTCATTTGCGATCTCATGACTCTCTTTAATGTTCAGATCAGACGGCACTTCAATGACGACATCAATATGAACGGAGCTGCCCAGATATCTCGCTTTAATATCTTTTAAACGGCTGACGCCCGCAATCTGTTCAATCGTCTTTTTATAATCAGAAATATGTTTGACATCAAAACCGTCAGTCAGCGAATGAGAGGATTCCTTAAAAATATCCCACGCGGTTTTGCAGATGATCACCCCGATGATAAACGCGGTAACCGTATCCACCCAAGCCAAATGGAACTGTGAAGCAAAAATTCCGATAAACGTGCCGATACTGACGAGCGCATCTGATTTATTATCAGCGGCCGCAGCTGAAAGGGCCTGGCTGTTTACCTTTTTGGCAAGCCCTTTCGTATAGCGGTAGACCATCAGCATCACGACGGCGCTCCCCGCGGCCGTCCAGGCGGCTATCATATCCGGTGTTTCCTCTTTAACGGAAAAAATAGATTGCGCGGCGCTGAACAGCACTTGCATTCCGACAAGCATCATAATAATGGAAGCGATGAGTGACGCGACGGTCTCCGCCCGAAAATGGCCGTAAGGATGATCTTCGTCAGGAGGTTTCTGAGAGATGCGCAAACCGATGAAAACAGCCGCAGATGCCACGATATCAGTCGTATTATTTAAACCGTCGGCCTGAAGCGCTTCTGAGTGAAACAAATAACCGATCACAAGCTTCACAGCCGACAATGCCGCATATGCGCCAATACTGACAATCGCTCCGGTTTCGCCTTTTTTCAATTCATGATATCTCTCCACTGAAAATCCTCCTTCCCGTTCAATTTTTCCTTCATTATCATACAAAGCGAAGACACAGTGGGTCTATAGAAACATGATTCACTTTCCACAGAAAAATAGTAAGCATAGAACATTTATGCGCTCAGGAAACTTATTTTTATTCACGAAACCCCTCTCATCCCAATCGTACCAAGGATTCTCGCCACCCTATGTTCATGGAATTATTTTCAAACCCATTAAAACACAAAAATAACAGAAAATTATTTCTTTTCCTTCCGGCACCTTCTGCTGTACGGACGAGAAAAAATGTCATATTTTCTTACATCACTTTCAACTGTCTGTGGCATTTATGATAGAATAATACTTGTCGGAATATTCAGCATAAACAAGCCAAAAGGAGGCAAAGAATGAATCAGCCTAACTCTTTATCAAAGGGATTAAAAACCCGGCATATGACTATGATTTCAATTGCCGGCGTGATCGGCGCCGGATTATTTGTCGGAAGCGGATCCGTCATTCATTCCACCGGACCCGGAGCGATTGTCTCCTACGCTTTAGCAGGATTATTAGTGATTTTTATTATGAGAATGCTGGGGGAAATGTCCTCCGTCAACCCGACAAGCGGTTCGTTTTCACAGTACGCGCATGACGCCATCGGTCCTTGGGCCGGTTTTACGATCGGATGGCTGTATTGGTTTTTCTGGGTCATCGTCATTGCCATTGAAGCCATTGCAGGCGCCGGAATCATACAGTACTGGTTCCCGGGCATTCCGTTATGGCTGACGAGTCTGCTTCTGACCGTGCTGTTAACACTGACGAATATTTATTCAGTTAAATCGTTCGGCGAATTTGAATACTGGCTTTCCTTAGTGAAGGTAGCGACGATCGTTGTCTTCTTAATCGCGGGATTTGCGTTCATTTTCGGAATCGTTCCCGGCAGCAAACCGGTCGGGCTGGAAAATCTGGCGGGCAGCGGCGGATTTTTCCCTAAAGGTCCAAGTTCCGTTCTGCTCGGCATCGTCGTTGTCATTTTTTCTTTCATGGGATCTGAAATCGTCGCAATCGCAGCGGGAGAAACGTCAAATCCGGTCGAATCCGTCACAAAGGCGACCCGCTCAGTCGTTTGGCGGATCATTATTTTTTACGTCGGCTCCATTGCGGTTGTGGTCACACTGCTGCCGTGGGATTCAGCCAATATTTTGGAAAGCCCCTTCGTTGCCGTTTTGAGCCATATCGGGGTTCCCGCAGCCGCTCAAATCATGAATTTCATCGTCCTGACAGCCGTTCTGTCCTGCCTGAACTCCGGGCTTTATACGACGTCACGGATGCTGTATTCACTGGCAGAGCGAAATGAAGCGCCGCGGCGTTTTATGAAATTGAGTAAAAGAGGCGTACCGGTTCAAGCCATTATCGCCGGCACCTTTTTCTCCTATATTGCCGTTGTTATGAACTACTTTTTTCCCGACTCCGTATTCTTATTTCTGGTCAATTCATCAGGGGCGATCGCACTGCTCGTTTATCTCGTCATCGCCGTCTCACATCTGAGAATGAGAAAGAAAATCGAACGGACAAACCCTGAATCTCTTAAAATCAAAATGTGGTTCTATCCGTACTTAACCTACCTGACGATCATCGCCATTTGCGCCATCTTGTTATCTATGCTGTTTATCAGCTCAATGCGGTCTGAATTTCTGCTGACAGGATTTATTACTCTGCTGGTGCTTGCCTCATATGTATTCCGCAAAAAACAAAAACCAAAAGAGAGCGCTTCCGAAAGCCGGGTTGCGCAATAACCGCAAACACCCTCCTCAAAAAAGGGCGGGTGTTTTTTTAACCAACCTGTTCAAGGCAGCATTAACTGTAGTACAGGATTTCAATAAATGATAAGGACAGGATGAAAAATGGCGCTAGAAAAATTTGCAGATGAACTGCCGATTATCGAAACACTCCAGCCGCAGAAGAAATCAGACGGCAGCACGTATTATGAAGTCACCATGAAGGAATGCTTTCACAAGCTGCACCGCGATCTCCCGCCGACCCGGCTGTGGGGGTATAACGGTTTGTTTCCGGGCCCGACGATCGACGTAAACCAAGATGAGAACGTCTATATTAAATGGATGAATGACCTTCCGGATAAGCATTTTCTGCCAGTGGATCATACCATTCACCATTCAGAAAGCGGCCATCAGGAACCCGATGTCAAAACCGTCGTCCATTTACACGGAGGAGCAACGCCGCCGGACAGCGACGGCTACCCGGAAGCCTGGTTCACAAAGGATTTTAAGGAAACGGGTCCTTATTTTGAGAAAGAGGTATACCATTATCCAAACAAACAGCGCGGGGCTCTGTTATGGTATCACGATCACGCCATGGCGATTACGAGGCTCAATGTGTACGCCGGGCTTGCCGGGATGTATATCATCCGCGAGCGAAAAGAAAAGCAGCTGAAGCTTCCCTCCGGAGAGTACGACGTACCGCTTATGATTTTGGACCGCACGTTAAATGATGACGGTTCCTTGTCTTATCCGAGCGGACCTGCTACCCCTTCCGAAACGCTGCCCGACCCTTCCATCGTCCCGTTTTTTTGCGGAAATACCATTCTCGTCAATGGTAAAGCGTGGCCGTATATGGAAGTTGAACCGCGGACATATCGTTTCCGCATCCTTAATGCCTCCAATACGAGAACATTTTCTCTCTCGCTCAATAACGGCGGGAAGTTTATCCAAATCGGTTCTGACGGCGGACTGCTTCCCCGCTCTGTCAAAACACAAACGATCAGCTTAGCCCCGGCAGAGCGGTATGATGTGCTCATCGATTTCTCCGCCTTTGACGGAGAACATATCATTTTAACGAACGGCACCGGCTGCGGGGGCGACGCCGATCCGGATACAGACGCCAATGTGATGCAATTCCGCGTCACAAAACCGCTGAAGGGAGAAGACACAAGCCGTAAGCCTAAATATCTTTCAACAATGCCTAATGTGACATCAAAGAGAATACACAATATCAGGACGCTTAAACTCACAAATACGCAAGACAAATACGGCCGGCCCGTTTTGACGCTGAATAACAAGCGATGGCATGATCCTGTGACAGAAGCGCCGAAGCTCGGCACAACGGAAATCTGGTCGATTATCAATCCGATGGGGGGCACCCATCCGATACACCTGCACCTTGTCTCCTTCCAAATCCTTGACCGGCGCCCTTTTGACTTAGAGCGTTATAACAAATTCGGCGACATTGTGTATACAGGCCCCGCCGTCCCGCCTCCTCCAAGTGAGAAAGGCTGGAAAGATACCGTGCAGGCGCACTCGGGAGAGGTCATCAGAATCGCGGCGACTTTCGCTCCTTACAGCGGACGCTACGTATGGCACTGTCATATTTTAGAGCACGAAGATTACGACATGATGAGACCGATGGACGTCACGGATAAGCAGTAAACAAACATCCCCCTTTTCTGAGAGGGGCTTTTTTATTTATCCAAAAAGAAAAAATAAGAAGACACTTATTTGCATATACTGTAATAACAGGAAGACGGTGCACCCTCATTGGAAATCTGGATAGAAAAAGGAATTAGGAGATTAGGGAAAAGTATGAGACAATGAAGGAGTGCACGAAAATTCATAAGGGAAGAAGTGACTTTATGTCTTACTACAACAAACGTAATCAGGAACCGCTGCCTAAAGAAGATGTCAGTACGTGGGAATGCACAAAAGAGGACTGTATCGGCTGGAGCAGAAAGAATTTTGCCGGCAGTGATACCCCGACTTGCCCCCTTTGCGGCAGTAAAATGATCGACGGCGTCCGTTCGTTGGTAAATCTCCAAAACAATAATCAAACGGCATCAAGTTAGACCTCCCTTTTACGAGTCTCAACATAGAGAAGGCCTCCATGTCTCATGAGAGGCCTTTGCGTTATCATGTCCTTTTATGATGCAAAGGAGCAATGAACATGAAAAACGATCGGCAGCAGAAAGATCTGAAGGAATTGGCAAAACGGCGGAAAATGAACCTTGCCGCACAGTCATTCATCGAAACGCTTCATTTTGCCGTTCCGATTCTCCGTTTTTTCAAATGGCTCGCCTCAGCCGCAGCCAGCTTTGTTCATTAAAAAACACCCAGCGGGCGCTGAGTGTTTTTTTCATGATTGGATGACGGAAAAACTGTTGATAATGCCGTTGTCATTTTCCCAGACTTTTTCGCATTTTTTCGTATCCAAATGATAAGCATAAATGGTCCGGACCTTCGCATTCCGCCCCGTTTCATCCTTCAGACGCTTAGCGCCTTTTGCTTCCGCCATGAAATAAATGATGCTGCCGTCTTTAGAAAACTGAGGCTGGGCATCAATCAGCGGAGCGAAGTCCTTCCCGTTTGAGATAATCGTTTCATCTTTTTTCGTTTTGACATTCATCAGACGGATGGACGCTTTTTGTTCCGTCCCTTTTTGGGTATAAGATGTAAAGACAAGGTTCTTTCCGTCCGGTGACACCGCCACGTCGCTGATAAACTGTTCAAGGTTTGTCAGATCCTGAAGGTGTTCGCCCGCTCCTGCCGCAAACCGGATATTCGTCGGTTCAGGGTCAATCCCCTTCTCATTTGCCTCATCCGTTTTTTGATAATCCTCTTTTACGGAATAATGCAGAAGCGCAAAATCGTTTTGGCTGCGGTTATAAAAGAAGCTGCTTACACTGTCGTCTTTCTCATCGGCGGCGGGATACAGATTTTCATAACGTTTCGTTTTCAAATCAAAAGATGCGAGACGGAAAATATCTTCATCCGCTTTTCCGAGACGGAAATAAATGTGCGTCAGATCCTTTGATAAAAACAGACTGTCAGCGCTTGCCGTTCCTTTATAAAGCACCGTCTTCTTTTTCGTCTTCAGATCAAGCTTATACAGACGCATCTCATTTTGGTCATTATTCCCGACAAAATAGAGCACCTGATGGGCATCATCCAGCGCAAACGCCGGATATGCCGAAAGCTTTTCCTCGTACAGCACGCGGCCGTCCTCGTAATATTTCGTCATCAGATCTTTGTCTGTAATGGAAACAAGCAGCTTGTCATGACCGCCGGAGACAACGGCTTTCCCGCCGCCGTCGCTTTTTCCTTTAATCAGTAAAACGGCCGCGATGACCGCCGCCGCCAAAACGGCGGCCAGCAACATCCAGATCCATCGTTTCTTCTTCATTATCAATCTCTCCGTCAATCAGAAAAAGCAAGAATCAGTGTCCTTGCTTTTTAAGATGGTCTATTTTAATAGCTGTAGTGTCCGGATACTCTTCCTTTGCTTAATGGATATCCAAGCGCTTTGAACGCTTTCGGGCTGACATCCAATACGGCATTCGGCATACGGCCTACATCATTTTTGTATACGGTGATAACCTTTTTCGGTTTTGCTTTGGCATAAGCTCTGATTTTCGTTCCGTTTCTCGGAACGTCAAATCCTAATTTTGTCGCGCAATCCCAGTGTCCCAGTTTTTTACCGGAAGATCCTTTTTTACCGACTCCATTATACCATGTAATATTTCCGTTCACTTTTTTAGCACTTGCATCAGAAGAGTAACTGATCGCTCCCAGCGTGCTTCCTGCTAAAATCAATAAGGCTAAGAATAACTTCTTCAAGCTTTCGTCCTCCTGATTCTTTATTCTAGGCAAAATTATACACCAGAAAGACGATTATAATATTTCAATCACTTTACATGTTCATTACAACGTGATGAGACATGCACATAACGACGGCACAATTTCCTGTTCTATATAATTCCATGGTAAATTATACTACAAAATTTAATTCATTAGCGTTATAATATTCATAGAGTATTTCTGCATTCAATATGGACTTTTTATAAGGCCTATTGATAGTTGCATAATATGATATATTTTGAGAAATCAGGCTTTAGGAAGCAGGCACTTTATTCCTTTTAACCGTGGTTCATATTGATCATGTACCTATACTCGTTTCAATCAGACTAGGAGTGATAATCAATGAAAGCGGCAAGATGGCACAATCAAAAAGACATTCGAATCGAAAACATTGATGAACCTAAAGCAGAACCGGGTAAAGTCAAAATTAAAGTCAAATGGTGCGGGATTTGCGGAAGCGACCTTCATGAATATTTGGGAGGCCCGATCTTTATTCCGGTCGGCAAACCTCATCCGTTAACAAACGAAATGGCGCCCGTCACGATGGGTCACGAATTCTCAGGAGAAGTCGTTGAAGTGGGCGAAGGCGTCAAAAATTACAGCGTCGGCGACCGTGTCGTCGTGGAACCGATTTTTGCCACACACGGACATCAGGGAGCCTATAACCTTGATGAACAAATGGGATTCTTAGGCTTAGCCGGAGGAGGCGGCGGATTTTCTGAATATGTATCCGTTGACGAAGAATTGCTGTTTAAGCTTCCTGAAGAGCTTTCTTACGAACAGGGCGCGCTTGTTGAGCCGTCAGCGGTAGCGCTTTACGCCGTCCGCCAAAGCAAATTAAAAGCGGGCGACAAGGCGGCAGTTTTTGGCTGCGGACCGATCGGGCTGCTTGTGATTGAAGCCCTGAAAGCGGCCGGCGCCACAGATATTTACGCGGTTGAACTTTCACCGGAACGTCAGGAAAAAGCGAAAGAACTCGGCGCTATCATCATTGATCCGTCAAAAACGGACGATGTCGTTGAAGAAATCGCTAAACGCACAAACGGCGGCGTTGATGTTTCTTATGAAGTAACAGGCGTTCCTGTCGTTCTCCGCCAGGCGATCCAGTCAACAAACATTGCCGGTGAAACGGTTATCGTCAGCATCTGGGAAAAAGGAGCGGAAATTCATCCGAACGATATCGTCATCAAAGAACGGACCGTAAAAGGCATTATCGGATACCGTGACATCTTCCCTTCCGTTCTTGCACTGATGAAAGAGGGCTACTTCTCAGCAGATAAGCTCGTCACGAAAAAAATCGTGCTCGACGATCTGATTGAAGAAGGCTTCGGCGCTTTAATCAAAGAGAAAAACCAAGTGAAAATCTTAGTCAAACCGAACTAAACCGTTCAGCTGAATATCAGACACATCCGAAAAAGAGCCGTTCCGGCTCTTTTTTTCATCTCATCGTCTTTCCTTCCTTTTCCTTTTAAAAATGATCCCCTCTGCGCAAACTATTTTTTACCCTGTCCCGTCTATCCTTAGGCAGCAGCCTATGATACGTATTTTTAAAAAAGGAGCCCTTTGAAGCAATGAAGAACGAAACAGCCAAAGCGTCGCTTGTGACGTGCATAACTGAGCGCAAGGAAGACTTTTACCGGCTTGCGTACAGTTACGTAAAGAACAAGGATGACGCGTTAGATATTGTTCAGGAATCAATTCAAAAAGCGCTGACATCGGTCGAATCCGTCAAAAACCCCGATGTGATCAAAAGCTGGTTTTATAAAATTTTAGTGCGCACGGCCATTGATTTTCTCCGCAAACAGAAAAAACTGAAAGTGATGGACGATGAAACGATCGAGTTTTTAAGCCGCGGAAAGGAAGATCGCTACAAAGACACAGACCTTCACGAAGCGCTTGATGACCTGCCGCATCAATATAAAACCATTATCATTCTGCGTTTCTTTGAAGACCTGAAATTAGAAGAAATCGCGGACATCACGGGGGAAAACATCAACACCGTCAAAACACGCCTTTACAGGGGGCTGAAGCTCATGCGCATTCAGCTGACGAAGGAGGATCTTTCTTAATGGAAAAGAGATTAGAACAATTAAGAGAAGAGTATAAAAGTGTGCCCATTCCTAAGGAACTGGACAGCATTGTCGAAAAAGCCCTTCGGCAAAAACCGAAGAAAAAACGAATCGTGATGTGGCCGACATCCGCGGCAGTCGCTGCGGCCGTCTTATTTACCGCCGTTGTCAATATCAATCCGGATGCCGCACAAGCCATGTCTAAAATCCCCGTCATCGGCAAAGTCGTCCAAGCCATCACATTCACGGAGATGAAGGAAGAAAAGAACCAATCAAGCATTGATGTGAAAACGCCCGCTCTGTCCGGCCTTTCCGATCATAAACTCGAAGACAGCATCAACCGGCATTACATGAAAGAAAGCAAAAAGCTGTATCAGGAATTTATGAAGGCGACCTCAAAAAGCAAAAAAGGCCACCTCAGTATTTACAGCGATTATGAAACCGTTACTGACACAGCGGATCTGATCTCAATCCGACGTGATATCGAAAAAACGCAAGCTTCCTCTTATACACAAAGCCGTTACATCACGATTGATAAAAAGAATGAGGCCGTACTTACGTTAAAGAGCTTATTTAAAGATGACCGTTATATTAAAGTCATCAGCCAAAATATTAAAGAACAAATGAAAAAACAGATGAAAGAAGATCCGAATAAAATATACTGGGTCGAAGATGATGATATGACGGAGCCTTTTAAAGCCATCCGCGCCGACCAGAATTTTTATATTACAGATAAGCACAAACTTGTCATCTCATTTGACGAATATGAAGCAGCACCCGGATATATGGGCGTTACAGAGTTTACAATACCAACCTCCGTCATCTCCAAGCTGCTTGTCGGAGACCGCTACATCAGATAAAGAAAGAAAAAAATCCATGATATCCGCAGATCATGGATTTTTTCTTTCGTCCCGCAACAGCCAAGATGCATAAGGGACCCTTTTCATATAACAGACGCCGGATGGGGGCTGAAAAGTTTAAGAAAATCACAGCATTTCGTTCATTTTTTCTGAAACAAAATCCCCTTCCGAATGCGTCTAATTAACGGAACAAATGGAAGACTGTACAGAAATCTGCCATAGCCATCCGCAAAACAGCGAGAATTTCCGCACACATTATTGGAGGAATACCATGTCAGACAAGTCACTGCATCACCGCTATATTCCCGGACTGGATGGACTTCGCGCCTTTGCCGTCCTCGCAGTTATCGCATATCATCTGAATTTTAACTGGGCCGACGGCGGTTTCATCGGTGTTGATATCTTTTTTGTTTTATCGGGGTATTTAATTACATCTATTATATTGCCTGCCCAAGGCAATGCCATCACCCTTGATTTGCGTGATTTTTGGGTGCGCCGGATCAGGCGGCTTCTGCCGGCGGCTTATCTCATGATTATTACGACGGTCATTTGGGTCGTATTGTTTAACAGCGAGCTCCTGCATACCGTACGCGGAGATGCGGTCTCCTCACTTTTTTACATAAGCAATTGGTGGTTTATCTTTCATAAACTTTCTTATTTCGACAGCTTCGGCTCCCCTTCGCCATTAAAAAACCTTTGGTCGCTGGCGATTGAAGAACAGTTTTATATCATATGGCCCTTCCTGCTGCTTGCGGGGATGTACATATGTAAAACACGGGCCCGGCTTGCGGCCGCGGTCATGTTCCTCGCGTTATGTTCAGCAGTCGTGATGAGTATGATGTATGTGCCCGGCGGAGATCCGAGCCGCGTTTATTACGGGACGGATACCCGCTCATTTGAATTGCTGATCGGCTGCGCTTTAGCTTTAGTGTGGCCGATGAAACGATTATCTTCCAAACGGCTGCCTAGCAGCATGAAACACCTGCTTCACGGGACGGAGCTTGCCGCTTTTGCCGCGCTGCTGCTTTGCGTCTTTTACACGGATGAATATGAACCCTTCCTGTACAAGGGCGGCATGCTTTTGATCAGCATCACCGCAGCGGTTCTTGTCGCATGTTTATGCCATCCGAGCAGCTTTTTGGGACATGTTCTTTCATGGAAGCCGCTTCGCTGGATCGGAACGAGATCATACGGAATCTATCTTTGGCATTACCCGGTTATCGTACTGAGCACACCCGTACAGGAAATCGGAAATCCGGTTTATTGGCACTGCGCCGTCAGAATCGGCGCCACTTTCATTCTTGCCGAGCTATCTTACCATTTCATTGAACAGCCGATCCGCACTGCGGGCTTCCGGCCATTTTTACGCCGCGTGTTTCTGAACCGCTTTCTGGAATGGAAGACGTCCTCTGTCATCAGCAGAATGTCGCTCGGCCTTATTCTTGCCGCCATTCTCGTATTTGCGGGCGGGCTGTCAGGGATAGCCGAAGAGAAAAAACAGCCGCAATGGACGTACGCGCAAAATGATCAGCAAGAAACCGCCGCCTCTTCGCACAAAACGGCCGATCACGATCAGCCTGCAAAAGAAGAAGACAGCAAGAAAAAACACGGCGGCGAAAAAACGGACACCGCGTCAGACAAAAACAAGAAAGAACCAACAGACAAATCAAATACAAAGAAAAACGAAGAGAAAAAGGAACGGTCATCTCAAAAAACGGCTGATTCAAAACAAACACAGCCTCAGCAAGACGTGCTGGCCATCGGTGACTCGGTGATGCTGGACATTGCGTCATACCTGCGGCAGTCCCTCCCTCATGTCACCATCGACGGAAAGGTAGGAAGACAAGTCTCTCAAGCACTCCGGCTCACTTCGGAATATGCGTCATTTAATCAGCCGAACAAAGCGGTCATCATCGAGTTAGGGACGAACGGCTATTTCACAAACAGCCAAATTGAATCACTGATCAGCTCCTTTTCAAAAGCCGATATCTATCTTGTCAACACACGTGTGCCGCGGCAGTGGGAAAGCAAAGTAAACGAATCATTGCGCCGGCAGGCCGAGTCACGGAAAAATGTGACGCTTGTCGATTGGCACGCAAAAGCATTGCAGCACCCTGAATACTTCACACCGGACGGCGTCCATCTCATACCTGAGGGTTCTAAAGCGCTGACATCCCTCATCGTTCAAACGATGAAATCATGACAAAAAAAAGAGGCCCCAAAAAGGCCTCTTTTTCGTATATCGTCAGGCAAGCTTCTGTCCGCAATTCGGGCAAAAATTCGCGCCTTCCGTTTTCGTTCCGCAGTTCGGACAGAATTTCGGCTTATCCGCTCCTTCCGAGCCGTTCGCCGGTGCCGTCCCCTGATTCTGCTGACTTTGATCTTGCTGCGGCTGGTTCTGCTGATTTTGGTTCATTTGGTTCATCATTTGATTTGCCACATTCATTCCCATCATCATGCCCGCCATGTCTGAGGCGGCGCCGCTTCCGTTCATTTTGCCGGATGACATTCCGTCCGTCATGGAAATCTGCTGATAGCGGTTCACATCGCCCACCATGCCGTAAGAAGCGTTTTTCGTAATCATATCCTGAACTTCCTGCGGATAGTTAAAGCTCATAATATTGAAGCCCGTAATCGACATGCCGTCTCCGATCAGCTGCATATCAAGATCTTCTTGAATCCCTTTTCCGATTTCAAAGGAATTCGACTGCAGATTGAACATGTCTTTTCCTTCTCTGGTGATCCATTTCATCAAAAGCTGATCGAGAATAGACGTAATCCGGATTTTAATGTCCTCCACTAAATAGCTGTCTTTGACACCCGCAATCTTATCAATCAATCCGATGTAGTCAATGACCTTGAAGTTAAATGTGCCGTTTGCGCGGATCGGCATACCGCCCGGCATACCTGCCGCCGGAATGTTGATGGCGTTTTTTGTGCCCCATTTCACGGTGAACTCCTTCGTATTCACAAACAGCACTTCCGCCCGCATGCCGCTGTTAAAGCCAAACTTAAACCCTTTTAGTGTAGATAGAAACGGAATGATTTCTGATTCGATATCATAATCGCCGTCATCACGGAAAATCCCTTCAATCTTCCCATTGTATAAAAAGATGGCATCCTGTCCCGGCCGGATGATCAGACGGCTGCCTTTTTTAATTTCACGGTTATTCCATTTATAGAAAACCATGTCGTCTCTGAATTCTTCCCATTCCACCACATTTGCTAACTGATTTCTGAAAAAACCCATGTATGCTCAAATCCTTTACATATAATTTAAAAACTTCCCTTGCTTCCGCTGTAACTCGTGCCGCCCCTCGTGACTCCGCCGTCATTGTCATTATCTTTATCAGGCTTTTTTTCTCTTGTAACGTCGGTTCGGATATATGTGTCGTGCTGGCTCAGCACTTCAGACGTATCGTGATCCATATACGTGCTGCCGGTGACGGTGACCTTGCCGCCGGAATTGTACACCATCACGGTGACGGCGATTCCGGCCGCGGCTGCGGCAATAATGAGCTGAAACCACCATGTGAGCAGCAGATTGTCAGACTTGTCGTCCGGGCTTTTCCCCATATCTTTATAAGCCATCTTGATGTAGGTCTGAAACGCCTTTTCATAATGGCCTGCGGAAATATCTGACGAGATCGTATTCCTGATCGTATTCAGCCGGCTGTTATTCAAATACGTCTCCGCCTTTTTATATCCGGAGATAAATACTTCCCGATTTTTCATATCAATGGTCAATATCGCCGTACTTCCGCTAAAATGACTGTCATAAAAATCACCGGCGTACTGCTCGATGTCCTTACCGCCCGTTCCGTTTGCGGTAAGAATGATAAAATCGGTATGGCGCTTTGCCCCCAGCTTCCCGGCCAATTCCTCAAGTTTCTTCGTTTCATCCTTCGTTAATAAATGAGCATTGTCGTAAACATATTGCTTCTGTTCCGCGGCAGACGCCGATGTATGTAAAGAAAAAGACAGCATCAGAAAAAGGACGAAGCAGAAGAGACACGCTTTTTTTATCGATACTTTCATCAAAAACCGCCTCCTATCATAAGTGAGACGAGTCTTAATGCTACAAACGCACCGGCGGTTATGCCGCCGAACCACGCGGCCACTTTTCCGGCACTGATCGGCGGTTTGCCGACAACCTTGCCCGTCTGCCCGTTCATCGCAAAAATGTGTTCAGCCCGCTCATAGTCGTAGCTGACCATCCAGACCGGAAGCAGTACGTAAAAGCTGCTGATTTTATCGGTCTGAATCTGCTCATCCGTAATGTCAGCCGTCGTATATCCGGAGAAGGTGGATCTGATATAAGAATCAATATAATGGCTGATTTTATCCTTCGCCCGCGGAAAGAGATCGTCATCGGTATAATTGTACTTTTCCGCTATATATCCCGCTAAATAGGCCGTATTAAACTCCTTCAGCTCACTGTATGAGTAAGGTTCCAATTTGTCCATTAATTCATCATTCATTTTTTCTGAAGCGTCGACCGGAATTTTGAGATAATCAAGATTGATATCGCGGTACGCGTTGTAATACTCGGTCTCCGTCACCCGGTATTCTCCATCATCATAGTGATGCACTCTCGTACAAACGGCATTGACCTGAACCTTGCTGTTTAAATCAAACATCCAAAACGGCACGTACATGCCGGTTATGCTCTTCACCCGGTCGGCAGACATAAATCCTTTCGGTGTCAGACGGCCGTTTCGGCACCACTTTTTAAAAGCGCTCATGGCCTCTTCTTTACTGATCGTAAAAGGGATCACCATCGAAGGCGCGAGATTTCCCGATAATCGGTCGGCGAGAACGGCGGCTCCTCCGCAAAACCCGCACGTCGTGGCCGTCGTTTCCGCCTCAGTCATTAATACCGCGCCGCAATTCTCACAGCGGTACTCGTTCGCCTCATTTTCGGAAAATCTCGTCGTTATATACTCTTTTGGCAGGCTCTCAATCTGATCCTGCCGCCCGCAGCTGTGACATGTCAGCATGCCGGATGAACTGTCAAAGACCATATCATCGCCGCAGTTCGGGCATTTATAAGAAATGATCATTCTGTTTCTCTCACTTTCTCTTTATATCGGACAAAGCTGCAGCCCGCTGTCTATTGATCTTTACTGAAAAGCATTTTCTGCTTGAGCGCCGCCAATTCATCATCGACACTGCTTTGATTGCTGTCATATTTAGCCGCCAGCTCGTCAATATCGTCTTTCGGAGACGCGTTCAGCTCAGCCATCGCATTGGCGTGATCAAGCGCTTGGTTGACCTTGTCTTCCATTCTGCCGAAAGCTGTCAGCGATTGGCCCGCATTTGACACAGAGGACCCCAATTTGTTCATTCTCTCCTGCGTTTTTGCCACAGACCACTTCGCTTTGATGGCATTTCGGCGCGACTCAAGCTCTCCGATATCAGCGACAAGCTTGTCATGCATTTTGCGCATTTGAGACGCGTTGGATGAAGCGAGCTGATAAGCCGTCTGCAGCTCGGTCAGTCTTGATTCAACAGCCGCTTTCCTTTCCAAAAATGCCCGCGCATCAGCTTCATTGCCGGCCTGCAACGCTTTCATCGCATAATTTTCCATCTTTTCGGCATCAGCCTGGCATTCTGTTAACGCTCTTTTCGCCCGCTGTTCCTCAGCCATGACAGAAGCCGTCTCCGCTTTCACTTTTCCTAAATCACTGTTCAGATTCCGCAAATATTGATCAACCATTTTTTCAGGGTTTTCAGCTTTATCCAGCAACGCATTGATATTGCTTGACATGATGTCTTTAAATCTTCCTAAAATACTCATTTTTCATTTTCCTCCCAAAATTAAATAGTAACAAGTTCACAGTTATATATACTGTTTTTTTCAAAAAAAGTTTCATTTTCTCTTGAATTTATGTATTTTTATATGAAAATAGTCTCATTCAGCCCATTTGTGCCGGCGGAAATTCTTTATGACCAGATACAGTGAGAACAAAAAATAAACAAACAGCCCGATCATCAACCCGCTCACTAACGGATAATGCTTCGCCGCATACACAAAGAAATCCAGCTGCGAAATCTGTTCCGGACTTGTAATCGTATCCGTCCCATTCAAAAGCTTTGAGAATTTAGCCGTATAATTCCAATCAAACGAATCAGAAACAAGCTCACTCCCCTGATACCAATTGACAGCGGCGAGACAAAGAAAACAAAAAACAGAAAACGCGCATTGCACAATAAAAAAAACATGTTTCATGAAAAACATTCCTCCGCGGTTCAATATCATAGGCCGTCACACTATACATGACGGCAGCAGCAGAAACTTGGTTTTACTCAGAACTGATAAAAACGTGATTGTATGTACTTCACAGCGGTTCAATTTACTGGATGCCTTTCTAAAGTATACCGTATATCGTAATGGGTTTCAGACCTAAATAAAGAGGATGCTTCCCGAAGTTCGATGACTTTCAAGAAACATCCTCCATACTTTACAGTGATACTTCAACCTCTTTTAAGCTCGGCAAAGCATCGATCGCACCGATTTTGGTGCATACGAGCGCCCCCACCTTATTGGCAAATGAGACAATATCACGCAGCTTCGCAAAATCATCGGCTGCCGTCTGAATCTCATCGGTGCGCGCCAGCTGATACAGCGCCGCACCGACAAACGCATCTCCCGCTCCCGTTGAGTCTATTGATGTCACCGGAATGCTCGGAATGATGTCAAGATGCTTCCCATTTGAAAGAAGGGTCCCGCTTTTCCCGAGTGTCACCGCCACAATGCCGGCTCCGATCTCATGAAGAACCGCAACACCTTCTTTATGATCCTTCGCACCGCTGATGATCTCAAGCTCTTCGTCACTGACTTTCACAAAATCACTTACGGCAACGGCTTTTTTTGCGGTGTTTATAAACTCTGAAACTCTTCCTTTCCATAAATCCTCACGGTAGTTAGGATCGAAGGAAATAAACTGTCCATTGTCTTTCGCAATCGACATCAGCCGTAAATAGGCTGAGCAAAACGGATCAGATAACAATGCTGTCGCTGATCCGAAATGAAGGATTTTCGCATCGTTTACCTTTTCCAGATCAATATCATCCAGCGTAAACAAAGCGTCCGCTCCTCTGTTAAACACAAAGTCGCGCTCCCCATTTTGTTTTAATGAAACAAACGCAAGCGTTGTAGGCGCTTTCTCATCCATCACCAGCATAGAGGTATCGACGTGTACAGCGTCCAATGTCTGCTTCAGAAAATACCCGAACGGATCTTTGCCTGTTTTTCCGCTGAAAGCGGCGTCTCCGCCCAGCTTAGCAATGGCTGCCGACACATTCGCCGGTGCCCCGCCGGCACTTTTTAAGAAATTACGCCCTTCCGTCAAATCAACATCCACATCGGTACAAAAGAAATCAATTAACAATTCTCCAATACAAATAACAGATTGGCTTCCCACATTATCACACTCATTTATCAATTCTCGATTATAGTTTCAGTATAGTGCTTTCTGTCATAAATACAACCGTTTACATAGAATATTTTAAATTTTACGTATACTCATCTTGCAGCTCTTTGCTCCAGATCAGACATCATCTGCTGATATTTTTTTTCAGTTAAAGGATAAAAAGAAATAAGAATAATAGACAGCAGAATGAACAATCCCGGGATGAGCGCATTCATATTTTTAATCGCATTCAATGACGAGGCCGTCTGATCGGTATTCGCGGCATATCCGGCGATTCCGAGATAAACGGCCGAAAATGACCCGGCTAGCGCAACTCCGAGCTTATTGATGAAACTCATGCTCGAAATCACCACGCCATCAGCCCGGACTCCGGTTTTCCATTCTGCATAATCGACACAATCGGCAACCATTCCCCAAGCAAGCGTATTTAAAGGCGTCGTAAAAAATCCCGAAACGAAAAGCCAAAAGAAAATAAGCGGCAGCGAAGAATACGATGTAAACTGAAGGCCCGCATAAGAAATCAGCGATAGCGCCGCCGTGATGATCATAACCTGCTTCCGGCCCCGCTTCTCAGAAAAGAAAGGAATAAACAGATTGCTGATCAGCGCTGCGCCGAAAAACAACACGGTTCCTAAAAACACAAATTCCTTATGGCTGACGTTATACGTAAAATAGTACACCATCGTGCTGAGCTTAATGTTAAACCCAATCGCAAACGCCAAAAATGCAGAAACCAAAATGAGCAAAGGCTTGTTTCGGAACAAAACAGACAACGTCTTTTTCATTCCTTGTTTTTTTCTTTTTTCAGGCTGAATCCGTTCCCGCACAGTAAAGAAACTGAACAGATTCAACGCGATGCTCACCGCCGCATAGATAAGCGCCGTCATCTGGAATCCAAACGCCTGATCTTTCCCGCCGATCAGATCTGCAAGCGGTGTCGCACAGGAAATCGATAACAGAATTCCGATATAAACCAAAATCATCCGGGTCGTCGTCAGAACCGTCCGTTCCTCCACGGAATTCGTCATCCGCCCCGTTAAGCTGTTGACCGGAATCGTCTGCATGCTGAAGGACATCCCAAGCAGAATATAAGTGATGTACGCATAAACCATGTTCCCCGTCTCGCCGAAATGAGGCGTCGTGAAACATAAGAATGTGAATAGCGCAAAAGGAAACGCCACCCACAAAAGATACGGCCTTGCCTTTCCCCATCTTGTATTCGTCTTGTCTAAAATCACGCCCATAATCGGGTCAAAAATAGCATCCAGCACCCTTACGATAAGAAACAAAGCTGCGATGACCGCAGGCTTAATGCCGCCGACGTCTGTATAGTAGAATAATAAGTATGCGTTTACAAACTGAAAGATAATATTGTACGACATATCGCCGAATCCGTAGCCGATCCGTTCCATCCAGGACAGGCCGCGATATTTCGTCTTTACTGCCGCTGCTTTTTCTGTTTCAATCATCATTTCCCACCCCAAGAATCCGTTTTCATTTTTGATAAGCAAGAGGGAGAATGCAAAGATCCTCCCCGTTCACTCAGCGATTTGGATACACCATCACTTTTAAGCATTCATTTTTGTATTGAAAGGCCCGTTCCATCGCCTCTTGCGTCTTCTCCAGCGGATATTGGTCCGTTATAAGGTGCTTCGTGTCCACTATGCCGGAAGCGAGAAATTCAATTCCCTTCGGATACGTATTCGCATAACGGAAGATTCCGTAAATATCAATCTCGTTATCCGCAATAAACGGCACATTGAGCGGAATCTCGTTCTGAGAAGGCAAACCGACAATAGCCAGTTTTCCGCCCCGGCGCACGGAAGCCAGTGCGGATTGCAATGCCGCCGGATTCCCCGCTGTTTCCCAAGCAGCATCAACGCCTCTGCCATTCGTGATCGTTTTGATTTCTTCACCGGCATCCTGTTCCCGGACATTGATGACATGCGTCGCTCCCATTTTTTTCGCAGCTTCTAACCGCAGCGGCTCCAAGTCGGTCACAATAATTGTGCCTGCCCCGTATGCTTTCGCTGCCGCAACGGCCATCAGCCCCACAGGGCCCATTCCCATGATCGCAACCGTTGAACCGGGCTGAAGCTTCGTTCTCGAGGCCGCATGAATGCCGACAGAAAACGGTTCAATCAAAGCCGCATCTTCATCGGATAGTGAATCCGGAATCGAGAAAACAAAGTCCTGGCGCATTTTGATATATTGGACAAACGCGCCGTCAACCGGCGGTGTCGCCAAAAACTGTACATCCGGGCAAAGGTTATAACGCCCCTCCTTACACGCCTCACAGCGTCCGCATGTGACACCGGGTTCGACAGCGACCCGGTCTCCTATTTTAAATTGATCGACAGACGATCCGATGGCGGCAATTTCTCCCGCGCATTCATGACCGAGGATAAATGGTTTTTCCACTACATAATTGCCTATTCTGCCATTTGTATAGTAATGCAGATCAGATCCGCAAATTCCGACAGCCATCACCTTAATCAACACTTCATCATGATTGATGTCAGGCACGGGCAATGTTTCGATTTTGATTTCTCTTGTGTTGTGCATAACCGCCGCTTTCATGTTTTGAGGCACTGTGTGAGTCATTTGGCAAAATCCTTTCTCTGCTTTGAAATGTAAGTGCATACATTTTTGTTTTCTCTATTACTGCCCCTATTTTATCTGCTTTTCAAGACGTTCAACAGCCTTTCCTGCTGTATAAAAGGACAGCCGCACTGTACTTTTTATTTTTTCATATACAAAAAACACTGAATTGATAAAATAGTACTAATAGGAGGTGCAGGCTTATGGCTGAACTTGAAAACCGGACACAATTTGCAGAACTGCTGGCACCTGCCGTCAAATCGCTGAAACATCATCCTGATTTCAAAATTAAAAGGACAAAGAACGTAAAATCCGGACAGTCTTATATAGATCAAATCACACTCCGAATAGGCGTTTCCTCTAACACGATCAAAAGCTGGATCGGACAGATGGGCGCAAACTACATTCCCGGACGAATTGACGACGGAAAGCTGTTCGGCATGATCTGGATCATTATAGAAAAGACTGACATGGATCCTGAATGGCTGACCGGCCTTCTGGAAACCACCACCATTCCCGTCATCAAACCCGCATTGCCCGTTTGGACGGCGTCTTGTCTAAAAAAAGCAAAAATACTCCGGAAAGACGGATCATTCGGAGCGCCGAGTGATGAAGATGTTGAAAAAGCAGTAAAGCGGCTGTTTCATGACAGACCAAGCCATGAAACGAATGCGCTTACAAGAAAGTCCGTTACGCATAACTTACCGTCACGCCGGACCGGGAACTTTATCGGACGCGGCTTTGATATGGAAGCAATCCGGCAATGGATGCTGTCTCCGTCACCGGTCTGTTTAATCACGGGCTGGGCCGGCATGGGGAAAACAACGATCGCTCTTGAAGCTGCCTACCTTTGTGCCGGCGGTTCACCAGATTGGCCGGCATTCAACAGCATCATCTGGATCAGTGCGGATTGGAAAGGATTGAGCTTCAGCGATTTTTTAAACACGATCGCCTATCAGCTCGGACGCACAGAACAAATCGACAAATCAATCAACGAAAAACGGTTCGTCGTCCGCAATGCATTAGCCGCTCATTCAAACGAAAAACCAGTATTGCTGATCGTTGACAGCATTGATACAGCGGAACGTGACATTCACGAATTTATCATCGGCCTTCCGCAAGGCGTAAAAGTCCTTCTTACGGCACGGGAAAACGTAAAACAGACATACCGGGACGGCCTCGGGGAACTGGCGGCCATCCAGCTGAGCGGCCTTGAACAAACGGATGCCCTTGAATTTTTCCATCAAGAAGTGCACCGCTGTCTGCAAACATGCAACCTCCCGCATAAACGGGAAAAGCTGGAGCAGCTGTTGCAGCTATCGCCTGACCTTAAGAATGAATTCATCTCGGCAGCCGCCGGCAATCCGAAGGCGATGGCACTCAGCATTGCATACATGTCAGACGACGACATCCCCGCTCCCCAGCTCATACAAGAGCTTAAACAAGCAGGCTACTCATTATTGGAATTGTTTGAGGTTCTCTTTGGCCGCACATGGGACAGATGTCATGATGACACACGAAAACTATGGCAGACGCTTTGCTTTTTCGCTAAGCCCCCTGATGAAAAAAGCTTGGCTCAAGCGGCCGGATTAGACGTCCGGCGGTTTCATTACGCGATTGAGCAAATGCGGTCATATGCTTTAATACAGCCGGAACGAAGCGAAGGAAGTATTCAATACGCTGCCCATCAAACCGTTGTCGCTTACGGAGAACAGCACTTATCCGAAAATCACGAATTTGCAAAAGAAGCCCGCAGCCGCTGGGCGCATTATTATATTGATTATGCGGAAACCCATATAAAGCGGGAACAGCCCAATTCTATCTATTGGAGCTACCTGCTGGGACGGAATTTAGAGCAAATGAAAAAGGAATGGCCGAACATCCTAAAAGTCATCGAATGGTCGAGCGAAACCGGACAACATGACATCCTGATCAAACTCATCATCCGCATCAGCCATTTTCTAAGCAGAATCAACCTGCCCCTGCGAATCGAATACGGATTAAAAGCCGCCGGTGCCGCCCATCAATCAGGCGAACACTCGCGGGAAGCTTACTTTCGGATCGACACGGCAGGCTGGGCGCTGATGGAAGTCAACGATTCAGACGGAGCTCTCAGGCAAATAGAAGCCGGCCTGAAGATACTCGAACAATCAGACGCGCCGGATCACGACGACTTGAAAGTATGGGGAACCGCCCTGCAATCGAGGCTGCTGTTAAAAATCGGAGAACCGGAAAAAGCGGCAGCAATGCTGGACGGCATCAAAGATCAGCCCGTCTCCCCCATTATCCGGCACAGGGTTCTTCTGGTTCGCGGTGACCTGAGTTTCGCCCGCTCTCACTACGAAGAAGCCATCACATTATACGAAGCGGCAAACACAACCAGCGCCGCATACGGCGGCGAAAAAACAATAGAAGCCTATTTCAACCTGGGCATGGCTTACGTAAAGTGTGATCAACTCGAAAAAGCGGAAAAAGCCTTTGAACAAATGCTCTATGACAAACACAACGCCAATCAAGTTGAGTTGATCTACTATTATTACGGAATGGCACAGCTGTTGTATCGTAAAGGAGAGAAAACGAAAGCGATGGAATCGAATCAAAAGGCGATTCGTTTGATTGATTCGTGGGAGCCTGGGATTGGGATTCGGGGTGAGGTTGAGAGATTGAAAAAGGTGATTAAAGAAAACGACTAGTACGCATAGTAGTTCTGTCATCAACCACATGATGTTTCTTTATAATAAACAGAATAGGCCAACTCAAGATTCGCAGTAGTTGGCCTATATAGACTTTATCTCAGCTCGTCATCCAAAGGTACAATGACTTCATCTAACGTCTTTCTCCACTGACGCTTCAACTCTGGTCCGTATTTCAAAGGTTTTGCATCTGGATGTACGGCTTTATACTGATCAAATTGCTTGCTATTGATGATTCCCCCGATATTCGGAATAGGATCTGCCCCTATCACATATTGAACTGCAGATAAATGCAGCTCATCCTCTTCCACAAACCAAGTATTCGCAAATTCCCTAACTGCTTGGCTGCGTTTTTTCGTGAAGAAGCGTCTTTTCACTACAAGAATATCTTCCTCTTCATCTACGTTTTTCGTATCAATGGCATTTAACATCTCACGGTATACATCTTTAACAATGTCTGATTTCTCCAGTTTTTGAAGTGCGCTTTCGATCTCATCACGGATATTCTGGTTATTGGCCGAGTATGTTTCTAATAGTCGATCAATATACGTTGAATCAATATCATAGATCTTCACTGCGTTTTCTCCATAGAATTCAATGTCCGAAAAGTCCAGCTCCGGTCCATCTTGGCGCTCTTCATCTATAAGTGAACCTTTAATCGTGTGATAGATACCAATATATTCTTCTAGTGTTTTCACCTGTTCTTGAAGTGCTGCTGATTTCTCCATATCATCGTTGTAGTCATCATATGTAACTAACGCTTCGTAAGAATTGTTTAGCTCTTGAAATGCTTTTACGAACTCAATTCGGGTTTCAAGAGATGTGTGCTCATCAATATCGATTGGATTGGGAATTAACGTAGTTAGGACTTTGTGGGCCTTCTTAAAACGTTTCTTCGATTCATCATACGTTGGATAAACAAGACTAGATTCCTCCTGTGCATGAGAATATAACTTCGTCGCATTCTTTACGTTTTGTTCCATTGTAAAAGGTTTACGGAATGTCACAATTAATCCTTTTGTCTTTCCTGGATACGTACGATTGGTTCTGGAAAAGGCTTGAATCAAATTGGCATAACTTAAATTTCGATCGACAAATAACGTTTGAATCGTTGGTGCATCGAAACCTGTCAATAACCGATCGACTACAATGACAAGATCAATTTGTTTCCCAAATTCTTTGAATTCCCCTTTTTTACGAGCCAAGCGATTATTAATATCGCCGTTATATCGTTCAATATCTTCTAGCGACCATGCCGTGTGATAGTAATCGTTATAATCCTTGATGATCTCCTTCATTTCATCGTGAGTTTGTTTGGAATCTTCCTCGTTTTCTTGCATTGAATACGTAATCGCAATCCGAGGAAAGTCAGGATCTTCAATTGTACGCCCTGTTCGGATCGGGTGTCCCGCAAACTCTTTTGTCAGCCAATTTGTATCTTTCGTCATTTCTTTAATGGCCTGATAGTAACGTTTCGCCATATCAATGGAACTTGTTGTTAAAATAGCTGATTTTTGCGGTCGGCCGTTTTGAAAATCAAATTTGATATAGGCATTATCCGGCCTGAAAATCTTATGAATGACTTTTTGAATATGTTCATCATTCTCGAACGAAGATGGTTCAAGGTATGCTTCTTTTTCGATTCCATCCATTCGATCAATCATATCGTTGATTTCATCATCACTACAATTGGCGTATTTTTCTTGATGACGCAGCTGTTCGAAAATATGATTATTTAATGAAGTGGGGTCAATTGTATCTTCATGCTCTACTTGAAACCCTAAAACAGCACCATCGTCTAACGCATTCTTAATGGTGTACGTGTGCAATACGTCTCCATATTGGTCACGGGTGGTGCGAGCTAATCGGCCTTTAGCTTGTTTTTTATTTTCATTAAATATCGGTGTCCCTGTAAATCCAAACCAAGTCGAATTTGGAAAGAACCCCTTAATGACTTCCATGCCTTCTGCACTTAACGCACGATGGCATTCATCCACGACAAAGACAATATGTTGTCCCAGCAGTTTCTTAAAGCGCTGAGTACCTTTTTGCTCCTCTTGCCTTTGGGCATAGCGCAAGGCAGCTTCTAGTTTTTGACGAGTGGTAATAATCACTGTATTGGAATTGGCATCAGACAGTAGAGTATCACTTAACTCCTTCGCACTTCCAGTTCCGACAATCAAGCTATTCGATATTGCATCACCAGAAGAAATACCAGTATTAAATTCGGAAGCAAATTTGGTGAATTCTGTCGTCGTTTGATTATCTAAGTCTTTTCGGTCAATCAGCATAATGGTACGGTCTACACCTGGTTTGCGAGCCAATAACTTCGTAGACACAAAACTTGTCAACGTTTTTCCTGAACCGGTCGCATGCCAAACAAAGCCGGATTGATGCCTCATGGCGGACGTAAACAAGGCTTCTATGGCATGAATTTGATACGGTTTTAACACCACTAGAGCTTTGTTGTCTTGGTCTTCACTCACAATTGTATAATTGGCAATCAAGCGGTGTGCATCTGGAATGTTTAACACTTGTTTCACAAACTCATAGAGATTTTCTACTTTTCGATTATCCGTTGTCCGCCAGCTAAAGATCAATTTCTTATGCATATCTTTTGGAAGCGCATTGGCAAAATAGCGAGTCGTTTGTTCGTTGGAAATGACAAATAACTGCAGGGTGGAAAAGATATTGTTTCGAAACATTCCTTCTTCTGCGTATTTCTTGATTTGATGATAGGCTTGGAATACGCCGTCTTTTGCACTGTCCTGTTTTAACTCAATTTGAACAATGGGCAATCCATTAATGAGAAGTGTCACGTCAAATCGCCGATTTCGACCATCACCGTTTGCTTTTTGTTTCGCTATCTGGTGAACGACTTCGTATGTAGAGATGCCGCCTCCAATATCTTGATTGGAATACAGCACCAACGACATGGAACCCAATGAAACATCTTCACGTTCAATCGTAATTCGAGCAATTCCATTTTCCCCTTTGAGCCATTTAGCAGCATCAAAGGGGGTCTGTGTTTTCGATAATAACTCTGTCTTTATTGTGTCAAATTCCTTATCAGTCATTGGATGTTCCCCAATTTCTGATAAGTTATTTTGCGTAATCTTTTGACGCAAGTTCTCCCACAGGTCTTCTTCAGATTTCAAATCAGGACGATAATTCCACTGATTATACCCTTCACCTAACACTTCAATCAGGCGGCGCTCTACCTCTGCTTCATCTTTATGCTGGATCGTTGCCATGATTCTCCCCCTCTTTATTCGTTACACAAACATCTTTTGTAGAAATGCTTTTTTCGTTTTTTTCAAGGCTTCTAATTCACGCTGATGAAGGGTGATGAGATTGTCGAGTTGCTGGAAAAAGGCACCGATTTTCTTTTGTTCCTCAAGATTAGGGGTGATTTGTGTATGGAATTTTTCAAGTTCTCGCATACCTAAATTTGGCTGAGTACCGCTAGATGCTTTATCTTTTACTTGGTTTTGCATCTTTCTTGTTTGCAATAAGAAATACAAAAAGTACGGATCAGACACTTCACCAACGCGCATGGCAGCTAATGGAGACCAAATATTAAAACGCTCTTTAGTTTCAACGATTGCCGTCTTACCCACAGTTGAACCTGACTTAACCAAGAAGACATCATGATATTGAGGTCTGTACTTTTTAGAGTACAACTCATCAATCTCTTCAGAAATATATCCACGTTTTCTGTCAAAATCAATCTGATTATCAACGATTGCATCAACTGAGATAAATGGGATTCCACTCTCTTCAAGTTTGGGAGTTTCATGAGGTCCATCAGTAACAGGCTCTGCCAACATTTCACGAAGTTTACGCTGTTCCCAATCGCCAGTAAAACCTGAGAAACGAACCTCCGGCATAGACTCCCCTTCTTTTGGAAACATTTTTTGCAAGAATCCCTGTTTTGCTTGTTTGAGGGTGCTTAGTTCTTGCTGATGAAGCGTGATCGTGTCGTCTAGTTGCTTGAAGAAGGTGCCGATTTGGGTTTGTTCTTGATAAGAAGGTGATAAAAATTGATAATCTCTAATCTTACTCAAGCCTAAAAATTTCTGAGTATTTCCTGCGTTCTCATTTCGTATATATTTTTTGAATATTGGTGATCTCAATAGTTGAATTAGATACTCATTTCTAATTTCACCCCCATGTTTAATAAGGGCCACATTTTTAATTGCAAAACCTGTTCTATCAACTATAACAGGATTACCTATTGTACCAATCATCCCAAAAATAACGTCCCCAATGTCAACTTTGGATCTTTTATTGATAGCTTGAAAATCTTCTTCAGAAATAAGTGAAACATCAGTCATATCCAAACCATTTTCTTTTAAATTTTTCGAAGTAACTAATGGGAATCCTTTATTGTAGTACTTTGGTGAATCATGTGTTCCATCACGTACATCTTTAATATCCGATAACTTATGTTTTTCCCACTTTCCACTAAACCCCTCAAACCTCACTTCTGGCACTCGTTTATTCTCCACGATGAAACACCTCTAACGCACCCTTGATCCACTCTGCATTTTCTTCATCATATTGCAATGAAGAAACCATGTCATACAAGCTAGCTTCTAGTTCCGCTTTTTCTTTTCGAATATCTTTGATTTTCGAGCCAATTGCAGCCATATCCACAGGTTCTTCTTCTTCAAACGTATCGACATATCGAGGGATGTTCAAATTGAAATCATTCTCTTTGATTTCCTCGAATGTTGCAACGTGGGCATATTTCTCAACGTCTTCTCGCTTCTTATACGTTTCGACAATCCTATCAATATGTTCTTTAGAAAGTTTATTTTGGTTCTTTCCTTTTATAAACTCTTTACTTGCATCAATAAATAACACATCACGAGTGCTGCGATTTTTCTTCAAGATGATGACTGTTGTTGGGATCGATGTGCCAAAGAATAAGTTTGCTGGCATACCAATCACGGCATCAATGCTGCCATCTTCTAATAATTTCTTGCGAATCACACCTTCTGCCGCACCACGGAACAGAACCCCATGGGGTAAGACGATGGCCATCGTTCCCGAATCTTTCAAATGGTAGAACCCATGTAAAAGAAAAGCAAAGTCGGCTTTTGATTTTGGCGCTAACTTTCCGTAACGATTGAAACGTGAATCATCTAAGAATGTAGCATCTGCAGACCATTTTGCAGAGTAAGGCGGATTCATAAGAACAGAATCAAAGGTATATGGCTCATCTGTCGGCCAATCTTTGTTCAATGTATCCCCATTGCGTAAACGCATATCTTCTTTATTCACACCATGCAAAATTAAGTTCATCTTCGCTAGATTAAAAGTTGTTGTGTTTAGTTCTTGCCCATGATATTTCACACTATCTGGATAATGAATATAGTTTCGAATATTCAACATTAGAGAACCAGATCCCATCGTGGGGTCAAATACGCTAAACAATTTTTTGTCTTCTTGACCGATTGCGGCAATACGCGCCATCATGTCAGATACTTGATGAGGTGTGTAAAATTCTCCCGCTTTCTTACCAGCTTCTGAGGCAAATTGGCCAATTAAGTACTCATAGGCATCCCCAATGACATCCCCATCATGACCGATTACATTGACATCATTTAGTTTCTTCAATACTTCAGTAATCGTAATGTTTCGCTGTTGGTCATCTGATCCCAGTTTTTTTGATGTCAAATCTACATCGTCAAACAACCCGTTGAATTGGTCATATTTCGTAGACAAATCGATAAATGCCTTATTCAAATCATTCAGCTGAAACGTATTTTGTTTCGCTTGATTGGCTAATACATTGAATAAATGCTTCGGCGCAATATCATAACCTAATGTATCGACTAACGTCTCGATCAAATCATTTTTGATCTCTTCATCCGCTAATAAATCCCGGTACAACTGCGTTTGTTTTTCTTGAGTGTAGTATTCTTCTAGCGATTCATCTGCGATTTCAACGACTTTTTCTAATAACTTATCAGATAAGTATTTATAAAAGATCAATCCTAATAAGTAGTTTTTATACTCTGATGCATCCATTTTGCTTCGCAAGTTGTCTGCGGCACTAAATAATTTTGAGTGTAATTCAGCCATAGTTGTGTTCCTCACTTTTTCTATTGTTGGTCTAATCTCTTTAATGCTTCTAAATAAAGTTGCTCTTCAAGTACCGCTTGTTTCTTCGCCAAAGCTTGACGCTTTCGCAAACAGAAATAAGCATTTCCAATCGTCTTTTGTTTCTCAATACTTGGTAACTTAATTTCCAATTCTTTTAATATCGCTGGAGTCAATTTCGGTACATTACTTCCTTGCATGGAAATCGCCATTTGCTTTTTCATTGTGTGCGACTCATTTAATGCATAACATAAATATCGACTATCCAAATCATTGTGTTCAATCATGAGTTTCGCAAAGTTTTGGTTTATCACCTTTCCGTGATGTAAGTTACTCACGATCCCAGCCTTGGAACTGACAAAGCTGAAAACAACATCCCCGGCACTGCTCAAATAGCTTTCTCTATGATTTGATTGTTCAGCACCAAGACTAACTTGTGAGTCTAGAAACGAGCCATCTAAATCATTTATTAAATCCTCATATGTATAAGCAACTAATGTCGGATCATTTTTCTCGTGTCCTCTAGAAAGATTTCTCCCTATTTTAACCGTCACAATCTCTTCAAGTCGCATATCCCGCCCTCTTCAAAAAGTAATTCTTTAAAATTACTGATTTTCATTGCCATTGAATCTTATCACTTCAAAAATACTCCGTCAACATCTTTTATGTACTTTTTAAGAATTACACCACCAAATGTAAGCAAACAGGGTATAGAAATTTTCTCGACTCTGAGATCCTAATAAAAGATGGATCCTTTTCATTAATAGCGCTTCTTCAATTTTCGCTTTTTCTTAGATTCATCAAAGCCGTCAGCTTTACATCCAACTGGAACCGTCTAACGACATTGCCAGTCTCCCAAAAAGTGATTCATATAGGTAAAATAACACAGATCAAATTGATCATTTCACACTTTTGTATCACATTTCGTCTGTTTCTTCATTTTCCCATGGTAAAATCTTGTTGATCTATTTAAATGAAAGGATATGAATATGAAAGTATTTGAAGCCAAAACACTGCTTTCAGAAGCAGATAAACGTGCAAAAGAATACAAAGAATTAAGAAGCCAGATGGTCAATCTTAAAAAAGCCTTCAAAGCCGTAGCTGATTTAGAGGACAGTGAGTTTTCCGGAAAGGGCGCTGACAACATCAAAGCATTTTATCATGATCACGCTGGTGTGGCTGACAATTGGATTGATCTAATTGATATGAAGATTGCTTTTTTAACAAGCATTTCAGGCGCTTTAGAGGACGCCAGCTTGTCTGGCGCATACATAGAAGAATCCTTCCTGGAACACGAACTGGCTAATGCCTACACCAAGTCAAAATCCATTATGTCTGAACAGAAGAAAGCAATGAAAGATATCCTACTTGATATCAATGATATTCTTCCGCTTGATTTGTTCTCGACAGAAGACTTCAAAGACGAACTTGCAGATGCAGAGGACAAACGTAAAAAAACAGTCGATAAATTAGGAAGCGTGGACGAAGCACTTGTTACTGAATATGCCCAGTCAGAGCCAATCGAGCAATTCATCAAGAAAGACTTCCAAAAGCTTGAGGAATCTACAGGCAAGGGCAAGAATGCTACACCCATTCACTACAATGCCAATGCTTATCGAGAAAGTGACATACATAAGAAGAAAGGAGATATCGAGAAACAGACTAAAGCTTATCTGAAGATCAAGAAAGATGAAGCAAAAGAACGAGAAATCAAAGAATTAAAGAAGAAACTGGCTGACGGAGTGACGGACCCGGATGATTACTTAGAAATTGCCAAGAAGGTCGGGTATGAGAGTCTTACCCCTGAACAGCTTCAGTATGTGGTACAGCTTGAACAAGCAAAACAGCTGAAGGCTGTCGGTGAAAGTGTAATCAACGCAGGTAAAACGGCATTGGATATCATCGATGGGGTTAATGATGGGCTTAACGATGCGATTGATGATACGATATATGGCATCAAGGACTTGGTTGTGGGCGCATGGGAATTTTCACAACTCCCTATTGAACTAAAACTTACAAAAACGATTACAACAGTCTTAAGTGTCCCCTCCTACCCTAAAATAATTTGGAAAAACATCGTCGATTCATGGAATGATAAAATGATAAATGGCGATGCATACACAAGAGCACATTATATCAGTTATGCGGTCGGTAATATCGTTGGTCCAAAAGGTGCAGGTGCCGCAGTGCAAACCACTGCCAAGCTTTCTAAAGTAGGTAAAGTGGTTGAGAGCGGAACAGCTGCTGCTCATGTAAATAAAGGAATTACAAAAGGCAACAATTTTTTTAATCCCTTTTTTAAAAACAGATATGAACCTGCACTTGTAGGAATTGCACAAGATATTGAGAATACTCACAATGTTAAAAACACACCATTGTTAAAAAGTATAATTGAAGAAGAAAAAAATAATGCTTTTTCCAAAATAAATGTTACTTTTAGGCAAGGATATGATACCCATTTAGTTGAGGTAGAAGATATAGTCAGAAAGAAAAATAAAGGTATTGTCGGCGGTCACAATCTACAGAGTTTTGAGAAGGCATTTATTGATAAAGGTTGGGATTTAAAGAGTTGTATAATTTCAAAAAGGGAACACCCCACAATTGATGGTATCTATGAAATTGAATATGGATTACCTGCATTAGATAGAGAGGGAAATATCAAACCTGGAGAACTAAAAAAAGTTCGTACTCCAAAGACAGTTTATGATCCCGAGAAGATCTCAAACGAACAAATGTTGCAGTGGGGAGAAGAAGCAATGAGAAATGGAGAAGTAGTCGGGAGAAAAGTAACTGGATACGCTAAAAACGGTCTCAAGTTTGAAGGTTATATTGATGAAGCAACTGGAGAAATAACAAATTTTTTCCCAACTTTAAATGATTAAATAATTCGGAGTGAAAATGAAATGGATAATAAAAGTAAAGATTTAATTAACTACTTTTTTCAGGTGATGGGTGATGAACGTTTTTTACGAATTTTAGAGAAATTCTCCAACGGGGAAGGTTATGGTATAGAGAATGTCTGGTGTGTATTTGCTGATGACTACGAAGAGTGGGAAGATGATTACTTTGGAGATGAAGGTATTGCTTTTTATTTCGACTACCCAGCAGTCAAAGAAGATGAAGAAGTAATTTTAGATTACGAAAATTTCTATAAATATTTAAATAAAATTGTTGATCAATATCTAGAACGACACCCAGAAAATAAACCAGACGTAGAAGAGTACATGCAAAAAATTATAGACAAATATAATATTAAGCTATAGAAAAAGCGGCTGTTAATATTTCATTGATGAACATGCTATGTTTTTTGTTTTGAATTTGAAGCTTTAATCGATTACATAATTTAATCGAAAGCCCGCAAGACAGAAAAAAAGAAGCTTCTCACAAGTTCGGTGAACTCATGAGAAGCCTCGAAAAGTTAAATGGCATCAAGAGGGCATTAAAAATGACGTCCGTTGCCGACAAACCCTTGTAAATCAAGGGTTTTTTGTCGGTTTACATCATGCCGCCCATACCGCCCATGCCGCCCATGTCAGGCATTCCTGCGCCGCCGGCGTTTTCTTCCGGTTTGTCAGCGACAACAGCTTCAGTTGTTAAGAGCATTGCTGCTACAGAAGCTGCGTTTTGCAGAGCAGAACGTGTCACTTTTGTAGGGTCAACGATACCCTTTTCGATCATGTTTACCCATTCGCCGGTTGCAGCGTTGAAGCCTACGCCGATTTTTTCGTTTTTCAGGCGCTCAACGATGACAGATCCTTCAAGACCTGCATTGTGCGCGATTTGACGGATCGGTTCTTCAAGCGCGCGAAGCACGATGTTGATACCTGTTTGCGCATCGCCTTCAGCTTCAACTGCAGCGACTTTGTTGTATACGTTGACAAGCGCTGTACCACCGCCGGATACGATACCTTCTTCAACAGCTGCGCGAGTTGAGTTGAGGGCGTCTTCGATGCGAAGTTTACGCTCTTTCAGCTCAGTTTCAGTCGCAGCGCCGACTTTGATGACAGCTACGCCGCCGGCAAGTTTCGCAAGACGCTCTTGTAATTTTTCTCTGTCGAATTCAGAAGTTGTTTCTTCCACTTGAGCGCGGATTTGGTTGACACGTGCAGCGATTTTTTCAGTGTCGCCTGCGCCTTCTACGATTGTTGTGTTTTCTTTCGTTACCACAACTTTAGAAGCGCGTCCCAATTGTCCGATTTCAGTAGATTTCAGGTCAAGGCCTAAGTCTTCTGTGATTACTTCTCCGCCTGTAAGAACAGAGATGTCTTCAAGCATTGCTTTACGGCGGTCACCGAAGCCAGGAGCTTTAACGGCAACAGCGTTGAATGTGCCGCGAAGTTTGTTGACAACGAGTGTAGCAAGAGCTTCCCCTTCAACATCTTCAGCGATCAGAAGCAATGGTTTGCCTTGCTGTACAACTTGCTCAAGCACAGGAAGGATTTCTTGAATGTTTGTGATTTTTTTGTCTGTGATTAAGATGTAAGGATTGTCAAGAACCGCTTCCATCTTATCAGAGTCAGTCACCATGTAAGGAGACGCATATCCGCGGTCGAATTGCATACCTTCCACAACTTCAAGCTCAGTTGTGAAACCTTTAGACTCTTCGATTGTGATGACGCCGTCGTTTCCTACGCGCTCCATTGCTTCAGCGATAAGGCTTCCGACTTCCTCATCAGCAGCAGAGATCGCAGCAACCTGAGCGATAGACTCTTTGCCTTCGATCGGCTTAGAAATTTCTTTTAAGTTTTCGATTGCTACAGTCACGGCTTGTTCCATACCTTTACGCACGCCGACAGGGTTAGCCCCCGCAGTTACGTTTTTAAGGCCTTCGCGGATCATAGCCTGCGCAAGTACAGTCGCAGTCGTCGTACCGTCACCGGCAACGTCGTTTGTTTTGCTGGCTACTTCAGCTACAAGCTTCGCACCCATGTTTTCAAACGCATCTTCAAGTTCAATTTCTTTTGCGATTGTCACACCGTCATTTGTAATTAACGGAGAACCGAATTTTTTCTCCAGAACCACGTTGCGTCCTTTTGGCCCTAAAGTTACTTTTACAGCGTCAGCAAGCGCATCGACACCGCGAAGCATAGCGCGGCGTGCTTCTTCACTAAACTTAATATCTTTTGCCATGTTAACGAAACCTCCTCGAATTTTTAAAAATATTTATTTGCTTAGCCGATAACAGCTAAAATGTCGCTTTCACGTAAGATTAAGTATTCAGTACCTTCGTATTTCACTTCAGTACCGGCGTATTTTGAGAAGATAATGCGGTCGCCCTCTTTTACTTCTAAAGCAACGCGCTCTCCGCTTTCCAACACGCGACCTGAACCGGCTGCCACGATTTTGCCTTCTTGCGGCTTTTCTTTTGCAGAATCCGGTAATACGATTCCGCTGGCAGTTTTTTCTTCAGATTCTACGAGTTCAATGACAACGCGATCACCTAATGGCTTTAACAATGTAATAACCTCCTCAATAGTATGAATATGTAATTTTAGCACTCAGCTCTAAAGAGTGCTAACACAGTTATTATAATAAAGAATCTCACTTCCAATTTCAAGTCATAAGAATAAAAAATTTTCACGCTTACATGATTCTCTCTCGCACTGATTTTCTCCTTTTTTCACGTCAAGTTCACTTGTGTTACAATAAGAACAAATAAGTTGATTTTATAGGATAAAGGAGTACATATCATTTGAGAAAACAGTATTGGTATATCATTTTGACATATGTTATCATGCAGCTTTCCGCATTGATCGGCATTCCTTTAATGTACAAATTCGGCTATGCGGGCGGGCACCCTACGAATGCGAATCTCACCATGGCTCAGGGGATTTATTCCGTCGTAAGCTTTTTTATCTGCCTGATTATCGTTCTCTTGATTTTGAGAACCGCGCCGAAGCAGACATTAAGAAACGGGAAGAAAGCATCCGCCGGCATGTCCGTTCTCTGGGCGGTCGCGGGAATATGGCTCGCTTTATTTTCTCAGGGAATCGCCGGGATGATTGAGCAGTATGTCTTTCATGTGGGCAGCGGTTCCGAAAACACGAAAGCCATTCTCAACATTATTAAAGCCATGCCGCTCATGATTATCGTTTCTTCTATCGTCGGGCCGATTCTTGAAGAAATCATTTTCCGGAAGATCATCTTCGGTGTATTATATGAAAAAACGAATTTCTTTATCGCCGGACTGATCAGTTCCGTCATTTTCGGCATTGTGCATCAAGACCTCACGCACCTGCTGCTGTATACGGCCATGGGCTTTACCTTTGCGTTCTTGTATGTGCAGACGAAACGGATTATTGTGCCGATATTCGCCCATGTCATGATGAATACCATTGTCGTGGTCATGCAGCTCGGCCCCGCCCAAAAATATATTGAACAGCATAGTGAGCAAATGCAATTAATTATTGGAGGATTGTTTGTATGAGGAACCCAATGACTTGGGGCTTGATTTATTTCGCAGTCGGCTGTATCTTTACGTATTTGGCCGCAAGCTCTCCGGGAAGCATGTGGTCTTTTTATTCCATACTGCTGATGGTTTTCGCCGCTTATAATATCAGCATCTCGTTTAAAATGTTCGCTTTCTCATTTAAAGTGAAAAAAAATCAAAAATAAAAGAAAAGCCATTTCTCATCATGGAGAAATGGCTTTTTTTATGCTGATACGTCCTGATCAGATTCACTGCCGGTCTGCCTTTTCCGGTACGCCGCTTTTGAGATCAGAATGCTGATCTCGTATAAAATGCAAAGCGGAATGGTAATCATCAAGTGAGACAGCAGTTCAGGCGGCGCAATCATCGCGGCGATCACAAGCAGCACAAAATACGCATACTTCCTGATCTTCGATAAAAACCTCGGCGTGATAACACCGAGTCTCGTTAAAAACATGATCAGCACCGGCATCTGAAACAGCAGTCCGAACGGAATCGTCAGCTGCAGCAGAAAATGAAAGTACTCGGTAATCCCGATCACCTGGTTGACATCCAGGTCATTCGAAACCCGCTTCATAAAATCAACGACCAGCGGAAATAAAATATAATAAGAAAACGACACACCGCCGACAAACAGCACGATCGAAATCGGAATATAGCTGAGTGTTACTTTGCGCTCCTTCTCATACAGACCCGGGCTGACAAACGCCCAAATCTGATAGAGAATAATCGGCGAAGTCAAAATGATGCCGATGATAAACGCGAACTGCAAAAAGATAAACAGCGGATCCGTCAGGTTAAAAGCATTAAGGGTGAGCTCTTTTACTTCATCGGCTTTTTGAAGATACACAATGATAGGTTTTGCCAGAAAAAAGCCGGCAATAAAGAAAACCGTAAAGGATAACGCCACAATCAGCAATCGTTTCCGAAGTTCGGCAATATGCTCCACAAGCGTCATTTGATTCACTCTCATACGCGTCATCCTATCTTACTGTTCTTCTTTCTTTTTTTCCTCTTCTTCACCGGCTAATCCCTTAGTAGCGTTCTTAAATTCACGAAGCGTGTCTCCCGCCGCTTTTCCTAATTCGGGAAGCTTCTTCGGACCGAAAATAATCACCGCCACCACACCGATAACCGCAAGGCTTCCAGGACCGATCATGTGCAGCTCCTCCTTTCGCTATTCAATTTCTTCCAAAACAGAATAATGCTTTAAGAAATAAACCAATGATTGAAGCTCTACAGCTAAATCTATATGATGAATTCGAATGTGATCCGGCACATTCAAACGGGCCGGCGTAAAGTTAAGGATTCCCTTGATTCCGAGCGACACGAGCCGGTCGGTGATTGACTGGGCGGCAACCGCCGGAACGGTAAGAATCGCCACGGGTTCATCCTTAATGTGAAGCTCTAAATCATTAAGATCAAAGACAGGCACACCGCCTACCTCAGTTCCTATTTTACTCTGATTCACATCAAAAGCCATAGATATTTTTGTGTTATTATTTTTTGTGAAATTATAGTGAAGAAACGCCGTCCCTAAATTCCCGACACCGATCAAAATGACGTTCGTCGTTTCATCCTGATCCAGTGTTTTTCTGAAAAATGACAGCAGGTAATCCACATTATAGCCGTATCCCTTTTTGCCGAGCGCCCCGAAATAGGAAAAATCCCGGCGGATCGTGGCCGAATCGACTTTTACCGCGTCGCTCAGTTCAGCTGATGAAACACGCTGCTTTCCTGACGCGTGTAAATTCTTTAAAAAGCGATAATAAAGCGGCAGCCGTTTTGCCGTCGCCTGTGGAATTTTTGATTGATCCTTGTTCATGATTGGTCCTCCACTTTATACTCAGATGCATCTCTTTTAAAATCACCGTTTTTGCCTCCTGTTTTTTCCATGAGGCAGGTCGGGCCGATGACCATTCCTTTATCCAGCGCCTTGCACATATCATAAACGGTCAAAGCGCAGACTGAAGCGGAAGTTAGCGCTTCCATTTCCACACCTGTACTCCCTTTCGTTTTTACGCTTGCCTGTATATGAAGAACGGCTTCTGAATCCTTTTCCTCCCAGCCGAATGAAATGTCGACGCTGCTTAAAGAAAGCGGGTGGCACATCGGGATAATCGCTGACGTCTGCTTTGCGGCCATAATTCCTGCCACCTGTGCGACAGCCAGCACGTCTCCTTTTCCGATCTCGCGGTTTTTGATTCTGCTGTACACGTCATGCTTCATGTGTACGCTGGATATCGCAGCGGCAGTACGGACTGTTGAAGATTTATCGCTTATATCCACCATGCGGGCACGGCCTTCTTCATTAAAATGAGAAAATCCATTCATATTTAAACTCTCCTTACTTCTGATCATACACTATTTTCTCCCTGATGTCTTATCCTATAATGTTCCAATTCTGATGTATTGTTTGCTGACAGCAGGTTGATAAGCTACACTTAACTTATTATAACAGAGGTGAAATAATATGATGATCTTACAAATTAATCAGCTATCCAAATCTTTTGGCGCTGATCCTATTTTAAACAATATAAAGCTTGAAGTCAGATCTCGGGATCGCATCGCCATAGTAGGCAGAAACGGAGCCGGCAAATCAACTCTCCTTAAAATTATCGCAGGTCACCTTTCATATGAAAAGGGTGAATTAATCAAACCGAAAGAATTAACGATGGGGTATCTTGCCCAGCACACAGGCTTGGAATCCAAGCTTACCATAAAAGAAGAACTGCTGAGCGTTTTTGATTTCCTGAAAGCAATGGAAAAAGAAATGCGCTCTATTGAAGAAAAGATGGCCACGGCCGCCCCGGCGGAGCTTGAGACGCTGATGAAAACCTATGACAGGCTTCAGCAGGATTTCAAGGATAAAGGCGGCTATCAATATGAAGCGGACGTCCGCTCTATCCTTCACGGCCTCGGCTTCGGAAAATTTGACGATTCCGTGAAAGTGCAAAGCCTGAGCGGCGGTCAGAAAACAAGACTTGCGCTCGGAAAGCTGCTGCTGACCCAGCCTGATCTGCTTATTCTGGATGAACCGACGAACCATCTCGACATCGATACGCTTACATGGCTTGAGCATTATTTACAGGGATATTCAGGCGCCATTCTGATCGTTTCCCACGACAGATACTTTCTTGATAAAGTCGTCAGCCAAGTGTACGAGGTCTCACGGACAGAAAGCAAAAAATACCTCGGCAACTACAGCGCCTATTTAGAACAAAAAGCTGAGCAGTATGAGAAAGACCTGAAGCTGTATGAAAAACAGCAGGACGAAATCGCCAAGCTTCAAGATTTTGTCGACCGCAATCTGGCCAGAGCTTCTACAACGAAAAGAGCCCAAAGCAGACGAAAACAGCTTGAACGGATGGACGTCATGGCAAAGCCGCTCGGTGATGAAAAATCAGCCGCCTTCCGTTTTGACATTACAAAACAGAGCGGAAACGACGTCCTGCGCGTACAGGATGTTTCCATCAGCTATGACGGCCAGCCTCCGCTCTTGAAAAACCTGACCTTCGGCATGACAAGAGGCGAAAGCGCCGCCCTCGTCGGACCGAACGGAATCGGCAAATCAACCTTGCTGAAAACCATTATGAATACAATCAGTCCGGAATCCGGGTCGATCACGTACGGTTCCAACGTCACAATCGGCTATTATGATCAGGAGCAGGCTGAACTGACCTCGTCCAAACGCGTGCTGGACGAGCTGTGGGATGAATATCCGGACATGCCGGAAAAAGAGATCAGGACATGCCTCGGCAACTTTCTGTTCAGCGGAGACGATGTCCTGAAACCGGTCCGTTCGTTAAGCGGCGGGGAGAAAGCAAGAGTCGCGCTTGCCAAGCTGATGCTTCAAAAAGCAAACTTTCTCATCCTTGATGAACCGACAAACCACCTTGACCTGGACAGTAAAGAGGTGCTGGAAAACGCCCTGATCGACTACCCGGGAACACTATTATTTGTATCGCATGACCGTTACTTTATTAACAGAATCGCCACAAGAGTGCTGGAGCTGTCACCTGATCATGCAGAAGAATATTTGGGAGACTATGACTATTACACCGAGAAAAAAGCACAGCAGCTGGAACTGGAAGAAATGAAACGGCAGGAAAAGGAGCAGGCTCAGCCTGCCGGCAAGGTCAAACAGGATACGAAAAGAACATACGAGGAAGAAAAAGAATGGAAGAAGAAAGAACGGCAGCGCCTGAGACGCATTGAAGAAATCGAAGCAGCCGTCTCATCCGCCGAAGAGAAAATCAGCGCCAATGAGGAGCTGCTGTGCGATCCTGACGTGTATCAGGATCATGAAAAGGTACAGACCATTCACGCGGAGAATGAAGCTCTGAATCAAGAGCTCGAAAACTTATTAGCAGAATGGGAGGAACTCTCCTCAGAAGAATAGAAAACGTCAAGCACCTCTTTAAGGGGTGCTTTTTTATCCACAGCTATCCTCCTTGTCAGCCATGTAAGTAAGCGTTTTATACACACTATCCACAAAATTTTCTGACTTTATCCACTTTACTAACAACTTACAGCCCCTTATCCAGCCTGGATTTCTGGATATACTCACAATCTTGTGGATATGTTAGAATTATCTGTTAATAAGTAAAAAAGAAGCCTCACGTTTTACAACGTGAGACGATCAAAGGATGTTAATTCCAAACCGGGCTGTCCGTTCATATCATATGAACCCCGGATCCCCTTTTCAAAAGCAACGGTTCCGGCAGCCGCAATCATCGCTGCATTGTCCGTGCATAAAGAAAGCGGCGGGATGACAAGCTCGGGATCTCCCGAATGACTGAATTCCTGCTGCAGTGCGGCTCTCAGCCCTTTGTTAGCGGCTACGCCCCCTGCCAGCAGCACTTGTTTAACCCCGTATTCTTTCGCGGCCTTTGAGGTTTTTGCCGTCAGTACATCAATGACACTCTGCTGAAAGCTTGCGGCAAGATCCTCCGGAGGAATCACCTCATTTTTTTGCGAGGCGTTATGAAGCGTGTTAATCACGGCTGACTTTAGGCCGCTGAAGCTGAAATTGTAAGACCCTTCTTCCAGCCATGCACGCGGAAGCGGAATGGAATCCGTTCCCACAGCAGCCAGCTTATCAATCTGCGGCCCTCCCGGATAAGGAAGCCCCATCGTTCTTGCCACTTTGTCGTAAGCTTCGCCTGCGGCATCATCCAGCGTTTCACCGATAACCTCGAATGAACCGTGCTCTTTCATATAAACCAATTCCGTATGTCCGCCTGACACAACCAAAGCAAGCGCCGGGAACTGAAGCTCTCCTATCAGCCTGTTTGCATAAATATGACCCGCGATGTGATGGACACCGACTAGCGGTATTTGATGGGCAAAGCTTAACGCCTTTGCCGCATTGACTCCGATTAACAGAGCTCCGACAAGTCCGGGTCCTTCCGTTACGGCAATCGCATCAAGATCATCAAAGCCCATCTCCGCTTTTGAAAGAGCTTCCTCAATCACAAGGGTAATCTGCTCCACATGATGTCTGGACGCTATTTCAGGCACGACCCCGCCGAAACGTTTATGGCTTTCTATTTGAGAAGCGACAACGTTTGAAATAATTTCATTCCCGTTTTTTACGACTGAGGCCGCTGTTTCATCACAGCTTGTTTCGATTCCTAATACATAAATATCTTGTTTTTCACTCATGTAATGTCACCCACATTAATAACGCATCTTCCCCGTTATCTGTATAGTATTGTTTTCTGATTCCACCGGCCTGAAGACCGAATTTTTTATATAAGGATTGGGCGGGATGATTTGAGACCCTGACTTCGAGAGAGAGCCTTCTTGCCTTTTTTTCTCTGCACAATTCTATCGCAGAGCGAAACAGCGCTTCTCCCAATAATTGGCCCCGATATTCCGGCTTAATGGCTATGTTCGTAATCTGCGCGTCATCTATAATAATCCAGATTCCGCAATACCCCGCCAGACAGCCGTCCTTTTCAATGACAAGGTAGTGGGCATACGGATTTTCCAAAAGCTCATGATAAAATGAATCCTTCGTCCACGGAGAAGTAAAGGATGCTGTTTCAATTTCATAAATTTGATCAATATCTTCCGGCCGCATGCTTCGAATCGCCGTTTTCGTTTTCATCCCTATCACCCTATTTTTGAGATTCCATCCATTTCGCTTCAGCCTCTGCCAGACGCAAATAATCCGGAACAAGGCTGTGGACATCCGCTTCTTCTTTTTCCAAGCCTAAAAACGCCAGCTCTGACGGCCGCGGATTATGCTGTGCAGCCGTTCCTATCACTGCTTGTGATGTCAGCTCATGCAGAATGGTTTCTTCATGAATGGCTGTATCGTGCCCTAAAAATAAAACCGGAGACGCTTTTTCTTTCAGCATTCCGAGCCAATCAGTCAAAAGGACATTCTGATCAGGAAGAACGGATTGTAATCGGCCGTCCTGATATTCATAAAGTCCCGTATATACCTGTCCGCGCCGGGCATCAAATAACGGGCAGATCAGTCCTTGAAAGTGCCGTCCGTTAGCCGCCAGCACCTCCAGACTCGAGACAGCGGAAACCGGAAGCTTCAGCGACCATGCTAATGTTTTTGCCAGCGTCACACCGATTCTGACACCTGTATACGATCCCGGTCCTTTCGCCACCGCTATTTTTGTAAGATCCTGCGGTGTTAGGCCGCAATCCTTCAGCAATGAATTGACAGCAGGCATGGCCCGCACGGAATGATTCTTTTTTAAATATGTAATATACTCCGCCATCACCGTTTTGTCACGAACGAGCGCGGCACCCAGCGTGTAATTTGACGTATCAATTGCCAGTATTGTCATGTTTATTTATCTCCTCACAAAGCGTTTCATACCGTGTTCCGCAAGCCGTAAAGGTAATGTCCCTTGCCTCATCACCGGCTCTCTTGATGACGATCTGCAGCCGTTCAGCAGGCAGCTGATCCTGAATTAAATGAGCCCATTCAATTAAACAGACGCCTTGTCCCTCAAAATATTCTTCAAGCCCTAAGTCTTCGCTTTCATCCTCCATACGATACACATCCATATGATATAGAGGAAGCGAACCGTCATGGTATTCTTTTATAATTGTAAAAGTCGGGCTGTTTACCACTCTCGTGATTCCCAGTCCTTCGGCAAAACCCTTTGTAAAAGTCGTTTTTCCCGCGCCTAAGTCACCTTCCAGTGTCAAAATGTCTCCCGGCTTTGCCAAAGAAGCGGCAAGCTTGGCTACGGCTTTCGTTTCTTCGGGGTTTTTCGTTCTCCATTGTAATGTCTTCAAAGTGAGTCACCCGTCTTATTTAAAATGATTGTATCCTTTTTTCTCAAGGACGATTTGTCTGTGATCATTGGCTGTCAAAAGAACACATGCTTCCTTCCGTTCAGACACCGCTCCTATCTTCGCAATCGGAATGCCTGATTGAGTGCAGTAATCAAGCAAAGAAATCCACTCTTGCTGAGAAACCGTTCCAACCAATTCAAAATCTTCACCGCCGAATAACACCCATTTCTTCCACTCAGAATCTGCCTCAGGCAAATCCGGATGCACCGGCAGAAGTTGTTCTTCAATTTCTATCGTAACTGAACTTGCCGCAGCTATTTCATGCAGCTCACTGGCCAATCCGTCACTGATATCATTCAAAGCCGCGCGCTGAAGCTGAGAGCAGAAGCGGCCGACCTGAACTCTCGGAATGGGCCGTTTATGTTTTCGGATAAAATAATCACTCGTATGAAAAGCAGAAGGGAGTGTTTCTCCCAATAAAAGAGACAGTCCTGCTGCGGACGAGCCGATATCCCCCGTAACAAACACAACATCCCCGGGTCTTGCCGAGCTTCGCAGACAAGCGCGATCCTTCTCAACTTCTCCGATGACAGTAACGGTAATTACGGCTTGACCGGAAGCGGAGACGGTATCTCCCCCGATCAAATCCATTTGATATAGTTTCGCCAGTTCCGCCATTCCTTCATACATTGCCTGGACGTCAGCTTTCTGCCAGCAAGAAGGAACCGCTAGAGACACCAAATAAAACTTCGGAATGCCTCCCATCGCCGCCACGTCACTAATGTTAACAGCAAGCGCCTTATAACCGATATCATGAGGAGAGGAATACTCTAATTTAAAATGGACATTCTCCACCATTGTATCAAGGCAGACAATTTGCTGCATATGGGGTGACGCTGTATAAACCGCACCATCATCACCGATCCCTACATCGACGGAAGGATGATAATGCGAATGCGGCGTAATACTGTGAATCAAATCAAACTCATCCATATATCTCCCGTCTCCCTTTCTGACGCTCTTGTGAAATACAGCTCTTTCTAGTGTATCGGATTATGTTTCAATATCCAAGACTTTAACGATATAAAAGAAAGCTTGGTTAGATACCAAGCTGCCAGCATTTAAAAGAAAACACAAAAAAAACGAAAACATGATCGTTTCGTTTACAATAAAAATGGCGGTCCGGACGGGACTCGAACCCGCGACCTCCTGCGTGACAGGCAGGCATTCTAACC
>NZ_CP089436.1:2912135-3109221 GCF_021228595.1 Bacillus sp. FCW2 | reverse complement strand
AGGGGTCAGTCCCAATCGTCCGCAGGCTTTTTTTATGCGTCTATCGTTTTAACTCCTCAAGTGTTTCTCTCCATCTCTTCAAGACATCTTCCGGTTCGTGGAGCTGGATGGCCGGTCCGGATATCAGATCCGCGTATTTCGCCCGATCTTCCTTGACGGTGATCACGCGGCAGCTGAACCGTTCCCGCTCGTGTTTCGCCTCTTTCAGCGGCGGAAGCGCCTCACATTCCAATGTGACGTAATATGCGGCTCCTCCGTGCCAGGCGATGAAAAGCGCTTGTCCCGAATGCAGCAGGCTGCTTACGGTCGTCGTGTTTTTCCATAAGGCGAGCCGGAGATTTGTTCTGCTCACGGCCACGATTTCACCGGCGCTGATCATGGCCGCGTGCGGACGGCCTTCTTTTGTCACGGATTGGAGCACAAATGCGTCGTGCTGCTTTTTTTCAAGCTCCGTTCCGTCTAAAAGCGTGTAAAGCGCCTCCGGCAGCTGCTCCGTCAGCATTACGCTTTTCTTTCCGGAACAGCGGGAACATGCGTGGCCGTCTCCGTTTCTTTCGGATCAATTTTAAATGCCGGGTTGAATGCCGCCGGATTCGTGATGCTTTCCGGTTCACAGGATCTCCATGTGAAAAAGCAGGTTTGGCATTGGTATATTTCCCAAGCGCCTTTGACCGGCGATTGGCTGACGGTTTCTCCTTTTTTCGATTCACAGCGCGGGCATGTTTTCATTGCAATCTCATCCTTTCTTATTGATTCATTAAGTCCATCAGTTTTTGTTCCCACTCTTTCGTTGTCAGCGGAGAATCAAGCGGCTGAGAATAATGGCCTCTTGTTTCCGGCGCGACAGGCGTTGTCGCGTCAAGAATCATTTTGTGTGTCATCCCTGCCGGATCAGACCCCGGGTCAAGCGGAAGGACGGACAGGTCAGGAATGATGACTGCATCGTGTTTCGGATGCATTTTCGTTGAGAGCGCCCACATGACTTGCGGGAGGTTAAACGGATCGACATCCTCATCCACGACAATGACCATTTTGCAGTAGCCGAGTCCGTGCGGCGTGGTCAGGGCGCGCATGCCGACCGCCTTGGCAAACCCGCCGTAGCGCGTTTTTGTGGAAATAATGGCGATCAGCCCGTGCGTATACATCGCGTTCACGGCGACAATTTCGTTCGGATAAGCTTCCTTGAGCTGCTGGTAAAGCGGCACGCACGTATTAATGCCGATCATATAATCGCACTCCGTCCACGGCATGCCTAAGTATAAATGTTCAAAAATCGGATTGTTTCTATGATATACCCGTTTGATTTTGATCACCGGCATGCTGCGGCCGCCTGAATAATGGCCCGTGAACTCACCGAAAGGTCCTTCGTATTCCCGTTCTCCCGCAAGGATCTCTCCTTCCAGAACGACTTCAGCGCCCCAAGGGATGTCTAAATCAGACAATTTAGATTTGACGATTCTGTAGGGCTCCCCTTGAATCGCGCCGGCCATTTCATACTCGGATTGATCGTATAACAGCGGAGTTGACGCAGCTGTCGTAATCACCGGCTCACAGCCGAGCGCGATCGTAACGGGAAGATTCACGCCGCGTTCTTCAGCTTGGCGAAGATGAATCGCAATATCATGCTGAGGCACGGGCTGAATGCCGAGGCGGTCTTTTCCCTTTACCTGCATTCTGTAAATGCCGACATTCTGCTTGCCGAAATTGTCCGGATCTTCAAGATCGCGGGAAATGACACACGCTTTATCCAAGTAATAGCCGCCGTCCCCCTGGTTGATTCTGAATAGCGGAAGGATGTCGAATAGATTGATATCTTCCATTATTTCATTTTCATGAAACGGCGCGGTTTCTTCCCGTTTGACCGGCACCGGAAATGCATCGTACCGTTTGGCAAACTCAAAGAATTGTTCTTTTACAGGCGTATCTTTCGGCATGCCGAGCATCATCGCGTGATTCGGCCACGAGCCGATGACATTCAGAGCCACCTGCGCATGGTGATGTCCGTAAATATTGTTAAACAAAAGCGCAGGGGTTTTATCCCCGAGATTGCTGGCTGCACGCGCAGCGGCACCCAGATCCGGCTCCGGTTTTACCTCTTCGTTGACTGTTAAGAGCTGCCCTTCTTTTTCAAGAGCGGCGAGAAATTCCCTAAAATCCTGATAGGCCATTATCAGATTCCTCCTTTTTGTTTTTCAATTCCGTACCACCGTTTCGCTTCCGGCAGACGGATGCCGAACTGATCGAGCGTCCGGAACACAATATGGTCGATCAATTCATCCATGTCAGCCGGCTTGTTATAAAATGCCGGCATCGGCGGAAGAATGACGGAACCCATTTTTGTAAGCGCTAGCATATTTTCTAAATGGATTTGGCTGAGCGGCGTTTCTCTTGTCAGCAGCACAAGTTTTTTCCGCTCCTTCAGAATGACGTCAGCCGCTCTGGTCAGCAGATTGTCAGCCATTCCGGTGCGGATGCTTGCCAGTGATTTCATGCTGCACGGAGCGATGATCATCCCGTCCGTTTCAAACGAACCGCTTGAAATCGCCGCCGCCTGGTCTTTGTGAGAATACGTATAGGATGCGAGTTTCTCGACATCTTTTAACGTATAATCGGTTTCATGTGTAATGGTGACATTTGCCCAAGGAGACACGACAAGATGGGTTTCGATCTCCGCAGCTTTTAAATATTCTAAAAGCCTGATCCCGAATATGGCTCCCGTTGCCCCGGTCATTCCGATGACGAGCTTCATATTGACCCCTCCTTTACGCTTGAAATGTGGTGTCAAAACCATCATACTCCTGATATATCCATATGAAAAATATTCGTTAAATCTATGTATCATACCTTAAAGGTATAAAAGAAAGGAGCGCGTTCTCATGGATATCCGGCAATTGCGTTATTTCATCACCATTGCCCAAGAGCAGAAAATCACGACGGCCGCCAAAAAGCTTCATATGGCACAGCCGCCTTTAAGCAGACAGCTGAAACAGCTCGAAGAAGAATTGGGCGTCATTCTGTTTGACCGCCATAAAAAGAAACAAATGACCCTTACATATGAAGGAAATGTCTTTTTGAAAAGAGCGAAAGAAATTCTTCATAAGTTTGAGGACGCTATAATCGAGGTACAAGAGCTGAAGGAGGAGGTGGCCGGCACACTTGCCGTCGGGTCAACCATTTACTGCGCCGCTCTCATGCTTGAGAAAGTGTCACAGATGAAAGAGCGGTTTCCGCATCTCACCTTTAACATTTGGGAAGATGAACCCGTCTCACTGCTCGAGCTTCTGGAAACCCGGCAGATTGACGCCGCCGTGACCACCACCTTGATTAAAAACGACGGCATTGAATCGAAGGAGCTTGAAGACATTCCGTGTGTATTGGTGCTGTCCGAGCATTCAAAACGACTGTGCGGAGAAACGATTAAACTGAATGACATCGCCTCTTTGCCTCTGATCCTTTTGCGTACCGTCAATGGAAGAGGTGTGTATGACCAAGTCCTCCAAGTTTGTGAACAGTACGGTCTCGACCTTCAGGTTGTATGTGAATGCCATGACTCCGCGACACTCTTGAGCCTCGTATCGTCAGGATTCGGCGCCACGATTCTGCCTTTGACGATGATTCCCGTCCATATGCGCTCGCATGTCAAAACGGTTATCATCGAAGACAACCCGTTTGTCATGACACCGGCCGTCATCTGGAGGAAAGACAGCTACCTGCCGAAGCCTGTCAGACAGTTTTTGGAATTATTTTGATCTCAGAACACGAAGAATTCCCGCTTATGAAAACCAATTACTTGACTCATACTAAAAAAAAGTTATCCTTTACAATTGGGAGCTATTTTTTCTCAATAAAACTACTCAGAAAAGTGGGGAATAAAGAAGATGAAAAAAGCATTATTCGCTTTGTTCATGATGGTCAGCATCGCAATGCTTGCAGCCTGCGGAAACTCACAGGACAGCGGATCTAAGTCAAAAGACGGCGATCTTTGGGCTTCTGTCAAGAAAAAAGGCGTACTGACCGTCGGCACAGAAGGAACGTACGAACCATTTACCTTCCATGATAAAAAGAGTGACAAACTGACCGGATATGATGTTGAAGTGATTCAAGAAGTCGCGAAACGCCTCGGTCTGAAAGCTGACTTCAAAGAAACGCAATGGGACAGCATGTTTGCCGGATTAAACGCGAAACGGTTTGACGTCGTCGCCAACCAAGTCGGCAAAACAGGCCGTGAAAACCAATATGATTTTTCTGATAAATACACAACGTCAAATGCAGTCGTCGTGACGAAAAAAGACAGCACGATTGCGAAAGAGGCTGATGTCAAAGGAAAAACAGCGGCTCAGTCATTAACAAGCAATTACAATAAATTAGCGAAAGAAGCCGGCGCGAAAATTGAAGGCGTTGAAGGCATGGCTCAATCCCTTCAGCTCATTCAGCAGGGCCGCGCTGATCTGACTTACAACGATAAACTTGCCGTACTGAACTACTTAAAAACGTCCGGCAATAAAAACGTGAAAATCGCGTTTGAAGCAGGCCAGCCGCAGCAGACGTATTTCGCATTCCGAAAAGGAAGCGGCGAACTTGTGACTCACGTCAACAAAGCGTTAAAAGAAATGAAAGAGGACGGGACTCTTTCTAAAATAGCGAAAAAATGGTTCGGCGAAGATGTTTCTAAGTAACATGCCGGAGCCCGTGATTGCAACAGCCATTCCGTGGGATTTGGTGCAGCAGTCATTCTGGCCGATTCTTTCCGGGGGAATCTATTACTCGATTCCCCTTACCATTCTTTCCTTTATTTTCGGAATGATCATCGCGCTGATTACGGCGCTCGCCAGAATGTCAAATATGAAACCATTGAGATGGGTGTTCAGCGTATACGTATCAGCGGTGCGCGGCACTCCTCTTCTCGTTCAATTGTTCATCATTTTTTATCTGTTCCCGACATTTAATATTACGCTGGACCCTTTCCCAAGCGCAGTCATCGCGTTTTCATTAAACGTGGGCGCCTATGCTTCTGAAATCATCCGGGCATCTATTTCATCCGTGCCGAAAGGGCAATGGGAAGCCGGTTATACGATCGGCATGACCTATCGCAAGACATTGTTCCGCGTGATCCTGCCGCAGGCATTTCGCGTGTCCATTCCGCCATTATCAAATACATTTATCAGCCTGATCAAGGATACATCTCTCGCGTCACAGATTCTCGTCGCGGAGCTGTTCAGAAAAGCGCAGGAAATCGGCGCGCAAAACCTTGATCAAATCTTGGTCATCTATATTGAAGCCGCCTTTATTTATTGGATCATCTGCTTCTTGCTGTCAATCGTACAGCACGTGATCGAACGGCGTCTCGACCGTTATGTGGCCAAATAAGGAGGTTTCGATATGCTTTCCGTCAAAGGATTAAATAAATCATTCGGACAGAATGAAATTTTAAAAAAGATAGATATGGAGATAGAAAAAGGGAAAGTCATCGCCATTCTGGGGCCGTCCGGTTCAGGAAAAACGACGCTTCTGCGCTGTCTGAACGCGCTTGAGATCCCCAATCGCGGCGAGCTGGCATTCTCAGATTTTGCAATAGATTTCTCCAAAAAAGTGAAGCAGGCTGATATTCTTCGCCTCCGCCGCAAATCAGGCATGGTCTTTCAGGCGTATCATCTGTTTCCTCACCGCACGGCGCTTGAAAACGTCATGGAAGGACCCATTCAAGTGCAAAAGCGCGACAAGGAGCAAGTCAGAAAAGAAGCGATGGAGCTTCTGGAAAAAGTCGGACTGAAAGACAAAATGGATTTATATCCGTTCCAGCTTTCCGGCGGTCAGCAGCAGCGGGTCGGCATCGCCCGCGCGCTTGCGATTCAGCCTGAGCTGATGCTGTTTGACGAACCGACATCAGCGCTTGATCCGGAGCTGGTCGGCGAGGTGCTCAAAGTGATTAAGGATCTGGCGAACGAAGGCTGGACGATGGTTGTCGTCACCCATGAAATCAAATTCGCGCAGGAAGTGGCCGATGAAGTCATCTTCATTGACGGCGGCGTCATTGTGGAACAAGGACCGCCGGCCCACATTTTTTCCGCGCCGAAAGAAGAACGCACGCAGCGGTTTTTAAATCGTATACTGAATCCTTTGTAGGAGCGGGAGAAGAAGCGAAACACTGATTTCGCTTCTTCTTTTTTTTGGCGGTTATGCTACAATGACAATTAATGAAATTTTATGAAAGAAGGGACCTCTTTGAAGCGGGAATTCTTGATGCGCTGGACGTTTTATTTTGCCGGTCTGTTGATTTTGTCTTTCGGGGTATCGTTAACCATTAAAGGAAAAGCTCTCGGCATCAGCCCTTGGGATGCCTTTCATTATGGGCTTTTTCAGCATTTCGGGCTTTCTGTCGGACAATGGTCCATCGTGGTCGGCGCGGTCATCGTCGCTTTAACCTGCCTGTTCACGAGGACGCTCCCGAAAATCGGTGCTATCTTAAACATGGTGCTGATGGGAATGTTTATTGATTTCTTTTCGTTTCTGCTTCCTGAGGCGCACGCTTTTTCCTTAGCGGCCGTGTTCTTTTCTATCGGATTGCTGCTGATCGGCTGCGGCGTCGGTATTTACGTATCAGCAGGGCTCGGCGCGGGCCCCCGGGACTCTCTGATGATGCTGATATCTGAAAAAACGGGCTGGAACGTACAATGGGTGCGGAACGGCATTGAGCTGACGATTCTTGCCGCAGCCTGGATGATGGGCGGACCGATCGGCGCCGGAACCATTATTACGGCTGTTTTGACGGGGCTGATTCTGCGTTTTTCTTTGCCGCAGTCCTCTAAACTGTTAACATACGCGATCTCCGGGCGGGCAACGTCCGTTCATTAAAAACAAAGCCGAAACGGTTTTGTTTTTTTTATTTTCGGACAGCTTTCGTCTGATATGATAGGATGGTTTTGACAATATTTTCAGACGGAGGATCTGGACATGAAGATTTACGGAGTATATATGGACCGCCCGCTTTCTGCAGGGGAAGAGGATCGGATGATGGCGGCCGTGTCCGCCGAAAAGCGGGAAAAATGCCGGCGCTTTTACCATAAGGAGGATGCTCACCGCACCTTGATCGGCGACATGCTGATCCGCACCGCTGCGGCGAAGGCTTACGGACTTGATCCGGCCGGGATTTCATTCAGCGTCCAGGAATACGGAAAGCCGTACATCCCCGCGCTTCCGGACATGCACTTTAACATTTCCCACTCCGGGCGCTGGATCGTGTGTGCTGTTGATTCAAAACCGATCGGCATTGATATTGAAAAAATGAAGCCCGGCACGATTGATATCGCCAAACGGTTTTTTTCACCGACGGAATACAGTGATCTGCAAGCGAAACACCCCGATCAGCAGACCGATTATTTTTACCACCTGTGGTCGATGAAAGAAAGCTTTATCAAGCAGGCCGGAAAAGGGCTTTCCCTGCCGCTTGATTCATTCAGCGTCCGCCTTAAAGACGACGGCCATGTGTCCATTGAGCTCCCGGACGGGCATGAACCTTGTTTCATCCGCACATATGAGGCGGACGAGGAGTATAAGCTGGCCGTTTGTGCGGCGCATCCCGATTTTTGTGACGGGATTGAGATGAAAACGTATGAAGAGCTGCTGTAAGCATAGAAAAAGGAGGGTGTCCCCTCCTTTTTTGTCAGCCTGATATTTCCGCCTGTTTCTGCAGCTGCTTTGCTTCTTGATAAATTTCTTCGAACAGATCCGCGATGTGTTCTTCTTCAACACATGAAAATGCGATTCGCAAATCGGTTTCATTAATGGATATCGTTCCGATTCCTCTCTTTTCAAGCAACGACACTCTCAATTCGCCGGCGTTTATGTCTTTCAGCCGGACACACATGAAATAACCCGAGTTAAACGGATAAGGCGTCCATACGTCTTCATAATGCTTGTTTTCTGCAAGAACGGCTTTCACTTTGTCAGCCCGTTTTTTCATGATGTTATATTTCAGCGATTTTTCTTTCTCGTATTCCGGTGACTGCATCGCCCGAAGCATGAATGTTTGGGACGGGTGCGGGGCGCTTGAAATCGTTCCCCTGATAATCCCTTTTGTTTTTTCCTCGAGCACGCGCAGCGCTTTTTCGCTTTTTGTGCTGTACGTAATAAAACCGACGCGGAAGCCCCATGCGTAATTTTCCTTCGTCGCGCCGTCTATTTTCACGCAAAGCACCCGGTCGTGCACTTGGGCGAGTTTGCTGAAGATGGATTCCTGAATGGCCGTTTCATCGTAAAACAGATTGTAATACGCATCGTCTACGAGCACGACAATCTCTTTGCCGGCTTCTGCCGCCTCCAAGATCACGCTGACGATTTCTGCCGCTTCCTCTTCTCCCGGCGTGTAGCCTGTCGGATTATTCGGGAAATTCAGCACGACAATCGCCTTTTCTTCCTGCTTTTTCAGCAGCTCGGACAGCCCCGCCGCATTAAAACGCCCATCCTGCTGAAAAAGCGGGTACGTCTCAATGGATGCCTTGCGCCGGACACCGAAAATGAAATTGTAATTTCCCCAATATTTATCAGGCAGAAGCAGCGTATCCCCTTCATTGACGAACAAGTCGGCAGCAATGCTCAGCCCGTGTGTTAAAGCGTTTGTCACGATCGGCGTGCTGATGTCTTTGCCGGCTAATGAAGGATTTTCGAGACGCATTTTTTTCAGCCATTCCTGTCTGAGCGGCTCTTTTCCCTGCGGCGGAGCATAATCGTAGATATCATCGGGGTTATAGGCGGACAGTGTCTCTTGAATATGGGAAAAGTGCATGGACTCGCCTTGTGAGGTGGCGATTCCGATCGTGGCATTATACTTTCCGGCCTTGGCTTTCGCTTCCGCCGATTGTGTCAGCACCCCTTTCGGATAAAACAACTCTCTGCCCAAATCAGAAAGCATATGAAGCACGTGCGGGTTTTCTTCAGATAATGTTCTGTTCAGCTCTTTTGCTGCATCATTCATGTACGACAATCCCTTCAAAATTATATTCCATCAAATCATAACATAAAATTTTTGATAAATGAGAAAACTCGCGGGCGGTTTTTGTTACAAAAAACAGACAGCAAATGCTGTCTGTCATATCCTATAACAATTGGCCTGCAGTGCTCCTGTTAATAATCTCATATATTCGTTCCGCCACTTTTTCAGTTTCACTTAATATGAACATGTGGCCGTCCGAAAACTCATGAAATACGGGATTGCCGGCCCATTTTTTCCATCCGTCCGCATCTTTGATACATTTTTTATCTTTCCGCCCGTTAAAAATATGGACGGGTGATTGAATCATGTGAGAATCAGACGGACGGAAGCTTTCAAGCGCGCGGTAGTCGGATCTGAAAGAAGGCAGGAAAAATGACATGACCTCCTTATTCTCCACTAACTCCTGCGGCATTCCGCCAAGCTCGATAATATGGGCGAGAAATTTTTCATCATCAAGATGAGACACTTTTTTCCTTTCCACATGCGGCGGCTGAATGGCTGAGATGATCACGGCCTGCGGGTAAATGCCCTCCCGCTCCAGCTTTTGCGCCAGCCTGAAAGCGACCATGCCTCCCATACTGTGGCCGAACAGCACAAACGGGCGGTCAGGATGGAGATTCAACTCCTGCTTGTATAAACTGACAAGCTGTTCAAAATCCTCAACGGGGGACATTTGATTTGTTCCGTGTCCCGGCGGTTCCGCGGCAAGCATCTCACACTCACCTTGAAGATAGGTGTGGAGCGGGCGGAATGATGCGGAATAGCCTCCTGCGAACGGAAAACAGATAAGCTGCGTTTTTTCCGTGGTATCGAACGATTTAAAGAGCTGGACCATTGGCGGGCTTCCTCCTTTTCTATCGTGAAGTTGTCAGCTTCGGATGTTCCTTCCTTAGGAATTCGAGCAAATATGCCGCATTCCTTTCGAGACATTCTCCCTGAAGCATTTCTGCGTGCGTGCCGCAGCCTTTTTTCACACGGCATTCACCTGTCGTGGCTTCCTCCCACGCAGCGAGCCACGGCGGCATCGCAAAGTCCGGTTCTGACGTTAATAGATCTATATCCGCATTAACCGTGCCGGTACTGACGGTATGCACGAAATAAGAATAAAACGCGTTTGTTTTTTTGGCGAGACCTTCTTTGACGGCTTCGTTATTCAGCGCTTCATTGTCCCGGTTTACCTTCATCAGCGCCTGGACATCACTTTCTACGGTGCGGCCTTCTAAGTCGCTGACGCCTTGTTTTTTATAGGAATCGACCATGATCAGCCGCTCCACTTTACGTCCTTCGGCTTCAAGCTGTTTGGCCGTTTCAAAGGCGAGCGTGCAGCCTGCCGAGTATCCGAACAGCTTGACCGGTCCTTCCGGCTGGAGCTGATTGATCAGCTCTGTGTAGCGTTCGATGCGGTTGTCTTCCTCGATAAAATCAAACGCACAGATTTTATAGCCGGACAGCTGTTTTGCCAGCGGCTGGTACATCAGCCCGTAACCGAGAACCGGCGGGAACGCAAACAGTGTGTCAGACTGATTTTTATTCATGATGGTGAGATCTTTCATTCCTTTTTCTTCACCGTGAAGCAGATAACCGGCAATGTCTGCGATTGTCGTCGCTTCGAATAACAGCTGCACCGGAATGTCCGCACCGAGCTCTTTTTTAATGCGTGACGCTGCCGTCATCGCTTTTAAGGAATGGCCTCCGAGCGCGAAGAAATCATCATGAATCCCGATCTGCTGTCTGCCGAGGATGTCGGACCAGATGTGCGCAATTGTTTCTTCCGTCGCGTTTCGAGGCCCGATCCATTCTTTCGCCGGCTGAGCCTGATCCGGTTTCGGCAGCTGCCGTTTATTGACCTTCCCGTTTGTCGTTAACGGAAGCTCCTCTAAGAAAGTAAAGGTTTGCGGCACCATGTAAGCAGGAAGCTGTTTTTTCAAGTGCCTCTTTACGTCATCAGCTGAAAGCGGCGTCCGGTTCACGAGGTAGGCATTGATTGATGCATCTCCGGACTCATGGCGGTCTGCAACAACGACCGCATCTTTCACACCCGGGTATTCCTGCAGCTGCTTTTCGATTTCTTCAAGCTCAATCCGGTGTCCGCGTATTTTGACCTGGTCGTCAATACGCCCGGCGTATTCAATTGTTCCATCCGGCAGCCAGCGTGCTAAATCCCCTGTGCGGTAAAGCGTTTCTCCCGGCTTGAACGGATTTGGGATAAACGTTTGCTTCGTCAGGTCATGACGGTTCAGATACCCTTTTGATACACCCATTCCGCTGATGCACAGTTCACCGACAGCTCCGAACGGCTGAAGCTGATTTTGCCCGTTCAGAATATAAACACTGGCATTGCTGATCGGCTTTCCGATCGGCAATGAGGAAATGGAATCCGGGATATCATGCACGACGTGAGCTGTCGCAAACACCGTGCCCTCAGTCGGCCCGTAGCAATTAATCAGCTTGCCAGGCCCCATGATCTCAAGCGCTTTTCTGACGTGAGGCACAGAAGCGCGCTCACCCCCGAATAACACACAGCGGAGCCCCTTCAGCCACTCCTCTCCCGCATCGGTGAGAAGATTAAAAAGTGCGGTTGTCGCAAACATGACATTGACATTCTCCTGCCGGATCAGATCAGTGAGCCGTTCTGTATCAAGCAGTGTATGTTCATCTGCGATAATGAGCCGTGCCGCATTCAGTATTGATGCGTAGAAATCAAAGGTAAATGCGTCAAAGGCGTAATTGGAAACAGATAAGAACGTATCTTGTTCAGAAAATGCCATGTAATCTACATGCTTGACCAATCCTTGAATATTGGCATGAGTGGTGATATTGCCCTTCGGCTTTCCGGTTGTGCCGGACGTATACATAATATACGCAGGATCATCGGGATCAACTGCGGCTGCAGGATCGCTTGCCTGTTCCTCAAACCGTGCCCGATCATCGATGATAAGTGTTGTTCCTGTATACGGCAGCTGAGCCGCTTTTTCTTTCATCTCCTGATGTGTCAGCAGACAGGCTGCCGCACTGTCAGCCAGCATGTACGAGATTCGGTCCTCCGGCAGCTTCGGATCAACCGGCAGATAAGCCGCTCCTGCTTTTAATACACCGAGAATGCCGATCACCAGCTCAAGCGAGCGCTTCGTGTACAACGCGACAACGGAGCCTTTGCCCGCACCTTGCTTTTGCAAACGGCGCGCAAGACGGTTCGCTTCCTCATCTAATTCACGATAGGAAAGAGTCTGGCCGGAATACGTAAGCGCCGGCGCATCAGGATTTACATTCACCGCTTCCTTGAACCAATCCGTCAGAGGCTTCGCCTGATGAGTCTGAGCCGGCGGGTTTAAGCCGGTAAGCAGAAGCTCTCTTTCCTTTTCATCAACAAGTCTGATCGTATTGACAGGCTGATCCGGCTTCTGGATGAGCTGCTGAATCGCTGTGAGAAGCTGAGATTTTAAGCGCAGGATAAACGCCTCATCAAACACATTCCCGTTATAGGCAAGCTTAATCAGCATCTCATCACCTGGAGAAGCCATCAGGTTGAGATCATAATTCGATTTCTCAAAAACGTGTACATCCTCCATATCAAAGCCGTTTTCACTGTTCTCTTCATTTTTTGCATCCTGAAGCGGATAATTTTCAAACACAATGATGTGGTCAATCAGCTTTGGCTGATCGGCCTGGCTTTGGATGTCATAGAGCGGCACATATTGATGCGGCTCAGACTGCAGCGATTGCTCCTGCAGCTGCTTGAGCAAGCCGTTAAATGTGGTATCCCGAGACAGCTTCACCCGCCTCGGGACAGCATTGATAAACAGCCCGACCATATGTTCAACGCCTTTGATTTCTGCGGGGCGCCCGGAAACGACTGTGCCGAAGATCAAATCGCCGGACTGCTGGTAGCGGCTGATTAATACACTCCAAACCGCCTGCAGCGCCGTACTCAAAGTGGTATGCTGCGATTTTGCAAGCTCGGTAAATGCTTTTGTTTCCTCCTCCGGCAGTGAGAAGAGCAGCTCTTTCGGCTCATAGCCGTCCTTTTGTTTCTTTCTTTGCTCCGCAAATGTCGTTTGTCCTTCAAAATCTTCTAAGTACTCGCGCCAGTAATGCAGTGATGCTTGTTTATCCTGCTTTTCAAGCCACTTGATATAGTCTTTATACGGTTTGACCGGCGGCAGGCTGTACGGCTTTTGTTCGCGCAGGGCATTGTATACCTTAAACAGATCCTGCACGACGATGCCGAAGCACCAGCCGTCCAAAATGATGTGGTGGTAGCTCCACACCCATTCAAAGCTTTCTTCCGATTTTTTGAAAATGGCTGCCCGCATCGGAATATCCCGCGTCAAATCAAAGCCCTTGATCTTATCCTGTTCTTTGTATTCATTGATTTTGGCTGTTTGCTCGCTGTCCGTTACATGTGTCAGATCGATTTCTTCGATCTGAAACTGCCGTTTTTTCAATACGACTTGGACCGGCCTTTTTACTTTTTCGTGAATGAACACGGTACGAAATACATCGTACCGGTCCATGATCACATTCATGCTTTCTTCAAGGCATTTGATATTAAAGCCGCCTTTTACTTTCATTGTCATTTGTTCGATGTAAAAGCTTTGGCCGGGATTCAGGAGAGTATGAAACAGCATTCCCTCCTGCATCGGCGACAAATAATACATGTCCTGAACCTGATCTTTGCTGAATTGGCTCATCTGCTCCGCTCCCCCCTTCTGTGATCTGTTTTTGTCACGTTAAATTCTCCTCAAGCATGTCAAAGATGTCTCCCATTTCATCCATCTCAAGATCCTGCGCGCTGAAATCGCTCGGCGTAAATTCTTTCTCCTCTTTGGCCGTGCAATGGCGGATGATCATTAAGAGATTGTCTTTAAACCGCTGCATCTGTGTTTCGACGGTGCTTCTTTCATATTCTTCCTGATTGTATGAGCAGGAAATGACGAAGCGGCCGCCTGTAACCATCCCGCTGAAGCTCAGTGCGTATAACGCCTCTGACTCTTCGCTGACTTGACGTCCCATATCATATGGAGACGGCTCAAACCATTCCGTTTTCACTTCATTGTCAAACTGCCCTAAGTAGTTAAAACTGATTTCAGGCGCGGCGCCTTGTTCTGTTTCATCGGATGACAGATACCGGAGAATCCCGTATCCTACACCTTTATCAGGAACGCGCCGCACCGTCTCTTTTACCGTTTTAATGACGGAAGAGATGCCGTCTTCCTTGCTGATTTGCAGAATCAAAGGATATTGGGCCGTAAACCAGCCGACCGTCCGTGAAATATTGACATTCGGTATGATTTCTTCCCGGCCGTGTCCTTCTAAGTTGATGCCGACTTTGCCGTTTTCCGTCCATTCACCGATCGTTAAGCCGAGCGCGCTGAGCAGAATGTCGTTGATTTCCGTTCCGTACGGATGATGAACATCTGTAAGCAGCTGTGCCGTTTCTTCCTCAGTTAATTCACATTTCACGGCCGCCGTATGTTTGACGAGCCGTTTGTTCGGATCATGGTCTTTCGGCAGCGGCCGGAGTTCTTCCGCATCTGCCTGCGCCCAATAATCCGCCTGCTTTTTCAGCTCTTCTGATTGCGCAAATGTGTTCAGCGCCTCCGCCCAATCTTTAAAGGAGTGGGTTTTTTGCGGGAGGACGATGCTGTTTTGCTGCTGCGCCTGTTTATAACCTGAAGCGAAATCCTCAAGCAGAATTCTCCATGAAACCCCGTCCACGACGAGATGGTGAACCGCGATTAACAGATGATCGCCTTGTTCTGTCCGGTATTGCTCCGCTTTTAACAGCGGGCCGTTCTCCAGATCCAGACTTCCCTGAAGATGATCGGCAAGCCGCTGAATCTGGCTTTTCAGCATATCCTCGTCAGTTCCGTACAGATCAACGATGTCAAAGCTTGCCTTGCATTCTGTGACAGGGAGGTATGTCTGAATGATGCCTTCCCTTTCTTCACGGTACACCATGCGGAGCGCATCATGGTGTTCAATCAATGCTTGCAGGGTTTTTTCCACCAGGTCCGGATCAAAGCCGTCTTTCGCGTGAAGCATGACGGATTGGTTCCAGCGGTGTTTGTCCGTGAAGTTTTTCTCAAAGAACCAGCGCTGGATCGGCGTTAACTCCGCTTCGCCTTCGACAGGGCCCTGGTCGGCCTGCTTGCCTTCCGTCCGCTCCACGTAGGAGACGAGCTCTTCGATGGCCGGGTGCTGGAAGAGGTCTTTCATCTCCAATTTATACCCGTGCTGGTTCAGGCGGCTCGCCATTTGGATACCTTTGATCGAGTCGCCGCCGAGCGTGAAGAAATTATCGCTTACGCCGATCTGGTCAAGACCGAGCACTTCCTGCCAAATGTCAGAAAGCAGCGTCTCCATCTCCGTTTCTGGCGCTTTGTAAGCGGCGCTTCCCGCTTCAATGTCCGGTTCCGGCAGGGCTTTTTTGTCAATCTTTCCGTTTGCGGTGACCGGAAGCTCGTCCATCTCCACCCAGAACGCCGGCACCATGTAGTCAGGCAGCGTGTCTTTCAGCGCGGCTTTGAGCGTTTCGATATCGTCCTGCTGAGGCGCGACATAGGCGCAAAGCGCGGTATTGCCCGCTTTGTCTTCCACCGCCGTCACCGCTGCGTCATGAACGTCCGCAAGCCGGGCGAGGCGGACTTCGATTTCTGAAAGCTCGATCCGGTAGCCCCGCACTTTGACCTGCTGGTCGATACGGCCGATGTATTCGATGCCGCACTGCGCGTTCCATTTGACGAGGTCGCCGGTCCGGTACATGCGCTCGCCGGGCACGAACGGATCTGCGGTAAACCGCTTCGCCGTTTCTTCTTCCCGGTTCAGGTATCCGCGCGCCAGACCGCGGCCGGCCACGCACAATTCACCGGCAATGCCTTCCGGCTGCACCTGATCGCCGCCGCCAAGAATATAAACTCTCGTATTGGCAATCGCCCGTCCGATCGAAAGCGATCCTTCCTCCGGATTGATGACGCCGCTTGTCGCGACGACGGTGTTTTCCGTCGGGCCGTAGTTGTTGACGATCGTGTACGGCTGTTTCACCGCCCGCTTCAGCTTATCGCCGCCGACGAGAAGCATGCGGAGAGAGGTATTTTCCAGCTCCATAAATTGTTCGGCCAGCTGCGTCGGCAGGAAGGTGATGGTCACGCCGTGCTCTTCGAAATAGTGATTTAAGCGGGTGATATCCAGCCGGATCGCTTCGTCAATGACGTGAAGCTCCGCGCCGATGGTCCATGCCGGGAACATTTCCCAGATGGAGGCGTCAAAACCGAAGCCCGCGTATTTGGCGCTTTTATCATCTGCCGTCATGGCGAATGCGTCGTGATGCCAGAAGCACAGGTTCACCAGCGCATGATGTTCGACCATGACACCCTTCGGCTGTCCGGTCGTTCCTGACGTGTAAATCATATAAGCGAGATGATCCGCCGTTGTTTCCGTCTGCGGGTTCGCTTCATCGTTTTCATCAAGCGGCAGGCTCAGAATGGAGCGTCCGCCGTCAAGCAGGATCGTTTCTCCTTTGTAGCTTTCCGGCACGCCCAGCGCTTCCTGTGTGAGAAGAAGCTTGGCGCCGCTGTCCTGCAGAATGTAGCTGATCCGCTCTTCCGGGTAGTCGGGGTCAATCGGCACAAATGCCGCGCCCGCTTTCAGGACGCCGAGTACGCCCGCGGCCATTTCCAAGGACGGTTTCGTCAGGATGCCGACACGCTCGTCAGCCGTGACGCCGCAGTCCATGAGGATGCGCGCGATCCGGTTCGCCCTTGCGTTCAGCTCTCCGTACGTCCATTTCGCGCCGTTATATGCCGCGGCCGGCCGGTTCGCGTGGCGGGCGGCCGTTTCTTCAAAGAGACGGTGAACCGTTTTGTCCCGCGGCACAGAAATTGTTTTTCCTTTCCATGCATCAAGGAGGGCTTGTTTTTCAGCATCGCTGATCAGTGAAATCTCAGGCAGCTTTCTGTCCGGGCTTTCTGCCGCTTGCTTCAGAATCCGCAGGAACCCGGCGCTCCACTTTTCAATTGTTTCTTTTTTAAACAAATCAGTCGCATATTCAAACTGAAGGCCGAGGCCTTCTTGATCCGTAAACCCGCCGAGTGTCAGATCGAATTTCGCCGTGCCTTGGTTTGACTCATACGGAGTGATGCGCAGGTTCTCCAGTTCCAGCGTTTCTTTATCCGGATCTTCTGTCGTCACCATCACCTGGAACAACGGGTTGCGGCTCATGTCTCTCGGCAGGTCAAGCTTTCCGATCAGATCCTCAAACGGATAATCCTGATGCGCCAGCGCGTCGAGATTGGTTTGTTTCACCCGTTCGAGCAGCCCGGCGAAGGTCTGCTCTTTGCGCGTTTCATTGCGAAGCGCAAGCGTATTGACAAACATCCCCGGCATTTCCTGAACTTCGGCGTTCGTTCTTCCGGCGGTCACCGAGCCGATAATGATATCGCGCTGCCCCGTGATTTTGCTCAAAAAGACATGGAACGCGGCGTGAAGCACCATATGAAGAGTCGCTCCCGATGATTCCATTAATTCACGCACCGCTTTTTCCGTTTCACGCCCCGCTCTGAAACGGACGGATTGTCCTTTAAAACTTTGAACCGGCGGACGGGGGAAATCGGTCGGCAGATTCAATTCAGGAAGCTCGCCGGAAAATGCGGAGAGCCAATAACGCTCATGGTCTTTCATCCGTTCGGCCTGCTCAGGTTCATTCTGCCAGACGGCGAAGTCTTTATAGTGCAGGTTCGGCGACGGCAGGCTTCCGCCTTTGTAAAGATGAGCGAGCTCTTTGACCAGCATGCTTCTGGACACGCCGTCGGCAATAATATGGTGCATATCCAGCAGCAGCAGGTGTTTCTTTTCGTTCAGTCTGACAAGAGCGGCCCGAATGAGCGGAGCCGCGCTCAGATCAAACGGCTTAATGAATGCCTGAATGATAAGATCCGCTTTCTCCTCGTCCGCTGCTTCAAAGATGTGCAGGTCGATGTCAGCCTGTTCTGCGATCTGCTGCATCGGGCGGCCGTTTTGATCGATAAAGGACGTCCGCAAAGACTCGTGGCGATTGATCATCTGATTGAGCGCTTCCTGAAGCCTTGAAATATTGACTTCTCCTTCCATCAGAAGAACGGACGGCATATTATAACTGATTGTCTCCCGGTCAAGCTGGTTCAGGACGTACATCCGTTTTTGGGCGGATGATAACGGGTACGCGTCTGCACTGTCGGCCGGCGTGATCATCCGATACCCCTCAGATACCGCTGATTTTTCGATATATGCGGCAAACAGGCGGACAGTCGGCTGTTCGAACAGCGCTTTTAACGGAACCGTTTTGTCCAGTTCAGCCTGAATATTGGCGAGGAGCATCATGCCTTTTAAAGAGTGCCCGCCATAATCGAAGAAATTATCGTCGATGCCGAGCGTATCCGTACCGAGTGTCTGTTTCCAAATGCGGCACAGTTTTTCCTCCAATTCCGTTTCCGGCAAGGCTGAAGCTGTTTGCGCCGTTTGGCTGACGCCCGGTTTCGGGAGGGCGTTTTTATCGGTTTTTCCGTTTGCTGTGAGCGGAATGCGGTCTACCTGCACGAAATAAGCCGGGAGCATATGAGACGGCAGTGTTTCGGAAAGCCGTTTGCGAAGCTCAGAGCCTTTCAGCTCGCTGCCGGCTTTATAGTACGCGCACAGTTCCGGCAGCCCGCCTTCGCTGACTGCGAGAACGACCGCCTCCTGAATGCCGTTTACGCTTAACAGCACGGTTTCAACCTCTTTTAATTCAATGCGGTAGCCCCGGATTTTCACCTGATCATCCGCACGGCCGATAAATTCAATCGTCCCGTCAGAAAGCCTGCGGACGACATCTCCCGTTTTGTACATCAGGCTGTCCGGTGAAAAAGGATTTGAGAGAAATTTCTCCGCCGTCAGCTGCGGACGGTGAAGATATCCTCTGGCAAGCCCCTTTCCGGTAATATAAAGCTCGCCGCTTGCGCCCGGAGGCACGAGCTGCATTGCTCCGTCCAATACAAGCGCGCCGGTATTCGCGATCGGGCGGCCGATGACGGGACGCTGCTCATATTGATCAAGGCGCTCCATATTGATCCGTCCGGCAATGGCGCCGATCGTCGTTTCCGTCGGCCCGTAGTGATTGATGAAGTCGGTATGGGCGTATACGTCATGAAACTTGCGGACATCGGACGTGATGATCTTTTCTCCGCCGAGCACCACTAAACGAAGCGGGCTGAAACGGCGTTCTGACGTAAAACGGGCTGTATTGACGATCATATGGAACAATGACGGCGTCAATTTCATATACGTAATGCCGTTTTTCTGTATATACTCACCAAGCTGATCAGGCGCGGTGTACGTCTCTTTCGGCACAATGTGCAGCTCTCCGCCCGCCTGAAGAATCGGGAATATAGCCGTATAGCCGAGATCAAATGCGTAAGAAGACAGCAGCACAGATTTGTCAGCTTCAGTCAAACCGGCTTCACGGCTGAACCATGTGACATAATTGATTAGATTGCGGTGCTCCAGCTGGACGCCTTTCGGTTTGCCCGTTGTTCCCGAGGTATAAATGATATAGGCAAGCTGGTCGGCGCCGGGCTTCGTTTCAAGCCGGCCGGCGCTTTCGTTCTGCCATTCTCCGTCTTCCATTACGATCGTTTTTCCTTTATAAACGGCGGCCGCGGTCATGTTTCTCTCATTGACGACCAGAAGCTTCGTTCCGCTGTCTTCAAGAGAGTAGCGGATTCTCTCTTCAGGAGTCTCCGGATCAATCGGGAGAAATGCCGCTCCGGCTTTCATGACGCCGAGAATCGCGGGAATCAAGTCGGCCGAACGATCCATCATAATGGCCACGATGTCCTCACTGCCCGTTCCGCAAGACTGAAGGTGGCGGGCAAACCGGTTCGAGCGTTCATCAAGCTCACGATATGTCAGACTTATTCCGCCCGCAACCGCCGTGAGATCAGGCGTTTTTTGCGCTTGGCGTTCAAACAGCGAAACAAAAGTGCCCTCAGGCAGATCCGCTTCCGTACGTTTTTCATCAGAAAGGAGCGCTTCCCGTTCAGGAGCGGACAGCAGGCTTGCGTCGGACAGCTGAATATCCGGATTTTCAGCGCAGGCTTTAATCAGATTGACAAAATGAGCGCTCCAGCGGCGGATGGTTTCGTCCGCAAATAAGGCTTTCGCGTAATCAAAGCTCAATCCGACCTCTTCTCCGCGTTCAGCCGCTTCTAAGGAAAGATCAAATTTAGCGACATGATGATGCATGGAGTATGAAGAAATCTCCAAATCTCCGAGCCGCAGGGCCGGGATCTCCATGTTCTGCATATTAAATAACACGCTGAACAGCGGACTCCGGCTTGTGTCCCTCGTTAACGGCAGTTTTTCAATTAATTCTTCAAGCGGATAGCTTTGATGCTCAAAAGCTTGAAGGCTCGCTGTTTTCACCTCATCCAGAAATTGTTTGAACGTTTTTTTGCCGGCAGGATGCGACCGAAGCGCAACTGTGTTGACAAACATGCCCGGCACGTCTTGGAGATCAGGATGCTGTCTACCGGCCGCCGGAGACCCGACTATGATGTCTTCCTGCCCCGAATATTTGGACAGCAGCACTTGAAAAGCGGCTAACAAGAACATGTACATCGTCGTATCCGTATCAGCCAGCAGTTTCTTAATCTGCGCCGTCACCTGTTTATCAAGCCCGAAGATGACGCGTTCCCCTTCAAAACTGCGCTCGGCAGGCCGCGGGAAATCAAGCGGCAGATCCAACACCGGCAGATCGCCTTTGAACGTCTCAAGCCAGTAGGCTTCGTGCTGATCGAGATTTGCTTTTTCACGCTGCCAGACTGAAAAATCCTTATAATGAATCTTTGGCAGCGCAAGCTCCGTGCCTTGATAAAGCTTCGCAAGATCACCGATGAAAATGCCCATTGAGCTTCCGTCCGTAATAATGTGGTGCATGTCAATCAGCAGAAGATGCCGGTCTTCTTCAAGCCGGATCAGCTTCGAACGGACAAGCGGCGCGCGGTTGAGCACAAACGGTCTGATAAAGGCTTTTGTCAGCTCTTCTGCATCTTCTTCCCGGCCCTCGGCGGTTTCAAGCTCAAACGACACATTTTTATGAATGGTCTGCACGACTTCTCCATCTGCCATGTCAAACGACGTACGCAGTGTCTCATGACGGTTGATTAATGCCTGCATGGCCTCCTCAAGACGCTTTTTGTCTACTGATCCTTCCAGCAAAAGTACAGCAGGGACGTTGTAGCTCGTGCTGGCCTGTCCGAGCTGATTAAGGATATACATCCTGCGCTGTGCTGAGGAAACAGGATAATGCTTCTGATAAGGCGCTTGTCGGATCGGTTCAAACTGCTGCTCCTCCTCGCTCTCATGCTGCAAATAATGCGCAAGCTCCTGAATGGTCGGCTTTTCAAATAACACTTTAATCGGCACTTCTTTTTGAAAGTGCTCCTGAATTTTAGCGGTCATCATCATGGCTTTTAAAGAATGTCCGCCAATCGTGAAGAAATTGTCAGTCACACCCGCTTTTACACCGAGAATGCCTTCCCAAATGTCCGCGAGTTTCTGCTCCGCTTCCGTTTTCGGCGCTACGTATTCTTTTTGAACGGCTTCAGCCTGAGGCTCAGGCAGCGCTTTTTTATCAATCTTTCCGTTCGCCGTCAGCGGAAACTGATTCATCTGGATGAAGTGCGCCGGAATCATGTATTCCGGAAGTGATTCCGAAAGCGTTTTGCGCAGGTCTTCCGGCGAAAGGGCTTGGTCTGCGGTAAAGTAAGCGCAGATTTCATTTTCATCCGCTTTATTTTTCCGGATCACAGCCGCAGATTCCGTCACATTCTCCGCCTGGCTGATTTTCGCCTCGATTTCGCCGAGCTCGATTCTGAAACCGCGGACCTTTACTTGGTTGTCAATTCTGCCGAGAAACTCGATCGTGCCGTCCGGAAGCCACTTCGCCAAGTCCCCCGTCCGGTATATCATTTCATCCGGTCTGAACGGATCGCGTACAAACTGCTTCTCCGTTAATTCAGGCAGATTCACATAGCCTCTTGCCACTCCGCTTCCGCCGACGCACAGCTCACCGGGCGCGCCGATCGGCTGGAGGTTGCGGTTTTCATCCATAATGTACGCAGTGGAATTTCCTATCGGCTTCCCGATCGGGATCGAGCCGTCGTAGTCCTGATCAATGAGGAAACTCGTCGAAAACGTCGTATTCTCCGTCGGCCCGTAGCCGTTCCAAAGCGACAGCTCCGGTGATGCCTTCCTCACTTTGCTGACGATATGCGGCACAAGCGCATCACCGCCGATGATGAGGTGCCGGAGCGTGTTAAACATGCCGGCATCCTTTTGGGCAAGCTGATTAAACAGCGGAGACGTCAGCCACATGGTCGTGATCCGCTGCTCTTTCAGAAATTGGGCGAATTGTCCGGCGTCAAGCAGCGTCTCTTTTTTCACCGGGTGCAATGACGCTCCGTTCAGCAATGCGCCGAAGACTTCGAAGGTTCCGGCATCAAAGCTGACGGCTCCCGTTTGCGCCATCCGGTCTTCTTCATGAACCGGCACGTAATTCGAATGTTTGACGAGCCTGATGATATTTCTGTGTTCAATCATGACGCCTTTCGGTTTGCCGGTCGATCCGGATGTATACATGATATACGCCAAGTCGTTGCCGCCGGCCGGAAGATTCAAGTCTGTTCCGCTTACCGTTTCATCCGCGCTTTCATCCAGCATGACGACCGGGACTTGCAATGCGCCCGCTTGTTCTTGATAGTCCTGAACTGTCAGCACGAGCCGAATCGAGCTGTCTTCCGCCATAAAGCGGAGACGGTCCTCCGGAAAAGCCGGATCAATCGGCACATATGCGCCGCCTGCTTTTAAGACGGCAAGCATTCCGATAACGGTTTCCGCAGACCGGTCGTTCATAATAGCGGCGGTCCGGCCTTTTTCCAGCCCGCTCTTCACAAGGTGTTTCGCCAGGCGGTTGGCCGCTTCGTTCACTTCACGGTAGGTCCATTCGCGTCCCGCTCCTTTTATCGCGATACTTGCAGGCGTCCGGTTTGCCTGTGCTTCAAACAAACGGTGAACGGTCTCCTCTTCCGGAAGCGCCGTTTTCGTATCATTGAATACCTCAACAATCTGCCGCTCTTCTTCACCTGAAACAAGGCCGAGTTCCCGCACGGGCGCGTCAGGCGTTCCGACCGCCGCTTTCATCATGCGGGTCAGATGATGCGCCGTTCGTTCGATGGCATCATGGGCGAAAGCCGCTCCGTTGTATTTGATTTTGACAGTCCACGTTTTTCCCGGATACACGATGAGATTGAAATCAAAGCTCGTCTGCTCAAAAGCATGTTCAACTTTAATGGAAAAGCCGAGTCTTTCCTCCATGCCCCCGTTTTCCAGCTCTTTGTCCAGCGGATAGTTTTCAAACGCGACCAAATGATTTAAGAGGCTGCCGTCCAGGGCGGAGCGCTTTTGAATGTCATAGAGCGGCACATAATCATAGCGCTCGGCTTCCACGGCGTTTTTCTGAACTGCCGCCATCACGTCCGAAAAGGCTGCACCTTTGTCAATCTTGATTCTGACGGGAATCGTATTGATGAACAGCCCCGCCATCGTTTCTATGCCGTTGATTTCTGAAGGACGGCCTGATACAACGGTGCCGAACACCACATCGTCTGTATAGTTGTATTTGCTGAGCACCGCACCCCAAACGGCCTGAAACAGGTTAGGCCCCGTGACTTGATGCCGGTTGGCGGTCTGCTGAATCTGCGCGACCAGCTCTTCATCCCAGACAAAAGAATATTCTTCATTTTGGTAGTCTTTCTTTTCTGCTGCCAGACGGCCCGGGAGCAGGCTCGGCTGTTCGAAATCCGCCAGGCGGCTGCTCCAATATTGTTCCGCCTCCTCATAATCCCGGCCTCCGAGCCATTTGATATAGTCAGAGTAAGGTTTGCCCTGGCTTCCCCCGGCGGGCCGGCCGGTACGAAGCGCTTCATAGTTTTGGAACAGGCTTTTCATCAAAACGCCCATACTCCAGCCGTCCATGACGATATGATGATTGCTCCAGACGAGATACAGCTCCTTCTCACTGAGTCTGAACACCGCCGCTTTAAAGAGAATATCCTTCGCCAGATGAAAGCCCTGCTGCTGCACGCTGCGTTTATAACGTTCAATATATTCGGTTTGGCGCGCTTCATCTAATTGACTGATATCTTCATAGTGCACCTTCGTCTTCCGCTCCGCCAATACGACTTGGCGCGGTTTTTGAAGCTGCTGGTGCACGAATACCGTACGCAGGATGTCATATGTCCGGATCAGCTCATTGACGCTTTTTTCAAAAAGCTCCAGCTGAAAGCTTCCGTGGATCCTAAGCTCTAATTGTGTGAAGTAGGAGGAAGAATGCGGATCAAGCAGCGCATGATACAGCATTCCCTCCTGCATCGGTGTGAGTGCATACACCTTTTGAATCGATTTTTTGCTCATATGTCACCTCTGTCTTTTCTGTTAGAGAATTTCCATTAATTTATCAAGTTCATCAAGCGTCAGATCATCATCGCCAAGATCACTAGGCGTAAGCTCAGGTCCGTCTTGGGCCAGGCAGTGATCTATGATTTTCAAGAGGTGCCCTTTAAAGCTGTCACTGAACGATTGAATGGTTTTTTCATGAAATTCGAGAGAATGATAGGCAAACGTCATCGTCATCTGCCCGTTTTCTATAAATCCGACAATATCAAGCGCATTCGGCTTCTCTGTGTCAGGGCTCAGCGATTGTCCTGACGGCATCCCGGATCTTGTAAATAAGCCGGAATCCGACATCTCATTAAACTGGCCTAAGTAGTTAAAGCTGATATCCGGATCAATCTCAAATGAAAGATTCTCTTTATGCTCAGGCGCCGTTACATAACGCAGAATGCCGTAGCCGACTCCTTTGTTCGGGATGTGTCTGATGTCTTCTTTCATTTGTTTCAGCTGATATGAAAGATCGTCGGCGTGCTTCATCTCAAGGATCATCGGATACATGCTCGTAAACCATCCGACCGTCCGGGTGATATTCAGGCCGTCAAGAATATCTTCGCGCCCGTGGCCTTCCAAATGAACGCCGATCGTGTCTTCACCCGTCCACTCTTTCAGCGCCAATCCGAGCGCCGTGAGCAGGATGTCGTTCATTTCGGTGTGATAGGCTTCATGTACGTTTGTCGTCAGCTGTTCAGTTTGTTCAGGCGTCAGAGAGAAGCTGACCGTTCTCGTATGTTTCATGCGCTGATCACCAGACTGCCTGTCTTTCGGAAGCTGAGTGCACACCTCTTTTTCCTCAAGCTCTCTCCAGTAATCCGCTTCTTTCAGAAACGCCTTCGTATTTGCGTATTCTTTGATTCTTTCAGCAAATTCGGCGAATGAATGTGTTTTCGGCGGCAGCGCCGGTTCATTGCCTTGCTTCAGCTGCGTATAAACGGACGTAAAGTCCTCCAGTAAAATCCGCCAAGATACACCATCCACGACTAAGTGATGGATTGCGAGAAGAAGGTGGTCTCCATCTTCAGCCTGGAAGAGCCCGGCCTTCAGCAGATGTCCTATTTCCAGTGAAATACTGCTTTGAAGACGGTCTGCTTCCCTTTCGATACGGTCCTCATGGTCTTCAGCAGGTCCGTTCAGCTCAAAGACGTTCAGTTCAACAGACACATCCTCAAGCCCTCTGTAATACGGTTTTTGTTCACGATAAATCATCCGGAGCGCATCATGGTGCACCGTCAGGACATGTAATGTTTTTTCTGTTATCTCCGGATCAAAGCCGTCTTTCGCGTGAAGCATGACGGATTGATTCCAGTGGTGTTTGTCGGTGAAGTTTTTCTCAAAGAACCAGCGCTGGATCGGCGTTAACTCCGCTTCGCCTTCGACAGGTCCCTGGTCGGCCTGCTTGCCTTCCGTTCGCTCCACATAGGAGACGAGCTCTTCAATGGTCGGGTGCTGGAAGAGGTCTTTCATCTCCAGCTTGTAGCCGTGCTGGTTCAGACGGCTTGCCATTTGGATGCCTTTGATCGAGTCCCCGCCGAGCGTGAAGAAATTATCGCTTACGCCGATCTGGTCAAGACCGAGCACTTCCTGCCAAATGTCGGAAAGCAGCGTCTCCATCTCCGTTTCCGGCGCTTTGTACGCGGCACTTCCCGCTTCAATGTCAGGCGCCGGCAAGGCTTTTTTGTCAATCTTTCCGTTTGCGGTGACCGGAAGCTCGTCCATCTCCACCCAGAACGCCGGCACCATGTAGTCAGGCAGCGTGTCTTTCAGCGCGGCTTTGAGCGTTTCGATATCGTCCTGCTGAGGCGCGACATAGGCGCAAAGCGCGGTATTGCCCGCTTTGTCTTCCACTGTCGTCACCGCTGCGTCATGAACGTCCGCAAGCTGGGCGAGGCGGACTTCGATTTCTGATAGCTCGATCCGGTAGCCCCGCACTTTGACCTGCTGGTCGATACGCCCGATGTATTCGATGCCGCACTGCGCGTTCCATTTGACGAGGTCGCCGGTCCGGTACATGCGCTCGCCGGGCACGAACGGATCTGCGGTAAACCGCTTCGCCGTTTCTTCTTCACGGTTCAGGTATCCGCGCGCAAGTCCGCGGCCGGCCACGCACAATTCACCGGCAATGCCTTCCGGCTGCACCTGATCGCCGTCGCCGAGAATATAAACTCTCGTATTGGCAATCGCCCGTCCGATCGAAAGCGACCCTTCCTCCGGATTGATGACGCCGCTTGTCGCGACGACGGTGTTTTCCGTCGGGCCGTAGTTGTTGACGATCGTGTACGGCTGTTTCACCGCCCGCTTCAGCTTATCGCCGCCGACGAGAAGCATGCGGAGAGAAGTATTTTCCAGCTCCATAAATTGTTCGGCGAGCTGCGTAGGCAGGAAGGTGATGGTCACGCCGTGCTCTTCGAAATAGTGATTTAAGCGGGTGATATCCAGCCGGATCGCTTCGTCAATGACGTGAAGTTCCGCGCCGATGGTCCATGTCGGGAACATCTCCCAGATGGAGGCGTCAAAACCGAAGCCCGCGTATTTGGCGCTTTTATCATCCGCCGTCATGGCGAATGCGTCGTGATGCCAGAAGCACAGGTTCACCAGCGCATGGTGTTCGACCATGACACCTTTCGGCTGTCCGGTCGTTCCTGATGTGTAAATCATATAAGCGAGATGATCCGCCGTTGTTTCCGTCTGCGGGTTCGCTTCATCGTTTTCATCAAGCGGCAGGCTCAGAATGGAGCGGCTGCCGTCAAGCAGAATCGTTTCTCCGTTGTAGCTGTCCGGCACGTCCAGCGCTTCCTGTGTGAGAAGAAGCTTGGCGCCGCTGTCCTGCAGAATGTAGCTGATCCGCTCTTCCGGATAGTCCGGATCAATCGGCACAAATGCCGCGCCCGCTTTCAGGACGCCGAGTACGCCCGCGGCCATTTCCAAGGACGGTTTCGTCAGGATGCCGACACGCTCGTCAGCCGTGACGCCGCAGTCCATGAGAATGCGCGCGATCCGGTTCGCCCTTGCGTTCAGCTCGCCGTACGTCCATTTCGCGCCGTTATATGCCGCGGCCGGCCGGTTCGCGTGGCGAGCGGCTGTTTCTTCAAAGAGACGGTGAACCGTTTTGTCCCGCGGCACAGAGAGTGTTTTTCCTTTCCATGCATTAAGGAGGGCTTGTTTTTCTGTTTTATTCACCAATGAAAGCTCAGAAAGTTTCGCGGCCGGATTTTCCGCTGCGGCTTCTAACAGATGAAGCCAGTAATGCTTCCATGTCTCTGCCGTTTCCGGTTTAAACAGCGCGGTGTTATATTCAAGCACAAACGTTAAGCCTTCGTCTGTGTCCTCAGCCGTCATTGTCAGGTCAAACTTGGCTGTTTTTCTGTCAAACGGATGGTGCTTCAGCTCAATTCCTTCCATGACCAGATCTTCCGCATTTGCATTTTGCATTGAAAATACCGCATCAAACAGCGGATTTCTGCTCGTATCACGCTGCACCTCAACCTTTTGCAGAAGGTCTTCAAGCGGATAATCCTGCGCGTCAAATGCATGTAAAGCGGTTTGTTTCACTTCTTTAAGATAGTCCGTGAACGTTTTGTCCGCTTCCGGATACGTACGAAGCGCGAGTGTATTCACAAAAACACCGATGACGTTTGCGAGATCCGCATGTGACCGTCCCGCAACCGGCGAGCCGACAATGATGTCATGCTGTCCGCTCAGTTTTGAGAGAAAGGCGCTGTATGACGCCAGCAGCACCATGTACATGGTAGAATCCGTTTGTTTCGCAAGACTGCGAAGAGCCGACGTCTGTTCCTCAGTCAGAGAAAAGACCAGCTTGTCTCCTTCAAAGGTTTGCACGGCCGGACGGCTGTAATCAGCCGGCAGCGTCAATACCGGAAGCTCGCCGTCAAGCTCCCGAAGCCAATGCTCCTCCTGCTTGCGGTACTGCTCTGATTGAATAAATTTCTGCTGCCATACCGCATAGTCTTTATAATGAATCCGCAGCGGCTCAAGCGTTTCGCCGCCATATAAGCGGGACAGTTCATCTATCAGCACGCCGACTGAAGCGCCGTCCGAAATGATATGGTGCATATCAAACAGCAGCAGGTGGTCATGTTCAGCCAACTTGACCAGTCCCGTTCTGACGAGGGGAAGCTGATCCAGGCGGAACGGCCGGATAAAGCTCTGAATAATCCGTTCAGCATCTTCTTCAGAGGCTTCATAATATTCCAAGTCGATATCAGCTTCCGCCCATATGCGCTGAACCGTTTCTCCATCCTTTATGTCAAATGTCGTTCTGAAGGCTTCATGGCGTTCTGTCAGCTGTTTCATGACGGATTTCAGCTTTTCTGCATCAAGCTTTCCTTTTAAGCGGAGCACAGACGGCATGTTATAGCTTGTTTCAGCGCCCTCCAGCTGCTGAAGCACGAACATCCGCTTCTGCGGTGAAGAAACCGGATACGTTTCCTGCTCGGCCGCCGGTGTGATGCTCTCAGCCGCCTTCCGCTCAGCCCCTTCAATCAGATGCGCCAGCCCCGCAGCCGTCGGAGAAGTGAACAGATCCTTTAAGGTAAGCTGCACGCCGAATGTCTTCTGGATAAGGGCCAGCAGTTTCATCCCCGCTAACGAGTGGCCCCCGATCTCAAAGAACTGATCATGGACGCCGACACGTTCCATTTGCAGCACCTCAGCCCAAATATCCGCCAGTTTTTGTTCTGTTTCATTGCGCGGCGCCGTATATGCCACGGCATTCGCTGCGGTCACATCCGGCATCGGCAGCGCCCGTCTGTCGATTTTTCCGTTCCCTGTAAGAGGCAGTTCATCCAATTGAATAAAGACGGACGGAATCATATAAGCCGGAAGATCCTTCGCCGTATGCTCCCTCAGCTCCCGGGAAGAGATTTCTCGGAGGCCGACAACATACGCGCAAAGAAGTTTGTCACCCGCGCCCTGATCCACAGCGAGCACAATGCATTCCTGAATCTGGTCATGGCTTTGGAGCTGATGCTCAATTTCGCCAAGCTCAATCCGCTGACCGCGGATTTTCACCTGATGGTCGATACGTCCGATAAACTCGATATCGCCATTCGGCAGCCATCTGGCCAAGTCGCCCGTTTTATACATCCGTTCACCTTCCTTAAACGGATGCTTTACAAATTTTTCTTCCGTCAGTTCAGGACGGTTGTAGTACCCTTCGACGAGACCTTCCCCGCTGACGCACAGCTCTCCCGCGATACCCGCCGGCTGAATGCGTCCGGCTGAGTTCATGATAAAGACTTCCGTATTGCTGACCGGTTTCCCGATCGGAACGGAGAGCGTATCCTCTTCAATGACATCCACCGGATGGTATGTCGCAAACACCGTGCTTTCCGACGGGCCGTACATATGAAGCAGTCTTCCTTTTCCGACTGCCGCCAGCGCCTTTTTGACATGTTCTACAGACGCTCTTTCGCCCCCGAACATGATTTTCCGAAGCGTCGTCAGACAGGACGGCTCCATATCAACAAGCAGGTGGAACAGGGCCGTCGTAATCATCAAAATGCTTACATTCTCCCGTTTGATCACACGGGACAGACGTGACATATCCAGCACCGTATCTTTCGGGACGATCACAAGCTTTGCACCGTTTAACAGCGAACCGAACATATCAAACATAAAAGCGTCAAAGACGTAGTTTGACAGACCGAGCACTGTGTCCTCTTCAGAAACGGTCAAATAGTTCGTGTTCTTTACCGTCCGCAAAATGTTGGCATGTGTGACGATGTTTCCTTTCGGCGTTCCCGTCGTGCCTGATGTATAAGTGAGATTGGCAATCGTTTTGGAATCAAACGGCAATGCGGGATTGCGAGAGTCCTTTTCATAGCTCGCCTCATCATCAGCAAGCACAATGACGCCTTGAAAACCGGCCTTTTCCGCAAGCGGCTTGAGGCTTTGCTGAGTCAGGAGCACATTCGCCCCGCTGTCGCGGAAGAAATGCTGAATCCGCTGAACCGGATGCTCAGGATCAATCGGCACATAGGCGGACCCCGCTTTTAACACAGCCATAATGGAAACAATCATATCCATTGACCGTTCACACAGAACAGCCGCGGTCTTTCCGCCTCCTCCGACCGAAAGAATATGCCGCGCAAGTCTGTTGGCGCGTTCATTCAGATGCTGATACGACAGGGTTTCCCCTTCGAACTGAAGAGCCGTCCGGTCAGGGTTCTTTCGGGCTTGTTCTTCAAAGATCTGCACGATCGTTTGCTCTTTCGGGTATACCGTGCGTTCCGGGTTGAATTGCTGTAATTGAGTCAAAGCCTCCCGTTCAGAAAGCAGATCATATTCGCTGATTTTCGCATCCGGCTGAGCTGCCGCGCTCTCCAGCAGACGGACATAGTGCGCAAGCATGCGATCCGCAGTTGAGCGCTTAAACAGCTTCGTGCAATAATCCAAATCAAGCGCAATGCCTTCCGCTGTTTCCCGGGCCTGCATGGTCAGGTCGAATTTGGCGATGTTGAAGTTTGTTTCATGAAGAGACAGCGTCAGATTACCGATCTCCGGAATTCCGTCCGAAGCATTTTGCAGACTGAACATCGTGTCAAATATCGGATGCCTGCTCATGTCCCGGGGCACGTTCAGCTCCTCGGTCAGCCACTCAAACGGATAATCCTGGTGGGAAAACGCATCCAGCACCTGCTTGCGCACATGACCTAACAAGCCGGCAAATGTCTGATCCTGCTTCACGGAGCTTCGCAGCGCGAGCGTGTTGACAAACATCCCGATAAGCCCCTCGGTATCAGAGTGATTTCTTCCCGCTGACGGTGTTCCCACGATGATGTCTTCCTGTCCTGAATACTTAGAAAGCAGCGTATAGTATGCCGATAACAGCACCATGTAAAGGGTGGCTCCGTTTTTCTCGGCAAGCTTCTGCAGCCGTTCCCGCAGCATTTTCGGCAGCTTGGCGGACACGCGGTCACCTTCAAAGCTTTGCACCTGCGGCCGCGGATAATCAGGGAGCAGCTGAAGCACCGGCAGTTCGCCGCTGAAGACTTCTTTCCAGTACGCCCGCTCCTTCTTGTAGCCTTCTTTCGCCCGTTCCGCCTGCCATACGGCATAATCTTTATATTGAATGCGCAATTCAGGCAGCTGATTTCCGCCGTAGATGTCAGCCAGTTCCTTCAGCATGATGGAAATAGACACCCCGTCAGAAATCAGGTGATGCATATCAAACAGCAGCAGATGGCGATTGTGACCGAGCGTTTGCAGGCCGATTCTGAACAGCGGCGCCTCAGATAAATCAAAACGGCGCACAAAGTCCTTCATGACCTGTTCATTCGTTCTTCCGCGCGCTTCGATCATTTCAATATGAAACGGAACATGCTCGCCAATCACTTGTCTCGGCGTGCCGTCCTCTGATTGAAACGATGTTCTGAGCGCTTCATGCCTGCTGATTAAGGCAGAAAATGCACGCTCAAGCTTTTCACGGTCTAAAGCGCCCTCAATCATGGCCGCAGCCGGCATGTTATATCCGACTCCCGCGTCTTCAAATTGGCTTGCGATATAAGTCCGCTGCTGAGCGAGCGAAAGCGGATAGCTCGCCTGCTTCTCAGCCGGCTCAATTGCATTGAATGCCGGTCCTTCGTTTCGGTTTTCCGCATAATCGGCAAGCGCCGCAATCGTCGGATGCTCAAACAAGTATTGCAGCGGAATTTCAACGCCCATTTGCTTATGAATTTTCGTCAGAAGCGTCATTGCCTTTAATGAATGACCGCCTGACTCGAAGAAATGATCATAAATGCCCGCCTTGTCCATTCCGAGGACTTCCTGCCAGATGACGGTGAGCATTTCCTCCGTTTCATTTCTCGGCGCGGCATATTCGGATGAGCTGACAGCCTGCACATCAAGCGCAAACAGCTTTTTGCGGTCCGCCTTCCCGCTCGGCGTGAGCGGAATTTCGTCCGTTTTTGTAAAGTAAGCGGGCACCATGTAATCAGGAAGGTGCTTGGACACATACTCCCTGTACTCGGCAGGGTGAAACTCGGTTCCTTTTTCCTGAACGATATATGCGCAGACATCTAAGCTGCCCTGCTGATCCGGCCGTGCCAGCACGACGGCCTGCGCCGCGCCCGGAGCTTTTCTGAGCACCGTTTCAATTTCTCCCAGCTCAATACGGTAGCCGCGGACTTTCACCTGATCATCTTCACGGCCGATATATTCGATCGTCCCGTCCGGCAGCCAGCGCGCCATATCACCCGTGCGGTACATGCGGCCGCTTCCGTTAAACGGGTCCTGCAAAAACTTCTCTGCGGTCAAATCCGGAAGATTTAAATAGCCGCGGCCTACACCATCACCCGCGATATACAGCTCACCGGCCGTGCCGTCGGGCTGAAGCCGCTGGTGCTTATCCAATATATACAGACGGGCGTTGCCGAGCGGTTTTCCGATCGGAACGTACGCCGCCTGTTGATTCATTCCGTTATCGGCTGACATCTGATGCACGGACGCATCTACGCACGTTTCTGTCGGCCCGTAGACATTCGTCAGACGCGGCGTCCTGCCCGATTGATGAAAGAGCGTCATCAGCTGTTCAGCAACAGCCGCGGACAGGCCCTCTCCCCCAATGAGCATGTGGCTGAGTTCAATTCCGCTGACATCTCCCGCCGCAACCATCATCTGCAGATGCGCAGGCGTTCCGTCAGTGGCTTCAATCCGGTTTTGACGATAATAGTCCAGCAGTGCCGAGCCATTCGTCACAGTCGTTTTCGGCACGATATAAAGCGTCTGTCCCAAAAGAAGCGAAGCGAAAATCTGTTTGACGGACGCATCAAAATGAAACGGAGCCAAAAGCGCCATTCTTAACGTCTGCTCACCGCATTGATAAATCTCCTGCTGCAGTGATTGCACCAGATGATGAACTTGCCGGTGCTCAATCATCACGCCTTTCGGCCGCCCCGTTGTACCTGACGTGTAGATGATGTAAGCCAGCCGGTCTGATTGAATGCCGACACCGTCCGCAGCCGTCTCATACTGAACAGCCTCGTCAAAATCAATCCGTTCGGCATCCGCTGCAGGCGCCTGTATTCCGGCTTCCGTCAGAACAGCCTTCGCTCCGCTGTCCTCCAAAATGTACTGAATCCGATCCGCCGGAAAGTCAGGATCTATCGGCACATAGGCGCCGCCCGCTTTCAAAATTCCCAATATTGCCGCAATGAGACGCTCAGAACGGCCAAGCAGCACCGCGACAGGAGAATCGGCTGATATCCCGGCTTGAAGAAGGCGTCCGGCAATACGTCCTGACTGTTCATGCAATGTGCGATAGGACAATGTTCGGCCTTCATACACAGCCGCGGGTTTGTCAGACAGTGACTTCACTTTCTCTTCAAACAGCCCTGGAATCGTCATCTCCTTGCGGTAATTCACCGGATTGCCGGATGCCCGTTTCAGCAGCCGCTCTTTCTCGGATTCAGAAAGAAGAGTAAGTTCATCAATTATGCGATCAGGAGATGAAATCGCATCTTCAATCAGCGTGATCAAACGTTCAGAAACAGATTCAATCTCTTCCCCCTTGAAAATGTCGCTGCGATAGTCAAAATCAATTGTCAATTTCCCGGTGTCCCATCGTTCCTTCACATGAATTGAAATATCATTTGTACCGCTTCCGCTGAAAATAGGCTCTGTCAGGAAGGACAGATTCTCTTTTTTCTGCCACTGCATCACCTGGTACTCCAGAGCCACCGTAAACAATCTGCTCAGCGAACTTTTCGAAGCGCGCAAATCATTGACAAGCAGGTTATACGGATACTTTTGGTGGCGGAGAATTTTCATCAGATCCTTCATCCGGCCTTTAACGAATTCCAAGAACGACTGTCCTCCGTCAACGCTTGTCCGCACAGGCACCGTAGATACGAACATCCCGAGCATCTGCTTTTCTTTCGCATTCGTCCGGTTTCCCATAAACGTACCCGTGACAACGTCATCACGGCCGGTCACTTTGTAGAGATAAGTGATCAGAGCTGACTGGAACAGAGACAGTACGCTGACTTTATGCTCCTCGCAGAATGAATGAATGCGGCCATATAAGTCGTGAGGAATTTCTTGAGAAAACCGTTTCGCATTAAGACCCGCATCTGCCTGGCTCCGTTTCAGGGACACAAGCTCCGGCACGGTCTCAAACTGCCCGTTCCAAAAATCCCGATCCTTTTTAAACCGCTTCGACTGCACATATTCCTGCTCTGTCAGCACGTGCTCAATAAAAGAAGGAATCTCCGTCTGTTCCTCACTTGTCCCGCCTGAAAGCTCCAAATAAATATCAGTAATCGCATTGCCCAGAATCGTCATGGAAATCCCGTCTGAAATAATGTGATGCACATTAGCGTAAAACCAGACCTCATTTTCACTGATCGTGTGCACGGAAAAACGGAATAAATCCTGATCATATAACGCCAGAGGCTTGCCGGCTTCTTCACGCCCCCATTTGGACAGCTCGTCCGCAGAGCAGCCGGCTTGCCTGATATCCGTGTGCCCGATAGAGAGCGGACGGTATTCGCTCACATATTGAACGGGCTCCCCCTCATCATCAAGCCGCAGACGGATTCTCATCGACTCATACCGCCGGACGAATTCCTGTATCGCTTTCTCAACGTAATGAGCCTGTACGCCGTCTTCAGAAATGAGTTTCCCGAAGCCTGCTAGATTTGAAATGCTTGTGTTCGGATAGAATTTTTCTGTATACCAGATACGTTTTTGAGCATTTGTTAAAGGATAAAAAGTTATTTCCATATGTGTGCGCCTCCCCTTTTTAAGATAAAGTTGTCAATTCTCCCTTAGAAACAGCCTCCCTCTATGTCCCTAACTCATTCTCAAGCCAAAAGAACCACTTACCTCCAAAAACGATCCCGATTCAATCACCGCCGAAATCCGTCATCCGTTCACCCGCGCAGTCCGAAATGCGGCATCAAATTTATGAGAAATCAAGACAAAAAGCCATTGATTGTAAGCACGAAAGGTTTACCTATTTCTGCATGTATTTCTATATATCTACTTACGTTCACTTTATATGAAAATATTGTTTTTATCACCGAAAAATGGGTGAAAAGTTTCATGCGGCACACCGAAAAAAAATCCGACGAATCCAGAGGGTATTTTGCGGCATCCCGCAATTTATTTTCAAAAATATTATTTACGTAAAATTAAAAATCTTTAAACTATAATGAAAATCTGTCGAATATCCAGTTATGGCAGAATGAAAAAAATTTACGTACGTAAGCTGACCCGGAAAAAACAGCGCAAGAACCGAAACAGACGGCCCGAATGTTCGCAATATGATTTCATTAAACCGCAAAAAAAGCACTCTATTTTACATAGAGCACTTCAAAAAGATTCCTTTATTGCAGTTTTATCAATGTTGATTAATTCCATATAATCTTTTCCCCACTTATACATGGCGTCCAGAATCGGCATAAGGCTTTCTCCTTGCGCCGTTAAAGAATACTCCACTTTCGGAGGGACGACAGGGTAAACTTCCCTGTGAACGATCAGATCCTGCTCCAGCTCCCTGAGCTGATTCACAAGAATTTTGTGCGTAATATCCGGAATTAAAGCTTTCAGCTCATTAAACCGCTTCGTCCCTTCTTTTCCCAAGTGCCACATAATCAGCATTTTCCACTTCCCGCCTATCACGGCAAGCGTCAATTCCTTTTCGCAATTAAACGTTTTCTCATCCATTCGGCTCACGGACAATTCTCCTTCCTCTTACTTTTTGTACGGTCATCATCTATTCATACACGCTTACTTTTTCACACAACTTTCGTCAGTTTATACTACCACGCAGTTTTGCTGAAACAAAGCGCATTGCCTGCGGGGACAGTATCCTCAAAGTAACTATTAGACTTCAAAGTGCGTACTTCTCAACATGCGGGGCACTCTATAGAATGGAAATACATGAAAAAGAGGAGTGGATATAAAGTGGAATTACAGCTGGCATTAGACTTAGTAAATATCCCGGAAGCAATTGAACTTGTGAAAGAGGTCGAACCATATATAGATGTTGTAGAAATCGGCACTCCCGTTGTCATTAATGAAGGACTGAAAGCCGTGCAGGAAATGAAAACAGCCTTTCCTCACTTGAAAGTGCTTGCCGATCTTAAAATCATGGATGCAGGCGGTTACGAGATTATGAAAGCGGCAGAAGCGGGAGCCGACATCATCACCGTTTTAGGGGCGACAGACGACTCAACGATCAAAGGGGCGGTTGCCGAAGCAAAAAAACAGCAGAAAAAAATCCTCGTCGACATGATTAACGTAAAAAACCTTGAAACACGGGCAAAAGAAATTGACCAACTCGGTGTTGATTATATTTGTGTTCACACAGGTTATGATCTTCAAGCAGAAGGAAAAAATTCATTCGAGGAACTGACGGCGATTAAAAAAGCGGTCAAGAGCGCTAAAACCGCAATTGCCGGAGGCATTAAACTTGATACGCTTCCTGAAGCCATCAAACAAAACCCAGATTTAATCATTGTCGGCGGAGGCATTACGGGAGCTGACAATAAAGCGGATGCTGCTGCTAAAATGAAACAGCTGATCACACAAGGATCATGAAAACGACTGAATACTTACATGAAATACTAAATGAAATATCCCGCACCGCAGCATTAATAGCCGACAGTGAAGCTGACAAGCTTGCGGATCTGATTTTATCGGCAGATCAAATCTTCACGTCCGGAGCGGGCCGTTCCGGCTTTATGGCTAAAGCGTTCGCCATGAGGATGATGCACATCGGCCTGAACGCTTACATCGTCGGTGAGACGCTTACCCCTCCCCTCCAAGAAGGCGGTCTCGTCATCATCGGCTCAGGCTCAGGCGAAACAAAAAGTCTGCTTCATACGGCTGAAAAAGCCAAAAACCTTAACGGCATCATCACTGCATTAACGATTAACCCCGCTTCAAGTCTCGGCAAACTTGCGGATCTTACAATAACGATTCCCGGCTCTCCTAAGGAAGAGACCGGCGGAGACAGAAAGACGATTCAGCCGATGGGTTCTTTATTCGAACAAACTCTTCTGCTGTTCTACGATGCGGTTATTCTAAAAATCATGGAGAAAAAAGAATTGAATTCAGCAGACATGTTTACAAAGCATGCGAATCTGGAATGATTTGCTGACGGCCTTCTTATCAGATGGCCGTCTTTTTATCGTCCTGTTTCGCACGACACTCGCAGACGAAGATACCTCGCCGGTGAGCTTATCGCTATAATAAGTCAATTGACGATACACCCGCAACCATTCATTTCTGAATAGGGAAACGGCAAAAAACACTTTCTGATCGAATTTTTAATGAATAAAGTTGATTTGTGCGGATGGTTTTACAGATATTCAGCTGAATTGCGGCTGAGAAATATATTTTAACAGCTTTACAGCCGGCCGATTCTGCTTTATTCTTGGACCAGCTTAACAGCAATTTATAACTGGAGGTGATTGATACTCTTGAAAACATTAAAAGCACTGCTGCTTGTTCTTATCATCATTGCCGGAGCAGTCGCGGCCCTGATCAAGGGTGATCTTTTCTCCGATAACGAGCAGACCGTTCAGAAGAGTGATTACGACAAAGTAATCCTATTTCCGTCCGATCGATATCCGGAAACAGCAAAGCATATTAAGGACGCGATAAAAGAAGGGCATTCCAGCATATGCACCATTGACAGAGACGGAGTACATAAGCGGCGTGAGCAATCTCTTAAACATGTGCCTGTCAAAACGGGTTACGATAGGGATGAATGGCCGATGGCGGTTTGTAAACAGGGCGGAAATAACGCCTCCGTAGAATATATTTCTCCGGCAGACAACCGCGGAGCCGGCTCTTGGGTCGGACACCAGCTTACCAATGATCCCGACGGAACGAGAGTATTATTTAAAATTAAGTAAAAAACAGGAGGAACAGCGCATTGATTAAATCATGGAAACCGCAAGAACTGGCCATTTCTTATCATCAATTTACACTCTTTCAAAAAGATTCAGAACCGCCTGTTATCGATTGGACCGATGAAGCCATTGAAAAAGGATATGCGGAAGCTGACGGAGCTGTTTCATTTGAGGCAAGGAGAAATACGAGGGCATTTATCGTTCTCAGGCTTAACACAAGTGAACCGGTACCATCCTATGAGAAAAAAGCGACTGTTCCCTTTGAGGCTGTAAAAGATGGAATTGAGATTGAAAGCGTGATGTCAAAGCGGCTTTTCTTTCATATTCCGAAAGGCCGATACAGCCTTACCTGTTATTCAGTGCCTGCCGAAATATCCGATCTTCATGCGGATACGTATATTATTGATGCAGCCGCAATGTAAAAGAAAGCCCTGAGAGAATCATATTTCTCTCAGGGAACTTTTATAAACTTTTACCGTTTGTTTCAATTACATTCTGATACCAATAAAAACTTTTTTTCCTGATCCGTTTCAAATCTTTTTCATCTTCTTCATCTCGATTGATATAGACAAAACCGTAGCGTTTTTGATAGCCGTTCAGCCAGCTTAACAGATCCGTGAATGACCAGCTGCAGTAGCCGATGAGATGAACTCCATCACTAATGGCCTCTCTGCACTGTTCAAGATGGGAGCGTAAATAGTCAATTCTGTAGTCATCCTGAATTGAGCCGTCTTCTTCTATTTTATCGAATTCCCCCAGCCCGTTTTCTGTTATAAAAACCGGCAGCTCATAGCGGCTCGTTATACGCCGAAGGCCGATGCGCAGACCTATCGGGTCAATCGTCCAATCCCAATTACTCGTCACGAGGTTAGGATTCTTTTTCGTTTTAAACAGCCCCGGTATACCGGTATCCTGGTTTGTCCCTTTCTGACCAGTCGTGTTCATTTTCCCCTCCGATACACCATCAAGAGGATTTCTTTCGTACGTAATCGTCTGATAATAATTAACACCGATAAAATCCGGCTTGCCTTTCGCAAGCAATTCCATATCCCCGGCTTCAATGGCGGGCGCCCAGCCCTTTTCCTTTAAATAATTGAAAGGAATTTGCGGATAAGTCCCCCGGCAATACATATCAAGCCACCAATGGTTCATAAATTCCTCTGCGTTTTCAAATGCAGTTATGTCTTCAGGGTGACTTGTAAGCGGATAAGCCGGTGAATAAGCGAAGCTCGGGCCGATCAAACCGTCAGGAACATATTGTCTGAAGGATTCAATCGCTTTGGCATTAGCTAAAAATGCGATATGATTCGCTGCATAAAATCGTTTTCTGTCCTTTACGCCGGGCGGATGTGCAGCTGTTATAAACCCGTTATGAAAATTATAATTCTGCTCATTTAACGTGACCCAGTATTTCACCTTGCCGGCAAATCTTTTGTATAACGCAATGCAGTAATCATTGAAATCATCAATAATTTTTCTTGATTCAAAGCCGCCGTATTCATCCATCAGCGCCTGAGGCAAGTCCCAATGATAAAGAGTCAGCACCGGCTCAATATCGTTAGAAATCAATTCATCGATCAGGTCTTCGTAAAATGCGATCCCTGATTCGTTAATTTCCCCTCTGCCATTCGGAAAAATTCTCGGCCAGCTGACAGAAAATCGGTAAGCTTTCAAACCCATTTCTGCCATCAAGGCGATATCTTCTTTATAGCGCTCATAATGGCCGACTGCTGTATCGCCATTTGAGCCTTTAAACGTTTTACCCGGTATTTTCGTGAATAAGTCCCATACTGAAGGTCCTTTACCGTCTTTATTCCAGGCTCCTTCAACCTGATAGGCAGCCGAGGCTGACCCCCATAGAAATGTATCAGGGAACAGGCCCTGTTTTTTATGTATCATGTGTTTCATCCTCCTGATGCGTATGATATTGATATCATACGTTATGAAACGCGTTTCAGAGCAATCCCGATAAAAACAAAAAAGCATCCGGCTTGCCGGATGCTTAAGAATGATGATGCCGCTTTTCCAATTTATGAGGCGGAGGCTTCGGGACAAACCCATTTTGTTTCATCATGTTAAAGCGCCTGTCCATATGCTGTTTAATATGTTCTGCTTTTTCTTTCGGCAGGACCCCGTACTCAACATATTTGGATATGACATGTTTTCGTTTTTCGAGCACTTCTTTTTCAAGTGATTCAATTTCTTTTTTCTGCTGTTCCGTGAGTGACATTGTTGAAGGCATTTTTGTTCCGGCGGCGTGTGCCGGCATTGTGAAAACCATTGCTGTAATGAAAAACGCAGCTAAAGACAATGCAGCTTTTTTCATGACTCTTTCCTCCTTTAACGTTTGTTATATGTTGCTCCCCCATCCATTTTTTATGCAAAAAAAGAGCGAAATTATTCGCTCTTTTCAATCGATTCGTCCGGCAGCGCGTATGTGACATACGTTCCCGCTACAAAATCGTGGATTGACCGTCTGTCTTCTCTCATTCCGACCATGAATGCGCTCACGATCACACCGATTCCAAATGTCACGCCATATATCAGGCCGCCCACAAGCACTCTCAAAATCATAGTGAGAAAGCCTACCTGAGTTCCGTCTTTTTTGACGATGCGGATACCGCAGATCTTTTTGCCGATAACATAACCGTTCCAGTATACAGGGAGCAAAATACCATAAAGAGTCAAAATAATGCTGATCATTGCGCTCTCATTCGGATCTTTTCCTGTTGCCAGCATAAAAATAATCGCCAAAGGCACTGAAGTAATTAAATAGTCGAGTACCACGGCTCCCAATCTGATCCAAAATCCCGCCGGTCTGTAAATATTCATCGTGTTTCTCCTCGCTATGGCTTCAAAATCACTTTAATGTTGCCATCTTCTTTTTTGTCAAATATATCATATGCAGCAGGAGCTTCCGCAAGACTCATTTTGTGTGTAATGATATCCGTCGGATCAATTTCATTTTGTTCAATCATTTGATACAGCATCGGCATCAGATGAATAACGGGTGCCTGGCCCATTTTTAAAGAAACGTTGCGTGTAAAAAAATCGCCGAGCGGAAAGCCGTCCGCTTCAGAAATGTATGCGCCCGTGAGCTGCACGGTTCCGAACTTCTTAACGGCTTCTGATGCTGTAAGAATCGGACTGATCGTTCCGAACTGATTCGGTTTTTGCTCTGCTTTTTCTTTTGAAAGCGGCGTGCCGTCCATTCCGACACAATCAATCACTACATCCGCGCCCCCTGACGTTTGTTCATGCAGCAGTTTCCCGATCTCATCATGTTCTGAAAAATTGAAGGTCTCTGCTCCGTTTATGCGTCTCGCATGTTCAAGGCGGTGCGGGACTTGATCAACTGCGATAACCCGTTTAGCTCCTTTTTTCCACGCGAATTTTTGCGCCATTAAGCCGATCGGACCTGATCCCAGAATCACGACTGTATCTCCTTTTTTCACTCCGCTGTGCTGGACGCTCCAAAAGGCGGTCGGCATGACATCTGACAGAAGCAGCACCTGCTCATCTTCAAGCTCACTGTCTGCCGGAACCAGAAAAGAAGAGAAATCAGCATAAGGAACACGTAAATATTCAGCCTGCCCGCCGGGATAATTACCGTTAAACTCCGAAAAACCGAATAAGCCGCCGGCATCTGTATGAGGATTTGGATTAGATTCATCACACTGGCTTTCCATCTGGTGCTTGCAATAATGACATTCTCCGCAGCCTATATTAAAAGGAATCACGACCCGGTCGCCTTTTTTCAGCTTTTTGACTTGACTGCCCGTTTCTTCAACGATTCCCATCGGCTCATGCCCGACGATATAACCCGGATCGGCGGGTATTCCGTTTTTATATAAATGAAGGTCTGAACCGCATATCCCGGTTGCGGTGATTCGAACGATGACATCTCTCTCATCTTGAATGGCGGGTGCCGGGACTTCTTTCACTTCCATATGTTCTTTTCCTTGGTATGTCAGTGCTTTCACACTTGGTCAGCTCCTTTTTCATCACTCCTTCCCTTTTCACCTGCTTCTAAACTTGGCCGGTATGTTATTCGGCCCGCTGAATATCCCATTGAAAAGGATCTTCAAGCTGCGACCAATCGGAATCGAACTCAGACGGCGTGAGCAGGCACTGATCCAATTCCTTTGTAATGGCTGCTTCATCTAAATCTGTTCCGATAAACACCAGGTTCGTATGACGATCTCCGAATTGGTCGTCCCAATCTTCCAGAATCTCCGGTTCCTGCTGTTTGATCTGCTCCTGCTCAAGTTTCGGCATTGCCGCCACCCAATAAGAAACAGGCTCAATCGAAACCGCCGGACCCGCCTGAGACATCAGCAGCGCAAGGCTGTTGCGGGTTGCGCACCAAGCAATTCCTTTTGCGCGCACAATGTTGTCAGGGATTGATTGATGTAGCCAGCTGTCAAAACGAGCGGTATGAAACGGCAGACGCCGCGAGTACACAAACGAAGTGATGCCGTACTCTTCCGTTTCCGGAGTGTGCGCTTCATGACCTGCCGTCAGTTCCTTTATCCATCCTGCTGATGAACTCGCTTCCTCAAACTCAAATAAACCGGTATTCAATATGTATTCGGCGGGCACTTCTCCGCGGACGGACCGGATCAGTCTGGCACGGGGCTGTAATGCGCGAAGGACCGTTTCCAGCTGTTCAAGCTCTTTTTCGCCCACCATGTCGCATTTATTTAAAATGAGCACATCACAAAACTCGATTTGGTCAATTAATAAATCGGCAATCTCCCGTTCATCCTCTTCTCCCGCCGCTTCCTTCCGGTCAAGAAGGCTGTCACCGGACTGGAAATCATGCCAGAAGCGGTTTGCATCCACCACGGTCACCATTGTGTCCAGCCTGCAGAATGTTGTCAGATCAATACCCATTTCTTCATCTATATAAGAAAATGTCTGGGCAACGGGAATCGGTTCGCTGATCCCTGTTGATTCAATCACAATATAATCAAATCTGCCGTCTTTCGCGAGTTTCTCAACTTCGACTAATAGATCCTCACGCAGCGTGCAGCAGATACAGCCGTTGGATAATTCTACGAGTTTCTCATCCGTCCTTGACAAGCCGCCTCCCTGCTTCACCAATCCCGCGTCTATATTTACTTCGCTCATGTCATTGACGATGACGGCAATTTTTAAACCGTTGCGGTTTTGTAAAATATGATTCAAAACGGTCGTCTTTCCGGCACCAAGATAGCCGCTCAATACTGTAACCGGAGTTTTTTTCATATAAATAGCCTCCTGACAAAATAGAATGATTACGATTTATATCCCGCACCTGCCCCTTTTTCATCATGATGTACATTGTTACAAATCGTAACCGTTACTATTTATTCTGATATATTCTCCGTTTAAAATCAAGTGAAAAATAATCAATCATAAAAAAGACACGCTGTCATACGTGTCTTCCGCCCAAACTTAAACATCCGCAGGACTGTTTTCAGTGCCATAGCTTTTTCTCCAAAAATAGCCTGCGGCCAGAACAAGCACAAATGCGAGCAATGCGATACATGAAAAAGAGATAAAACCGATCGCATAAGTTCCCGTCATCTGCTTCAATGATCCTAAAATATTGGGAAGGAAAAAACCTCCTATGCCGCCGGCCGCTCCGACGATTCCCGTCACCATTCCGATTTCTTTTGCAAAGTGCTGAGGGACAAGCTGAAATACTGCTCCGTTGCCCATACCGAGCGCCATCATTCCGATAAACAACAGAACGATCACCGTTGAAAGCGGAGGCAGGCTGCTGACTCCCGCCATACACAGAGCCGCGATGACAAACAGTACAGCGAGAACTTTCGCACCTCCCGCACGGTCTGAAATCCAGCCTCCTGCAGGGCGAAAGAAACTGCCCGCTGCAACACATATTGTGACGAAATCACCGGCATGGATTTTTGACAATTGATATTGATCAACGAAAAAAATCGCCAAAAAACTTGATAATCCCACAAAACCTCCGAAAGTGACGCCGTACAAAAGACAGAAACACCATGTCTCCTTCTGCCTGAAAACGTGAAGATAGTTTTTAAGCGGCTGCGGTGCGGGCTGTGCAGGAGAGTCCTTCGCCATGACGATAAACAGTATAAAAACGATCATCAACGGAAGAAGCGCAATTCCCATTACACTGTGCCACCCAAACTGTTCTGCGAGGCGGGGACCGAACAATGTCGCAAACAAAGTGCCGCTGTTGCCGGCACCTGCTATCCCCATCGCAAGCCCCTGCAAGTGAGGCGGATACCACCGGCTCGCCATCGGAAGCGCGACAGCAAAACTTGCGCCCGCCACGCCCAGCAGAATGCCGATCGCATACAGCTCAGTCAAAGAACGGCCGCCGAATGCCCCCCAAAGCAGCGGGATCATTGTAATCAGCATCCCGATCACGGCTGTTTTCTTCGGACCGATCCTGTCCGTTAACACGCCTAAAATGATCCGAAACACAGATCCTGATAAGATCGGCAGAGCCACGACAAACCCTTTTTCAAAAGAAGATAACCCGAAATCCTGAGAAATATAAACGCCGAGCGCCCCCAGCATGACCCAAATCATAAAACTCACATCAAAATATAAGAAGGAACAGAGCAGAGTGAGCGGATGGCCGCTTGTTTTTAATTCCGACAGCTTCATAACATTCTCCTTTCTGGTCTTCTATCATTTCAAATTGCTGAATCAAGAATATATGACCGGCATTCACTGGAAAAGACATGTGTAAGATAATGCGACACATTTAATGCGTTAATCAGGCAATGTGCCATAATTTCTCATAGAGAAGCAAAACTTACAGGCAGCTGCAAAGGAGGTTTGGCGAATGAAGAAACAACGATTAATTGTTGCAGGGAACGGAATGGCCGGAATCCGCTGTATTGAACACATTTTAAAGATGAACCGTGACATGTTTGAGATTGTTATTTTCGGAACCGAACCTCATCCCAATTACAATCGCATTCTCTTATCCTCCGTTTTACAAGGTGAGGTTTCGCTTGATGACATTACGCTGAATAGCCGCGAATGGTACGAAAAAAACGGAATTACGCTTTACACGGGAGAAACGGTTGTACACATAGATACAGAACGGCAGGTTGTCACAACGGATCGGAAGCGCAGCATGACTTACGATCATTTCATCGCGGCAACTGGCTCCTCTCCTTATATTCTCCCCATACCCGGAGCAGAGAAAGAAGGCGTCTGCGGCTTTCGGACAATAGAAGACTGCCAATCCCTTATCAATGCGGCCGGCCGGCATCAAAAGGCGGCGGTCATCGGCGCCGGTTTATTAGGTCTTGAAGCGGCCGTCGGCTTACGGCAGCTCGGCATGGACGTCAGCGTCATTCACCACTCTTCCGCCATTATGCAAAAACAGCTTGATCAAACGGCATCCCATCTGCTGCAGAAAGAACTGGAGCGAAAAGGCTTAGTCTTTCTTTTAGAGAAAGACACGGCATCCATTACAGGAAACTCACGGGCGGAAGGCATCCGTTTCAAAGACGGTTCTTCCATAGAAGCAGACCTGATTGTCATGGCCGCCGGTGTGAGGCCCAATATCCGATTGGCTGCATCTGCCGGACTTTCAGTGAACCGAGGAATCATCGTCAATCAATTCATGCAGACGAACAAACCGAATGTGTATGCCGTCGGTGAATGCGCGGAGCATGACGGGATTGTACACGGATTGGCTGCACCGCTTTATGAACAGGGAAAAGTGCTCGCACAGCATCTATGCGGCGTTCCGTGTGAAGGGTTTCAAGGCTTTGCACAATCTGCGGCCTTAAAAATAGCCGGTATTGATGTATGGTCGGCAGGAAAGGTGCACGAGGATGAGCACACAGCCGGCATATTGTTCCATGATGAGCATGGAGGCATCTACAAAAAAGCGCTCTTTGAGGACGATAAACCGGCCGGCTTTATTTTATTCGGGGACACGCGCGGTAAACAGCGGCTTCTCGACAGTCTTGTGAAGCAAAGGGACATTTCCATCGTGAAAAAACAGCTCATGGAACCCGATCAAGGCGGTATATCCTTTGAATCCATGCCACCCCATGAAACCATTTGCCAATGCAGCTCAGTGACCAAGGGCTCCATTGAAGAAGCGGTGAACAAATATGGCTTAAAAACCGCGGAGGAAGTGAAGCACATGACAAAAGCGTCCGGGTCTTGCGGGGGATGCAGGCCGCTCGTCGAAGACTTGCTGAAGTATATGGTAAGCGATGATTACACAAAACCTTCCCGCCAGCCTTCGTTTTGCGGCTGCACCGATTTGACGGAAGAAGAAGTCATCGCCGAACTTCGGCGCCGTCCATTCACTGATACCGCCGAGGTGATGGAAGTGATCGGCTGGAAAACAGAAAACGGCTGCCGCATTTGTATTCCGGCGCTTCACTACTACCTGGAAAGGATGCGGCCTGATTTTATGCAGTTCAATGAAATATCGGCAGAAGAGACATGCACCCTGATTCCGCAAATGTACGGCGGACTGACAAGTGCGGGAGAGCTCAAAAACATCGCAAACGTCATTGAAACATACGGCATCCCCGGCGTTTCAATTACTGACAGTCACCGGCTGAAGCTTTCCGGAATCAGGCCAAATGACCTTGCAAGCATCAGAAAAGCACTGAACATGCCGGTTTTCTCCCCCCGGCACCGCTGGACGATTCAAATCAAAGCATGTACGTGCGGACAGCATCGCTCCTTTCAAGAGCTGGCAAGCAGGATTGAACGAGATACCGACACACTTGCCGTCCCCGCTTATGTATCCGTCAGCTTGTCATGTGAAAACAATTGCAGCGATGCTTACATTCAGGATATCGGCGTGCTTCAGACACAAACTTGCTGGGAAATTTATATCGGGGGCGTCCGCGGAAAACAAGCCCGCGCCGGCATCCTTTTTTGTGTGACGAATAACGAAGACAGTACCGCCGCTATGATGAAAGGCCTTATTCAATATTATCGCGAAACGGCTCACTACAACGAAGCGATTTATCAATGGGTTGACAGACTCGGCCTCGTCCATATCAGAGAAATGCTGTTTGAAGAAGATATGCGGACACAGCTTCTGAAAAATCTCCGTTCAGACATATCCCTGCTGCAAAACCTGTCTGCCGGGAAAACGCCATACGAAAGGATGAAGCTTTTTGACTGAACCGATGCTCCGTTATTTCCGTGACAAACTGCAAGATGTCCAATCGGAAAAAACATATGAGACGCAATGCCCGTTCTGCAGCATGCAATGCAAAATGCAGCTTACGGAACAAACCTTCGCGGCACGGAAGAAATACACTGCAATCGGCATTGATAATCCGACGACACATGGCCGTTTATGTACAAAAGGCATGAATGCCCATCAGCATGCCGTGCACTCTTCCCGCATTACACGCCCCCTGCTTAAAAAAAACGGTGAATTTGTGCCTGTCTCTTGGGCTGAAGCACTGAATCGCATAAAGGAACAAATCAATCTGATCCAAACCGAACACGGCAATGATGCGATGGCCGTCTATGGGAGCGCCTCAATTACAAATGAAGAAGCCTATCTGCTTGGAAAGTTCGCACGGGTCGGCTTACAGACGAAATACATCGATTACAACGGGCGGCTCTGTATGTCTGCCGCAGCAACGGCGGCCGGCCAGACATTCGGCGCGGACAGGGGCCTGACGAATCCATTATCGGACATTCCGCATACACGTGTCATCATCCTGGCAGGCACCAATATCGCGGAATGCCAGCCGACGATCATGCCGTATTTTGATAAAGCGAAAGAAAACGGGGCTTACATTATCGCCATTGATCCCCGGGAAACGGCGACGACCAAAATAGCCGATCTTCACCTGAAAATCAAGCCCGGCACAGACGCCGCCCTGGCAAACGGACTCGTCAAAATCTGCATTGACGAACAGCTTACAGACAAAGACTTTATCCGCACACGCACAAACGGATTCAATAAGCTCAAACGGCATACCGACGCTTTGGATCTGAAAGAGATTTCCGAGCAGACAAGTGTGCCTTTGGAGCATATGCGAAAGGCCGCCGTGAAGTTTGCCAAGGAAACATCCGGCATGCTGTTTACAGCGCGGGGGATCGAACAGCAGACTGACGGTACCGCGGCGGTGAAAGCTTTCTTAAATATGGTGCTGATCACCGGAAAAATCGGCAAGCCCTTCTCAGGTTACGGGGCGATTACCGGTCAAGGCAACGGACAAGGCGCGAGAGAACACGGCCAAAAAGCGGATCAGCTTCCGGGCTACCGTTCTATCGAAATTGAAGAACACCGGGCGCATATTGCGAAGGTGTGGGGGATTCATCAGGATGAGCTGCCGCGAAAAGGTGTCTCAGCCTATGAAATGATAGAAAAAATAGATAACGGCGACATCAAAGGACTGTTTCTCATGTGTTCCAATCCGGCTGTTTCCGGCCCAAATGCGAATTTCGTCAAGCAGGCAATCAAGAAACTGAGATTTTTTGTCGCAGTTGACTTATTTATTTCTGAGACCGCGGCATTCGCAGATGTGATTTTACCCGCCTCCTCTTATTTGGAAGACGAAGGCACGATGACAAATGCAGAAGGCCGCGTGACATTAAGAGAAGCGAGCCGGTCATGTCCCGGCGAAGCGAAGCATGATTGGCAGATCATTTGTGATCTCGCATCCGCTCTCGGCAAGGGCCGCTACTTTTCTTATACGTCAGCGGAGGATATTTTTAATGAATTGAGAGAAGCGAGCCGAGGCGGGATTGCCGATTATTCAGGCATCTCATACGACAGGCTCAGACGTGAAGGCGGCATTCATTGGCCGTGTCCGGAATCTGATCATCCCGGAACTGGGCGCTTGTTTACAGAATCATTTGCTCATCCGGATCAAAAAGCGGCATTAAGTGTGATTCCAAACGAACCACCTGTTCCAAAAGAGAAGCCGACAGCCGATTATCCGCTTTATTTAACGACGGGAAGGGTGATGTCTCACTACTTAACAGGCGTCCAAACAAGAAAAAGCGCCGCTCTTGCCGCGAGACATTTTGAATCGTTTATGGAAATCCACCCAAAAACGGCGGCCAACTATCATATCGAAGACCGTGTTCTCGTGAAGATAGAATCCCCCCGGGGCAGCATCACGGTCCGGAGCAGATGGTCGGAGAACGTACGAAAAGACACGTTGTTTGTCCCCATCCATTGGTCTGACACGCAAAACGTCAACGATTTAATTGGTGAAGCCTTGGACCCGGACTGTAAAATGCCCGGTTTTAAGATGTGCGCGGTACGAATCAGCCCTATATAATTTTTCATAAAATTTTTAGATTTTTTAGTATTTTTTGTTACATTTCATAACATGCATCTTAAATATTTGTTTTTGCTGTGCTACGCTAAAAAAAAACAAAGATAAGGAGCGGATCATCTGATGGGAAAAAAACAGCTAGTCCTTGTTGGAAATGGAATGGCCGGGGTAAGAGCGATTGAAGAAATACTGCGTGTTTCAAAAGACGAATTTGAGATTACAATATTCGGGGCCGAACCTCATCCCAACTATAACCGAATCCTTCTGTCAAAAGTGCTGCAAGGCGATACCGACATTCAAGACATTACGTTAAACGATTGGAACTGGTACAAAGAAAACAACATTCAGCTGTATACCGGTGAAACAGTCATCAAAGTCGACACGGAAAACAAAACCCTCATCACCGATGCAGACAGAATCCAGCCTTACGATGAACTCATCCTGGCGACAGGCTCTGTCCCTTTTATCCTTCCGATTCCGGGCGCAGACAAACAAGGCGTCACGGCATTCCGGGACATAAAAGATACAGACACGATGCTCGCCGCGTCAAAACAATATAAAAAAGCAGCCGTCATCGGCGGAGGACTGCTGGGTTTGGAAGCCGCACGCGGACTGCTGAATCTCGGAATGGACGTGTCTGTCATCCACCTCGCCCCATTCCTGATGGAGCGCCAGCTTGACGCAGCGGCGGGACGCCTGCTGCAAAACGAATTAGAAAAACAAGGCATGACCTTTTTCCTTGAAAAGCAAACCGAAGAAATTCTCGGTACTGACCGTGTCGAAGGGATACGCTTCAAAGACGGCACAAGCATCGAAGCTGATCTGGTCGTCATGGCGGTCGGCATCCGCCCGAATACACAGCTTGGCACAGAAAGCGGCATTCCGGTAAACCGCGGAATCATTGTCAACGACTATATGCAGACTGACATTCCGCACATTTACGCGGTCGGTGAATGTGCCGAGCACCGCGGAATCGCATACGGTCTTGTGGCGCCGCTCTATGAACAGGCAAAAGTGCTCGCAAAGCATATTTGCGGCATTGAAACAAAACCGTATGAAGGCTCCGTTCTCTCCACTCAATTAAAGGTATCAGGCGTCGAAGTCTTCTCTGCCGGTGACTTTAACGAATCAGAGGACAAAAAAGCGATTAAAGTGTTCGATGAGCAGGACGGCATTTATAAAAAAATCGTCCTGAGGGGCAATCAAATTGTCGGCGCTGTTTTGTTCGGAGACAGCAGCGAGGGCGGCCGCCTGTTTTCAATGATTCAAAAAGAAGCCGATATCTCTGAAACCTCCAAAATATCAATCTTACAGCCTCTTGATCAGGAAGCAGGCGCAAGCATGACCGCGGCGATGAGCGACGATGAAATCATCTGCGGATGCAACGGCGTTTCAAAAGGCGCGATTATTCAAGCCATTCAGGAAAAAGGTTGCACATCAACGGACGAAATCAAAGCATGCACCGGGGCATCCCGTTCCTGCGGAGGCTGTAAACCGCTCGTGGAAGACATTCTTCAATATACACTGGGCTCAGAATTTGACGCGTCCGCGCAAAAAGAAGCGATTTGCGGCTGCACCTCACTGTCGAGAGATGAAGTCGTAGAAGAAATCAGAGCCAAAGGGCTGTCCCATACAAGAGAAATCATGAACGTGCTCGGCTGGAAAACGCCGGAGGGCTGCTCCAAATGCCGTCCTGCCCTCAACTACTACTTAGGCATGATTAATCCGGCTACATACGAGGATGACAGAACATCCCGTTTTGTGAACGAACGGATGCACGCCAATATTCAAAAAGACGGAACATACTCAGTCGTTCCCCGGATGTACGGCGGCGTGACCAACTCTCAGGATCTCCGCAAGATCGCCGATGTCGTCGACAAATATGAGATCCCGCTCGTTAAAATGACCGGCGGCCAGCGAATTGATCTCATCGGCGTCAAAAAAGAAGACCTGCCGAAAGTATGGGCCGAGCTTGATATGCCGTCAGGCTACGCGTACGGAAAAACACTCCGCACGGTAAAAACGTGCGTAGGCGAACAATTCTGCCGCTTCGGCACGCAAGACTCCATGGCACTGGGCATTGCGCTTGAGAAAACATTCGAAGGGCTCAATACGCCTCATAAGGTTAAAATGGCCGTGTCCGCCTGCCCTCGGAACTGTGCGGAATCAGGCATTAAGGACCTTGGCGTTGTCGGCATCGACGGAGGCTGGGAGCTTTATGTCGGCGGAAACGGCGGAACCCATTTGCGCGCCGGTGATTTGCTGATGAAAGTAAAAACGAATGAAGAAGTCTTAGAATATGCGGGTGCTTACCTTCAGTACTACAGAGAAACGGCAAACTATCTGGAGCGGACATCCGCATGGCTTGAGCGCGTCGGTTTATCTCATGTCCAATCCGTATTAAACGATCCGGAAAAACGGCAGGAGCTCAACGACAGAATGAATGAAACACTCTCTGTCCACAAAGATCCGTGGCAATACTTCCTTAAAGATAAAAAAGCATCTAAAGATCTATTCGAAAATGTCGTCACGACTTCATAAAACAGTAAGGGGGAACGGACATGGTTAATAAAGATATGACAAAGGTTTGCATAGGCAAAGTAAACGAATTACCGGAGGAGTTAGGAAAAACCGTATATATAGAAGATAAAGAGCTTGCCGTATTTAAGCTTTCTGACGGGAGCGTCCGCGCCGTCGAAAACCGCTGTCCCCATAAAGGGGGCGTCCTGGCTGAAGGCATCGTCAGCGGAGAATACGTCTTCTGCCCGATGCATGACTGGAAAATCTCCTTAGAAGACGGAAAAGTCCAAGAGCCGGATCATGGCTGTGTCAAAACATACGAAACACTGATTGAAGGAGAGAATGTATACCTCCTGTATTGAGCAAAGACCGGATCACTTTTTCAAGTGGTCCTTCATTTTTTAAATTGCTGAAGGGATGACGCCATCATGAAAAACGGAATCGTATATTTTGTCGGTGCCGGCCCAGGAGACCCGGGGCTGATCACCGTAAAAGGAAAACAGGCTCTGGAGAAAGCGGATATTATTTTGTATGACCGGCTCGCAAACCCAAAGTTTCTTGAATATGCCTCACCGGACTGCCGGTTCATTTATTGCGGAAAGCTGCCCGACCGCCATTTTATGAAACAGTCTGAGATAAATGCCCTGCTGATTGAAAAAGCGGCGGAGGGCTGCACCGTCGTCCGCTTGAAAGGCGGAGACCCAAGTGTGTTCGGCAGAGTCGGCGAAGAAGCAGAGGCGCTTCATCAGCACGGCATCCGCTACGAAATGGTGCCCGGCATCACCTCGGGAATCGCAGCGCCGCTGTATGCGGGAGTCCCCGTCACCCATCGTGATTTCGCTTCGTCCTTCGCGATGATCACCGCTCATGATACATCATTGCAAGGCAGGCCGAATCTCGACTGGGAAGGGCTTGCCCGAAGCGTTCAAACGCTTGTGTTTTACATGGGCGTTAAAAATCTGTCATTTATATGCCGGCAGCTTACGGAGTACGGAAAATCCCCTTCCGTTCCCGTACTCGTCATTCAATGGGGGACGTGGGGGCGGCAGCGGAGCGTTAAAGGAACGCTTCAGGATATCCATGAAAAAGTTCAAAGCCAAAACATCACCAACCCTGCCATTATCGTCATCGGTGATATTGTCAATTTTCAAACACACAGCTGGTTTGAAAGCAAACCGTTCATCGGGCGGCATATCATGGTTGTCACTCATGGCGATGAAGAACATACATTGACAGACAAGCTGCGCGAGTATGGCGCCGATGTTATTGAATGGCCGAAGCGGATCGTTAAAAAAATGCCCGCAAACGAAAACATCCTGAAACAGATCAGCGCCTTTGAACAACTATTTTTCACATCGCGCCTTGCGGTATGCGAATTCTTTGACACACTGGCTTTCAAGCAGATCGACATCCGCCGGGTGACCGCAAGCCTGAATGCAGCAACTGAGGCCGCAAAGACGGAACTGACAAAACGGGGCTTTCTCCTATCCGAATGTCAAATTGATTCTCCGCATTCGCTCATTGTAGGAAGCCGTCAAGCAGCAGAAAACTTGTCAGACTCAAAATCATGCCCGCTTTATATCACCCATGAACATATCGCAGATGAGCGGTTCACTTCCATGATCGAACGCACGATCAGTGAGTCTCCTCTGCAAATGATTATCTGTACGGGCAAAGAATCCGCTCAGCATTTGATCAGCGCCGGAAAACAAATCGGCATATCACCGGATCCGTCGGCAAACCGCCCTCCCGTCATCTGCATGGGCGAAGACGTCCCCGCCGGCTGCGGGTTTACCGCTGTGAAAAACCAGGAGCAGTTATTTGCGTTTATACGAAATGAAATGAAAGACATGCTCGTTCACAGCTGATACGCCGGAATGCTTTTCTGACCCCCCAGACTCAACATCGGGGGTCAGCCCTTTTTTATTGTGTCACCAATTTTTTATGATGAGTCGAATACATCGCCATCTGATCCGCCTGCGGGTCCAAATAGGCTTTGGCGCTGTTCACGGCGGTCGGCCCCTCCGTGAAACCGCCTGCAATCAATCTGAGCTTGCTTTCATAATGGGCGGCGTCACCGGCGACAAACACGCCCGAAAGATTCGTCCGCATATGTCTATCAGCTTTAATCCTGCCTTCTTCTATCTCAAGCCCCCAGTCCTTCATCGGACCGAGATCAATTTTAAACCCGTGGTTGATAATGAGCTCATCAAGCTTGATGACTTCAGAAAGTCCGGACTCAGTTTGGCAAACGGTGACGCTCTCGATCAGTTCTCCGGTGCCGTTGAGATGCTTCAGACGATACGGCGCAAGCACCCGCACGGAAGACCGCTTCATTTTCGCCACGCTGCTTTCCAAACCGCCGAACTCCTCCCTGCGGTGCAAGACGGTAACAGACGCCGCAATCGGTTCCAGCTCATTCGCCCAGTCAACCGCGGTATCTCCTCCTCCGGAAATCACGACATGCTTCCCCTGAAACGCATCCAGCTTCTCCACCTTATAATGAAGGTTCTTTCCCGAATAACGGCTCGCATCCGCGCTGTCAAGTTCATTGACCTCAAGCGTCCCCATGCCGACGGCCAAAATCACCGTGCGTGTATAGTGCTTTTCCCCTTCGGAACTTTCCAGCACAATGGTTCCGTCCTCCAGCCGTTCAAATCCGGTCACCCGCTGATTCAACACGATATCCGGCTCAAATGTCGCCGCCTGCTCCTTCAGCTGCTTAATCAGCTGTTCTCCGGCAATCCCGGGTATTCCGCCGATATCACGGATGATTTTTTCAGGGAAAAACATAGACACTTTCCCTCCGAGCCGCGGCAAAAACTCGATCACTTTCGTTTTCAGCTCGCGCATCCCGCAATAAAAAGCCGCAAACAGGCCGATCGGGCCTCCGCCTATAATCGTGACGTCGTACACCTCATGATTTTCCGCCATCGTTGTGCCTCCCGTTTATATCTATACTTCATAAATTTTTAATTGAGAATCAATATCAATGAAAGTATAACACATATTGAGGATCAGTGTTTATTCATTTCTCATCTTGCGGGAAAGGAGTGATTCAGAAGTGAGGTTCTGAGATTGATAAGCGGGAAGGTATTAAAACTGAAACCAGTACGGCGACTGGTTTCTTTTTTATCTCTTTTTCATCAGCATGATATCGAGATACAGCTGGCACCTTGTCCTGAAGTCGTTTAAATTAATTGATGTCATGTCAAGAATCTGTTTGATACGGTAGTTCAATGTGTTTTGATGAATAAAAAGCTGTTCTGCGGCTGGTTTTGTTTTGCAGTTATTGAGGAGATAGATTTCTAACGTTTTCAGCAGTTCTGTACTGCTTTCTCTGTCTTTGGCTTTTAATAACGCTAAATCATTGTTTACATATTCCAGTGAGGCGTTTTTTTCTTCGATGCTTTCAAGATAGCGGTAAATCCCGAGCTTACTGTATTCGTACGGGATATTTTCCTGGTTTCCGGTAATTTCGGCGGCCTTTATGACTTCAAGGGCCTCTATATAACTTTTGCCGAGCTTCAGGATGCTGCTGTATTCATTGCCGATTCCGATATAGATGGGAGTGGGGATCTTCTGAAAGTGAAAATGAGTCAGCAGTTTGTGGATGAATTCAGATGCTGCCGAAGTGCCGGAGCTTTTTTGCGAGAAGCTTGCGACGACGATGACAATATTGGAATCAATGGTTAAGACGTGACTGACTTTATCCCGCAAATTCAAGTACGATTTGATATTTTCCTTCACATCTTCGACTGCCTCCCCATCCCCATTTGCGGCGTGCAGGACGACTACCGAAAAAACCGACGGCAGCACGGCGTTCATCTTTTCCGCTTCCCGCCTGAACTCCTTTTCAGAGGAGAATTGCTGAAAGATCGCCCGTTTCACCAGGTCTTCCGCTCTCTCTTCTTTTTCCTGTTTCAGCCGGTTCGTTTTATAGATGATTTTTCCGACATGGAATGAAGTTTCATATAAAAAATCGAGCTCCTCGTCCGTCAAGTTTCGGTCAAGCTCCTGAATCCAGATGTAGCCCATCACTTCCCCTTTATGTTTTGCGCTTACAACCACTCTCTGATTCAGTCCGATACTGTCTATTTTTTCGACACGGAACGGTTCAGGAACGGTTTTCAGCTTTTCGATCACCCCGTCTTTCAGAAACCTTTCAAAAATCTGCACGGGGCATTTTTTTGAAAATATCGTCTGCTGGTTGGCGGAGTCGAAGTGATTAATGTAATAAGAATTATAGGCAAGCAAAAAGAAATCCGCGCTTTCCAGAATAACGGGCTTCTGCAATTCATAACTGATGAAATCAATTAATTTATCAATGTCCGTAAATGAAAAAACTCTCTCTAAAAGCTCTTCCATACCTATTTCTCCTATGCTCTTTTTATCTTTATCATACTCTGCGGGGTGACTTTTTGTATAGAAAAAAATTCACATATTCCCAAAACGGCACGATCCGAAAGCCTGTATCGTGAAAAGAGGAAAAAGGGCGGTCCCTTCTTCCTCTCGTTCCTTGCTTTTATTGAGAAAGTGTATCACGGTACTCATGAAACTGATCTGTGACATCTTTTGACGGAGCCTGTGTCAATAAGCTGACGACAAATACAGCGGCAAGGCTTACAGCAAAGCCCGGAATGATTTCGTACAAAAAGTCTGAAAGACCGGCATTCGCCCAAATGATTACGGTAATCGCTCCCGCAATCATGCCGGCGAGTGCCCCCCATTTCGTCATCCGTTTCCAAAATAAACTGAGCAGTACGACCGGCCCGAATGAAGCGCCGAATCCCGCCCATGCATAGCTGACAAGACCAAGTATCGTGTTGTTTTTCTCCCAAGCGAGCACCAAAGCGATGATTGACACCGCAAGCACTGCCATTCTCCCCAGAAATACGAGTTCCTTATCAGAAGCCGAACGCCTGAACATGGACTTATACAAATCCTCTACTAAAGAACTGGACGTAACGAGCAGCTGAGACGAAATCGTACTCATAATGGCCGCTAAAATCGCAGAAATGAGAAATCCCGTAATAATCGGGTGGAACAGAATGTTGCCGAGCTGAATAAAAATGGTTTCCGGATCAGCCAGCTTCAGTCCGTGCTGATGGTAATACGCGATTCCCGCAAGACCCGTAAACAGCGCGCCTAGTGCAGACAAAATCATCCATCCCATTCCGATCCGTCTGGCGCGTTTGATTTCTTTCACAGATGTGATCGCCATAAAGCGCACAATAATATGCGGCTGCCCGAAATAGCCGAGCCCCCACGCAAATAAAGAAATAATGCCGAGGACGGTCGTCCCTTTGAACATGTTAAACAGTTCCGGGTTGACGGAACGGATATCGGCAACGGTTTCCCCCGGTCCGCCCGTATGAAAAATCGTCACAATCGGCACGAGAATAAGCGCCGCAAACATAATGATCCCTTGGACAAAGTCCGTCCAGCTTACCGCCAAAAAGCCCCCGAACAAGGTGTAGGCGACAACGACGCCTGTCACGACCCACAGTCCCGTGTGGTAATTCAACCCTAAAATGCTGTTGAATAAGACGCCTCCGGATACCATGCCGGATGATACGTAAAATGTGAAAAAGACGAGAATGACAAGACCCGAAAACAGTCTGAGAAGCTTCGTATGATCACCGAAACGGTTTTCAAGGAAACCCGGAATGGTGATGGAATTCCCCGCTTTTTCGGTATACGTTCTCAGTCTCGGCGCCACGAAAAGCCAGTTCGCCCACGCCCCGAGCACAAGCCCGAGCACAATCCAAGCGCCGCTTAATCCTGTCGAGAACATAGCGCCCGGAAGCCCCATCAAGAGCCATCCGCTCATATCCGCCGCTCCCGCGCTGAGCGCTGTGACGGCAGGGCCTAAAGAACGCCCCCCGAGCATGTAATCCGTCAGATTTGACGTCCGTCTGTAGGCGAAATAACCGATAAACAGCATGCCCGCCATATAAATACAAATGGAAATAATCAACTGAATGTTTGCTATGGCATTTCCTCCTCCGCTTTATATGTTTATGGTGAAATGGACACCCCCCGCGAGGAGGATGCCCATTCAGTCCCTCTTAAAACGTTTCACTGATTGTTTTCGCCTGCATGTGGAGGGCCAAATAATCCGGGCCGCCCGCTTTTGAATCAGTGCCGGACATTTTGAAGCCTCCGAACGGATGGTAGCCGACAATCGCTCCCGTACAATTGCGGTTGAAGTACAGGTTGCCGACATGGAATTCCTGTTTCGCCCGTTCAATATGTTTGCGGTTGTTTGTAATGACCGCGCCTGTCAGACCATATTCAGTATTATTTGCCACTTCTAAAGCTTCATCAAAGTTTGACACTTTAGAAAATGCCACGACAGGCCCGAAAATTTCTTCCTGCATGAGTCTGGCTTTCGGATCAAGGTCAGCGAAGATCGTCGGCTTAATAAAGTAGCCTTTTGAATCATCTCCGGTGCCGCCGCTTACTAAACGGCCTTCTTCTTTTCCGATTTCAATGTAGCTCATGATCTTGTCGTAAGAACCTTGGTCGATGACAGGTCCCATATACACGTCAGCGCTGTCAGGGCTTGCCGTCACTTTTGATTCAGTGATTTCGATGACGCGCTCTAATACTTGATCATACACTTTTTCATGGACAACTGCACGTGAACCTGCAGAACATTTTTGTCCCGCGAAGCCGAATGCTGATGTAAAGATGGATTGAGCCGCCAATTCAATGTCCGCATCTTCGTCAACGACAACCGTATCTTTACCGCCCATTTCTGCAATGACGCGTTTCAAATGCTGCTGTCCCGGCTGCACTTTCGCCGCGCGTTCGAAAATTCTCGTACCGACTTCACGTGATCCCGTAAACGTAATGATGCTTGTTTTCGGGTGATCGACGAGGTAGTCTCCCACTTCCGCTCCGCTTCCCGGCACAAAGTTGACAACGCCCTTCGGAAGACCTGATTCCTCAAGCACTTCTACGAATTTCGCCGCGATGACCGGTGTCGCGCTTGCCGGTTTAAGAACGACCGTGTTGCCCGTTACGATCGGTGCCACCGTCGTTCCCGCCATAATCGCAAAGAGGAAGTTCCATGGCGGAATGACGACCGTTACGCCGGTCGGTGTGTAGACATATTGGTTTTTCTCGCCTTCGCGGCTGTTGACCGGCTTGCCTTTTGCCAATTCAACCATTTGGCGCGCGTAGTATTCCATAAAGTCGATGGCTTCCGCCGTATCCGCATCAGCTTCGTTCCAAGGTTTTCCCGCTTCCTTGACGAGCAGGGCGGAGAATTCGTGCTTTCTGCGGCGGACTTTGGCAGCTGCGCGGAACAAAACGGCCGCTCTTTCTTCAGGGGAGGTGTATCTCCACTCTTCGAACGCTTTCGCAGCTGCTTCAATCGCTTGCTCAGCGTGCTCCTGGGACGCCTTTGACACTTTTCCGACGACTTCTTCTTTATCAGCCGGATTGATTGAAACGATTTTCGCTTCCGTCTCTACCTTTTCACCGTTGATGACAAGCGGATAATCTTTTCCCAGATACTCATTTACCGTCGCAAGCGCTTTCTTAAATTCTTCAACGTTCGATTGATCTTGGAAATTTGTGAATGGTTCGTGTTTATAAGGTGTAGTCATTGTCATCTCTCCCTTTTTTACTTCTTAGTCATCCCTTTAAAGGCGAATGCGATGTTTGAGGGGCGTTCGGCGAGCCGTCTCATGAAATAGCCGTACCAGTCATCCCCGTAAGGCAGGTAGACTCTCATGCGGTATCCTTCTTCCACCAAGCTGAGCTGGGTTTGCGAGCGCATGCCGTACAGCATCTGAAACTCAAAACGGTCGTTTGGAATGCCGTGCTCTTTGGCAAGCTGTTTTGTAAACTCGATCATTTTGTCATCATGCGTGGCAACTGCCGTATAATGTCCTTTTAAAAGCTGTTTGCGGATGAGTCTTTTATAATTTTCATCGACGTCGCTTTTTTCAGGATAGGCCACCTTTTCCGATTCTTTATAGGCCCCTTTGACAAGCCGCAGAAACGGATTCAGCGGGCTGAGGTCATCAAGATCCTTCTCCGTTCTGTACAGATAAGCCTGCACCACGGTGCTAACATATTCATACCGGCTCCGGAAGTCTTTAAAGATATCCAGCGTCTTCTGGCATCTCGTTTCATCTTCCATGTCAATCGTCACCATGACTTTATGTTTTTCAGCCGTCTGGAGGATTTTCGTCATATTTTCATAGACGAGATCGAGATCTATATCAAGACCTAAAGACGTCATTTTTAATGACACTTGGGAATTCAGCTGTTCATCAGCGATTAAGGCGATGGTCTGCATGCACTCCTCGGTGCGTTCTTTCGCGACATCACCGCTGTTGACAAATTCCCCCAAATGATCGACAGTAACTGACAGCCCCTGGCTGTTCAAATGTCGGATTGTCGGGATAGAACTGCGGAAATCCATTCCTCCGATGATTTTGCCGGCTGCCACACGGCTTCCCCAGCTTCGCGCCATCTTATTGAGAAAGCTGCTCTTGGATAAAAATAAGAAAAAATCTCTTGTAATCACTTCCAACCTTAACACCCCGCAATCTAAGAAGTATTTGTATGAGTCTATTGTAAATGGACAAAACATCCTCTCACAATATTCTAAAAATACAAAGATTCTGATAAATTTTTGTGGTTTTACCACAATCAGCTTCTTAGATAGCAGGCGGATTATGCCGAAAAAAGGCGGACGGAAATGACGGCAATCGTCAATTTCCGCCTTTTTCCTCCCACGCCTCTTCGACGGTCTGAATCAATAGCCGATTCAGTTCCTCCGTTATGTCAGGTTTCGGCGTTTTGATCGTTTTGACATAGTGCCCGATGCGTTCTATTTCTTCTTCTATAAATGCATGAATGATCGTATTTCTCGGTTCCGGAGCCAGCTCCTGACCGCTTTTTTTCCTTGTAAGCAGTGTATTGATTTCAGAAATGAGCGCTTCATCCGTCAATAAGGCATCGGCCAGTTCGGGAAATGACATCGGCGGTACGGAGCCGAATGTTTCAATCCATCTGCAGGCAAGGAGAGGACGCAGAACGTAAAAATACTTTTTAATCTTCACTTCACTGCCCCGCAGTTCCGTTTTTTCATTCCGTTTTGCCATATTGAGATAATGATAGATGCCGGCTTCAGGCGAAAAGGCGCGGATTTTCAGTTTTCGAAGCTTTTCAGCCGCTGAGAAAGCTTCATAATAGATCATCTCCGAAGAGAGCCATTCCAAAAGAGGCGGATTTGATTTTTTAAAAAGCCTAAGCGCTTTTCTCAGTTCCCAGCCGCTGATGTCAAGCATGTCATGAATCGGCTCTTCTATGACATCCCTATGCGGTTCGATCGAAAAGTACCATTCTTTTTTCGGCACATAGAGAAACCGTACATCGTAGTCGCTGTCGCTTGACGGAAATCCCCATGCGCGGCTCCCTGATTCTACGGCGTAAAGCACCTTGACGCCGTGCTGTTCTTCAATTCGTTTTAATTCTTCGATGATCCTTTGTTCCATCTGTATCCGTCCTTTTCCGTGATCATTCCTGAAAAAAGCCCAAGTACTTGGGCTTTTCGCTGTCGTCAGCCTTTCAGATGCGCTTTCAGAAAGGCCAGCTTTTCCGTATGGAAAGAAGGTATGTATTCATGTCCGAAATACCGGTAAACCTTCAATTCTTTTTCCGTTTCCAGATGATTGTAAGCGGCAAACACCGTCGACGGCGGAGTCACGCGGTCAATCAGCCCGATGGACATGAGCACCGGAACTTTTACGCGGTCCGCCAGATTCATGATATCAAAATAGGCCAGTGTATTCATCGCGGTCTTCTCCGTTTCAGGGCTGCCGTTCTTTCTGAAAAAGGAGTTAATCTCAAGATACGGCTCATCAAGAGCGACATCAATGGCCCGCTCAAAATTGCTTAAATAAGGATAATCGGCCGCAACCGCTCTCGGAATATCAGATAGTGCCGCCGCGGCGATTGAAAGGCCGCCTCCCTGGCTCCCGCCGATGACGGCGATCCTCGTTTCATCCACTTCATCAAAGCCGCTGATGACTTCCAAAGCCCGGACGGCGTCTAAGTACACGCCTCGGTAATAATATGTATCTTTATCTAAAATCCCTTTCGTCATCCAGCCGGGAACGTGTCCGTGCGGTGAGACGCTTGTATCTGTGCTGCTGTGCTGACCGCGGACAAGCATGCCGAACGCGGCATATCCGTGAAGCGCCCAATTTACGATGTCATGTATATCCCCGTCATAGCTCGCGTTATAGCCGTGATATTTCACGATGGCCGGATGCGGTCCTTGCCGGTCGGGAACGGCGTACCATCCCTCAATTTCCGCCTTGCCGAAGCTTCGGTATGTCAGCCGGAATACTTTCACGCCGTCAGCCGGGTAGCTTTCAGCCTTCAATTCAGGCTTTGCCTCTTCCTTTGCAAGCTCATGTAATGATGATGCCCAAAAATCCGAAAAGTCATGAGGAGCGGTTTTATTTGGTTTATAGGTTTGCAGTTGGTCGAGCGGCAAGTCGTATAATTGCATATCCGATTATTCTCCTTTGTTTTATAAGATTTAATTTTCTGACTCTATCTTAACACGATTTTACACTCATTTTCTAAACATTTTTGTGAATTTATCGGCGGACGCATTCACTTTTTAGCAAACGTTTGTTTAAGACTTTCCCGGCTCAGTTCCATAAAGGCCTGGGCTGTCAGACTGACATAGCGGTTCTTTAAAAAGACAAAGACGAGGGTTCGTGATGGCGCGGATTGAATCGATAAATAGATCACACCCGGATCTTTATCCCTTCTGACCATATTCGGCGCCATTGTCACACCTAATCCGTTAGCCACAAGGGATTGGGCGGTTTCAATATGGCTCGTCTTAAAGGCAGCATTCGGCTTAAAGCCGCTTTCCGCACAGAGGTCGAGAACTGTTCTGCGAAAGCCGAAGCCCTCTTTTAACAGAATAAATGGAACCTGCCTGACCATGTCAAGCGGCACGCACGGCTGGCGGCCCTCCTTGCCTTCCAGCGCTTTCTCAATCAGCGCGATCATTTCCGGCGGCATCCATCTTTGCTTTTCCTTCGGCACTGCGAGAACAATCGGTTCCGTGAGCAAGGGTGTAATGGAGAGCCGTTCATCTTCTATCGGCAAGGATAAAACAGAAAGGTCAACCTCTCCCTTTGCCGTCATTTCCTCTAATGAAACAGGATCTTTTTCAACAAGCTGAACCTTCACATGGGGATAGCGCGCCAAAAACTGCTTCAGCAGCGGGGGAAAGAGGTATCTCCCTGTTACAGCAGGAATCCCAATCGAAAGCTTTTGCTCCAGTCCTTGCGAGCGCTCCTGCATCTCCCGGAGCAAGTCATTTCTGGAACGAATGATGTCCTCGGCTTTTTCAATGAAACGCCTGCCGTGAGGTGTCAGTGTAACAGAGCCGCGGGATCTGTGAAAAAGAGTAAGCCCCAGCTCAGCCTCAAGCTTTTTGATTTGCTGGCTGAGAGACGGCTGAGCGATATGAAGATGCTCCGCCGCTTTTGTAAAGCTTTGGTGCCGGGCGATTTCCGCTGCGTATTCCATCACTTTAATATCCATTTCAGCCTCCATAGGTTGAACCTATTGTTTTTATCATTTTTATATCTTGGACGAATCATAACAGAGATTGCTAACATAATCCATATCATCATTTACAAAAAAAGGAGCTGGTTCACATGACAAATGAAACACCATTTTCTAAAAACGCCGAGATGTATCGAGATGAAAAGGTATTTGCCGAGGGGGGAGATTTGGGGTTGATGATCAAAACGGCGGAATGCCGGGCAGAGCATCGGGTGCTGGATATCGGAGCGGGTGCCGGCCATACGGCGCTGGCATTTTCTCCTTATGTACAGGAGTGCATCGGTATTGATGCGACGAAAGAGATGGTAGAGGTTGCGTCCTCCTTCGCGCAAGAAAAAGGAGCTGAAAACGTACGCTTTCAGCAAGGAACGGCAGAGTCACTTCCCTTCCCCGACGATTCATTTGATATCATCACCTGCCGATACGCAGCCCACCATTTTTCAGATGTCCGCAAAGCCGTCAGCGAGGCTGCACGCGTACTGAAACAGGACGGACAATTTCTTTTAGTTGATCATTACGCGCCTGAAGATCCCGTTCTTGATGAGTTTGTCAATCAGTTGAACCGGCTTCGAGACCCTTCCCATGTTCGAGAATGCTCATTATCAGAATGGCAGGCGATGTTCAGCGCCAACCAACTGGCCTATCAAGGCATCCAAAAGTGGAATTTACCGATTCAATATGACAGCTGGATCAAACGGGGCGGAACCTCCGCTGACCGGGAAAAACAAATCATTACCCATTTGAATCACGCATCAGACGAAGCACAAGACACATTCTGTATTACATTGAACCAAAACGGACAGCCCAACTCCTTTTGCTTAAAAGCCATATTGATACAAGGGATAAAACGATAATAAAAGCCGTGCGCTCACAGCGTCACGGCTTTTTTTACATCGGCTGATACAGGTCCCAGCCGATTTTTAACGTTTCTACGATATAATCGGCTATTTCTTCTGGTTCCAGATTATCCGTCGCCACTTTTGAATTATGTTTATCATAGATGCTTTGGCGCTCGTTAAAGAGCTGCTGCATTTCATCCATGGAACGGTTATGCAGAACGGGACGGCTTTCAATCAGCAGGTCAGCCCGCTGCTTCCAATTCTCCCATGATAAATCAAGATGGAGCACGAGACAGTTTTCAAGGCAGCACTGTCTGATTTCCTCTTGTTTAAACGAACCGCCCCCAAGCGACACGATTTTGAATTTCGTATTGCGGCAGATATCTAATATATAATCCTTTTCGGTCTGACGGAAAAAGGCTTCACCTTTTTTCTCAAACATTTCAGGGATGGACATATTGAAATCTTTCTCAATCTGCAGATCAATATCAATGAAGTCTCTGTATAATTTCTTAGCGACCAGCTGGCCGATTGTTGTCTTTCCGACACCCATGAATCCGATCAGTACGATATTTCTTTCTCTTACGGGAATGGCACGTTTTGCGTTCATCTTCGGCGAAATCCTCCTAAGAAATGAAAAAGTTATGTTTATTATATGATAACTCAATATTGAAATATAGAGATAATGCAATGAAAGAAAACCCATCCTTTATAAGAAGAGATGAGTTTTTCTTTCTATCGGAGCCTAATGCGTTCCACCTTTCCGACAATGAAAATATAAGAAAATGCCCCGATAAATGCGACAGCGCCGACAAACAGAATCGCTCCGTTATATGAACCGGTCGCAGAAACGATAAACCCGATGATAAGCGGGGTGATAATACCGGCCATATTGGCGAAAAAGTTAAACACGCCTCCTGCCAATCCGATTGTTTCGCTTGGCGCCACCTCACTCAGCATCGTCCAGGAAATATTGGACATGCCCTGCGCAAAAGAAGCAATGGATAAGATCGTCAAAACCGCAGGAGCAGAATCCGTAACATTCGCGAGCACGATGGAGCCTGTCAGCAGAAGACCGAGGATGACGGGCGTTTTCCGGGCAACGTTCACCGAGACGCCCCGTTTCATCATTCCGTCAGACCAATATCCGCCGAACAATACGCCGAAAAAGGCGGCGATATACGGAATTGATGCGGCGAAGCCGACTTTTAAGAAAGCCATGTGCTTTGCCTCCGCCAGATAAGTCGGAAACCATGTCAAAAAGAAGAACAGCGTGGAGGCTACGGCGAATTGGCCGATATACAAGCCGACAAGCTTGCGGTATTTAAGAAGCTGGACGAAATCCGGCCACGTGATCCTGCCGGCTGATTCTGACACCTCTGTCAGTCCGCCGCCTTCTCTAATATAATCAAGCTCTTCCCGGTTCACTTTCCGGCACCGATTCGGCTCGTGATACATTTTGAACCAGAAAATGGAGAAAACAAGCCCGAGCACCCCTGAGGAAATAAAGACGGCGCGCCAGTCAAATGCCGTTAACACCCAGAATAAAACCGGTGTGGCGAACGCCAGCCCCACATATTCTCCCGCCGTATAAGCACCCGTCGCAAAGGCGCGTTCCCGCCTTGGAAACCATGTCGTGACAATCCGGTTGTTTGCCGGAAACGCAGGCGATTCAGCCAGCCCGATAATCAGGCGGCAGCCGAATAAAAATCCGAAACTGGCCGCAAAAGCCTGCACTCCGGTGAAAACCGACCAGATCAATAAAGAAACGCCGTACGTCCGTTTTGACCCGAATTTGTCCAAAATGAGCCCGCCGGGAATCTGCATTCCCGTATAAGTCCAGCTGAATGCGGAAAAGACGACGCCCAAAAGCGCGGGGCTTATGTTCAGCGATGTCTGAATGGACGGGGCGGCGATGGATACACTGGCACGGTCTATATAATTAATCGCAGTGATAAAAAACAAAAGAATCAGTATCACATAACGAGCGCGAGTCGGTTTATTGCGGACGGGACTGAAGTCCGTCAGCTCCGTTTCATTTTTCAATGGCTTCTCCCCCCTTACTCGAATGAAATTAATTGTACAACACTTCGGTCAATTATTTAATACTTTGACGCAAAAAAGCGCTAAACAATTTGTGTGCCGCACTGAACTGATGCAGACACACCCCGCTTATAAAAGTGTCTGCCCTTTTCACCTGTTTATCCGTATCGCACCCGGGGAAAAAGTACACATATGATAGACAGTTACGGGAGGATTACCGATGAAACTGAGTTTTTGCACGACAGGATTTAAAAAAAAGCATATTTTCGACATCATTTCTTTCTCGAAGGAGCACTCCTTTGACGGAATCGAACTGTGGTACGGACACGCTAAACAATATATAGAGGAAATCGGCCCGCTCGACAGGCTTGATCAGCAGCTTCAGGAGGAAGGCATCGGGGTGCCTGCCGTCAGTTTGTACACTGACTTCGCCACTCAGGATGAAAAGCAGGCGTTAAAGGATGTTCAAAGGGCATTAAGCGCGGCACGACAGCTGCACAGTCCCTTGATCAGAGTCTTTGCCGGCAATCTTCCTTCGCATCGGACGTCACCGGAAAAGTGGCAACGTGCGGTTGATCAATTTCAGCAGGCGGCACGGCTCGCAGATGACTATGAAGTCGATATCGGGCTTGAGATTCATTACGATACGTACGCGGATACACCGGAGGCGGCGCTGGCATTTTTGGAGGATGTCGGACATCCGCGGGTCCGCACCATTTTTGACGGCTCCAACCTACACGTCAATCACGTTGACCAAATGCCCGCTTTAGAAAAACTGTATCATACCGTCAGCCACATTCATCTGAAAAACTATCACTGGAATTTTGACAACTGGTATCTCAGCAAGCCAACTCCGATTTTTCAAGGAGATCTCGATCAAAAAGCATTTTTAAAAGAGCTGATGAACAGACAATATGACGGTTTTGTTTCTCTTGAGTATTTTGGAGAACATGCCTTTACGCATATAAAGGAATCGCTCCGCGAATATACGTCTGTTTTTTCCCGCTGACTCTTCGATCGAAGGGTCTTTTTTGTATCATATAGAAAAAGGGGGATATCATGATGATCATTTGGATAAATGGGGCTTTCGGTTCCGGAAAAACACAAACAGCGTTTGAACTGCACAGAAGACTGAAACCGTCTTACGTATATGATCCTGAAAAGATGGGGTTTGCGATGCGTTCGATGATACCGCCGGATATCGCTGAAGATGACTTTCAAAGCTACCCTCTGTGGCGGGAATTCAATTACAGCATGCTTTCCTATTTGTCAGATACATATCAGGGCATCATCATTGTGCCCATGACCATTACGAACGATCAATACTTCCATGACATGATCAGCAGGCTGAGACAGGATGGCCGGACCATTCACCACTTTACCCTGCTGGCTTCAAAGGAAACATTGCTGAAACGCCTGCGTACCAGAGCGGAAGGAAAAAACTCCTGGGCCGCAAAACAAATCGACCGCTGCATCAACAGCCTGTCTCATAGCCTCTTCACAGAACATCTCCATACAGACCAAATGTCTATTCAGCAGGTCGCAGAAACGATCGCTGCCCAAGCAAATCTGCCTCTTGAGCCTGATTCGAGAGGCAGCCTTCGAAGATTCACCGACAGATTGATGGTGAAGCTGAATCATATCCGCATCAAATAAAAAAAACGTTTTGAAAACATGTCCCTGACCCATGCAAATGGATCAATAAATAAAAAGTCCCTCTGAAGGGATGTTTTTTCAAATGAAGAAAAAAATTTCAGAAACACAGAAGGGATTTTATGGATAATCATCTAATTATTAACACTGTAATACATTTCATTTGAAAAGGGAGTGTTCGAAATGAAATTCAAAAAAGTGTTAACCGGTTCTGCGCTGTCTCTTGCCTTACTGATGTCTGCCGCTCCTGCCTTTGCCGCATCACCAATAGCATCCGTGGAAAATAGCCCAATCTCAACGAAAGCAGATGCCGGCATTAATGCCATCAAACTCGTTCAAAGCCCTAACGGCAACTTCGCTGCTTCTTTCGTTTTAGATGGAACAAAGTGGATTTTCAAAAGCAAATACTATGACAGCAGCAAAGGGTATTGGGTAGGGATTTATGAAAGTGTAGATAAATAAAAATGAGATAAACAAAAAACCTCCCTTTCAAAAGGGAGGTTTTTTTCATTCTATTTCCACCAATCGTCAAACATTGATGCCGGCACCTGGCGCTTATGCTCCGTACTGAGGTAGCGTTTTTCCAGCGCCTCAATCACTTCGGAAGAAACGTCCTTGCCTTCTAAATAATCATCAATGTCATTGTATGTGATGCCCAGTTCGGTCTCATCAGTCTGCTGCGGTTTTTCATCAAGCAGATCGGCCGTCGGTAATTTCAAATACAGGCGTTCCGGCGCGCCGAGCTCTTCTAATAAACGTCTGCCCTGGCGTTTCGTTAATCCGGTCAGCGGCAGCAGATCAGCTCCGCCGTCACCGTATTTCGTGAAGAAACCGGTCACCGCCTCGGCTGCATGGTCGGTTCCGATGACAAGCAGCCCCTCTTGTCCGCCAATGGCATATTGAGCGATCATTCTCATTCTGGCCTTTACATTTCCTTTGTTAAAGTCAGACAGCTGATCGCCCGTGTCTTTTTTGTACTGATCAGCGAACGCGCTGACAGCGGACTTAATATCAAACGTCCAAGATTTATCAGGCTTAATGAATTTGAGCGCCATTTGGGCGTCATCCTCATCCTGCTGTGTGCCGTGCGGAAGGCGGACGGCGATAAATTCCGCGTTTCCGCCTTCTTCTCTGATGCTTTCAGCCGCCAATTGGGCGAGGCGTCCCGCAAGCGTGGAATCCTGCCCCCCGCTGATGCCGAGCACAAAGCCTTTGGCACCTGTTTTTTTCAAATATTGTTTCAGAAAGTTCACTCTGTCCTCAATTTCTTGTTTCGGATCAATTGAGGGCTTTACATGGAGATCATTCATAATTTGTTTCTGGATGCTCATCCCAATCACTCCTCCTGCATTGTTTCTTTATGATTCATTTCCCGTTCATGCTGAAAATGAATCATGCCACTATGTACGACTCTCTGTTAAATATAGCACAGGTGCGGATTTTAAGTGAATCAAATACACCGGGATCAGCTGATTTCCACCCGCAGCGCCGTGATGCTGTCTCCGTTGCATTTTCCTTTTTCGATCGGACAGGATGAAAACGCGACGAGGAGATCCATTTCCGCACGGAGCCGTACATAATCACCCGCGTCAGAAAGAGGCGTTTCGACTGATAAGTTCCCCTTCTCATCGAGCACCGTGTTCATAAAGATGGCAAATGGGTAATGCATATGCGGCCGCGGCACCCCGAACGGCTCAAGCGCCCCGCTCATATTGTCATAGCACGTATCCTGGAGCTCGTCTTTATGCTTTCCGTATAAAAGCCTGTTCATATCCGGACGGCAGGCGGGAAGCAGCAGGTCATGCTTGCCGACTGTATCCTCAATCAGCGTCAGCATCGGCTTGTATAAATTCGAATAAATATGATCACCCGTTTTTACATGAATGGACTGGTTGGCATCAATCGTCGCGCCCTGATCAAGATGTTCATAAAAGTCCTTGGCATGATACGCCGTGAAGTCAGCCACCTGCTGTCCTTCCACATCGACAACTTTTATAATCTGCCCTTTGTGAACCTTTAGACCAAGCCCTTTTTTCGGCGGTACGATAAATTGCTGTGTCATCAGACTGCTCCTTTTTTTCTTCTATTATGAACTCCGGCCGTTTGTTTCATGTAAAGCAATTTATTGGATGTATATTCCCCTTCTGACGGCTGCAATCTAAGCTTTGATAAAGGGGTTGAACTTCATGAGTAAATCACAGGACCAGCCTAAAGGAAATCTCGCTTGGTGGCAGCTCTCCTTAATCGGCGTCGGCTGCACAATCGGGACGGGCTTTTTTCTCGGGTCCAGCATCGCTATTGTCAAAAGCGGATATTCCGCGCTGATCTCATTTCTTATTGCCGGGCTTGGCACCTATTTTGTCTTTGAGCAGCTCGCCAAGCTTTCGGCTAAACAGCCCGAAAAGGGGTCTTTTTGCGCTTATGCGAGAAAGGCTTTCGGCACTTGGGCCGGTTTCAGCAACGGATGGGTGTACTGGTCGTCCGAGATGCTGATCACGGGAAGCCAGCTGACAGCGATCTCGCTGTTTACGAAGCATTGGTTTCCGAATGTGCCGCTTTGGATTTTCGCCTCCATCTATGCGGTGCTCGGTCTTTTGATTATATTTACGGGGCTGTCCGTTTTTCAAAAAACGGAAAATGTGCTCGCTGTTGTCAAGACGGCGGCGATTTTTATGTTTATCGTCATCGCCATATTGGCGCTGTGCGGTATATTTTCTCATAAACCGGATGTGCAGGTGCCGAACGAATCAAAGGATTTGTTCCCGCACGGAGCGATGGGGTTATGGACGGGACTGATTTATGCGTTTTACGCCTTCGGAGGAATTGAAGTCTTGGGGCTGATGACCGTACACTTGAAAAAACCGGAGGAAGCCTCAAAATCAGGCCGGCTGATGCTTGCCGTACTTGCGGTCATTTACGTCATTTCTCTCGGCCTGGCGCTGCTGTTAGTGCCGCTGGGCAAATTCACCGAACAGGACAGCCCGTTTATTACATCGCTGAAGGGTTTTCATTTAGATATCATTCTTGATATTTTTAACGGGATTTTTATTATTGCGGGATTTTCCACGCTCGTCGCCTCGCTGTTTGCCGTGACGACATTGCTTTGTACAATGGCCGATGACGGGGATGCGCCGAAATGCTTCAGGTTAAAGGAAAACAAAAAAATCTGCTGGCCTGCGCTCGGATTGACGTTTGCCGGACTCATCGTCTCCATCATCCTGTCACTGGTGCTGCCGAAAAACATATATGAACACATGACAACCGCGGCGGGCCTCATGCTTCTTTATACGTGGCTGTTCATTTTGTTCTCGGGCAAGAAACTGCTCGAAACGACAAAGATGGGAACCGCACAGATTGTTATCGCCCTTGTGCTGATTGTCGCGGCCGTCTCCGGGACGCTGTTTGAGAAATCGAGCCGGCCCGGTTTTCTGGTCAGCCTTTGTTTTCTCGCCGTCATTGCGATCGTGACATGGATCGTACAAAAAAAGCAGGGACACAGCCCTGCCGGATCATAGCTTATTTCGTCGGTTTAAACAGTCTTTTCAAATAAGAAAAGGGACACTTTGACACTTGTGTTTCATCATCACGGAGGAAATATTGCTTCCATTCTAAATTGTCTTTTCCTCCGTACCACCCCAATCGGGGATGAAGAGGGGCTTCATCATACGCCTCTAAGCGTTTTCTGATCAGCCGGCTCATGTTTCGTCCGAACGCGGTTGAATCATTTAATCCTTCGAAAATCCATCTCGGCTGAAACGCCAGCATAAAAAACGGGAAGCTTCTGCTTTGTCTCGCTTCATGCGCAGGCGTCGCGCACAGAATAAAATACGACTCGCCGGCAAAGCAGAACTCCCATTTATAATGTTCAGGGTCTTCCGGCATATCTTCCGGCCAGTCATTCGGGTCGCAGCCGCTCAGCCGGTTTAAAAAAGACCAGAACAGCTCTTCATACGCCTCAATGGAATAATGCTCAGCTAAATCCTCAGGCGTATCAAAAATCACAAGCAGCGACGCGTATCTTCCGGTATCCCTTGAGATCTTTCCGTACTCTGACAGCAACATCCCCACTTCCTCCGGGGTTCCCTCTTCGCGGGGATCACCCGCAAAGGATATCCGGAGCTGATCTGTCAAAAATCCCTGACGTCCGGGAATGCACGGAAACGTATCCGCTTTATCGCCTACTTTTTCTGATAGAAGCTCAAAAGCGATTCTCTGCCAATTTGGCAGATCCAATAACTTTTCCTCAAGGCAACTTTTTGTGTACAGCCCGCTTGCCATCGGCCCACCTCCAGTATCGTCATGATACGTTATGACGGAGATAGGCGATGGGTGACTCTTCTATTTATGAGATGAGCATTTGAATCCCCTGCCATCCGAAATAAAACCCGAAAACGATTAAAGACACACCCGCCGCTCCCGTCAGCCAGCGGAGCGCTTTTTCATGAAGGAGATTTCTGAAAGTGCTCGCGGCAACCGCCATGCAGAAATCCCAGATCAAAATGCCGAGAAGAATGCCGGAGCTGTAAATCAAAAGCTGATTTGCATCGAAGGATTCAGCGGTTTTGGCGAGAATGCTCCCGTATATGCCGAGCCAGAATAAAATGCTCAGCGGATTGGAAAGAGAAATAAAAAATCCCGCGCCGAATGTTTTGTAAAAAGCCGGTTTTCCTTTTCCGCTTCTGACATTCATGGCTTCCCTGATATTTTTTAACGTTTCGACTCCCGTATAGGTCAGCACGAAAAAACCGAAGAGCCACAAAAACGTTTTTACAAAAGGAGCGGTCAAAAATTGAGACAGCCCGAAATAGATCAGAATCATATACAGCCCGTCCGCGGCCATGGCGCCAAGACCGAAAATCCATGCATGCCAAAAGCCGTTTTTGATGCCTTTGTCAATTTGCGCCGCATTGACCGGGCCGACAGGTGCTGACAATGACAGCCCGAGAACGATATAGCTTAAAAAGATGTTCATTGGCTTCCCCCTCATTCATGCAACTTGTACAAGTTATTCATGAATGGGCCGTGCTATGATACATTATTTTAATTTCTCAAGCTCGTCTTCCATCATGTCCGTCGCTTTTCCTAAAAAATCGAATATCAGCTGCAGTTCTTCTTCTTTATATTGCCGGCAAAGGCTGATCGTAGACTGGGATAAGGAGCTGAACAATTGTTTCACATTCGCTTTTCCTGCTGTCAGCGGCACGATGATCACCCGCCGTTTATCTTCGGGGTCTTTTTTCCTCATGACATATCCCGCTTTTTCGAGCCGGTCAATGAGCGCCGTTACCGAACCTGTGCTGAGGCCGGTTTTTTTCCCAAGCTCGCCTGCGGTCATCGGGCCTGCTTCATTTAAGATATCAGCTGATTTCAAATCGGTCGGAAACAGACCGAGAGATTGAGCGGCCGCCTGATGAAAAAGGATCGTCCTTGTGGCCATCTTCCGGAATAACTGTATGGCGGTTTCCTCCGTCTCGCTTCTGGTATTTCTTGTTGACAACTGACAGGCCTCCCTATAAAATCAATTTATCTTGACGATCAAGATAATTTTCGGCAAATCTAATATGATCATAGCAAATTTAATGATCAAAAGTAAGTATGGGAGGAAAAAGCATGGAACAAACAGCCGCGAAGGACGCCTCGACGAAGTTTGTCGTCATCGGTCTTTTGCTGGGCATTTTAATGTCGGCTATGGATAATACAATCGTTGCCACTGCGATGGGAAATATCGTGGCGGACCTCGGAAGTTTCGATAAGTTCGCGTGGGTGACGGCATCATACATGGTAGCCGTTATGGCCGGTATGCCGATTTACGGAAAACTGTCCGATATGTACGGACGCAAGCGTTTCTTTTTATTCGGTCTTATTCTTTTCTTAATCGGATCTGCATTATGCGGAATCGCCCAAACAATGGATCAGCTCATTATTTACCGCGTCATTCAGGGAATCGGGGGAGGCGCGCTGATGCCGATCGCCTTCACGATCATTTTTGATTTATTTCCGCCGGAAAAACGCGGAAAAATGTCGGGCATGTTCGGTGCCGTTTTCGGCCTGTCCAGCGTTCTCGGGCCGCTTTTAGGCGCGCTCATTACCGACTCCATCAACTGGCACTGGGTGTTTTACATCAACGTGCCGATCGGTATTTTATCATTGTTTTTCATTCTGCGTTATTATAAAGAGTCCCTTGAACACAAGAAACAGAAAATCGACTGGGCCGGCGCAATCACGCTGGTGGTTTCCATTGTCGGTCTGATGTTCGCTCTTGAGCTCGGCGGAAAAACGTATGATTGGAACTCCGTGCAGATCATCGGTCTGTTCGCTGTATTCGCCGTGTTCTTTATCGCCTTTTTTATTGTGGAAAGAAAAGCGGAAGAACCGATTATCTCATTTTGGATGTTTAAAAACCGTTTATTTGCTACGGCACAGATTCTGGCGTTCCTTTACGGAGCCACGTTCGTCATTTTAGCGGTGTTTATCCCGATCTTCGTTCAGGCTGTGTACGGAAGCACCGCGACAAGCGCGGGCTTTATTTTGACGCCGATGATGATCGGTTCTGTTATCGGAAGTATGATCGGCGGAATTTTCCAGACGAAAGTGCGGTTCCGCAATTTAATGCTGATTTCCGTGGTCGCTTTCTTTATCGGAATGCTGCTGCTTTCCAATATGACACCGGATACGGCGCGTACGATGCTGACGGTATTCATGCTGATCTCCGGATTCGGCGTCGGCTTTAACTTCTCACTGCTGCCGGCTGCGTCCATGAACGATCTGGAGCCGCGTTACCGCGGAAGCGCCAACTCAACAAACTCGTTTTTGAGATCATTCGGCATGACGCTCGGTGTGACGATTTTCGGAACCATCCAGACGAATGTGTTTACCAATAAGCTCACAGATTCATTCAGCGGCATGAAAGGAGCGGGCGGCGCGATGCAGAACATCGGAAATCCGCAGGAGATTTTCCAGGCCGGCACGCGCGCTCATATTCCGCCGTACATTCTGGATCGCATTATTGACGCCATGTCGCAAAGCATCACATATGTATTTACGCTTGCGCTGGCGCCGATCGTCATTGCGGCCGTTACCATTTTGTTTATGGGAAAAGCGAGAGTAAAAACCTCTCAGGAAATGGCGAAAAAAGCGAATTAAAAAAAGCAGTACATGGCGTTTGTCATGTACTGCTTTTTTGTTTACTCTGCGAAATGCGGAGCGAGAATATCTTTCAGCACGTTTGCGCTGCGGCTGAATTGAGCCTGTTCTGTTTCATTCAGCTCAAGTTCCGTCACACCTGCGATGCCGTTCCGATTGACGACGGCCGGAACGCCGATAAAGACGTCGTTTACACCGTATTGGCCGTCCAGATATGTGCTGACGGTTAAAATGCTGTTTTCATTACGCAAAATCGCTTTTGTGATGCGGGCGAGGCTCATCGCCACTCCGTAATATGTCGCGCCTTTTTTCTCGATAATATGGTAGGCCGCGTTTTTCACATCGTCCACGATCTGATCCAGCTCGTCCTGTTTGTAAGCTGCATTTTTCTCCAGCAATTGCTGCACCGGCACTCCGCCGATATTGGCGTGACTCCATACAGGAAGCTCGGTATCGCCGTGCTCGCCGATAATGTGGGCGTGTACGTTTTGCGGAGCGGCGCCGAAGTATTCACTCAGCATATAACGGAATCGCGCAGAATCCAGTGTCGTGCCGCTGCCGATGACGCGTTCTTTCGGAAGGCCGCTGAATGCCCATGTCGCATAAGTGAGAATGTCGACCGGGTTTGTGGCAACGAGAAAGATGCCGTCAAATCCGCTTGCCATTACTTCACCGACAATGCTTTTAAAAATGGCGAGATTTTTTTCGACCAGCTCAAGTCTCGTTTCGCCCGGTTTTTGATTGGCCCCTGCACAGATGCACACGATATCGGCATCCTTGCAATCCTCATATGTGCCGTAAGACGTTTTGACCGGATGAGGCGCAAATGCCTTTCCGTGATTTAAATCCATGACATCTCCCATGGCTTTTTCTCTATTTACATCAATGATCACAAGCTCATCTGTGATCCCTTGGTTAATTAACGCAAATGCATAACTGCTTCCAACAAAACCTGCTCCGATTAATGCTACTTTGTTCACTCGTTCGTTCATCATGTATGCTCATCCTCCAGTGTTTCGTGGTGTCTGTTTTTATCTTGTGAAGTATTTCACATTTATATTGTGCAACACTTCACAAACTTTTGCAAGAGAAAAGTTTGATTTTTGGACAAAAAAATACCGGTGATAGTTTCCAGATTGTTGACAACATCCTAAAACGGAACCGTTTTAGGATGTTGTCATCTTTTCAGCGTGATTGATTTCCTAACAGAAGCAAGGGTTTGATGTGATGATGGCCCTATCCATTAATGCGGAAGATAACCATTCAAACCAGAGTTGTTATACAAACCATTCTGCACATAATCAAAGCCGGGATGGTTCTGTCCGGGCACTTGGGCGCTGCCATTGTTAAAAATCACTTTAGCGTTGGCCGTATCCGCATTCGCAGGCAGCGTCAGCGTGTAAATTCCATCTGCATTCTTAGTCATGGCTTTCCCCGGCCACGATCCGGTTAATTCTATGGCCCCGCCTCCATCATGTTTATAGATATAAGCATTTACCTGGCCCCAATGATCCGGATTTTGATAGCCAATGATGTTGGTTTGGGACGGGTCTTTTTTGACAAACGTGTATTCTTGGGTTCTCGATGCACCCTCGCCGTTCGTTCCGGTTAACTTGACGTTGTATGTCGTGCCGATTGGATCTTCTTTCCCGATCGTTAATCGGTCTCCATCCTTAAATGCTGTCTCCTGCCCATTATTGATTTGGTAAACGGCTTTTGTTGTTTTCGCATTTGCACGCAGGGTGACCGTCAGCTGATCATTGAAAGAATGGACTGCCTCTGTTTGGTAATTCTCAAGAAAGACATGAGGCGCATTTCCAATATCATCAGGATAAAGAACAGCCGCGGATCTGGCATTGATCGTACCTGTCAGTTTGCCGTTCGCTACTTGAAATGAACCGGCGCCGGCCCTATTATCATACCTGCCGTCAGGTAATTTCGTTGAAGTATTGATGGTGACAGAAGATGATCCTGCATTTGCCAGCACAACGCCTTTTGAGCCGCGCTGATTCATAAATATTTGATTGTTCCCATTCGGATTTGAGAGTTCCTCAGGCTGCCCGGCCATTTCATTGTGAAATTGATTGACCGCAGTGATCGCCTGATCTTTAAATAAGGCGCTCCCGCGATCTCCTATTTGACTTTTTCCGGGAAATCTTACACCATTTCCTCCGCCCTCAGGCCTGGAAAAGAAAAGAGGCGTGCTTCCTGAGCGCGAACCAATCACTGCCCAGCCTAAACGAATATCGTCATCACTCATCCATGTAGACTCTTCATCATCATTGGCATACGTATCATGTGATTCCACCCATGTGACTAACTTGTCCGCAGACACGTCAGATGCATAATGGGAGATATTCGACACACTCAGATTACGATTCTTTAAAGCGGATCTGATGGAATGCCCATAGTTAGAAGCCGTCACATTCATATAATTCGCATAAGCAGTATCTCTGGACGCGCTGTCTTGCAGGATTTCTCCGTATTGGAACTCCGCCGATGTATTTGTGATATTCGGCCAAAATTGGCTGCCGTAATTCCCATCATCCGGAAGCTCTATATGCTTGGCGGCATCATAGCGGAACCCGTCTGCTCCGTCATTCAATGCTCTTTCCAAGAAACCTTTCAGGTAGGCTTGCACCTCAGTATTCTGAGTATTCCAATCATACAGCCCAAGCAATGCATTTTGAGTGATGTCCCATCGGTCCGACCAATTTTTAATTTGTGTGTTTCCATGGGTCCAGTTTGGAATACGCTTAATCTCATCAGAAATCGCGCCATAATCGCTGGTGGTATGATTGACAACCGCATCGACAATGACTTTTACGCCATACTTTTCCGCGGCTGCACACATGTCCTTAAATTCTTGTTCAGTGCCTAAGTAACGGTTGCCGATTTGGTACGATGTCGGCTGATAGAGCCAGTACCAGTTCGACATGCTTTTATCTCCTTGGTTCCCTTCCTTTACTTGGTTAATCGGAGACGTCTGAATGGCTGCATAACCCGCATCACGAATCTCTTTCATATTTTGTGTTAACGTATTGAATGACCAATTCCATGCATGAAGGATGGTCCCGTTTTTGACCGATGAATCGGTCACCTCATTCGATTTGTTTGCAGTTTCAGCGTTTGCACCCGCCGGGCCTGACAAAACCAAATGAAACAGCAATAAAAATCCGGCGAATAACGGCAGTAAAGAGGTTTTGAATCGTTTTTTAAACATTTTTGACACTCCTTATTTGATTTTTGAAGACTGACTGCGGAGTCAAAAATTCCTCTTACTCTTTCTTCAGCTTCCTCCTTTCAATTGTTGTGAAGACTGGATAATTCTGTTAACGCTTACATTTGAACTTACCACACACTCTCTATCAAAGCAACGCGGCAGAGTGAATTCAAATCTATATTCCTATCAAATTAAAAGACTTTTCTCTTATAAACAAAAAAAGAAACCACCATCAAGATGATTTCTTTTTTATTTCTTTTATCGCTCTTCTGTAAGACAGCTTCACAATGACATACCGAAGCAGAAACAGAATGCCTCCGCAGACGATAAAAAGAAAGATCATTTTCAGCCAAGCAAAGAATGTATGGGGAAACCCCCTGTCGTACATCGTAAGCGCCGCTGCCGCAAAAGTGACCGCAATTGAATCTATCCGCTGCTGCTTCACCCGCTTTTGCAGTTCTTCTTTGGTGTCTATTCTCGGCATGAGCATTCCCGACGCTCCCGCCCTGATGCAATAATAAACAATTATAATGAAGAAAACCGCCAAGCTTCCGGCCCATTCCCTAAACGGACAGTTCAGAACAAGTCCGCGTACGATGATGTCAAGCAAAGACAGTGTGCCCACAAGCATTCCGACTTCTGACCAAATCATTCGTTCTTTCTCTTTCACACTCTCACTCTTTCCATTCACGTTTGAAAGTCCGTTCCGACGCTGATTCATGACTTCCTCCCGTACTATTAAGAATGGCTTACAACTCCCATTATATCTTGCCGATTCATAATGATAAACCGAAATATCATTGACAAAAATATTAATAAGGACCCCAATTGATCAGGACGCCTATGCAAATAAACACGAGGCCGATGACAAACCAAATCAGCGCCAGCGGAATCATGAAGCGAAGCCACTTTACGTACGGAATGCCGCTGGCAGCCAGTACGGCCATCAGCACGCCGGAAGTCGGATTGACACAGTTTACGACGCCTTCTCCGAGCATGACCGCTTCAACCGCGACCTGTCTCGTGATGCCCATCAGATCGGCAAGCGGCGCCAAGATCGGAATAAATACGACCGCCTCCCCTGAGCCCGATGAAATCAGAAAATGAAGCAGGGCGCTGGAAATATACATCCCGATTGCGCCTGCCATCGGGCTGAAACCGTGCAGCAGTGACGCAAGTCCATTGACTACCGTATCAAGCAGCTTTCCATGTTCCAGGATAACGGAAATGCTTCTCGCCATTCCGACGATCAGCGCGCCGTAAACGAGCCCCTGACAGCCTGTAATAAATGTTTTTGCGACATCATTTGCCGCCATTCCCGCAATCAGGCCGGACACGATTGAGATAAAAATGAACACGGCGGCCATCTCTGAATCAGACCAGCCAAGAGTAAGCGCACCGTATAAAAAGCCGGCAAGCGACAAAGCCGCAACAGCCAGAATCAGTTTATGGCGGACAGTAAACGGGACATGCTTGTCCTCCGGCTCAGAAACCTGCGGGAGTGAACCTGCCGCCGGAAACCAATCGTTCCCCAGCAGACTGGCTTCCTTTGCTTTTCTGAGTTTTCTCGTATACCGATAAATATATAAAATAGATGATAGCAGAAAACAAATGTAGACGGCAATCCGCAGGCCGATGCCGGAAAACAGCGGCAGCTCCGCGATGCTTTGTGATAACCCGAGCGGTGAAGGTGATAAAATCGTCGCGTTAAACCCGGCATAACAGCCGATATAAATGACTGCCGCTCCGGCCACGGCGTCCCATTTCAGCGAACGGGCGACAATCAGGCCGATCGGAATAAAGCCGATCACGGAATTAACGACGATGCCGGTTGTACCGAGGATCGAAAATAGAGATCCGACAATCGCAATAAACAGCAGCTGTTTTGTGCGGAACGTACTGATGACATTATTGATCAATCCATTGATGGCGCCCGTTTTCTCCAAAATCGCAATGGTGCCGCCTGTAAACAGGATTAAAAAAATAATCGGCGCGGAACTTGTCATCCCTTCCTGAATCGCGGTAAAAAAAGCGATCGGGCTGACCGGAGACTGGTTCAAAGAATGATAGCTTCCCGGGACGGCGGACGTCACACTGCCCTTTGTCACCCTGTCAAATTCCCCCGCGGGAACGATGTACGACGCTATCGCGCATAGTAAAGCGGCAATGAACAGCAGCACATAAGCATCAGGCATCACAAACAATTTCTTCTTTTTCAATACAGGTTCGGCCTTGGGAACAGCCATACCATCACCATCCCGCTTTAAATTTATAAACTATTCAGAAAATACAGATATGTGTGCTATATTATATACAGACCGATTGCCTGTTTTCAATATCAAAAATAAAAAACAGACAGCTTTTGAAGGAGGACTTACGGCATGAACAGACTCACAGAGCATGAGAAGCAAGTCATTATGGATATTTTTGACCACCTGCACGCCAATCCCGAAGTAAGCTGGAAAGAATATCAAACAACTGAATATCTGACTGAAAAACTGAAAGAGGCCGGCTGCCGGACCCGCACGTTTGATGATTGTACCGGTGTTGTCGGCGAAATCGGAGAAGGCTCGCCCGTTGTGGCTGTCCGGGCGGATATTGACGCGCTGTGGCAGGAAGTGGACGGTGTCTTTCAGGCGAACCATTCATGCGGACATGATTCACATATGACGATGGCGCTCGGCACGATGATGCTTTTAAAGAGTCAGCCGAAACTTCCGAAGGGCACCATCCGCTTTATTTTTCAGCCGGCGGAAGAAAAAGGCGGCGGAGCGCTGAAAATGATTGAAAAAGGCGTACTGGATGATGTTGACTTCTTATACGGCGTGCACGTGCGCCCCGTACAGGAAACGGCAAACGGCCGATGCGCACCGTCCATTCTGCATGGCTCAAGCCAGCATATAGAAGGCCTGATTATCGGAGAAGAAGCCCACGGCGCGAGACCGCATCTCGGCCTTAACAGTATCGAAATCGCCGCTCTTCTCGTCCAAAAACTCAGCTTCATTCATCTTGATCCCGGCATCCCGCATTCCGTGAAGATGACAAAGCTTCAGGCAGGCGGAGAGAGTTCCAATATCATTCCGGGAAAAGCATCGTTCAGCCTTGATCTCCGCGCACAAACCAATGCCGCCATGGAGAAATTAACCGCCGAAACCGAAAGAGCCTGTGAGGCGGCTGCTGCCGCATTCGGCGCAAAGATCGAACTGCAAAAAGAACACAGCCTCCCGGCAGCCGAGCGAAACAAGGAGGCGGAAGCCATCATGGCATCTGCGATCAGCAGCATTCTCGGAGAAGAACATGTGGATGAGCCTCTTGTGACAACCGGAGGAGAGGATTTTCACTTTTACGGGTTAAAGGTGCCGAACTTGAAAACGACGATGCTCGGCCTGGGATGCGGTCTGGAGCCGGGACTTCACCATCCCCAAATGACATTTGACCGAAGCGCCATCTTTACTGGCGTTGAGATATTAAGGGCCGCTGTCCTCAAATCGTTTGAAGCGTAAAAAAAGCAGCCCGTTACAGGGCTGCTTTTCTTCATTACTTCTTCAGATCTTCAATTGAATTGACGTTTTTCATATACTGAGGAACGACCAGACCCATCTTGACGCCTGTCAGACTCGTTCCTACATCTTCATATTTGCCTTTATATTTAGACGCATATGCCTTATGGGTATTCGGAAGCCAAGCAGACAATGACGCATCCGCGCTGCCTGTCGCAATCGCAGTCCACATCGGTCCTGCCTCCACTTGCGTCAGCTTCACGTCATAGCCGAGGTCTTGAAATACTTTTCCGACCACGTTCGTACTTGCGATTTCACTGTCCCACGCCACATAAGCCAGGTTGATTTTATCACCTTTTACTTTATGAGCGCCTTTTGTCCATTGAGCTACTTGATCTTTGTGTTTTTTCACATATTCAGCAGCGGCTTTGGCCGGCTTTTCGCCTTCCTCAACGGCAATCATGACTTCTCCCATATCGTCCTGCGTCCATTTGAACTGGCTGAGAACTTTGGCCGCGTTAGGCTGTTCCTTACTGAAGCCGGTTCTTGTAATTGTATGAATCTGCTCGGCAGTTCCGTACGTTTTTTTCGGATCATCAAGGAACTTCAGCTTGTATCTGGAGAACATCCAGTGCGGCGTCCAGCCCGTTACGATGATCGGCTTTTTCCGGTCATATGATTTCTTCAATGTCGCCGTCATGGCAGCACTTGACGCCGTGACGACATTCCAGTCTTTCAATCCGTAATCGTTCACGGCCTCATCCGTCAGGGCCATGATCCCCGATCCCGGATCAATACCGATAATGGTTTTGTTCACCTGGTCCGCAGCCGTTGCCTTACCATCAGTCTGCGAACCGCAGGCAGCCAAAGAAAGAGCCAGCGCAGCGGTAACGCCGACACCGATGATTTTCTTAAGCATCAGGCATTCCCCCTGCTCTTCTTCTTCACTTTAATGTTTTGCGTGATACGGTCGAGTGTAATCGCTACGATGACGATCGCGATACCCGCTTCCACTCCGACACCGGTTTTCAACTGTGTCACGGCGCTGTATACTTCAGAACCGAGGCCCGGCGCACCGACCATGGCCGCGATAACGACCATTGACAAAGCAAGCATGATGCTTTGGTTAATACCGGCAAGAATCGTTTTTGTGGCAAGCGGAAGCTGCACCTTGAACAGACGCTGAGACGTCGTTGAACCGAATGCTTCCGTCGCTTCGATCAAATCAGCCGGAACTTGTTTAATACCGAGAACCGTCATGCGGATCGTCGGAGGCATCGCGAAAATAACAGATGCCACGACGCCTGGCACAACCCCGATATTAAAGAAGAAAATTGCAGGCAGCAGATATACGAAAGCCGGCATGGTCTGCATTAAATCCAGAATCGGTGTGACAATGCGGCGGACCGTTTCTTTCTGAGACGCCCATATGCCGATCGGAACCCCGATAATAATGGAAATCAAAACAGATGTGACGACAAGCGCCAACGTTTGCAGCATCGGCGACCAATAACCCAAATAATCAATAACAAGGAATCCGATTAACGTAAAGAGTGCAATTCCTCTCGTACTGATCCACCAAGCGAGAGCTGCAAAAATAACAGTCAATAAAATAGACGGGATGAAACCCAAACCGCTCACAATCGCGTTTACGAAAGCGGCCAAACCGTTTGAGATTCCGTCAAAGAAACCTCCGAACGTCATGGTAAGCCAGTCAACAAACCGGTCAACGATATCTGCTAACGGAATTCTAGGCAATCTGTCCATTTACTTCACCCCCTGAACAGAAGAATCCTGAGCTTGTTCAGCAGAATCTTCAACATTTATATAATCGTTATTTCCTGAAAGCGCGCCGATTAATGCGCCTTTCACGACAATGCCTTTCATGCGGTCCTTATCGTCCGTGACGGCGATCGGAATATTCGCATCAGACACGACATCGAAAATTTCCGTCAAGTACGTGCTTTCGTGCACAGTCGTAAATTCAGTATTTAAAATATCCTGAAGCGATAAGTCGGATTCCACCGCTTTTTTCGCATCCGCCGCGTGAATGACGCCGAGAAGCTGTTTCTGTTTATCAACGGCGTAAATAGAAGAAATACCGAGATTCTTCATGAGCTGCAGCGCTACACGAGGCCCTTTGTCAATCCGCACGCTTTCAGCGCGCTTCATGATGTGGCCCGCTGTCAGAACTTTGGATAAATCAACGTCCTCAACGAATTTCTCAACGTATTCATTGGACGGGCTCATCAGAATTTCTTCAGGCGTCCCGATCTGAACGATGTTACCGTCTTTCATCAGCACGATTCTGTCGCCGATGCGCAATGCTTCATCAAGATCATGCGTGATGAAGATGATCGTCTTGCCGACAGAGTCATGAAGATCTAAAAGCTCATCCTGCATGTCTTTGCGGATCAGCGGATCAAGCGCACTGAAAGCTTCATCCATCAGAAGAATGTCAGGATCATTCGTCAATGCGCGGGCAAGTCCGACACGCTGCTGCATTCCTCCGCTGAGCTGATCAGGAAATTGGTGTTCAAAGCCTTCAAGACCGACAAGTTTAAGCGAATCAAGCGCTTTTTGCTCACGCTCTTTTTTGTCGACGCCTTGAAGCTCCAGGCCGTATTCCGTATTTTCAAGAATTGTTCTGTGCGGAAACAGCGCAAATTTTTGAAAGACCATGCTGATTTTTTTCCGGCGCACTTCCCGGAGCTGGTCTTTTGACATATTTGTTATCATGTCACCATCAATATAAATATTCCCGGCAGTCGGTTCAATAAGCCGGTTTAACAGCCGAACTAAAGTTGATTTACCGCTCCCCGATAGACCCATGATGACAAATATCTCCCCATCATATACATCAAAGTTTGCTTGATTGACACCAACGGTAGATCCGGTCGCTTTCAGGATCTCTTTTTTGTTTTTTCCGCTGGACAGCATCTGAATGGCTTTTTTTGTCTGTTTTCCGAAAACCTTAGATACATTTTCGACTTTTATCTTAATTGGTTTCTCATCCAAATTCATATTTTCCCTCCATAATAAGCAATCTTTAATACCGTAACACGTTTGTAATAAGTCAAACAAACATCATAATCCCTTTTATTTTGTATCATTACTTTAAAAACATCCCTGTGTCTTATTTTCCTCTGGTATGCTTCTAAATACTCTCTAATCCTCCTTATTGAGGATAAATTATAAAGGAAACCGGGCTTTTATCAGGCTTGAGAACGTTTCCATCGAATGTGCTGCAAACTGATTTCCTATCCTTTTTTTACAAATACAAGAATTTTTTTGCGACATTGTCCCGAAAAAAGAAGTTTTCCCCTCCTAAAAATAAGGAATATTAAGGAAAAATATAGGTCTGTCAACAGACAGCTCACTAAAAAAAGCACCCCAAAAGGGTGCTCATTGCGCAAGCTCTGTCTGTTTCGTTTCTTTTCCGAGAATAATAATGGTGATGACGGCAATCAGGATGGCCGCACAAAAGACGGCGAAAATCACTGTAAACGAAACGTTCCGGGCTGCAAGCGATCCGACGAGAAGCGGACCGAAAATGCCGCCGATTCTGCCGACGGCCGCCGTTGTGCCGGAACCGGTCGCACGGATCGCCGCAGGGTACTGCTCCGGTGTATAGGCGTAAAGCACGCCCCATGCGCCGAGATTGAAGAAGGACAGCAGCATGCCCGCTGTGAGCAGCATGGCCAATGAATCCGCGGCACCGAAGAAATAAGCGCTGCCCGCCGTTCCGAGCAAATAGAAGACTAAGATGGTCTTCCGCCCCGCTTTTTCGATCAGCCACGCCGCAGAGAAATATCCGGGAAGCTGGGCAAGTGTCATCAGAAGGACGTATTCGAAGCTCTCAATCATGCTGTAGCCTTTCATCAGCATCACGCTCGGCAGCCATAAAAACATGCCGTAATAAGAAAAGACGACGCAGAACCAAACGACAGACAGCAGCACCGTCGGCCGGATATACGGTTTCGTCCAGACACTTCCCGCCTGCCCGCGTATGCTTTTTTTCTGCGGCAATGCCTGATGCGCCGGTGATTCCGGAAGGCTTTTCCGCAAGTACAGCGCATAAAATGCGGCCAGCGCCGTTAAGAGCAGCGCGGCCTGCCAGCCGAATGACGGTATGACAAAGTAGGAAATCACCGCCGCAAGAAGCCAGCCCGCGGCCCAAAAGCTCTCAAGCAGCACGATGATCCGTCCCCGCTTTTCGGGAGGGGACGCTTCTGACACGAGCGTCGAGGCGACAGGCAGTTCCCCGCCAAGCCCCATTCCGATCAGAAAACGCAATATGAGAAAAACCGTCAATCCCGTTGCGAAAGCGGATATGCCGCTTCCGACAGAAAAGAATAACAGCGTGATCATAAACACTTTTTTCCGGCCGATCCTGTCGGCCAGCATTCCGAATACAAAGGCGCCCGCTGCCATACCGATGGAATTGACGCTTCCGATCCATTTCATTTGATCAGGTGTTAAATTCCAATCAGTGTGAAGCGCGGCGATAATAAACGATAAAATTCCGACATCCATCGCATCAAACAGCCAGCCCATTCCGGCAATCGCCAGAAGTTTTCGCGGAGTGACGGCAGGTTGTTTGTTCATAAGCAGCACCTCAAATCGAAAATGATTACCGTATAAGTTTACACCTGTCTTTACACATTGTCATTATCTTTTTTCGCAAAAAAATCCCGCTTGCCGTAAGCAAGCGGGGTGTGTGTTAATTCTTTAAGACTGCGTTTTTAATATTATCCTGAAGCTGTTGAATCCGTTTCGCGCCGTCTTCTCTGATACGTCTGTTCTCTTCTTCGATCTGTTTCGTTTCCTGCATACCGCTGACAATCGTATTCCAAGACGTTTCAATCGTCTCAATGTCAATGCTCGGACGGCCTGCCATACGGGCAATCTCCACGCTTTGGTTTGAAATATTTTCAGCGTTTCGCTTCAGCATTTCATTCGTGCGGCGGTCCAGCTCGCTCATTGAATCAGCCACAAGCTTTTGCCGTTTGACTGTGACAGCCTGAATGATGCCGTTTTTGAAAATCGGAATCGTAATGACGAAAGCGGAATTGATTTTCCCGATGAGCTTCGTATTTCCGCGCTGAAGGAGGCGGATCTGCGGCGCCGTTTGCAGCGCCACCATCCGCGCCATATCTAAATCATAGACACGTTCCTCAAGCGCCTGAAGCCCGTCACGAAGCGTATCGAGCTGCATTTGCGCAAGCTGGTTTCCGCCGGCCGCTTTTTCTTCATAAGAAGGAATGAGCGCCTGCATTTCCTCAAGCTTCATCTGCCCGGCAACGACATATTTTTCAAGCTCCATGTAGTAGTTAATGTTGTTTTCATACATCTCTTCTAGCGTATGGTTCGTCTTTGCCATTTCATCTTTGTATTTTGAAATTTCGACGTGGATTTTTTCAATTTCTCCGCCCAGGGTGCGGTACTTTTGAAAAATCTTTTCAATCATGCTGTTGCCGCGTTTGAACATTTTAGCGAGAAATCCTTTTGGTTCATCGAAATCATTTTTGTCGAAACGGTCCATGATTTTTCCGAGCTGCGTCAGCATTGTGCCTGAATCCGTGACACTTGTTGTTTTCATCATATTTAAGATGCGGTCTGAGAACTTCGAGATTTCAACTGCCGGTTCTTTTCCGTACTCAAGCAGCTCCATTTGGTTTTTCACGTCAATCTGCTGCGAAATGCGCTGCACCTCAGGGTCTTGGCGCAGCTGCACCCTGATGTCATCTGCTTTTTGTTCAGAAATCTCTTCATTTTTATCAAGAACAAGCGGATTTTGATTTTCTGTCATGTTTATTTACTCTCCCTGCTTTTGCGTAATGGTTCTAAACAGCTTTCTTACGAGTGACGGCTCCTTATATTCCTGCCGAAACACCATGTCCTCCAGCCAATGGACATCAAATTGGCTTTCTTCAATATAATGCTCAATATCTTGATGCCCCGGCGGATTATACAAGATGATATCGACGCCGAATTTATTTAAAAACAACAGAGCGGCGGCGTCAGAACGTGTGAGTTCGCCATTTTGTTCCGTATGATATAAAACGAGTTTCGGAACGGTTTGGGCGTAATCAAACGTCTGAATCAATTGCAGCAGCGAAGCGGGCAGGTTCGTCGCCTGGCGGAACAAATAGATTGCGGCATCCCTTGCCTGCTCGCCGGGCAAAGCCTTCAGCCCGGGGTTTCTGCACATGTCAGAAATCACATTGGCGATGGCGCTCTGCACACCTGAAGGCAGATGCTTGTACTGCCAGATGTTGCTTCTTTTCAGCCTGTCCGCGTCAATCGCTCCTTCTTCGTTCAAAACCTGACTGTAGTGATACTGGTAGTTGGCTTTCAGCTCTTCCGTAAACGGAAAACTGCGGATCATGTGTGTCTCCTGATAGTCTGCGGCGGTATGGAGTCTGTTCCAATATTCTTTCGTATCTTTGGAAACCCCCATCACTTTCGCAAAAAGGTTCGGAACGGCCACCCGCTCCCTGTCCGCTTTAAATTGCGGCCGGATAAACGCCCGCTCCTTCGCAATGAGAAATAACTCATCATACGTCGTTTTTAATGTCACGGACTGCGGGGTATGATCCCTGAACTGCCAAGGCTTATACATCATAGATTCCTCATGATTCAGCACATGCTCAATTTCTTTCGTTGACCGGTAGGCCGTCGTGGACGTTCTGTCCGGCTTTTCTTTCGGGAATGGCTCAAGGCCGCCTGTTGCGGGGAGCTTTATCACAAAGCTGAGTTCCTCATCCGGATCAATCAAGCTGAACGGATCTTCCGCAGCCGGATGAAACAATAGGACGTCACAGCCGATCAGCATTATATAATAGAGAAAATAGAGCTGGCTTTTGGTAGCGTCTCCATACCACACCACCTTCGGCATCTCACGCTCTATATCGGCTTGTTCAAGCCATGGATTCAGGTGGTTCAGCGAAAACTTTGACACATCCAAGAGCACACGCCGGAAATCGGGATGATTCAGCCCGTTTTCATGCCGGTCCGCAAAGGTTTCCAAAAGCGTCATAAACGCGGTTCTCAGCCGGCGGTGCATAAGCGGATCAGCGTGTTTGGCAAGCAGCCTGCCTCCATCGAGAAACGCGACAAACCTGGAAACCGAAAGCCCTTTCTCCTTTTGATTGACGGAATGAATGTGCTGGAGCGCCTGAAACGTTTCAGGCGCGATAGTCTTATCCAGCGTCTCGCTTAACACATGGATGTTTTCATGAGAAGACAGCTCGAAAAGCTTATTGTAATACTCCGTCTCATCATAAGGAGTGCCCAAAATCCGGACGGCAAGCCGGGTAAACGCCAGCCCGTTTTCCCGCTCATAACCGGGACGTTCCGGCAGCGGCCGCATCAGAAACGTTTCCCAGTCACCGTTTTCCGGCTCGGCCTTTCGGATCACCAATTCTTCCTGCCTCATCATTTTCCTCCTTTCTCTTCATGATTATCGGTACAAAAAAGGAAGGAAATGAAACTCTCCCTCCTTTTTTGTTTTATTCTTCTTTAGATGCAGCCGTTTGCTCCTGAACCTGCTTTTGTTTGTTGAAATAGTGGATAATAAACGTTACCACAAACGCAGCGATGATGATTCCGAAGAACACCACGTGCGGCATTTCATAATCAAAGGCGCTCGCCGCCATTTTCACGGCGATAATCCCGATCAGCACGAAAGCCGTGTTTTCAAGCTCAGGGATTTTATCAATTAAAACAAGGAATACTTTTGCGACTGTACGCATCATGAGAATGCCGAGCATACCGCCGATCAAGAGCACCCACACTTTTTCCGATACCGCAAACGCGGCCAGAATGCTGTCAACAGAGAAGGCCAGATCCATTAACTCAACTGAAACGACAGTGGCCCAGAAAATTCCGAACGTACGGACCATCCATGAATTTTTCTTCATGCCTTCTGTATCGTCATCACCTTCTCCGATCCAGAAATGCTTAATGACGAGCCAAGCCAGGTACAGCGCGCCAAGCACTTTGATCCACCAGAACTTAATGAGCAGCATTCCGATCCCGATAAAGATAAAACGGAAAATATATGCCCCGAACAATCCGTATGTTAATGCTTTCTTCCGCTGTTTTTCAGGCAGATGCCTTACCATCACCGCAAGCACTAACGCATTGTCGGCCGACAGCAGCCCTTCCAGCAGAACCAAGGAACCGATCAGCCCCCATGATACAGGGTCAGTCAGCACCTCACCCCACATTTTCCAATCAAAAAAGGAAGCGTAGGTCGACATAATATGATGTAGAAAATCCAAGTTTTTTCCTCCTATTTAGTAAAACGGTAATTTCCTGCTTACACCTGCAAGCCGTAATTCCGGCAAAGTGATGCCAGACCGCCGGAAAACCCGCTGCCGATGGCGTTAAACTTCCACTCAGCCCCATGGCGGTAAAGCTCACAAACGACAACCGCCGTTTCAATCGAGAAGTCTTCCCCTAAATCGAAACGAAGCAGTTCATTCTGGCTGTTTTCATCGACGACGCGCACGAACGCGTTAGACACTTGTCCGAAATTTTGGCCGCGCGCTTCCGCATCATGAATCGTGACGGTGATGCCGATCTTTTCAATATTTGCGGGTATTTTTGAGAAGTCGACGATAATTTGTTCATCGTCTCCCTCGCCCTCGCCCGTCCGGTTGTCTCCCGTATGGATGACGCCCCCGCTCGGGTGTTCCAGGTTATTGTAGAAAACAAAATCAAGATCATTTACACAGTTGTCATGGGCATCGACAAGAAAAGCCGACGCGTCAAGGTCAAAGTCATGCCCTCCGGAGTACTTGTTCGTATCCCAGCCTAAACCGATCACCGCTTTTGTAAGACCGGGGTTCGTTTTTGTCAGATCAACACGCTGTCCTTTCGCCAATTGAATAGCCATGTGCTGTCTCTCCCTTCTGTGTTTGATATGGTTCAGCCGATTTGCAGGCCGTAATCTGTCGCAATACGGGCCAGTCCGCCTTGGTAGCCTGAGCCGATCGCGGAAAATTTCCATTCGCCGTTATGTCTGTAAAGCTCCCCTGCGATAATGGCTGTTTCAATTGAGAAATCTTCAGCCAGATCATAACGGATCAGCTCTTCATTTGTTTCTTCATTGACAATGCGCACGAACGCGTTGGAAACTTGTCCGAAGTTTTGGCCGCGCGCTTCCGCTTCATGAATCGTGATGACGAATGAAATTTTGTCAATAGCGGCAGGCACCGCGCTCAGGTTGACCCTTACGCTTTCGTCATCGCCTTCGCCCTGGCCTGTCAGGTTGTCGCCTGAATGTGCGACAGAGCCGTTTCCGCCTTCAAGCTGATTATAGAAAATGAAATCATCGGGCGACGCGCATCTTCCTGCTTCATTTAATAGAAAGACGCTGGAATCTAAATCAAAGTCATGTCCGCCGTCGTATTTGTTTGTATCCCAGCCAAGACCGACAACGACTTTAGAAAGACCCGGATTTGTTTTAGTCAAATCTACTTTTTGTCCTTTTGCCAATGAAATTGCCATGAGTACACTCTCCTTTTTATCGTTTAGGCGTATCGGTTAACGATATCGCCGATTTTTGTATCGTTTGTGCCTTCTCCTACTGCGGCGAATTTCCACTCGCCGTCCTGGCGGTAGATTTCAGCCGCGATCAGGCTCGTTCTGCCTGAATAGTTATCTCTTAAATTGTAAGTCACCAGTTCTTCGCGATTAGCCTGATCAACAACGCGGATGAACGCGTTTTGAATCATGCCGAAGTCCTGTTTTCGTCTGACGCAGTCGTAAATATTGACGACAAACACAAGTTTATTAATCTGAGCGGGCACTTTCGCTAAATCGATGAGAATTTGTTCATCATCGCCGTCGCCTTCACCCGTCAGGTTGTCACCCGTATGTACGACACCGCCGCACCGGCTTTTCAGATTGCCGAAATAGATGACGTTTTTGCTGTCTGTCATTTTATCATTTTCAAGCATCAGTACGGAAGCGTCACAGTCGATATTGGCACCGCCTCCGCCGAACAGCTTTCCGAAAAAGCCCCCGGATGATACAGGGTCCCAGCCGAGTCCGACCAGCAGTTTTGACAGGCCGGCTTTTCCTTTTGTTAAATCAATCCGCTGTCCTTTTTGTAAAGAGATCGCCATATGATTCACTCCTATTCTGTAAGGGTGCCGCTAAGCACGCCGCAAGTGCGCATTTTTACTAAATTCCGGGACAAGAATCCCGGTGTTTATTAAGATATACGTCTTTTATTATATCAAAGTTTCATAAAACATAAGAATTTTTGGCGAAAAACGGCGAAAAATTACTTCCTATATTCTCCTTCGTTCCGGAGAGAATAGAGAAAACAAAGAAATTGACGGGGACTGAACATTTTTCCTATCCTTGTAACAATACATGTCAGGAAAGGGGCAGACGAGTGATTGATTTAAGCATACTTGATCAGGCGCCCGTATCCAAAGGAAACGGGCCGCACGAGACGCTCCGCCGTTCAGCGGAGCTCGCCCGCCTCAGTGAAGGGTGGGGCTATAAGCGGTACTGGTTTGCCGAGCATCACGGCACAAGAGGGCTCGCAAGCGTTTCGCCGGAAATTATGATCGCTCATACCGCCGCAGCCACAACGTCCATCCGTGTCGGATCAGGCGGCGTGCTGCTGCCGCAGTACAGCCCCTATAAAGTCGCGGAAACTTTCCGTCAGCTTGAGGCGCTGCATCCGAACCGGATTGACCTCGGGGTCGGACGCTCACCGGGCGGCACAACGAAAATCCGGCTCGCCCTCACAGACGGGGTAAAGAAAAGCATGACCGAGTTTAACAGGCAGCTTGAGGATTTATCATCCTTTCTGACAGATTCGATTCCCTCGGACCACGCTTATGCAGGAATAAAAACAGCGCCTTTGATTGAAACAGCCCCGCAGCTTTGGGTGCTCGGCCTCGGGGAAAACAGCGCCAGACGCGCCGCTCTTCAAGGTGCGGGCTATATCTTCGGCCATTTCATTAATCCGGAACGCGGGGAAAAAGCTTTTCAGATCTATCGGGACCATTTCCGGGCCTCCGCCCATTTTTCCGCTCCCGCCTCGCTCTGTGCCATTTTCGTCATATGCGCGGCTACGGATGAGAAAGCGGAAGAACTCGCGTTAAGCCAGGATTTATGGCTTCTTCGTGTCGGAAAAGGCGCCGACAGCCGCGTGCCGAGTGTGGAAGAAGCGAAGGCTTATCCGTATTCGCCGGAGGACCGTAAACAGATAGAAGAAAACAGGAAGCGGATGGTGATCGGCTCTCCTGCCGCAGTGAAACGCCGTCTGCTTGAACATTCCGAGCGGTATCAGACAAAAGAGATGATGGTGCTGTGCAACGTCTTTGATTTCGAAGCAAAAAAAGAGTCATATGAGCGTCTTGCTGATATATTTCTGTAAAAAAAAGCCGTCAAACGGAGCAGCAGATGAGACTGCTGCACCGCTTAACGGCGATTTTTTCGTTCTTTTCCTTTTTTAAACGCATTCCAAATCCCCTGCAGCGTAAACCCGAGCAGAAGCAGAATGATTAACAGTAAAGTGATTGACGGCCCAGGAGGCGTTCCGAGCTGGTACGAAGACGTCAGCCCCATGAACACACTGAAAAGAGAAATAATAATGGCCGCCGCAAACACCCATTTAAACCCTTTGGCAATACGGATTGCAAAAGCCGCGGGCAGTACGAGGAGCGCGGAAACGAGCAGCACGCCGATAATCGGAATAATGACCGAAATCGCCAGCCCCGTCACGATGCTGAATGACATTGACAGGAGGTTTGTGTTAATGCCTGATGTCTTCGCCGTCGCCTCGTCAAAGGTAAGCAGGTAGAGCGGTCTGTTTAGTATAATAAAATAAAGCAGAATCAGCAGGGTAATGCCTCCGATAATATAGACCTGCTGCTGGCTGACCGTGACAAGCGATCCAAATAAATATTGATCGATGCTCATCGACGCGCCGCCTTTTGACAGGCTGATCAGAAACATCGCAAACGACAGCCCGGCTGCCATTAAGATTGCGATAGATACCTCTGAATATGTACGGTACGCCCGCCGCATGTATTCAATGCCGATCGCTCCGATCGTGACGACAACAATGCTCGCCGCCGTAATATTGGTACTGAGAAAAAAACCGATGGCCACGCCCGACAATGAAATATGAGACAGCGTATCCGCCATCAGCGCCTGTCTTCTCAGCACGAGATATACGCCTAATATCGGCGCCATAATTCCGATCATGCTTCCCGCTAGAAAAGCTCGTCGCATGAATTCCAAGTCAAACATTTCCATCCGCCTTTTTCCCCCCTCTCAAGCCGTATAACTTTATCCAGATACTGCTGTACTTCGTTTTGTTCGTGTGTCACCATGACGACGGTGCGGTTGTGATTTTTCACCTGATGGTGCATAAATTCGTAAAAACCCTGTCTGCTTTCATAATCAACCGCTGTTGTCGGCTCATCAAGCATCAGCAGATCCGGATTGCTCGCAAGCATTCTCGCAATGCAGATTTTCTGTTTCTGTCCGCCGGATAAATCGCCGATTTTCCGGTGGCGGAAATCCCACATTTCCACCATCTTCAGCGCGTTTTCCACCTCGTGGTGATCCGTTTCGTTCAATCGTTTAAACCATTTTCCTTTCGTATAACGGCCTGATTGCACAAGCTCCAGAACCGTGCTTGGGAATCCTGCGTTAAATGAAGAAATCTGCTGCGGAACATAGCCGATTGTCAGGCGTTTTCCGGCTGCGTTTTTTTTACTGATCTCGGCCGTTCCTTCCCAAGGTCTGAGCATGCCGAGCATGACTTTCATCAGCGTCGATTTTGACGCGCCGTTCGGTCCTGTAATGCCGACGAATTCGCCGCTTTTGATTTCCAGCGACACGCCGTCAAGCACGGGTGTATGCGAATAACCAAAAACGATATCTTGTAATGTAACGAGATTCATGCTGACCTTCCTTTCCCGCATAGAAATAGTGTGCACCCCGCGGCGCACACTATGTTATTTAACCAATAGCGAATCTTTCAGTGCATCAAGGTTTTTCTCCATAATGTCGATATAACCGATGCCTTTATCCCGTTCTTTTTGGCTTAAACCTTCCAGTGTATTGAGCACTTCCGTTTTCGCGCCGATTTCACCGGCAAGTGTATCTGCAACTTTAGGCGATGCAACTTCTTCAAAGTAGATGATCTTCACATCATGCTTTTTGGCAAACGTTTTGAGATCCGCCAGTTTGGCCGCACTCGGCTCTTCTTCAGGAGAAAGGCCTGCAATCGCGACTTGTTTTAAGCCGTATTCTTTGGCGAGATAGCTGAATGCCGCGTGCTGTGTGATCAATTCTTTTTTCGCCGCTTTATTTAATGTTGTACGGTATAGTTTATCAAGATCCTGCAGTTTTGCAATATATTCTTTACTATTTTTCTCATAGTATGCTTTATTCTTCGGGTCCTGTTTTACGATCTGCGCCGTAATGGTTTTGACCTCTTTTTGCGCAAGAACCGGGCTGAGCCACACGTGAGGGTCCATGCTGTGGCTGTGGTCATGACCGCCGTGTCCATGTTCCTCTTCCTCTTCATCCGAACCTTCGAGTAAGTCAATTCCTTTTGACGCCTTTACAAACTTCGCATGATCAGAGCTCATGCTTTTTTCCGCTGAAGGAACCCATGTCTCCATATATTCGCTGTTGTATACGAAAAGATCAGCGTTTTGAATGCCGGCGATATCCTTCGGCGTCGGCTCCCAATCATGGGGTTCGACCGAAGACGGGATGAGAATGTCTACATCGCCTTTGTCTTTGACAATTTGTTTCGTGAATTCGTACATAGGATAAAAGGTCGTCACGACGTGCAGTTTGCCGCTTTTCGAAGAACCTGACGAACCTTTTGAAGATGAATTGCCGCAGCCCGCCGCGATTAAAAAGCATGCCGCAATGACAATGATTCCGCTCCATTTTTTAAACAAGCCGTTTCCCCCTGTTCTGTAAATCAGAATGATGACGATTTCCAAAGCGTACTTTCTCTTTCATTTGTTACCTATACCATAATAAAACGAAGTAATTACGTTTTGCAAGATATTTTTTTCTAAATTGATATCCGATTTACCTAAAAAGCCCCCGCCATGTATGGACGGGGGCGTCGTATCACATATCAGGCAAGCAGATAAACTCTTGTTTCATAAGGGCGGAATGTGATGCGGGATTCCGTGCCGCCGTCATTTTCATAGTTGCTGAGAAGCAGCTCGGCCCTTTCAGGTTCGGAGCCGTCCGGCCAATAAAAGGCGGCTTCTTCTTTCGATACGTTGCTGATGGACATGAGTTTTTGTCCGTTTGCCTGTCTTTCATACACAAACAGCTGCGGGTCATCAGGAAGCAGCAGAGTGTAGCTGCCTTTTATGATATCAGCATACTGTTTTCTCAGGCGGATCAGTTTTTTGTAAAAGTTCAATATAGAATCGGGATCATCCTGAGCCTCGGCCGCATTGACGGTTTTGTAATCGGGATTGACCTTCAGCCACGGTTCGCCCTCCGTAAATCCGGCATTCTTGCTGCCGTCCCACTGCATCGGTGTACGGGCATGATCCCGGCTTTTCGCCATAATGGACGCCATGACTTCTTCTCTGTTGCGGCCCATTTCAAATACCCTTTTGTGATACATATTGACGGTCTGAATATCTTGATAATCCTCTATTCTGTCAAACGGAGCGTTTGTCATGCCGATTTCTTCCCCCTGGTAAATGTACGGCGTGCCTTTCATGAAATAAAGCAGGGCGGCAAGCATTTTGGCGGATGCTTTGCGGTATGTGCCTTCGTCTCCGAAACGGGATACGATCCGGGGCTGGTCATGATTGCACCAATACAGCGTATTCCAGCCTTGATGTTCCAGTTTTTCCTGCCAGTCTGTGAGCACTTTCTTTAAATCGGACAGCTCAAGCGGTTTTACATCCCAATGCTCTTGGCCCGGCTTTTGATCAAGCTCCATATGCTGAAAATGAAAAATCATATTCAGTTCATGCTCATCGGTTCCCGTGTAGACGAGCCCTTCCTCAGGCGTCACTGATCCGGCCTCGCCGACTGACATCACGTCATATTTGGAAAATACCTCTTTCGTCATTTCTTTTAAGTAATCATGTATCCGTGCCCCGTTTGGCCGGAAAGGCTTCGGATCGGCCCGGCGGGCGATGTAATCTTCATATGGCGGCAAATATTCTTTTTTTGACAGAAGATGAAGCTGGTCTATTCGCAATCCGTCCACGCCTTTATCGAGCCAAAATCTCATCATCTCGTATACTGATTGCCGAACCTCGGGATTTTCCCAATTCAGATCGGCTTGTTTGACGGCGTTCATATGCAGATAATATTCGCCCGTATGTTCTTCGTACTGCCAGACGGATTGTCCGTAATCCGACACCCAATCGGTCGGCGGGCCGTCCGCGGTACCCGGCCGCCAAATATAATAATCGCGGTATTTGCTGTCCGGATTCATTTCCGCCTCTTTGAACCAAGGATGCTCCGTGGATGTATGATTTAAGACGAAATCCATCACAAGCTTTAATCCGCGGCTGCGGCATTCTGTAAGCAGATCGTGAAAATCCTCCATCGTTCCGTAGGATTCCATAACCGCTTGATGATCCGTCACATCGTAGCCGTTATCAACGTTTGGCGACGGGTAAATCGGGCAGATCCATATCACATCAGCGCCAAGTTCTTTTATATAATCGAGACGCGCGATAATCCCCCGCAGGTCGCCTATGCCGTCGCCGTTCGTATCTTGAAAGCTTCGCGGATAGATTTGATAGACAACGGCGTCTTTCCACCAGTCATTCGCCATCTTGCGGCCCTCCTGTTTTTTAGAGAACCATTTCCTTTATGATCCTTCCCTAAACAAAAAAGAGAAGGTTTCCCGCCTCTTTTATCTGTCCAGCTGAGACGGATAAAGCGTCATGCCTCCGTCGACGAAAAGTGTCGTTCCGGTCACGTAACTCGCTTCTTCCGACACCATCCATGCGGCGGCCGCGGCGACTTCTTCCGGTTTGCCGAAGGCGTTCATCGGAATTTTTTTCAGCTGGGCCTGTTTATGTGTTTCATCTTCCAGATCCTTATTGGACTCCGTGGCGATCGTGCCGGGAGCGATGGCATTCACCCGGATGCCTTTGTCTGCGTAATTGAGCGCCATCGTTTCCGTCATCATTTTGATTCCGCCTTTGGATGCCGAGTACTGCACGTTTTCAGGGCGGGGTATTTGCTGATGAACGCTCGATATGTTTAAGACCGTTCCTTTTTTGCCGCGCTCGAGCATATGTTTCAGTGCCGCTTTCGCCCCCAAAAAGGTGCCGGTCACGTTGACGTCGATGACCCTTTGCCAATCCTCCAGGCTCATTTCATGGGGCATCGCTTCAGCTCCGTTAAAGCCGGAATTGTTGACCATCACGTCCACGCCCCCGAAATGCTCCTGCGCGGCATGAAACAGCGCCTGAATCCCTTCTTCTGAGGATACATCGGCTTTTACGGTGACGGCTCGGCCTCCCGCTTTCTCAATGATGTCCGCCGCTTCTTCCGCTCCGGCGGAATCACCGAGGTAGTTCACAACCACATTCATCCGCTCCTTGCCGAAGCGTTCAGCAATGGCCTTTCCGATTCCTTTCGAAGAACCTGTTACGATTGCTGTTTTTCCCTGTAAATCCTGATACATTGTCTCTTTTCCTCCCTGATGTTAATACAGAGCATGTACCCGGTTTTGATCGGCTGAAAACAAAAGGGATCATAAAAAGAACGATGAAACCGAAGCTCCCTCGTTCTTTTTTTTCATTATGCGTAGTTGTTCATTTGCAGCCTTTTTTGCACGCCGACAAGCCTGCTGAAAAAATAAGATGCCGCTTTGTAGTTCTCCCGTTGATGAAAGAAATGAGCCGCGTCCTGAAGCAGTTCCTCTGTGTCAGCCAACAGCTCTTTTGATTCCAGAATGTCAAAATACTCTTTGAGCGAATCCTGTCCGCCTTCCCCCTGATAAAGCTCTTTAATCAGACGGAATTTCGTCAGATAGATCTCATCTTCCCATTCCGCCGCGCTTCTCATGCCCCGCGCGCAGCTGGCGGCGGCTTCACTGTATTTTTCCGTTTTAAAGTAGATATGCGTGAGTGAAAAAACAGCCTGGATGACCTGCCGGAAGCTGTGTGCTTCAAATCCGGCGGCCGCCCGTTCAAAATCCTCCGCCGCCTTGCAAAAGTCACCCAGACTGTACATACAGTGCCCGATATTATAATAGGCCGCAGCAATCATATATTGATCATCAAGCCGCTCCGCGTGCTCCAAGGCGCATTCGAGGTATTCCAGCGCTTTTTTATGCTGCTGGGCGTCCATCAGATTTCCGGCAATGATAAATTTGCACTGCACCCTTCTCATTCCGTATAATTCATATTTCTTGTAAATATCAAGCGCCTGTCCTGCGTAATTCATCGAAAAGAAAGTCTGCTTGATATGATAGTACACCTCAGAAATTTTATACAAAAACTCGGCTTTCTCTATGTCATCTTCCACATATTCAAGTTTTTCCTCAGCCCGCTTATAATGAGAAATCGCTGAGATGAAGTTTTTCTGCTTAAATTCATACATTCCCCTGAAATAGTAAAAATAATATTCCAGTAAGCCGGTCAGCTTTTGCTGGTTCATCTCAATCTCAGTGAGCATTTCAGAGAACGGAGGCTGGCAGTCGCCGTCTTTCATGGGTTTTAATTTATCCAGCATGATGCGGTGCCGAAATTCCATCAATGAAAAATACAACAATAAATCCTGGTTCTCTTCCATATCTTCGAGTTCAAATTGAATCTCCCGCTTCAGCGCTTCAGCTTTATCGGCTTCAAACGCGCGGATCAGCTTATACCATTCATTCATCTTTACGGCCACTTCTTCAGATGGAATCTTGGATTTCATAGATTTGCCTCCTTCCTCCGGCTACTAATTATGTTATATTTTATCATAGCAAATTTATGGCAGTGAGCAAACAAAGATTTTAACCAATTAAAGAAAGAGAGAATTCACCATGAAACTATCAGTCAGAATTGCGCTGCTTTTGATCCTCTTCTTTTCCGCAGACCTATGTTTTTCCTATGTGCAGAAAGAATTGAGGCCGCAGACGGCATTACAAGACAGAGCCATTCCAAACGCTCTTCATCCGCTCGTGAAACAGAATGCGGAGCTATTGCAGACGGCCGCTCTGAAAAAAGGCATCACCGTCGTTATCACAGAGGGTTTCAGATCAATTGAGGAACAAAACGAATTGTACCGTCAAGGACGTTCAAAAAAAGGAAATATCGTCACCTACGCAAAAGGCGGGGAATCTTACCACAATTACGGCCTTGCGATCGACTTCGCCCTGCAAAAAAAGGATGGAAGCCTGATTTGGGATATGACGTACGACGGAAACCGAAACGGCACGCCCGATTGGCTTGAGGTCGTATCGATTGCCAAAACGCTCGGTTTTGATTGGGGAGGCGATTGGAGAGGCTTTAAAGATTATCCTCATTTACAAATGATCCCTGGCTAATAAAACCTTTTCTTTTTTCGCTTTTGCGCATCAATGTACGGAGGATAGACAGGCCTGTACACAAGCTTATATCCTTCATTGCCGGACGGCGTAAAATCGCGCTGCCACTCCAGCCGCAGATGGAAATCGGATAAAAAAGCGGCCTTTGCTTCTTCGGGAGTAACGGCCGGCACCGGATTGATCTTCTCCAGCTGCTCCGGGTCAATGTCAGGCGCCATGTAAGCTTCCACAAGCCCCGTTACGGGACTGACAAGTATTCTCGCAGCGCCGAACCGCAGCGGAATATCCTGATGCCATATGGAAAAATGGAAGCGGAACCTGCCCCTTCCGTCCGTTTTCACCGGGTTCATTTTAAAAAACTCGTCCGCTCTCGGATAAAGCTTGTATAAAAATTGAAGCGCGACGGCCTCACACTCTTCCGCAGAATAAAAGGCCGGGCCCTGATGCTCAATAAAAGATTTAAAGGCTGTCATTTTCCCTGTCTTTTTGTCCGTTTTCATCTTCATTGTATTTTTGTTGCTGCTTTCAAAATAGCTTTCGATACTCAAATCTTTCCGTTCCGGAACCGACCCTTTCCGCCATGTCGTTCCGATCTCATCCCCGAGATCGCGCCGGCGCGTTTGAACCATATCCGCGGTAAACCCCATTAATTCATCCAGGCTGATTTCCCGTTTATGGTCAAACGCGGGAAGCGGTTTTGCCGGCTCATTCCTGTCTTCGCAAAGCTGCTGATCCGGCACGATATCATCTTCACCGGCCGGATAGCTGTAAGCCGGCAGAATCGGTTCATAGACGAGACGCGGTATTTTCTCAAAATTGACCACATCATAGACGAGACTGAATGTCAGCACACTCATATAATGCGAGACGACTTTTTCCCGATCGACGAATGTTTCCGGAACGGGCGCTTCACCCTTATCCCCGTAATAGATAAACTGCACGACGAAGCCGCTCCTGGTTACATCAACGAAAAAACCTGAATCGGGAAGCGGCCGGCCGAGCACTTTTTTTGTATAGATAAATCGGATGCACCCATTGCGTTCTTCCTTCGCCTGAAAGATGAAATTCATAAAAGTAAGCGGACGGTGTCTCGCCGCAAACCGAAGAGCCGTCAGCTTTAATTCGGCGTCTGACAGCTGCATGTCTGAACCCGGACAGTCGTTGCGTGAATAAGTAAGCAAAGATCCGTCGTCGCCCAGCTCAATCGTGACCGTTTTATCCGGCTGGTTACGATCTTTCCATATATAATAGGCTTTCGTTTTTTGTTTTTCATCATAATCTTCTATTTCAAGCTCATAGTCCGGCGGTATGTTCCCGATTTCCAGCGCTTTTTTTCTCAGATGTTCTTTCAGCAATGGGGTCATCCTTTCAGAAGAGTGTATAAAAAAGAACTGTTTTTTATTATATAAAAACGTCCTTATCCTTTTAAAGGGAAGAAAGTGCCTTTTATGTGTCTATTTTTAGCAAAGAGGGAAAAGAGCCGTATTCAGAGCGGCTCTTTTTCATACAAATGTCACATTCCCCGTGAAAGCCCCGGGACGAACGCCTATGACCTTCAGCCTATTAAACTCATGATCGCTTCTCCCGTATGAGCCTCAATAAACCGCGGGAAAACCGGCTTGTATACGAGCCTGTACACTTTTCCGCATCTGTCGTCATCGTAACAACGGTCCCAAGCGAGCTCTGCTTTGATGGCCCGGCGGATCGCATCCTTCGCCTCTTCCATTGTCAATGAAGGAACGGGATCGATTTCCTCCAGCTCTTTCGGATCAATTTCCGGCGGCATATATACAGTGACAAGACCCGTCTTTTTGCTGACACAGATTCTCCCCTCTCCGAATCGCAAATCAACGCCGCCCGAACAAGCCTTATATGTAAGTCCCACGTTTTCTCCTTCATCATCCGGCTCATCATATTGAACCCGGAAATACTGATCCGCTTCCGGAAACATGGCGAATAAAAAGCGGATGGCCATGTGATGGCATTCTTCCTCGGAAAACACCGGTTCGCCTTCAACTTTTATAAATGACATCACCCCGGTGAGCCGGCCCGATTCTTTATTATGCATTGTTTTCAATACGTGTTCACTCCGCTCTTTGAACAGACTTTCTAAGCTTTTATCTTCCCGTACGGATTTTGTTTTTTCAGGACGCCAGGCAATGCCGATGCGGCCGTCTCCAAGATCAGTTTCCCTCTCTTTATAAAAACCGTCATGCAGCCCGATCATGTCATTGATGCTCATCTTTTCCGCTTCAGGTGCAGGGCGTGAAATCGGGACATACGGCAGCGTGTCGTCTTCCAGCTCTTCATATTCGTCTATTTCTGCATTCTCTTCCTTCAGGTCGGCCGATATCGGCCGCGTCGGAGACACGATTTCATAGACGAGATGGGGCTTGTCATCCCCCTGCACATAGACGGACTGATGCAGTACGGTGAACAACAGCTCTGCTTCAATATGTTTGGCAAAGTGAGCCAATGCTTCCCGCTTGTCCGCAATTGTCCCGGGCCTTACAAGATCATCGGCCTTCCCTTGGTAAGAAAAGCCGGTTACTTCCCCTGTCACAGCCAGGTCGATGTAAAACCCGGTCAGCGGAAGCGGCAGACCGTCAGCCATCTGAACATAGGAATATCTCACATCGCCATCATTGGCGGAGCCGCTGTTTTCCAATTCGAACTCAGCCAATGCCCCAGGACGATGGGTTTCTAAAAACGCCCGCATCCGTTCTTCTATGTCCGATTCCGAAAGAGCCGGCAGATCAGTCCGGAAAGCCGGACGGGATAAGTATTTCAGTTTTCCGTCCCGGTCTAATTCGACCATGATGCCGGCTTCCGGATCATTCTTATCTTCCCACCAAAACAGAACCTCATCTTCCTGGTATTCTTCCACATTACTCTCATAGCGGGCAGGTACGTTACCGATCCGGAGAGCGAGCTGTTTTAATTCTTCTTTTTTCATCATAACACTTCCTTTTCTTCCAAAAAGATTGATGATTACCAAGACTCTTTTATACAAAACTAGTATAATTAACCTGTCCATCTTCATGACTATCGAATTAATAACAACAGGGGGTAAACCAGATGTCCATCAAAAAAATGAGCGCCGTGTTTTTCATTCTGCTTCTCACGGCATTTACCGCCGCATGCAGCAGCGAAACGAGCGGCGGCCAGGAAAGCAGCACGGCGAAAGTGAAAATAAAAGATACGGCATGGGCCGCTTCCGACGATACTGAGCATTCGGCCGCGCTGAAAGTAACGGTCACCGTCAAAAATACGGGCAAAGACCCGCTTACCGTCAAAAGCAGCGACTTCTCGCTTTATCAGGATGACGCGAAAACAGCCAAGGCCGATAAGGAAGACTTGTTGCAGAGCGGCACGCTTCATGCGGGTAAGACAGTGACGGGCAATCTGTACTTCACGGCTGACGAAGGCAAATCCTATGAATTGGTATATCAGCCGCAGGCAAAAGACGCGAAGCCTTTATCTTATAAACTGAAAGTCAAAGGCACAGCCTCAAACGCAAAACCTGACCCGGCGGACGCATTATCCGCATACATTGATGTGATGCTGTACGGCAAGCACAATAAAGATTTCACCCGCCTGACCGGTGTAAATGAAAAAATGACGGCCGCCGCATATCAGGAATCGGCGAAAGCCAGCTTTATCACCTCAGCAGGCATTTCACAAGAACAGGCGGATTCAAAGGCCATTACCGCTATTATTGACGCCATGTCATCAGCGCTTCGGGATAACACAGAGCTCAAGGTGCATACCAAATCCATGTCAGGCAAAAAAGCCGTCCTTGAAGCAAAAGTGACGCCGCTTGATATGTCTCCGCTTGCGGGCCAGCTGCAAGACCGCGTGCAAGACTATGCCGGAAAGCACCCCGATGCGGATGAAAACGAAATTGTCAGCCACCTGCTTTCTGTCTATCCGGAAGAGTTTATGCGCCTGAAACCGGCTTCTTCTTCCGTTACAAGAGAAATCGAGATGAAGAAAAACGCCCGCGGCCAGTGGTATCTGGATACAGACGCCGATCTGGAAGGATTGACAGAAGCGTTTTTGAAAACGTCCTGACAACAAGAAAGGAAATAGCGCAGGCTATTTCCTTTCTTTTATTTTCACTTAAAGATGTCACTGATAAATTGAACCTCATCCTCGGTTAACTGCACATGAAGCGCGTCCAGATTGTGTTTCAGCTGGTCGGGGCGCTTGGCTCCGGGAATGATCGCATCCACCGCCGGCTGCGACAGAAGCCACGCGAGTGCGATATGCGCTGTCTGCACCCCTTTTTCTTCCGCAACGGCCCGAAGCTTATCCACTCGCTCCAGGTTTTGGTGAAAAGCTTCACCCTGAAACGGCGGCCTGTTCTTTCGGCTGTCCTCAAAGACTGTGTCTTTTGTAAACTTTCCCGTCAGCAAGCCGGAAGCAAGCGGAAAATAAGGAATAAAGGAAATGCCGTTCTTTTCACAATAAGGCAGCAGATCGTGCTCCGCCTCACGCTGAATCAGTGAATATTCCGATTGAAAAACCTCTAAATAGCCGTCGGCGTTAAACTCCTGCAATTGCCGGAAGCTGAGATTGGACGCGCCGATTGCTCTGATTTTCCCTTCGTCCTTCAGTTCTTTTAACGTGCCCGCCACTTCGGAGAGCGGTGTTTTGCCGTCAGGGAAGTGGACGTAATACAAATCAATCACGTCTGTTTTCAGCCGCTTCAGGCTGTTTTCCGCCTCACTCCGGAGAAATTCACGGCTGTTGTCCAGCTCGATCTGTCCGTTGACCTCTTTGTGCGCGCCTTTTGACGCAATCACGAGGCTGTCCCGCACGCCGCGCTCTGCGACAACTTCACCGATTAACTCTTCGGAACGCCCCAAACCGTATATAAACGCCGTATCAATAAAATTGACGCCGCCGTCCAGCGCTGTGCGGATGAGTTCTTTTCCCGTTTCATCATTAAGATTCGGAAACAGATTATGTCCTCCGACCGCATTAGCGCCAAAGCCGATACGCTTTACCCGTAAATCCGTCCTGCCCAGCGTACGTGTCTCATCCATGGCTCAGGCTCCCTTCCTTTTATCGCTCTGTTTAGTATTAGATAACCGGTAAGAATTATCCTGCCTGAGAGCCTATCTATAGAAAAAACCTTGAAAAGCGTTTGCCCTTCAAGGTTTTTTGCTGTGTATTAAGATGTCAGAGTTGCGGCGAAGCGTTCGGCTTCATCCGTGAGAGCACCCTCGATTTCCTTATAGCGGCTGGAAATCGTTGAGGCGCTGACGCCGTACTTCTTCGCCAGCTTGGCTTGAGAAACGGACGCGCCGTTCAGAGAAATGCTGTTCACGTAATATTCGACCGCCGCTGCGAAAGCTTCAGGCTTTCTGATCGTCGGTGTTTTTTTGACACAGAACGTTTTCCACAGATCAATCACGGCCGGAACCAGCTCAGCCGGGTATTCATCCCCGCTCAGGCCTTTTTCAATGGCGTCTGCCGTTTCCTTCTCCATGTCGTTGGCCCACTCTGTCTGTTTTTCTTCAGCAGCCTGCTCAGACTCTTCCGCAGTTGTTAAAAGAGCGGCCAGCACAGTGTCGAAGTTTTCCTGCATAAAGCGCTCAGGCGATTTTCCTTCCGCAAGGGCCGGGGCCGCCGCCTTTTTCACTTTGCTGATTAGAGCTTCGGTCCGCTTCACAGGGAAGATCGTAAATTGCATGAAGAACTCCGCTTTTTCCGCTTCGTGGATCGGATAGCCGAGAATCAGGCTTCCCGCCGGCGGAAGATCCTGCTGGCTGACGTCCATTTCCACTTTGAATTGTTTTTTCGTCATCACATCTTCAAAGTGAATCATTCCTTCTTTCACATCTTCAAGCACCATAACGGCAGGTGTCATGCTTGTCCATGATTCAACGATTTCCCGTGTTTTCGGGCGGTTGATGCCGCCGGCTTTTTTCTGAAGATATTCTTCAAAAATCGTCTTGCCGCCTGCCAGCGGACGGAAGAAAATTCCCCAGATGCCGAGGTTGAAGACTCCGATGTCTTTTGTCTGCCTGTCCAGCTCCGTAATGAACGCGTGCTGGTTAATAAATGATGATATGCCGTCTCTATGTGCTGTAAAGGCGTACTCCATTAGGCTTTCCTGAATCTGTTTCGCTTCTTTTGCCGCGATGTCTGCCGGAATGGCAGCTTCTTTGCTTCCGCAGCATTTTTTATATTTCTTCCCGCTGCCGCATGGGCAAGGGGCATTTCTTTTCACTTTTCCCACAATAAACCCTCCGAATTCTGATATAACTTTATTATTTTAACAAAAATAACTTCAGAGGGCTTGGTTTACGGCGAAAAAAGAATATGGAAGAAAAAAAAGACCCCGGGATATTCTCATTCTCCGGGGCTTTGAAACTGTTAATTTGTATTTTGTCCGCCGCCGTTCAGACCTTCTTTAATCAGCCCGTTTACTTGGCTGTTCATCAAAAGTCCGATGTGTCCGACACCGTGAATCTGCACGTTTTTCCCGCCGATCAGCCGTGACAGCGGGTTCATGACGATTAAGTCCGCTGAGCTGTAAATCGATGTATATAAAATCTTTTGGTTCGGATCAGTCCCCGGAAGCGCCCGGTTGGTCACAAGGCCGTTCGCTCCGCCGAGTGTGACGACGTTTGCGATTTTGTCTCCGCCGTCAAGATTTTTAATGTAATAGAGCGTGTTGGCGCCCCCCATGCTGTGCGCGACGATATCGACTTTACTCGCACCTGTTTCGCTGAGCACTTTTTTCACGTAATTGGACAGTCTCGGCGCATTGTGTCTGTTGTTTCCGGTTTTGTCTAAGAAATCAATGGCGTACATCTCTTTTCTTGACCAGCCTTGGGATGCCAAGTATGTTTTGATTCCCGCGAAGTTAAATGACGCCCCGCCGATTCCGTGGACCATGACAACAGGGTTATGCCCTGAGGAGGCTTTCGATACGGTCGGCTGGAAGGCAAATACGGAAATGACGGACAGCATACAAACTGTAAGGATGACTAGGATTTTGCTTTTTATATGTTTCATGAACTTTCCTCCTGCTATGTAATATTTTTGCAGTTTTCATTCTATTAGAGGAGAAAAGGAAAAAATAGTGTATTTTTTACTGTTTTCAACAATTAAAAAAAGAGCGGAAAAATGAGAAAGACGCCCCTTTCCCGAAAGCACGCTTATGCTTTAATACGGCATACCAACAAAGGAGAGAACACCCGGTTCTCTACTCCTAGTACTCATTGAAATAGGTTTGAATCCGCTTAGGGTCATGCGTTTTTGTCAGCGAAAGCATCAGAAGAATCCGCGCTTTTTGAGGATTGAGAGAGTTTGAAGCTGTCAAATGGTCTTTTTCATACTCTCGATTAGGTGTTACCGTTCCGTTTCCCGTCCTTGTGGAGCGGACGACCGCCAGTCCGCTTTTGACCGACTTTACGGCGCCTTTTTGGGCCTCATCAGACATTGAGCCGTTTCCCGGGCCTGCAAAAATAATGCCTTGCGCTCCTGATTTTACGGCGGCTTCAAAGAGATAGCTTCCGTCATTTTGATAGCCGTATATAATATCGACCTGCGGCAGTTTATCAAGTTTATCTATCTTGAAATCTGTATCCTTCGTATGCTTTCGGGTCATGATGTTATTAAAATAGACGTCATCAGCAATTGTTCCAATATAACCCATTTCTTCCGATTTGAATGTGTCGGCCGCGGTTGTATTGGTTTTTGTCACATAGCGCGCCGAAGCGATTCTGTCATTTAATACGACAAGCGTCCCCTTGCCTTTCGCATCAGGCGCAGCCGCTGTTTTTACAGCGTTATATAAGTTGGACGGCCCGTCCGCTCCGAGCGCCGTGGACGGCCTCATTGACCCGGCGACAACAACGGGCTTGTCACTTTTGACCGTCAGATTGAGAAAGTAGGCGGTTTCCTCAAGTGTGTCTGTTCCATGTGTAATGACAATGCCGTCTGTATCATCAGACTTGAGCAGCTTGTTTACCCGTTTTGCAAGTTTCAGCAGTGTCTCGTTATTCATATTCTGGCTGCCGATATTCACAACCTGTTCTCCGCTCACATGCGCGACCTCTTTTATCTCCGGAACGGCCTGAATCAGGGCATCAACTCCGATTGCTCCCGCCGTGTACTCCGTAGCGGACGTCTTTGAAGGAGCAGCGCCTGCAATTGTGCCGCCGGCGGCAAGAATTTTAATATTCGGAAGTCCGTCTTTTTTCGCTGGGGTTGCGGCTGCCATCCGGGGCGGTGTTTCTTTCGCTTGAGGAGATTGGGAGCAGCCGGCCGCGATGAAGAGCAGAGCCGTGATAAATGTAATGAAGGGCATGAATTGTTTTTTCATTCTTTTCTCTCCTTTTCTTTATTTATGAAGTTTTTCCTCTCACCGGTCAACGCGCTTGTCAGGCATTCTTCCGAAGAAAATAACCGTTAAAAAACCTTGACACCGTCATGCGAAATCAAGATAATAGACCAGTCACTATATTTTAAATTTGTCAAAAATCAGTAAGGTGGGAACATTATGAGCTATGGAGATTCTCGTGAAAAAATCCTCGCCGCGGCAACCAGGCTGTTTCAGCTTCAGGGGTATTACGGCACGGGGCTGAATCAGATTATTAAAGAAAGCGGTGCGCCGAAAGGTTCTCTTTACTATCATTTTCCGGACGGCAAAGAGCAGCTCGCCATTGAGGCTGTCAATGAAATGAGCCATTATATCCGTATGAAAATAAAAGAAAGCCTTGATGCCCATCCTGATCCTGCGGAAAGCATTCAAGCGTTTTTACAGGACTTATCAAGCCAATTCACATGTCCGGAGAACTTTGAAGGGTTTCCTGTCGGTTTACTGGCTGCCGAGACGGCTTTAAAGAGCGAAAAGCTCCGGCAGGCCTGTCAATGCGCTTATCAGGAATGGGAGAATCTGTTCGCGGGCAAATTGAGATCAGCCGGTTTTTCTGATGAGAAAGCGGCGGAAATCAGCACTGTTTTAAATGCCATGATAGAAGGCGGCATCATTGTGTCCTTAGCCAAAAAAGACAAAATGCCGATCCTCCATATTTCTAAACAAATCCCGAACCTGCTGAAGACATAAAATACGAGAGACATGTACGTATAGAAAGAGAGGAGAATGATTTTGGAAAACGCTCAGCCTTCCAAACAATATAAAGTCATGCCGATCATGATTTCTTTGCTGACGGCAGGGTTTATCGGCATGTTCAGTGAAACGGCGCTGAATATCGCCCTGACTGACCTGATGAAGGAGTTACATATCACTCCTGCGACCGTCCAGTGGCTGACGACGGGCTATCTGCTCGTTCTCGGTATTCTTGTCCCGGTATCGGGTCTGCTTTTGCAATGGTTTACAACGAGACAGCTGTTTATCGTTTCACTCGCTTTTTCCATTATCGGCACGCTGATTGCAGCGCTTGCGCCGAGCTTTCCGTTTCTTTTGGCGGCAAGAATCGTGCAGGCTTTAGGAACCGGGCTGCTGCTGCCGCTGATGTTTAATACAATCCTCGTCATCTTCCCGCCGCATAAGCGCGGAGCGGCGATGGGGACGATCGGGCTTGTCATCATGTTCGCTCCTGCGATCGGTCCGACATTTTCAGGGCTTGTGTTAGAGCATTTGAACTGGCATTGGATTTTCTGGATTTCCCTGCCGTTTCTTGTGTTGGCTCTTTTATTCGGCATCGCCTACATGCAGAACGTGTCTGACATTACAAAACCGAAAATTGACGTGCTTTCCATTATTCTGTCTACGATCGGGTTTGGCGGCATCGTATTCGGATTCAGCAATGCGGGCGAAGGATCAGACGGCTGGTCAAGCCCGACGGTTATCGGTTCACTCACTGTCGGTGCGATCGCGCTCATCTTATTTTCCATCAGGCAGCTGACAATGAAGCAGCCGATGATGAATCTGCGCGCTTTCCGCTATCCGATGTTTGTTCTCGGTGTCGTGATTGTGTTTATCTGTATGATGGTTATCTTATCGACAATGCTTCTATTGCCTATGTATTTACAAAGCGGACTGATGCTGACGGCGTTTACGTCCGGGCTCATCCTGCTGCCGGGCGGTATTTTAAACGGCTTTATGTCTCCGGTGACGGGGCGCCTGTTTGATAAATACGGGCCGAAGTGGCTTGTCATTCCCGGATTTGTCATCACGGCAACTGTGCTTTCGTTTTTCTCAAACATTAACGGCGCTTCAACGGCGCTTCTGATTGTCGCGCTTCATACATGCCTGATGATCGGCATTTCCATGATCATGATGCCGGCGCAAACGAATGGCTTAAACCAGCTGCCGCCGGAATTTTATCCGGACGGAACGGCCATTATGAATACGCTCCAGCAGATGGCCGGCGCAATCGGCACTGCGGTGGCGGTCAGCATCATGGCTGCCGGCCAGAAGAATTATATGAGCACCGCGAAAAACCCGAATGATCCTTCCGCATACTCTCACGCGCTGATTGCGGGCGTCCAGCACGCCTTTATCTTCGCGATGATTGTCGCTGTTATCGGCTTGATCAGCGCCTTCTTTATGAAACGGGTCAAAGTGAATCACTCATAAGAAAACAGCAGACTCCCCGTGAGTCTGCTGTTTTTTATATACCGCGCGCTTCAGCCAGTTCATCAATCGCATAGATCAGATCATCGGCCGTGTTATAGAAATGAGGCGCCAGCCGGATGATTTGTCCGCTGGGTGCGCATACGATGTTTTTCCGCCTCAACAGCGCAGCCGTTTCCGCCGCTTTTTCATCCCGTATGGAAATCATGCCGGGTCTGTCATCGGCAGACGGCGGCCCTGTGAGATTCAGTCCTTTTTCAGAAGCGTATTCATACGCAAATGCGCTGAGTTTTTTTACTTCTTGGTGAATGCGGTCTGTGCCGGCATCGTTTACTAGAGATAAAGCCGCCTGTGCCGCATATATGCTGATAAATGCCGGGGTTCCGGTCTCAAAGCGTTTGGCTCCGTCCGCATAAGAAAAACGGGTTAAATCCAGCATTGACGCCCGCTGCTGCCCGAACCATCCGGTGACTTTCGGCTTCAGCCGTTCGGCAAGTTCCTTTCTGACATAAAGAAACGCCGTTCCCGGTATGCCGAGCATATACTTTCTCGCACCCGCGGCCAGCATATCAACTCCCCATTCTTTTACATCAATCGGGATGTGCCCCGCCGATTGATAAGCATCGACAAAAAGAAGCGATCCCTTCTTTGCGGATATCTCGGCAATGCGCTTCATATCCTGGACAAAACCGGACGTATATGACACATGGGGCACACAGGTGAAAAGCGTCTGTTCCGATATGTACGTCTCATACCGCTCTAACGGGATCATTCCATCTTCAGACGGCACGACTGAAAGCTCCATCTCAGTCTGCGCCTTCAAAATGTGGGCGATCGCCGGAAAATCCAATTCCGTATACACCGCCTGTTTCTTTCGGCAATCCGGTAAAGCAGAAACGACGGCCGAGACAGCAGCCGTTACTGAAGGTAAAACGGCGATTTCTTCAGGATGGGCGCCGATCAATTTCGCAAATTCACACCTTGCCTGCTCCGTTCGTCCAATGGCTTCTTCCCAGTTTCCGCCATGCTGAAGCAGGCTTTCCTGGTAGTCATTGATCGCTTTTGAAACCGGCAGGGCAAGAGCGCTTTGAGAGCAGCTGGCGAGCATCGTATGTGTGCGGAGCGCCGGAAATAAAGATCGGTATTGCACCAGAGGCGAATTCAAGACATGTTTCCCCCTTCGGCAGGAATATATGTCCATTATAGAGTATGGTAAAAAGAAAAGGAGGGTTTTATATGGAGAAAAAAGTATTGCTGACAGGCTTTGACCCCTTCGGCGGGGAAACGGTCAATCCTTCATGGGAAGCGGTCAAACGGCTGAACGGTGCCGCTGAGGGCCCCGCCTCTATCGTATCTGAACAAGTACCGACCGTTTTTTATAAGTCCCTTGCCGTGCTGCGCGAGGCGATCAAAAAGCATCAGCCTGACATTATCATCTGTGTCGGACAGGCAGGCGGCAGAATGCAGATCACGCCGGAACGGGTCGCGATCAATCTCAATGAGGCGCGCATACCGGATAACGAAGGAAACCAGCCTGTCGGGGAAAACATTTCTCAAGACGGTCCCGCGGCCTATTGGACCGGCCTTCCGATCAAACGGATCGTTGAGGAAATCAAAAAGGAAGGCATTCCCGCGGCTGTATCCTACACGGCGGGGACGTTTGTATGCAATCACCTCTTTTACGGCCTGATGGATGAAATCGCCTGCCATCATCCCCACATCCGCGGCGGGTTTATACACATCCCGTACATTCCGGAGCAAACTTTGCAGAAGTCTGCGCCGAGCCTCAGCCTGGATCTCGTGACAAAAGCGCTCAAAATCGCCGCGGTGACCGCCGCGGCGCATGAGGACGATATTGAGACCGGCGGAGGCGAACTTCACTAAGCTGCAGACGGCGCCTCGGCCCATTTCTTCCGGTAAACGATGCGGGACAGCGTCACACTGATTTCATAGAGGACGAGCAGCGGAATCATGACGAGAAAGTCAGACATAAAATCCGGAGGCGTAATCAGCACAGAGACGACGATCAGCACAAAATACGAAAGCTTCCGCGCCTTTGCCAGCCGGGTTGGATTCACGATTCCGAGCCGTGTCAGAAACATGACGGCCAGAGGCATTTCAAATAAAAATCCGAACGGCAATGTAAGATTCAGCATAAAGGTAAAATACTTGTCCGCCGTAAATACCATGTCAAAATGGCCGGCGGACAATTGTGTTAAAAATCCGAGCACAATCGGAAACAGCACAAAATACCCGAAGGAAATTCCGATGATAAACAAAACCGAAAGCCCCGGAATGTAAAGCAAAGCGGCGCGGCGTTCAAACGGGGTCAAAGCCGGCGCCGTAAAACGCCAGAGCTGAAAGGCCGCAACCGGAATCGTTGCCGTAAGGGCGCATATTCCCGCAATCATCATATACACCCATAAAATCTCGCTCGGCCCTAAAACGGCCAGCCTGCCATCCAAATCCTTGATCAGCCAGTCATAAATATCCTGCACAAACCAGCAGGCGCCGATAAAACACACGAGAAAGGCGATAACGGTTTTAATGAGACGCTGCCGGACTTCCTCTAAATGCCCGATCAAGTGGGTTTCTTTTTTATCCAATCGTACATCCTCCTTATAGAGAAAGAGGCAGAAGCGGATTCGTCTGCCCCCATGTCAGGATTCAGCCTGCCGTTTTGTCTTTCTCAGCCGTCTGCTTGTCCGGCTCTTCATTTGAGACCAGTGTTTTTGCGGCGCTTTTAAATTCAAGCAGCGTGCGGCCGGCTGCACGGCCGATTTCCGGAAGCTTTGAAGGTCCGAAAATGATGAGAGCGATGACGAAAATCAGGATCAACCCGGGAATGCCGATATTTGAAAACATGAGTGTGCCTCCTTATTGTGAGATTTTGGCCCGTTTCTTTCTCATTTGCTTTTCATGCGCATTGTTATGGGCGAAGAAACGATCCTCTTCCACCTCGTTCGACTGCTTTAAACCGCCTGCAACCGCAGCTTGAGAGACCTTCCGAATCCCCGTCTGGTCTTTCTGATAAATGAATGAAGCCCGCGTGGATACCTCAGCCCCCGGCTCCGTCACGTACGGCACCACTCTGTAATCCGCTCTCCATTGGGCAGGGGTCACCGTACAGCGGACATAGCCGCGGTAATCGTTGAAAAACTTAATATGCGGGTTTTGTTTTAAGATCTGATCCGTATCGGCCCGTTTATCCGCCCCGTTTCCTCCAGATGTAATGGAAGTCCCGACGAATTCGGCTCCGAAAATCTTTGAATTCGTTTGGTTAAAATCGGTATGCAGGTTTGACGCCCAGCTTGCGTGAACATCACCTGTCAGCACGATGACATTGTTCAGATTTTTGCTTTTTATAAAATTGATGACCCGCTCCCGCTGAGCCGGGTAGCCGTCCCATGAATCCATGCTGTATATCGGATTGGCGGTTGTTCCGAAATTCCATTGCGCGAAAAAGATTTGCTGCGCCAGCACATTCCACTTCGCTTTTGAGGCGGCTAAATTTCCGAAGAGCCATTGCTCCTGTTCTGTCCCCATCAATGTACGCTTCGGGTCTCTCCACTCATCAGAAGGCGGCTTATTCCCGTCGCCGTTGGCCTGATCATCTCTATACTGTCTTGTATCAAGCACATTGAACGATGCCAAATTGCCATAAGAAAATTGCCTGTACAGCCGCATATCAGGACCGTTCGGCAATGACATGCGCCTGAGCGGCATGTGTTCATAATAAGCCTGATAAGCTGCGGCCCTCCTGAGCACAAACGCTTCAACGGATTGGCCTTTTTCAGGGATAACATTGGCATAATTGTTTTCCACCTCATGATCGTCCCACGTCACGACCCACGGAAATGCGGCGTGGGCGGCTTTCAGATTGGCATCAGAGCGGTATTGGGCATGACGGTTGCGGTAATCTGACAGTGTATACACTTCAGCGCTGCTGTGCGTCCTGACATTTCCCGTTTTTGACACATATTCGTTCGGTCCGTATTCATAAATGTAATCTCCGAGATGGAACACGAGATCAAGCTTTTCCTTCGCCATATGTTTATACGCCGTATAATAGCCGTGTTCATACTGCTGGCATGAGGCAAACGCAAACGTCATGGCGGATACGTCAGCGCCGGGAGCGGGCAGCGTTTTCGTCCGGCCGACGGGACTGAGCTCATGCCCGCTTTTAAACCGGTAATAGTACACTTTATTGGGCTTGAGCCCGTCCGCCTCGACATGGACGGAGTGTCCGAGATTCGGCTTGGCCATTTCCGTTCCGCGTTTGACGATGTGACGGAAATGTTCATCAGTAGCGATTTCCCATTTTACCGGCACGGCCTGCTTCGGCATGCCGCCCCCATTCAGCGGGTCCGGGGCAAGACGCGTCCAGAGAATGACGCTGTCAGACAGCGGGTCGCCGGAGGCTACGCCGAGGGTGAACGGATAGTTTGAAAATTTCGGAGCGGCATTCACTTCAAACGCGCCGATGGATTGCGCGATCGCTAACCCGAGGGAAAGACCGGCGATTTTCCCGGCGCCTTGTATAAATGCGCGGCGGTCAAACGTATTGTTCTGAAAGCTTTTGTTCTCCAATTCCTTGATCCATTCATCTAAACGGCCGTCATGTGTCATGTCAGTTCCCCTTTCGTCTCATTGATCGCCCTTATTATAAAAAAGAAATGTTAAACCGCTATGAAGAAGTGTGAAGGGTTTGTAAGGCTGAAAAATGGACGGCGGGAGACATTTTTCACATTGTTTCGACAAACCTTGCCCCGCCGGGAGAAAACCCCCTCTGTTTCTTTTTGGCTTGTCATCCGTCAAGCGCACTTTTTTCCTATTTTTCTTCACAAAAAATTAAAAAAACACCGTTCATTCTAAGAACGGTGCGCCCGGGATTAAAATGTATTGTACACGTTTTCGCACGTCTCACCTGTCGGCTGATAGAAACAGTGGGATCTGAATCTGGCGACAAACGGCTGGCCATACCAAGTCTGCGGGCAGTTGCCCGGCGGCTTAAAATACCACAGGCTGAATTTAGCCGGCCAAAACCGTTCTCCATTAATGTTCCTGCGGGCAAGCCTCCGCTCGGATTCACGCGGTCTCTGGTAAAAGTATCCGTGAGTCACCGCTTCAAACGCGTGCGGCTGAAACACCATCTGCCTGATGGTGCGCAGGCCTTTAAAATCAGAACAATTCGCCCGCACCCTATTGATTCCCACATTGCCGACCAAAAGCATTCCCTGCTTCCCTTCGCCTTCCGCTTCCGCCCTGAGCAGCCTTGCCATTAGATCGACATCGGCGCTCGACGCTTTTACGACTGCCATCATGACACCTCCCGTATTTTCTCCTTTCATCATATTCAGCAGCGGCCCAGTGATGACAGCCAAAAGCCAGAAAACAAATGTTCACGAAAAAAGGGTTTATATTTCACGTTATGAGGAAACATACTAACATGATTTCCATAAGGAGGAATTCGCATGGAACACATTAAAGCGCTTGCCATTAAAGGCATTATGACCATCATTATTCTGTATCTGATACTCGGCTTAGGTTTTCGCTTTACATTCGGCGACGTGCTGCTGATGACCATTGTGCTGGGAGCCGTTTCCTACTTTACGGGCGACCTGTACGTGCTTCCGAGGTGGAATAATATCACGGCGGCGTCCGCTGATTTCGGAATCGCGTTTCTTGTTGTCTGGCTGATGGGAATGCCGCTGTCCATGGGCATTTCCGGAGGAAGACTGGCGTTTGCCGCTCTTATTTCCGCCGTCATCATCGCCGTCGGAGAATATTTTTTCCATATCTATCTGATGAGAAAAGACTTGGGCGGGTCCCGTTTTTTAGAACCCCGGTCCGAATAACGTAAAAAAGGCCGGATAACGGCCTTTTTCGTTTGATTTCACTGATCAATATGCTTTCTGATAAAATGCAGCAGCGTATTTCCTTGAGCGGTCAATATGACGCCCTTCGCGCCGCACTTCGGACAGGGCGTCCCTTCCTGCTCCTGGCCGGTTCCTTCACAATGCGGACACGTGAGCTCGAGATCGTCGGTTGCGATCACCATGAATATCCCTCCTTTTTTGATTGTCTGTCCGTCTCCAGTCACTTTCCATGGCCATCACCTCCTTAACAACACAAAAAAACCCCGTCCATCAAAGGACGAGGTTTTCGCGGTGCCACCTTTATTAACGGCTGAAAAGCCATTCTCTCAAAAAGTACAGAAACAAACGGTTTCAATACTCCTTTCTTGATAACGGGGAAAGAATCCCGGCACCGCCTACTGTCATTTCAGCGCAGCAATTCAGAAGCCCATTCGGCACCGGACGGGGATCGGTTCACAGCGGCCACCGACTCTCTGAACCCCGCGCGCTGATGCGTACTTACTCTTCCTCAGCATTGTTCATCCGTTCTTTTATTTTAAAATGTATCATACGCTGTCATCCGGCGGAAGTCAATAACCTTTCGGATCGGACAGGCCGAGCATGTCCCGCGCCATTTGCATATGCTCCTCTTGCCCCGTCTGAAGCGCGAACTTCGCCGTTTCCACGGGATAAGCGGCCTGCCATTCTGTCACATGCTCCTGCATTTTCGGCCAGACGCGCCCGCCTTCAGCTTCGTAGCTCTTCATCAGCCGTTTTGTTTCTTTTTCTCCTAATATCACTTGATAAAGGACAAAATCCTTGGCCGGATCGGCAACCTTTGCCTCCGTCCAATCGAGGAGACCCGTCACACGCTGATTTTCGCCGATCAAAATATGCGGAGGATGCAAGTCGCCATGGATCAGCGCGGAAAAATCAGGCCAGTACGAACTGTCATTTATCCACGTTTGCCATCTTTTCCAAAGCGGCTCTGAGACCCCGATTTCTTTTTTTATATGATCCATTGATTCCGCCGCCCTTTGCCTGACGTCATCCGGTTTTATGATTTCAATTCCGGATCTGAAGGCCGCATCCGGGTCTGCCCCGTGCAGCTCGGCTAATGCCGCGGCAAGCGAGCCGACAAAACCGTCTGAAGGCGGCTCGTGTTCCATATTCCAGACATACTGTTTCTTATCCAGATCAATTGCGGCAGCTGGTATTCCGTCCAGTTTCGGATAAGCGATCAGTTCCGGTGTATGAATCCGCCAATCGGGCACTGCTACCGCGGCATGGCTGCGGAGAAACGCGAGAACGCCGCTTTCTGCAGCCGCTCTTTCGATAACATCGGGACGGCGCGGCTTTCGGAGCACCCATGTCATGCCGCTGTCATCTTCAGCAAATACGACTTGGAAGTCCATACCCGTTTCATTTATGTCCGCCCCTTCATATTTTAACCGTAAGCCATTTTCCTTTGCGATGTTCAGAACGGTTTCTATTTCCCTTTGTTTTGTCACTTCGTTTCCCCATTTCCCTTATTTACTGACACAGAGCTTCGCCTGAGGCGGAGGAGAAAGAGATATGTGAAGACGCCAAAAAGAGGGCGGCATAATCGCCGCCCCCTCACTATTACTTCAGGTTCCTTTATTCAGGCAGACAATCCCGGTTTCCTCCGCGCTCAAGGCAGAGACATTGACACTATTTTATTAGTGCGAAAACCGGATTTTGACTTGCCATCAGGACCCCTCCGTTCTTTCTTAGTTAACATTATTTTACACAAAAACCTTATATACGTAAACCCTATTTATCAGCTTACCGGCTGCCTCCGCTGACAAATTTTGATCCTTCGCGTAAATCTTTCGCCTCCAAAAAGAAGACGTGAATGAATTTTTTCATATTCACTTTAACCGGAGAAAGCGGCACGGTTTCCTTAGCCTGCATTTCTTTCATTCTCTTGCTGACAGCGGGGAAATCAAAGAATTTCGAGGCGTAATATTCAAATTTGGGGTTTGAAAAATCAGTTGTGCCCAATGAAGCGAAGTGGTTTAACGAATGAATGACGGCCCTTCTGATCCGCTGTTCCGAGGCTTTGATTTCTCTGTTAACCTCGGCTTGTGCCGCCGCAGGCCCCAGCTTCCGGATGGCGACGTTTGTAAACATCTGCTTTAAAGACGGGATGTTTCTTTCCGCCTGTTCATCCTCAAATAAATAGTGAAGGACGGCCATGAGGTCATGCGCCCCGCTTTCTCCCACGATGCCTAATTCCGATAAAAGAAATTTTCCTGTTTCTTTGATTGATTTCTCGTGCATCCCCCCCGGCCCGCTTTTTTTCGGCTCATTCCGCTGAATAAGACGGCTTAACGAGTGTTGGATATCGCCGATCGAGGTTTCCAGTTCAATCCGCTCTTTTACTTTTCGCAAAACGGTGACGATCTCGATTTTGTTGATCGGTTTGTGGATAAAGTATTCGATGCCGAGAGAATAAGCTTCTCCCACCATTTCCTTTGCCTCCACCTGCGATATCATCACCGCTTTTCCGTTGTACGATCCCTGAAGATGCCGGATCGTCTCAATCCCGTCCCGACCCGGCATCAGCAGATCAATTAATAAAATATCGACTTGTTTAAAATGGAGATAATGCCCTTCAATCTGGCTTCCGTCCTCTGCCTCACCGACGACTTCGCCTAAGTCCTCATCCTCGATCATCTGTTTTAAAATGGAACGGATCGCCCGGTCATCATCAGCTATAAAAAAACGCATATTATGAGTTCATCCTTTCTGCAATCAAATGCTTCACCGGCAGTTTAATCGTAAATATGACGCCTTTTGGCTTGTTATGAAAGGAAATGTCTCCGTCAAGTTCAGTTACGATTTCCTTCACGTAAGTAAGCCCGATGCCCGTTGAAGGTGTGCCGAATTCATCGTATTTGGACGTAAATCCGGGATCATAAACGACCTCTCCGATTTTTTCCGGAATGCCGGGACCGTCATCTTCCGCCTCAAATTCGGCCATCTCCCTCTCCGCCCTGCGCAGCGCGAGGCGGATCTCACCCCTGTCACCCATGGCTTCGACGGCATTGGCGGTCAGATTATTTAAGATCGACAAGACGGTAAAGACGTGATAATCGGGATGCTCTCCTTCAATCACGCTCCGGAATTGAATGTCCTTGCCTAAAGATTCGGCGTATTTTTCATTGATTCGGATGACGATGCCGACCAGAGCGGCGGCATTCATGTAATCCCGGAATCTCTCATTGGAAATCAGCTTCGACAGGCCGGCGAATATTCGCTGATTGTCTTTTTTCACTTCATGAATTTCTCCCGCAAGGCGCAGCATTCGGCTCCCGAGCTCCCGGTCGTTCCCGCTCATTTCCCGATATAGCTGATAGGATTCTTTCGTCACATGCTCCGTCGTTTTCAGCGTTTTTTTCAAATGAATCGTTTCTTCATATAAGTTAGACACAATCATCAGCATGTGCTCATGCTGCTTTCTCGTTTGTTTTTCCCTGACCTGAGATTCGTGCAGCTTCATCACGTTGAAAAAACTCAGCACAATAAATGTGTGAGAAACAGCGATAACCGCAATATCCGCCAGCTTGTCCGGCATCATAATCTGCCGGCCGCCGGAAAACTGAACCGTCATTTCAACGGCATCGGACGCAATTTCAATGAGAAAACCGAGAAACCCGATCATCAGCGGCCGATCCCAAAAAAGCCTGACCTTCAGCACATAAAACAAGCAGGCATATGTAAAGTAAAAAAAGAAACTGGGATATTGGCTGAAAAAAGCCTCCGTAAAGCCGGCATGCTCTCCTCCCCAGCACGCCAGGCCGATCCGGAATGCCACAACGGCTGCACCTGTCAACAGCCCTGACAATACTGCCGGCACATGCCGAAGCAGCAGCAGAAAAAAGAAAAAAGCCGGGGCGCCGAAGCTGATCCGGTATACCTCATTCAGGGGGTAAAATTTCAGTTCCCCCGCCAGCGGCACGGTGATCAGCATAAGGGCGAAAAGATAGCCGTCTTTTTTCAGTAAATAGTCGAGCCTGATCATAATCACTTCCTTCTTCTGTCTATTTTGAACAAGACCGATACAGTCCGCAAATTTCTTTAGACCCGAATGGCGGGACACTCCGGCTGATTTATAAATCTATCGGCTTATTTTAAGAATGATTTTGTCGTATTTTGTATGATTCTGTAGATGTCATTATACATTAACATGGAACACGCTATTTTTGAAAACGTTTTCCAAGACCGGTTTCCGCTTCGGACAGGCTTGCAATAGAGGAGGAATGTTATGAAAGATATGGTCAGAGAGCGCCTTGAAAAAGAGGAACTGGCTTCACTTTTACAAGATTGGGTCGAGCATTACCGACCGTTTTCCGTCAATGGAAAAAGCGCAAATTATATACCCGCCCTCGGAGAAATCAACGACTCTCAGCTGGGCATTTGCATATTAGAGCCGGATGGCTCAATGATTCATGCCGGTGAATGGAATGTCCCGTTCACATTGCAGAGCATCTCAAAAGTCATCAGCTTTATTGCCGCCTGCATGAACAGAGGCATTTCTTACGTGCTGGATCGTGTGGACGTGGAACCGACGGGTGATGCGTTTAATTCTATCATCCGGCTTGAAATCCATAAACCCGGGAAGCCCTTCAACCCGATGATCAATGCCGGCGCCATTACCGTCGCCTCGCTGCTTCCGGGTGAAACGGCGCATGATAAATTAGAATATCTCTTTTCCGTTTTTGAAAAATTAATAGGAAAACGGCCTCACGTTCACGAGGAGGTCTTCCGTTCTGAATGGCAGACCGCGCATCGGAACAGAGCGCTCGCCTACTATTTAAAAGAAACGAACTTTCTCGAGGCGGATGTGGAAGAAACGCTTGAAGTGTATTTAAAGCAGTGCGCCATGGAGGGTACAACCGAGGACATCGCTTTAATCGGATTGATACTTGCGCATGACGGCTACCATCCGATCCGACGGGAACAGGTCATTCCGAAAGATGTCGCGAAACTCGCCAAAGCCCTGATGCTGACGTGCGGGATGTACAATGCGTCAGGCAAATATGCGGCTTTCGTCGGCGTCCCCGCCAAAAGCGGGGTATCCGGCGGCATTATGGCATTGGTTCCCCCAAGCGCCAGAAGAGAACAGCCTTTTCATAACGGGTGCGGCATCGGCATTTACGGTCCGGCCATTGATGAATACGGCAACAGCCTGACCGGCGGCATGCTGCTGAAACATATCGCACAGGAGTGGGAGCTCAGTATTTTTTAATCAAACGAACCAAGAGGTGATTGGATGCAGGAATTCCTTGAAAATGTAATCGGCTCGGCAAATGATTTTTTATGGTCAAAACTGTTAATCGTACTGCTTCTTTCTCTGGGACTGTTTTTTACGTTCAGATCAAAGGGTCTGCAAGTCCGCATGCTGAAGGAAATGATCCGGGTTTTGAAGGAAGGCGCGGCCGCCCGGACAAAAAACAGCATTTCCCCGTTTCAGGCATTTTGCATCAGTATGGCGGCGCGTGTCGGAACCGGGAATATTACCGGAATCGCCATTGCGATCGCACTCGGCGGTCCGGGCGCTATTTTCTGGATGTGGATTATCGCAGTCATCGGTTCGGCTTCAAGCTTTGTTGAAAGCACGCTGGCCCAAATTTATAAAGTGAAAGATCAAAACGGATTCCGCGGGGGCCCGGCCTATTACATGGAAAAGGGCCTGAAGAAACGCTGGATGGGCGCGCTGTTCGCCGTATTAATCACACTGTCATTCGGGGTTGTTTTTAATTCCGTTCAATCCAATACGATCAGCGTCGCCTTTCAAAACGCATTCGGCACCAGCCGGCTTACATTGGGCATTATGTTAATCTTGGTTTTCGGCGGCGTAATCTTCGGCGGCGTCAAACGAATTGCGAAAATGGCGGAATACATCGTAGTCGTCTTGGCCGTTTTATATATCGGTGTCGCTTTCTTTGTCATTCTGACGAACATCACCCAATTGCCCGGCGTTCTGTCCCTAATCGTAAAAAATGCGTTCGGCATTGATCAGGCAGCGGGCGGCGCTTTAGGTGCGGCCTTGATGCAAGGTGTAAGACGCGGGATTTTCTCAAATGAAGCAGGTATGGGAAGCGCTCCGAACGCGGCGGCGACAGCTACGACGAGCCACCCGGTGAAACAGGGGCTCATTCAGGCATTCGGCGTCCTGACGGATACGCTCGTCATTTGTACAAGCACGGCGCTTATCATTTTATTTTCAGACGCTTATCACCAGCCGGGACTGAGCGGCATCGCGCTTTCTCAGGCCGCCTTGAGCGACCATGTCGGCGCGTGGGCGTCAGGTTTCCTTGCCGTCTTAATGCTTTTGTTCGGCTTCAGCGCTCTGATGGGCAACTATTATTACGGAGAAACCAATATCGGATTTTTAAGCCAGAACAAAAAATGGCTGTTCATTTACCGCATCTGCGTGCTCGGAATGGTACTGTTCGGCTGTATTTCCAAAGTCCAGCTTGTGTGGGATATGGCTGACTTGTTCATGGGCTTAATGGTGGTCGTGAACTTAATCGCGATTTTCCTTCTGTCGAAAAAAGCGTTTGCCGCTTTGAGCGATTATGTCCGGCAAAAGAAAGCCGGAAAGGACCCCGTCTTTTACAGAGATGTGCTCCCTGATGATGACGGGATCGAATGCTGGGAGTATTCAGACATCGCGAAAAGTGCGAAAGGCAAACACATTTCCTAAACAAAAGGTGTTCGGGCAGCGTCCTGAACACCTTTTTTCTGCCGGTTCATTGACAAAGAGAAAAGCGTCCATTACCCTTTTTATATATTTTCAGTAAAGTCAGAAAGGAAGGCCTATGAATCCCATTACACAAATATTAAATGAATACCCGGTGATGATCATAGACGGCGCGATGGCAACCGAGCTTGAGCGGATGGGCTGTGATTTACATGACGATCTGTGGTCGGCCAAAATTCTTTTGGAGAGACCAGAACTGATCAAACAGGTGCATGCAGAATATTTTGCCGCCGGCGCTGATTGCGCGATCACCGCCAGTTATCAATCGACAATCGAAGGATTTGCAGCGCGCGGCATCCCGGAAACCGATGCGATACGTCTCATTCAGACATCTGTTGAACTTGCCGCACAAGCACGCGATGAATTTTGGGCGCATGAAGAAAACCGTTTACACCGGCCCAAACCTTTGGTCGCCGCTTCTATCGGACCTTACGGCGCGAGCCTCGCTGACGGCTCAGAATATCGCGGGCATTACGGACTGACGGAGGATGAGCTGATCAGCTTTCACCGCCCCCGGATGAAAGCCCTCATAGAATCCGGTGCCGATCTTTTGGCCTGCGAGACCATTCCGTGCCTGTCAGAAGCAAAAGCGATCACAAGGCTGCTGGAGGAATTCCCCGGCACTTATGCATGGATCAGCTTCAGCGCCAAAGACGGACGGCATATCAGCGAAGGCACGCCTATTTCCGAATGCGCGGCCCTGCTTGACTCCTGCAGCCAAATCGCAGCGATCGGCATCAACTGCACACCGATTGAACATATTCCGCCGCTGATAGAAGAAATCAAACGGTCAGCATCCAAACCGATTATCGCCTATCCGAACTCCGGCGAACAATATGACCCAGTGACAAAAACCTGGAAAGGCGCAGCGTGCGAAAACCATTTCGGAAAAAGCGCGCAAAGCTGGTACGAAAACGGCGTGAGCCTGATCGGAGGCTGCTGCCGGACGAAACCTGCGGACATTCAGGCCATTGCCGATTGGGCCAAGACCTTAAAAACAACTTGACTAATCGGAATAGTTTGTATATTCTATTCAAAAAGCCGGTTCGCCGGAATCTCGTGCCGTTCGCCGGCATGAGATTTTTTATTAGAACGGCCCTCGCAGAAAGTTGGAAAACAATGAACAACAAGAACGAGACGAATTTTCAGAGAAGTATGAAAAGCAGACACCTCTTTATGCTATCACTCGGAGGTGTGATCGGAACGGGGCTGTTTTTAAGCTCTGGGTATACCATTCATCAGGCGGGTCCGGCGGGCACCATTTTCGCTTACCTTTTGGGCGCGGGCATCGTCTATCTTGTCATGCTTTGCCTTGGTGAACTGTCAGTAGCTATGCCCGTGACGGGCGCATTCCATACTTATGCGAAAACCTATATTGGGCCGGCGACGGGCTTTACGGTCGCATGGCTGTACTGGCTGACGTGGGCGGTGGCGCTGGGCTCTGAATTCACGGCGGCCGGGCTTTTCATGCAGCGCTGGTTCCCGCATACTTCAGTTTGGATGTGGAGTGCGGTATTCGCTCTTCTCATCTTTTTATTAAACGCCTTCTCCGTGAAATTTTTTGCTGAATCGGAGTTTTGGTTCTCAAGCATTAAAGTCTTAGCCATCTTACTGTTTATTTTATTGGGCGGAGCGGCGATGTTCGGCATCGTCCCGATGAAAAGCGGTGAGGCCGCACCTATGCTGTCGAACTTTACGGATGGCGGCAGCCTTTTTCCAAATGGCTTTTTCCCGATACTGATGACAATGCTTTCAGTAAACTTCGCTTTTTCAGGGACGGAATTGATCGGAATCGCCGCAGGGGAAAGCGCCGATCCGGAAAAAACCGTTCCGCGCGCCATTAAAACCACAGTCTGGCGGCTGGCGCTTTTCTTTATCGGAACGATTTTTGTGCTGTCAGGGATGATCTCCATCAAGGAAGCCGGTGTGATTGAAAGCCCGTTCGTCACGGTATTTGACAGAGTCGGCGTGCCTTATGCGGCCGATCTGATGAATTTCGTCATTTTAACAGCGCTTCTGTCTGCGGCCAATTCAGGGCTGTACGCGTCATCACGTATGCTGTGGTCCCTGTCTAAAGAAGGGGAGCTTCATCCCGCCTTTGCCAGGCTGACTTCTAGAGGCATTCCTTTTAACGCTCTGATCTTCAGTATGATCGGCGGCATTCTGTCGTTGTTGTCAAGCGTGGTTGCAGCGGATACAGTCTATCTTGTTCTCGTCTCCGTCTCAGGATTTGCGGTAGTGGCTGTGTGGATGAGCATCGCCGCATCGCAATTTTTGTTCAGAAGACGGTTTCTTACAGAAGGGCACCAGCTTTCAGACTTGAAATACAGGACGCCGGGATATCCGGCCGTACCGATAGCGGCCTTTCTCCTGTGCCTCGCCTCCTGTATCGGCATCGCTTTTGATCCGAACCAGGCCATCGCCCTTTATTGCGGAATTGCATTTATGGCCGTTTGCTACAGCGCTTATTACTTGAAAAACCGGAAAAGCAGAGCCCGCGTGCAAGCCGTAAAATCCCAATAACCGAAAAAAGAACCCTGCAGCGCAAGGGTTCTTTTTTCATTTATACTTCAACCACCCATCTGAACGAATCCCGCACCTTCCCGACTTGGATGCCGGCAATCGTTTCATAGAGCCTTTCTGACACTTCACCGATCAAACCGTTATTCAGCTCAATCGTTTCTCCGTGAATGTGCAGCGCGCCGACCGGCGAGATGACGGCCGCGGTTCCCGTACCGAATACCTCTGACACCTCGCCTCTCATCGCAGCCTCATAGATGTCATCAATGGCGACCTGTTCTTCCCTGACGCGGATGCCCCAGCTTTTTAACAGCTCTATCACAGATGCGCGGGTGATGCCCCCGAGAATGCTTCCGTTTAATGACGGCGTTACGGCCTCTCCGTTTATGATGAAAAAGATATTCATACTTCCTACCTCTTCGGCATATTTCTTTTCCACCCCGTCGAGCCAAAGCACCTGATCATACCCCAGTTCTTCGGCTTTCCGCTGAGCCTGTAAGCTGGCCGCATAATTTCCGGACGTTTTGACGTCGCCCACTCCGCCGGTGACGGCACGCACATACTCATCCTCCACATAAATACGGATCGGTTTCAGCTGATCGCCGTAGTACGAACCGACAGGCGTCAGAACAACCATGAACTTGTAACGCTTTGAAGGCCGGACGCCTAAAGAAGGCTCAGTCGCAATCACAAACGGACGGATATATAAAGAGGTTCCTTTTTCTATCGGTATCCATTCCTGCTCCAGCTCCACCAATTGTATCAATGCTTCCAGCGCCAGCTTCTCGTCAAGAGGCGGCATGCTCATCCGCCGTAACGATTTATTCAGCCGTTTTATATTTTGGTCAGGACGGAACATCAACACCCGGCCGTCTTCTGATCTGTAAGCCTTCAGCCCTTCAAATACGGCCTGCCCGTAATGAAAAACCGATGCGGAAGGGTCAAGGCGGACCGGTTCATAAGGTGTGATTCTCGGATCATGCCAGCCTCTCTCCTCTTCGTAATCCATGACAAACATGTAATCAGTGAAGTACTTGCCAAATCCCAATGAAGCGGAATCCGGTTTTTCTTTTCTTGCTGTGACCTTACGTCTTTCAATCAGTTGATTCAACAAAAGCACACCTTTCTTGTAATTGTTTAAATTTTCAGTCTTTTATAAACTGCCTGTTTTCTCTGTCCGAATCTTGTATGCACAGATATATGAGAATGCAGTTGACCGTATCATATCAAATATACCACTTATAAGAGGATAATTATCACAATTTTTGATATTTTCAAGCGAAAATCTAACTTTATTTTATTCTCCTTCATTTTTTCCAATGAGGACTTTCTGTCATATTAAATGATTGCGCTTACATAATGTAAAGCAATCCTTTCTTTCGCACAGTCAATAATGTGACAAATTTATGGCGGATAGGAAGGTGGTTGCCGCCTGCTTCACGAATTACGTATGAAATGCGCAAGTAAAAGGGGGATTCGCTTGAAAAAATTTATCGCATTCCAGATTTTGATCGCTTTAGCCATCGGAGCATTGATCGGCCATTTCTTCCCGGATTTCGGGATGGCGCTGCGGCCCGTCGGAGACGGATTTATCCGCCTGATTAAAATGATTGTCGTGCCGATCGTGTTTTCAACCATTGTCATCGGAGCCGCCGGCAGCGGCAGTATGAAAAAAATGGGCAGTCTCGGCATCAAAACGATTATTTGGTTCGAAGTGATTACGACGCTTGTTCTGGCGCTCGGTCTGTTATTGGCGAACGTGCTGAAGCCGGGAGTCGGACTTAACCTCTCTCATCTTGCTAAAAAAGATATTCACGAGCTTTCCGGCTATACGGAAAAAGTAGTCGACCTGAAACAAATGCTTCTTGATATTATCCCCGTTAACATCATTGACGTCATGGCGAAAAACGATCTTCTCGCCGTCATTTTTTTCGCGATTTTATTCGGTGTTGCCGCAGCCGGCATCGGCAAAGCCTCCGCACCTGTCATGAGTTTCTTCGAATCCACGGCAAATATTATGTTCAAACTCACGCAGATGGTGATGGTCACCGCTCCGATCGGCGTTCTCGCCCTGATGGCCGCCTCCGTCGGGCAATTCGGAATCGCGCTTTTGCTTCCGATGCTGAAGCTGATCGGCACTGTGTTCCTCGGGCTGTTCCTGATACTCTTCGTTCTGTTTCCGATCGTGGGGCTTATCTTTAAAATCAAGTACTTTGAAGTGCTGAAAATGATTTGGGATCTGTTTTTGATCGCTTTCTCCACGACAAGCACAGAAACCATTCTGCCTCAGCTGATGGATCGGATGGAAAAATACGGCTGTCCGAAGCGGGTCGTCTCCTTTGTGGTTCCGTCAGGTTTATCGCTGAACTGTGACGGCTCAAGCCTCTATTTATCGGTGTCCTGTATTTTCCTGGCGCAGGCGTTTCATGTGGAGATGCCGCTTTCTCAGCAGCTTCTGATGATGCTTGTCCTCGTGATGACAAGCAAAGGCATTGCCGCCGTCCCGTCAGGCTCACTCGTCGTGCTTCTGGCGACAGCGAATGCCGTTGGTCTCCCCGCGGAAGGTGTCGCCATCATTGCCGGTGTCGACCGCGTCATGGACATGGCGCGGACCGGCGTCAACGTGCCCGGCCATGCGGTCGCCTGCATCGTCGTGTCCAAGTGGGAAAAAGCATTCAAATATAAAGGACCCGTCACGGCAGACCAGACCGCCCGGACAGAAAGTATGTAAACACAAAAAAGACCACCTCATTGGTGGTCTTTTTTATTAATCAATCGCCGCATGATCCTCTTTTTCAATCAAAGCAAGGCGTTCATTGATTTCTTCCTGAGTCATTTCGTGCTCTTTCACATACATGTTGCGTTCGTTCGTACGGCATTCGTGACTGCAGCTGCGCATGTATTTGTATTCATTCTCAGGTGTGCAGATCATTTTTTTATTACATGCCGGATTTGCGCAGTTCACATAACGCTCGCACGGCTCGCCCGTGAAATAATCTTTTCCGATGATGACGTGCTCTACGCGGTTGACCGGTACGCTGATTCTTTCGTCAAACACGTAGCACTGTCCGTCCCACAGCTGCCCTTTCACTTCAGGATCTTTACCGTAAGTGACGATACCGCCGTCAAGCTGGGACACGTCTTCAAAGCCCTTCTTCAGCAGCCAGCCGGAAAATTTCTCACAGCGTACGCCGCCTGTGCAGTACGTGAGGATTTTTTTGCCTTCAAGCATGTCTTTGTGTTCTTCAATCCAGTCCGGCAGCTCACGGAACGCCTCAATATCAGGTCTGACCGCTCCGCGGAAATGACCGAGATCATACTCATAGTCGTTTCTGGCGTCGATCACGATCGTGTCAGGGTCCTGCATTTGCTCATAAAAATCTTTCGGTTTCAAATGCTTGCCCGTCGTGACATTCGGATCAACATCATCTTCGAGACGAAGCGTCACCAATTCTTTTTTATGGCGCACAAACATTTTGCGGAATGCATGTCCGTCAGCCTCGTCAATTTTGATCGGCATGTCGGCAAAGCGCGGATCAGCTTTCAGCGCATTCATGTATTGATCCGTCTGTTCAACCGTTCCGGACACCGTACCGTTAATGCCTTCCTCAGAAATCAAAATACGGCCTAACAGACCGAGCTCCTTACAAAACTTCAAATGCTGAGCCGTGAACTCCTCAGGCTCATCAATCTTTACATATTTATAATAAAGTAAAACTCTATATTGTTTTTCCATGATTTATACACCCTGTTCAATTATATTAATGATCGCACACTCTACTATATCATACAGGAAAACGGGCGAAAGATGAACATTTCCGTCCGTACTCTTTCTTCCAGTCACGCTTCGCCTTTTAAAACCTGCTGAAAATAAAACCGATACGTATTGCGCAAAAAGGTCTCAATCGAAAGGCCGGCCGCGGTCTGATACTTGCCGATAATAAACGGAAAACGTTCACGGCCTTTTGTCCGCAGAAGATCGGCGCTGTCTTCAGCCAGTTCTGAGATGAGCGCCTCAATGACAGGCCGGCATGCGTCCCGCACGGCTTCAAGAATTTGCTGATCGCCTGTATGCCGGTACTGTTCTATCAGCTTTGCCAAATCCTTTTCTTCCATAATGTTCACTTCCTTACACCATATAAAAAAGAGGAGCAGCTTTTATAAAGCGGACGCCTCCTCCTGTGACTCCGCATAACCGATGATCTGGCCGACCTGTAATTCACGGCCTTCAGTCAGGTTATCCGAAGGGGTAAACATATCTTTCTCGAATACTAAAATAACGGTCGATCCAAATGAAAAATAGCCCAGCTCTTCCCCCGTCTCAAGCCTGTTTCCGGTGTTTGTCTGAACGATCGAGTTAATATTCATCGCACCTACCGGAATCATGAGCATCTGCTGATCAGCACGGGTCAGCTCGTACACATAACGGTAATTTTTTGAGAGCACATCTTTCCCGTACTTTAACCCCATCGTATTAACGGGATAGGAGCGTTTCCCCAGCTCGGCCAGCTTCTGATACGTGCAGCTGACGGGAGAATGGAAGCGGTGGTAATGTCTCGGGCTAAGGTAAAGCACGGCAAAACACCCGCCGTTATACTTGTGATCGGCGCTTTTAAACCCCGTCAGTTCAGCGAACGAATAATCCTTCCCTTTTACCATGAAAGTTTGATTGGGATTAATCATGCCCACCGTCTGAACGACGCCGTCCACCGGGCTGACGATGGCGTTCTTCTCTTTTGCCACGGGGCGGAGATTCAAATTAATATCACGAATAAAAAATGACGCCAGTGAATCAAAGTCAGAAGCCGTACGTTCCGTTTCATTCCAGTTGATACGATAGTGTTTGGAAAACAGCGGAATCATCGGCTTGCTCAGTTTCGATTCACAGAAGTTTTTAATGAGATAAGACGTCAATCGATTATTAGTCAGTTCAATCAATGAACGGTAAAGAACTTTAGCGGCAGTATTAAACATTGATTACTCCTATGAATTTTCCTATAGTAATAAAAATAAAACACCATAAAAACGCTCCGATGGCGGCGAAGCATAAGTAGGTTTTGAATTCCATTCTGCCGATTCCGGAAAAGTAGCAGGTCACGTGTCTGATGCCGGGGATGAAATAACCTAAAATAATGGTGTACGGCCCGTACTTCTTCATCCACCTGTCTACTTTCTCCATCCTCTTTTCCTTCAGGCCGACCCATTTTCCGAACTTATTAATAAACGGCCGGCCGGCTTTTCTGCCGATGAAGTAGCTGATAATCATCCCAAGGAGCGCTCCGATAAAGCTGATCAGAATGGAGAGCCCGTAATTCAGCACGTTTAAATGAGCGAAGTAGCCCACAAGCGTCATCATGACTTCATCCGGAATAGGCAATCCGATAATACCGAGTGTCAGCATAAGAAAAATCGCGATATATCCGTAATCGGATATTAATTGCTGAACTAATTCCATCTTCTGCTCTCCAGGTTTTCAGGCGCCTGTTTTTTAAAGTGCGGAAATTTAATGTTGCTGACCATTAAATAACCGAGCGCGATCGTTCCCGCCCCCAGAAGAAAAGCGTTATTGATAAAGCTCAAAATGACAAGACACATACCCGCAAACGGAATCGGCATCCCGATAAACGTCGGCAGCTTGCTTTGTTCAATATTAAATCTGGAAAGACGGATCATCCCGCAGATGCTGTAGGAAAGCGCGATTAAAATTCCGATGAACGGAATCGTATATAGTGAAACACTGTAAGCGAGCATGGACGGCGCTACGCCGAACGTCACGAGATCAGCAAAGGAGTCAAGCTCTCTTCCCATCTCCGATACCGCGTTCAGCTTACGGGCGGCCAAACCGTCAAAGAAATCAAGAAACATCCCGGTGAAAATAAAGATCACCGCAGAGTGTATATTATGATACAAAAGGGAATGAATCGATAAGAGCCCGCAAATAAAATTTCCAATTGTAATCATACTAGGTATATAATTCACAGTTTACACAAACCTCCAATTAAAACCATATCAAATCGGACTGCGTATGCATAAAGACTCCATTTTACGGAAACATAAAATGGAATTCTTTCAATGCTATCATTCAAATTCTTTTATTATACAGCATTTGGTGTTATTTGAACAATCTAATCTGGTGATTTTTGTTTTTTCGCCGTTCATATTAAGGTAAGCAATCATGGTTTCCCCTATTCCGGATTACCCTGCTTAAATATTCCATGCCGCGATCCGGATTGTCCGTTCTTGATGAATGAAAAGCCGTATGATGTATTGTTATTTCCTTCTCAGTGAAATGAGAACATTACATATAACGATTGCGGACATAAAAAGTTTCAAGAGTTGAAAAGTCTGACTGATACAAAGCGGCCCATACATTATCTCACAACCCCGTTTTCCAGTATATAGTCTGTCCAAACAAAAAAGGCGCCTTACCATTACGGTAAAAACGCCTTTTAAGATCATTTTATGTAATTGATAAATGACTGAGTGCTTCGGCCGCTCTTTCTCTGGCCTCTTCAACGGTCTCGGCTGCAGAAAGCGCAACAGCCATACGGCGTCCTACTTTCGTGACGGGTTTACCGAATACGCGGACCTGAGTGCTTTTTACCGCCAAAGCCTTCTCCAAACCTTCAACCGCATAATCAGCAAGCTCTTTTGGCGCCTTCAGCGGACGGCTTGCCCCCGGCGACAGCTGAGTGATTTCCGGAATCGGGAATCCCAATACCGCGCGGACATGCAGCGCAAACTCCGACAAATTTTGCGTCACAAGCGTAACGAGCCCCGTATCATGCGGACGGGGAGACACCTCGCTGAAATATACTTTATCTTCAGTAAGGAAAAGCTCCACCCCGAACAAACCGTATCCGCCGAGCTCGTCCGTTATGCTTTTCGCAATATGTTTCGCCTCTTTGATCTGCTGCTCCGTCATATGATGAGGCTGCCATGATTCAATATAGTCACCGTCTTTTTGTTCATGTCCGATCGGCGCGCAAAAGGACGTACCGTTCGCCGCGCGCACTGTCAGAAGAGTGATTTCTGATTCAAACGGAATGAATTCCTCAACGATGACCCGGCCGTTTTTCACCCGGCCGCCTTCCATCGCCATGTCCCAGCAGCTTTTCAGCCCGGAAGCCGAGCGGCACACGCTTTGCCCTTTTCCGGAAGAGCTCATCAGCGGTTTTACCACGCACGGAAAGCCGATTGTTTCCGCCGCTTCTTTAAATTCTTCATATGTATTCGCGAATTCATAGCCGGCAGTCGGAAGATGAAGCGTCTCTGCCGCAAGCCGTCTGATGCCTTCACGATCCATCGTCAGCTTTGCCGCACGCGCATTCGGAATGACGTGAAACCCTTCTTCCTCAAGCTTCAGCAGCTCATCCGTCGCAATGGCTTCCACTTCCGGCACAATCAAGTCCGGTTTTTCTTTCTCAATGACTTCTCTGACCTGCGCTTTATCAAGCATATCAATCACATAGCTTTTGTGCGCGGCCTGCATGGCGGGAGCATGCTCATAGCTGTCAACGGCTACAGTGACAACCCCGAGCCGCTGCGCTTCAATGACGACTTCTTTCCCCAGCTCGCCTGATCCTAATAACAACATCTTCTTCGCCTGATACATGTCCTTTGGCCCCTCCCTTTCTATACCCCACTCATTATAACGGAAATATTCAAAAAATAAAGACAAGATAGATGACAAGCTCTATCCTGTCTTTTGCGCTGATTCGAGCGATTCAATCGCAGCTGACACGTCCTTCTCGCGATATTGCCCCATTAAACATAACGATTCTTCCGCCCGGCAGGCGTGAGAAGCAATACGGCGCTTGGCTTCCTCATGGTTGTCAAGGATGCCGAGATCACAGAGGCTGACAGGGAAACCGAGCCGGCGGTAAAACGGAAGCAGCTCCTCAATCTCAGGTCTCCGATTCTCGAGCGCGAGCTGCACCAATATGCCGTAAGCAACCTTCTGGCCATACAGCACCTGATGTGTCTCCTGGAGAAAACTGAGTCCGTTGTGGACCGCATGCGCCCCTGCCATCCTGCACAAACGGCCGCCATACCCGCCGACCGTTCCCGCAAGCATAATGATCGTTTCCGCCGTATGGATGAACGGCACGGACAGCTCGCCTTTCTCCATGCTTCCGACGGCCGCTTCACTGTAACGCAATAACAGATTACGGATATATTCCGCCTGTCTCAGCCCCGCCTGCGCCATCAGCGGCGCCGCCTCCTCCGTATTTCTGATGACCGCCTCAGCCTCATACCATTTCGCCAGCGTATCACCGATCCCGCTTTTCATATATTCAATGGGAGAGGAAAGTAAAAACAGCGGATCAACAAGCGTCAAATAGCTTGAACGCTTATGATAATCCACTCTGATAAAATTGCCGCTCTCATCATACATGACACTTAACGGCGTACTTGCCGCACACGTCCCCGCAATGGAAGGAACCATCACAGCCTCTATATCAAGCCGGTCTGCCGCCGCTTTTGCCAAATCCAAAATCGTGCCGCCTCCGATACCGATGATCACATCCGCGTCTTCCGCCTGCTCACAGACCTTACGCACCGCCTCAGGTGAACAGTATCCTTTATGCTGAATCACATCCCAGGAAGAACCGCCGCTGTAATCGGAGAACGCCTGATAGGATTTGATTCCGGCCACAATAACGGGTTTTCTGAATGTCTCCAGCAGCCCCGGAAGTTCTTTTGCGATTCCTTCCTTGCATATGTACTGATTCGGGCCGCTTCGGACGATATCTTCAGGCTTCATTCGAATCTCTCCTTTGGCTGGAATTTATATATATTTTCCCACTTGTCAGAAAATACATCAACCGGAGGTGCTCAGCGCTTCGCTTCTTCCGCCTCCAAAAACAGCTCATCAAGCCGTTCTAAAGCCTCTGCCTTTTCAAAACTGCTGAACCACAGATCATCATAGGAATCAAGGATGCGGTAATGGTGGGAAATCAAATGCTGCTGCAAGCGGAACTCGCCTTTTTTCTCGATGGCTTTCCACCACACCTTGCCGCCCATCGTCTTCCCCTTCGGCCTGTCAATTGTGCGGTGAGCAACCGTTTCAATGACCTCCAGCGGATCATCTCCTAATACGGATTGCAGTGTTTCACTTGATCTGAAAAGCGCGCAAACCGCCACAACGTGCGGCCATTCCGCAAGCGCCCGCCCTTTCTCAATCTGCACCAGCGACTTTTTAGAAAGGCCGATCACATCCGCCATTTTCTCCTGTGTGTAGCCTCTCTCCGACCGGATTTTCTTCAGCTGGACTGAGACAAGCTCAGTCATATAATCTTGATCCATCTCAACCTCCATATTTATCAATATAGCCATTTTACACCGCGGCACGCCTTTTTTATATCAGAACATTTTCAAACGAATCAAAAGAACCCGGGATTTGGCTTATCATTGAAGCGATGTACCTTTCCGCATAATCCAGAATGATGCGGTGAATACAAACGTACGCCCGAAGAGACAGGTGCGGGCTCCCTGGCGGTTGAGCTCCGGAGAAAATAAAAAGCTGCCGCAGCTGCAGCAGCTAAAACTTTATAGACCGGAAAATCGGCATTATGAAGCGAATACAATCCATCTTGCACTATAATTGACACGTTTTTTCGAACCCTGATTGACCATTTTAAATCTGTATGAATCCCCTTTTTTTAACGAAGGTGTTTCAAAATAAGTCGTTCCATTTTTCTTTGCATTGGCGGTTTTGATTGTTTTCCAGGCACCTTTGCCGTTGACTTGCTTTTGGACGTATATTTTATACGTACCCTTCCCTTTACTGTTGGATTTAAAAGTCACGGCTCTCAAGCTGTACTTTTTTGTCGTTTTAGTGAATTTAGGGTGATATGTATTGATCACATAGTTAGTGAAATACCCGCTTTTATAAGTATGAAGCCAGTCTTTAGCCTCTGCTTTTTGCGGAGAAGAAAAAGCCATAAAACCAATTCCGCTGATTAAAAGAGTAAAAATAATGATGAGCGACTTAAAAATCTTTTTGCTTTTCATCGAGAAAATCCTTCCTTCCTGTAACTATTTACCCTATTTATGTTAATGACAATATAGCCAATCATAAATCCGTCCAACTAACCATTTTGACCGCAGGAAGAGATGTGAACAGTCCTTAAAATGACTATATGACTACTACTTATGATTCTTGTTATTTTTGATTAAGTGATAAAGTTACTTTAAACCGCTATTCATTTTGTTGTTTTTGTATCAATTGTCATAGCGAGGTCTTTTCCTATCAATGCCTCTTTCGGCGTTTGTGCTGCGGCTGTATGATGGGGCTGTCCCTGCTTGAACAAACTCATAAACCCATGACAAGCTGTCATACGTTTGCCACCTATGAATGAACGCACACTACACGTAATGGAGGGATTGCAATGGACGAAATGGTCCTGGAAACACAACAATGGCTGAATGAGACGTACAAAGGCAGACACGGGTACAACAAGGTGCCGGAAAATGGAAAAACGGGCTGGGATACCATTTACGGTCTGACACGGGCGCTTCAAATTGAGCTTGGTATTTCAGAACCTGCCGATAACTTCGGACCGACGACACAAAGATTGTTTAAACCGTTGAAAAAGCAGGCTCCCGATTCTAAGCCGACAAACATGAATTACATTCTGCAAGGGGCGCTGTGGTGTAAAGGTTTTAACCCCGGCGGATTTTCAGGCGTTTTCTATGAAAATACCGAAAGCGCTGTAAAAGAGTTTCAAAAAGCGGCCGGGCTCACTAAGCAAGACGGCATCGTCACGGCACTCATTATGAAAGCCTTGCTGGATATGAGCGCTTTTCGGTTAGTAGAGGGAGGCGACAAAAGAATCCGCCAAATCCAGCAGAACCTGAACCGGGATTACAATGACTACATCGGCTTGATGCCTTGTGACGGCTTATATGCCCGCGGTACAAACAAGGCTCTCATTTATGCTCTGCAAAAAGAAGAAGGCATGAGCACAAGCGTCGCCAATGGATTTTTCGGAAACGGAACGACCAGCTTATGCCCTACCTTGACTCCCGGCGATTCACGGACAGGCTTTGTTTTGATTGTTCAATACGCGCTTTACTGTAATGGGGAAGCGTTTGATCCCGGTGAATTCGACGGGAAATACGGCGTCGGAGTTGTATCGGCAGTGAAAGCTTTCCAAAAGTTTATGTGCCTGCCGCAGACTGGTTATGCGGACATGCCGACGATTAAAGCTTTATTATCAAGCTCAGGCGACACAACCCGTGCTGCTTCAGCTTGTGACACCGCTGCCATTTTGACGGCAGATACGGCTAAAACTTTGCGTGAGAATGGCTATAAGATCGTGGGAAGATATCTGACCGGGAATGTGCGGACAAGCAGCGGACTGACATCGAAAGCGTTAACGAAAAAAGAACTTTCCACGATTTTCAATGCCGGCTTAAGCGTGTTTCCGATTTATCAGGACGGCGGCTATGAATCTTCTTATTTTGTAAAAGACCAAGGAACGAGAGATGCGTACAGCGCTGCATCAGCCGCCCGAAGATTAGGCTTTCCGTCAGGAACGACCATTTACTTTGCCGTCGATTTCGATGCGTATGATTATGAAGTCACAGATAAAATCATCCCTTACTTTCAAGAAATCAAGTCAGCTTTTATGAAAATGCAGGCTTTCTCAACTGCGCCGAAATATGAAATCGGGGTATACGGACCGAGAAACATTTGTATCCGGACGTCAGAAGCAGGTCTGACCAAATATAGCTTTACGGCTAACATGTCGACCGGTTTCAGCGGCAACCTCGGGTACCCGATGCCGAAAAACTGGGCTTTTGATCAATTTTATGAAGGAACGATCGGAAGCGGAGCGGGAAAAGTCGCCATTGACAAAGACGGATACTCCGGAAAAGACTCGGGTGCAAGCAGCGTCCATCCGCCTTCTGATCCTGTGTATGATGCAAGATTAAACACATTAACCAATATCCTGTCAACAATTCCAGATTTAGAGAATGCATCCGGTCTTGCCAATATGATGTTCGAATTCGGTACAACCGAAACCATTTTAGCCTCTCCAACTTTAGATATCTTATTGTCTACTTCAATTCTGTATACGATCCCAAGTGAGGGGTCTGCTAATACAATGACAATAACGAATGGAAAGCCCGGCGCTTATGTTACTGGTTTACTGGGAGATACACAAACAATACTTACGGCTTCAGACATCCGTTCTTATCAAAATTTATTAGACAATCTGAGCCTATCTGTAAGAAACGGTTATCTGGAAATGGCAGTGACCCCATCTGCTCAATCATTAGATGTTTCAATTAAAATCTATACACCTGACATTCCAGTTGCCGATGGGTCCACAACTGGACTTACGACCATGTTTACGTTTAGAATTAAAACGTATAAAGGTGTACCGGTTTCAGCTGCAGAAAGTGAATTAGCGAAGGACTGGGATCTTCTCCCTTCAGGCCTCGTTATTGTTGCAGGGGTGTCTGCTTTCTATTTCTCCTCTAAGATCCTTACTGTTGAAAAACCGACCGAGAATAAAACAGTAGAAGCGGTAACTGAATTCGCCGCAGTTTTACTAGCCCTTTACGCTTATATGACTGATCTCTACTAATCAAAGAAAAACTGCATGAATATCTTATTCATGCAGTTTTATTCCTATTATTTTTTTGGAGGTTTCACTCATTGAATGAAAATCAATCCGCATTTAACACAGCAAAGCAAACCGCACAAAGATTGTTAAAATGTAAGAATGAACAAGAAATGATGGACTTTTTAGCTGAACAGGATGTACATACGCTCAGTCTTTTAAAGTACTATTACTCTGCTCCGGCTCTTCCTTTTCAAATGCTCATGAAGATTGCTTTTTGCTGTATAGTGATAGCGTTGATCTTCACTTCATTCTTGTTTATTCAAGTCAAAACACTCATACCTATTCCCATTTTATCTGATCTGTTGCCGGCAGTGTTTTCACTGTTTACAATCGGATGTATTGTCGCGTTTTATATGTTTTTTTCGCGCGAAAAGAAAGACCGGTTACCTGACAGCCGCTTAAGAAGAAACACTTACTCCTTCCGGGTTATAAATATGATAAATACAAATCTGGAAAAGAAATATCGTACACTGGCTTCTTTAGCGGGCGGTAAACAAAGTGATGATACACTCGAAGAAAGCATGAAGCAGATTAGCTCTTGTAAAAATGATGAAGAACTGATGAAATGTCTTGAAGAACAAGATACTGAGAAGTTATTCAAGCTGAAAAATCAGTTTTCCAAACCTGACTCCTCATTATTTGATTTTATGAAATGGATTTTTATCGGAAGCGTTATTGCTATGTTTCTGACTGCACTTTTCTCAGGTCAAGTCAGCTATGTTCATGTTCCCCGCCTGCTTCCGTATCTCCTGCTTTTTTTATTCGCCAGGGGCTTAATATATCTAATAAAACTGCTGAAACTGTACCAAAAAGGGCCTTTGCACTCCATTCCTCACTTTACAAAGAACGCTGAAAACACCCGTATCACCGGAATGATAGACTTTGTCCTCGAACAACGATACAAAGACATGATCAGTTAAAAACCCCTCTGCTTAAGGGGTTTTTTATTATGCAATTCCTTCACCCCCCTTATCAAAAAAGGCTCTTCCCCTTTGGAAATAACCGGAACACCCAATTTCGTTTTCAATATAATGAGGTAGTGGATCTGCAAAGAAAGAAGGGCGACATGATGGGTATCATTAATGGCAAAATGTTCATTGACCGATTAAATCAGCTTGGAAATGAGATTTGGCTCGATGGTGAAAAGATCGAGGGACAGATTTCTGAACATCCCGCATTTAAGGGCGTTCTGGAAACGAAGCGCTCTCTTTATGATTTGCAAACGAAACCGGACATGAAAGATCAAATGACTTACAGTCTTCCCGGTAAAAAAGAACGGGCCGGGCTTTCATACCTGCAGCCGAAAACGAAAGAAGACGTAAAAAGAAGAAGAAACATGTTCGAACATTGGGCCAGACACACGCACGGAATGATGGGACGAAGCCCGGATTATATGAATACCGTGCTGATGAGCTTCGCCTCCTCTGCCGCGCTTTTGAAAGACCGCGAGCATTGTTTTCCGGAACATGTTCAAGCGCTGTACGAACGCGCTGCTGCTCAGGATCTTTCTTTTACGCACACGTTTATCACCCCTCAGGTGAATCGTTCACAAATGGGTGTAAACGTATCGCCGACACCTATCTCGGCAAAAGTCGTCGATAAAAATGAAAAAGGCCTCATCATACACGGCGCCCGGATTTTAGCCACACAAGGCGGCCTGACGGATGAAGTGCTCGTGGTTTCTCTGCCTAAAATGTATTTTGAATCGGATGAAGCGTTCGCTTTTTCAATCCCTTCCAATACAAAGGGAGTAAAATTCATCTGCAGGGAATCTTTCGTACTCGGAAAATCATCGTTTGATTATCCGCTCAGCTCAAGATATGAAGAAATGGATTCTATCGTTGTATTTGATCACGTTTTGGTCCCTTGGGAACGCGTATTTTTTTATAATAATTACGAGGCGGCTTTTGATTTTAATATGAAAAGCTCTTTTAACGCCTTCGCATTTCATCAAGTTATCACGAGACAAATTGTAAAGACGGAGTTTCTCCTGGGCCTCGCCCAAACGCTTGTCGAAGCGATAGATGTGGGCGAATATCAGCATATTCAGGCTAAGATGGCTGAAATCATCACCGGTCTGGAAACGATGAAAGCCCTTTTGGAAAAGTCGGAGAATGATGCGGAAACAGATGAATGGGGTTATATGCGCCCGAGTGTCACTCCGCTTCGTGTGGTCAGCGCGATTTTTCCCGACATCTACCCGCGCTTCACGGAAATCATTCAGCTGATCGGGGCAAGCGGAATGGTGACTTTGCCGACTGAAAAAGCGTTCCGTTCTGACATCAGAGGAGACCTTGACCAATATTTGCAGGCGGCCGAATTGAACGCCGAAGACCGGGTAAAAGTGTTCCGCCTCGCATGGGATTTGACCATGAGCCCCTTCGGAACAAGACAGACACAATATGAGCGGTACTTCTTCGGTGACCCCGTCCGCTTAACCAGCCATCTGTACAGAAGCTATCCGAAAGAAGAACAGACCGCGGTCATCAAGGAATTCCTGCACATTCATAAATAAAACAAAGCAGAGAGCGCATCTCTGCTTATGATAGCTGGATCGGCTGCCGCCGATCCTATTTTTTATTTTGGCTGATCACCACCATCGTAATATGCGATAACGCGAAAGAGACAAGCGTATACACAACGGCCCACCCGATAAACGAGAAATTCAATACGGTAAATGTGCATATAAGGCAAACGGCTAAAGCGGCAGCCGGCATAATGAACGCGTTTTTAAACAAATACGTTCCGGCGACTGACAAGATGATGATACAAAGCGGCAGAACACCGAACGCAAAATCCAATTCATCAATCAACAGATGCACTCCCTTCGCTTTTCTTAGTTCGGCCTAACACATCTTATGCCTGAGTACAAAATCGAGTACTTCAAATCTTTCGCGCTCCGGCTGATATTCCCTCCGGTTATTTATTCAAAAAAATGAAAACTTTCCTTAAAGCGTTTACATTCACGTCAGACTGTGATAATTTAAGAAAGCGCTATCATACACAAGTTAATGATTTTTGGATGGAGATGAGGAGAACCAGGAAACCCCGCCCTTTCACAAGGGTGATTTCTGGTTCTTTTTGTCATTTTCAAGGAAAGGAGTCATACATACATCATGATAGACGTTCAGCAAAGGGGAGGATATGATGTTTCAATTGTTTAAGCCGGCTCCGCATATTGAGAGATTGGATGATTCAAAGACGGATGCGGCCTATAAACGGCTCAGGCTGCAAGTATTTTTGGGGATTTTCATCGGGTATGCCGGGTATTATTTGCTTCGCAAAAACTTTGCTTTCGCTATTCCTTATTTTCAGGAACAAGGGTTTTCAAAAGGGGAACTCGGCTTGGTGCTTGCGGCCGTATCAATCGCTTACGGCTTCAGTAAATTTATTATGGGGATGGTGTCTGACCGCTGCAACCCGAGGTATTTCCTTGCGACAGGTCTGTTTTTGTCAGGTGTCGTAAACATTTTATTTGTTTCCATGCCATGGGTCACGTCAAGCGTGACGATTATGTTCATTTTTATGTTTATTAACGGATGGTTTCAAGGAATGGGCTGGCCGCCTTGCGGACGAACGATGGCTCATTGGTTTTCCATCAGTGAACGCGGCACGAAAATGTCGATATGGAATGTCGCCCATAACATAGGCGGAGGTATTCTCGCCCCGCTCGTGACTCTCGGCATCGCCATGTTTGTTACTTGGAAAAGCGTGTTTTTCTTTCCGGCGATTATCGCCATCGTCATTTCATTTGTGATTGTTCTTCTCGTTCGGGACACGCCGCAATCCTGCGGGCTTCCGCCGATTGAAGAATACCGGAATGACTATCCGAAACATGCGTTCAAAGACCAGGAAAAAGAGATGACGACCAAAGAAATTCTTTTCAAATACGTGCTGAATAATAAATTTCTGTGGTATATCGCATTTGCCAATGTCTTTGTTTATTTCGTTCGGTACGGTGTCGTTGACTGGGCGCCGACTTATTTGACGGAAGCGAAAGGATTCTCTCCTGAAGATTCCAGATGGTCTTATTTCCTTTATGAATATGCGGGAATTCCGGGAACGATTTTGTGCGGCTGGATCAGCGACCGGTTTTTCAAAAGCCGCCGCGCGCCGGCAGGCGTACTGTTCATGGCCGGCGTATTTATCGCTGTATTGGTCTACTGGCTTAACCCTGCCGGTCATCCGCTCATCGATAATATCGCGCTGATCAGCATCGGCTTCTTAATCTATGGACCTGTCATGCTGATCGGGCTTCAGGCCATTGACCTTGCGCCTAAAAAAGCGGCGGGAACGGCAGCCGGCTTAACCGGGTTTTTCGGCTACATCGGAGGCTCTGCTTTCGCCAACGCCATCATGGGTTATGTCGTAGACCGCTTTGACTGGAACGGCGGCTTTATCATGCTTATCTCCTCATGCGTGCTGTCCATCGTCTTCTTGGCTATGACGTGGAATACGGGCAAGCGGGCGGAGCATGTGTAAGAAAACAACATAAAAGATTAATATTTTTGCAGTACAGCATTTACAACGATTTTCTACACTAGAGACAGATATTGATTTTTAAGGGGGAAGAAAACATGCGGAAACATAAATTGTTTGCTTTGGTATTGCTTTCATTCGGTTTATTGTCATTCATCGTCACGCCTGTATCGGCGGCGGGAAAAGGAAACCTCTTGTCTCCTGACAGAATTTTGACCATTGCCCATCGCGGTGCTTCGGGGTATGTCCCGGAGCACACGATCCTTTCTTATGAAACTGCGCAAAAAATGAAGGCTGACTATATTGAGCTGGATTTACAAATGACAAAAGACGGCAAGCTGATCGTCATGCATGATGAAAAATTGGACCGCACCACAAACGGACAAGGCTGGGTGAAGGATCATACATTAGCCGAGATTCAAAAGCTCGACGCCGGCTCTTGGTTCAATAAGGCCTATCCGGAAAAAGCAAAACCGCAATACGCCGGACTTCGCGTTCCCACACTTGATGACGTGTTAAAACGGTTCGGCAGACATGCAAACTATTATATTGAAACAAAGGCGCCCGAAACATATCCGGGTATGGAAGAAAAACTGATCGCTTCACTGAAAAAATACAAATTGGCAGGTAAGCATGCGAAACTTGGACAAGTTATCATTCAGTCTTTCAGCAGGGACAGCCTTCTGAAAATCAAACAGCTCGATCCGAAACTTCCCGCCGTCCAATTGCTTGAAGCGGAACAGATGACGTCAATGACTGACACAGATTTAACGGACATTAAAACATATGCCGTCGGAATCGGACCGGATTACAAAGCGCTGAACGCTCAAAATGTCCGAAACATTCGCAGCCACGGCCTTCTGCTTCATCCTTATACCGTGAACAGCGAGGCGGACATGCGCCGTCTGCTGAATTGGGGCGTAACCGGTGTGTTTACCAACTATGCGGATATATTCCAAAAGGTTAAAAAAGAATACAAATCATAAAGCCAGCATGGGTTCGGAGATGATGCCGAACCCGTGTTTTTTTGCCCGATAATGCAAACGCATCATGGGTTATGTAGCGGGCGGAGCATATTATTAAAAGGCTGAGACTCACCTTAATTGTAAAAAGGTATCACTGTAATGATGAATTACTTGTGATACCTTTTTAAACAAAAGGATATAATTATTTATTTCTATTATCTATTTTCTTTCTTATACTATTTGTAATAGACGATAATACAAGTGATACTAAACCATAGACAACCACCCATCCCCAGAAGGATAGATTAAAAACAGTGAACATTAATATGACTGAAACAACTATACTGACAAGCGGCATTATATACACTTTTTTGAAAATATAAGTGAATATAATCGATAAGACGATAATAGAAAGTGGTAAAATACCAAAAGCAAGATCTAGCTCATCCATTATTATTCTCCTTTGTGAATTTAATTTCCCCTTAAGTATACTCACTCAGCTGTCTAGCCATTTATATCTAATCACTCCATATTTCTTTGTTTTTCTTAATCATAAAAAAGTCATATTCAGAAACATGGGCATTGTTAATAATTTTTTCAAGTCCTCTGATAGGAGTAGATTTTAATTTTTTTCCGTTTTTATAAGAGTAAGAATTAATCACATATTTCCCGCCCTTGCTTATTTCTAACAAGAAAATTTTAGACTCGTCAAAATAAGTGAATTTTGCTTGGTTTTCAAATTTTGTCGACCTATTTAACGGGATTTTTTTTCCCGGCTTCATACTTTTCAGATCGAAAGTATAAAGTATTGAATTAGCTGCCAAATGATATAAAGTGTCATTTTTCACAAAAAAGTTATTAGTGGAAAGAGGAATTGCCAGTTGAGAAATTTCCTCAGGGATATTATAGCTGCCTAAAGGAAAAGCCCCTTTGTACTTATTATGCTTTAAATCAATTTCTGCTACTTTGAATTGTACTTTGTTTGATTTATCCGTTTGGTTATATAGTATAAAAAAGGCTGAGCTTTTTTTAACTATTATCTGTGAATAAACACTCCAATTTTCTTCATTTAATATAGGAATTGTTGTTCCTTTCCCTACTGTAACTTTATCTTTATCTATTTTAATACCCTGAAAAGTCGGTGTTTTGATTGAAGAATCTTCATTTATCACGTAAATATATTCACCGTCATTACCGGTACTTGTATAGAAACCCGGAATAATCTTTTCATGAAATCCACTGCCGTTACCCCATCTGATTAAACTATTATAATGGTTTTCACCGACTCCTTGATTATTCAAAAAATAAAAGATATTTCCTTTTATTAAATGGCCTGATGATTGCCCATAACTTGTATGTACTTGATGTTGCATCGGGAATTTTTTAAAGTTACCGCCTATCATATAAACTTCTTTTTTGTCCTGTCTAACTATGTTTTTTTCATCTTGTGCAATGGTTCCAACTTCAATAGCATCTCCTTTTACAGCTGTTGCCTTTCCTTTTTCATCAATATATACAGTATAACTCCCATCTTTAGGGTAATCTATTGTAGCTGAATAATATATAGCTGCAATTTTATCCTTCAAGAAATACTTTTCCTTTTCTGTTTCAGTTTGTTTAACATCAGAAACTGTATTAGTATATTTAAAAGTTCCGATACATATAAATATACCTATTAATACTATGACCGCAATTATAATTAACCACTTAATTTTGTTCAAATATAATCTCACTCCTTAAAATAATAATGACTCCCTAAATAAACTTAGGGAGTGACGATGCAGAATGTTACAAAAAATTTTCGCTTTTTCATACTTATTACCATCGACTATTTGTTCATTTTTCTATATTTTAATTTATTATACAATTATTTCAAACACGACTTACGTACTGTATTTTCTCTATGGTTAATTATTTGTTTTGTCTCTAAAACTTTGACTTGAAGTACAGGAAAAAGAATGAGCATGGAGAAGAAGGAAATACATAAAAGGATTAATAGTTGCCCAACATATCTTTACATTCATTGTTTAGTATGGAAGACAGTTATTGATAGGGTGGAAGAAACATGCGGAAACATAAGTTGTTTGCTTTAGTATTGCTTTCATTCAGTTTATTGTCACTCATCGTCACGTCTGTATCGGCGGCGGGAAAAGGAAACCTTTTGTCTCCTGACAGCCACGGCCTTCTGCTTCATCCTTATACCGTAAACAGCGAAGCGGACATGCGCCGTCTGCTGAATTGGGGCGTAACCGGTGTGTTTACCAACTATGCGGATATATTTAATTTTGTTAAATCTAATAGGGATCAATAGGTTTACGAATCTAAAGATTTCAAAACAAAAACTGCACGTATATCGCGTGCAGTTTTATAATATTAATTTTAAATATTTCTCCCTTTAAATAACGGTCTTAGTATATTCTTAACTTTTGCTTTAATAGATTTGCCCTTATAAATAACAGGAACACTTTGTTGCAAATGACCAATAATCACTTCTGCATTCTTTTTTAGCCTAATTTGTTTTAACTCCTGCTTAGTTACTTCAAAACTAAAGTCATATGACATTTTTTTTCGGGTAGAATCTTTAAGTACCACATCAGGTTTAAACACAAGAAACCTTCCAAAATTCACCTGGAAAGAATTCTGTTCTTCAAAACTTAAATCTGTTTCACAATCAAAATGTCCTTTAATCCTAGAACCGCTGCAGGTTAACACAAAGTTTTTAAAATGTAACATTTGATGTTTAACAACAAGAGAAAGATTACCCCATTTAGTTAGATACGAGTTTATAACGATAGGTTCTTTACATCCTTTTGCAATATAAGAAGCATTTTTTAAATAAACGCTTTCTTTCGATTTTAATCTCAATGATTTCGTATAATCTTCTATCTTACTAATTAATCTTAAATCTAATATACCATCTTCGCTATTTAAATGGAGTAAAGATTCTATAGAAATATATGCATAAAAATAAGTAACTTTTTCTTTTTTTATAATTTGCGTATCTATTTCAAAAGGATATTTTTTTTCAAAAAGGCTTCTATAAGCTGGAAATGAAATTGTTTTATCTTTTTGTTCTCTCAAAGAGACTTCGATAAATAAACGCTCATTTGAGGAGTCAACATGTGAATGATAACAAAAACCCTCTAACAAAACGGCATTCTCTAATTTCTCTATTTTTGTTATTTCTCCTTCAAATTTATTATTACGATGAAAGGAAATGGACTCATGCAAGGCCAAATTGTATGCTAATTCTGGTTTTGGATAGACCTTCCCATGTTGTACTACCATGTTACCAGGTTGTTTTTCAGCGTACCAGAAAGCAATTAAATCCTCCAATTGTCCTTTCTCAATTAAACGTAATAAGAGTTTATGGCGGGAAGAAAACTGCTGGTAGTAATCTAAGTATTGATACTTGTCAAGCATTTTCTTTAATGTATTAAAAATATAGATTTTATCTTCAATTAGAAAAGACTTTGAAATCAGAGCGCTTAACTCCACTTCCATAATCCTTTCCCAGTAATGAAAGAAAATCAGCCGTTTTTTATCTGTTTCAAGGTTCAGTAATTCAATAGATGCCAATGTTTCTTCGATTCTGAACATAAAACTTTTACCTGATAATGGTTTCTTAGTAAGTTGAACCCTTCCTATTGTTTGATGATTGGTCAAATAATAACACGGGTAATCTTTAACAAGGGCTATGGAATTTGAATATGCATACGCTTGAATCATAAACGGTTGATCTTCTCCTAGAGAGAAGTGTTCCGGAAAACGAATATTATGTTTAATTAATAACTCCCGTTTAAATAGCTTTTGAGCACTCATAGTAAAAAGAGCATTGGAACCAGGGAAGGAAAAACAATCTGGATTCTTTTTAAATACAGCCACAGGAACACCTCTATTAATTCCTTCATAACGGCCGATAATTATATCACTTTGATACTGAACTATTTTTTCTTCCATCTTTTCTAAAGCTTCAGGTCCTAAATAATCATCTCCGTCTAGAAAATAAATATAATCACCTGTTGCTGCTTCTATAGCTTTGTTCCTCGGTCTGCCAGGTGCGCCGCTATTCTGCTGGTGAATTACTTTAATAAACTTGTACTTGCTCATGTATTCATCTAAAATATTACCGCTTTTATCAGTTGAACCATCATTTACACAGATAATTTCAAGTTTGTCCTCTCCAACTGTTTGGTTCACTACGCTATCGAGACAATCTCTAATTGTGTTTTGATCATTATAAACCGGAATAGCTACAGTAAATATCATCTTTTTTCTCCTTAATTATTGTTTCCTATATAAAAACAAGTCCAGAATTATTCGAATCCAATTTTAAAAGTTTACCATAATTTCTTTCTTTTATAAATATGGGTTAAAAATTTTAATGTGTTTTTAAACCTAGCCACCGTAATCTAGATAATAAGATGGAATATTTCCAGTAATTAAATCGGATTTTCCATAAGATCCCTAACAAATGCTTTGATTCATTTCTCTTTGAATTTGGAAAGCTCACTTCATTTAATCCTAATTACGATACTTTGCGGATTTTTAATTTACCCATAAAAAAACACCTCTAAGTCGTTTTCAGGTATGATACCTGCTTTTCAACTTAAAGGTGCCTTTGTCCTGCGCTTACAGGCCCAGACTCTCAAAAACTTCAACTTTTTATAACTTACTCTTTTCCGGCAGCTGCTTCCGCCTGTCCGCCTTTTAATTGATCGTTGATTGCTTTGGCGTCTTTCAAATACTCAGTCTTGAATCCGCTCTTCAGCGCCCACGCATAGAAGGCAAGGGCAACGATTGCGATCAGCCCCATATCCCAGCCGTACGGAATGATGTTCAGACCGCCGAATTTTTCACTTCCGAGCCATGAAATGACCATCATGCTGAGCAGATAGACAACCATCCAGACGCCGCCTTTAAAGTTTCTGCGGAATCCTTTCCACTTCGCTTTCGCTTGGTAGTAGAAATAAATCGGAAGGCCGATCAAAATGATAAACAGCACCTGCCCTGTTAACGGCCAGCGCGCCCAATACAGCACGAGAGACGCGAACACGAAGCCGAGCGGTGCAACCACGCTGAGGCCTTTCAGACGGAGAGGCCGGTACAAATCCGCCGCCGTCCGCCGCAGCGTCATCACCGTCACGGGACCCGTGATATAAGAAATCAGCGTCGCAACGGAAATGATTTCAGCAAGCACGCCCCATCCTCTGAATAAAAACAAAAAGATAAACGATACGATCAGATTGAAAATCATCGCTTGGCGCGGCACGCCGTACAGCGGATGAAGCTTTCCGAAAATGCTCGGCATATATTTATTTTTTTCCATGCCGTAAATCATGCGTGACGTCGTAGCGGTATAAGTGATACCCGTTCCTGACGGAGAAACGAACGCGTCCGCATAAAGAATAATGACAAGCCAGTTGATATTCAATGCGATCGCCAAATCGGCAAATGGAGAGTTGAAGTTCAGGTGACTCCAGCCGTGAACGATCATGGAAGGTTCAACCGCACCGATAAATGCGATTTGCAATAGGACGTAAATGACGGTTGCGACCAGCAGCGAACCGACAACCGCAATCGGAATCGATTTGCCGGGATTTTTTGCTTCTCCGGCCATGTTAATCGGGCTTTGAAACCCGTTAAACGCAAATACGATACCTGATGTGGCCACCGCCGTCAGCACGCTTGCCCAGCCGTTCGGCGCAATGCTTGAACCGGATGTGAAGTTTCCGCCGTGAAAACCGGTAAACAGCAGCGCTCCGATTGTCAGCCCCGGAATAATGATTTTAAATATGGTAATCAATGAATTCGCTTTTGAAAATAAGTTAACTGTCCAAAAATTCAGTAAAAAGTAAATAATCAGTAATACGGATGCGAAGCCGAGCCCCTCTCCCGTAAGAGTGCCGTTGTGAACGAGATTGCTTGTCCATTTTGCCCATTCCCACGGCCATGAGCTCATATATTGAACAGACGCAACCGCCTCCACCGGAATAACGGAAACAATCGCAATCCAGTTTGCCCATCCTGCGATAAATCCAATAAATGATCCGTGAGAATATTGAGTATATTTTACCATTCCCCCGGCTTCCGGGAACATTGAACCCAATTCACTGTAAGAAAGTGCGATAAACAAAATAACGATCATACCGATAATCCAGGAAATAATTGCGGCAGGTCCCGCAATCTGAGCCGCCCGCCACGCCCCGAATAACCAGCCGGAGCCAATCATCGACCCAAGTCCGACCATCATGAGTGCAAACGTTCCCATTCTGCGATGTAATTGATTCATAAAGTTAACACCTTTCAATTAAAATATGACTCCAGCGCTATCATATATTTATAATATTATTCTGAAAATAGATTTGTCAATCTTTATCGCATTAAAGCGGAAAGCCAAAATTACCCTTCAGATGTTTAAACAGCCGTTAAGCGGGAATAACTACTGCAAGCCAGAAATAGAAAGGAGTTTTTATCGTGAAACAAAAACTGCTCATTTCAGGACTTGCCGTGTCGACTGTCGGAGTGACTTCCTACCTGCTCAAAGATAAATCAAACCGCCAAAAGGTGATGAACTTTATCCGCAATATGAAAACATCGCTCTCCGGGAAGCAGGATATTGAATCATTCCCCGTCAACAAAGCAGGCAACCCGCATCCCGAAGATATTGAAGATAACAAAATGGTATCCGAAGGCTCCATGTACCCGGTTCAATATTATGATGACAAGAAGAAATAATCTGTTCCCGGGCTGCCCGGCCGTATCAAACGGCGGCAGCTTTTTTTTATGCAGACGGCGTTTTATAGGTCCGCCAATATTGGCGCGATCCTTTCTCCCGCACAGTAATGCCCAGTTTGGATATTTCCGCTTTCAGCTCTTTCGCATCAGCCTTTTCCTCCTCTTTCAGCGCCTTTTCTCTCGCTTTTAAAAGAGCATTTGCCCCCGGCTCCAAATCCGGCGTGTCCGGCACCCACCGTTTGTATTCTTCTTTAAAAGGATCTTCCGTCCCCAGCCAGACATACCCATGCGCGCGAAACGCATCAGCCGCTTTTTCAACCGCCGGCTCAAGCTTCTCCCGAAAAAGCTCCTGTCCTTCAGTGCCTAATAAGACAAGATACTTCTCATCCGTAAACACACCGGAAATGCTGTCTTTCGAAAACACGCTTTCTTCATTATATATGGTTAAGGACACCTCGCTGTCCGTCACGACCGCCGTAAGACATTCTTTAAAAACAGTCCGCGTCAGCCACATTCCCCCGATTAAGCCGATAACGGCGATGACAGCCGCAGCCTTCCATCCGTGAAAAGAAGCGATCATTTCCAGCGGCCCGATAACAGGCAGCCAATCCAATGTTACGGCCCACTTCGCAATGACCGGCAGAAACCATCCGATGACCAGCCCCAATAATGGCGGCACCAGAAAAACCAAAGCTTTTTCAACCGATGATAACTCAAGAACCGTCTGTTTTTTTATTTCGTTCATGTTTCTCCTCCGTCTGTTTTTTTCACAACTATCCATTATACAAAGGGTTGGATGATTCTGTAAACTGTTTCCGAAACAATAAAAAGCCTCCCGACCGCCGGGAGGCTTTTTAAAACAGGAGCTCATATACTTCATTCAATTCCATCGTGCGCTTCTCATCCTGCTCGTTCTCAGCATATTTGATTTCCTTTTCAAGCACCTGATTCAGCGCATCCATTTCCAAATCATTTAGATCTTTCACAAACTCGCCCTCATTTTCATAATGCTTCACCTGAAGCTTTTTATAAATCCCTCGGCACACATCATGCTCCAAGTGGTTCGAAAGCGACTCGCGCAAATATCCGAGTGTCCTGTCCATCATGTAAGCCCTCCCTTTTCTTTAGGAATAGCTTCCCGGAAAGAGAGAAAAACTATACATGAAAGCACCGGGCGGCTGTTTTAACTCTGTACCTGAATGGAGAAAAATCCGCTGCTTAACGGTGTGTACGGCCCGTTCAGCCCCGTTGCGGAGAAAGAGAACGTTCCTGAACTGACATAAGAAAGAGGAACACTGTAATATTTAATATAGCCTGTAACGATATTGCCGTTTTTCGTATATTCATCTTCCAGCGCTTTTGACGTAAGATTTGTAATATTCGTTCCGTTGTTAAACGCCTGGATCGTGTTATTGTTCGGATAGCCTTGGAAATATACGGCTAAATAACCCGTTGTACCCTTCATCGGTTTTGATGCGCTGATTTGGTTCGGCCCGATATTTTCCCATTGGTAACTCTGACCGTCAGACGTCACACCGATAATGCGGATTTGTGTTAAAGCAGGAGCCGGCGCCGCAGACGCTGATGGAGCCCACAACCCGCTCACAAGCAACAAAACAGCGGCGGCCGCCGCGAATAGCGTAACGAGTCTCTTTTTCATGTTTTTTCCCCCTCTTATTCTTTTCGTAGAATCCTATACTATTTTACACGATTTACAAGGAAAAAGATTACATTTTATAAAAGAGTCCGGAACACTTTGTGAACTAGATATGAAACGCTCTTGAAACGCCGTTGATCATGAGAAAGATGCCGCAGATTCTTAACACGACTCTCGAACTTCTGTCATCTTTACCGAAAAAGGTTTTTCCGAGCCTCCCGATCCATACGTTCATTGCGGCTCCCGCGAGCAATTCTATGATTCCGATTATTTCTGCCATATACAAAGCAGCCACCCTTCTAACCGTTTTTTTTCATATGACGGTTTATCATATAAAGTGATAAGACTAATGACGCTGCACCGGCAGCAAGAAACAGGCTCAGCGGCACGATCTGCATGCTGCCTCCGCCATTGTTTTGAAATGAGCCGATCGCCCATTTTTCAGGAGTAAACAACGACAGCATCCGCATGTACTCCGGAGCCGCGTCTAAAGTGAAGAAAGCCCCTCCCAATAAACCCGTGACAGCTATAAAAACGGAAGCAAGCGACGTGAATTGCTTTTGGCTCTTCATGAACGGTATCACGGCCATCGTTACAGCAGTCAGCGCAAACGAGCAGGCCGCAAGCACCGCTCCCGCAGCAAAAACATGATCAGCAAAACGGATATGCAGCATGAATGTTCCGGCAGCGAGGATCACGATAATATGGAGAAGTCCGAAAAGATACGCCGCCGCAAACTTAGAGATTGCATATGCCGTATAGGAAACGGGCGTGCTCAGCAATCTGTCATATGTATGATTTTCTTGTTCATCTATAAATGATCGCAGGCTTTGGACTGCAACGAACCAGATAAACATCACTAAAAATCCGATAAGCCTGTCGGCTGCCTGTCCGCCTTCATAAACGTGATGGCGGTCAACATTGACGGCGGAATGATCCTGAATATCCTTCAAGAGATCAGCTGCCGCCTGCTTCCCGTCGGTGTGCAGCGTGCGGGATATCACTTTTGCATCGTGGACTATTTTTTTCAGCGCGCCCGCCTGCTGCGCAATCAGCTGCTCTGTCAAAACAGCATCACCCTTTTCTTCATTCTGAATAAATGAAACGTTCAATTCATCTCCGGAAAATAATTTTTCTTCAAAATGAGAGCCGATCAGCAATCCGAAGGAAATATCCTGATGATTAACCTTTGTTTTTAATACGTCCTCCGTGACCTTCGTGACTTTTATATGGCCGGCTGTCTGAATCATTTTCATAAATTGCGCTGAATAGGCGCTCTGATCCTTATCAGCTACATATACTTCCTTCTGCTGACTGCCATCCGCAGAAAAGGAAAAGAAATATGTGAGAAGGAGCGGGGCGGAAATCGTCGCAAAGATGGCAGCCCGATTTTGCAGCATCAGTTTCAGCTGATGTCTGATCATGAATAACAGCTGCGTCATGAAACAGCCTCCTTCCGTTTAAACACCCAGATGGTCAAACATAAAAACACGGCGCCGATGGCGGCAAGCTCTGCCAAATCCGCCAGAATACCGCTCAGACCGGCATGCTGCGTGACACTGACATAGCTGTTGATCGCTTTGCCGTTCGGTATCAGCTCCTGCACGATTTTCAAACTGTCAGGCAAGCCGTCTTTTGCGATAAAGCTTCCGCCTAAAAAACTGAATCCGTATAAAATGGGAGCCGCCATGCTTGAGACGGTCTCGTGGTTTTTTGCAGCAACCCCCCAAAGAAGCACGATACTGCCGATCGCAAATGAATAAACAATCGTAACCAGCAATATTTCAAACAAATTGCCCCATTTTACCTGATACAAGATGCTGCTTGCGATGATGACGGCAGCCATTTGCATAAGGATGGCAAGCATGATTCCCAAAAGCTTACCCGCCACATACTGGATACGTAAAACAGGCATTGATTTGATTCTGAATAACGTGTGCTGCTGTCTCTCTTCCACTATCCCGTGAATGAGCGCAAACGCGGTCATAATGGAGAACATGACGACCATTGCGATTGAATAATACTGCATCGCATCAATCGGGGCCGCGTGATTGCCGGCCGACTGTTTCGGAATGGTGACAGCCTGTTCACGTTCACCCGAAAGGCCGCTGATGATTTTGCTGGCATCTCCCTTTGACAGATGTTCCGACTTCTTCAGCACCGCTTTTTCTTCACTGATCTCCGCTTTTACTCTGGTGACAAACGAATCAGCCATCATTTCCACAATGTCTCCGTTTACAGAGCCTTGTTGGTCCGAGATGACTTTGATACTTGTTTTTTCATTGTGTTCTGCCGCTTTTGCAAAGCCTTTCGGCACGTATACAAAAACGGAGACTTTGCCGCTTTCGACAAGCTGTTTCCCTTCTTGGTAACTGCCTATGTCTTTTACACGGATGAGATCAGTTTGTTTCAGCACGTCATTTTTTAATACGTCGCCTAAAGAACTCTCCGCGTGATCCGCATTATAAAACGCGGTCTGAAATGGCTTCACTTTCGAATCGCCGTGAAAAACCGTTCCTAAAATAAAAATCATCAGTGCCGGAAACAGAATCAGTTTTATATAGAAAGACTTTGCTCCGGCCAATAACCGAAAATCTAATAAGATCAGCCTGAATAATATTTTCATGACGCCCCCTATGAATCCCGCAGCGTTTTGCCGGTGAGCCGGAGGAAAATGCTTTCCAGATTGGCTTCCTCGAAATGAATGCCCTTAATGGTGATACCGGTTTTCCTGATATCATCCGCAATATCAAGGATATTGCGATCTGCCGCAGAGACGAGCATCGTAATGGTCTGCTGGCTGACAGCAGCCTCGGCAACACCGGGAATGCGGCGGATTTTTTTAACGGCATCATCATTCAGCCCCTCTGCATTCACGATCAAGGTATCAGAGGCTTTGGCTGACTGCTTCAATTCGTCTTTCGTCCCGCAGGCAATGATTGAGCCGTGATCCATGATCGCCGCTTTTTCACAGAGGTATTCGACCTCTTCCATGTAATGACTCGTGTAGATGACGGTCATCCCTTTTTCTTGATTTAACGTCTTCACGGTTTGAAGAATATGATGTCTGGATTGCGGATCAATTCCGACGGTCGGTTCATCTAAAATGAATAGTTTCGGTTCATTCATTAGCGCGGCACCGATATTCACCCGTCTTTTCATACCGCCTGAAAATTCAGATATCCTTTGATTTCGCTGTTCCTTTAATTCGATGATGTCCAGCACTTCATCAACCCGTTTACAAAGCTCCTTACCGGAAAGTCCGTACAGACTCCCGAAAAAAGCCAGATTATCCTTTGCGCTTAACGCTTGATATAAAGCGATTTCCTGCGGGACGACTCCCATCACTTTTTTTATGGCCGCAGGCTGCTCCTGTAATGAGGTTCCGTCAATGCAGATTGTTCCGCCCGTCGGCGGGAGCACGGTGCTGATCATCGACACCGTTGTTGATTTACCGGCGCCGTTTGGTCCCAGCAGACCGAATATCTCGCCTTTTTCGACGCGCAGTGATATATGATTGACAGCGGTAAAATCGCCGTACTTCTTTGTCAAATCCGTTAATTCGAGCATTCATGCAGCACTCCTTGTGTCATGTCTGCACTTATTCTACTCTCGGCAATCCTTGTTTTCTATTCACTTTCGTACTCGATATGGATATTACTTTCGTCATATGTTTAGTGATAAAAAGGGAGAGAGGAGGGTGAAGCGGGGTTATACCATTTTTTGCAAATATAAAGTAAGCTCGGTTCTGTTTGACACTTCAAGTTTATCGAGGATTCTGGATACATAGTTTTTCACAGTGCCTTCAGTCAGAAATAAGTCTGCGGCAATGCGTTTATTGCTTTTGCCTTCCATAATGTGTTTCGCCACATCAAGCTCTCTCGGCGTGAGAATCTCCGTCAGCTTTGACTGCGGCTCTTCCTGCACCGCAGGGATCTCCATATTGTTCAGCGCTTTTACGACGGAAACCGTGATTTTGGGATTCAGCATCATCTTCCCTTCATAAACGGCTTGAAGGGAGGCGATAATTTCATCTGAATCAGCATCCTTCAAGAGATAGCCGTCGGCTCCGCTTTTCAGCCCGGCAAAAATATAGTGATCATCTTCAAACGTTGTCAGAATGATGACTTTTACGGACGGATATCGCGCTTTTACCGCTTTTGTCGTTTCGATTCCGTCCATACCGGGCATTCTGATATCCATCAAAATCACATCAGTTTCGGATTGAGAAAGCAGCCGGAGCACCTCTTCGCCGCAAGAAGCCTCTCCCGATATTTGAATTCCTTCGTGAAGACTCAGAATCATTTTCAGCCCCTCTCTCACAATGGACTGGTCGTCTGCAATCATGACATTCACTTGATTAATCCTCCTTGCACGGAATCCTTATTTTCACGTCAAAACCCGTTTCCTTCCCAGACGAGAAAACAGCCTCTCCGCCAAGTGCGGCTGCTCTTTTCTCAATTCCTTTCAGACCATTTGATTTTATGATCGTTCCGCAGGCTGAGCCGTTATTATGAATATGCGCCAATATCATGTTTCGGTTTTTTTGAATCCGGACAGAAACATATGAAGCATGTCCATGCTTTATCGCATTCGTAATCGTTTCCTGAACGGATTGATAAAGACAATGCTTCACATCCGGCTGTTCCGCTTCTATGGCCGCATCCATCTCCAGCTCGAAGCGTATGCCTCCCGCCTCTTGAAAATGGCTGAAAATGTCACGAAGCTCTTGCTCAAATCCCCGCCCCGGCAAAGAGCCCTGCAGCAGCATAACGGCCTGGCGAAGCTTTAAAATGGATTCTTTCGTAAGATCATGCGCCTTATGAATGATCTGCTTCACTTTGTCCGGCTGATGCCCGGCTGTCTTCCCGGCAAATTCCAAATTCATTTTCAGAGCAGCCAGATAATGACCGAGAGAATCATGCAGCTCCTGCGCAATTCTTGTTCTTTCTTTCGTAACGGCCAGTTCCTCAATCCGGTCTGAATATTCCTTCAGTGTATCATTAGCGATCTTCAGCTCTCGGTTCAGCAATTCAACCTTCGACTTCTCCTGCAGGTTTTTCCTATATAAATAAATCACCGCAAACATGATGAAGTATGGCGGCACGATATCACTGACACCCGCTCCGCCGGCGTATAAAGCTGCGGCAAATGCGGCGGCATTCATCGTTAACAAAACAGCCGAAATCTGCTTATCAGTAATAAGCACCTCCGCCAATAAAAGCACCATTACGGCCTGTGTCCCCACACTATAGACATTGTACAAAAGAACTCCCGCGATAACGCTGCTCAGGAGAAAAGAGCCTTGATATATAGCCGGTCTTCTCTTCATATACAGCGGCCGCAGGCAGTCATTAGCCGTCAGCATCATCACGAGCACAGACAAAAAAACCTTCAGCTCCCCCCGGCCGGGAGGAAGCTGAAGAATCGCATGAAAGATTGATAGTAATGCAAAACCCCTGATCAGTAACTTCGTATGTGCAATCTTCATCGTATTCTCCTTACAAATGAGCGGCGGCTTTCCGCTCCACGTTCAGCACATCATACAGCTCATCAAGCGAATGAATCTCGTATGTCGGGATGATTCCGGACTCATTTGCTTTCTTTCCGGGATTAAACCAGCACGTATCAATTCCCGCCATCTGACCGCCTTTTATGTCCGCGCTCAGTGAATCGCCGATAATAAGTCCGCCCTCGGCAGAAAAACCGGGAATTCTCGCAAACACGTAATCAAAGTATTCCTTCATCGGCTTTTGAAAACCCGTGTCCTCAGATACAAACACATCTTTAAAGAACGGATACAGACCGGAGTCGCCCAGCCGCTTATATTGTGATCTTGAGACGCCGTTCGTCACGATGTATAAATCAAATAAAGGACTCAGCCGTTCAATCAGCTCATAAGCTCCGTCTATCATCTGGTGCCCTTCTTCTAAGTATTGGCGGTACGCCTGATTCAACAGCACGCCGTCGGCTTCGAGGCCGTATTCTTTAAACAAAAGGGCAAACCGTGTATTCACCACTTCATCGCGGGTCATTTCCCCCTCTTCAAACGCTTTCCACAGCCCCTGATTTAACGCTTTATAACGGGCTTCCACCTCTGCCGTCAGCTCCAGCTTTGAACCTTGAAACAATTTTTGAAGAGCATCGGTTTCTGAAGCGGTAAAATCCAGCAGCGTATTGTCTATATCAAATAATAACGTACGGTAATGACTCATCGATGTTTCCCCCGGTTCTGCTTTTTTAACCAGTATACCACTCGCGGACAAGCCGAAAAAGACACCCCTGTAAGAGAGGTGTCTTTTTGAATTATACAGCGTCTTCTATTTTCGATTTTTCACCAGGCATGCGCTTGCCGATACCGAACGCATAATAGCTGACCGTCACAATCGCCAGGAAAATCACCCCGACAACCAAAGAAATCCGCGTATCTTTGTTAAACCACATGCCGATCAATACCATGAGTAAGAAAGCGATCGTCAAATAGTTTGTAAACGGCGCAAAAGGCATCTTAAACGGATGCTTATCAAGCTCAGCGCCCTTCGCTCTTCTGAAACCGAGATGGCTGATTAAAATGACGAACCACGGAATCATTCCCGGTAGCACACTCGCGCTGTACACATAGACAAAAACTTTCGGAGGCGCGATGTAGTTCAGCACGACACCGATCACAAGTCCGATTAATACCGCAAGCGTACCGAATATCGGCACACCGCTCGAAGAAACTTTCTTAAAGAATTTCGGGGCCTGTCCGTTCACGCCCAATGTATAAAGCATGCGTCCCGCACTGAATATCCCGCTGTTGCATCCGGACATCGCAGCGGTAATCACAACAAAGTTAATCAAACCGGCCGCCGCCGTAATCCCGACTTTCGCAAATGTCGAAACAAACGGACTGCCGAGTGAGTGAAGCTCATTCCACGGATATACGGTAACGATGACGAAAATCGCACCGATGTAGAAAATTAAAATCCGCCAAATAATACTCTGAATCGCGCTTCGCAGCGTTTTTTGCGGGTCCTTCGCTTCTCCTGCCGTAATCCCGATCAGCTCGACCCCTTGATAGGCCGCAACGACCAAAGACAAAGCAAAGAAAAATCCTGAAAAACCATTTGTAAAGAAACCGCCGTGCGACCATAAATTAGATAATCCGATCGCATGCCCTCCGTTACCGAAACCGAAGAAAATAATCCCGATTCCGGCCACAATCATCAGAATAATGGTGACGATTTTGATCATGGCAAACCAAAATTCAAACTCACCGAAAGATTTTACCGAAATTAAATTCGCCGCACCGAGAATGGCCATGGCGATAATGCCGGGAATCCATGCCGGCAGATCAGGAAACCAATATTTCATATACGAACCGACGGCGATAATTTCAGACATCCCGACGATCACCCATTGAAACCAGTTGCTCCACGCCGTCATATAGCCGGCTAACGGATGTATATACTTATGGCCGAATGTCGCAAACGACCCTGTACTCGGCTCTACATAGAGCATTTCGCCCATCGCACGCATGATAAAAAAGATAAAGATACCTGAGATCGCATAAGCCAGCAGGACAGACGGCCCGGTCCATCCGATCGTGCTGGATGACCCCATGAATAAACCGACACCGATCGTGCCGCCCAGCGCAATCATCTGTATATGACGCGCGCCTAAGCCTCTCTTTAATTCTTTGTTTGCCACTTCGCTTCCTCCTCTTAACAGCTCTGATATATGTGAAATAATGAAGCAGAAGGTGCACCTGTTGAACCTAACTCACTCTTCATTTCCCGCAATATTAGAAATATTTTAGCTTTCTATTGTTATATAATCTCCAATTTCCTTATTCCATCATAATAAATTTTCGTGGAAAATACAATTGTTTTTTTCAGGTAAACACCTTGCACCCTAAACCAACAGACTAAAAATAAAGCGCTTTCATTTTTATTGAATTATGAATATTGAGATAATAAATGTCGCAGCCTCCGAGAAACAGGATGTCCCTGGAGAAACATGTTCCGCCCCCTATTCAATATTATTTTTGCTAAGCAGAATGGCGTAAAGTCTTACTCTCTTCCATTCTCCCTTGTATACGCCATAATCCTGCTTAACCCGGCAAAAATCATGCATTAATCGATAAATGCCTCATTCAGCCGCAGCAAAAGCCGGCTGAACATTTCTTTTTCATCGCCTGACCAATCGTCAAGCATATGTCGGTATCGATCAAGACGCATCTTTTTATCAGCTTTTAACCTCTGTTTGCCAAGCTTCGTAATCGCAAACAGACTGACCCGCCCGTCAGAAGGATCGGAAAAACGCTGGATCAGCTCTTTCGACTCCAAGGCCGCGGCCTGGCGAGACAATGTGGAAATATCCAGCTTAAAAGATTCGGCTAATTCCTTTACACGCGCCGGTCCGAATTCATCCAGCTGCCGTAATAACAAATACGCAGCCCTTTCCAGATGTCCGATTTTACGGTCGGAGTTATCAAGATAAACAGCTCTCCTGATAAAAGTGGTGAGCTCATATTCAATTAATTCAATCGGATCTAGTTTTGACAACAGCCTCACTCCTTACAATTGACAACAGCAACATTAGTTGTATAATACAAACATATGCACATTTACTCAGAAAACATATAGAAAGATTTTGCATACATATATTTGTATAGTACAAATATATGCGCAAAAAGTAAAGAAACATATCGAAGCATCAAGAAAGGGGGAAGCTGCTCTTCTCCAAAGAACAGCATTGTCGTGAAAGTCATACGCATCATCTTGCAAATCATTATTTTATTCGCATTTTCCTTTATCGGGGGAGCCGTTCAGCAGTTCTTTCACCTGCCCATTCCCGGAAGTATCATCGGTTTGATCCTGCTGATCATATGTTTATCGGTTAAGATCATTCCCGTCAAAATGATTGAAGACGGAGCCGGATTTTTGCTGTCTTTTCTTCCGCTGTTATTCATTCCGGCCATGACGGGCGTCATCAATTACCCGTCACTGTTTTCCGCCAGCGGGGCTGCTCTGTTTCTGATCATCGTGCTGAGCACCATCGTCACAATGATCGCCGCAGGGTACGCCAGCCAGCTGTTAGAGCACAAAGCCAATCAGAGAAAGGAGAAAAAGAAGTGCAGCAAACATGTATCGCAATCTTTATAATTTTGTTCACGGCCGCCGCCTATCTGGCTATGGTGAAATTATATGTGCGCTTTCCATATCCCTTTCTCATACCGGTTTTGACGACTACGATTTTCATTATCGCCGTGCTGCTTGTTTTTCATATTTCGTATAAAGACTATATGATCGGCGGCCAATGGATCAATTCACTGCTCGGCCCCGCCGTGGTGGCTTTGGCATACCCGCTTTATAAGCAGCGCCGGGTGTTAATCAAGTATATGTTTCCGATCATCGGCGGCGTGTTGGCCGGTTTATTCTCCGGAATGGTCAGCGGCCTGCTATTTGCAGAGCTGTTCGGCATCAGCCGGAGTTTGATTTTGTCAATTATCCCAAAATCAATTACGACGCCTGTCGCCATACAGATTGCGTCCGGTATCGGCGGTGTCCCTTCCATGACAGTCGTGTTCGTCATGATCGCAGGGTTTTCCGGCGTTATCTTAGGACCGCTGCTTCTCAAGTGGATCCGCATCCGCAGCTCACTCGGGAAAGGAATTGCATTCGGGAGCGCTTCCCATGCGCTCGGCACCTCAAAAGCAATGGAGTACGGAGAATTAACGGTCTCCATGAGTTCTGTTTCCATGACGCTCTGCGCCGTGTTAGGGTCGGTCTTCGGCCCCGTCGTAGCATGGATGTTTCAAATTTAAAGCTGACGGTTCTCCGTCAGCTTTTTTCATGTGCGGATCATCTCATTTCCTTCCATTATTATGTTTCATTTGTAAGAATAATGGTAAAGTAGAAAACAAGGAGGGATTTAATGATGACTGGAGCAATTCCGCAAAAGAAACTGCTGGATGGGACAAGCATTCCCGCGATCGGCTTCGGTACATACGCTCTTAATGGAAACAATGGCGTTCATGCCATTACCAGCGCCATTGATATCGGCTACCGTCTGATTGACACCGCTTATAACTATGAAAATGAAGGGACGGTCGGAGAAGCCATCCGCAGAAGCTCTGTTCCGAGAGAACAGCTATACGTGACGTCCAAGATGCCCGGACGCTACCATGACTATGACAAAGCTGTACAAACCATCCAAGAATCTTTATACCGCGCCGGTCTGGACTACTATGACCTGTATCTCGTCCATTGGCCGAATCCGAAACAAGACCGCTACACGGAAGCATGGCAGGCACTGATTGATGCGAAAAAATGGGGCCTGATCCGATCCATCGGCGTCTGCAATTTCCTGCCTGAGCATATCGAACGGCTCGAACGTGAAACCGGCGTAAAGCCAGGCATCAACCAAATTGAACTGCATCCCGCTTTTAATCAGCAGCAGCAGCGCCAATGGCACGAAGAACAGGGCATCGTGACAGAATCATGGAGTCCGTTATCCCGCGCCGGTGAAGTATTGAACGATCAAAAACTCGGACAGATTGCGGACAAATACGGCAAAACCATTTCTCAAGTCATTTTACGCTGGCATATCCAGCTGGGCGCCATCCCGATTCCAAAATCAGCATCGCCCGAGCGCCAGCTTGAAAACATCTCCGTTTTTGATTTCTCTCTTGATGAAAACGACATGAGCATCATAGACTCGCTTACCCGCCCCGACGGACGCATAAACGGCCAAGACCCGGCGGAGTATGAGGAGTTTTAAGAAAACACATAAAGAAAAGCTGACGGCATCATTTGTCAGCTTTTTTCTCATTTTATATACGCACACCCAGCTCCCGTTTCCATTCAGAAAGCCAATCTGTATCCCCAGATCCGTATTGCCTGCTTTGGCCGACATCACGCAGAGATCCGTTTTTATACTCAATGGACAGCACCAAATCAGGAATGGCATCATAACCCGTTCTCGCAAGCTTCGCGAGCGCCTGTCCGTAATGGGCGGCCGCTTCTGCCGCCGTATGTTTCAACAAAGGATCGAGCTGCAGCGCTTCCTTATAGACGTCTAAAAGGTCACGGCCGTCTTCTGTGACGTACTTTCCGTCCACGATCTGCATGTCTTTCAGATGATAGCCGGTCACCTCATACATTTCCCGAACGACTTGATATTTCTCATATGTTTCCGGCGTAAACTGCGAGGAGTCATCACCCCGGCTGCGAATGATGTGCGCAAACAGCTCTTTGCTGTTTTCCCCGGAGTTTAAGACGGCTTCAATCTGCTGAGTGAGCTCTTTATCGTCAGTCCCATTCACTTTTAACAGATAATCAATCGGTGATATCGTAAATGTAAGATTCGCACCCTCCGGAATCTGAATATGATTCCGATGAAAAAGCATATCAATCTGCTGATTCACCTGCGCCCGCTGAAACACCCTTTCATTTTCGACTTGAATCTCTCCGTTGAGCGTTTCACCCCGAAACGCCGCATCACGGAAATCATAGCTCTGGGCTTTCCCCTTAAACAGCCATTCCGTTTCGTTATGATAAGCGGCCTGACGCTCTGATTCTGATAAATCACTCCTGAAATAAGGTGAATCGGCACGCTGGTATTTGTCCTTAATATAACGCAAAGGATCTGATTTTCGTTTATTGATTTCATTGATACGGCTGTATTTCTCATCAAGAATCCTGCTCGCAATATCACTCTCAGACTCATACGGATTATCAGCGTCTATTACCGTCTCATTCCCATTATCCGTAATCGTTTTCTGATTTGCAGATTGATATAAACGGGACAGGCTGCTCCCTTTCTCAGTGACACCGCTCCTTGAATAATTCATCTGGCTCAGATCGCGGGTCCCGCTTGCCTGAATCAATAAGCTGTCCGGCCCTTTTGCCGCATCTTTCCCATTTGTTTTGGAAGAATACCGCTGAAGCACTTGCTGAGCCATTATTTGATTTTTTATATAACGAGCGTTTAGGCGCATGTTTTTAACCTCCGCTTGAGATGATGTTCTAGTGTTTGTATCGGCTGTTTTCCAGTTGATTTTAACCTAAAATAACAAATGTTTACATCATGAGGGTTTTTATGTATGATGTAGTCAAAAAGGGGGATTTTTCCATGAAAAAGTATGTATCTATGCTATTTGTCAGTGCAATCGTATTATCAGGCGTATTGATTGCACCTTCAGCCTCAGCCTCTGCGTCTCAAAAGAACTCATCACAAATAAGCGCTATTACAGGAAATCACTCATTTGAAACTGCCAATCCAGTAGGCTACTGGAAATATAAAAATATTGATACAGCCGTATTGCCGAAAGGGGAAAAAGAATCGTACTTCACTTTCACGGCAAATAAGGGAGAAAGACTCTATGTCAGGAGCTCAACAAGAAGTGAATACAAGGGAATGAGCATTGAAATTTATAATAAAAACAAAGTGCTGATCAGTAAAGGCACAGAAGTGATAAACCCTGATACGCCGCTTCCTTTTATCTATGCCATTACAGATGCGAAAGAAAACAACGAGACGTTCTACGTGAAAGTGTCCCGCGGCTCATACACTGACGATATATACTTTACACTCTCCATTTACGATCGAATCAAAACCGGAAGCGAGACCTTCTCATTCAGCGGCACGGCTGAAAATAAAGGAAATACAAGCCTCAGTCCGAATGGATCAGATTCAACCGTTCTCAGGCTCGACTTAACCAAACAAACAAGCATTCCAAAAGACGCCATAGTGAAAAGAATCAGTACCGCCGCGACTCAAACACCAAGCCAAGGAAACACAAGACACTGCATAATGTCTGAAGAGAATAAAGTGTGGCACCGCGCACTCGCAAACAGCTCCACTCAAGGCAATTACGATATCACACTGGATGATAACCTCTCAGTCTCAAGCATCTGGAATTTTAAATACAACACACTCGCAACAGCAAAATCGACTATGAAAAATGTGAAATTGAAGATTGATTATGAGTACGATGTGACAACGCAGTTTTAATTAGAAGAACAGCCGCCCATTGGGCGGGCGGCTGTCTGCTTGAAGTTTAAGTGAATTTATGAGCCCGTTCCTTTCCTTATCCTGTTATAAATTCTTTTTTATGATAGATAGCCGCAGCAATGAAAAATGAAATGATATATAAGATAACGCCGATCATGAGATATATAATCGGGATATATAAAGAAGGATTTATGTGCAAAAATGACAGCGGTACTTGTTCTGCTACATACCCAACGACACTTTGCAATCCAAAGGTAGCAAAAAGTCCCCCCATTGCACCTCCAATCACGATAGCATCGGATTTTTCCGGGCCTATCATGTAGAGAAGAGGATAAACGATTGCACCGGCAAAGAGAACGATGAACGTTCCAAAAGAGACAATATTCAATATGCCGTCAATTGGTTCATCAGAACCCAGGCTGTATACAAGGAAAATACCATAAGATATTACAGCTCCGATCACAACAATCAAAAGATAAAAGACATAGTGACTTTGAACAATATTTGTTCTGCTGACCGGTAAAGTCAGGACATACTTATCATAGCCAGACTTGCTCTCATACTTTATTACCTCAAGTGCGGGCATAACGACAAACAAAATAATCAGCATAGCAACAAAACGATGCATTGAAGCATCCCCAAAATAAAAAATGACTGCTGATACCAATATGGCCAACCCCGTGTATGCAAAGAAACTTCGATAAACCAAGTAATAGTTAGTCAGTAACAGACCTCTCAATGTTTTCACTCCTCGTTAAAAAGACGCTGATTTCTTCTATGGAAATGGTGTTGGCCGTTACGCCATTTGGCAATTTCTGTCGATCCGATACAAGCACACTCCAATAAGATCCATGATTCCTTTTTGCTAGAACGATATCCTCCTCAAGCTCAGCCAATCGGCCTTCATCAACGTCTATAACAGTATAGCTTTCAAGAACCTTATCTTTCTCTTCATTTAATAAAATTTCGCCATCTTTCATCATAATGATATGGCTGGCTATCTTCTCGACATCAGTCATAATGTGCGATGAAAGTAAAATACCGCCGTTGCTTTTACTCACAAAGCTTTTTAATTCATTTAACAGATCATCTCTTGAAGAGGGATCAAGCCCTCCCGTTGCTTCATCCAGGAGTAATAATTTTGCATTATGCGACAAAGCAACAGCTACGGATAACTTCATTGACATGCCGCGCGAGAATGTATTCACTTTTTTGTCCATAGGTAAAGAGAAAGAATGAACCAACCGATAAAAATTGTCTTGGTCCCAAGCACCGAATAGTTTTTTAAATACATGATTCAGCTGTTTTATCGTAAGATGCGCGGGCAGATTCATCGCATCAAATACGACCCCAATATCTTCTTTGAACTTTATATGTTTATCCAGATTCTCTTTACCAAAGATTTTCACTTTACCTCTATCCTGAGAGATTAACCCTAATATCGTTTTAAATGTTGTTGATTTGCCTGCGCCGTTATCACCGATAAAACCGACAATGGATCCGGCAGGCACATTGAATGTGACATCTTTTAAAACAGCTTTATGACCAAAAGATTTGCTGATGTTTCTGATTTCTAAAAGGTTTGACATCATTCCACTCCTATCATTCTTGTCAGGACTTTTTTAAAAATTGAACCGGATTATTGCAAAAATATTATGATTTTTATATCTAGTCGAGGTATTCATAAAGAGGCAGGAGTCGGCAAATACAACAGGGATTTTAAAGTCTTTTAATCATAATTTGGATGTGTAATCGATTGATTACGTTTATATAATGGATATTCATGATGAAAAATACTGGAGGTGATTACTTTCCGATGAGGCATGCACAAAACAATTTACTAATGATTACATTTATGGATTTTAACCGGAATGCATCTCGTATTATAAAGCAGGTGTTAATCCTTTTCAATATATAAAAGGGGATTTCTTTACAATCGCAAAGAGTATGTATTTCTAATTTCTGCATTAAAAAACCCCTCTGGCTAATAACCAAAGGGGTTAAATATATTATTCCACCGTAACACTCTTCGCAAGGTTGCGCGGTTTATCAACGTCACAGCCGCGGTGCAGTGCAGCGTAGTAAGCGATCAGCTGCAATGGCACAACAGAAACCAGCGGAGCAAGTGCAGGGTTGACTTCCGGCAGGATGAATCTGTCGTCTGCGTCTTCTAAGCCTTTCAGCGAGATGATGCAAGTGTTGGCGCCGCGGGCTGCGACTTCCTTCACATTTCCGCGGATGCTCAGGTTGACGTGTTCTTGTGTCGCAAGCGCAAAGACCGGTGTTCCTTCTTCAATCAGAGCGATTGTTCCATGCTTCAGCTCGCCGCCGGCGAAGCCTTCCGCCTGGATGTAAGAAATCTCTTTCAGCTTCAGGGCGCCTTCGACACACACGAAGTAGTCAAGGCCGCGGCCGATGAAGAAAGCGTTTCTTGAAACAGTCAGGTACTCACGCGCGATCATTTCCATTTCGTCCTTCTGGTCGCAGAGGGCTTCCATGGCGTTTGCCGCGATACCTAATTCTTTGACTAAATCAAAACCGATATCAACGCCGTTGCGTTCTGCTGCAACGGATGCAAGGATCGCGAGGACGGCAATCTGAGCCGTATACGCTTTTGTTGATGCAACCGCGATCTCAGGGCCTGCGTGCAGAAGCAATGTGTAATCCGCTTCACGGGAAAGCGTTGATCCCGGAACGTTTGTAATCGTCAGCGCTTTGTGACCCAGCGCTTTGACTTGAACAAGCACGGCGCGGCTGTCCGCTGTTTCTCCGCTTTGAGAAAGGAAGATAAAGAGCGGCTTCTTAGACAGAAGCGGCATGTTGTAAGAGAATTCACTCGCTACATGCACTTCAACCGGTACGTTTGCCCACATTTCAATATATTGTTTCCCGACAAGACCGGCATGGTAGCTCGTTCCGCAAGCCACGATATAAATGCGGTCCGCTTCCGCCACGGCGTCAGCGACATCGCCGGCCACGGCCAGTCTGCCGTTTTCGTCCTGATACGTTTGGATGATTTTGCGCATAACAAGCGGCTGCTCATCCGTTTCTTTTAACATGTAGTGAGGGTATGTGCCTTTTTCGATATCACTGGCGTCAAGCTCAGCGATATAAGATGCACGTGTCATGACTTCACCGTCAAGGTTTTTAATCACGGCTTCGTCTTTTGTCACGATCACCATTTCTTTGTCCAAAAGCTCAACGTATTCATTCGTTACTTGAAGCATAGCCATCGCGTCAGATGCCACGACGTTAAACGTATCTCCAAGGCCGATTAACAGAGGGCTTTTGTTTTTTGCAACGTAAATGGTGTCTGTGTTTTCACCGTCAAATAATGCAATTGCGTAAGAGCCTTTTAACAGAGTCAGTGTTTTGCGGAACGCTTCTTCTGTGCTGAGTCCTCCCGCCACAAATTGCTCGATCATTTGAACGACTACTTCAGTGTCCGTGTCGCTTTTCAGTTCAACGTTTTCAAGATATTCGCGCTTCAGCTGAACATAGTTCTCGATCACACCGTTATGAACAAGTGTAAAGCGGCCGAGTGCGCTTTGATGCGGGTGAGCGTTCAGGAAGCTTGGTTCGCCGTGAGTCGCCCAGCGTGTATGGCCGATTCCCGCTTGAGATTCAACCGTGTGATCCACCACTTCACGAAGGTCGGCGATGCGGCCTTTTTCTTTGTACACATGCACGCCCTGCTCATTCGCCACAGCGATACCGGCAGAGTCATAACCGCGGTACTCAAGCTTCTCTAATCCTTTTAACAAAATCTCTTTCGCATCAAGCTGACCGATGTAACCTACAATTCCACACATATTTTCTTCCTCCTAAAGGTGTAAAAGGAGACGAAGAAAGTCAAATTACAAGGGGACTTTCAATCGTCCCCTCCCACATGTTTTTTTGGAAGATCATGTGATTTCCCTTTGTTCGGAGAGTCGCCCCTCCGGTTTGAAGAAATCCTTACGGCTGTGATCTAAATGAATCAGCCGGGAGGCATCCGCCGAAAATTCGATAACCTCCATCCTCGTCAACTAAGCCGTTTTTCGGGCGCTTAGTTCGGGCGCTGTAATTATAAAAGATGCAAACAATCCCGCCTTTCCTGCAAGTGAAAAACAAAGGCTGAACAAGCTTGATTTTACAGCATGTGCCAAGGACGGTCAATTATTTTTTGCCGCCCCGGCATCATGTTTACTATCATATTATGCTGATCGCACTTGTCTTGTTCGCTCTCTGCTTATAAACTTCGCTACTCCGCTCCCATTTCTGTCCGCACGACATCCACGATTTTTGTGACATATTCGTCACAAAGCTCTTTTGTTCTCGCTTCGGCCATCACGCGGACGAGCGGTTCGGTGCCTGACGGGCGCACTAAAATCCGGCCGTCTCCGTTCATTTCTTTTTCCACTTCAGAAATAACGGCCTTCACCTTAGCGTTTTCTTCTACCTTATATTTATCCGTCACTTTCACGTTCACTAAAAGCTGCGGGAATTTTTTCATTTCATCGGCAAGTTCTGAAAGGGTTTTGCCGGACGCCTTCAGCGTATTCACAAGCATGATCGCAGACAAAAGACCGTCGCCGGTAGTGTTGTAATCAAGGAAAATAAGGTGCCCCGACTGCTCGCCGCCGACATTATAGCCGTCTTTTTTCATCGCTTCTACGACATAGCGGTCGCCGACTGCCGTTTGAACGCTTTTGATTTCTTCTTTTTCAAGCGCTTTGTAGAAACCGAGGTTGCTCATCACGGTTGATACGACGGTATCATCCTTCAGACGGCCTTCTGATTTCAAATACTTCGCGCATATGTACATAATCTGATCACCGTCGACGATGTTTCCTTTTTCATCGACGGCAATGAGGCGGTCGCCGTCTCCGTCAAACGCAAGGCCTATATCGGCGTTTTTTTCTTTGACGAAAGCACTCAGCGCTTCCGGGTGTGTAGAACCGACGCCATCATTAATGTTTAATCCGTTCGGAGACGTCCCCATTGTAGATACGTCAGCATCGAGATCGGCAAAAAGGTGCGTCGCAATGGAAGATGTCGCACCATGGGCGCAGTCAAGCGCTACATGAATGCCTGTGAAATCTTCGTCCGCCGTCTGCTTTAAAAATTGCAGATACTTTTGAACGCCTTCAAAATAATCGTTCACAAGCCCGAGGTCCGCGCCTGTCGGTCTCGGCAGCTTATCTTCCGGTTCATCCATAAGACGTTCAATCTCGGCCTCCTGCTCATCAGAAAGCTTAAAGCCGTCCCCTCCGAAAAATTTAATCCCGTTATCCTGTACGGGGTTGTGAGAAGCGGAGATCATGACGCCCGCCTCAGCATCCATGGCTTTCGTTAAATAGGATACCCCCGGCGTAGAAATAACGCCGAGGCGCATCACTTCAGCTCCGATCGATAAAAGTCCGGCGACAAGGGCTCCCTCCAGCATATGTCCGGAGATACGTGTATCACGGCCGATCAGCACTTTCGGGCGCTGCTTATCTTTGGTCAGGACATAACCGCCAAAACGCCCAACTTTAAAGGCCAGCTCTGGCGTAAGCTCGCTGTTGGCAACACCTCTTACACCATCTGTTCCAAAATACTTGCCCATTTTGTATCGCTCCTTTTTCATTCTGTTGAAGAAGAATCAGCGCTTGATCCGTCTTCATCCTGGTCTTGATTTTGATCCTGGTTTTGACTTTTATTCTGATCGCTGTCAGTGTCGTCTTCCCGGTTCTTGTTCTTGTCTTTGTCTGCATCTCCGCTTGTGCCGTTCTTATTGCCGGAATCAGCGGAACCGCCGTTATTTTTATTTGAACTTGTGTTTTTCTTAGAAGTCAGCTTGATCTTAACCGTGTCTTTTGACAGGGACCATGTGACGTTTTGCGGGCCGTTTACTTCAAGCTTTACAGAGTGCTCTCCGTCCTCCAAGTCCGAGACATTGGCATACAGTTCAATGTCCGACTTTTTCAGCGCCTTAATGTTGGCGGGAGAGCCTTTGGCCGTAATATTTATCGCCTGCGATTCAGGATCGAGAAACTCAATCTGCTGTGAGCCTCCCAGTCCGACCGTCTTGATTCCGACATTGTCAAAATCCTTTTTGTCTTCACTGTCCACTTTAACATGAAGCGTGATTTTTTCCGGTGATACCTTAGTGACACCCTTAGGAAGCGGGATATCGGCATTGATATCGGTATCTTTATCAATTTTGCCTAAATCAAGAGATACGCCGTCAATAAATTCCAGTGAATCCAGCACATCCTGCGGGCCGTAAACCGTCACCTCACTCGGATTCGAGTCAATACTCGCAACGCTCACCCCGTCCGGAAGACTTCCCTTCCTTTCGATTTTGAAAGGAAGCTTTTTGCTCGGACTGGCTACGGGAACCGTCACTTTAATGACTGACGGTTCAACATCAACAGGAAGTGCGTTGCCGTCTTTGTCATAGACGGTCACCTTCACTTCCTTTTCAATGGTCTCATTTGCATTTTCAAGGTTCACGGATGCTTTGACAAGTGAAATGTTATCAATCACATTTTTCGAACCTGTAATCTGCACGTTTTTCGGGCTGATAATCGGCTGCTGAGGGGTGTATCCCTTTTTCATTTTGCTTTTATTGTAGTATTCAACTTCCACGGGAAAACTCTCAGCCGTTTTTTCCTGAATCGTAACCGTCGTGACTGACGGGTTAATGGAGATCGTCAGTCCGTCCGATACGTTTTTCGCTTTCAATTCGACCTTATGAGTCCCGGTCTTCAGCTTATTCATATCGGCGTATATCTCAAAATTCTTCGTCTGTCTCGCCTTTTTCACCGCGCTTGTCGAGCCTTTAATCGTGACATTTACGGTCTGAGGCACGCCGGTGACGACATAGTTCGCTTCATCATAGTATGCTTTTACAGGAATATCAGTAAGCGTAGCCTCGTCAGTCGTTGATGTCGGAAAAAAGGATTCCCCCGGCTTTTTCGGAGTCGGCGCCTGGTTGTTGTTAACCGCAACGTAAAGCAGCAGCGCAAAGAGCAATGCAATGATCTTTACAGCCCAGCGGTTGTTTAAGAATTTATCCATTTTTCTTGCCCCTCCAGTACCAGCGGTTAGAAGAAGTATCTCTGGCGTTCTTCTTAAACTCGGCTTCAAGCATTTCTTTCAGTGCTTCTTCCGTCAATTCTCTGTGAAGGTCTCCGTTTTTGGCCACACTGATGGCGCCCGTCTCTTCAGATACAATAATGGTTAAGCTGTCCGTCACTTCACTGATGCCGACAGCCGCTCTGTGACGCGTCCCCAGCTCCTTTGAAATAAACGGGCTTTCAGAAAGCGGCAGATAACAGGCAGCCGCCGCAATCTCGTTATTTTTCATAATGACCGCTCCATCATGCAGCGGTGTATTCGGGATGAAGATATTAATCAAAAGCTCCGAGCTGACCTGCGCATTAAGCGGGATGCCCGTCTCAATATAATCGCCCATTCCCGTATCGCGCTCAATCGCGATGAGTGCGCCGATGCGGCGTTTCGCCATGTAGCTGATCGATTTTGTAATCGCTTCAATTGTCTTATGCTGCGCTTCCTCCACGGGGGTTCCGCTCCTGGAAAAGAACCGGCCCCGTCCGAGCTGTTCAAGCGCCCGTCTCAGCTCAGGCTGGAATATAATGATGATCGCTAAAAATCCCCATGTTATCGCTTGGTCCATCAGCCACTGAAGCGTGCTGAGTCCCAAATATGAACTGGCCATCCGGACCAATACGATGACGACGATTCCTTTTAAAAGCTGAACCGCCTTCGTCCCGCGTATGACCATGATTAATTTATATATCACATACCAAACAAGGAGAATATCAACGGCATTGCCGAGGTATTGCAAAAATGGGATGTCCTCAAAAGCCATTTCCTCGTCCTCCAAGAATTCAGTCATTTCGTTTTTCTGTTATGAATTGTGCTGCATGAGCAATATGTACATCATATAGCGTGCTCATTATACCACATTTTGATTTCTCAAGTGAAATGAGCCAGCGCGGCGATGCACAAAAAAAGAGTAAAGCGATTATACGCTTTACTCATCTTCATTCGGGTCCAAAGCGCTCACGACGCCCTGGCCCGCCGATTTCAGTTCGTACCAGACCCAGTCAAACAATTGGTTAATCTCTTCAATCTGCCCGGTGACTTGTCCGGCTGAGGCCATGTATTTTTCTCCGTTGACGACGGTCACATTGCCGTCGACTTTTCCTTCAATGAACAGCTTGCCGTTTTTTACTGTGACATCGCCTTTTACGGTCTCGCCTTCAGGGACGGTGACCGTGTGATTCTGCACGACAAGGTTCGGCTGTTTGGACACACTGAAATTGTGGTCATTATGCCAGCTGTTGAAAAAACCGCCGCCCATTAAAATCACAAAAACCGCTGCGGCTGCAATCATCGGATGAGTTTTGATCCATCGTTTTACAGAAGCGCGTTTTTTCTCTTTTGGAAGATTCGCCATAACTTTGGCAGTAAAATCAGCAGGGGCCGTGACATGCGATGTGCTTCGGACGAGTGCTACGGATTTCTCCATTTCATGAAAATGCCGTTTGCAATTCCCGCATGACTGCAAATGTTGTTTTAATACGTTTTCATCTTCAGGAAGGATATCTCCATCAAGATGCTTATGCATAAGCTGCACGATCTGTTCAGGACAGCTCATTTCATCACCCCACTTAAAGATCCCTTAATTGTTTTCTAAGAGCCTCTCTGCCTCTGTGTATCCTTGTCTTGACGGTGCCGACAGGGATATTCAGAATCTCCCCGATTTCAATTAAAGAGAGTTCGTCAATATACTTTAATACAATTACCGTTCTGTACTTGTCAGGCAGCTTTAAAATCTTTTTCTGAATTGTGTCCGACAGCTCCAATGACAATACGGCGTCTTCAGGGAGAACCCCGTCCGCGGCGATCTGCGAATACATCGTCAGCCCTTCTGCTCCCGCTACTTCTGCGTCCAGATAGTAATCAGGCTTTTTCTTGCGGATGCGGTCAATGGTCAGGTTGGTCGCAATTCTGTAAAGCCACGTTGAAAACTTTCTGTTGATATCGAAACTGTCGATATTGACATACGCTCTGATAAAAGCTTCCTGCGCAATATCTTCCGCTTCGTGAACATTGCCGAGCATGCGGTAGCAAAGCTGGTAAATCTTATCTTTATAAAGGTCAACGATTTCTGCAAACGCATTTTGATCGCCTTTTTTGACTTGCTTGATTCTTTTTTTAATCAGGTTTTCCATGTTTTATCTTACCTCTGCCCTTCACCGGTCTGTATCTATACGTTGATTGTTTTAAAAGGTTTCATTTTTTTATTACATTTATTTTACCAAATTTCAGGCAGGGTGTAGATGGAAAATACAGAATATACTGCCTTAACAGCAGCTTAAAAATAGTATATCTGATGAACAATCAGAAATCGAAACAAAATGCTGATAAAAAAAGACACCTTTATGCAAAAGGTGTCTGATACTGGGCTAGCTGGATTCGAACCAACGCATGACGGAGTCAAAGTCCGTTGCCTTACCGCTTGGCTATAGCCCAAAAATGGTGGAGGGGGGCAGATTCGAACTGCCGAACCCTGAGGGAGCGGATTTACAGTCCGCCGCGTTTAGCCACTTCGCTACCCCTCCGTATTTTTTTAAAAAACAGTGCCGGCCAGAGGACTTGAACCCCCAACCTACTGATTACAAGTCAGTTGCTCTACCAATTGAGCTAGGCCGGCAAATATGGTGGAGGATGACGGGCTCGAACCGCCGACCCTCTGCTTGTAAGGCAGATGCTCTCCCAGCTGAGCTAATCCTCCATATGACCCGTACGGGATTCGAACCCGTGTTACCGCCGTGAAAGGGCGGTGTCTTAACCGCTTGACCAACGGGCCGTTGTGTCCGCGTCGAGCTGACAAAAGTTATTATATACAGGTTGTACCCCATTTGTAAAGAGAAAAATTATTTTTTTTATTTTCAAACTTTTTTACCCGTTTTTTAACTGAAAAACTCATCCCTCCTCTCTTATTTCATTTATGATGAAAGTATCAAAATATTGAAGGGAATGGACACAGATGATCTTAGTCAGCTCTTGTCTCGGCGGTATCGAATGCAGGTATAACGGCTCTCACGCCGCTTCGGAAAAAATCCGCAGACTCGTAGAAGAAAAGAAAGCTGTTATGGTCTGCCCCGAACTTTTGGGCGGCTTCACCACTCCCCGCGAACCGGCGGAAATCATCGGCGGCACGGGCGAAGACGTGCTGAACGGAACGGCAAAAATCGTAACGGCATCAGGCGAAGACGTTACGGCTTTATATATGGACGGCGCGGAAAAAACATTAGCATACGCAAAAGAAATAGGCGCCGCCACGGTCATCCTTAAAGAAAACAGTCCGTCCTGCGGCAGCAGCTTTATCTATGACGGCACTTTCTCAGGAAAAAAAATACTCGGAGACGGCATCACTTCCGCTCTTTTAAAACGGGCAGGCTGCCGTGTTCTATCAGAAGATGAATTGGATCAATTATAAAAAAGGAGAGTAGATATCATGGATGTAGCCCTGTCCTTTTATAAACCGGAGCATGCAGACGGGCTTAACGGGTTTGTGCTGAGTGAAGAAGATAAAAAGTTCACAGCTCTGCCGATAGATGTCCTGCCGCAGGCTCTTGTCATCCGGGATCGCTACCCGACAGTCATTTTAAAAGAAGACCACCCCGTCGGTTTTTTTATTTTACATACCTCAAAAGAAACCATTGCCCCGTATTCGAACAATGTGTCTGCCATTTTGCTGAGTGCGCTGTCCTTACATGCGCCGCATCAGGGAAAAGGTTATGCCAAACAAGCGATGCTGCAGCTCCCCGCTTTTGTCGCAAATTACTTTCCTTGGTGTGATGAAATCGTGCTTGCAGTAAACCATCGCAATCATCGTGCAAAGAACCTGTACAGGTCTTCCGGTTTTATTGATAAAGGGCGGCGCAGGATCGGCCCGATCGGTGAACAGCACATTCTGCATCATTTTTTGTGAAAGCGCTTGATTATCCATCTCATCCCTGCCGATTTTTCTTGAAACATCTATTCAGAAGCCCATATACTTCAAGTATTAACGACTTGGGAGGGTACAATCATGACAGACCGGCTTAACATTCACAGATTGACCACAGAAACCAGAAATCCGCAGACCGCTTCAATCCATCAAGCAGACACGATGGAAATTCTCCGCATCATTAACGAAGAGGATTTCAAAGTGGCTGAAGCCGTTCAGCAGGTGCTGCCCGATATTCAGATTGCCGTTCAATTCGCCCATCAGTCCTTACGGCGAAACGGCAGGCTGATTTATGCGGGAGCGGGCACAAGCGGCAGACTCGGTGTACTGGATGCGGTTGAATGCCCGCCTACATACAGCGTAAGTCCCGACACCGTCATCGGTCTGATGGCCGGAGGGGCAGACGCCTTTTTGCAAGCGGCTGAAGGTATAGAAGACAGCGAGGAAACCGGCGCTCTCGATCTCAAAACGATCGGGCTTACCTCAGAAGACACCGTGATCGCCATCGCGGCAAGCGGGCGCACGCCGTATGCGGCCGGTGCGCTGAAATACGCAAAAACAATCGGCGCCAAAACCGTCGCGCTCACATGCAATAAACACTCATTGATCAGCACTTATGCCGATCACAGCATTGAAGTCGTCGTCGGCCCCGAAGTGATTACAGGGTCAACACGAATGAAAGCGGCGACGGCACATAAAATGATTCTGAACATGATTTCCACGGCCGTGATGATTAAAAGCGGCAAAGTGTACGAAAATTTAATGGTGGACGTTCATGTCAGCAACGAAAAATTGAAAGAACGCGCAATCGGCATTATCCAAAGCATCACGGGCGTTCCGTACGACAAGGCAAAAGAAACGCTTGAGGCCGCAGGCAGCCATGTCAAAACGGCAATCGTCATGCTGAAGACGAATTCGGACGAAACACACGCGAAGGCACTGCTCAAAGAATCAGACGGCTTCATTGACAAAGCCATTGAACAGCACGTTTCAAAAGAAAAAGAACGCTGATCGTTCTTTGGTGGAAATAATGTGTTTTTACGAGCCCGCGCCGTTTTCATAATCGGCGCAGGGGCTTTTAGAACGCGTTTCATGCACAGCTCCCCGGGAAAAATCGCACGGACAAAGGAGGATCTCCATGAGCAAAGAGGCATTTTATCAGTCACTGGCCAAAGATATCCTGGACAATTGCGGCGGTTCATCGAATATTTCAGGCTTTACCCACTGTATGACACGCCTGAGGATTACACCTTTAGATCAGGACAAAACGGATATTGAAGCGCTGAAACAGCTTGACGGGGTAATAGGCGTCGTCGAAGCCGAAACACTGCAGATCATTCTCGGCACGGGTGTCGTCAATCATGTCGCCGACGCTTTCGCAAATCTTATGTCATCCGGAAAAAACATTGATTTAAAAGAAGCCGCCTCACGGAAAAAAGCCGATCTCAACAGAAAAAACACCACACCCATCACACTGTTTCTGAGAAAAATATCAAGCATCTTCATTCCCCTTATTCCCGCACTCATTGCATCAGGTTTAATCACCGGTATTACGAAAGCCGTCATTCAGGCCGGCTGGCTCCCGAAAGAATCCCAAATCGCACTTATTTTAACGGTTATCGGTTCAGGCTTATTCGCTTACCTCGGCGTCCTTGTCGGCATCAATGCGGCGAAGGAATTCGGCGGGACACCCGCGATGGGCGGCCTTGCGGGCATATTGATCCTTAACCCTGAGATCGCCAATATCAGTTTGTTCGGAGAGAATCTGCTCCCGGGCAGGGGAGGATTAATCGGCGTTCTTTTCGCTGCGGTTTTTATCGCTTATACCGAACGGTTTATCAGAAAGTACGTCCATCAATCCATCGACATTATCGTCACGCCTACATTGTCTTTACTTATCACCGGGCTGGTGACATATGTCGTGTTTATCCCTGCAGGCGGTTTTATTTCTGATCTGATTACATCAGGTTTATTGTCACTGCTGAATGTCGGGGGAGTGCTCTCAGGGTTTGTACTGGGAGCCGCCTTCCTGCCGCTTGTCGTCACCGGCCTGCATCAAGGCTTGACTCCCGTACATTTGGAATTAATCCGATCAATCGGAGATGACCCGCTTCTTCCGATTCTCGCGATGGGAGGCGCGGGTCAAGTAGGGGCAGCCTTCGCCATCTTTATGAAAACAAAAAAAGCCTCATTGAAAAGAGCGATCGGCGGCGGACTTCCATCCGGTCTGCTCGGAATCGGAGAGCCGCTCATCTTCGGCGTCACGCTCCCGCTCGGCCGGCCGTTTTTGACGGCGTGTTTAGGGGCGGGAATCGGCGGCGCCTTTCAAGCCCATTTTCAGGTGGCTACTTTTTCAATCGGTGTCTCCGGCCTTCCGCTCTCCTTTCTCGTACAGCCGGCTCAAATCGTTTTGTATATCATCGGTCTCTTCATCTCTTACGCGGCGGGCTTTGTCTTCACTTATGCGTTTGGATTTAAGGATGACATGGCTGCTGAATTTGAATAAACCGGGAGGGATCAGAATATGAAAACACTGACAGCCGCCATACTCACAATGGTCATCAGCCTCTCTTTTCTGCCGCAGCACAAAGCCGAAGCCCAATCCAAATTATACGACGCAGCAAAGCTCAGAAAGGTTGATCAAATGATTGAAAAAGACATCGCAGCTGGATTCCCCGGAGCCGTCCTCGTCGTCGTAAAGGACGGACGGGTGATCAAAAAGAAAGCATACGGCTACAGCAAAAAATATGACGGGAACACCCTTTTATCCCGTCCGAAAAAAATGAAAACATCAACCATGTTTGATCTAGCTTCCAATACAAAAATGTACGCGGCCAATTTTGCATTACAGCGACTCGTCAGCCAGGGAAAGCTTGATGTGTATCAAAAAGTCTCGGCTTACCTTCCTGATTTCAAAGACAGAAAAAGCGATCCGATTCAAGAAAAAGACCGCATTCGCGTCATCGATGTGCTCCAGCACCAATCCGGTCTGCCGGCAAGCTTTTATTTCTATCAGCCGGACACCGCAGGCCCTTTGTATTCACAAGAACGGGATAAAACGATCCGTTTTCTCACCCAAATCCCGCTTGAATACAAACCGGGAACAAAACACGTATACAGCGATATCGGTTACATGCTTCTCGGCTGCATCATTGAAAACATAACCGGAAAAACCCTTGATGCCTATGCGGAACAAGAACTGTACAAACCGCTGAAACTGACGCACACACTGTTCAACCCGCTGCAAAAAGGCTTTAAAGAAAAAGCATTCGCAGCTACTGAACGTTTAGGCAACACACGTGACGGAGTCATCCATTTCCCTCACATCAGGACGTATACGCTGCAGGGGGAAGTTCACGATGAAAAAGCATTTTACTCCATGGGAGGGGTGTCCGGTCACGCCGGGCTGTTTTCCAGAGCTGATGATATGGCCGTCCTTCTTCAAGTCATGCTGAACGGCGGCAGTTATAAACACGTTTCTCTCTTCAATAAAAGAACGGCCGATTTGTTCACAACGGCGGCATCCTCTGATCCGACTTTTGCTCTCGGCTGGCGGAAAAACGGCAGCCCGGATATGGAGTGGATGTTCGGCCCTTATGCAAGCAGGCAGGCATACGGCCATACGGGATGGACCGGCACCGTCACGATTATTGATCCCGCTTATAAGCTGGGGATCGCACTTTTGACCAATAAAAAGCATTCCCCCGTCGTCAGCCCCGGTGAAAACCCGAATGTTTTTGAAGGGGATCATTTCCCGACCGGAAGCTACGGCAGCGTCATAAAAACGATTTATGAAGCCATTGAATGACAACCCATGTCTTTTGTCCAAACTATGACGGCAGGAGGGCACCATCATGAAACTTGTCATTTCAGCTGTATTACTGTTGTTCATTGTTTTCGGCACGCATCATGCATCGACAAAACCGGACATTCCGTCACAGGCGGAACAAGCGGTATCCCGTATGACATTAGATGAAAAATTAGGGCAGATGCTCATGCCTGATTTTCGCAATTGGCAAAAAAAGGGGCATTCATCACCTGAGGCTCTTACCCAAATGAATGACGAAGTCGCAGGGCTTATTCAAAAGTACCGGTTCGGCGGCGTTATCTTATTTGCAGAAAATGTAAAAAAAACTGAGCAAACGGTACGCCTGACAGATGCCTTTCAAAAGGCGAGCCCTGACATTCCGCTATTATTAAGCATTGATCAGGAGGGCGGCATCGTAACTAGACTTGGTGAGGGCACTCATTTCCCAGGCAATATGGCGCTCGGAGCCGCTAGAAAAACAGCCTACGCGTCCCAAACCGGCGCCATTATCGGCAAAGAACTGAAAGCACTGGGCATTAATACGAATTTCGCGCCCGTTCTCGATATCAATAATAATCCCGGAAACCCTGTCATCGGCGTCAGGTCGTTCAGTTCAGACCGAGATCTGACAGCTTCACTCGGTCTTGCCTCAATGAAGGCTCAGCAAAAGCAGGATGTCGCTGCCGCCGTCAAACATTTCCCGGGACACGGCGACACGGATGTCGACAGCCACTACGGCCTTCCGCTTGTCACCCACAATCAAGAAAGGCTGCGTCAAATTGAACTTTATCCGTTCCGGAAGGCCATTCAGGCCGGAGCTGATATGATCATGACAGCCCATGTGCAATTTCCCGCTTTTGACGATACAACCTATAAAAGCAAGCTGGACGGTTCAGACATCCTCGTACCCGCCACACTCTCGAAAAAAGTGATGACTCATCTTCTCCGTGAGGAAATGGGATTTAACGGCGTCATCGTTACGGATGCATTAAATATGAAAGCCATTGCCGATCATTTCGGCCAGGAAGAGGCGGTCGTCATGGCAGTAAAAGCAGGAGTCGATATTGCCCTGATGCCGGCCCAAGTGACATCGCTGCAAACGGAAAACCGCTTTGCCCGGGTTCATTCCGCTTTAAAAAAGGCGGTACAAAAAGGGGAAATTCCTCTTCAGCAAATTAACAAATCGGTGAAACGCATCATTTCCCTGAAAATAAAAAGAGGGATATATCCCGCACCGAAAGAGACAAATCTGAAAAAGAAGATTGCAAAAGCAAAGAAAACCGTCGGCAGCAAAAATCACCTGAAAGCTGAAAAACAAATCGCGGCAAGGTCCGTCACCGTCTTACAAAACAAAAACCGTACGCTCCCATTCAAACCGAGAAAGAACAGCCGCGTTCTCATTGCCGCTCCTTATGAAGATCAAACAGCATCAATGGAACAAACCATTCGGCAGCTCATCAAGAAGAAAAAAATCCGGCCGGTAACCATCAGTAAAATGAACTTCGCCGAGCGCACTTTTCATGATGAGCACAAAAAGCTGGTATCCGACGCGGATTACGTGATTACAGGCTCCTATGTCGTGAAAAATGACCCTGTCGTAAACGACGGCGTCATTGATGATTCCGTCACAGATCCCGGCAAGTGGACGACTGCATTTCCGCGGGCCGTCATGAAAGCCGCACAATCAAACCAAAAACCCTTTGTGCTGATGAGCCTGCGTAATCCATATGACGCTGCGAACTTTGAAGAAGCTGAAGCCCTTATCGCAGTCTACGGCTTTAAAGGATATACAGACGGACAATTTCTCCAGCCAAACATTCCGGCAGGCGTTGAAGCGATATTCGGACAGACAAAACCGCAAGGCAGGCTGCCCGCTGACATTCCTTCCGTCACTCATCCGGGAACGACACTCTATCCTTATGGTTTCGGTATCAATCTGAAGACCGGAAAACCGCTTTAAACAGGAGGACTGATCATGAAAAAACAAACGGCTGCGCTTCTTGCCGGATTAGTCGTCATCAGTGCCATGACGGCAGTCTCGGCGGCTTCTGACAGAAACCTTCATACCGCCAAGAAACCAAGCATCCAAACAGGCATCGACCGCCTGCTGAAAGATTATAAACAGGAACTGAAGGGAAAAAGGGTCGGGCTGATCACCAACCCGACCGGTGTGAACAATTCATTGAAAAGCAGCGTTGACGTGCTGTATGAGGCACCAGACATCCAATTGACGGCATTATTCGGTCCGGAGCACGGTGTCCGCGGCGATGCTCAGGCCGGAGACAAAGTCACATCCTATATAGACGAAAAAACAGGGCTTCCCGTCTATAGCCTGTATGGGGAAACGAGGAAACCGACGCCTGACATGCTGAAAGATACAGATGTGCTGATTTTCGATATTCAGGATGTCGGAACACGATACTACACCTACATTTATACAATGGCCTATGCCATGGAAGCGGCCAAAGAAAAAGGCATTCCTTTTTATGTCTTGGACCGGCCGAATCCGCAAGGCGGACGAAATCCGGACGGTCCGGTTCTTGAACCGGATTACGCATCATTTGTCGGACTGTATCCGATCCCGCTGAAGCACTGCATGACGATCGGTGAACTTGCTCTTTTATTCAATAAAGAGTTTCATATTGGCGCCGACCTCACCGTCGTAAAAATGAAGCGCTGGAAGCGGACGATGACGATTGAAGATACCGGCCTGCCGTTCGTCCTCCCTTCGCCTAATATCCCGACCCCGGACAGCATATTCGCATATTCGGCGACAGGACTAATCGAAGGCACAAACGTATCCGAAGGAAGGGGCACGACAAAGCCGTTTGAACTGATCGGCGCGCCTTATATGAAAAGCACCGAGCTCGAAGAACGCCTGAACAGTCTCAAGCTTCCGGGCGTCACCTTCAGAGCCGCATCATTTATCCCCAGCTTCTCCAAGCACCAGGGCAAGCTGTGCCACGGCGTACAAGTCTACGTAACAAACAGAAACACATTTGAAGCGGCAAAAACAGGGCTTTCCATTCTGAAAACCATGCATGACTTATATCCGAATGACTTTTCATTCTTGCCGACAGGCTCTTTTGACAAGCTGATCGGTAACGGCTGGGTACGCAAAAAAATAGAAAAAGGCGCTTCCATTGAAGACATCACCGGCACATATCAACGCCGGCTGGACCAATTCAAAACTCTAAGAAAACAATACCTCATATACTGACAAAATTCGTGTTACACGTGTAACATTTTGACGCATTTCACATTTCCGCTTTTTATAGGAAAACATTCATTTATTTGGTACAATTTCATTGATAACAGTTATCATTTAAATGAATGTTTCCTAAAAGGTGGTTTCTCATGAAAAACACATTATTCTTTCAGCCCATTGATATCATCTCCGTAAAAAAAACAGCCGACCTTCTGTCAGAGCATCAGCTCACTGATTCTCCCGTATTGATCTTTCATGTGAAAGGCGAGGGACAAATTGATATCGGAACAGACAGCTTTCCGCTGCAGAAGGAAACGCTCTACATCTGTCCTTGTGATGAGACATTCAATATTGCCCCTATATCGTCAGGCGGCATCCATTTGTATATCGTCAGACTCCGTGTTTTCTCCTATTCATCAGATGATGAAGCGATGCTTCCGGATAACGGGGAAGACATCTTCCACGGACTTCAGCAAATGAATATACAAACGGTTGATCATTTGACAAGCCGGCTTCAGTCACTTTCTGAAAACGTGCGATCGGCGGATGCATTGCAGAAAATGAAATATACAGCCGACTTTCAGCAGCTGATGTACGACCTTTATGCCGCAAAAGTATGCCATCAAAATAATACGAAAGCGGCGATCGAACAGACAAAACAATTCATACATGCTCAGTCCGACACAAAAATCACGCTCACCCAGCTCGCTCATATGGCGGGAATCAGTCCCAAGCATTACAGTGAAACCTTTAAAAAACTATACGGGCAGAGCGTAACTGAATATATCACAGACATCCGCATAACCAATGCGAAAAAAATGATGGCCAAGGCAAACTGCAAACTGCGGGAAATCGCTCATCAAATCGGCTACCAGGACGAATTTTATTTCAGCCGCATCTTTAAAAAACATACCGGCAGCTCACCTACAAGCTATATGAAAAAAAGGCGCATAAAAATGGCCGCGTACGGAAAAGAAACGATGGGGCATCTGATTCCTCTGCATCACGTGCCTTACGCTGCGGCGCTGCACCCGAAATGGACGGCCTATTATTACAAACAATTCTCTTCCGATATTCCGGTTCACCTGAGTGCTTACCGTTATAATGCAAATTGGGAAGAGAACCTGCACACGCTGTCCCAAGCTGCTCCGGACATCATTTTCAGTCTTGATTCTGTCAGTGAAGAAGAAAAACAGCGCCTGAATGACATCACTGACGTTTTTTACCTTCCGGCTCAAGAGAATTGGAGAGACCAGTTTCTTCGCACAGCCGCATATTTGAATGAAGAGCAGGAAGCGCGGCACTGGCTTAAAGCTTATCAAAGTCTCGCCCATTCAGCGAAAGATGCTCTTAAACACGTGCGGCATCAGCGGTTCTTATTTGTCCGTGTATATAAAGAAAATATGTACATCGCCCATAACAACAGTATTGAGGATGTCTTCTTCGGTGATTTAGGCTTTGCCTCCGCAAAACCGGAAGCTTTTGCTCCTGACGAAAAGATTTCCTTGGAAATGCTGGCGGATTGCCAAGCTGACTGCATCATGCTTTTCACTTGTAAAGAACCGGAAACGCTTCGTTATTTTCAGCGGATTCAGCAGACCGGGATATGGCAGAACCTTAGAGCCGTCAGCAATAAACGCGTGTTTCCCATTTCATCTGACCCGTGGATTGAATATTCTCCAAGCGGACATCAGCGGATGATCGAGCAAAGCATTTCCATTTTATCCGAAGATCGTCCATGGTAATGCCGGAAATTATCCATGGTCTTATCCCAATTCATTCTCTATAATTCCAATTGATAATAGTTATCAATTGAACAGGAGGAACAATAGATGAAGAAATTGGCATTCGCTTTCATGATTTTGCTTTTGGCTTTCACGGCCGCGGCTTGCGGAAGCTCAGAAACATCCGATACAGCAAGTAAAGGAAAGGACGCTTCTTCAGATAAAAAGAAAATCGAATATCTAGGAAAAACATATGAAGTAAAAGCGCCGACTGACAAAATCGCCATTACAGGCAGCGTAGAATCAATGGAAGACGCCAAATTGCTTGACGTTCATCCGGCAGGAGCAATTTCTTTCTCCGGCAAATTCCCGGAACTGTTTAAAGATATTACAGATAAATCCGTATCAACGGGAGAAAAAATGCAGCCGAACATGGAAAAAATTCTTGAGCTGCAGCCGGACGTCATTCTGGCATCAACCAAATTCCCGGAAAAAACGTTGAAAAAATTGAGCGGCACCGCTGAAACGATCCCTGTCTCTCATATCTCATCAAACTGGAAAGAAAACATGATGCTGCTCGCCCAGCTTACAGATAAAGAGAAAAAAGCGAAAAAAATCATCGCAGATTACGAACAGGACCTGAAAAAGACAAAAACAAAGATCAACAGCAAAGCGAAACAGTCAAACGCGCTGGTCATCAGAATCAGACAAGGCAATATTTATATTTATCCTGAACAAGTATATTTCAACTCCACACTTTACGGTGATTTAGGCCTGAAGGCGCCGGACGAAGTCAAAGCGGCGAAAGCGCAGGAACTGATTTCTCTTGAAAAATTAAGCGAAATGAACCCTGACCATATCTTCGTACAATTCTCTGATGACGAAAACGCAGATAAGCCGGACGCTTTGAAAGACTTAGAGAAAAATCCGATCTGGAAGAGCCTGAAGGCAGTCAAAAAAGACCATGTATACGTCAATACGATTGATCCATTAGCCCAAGGCGGAACCGCATGGAGTAAAATCAGCTTCTTACAGGTTGCGGCTGACAAATTGACTCAAGACTAATAAAGAGTAGGTTTTTCACATGTATGCAAAACGGCGGACACACATTATTATCATTGCTTCACCGATTGCCATTGTTCTGTCACTGCTGCTTTCCGTTTTATACGGCGCAAAGCAGCTTGACTTCCATACCGTGTTCTCCGCATTGCTGCACTTTAATCCGGAGAATACCGACCATCAGATCATATGGCATTCAAGAATCCCGAGGGCTGCCGGCGCTATGTTTATCGGCGCCGCCCTTGCTGTTTCCGGAGCGCTCATGCAGGGAATCACACGGAACTATCTGGCCTCGCCTTCGATCATGGGTGTGTCGGACGGCTCCGCTTTTATCATCACCCTTTGCATGGTATTGCTCCCTCAATCGACATCCATTGAAATGATCATATACTCGTTTATCGGTTCCGCATTCGGCGCCGCTCTTGTTTTCGGGCTGGCCTCCATTCTTCCCGGCGGTTTTACCCCGGTGCAGCTTGCCATTATCGGAACGGTGACCAGTATGCTTCTCAGCAGTCTGTCGGCTGCGCTTTCGATTTATTTTCAAATTTCGCAGGATCTCAGTTTTTGGTACAGTGCGAGACTGCATCAAATGAACCCTGATTTTTTGAAACTGGCCGTCCCGTTTTTTGCGATCGGAATCATCACGGCCATGATTCTCAGCAAAAAGGTCACTGCCGTATCATTAGGAGACGACATTTCAAAAAGTCTGGGACAGCAGAAAAGAACCATCAAACTCATGGCGATGGCGGCCGTTGTCATATTGACCGGAAGCTCGGTGGCACTCGCCGGAAAAATTGCCTTTGTCGGTTTGGTCGTTCCGCACATCACACGTTTTCTCGTCGGATCGGACTACAGCAGGCTGATCCCATGCGCGTGCATCATCGGCGGCGTCTTCCTGACCCTTTGCGACCTTGCCAGCCGATTCATCAATTATCCGTTTGAGACGCCTATTGAAGTTGTCACTTCTATCATCGGTGTTCCTTTCTTTCTTTATTTGATTAAAAGAAAAGGAGGGGATCAGCGTGGTGCGTAAAATGGCCGGAATTTATATCATTCTGATTGCTCTCATATTGCTCGTAAGCTATTTCAGCATGACAAGCGGTTCTTTTTCCGCAAAGCCGGGTGAACTGCTCAGTACGCTTTTCCGCATCCATCCGAATCCGCAATATGACATTTTGCTGTTTCAGCTGAGGCTGCCGCGCATTGTCATGGCGGCTGCCATCGGGCTCGGGTTGGGGATAGCCGGAGCCGTTATTCAGGCCATTACCAAAAACGGGCTTGCCGATCCCGGTATTCTGGGCATTAATGCAGGGGCCGGAGCGGGAATCGTCGCGTTTATGCTTCTGTTTCAGGGACAATCTGAAGCGACGGCACTTGCCTCTGCGATGGGTATGCCTGTCTTCGGCCTCATCGGAGGATTGATGGCGGCCGTGCTGATCTATATTTTCGCCTGGCACCGGGGGCATCTGGAATCGGGCAGAATTATTCTCGTCGGGATCGCCATGAATTCAGGATTCAGCGCGCTGTCTTTATTTCTTTCATTAAAAATGGACCCGCAGGATTATGAGATGGCGATAGTTTGGAAAAACGGCAGCATCTGGTCGGCAAACTGGATGACCATTACGGCGATCCTTCCGTGGCTGATCTTGTTCATTCCTCTTCTTATGGCGAAAACGTCATTGCTGGATACCATTCGTTTCGATGAGGACACGGTGAAAAGTCTCGGTGTTTCAACCAATAAAGAAAAAACGATTTTACTCATTGCCTGCATCGCTTTGATCAGCGCATGTGTAACCGCAGCGGGCAGCATGGCATTTGTCGGGCTGATCGCGCCCCATATTTCCCGCAGGCTCGCCGGGATTGAGCACAGATACTCATTACCGGTCAGCGGATTGGTCGGTATGCTCCTCGTCATATCCGCCGACTTTGCGGGCAAATTATTCTTTCAGCCTTCAGAAGTGCCGGCGGGAATTATTCTTGCGATTCTCGGCGTTCCTTATTTCTTTTTTCTTCTGTTTAAGCAAAAGAAGGGGCTGGATGCATGAGGGGCACACTTACAGCACACCGGATAAACGGAAAGGAATGCACTGTGTATCTTCCTCCCTCCTATTCGGTTCAAACAGGGGCTTTACCCTGTGTGTACGTACTGGACGGGGGTTCTTTGTTTTTAGAACAGATGGATAAGCTTGAATCCCAATTTGCGAACGGAACACTTCCCGAATTGATTTTTGCCGGCATCAAACCGGCTGACAGGCTCGATGAGTACACACCGTGGCCCGCGCCTTCCCTGAGCCCTGCATTTCATGATTTCGGCGGCAAAGGGAGGCTCTTTCTCGAGGAGCTGACAGATGCCATCATTCCAACTGTAGAAGATATGCATCACATTTCTGCACATCCGGAAACAAGAGGACTGATCGGCGCGTCATTAGGCGGACTGTTTTCGATATACGCGATGCTACAAAAGCCTGTAATATTCGGCAGAATCGGCTGTATTTCCGGTTCCTTCTGGTATGAAAAATCAGCAGATTATGTCCGCTCCGCATCTTTGCGTCCGGCACGGCGGCGTATCTATATGTCTGTAGGCAGCCGCGAAGCTGAGCATAAAAACAACATCCAAAACACCATGATCCGACAAAATAAAGACGTGCATGAAAGCCTGAGGCAAAAAGGCTTTTCTCAATCTCAGCTCTCTTTCACTGTTGAAGAAGGCGCCGTGCACCATCAAGAAGCATTCAAACGACAATTCAATGCAGCACTAAGCTGGCTGTACGGAAAAAACCGCTCACGTAGCTGAGCGGTTTTTTTCATACTTCATCACGACCGGCTTAAGTTCAAAGCGTCTCAGCAAATAGCCGAACAAAGCGGCAAGGATTTGCTGAAAGAGCATCCCGATGACGACCGGAACCGCCACTTGAGACGGAAAGAAAGACACGGCGAGAACGGCTCCGGCGCTGATATTGCGCATGCCCCCTGTATAAATCAGAGACACGATTTCATCCTGGCTCCGCTTCATCAGTCTTCCGATCAGCCAAGCCACGGCATAACCCGTCATGGCAATAAAAAATACCATGCCTGCGATGCCCGCAAATTTGATATCCACGTGCGTGACATACGGCGCGATTTCCGAACTGTTAATGGCAATGACAATCATCAGACAGATTTTTGAAAAAGGAGACAGCGACCGGCTTATCGCCTGAGTCCTTACCGGCGGGGAAAACTGGTTGACCATCATCCCTGCGATGGACGGAATCACCACCATCTCCGCCAGCCCTTTCATCATTCCCCACACATCCATCTGAACATTCGCCCCGGCCAGGACAGACAGGCTTAACGGTACGATAAAAGGAGAAAGCACGGTATCAACCAGGATAATAGACAGCGTCAATCCGACATTTCCCTTATACATCGCAGCCCAAATCAAACTCGTAATTCCGGTCGGAATCACCACACCCATAATCAGCCCCGTCACAGTTAAAGGGTCACCGCTGAAAATCAGATGGCCGCTTCCCCATGCAAAAACAGGCATGAAAATATGCAGAACAAACAATGCCATGATCATCGGGAGCGGCTTCTCGATACTGCGCTTCAGCGATTGAAAATTGGCACTCAGACTGCCCGTAAATGTAATAAATGCAAATATCCACGGCACAGCGCCGGCCATCCAGCTGATATGCTGAGATAACAGCACACCCGCCGCCACACTTGACGGAGTCAAAAGCGGCATGATTCTCCCCAACACTTGGTTCAACTTCTGTAGCCACATCATATGCAAGTCTCCTATATACGGTTTTCAAATCTCATTCATTATAACAATGCAAACCCACAAATTTAACCGAAAAAAAGCCCGGATATATTCATCCGGACTTCACAAATTCTATGCCATTTGTTTCATTAAATCTCGGCTTTTCTGATTTAATCCCTTTAATTCAGCCTCAATTCCGTATTCTTTACATTTGGCGACAATTTTCTCAAGAGCCGCCGCTCCCGAATCATCCCACACGTGGGCATCGGTCAAATCAATGACAATTCGTTTCACGTCTTCATCATAAACGATGGCATTCATCAGTTCAGACACGGAAGCAAAAAAGATTTGTCCCGTTACCTTATATGTTCTGACATCTTTCTGTTCGGAATGTGACACAATCTTCAGCTTAGAAATTTTAGCCGTAAAAAAGATCGCGCTTAGCAGCACACCCGCGAAGACACCCTTTGATAAATCATTTGTCAGGACGACCGTCACGACGGTAATAACCATAACGATCGAATCAGTAAGGGGCGCTTTCCGTAAACCTTTAATCGATGACCAGTCGAACGTGCCGATGGACACCATAACCATCACGGCCACCAGCGCAGCCATCGGAATTTTCATGACGATACCGCTTAATACGGCAATTAAAAACATTAAAAACGCGCCGGCCGTAAAAGCCGATAACCGGCCGCGTCCGCCGGCTTTCGTATTAATGACAGACTGGCCGATCATGGCGCATCCGGCCATGCCTCCGAAAAATCCGTTCACAATATTGGCGATGCCTTGTCCGCGGCTTTCTTTGTTCTTATCACTAACCGTATCCGTCATTTCATCAATGATCTGGGCTGTCAGCAATGACTCGAGCAATCCGACGAATGCAAGCGCCAGTGAATACGGGAAAATAATCCGCAATGTCTCAAACGTCCACGGAACATCCGGTATCAAGAAATGCGGAAGTGAACTTGTAATCCCGCCCATATCACCGACCGTGCGGACATCCGCATGGAAGACCACCGCAATGATCGTCATGACAATAATCGCCACCAGCGGAGACGGCACAGCCGTCGTAACCTTCGGCAATAGATATATGATAGCCAGTGATCCGGCAAGCATGGCGTACATGACCCATGAAGCTCCTTTGAACTGCGGCAGCTGCGCAGAAAAAATCAAGATCGCCAAAGCATTCACAAATCCGATCATGACCGAACGCGGAATAAATTTCATCAATTTCGCTATCTTACTGACACCAAGAATAAATTGAATAATACCTGTCAAAATGGTTGCCGCAAACAAATACTGCAGCCCGTAATCAGCCACCAATGTCACCATGACAACCGCCATTGAACCCGTAGCGGCTGAAATCATTCCCGGTCTGCCGCCGAAGATAGAAATAATAATCGCGATACAAAATGATGCATAAAGGCCGACCATCGGATCGACACCTGCAATAATTGAAAATCCGATCGCCTCAGGGATCAGAGCGAGAGCAACCAGAATACCGGCCAGAATGTCTTTACGGACATTCCCGAACCATTGCTGCTGTAACGTATAATCTTTCAAATGATAACGACTCCTTTTCACTGTAAATATCCGCACCCTATCAGTTGGAAACATTGATTTTCATCTGGGGAATATGAGGCAGGCTTACGGGGAAAAAGAGGACACGCTCAGAGTATAATGTCATTGAGGAAAGGAATTGTTAACAAAGAGTATCATATTAAACTTTAAAGAAATGTGCAAGACCGTATAAATAAGAAAAGAAAACGACTCTCACTGGAGCCGTTTCCGCTTTTATAAAAGTTCCGGATCAGACACAAGAATCGTTTTTATTGCGCTGATATCCTTTCTTTCTTTTGTCACCGGGTCGATGCCCATGAGATGATCAATGGCTTCTTCATAATTCTTCAGTTCCGTCTTTTCCGTAATAAAATCATAGAGCTGCGGAAGGTCGGACGCGCATGCTAACGCGGCCTCCATGATCTGGCGGGCTTCACCTGTGCCCACAATCGTCACGCCGTTTGACAGCAGCTGGTACGGCCTGACCGTCATCTCATACGTATCATCAAAGCCCATCGGCACGATTCTGCCTCCCTTTTCAATAAAAGGATAAGCCCAATCAAGCTGGTTGCCGATCGCGTCAAAAATCACATCAAATTTTCTTCCTTGATTAATCCGTTTCACTTCATCCACGGTTAATGCTTCAGGGTGGTAGACATAATCCGATATCCGGCTCGCCGCCTCGCTTCGGAAACTGCCTATTTCAGTCGCAACCGTCAATCGCGCCAGTTTTTTCACCATCATTTGCACAAGCAATCCGATTGGTCCCGACCCCAAAACCAAGACCGAGTCCTCCGGCTGAATCGAAGCCTTGTCCACAACATTCAGCACACAAGAGAGAGGCTCAACCAATGTGGCCCGCTCCCATTCCATTGAATCCGGAATTCTGTACATGAACCTGTCTTCCCCCACGTAATATTCCGCAAACGTTCCGTGCGCCCCGATTCCGAGCTGCCAATCCTCGAAGGTTTCGCAATAACACGTCAGCCCTCTCCGGCAATAATGACATTTCCCGCAAAACTGCGTAGGATCTATCACGACGCGGTCTCCGACTTTTACATTTGTCACGTCCGGTCCGATTTCCACGACCGCTCCCACCGATTCATGCCCCATAATCATATGATGGGTTGCATTCATTTTTCCTTTCAGCACATTTAAGTCCGTTCCGCAGATACCGGTTCCGAAAATTTTCACTTTCACATCATTGGATTTCCGAATTTGAGGCTCGTCCACCTCTTGATATTCAAGCTTATCATTAGGAGTCCAGACCAACGCCTTCATATTTCTCTTCCTTTCTGCCCCAGCGGATTTGGTCTAACAATGTTTGATGAAGCTCCTTCGTTGATGCCGCAATACATGATTGCTGATTCTGATAACTTAAATCTGTCAGAAGCGTTTCGTCCAAAGACCGGCCGTATGCATCCGTAATGACCACTCCCGCCTTCTTCGCCAAAAAGACGCTTGCGGCAATATCATAAGGAAACAAATGCAGCACCTGCCCGTTCCCGACCTGCTGAAAATCTGAAAGCAGCTTCGGATCATCTTTCAGCAGACGATTGCCGATATCCACATAAGCATCCATCTGCCCCGTGATAATTCGCGAAATCGAATAAGAAGCGCTGTTGAAAACAAAAACCCCGCCATTATTGGCCGACTGGTCAATCAGATGGCCGTATGCGTCCGTCATCAGCTGCGCCGGATGCCCGTTAAATTCAAGGCTCCAAAACATATTTTTAATATCCCGCACTCCGCTCAAATTCGGCAATTCTCCATGATACCCTTCAAAATGAATCGCATCGCTGTATATATCACCGTACATATAAGCGCCTGATTTCAATTCAAGTAAAAAAGCAAATTCGATATCCTTAATCTTTGCGTTTGGCTTATACGAAGCAAGCGCAATCGAAATACACGACATTTCAAGCCCCGCGGCGGCCGGGCGCGTTCCGTCTATCGGATCTACAATTAAAATATATTGCGGATCTTCTCCAATCAGCTTCAGTCCGCCATCCTCCGTGTAAAAAGCAACCGGATGGCCCTTTTCTTGAATATAATCCAGCACCGCCTCCTCAGCAGCGGCGTCTATGTTAAATTGGGCGTCGCCTCCCGGAGAATAGCCGTTTACGAGCCGGTTTTTCAGCGTGCCTTTTTGATTTTTCACCTTTTGATAAACAAATTGTCCAAGCCCAATGATATAGTCTCTCACTTGATTTCCTCCAATAGCTTGCGAAGTCTGTAGCAGAGCACTTCGGCTTCACTAAGTGTAATGGTTAAAGGCGGACGGATTTTAAATACATTTCCGAATCCGTAACGGGATGTCCGGAGAATCAGCCCGTAATCCATTGCCCGTTTAGCAATATAATTGGTCAGCTCCACATCCGGTTCATTGTTCTCTTTAACAATCTCCACACCGATCATAAGACCGACGCCTCTTACCTCAGAAATAAAAGCGAAATCCTCTTTCATCGTTTCTAAGCGATCCATAATATAATGACCGACTGTCGTTACATTTTCCAAAAATCCCGGGCGCTGCATAATATCTATGGTTTTACACGCGGCAGCGGCGGCCATCACATTTGAGCCGTACGTGAAGGAGTGCGTATACCCCGGAAGCCCGGTATACTTGTCCTCCGTCAGAGTGGCGGCGACTTGGAAGCCTGTGCCCCCGAGCCCTTTTGCTACCGTCATCATATTAGGTTTCACATCGAAGTGGTCCGCGGCAAACATTTTACCCGTCCGTCCGAACCCGGTCTGAATTTCATCAAAAATCAGGGCGATATCATGTTCATCACAAAGCTTTCTCAGCTGTTTAAAATACTCTTTAGGCGGAACGACGTTTCCACCGTTTCCGGATATCGGTTCAATAATCATGGCGGCAATTTTTCCATTGCTCGCATACTCAATAAAATCATTAATTCTTTCTACGCACAGCATACCGCATGAATCAGGTTTCTGATTATAAAAACAGCGGCTGCAATACGGATCGGGGACTTGCAGGCCAAAAGAAATTTGCGGCGGGAAAGGTTCTTTTCTGAATGAGTTGCCGGACAAAGCGGAAGTCATATACGTTTGTCCGAGGTGGCTTCGAAATAAGGAGATGACATCGGTTTTTCCGGAGTAATACTGAGCCATTTTAATAGCTCCTTCATTTGCACCGGAACCGCTGCTGACTTTAGGGTGTACTTTTGTGAGATTATCGGGGGCGATTTCTACTAGTTTTTCTGCCAGTTTATTTACGGCGTCTGTTTGAAAGGATGATGTCACATGGATCAGCTTATCGGCTTGTTCTTTAACCGTATCAATCACTTCTTTGTTACCGTATCCTAAATTCAAGTTAAATGTGGCAGAAGCGCAATCAATGTACTCATTTCCCTCTTGATCGTACAGGTAAATCCCTTCTCCGCGCTCCATTACTACATCGTCAACACTGTAATACAAGCTGTCTGGATTCGTGATTTCCTTCGTTCCCACAAATACCACCCCTATGAAATTATTAGAATTTCGCTTTTTATCGTATAAATTATTGAAAATAATGTCAACGATCTTTCTTGTAAAAAATGTTAACAATTTGTTAACGTTACCATAAGGGATGTACGAGAAAAAGTTATGTGATATAGTAACAATACTTGGATTTTTTGTAAAATCATCATGTCATATGAGTAGAGAGAAATATTATTTTACCAATAAGGAGATAAAATGATGAAAACTCGTCTGCTGTGGATAAGCTGTTTTTCTTATGGATCGATTGCTTTTACACTTGTTATTCTGGGAGCCGTACTGCCTGAGTTACTCACACATTATTCACAAAGCTACAGTAATGGCGGAGTATTGGTATTCTCTCAGTTCATGGGCTTTCTCATCGGTGTCATCGGAATGCCATACATGGTGAAAAAGCTTGGGCGCAAAAACGTCGTTATCTTTGGCCTGGCACTCATCAGCTGTGAAATGTTCATCACCTTCCTGCCGCCCTGGCCGCTGCTCTTTTTTCTCGTCAGCATCGCAGGGCTTGGCGCCGGACTGGTGGAATCCTGCGTAGGCACGATCATCCTCACCGCTATTAAAGAAAGACAGGCTGTGGCCATGAGCAAGATGGAAGTGGCCTACGGATTAGGTGCGCTGTTCATGCCTCTGCTCTCAGGCTTTCTTATCAACAACCACATGTGGACAATTGCTTTTTTAGTATTAGGGTTATCCAGTTTTGCACTTCTAATCGCATGGAAGCAGATGAGTTTCGGCAGTATTGATCAGCTTCTCATCCGCAAAGAGGTCTCTTCTGCTGACACTCAAAAAGAAAGCACCGGTTATCGGTCACAAGGATTGCTGTTTATTGCCTTGGCGGGTGCTTACTTCTTCTTTTACGGCGGCAGTGAAGTTTCCATTGTACATTTTATCCCCTCCATCTTCGCTGAGAAATGGGATATCCCCAACTCTTTGGCAACAATAACAGTTACAGTGTATTGGACGGGTATGATCATCGGAAGGTTATTAACAGGCCCGGTATCAGAAAAGCTGACATATCACCGTTATCTCCGTCTCATAAGCATTGGCGGTCTGGCAGCACTTACCGTATTAGCATTAAGTAAAAACGTATGGTTCGGTTTTGCCCTTTGCTTCTTTTTAGGACTGTTCATGGCAGGCATGTTTGCAATAGCCCTAATCATCACGAATCATTTTTATCCCGGAAAGACAGAAACAACTACCAGTATTCTGCTCGCTTCAAACGGATTAGGAGGTTCACTCCTTCCGATCGCCGTCGGCTGGAGCTTAGATGAATATCCCGCACAAACTGCATTCTGGCTGTTTACTGCACTGATGCTCCTTATGCTGCTGATTGTGTTCAGTTTAAGAATGCTCGAGACAATAAAATCAAACAATCTTCAAAATCATAACAGCAAAGCAAAATCAATGTAAACAAAAAAGCTAATGCCTTTCAAAGGCATTAGCTTTATATATCTATGTGATCTTCCATATAAAAAACCCAGTTCATCATAAACTGGGTTAAGATA
>NZ_CP089436.1:2637805-2912035 GCF_021228595.1 Bacillus sp. FCW2 | reverse complement strand
CCTTTTATGTCAACAACTTTTTTTAAGTTGTTTCCGAAGCTTTTCGTTGTTGTCTGCTGTTCATCAGCGACGTTTAATAATATAACACCCTTTTGAAAATATGACAATAGTTTTTTTAAAAAAATCATTAATTATTTTCTTTCATACTTATTTCAGTTTCTCTTCTATAGAAAGATAAGCTGTCTTGTGGTTTGGCATATTTTCTTGTATAGTAAGATTGAACTAAATACTTGATGACCACAAGGGGAGCATTAAAGCTGAGAGTGAACGTTTTGTTCTGACCCTTTGAACCTGTTAGTTAACGCTGGCGTAGGGATGTGGCAAAGCCAAATGTTTTGCAGTTTATGTAAGCAGCGCGCGGACCTTTTCCCATCCTTCCCCGCGCTGCTTTTTTGTTTATCCTTGATACGGTTGTCTGACCAGGGGGAAAACTATGAATCATTCAACACAGCTTGTGCGCTTAATTGAAATAGCGATTATGACCGGGGCGGCTGTCATTCTGGACATTGTCTCAGGTATGTTTCTCCGGATGCCCCAAGGCGGTTCGGTCTCTATTATGATGATTCCGATTTTTTTGATTTCATTCCGCTGGGGAGTGAAGGCCGGGCTTACGACAGGCTTTTTAACAGGGATTGTCCAGATCGCCATCGGCAATTTGTTTTTGCAGCACCCGGTGCAGCTATTTCTTGATTACATCGCGGCATTTGCAGTCCTCGGTTTCAGCGGCTTGTTTGCTTCCGGTGTACGGGAATCGGCATTGAATAAAAAAAGAGGCGCTTTAACGATGTATGTTATAGGCGGTGTTTTCATCGGCAGTGTGCTGCGCTATGCGGCACATGTGGTCTCCGGAGCTGTCTTTTTCGGAAGCTATGCTCCGAAAGGCACGCCGGTATGGATTTATTCGTCCGTCTATAACGCGACTTATATGATTCCTTCTTTTATCCTTTCGGCCATTGTCCTTATCTTATTATTCATGACTGCGCCGCGGCTTCTTGAAGCTAAGCGGACGAACTGAAACAGCAGGCGGTTTACGCCTGCTGTTTTTTTATTCCGGGCTGTGCCGTTCGTTTGAATCACTCAGTTCTTTTGTAAGTTCATTTATACTTTGTTTTATGTTTCCTTTGCCTGAAAAATTCTCAATAAGCTCTTTTACATTGATTCCGGAAGATGCTTTTAAGCTTTCCTGAAGACCGGCCATTAAATTGGTTGCGTAGCCTGTGACTTTATTGGCCCCGCCGTTTTCACCGCTTCCTCCCGTATCAACGACGGTTATTTTATCAATGTTGGAAAGAGGCGCTGAGACTTGCTTCGCATATTCAGGCAGCATTTTCACAATCATATCAAGGATTGCAGCCTGCCCGTATTTTTCGAATGCTTCGGCGATTTTTTCTTTAGCTTCCGCTTCTGCGAGACCTTTCAGGCGGATGACTTCCGCTTCGGTTTCTCCTCTCGCCTTTTCAGCCTCCGCTTTAGCAAGACCGTCAATTCTCACGCGTTCCGCTTCCGCCTTGGCCATCGCTTCGATACTGTACTGCTCGGCATCCGCTTCGGCGAGCTGCTTCGCTTTTGCGGCCGCGGCCGCTTGTTCCACCGAGTAACGGTCAGCATCGGCTTTTTTCTTCACCTCAGAGTCATATTGGCGCTCACGGCGCAGGATTTCTTTTTCTTCCAATTCAATCTGCTTTTGCCGCTCAATAATTTTAATTTGCATTTCCTGCTCTGTCACCTGCTGGCGGGCTTTTGCTGTTTCAAGATCATATGCCTGGTCGGCATTGGCTTTTGCTGTATCCTGCTCTCTTCTGTATTCCGCCATTTTCAGCTGATTGATTTTTTCCGCTTCAGCTATTTCCGTCGCCCGCTCCAGCTCTGATTTTTTTGCGTCTTTATCAGCGGCCGCGCGTTTAATCCTCGTCTCTTTATCCGCTTCTGCCGTGGCAATGTCCGCATCCCGCTTGACTTGGGCGATTCTCGGCTTACCTAATGATTCAAGATAGCCGTTTTTATCGCGGACGTCTTTAATCGTAAAAGAAACGATCATCAGCCCCATTTTAGCAAGATCCTGAGACGCGACCCGCTGGACTTCCTGAGAAAACTTTTCCCTGTTTTTATAAATCTCTTCAACGGTCATGGAGCCGAGGATGGAGCGCAGATGGCCCTCCAGCACCTCCCGCGCCTCCTGCTCACGGTCTTCCTTAGATTTCCCCAAAAATTGTTCAGCTGCTGTTGCGATTTCACCGATGGAGCCTCCGATTTTAATAATGGCGGTTCCGTCGGCCATTACCGGCACGCCTTGTTCTGTATAGACTTCAGGTGTAGAGACATCAAGTTTGCTTGACAGTAAACTGAGAGGTTCTGCCTGCTGGAATACCGGGAGCACAAAAGTTCCCCCGCCCCGGACGATTTTCAGACGATTTCCGCCTTCATCAATGTGGACGTTCTTATTTCCCAAATAACTTCCGGTCACGATAAGGGCTTCGTCCGGCCCCGCCGTCCGGTACTTCGTAATAAATACAGCAATAAGTGCGATGAGTAAAAAGAATACGATTCCGATAACGATGATAATCGGCATAGTCATAACAGTTCCCCCTTAGATATCAGATTGGTTCATGCGGCGTCACAAAAAGCACTCCGTCTTTCACGTCAATCACTAATACGGCCGTTCCGTACTTGATCTGTTCTTGATCAAAGCTGACGGCTGATTTAGAAATGGCGCCCCCTATTCCCTCTATGATTACTTCTCCATAGCCGTCTTTCGGGACGGAAGTAATGACCCTGCCGACTCTGCCCTTTAAATCCGTCTCCCGATATGCGAGCGATTCTTCCGCTGATGAAAGCGGGACAAGGACAAAGAAGTGAAGCAGGCTGACCAAAAGAACCGAAAGAACAAATGAAAGCAACGCAATGACAGGACTTGATAGCGGAGCGGCGATTTCGCCGATATAACCTGAGGCTGAAAAGATTGTTAAAAAAGACAGAATCAATGCAGGGTTTAAAAATGAAACAGGAATGGCTTCCGATAGGCCGTGAAACACATCTTGAAAAAACAGAATCAAAAGCGTGAGACTTCCCGAAATAATCAATGTGTAAAGATAGACCGTTTCAAGCGGCAGATAAAATATGTTCATCTTCTATCCTCCTTTCGGCCGAGGTGTCGGAGTGTTACTTTATATACGGATGTAAAGGTAAATGGTTTCAATTTTCTGATAAGGAAGGCTGATTACATGATTATCCAATCCGGATATGATATGTTTACTCTAAAGGAGGAGATAGGATGAGCATTTTTAATGAAGCCAGACAGCAGACCTGGGAAGAACTGAAAGGACTCTCTGATGAGGAATTCAACCGAAAGCCCGCGGCTGATGAGTGGAGCGTGCGGGAAGTCCTTGACCATTTAAAGAAAATTGACGAAACAGCGCAGACCCTTTTATCAAAGCAGGCAAAAGACGCACCGTTTAAAAAAATCGAAGAAAAACCGATGGAGTTTATAGAGGACAGAACAAATAAACGGCCGGCGCCGTCACACCTCGAACCTGAGCAAAACCGAATATCAGTCATTGAAGCAAAACAAGAATTAGATACGGCAAGACAGCAGCTGACCGCAGTTATTTCATCATTAAACGAGGAAGACTTAGAACGTGTGCTTCCCCATCCTGTTTTTCAAGAACTGACGATCCGCCAGTGGATTGATTTTATCGGCCATCATGAAAAGCGTCACATCAATCAAATAGAAGAAATCAAACAAAAAATCGAGAAGGTCTGAGTCAGACCTTCTCGATTTTTTTCTTGGCGCGTTTCGGTTCATAAGAATGGATGGTGACCGCATCGCCCGTGCATATATCACCCGGGCGTTCAACAATACAGACAATTCCTCTTCTGCCCATCGCGTGCCTCACAAACGCCGCGGCGAGTTTTGACTGATCCGGATAAAAGGATTGAATGACTTCTCCCGGCTGAATGCACGGATCATTTTCTCCCTCGCACAACAGAGACGCACCGCTTGGAAATATTATTCTGCTTCCTTCTTTAAGCGGCGTCAGTGCAGAAAAACCGCTGATTGCGATGTTAGCGCCGAGCCATTCGGGAAAGATATGAGAAATCCCCATCTTCTCCGCAATGTCATCACATTCCTCCATGGACACGATTGAAATTTGTCTACGGTTAAAAATTTCTGTTCCTCTTTCATACATCGGCTCACGCGCGCCGGCCTTTTTTGTCAGTCCGAAATGCAGGTCACCGGGAAACCCGCCGTATTCCGCACGAAGCTTGTCCATCTTTTTGGTAACAAATTGTTCGGTATCCGCTATATATACGCCTTCCGTCTTTGCTGTTATGCGTTTCCACATCAGCCACCACCGCCTTTTTCTTGACATTATCCTTAAAAAACCCCGCTCTGTAAAGGAGCGGGGTTCATTTATTATACCGTTTTCGGTGTTAAGTCAAAGCAGCGTTTGTAAATCCAGTTGTATGCTTTCTCATTCAAATCTCTTGGATTTCCGAATGTTTGCGGATCTTTCATGGCTTCTTTTGATAAACGTTCAATCATGTCCGGAGACACACCTTGTTCTTCTAAACTCGGCACCTCTAAATCTTTTACAAGATCATACATCCAGTTGACGGACGCTTTTGCCGCTTCATCGGTTGTCATGTTGCTTGTATCGATTCCGAATGCTTTGGCGATGCGGGCGAATTTTTCCGGATAGCCTTTCCAGTTGTATTCCATTACCGGCCCCATCATAGCTGCGACGCATTGTCCGTGAGCGACAGGGATGATGCCGCCGAGCGTCTGGCTCATTGCATGCGCCGCGCCTGCTGATTCACTGCCGTATGAAAGGCCGGCAAGCATCGCCGCCTGCGCCATGCCGTATCTTGCTTCCAAATCCTCTCCGTCCGCAAACGCGCGCTTAATATAATGCGCCGCATATTCAATGGCCATTAAAGCGACGGCATCAGTGATCGGCTGCGCGAATTTCATCGTATAGCACTCGATGGCGTGCGCAAGTGCGTCAATACCTGTCATGGCCGTTACATGCGGAGGCATGGACGTGTGCAGCTCAGGGTCAATGACCGTTAAATGCGCGGCGATAAGCGGTCCGCCCGTATTGAATTTAAATTCTCTTTCCTCATCTGTAATGACCGCCCATTGTGTGACCTCTGAACCTGTTCCCGCAGTCGTCGGGATCGTTGTCAGCGGAGGAATACGGTTTTCCAGCGGCTTTTTGCCTTCCGCGGCTTCATAATCAAGCACGCTTCCTTCGTGTGTCGCTTCTACCCCGATCGCTTTCGCTGTATCCATGGAGCTTCCGCCGCCGACAGCCACAAGGCCGTTGCAGTTTTCTTTTTTATACAGTTCTGATCCTTCGTTTACAAGACGTACAGGCGGGTTCGGCTCCACTTTGTTAAACAGGACGACTTCGATGCCCGCTTCCTGCAAAGATTCAATGACCGGGTTTGCCACTCCCGCGTTATAAATTCCCGGGTCTGTTACGAGCAGCGCTTTTGTGACGCCAAGCGCTCTGACTTCACTCCCCGCGTGCTGAATCGCACCGATTCCGTGTTTAATGACTGTCGGGATTTCGAATGTATGGAATTTATGCATGCTTTCTACTTTCATATTTAATGTCATATTGTATCTCCTCCTCGTTATGCTTGAAACCAGTTCACAGCCGCAGGTTTCGTGTTGCGGTAAATATGTTTGATTTCCGTGTATTCTTCCAGGCCGATTTTGCCGAGTTCGCGGCCGAAGCCCGATTGTTTGTACCCGCCCCATGGCGCTTGCGCGAAATACGGGTGGAAATCATTGATCCATACCGTTCCCATCCGCAGTTTGGCGGCTACGCGTTCGCATTTTTCAATATCCTTTGACCATACCGCTCCGGCCAGCCCGTAAATGGTATCGTTGGCAAGTCTGATCACTTCTTCTTCAGAAGAAAATGACTCAACTGTTAAAACGGGGCCGAAGATCTCCTCTTGGACTATCCGCATATCAGACTTGCAGTTTGAGAAAATAGTAGGTTCATAGAAGAAACCGTTTTGAAGGGCGGGATCATCAGGACGTTTGCCGCCTGTTTCCAGTTTTGCCCCTTCTTCGATGCCGATTTCTACGTATTTTTCGACTTTAGCCCGATGCTCGGCGGAAATCAGCGGACCGCTTTCCGTATCTTCATGAAAACCGTTTCCTAATTTGATGCGTTTCGTACGCTTGATCAGCTCGGCTAAAAATTCATCATGAATGGCTTCGTCCACCAAAAGACGTGACCCTGCCGAACAAACTTGGCCGGCATGGAAAAACACGGCGTTCAGCGCTTGATCTGCAGCTGTTTCGAGATCTGCATCTTGAAATACGATATTCGGATTTTTGCCGCCAAGCTCCAGGGCAATCTTTTTCACGTTGCCGCTTGCCGCCTGCATGATTTTTTTGCCTGTTTCAATTCCGCCCGTAAAAGAGACCAAATCGACGTCGAGGTTTCTCGCCAGCTCGTCGCCGACAGAGGCGCCCGGCCCCAGCACGAGATTGGCGACCCCTTTCGGAATACCGGCTTCTTCTATTAATTGAAAGACTTTAATGGTTGTCAGCGGAGTAATCTCGCTCGGCTTTAAAACGATCGTATTTCCGGCCGCAAGAGCGGGAGCGATTTTCCAGCTCGCCTGAAGAAGCGGATAGTTCCACGGCGTAATTTGTCCGCATACGCCAATTGGCTCTCTGACGATTTTACTTACGGAATCGGGAATCGGAGATGAAATGACCTCGCCTCCGTCTTTATCCGCCAAACCGGCATAATATTGAAATACATTTGCGATATCATCCATATCGGCTTTACTTTCTTCAATCGTTTTTCCTGTATCGAGCGATTCCAGCTCAGCTAATTCGTTCAGATCGCGTCTGATTAATTCCGCAATTTTCAGAACAAATTGTCCGCGCTCGAGCCCGGAAAGCACCGGCCACTCCCCTTCATCAAATGCTTTTCTGGCTGCGGCGATGGCTTTCACCGCATCGTCCCGGTCTCCTTCGCATACCGTTGCAATTTCTTCTTGATTAAATGGATTAATGATACGGCGGGTCTGTTTTTTTTCTGCACTGATCCATTCGCCGCCGATATAAAGCGTTTTGCTCATAAGAGTCCTCCTTACCGAAAAGTAAGTTTGTTAAATAAAAATTTAATGTTTTTAACAATATTAATTTAACACATGTTTTTTTGCCTGTCAAAACCCGATCAGTCCGTTTAGATTTTGACATTTTGTCATGATTCGTTAAGATTAAGAACATAAAGAAATGACTTAACAAATTTAAACTTCAAGAGGAAAAGAGGGACAATATGGATGAGAATCCAGAATTCGCAGCTATAGAACAAGCCAGGGATCTTGTCATTGATTCCATTGCAGAGACGATGGATCTTTACGGAATCACCCGAAGTGTCGGGATTTTATACGGAACAATGTATATGAGGGATGAAATGACGCTTGACGAAATGCGTGAGGAACTGCAGATGAGCAAACCGAGTATGAGCACAGGCGTCAAAAAGCTGCAGGATTTAAATGTGGTCAAAAAAACCTTTCACCGCGGCACACGGAAGCATACGTTTGTAGCGGAAAAAGATTTCTTTACGTTTTTCACGAATTTCTTCCCGCCGAAATGGGATCGTGAAGTTCAGGTGAATTTGTCCGCCATCGTACAGGCCCAGGCGGATTTGCAGTCCGTTTTGCTGGCCGAGGAAGGCAACGCGGAATTACAGGAAGAAGCGCGGCAGTTATATGATCAGCTTGAAAGTTCGAAAGCTTATTATGATTGGCTGAAGCGGCTCGCCGACTCGGTTCAGAGCGGGGAGATTTTTAAATTTATTCCGATAGAAACGGACGAAAAAAACGCCTGAATCAAAATCAGGCGTTTTTTTGTCGTGATTTGATTATTTTTGAGAAAATATAGGAATATAACCCCATTTACTTCCATTAAAATTGATGGTAAATTTTTATAGGTATGGTCGTTCTTTTTTAAGAACAATCAGCAAATTTTTTTTAGGGGGATTTATGAAAATGAAACACAAGTTTTTCTCAACTGTCATGGCAAGTTTATTCGGCCTGGTTTTGCTTCTTTCTCTGCCGACAGCGTCATTCGCCGCTGAGTCAGGCTCAACCGTTCACGAGCCGGAAATGTCCACGAAAGCGACTGCTACCTTATTTGCAAAATATACAGGTGCCAGCCAGCAGGAATGGTCATTTTCTGATATCGAATTGACGTACCGTCCGAACACGATCCTGAGCTTAGGCGTTATGGAATTTACCCTTCCTAGCGGATTTGCGGCTACAACAAAAGATACAGTCAACGGACACGCTTTGCGTGAAAGACAAATTCTGAATAACGGCAAAACAGTCAGACTTCCGTTAAACATTGATTTGCTCGGCGCAGCGGAATTTAAGCTTTCTCTTAATAATAAAACATTGCCTGCTGCAGGTACATATAAGTTCCGTGCAGAAAATAAATCATTAAGCATCGGCTCTAAATTCTATGCTGAGGACACAATTGTTGTTCAAAAACGCAGCACACCGCCGACACAGCCTTGCGACTGCTAATAATTGCGAAAAAAGACCGGCACAAGCCCCTCGCTTGTCATCCGGTCTTTTTTTTGTGCTGTTTTCTTTCTTCCGGCCCTCGCATTGACAAACCCTTGAAACAGGAGTACATTCTTGTTTGTTGTATTTGGAGTGACGAAAACAGTTTCTTAAGGAGTTATGAGGATTGGGAAAAATCAAAAATAAACAATTTGCCGTCATCGGACTCGGCCGTTTCGGCGGAAGCATCTGTAAAGAGCTTTTTAAAATGGGGCATGAGGTGCTTGCGGTCGATATCAGCGAAGAGCGGGTCAACGCATACTCCTCTTATGCCACGCATGCTGTGCGGGCAAATTCAACGGAAGAAAGCGAGCTTCAGTCGCTCGGCATCAGAAATTTTGAATATGTCATCGTAGCAATCGGCGCCAACATTCAGGCAAGTACACTGACGACGCTGTTATTGAAGGAGCTGAACATCCCTAATATTTGGGTGAAAGCGCAAAACTATTATCATCACAAAGTGCTTGAAAAGATCGGTGCTGATCGTATTATCCATCCCGAAAAGGATATGGGCGTGCGGATTGCGCAAAGCCTTTCGGATGAAAACGTCTTAAATTATATTGATTTGTCAGATGAATACAGCATCGTGGAGCTTTCAGCCACGAAAAAGCTGCATTTAAAATCCATTCTTGATCTCGGCGTCCGGGCCAGATTCGGCTGCACCATTCTCGCCGTGAAACATAACGGAGACATTCAGCTGTCCCCTTCTCCGGAGACTGTCATTCATGAATGTGACTGCCTTGTGCTGATGGGGCATAAACGTGATATTAAAAGGTTTGAAACTGAAGGGATGTAAAAAAAGCCGGCGGGCTGCCGGCTTTTTTTGATGCTTATGTTTCTTCACTTAACTGGACGGCGGTTTGGTCAACCCAGCCGATCAGCTCATCTTTCACTTGAATTTGGTACCAGACGGATTCTCCGTTTTGTTTTTCAGATACGACTTTAATATGCTGGCCGGTAAACTTTTGCGCCGATGCCAGTTTTATAGAATGCCGCTCTTTTGACGGCTTCGACCACACGTCTTCAATGGCGTGGTCTTTGATGGCGCCTTTCATATCAACTGCTTTAAGAGAGGCATTGATTTTGTCATATTCATTCAGGTTATAGGTTTCTATGACATCTTTAATTTTTTCAGCATAGCCGGGGTCTGTGGCGTAGCCGGATTTTTGAAGGGCAGCCGCCGCTGTTTTATAATTGTCCGCTTCAATGACGGGCTTGTACTTCTTTTTATTCCAAGACGTTCCGTTGACAAATAATTTTGCATGGTCATCCATTGATTCAAAAAACGTGCTGTATTTACGGAATTTTGCCCGAATCGTTTTTCGTTTTCCTTTTTCAAATTCATCCGTTTTCATCGTGACGTGTTTTCCTTTATAATCACCTTTTACACCGAACAGGTTGCGCGCTTTCCCCGCAAGCTCACTGTTCCCCCAGTCCGATTCGAGAATGGCCTGTGCGAGGGTGATGCTCGGAAGGACATGATATTTCTCATATAAAATTTGAGCATGCCCGGAAAGGCTGTCAATAAAGACCTGCTGCTCGTCCACCTCTTCAGGCGTTTTTTCTTCCGTCACTATGAATTTCGAAAACACCATTGATACCAGAAATAATCCGAATATAAGAGATACAGCAAAAAGGCACCCAAGCACCCTTTTGGTCTTTGCTTTCTTTTTCATATCAACCTTCCTTTAATTCCGGAATCACTAGATTTATAATTTTACTGGTCATTGATGAAAATTTCAATAAAATAGGGAAAAAGACGGAGAAAGAACACATTGTGCAAATAAAAAAGACTCCTTTTTGAGGAGTCTTTTTTGTTATGCCATGCTCAGCTGAGGGCCGAACAATTCATATTGAACGGAATCAGAGTCAAACCCGAGGGCAAGAACCATGTCTTTCATTTGTGTCATAAACTGCGCTGATCCGCACAAGTAAAATGCAGCATCTTGATTCAGATGAAGCTGCTCCAGGAAGGTTTGATCAATCCTGCCGCTGTAAAAAGGCTTGTCTCCTGAGCGGTCTTGTTCTGCCGGTTCACTGTATACATAAATGACGTTAATATTCGGATGATTCTCCGCAGCTTGTTCAGCCTCTTTGCGGAACGCGGCGTACTCTCCGTTTTTCGCGGCATGAATAAAAGTAACGGAACGCTCCGGCTGTTTTTCGGCGGCTGTTTTCAGCATGCTCATCATCGGCGTGATTCCGGAGCCGGCACTGATAAGAACAACCGGTTTTTCGGAAGAAGACAGCTTGAAATCCCCGGCGGGTGCGCTGACTTCAAGTTTATCTCCCTCTTGAACTTCATTGTGGAGATGAGAAGAAACCGCTCCGTCCTTTTTCACAGAAATCCGATATGCCCCTTTTTGAGAAGCATCAGACAGGCTGTACTGGCGAATGTGCGTATAAGGAGAATCCGCAATCCGCACTTTAATGCTGATATATTGTCCCGCTTCAAATCCAGGAAGCGAAGAGCCGTCACTCGGTTTGATATAAAATGATGTAATATCTTTGCTTTCTTTCGTTTTCTGTATAACCGTAAATTCTTTATACCCCTGCCATCCGGCTTCATTGTACATGTCTTGTTCAATGCCGATGAAAGCCTCCGCAATAACACCGTAAGCTTTTTCCCATGCCTGCATAATCTCAGGAGTTGCGGCATCCTGCAGCACATCCTTAATTGCCAGAAGCAGATACTTTCCGACAATCGGATAATGTTCCGGTTTTACACCGATGCTTGTGTGTTTATGGCCGATCTGTCTGACCGCCGGAATGATTTGTTCTAATTGATCAATATTCGCCGCAGCCGCAATGACTGCATTTGCCAATGCTGCGCGCTGAGTCTGTTTCTTTTGGTTCGTTTGGTTAAACATATTTAACAGTTCGGGATGATCTTGAAACATCAGGTTATAAAAGCGTCCGGTGATGTTTTCTCCATGTGTTTTCAATACGGGTACTGTGCTTTTGATGATGTCTATTGTTCTCTCATCCAGCATGTTAATCCTCAACCCTTCTAAAGATGTATTTTCAATATATCTTTATAGTAAGAGATATTTCGAATAAAAGATATATTGAAAATGAATCTTTAAAAAAGTCGTCACAATATTGTGTTGGATTTGGAATTTATGGATTTCACCTCCTTTTTTTATCACCCGGTGAAACAGGGACACATATATTTGGGAATATACGTTTAAAGATGAAAGCGGGGGAGTGCATGGTTTCCGATATCGATTACACGTCTCCGAATACACAATTCACTTATGATGTGAATGAGAGCCGTTTTTTTACGAAAGATGCTCGAAACTTTATCAATGTATTGGGGATTAAACAGTTAAACACGCTTGAAAATATTTCATTATTAGATATCTTTCTGAGCAAAACAAATGTGATTGAACCGCATACCCATCAAAACGCCGCTGAATTGGTGTACTGTATTTCGGGTTCCGCGGTGGTGTCGATGCTGAATCCGTTCACCCAGAAAATACGGAATTATCCGATCTCTCCAGGACAAGTGGCGAATGTTCCGCAGGGGTGGTGGCATTATGAAGTCGCCACTTCAGACAAAACCCACCTTTTGGCCATATTTGACGCCCCTTCGCCTGAAGTGATATACGGCTCGGATATTCTCCGTCTGACGCCGCCTGAGATCATGGCGCATACGTACTGTCTGAATGAGCATGAGTGGGAAAAAGCCGTTTCACCGATCCGGCAATCAACTGTGATAGGTCCCGATAAATACTGCGGACAGACTGAAAACACGGGTATTCTTGATATGAATAAGCCTTATCAGCCAAATACGCATTATCCGAATGATCCGTATCGGCATTATGATACGCCGTTATATTGGGGATATTAAACGGAGAGCCGGAGCGGCATTCAGCTCGACAGAAAGAGCCCCTCATTGGAGAGGGGCTCTTGATCATTACGGTCCGGTTCCGCAGCTTACTTTGTACTCGCCTTCGGACGATTTTTTTGAATAACATACGTGCGGCGTCTGTCCGGTTTCATCTTTCCAATTGAACCAATTTACATAATAAAGGTTCCCGGCCTCTCCGCCGTCTTCTTCTTTTTGAAGAATCGCAAAGTAGCTTTGATACGGATATCCTTTTTTATAAATGTCATGCCTGATGGCTCCTTTTTCTGAAGCAGACGTGAAGATGACGGGAGAAAGAGCCGGAAGCGCTGTCAAAAAAAGCGCCAGTGCCGCTGACAGAGATAATATAAGATAGATTTTCTTTTTCATTTTCTCTCTTTCCTTTATTTTGAGTTGTTAGAAATGAAGCAGAACACAGAGGCTGCCGCAGAAGATGAAAAAACAAAAAAACCCTTATTTATAGAATAAGGGTTTAAAGGTATGGAGCCAAGGGGGCTCGAACCCCTGACCTCTACGCTGCCAGCGTAGCGCTCTCCCAGCTGAGCTATGGCCCCGTGCTGTAACGTCATGTTTTATTATAGACGAGTCTTCTTTGAATTTCAAGCAGAAAATTCAGTTTGCTCATATTTTCCTGAGACGTTTTTCGAACATAAAAAGAAGACCCTCCGGGGGCCTCTTCGTTTATCGCACGAGCATGATTAAAATGATGCCGAGGATGACACGGTAAATGGCGAACGGGACAAGCTTAATCCGATTGATGAGCCGAAGAAAAAACTTGACGACTAAGAGGGCGACGACAAAGGCGCAGATAAAGCCGACAAGAAAAAACGGAATCATGTCATAAGAAAGACTGCTCCAGTATTTCACCAGCTTCAGAAGGCTTGCGCCCGCCATAATCGGAATAGCCATAATAAATGTGAAGTCTGCGGCTGCCCGGTGATTCAAGCCGACAATGACACCTCCGGCAATCGTTGAGCCTGAGCGGGAAAATCCGGGCCATAAAGCGAGACACTGGAATAATCCGACACAGAAAGCCTGTTTGTAGGTGATTCTGTCCACCGTATCGATTGTTTCTTTCCTTTTATTGATCCAGTCCGCTATAAGCATAAGCACGGCTCCGGCAATTAATCCGTAAGCGACCGTTCTGACGGAGAATAAATAGCGGTCAATGAAATCCTCAAATAAAAAGCCGAGCACCGCCGCCGGAACAAGACCGACGGCGATTTGCGCGATGGTCAGCCTGTATCCCTTCTGCTGATCGCGCGTGACGTTTTTTTTGAGGCCGAGTAAATGTAATATCCGATCCTTAAACACAATGGCCACCGCCAGAATCGAACCGAGCTGAATCACCACTTTGAAGGAATTGGCGGCTTCCGGATTCATCAGGCTTCCGGATTTCAGCCAGATGTCATCCGCTATGATCATATGTCCCGTGGAAGAAACCGGCGCGTACTCCGTCAGCCCTTCCACGATTCCCAAAACGGCTGCTGTGAACATCTCCCATAGTGTCATCCCATTCTTCCCTTCATTCATCATTTACAAAAGAGAAGCTCTCCTCTGAAGGAAAGCCTGTCTTATAATAAATATCATGTCCGCTCCGATTTTATGACTTCGATACAGCATCATTTTTTTCTTCTTCATATAAATGCGAACGCATTTTGAACCAATCAAACAGATGGGTCGTGACCACTTTGATGACCGCATACCCCGGGATGGCTAAAATAATGCCGACAACCCCGAACAGCTTTCCGGCGGTTAAAAGAACAAAGATGATGGTAATCGGGTGAATGTGAAGATTTTTCCCCATGATCTGCGGCGAAATTAATTTCCCTTCCACGAGCTGGACAACGGTCCATACAATCGCAAGCTTCAGCAGCATAAGGGGCGAAGTGACCAACGCGATAATAATCGCCGGCGTGATGGCAATGGTCGGCCCTAAATACGGAACAACGCTCGTACAAGCGGCAATGACCGCAAGCAGGGAAGCATAATCAAGTCCGATAATCAGATAGCCGATAAATAATAAAAACCCGATGCAGAAGCTGACGATGACCTGTCCTCTGATATAGGAGCTTAATCTGTGGTTCATTTCACTCAGCATCGTATACGTTTGTTCTTTCAGACGGGTGGGCACAAACTTTAAGATATAGATTGGCAGTTTTTTGCCGTCTTTCAGCAAATAGAACAGAATAAACGGTACGGTTACAATCGAAATAATCACTTCCGTCAGCGCACCGATAAAATTCCCGACTCCGGTAAATGTGCTGTTTGCAATTGTCGCAGCCTGCGCCGATACTTTATTAGCAAGATCGGAAATGTTGATATTCATCGTCTTTTGCGCCTGATTTACAAAATCGCTTCCGATCAGGCTTTTCGTCTGGTCTTCAACGATGTCCACATATTTCGGCAGGTTGTCGATCAGGCTCATGATCTGTTCCTTTAAAAACGGAATAATTGAAACGACCGTAATCGAAATCAGCCCTATAATAATGAGGTAAAGGAGCAGGATGGAATAGACTCTTTTCACTCTTATTTTTTCCAATATATCTACGATCGGATTAAGCAGATAATAAACAATTCCTGTCAAAATGACGGGGAGTGCAATCGTTTTGAGCAGGACGATAATAGGTGTGAAAATAAATGATGTCTTCATAAAGACAAGGATATTGAGACCGATGAGCAGCAATACAAGCAAAAACAAGACAAATTTATTGTCTAAGAAAAACTGTTTAAATCTGCCGCCCCATGTTTGCAATGTTTCCACTATTGTTCCTCCATCATATGTATTTTACTTAAATTGTACACTATCGTTCCTGTAATGAAAAATAATAACCGGTCTCTATGGGAATTTTTCCTATCCCTTTAGCTGGCAGCCTTTTTTCCATTTATGTTTCTCAGAAAAAAAGCTATAATGTAAGCCAATACATAGAAGGAGCGATAGCAATGATTCGATTTGCAACAGTCGGAACGAATTGGATTACAGAACGATTTCTGGAGGCGGCTTCTGCTATTGATGATTTTCAATTAACGGCGGTTTATTCCAGAACTGAGGAACGTGCGGCGGAATTCGCCGGCAAACACGGCGCTGCTCATTATTTCACCAGCCTGAAAGAAATGGCGGAAAGCGAAGCCTATGACGCGGTGTATCTCGCCAGCCCGAATGCATTTCACAAAGAGCAGGCGGTCCTTTTTATGGAACACGGCAAGCACGTACTGTGCGAAAAACCGTTTGCGTCTAACGCAAGGGAAACGGATGAAATGATTCACGCAGCCAAAACGAACGGCGTTCTCTTGATGGAAGCCATGAAAACAACGTTCCTGCCGAACTTCAGCATGCTTCAAAACCACTTACATAAAATCGGACCCGTCAGGAGATTCACGGCAAGCTACTGCCAATATTCATCACGATATGATGCATATAAAAACGGTACGGTGCTAAACGCGTTTAAGCCTGAATTATCGAACGGTTCGTTAATGGACATCGGCGTGTACTGCATTTATCCGGCCGTCGTCCTGTTCGGCAAACCGAAAAACGTCATTGCGACCGGTCATAAACTAGCATCCGGCGTTGACGGCGAAGGCACGGTCATTCTGTCATACGACGGATTTGAAGCGGTGCTGATGCATTCGAAAATCTCAAATTCGTTTGCCCCGGCGGAAATTCAGGGTGAGGACGGCACGATCGTGCTGGACAGCATTCACGGGCCGGAACGGGCGGAAATCCGTTATCGTGACGGACGGACGGAAGACATTTCAGTCCCTGATCTGAAACCGTCGATGTACTACGAAACGGCGGAATTCATCAATCTTCTTCGAAACGGACAGCGGGAGTCTTCCGAAAATACATTTGAACGTTCTTTCATTACGGCAAGCATTATGGAAGAAGCGAGAAAACAAATCGGAATTGTCTTTCCCGCCGATCAAAACTAAAAACATCCGCCCGGATTCGGGCGGATGTTTTTTATTTAGACGCTAACAGGTCAGCAAACGCTTTTGCATACTGCGGAAGGTCGGGCGGGCGGCGGCTTGATACAATGTGGCCGTCAGTTACGACAGCTTCATCCAGCCACTGTGCCCCTGCATTTGTCATGTCGTCTTTGATGCCGGGCGTGCTCGTTACTTTTTTTCCTGCGAGAATTCCGGCAGATATGAGCACCCAGCCCGCATGGCAGATCTGGCCGATCGGCTTTTTCTGCTCGTTCATCGTACGGATGATCTCCAAAACTTCAGGATATCTTCGCAGTTTGTCAGGAGCCCAGCCGCCAGGCACGAGCACGGCATCATACTCCTGAATAATCAGGCTCTTAAAATCGTAATCCGCCGTCGCGGGCACGCCGTATTTTCCTTTGTATGAACGGCCCGCTTCTTCTCCTATTAAATGAACGATCGCGCCTTCCTCTCTCAGCCGGTAGACGGGATACCAAAGCTCTAGGTCTTCAAAATCGTCACTGACAAGCGCTATGACTTTTTTGCCTTCTAATCTCATCACTGCCACTCCCTTCTTTTATATTAGTGTATCGCTTTTTTCAGATGAGGAAAAGAAACAGCTCGCTACAGCTGTTCTTCGTCTTCAGACTGAATCGTAAATTTCCGTGTGACCTGCTGCAGTTCTTCAGCCATATGCGCAAGCGTTTCGGCGGATGAACTGATTTCTTCCATGGAGGCCAGCTGCTCTTCAGCTGAGGCGGCGATGTCTTGAATGCCGGCGGACCCTTCTTTGGCGACTGAGGTAATGTCCTCCACCGCGTTTGTCACATTTTGCGACCCGGCTGCAAGCTTCTCAAGCGTTCCGTTCATATGCTGTAAGGCGCCTGAAATCTGAGTCGTCATTTCTGAGATTTTTTTGAAGCTTTCGGCCGTTTGATCCGTAATATCGAGGCCTTCCTTCACATCTTGATTCACCGCTTGGAATACGGAAAGCGATGTGGCGATTTCTTTGACGATTTCCTGAATCAGCGTTTCGATTTCCTTCGCGGAGCCGGCTGATTGTACGGCAAGCTTTCTCACTTCTTCCGCAACGACGGAGAAGCCCCGCCCGTATTCGCCTGCTCTGGCGGCTTCAATGGCAGCGTTTAAGGCAAGCAGATTTGTTTGATCGGCAATGCCGTTAATGACGTTCAGAATGCTCTTAATGTCGTGCGACTTCGTTTCCAGTCCTTTTACGACCGCTTCCGCCTGCTGTACGGAACGATCAATTGTTTTCATCTGGCCGACCGTTTTCGCCACTAATTCTTCTCCGCTTCCGGCCGTTTCAGAGGTTTGGATGGCGGATTCAGTGATTTCCGCCGATACATTCGCCGTCTCGGCAATGCCCGCATTCATTTGGGAAAGGTGATCAGCACTTTCTTCCAATTTCTCGCTTTGTGATTCGTTTCCGTTTGAGAATTGTTCAATCGCCAGTGTAATATGCTCTGTCGCCTTGCTTGTCTGTCCGGCGGATGCCGTCAGCTCTTCGGATGAAGAAGCGACATGTTCGACCGATGATTGGATGACGCCGATGACAGACCGGAGTGATGCCGACATCTCATTGAAGCTTTGGCTGAGCTGCCCGAATTCATTTTTTGACTTTATGTCAATGACTTCCGTTAAATCGCCGTCACTGATTTTAGCTGATGTCGAAACAAGTTTTTTGAGCGGTTTTGCAATCGAGCGAATGATAAAAAAGATTAAAACCCCGCCGACGATAAGAGAAACCGCCAGGATGATCAGCGCCATTTTCATGACAGGCGAGGCTGCGTCATGGATCTCACTGACAAAAAATGTGCCGGCGATTTTCCAGCCCGTCAGTTTGTTTGTCGTGAAGGCCATTTTCTTCTGCTGTCCTTCAAACATGTATTCAAACGAACCGCTCGATTTGGAAAACACTTCTTTCGTCCACTCTCCGGAGCCTTCCGTTCCCGCTTTTATAGTCGGATGAGCGATGTATTTTTTATCTCCCGTTGTAATGAAGGCAAATCCTTTATGACCGATCTGGACGCGTTCGGAAGCGTTCAGCAGGTCGCCAAGATTAATATCAAGCGCCACAACGCCTGATCCGTCTTTTGTCTGCTGGGCAATCGTAACGACCGTCTGTCCGGTTGCAGCGTCTTTATAAGGCTCGGTAAACACCGGCTGTCCGCTTTTTTCAACCGCTTTTGTATACCACTCGCGCGTGAGCGGATTATAATCGGACGGCATATCAGCGGACGGATATTTCACGAACGCTTTGTCGCGAGACGCGGCGTAAATTGACGCGACATCGTCATTTACGGTGACATACTGCTTCATATTGTCGAGCAGTACCGATTTATTTTTTGTGTTCAGTTTTTCCTTAGTGATTGATTCGCTGTAGTAGTCAATCGCTTTGAGCTTGCCTTCGAGCATGTTTTCCAGCACGCTGTTCAGTTCGCTGACATTTCCCTGAGCGCTGTGGGTCAGTTCGCTTTCTAGTGAATTCCCCGCCGTTTGGTAGCTGAAGTAGGCGAGTATGCCGACCGGGAGCACCAATACGGCTAAAAATGCCGCGATCAGCGGCTTGCTGATGGATGGCTGTTTGATCCAATGTATCAGTTGTTTCATTTTTTCAGTCTCCTTCTTTGAAAAGCTAAATCTAATATCGTCAGATAGGACAAAAGATTTATTAAAAAAACTAAAAAAAACACCCAAACAGCACATTTGGGTGTTCTATGACCTATTAATCTATTTTAAATCGTTTCGTCATATCACGTAATTCTTCCGCCATTTGGGATAACGTTTCCGAAGACGAACTGATTTCTTCCATTGAAGCCAGCTGTTCTTCGGCGGAGGCCGCAATATCCTGAATGCTGGCGGAGCTTTCTTTTGCGATGGACGCGATTTGCTCAGAAGCTCCTGAAATCTGCTGAGATCCTGCTGTCAGCTGTTCTACCGTCGCATTCATATTTTGAATTTCTCCGGCGATCTGGTTCGTCATTTCAGAAATCCGTTTGAAGCTCGTTTCGGTCTGATTCGTAATATCCAGTCCGCTCTCCACCTCTTTGTTGACGGATTGGAACATGCCGAGAGATGTATTGATTTCGTTGACGATTTCTATAATTAAGCTTTCGATTTCTTTCGCTGAATCGGCAGACTGGACCGCAAGTTTTCTGACCTCTTCAGCGACGACTGAGAAGCCCCGGCCGTATTCACCCGCACGCGCGGCTTCAATTGCCGCGTTCAGCGCAAGAAGGTTTGTCTGATCAGCGATTCCGTTAATGACACGGAGAATGTTTGTAATGTCTTTTGATTTTGTTTCAAGTCCGCGCACCACTTGTTCAGCTTCTTTCACTGACCGGTCAATGACGTTCATTTGGCCGACCGTCTGGTGAACGAGCTTTCCGCCTGAATTGGCGACTTCCGCTGATGTGGCGGAGGACTCGGTAATGACGGCAGATGCTTTCGCCATATCTTCAAGCCCGCTGTTCATTTGGTAAATATGTTCCGCCGCGCTTTCAATATTTTCACTTTGGCTTTCATTTCCGTTAGAAAATTGTTCGATCGCCAATGTGATATGTTCGGTTGCCTTGCTTGTCTGCTCCGCTGAAGCCGTCAGCTCCTCTGAGGAAGATGCGACGTTATTCACGGAATCCTGGACGGCATGGATGAGAGACCTGAGCGAAGCGGCCATATTGTTAAAGCTTTTGCCAAGCTCGCCTAATTCATCTTTTGACTGGATCTCGATCGTTTCTGTTAAATCGCCTTCACTGATCTGTTTCGATGATGTCACAAGCTGCTTGAGCGGTTTTGTGATTGAACGGATAATCAGCACCATGACGATGGTTCCGATCACAATCGCTAATACGAGAACGAGCAGGGACAGATGAAGAATCGGCAGGGCCGCTTCATGAATTTCGTCCAGATACATCGTTCCGGTAATCTTCCAGCCTGTCAGCCCGTTTGTATCATAAACCATTTTCTTTTCCTGGCCGTCGTATTTGTATTGAAAATCACCTTTTTTGCTGGTGAACAGCCGTTCGGCCCACTCCCCGTTTAATACTGTGCCTGATGTGCGGTTCGGGTGGGCGACCACTTTTTTGTCTTTCGTCAGGATAAAAGCGTAGCCGGATTTTCCGATGTTCACTTTCTTTGTCGTTTTCAGAAGCTCATCGATTTTCATATTGATGGCGACGACTCCTGAGCCGTCTTTCGTCTGCTGAACGACCGTCACGACCATCGTATTGGTGGAAGCCGTGCGGTAAGGATCTGTTACAACAACTTTCCCCTTATTTTCCACGGCCTTTTTATACCAGTCTCTTTCAATCGGATTATATCCTTTAGGCATCTGCAGATCCGGATACCGTGTGAAATGTCCTTCCGTGTCACTCGTAAAAATGGATTCCACGTCTTTATTGATCTTCATGTACTCTGTGAATTTATCGGTAATTTGCGATTGGTTTTTCGGCTTGTACCGATCCTTTGTGAGCCAATCGCTGAAATATGCCGTTCCGTCTTCCTTTTGGCTGATGCTTGTGTTGATCATATCGTTAATCTGCTGCACATTATCTAATGCGCTTTCCATCATCTGCCTGTCAAGCGTGCTTACCGCCGATTGATAGGCGATAAAAGCCAGCGTTGAAATAGGAAGAATGAGAATGGCCAAAAAAGAAATGAGCAGTTTTCTTGTAAGCGATCTCTGCTTGATGATTTGCACAATTTTTTTCATCTGCTATAACTCCTCTTGTGTGTTTACCCTTCATATCGGCAATTATAGGTAAATATACACACCCAAAAAGAAGAAATATAACGAAACATACTTTTTACCTATTGTTAATTAGCCTTTTAGACTCAATTAAGAGTTTATCTTAAAACGCTTTGTCAGTTCGCGTAATTCTTCCGCCATTTTTTCCAGCGTGACGGCGGAGGAACTGATTTCCTCCATGGACGCAAGCTGCTCTTCAGCTGAAGCCGCGATGTCCTGAATGCCGGCCGCGCTTTGTCTGGAGACGGCCGCGATATCCTCTGAAGCGTTTGATACTTCCTGAGATCCGGCAGAAAGCTGTTCCACGGTTGCATTCATATTTTGCAGTTCACCGGCAATCTGATTTGTTTTAACGGAAATGTCCCGGAAGCTTTTTTCCGTTTCGTCCGTTAACTGAAGTCCGCTTTTCACCTCGTGATTGACGGATTCCAGCATTCCGAGCGAAGTATGAATTTCTTTGACGATTTCATGAATTAAGGATTCGATTTCTTTCGCTGAATCGGCGGATTGGACGGCAAGCTTTCTCACTTCTTCGGCAACGACTGAAAAACCGCGTCCGTATTCTCCCGCTCTTGCCGCTTCAATGGCTGCATTTAAAGCAAGGAGATTCGTTTGATCGGCAATGCCGTTAATGACGCGCAAAATGCTGTTGATGTCCTGCGATTTGAGTTCAAGCCCTTGTACGACTTGCTCCGCTTTGCTTACGGATTGGTCAATGGCGCCCATCTGGCCGGCTGTTTTCTTGACAAGCCGCTCACCGGTGCCGGATATCTCCGCCGATTCAATTGAAGTTTCCGTCACCACGGCTGCCGCTTCCGCCAGATCGCTGAGCCCGTCTTTCATCTCATTCACTTGGGCGGTCGCTTTATCAATACTCTCACTTTGGTCTTCCGTTCCATTAGAAAACTGTTCAATCGCAAGGGTGATATGTTCCGTTGCTTTGCTCGTCTGCTCAGCCGAAGCCGTCAGCTCCTCTGAGGAAGAAGCGACATGTTCAACAGAGTCCTGAATTCCTTGAATAAGCGAACGGAGTGAATCTGTCATATGATTAAAACTTTTACCGAGCACGCCGAGCTCATCTTGAGAGCTGACATCAATGGTTTCCGTCAGATCTCCGCTGCTGATTTTTTCCGCTGAAGCTACGAGATGTTTTAACGGTTTGGTAATTGAGCGGATGACAAAATAAATGAAAATCATCCCTGCGGCAATGGCTATCGCCAATATGATAACGGCCAGAGTCAGAACCGGTCTTGCCGCATCTTTGATTTCATCCACGGACATGGTTCCGCTGATCTTCCAGCCCGTCGCTTCATTGGTCACGTACGCCATTTTTTTCGCTTTCCCGTTCAGCGTATATTCATAGACGCCTTTTTGCCCGCTGTATAATGTATCAACCCATTTTCCCGATACCGCCGAGCCGGCTTTTTCATCACTGTAGGCAACGGCTTTTTTATTTTTGCTGAGGATAAAGGCGTATCCTTCTTTTCCGATGTTCACTTCTTTTGTCATCGTGATGAGATCGTCGATTTTTATATCAATGGCGACGACGCCTGATCCGTCTTGCGCCGCGCGGGCCATGGTGACGACCATCTTTTTGTTTGAGATGGACTCATAAGGGTCTGTGATGATGGTTTGGCCTTTATTCTCCATGGCTTCCTGATACCAGCTTCTTTCAAGCGGATTGAAATCGGCCGGCATATCGGCATGCGGATAACGGGTAAACGTTCCTTCCTTGCTGCTTGAAAATACGGCGGACGCTTTATCATTGCTTTCAATAAACTGCTTGAACCTTTCTTGCATTTCCGTTTGGTTTTTTTCTTTAAATTTAGCGCTTGTCGCCCATTCGCTGAAATATGCTGAGCTTTTTGTAAACATTCCGATCCGGTCATCAATCATATTGTTTAAGATTTGCACATTTCCTTCGGCGCTTTCCATCATTTGCTTTTCAACGGATGAAGCCGCCGAACGGTAGGCGCCGGCAGCCAATACTGCTACCGGAATAATTAAGATCAGTAAAAATGAAATGATAAGTTTTTTGGCTATTGATTTTCTGGCGATTTTTTTTGCTGTTTTTTTCAATTTTGTAAACCTCTTTCAATCATTTACTGTTTATATCGGCCGACTCCCTTTTTATTACATTGAAAATGAAGTCATAAATGAAAAATAGTTCTATGTACTCTCTTTGTATGCAAGACTTTTTATTTAATTATCCGGCTGTCAGTATAAAAAAGGACGCCTTCCATCCGGAAAGCGTCCTTTTTTACTAGTTGATTTTAAATTGTTTCGTTAATTCCCGCAGTTCTTCGGCCATTTGCGCCAAAGTATCGGCTGATGTGCTGATTTCTTCCATTGATGCAAGCTGTTCTTCTGCAGATGCGGCAATATCCTGAATGCTTGCTGCGCTTTCCCTAGATACGTCCGCAATATCCGTCACCGCGGCTGAAACGTGCTGGGAGCTGTCTGACAGCTGTTCAACCGTGCCGTTCATCGATTGAAGCTTCTCGGCGATATCGTTTGTCATGCCGAAGATATTCTGGAAGCTTTCTTTCGTGCGGTCCGTTACGGCAAGTCCTGATTGAACTTCTTCATTAACGGAGGTGAACATGTGAAGCGATGTATTAATCTCAGCCGTGATTTCCTGAATGAGTTTTTCAATCTCTTTGGCAGAACCGGCAGATTGGACGGCAAGCTTGCGCACTTCTTCGGCTACCACTGAGAAGCCCCGCCCGTATTCACCGGCTCTTGCCGCTTCAATGGCTGCATTTAACGCAAGCAGGTTTGTCTGATCGGCAATGCCGTTGATGACTCTTAAAATATGAGTGATGTCTTTTGATTTGGCCTCAAGGCCTTTTACAACCGCTTCCGCCTGCTGGACCGATTGATTGATGAGATTCATCTGCCCGACTGTTTGCTGCACATATTCTTCCCCGGTGCCGGCAGCTTCCTTCGATTGTTTAGATGCTTCCGTAATGGATGATGATGTGCGGGAAACGGCGGCGAGTCCGTCATTTATATGATTCAGCTTGGCTGAGCTTGAATCGACTTTTTCGCTTTGCTCTTCGTTTCCGTTTGAAAACTGCTCAATCGCCATTGTAATATGTTCCGTCGCTTTGCTTGTCTGCGAAGCTGAAGCGGTCAGCTCTTCCGATGACGCGGCCACGTTGTCGACAGAGTTTTGGATCGCGCTGATCAGTCCGCGCAGAGATTCTCCCATTTCATTAAAGCTCGCGCCGAGTTCGCCCAATTCATCTTTCGAGCGGATATCAATGGTTTCGGTCAAGTCTCCGCCGCTGATTTGTTTAGAAGAGCGGACAAGCCGTTTCAGCGGTGACGTAATGGATCTGACAATCAACAGAATTAAAATGCCCCCGATGATAATGGATGCTGCAAGGACGATCATTCCCATCGTCAGCACCGGTTGTGAGGCGTCTTTAATTTCGTTGAGCTCCATGCTCCCTTCTATTTTCCATCCGGTCAGTTTATTTGTCGTAAACGCCATTTTTTTATTTTGATCATCGAGCTTGTATGAAATAATGCCGCTGTCTTTGCTGTATACCTCATTCAGCCACGGGGTTGAAACTTTATCGCCCGGTTTGTGGTCTTTATGCGCGACATAGGTTTTATTTTTGGACGTGATAAACACGAAGCCTTTTTGCCCGATTTTGATTCCCTGCATCTGCTTCAGCAGCTGGTCAATCGTAATATCCATGGCCACTACGCCTGTTCCGTCCTGCATCTGCTTTGCCACGGTGACGACCATCCTGCCGTCGCTTGCCGCGGTGTAAGGGTCGGTGACAACGAGCGTGCCGCCGGCCTTCACAGCGTCTTTATACCAAGTGCGTGTTCTCGGATCGTAATCGGCCGGAGTATTCTCCTTCGGCGCCTGTGCGTAGCTGCCGTCTTCCGTTCCTCCGTAAATGCGGGCTACGTCCTTATGAATAGACGTGTATTGCCCGAACTTTTCTTCAAGAGCAGACATGTTTTTCTTTGAGAAGGATGACCCTTTTAACGTTTCACTGAAAAATTCAATCGCCTTTGCTTTTGCGCCGATATCATTTGTAATCGTTGTGTTAAAAGATTCGATGTTATTTTTCGCGTTGCCTGAAATCTGATCATCCAGCGAATTGCTCGCCGTATGGTATGAACTGAATTCTAACACGAGAATCGGTATGATTAAGATCACGATAAATGAAATGATTAATTTACGTGAAATCGATGCCTTTGTGCACCAATTGATGAATTTTTTCATATTAAGCTGCTCCCTCGAGTGTGATACCTTATATATCGGCTCAGTCTTCACATTTTGTTAACATTTCCTCCTTTTTTATGACTTGATTTTCATTGCCCAAGCTTCCTGCATATCTTATAAAAAAAGATAGGGGGCGCGCAGATGATTATCATATCCGGCCAAGTGCTTCGGCCTCAGGACATCGCGAACTGGCAGACGGAAGAAAGCCTTGTTCCGTATATAAATGAACTGCTCAATTCTCCCGTACAGTTCGATTACGGGTCGATTGCGGAACTGATGTTCGAGGTGCGGCTGCGCCGCCATATTGTGGAAGCCGCAAGAGAACTGCACGGATCAGGTGTGAAATTTGCAACTTTCGCCAAAACATACGGAAATACGGCTTATTGGAGAGTGACGCCGGAAGGAGCCTTGGAGCTGAAGTACAGAATCCCCGCTTCAAAAGCGATTCGGGACATTATTGAAAACGGGGCGTTTTACGCATTTGAATGCGCTACCGCCATTGTTGTGATTTATTATCTGGCCGTCTTAAAGACAATGGGTGAAGAACGGTTTAACCGGCGTTTCCGGGATATCACTTTGTATGACTGGCACTACGAGCATCTGCCGATCTACACGGAAACCGGCAGCCACTTTTTACGGGGAGATTGTTTATATTTTAAAAATCCTGATTTTAATCCTGCAAAGGCTCAGTGGCGGGGAGAGAATGTCATTGTGATGGGGAATGATCAATATTTCGCCCACGGTCTCGGGATTCTGACGGCTGAACAAATCATCCAGAGATTGAATTCTTTAAGAAAAAAAAATGCCGTGCAGCCGGCTTATCTGCTTAACCAGGCAACAAGGCTTGATGCACCCGCGCTTTATCAGATCATGCATTAAAACAATCCCATCGTCTGTCATTTTGACGATGGGATGCGGAATGCTTTTCTTTTCCGGTAAAAAGCCGTCGTGCCGAGCGCTTGGTTTGCAGCCCATTCAAACTTCTCTAAATCATGTCGGGTGACGGCTCTGTCCCGTCGGCTCCATTTAATGGCGCGGACAAAGTAATACCCTTTAATCGGCGCCATGGTGACTTTGGAATGCGGAAAATCTTCAAAGACAAACTCAATAGTCCCTCTTTTTTTGTAGGACATTTGAAGAATCTTCATCATCCATCACCTCACGATTTCTGGATTATGATTCGCACAATCCGTCCAAAACGGTTTTCACGTCTGTCGGCCCTTCAAGTTTCGCGGCGGACTGGCCGGCCCATAAAGACATATACTCCGCGTCTCCTGATTGAGCCGCGTGCCCGCGCATCGGCTTTGTCAGCGTATTATGCAGCGGATAAGGCAGCGTATTTCCCTCGTCAGCCTCATATGTTTTCATGAACTGATTCACGATTCCCCGCGCCTGTTTTCCCGAAAACAGGGTGGTCAGCCGCGTGTCGGCTCCTTTTGATTCGGCAATCGCTTTTTGATATGCCGGTGAGGCGCTGCTTTCTTCACAAAGGAGAAACGGTGTTCCTACTTGAACGCCGTCTGCACCCAAACATCGGGCCGCCTGCACGCCGCGGCGGTCAAAAATGCCGCCTGCCGCAATGACCGGGATATTCAGCGCGTCTTTAGCCTGCGGAATCAGCGCCATAAGGCCGAGAGCCGGTTCTCCTTTAACCGGCAGAAACGACCCGCGATGTCCGCCGGCTTCTATTCCCTGAAGGATAACGGCGTCCATCCCCCGTTCTTCAAAGGCCTTCGCTTCCTCCGGCGTTGTCGCCGTGCCGAAAAGGAAACAACCGCTTTTCTTCAGCTTTTCCGCCGTTTCTTCCGGCGGCAGGCCGAAGGTGAATGAACACGCTTTGACTCCGTAACGGATCAGAAGCTCCGCTTTTTCCTCGAAATCATTCCATTCTTCTTTCAAATCAGAGAACGGCTTGGCGTCATTTGCCCTCGGGATGCGGGATTTCCATTTTTCAACAAGTTCCGCCTCAGGCATCTGCCTTTCTTCCGGGACGAAAAGATTTACTTGAAAGGAGCGGTCCGTCAGCTCTTTCATCTCGATAAGCTGTTTTTCAAGCGCTTGCGGGCTGACGTATCCTGAAGCGAGGCTTCCGAGCGCCCCTTCATTTGATACCGCCGAAGCCAGACGCGGCGTGACCAGCCCGCCGGCCATCGGCGCCTGAATGACGGGCTTTGTTAATGATAATGCACTCATCCACTCACTCATTTGTGTTTTCCTCCGTTTCAGCCTGTATTTTGATATAACAGGTTCTGTTTCGCGGACCGTCAAATTCGCAAAAATAAACGCCCTGCCATGTTCCGAGTATCAGGCGCCCGTCTTCTATGATGACATGCTGGGAGGCGCCGGTTGTACTCGCTTTCATATGTGCCGCCGTATTTCCCTCCATATGCCGGTCCAGTTCGTGCTCCCACGGATACATTTCATCAAACCTTCTGAGCATATCCCTCTTCACATCCGGATCGGCATTTTCATTTATGGTAATGCCGGCGGTTGTATGGGGACAGTATATGAGCGCCAAACCGTTTTTTACGCCTGTTTTGCGGAGAAACGCTTCAGCTTCATGTGTGATGTCGATCATTTCATCCCGTCTGTTTGTTTGAATCTGCAATTTTTTCAGCATATAAATGCCTCCTTTCTTTTTCTCTTCCTTTCCCATATTCGTTTCTGTATTTGTCTTTTCCTGTCGGATCGCGATGATAAACGCAGATCACAAAAAACTTCAGCCTCGGGACTGAAGTTTTTCACCATATATATACGCGGGCCTCATAAGGCTTTAAAAGAAAGGATGTCACATGGCGGTGCGCTTCTGTCTCCGCGTTTGCAAGCACGAGAGAATCGGAGTCAAGCGGATAACCGGGATGCCTGTATAAAGCGGGGGTTCGGGACAGATTTGTGATGATCAGGGCGGTTTTTGTTCCGTTTTTTCTTAGATAGGCATAAATCTGCCGGTCATTCGGAAGCAGCAATTCATATGTGCCGCTGATCAATACACCGTGTTCTTTTCTGAGGGCGAGCAGCCGTTTGTAGAAATGGTATACGGATGTTTCATCCTGCATTTGTGATGCAGCATTCAGCCATGTGTGGTTCGGATTCACTCCGAGCCACGGAGAAGCATCAGAAAACCCGCCGTTCGCCTCACCGCTCCATTGCATCGGTGTCCGTGAATTATCCCGGCCCTTCTTCCAGATGATCTTCATCACTTTTTCATGCGGAACGCCGCGGGACGTCTCTTTTTCATACAGATATTTCATTGCGGCGTCATCATAATCTTCAATGGATGGAAACGAAACATTGGTCATTCCGAGCTCCTGCCCCTGGTAAATAAACGGCGTGCCTTTCATCAGCATATACATCGCGGCGAGTGCCTTGGCGCTTTCTGTCAAAAACCGTTCGTCACCCCATACCGAGACGGAACGGGGCTGATCGTGGTTCTCCATAAACAACGCGTTCCAGCCCTTTCCTTCAAGACTGTTCTGCCAGCCGGACAAGACGCGCTTAAGCGCCGGAATGGAAATGCTTTGATCATCTTCCGTATCCCAGAGGCCGAGATGTTCAAATTGAAAAATCATTTGAAAGACGCCGTTTTCTTCACCGGCCCAATCAGCCGCCTCCCAAGCCGCCACTCCGTTCGCCTCGCCGACCGTCATGATCGGATAGCGCGAAAATGTTTCCCGTTTCAGCTCTTTTAAGAGATCCATTATGCCTTCCCCATTCATATGATACGGGAAAGATGGGACGTATGGGAGACCGTCCGGATTCGGCATGTCAGGGAGCCCTTCTTTTTTCTTAATGTGAGAAATGGCATCCACCCGGAAGCCGTCTATGCCCTTATCAAGCCACCAGCGGACCATCTCATAAACGGACTGCCTCATCGCTTCGTTTTCCCAATTTAAATCAGGCTGTTTTTTGTCAAACAGGTGCAGGTAATACTGGCCGGTCTCTTGGTCATATTCCCACGCCGATCCGCCGAAAATGCTTTCCCAATTGTTCGGCTCTTTGCCGTTTTTTCCGTCTCTCCAGATGTACCAGTTCCGTTTTTCGGAATCTTTCGCTGAGCGTGATTCGATAAACCAAGGGTGCTCATCGCTTGTATGGTTGATGACGAGGTCTATAATCAGCTTCATGCCGAGCGCATGGACATCCGCAAGGAGCCGGTCAAAATCCTCCATCGTCCCGAATTCGCCGGCAATTTGTTTATAATTCCGAATATCGTAGCCGTTGTCCGCGCCCGGCGAGTCAAAAACGGGACAAAGCCAGATCACATCCGCCCCCAACTCTTTTATGTAATGAAGCTTTGCTCTGATGCCGTTAATGTCGCCGATTCCGTCCCCGTTCGAATCCATAAAGCTTCGGGGATAAATTTGATAGACGGCCGCCGTTTTCCACCAATCCGTTTTCATACCGACACTCCTTTCTTTACATCATATGAAGGAGCGGGACGAAGAAACATTTTTTCCATAAAAAAAAGCCTCATTGCAAAAGCAGGAGGCTCAGAAATCAGTTTTTTTAATTTCAACGAAGCGGATATGATGGTCTTCCGCTTCCAGCACCTTAAATTCACACCCTTCGGCATGAAACACATCACCATTTTTCAGCTCCATTTTTTGTGTTAAGAGCCAGCCGGCAATCGTGTCAATGTCTTCATTTTCGATGGCGATATCAAGAAGATCATTCACCTCTTCTATGAGCGCCTTGCCGTCCATCACATAGTGGTGTTCGCCTTTTTTGACGATGTGGGGCATTTCATCCTGGTCATATTCATCACGGATTTCCCCGACGATTTCCTCCAATATGTCTTCGACGGTCACAAGCCCCGCCGTGCCGCCGTATTCGTCAACAAGAATCGCCATATGAATCCGCTCCTTCTGCATGCGGATCAAAAGCTCCTGAACGGGGATGCTTTCAATGACTCTGATGACCGGACGCATAATTTCTTTTAATTCAATGGAGCGGCCGAGAAAATACGCTTTAAATAAATCCTTATTGTTAATAATGCCGAGAATGTGATCTTTGTCTTCCTTAATAACCGGATATCGCGTATACCGTTCGTTGATGATCAAATGTATGGCTTCGTCAACTGACTGTTCAAGCGAGATGGCGGCGATTTCGGTGCGCGGCACCATGATTTCTCTGGCGACCCGGTTATCGAATTCAAATATCTTATTGACGTAACGGAATTCAGATTGATTGATTTGACCTTTTTTATAGCTTTCGGACAAAATCAGCCGCAATTCTTCTTCACTGACCACGACCTCATGTTCTTTCACCGAATGAAAACCGAACAGCTTGACCAAAAATCCGGCTGAGCCGTTTAACAGCTTAATAAACGGATACATCACTTTATAAAACAGAATGAGCGGTTTCGCCGTCCACAGACTGACGGCTTCGGCTTTTTGAATGGATATCGTTTTCGGCGCAAGCTCTCCGATGACGACGTGCAGATACGTGACGGCGATAAACGCCGCAATAAACGTGACGACGTGCGTAATAGATGACGGCATTCCGATCAGGCTGAAAACAGGATGAAGAAGCCGCTGAATCGTCGGTTCACCGAGCCAGCCGAGTCCGAGCGCCGTAATCGTAATGCCGAGCTGGCACGCTGATAAATATTCATCGAGATTTGAAATCACCCTGTGCGCCGCGAGCGCCCGGCTGTCTCCGGTTTCAACCAGCTCCGCAATTTTTGAACCGCGGATTTTGACAATCGCAAATTCCGCAGCGACAAAGATGGCCGTTAATCCGATTAACAGCATAATGAGAATCAGTTTTAATATAAGCAAAAAAACCCCTACCGCAAACGGTAAGGGGCCACCTCCTTCGTGTTAATTCTCATCACGACCATTTAAGAAAATCATCACAAAACGAAGCAGCTCGAATAATGAAACGAGCGCCGCAGCCACATACGTCAGCGCGGCGGCGTTCAGCACTTTATTCACGCCGTGTTCTTCACTGTTGCGAATGAATCCTTCCGACACGATAATCCGCTTCGCCCTCGCGCTGGCATTAAACTCGACAGGCAGTGTGACAAGCTGGAAAAAAACAGCGGCCGAAAACAAAATAATGCCGAGTCCGATTAAGTTCAAGCTGCCCAGGAGCATCCCGCCCAAGAAAAGCAGAGGGGCAACCCCGGAGGCAAAATTGACGACCGGAAAAATTTTGTGCCTCAGCACAAGCGCGCCGTATGATTCCTGATGCTGCAAAGCATGTCCGACTTCATGGGAAGCGACGGAAATGGCGGAAATGGAGCGGCCGTAATATACCGGCTCAGATAAACGCACCACCCGCTCCGTCGGGTCGTAATGGTCTGTTAAAGTGCCTCTTACCGGTTCTACCGGCACATCATATAAACCGTTAATATCAAGAATCCGTCTTGCCGTTTCCGCCCCCGTCCGCTGACTGGAAGCTTCTACGTCTGAGTATTTCTGAAAATTGCTTTTCACTTTAAATTGTGCCCAAAACGACAATCCCAATGCAGCAATTGTTAAAAAGATAAACAGCATATTATCCTCTTCCTTTTTCTCTTATATCGTACGATCTGCTTATATATTATTTTAATGATTGTCCGCTTTCCTGTACAGAAATCCGCTTCTTTTTTCTGACAGGAATCAATCCTCCGAGCATGATGAGGATACACCCGGCCAATCCGATGTAAAACGGAAACGTGCCTGCGGTCTCTTTTGCAAAAACAAGCCATGAAAATCCGCCGGACATATGATTGTGTCCATTCAAATCGAAAATAAGCAATACGGCCGCCGAAGCGAGCAGCTGCGCTCCGGCCAGCGCCGCCAGCAGTTTTTGAATGACTGTCATTTGACTCACCCTTTTTCGGTCCGCTTTCTTTATCATATGAAAAAATAAGGGTGAATATGTTTTCGGCGATTTTTGAAAGACATCAAACGAACTGGGACATACTGTATAAAAAAAGATACAGGTGTGATCGACATGAAAGTGACAAATGGCGAGAAAGAACAGCTGAGCAATGCGATAGACAGAATGAACGAGGGGCTTGACGCCTTTATCCAGCTCTATAATGAATCGGAAAACGACGAGCCTCTCATTCAGTTTGAAGATGAGACGGCCGATTTAATCAGACATGCGCGTGACTCATACGGCCAGGAACAGCTGGACGAAAAACTAAACACCATTATTAAGCAGATTTTATCCATCTCTCTGTCGAAAGAAGAGCCGGACGAATGAAATCAAACCGTATTTTTATTTCCTGGCTGAGATGGCCGTTATATGTTCGGATCGGGCTGATCATTATCGCCTTGATTTTATTGTTCGGCCAACTCATTTACATGCTTGAACCGAAGCAATTCACGTCTGTGTTTGAAGGGGTTTGGTGGGCGGTTATTACGGTGGCCACGGTCGGCTACGGCGATTACGTTCCCCAGACGCCGCTCGGGCAGATTGCCGGCATGGTGCTTGTATTAAGCGGAGCGAGTTTTGTGACCGCCTATTTCGCCACGCTTTCTTCAGCCGTATTCAGCAAACAGCACCGCTATGTCGAAGGGAAGGTCGCTTTTAAAGGCAAGGGGCACGTCATTCTTATCGGATGGAATGAGAAATCGCATATGCTGCTGAAAGAACTGCAGCACATCGCGCCGTCAAAAACTGTCGTCCTGATTGATGATTCATTAAGGGAAGGGCCGCTTATTGAAAACGTCCATTTCATCCGCGGACATGCCGCTGATGACAGCACGCTCAATAAGGCGAATATTACGGAAGCCGATACCGTCATTCTGACAGCGGATCAGCAGAAAAATGAATCCGAAGCTGATATGCTGTCGGTATTAACGCTTCTCGCCATCAAAGGGCTGCATCCGTCCGTTTATTGTATCGTGGAAATTTTAACGGAACGGTATGTCAAAAACGCCGAGCGCGCAGGAGCCAATAAGATTCTGTGCACATCACGGCTGTCGAGCCGGGTGATGTTTGAGCATTACCGGGTCAAGCTGCAGCTTGCCAAACCGCAAACGCTGTCAGATCTGACGCTGGAGAAAAAGGTTCGCATCATTCCCGTTCCCGGGGAATTAAAGGGCTCATCTTATCATGACTGTGCGCTCTATTATCTCAAACGGAATACCACGATCATCGGCATACAAAAAGAAGAGGGGCCGATGCTGACCCCTCCCCTGTCATACAAGGTGCTCGATACTGATCTGTTTTTGGCTCTTTAATGCAGCAGGACGTCTTCCAGCTCTTTCACAAGCGAGATGCCGATATCTGTATATGAGCGGTCAATTGCCGCATCCCGCCGTTTCGGCTCGGAGAATTGGTTGAATAATGACTCAAAAACACCGCCGCCTGCGTGATCATCCGTTGCCTGCTGATAGACGTGCCTCAGCAAAAAGGGTGTGCCGATTGTAACGGCGGCCCCCCGTTCATCCAGGTGTCCCTTATTTGCTTCAACAGGGATACGGAGAAATAAATAGCCGTCCTGATCGGAAATTTTGTAATCAAAGAACCCGCGGTCATACTCCCAGCCGCCTCCGATGGTATAACCGATCGGTTTCATCACCTGTTCCAATTCGCGGAGTAAAAACGATTGCCCTTCAAGTGAAGATGGTATGCTGATCATGTGCATATGCTCCTTTTTGTCTTTAGCGTCCCCGCTCTGCGGCATCTTCATACGGCGCCCGGGAAGAATCGGGAGCGGCAGACAGACGCCGGAAAGAGATAACGGCGCATTCAATCAGAACATACGTCACAATTGCGGAGAGAACGGCTTCCGTTGAAATATAGAAAACGGCGGCATAGAGACAGCACTTCGTGATCAGCGACTGCATCCGGCCAATCTTCAGTTTCAGCCGGACCATGTCCGTAAACAAGCCGAGAGGGAAAGCGAAAAACAGGATGGTTTGTAAGAGGGATTCAGGAGACAGTTTTAGTGCCGAATAGACAATAGCGGCGGAACAGACGGAAATGACGGCATGCTTACATAAGAGTCGTATCATTCATCAACACACCTTTCACGGTTTAAAAAAGGCTGACCCGTCATGCTGAGGGCCAGCCCTTCTTTTTATTTTTCAAGGCGTTTTTCAAGTTCTGCTTTTTTCTCTTCAAAGCCCGGTTTGCCGAGAAGCGCGAACATATTCACCTTATAGGCTTCAACACCCGGCTGATCAAACGGGTTGACTCCGAGCAGATAACCGCTCATCGCCACCGCTTTTTCAAAGAAATAGACGAGATATCCAAATGTATATGCATTAAGCTCCGGAATGTTGACAATTAAGTTCGGCACTTTTCCGTCTGTATGGGCAAGCATCGTGCCTTCGAACGCTTTTTTGTTGACGAAATCGACCGTTTTTCCGGCTAAGTAATTTAAGCCGTCGAGATCATTTTCCGCTTCTTCAATTGTCAACTCATGCTTCGGTTTTTCAACGTTTAATACAGTTTCAAACAGATCGCGTCTGCCTTCCTGCACGTATTGACCGAGAGAGTGAAGGTCTGTTGAGAAGTTAGCGGAAGAAGGATAGATGCCTTTTTCATCTTTTCCTTCACTTTCGCCGAAGAGCTGCTTCCACCATTCCGCAAAGTATTGCAGCGCAGGCTCATAGTTGATAAGCATTTCAATGGTTCTTCCTTTATTATACAGAACGTTGCGGACGACGGCGTATTGGTAAGCCGCGTTCTCTTCTAATTCCGAGCTGGAAAAGTCTTTGCTTGCATCAAGAGCGCCTTTCATCATTTCATCGATATCAGCCCCGCTTACCGCAATCGGCAGAAGGCCTACCGCAGTCAGAACGGAGAAACGTCCGCCGACATCATCAGGAATAACGAATGATTCGAAGCCTTCTTCATTAGAAAGCGTTTTTAAAGCGCCGCGCTCTTTATCTGTCGTCGCGTAAATCCGCGCTTTCGCTTCTTCTTTTCCGTATTTTTCTTCAAGAAGTTTGCGGAAAATCCGGAAAGCGATTGCAGGTTCCGTCGTCGTGCCTGATTTAGAAATGACATTGATAGAGAAATCAGCGTCTTCTAAAAGATCCATAACATCTTTCATATAAGTTGAGCTGATATTGTTGCCGATAAAGATAACTTGAGGGTTTTTGCGCTTGTCTTTCGGCAGGACGTTATAGAAAGAATGATTGAGCGCTTCAATCGCCGCGCGGGCGCCTAAGTATGAACCGCCGATACCCACGACGAGAAGCACGTCTGAATCTGATTTGATTTTTTCAGCGCTTTTTTTAATGCGCGCGAATTCTTCTTTATCGTAGTTTTCAGGGAGGTCCACCCATCCTAAAAAGTCGCTTCCGGCGCCTGTTTTTTCATGGATATTATGGTGTGCCGTTTTTACGAAATCACGTGCGTATGTAAGTTCATGTTCATTGAAAAAAGGTAACGCTCTTGAGTAATCAAAGCGTACATGCGTCATTTGCTTGTCCCTCCATCACGGTGAATTGTTTTCTCTTTCACTTTATATGAACTCACCCGCTAAATCAAGTCATGAAGAAGGCCGGATGAATACGGGATTTGCGCTAAAGATGCGTTCATTTTTTATACAATATCCCGGATTCGATATGGTTATATTTGTAATAATCGTGAGAGGGGTAACGAATCGAATGTTGATGATCCAGGAACGTATCACCTTTACTTTGGAGCAGGATGACATCCATCGCCAATCCCGATGGGCCGGTTCTTTTTATATAGTACTCCTCTTGAGAGGCTGCCGCGCAGTCATATTAAGGCATAAATGTCCATTTTTAAAAATAGTGTCTATATTTGGGGTATCGTGTTAAGATGAAAGTGATTTTAAACCGGGAGGTGATTTTATGACTAAAACCATTGGTCTTATTTGCGGAAGTTTACGAAAAAACTCGTATAATCGAGCAATTGCTCAATCATTGTTTGACTTCGATAATGCGGCTCAATTTCGTTGGGTTGAAATAGACAATCTTCCTTTTTTTAACGAAGATTTAGAAATTGCCGGAGCACCAGACTCCGTAACATCCTTTAGAGCTGATATACAAGACGTTGACGGCGTCATCATTGTAAGTCCAGAGTACAATTCCGGAATTCCGGGGGTATTAAAAAACGCATTGGACTGGGCATCGAGACCGCGGACCTCTTCTGTTTTAAACAGAAAACCGGTTGGCTTAATCGGCGCAACCCCCGGAGGGTTCGGCACTGCCTTTGGTCAAACGCAAATGAGAGAAGTACTCGAAGCTATGCAAGTCAATGTTTTGCCATTTCAAAAAATGCTGATTTCGCAAGTCCATGAGAAAATTGATTCCGCTCAAAACATACTTACGGATGAACAAACGAAATGTTATCTTCAACGCTATTTACAACAGTTCATCCATTGGATTGATCATGCTCCGGTTCCCGTTCCAGATTAATTGAAGGATCATCACCCTCACGAAAAGTCACCTCAGAAATAACTTTCTATCTATACAGCATATGAATAGATTTACCGTTTTCAATTCACAAACTTACTTGCCTTAATTCAAGGAGGATTATAAAATGTCTGATCTTTATTCCCGTCTTTCAAAAGATGATGCTGCCGTGCTTTTAGTTGACCATCAAACCGGCCTTATTTCCGGTCTCGTGCGTGACTATGGCGTTGATGAATTTAAAAACAATGTATTGGCTCTCGGTGATACGGCTAAATTCTTTGATTTACCGGTTATTTTAACAACCAGCTTTGAAAACGGACCCAACGGACCGCTCATGCAAGAACTCGTTGATCTCTTTCCTGATGCGCCAAAAATAGCCCGTCCCGGACAAATTAATGCATGGGACAATGAAGACTTTGTTAAAGCCATTGAAGCGACTGGCAAAAAACAGCTGATTATCGCAGGTGTAGTTACAGATGTCTGCGTTGCTTTTCCTGCGCTTTCTGCCATTAAAGCAGGCTACGAAGTGTTTGTTGTGACAGATGCTTCGGGGACGTTTAATAAGCAAGTAGCAGATGCATCACTAACCCGTATGGCTCATGGCGGCGCGCAGCTTATGAACTGGTTCAGCGTAGCATGCGAGCTTCAGCGTGATTGGCGCAACGATGTTGAAGGTTTTGGCGCATTAATCTCCAGTCATCTTCCCGGTTATCAAAACTTAATGGGAAGCTATATGGGGGCTCAGCGGGACCTTAGTACACAAAATGCATAAAAGGAGCGCTGATTGAATCAGCGCCCCTTTTTTAAATTCGAAGTATAGCAAGGCTCTTCATGATTTAGATTTTGTGTAAATAGATGATCGGCAATCGCAAAGTTAATTAATCCTTTTCTGCTAAATGTACAGAAACAGGGAGTCAAATCCGCAGCATGTGATTACATCTGCAGCTTGAAAATCTATTTCATCTTCACCCCGGCCGGGAATGTATCTTACAGTGACGCCTTTAAGATGGCAAGTACGTCATCTTTGTTCAGTTTTTGGAAATTGCCGAATCCGCCGTATTCCATTTCTTTTGCGGCGATGTCTGCGATCAGCTCAAGCTTGTCTTCACCGATGTCATAATCCGCAAGGCGGGACGGTGCACCGAGGCTTGTCCAGAACGCGGACAATTTATCGATCCCTTCAAGCGCAATTTCTTTATCCGTTTTGCCTTCAGTATCAATGTCAAACATGTTGAGCATCAGGTTTTTAAAACGGTCTACATTTGTATCCAGCGTGTATCTCATCCAGTTCGGGAACAGAATCGCAAGTCCTCCCGCGTGAGGGATGTCATACACCGCTGATACGGCGTGCTCCATCGTATGGGAAGCCCAATCGCCGAAATAGCCCATTTGCAGCGTGCCGTTTAATGCGATCGTACCCGCGTATAAAATCGTTTCACGGTGCTTATAGTTCTCAAGGTCTTCCAAAAGTTTCGGTGCTGTTTCAATTACCGTCTGAAGGACCGCAAAACACATTCTGTCCTGAAGCGGCGTGTTTTCAACATTGTGGAAGTATTGTTCAAATACGTGGCTCATCATATCCACCATGCCGTATACGGTTTGGTTTTCCGGAACGCTGAAAGTATTCTCAGGATCTAAAATGGAGAAACGCGGATGAGTGACATTGCTGCCCCATACGAATTTTTCGTTTGTTTCCCAATTTGTGATAACGGAATCAGGGTTCATTTCAGAGCCTGTCGCCGCAAGCGTCAGCACCGTGCCGAACGGGAGTGCGTCCTGCGCCGTTACTTTTTTGCTGTAAATGTCCCATGCGTCGCCGTCATATTTCGCACCGGCCGCAATCGCTTTTGTACAGTCGATGACACTTCCGCCGCCGACTGCGAGAAGGAAATCAATCTCATGCTGTCTGCACAGCTCAATTCCTTTATTTACCGTTTCCAGACGCGGGTTCGGTTCAACGCCCGCAAGCTCATGAACGGTTGCGCCTTCTTCTTTTAAGATGCCTGTTACTTGGTCATACAGGCCGTTTCGCTTAATGCTGCCGCCTCCGTAAACAAGCAGCACGTTTTTCCCGTATTGCTTCAGCTCTTTTTTCAATTGGTCGATTTGACCTTTTCCGAAAATCAGTTTCGTCGGATTGTAGTAAGTAAAGTTCTCCATTTATCATGACCTCCAAAAAAATCGTAAGGGAATTACTATAACACAGAAAAAAAGGAGCTGCCAATCCGGCCGCCCCCTTTATGTTATTACAATGATGCTTTCAGTATCGCAAGCACGTCTTCTTTCTGCAGTGACTTGAACTGTCCGAATGCTCCGTTTGCCATCGCTTTATCTGCAATCGTATCCAGCTTCTCATCAGAAATATCATAATCAGCGAGTCTGTTCGGAGCGCCGAGGCTCGTCCAGAAATCAGACAGCTTGCTGATTCCTTCAAGTGCGATCTCTTCATCTGATCTGCCTGTCTCGTCTATATCGAAAACACGGACGGCAAGCTGTTTAAAGCGGGCCGGATTTTCTTTGAGCACATGTCTCATCCAGTTCGGGAACAGAATCGCTAAACCTCCGGCGTGCGGTATATCGTAAACCGCTGATACCGCATGCTCGATGTTGTGTGTGGCCCAATCCCCTCTTGCGCCCATTGACAGCATTCCGTTTAATGCGATCGTGCCTGTATATAAAATCGTCTCACGAAGCTCGTAGTTCTCCAGATCATTGATCAGCTTCGGCGCTGTTTCAATCACCGTGCGCAGAAGCGATTCACACATCCGGTCCTGATACGGCGTGTTTGACGTGTGGTGGAAATATTGTTCAAACACATGGCTCATCATATCGACCATGCCGTAAATGGTGTGGTCTTTCGGAACGGTAAATGTGTTTACCGGATCGAGAATAGAGAATTTAGGGTAAACGAGCGGGCTCCCCCATCCGTATTTCTCTTGTGTCTCCCAGTTTGTGATGACTGATCCGGAGTTCATCTCCGAACCGGTTGCCGCAAGGGTCAGCACTGTTCCGAACGGCAGCGCTTCTTTCGGCTGGTGTTTTTTCGTGACGATATCCCACGCGTCGCCGTCATATTTAGCGCCCGCCGCGATGGCTTTCGTGCAGTCAATGACACTTCCGCCGCCGACGGCCAATAAGAAATCGATGCTGTTTTCTTTACAGAGCGCAACACCTTTGTTCACCGTTGAGACACGCGGATTCGGCTCTACGCCTGCCAATTCATGTACGGTAACTCCTGCTTTTTTCAGCAGTTCGGTTACTTGATCATAAAGACCGCTGCGCTTAATGCTGCCGCCCCCGTATACGAGCAGTACATTCTTTCCGTACGGCTTGATTTCTTCAGGAAGTTTTTCGACCTCTCCCTTTCCGAAAATCAATTTGGTCGGATTCCAATATGTAAAGTTTTGCATGACATCTCCTCCTTTGGATTTATATTATGCAGAAAGATGACATTCAATGTAAAGCAATCCGCTTTTTTGACGGCACATCACGCGGTTTACAGACAGCGGCTTCCCGGGAAAGGCACTTGTACAGCTTGAGACAGTGTGTGATTTACACGGCGGAGAATGTAGTATGCATAGATTCTTTGCTTTGTCACAATCTATAACTGTTTCACGAATTCATAGAGGAGGTTGTTTACATGAGTGTTATTCAGCGTATCTGTCTCGTATTAACGATTATCGGCGCTATTAACTGGGGACTGATCGGATTTTTCCAATTTGATTTAGTAGCAGCCATCTTCGGCGGCCAAGGATCAGCTCTGTCGCGGATTATTTACGGTCTTGTCGGCATCGCCGGTCTGATCAATCTCGGCCTGCTGTTTAAGCCGAACGAAGAAACATCCCGCGAGGAAGCGGCAAATCCGGAAGTCAGATAAACATAAAAAAAGCACCGAACATACATATCCGGTGCTTTTTTTGATGATTATTTTTTGATAAGGTCTTTGCGGTTGGACTGTTCAATCCACTCTTCAAGCTTATCTTTCAATGTGTTGAAACCTTGCGGAGCAGATGTTTCTTCAGAAGCTTGAGCCGCTTTCGGTTTTCTTGGTTTGCTTTCTTTTCTTTCAGGCGCCGCTTGAGTCGCACGGATAGAAAGGCTGATTTTGCCTTTTTCTTCGTCAACCGCAAGTACTTTTACTTGTACTTCGTCACCGATAGAAAGGTGTTCGTTAATGTCTTTTACGAAACCGTGAGTGACTTCAGAAATGTGAACAAGTCCTTGAGTTTCTTCATCTAATGCAACAAACGCACCATACGCTTGTAATCCTGTTACTTTACCAGTGTAAACACTGCCCACTTCAAATTTTGCTGCCATTCATAACAACTCCTAAGTTAAATTAAATACAGATTATACGCAATTTAAAATTATATCATACAAGTTTGTTTTTCGCAAAGAGAACTTTTTCACATGATCATGTTTAAGCACAGAAAAATGGGGGTATACTATGATTACGAAGGCTTTCTAGTATTCCCCCCTTTTATTTGGATGCGAACCGGGTTCGTATCTTTTTTTATGCCCTTTTTTCAACAAACCGTTTGATTCTGACGAGCGCTTCCTGAATCTGCTCAATGGATGTCGCATAGGAACATCTGATGTAGCCTTCGCCGCTCGGGCCGAACACATTCCCCGGAACGACGGCTACTTTTTCTTCAATGAGCAGCTGTTCCGCGAATTCTTCTGAACTCATGCCGGTCGACTGAATGGAAGGAAAGGCGTAAAATGCTCCGCCGGGGTGGTGGCAGCCGAGTCCGATTTCGTTCAATGTCTCCACAATCAGGTTTCGGCGTCTCCGATAGCTTTTCTTCATTCTTTCGACGTCTTCCTGGCCGTTTTTCAGCCCTTCAAGCGCCGCGTACTGAGCCATGGAAGGCGCGCACATCATCGCGTGCTGATGAATTTTGAGCATGGCATCCCTGATCACGGGAGGCGCCGCCGTAAATCCGAGTCTCCACCCCGTCATGGCAAATGCTTTGGAGAAGCCGGAAATAAGAACCGTGCGTTCCTTCATGCCGCGGATGGCCCCCATGCTCGTGAATGGCTCATCATACGTCAGCTCGGCATAAATTTCATCGGCAAGCACGATCAAGTCGTGTTTTTCAGCGAAAGCAGCGATGGATTCAAGCTCTTCTTTCGAATAGACAGAACCTGTCGGATTTGACGGCGAACATAGAAGCAGCGCTTTTGTTTTGTCCGTCAGGGCTGCTTCAAAATCGGCTGCTGATGCTTTGAAACCTTTTGCAGCGACAGTCTGAATCGGCACCGGCTTCGCCCCCGTCAGGGTCACGAGTGATTCATATGCGACAAAACACGGTTCGGGAATTAACATTTCTTCTCCAGGATTCATAATGGCGCGGACAGCGAGATCAAGCGCCTGGCTTGCCCCTACAGTAACGATCAGTTCACTGTCAGGCGAATAACTCAGGCCGAACCGCTGATCTAAGTAGCGGCTGATTTCTTCTCTCAGTTCATAAAGACCCGCATTTGCCGTATAAGCCGTATAACCCTGTTCTAAAGAAAGAATACTCGCTTCCCTCACGTTCCAGGCCGTCACAAAGTCAGGCTCTCCCACTCCCAGTGAAATGACGCCTTCCATCGTAGCGGCCAGATCAAAGAATTTGCGGATGCCTGACGGTTTAATCTGCTGCACGTAGTCAGATAAATAAGAAGTCTTCGTTTCCATTTACGGAGACACCACGATTCTTTTGTCATCGTCTCCGCTTTCAAAGACTTTGCCGTCATGCTTATATTTTTTCAGGATGAAGTGCGTTGTCGTGGAAACGACAGACTCAAGGGTGGACAATTTTTCAGACACGAAGCTTGCCACGTCTGACATCGTGTTGCCGCGAATAACGACAGATAAGTCATACACCCCTGACATCAGGTACACTGATTCAACTTCCTGGAATCTGTATATCCGCTCAGCGACTTCATCAAAGCCGACATTTCGTTTCGGAGTGACTTTTACGTCAATCATCGCCGTGACGCCTTCCAAACCGTCGACTTTGCGCCAGTCGATCATCGCCGCATAATCAATGATGACTTTTTCCTTTTCAAGCTTTTCAATGATGCTTTTGACTTCTTCAGCGGGAATGTTTGCCATTTTCGCAATCGTTTCCGCATCAACGCGGCTGTTTTCGTCTAAAATTTCTAATATTTCTGTTTCTTTTTCGGTCAGCTTCATACGTTTCACACCTTTGCATTATCAAAAATCTTCATGACATTATATCACGATTTTCGACAAATGCTAAGAAAAACCCGAAAGAAACCAGAGCTAAAATCTGACAATTAAAAAAGCCTTTACATTACAACAAAGAAAGGACGGCGAAGGCTCTCATGGAAGCTGTTTCACCGATTAAACGGGCCGCGATAGACGGAGTTGAGCTGTATTACGAGCATTATGAAAATCCCGGCAGACAGACACTCGTCTGCGTACACGGTTTTTTATCTTCGGCATTCAGCTTCAGAAAACTGATCCCGCTGCTCAGAAACCATTATGATATTATCGCCGTTGACCTGCCTCCTTTCGGGCAATCGGAAAAGTCACGGACTTTCGTATATACTTACGCAAACCTCGCCAAGCTTCTGATCGGACTTCTGGAAAAGCTCGGTATCAGCCGGGCCGCACTCATCGGCCATTCAATGGGCGGCCAGATTTCCTTATCCGCGTCTCTTCTCAGACCCGAGCTTTTTTCTAAAATCGTCCTGCTGTGCAGCTCGGGGTATTTAAAGCGCTCGCACCCGTCGATTATATTCGGGACGCATCTCCCTTGTTTTGACCTGTATCTTAAGTATTGGCTTTCAAAAGACGGCGTGCTGAACAACCTGTTAAATGTCGTTCACGACCGGACGCTTATCGATCAGGAAATGATTGACGGTTACGAAAAACCATTTACAGACCACCAGATTTTCAAAGCGATGACAAGGTTTATCAGACACAGGGAGGGCGATTTAGAGCCCGAGGATTTGAAGAAAGTGCAAAACCCCGCTCTTTTAATCTGGGGAGAAGAAGACCGGGTCGTTCCGGTCTCAGTCGGAAAACGGCTTCATGACGACCTGCCGGATTCCATTCTGTATTCACTGAAGGATACGGGGCACCTCGTACCCGAAGAGCGCCCGGAGTTTGTTTCGGAGCGGATTTTTGAATTTATTCAATAAAAAAACCGGCGGAACCGCCGGTTTTTAAGGGGTGCAGGAGCTGCTTTCTTTTATGGACAGAAGCTGCTCGGCGGCCTTTTGGCAGCCTTCGATCGGAAGCTTTTGCTCAAATGAAGCTTCAAAGATATCCTGAATGGCTGCTGCCAGCTTGTCGGCACGGTCTTCATTGTAGACGGCCTGAACGATATCGACGGCTTCTGTCTCATAAAAATCTTCTCCATATTTAAACGGGTCCCACTTGGCAATGATTTTCATCATTTCCATGACCGCTTGGCTTTCTTCCATTTTCATCACCGCTTATAATAAAGTTTGCAATTCTATTTTATCATAGATACGCTGTGCAAAATAATGATACTACAGGAGTGACATACATGAACTTTGATCTTCGAGAAAACCGTCTTGGCACACAATCGGTGAAATGGGACAAGGCGGAAGCGTTATTCGGCGTATCGGATGCGCTTCCGATGTGGGTTGCCGATATGGATTTCCGCGCTCCCGAAGCGGTCACTGACGCCTTAAAAGCCCGCCTTGACCACGGCATATTCGGTTATACGTCTCCTGACGAAAACACAAGAGAAGCCGTCGCTTCATGGCTTGAGACGCGGCACGGCTACCGGCCCGATCCCGCAAGCATCGCGTTCAGTCCCGGTGTTGTCACGGCAATCAGCATGGCCGTACAAGCCTTTACCGAACCGGGCGATCCGGTGTTGATTCAATCACCGGTGTATACGCCTTTTTATCAGATGATCAAGGAAAACAAACGGCAGGTTTTACATAACCCATTACGGGAAGAAAACGGCGTCTACTGTATGGATTTTGAGGATCTTGAGAAAAAGCTGAACGATTCTGAGGTCAAGCTGATGATTCTTTGTAACCCCCACAATCCGTCCGGCAGAGCGTGGAGCCGGGATGAGCTTATGAAGCTCGGATCGCTGTGCGCCGCCCATAACGTCACCGTCGTTTCTGACGAGATACATTCCGACTTGATGCTGTACGGAAAGCCGCATACGCCTTTCGCTGCTCTGTCTGAGGAGTTTGCGCGGATTTCCGTTACTTGTGTCGCGCCGAGCAAGACGTTTAATATTGCCGGCATTCAGGCATCCGCCATTATCATTCCCGATCGGTATAAGCGGGCGAAATTCTCCGCCGCATTGCATCAGAACGGGATTTCCAGCCTCAACACATTTGCGGTTGCAGCAATCGAAGCGGCCTATACAAAGGGAGGCCCTTGGCTTGACGCGCTGATTCCTTACATTGAAGGGAATATGAAATTGGCTGAGGACTTTTTAAGACAAGAATTGCCGAAAGTCCGTATGATGAAGCCTGACGCTTCCTATTTGATCTGGATGGATTTCAGCGAGTACGGATTTTCGGATGCCGAGCTCAAAGAAAGAATGCTCAAAAAAGGGAAAATCATATTAGAGCCGGGAACAAAATACGGACCGGGCGGCGAAGGATTTATGAGACTTAATGTCGGCTGTTCAGCCGCCGCCGTAAAAGAAGGGCTTGAGAGAATGAAAGCAGCGCTCGCTTAGCAGCGGAAAGAACGCCTTTATCAGATGAGATAAGGGCGTTCGCTTTAGAGAAATATATACTTTTTTTTCCGGTAAAGATGTTATAATAGATTCATATTTACATAGGAAAGGATTTCGCATAAATGGAGATTGTAAAGGATTACCTGCTTCACTTCTCTTTTATTTTATTCCCTATTTTTCTTTATCAAGTCTTCTGGCTCAGCAAGCCCGATTTGCTTGTGCCGAGAGCGAACCGCCTGCTGGTCGCCGTATTTGCAGCGTCATCTTCCTTATTATGTACGGCTTTTCCCATCCAGGAGCTTCATTCCGTCCGTTACGGTTTGCAGCTGATTCCCATTATCGTCTGCCTGCTTTATTCCGGTACCGCCGCAGGACTTGCCGCAGGGGCGGCATCCGTTTTTTTTCAGCTCATATGGTTTGAACCTTCCGCTCTTTTTTTCTTATCCTTAATTCCTTTTTTAATCATCATCCCTATCCAGCTCCAAACGAAATGGCCTTTTTTTTCAAAGCGGAAGAAACTGCTTTTCGCTCTTCTCATCGGCTGCACTGAAACCGCCTTATTAACCGCATCTGTCTTCATCTATTCCGCGACCAATATTTTCAATTTTCAAAATCTACCTTCCGTTTATTATGAGGCGGCAGTATCTGTTTTTTTTCAAGTCAGCGCCCTTTTGCTGTGCATTTATTTGATTGAGATCATTGATGAGAATGCGTCCATGCGGGCAAGGCTGATTCACTCAGAAAAAATGGCCGTCGTCAGCGAGCTTGCGGCAAGCGTCGCCCATGAAGTCCGCAATCCGCTTACGGTCGTCAGAGGTTTTGTGCAGCTGCTGTTCAGCGGCGAGCAGCTTCAGGACAAATCCCACTCCGGATATCAGAAACTTGTGCTGTCCGAACTCGACCGGGCTCAGACGATCATTACGAATTATCTCGATATGGCGAAGCAGGATGACTATGAAAAAGAAAAGTTTGATATTTCTCTGCTCGTAAAGGAAACAGGTTCCTTAATGGAGTCTTATGCCCATTTTAAATCGGTGACCGTTACGGTTCGAAGCGAGCCTGATTTATATGTGTTCGGCGATGTAAAAAAACTGAAACAGGCCTTCATTAATCTGATTAAAAACAGTATTGAAGCCGTGCCCTCTGAAAACGGCCGAATCGAGGTCTCCGTCCAAAAACAGGAAGAGATGATTCTCATTCAGATTACGGATAACGGAATCGGCATGTCCGATGAAGAACTGCAGAAACTCGGCAAGCCGTATTATACGCTGAAAACGAACGGCACCGGGCTCGGGCTTACCGTGACATTCTCGATTATTCAGCATCATGAAGGCTCCGTCTGTTTCACCAGCGGCGAGCACTCGGGCACAACGGCCTCAGTCAGGCTTCCGGCAGCTGTTCACTAGCCAACCGCGTTGATCTTTTATAGAATAACTAGAGAGAGGTGAACGCTATGAATACGTTTGAAATCGGCACAATCGTAAAAGGGTTTTATAAAACAGGAGCATACATAGGGGAAGTGACAGACATCAGGCCCAATCACTATTTAGTGAAAATTAAAGCCGTTCTGACGCATCCCGCTCAAGGAGATCTTCATCATCCGAAGCAGGCGGATGTTCCGTTTTTTCATGAAAGAAGAGCGCTTGCATTCGGGGAACAGACAAACATACCGCATCAGATGGTCAAACCGTTTGATGGCGAGGTGCCTGATTATACGGCTTCCTTACAAGCGGCGTCTGCCCGGCTGAAAGATCAGCTTACAGCGGACGGCTCAGAATGGGCGGAACGTTCGCTCGCCAACTTGGCCGCGTTAGAGCGTGACTATTTTAAAAGAACTTGACCCAGTCGGCATGATTGGGTTTTTTTATGTGGCCCGGCGAAACAGTTCAGTCAGATCGACGCGATCACCGATCGTCGGAGGTTTCGGTTTTTCAAGATATTGTTTATCCCGCTCGACAAGCTTGAATAATTTGTATGTCGTCCGCGCATCATCCAGCGCTTTATGATGCGTGCCCGTCCCTTTATCGCCATACTCTTCTGCCGCTTTCCAAAGGCCGGTCAATGTTCTGTCGCCGAAAAAGTTTTTGTATTCAAGGGACAGATCCCGAAGTTCTCCTTTGAACGGAAAAGGGATATGGTTAAACATGCAATTTTGCTTTAACACTTTCATATCCATATTGCCCCAGGTGACGATCGTGCAGTTTTTATCAGGATCAAGCTCATTTAATTTGCGGATGAATTCATTAAACGTGATTCCGCCGTCCACGTCTTTTTGGGTGATGTTCAGAAAGGTTTTGCATCGTTTCGTCAGCTTCGGAAATTTTTTCGGTTTGATATAACTCGAAAACGTTTCAGTCACTTCATCATTCACCGTCTTGACAATCCCCGCTTCAATAATCTCGGGAAAGAAATTTTGCGGGCTGTATTTTCCGTCAGGCATCGTAAATTCAAAATCAATAATGAGCAGACTGCGCTGATCCACTTTTTTACACCTGCCTTTCCTCCGATCAAAAATGATATTTTATGATAGTATATCAGTTTCCCCTCTGAAACTTTCTTCATTTTCTAAAAATAATGAATTTTCCTATATCCGCATCGAAAATACAAATACCGGATTCATTCCTATATACTAATGATTAGATACACGAAAAGTAAAGAAGGTGATGTTATTTCTGTCCGTAAGAAGAACTTCGTCGTCATTTGGATTACAAATTTCTTTATTTCCGCCAGCATGACCATGATTGTTCCGTTTCTTTCGTTATATATCGAAACGATCAGCCCCCATTCGGGCGGGTATGTGCAGAGATGGAGCGGGTATGTGTTCGGCGTCACGTTTTTAATGGCATTTGTGATTTCCCCGTTTTGGGGAAGATTCGGCGATAAGCGCGGCTACAAAAAAATTCTCTTGATTACAGGAACCGGCATTGCCATCAGCATTTTATTGATGGGGTTTGTGACATCCGTTTATCAGCTGTTTGTCCTGCGGCTGCTTATGGGTCTAGTAACAGGCTTTGTTCCGACATCGCTTGCCATGATTTCGGCGCAGACGCCGAAAGAGACTGCCGGGAAGACGCTCGGCACACTGCAGATGGGTCAGGTGTCAGGAACTTTATTCGGACCGATGCTGGGCGGGCTGCTCGCTGACAGCTTCGGGTTTACGTACACATTTTTTATTACGTCCTTTGTCATTTTCGCATCTGTGCTTCTCGTTTTATTTCAGGTGAATGAGCAGCCGCTCGGCGAGAAACAAAACAAGCGGAAAACCTATTCCAGAAAACAGGTGCTCTCCTATATTTTTCACCAGCCCGCGCTTTGGGCGATGATGGTGCTTACTATGATCGTGCAGACCGGCAATTTCAGCATTCAGCCGCTGCTCGCTTTATATGTCAATGAGCTGCACGGACCTGTTAATTTAGCTTTTTTCTCCGGAATGGCGTTTTCAGCGACCGGACTCGGAAGCTTATTGCTTGCCCGGAAATGGGGGGACTTCGGCGACCGCTTCGGCCACAGCCGGATCTTAATCGTGCTTTTGATTGCCTCAGCGGTGTTTTTCATTCCGCAGGCGCTCGCCTCCTCCCTCTCCATTCTGTTAGTCTTCAGATTTCTGTTCGGCATGGTCATGGGCGGCACGCTCCCCTGCATTACGGCCGCAATCCGCGTCAGGGCGCCGGGCAGCATCCAGGGAGAGGTGCTCGGCTATAACGTCAGCTTTCGTTTTCTCGGAAATGTGCTCGGCCCTCTGCTCGGAGGTGCGGTCTCGAGCGGTTTTTCCATTTCGGCTGCTTTCTACGTCACCGCCTTTCTCTTTTTAATAGGCGCGGGGCTTTTATGGATGGCGGGACATTTGCAAAAGGATACAGCGTCAAATGCGGGCTGACCGGCAGCGATCACGATTTCTTCTAAATTTAACCTTCTCGTATTCTTAAAAGAATGATACGATATGGCTAGAAATCAGGAGAAAAGAGAGTGACCATGGTACGTAAAATAATCGGATGGATTTTGCTGCTCGGCATTATCCCGTTGTTTGCATTTACAGTTATTGCTTCCGGCAAAGAGGTAAAACAAATCAAGCCTTTTGATCAGGTGCTCGATAAACATATTGATTTAAAAGCGATCAACCTGGTTCAAAACAGTTACATGTATGACAGGGACGGAAGCCTTGTTTCTGAGATTGTCAGCGATCATGAGAACCGCGTGATCGTGCCCTTTAATAAAATACCGAATGAGGTAAAACAGCTGTTTTTAACCTCTGAAGACCGTCATTTTTATGAGCATAAAGGGTTTGACTTTATGGGGATGGTCAGGGCGGCCGCCTCCAATTTCAAAGATCATAAAATTGATCAGGGCGCCAGCACCATCACCCAGCAGCTGGCAAGGAATGTGTATTTAAGCCATGAACGCACCTTCAGCCGAAAACTGACGGAGCTGGCCTATTCCTATCAGCTTGAGAAAAAATACAGCAAAGATGAGATTTTAGAAGGCTACTTAAATACGATTTATTTTAATAACGGCGTATACGGCGTCGGTTCGGCGGCACAATTTTATTTCAGCAAGCCGCTGAAATCTCTCACTTTGGGAGAGATGGCCTTTATCTGCGCTATCCCTAATAACCCTACATTATATGATCCTCTCAAGCATTTTGATTATACGAAAAAACGACAAGTCAGATTGCTTAACGGATTGAAAAAAGCAGGCGTTATATCCGGGAAACAGCTGAAAAAAGCCGAAAAGGAAAAGATCAAGCTTGATATAAACGAAAAAACAAATAAATATCCTGACTATGTTTCCTATGTAAATGATGAATTCACACAGCTTGTTTCATCATCCGAAGGCTATGACAAACGTCTTGAAAAAGCTTCCGGAAAGGCGAAACAAAAAATACAGAGTGAGCTTTCCGACAGGGTCAGCACATTGTTAAAAGACGGCGTGAAGATTTATACGGCGCTGAATCCGTATATGCAAAACCAGGTCGTCGCCCAAGTGAATCAAAATCTGCCGTATGCAGGCGTCCAGGGCGGAGCGGCCGTGATTAATCATCAGACGCATCAGATTATCGCGCTTTCAGGCGGGAAAGATTATCATAAATATGATTTCAACCGCGCCTATCAAGCATACAGACAGCCCGGTTCATCCATTAAGCCGCTGCTTGATTACGGACCTTACATTGAAAAGACCGGCGCAACGCCACACAGCAAGATTGACGCAAGCAAATTCTGCAGTGCGGATTACTGCCCGCAGAACTATAATAACCGCACGTACGGCACGGTCACGCTGGAAACGGCGTTTAAATACTCGTACAACACACCAGCCATCAGAATCATGGACCGCGTCGGCGTCAATAAGGCGTTCAGCTACCTTGAACCGTTTCATTTCGCGAAGCTGGTCAGCGCGGATTACCGTCTGCCTGCGGCGCTTGGCGGTTTTACAAACGGCATGACGCCGCTTGAAATGACCAATGCGTATACCACGTTCGGCAACAACGGCGTTTATACGCCGAGTCACGCGATTACAAAAGTGACTGATTTAAAAGGAAAAACGATATTAAAATGGAAAGATGAGCCGACGCAGGTATTCAGCGTGCGGACCAACATGCAGATCAAAGAAATGATGAAAGCCGTCGTCAAAAGCGGTACAGGAAAGAAAGCGAACTTTAAAGCTCCGTACGTCGGCGGAAAATCAGGAACGTCAAATGACTATCACGATATGTGGTTTGTCGGCCTGACGGACGCTTATACGATGGGGGTATGGGTCGGCAAGGATACACCGTCAAGCGTCGAATACCTTCATGACGCAAGCCCTCAGCTTTCGATCTGGAAAAACACGCTGCAGGCAGCTTACTAAAGATAACGGAGGGGATCCGCTTTGAAACCAGCTCAGCTTCCGGACCGCGTGCTTTTGTTTGACGGCGTCTGCAACTTATGCAGCGGCGCCGTTCAATTCATCATTAAACGCGATCCGGCCGGCAAAATCTCATTTGCTTCATTGCAATCAGATACCGCCCGGGAGCTTTTGGCATCAGAAGGACTTCCGACAGAACAATTTGACAGCATGATTTTTATCGAAAACGGGCGGATATACAAAAAATCCGCAGCCGTGTTAAAGGTTTCACGTCATCTCCGCGGAGCCTGGCGGCTGTCAGCGGTTTTTTTCGCAGTGCCCCGCCCCCTCAGGGACAGAGCCTATTCTTTCATCGCCCGGCGCCGTTACAAATGGTTCGGAAAAAGGGAAGCATGCATGCTCCCCTCCCCTGAGATCAAAAACAGATTTCTGTCTTAACAAAAATGGCTAGCTTACACAGGTAAGCTAGCCATTATGCTATTATAAAGCTTGATAAAGATGTACAAAATACCGATAACAAAAGTAAACCAAAACAGAATCTCAAGCAATATAAAACCGATCAGCGAAACGATAGAGAGTGTCGAATAGATTCTGTACACCATGAAAATCAAATAAACGAGCGTAACAACGGCAAATAACGCCGCAATCCAAAAACCATTCTGCACGAGCGCAAAGGAAAGAATTCCTCCGCCTACATAAATTAAAGAGCCTAATCTGATTTTTTTCAGATTGTCCCCCTCAGGGTCATTTGTGAAAAACAAAAGAGACAGCTCTGTCACTGTGTTTGCAATCAGCTTCAAAGCCGAAAAAAGCATAAAATACACAAGGGCGAACGCTGCAAAAAGCGCCAGTCTGATCCCTTTCTCAGAGAAATAATCCAGCATCCCCTGATACATGCCGAGCGTCTGAAGTATCTTCATGACATAAAGCGAGGTAGAAATGGATAATGACGAACTAAAAAGCAGAATCGCAACGAGCGGAAAATAACCCGTCCAATAAGTATTTTTCATATAAAAAGTCCCTTTCTGTAATCTACCTCACTTATTATGGAGGACTTAAAACACATTGACAAGATAAAAAATACCATTTTTCCTCACTTTTACGAAATAAGGGCCTGATCTTCACAAACCGGCTTTTTCGGAGTAAAGTAGAACGCGGGAATGATAAACGTAAGGAAGGCTGTTATGAAAAAAACATTAAAATTGCAAACCCGATTAACGATATTCGTCTGTATTGTCGTCCTTATCGCACTTTGTATCACCTTTTTCACGATCAGCGTCCAAACAGCAGACCGCGTGAAAGAAGAAGAACGGACAACCGCGCTGCGCACCGCAAAGCTGGTCGCGGAAACACCGAGTGTCACGCAGGCATTGCAAACAAGAAAAGGGCTGAAAGAGCTCCGGGATTATACATTAGACGTCCAGCATACGACAGGTACCGAATTTGTCGTGGTGATGGATATGAACAGCATCCGCCTCACCCACCCCGACGCAAATAAAATCGGGAAGAAATTCACCGGCGGAGACGAACAGCCGGCGATGCACGGCCATATCAAAACGAGCACATCAGCGGGAACCCTCGGGAAATCCATGAGAGCCTTCGTACCGATCTATGGAAAAGATAAAAAACAAGTGGGCGTCGTTTCGGTCGGAATTTCGCTTAACAAAATACAGGATGTCGTCAGCCACAGTTTGAGACCGCTTTATTTCATCATCTGCGTAAGTATTTTTGTCGGCGTCATCGGAGCCGTCATTGTCGCCCGCACCGTCAAAAACATTATGTACGGTCTTGAGCCTTATGAAATCGCCACCCTGCTGGAAGAGCGGAGCGCCATGCTCGAATCAACGAAAGAAGGCATTCTGGCGGTTGACGCGCGGGGAAAAATTAAGCTTGCCAATGCGGAAGCGAAACGGCTTTTTATTAAAATGGGTATTCCGACTAATCCGGTCGATCAAGATGTGAACGATATTCTCCCGAAAAGCCGGCTGAAACAGGTGATTGAAACGAAAAAACCGCTTCAGGACAGGGATATCCGCATTAACGGGCTTGAGCTGGTCTTTAATGAGGTTCCGATTCATCTGAAAGGACAAACCGTCGGAGCGATCGCCACGTTCAGGGACAAAACGGAGGTCAAACATTTAGCAGAACAGCTGTCCGGTGTTAAAATGTATGCAAACGCATTAAGAGCCCAGTCCCATGAATTCATGAATAAGCTTCATGTCATTTTAGGGCTTGTCCAGTTAAAAGAATACGATGATCTCGGCACTTACATTAAAGACATTGCCATTCAGCAGAAGACGGAAACAAGCGAGATTATAAGTGATGTCAAAAGTCCGGTTCTCGCAGGGTTTCTTCTAGGAAAACAAAGCTACATACGCGAACAGGGTGCTGATCTGGACATTCAGCTCGGCAGCCTGATCCCGAATGCGGCAGATCCGGCCGTCATCCATGAGCTCATTACGATTATCGGAAACCTGTTAAACAACGCGCTCGACGCGGTGGCGCAGATGCCGAAAAAAAACATTACGTGCTCAATGCGGTTTCAGGATCGCCAGCTTGATATAGAGATTACGGACACGGGAGCCGGAATGTCTGCGGCAGACCAAGCCCGTATTTTTGAACAAGGTTATTCCACGAAAGGGACAAACCGGGGGTTCGGCCTCTATTTCACCCAGCAGGCAACAGAAAATTTAAAAGGCCATATGATTGTGACAAGTGAAAAGAATGAAGGAACGACTTTCAGTCTTCGCATTCCGTATGAACCGAAGGAGGAAAATGATGATTAATGTACTCATAGTTGAAGACGACCCCATGGTGGGTGAATTAAATAAACGCTATCTCAGCCAGATTGAAGGATTTCAGCTGAAAGGGATCGCATCATCCTTTCAAAGCGCGCTGCACGTGCTGAGCGAGCATCATATCGATCTCATCCTTCTTGACATTTACATGCCGGGAAAAAACGGGCTTGAGCTTTTAACGGAAATCCGCAAGCAAAATGAATCGGTTGATGTCATCGTCATTTCGGCCGCAAGCGAGCTGGACGTCATCAAAAAAACGCTTCGGTACGGCGCCGTCGATTATTTAATCAAACCATTTGAATTTGACCGCTTTCAAACCGCTCTTTCCGACTACAGACGCAAGCAGAAAGTTTATCAATCACACAGAAGCATGACACAGAAAGAATTGGATGCCGAGCTTTTTCAAAAGAAAGAAGCGGCGGAAAAGGTTCACCTTCCGAAGGGATTGACAAAAAGCACGCTTAAACTCATCTGGGCGAGCATTGAGTCTTTCGGTGACGGCTCTTTTACCACGGAAGATCTCGCCAAGCATACTGAAATCTCGCAAGTCTCCATCCGGAAATACCTTAAATTTCTGGAAGACATACAAGTGCTGAATGTAGAGATGGCGTACGGCACGATCGGCAGACCCGTCTTTCAATATCATATCAACACCGGCAATGTCAGCAGCATCAAACAATATTTATAATGTCAAAAAGCGCCGTTCCGCTGTGAACGGTGCTTTTTTACTGTCATATCCCGTGACAAAAGGATTGAGATTCCTTTTTTGTATGCTATATAAGGATAATGACCCGGCTGATCCTCCTCTGTTTTATCCAGATGAGGAAGCCGATTCATAAAATTGATATTTTTTAAAAAATAAGCAAATTTCTATTTATTTATGGCGGGTAAAATGATAAATTATGATTGGTTAGCAGATCTTTTCAGATAAGTCATAAGTCCCAAACCCGGAAGAGACAGCCGCTCAAGGCGGGAAAAAGAGAGACGTCTCATCATTATTATCAGAAAGTTTTTTCGATTCTGCATCCGGTACGGGGACTCAAGTCTGAATTGAACGGCACAGCCATATTTTACAGGGGGGTTATATCTTTGAAAAAACGCAAAATCGGAATGGCGATGGCGCTCATCGCGGCGGCCGGAACCATATTAAGCGCATGCGGTTCAAGTGACAAAGCAAACGGCTCCGGCAGCAAAAACTTTACCGTCGGCATGGTAACGGATATCGGCGGTGTCGATGACAAATCATTTAACCAGTCCGCCTGGGAAGGTATTCAGGCATTCGGAAAAGACAACGGGCTTACAAAAGGCAAAAGCGGTTTTGACTATCTTCAATCAAAATCAGATGCGGATTATACAACGAACTTAAATAAATTAGCGCGGGAACACTTTGACCTGATTTACGGCGTCGGGTATCTGATGCAGGATTCCATCAGCGAAATCGCCGATCAGCGCAAAGACACAAATTTTGCGATCATTGACGCCGTTGTCAAAAAAGACAACGTGGCGAGCCTTACATTTAAAGAGCAGGAAGGTTCATTCCTCGTGGGAGCGGCCGCTGCGCTATCGAGCAAAACGGGAAAAGTCGGATTCGTGGGCGGAATGGAGTCTGAATTGATCAAAAAATTCGAAATCGGCTTCCGCGCGGGTGTACAAGCCGCAAATCCGAAAGCGACCGTCGAAGTGAAATATGCGGGCGGATTTGACAAAGCCGATGTCGGTAAGGCGACGGCTGAAAGCATGTACAAATCAGGCGTTGACGTCATTTATCACGCGGCCGGCGCAACGGGAACGGGCGTCTTCACAGAAGCGAAAAATCTGAAAAAAGAAGATCCGAAGCGGAACGTATGGGTTATCGGTGTTGATAAAGACCAGTACGCGGAAGGTCAAGTCAAAGGCACAAAAGACAATGTCACTCTCACATCAATGGTCAAAAAAGTGGATACAGCCGTAGAGGACTTAACGAAAAAAGCGAGTGACGGGAAATTCCCGGGCGGCAAAACATTAACATACGGTTTGGCGCAAGATGCAGTCGGCATCTCGGATCACAAGGAGAACCTTTCTGACGATGTCATCAAAGCAACAGACGATTGGAAGAAGAAAATCGCGGACGGGCTCGAGATCCCTTCAACTGAAAAAGAATTGAAATCCTTCAAGGCTGAGTAAGAACCAGGGGATAAGGAGACTTCCGTGCTTATCCCCTCTCTTTTATGAAAAGAGCGGTGAAGGAAAAGCTGCATCTCTTGCAGCTTTTCTTTTGCCAAGCTCTTTCTCATCAAAGTATCTCTGAAAAGGAGCGTCAAATCGGTGGATTATATCATTGAAATGCTTAATATACGCAAGGAGTTTCCCGGAATCGTCGCCAATGATGACGTCACGCTTCAAGTGAAAAAAGGCGAAATACACGCCCTTCTCGGTGAAAACGGCGCCGGAAAATCGACACTCATGAACGTTTTATTCGGCCTGTATCAGCCGGAAAAAGGCGAGATCCGGGTGCGGGGCGAGCGCGTTCACATCAACAGCCCGAACAAAGCCAACGATCTCGGCATCGGGATGGTGCACCAGCATTTTATGCTTGTGGATACCTTTACCGTCTCAGAAAATATCATTCTCGGAAAAGAGCCGAAAACATTCGGCCGGATTGACAGACAGCGCGCCGCCCGGGACGTGCGCGATATTTCCGACCGTTACGGCCTGCACATTGATCCTGAAGCCAAAGTTGCCGATATTTCCGTCGGTATGCAGCAGCGGGCGGAAATATTAAAGACCCTCTACCGGGGGGCCGACATTCTCATTTTTGACGAGCCGACCGCGGTGCTGACTCCGCACGAAATTCAAGAACTGATTCAGATTATGAAAAATCTTGTCAATGAAGGAAAATCAATTATCCTCATCACCCACAAATTAAAAGAGATTATGGAAGTCTGCGACCGTGTCACCATCATACGGAAAGGAAAAGGCATTACAACACTCGATGTCGCACATACGGATCAAGATGAACTGGCAAGCCTTATGGTCGGACGCGAAGTGTCATTCAAGACGGATAAACAAGCGGCCGATCCGAAACAAGAAGTGCTTTCGCTTTCTGATGTAACGGTTAAAGACGCGCGCGGCGTTGAGGCGGTCAAGCAGCTCTCCCTCTCAGTCAGATCCGGTGAAATCGTCGGCATTGCGGGCGTTGACGGAAACGGCCAGTCTGAATTAATTGAAGCCATTACAGGTCTCAGAAAAACAAATGCCGGCACGATCACGTTAAACGGCAAACAGCTGCAAAACATGCCGCCCAGGAAAGTCACTGAAGCCGGAATCGGGCATATACCGCAGGACAGGCATAAACACGGGCTCGTCCTTGATTTTCCGATCGGAGAAAATATCGTGCTGCAAAGTTATTACCAAAAGCCCTACTCTTCTTTCGGCATATTAAATAAACACACGATTTATGACAAAGCGCGAAGCCTGATTGAAGAATACGATGTCAGAACACCTGATGAATATACGCCTGCGCGCGCTCTCTCCGGGGGGAATCAGCAAAAGGCCATTATCGGCCGGGAAGTGGACAGAAATCCGGATCTTTTAATTGCGGCCCAGCCGACGCGGGGACTCGATGTCGGCGCGATTGAATTCGTCCATAAAAAGCTCATTGAGCAGCGTGATGCCGGTAAAGCGGTGCTTCTGTTATCTTTTGAACTTGATGAAATAATGAATCTCAGCGATCGCATCGCCGTCATCTTTGAAGGCAGCATCATCGCAAACGTCAATCCGCTTGAAACAAACGAGCAGGAGCTCGGACTTTTAATGGCGGGAAGTAAGCAAATGGAGGCGGGGAAAACACATGATTAATCGACTTTCTCATCTGGCTGTGCCGCTGATTGCGATCATCCTTGGGTTAGCTGCGGGTGCGGTCATCATGCTCGCCAGCGGCTACAATGTCGTAAGCGGGTATTCGGCTCTTTGGAGCGGCATTTTCGGTGAAGTGTATTACATCGGGGAATCGATCCGGCAGATTACGCCATATATTTTGTCCGGATTGGCCGTGGCATTCGCATTTCGGACCGGCCTGTTTAATATCGGGGTTGAAGGACAGCTCCTTGTCGGCTGGACCGCCGCGGTGTGGGTCGGCGCTTCCTTTGACGCCCCCGCTTATATCCACCTTCCGCTTTCGTTATTGGCGGCCGCGGCTGCGGGCGGCATTTGGGGCCTGATTCCCGGATTTTTAAAAGCCCGTTTTTTTGTCCACGAAGTGATTGTCACGATCATGATGAATTATATCGCTCTTCATTTAACCAATTATCTCATTTCCGATGTCATGACGGACCACCGGGACAAAACAGACAAAATTCATGAAAGCGCGTCGCTCCGCTCGCCGTTTTTAGAGCAGCTGACAGATTACTCCCGCCTTCACTGGGGCATTCTGATCGCTCTGTTTGCGGCAGTTCTCATGTGGTTTATCATTCATAAAACAAAAAGCGGATTTGAATTCCGGGCTGTCGGCTTTAACCAGCACGCCGCACAATACGCCGGAATGAGCGTCAGAAAAAATATGATGTACGCCATGATGATTTCCGGCGCCTTCGCGGGGCTTGCCGGCGCGATGGAAGGACTCGGAACCTTTCAATACGCGGCGGTTAAGGGCGCTTTTACCGGCGTCGGCTTCGACGGCATTGCGGTTGCGCTTCTCGGCGGCAGCACGGCAATCGGCGTTGTCCTGGCGGCATGTCTTCTCGGCGGCCTTAAAGTCGGGGCATTAAATATGCCGATTGAATCCGGGGTGCCTTCTGAAGTCGTTGACATCGTCATCGCCATTATTATTTTGTTTGTGGCATCAAGCTACGCCATCCGTCTCATCCTTGATAAATTGAAGAAAAAGGGGGCGAAGTAAGTGGACTTCCTGCAGATTTTATCCATTATTGTCCCGGCAACACTCGTATATGCGGCTCCGCTTATTTTAACCGCTCTCGGCGGCGTGTTTTCTGAAAGATCGGGAGTTGTCAACATCGGTCTTGAAGGACTGATGATTATCGGCGCCTTTACAAGCGTCATGTTCAACTTATTTTTCGGACGCGAGCTTGGCGCCGCCGCTCCGTGGCTCGCCTTGGCTGCGGCTATGATTGCCGGCGGACTGTTCTCACTGATCCACGCGGCCGCCGCGGTTTCTTTCCGCGCCGATCAGACGGTAACCGGTGTGGCGATCAATATGCTCGCGTTAGGAGCGACACTGTTTATCGTCAAGCTGATCTACGGAAAGGCGCAGACTGATAAAATCCCGGAGCCCTTTTACAAAACGAACATTCCCGGGTTAAGCGATATTCCGGTTTTAGGAAAGATTTTCTTTTCTGACGTATATTATACGTCGATTTTAGCCATCGTACTGGCCTTTGTTTCCTGGTTTATTTTATTCAAAACGCCGTTCGGCCTCCGCATCCGTTCTGTCGGGGAACATCCGATGGCGGCCGATACGATGGGAATCAACGTGTTCGGCATGCGCTATATCGGCGTTATGATCAGCGGGCTGTTCGGCGGGCTCGGCGGCGGTGTGTATGCTTCCACGATCGCGCTTGATTTCACCCACTCCACCATTTCCGGGCAAGGCTTTATCGCTCTTGCCGCGCTGGTTTTCGGCAAATGGCATCCGATCGGCGCGCTCGGGGCGGCGCTGTTCTTCGGATTTGCGCAGAGTTTGAGCATTATCGGCTCGCTTTTGCCCCTGTTCAAAGACATTCCGAATGTATACATGCTGATGGCTCCTTACATTCTGACCATTCTCGCGCTTGCCGGCTTCATCGGCCGCGCGGATGCGCCTAAAGCCAACGGCATCCCTTATATTAAAGGAAAACGCTGATTGTGACACAAAAAGAGTTCCGCACCCCGGTGCCGGAACTCTTTTCATCTATATACGATTCTGATATACTCACGCGGCTGAAACGGTGTTTGCATTGATTCAGCCGCACTCAGCTTGTCTTCTGCGTATTCCACACCGAGAAAAAAACGCTCCCAATCATCTGCCTCCGTCTGCTGCCGCGTTTTGCAGAAATCATCAACTATGAATGTTCCTGCAATAATAGAACAAAATATTCCAATACAGGCCGCCGCCTTTCTCTTCATCTGACCAGCTCCTTTTTTAAAAGCTTGAACTGAAAGATAAATGTATATACAAAGATCAGGATATTTGATAAATTTATTTTAGGTTCAAAAGACCACAAAACACAGAGAGGAATACATTATGCCGTAGCAGGGTAAAAAAAAGTGCGATATAATTTGGACTGGGTCCTATGACCGTGAATTGATTGATTCACTCTTACATAAAGCAGTTGCTTGATGAAAAAACAAGCAAAGGAGGTCTTCTGTTGCAGCTGTTACATTTCGCGATTTTGGCGCCTTTTTTATTTGCATTTATCGTTCCCTTTCTTTATAAACGGGTAAAACAAGTCCATACAGGCTGGTTTGTGCTGATAGTGCCCGTTGTGCTGTTTGTTTACTTTATCAGCAAGCTCCCTGTCACAATGGCTGGGGAAACCGTCCGGTATGCGGCCGAATGGATTCCGTCCCTCGGTATTAACTATACCGTTTATATTGACGGACTCGGGCTGTTATTCGCTTTATTGATTACGGGTATCGGCTCTTTAGTGACGCTTTACAGTATTTTTTACTTATCGAAGGACAAAGAAAAGCTCGGCCCCTTTTATGTGTACCTGCTGATGTTTATGGGCGCGATGCTGGGCGTTGTGCTCGTCGATAACGTCATCGTGCTTTATATGTTCTGGGAGCTGACAAGCCTGTCATCCTTCTTATTAATCGGGTATTGGCATAAGCGGAAGAAATCACGCTACGGGGCGGAAAAGTCACTGCTGATTACCGTCGGCGGCGGGCTGTGCATGCTTGGCGGCTTTATCCTGCTGTATCTGATGACGGATTCTTTCAGTATCAGGGAAATGGTCAACCAGGTGCATATTATCGCAGGCCATCCGTTCTTTATTCCGGCGATGGTTCTCCTGTTATTGGGAGCCTTTACGAAATCAGCGCAGTTTCCGTTTTATATCTGGCTGCCTGATGCCATGGAGGCGCCGACTCCTGTCAGCGCCTATCTGCACTCGGCTACAATGGTGAAAGCGGGCATTTATGTGATTGCCAGATTCAGTCCGGTTTTTGCATTTTCACCCGTCTGGTTTTGGACGGTTGCCTCAGTCGGTCTGATCACGATGGTATGGGCTTCCTTCAATGCGATTAAACAAACCGATTTAAAAGCGATTCTGGCATTTTCCACAGTCAGTCAGCTCGGTATGATTGTATCGATGCTCGGCGCAGGAGCCGCCGCGCTTCATTACCAGCATTCAGAGTATTTTACGGCGGCTGTCACCGCGGCTGTGTTTCACTTAATTAACCATGCTACTTTTAAAGGAAGTTTATTTATGGCGGTCGGCATTATCGACCATGAAACGGGAACACGGGACATCCGCAGGCTCGGCGGCCTGATAGCGCTTATGCCGGTAACGTTCACCGTTTCACTGATCGGAACGTTTTCCATGGCGGGCCTCCCTCCGTTTAACGGCTTTTTAAGTAAAGAAATGTTCTTTACAAGTATGCTGCGGATTGCTCATGCAGATATTTTCAGCCTGGATACGTGGGGCGTGCTGTTCCCCGTTCTCGCATGGATCGGGAGCGTCTTCACTTTCATCTACAGTATGAAGCTGTTTTTCAGAACGTTCAGCGGCGCGCGCAAACCTGATCAGCTTGAAAAGACGCCGCATGAAGCACCGCTCGGCATGCTGATTTCGCCGGTGATCCTTGCCGCTTGCGCCGTCAGTCTGTTTTTTGCACCGAACGTTTTGTCTTACAGCCTGATTGAACCGGCGATGAACTCCATTTATCCGGCTCTGTTAACCGGCGGAGATACATTCCATGTCCATATTTCCCAGTGGCACGGGGTGACGGCTGAGGTAATGATGACCCTCGGCATCATCATTGTCGGCACGATCGGTTACGTAACGCTATCTAAATGGGAGCGTTTGTACGGTCTGTTTCCGAAAAAACTGACGCTGAACAAGCTTTACGATGCGGTGACGGGCAGTATGGAAAAAAGATCTTACCAGCTGACGTCATCGTATATGACCGGATTTTTGCGGGATTATCTGCTGTATATTTTTGCGGCGTTTATCATTCTCATCGGAACGGCATTCGTCATGAAAGGCGGCTTTTCCATGACAGCGAAAGGCATGGCTGAAATCGGCCTGTATGAAATCGTGCTGTCCCTCGTTATGGTGAGCGCAACGATTGCGACTGTGTTCGCCAAATCGCGGCTGACGGCCATTATCTCACTCGGTGTTGTCGGGTACACACTCGCGCTGTTTTTCGTGATTTTCAGAGCGCCCGATCTGGCGCTCACGCAGCTCGTCATTGAGACGATATCTGTCGCCTTGTTTCTTCTTTGTTTTTACCATCTGCCGAAAATGCGGCGGAAAAAGAAGACAAGAACATTCCGGATGACGAATTTTATCATTTCTCTCGGTGTCGGCGTCATCGTGACAATGCTCGGAATCGCATCTTCCAGCGAAAAAACAAAAGACAGCATCTCCTCCTTTTTCACCGCTTACAGCCATAAGCTCGGGGGAGGAAACAATATCGTCAACGTCATCCTCGTTGATTTCAGGGGATTTGATACGATGTTTGAAATCACGGTGCTGTCGATTGCCGCACTCGGGATTTACGGCATGATCAGAACAAAAGTAAAAGAGGAGGGAGAAGAGCGTTGAGACAGCAAAAAACAAACGACATCATCCTTCAGACGGCAACGAAGCTTGTATCTTTTATCATTCTGCTTTTCTCTTTCTATTTATTTTTATCGGGGCATAACGCTCCCGGCGGAGGATTTGTCGGCGGACTGATTACGTCTTCGGCCATCGTGCTGTTGCTTTTGGCCTTTGATTTAAAAACCGTCAAATCGATTTTGCCCGTCAATTTTATTTATGTGGCGGGCGCGGGTCTGCTTATCGCGATTGCAACGGGTGCAGGTTCGTTCTTATTCGGAGCACCCTTTCTCACCCATACATTCGGCCATTTTCATCTCCCGGTGCTTGGGAATACGGAGCTTGCAACGGCCACTTTGTTTGATTTAGGTGTGTATCTCGTTGTTGTCGGCGTGACGATGACCATTATTCAAACGATTGGAGAGGAAGAATAATGGAAATCTTAATGTCTGTCATTGCCGGTATTTTGTTTATGGCGGCAACCTACCTGCTGCTTTCTAAAAGTCTGCTGCGCGTGATTATCGGCACCGCGCTTTTAAGCCACGGCGTCCATTTGCTGCTCCTGACCATGGGCGGACTGAAAAAAGGCGCTCCTCCCATACTGGGCGGAAAAAGCTCGTCGTTTGTCGATCCGCTGCCGCAGGCACTCATACTGACGGCGATCGTTATTTCGTTCGGCGTCACGTCCTTTTTGCTTGTGATGGCGTTTCGCGCCTATCAGGAACTGAAAACGGACGATATGGATCGAATGAGGGGAAATGATCAACATGAATAACTTTGTGATATTGCCTATTCTGGTGCCGCTGCTTGCCGCAGTGCTGCTGATTTTTATGAACAGGCGCGTGATGCTGATGCGGATATTCAGCACTGCCGCTTCCTGTGTCTCCATCGCCATCAGCGCCGCTCTCGTTCAGACGGTTTTCACACACGGGATTCAGACGCTGACACTCGGCGGCTGGAAAGCGCCGTACGGCATTGTGCTCGCCGCGGATCAGCTTGCCGCACTGCTTGTTTTGACAACCGCCATAATCGGGCTGCTCGTCACCCTGTACTCCTTCCGCTCCATCGGAGAAAAAAGGGAGCGCGCTTTCTATTATTCAGGGGTGCAGTTTCTTCTGGCCGGCGTAAGCGGAGCGTTTTTGACGGGTGACCTGTTCAACATGTACGTCTTTTTTGAGCTTCTGCTTATCGCGTCCTACATGCTGATCGTGCTTGGCGGAACGAAAATTCAATTAAGAGAATCATTGAAGTATATCGTGTTTAACATTGTGTCATCCGCGTTTTTTGTCATCGGCGTCGGTTACTTATACGCGGTGACGGGCACGCTGAATATGGCTGATCTAAGCGTAAAAATAAGCGAATCGGGCCAGACCGGGCTGATCACCGTCATCGGCGTCCTTCTTCTCGTCGTTTTCGGTTTAAAGGGCGGAATATTCCCGCTGTATTTTTGGATGCCGGGCTCTTATTACGCCCCGCCGGCTGCAATTTCGGCTTTATTCGGGTCTCTTTTGACGAAAGTCGGACTGTATGCCATTTTAAGAGTATTCACTCTGATCTTTATTCACGATACGGGCTTTACCCACCAATTGATGATGTGGCTTGCGATGCTGACGGTGCTATTCGGCGTAATCGGATCTATCGCCTTTTCGGATGTCATGAAAATCGTCATCTACAATATTATTACAGCCGTCGGCGTGATTTTGTTCGGCATTGCCATGAACACGCCGGCCTCCATTCAAGGAGCGGTTTATTACTTGATTCACGATATGCTGATTAAAGGAGCGCTGTTTATGCTTGCCGGCACGCTTATCGCATTGACAGGCACTGCCAGCCTGCATAAAATGGGCGGACTGATCACCCGTTATCCCGTTTTAGGATGGATGTTCTTTATTTCAGCCATATCTTTGGCCGGCATCCCGCCGTTCAGCGGATTTGTGGGCAAGCTGAAGATCGCGGAAGGCGGGTTCGATAAGGGGGAAACATTGTTTTCCGTATTGATTCTCTTATCAAGCCTGCTTGTGCTCTATTCCGTGCTGAAGGTTTTTACGACGGCTTTTTGGGGGGAAGAAAAAGAAATCCCCGGCGCAGGCGGACGGTCCGCAAAAGGACTTCTTTATCCGGCAGCCGCTTTTCTCCTTTTGTCGCTTCTGTTCGGGCTCGGAACCGAATGGGTTTCACCGTATGTCAATCAGACGGCTGAGAATCTGCTGAATCCGGAAAAATACATTGAAGCTGTTTTGAAGGAGTAGATGGCATGGCTTTTCAACTATTATTAAATGTTCTTCTCGCTGTTTGCTGGATGTTTCTCACAAACAGCCTCAGCGCGGCGGGTTTTTTGACCGGATTTATCGCGGGCTTGGCGGCGCTGTTTTTTTTCCGGCGCTTCTTCTCGCGGCCGTTTTACATTTGGAAAATATGGTCGGTCATCAGACTGATGCTGATCTTTATAAAAGAATTATATTTGGCCAATGTCAGCGTGCTGAAAACCGTTATATCGCCGAAACTGAACATCCGCCCGGGCATTTTCGCGTTTAAGACGGAATTGACGGAGGATTGGGAGATCACGCTGCTCTCGCTGTTAATCACTTTAACACCGGGTACGCTCGTGATGGATATCTCCGATGACCGGTCGATTCTCTATATACACGCCATGGACATTGAAGATGCGGAGAAAGCGATCCATGACATCCGCGTCTCTTTTGAGAAAGCCATTCAGGAGGTGAGCCGCTGATGTTTACGTTTATTCTGCAATTATCACTCGGCATTATGGCGGTTTCGACTCTTCTGTACGTCATTCGCGTCATAAAAGGGCCTACGATACCGGACCGGGTCGTCGCGCTTGATGGGATCGGCATTAATCTGATTGCCATGACCGCGCTTGTGTCCATTCTCTTAAACACATCGGCCTTTTTGGACATCATTCTGCTGCTCGGCATTTTATCGTTTATCGGCACGATTGCCTTTGCTAAGTTTTTGGAGAAAGGAGAGATTATCGAAAATGATCGAAATCGTTAAATGGGCCGTCGCCGTTTGTATTCTGATGGGATCGCTGATCTGCCTGGTCGCGTCTTTCGGCACACTCAGGCTTCCTGATGTGTATACGCGCGCCCACGCCTCTTCAAAAGGCTCGACACTCGGCGTTAATTTGGTATTGCTCGGGGTGTTAGGCTACTTGTGGATGCTGACCGGAGAAATTTCTGTAAAAATACTGCTCGGCATCATTTTTATCCTGCTGACGGCGCCGGTCGGAGCGCACCTCATATGCAGGGCCGCGTACAATTCGGGAGCGGCGCTTGATAAAAGAAGCGTTCAGGATGATTACAAAGGGATCAGAAACTTTGTGATCAAACGAAAAGAAGATTCATATTTGTAAAAACAAACAGCCGGACGATTCAGGGTTCCGGCTGTTTGTTTATTTTGTTATAACAGCCAGCGTGCAGCGAGAAATACAGATCAGCCTTTCCCGTTCATCGAAAATGTTAATCTCGTACACAATGGTTGCCCTGCCTGTGTGAACGGGTTTCGCAATCGCCGTGACCGTCCCGCCCTCTTTCACGGATTTCAAATGATTGGCATTAATCTCAAGCCCGACACACGCCTGGTTCGACCGGTCGATAAAATGCTGGGCCCCGACACTTGCAACAGTCTCTGCCAGCGCTGCTGACGCGCCACCATGCAGATATCCGAAAGGCTGCACCGTCCTCTTATCCACCGGCATTACCGCTACGCATCTCTCCGCCGTGTTTTCAGTGATTTCAATACCGAGTGCGCCGAGCAATGTATTGTTCAGATTCATAGGTCATTCTCCCTTCAAGATTTATAGTACGTTGTCTGACTTGGCGATCAGCACCGCTTCAGTTCGGGAGCCGACATTCAGCTTGTTAAAAATGGATGTCAGGCTGTATTCAATCGACCGCTTGCTTAAGTGAAGCGCATCTGCGATTTCCTGATTGGTCAAACCTTTTTCGACCTCTTGGAGAATATGGCGCTCTCTCGGGGTTAACCGATCCTGCTCACTTTGAGGGGAAGAAGACGTTTTTGTTTTTTGCTGGGTCATCAGCTGTTTGAAATAGGAGAAATCAACTAAAATCTGTCCGTTGAGCACGTGATATATGTATTGCATGATTTTCTCTTTAGATTCGGTTTTGCTGATGGCGCCATGCAGGCCCGCGCGGATGGATTCTTCAAAATAATCTTCAACCTCATAGCCTGTGTAGACAATGATTTTACAGAGAGGATTCTCTTTTAAGATTTTCTTGGAAAGCTCTATGCCGCTGATGTCATCACCCAGATTTAAATCCATTAATATGAGATCGTAAGCTGAAAAATCATGCCGGAGAACGAATTGTTCACTGGCGTCAGGACTGAGGCAATCGACAGAAAGATTCGTGTCCGTTTCCAGAATCGTCTTGGTGCCCTCCATGACAGCCGGATGATCATCAATCACTAGTATCTTTTTCATGGTTTCCTCCCTTTTACTCACTCATTTCCATTTTATTAAAAAGACTTGGCTTCTGCCAAGTCGATTTGGTGATAAATTGGTTACAATTCCATTTCAATATCTACTTTAAAACCGTTTCCTTCACTTGTGTCGATTTTCATCCGTCCGTCAAGCGCCCGGACGCGCTCCTTAATACCCGAAAGACCCATGCTCATCGACTGCCCGCCGCCTTCTTCCTGATTGCATCCGACACCGTCGTCTTCATAATGCAGAATCACTTTATTTTGAATGCTGATCAGCATAATCAGCACCTCATTCGCCTGTGAATGCTTCATGGCGTTCGAAAGAAATTCCTGAATGATGCGGTACAAATTCAGCTGCGTATCCAAATCCAGAGCCGCCGTAAACCGGCCCGTATTCAGACGGATATGAAACGGCGCACGCTCCTGCTGCTGCGCGGCAAGCTTGGATACCGCCTTGACCAGACCCAAATCATACAGCAGCTGAGGACGCAGCTCATGGCACGTCTCCCGGGTCATCAAAATGACATCCGACATCTGCTCATTCATCTGATGAAGCTTGTCCTGCACCTCTAACTGGCAAGGCTCCTCTTTCTTAAAATCGGCCAGAAACAGCTCACACTGGCGCTTCAAAGAAATCAAGTCCTGCAGCACTGAATCATGCAGATCACGGGCCAAATCCGAACGCTGCTTTTCCTCGATCGTAAACATCAGCTTTTTGAGCCAGACCGGGTTTGAGCCTTGTTGTTTTAGATCTTGTAAATGGTTCATGAGTTCTTCGATCTGTATCACGTTTTCCATAGAGACACTCGTATAGAAAGACAATGTTTTCAGCCATGAAATCTCATCCCGTGTCAGTCTCGGTGTATTAATGGAGGACAAACAAAGCAAAACATAAGAACTTCCCCCGCGTTCTCCTATCTTGATTAAGAAACCGCGGTTTAGCTCAATGATTTTTCCAATCTCTGAAGTAACCTTCTTAAATTCTTTTGAATACATTTCCCAATCAGGTTCATTATCCCTTTTATCATGATATAAAATGTCACCCTCAGAGGTAACTTCAAAGACATAAGCTTTACTGACAAGTAGAACATCCAGAATCGTCTTTTTTAGTTCTTTAAACATTTGTTTTAAAGATGTTATGCTTCTGATAAGCTGAGTATATTTGAATATACTATCTTGATAATTAAATTTTTCAGAAAAACGTTTTAACCGAAATTTATAATCCATTACTTCTTTAAAATAAAAAATGACAAATATCATAATAAAGAAAAATACAGTTTGCTGAGCAGGATTCATTTGTATATCTATTGACTCGAACCAAGCTGAAATCCCAACAATAAAAAGGGCTGGAACTAAGGCAAGCAAGCCATAGTACCTCATCCTGCCTAAAATGAATTCAATATCAAAAATTTTGTTAGCTACGAACTGGTATACCAACCCCAATGGGATAAGCACGAGCAGGGATGCCGCTGCCAACGCATCTAATATATAACTTCCTGTCAAAATAATTGGGATTACATAAAAAAGCAAAAAGGGCAAAAAAGAGAGCGTGTTTGTTAAAATTAAAATCTTAAGAATATAAGCATGTTCTGAATACTTGAATTTATACAGATGATAGAAAACAGATATAAATGCATAGAGAGTCACGAAGAAAAACGATACTAAATTTAAATTTGTTGTGAAGTCATATGAATAAATATGTCGAAACGGTTCGTTTAAGAGATTAATTATCGGTATGATATATAGAAAAGAAATCAAACGATTGGCAAATTTTTTACCTAATTCCTTGAAATACTCTTGAATAAACTGGAGATAAAATATAGGTGAGGCAATGAAGGTAAACAAATTTATATATCTGTTAAATTCATGACCTCTTGAGGGACCACCAGCACTCATATAAGCTATTGAGATATCTAACAGGAAGAGAATTAGGACATACCCAGCTATCGATTTTCTGGTTTGACTCACCTTTACAATATAAAATATGCATATTAAACTCAAAAAATAAAATACAAGGGGAAGGACAAATAAAAAGTAACTGTAGTATCCATTTAAATTAACAATATCAAAATCATCTAAATGAATTTGCTGTCCATTTCTTTTTATATCTAAGCTCTTAACGTGATAGAGAGTATCCCCTTTTAGATATTTTAAAGATGGTTTTTTATTATTAATTTTGACAATCATATCACCTTGTTTTAAACCTACAAATTTTCCATACGAGGTTTTTGACATTTCAGCAACTTCGAGTACTTTATGCTTATTTTCTACAATTTTCGTGCCTACAATAATTCCATTTATGTTAATAAAAGCGACATAACAAACATAGATAACACTTAAAATAATAATGGATATTGTAAATGGCTTTATAAGCTTCTTCAAGATTTACACCCTTCGCTTATTATTCATTATCCCATTTTTTATTGTCCGCACCCATCATTAAATAATTCTCAAACCCTTTAATGATAATTTGGGTTTGTATAGAGTCATAACCGATAAGGCTAGCTTCATTGCTTTTCAGTTTCTTTAATACATCAGGATAATTCAAAAAATAATTTATTAAATTCTGCATCTTCATCATCCTTCTTATTATTCTTATTATTCAACAAGTGTTTTTTTATTATTTTTATCTTCTTTATATCTAAATTTAAATTTTCAACTTCAGTTTCACACTTATGCATGTATAGTTGGTATAAAACCGAAACATATTGAGATGCTCCAGAATCATACAGCTTTTGGATAAACTCTTTTTTATTAAGCCGCAGTTGCGAATATAATTTTTGATCTGAGAATATACAAAGCAATTCTTGAGAAGACTTATTAAACAAGCGCTTAAGATATAAATTAATCAATGTATGTTTATCTTTCAGAATATCACTAGTATTATCCTTAAAAATAGCATGATAATCGCCGGAAATTTGTTCAAATATCCCTTTATAATAGGAATAACTTTCAACAGATTTATTGAATTCTCCAGTTGCTAAAAGCGTACCAGTAACATTTGCTAACGCAAATAAACTTCCGCATTTTAACTTGATTACCTCTAAACATTCATCTTCTGTCTTTGGTTTATTGATCAAATCATCATGTTGACCCTGCATTGCATCTTGAATATATTTTAATACATACTTAATCACTAAAGGATTCGTACTAATCGAATTAATGCTTTGCAATCCTGCTGTGTATAATGAAAATGCTGCACTTAATGCTAGTGAACGATCTATCTTCATCCAAGGAGCATCTCGATTATCCTCATCTTCCAGATCATCAATTATATCGGAAGTAAGTGTAAGAATTTCAATAGCGGCACCTAAGTTCACTGCGGTTTCTTGATTTTCGCCGTCAAAGATCACATAATGCAAAACAGCTGATTCAGCTAGAGAAAAATTTTTTTTTGGTTCAATAAAACTGAGAAGGAGCTGCATTAGATGTTCATTAAATATGTTCCGCTCTATTATACTCTTCATTCTATTCTTGATTTGGTTGGCATCTAAACATATTTGCTCAATAATTGTCTTCACCCTCCCATTCTATTTTACTAAATGCAGGTGATGAAAGACAGCAGGTTTTTCGTTTTTTAACAATCGTATAATACTTTATCCATGAAATGGATAAAAAATGCACAAAAAAAAGACTTGTTTCCAAGTCTTTTTAAGAAATTTTCATTGCATATGAGAATTTATCGAGCTGATCAATGCTTTTGTTAATGTTTCGTAATGAGTCGGTTGTTTCTCTGATATCATTTTCAAGTCGGAATAATAATTGCTTTACTTCTTCTAATTTGTTTTCCACCGTTTCCACACTCCTTTTTTTGAAAGATCAATGAATTGTGTATGGTGAACGAGTCCTAGGTATTTGATCTGTTACTAATAGTGTAAACGTTTTTGCGGGATTTTTCACCGAAAAGTATGTGTAAAAGTATCTGCGTGACACCGCAAACCGTGGTAATTCCATAGTCCCGAATGGAGCATTTAGCGAACAGGACTATATAACTACCAGAAAGGCAGACGTTTAGGATGAAGCAGACCAATCTGGCGGTTCTGCTGTTTTTTTAACGGTTTTCCGACAAACCGGCAAGGACTATAGTCCCTGACGTCGCAATTTCAAAACAGAATGGGCGAACAGCGTCGCATAACCACCGACAAACACCGAAAAGACCGCAACCCCCGCATTGTGGTCTTTTTGCATGTCATAACTCGTTATCACGCCGCCTATACTCATGTATAACGAATGTTTTCTCAGGAAGGAGGCCGCCGTATGCATTATGTGTATCCATGCTGTCCTGTTTTCGCCGCGCCATACCGGCATCCTGCGCCCAGTGCCCCGGTTCACGCAGATATTTTGACAGCGTCCGCAAAAGAGGCTGCGGGCATGCTGGAGGATGCGCGCCTGCTCCTTGCGCGGCTGTCGGCGTCAAAAGAGCTTGCGCGCCGCATTCTCACCGCAGCGCAATCATCTGACACCGCAGCGGTCAAGCGGCTCATTAAGCAGACCGGCATCAAAAATGACTTTGACGTGACGTATAATCCCGACGGCATCCGTGTCAGTCTGATCAGAGAGCAAAGCCGGTTTATCATCGCCCTCAGGTGGTCGGCTTAAAGCGGCTCAATCCACAATCAGCTGCCGGCACCATTCGATCGCCTGTAAGTAACAGTCATACGCTTCTTCTTTGTTCAGTTCTTTTCCCCACTCGTCACAGTCCCAGTTGTTGCATTCAATGGCTTTGACGAACGCGAGCATCTTATAATAATCGTTTTCATAACCGAGCAGCGCCTGTCCGACTTCATCGATTAAAGGCAGTTCTTTGATGATATCCTCCAGCTCCCTGTGGAGAAGCGTATCGATGAGCGAAAACATGCCGATCAGCATGTAAGAAGAGGGCTGGGGCCTTCCGGTTCTTTTCGCCAGCAGTTCGCACAGTTTGGCCCTGATTAAGGAAATCTTAATGATTTCTTTTTGGCTTGAGTGGCTTTTCGCCGTTAAATCTCTGAATGAAAGAATGTAAATCAAGCGCTTAATCTCATTCAGCCCAAGCATCATGATGGCCTGCTGGATGCTGTCTATCTTTTTTTTCAGCCTTGTTTGCGATCCGTTTAAAAAACGCAGAATCTGATACGATAAGCTGACGTCCCGCTCTATGTATTCCGTCACGCGCTGTATATTGGGCTGGTCATTGTTTAATTCGCTTAAAAGCTGGTAGTAAGAATGAAAATGAAACGTCAGATCATTTCCGCTGATGACACGCGGTTCACTGAAAAAATATCCTTGAAACAGGTGAAAGCCGTCTATGGCCGCCTGTTTATAATCTTTTCTCGTCTCCACTTTCTCCGCTAAATAAATCAGACTTTTACAGCTGTACGTCTGAATGATTTTTTTGCGCTCCAGACGCGAGGATTGCAAAAAGTCGATTTTTAAAATATCAATATATTTCATCAGCTGTTCCACTAACTCTTCATTTTCCGGATTGATGGCGTAAAAATCATCAAGTGCTAATGTATATCCTAATTTCTTCAGCTGTCTGCATCTTGAGATGAGTGCCGGAGTGATCGGTATGTCCTCAAGAATTTCGATAATAAGCTGGTCAGGATCAAAGGAGGTAGGGAGATCTGAAAACATCAGGCTTTCTGTAAAATTCACAAAGCAGCGTTTCCCCTCAGTCAGCTTTTCGATTCCGATGTTGATAAAGCTGTTAATAATGAGATCCGTCGTAGCTTTATCTCCATCAGCGGCCGAATAACGGTTCTCTTCGCTCTCCCGGTAAAGAAGTTCATAAGCAACAACCTGTTCGTTTCTGTTGAAGATAGGCTGTCTCGCAACAAACACCTTCATTCATTTACCCCCTTAGATGCGGCCTTCGAACATAAGTATATCAAATAACTTGACGAAATTTGTCTAAATGTGAAAAATATTATCACAACAAAAAGGCCTTTCCAGAGAAAGGAAAGGCCGCTTTGTCTTCTATTCAAGTTCCCGTTTCAGCTTGCTTTTGATTTCATGAATCCGCTGCATCTTGTTGCTCCAGCAGTCTTCGCTTAAATCGACCGGATATTCTTCCGGCTTGCTGATCCGTTTGTATTCCTCCCACAGAAGTTTGAGGTTATCCTGCACGTATTGCTGGATGTCGGTAATTTCGGGATTATCATAGCATAAAACGCCGTTTTCAAAGATCGGCTCATGCAGGTCTTTCGCATAGAAATCAGTGACGAATTTGCTGACGAACGTGTGGACGGGATGGAACATTTTTAAGCGTTTCTGATCATTTACCCGCTCGTCATAAAGCGCGATATAATCACCTTCCGAGTGGTGATTCAGCTTGTTGATAATCCGGTATACTCTCTTTCTTCCCGGCGTTGTCACTTTTTCAGGGTTTGACGAAATTTTAATGGTGTCAGTCAGTTTGCCGTCCTCTTCAATGGCGACAAGCTTGTAAACCGCGCCGAGGGCCGGCTGATCGTATGCGGTAATCAGCTTCGTGCCGATGCCCCACGTATCGATTTTCGCTCCTTGGGATTTCAGATTTAATATCGTGTGCTCGTCAAGATCGCTTGAAGCAATGACCTTTGCGTCTGTGAAACCCGCTTCATCAAGCATTTCACGCGCTTTTTTTGACAGGTACGCCAAGTCCCCGCTGTCCAGGCGGATGCCGATGAAGTTGATCCGGTCGCCGAATTCCTTTGCGACTTTAATCGCATTCGGCATGCCCGAACGGATCGTATCGTACGTATCTACGAGAAATACGCAGTCTTTGTGGGTCTCCGCATATTTCTTAAATGCCGTATATTCATCGCGGTACGCTTGTACGAGCGCATGAGCGTGCGTGCCGGATACCGGTATATTAAAACGCTTTCCGGCTCTTACATTACTCGTTGCGCTGAAGCCGCCGATCAGAGCCGCTCTCGCTCCCCACATAGCCGCATCCATTTCATGGGCGCGCCGCGTTCCGAATTCGAGGGCGTCTTCGTCACCGACAACGCCTTTAATGCGGGCCGCTTTCGTGGCGATTAATGTTTGGTAATTCACAATGTTAAGCAGAGCCGTCTCAATCAGCTGGGCTTCGATCAGGGGCGCTTCGACCCGCATAATCGGTTCGTTGTTAAAAACGAGCTCGCCTTCTTTCATGCTGTAAAGAGATCCGGTAAAAGAAAGATCCCGTAAATAATCAATGAAATCATCAGCATAGTGCAATTCCGTTTTTAAATAATTCAGATCGCTGTCGGTAAATTTGAAGTTCTCCAAGTATTCGATTGCTTTTTCTAAGCCCGCAAATACCGCATAGCCGTTTTCAAAGGGAAGCTTTCTGAAAAAAAGCTCAAAAATCGCTTTTTTCTCATGAATGCCGTCTCTCCAGTACGTTTCGGCCATATTAATTTGATAAAGATCTGTATGTAAAGACAAACTGTCGTCTTTAAAACCATGCTCCACCAAAATTATTTTCCCCTTCCTTACTCTGCCACTTGCGCTCCGATGCTGTTCTTAAAATGGGACAGGGCCCATTCATGCCCTTCCGGATTAAAGCTGGCCACAGCGTTTTGATGAATGACGATCTGAAAGCCCTTGTTGTAGGCGTCAACCGCCGTGTGAAGAACGCAGATGTCCGTGCACAGGCCCGCAAGATGCAGCTCAGTGATCTGCCGTTCCCGCAGTTTCAGCTCTAAATCCGTTCCCGCAAAAGCAGAATATCTCGTTTTTTCTATATAATTTACGTTTTTTGCGTGTTTATGTTTCTCATAAAGAGGCGATAGCCTTCCGTACAGCTCTTTGCCCTCCGTGCCGTTGATATTATGCGGAGGAAACAGGCGTGTCTCGGGATGAAAATCATCGTCTGCATCATGCGAATCTACCGCAAAGACAACGTAATCACCGTTTTCTATAAATGCTTGCGTCAAACTGACAATCGTATCTTCAATCTGTCTCGCGGGTTCTCCGCAGGTTAATGCCCCGTTCTCTGCTGCAAAATCATTCGTATAATCAATGCATATAAATGCTTTTTTCATAGCCGGCCTCCCCGCCATTCATATGAAAACCATTATATCCTATCTCCACTTGTAAGTGAATTGGCATTGTAAAATGACAAACGGTGTTTTGCCCTTTTAAGATTTCAGGAGTGAGCGCTGAAAAATGTCATCCTGTACGTAAATGCCGTCAAGGTTCACGGCATAATCGGCGGCAAAAACCAGGCCGAGCGGCGTTTCGAATTGAAGGTCCGATATGACGGAGCTTCGGACACCGGCAAGTGCGGCAAGCTTCATATATGGTGAATAAGCATGATACGGGAGCCTTCCGTTTATATAGAGCACCGCGTCTTTTCGGCTTTTCAGCGCCTGTTTCACTTCTTCATAAGGCTGCTTTTGCAGCACCTGCCCCTTCGTCAGGGCAATGATGACTCTTTCACGCAACGAGCCTAAAAATAAATGGCGTTCATCCGGTTTCGTCTGCAGAGGGCCGTACATCCCCTGCTGTAAATAAAGGTCAACCGTTTTGTCGCTCATCGGCCTGTCCCTCCTCAGCTTGTTTTACAATTATCTCCCCGGACGGGACGCGGTAAACCGCTTCGTTACATTTCAGCCACCCAATGGGAGATCTTGCCGGCGAGCTCTCCGGCGGGCTCTTCTTCAATCAGCTTGCTGAATGATTGTAAAAGCCGCTGCGCCAGCGCCTTTTTCTCTTCCTCATAGGAAATGATCGTGCTCCACTCAAGTTCCGGAACGGCTACAAGGGTATGCTGTTCTTTTTTATTTTCATGCAGATATACATCACCGATCATTCCGGACTGCACGGTAATATTCGCTTTTCTGATTTTCATAAAAATTCCCCTTTTATAAAGACTGATTCTATTATACTACAAAAAAGCGACAGCCTCCTAAAAGGAGGCTGTCACGCGTTAAACCAATCAGGTTCGTCAAACACATCGATGTCTTCAAAGCGCGTTTTGCTGAATTTATTAGTAACTTTGATAAAATCTCCGGAATGAAACGCCCCTGCCCCCGCGCCTGAGTGGTCAACGGCTTTGGGAGAAATGGCAAACACGTCACCGAAGCTCGCCGCAGCGTCTCCGGCTAAACTCATAATATAAATCGGTCCCACAATTGCAGGCATACCCACACCTCCGCTTTTCTTTACAGCATTTTATGCGCTGCATCGGGAGTTGTGCCCGTTTTTATTTCGGCTTGCGGCTGTCTTCGAGCTTTGACCGCTGACGAAGTTTGATAAGCCGGACGATATTTAAGACGAAAGCTTTTAAAACCGCGTAAACCGGCACGGCCAGAATCATTGCGAGAATGCCGCCGAAACTGCCCGCTCCGATAAGCAGAAGAATAATGGTGAGCGGGTGGGTATTCAGCCGTTTCCCGATGACAAGCGGAGAAAGCAGGTTCCCGTCAAGCTGCTGGACGACAACGACAACAATAACGGCAAACAGCGCCTTAGCCGGCGAATCCATAAACGCGATAATCACCGCGGGCGCCGCCCCGAGAAACGGCCCCAGGTACGGAATGATATTGGTGACGGCGATCACCATCCCGAGAATTAACGCATACTGCAGGCCGATGATCCAATATCCGATAAAGCATGCCGTTCCGACAAAGAGACAAATCAGCAGCTGGCCTTGGAAATAGGCGGCCAATGTGACATATAAGTCGTTAAATATTTTCCTGCCTTCCGCCCGGTAGGAAGAAGGCAGGATTTTGACCGCCAAGAGCGGAAACCGCCGGCCGTCCTTCAGCATATAAAACAAAATGAACGGAACGGTGATCACGACAAGCGTGATATTCGTAACGACGCCGAACACGGCCGACAGGCTTGCCGTAATATTTTGCGGAAGGCTTTGTAAAAATCCCGTCAGAGACTGCTGGATTTTTTCTATCGACACATAATCCTGCGTCATCATCCACGTAAACCATTTGGAATGGGATAATTGCGCCGTCAAGACTTGAATCTGATGAATGTAATCAGGGAAATTGTTAATCAGCCCCGTGACCTGGGAAGCCACAATCGGTCCGATGGCGGTGAACATAAAGGCAATCAGGCCGATGAAAACGAGATAAATGAGCAGGATCGCTAATGTCCGGGGGATTTTTTTCTCAAGCAGGCGCACGATCGGATTAAAAATGAAAAACAAAATGCCCGAGATCAAAATCGGGAAAAACAGAGTGGTGATAAAACCGAAAAACGGCTGAAAAATAAACGAGACTTTCGTTGATACGTAAATAATGAGCAAAACGAGCAAAATTTGCAGCGTCCAAAAATGGACCTTTGATTTCAACAAGCGGTTTCCTCCTATTGTTATGTGAACTTGTACTGTGATTGTACCAAAAAAAGCCGCCGTGCATCTATGTATCTCAAAAAGAAGACGCACCGGGGTTCTATAGAGCCGCCTCCGGTTTGCGCCTTATTCGGGCTGTTACACGCGTTCGGTATAATCAGGCATGACGGAAACCACATGGCGGTTTCTGATATAAAATACACGGTCATGCGTTTCTTCAATGGCGATGTGATCCGGAGTGGCATCAATCAGCCGTCCTCTGATAATGCGTCTGACGGTTTGAATAATAAACCTTGAGCCGATAAGCTTATGGATGGTCTGATAAACGTAAGGGTCCACTAACGAGACGATTTGCGGGCTTCCTTGATGGGCCATTTTCGCTGATCCCCTTTACTATGTTTTCCTTCAGCATATGCAGCGGACAAAGGCTTTGACACAGTACGTCTATCGGAGCGGAAAAGGTGTTAGTGAGCATGCGGAGTTATGTAAGCGGAAAAGGCCGCATGAGTGGCCTAGACTGAGCTTCTTATGGGATATTGGGCTTGGTCAATTAACTGATCAAGCTTTTGGATTTGTTTGAGCGCGGCCGTGTGATCCATTTGGCGGTAATGGTGATGTCCGCCGGGTTCTTCATCGAGTTCATCCGCTTGTTTCACGATTTGCTGGAGCGTATTCTTGTCCAGTTCGCCTTCAGGCAGATAGGAATCGGTGTGAAGCAGAATCGCCAGCGCAATGTCCTTCGCCGCTTTCGGTTCTTCACCGAGCCGGATGAGCAGCTTATGCGCCCGTTCCGCGCCTTTAATGGCATGGATATCGTTTCTTCTGTACTTTTCATAATCCCATTTGCCGTCTGTGTACCATTCATAATGGCCGACGTCATGCAGTAAAGCCGCTTTCGCCGCAAGATCCGGGCTGACACCTGCTTTTACGGCAAGACGGTATGCATGAAACGCGCAGGCGATCGCATGGGCGACACCGGAACGCTGTAAATACTTTTGTGCGATTGGATGGGTGAAGACATCCATTAACGTTACATTTCTCATGGAAACCCCTCCTTATTTATATTTTTAGAATCCTAACATAAATCGAGAAGAAACTCAATTCATCTGATACATTTCTTATACCCCTTATACGTTGTTTCATTCATCATATGCCGCCGGACTCCGAAGTGATTGTACAAACAAAAAAGAGCAGCGTGAAAGCTGCTCTACAAAAATTCTTTGATATCGTATATCCGTCCGTTTTCCGGCTCGCCCGCGATCAGTGAGTGAATGACGCCGGCGATGTATTCAGGACTTCTGAGGTTTTTCGTTTCTTTCAGATTGCGGAACCGTTCGATGTCATGGAAATCTTCTTTTGACGAAGAACGGATGACAGCCTGCATGTCTGTATCCATCACTCCCGGCGAGAATGAGATCATGCGGACCGGCAGTTCTTCATCTTCCTGTTCAAACCCGAATGTTCTCGTAAACATCTCAAGCCCCGCTTTTGAGCTGCAATACGCGCTCCAGCCTTTATAAGGATTTTTCGCCGCGCCCGATGTGATGTTGACAATTGTTTTGCTGCCGCTGAACGCTTCGAAACGCTTTGTGAACATTTGGCTGAGCAAAACGGGCGCCGTCAGATTAAGGGTGTAATGGCGGTTCAATTCTTCGGCGGAAGCCTCTTTCGCCCGCTTGATCGGTTCCACCATTCCGGCATTGTTGATCAGTGTGACGGCGGAGTACCCCTTCTCCTCTGCTTGATCAAGAATCGCCTTCATCTGCCGCCCGGTATCTGCCAGGTCGGTTAGATCAACACTGTATTCTGTCAGTCCCTCGCGCTTTTCCCCGCTTATCGTTCTTGAAAGCGCGGCGACTTCGGCTCCTTCTTGAAGCGCCTGTTCCGTAAGCGCCCGGCCCAAGCCTTTTGACGCGCCTGTTATAAGAAAAAACTGCATGAAACTCCTCCTTTTTTTCTTATTTTACGGGCTGTCTTCCCGCAAACACAAGCGATCCGTTTACCGCTTTGCCTTTTCCTGCGCCGTGACTTTCGGGATCAGATAGATCATGGCCGCAATCCCGAGGAGTATCAAGACGGCATAAATGACAGGCAGCAGAAAAGAAGTCTTTTTCTCTTCCGTTTCCATATCTGCCGAGGTACGCCTCACCGCCGGCTCGGCAAATGTGATACCCAGTTTTTTCGATTGCGCTTTGATCGTATTCGGCTCCGTGTCTGACGATGTAAACAAATTTGATATCAGTTTGTCATCCGGGTTTTCGGCCGGCTGATCAAAGGTGATATCCTTCTGTTCTTTCGGAAGCGCCGTTTTTTCCTCAGAGTAGGCATCGTCGTGCAGGTAATCCGTACGAATTTCAATGTCTTTCTTTTCATATTCATTCGGCTTGACATCAGTATTTTCCTCATTCGCGGCTGCGGCTTGGGGAAGGAAAAGGAAAAAGGAGAGAGCAAACAGCAGCAATCCTTTTTCCATGAACGTGTTACGCCTCATAAGACTGATCACTTTCCTCCGTTTTTTCCGCAAACAGCCGAATGACGAGCGGAAGCGCCGCCGCAATCAGCGTAATGATCGCAAGAACCGTTACCCCCATCGCAAACAGATGGCCCGTTCCGTATTGAATATCGATATAGACTTTCGAAACCGGACTGTCAAAGGTGAAGTTCGGCATAATCAGGTCGATCAAAGGCGCCACATAAAAGAGAATGAGCGCTGATGATGCGATCCATCCGGTAATCGAGCTGAAGACAAAGGCTGCCCGGATAAAAGCTGAACTCGCCGCAAGCAAGAGAATCGTAAAGACTGACCATTTAATCGTCTGATCGTCCGGAAGCGAGTAGATATTCAGACCGAACAGACTGATCATCAATCCGACCATAATGTTTAAAATCCCAAAGAGCGCGCCTTTGACAAGAAGCGGCGCCTGCTGATAATACGAGCTGAAATAGCCGATCAGAAGACTGCTGATCAGGACGATCACCAAAATGACGACCGGCGGAACATTCTGAACCCGGTCTTCCGGCACCTCTCCGCTGATTTTAAGCGGGTTGGCGAGATAATCATAAACGTAGCCGTTTTCCTGTCCGTCAACGAGCGCGTTCCCTAAAATGCCGTACACGTCATTTCTGATCAATTTCGTGGAATTGACGTTTTTGCCCCAGTTGCTGTTCAGGGTGTCCGCTTTTTGCTGGACGTCATTTACGCTTTGCTGCATATTGTCGGTATAGCTGATGATGCCGGACTGGCGTTCTGACAGATGGCCCATCGTGTCAGACATTTGCAGGACTTCGCGGCCGACGGTATCCTGAGCGCCGAGCGCCATCGTTCCGGTTAATCCGTCTCCGCTGAATGCGGCCGCTTCCTGCACAGCGCCTTCAGCCAGCTGATCGGATGCTTTCGCCGCGCTGTCTGAAATGCTGGCGAGCTCATCGAGCACTCCGGCTTGTTCATCTCTGATATACGAGCTGTAGTTATCCGAGAATTCGGTCATGCCTTTAATGAAATTGCTGATGTCTTCATCTGTCTGCATCTTGTTGTTTTTCAGGTTTTCCCAGCTTGCCGTTTCCACCGGTTTGATGGCGAGAACGGTTTGAACTTCGCCTTGCTGGGCTTTCAGCACCCTGTTTTTCACATCAGGCAGCGAGCCCGCGTCAAGAGAGTGATAAAGTGTCGCCTCATACAGGGATAAATCATTATAGTAACTCATTAAATCGGATATTTCTTTTGTATTGATATCAGCGGCAAATATCTGTTCAAGAGCAGATTTGCGGCCGCTATCCAATGACGGGTAGTTCAAAATGTTCTGTTCTGTTCTTACAATCATTCTGTAAATGGTATTGAAGTCTTGTTTTCTCTTTTCTACTGTTTTTTCAAGATCTTCCTGTAATTTCTCCGCCCGTTTTTCAACTTTGGCAATCTGCTTTTTAAGGCCTTGGATTTCTTCATCAAGAGCATCGAGACGTTTTTTCAGTTCTTCATTATGAGTCTGCTGTTTCTCTTCCAGCTCTTTTTCAATTTGCTGAATCCGCTCTGCGGCTTGGTTCAGCCTTTCTTTCGCCTCAGATATGTCTGTGCCGCCGTCCCCTTCAGAATCGTTCGGATCGTCCGCCGGCTCATCAGCAGGCGGAGTGACGTTTTTAGCGGCTGTCGCGGTCTGGACGGTTTTTGGCTCCTGATCGCCTGTGTTATCAGAAGCAGGCTGCTCTTCTTTTGTGCCGTCTTCCGTTTTTCCGTCTTCTCCGGGATTCGTTCCGTTATTCGGATCGGTATCGCCGGAGTTTTCACCGTCATCGCCTTGGCCCGGGTTTTCGGGTTCCGGTTTTTCTTTTTCCGGTTCTTTTAATCCGTCAGAAATGTGATTGATTTCAGCGGAGATGCGTTTTAACTCGTCACGCTGATCGTCAAGGTCAATTTTCAGATCGCCGGGTTTTTCTTCTTCCGGTTTTTCTTCTTCTTTCGGTTCATCCGAGCCGTCATCCCCCGGGTCCTTTTCCGGAACGGTTAATGCCTGCCGATCCCTTTTCATAAGGGTTTGGATGCTGTTCAGTGTTTCAAATCTTGCTTGAGCTTTATATTGAGTCAAATAATTGTCCAGTAAATTGGATTGAATATTCGCCATCCCGCGTTCCTGATCAGGAACCTGCGCTTCTCTCACCTGTTGGGCGGCAAAAAGAGCCGATCCCGTCTGGGCAAGCTGTGTCTGCGCCTGGTTTATGCCTGAAGACAGCCCGCTCATCATCGTGCTGAACTGGTTGGCGGCCTGCTGTGCTTTAATGGCATTCAGTCCGGTTGTGATTTGCTTTTGATTTTGTTCCTGCGCGGCCATCAGCAGTTTTTTCTGATTTTCTTGATATTGTTTATAGCGCTCGACCGTATCGGCAAAGTCTTTGAGCGTGGTTTTGGCTTCATCTGCCGAGGTCAATTTTTCTTTTGCCGCGCCCTGCGCTTCATTCATTGATTTTTTCAGTTCGTCAATCAGGTCTTTTTGCCGTTTGATTTCACCTGCCAAGTCATTGGAGCTCGGCTTGTAAAAATTGTACATAACGTTTTGAAATTCTGATTCTTTATTGACGATCTTGTCAAAATCGCCTCGGACATTGTTCACTTTTTGTGAGACGAAATTCCAATATAATGCCGACATTTTTTTATTCATTGATTTTTGGGCGTCTTCTAGCTCACGCTGCACTTTTTCTTTGTTGACGGCGTTCAGGTTGCTTTGAATATTGAATGTCAGCGTGGCTTTTTGCGGACGCTCCTTGTCATAGCTTAAGATATCTTTTGAAAAATCGGATGGAATGTAAACGACGGCGTCATACTTCTTAGCCGCCAGGCCGTTTTCAGCCGCGCTCCTGTTGACAACCGTCCATGAATAATCCGGACGGCCGCCGAGAGCGGCCGCTACTTCTTTGCCGAAATGGACGGATTCCTCTTCCTCATTTTCATCTGTTTGTAAGCCCATGTCTTCATTCACGACTGCGATTTGGCGGGTGGCGTTGATTTTTTGTTTTCCCGGGTCATCGCCGATAAACCGGAAAAACAGCACCGGCAGCAGCAGAATGATGACGACCGCGGCTATTAATTTGATCAGGCTTTTTCGTTGTTCAGTCATCTGACGGCCTCCCTTTCCGCTGAACATAAAGGTATTTGGATTTTTTGCTCCTTCCCGTTTTCAACCAAATAGCCGAAGCCCGGCTGAATGTCCGGTTCCTGCCTTTGGTAAGGCAGCGGAATGACATTTTGTTCGGATTTTTTCACAAGCAGCATCGCGTGGCGGATCTGTTTCATTTCCGTCGTTAAGGAATCATAGCCTTTTGAGAATTCGCTGTGATTGCCCGCCGGAATAAAACTGAAGCCCACATGCGCGTAAGATTTCATAAACATCGCCAGTTTGTCCTGAATGGCGGTGTCGATCGTCTGCTGGAATCTTGTAATGCCGTCGGCCATTAACACGACCGGAGAGAAACTGAGTTTGTGCACATCGCCATTTTTGACGGCCTGCGCATACTGAGCTTCGCGCTCCGTGAAAATGGCTTCTGCCGTTTCGATCCACTGCCGGACGTCTTCTTTTGTGTCCAGATAGCTGACCTTTGTTTCCTGCGCATACTGCGACAGTCCGCGGTCAATCGAGTCAAACAGCCCGACCCGTTCCGTACCTTCACGCAGCAGGTGATTCAGCATCACTTTCAGGATGTTTGTTTTTCCACGCTGTGTCTGGCCCAAAATAAGACAATGTTTATTTTTGCCCAGATCAAAGTACACAGGGCTGACCTTTTCCTCATGAAGCCCGACAGGAATGCGGAACGGTTCTTGTTCCGGGCCGAGACGGAGTGAAAATTCGCCGGCCGTCAGCCTATCCGGAAGCATCGGAATCGGGTCTGGGCCGGCTGTTCCGGCGTGGCGTTCAGCTAATGCTTTGACATCGGCTTTCAGCGCCTGGAACATCTCGAGGTCATTTTCCGCTTCAGCCGGAAGAAACATTTGCGCGAAATACAGTTCTTCTTTTTGGATCATGACGCGGCCCGGGATCGGTTCGAGACTGAACGGCGGACGCCCGTAAATGGAGTATCCTTCTGACTGATCCATTAAATAATGGACGACTTTCGTTTTTATGTTGTTTAACAGCGACTGGCGGACGGCGTTTACCCTCGTTGCGGTCAGCAGGAAGTAAATGCCTAAGCTTTGCCCGTCGCGTGAAATCTGGATAAATTCGCTTTCCAATTCATGCATTTCATCTTTTACGATGTCGAAATTGTCAATTGTGATAAATATAAACGGCAGCTCTTCTTCACTGAGCGAATTGTACATTTTGATATGGCTGACTTCTTTTTCTCTGAACAGCCGTTTCCGCCGCTCGATTTCTTCCTTGATGCGGATCATGAATTTTTCGATCTTTCTCATTTGATCCATTAAGAAATAGTCTGCGGTGTGCGGAAGCTTTGCCAATGGCAGAAGCGTGCCGTTTCCGAAGTCAAAGATGTACATATGAAGCTCTTCCGGCGTGTATCCTTCCGCGAAGTTCATCAGGAAGGTGATGGCAGCCACTGACTTGCCGTAGCCGGATGAGCCGAAAATGCCGATGTTGCCGTCATCCATCATCGTATAAGCGAGAGGCGCCTGTCTTTGCTGATCAGGCTCATCCACGCAGGCGATGAAGAACCGGTCTTTTTCCTGCGCAGGGTAAAGCGTGCGCGGGATACGTTCGGCAAGCGGCGGAAGCCACGGGCTCGGCAGCTTTTCAATGCCCATTTCATTTTGAATCCGCTCGATTTCTTCGACTACGGCTTCTATTTCTGCCGGGGCGTCTTTTTTCGCCGCATCATCCGCATCCACCTCAGACAGCGGAATTAAGCCGGTATCGGTAACGATGGCAATGTCATCCTCGGTGCCGTATACATCTTCCATGTAAGGGGCGCCGCTCCAGGCAGACTGGAACTGCTCATACACTTCGTTATTTCCGACTTGCAAGTAGCCGCGTCCGGTGACCGTAATATTCGCCGCATCACTGTTTTTCAGGATTTCTTTACTGTCACTTGCATCCTGCACTTTCAGCGCGACCTTAAAGCGTGAGTTGCTCCATATTTGGTCGTCAATGATGCCGCCCGGCTTTTGCGTGGCGAGAATTAAATGCACACCAAGGCTCCGTCCGATGCGGGCCGCGCTGACAAGCTCCCTGATAAAGTCAGGCTCTTCGCTTTTCAGCTCGGCGAATTCATCTGAAATCAAAAACAGGTGCGGCATCGGAATATCCGTTTCTCCCTGTTTATACAGCTTTGTATAGTCATTGATGTGATTGACGCGATATTGATCAAACAGCCGCTGCCGTTTTTTCAGCTCGCTTTTAATGGATGCAAGCGCCCTGATACTGAAGTTTCTGCTTCCTTCAATATTCGTGATGGTTCCGAGAAGGTGCGGCATCTTGCGGAACGGCTGGGCCATTCCTCCGCCCTTATAGTCAATCAGCAAAAACGCCGCTTCATGCGGGTGGAAATGAACGGCCAATGACAGGATGTACGTTTGCAGAAATTCACTTTTCCCGGAGCCGGTCGTTCCCGCCAGCAATCCGTGCGGCCCGTGCGCTTTTTCATGCAGGTTTAAATAGACGATGTCGTCTTTTCCTTTATAGCCGATCGGAACAGCCAGCGATTTTGCAGACTCACTTGTCTCCCACTTCTGCCTGATGCCGATTTCTTTTACTTCCTTCGCATGAAACAGCTCCAGAAATGAGACCGTTTCAGGAATGGAATTCGTCATTCCGACCTGATGGTGCAATGTCCGAAGCGTCCGGGAAAACCGCTCGTTGTTTGTCCGTTCGTGCCTGTCCAGCTTAAACGGGATCTGTACCGCTTTTTTCTGCTGAATGAGAATGTCTCCCTCATCTTCATTAATGTAGCGTACGAGGGTGTGAATGTTTTCCGCCAGGCTTTCCTTCGTTTCCGCGGCGATGATTGCCGAGATGCCGAGATGCTCATGCCGGCCTTCGATGTATTCTAAAATGACGTGCTCTGCGATCAGCTGCTGATTTGTGATGACAAAGACAAAATGCGGCTGGAAGATCTTCTTTTCTTTATCTTCTTCCAAATCCCGCTCCCGCAGCAGCTCGTAAATGGACGATAACAATTGATCGCGGGTCTGTTCATTGTAAATAAATCCTTTCGCATACATATGAGGCAGCTGAAATTGCGGCAGCCACTTCATCCATTCCCATTCCTTATATTCGTCCTCATGAAAGATAAAGACAAATCGCAGGTCATGGTAGCTGTTGAAGAACGCGAGCTGGCCGATCAGCTGGTGAATTTCATTTTTGACGATCTGGGGTTTCCCGACAAGCCCCATCGGCCCTTCTTGTAAATCAACGGTCACGGGCGCATGGCGGATATCTTTATACACACGCTGCATGTGCTGCGACTGCTCCATCAAGTCATCCACATCACGGTTCGCCAGGTCTCCGCCGCTCATTGAAATCTCGTAGCTTGCCGGGACCGTGCCCGTTCCAAGCCGAAGCATCAGAAAATCCCTGCTTTCCAGCGATTTCTCCCAAATGCGGCCGCTGATTTCAGAAGTTAAATATTTCATTTTTTCAAACGGGGGAAAATGATGCGTCAGCACTTGCAGCTGTTTTTCCGACAGCGTCTGAAGCTCTTCCCGTTTGCTTTCCAAATACTGCTTGTACACACGCTCCCGTTTTTCCTCCCGTTTTTTCCGCTGGTTTTTTTCACGGAAATACTGCACGGTGGACGTAATGAGAGTCATCATAAACATCGCCAAAGAGACAAGGATGAATATGCCCCTCGGCTGTATAATGGCGACAACCCCCATTACAATCAGCATGACCAAAGGAGGCAGAATGACGAGCCACAGCCCCCGGTTATTCTGTTCGCTTTCCTGCGAGGGAAAGCTGAATGAAACGCGGTCTTCTGGAAGATCGTAGACCATGCGCGGCGTTCTTCGATATTGCGGGTATTTCTTTTTCATTTCGGTGCTTGGTTTTACCGTTTTGGTTAAACCGGTTTGAAGCTTTTCGTGATGAACGACTTCTAAAAGGTCGTCCTCCGTCAGCCTCACACGCAGAAAATTCCACAGCAGCTCATCTCCCGTGCGGAGCCTTTCGGGAGCTTCTGCAAGCTTTCCGTTCACATAAACGTCCTGGCCATCAGGGACGACAGACCAGCATCCTGCCGACTTTCGCAGATAAAAAGCCCCTGTTTGAGCGGAGGACGGCTCTTTGTATATATCCGCTTCCTCTGTTTCTGATGAGAAAACGATCTCATCCTTCCCGCCGATAAAATAGACGGAGGATTCTTCCCGGTCAGGGGTGAGCAGAAGCCGCATCGTCTCTTCTTCAATCCGGCAGGGCATTTCATTTCCTATTGTCAATTCGCCGGCACAGTTATTTCCCAGGAAAACATCATAACGATCTGTTTCTTTTCGATAAAGGGTTGCGGCGTTTTGCCGTAACGGAAGTGTGCCGAACGTGATTGTATCTTTCATATCCGGACCGATCGTAATCGGCTGAGACGGCGGGAGTTCAGACAGCTGAATCTTTTGTACGTGCTCTCGGTAAAAGACCCATAACAGACTCATATGGCGAACCTCCTGACAGCCTGATCGTTACCTGCGGCCATTTGATGTGTGCTGTTATTTTTTTTCATCTTTTTTCTCATCTTTCTTGTCGTTCTCTTTGTTATCTTTCGCTTTGTCTTGTTTGCTTTCATCCTGTCCGGCGGAAGCTTCGGCGGTGTCACCGTTTTCCTCCGCTTCTTTATGCTGCTCCTCCGCCTCTTTTTTCGCCTTCGCAAGCTCGCTTTCCACGGCGTCCAGTTCTTTCTGCTTTTCGTCGTCTTTCATACTGTCATCCGCTAATAATTGCTGTTTATATTTTGTAAGTCCGAGCCAGATGTACGGGTTGTACTCAAGATTGCGGCCGATTTTGATGGCTTCTTCATTTTCCCCTCTGCCGATATCAATCCAATAAAGGAAATGCTTCGGGTCTGATTGCAGCGTGACCAGATTCCCGATGTTTTTCCGCTGCTCTTCCCTCAGATTTTCAACTGCCACATAAGAGGAAGCAAGCTCGTACTGCACAGATTCCGGGAGGCTTTCCGCATCGTATTTGGCGAGTGTGTCAATGACTTTGCTGTACTGCTGATTTAAAAAATAGCGGTTGCTTTCCGTAATTGCCTCTTGCTTTGGCTGGGCGAAAAACAGAACGTATAAGGAGTAAAGAAGTGCCGGCACAAGGAGGACGGCAAGCGCCAGACCGGCGTATCTTTGGATTTTCCATTTCTTTTTCGGCAGTTTTATGTATGTCTTGTCCCTTTCTTCGAGGGAATCAATTGCGGTTTGAATGGTTTCTTCCAGTTCTTCAATCGTCTCCGCCTCTAGCACGCTTTTCACCTCAGGAGAGAAGTGAAGCGTCTCCTTGTACTTCAAATATTCATCGAAGGTGTACGCCCCGTCAGCTGCAAGCGCCGCACAGGCTTTGAGCTCTTTTAACACCCTTTCTCTATCTTCCTCATAAGGCGGAAGGCTCTCCTTTACGCCGTAATGAAGAAAGTAAGGCGTCAGCGCTTTATCAAACACGATATTTTCAGGGGCGGCAATCAGATTGAGACGTTTCAGCTTATGCTGTTTCACGGCTTGGACGAGACGGTAGGCAAATTGCCACCTGCTTTTTTTATCTTTTCCTTTTATATAGCGGAAAGCCTGATAAGAAGAAGGAGGTTTGATTGTGATGGTTACTTCGTCTTCTGAAACTGAGACCTCTTTTTGAAAAAAAGGATCAGCATCTTTAATCACGTTTGCTTCCAGCCCGTCAAGAAGCTTGATTTTTTCCCGCTGGAAGGTGAACGTGAAGCCTGATTCGGTTTCTTCCCGGACGGCATCTAATTCTGTTTCTAAATAAGATCTGTTATGACCTGTCATTCCACCATGTCCTTTCATAAAATTTCAAGGCGGTCTCCGTTCGTAATGCCGCAGTCAGATAGCTTTTGTTCTCCGGAAAAAACCGCTTCTTTATTGACCACTCTGATCCAATAGCCTTCACGCGGCGGAACGGATACATGCTGAGCCTGCCGGGCAATATCAATGACTTTTTTCACAGAATGGTAATCTGACAATCTGAGATCGAAGACGCTGCCGTTATAATGTGTTAAATCTATTGTAATATCGATATACATATTCATATCACCCTTACATAGAAAGAGCGCCGTCTTCTTGATTGAATCAGGCGCTCCGTTTCTTCATTCATCTTATTATCCGCGAATTTGGTTAGCGATATCTTGGTCAGTAGACTCAAGCGTATTTGCCGTTTGATCGAGCTGATGATTCACATCTTGAAGCAATTCAGACATTTTAATAAATGAAGGTTTCAGCTGCTCATATTGATCTGCAAATGCTTCACTTGAAGCACCTTCCCACATGCTTTTCAAATCAGAAATCATGCGGTTCAGGCGGTCAACCTGATTCATGACTTCCTGACTTTCAACGCCATATTGCTTAGCCATCGCTCTTAGCTCTTCGGGTGTGACACGAATTAATCCAGACATATTCCTTATACCCTCCTGTGTCATCAGCCTAAATATGGGCTAATTCACTTATTTTTTTAACGTCATTATTATAAAAACAACCATTCGGCACAGTCAAACAAATCTGTTTTAATTTTACAAAATGAGTCTTATGATATATTGGATTTTTCGTCACATTTACACATTTTGTAAATGTAGTAGTATGATTTTCTTATTATTTTCGTTTCCGCCGAATGATCTTATTGTCCTAGTCTATTTCCCTGCAAAGATGCCTTTCAGTCTGAAAAGCAAGATGGTAAGATCAAGATATGAAGCTATGAAAAAGTAGGGATACAGATGACCAATCCAAAGGATCCATTTAAGTACAGTTTCGACAGGCTTGAAGATGTTGCCGACCATATCAGTGAAGTTCTTCAATGCCCCATTACAATAGAAGACGTTAATCATAAACTGCTTGCATACAGCACGCACAGCGATTGTACAGATCCGGCCCGGACGTCGACGATTATCGGGCGGAGGGTGCCGGAAAAAGTCATCAACAAACTGTGGAAAGACGGAACCATTCCGGCGCTTTTAAAAACGGACCAGCCGATCAAAGTGAAAGAAATTGACGAGGTGGGCCTGAGCAACCGCGTGGCGATTTCCATCTGGAAAAACAGTCAGGTTCTCGGATTTATTTGGGCGCTTGAGATCAAAAAAAAGCTCAATGACGAAGATCTGAAGACACTCCAGCTGGCAGCCAAAGCGGTGCGGAACAAGCTTTTGCACCTGCAGATCCGCAAAACGAAAATCGAAGAGCGGGGCCAGGAGTTTTTTTGGAAAATGCTGACCGGCCATATTTATCAGGAAGCCGAAATGGCCGAAGGGTTTCATAAGCTCGGGATGGCGCTGCCATCCGTGTTCAGCGTCATGATCATCCGTTTAAATGATGAGCTGACTGAAAAGACAGAACAGCAGCTGCAATATTTGCAGGAAACGACACAGCAGATTCATGTCATGCTGGCGACTGTTGATTCAAATGAATTAATCTTATTAGCCGCGCCGAAAACCGATCAGCCTTTTAAAGATTTAAAGCACTTCGCCCTTCATATTCAAAAACAGCTGAAGGAACGGTATAAAATTGAAGATGCGTCGATTGCGGTCGGCGGTATTTACGAATCGATTTCTTATGTTTACCGCTCCTATCAGGAAGCGCTTTCCGTATTAAAAGCGAAAGAGCGGTTTGTGAGAGAAACCAAACACCTTTTCAGCTTTTCGGAACTCGGCATTTATCAGTACCTGGATGTGTTGGATGAAAAACGCAAGCACAGCGGCTATATGAACTATTCCCTCTCAAAGCTTGAGCAGTATGACAGGGAGCACCAAGCCGATATGGTAAAAACGCTCGAACATTTTATTGATGCCGACAGCAACGTCAACACTGCCGCTAAAGCGCTTAACATCCATGTCAATACATTGAATTACAGGCTGAAAAGAATCAGCCAGATCGCAGAAATCGACTTAAAAAATGTGAATGAAAAGTTTACGATTTACCTTGATATCAAACTTCGCAGCATGGGTTCGTGAAATTTCACAAATCCGTGTTTTTTTATTTTCTGTTTCAAACAAAGAATTTTCGCAAAAATCGCGCTACACTTGAAGCATCACACAAACATTGGGGGAAACAGACATGATTATCGGGGTTCCAAAGGAAATCAAAAACAATGAAAATCGAGTGGCATTAACACCTGGAGGCGTTTCACAGCTTATCGGAAACGGCCATCGGGTTCTTGTGGAATCCGGAGCGGGACTCGGAAGCGGCTTTACAAATGAAGATTACGTATCAGCAGGGGCGGAAATTCTGGAGGACAGAAAGCAAGTATGGGATGCGGAAATGGTCATGAAGGTAAAAGAACCGCTGGCTGAAGAGTATGCGTATTTCCGTCAAGGTCTGGTCTTATTCACTTACCTTCATTTAGCTGCAGAGCCGGAATTAGCTAAAGCGCTTACAGAAAAAGGCGTGACAGCTATCGCGTACGAAACGGTAACGGACGGACGTTCCCTTCCGCTGCTTACGCCGATGTCCGAAGTGGCCGGCAGAATGGCCGCTCAAATCGGAGCTCAGTTTCTTGAAAAACCAAAGGGCGGAAAAGGAATTTTATTAGCCGGCGTACCGGGTGTATCCCGCGGAAAAGTCACGATCATCGGAGGGGGCGGCGTCGGAACAAATGCCGCGAAAATGGCTGTCGGACTCGGTGCCGATGTGACAATGATCGATTTGAACGCAGACCGCCTGCGTCAGCTTGATGATATTTTCGGGCATCAGATTAAAACATTGATGTCAAACCCTGTAAATATTGCAGATTCCGTCGCGGAAGCGGATCTTCTGATCTGCGCCGTGCTCATCCCGGGAGCCAAAGCGCCGACTCTCGTTACGGAAGAAATGGTTAAACAAATGAAACCGGGTTCCGTCATTGTTGATGTTGCCATCGATCAGGGCGGCATTGTGGAAACCGTTGATCATATTACAACCCACGATAATCCGACTTACGAAAAACACGGCGTCGTTCACTACGCTGTCGCCAATATGCCGGGCGCCGTACCGCGTACGTCTACGCTCGCATTAACGAATGTAACCGTTCCTTACGCGCTTCAAATCGCCAATAAAGGCGCGGCACAGGCCATTGCAGACAGCCCTGCGCTTAAAGCGGGCTTAAATACGGCTAACGGACATGTCACGTATGAAGCGGTAGCCAAAGACTTAGGCTATGACTACGTGCCTGCTGAAAAAGCAATGCAAGGTTCGGCTGCAAAAGCTTAATAGATATGAAGAGGACAGCCTGATCAGCGGGCTGTCCTTTTTTCTTTCTCATAAAAGGAAAAACGGCCCCCTGTCTCGAATATCAATTCATATCCCGGAAGAAAAAGGAGGATTCATATGGCTGTTCAGCACTATGGTGTATTAAAAGGCACTGTGTCAGATATGAAAAGGGAAACAGATGATGATTCTCCGCATTTTCAAGTCGAGGTGCTAGGCGAGCCTGATACGCGCTATCGCTGTGCGATCAATGTCATGTCAAGTTCAAAAGAATCAGAGGTTCTGTATGCGGCACGCGATCATTTTGACGCAAGCACGATCACCCTGCTGCCCAACATTCCGTATGGATATACCCCAATTGATGAAACCAGCCGTGAGCTGGCGCTGGATTATGTCCGCGGCGGATTGTTTGATCCCCGGAACATGGTGCCCCTCCCGCATGAAGTCACCGGTCCGGATAATGACTTAAATGACTTTATTGAGACGTACATGCAAAAAGCCAAATCAGAAAAAGCCACCGTCTATATTTACGGCTCTAAATTCGGGCCGGAGCCGGGCGCTGATAAGATTTTCGGGTTCAAGCCGACAAACGGCATGCATAATATTCATATGAATCAGGGAAACCCAATTGATACACGCTGGAAGAAGGATAACGGAACGTGGCACGACGGCGGTATTTTAATCCAGTTTGCAGACCAGTGGGCCGCGGTCTTTTTGGCTTTTCTGTCTCAGTCATGGTGCACGAATGAAGAAGGCCACCCTTATACATTTTGTGATCATACACAGCTTAACGGCTGATGTCCGCATAAAAAGCCTGCCGAAATAACGGCAGGCTTTTCTTATTACATTTTAGCGGCTTCGGCCTGTTTCAGGCTTTCCGGCCTCATATCACGCCAGTTTGTTTCAATATATTCGAGACAAACGGGGCGGGTTTCATTCGTGAGGCGGGTTTCCCAGCCGTCCGGCACATCCAGATAGGCCGGCCACAGTGAGTACTGGCCTTCAGCATTGACGAGCACATGGTATGAGCCGTCTTCCCGTTCAAATGGATTTGTCATATCATCTCTTTCCTTTCTTTACCGGACTGTACGCCGTCCGTTTAATTTCTCTGCCAGAATCGCGCCGATGTCGGCAAGCGGGCCCGGCTGGCACATATCTTTATGGCGGCAGTCTAAGTCATACCGCTCGATTTTCCCGGTAATATACGGTTTCCAAGTATCCGGCTCAATTGGGTCAAACCACTCCGGAATAATCGTTGATCTGAAGAACAGCACATCTCCGTGGAACGGTTTCGGCTTGTATGTTCCTAACAGCCCGACAGAATTAATGTACGTATCTTTCAGATTCATCATCACTGACTCGTCCAGGCTGGCTAATGCGCTTCCCTCACGGCGGAGAATGGTCAGCGCGGTGTCAAAATCAAGCGGCTGATCCCCGAGGCTGTCCGGGTCGTACCCTCCCAGGGCGAGCAGCGCGATGACGGCTTCCTCGTCATCAGGCGCATTTTTTATCGGCAGAAAATGATTCGGATACGCGTCAAGCATCACCAAAAGCGAAACCTCTTCACCCCGGCTCTGTAATTGTGTCGCCATGGCCTGAATGACATTCCCTCCGAGAGACCAGCCGAGCAGACGGTACGGCCCTTTCGGCTGCACGGTACGGATTTTTTCAATATAATCCGCCGCCATGTCATCTAGGCTTTGCGGAAGCGATTCTTTTTTTCCGATGCCTCTCGCCTGTAAGCCGTATATCGGATAATCAGCCTCTAAAGAAGACATCAGCCCGGCATAACACCAGCTGAGACCGCCGGCCGGATGGACACAGAACAACGGTGTTTCTTCTCCTGCCGTTCTGAGCGGAAGAAGAACATCAAGCGCGCTTGCGCCCGTTCCTGACTCAAGTCTTTCAGCAAGACTTGCCACCGTAGGAGCTTCAAATAATGTTCCGATACTCAGCTCGGCTCCCATCGCTTCCCGAATACGGCTCATTAAATGAACCGCAAGCAAAGAATGGCCGCCTAAATCAAAGAATCTGTCATCAATACCGACACGCGGCAGGTGAAGCACCTCTGCGAACAGCTCACACAGCATTTCTTCCTGCGGCGTTCTCGGCCCCCGGCCGGTGACCTCCGTTTGGAAGTCAGGCGCAGGGAGCGCTTTTCGGTCAAGCTTTCCATTCGGTGTCAGCGGCAGTTCATTCATTTGGACAAAAGCTGACGGAACCATGTAATCCGGCAGGCTTTCTTCGGCAAACCGGCGCATGTTTCCCGTGTCCAAGGTGCTGCCGGCAGATCGGACAAGGTAGGCGGCCAGCCGTTTATCTCCCGGCCGGTCTTCACGGACGACTACGGCGGCATCCTCGATATCCGGATGTTTGACGAGAACCGCTTCGATTTCTCCCAATTCAATCCGGAAGCCGCGGATTTTAATCTGGTGGTCCGCCCTGCCCATATAATCAAGAGAACCGTCCGTCCGCACACGGGCTAAATCCCCCGTCCGGTACATTCTCGTTCCCGGCGGGCCGTACGGATCAGCCACAAAGCGTTCGGCGGTCAGGCTTTGCCGCCCTAAGTAACCGCGTGCCACGCCTCCTCCGGCCACATACATTTCGCCCGTGATGCCCGGGGGCACAGGCTCCAGCCGGTCATCAAGCACATATACGTTCAGATCAGGAATGCCGCAGCCGATGAGGCTGTTTGCTCTCAGCTCGGCAATGTTTTTGTCTAATTCAAGGTAACTGACGTGCACCGTCGTTTCCGTAATGCCGTACATATTCACGAGCACCGGCTGATTGTCTGCGTGGCGGCTGTACCAATCCTCAAGCCGGCTCAGCTCAAGCGCCTCGCCGCCGAAGATGATATATCTGAGTACGAGCTGACGGCCCAGCTCTTTGTGTTCTTTTTCCGCATGCATCAGCTGGTAAAACGCTGACGGCGTTTGGTTAAGCACGGTTACCCGCTCTTTCACGAGGAGATGTAAAAACGCTTCCGGCGATCTGCTGATGTCATGCGGCACGACGACGAGACGTCCGCCGTGAAGCAGCGGCCCCCACATTTCCCAGACAGAGAAATCGAAAGCGTAGGAGTGAAACATCGTCCATACATCATCAGAATGAAAGTGATACCAATGCCGCGTCGACTCAAACAGCCGGATAACATTGCTGTGCGGAATGATGACACCTTTCGGCACACCTGTTGATCCCGACGTGTAAATGACGTAGGCCGGGTGAAGCGGTGACAGCGGCCGAATCCGGTCAGCGTCCGCAGGGTTCGTGACGGCATATTGCCGAAGTGTTTCTTTGTTCTGCGGATCATCCAGGATGAAGGCCGGCATGCCGCTTTCGATAGAGAGCTTACTTGCGCCTTCACGGTTGGTAAGCATAAATACGGGCTTGGCATCATGTAACATAAAAGCAATGCGGTCCGCGGGATAATCAGGATCAAGCGGCAGATACGCTGCCCCCGTCTTCAGGACGGCTAACAGCCCGACAATCATATCTAAAGAACGCGGCAGCGCCAGTGCGACAAACTGCTCCGGGCCGACGCCGCGGGCAATCATCATGTGCGCGAGCTGATTGGCTCTTTCATTCAGCTCTTTATAAGTGAGTCCGCTCTCTCCAAATACTGCCGCCGTTTCATCCGATTTTGCGGCGGCCTGTATTTCAAACAGTTCAGGCAGTGTCTGCCGAGGCTGAATATGCTGTTTTGCCCGTTTAACCGGCAAAAGCTTCCGGCGCTCTTCATCAGAAAGAATGGTTAAGCTTCCGATCGGTTTTTCCGGATGTGATGCGGCATCTTCGAGCAGAAGAAGCAGGCGTCCGGCAAGTGCTTCAGCCGTTTCTTTTCTAAATAAGTCCGTACTGAACTCCAGCAGGCCTTCAATACCGGCAGGCGTGCCGTCGTCATGGCGCTGTTCAGCCAATTCCAGCGTCAAATCAAATTTGGACGATCCGACACTGCTGATTTGCAGGCTTGTTTCCATATCAGGAAGACTGAGTACAGGGTCAGGCGTATTTTGGAATGCGAGCATCACTTGGAACAGCGGATGTCTTGACCGGGAACGAACCGGATTCAATTCTTCCACGAGACGTTCAAACGGCACGTCCTGATGTTCATATGCTGCGAGATTCATTTCCCTGACCCTTTCAAGAAGCTCACAAAAGCTCGGATCGCCAGAGGTATCGGTTCTCAGTACGAGTGTATTAATGAACATACCCACAAGGTCTCCCAATGCGTCATCACTGCGGCCGGCTATCGGACTGCCGATCGGAATATCGGTCCCTGCACCGAGCCGGGTCAGTAACGCGGAAAGCCCTGATTGAAGCACCATAAACAGGCTTACGCGCTGATTTCTGGCAAGTGAGAGAAGACGGGCATGAAGCTCTTGGCCGATGTTGATCGGAATGACGCCGCCCCTGTAGCTTGATTCAGCGGGACGCGGAAAATCAGACGGCAGCTCCAGCTGATCCGGTACATTTTCAAGCGTTTTCTTCCAGAAATCCAGCTGGCGCGCAATTAAGCTCTCAGAATCAGACGCGCTGCCTAAAAGCTGCTGCTGCCAAAGCGCATAATCCGCATATTGAACCGCCAGCGGCGCCCATTCTGCTTTTTCACCTGTTTGCCGGGCGATATAGGCTATGGATAAGTCACGCATGAGCGGATTCAAGGACCAGCCGTCACCTGCAATGTGATGCAGGAGAATCATCAGCGTATACTCGCCGTCACCAAGATCAAACAGCTCGGCTCGGACGGCCGGCTCTTTAGCGAGATCAAACCGATATCGTGCCGCAGCGGCAAGCATGTCTTGGAGCTCGTTTTTGTCTGCACGTGTCACTGTAAACACAGGGCGGGCTTCTTCAGCAGATAAAATGAGCTGATGAGATGATCCCTTATTTTCCGGAAAAACGGTGCGCAGGCTTTCATGACGGCTGACAACATCGTAAAAGGCGTGTTTCAGCGCTGATTGGTCAAGCTTGCCTGACATGCGGACAATCACCGGAATGTTGTAAGTCGGGCTTGGCCCTTCAAGACAGTAGAGAAACCATAGACGCAGCTGCGCAAATGACAGCGGGATATGCTCCGGCCGGTCAAACGGCTTGAGCTTAGGCCGCGCACTCTTTGCGGTATCAAGCTGTGCGGCGAGCCCGGCAACGGTCGGCGTATCAAACAGACGGCCGATGCCAAGCTCTGCGCCCATCGTCTCCCGGACCCGGCTCATCAGGCGTCCGGCTAAGAGCGAATGTCCGCCCAATTCAAAGAACCCGTCATCAATTCCGACCCGTGCAAGACCGAGAACCTCGGCAAACAGATCGCATAATATTTCTTCCTGCGGCGTCCGCGGCCCTCTGTCAGACAAGACAGCGGAAAAATCAGGTGCAGGCAGAGCGCTGCGATCGAGCTTCTTATTCGGTGTCAGCGGCAATTCTTCCAGCTGTACAAACGCGCCCGGCACCATATAATCCGGCAGGCTTTCGCCCATATATTCACGAAGTCCGCCGATATCAAGGGGCTGATCCGCGACAGCATAAGCCACCAGCCGCTTATCTCCGGGCTGGTCTTCACGGACAATGACGGCGGCCTGCGAAATACCCGGATATTTCGACAGCACTGACTCAATTTCTCCTAATTCTATCCGGAACCCGCGGATTTTAATTTGGTGATCGGCTCTGCTGATATAATCAAGCGAGCCGTCCTCACGCCAGCGCACGAGATCTCCCGTCCGATACATCCTCGCGCCTGCGGGCCCGTACGGATCGGCAATGAATCTTTCCGCTGTTAAATCAGGACGGTTATAATAACCTCTGGCAAGCCCCTCCCCCGCGATATAAAGCTCGCCCGCGATTCCCGGCGGGACGGGCTGCAATGCGGCGTCCAGCACATATACCCGCGTGTTCCAAATCGGCTTTCCGATCGGAGGCGCCCCTGTATGGCCTTTTGCAAGCGGCTGTGCGGCCGACCAGATTGTTGTTTCAGTCGGCCCGTACAGATTCGTCACCGTACAGCCTGATTCAAGCAGAGCATGCATAAGCGCATTCGGAAGCGCCTCACCTCCGACAAGCACCTGCAGCGCCCGGAGAGAATCCGGTTCATTGGTGACTAATGAATGCCACAATGTCGGCGTTGCCTGCATGATTGAAATATCGTATGAGTGAATCATGTGCGCAAGCGCCCGCGGTTCCTGAATCGTCTCTTTACGTGCGATGACGCACCCCGCCCCGCTGATGAGCGGAAGGAAGAGCTCAAGTCCGGAAATATCAAACGCCGCAGTCGTAACGGCAAGCAGGCGGTCTTGTTCGCCGAGCGGGAACATTTCCCGCATGGATAAGAGGAAATTGCTTACGCTTTTTAATGTCACGACTACGCCTTTCGGTTTGCCCGTTGAGCCCGATGTATAAATGATATAAGCGGGGTGCAAAGGCGAACATTCCGCCTGAGCGGGAAAGTCAGCATTTTGAGCGACAACGGTTTTTACCGTATCCGGGTCATCGAGAATGATCCTTTTTGCATCACTGTCTTCCGGCATGCGGCCGGATAATTCCATCGTTGTAATCAGGCATGCAGGCTGTGCATCTTTGAGCATGTATGTGATCCGCTCAGAAGGAAAATCAGGATCAAGCGGCAGGTATGCGGCTCCCGTTTTCAAAACGGCCAGCATGCTCACGGCCAACTCCTGTGACCGCGGAAGCAGCAAAGCGGCAAATTGTTCCGGTCCGAGCCCCTTTTCCTTTAGCATGCCGGCAAGCTGGTTCGCGCGCTTGTTCAATTCGGCATAGCTGAGCTCTTCGTTTTCGGTGATGATTGCCGGCCGGTCCGGTGTTTTTACGGCCTGTTCGTAAAACAGCTCCGGCAGACTTTTCTGCTTCTCGGCCTTGCGCGTGTCATTCCAGCTTTCCAGTACGCGGAGACGTTCACTTTCAAGCAGAAGGTTGAGTGTGCCGATTTTTTGTGTCTGGTCTTTCACAGCGGATTCCAACAGAAGCAGGAATCGTTTTTGATGGTTTTCAATATCTTCGGCGCTGTACACTTCCGGATTCGCATCAAAGTCCACACGCATTCCGCTTCCGTCCGCTCTGTCGTAAACGTTAATTGACAAATCATCAACGGGCCCGGCTGATAAATTATGAACGGTGCCCGGCGCTCCGGCGAAATCAAGCGCGTAATCAAACGGCATCACATTGACTTGCGGGCCGAACAGCCTGCGATTTTCTCCGAGCAATTTAAGGTCGCGGCGCATATCTTCATGGCGGTATTTCTGATGGCGCCGAATGTTTCGGATTTCTTTTGCCACTTGGCTGACGGCCTCATGAAAATTCATATCCGGGCGAAGAGAAAGCCGTAAAGGCAGAAGATTCATGACCATACTCGGAATATTCAGTGAAATCGAGCCGATCCGCCCCATCATCGGTAAGCCGATCACGATATCCCCTGCGTTTGTCATCCGATGGACATATACCGCCGCTGCGGCCGTGACGGCTTCATGCCAGTTCGGAATCGCTTTTACATGCTGTAAAGCCGTTTCAGAAAGATAAGCCGTGCTTCTCCAAAAACGTGTTGACGTTCTCGGCGCTCTTTCCGCCAAACTGACGACATCAGGTTCATCCGCAAATTTCTCCATCCAAAATTCCCGATCTTTCAGGAATTGATCAGACGCGCGGTACTCTTGATCTTCTTTTACCAGCTCCTCCAAAGAACCGAAGGAGCGCCCATTATCCGGACGTCCCTCCCGTATTGCGGTGTACACTTGCGCCGTACGCCGTGCCAGCAGTGAAAAACCGTAGCCGTCTATCGCAATGTGGTGAATGCGCTGATACCAGAAAAAGCGTTCCGGTCCCGCCTGAAATAAAATGTCGCGGAACAAAGGCCCGGCCGCCATATCGACGGGCTCAGCCAAATCTGTCTGCATGAGTCTGAGTGCGGCCTGCTTCGGATCAGCTTCTGAACTCACATCTATGACATCGATCGCAGCCTCAAATGGAGGATTGATGATCTGCTTCGGCCCGTCTGCCCCCTCTTCGAAGCGGGCGTGTAATGACGCGGCTTCTGTCAGCACGCGTTCGAGAGCGGTTTTAAATATGTTCACATCGATCGCGCCGTTTATCTCAACGTACTCGCCTGTATTGTAAATCGGATTATCAGGATCAAGCTGCTGCGCAAACCAGATACCGGCCTGTGCGCCTGTCAGAGGCAGCTGTTGTGTATCATGCATTCTATTCTCTCCCTTTATAAATAATCTGCGTTCGGCAAGACTTTTTGAGATCGGGAAGAAAGAAGTCTCCACCACTCTTCCAGCGTCGGGTTCTCCGCCAGTTCCACAAACGTCACTTCAGCTCCGTCACGGCGCCATTGTTCGACAAGGCTCATGATTCTGACGGAGTCAAGACCTCTGTCCAGCAGGTCTTCATGATCCGGAATATCAGACGGTGATTCTTGAAGAATCGCCGCAATTTGTTCCCGCACCCGGTCTTTTGTCAATACGGCGGAAACCTTCTCTTCTCCTTCAGAAACCGGCGCGCCGCCCAGCAGCTCCAGTACTTCGTTTGTCAAAGCCGTGTAAGCGCAGCGCTGAGACGCATATTCGATGGCCATCTTATGTTTTTCTGAAGAAAAATCAGCAACGGCGTCTCCGATAAAGAAGCTTTGGATATCATCCATAAATGCTTCACAGGCTGTGACGAGACAGCCGATGTGTGCATAAATTCCTGTAATCATGAGCTGGTCTCTGCCGCTTTCACGCATGATGTCAAGGAGATTCGTCCGTTTAAACGCGCTGTATCTCCACTTTGTGAGGACAATGTCCTGATCATCCGGGGCAAGCTCCGGAATGACCTTTTCTTCATAAGGCCCGCTTTTTAGCCCCGGCCCCCAAAAATCCGTCAGCAGCGCGCGGTCCGCCGGGTCTTGGCTGCCCGGCTGCGCGGTATACACCACCGGAATGCCGAGTGCTTTGCATTGCTCTTTTATTTTTTTGATATTCTGAGCCGCCTCCGTGATCGGAGCCTCACCTTTCGCAAAAGCATCGACGAAATAATTCTGCATGTCATGGATCAGAAGCACCGCGCGTTTCGGATTCAGCGTCCACGATACTTTATTTTCAGGCATATCTGACGCTGTCGGCAGCGCATATGCGGGAATAGACGGTATAGCCAATGTAAACACTTCCTTTTTTTAAGATTGTTTGATTTCAGCCGGCTTTACTTTTTGGGCGATCGTTTCGCGAAGATCCTTTTTACTGACCTTGCCGACGCCGGTTTTCGGGAAAGAAGCGATAAATTCAATCCGGTCGGGGATTTTATATGCCGCCAATCCGCGCTCACGTAAAAATGCTTTCAGCTCTCCCGGTTTCGGCGCTTCTCCTTTCGGGATGACGAACACACAGGATCGCTCCCCGAGAAAATCATCCGGCATTGAAACCATGGCCGCATCATGAACGGCAGGATGCGCAAGAAGGTGATTTTCCACCTCCTCAGCGGCTATTTTTTCACCGCCCCGATTGATTTGATCTTTCGCACGTCCTTCGACGATGATATAGCCGTCCGCCGTCAGTTTGACGATATCGCCGGTCTGATAAAATCCGTCGGCTGTGAATGATCTTTCATTATGTTCTGGCGCTTTATAATATCCGCGAATCGTGTAAGGGCCGCGTGTAAACAAATGTCCTGCTTCACCAGGGGCGACATCCCGCCCGTCATCGTCTAAAACCCTGACCTCATCAAAAGGTGACATCGGTCTGCCTTGCGTATTGACTATGATCTCTTCAGGATCATCCAGTCTCGTATAATTCACCAATCCTTCCGCCATTCCGAAAACCTGCTGAAGGGTGCATCCGAAAGCGCTCTTCACGCGGCGGGCCGCCTCAGCGCTGAATTTGGCGCCTCCCACCTGCAGCACTTGAAGGCTTGATAAATCATCACTTCGCGAACCGGATGCGTCCATCCACACCATCGCAAGCGGCGGGACGAGCGCTGTAATTGTGACACGTTCTTTTTCAATTAACGGGAAGCAGTCATCCGGACTCGGCGTCGGTGACAGAACAACCCGGCCCCCGGCATATAAAGTTCCCAGCACACCTGGCGAGCTGAGCGGATAATTATGCGCTGTCGGCAGAGCGGCCAAATAAACGCTGTGATGATCCAAGCCGCATATTTCCGCGCTGATGCGCAAACTGTATATGTAATCGTCGTGTGTTCGCGGAATCAGCTTGGACAGCCCCGTACTGCCTCCTGAAAGCTGTAAAAAGGCGACTTCCGCCGGGCTTATATCTTCCAGCTGAACCGGCTCTCTATGCAGGCTGCTCAGTTCTTGAAACTCTTCAGCTTCGCCGGCCACAATGACATGCGCCAAATCCGGAAGTTTGTCTTTCACCTGTCTGGCAAGCGCTCTGTAATCAAAACCTGAATGCATATCAGGAATGATGTATGCTTTCGCCTCTGCAAACTCGCAGAAATACGTAATCTCACTGCTTCTATGGGAAGGCAGTGCGAAAACGGGCAGCGCTCCGAGCCTGAACAGCGCGAAAATCACTTCAAAAAACTCAGCGATATTCGGCAGCTGAACGACAACGCGGTCTTCCTTTTGAATTCCGAGCTTATGCAGTCCCGCCGCTAAACGATCGGCCCTTTCATCTAATTCTTTGTAGCTCCAATGTACATCTTTACACGTCACGGCAGTTTGATTTCCGTATAAAGCCGCGCGCTCTTTCAGCATTCCTCCGAACGTCTCACCCTTCCAGCAGCCGTCTTTTCGGTATTTGTCAGCCCATTCTTCCGGCCATGGCGTAAATCCAGTCAGCACGATCCGTTCCCTCCTTTTTTACAACTCATCTTGGTAAAGCCCCATCGCCCGGAGCATGGTGCGGAATTTGGCCGAGGTCTCGTCCAGTTCATCCTGCGGCTTTGATCCGGCGACAATCCCGGCACCCGCAAAGAGCCGGAGAGACCTTGTTTCCGCTTCGGCGCAGCGGAGTGCGATAATCCATTCTCCGTCACCCTCAGCATCACACCAGCCCGCCATTCCCGTGTAGAAATTGCGGTCAAACGGCTCAATATCCTGAATTGCTTCTCTCGCCGCATCCGTCGGCGTTCCGCATACCGCGGGTGTCGGATGCAGGGCGATGGCCAGCTCAAGTGATGTCGTTGACGGATCACGCAGCTCTCCCTTTACCTCGGTGGACAGGTGCCACATCGCCTCAGTTTTAATGAGTGACGGTTTTTCCGGCACATCAAGCACACGGCAGAACGGTTTAAGGGCGGCGGCCACGGCGGCCACGACTACGGCATGTTCATGCAGATCTTTTGCTGATTGCAGCAGTTCTTCCGCTCTTCTCTGATCCTCGGCGGGATCTGTGCTGCGAGGTCTGGAACCTGCCAGCGGATTGGACAGAATCGATGTTCCGTTTTTGGACAGCAGCAGTTCAGGACTTGCGCCGAAAAGCGTTTTTCTTGTTTCTGACGTTCCCGTCACATCCGCAGCGAATGTATAGCCGCGCGGGTTGTGCTGCGCCAAATGCTTGACGGCCTGAGGAATGTCGATATCCTTTTCAGCGGTCAGATGAAGCGTCCTTGACAGCACGATTTTGCTGAGCGGACCGTCCGTAATGTTGAATACGCCTTGTTCCACACCGCTCATAAAGCCCTCAGGCTCCGGAACGGGACAGATGTCATATGTATTGGATTGCGGCTTTTCTGCGGAAGATACCGCAAACGAAAGCGGGCCTGCCGTATGGACATTCTTCGGTACAAAAAGCCGGGAAGCTTTTCTGCTGTCAAAAGGAATGGCGCCGGCCGCAATCGGATGTTTGATGCCGGCTTGCTTTGCCTCAAGAAGCGTCTGTCTCACGCGTTCAGGCAGTGAATCCAGCTGATTTTCCGCGTCTGTATCAGGCACTTCCGCAAACATTCCTTCCGCAAGCATCGTACTTTTCGGGGAAGCTAAAAAGAACGCCCCGGGCTTGTAAGCGTCCAGCACCTCTTTTGCTGACACTTCCGCCAATAAATGTTGATTTGTCATGTTTGTCCCTCCTTCTCGTTAAATCAAACGCCTAAAGTAGCGCCGCCATCAACGCATAAATCATGCATCGTAATATGGTTTGCCTGTTCAGAAGCCAGAAACAAAACGGCATTTGCAATATCAGAAGGCTTCGCCAGCTTTTGAAGCGGAATTCCCGTTTTATATGTATCAAGCGAACCTCTGATGACGTCCCGGGCTCCGTTCTCGTCCTGCCACAGCGCCCGCTGCATGTCGGTTTCCGTTGAACCCGGAGATACGATGTTGCAGCGGATATGATGGGCCGCAAGCTCCAGTCCGAGGCATTTCGTAAACATGACGGCAGCCGCTTTTGACGCCGCATAAGCCGCCATGGAAGCACGCGGAACGCCGGCTGCATTCGAACCGACCGTAACGATGGCGCCTTTTTGACGCTCAATCATGTACCGGCTTACAGCCCGCGATACATGAAAAACGCCGGTCGTATTAACAGAAAATGTTTGATCCCAATCTTCATCACTGAGGGATTGCACCGGACCCGGCCGCAGCACGCCCGCAACGTTCGCCAATATTTCAATAGGCCCCATGTCGCGTTCAACGGCGGCGATGATATCATTGACAGCCGCACTGTCAGATACATCTGCGGCAAACCCCTGCGCCTGCACGCCTTTTTTCCGAAGTCTGTCAGTAAGCCCGAGAAGCAAGTCTTCATTTGTATCTATAGCTGCCACATTTACGCCTTGTTCAGCAAGGGCAAGCGCTGTTGCTTCTCCGATGCCTTGAGCGGCGCCGGTGACAACGGCCGTTTTCCCTTTCATTCCCAATGCGTCCATATTATCATTCCCTTTCTATATTGATAATGATTATCATTATCAATTATGATTCAAGACAATCATATCCAAATCAAAACACGCAGTCAATTAGAAAATTAGAATCAGCCGCATTTAGTTCGAAGGGCCTGTTTTTTCTCATACGGGAGAATACGGGGTATGCGGCCCTCCCGGATTCAGGCAGAAACGCAGGGCTCTGCTGATTAAAACGGGCAGGACAGAAATATGGCCTTCTCCTTCAAACTCGCTGTATTCAGCACGGACTCCATCATCTTCAAACCCGGATAATAAAGAGTACAGCGCCTCTGCGTGCTGCGGGATTCTGCTTTTATGTGTTTTTTCAATTTCTCCCGCAGCCAGCAATACGCTGACTTGAAGATTTTCCGCAGAGAGCCGGTCTGACAAACGTTCCGCTTTTTCCTGAATAAAACGCTTGTTCCAGTGAATTGACGGACTCCCGGCAACATAGGTCTGAAACATGTCCGGCCTCGCCAAAAGCACTTGCAGCACAAAAAGACCGCCCAGCGAATGGCCGAAAATCGTCTGCCTGCCTCTGTCGATCGGATAATCCCGCTCCATCGCGGGCTTTACTTCTTCTTCTATAAACTCCAGAAATGCTTCCGCCCCTCCCTGTTCGGGCCATGCCGCGCCGCGCGGATGCACCGGCAGTTCTGATTCAGAAAGCGGCATCGTAAAATCACTGTGACGTTCGGCGGAAAACGGCTGATCTGTCGGGTAGCCGATTCCGACAATCACCGCCGGAACAACGCCTGTTTTTTCAGGCCGTCGGCTTTGCACCCGCAAAGCTTCGGCCATTGTGCCGAATACGGAATTCGCATCGAGCAGGTATATGACGGGGAAGCCGGATGCAGGCGGTTCTTCTTGAGGAAAAGAGACAAAGATACGATACGTACGGCCTCCTTTTGAGCGCATTTCTCTTACTTCTGTGCCCGGAACCGCGTATCGGCCGGCCGGCGCGAAACCCCGCTTTATTTGTTTTCCGTCCATTATGTGTTCATCCCCTTTGCGGCAATTGCTTTATCTATGCTTATTGATAATGATTTTCAATATCAAAAGACACCTCAAATAATAGGTTTTTTGCCAAACAAAGTCAATGGATTTTTGATATAAAAAAAGCACCTTATTTCAATAAGGTACCTAAGAACTATATAGTGATAGGAGGCTTAATCCCATGTAAAGCGCTCATTCTTCCATGGATCTCCCCTCATATGGTAGCCGTTTTTCTCCCAAAAGCCGGGGTGGTTTTCCTTTGTGAACTGAATGCCGCGCAGCCATTTGGCGCTTTTCCAAAAATAAAGATGGGGGAAAACGCCTCTGAGCGGATAGCCGTGCTCTGGCGTTAACGGCTCGCCGTTATGCGCATATGCCAGCAGGGATGTTTCCCGCGTAAAATCAGAAAGCGGCAGGTTGGCCGTCCAGCCCTCTTCAGCGTGCAGAATGACGAATCCCGCTTCTTTGTGCACGCCCGCTTTCTCAGCGATGTCTTTGGCGCGTATTCCCTGCCAGATATTATCAAGACGGGACCAGCCCGTGACGCAATGAATATCATTTTTCACTTCGGCTTCCGGAAAGGCTTTGATATCTTCAAAGCTTAACAGCATAGGACGGTCAACAAGTCCGTACACTTGCAGATTCCATTTTGACATATCTTCATAATAAGGAACATTTCCGGCGTGAAGCACGGGAAACTTCGTTGTGACATTTTGGTTTGGCGGAATCCGTTCCGACTGTTTTGTTTGTTTCGTTTTCCCGAAAAACATATGGCTCCCTCCATTTAGTAAACCTGCATTAAATCTTTGTTGACAATCAATCACCCTTCGATTACGCTAATCTGGTACAAGTGTAAGGGGGAAAAACAAATGAAACAACGCAACCTTCGTGCGGGCGATATGGCGCTTATCGGCATGTTTGCCGCACTGATGGCCGTCGGCGCCAACATTACATCAATGGCTCCTTTTTTGCAAGTTGCGGGAATTCCGTTATCGCTGCAGCCTTTCTTTTGTCTGTTAGCCGCGATGCTTCTCGGCGCCAGACGGGCAGCCATTGCAATGACGGTATACGCATTGGCCGGACTCGCGGGGGCGCCTGTTTTCGCCCAATTCTCAGCAGGCTTTGCGCCGTTTATCGGAAAGAGCGGCGGATTTATTCTCGCTTACATCCCGGCGGCATTTGCAGCCGGATGGCTGCTGGAAAAAACAAAAAAACCCGGCCGCCTGCATTATGCATGGGCCTCTTTGATCGGTACCGCCGTCATTTATATCATTGGCACGACCTATACGTATATTGCGCTGAAATTATGGCTTCATGCTCCGATCAGCTACGGAATGGCCTGGTTTTACATGATATGGTTTTTCATAAAAGATATCGTTTTAGCACTGTTATTGGCATCAATCGCGCCTGCCGTATACAGGTCTATTCATAAAGCGACGGGGTTCAGCAGAAATCCGGCGTAAGATGTTCTCAGCATACAAAAAGGCTCCCCTTTCCGGGAGCCTTTTTTTTACAGGACAAGCGCGGCAATCCAGCCGAATATCACAAGCGGAATGTTATAGAAAATAAATGTCGGTACGCACGTATCCCAAATGTGGTGGTGCTGTCCGTCGGCGCTGAGGCCTGACGTCGGCCCGAGCGTACTGTCACTTGCAGGAGAACCCGCATCACCGACCGCGGCGGCCGCTCCGATTACGGCGATCGTCGCCATCGGGCTGAATCCGAGCTGAGCGCACAGCGGGACAAATATGGTCGTAATGACGGGTACGGTTGCAAATGATGATCCGATTCCCATCGTGATTAATAAACCGACCACCAGCATCAGGAGCGCGCCTAATGATTGGCTGTGGCCGATAAAGCCTGTTGATGCTTTGACCAAGGAAGCCACATCGCCCGTTTTATTCAATACATTTGAAAAACCGGCTGCAACAAGCATGACAAACCCGATAAAAGCCATCAGAATCATGCCGTCCGTGATCAGCTTATCCGCTTCATTGCGCTTCATGACTCCGCTGATAAACAGCGTAAACAAGCCGGCAAGCGCGCCCATGATCATACCTTCCACTCCGAGCACCTGTGACAGATAGAGCTGAACGGCAAGCGACACGGCAATGGAGATCAGGGCGATGGCAATGCTTTTTTTCGTATAAGGAGAAGACGATAGTCCGGCAATCTCCTTCGTCTCATATTTCTTCGGTTTCCGGAAGACGATGACGGCTAAAATTAAACCGACCGCCATCCCGGCCGTCGGGATGATTAAAGCATACGGGATATCACTGAGCGGCACCTTTAAACCGGCTGACGCCATATTATCTCTCAGCATCCCCTGGAAAATCTGTCCGAATCCGACAGGCAGAACGATATACGGCGCAGTCAGTCCGAATGTCATCACACACGCGATCAGCCTGCGGTCTATTTCAAGTTCGTTAAATATTTTTAAAAGCGGCGGAATCAATACAGGAATAAACGCAATGTGAACGGGCACCACGTTTTGCGAGAAACAGGATATGATTAAAATAATCAGTACGATTAACACTTTTGACAGTGCTTTTTTCCGCGAATCTTCCTTTTTTCCGATTAGTTTGACAGACGCTTCCACCATTGCATCGGGAAGCCCCGTCTTTGTCAGCGCCGCGGCAAATGCTCCGAGCAGCGCGTAGCTGACCGCGACGGTGGCATTTCCGCCGAGACCGTCCGTAAAAGCCTTCACCGTCTCTCCGAGGCCTAAGCCGCCGGTCAGCCCGCCGGCAAGCGCGCCGATCATTAAAGCTATAATAATATTGACACGCAGCAGGCTTAAGACGAGCATGAGCAATACTGCGACAACAACAGCATTCATTGATGAGTCCCTCCAAAAATCCTTTAGTTTGCTAATGTAGTAGATAATTAAAGTTACCATATATTCTGCGCTTTAGTCAACTAAAGATTTTGGAAATCAAAAAACCCGCTGCATCAAGGCAGCGGGCTGCTGTTATCTTTCGGGCGTAAACCGCTCAGTCAAAACAGCCAACGTCCTTGCCATGACGCCTGTTGCGCCGGCAGGGCCGAAGCATGTCGCTTTATTCGCCGTTGCGGTTCCCGCAATATCGAGATGAACCCACGGCGTGTTTTCCGCGAATTCACCAATGAATGCCCCCGCCATAATCGCGTGGCCTTCTCTTCCCGGAGAATTGTTCAAATCAGCCATCTGACTGTTTCTCACCCGTTTTTTATCCTTTTCTGTAATCGGAAGCTGCCAGATCGGCTCGCCGGATTCTTTCGCCGATTCCGCCACCTGTTCATAAAACGCGGCGTGATTGGTCATAGCGCCTGTCATTTCGTTCCCTAAGGCGACAATGACACCGCCCGTTAACGTTGCGACGTCTACGAGGACAGAGGCTCCGTGCTGCTTGGCGTATGTGATGCCGTCGGCAAGCACGAGACGCCCTTCCGCATCGGTGTTCAGGATCTCAATGGTTTTTCCGCTGAGCGAAACGATGACATCATCCGGCTTCATCGCATCGGACGAAATCATGTTGTCCGTAGACGGTATGACAGCGAGCACGTTTTGTTCAGGCCGCAGTTCGCCAATAATCTCCATTGCCCCTAATACCGAGGCGGCCCCTCCCATATCGCTTTTCATGCCGACAATGCCGGTTTTCGGCTTAATTGAATATCCGCCCGTATCAAAGGTAATTCCTTTACCGACCAGGCCGATGACGTCTTCCCACTGATCTTTGCCCTGGTACTTCAGAACGATCATTTTCGGCGGTTCGGATGAGCCCTTGTTAACAGCAAGCAGCCCTCCCATGCCAAGCTCTTCCATTTCATCTTTTTCTAAAATTTCACACTCGAAATCGTATTTTGCCGCAAGCTCAGCGGCATATGACGCCAAATCAGTGGCCGTCAGCATATTACCCGGCATATTCACAAGCGTGCGGGCTGAATTCGTCCCTTGGCCGTATGCCGCTCCGACGTTCAGGCCGGCCTGCACTTCCCTCAGGTCTTCTTCGGTCACGGCGCAGACTGATTTCAGTTCCTGATCCGGCTCATTCGATTTATGTTTATAATCCTGCACTTCGTAAACCGCAAGCAGACAGCTTTCTGAAAGCGCATGAGCGGCATCGGCGGCAGGCACTTCACCGGAGACGAATGTATCGAGCAACACGGATACTTCCTGTTTTTTATCTTGATGAATCTGCTGAAATACTCGTGCAAAGCATTCTTTCGTATCTTCAAACGAATAATCCGCTTCTCTTCCCAGGCCGATAAAATAAATACGTTTCATACCGGTCGCAGCCGGAGGGTATACTTTTGATACACGATTGCGTTTGGCGGACACATCACCATCCTTTAACAGCTGGGTCAGATGACCGTCCAATTTATCATCCAATTCCTTCGTAAATCCGTTCAGCGTGCTTTTTTGAAAAAGACCGATGACCAGTGTTTCGGGATGCCGCAGTTGATCAGATGCATAAAACATGAGTACACACTCCTTATGTGGGTATTTGTTATGTAAAGTGGTATAATGAAAAAACATTTTTCATTGATTTTATTTTACCAAACTAAGGGCGTTTTCTGCAGTTTTTCGATGCGATCGGAATCAGCAGATACAGAAAGGATGTCGCATATGGATGTACTTATGAATTTTCCTTTACTGGCGAGTTTTGCCGCCATTATTTTTGCCCAAGTTGTAAAAGTGCCTATTCAATTTATCGTATCCAAAAAACTTGACTGGTCTCTTGTGACGAGCACAGGCGGCATGCCGAGCTCCCATTCCGCCGCCGTCACCGCGCTGTCAACCGGAGTCGCTTTGGAACAGGGGCTGGACTCGCCCCTGTTTGCAGTCGCCGCGATTTTCGCCGTCATTACGATGTTCGACGCTACAGGTGTCAGGCGGCATGCGGGTGAACAGGCGACGGTCATTAATAAACTGGTCATCGACTTTAATCGGTTTGTCAGCGAAGCGAAGGACTTTCAGAAAGCGGAAGAGAAAGAAAAACAGAAGAAACTGAAAGAACTGCTCGGCCATCAGCCGATTGAAGTATTCTTCGGCGGCGTCACCGGTATTGTGCTGACATTGATTTTAGATTATTTCTTTATGTAAAAAACGCTTCAGCGGACGCTGAAGCGTTTTTATTCTTTTACCGTTTTGTATTGATTTCTGAACACTTGCAGCGACTTGGTTTCGTTCAGCTTTACAAGTTCGTCCTCGGTCACTGTGCCGTTCCCTTTTTTAATAATGTAGACCTCAAGTGTTTTTTTGCCCCAATTGTTATAGACGTCCTTGACGGTGTCAAAGTAGAGGTCAAGGCGGCTGCCTTTAATTTTTGAGCCGGTATCGGCGACAACCCCGTAACCGTAATTCGGTATAAACAGAATCGTCCCGATCGGGAAAACAGACGGATCGGCCGCAACAGTTGAATATAAATCTCGTTTGACCTTCACGCCTGAATATGTAATTCCGTACTGCGGATGCCCGGGAGATTTTCCGGTAGATTCCGCTCCGGCGGTATAACCGGTGGCCGTCACCTTTTGTGACGGATAGCGTTCCCAGTCAAAAGCTTCTTCCAGCGGTTTTACCCTGCCTGATGCCTTCTTTTCCGGCTGATTCTGTAAGGATTGAAACGGAGTGCCGATGTTTTTCAAAACGGCGCCGCGATGTTCCGTCATCCAATTTGTCAGATCCTTTGCTTCAACACCGGTTATGGAAAAGTATGTCGCATGGCATGCGCCCAAAAAGAGCACGATCATGAATACGCGTCTGATTATCGTCAATCTGAAATCACTCTCCTCCGAGTCATTGTTCCCAACTCGGTGAAGTGCTATACAAAAAGCGCCGCGACACAAAAAAAGCTTTCTCGAATAAGAAAGCGGCTTAAAACATTTGATATCCTCTTTTTCTGAGCGCCTTTATGGCAATGCCTGACATGATGGCTCCCGCCAGTCCGCCCGCCAAAATCACGACATCCGCAACCGCTAATGACATGATGCGCTGAAACAGGCTTTGAAAGGATTCCCCCGGCGCCTGCACGTAACTGATCATCTTTTTATTGCTGATAATGAAAAGGCATACAATCGGATAGACAACAGCCATAATCCACGACATTCTAAGCAGCATGTTCAACAGAAAGCCTATGCCGAAAAACAGTACAAAAAATAGTACGATTGAGATCAGGACAACCGGCAAACTAATCACAAACATCCACCCCCTACAGCACTTTCAGTGTACCTCGGGGGCGGTAAAAAAGTCAACGTCTGGAAAAATCATTGTCTCTCTTTGCCGCTTCCCTGGCAGGAGGGACATGTTTCGGAGCCGCCAAGAAGCAATTGAAAATACCCTTTACCTGAGCAGAACGGACACGCCGCCGTGCTTTTTGCTGTCGTTTTCATGCGGATCACCCTTTTTCTTAATTTTCTGATAATATACCATATTTACTTGTCAAGCACCAAGTCAGAATATGTGACAAATCAACTCATGTAAGCGGAAACATTCATTTTTTTCTCTTACATGCTTTTTATAGCGCTCTTTTCTAAAAAAAGAGAAAACCCGCGGCCGCGGGTTTTCAGAAGAATTTAAACTTCCCTTTTTTCAGCGTCAGGCCCAGTCCGCCGATCATAAAGAGCGAGCGGTTGTCAATGACCTTTTTCATAAAGGACGCCGGCATGCCTTTGAGCTTCCTGCCGTATACGACTCCGACAGCGTTATGCTCACCGAGGGAGGCGACGGTTCCTTTAATGTCAGGCTTGAACTCTTCAAGCTGGCCTCCTTTAATCAAACCGCCCAGATTTTTGGCGACCGTTTCTCCTTGCTGCATCGCGATCTGAGCAGTCGGCGGGTACGGCCGTTCCGTCTCTTCATTGATAAAGAGCGAGCTGTCGCCGAGAATAAAAACGTCATCATGTCCCGGCGCCCGAAGATCAGGGTTGACCTTGACACGGCCGCGCATATTTTCAAAACCCGCTTCCTCCACGATCGGATGTCCGCGCACGCCCGCGGCCCAGACAACAGTCTGCGATTTGATTTCTTCCGGCTCTTCATCTTTCTTGCCGACTGTGACACCGTCTGCGCGGCATTCTTGAACCGCGGTGCCGATTTTAAATTCAACGCCTTTGCTCTCAAGGTATTGAACGGCGTAATCGACAAGCTCCGGATCAAATCCCGGCAAAACCGTCGGGGCGGCCTCGACACAGACGATCCGGACGAGACTTTCATCTATATCATAATATCTGCATAACTCCGGCTTGCGGTTCGCAAGTTCACCGAGAAATTCAATTCCCGTAAAGCCCGCTCCGCCGACAACGATGGTTAAGCGGTCAGGGCGTTTTTCAGCCTCCGTATTGTATGTCGCAAATTGGAGCTCAATATGGTCTTTCAGCTGGCGCGACGTATTAATATTCGCGATCGGAAAAGCGAATTCTTTTAAGCCTTTAATCCCGAATGTTTCAGGGACGGCGCCAAGCCCGATGACAAGATAATCATAAGGGATGTCCCCTTGTGAAAGCGTCACCTTTTTATTTTGCACATCTATCGCTTTTACGGTATCCTGCACAAATTTGACCCGTGATTCATTGATTACATCTTTTATTTGATATCTGCAGCGGTCATGATGCAGCGTTCCTGCGCTCGCTTCATGCATCCATGTCGTTTCATAATGATAATTGTGTTTATTGACCAAAGTAATGTCAGCGTCATTTGCCCCGATATGCTTCGGAAGCCTTGTTACTGTCATTAATCCACCATAACCTGCACCTAAAACCACGATTTTGGGTTTATTCAATGCCATCACATCCACCTTCTTTTTTTTGCTGTTAGACGCATAATCAAATCAACATTTGTATTAGCTTCAGCTTATTGGCGGGATTTTATGAAATGAAATATAAAATTTTTTAGAAAACCGCACATGTCTGCATATCACCATACTATCCGGAAGAATCAGAAAACATTCAGGAAAAAACAGATTGGAATTTGTCCCCATATTAGCGGCGGCCGCAATTTTTTTCAAGAATGAAGCGGCCGGGCGGTTTTCGGCACTCGTCATCCTTTTAAATTGTATGTTATAATTAATAACAATTTTCAATTAGGAGGCAATTTGGTATGCAAGAGGATTCAAAGGTTTATGATATTACGGTCATCGGCGGCGGCCCGGTCGGCCTGTTTACCGCTTTTTACGGGGGAATGAGACAGGCGAGCGTCAAAATCATCGAGAGCCTGCCTCAGCTTGGCGGCCAGCTCAGCGCGCTGTACCCTGAAAAATATATTTATGATGTAGCCGGATTCCCGAAAATCCGCGCCCAAGAACTTGTGAACAACTTAAAAGAGCAAATGGCAAAGTTCGATCAGACCATCTGCTTAGAGCAGGCCGTTGAATCTGTTGAAAAACAGGCGGACGGTGTGTTTAAGCTTGTCACGAATTCAGAAACGCATTATTCAAAAACGGTTATTATTACAGCGGGAAACGGCGCATTTAAGCCGAGAAAGCTTGAGCTGGAATCAGCGGAACAATATGAGGGCAAAAACCTGCACTACTTCATTGACGACCTCAATCAATTCGCAGGCAGACGCGTTGCCGTTCTGGGCGGCGGCGATTCCGCGGTGGACTGGGCGCTCATGCTTGAGCCGATCGCCAAAGAAGTCAGCATCATCCACCGCCGTGATAAATTCCGCGCGCATGAGCACAGTGTCGAAAACCTGCATAATTCTAAAGTCAACGTGCTGACACCGTTTGTTCCCGCTGAACTTGTCGGTGAAGACCGGATCGAACAGCTCGTTCTCGAAGAAGTGAAAGGCGACCGTAAAGAAATCATTGAAATTGATGACCTGATCGTAAACTACGGCTTTGTTTCTTCTCTCGGCCCGATTAAAAACTGGGGCCTTGAAATCGAGAAAAATTCCATCGTCGTCAAAAGCACAATGGAAACGAATATCGAAGGCTTCTTTGCCGCCGGAGATATCTGCACATATGAAGGCAAGGTCAAGCTGATCGCCAGCGGTTTCGGCGAAGCTCCGACAGCCGTGAACAACGCGAAGGCTTACATGGACCCGAAAGCGCGCGTCCAGCCTCTGCATTCTACAAGCATGTTTGAAAAATAATAAAAAAGAGTCTGTGTCATACCGGCACAGACTCTTTTTTATTTAAACATCCAAATATAATTCATGACGGTTCCGACAACAAGCGCAATGACAAGCGCCGACACGACCCAAATCGTGCCTAAAATAATCCGGTCCTGAATTTTTTGGGCTTTCGGGCTGTGCCCGGGCTGTTTTTGTTCCACACCGGCCCCTCCCTTCTTCTGCAAATCTATCTATCGTAACAAATGTCTTACAACACCCAATACTACTATGATAACCAAACTGCAAATGGATGACAAGCTGACCGCATATGAGGCGGCATGAAATCATTTGACATTCCTGACAAAACAAAGTACATTATAAAAAGACGAACATTTCAATTTTATTTAATTATATTATTCGCTTTTAGGGGTGTTATATATGGAAAATGTATTTGATTACGAAGATATTCAGCTGATTCCTGCAAAATGCATTGTTGAAAGCCGATCTGAATGTGATACATCAGTTACGTTGGGCGGACACACGTTTAAACTTCCGGTCGTACCGGCCAACATGCAGACGATTATAGATGAAAACATCGCGGCCTGGCTCGCGGAAAACGGGTATTTTTATATCATGCACCGCTTCGAGCCGGAAAAACGCCTGGCTTTTGTCCGGGATATGAAAGCGCGCGGACTGATTTCTTCCATCAGTGTCGGCGTGAAGGAAAATGACTATGAATTCATCCGGGAGCTGAAAGAACAGGAGCTGGTGCCGGATTATATTACCATTGATATCGCGCACGGCCATTCCAATGCCGTGATCAGCATGATTCAATTTATTAAAGAACATGTCCCGGAAAGCTTTGTCATCGCAGGGAATGTCGGGACGCCTGAAGCTGTAAGGGAGCTGGAACGCGCGGGCGCTGACGCGACAAAAGTGGGAATCGGCCCCGGGAAAGTCTGCATCACCAAAATTAAAACCGGCTTCGGAACCGGCGGGTGGCAATTAGCCGCGCTTCGCTGGTGCGCAAAAGCGGCGAGCAAACCGATCATTGCTGACGGCGGTATCCGCACGCACGGCGATATCGCGAAATCCATCCGTTTCGGCGCATCTATGGTCATGATCGGATCATTATTCGCCGGCCACGAAGAATCACCGGGACAAACGATCGAAATCGATGGAAAGCTTTACAAAGAATATTTCGGCTCCGCTTCTGAATTTCAAAAAGGCGAAAAGAAAAACGTCGAAGGCAAAAAAATGCATGTCGAACATAAAGGGTCTTTACAGGACACGCTGGTTGAAATGGAGCAGGATCTGCAATCTTCCATCTCTTACGCCGGCGGCAATACACTCGAAGCCATCCGCAATGTCGACTACGTGATCGTAAAAAACTCTATTTTCAACGGCGACAGATTTTAACACGCAGCAGAGCCGCAAAAAAGATAAAAAAATGACATTCAATATGAATGTCATTTTTTTATTAAATACCGAAATAAAGAGCCGCACTGGCTAACAGATTAATCACAAAAATAAACAAAAAGATGTAACGAATGAATTTATTTTGCACCGGAGCAAATATAAAGAGATATAGTCCTGCCACCCCAAAAGTAAGAACAGGAAACAGCCACTCAAAGGATAAAGAAATGATATAACCGATAATCATAACAATCGGCACACCGATTAATGATAATTTACTTCTCATATGATTTCTGCCCCTTTTACTTAAAAATTGGTGTGATGTAAGCTTCAATAATGGCAGCGGCGATCAGCAGACAAATAATTATGAGCACCAATATTCCAATATGCCTGAATATTGAAGCCATTATCTTTTTTTCCTTAGAAAAACACAGCCTGATGACCAATTCAACGCCCTTAAAACCAATGGCGCCACTTAATAATAACGCGGGAACTTCAAATATACCATGAGGAATTAGCAGTAAAAAAATCTGATAAAAAGGAACCCCGCTATGCACATTTTCTATAATAGAGCCGCTTAAAATAAACCCGTTGGTGAATAAATAAAAGATTGAGGTCAACCCAAAGGTAAAAAAACCCGCGGCTAAAAACAGACAAGCGATTGCATTGTTTTTCAGCAGTTCAACCGCGCCTGACGAGCCGTTGTAAGACGCTGTTGAAACAAAGTGATCGGAAAAAAACGCAGCGATCACACCGCCTGAAAAAAACAGCAATGACGCGGTTAACGGAATGGCGGACGTTCTGATTGCCGGCAACATGCGGTTCATCATGTATAGATACTCTCAGCCAATTCTTCAATCTCTTCTAATGAATGCTCGGATGACTGATACTCCGCCGCAAAAACGCCCTCATGTATAATACCGATCGTATCGCACAGCGAATGCGCCAGCTCCAGCAGGTGAGTTGATAACAGGACCGTATTTCCCTGCTTGACGTACTCCTTTAATAACGTCCGTATCGTTTTACCGCTGATTAAATCAATGCCCGTCAGCGGCTCGTCAAGAATTAATATCTTTGGCTGATGAATGAGCGCGGCCGCAATTGATAATTTTTGTTTCATTCCGTGTGAATATGTTTTAATCAGCTGATTTCCGTCTTGAGCAAGCTTCAGCGTCTCTAACATATTCTTTATATATTCATTTGTCCGCTGAGACGGCACTTGAAACATCTCCGCTGTAAAACGCAAGTATTCGACTCCCGTTAAGTAATCATATAAAAAAGCATGGTCGGGCACAAAACCGATATCAGCCGATATTTGCCCCCCCTCTTCTGAATCCAGTTCCTTGCCGTCAATCATGACGCGGCCTGAAGTCGGTTTAAGCAGGCCCGAAATGATTTTCAAAGTCGTTGTTTTCCCGACTCCATTAGTCCCCAGCAAAGCATAAATTGAGCCTTTTTTCACCTCAAACGAAATATCTTTCAACACCTGTTTTTCACTATAGTTTTTTTGTATATTCACTAATTTAATCATTGTTCGCAAACCTTTCCGCCATATTGATTCTGCGAAGAAACAGAAACATGACTCCATAGTTTAATAGTGTGAACAGGACAAAAATACCTGATGCAGAATGAATAAGCATCGTTTCAAGTTCCGGCTTTTTATAGATAAAATACGATGTGATCGCAGCGATTTGAAGCGACACAATGAAAATGAAAGAACTGTATAAGTTGTTATACGTCTTTGCTTTCCCCGCTTCTCCAATTTCGTACAGATGCTCCCAGTTTTTCTTAGGATACAGGGCGGTGCTTGAAATCTGGACAAGACTGTATAAAAAACCCGAACATAAAAACACAATAAACAAGTAGATCGTCAGCGCCGCAGAAGACGGAAAAAACACCGTAATCAAAATGGTGATGATGAACGAATAGATAAGAGCGGCGAGATTATAAATACATACTTTCGGAAACACCAGCTGCCACGCATGTTTGATATTCCGGTGAAACAAATGCTGATTTTTTATTTCCCCGTCCACTGATAATACTGTTTTGAGCGCATCTCCGACGAGCTGATACGAAAAGTTCGCAATGATAACCGCCGCAGACACGATGGCGGCTGCCGAATACCCGATAAAGTGATGCGATAAAAGCGGAATACAAAAACCTAAAAACAGCATGAACAAATACAGCATACTGCCGAAATTCCTGATAAAAAACCCGTCAATTCTCGATAAGAACAGGAGGTCCTTTTGAAAAACGGCATGAAATATTTTGTTATTTCTATATAATTTCAGCTTTGGCGCAAAATCTGCGTTTGTCAAAAACATATAAGGAATAAGGTCCATTTTCTTCAGGGTGGCCGACCACAGTTTAAACATTCCCGCCGTTAAAAGGACGCCGGCCGCAAACACCGCAGCGAAAACGAGCACGGAATGTGAGCGGAATGCTAACCATACATACGGCGTATTCATGAGGATGTTCCGGAAAGCCGGTGACTCCGTAAAGCTAGAAATATCCTTTGCGGTATACTCCCCAAACACGAGAAGATAAACGGCATACCCGACTGCAAGCGGAACCAGCAGGCTGACGCTGAATAAAATGCCTTTCATGATTTTCAAGTAAAACAATTTGCTCCACATATTTGTAAGAAGATAAACAACATAAGAAAACAGCATAGATAAAAATAAATTGAGAAGAAAATAAACGAAGCCCAAGAAAAATACGATGATCGCCGCAGACCCGGTCATGCCTGCGCTTGATAAAAACAAAAAGACCGGAAAAACAAAAAGATACCATACGAAAATGGTTTTTTTGATCGCCTGGCCGGCAAAAACAGAAAACAGCTGTAAAAAACGAACCTTTTTTAATTGATGAATAACCTTGCGCGTATCCAGCAGAAAGGCATTGTGATGTTCTTTAAAGAAGCCGGCAGCCCAAAAAAGCTGCTCAAGTGAAACGGCGATTAAAACAAATTGCCCCCATGCGCTGAGGGGCAGCTGAATCAGTTTTGTCCCGAATACAACACCGCATCCCAGGAAAACGAGATATAAACATAACAGAGAAATAATAATGGCAGACAGCAGTTTGCTGTTGAGTTGAGGAATGCCCCAATCTTCCTTTCTTTTTCGAAACGATGACAGGGTATTATATTTGATAAGAGCCGCAATTTGTTTGACTATCATACTTTCAATCCTTACATATGTATTTGGGAGAGAGGCTCTTTTTGCAGCTTGTACAAAAAGAGCAATTATTTATTGATCGATTTTACCAAGCAGCTGCGTATTTTTTGCCGTATTTCTTAATCATTGTTTTTGCTGTTGCAACGATTGCATAAGAAATCGCGCCTGCGCCTGTAACGATACCGATAAGAGAAATGATAGAAGCAATTGTTGATGCCGCATCAATAATATCAATTGCTTTTTTAGCTGCTGCTGTAGAGATGCCGAGAGTAGAAGCTAATTCAGCATTGGCTGAGAATGCATGAGCCGCCGCCACGTTTAATTCAGTTCCCGTTAATAATAGTGCATAAACCAATGTTGCTGCAGCAAGAGCCGCGCCAAACAAAATGAAAGACTTTTTATTAGATTTTACTAAGTTCATCATAACATCTCCCTACTCTGTTTTTTTAATTTATAATAAAATTCAGCTTAATTGACTCTCTCCCGAGCTAAATTTTATCCGCCATAAAATAGTTTAAGAAAATAGTAAAGAGTTTTAGTAAAACAAAACATCCAGTCAAAATGATTCTCTTGCCTTTACTGAGATCGGTCAGTTTTCCTGCGGCAGCATAAAGAGCCGCGATTGATATGAGCAGAAATGGGTCCAGCAGCTGCAGACTCAAGCTGGTGCCGCCGGCAGAATATATAAGCGAGGAATCAGCCGTTAAGTAGTTAACAACTGAAAGAATCAACATTTTAAATGCCGAGATTAAAGAAGTCAGCGTATATAGAAGCAAATAATTTTTTTTCGGTTTCTTTGTGCCGAGAATAAAAGCGGTAACAAATAACAGAAATCCGCCTATCAGAATTTCCACAAAAGTTGTGAAGATCATAAATCCTTGCAGAAACATGACAATCGTACGAACACTTTTCTCCCCGATATCGTAGGTACTTTCTCCGACGGAAGAATAATACGACTGCAGAACTTTATCTGAAATACTGAATTGGAAGAGTAATGAACAGATCAAAATGATGAAAAAAGAACTTAAAAATATTTTTTTATTGCTCAATTGACCTATCATATTATCATCCTTTTCTTACAAAATAAATTAACTATTCTATACTTTTACAATTTAGTTTAATCCTATCAAAAAATCAATATCCTTTCGAAAAATATGACTTTAGGATGTGTTGACAATGAGCACATCTTTCAGAGTTTTCAGTTCTATATACCCTTTATTTTTTTTTGAATTTGCAAATAGTATGATTTAGACAATTGATTTGAAGTTTTAGGAAGAACCTGTCGAAAGAGACGAAGGATATAAAAAAGGAGGATATTGTCATGTATCCTCCGGATGTATGATCGCCAGCACCTGATGATCTTCCCATTTTCCATTTATTTTTACATTTTTTCTCGCAATGCCTTCTTTATGAAAGCCAGCTTTTTCGAGCACCCGGATTGACGCCTTATTGTGCGGCATGACTCCGGCTTCTATCCGATGCAGTTTCAGCTCATTGAATGCATAATCGACTGCCAGCTTAACAGCCTTCGTCGCATAGCCTTTCCCGTTATGTTTGCCATCTAAAAAATAACCGATAAAAGCGCTTTGGAGGGAACCCCGAACCACCTGAAAAAGGCTGATCGTGCCAATCAGGGTCTGATCTTGAAGAAAAATGCCGAAGCTGTATTCTGTGTCATTTTCCGCATTCTTCAGTGATTGTTCAATTCGTTTTTTCCGGCCTTCCAGCGTATAAAAATCCTCTTGTCTCGACATGGCAAACCGTTCAAAAAACATGCGGTTTTCCGTCTGCAAAACCAGTTCCTGCTCTGCATCATTCAGGCTGAGCGGCCTGATATCAATGCTGTTTCCTTCCTGCACATGCATCGCCGTCCTTTTGTTTTGGTTTTTTAATTGCCTCTCACCCATGTGATACGGTACGCTTTATCGCATCAAGAAAATTCCAAGACTTCACATTCACCTTTCGTGACCTATGTCTGATGTGAGTAACCGAAACGGAATCACAAGATTCTTTTGTTGACTTAAACCGTGCTTTAAGCCGTATCATCATATTGTGACAAGGAAAGAATAACTTTGGCGGTTTCCCGATCATCCAAAAAATATATTGATTGGATTGCAGCTGCAGGATAGAAGCGGGAGCTGAAATGTTATCTAAGAAGTATGAAACAATCGGAAAAGAGGAGTTAATATGAAACTGACGGGAAATACAATACTGATTACAGGCGGAAATGCCGGAATAGGATTGGCTTTCGCAGAACGGTTTTTAAAAGCGGGAAATAAAGTCATTGTGACCGGACGGCGTGAGCACGCTCTTCAAAAAGCAAAGGAAACATTCCCGGATCTTATTACATATGTCAGTGATTTGAGCATTCCATCTGAACGTATATCACTGTTTGATTGGGTGAAAGAAAATTATCCGGAAGTGAATGTGTTAGTAAACAACGCGGGGATTCAACAACGTTTTCATGTGCTGAAAGCGGATGCGAAGGACAATTGGGACTATTTCAATAAAGAAATCACAACGAACATTGAAGCTCCCTTCCACCTGTCTATGCTGTTCGCTCCGTTTTTTGCCGGAAAAGAAGATGCGGCTGTCATTAACGTCTCTTCGGGATTGGCTTTTACACCGCTTGCCATTGCACCGATCTATTCAGCAACGAAAGCGGCGCTTCATTCATTTACAATGAGTCTGAGACATCAGCTTTCTGATTCATCTGTAGAAGTGATTGAAGTTGCGCCTCCGGCGGTGAATACAGATTTAGGCGGAGCAGGGCTGCATACTCAAGGAGAACCGCTGGATGAATTCGCTGATGGGATTTTTAAAGGACTGAAAGAGGGCAAACTAGAAATCGGATATGGTTCTTCAGCGGAACGGCTGCGCATGTCACGGGATAAAGCCGATGAACATACGGCAAATATGTACAATGCAATGAAACATACAATTGAATAACATCTTTAAAAAAGCAAAACCCGCTTCTGTTGAGCGGGTTTTATTTTTATTAAACAGATAAACGCCTTTCTTAACAATAGTGCAAGCGCCACCGAAAAGAAAGACGTCATATTTTTTCATCCTAAGAATGGCGGGTTGACCTTAGCACTCTTCCGGCGTACCGGCGTTTTTGGCCGTGCGGAAAGATGAACCGCAGCCGCAGGAAGCGATGGCGTTTACTTCAGTTACGATAAATGATCTACCTGCACTCGGGCTGCTTTTTATTTCGCGGTTTGTTCCTGAATAACGTTTTTTATTAATCGTAGATCATTCGCTGAATCATACGCTCTACTATTCGCTTCATCTAAGATTCGGATAATAATTGCTAGCCCGAAAAGGATGGCGCCGGATACTACACCGGCCAAGACGCTAAAGAATACGGAAAACTGCATACTGTTCGCTAATGCTTTGTCCGTTTTATATTGCGCTTGCGCGACAGAATTATCGTATAGCTCCTCGCTTACCTTCTTACTCGTTTTTGCATCTTCTGCTACGTCCCTATCATATATTACGAAACCCGCAATAATCCCCGCTATTACACAAATAACGCTCAAATACATGAGCACTTTAACAGTAATCTTCTCCAAAATTCCACACCTCCCCTATTTATAGTAAAATTATACCGGACACCTACCATTTTCCACAACACCTGTTCGTTATGTAACACGGACACCTACGTATTCATGCGCAAGTGCCCGTAAAGCTCTTCGTTATCATGTTTACATTACATATACCATTTGCAACATTCTTATATTTCTTCTATGTATCAACCACACTGCGTTAATTGGATATAATTTACAATATTAGAAAACGTGCGATTTTTTTATTAATCACTTCACGCAGTTCTCCCGACCTTTTTTCGCTCAAAATAATTTCTATTGCTTCACTGAGTAACAACTTTCTCTTGAAAACGCCCGCAACTCTCCCCCGTTTTTGGTTTATACTCATAATAAAAACGCCTTTCTTAACAATGGTGCAAGCGCCATCGAAAAGAAAGACGTCATATTTTTTCATCCTAAGAATGGCGGGTTGACCCTTAGCACTCTTCCGGCGTACCGGCGTTTTTGGCCGTGCGGAAAGATGAACCGCAGCCGCAGGAAGCGATGGCATTCGGGTTGTCAATGGTGAAACCGCCGCCCATCATGGACTGTTTGAAGTCAATGATCGTGCCGGTCATAATATCGAGGCTTTCGCTGTCGACCAAGACGGTGATTCCGTGCTGTTCAAACATGCTGTCTTTTTCGCCTTTTTCATGCTCAAATCCCATTCCGTAAGACAGGCCGCTGCAGCCGCCGCCTTTTACGCCCACACGAAGGAACGCGTTTTCTTCTTCATGCTCTTTCATCATATCTTTTATATGCAAAGCCGCTGCTTCAGTGATGGTTACTGGAACACTCATAGGTAGACCTCCTTTTTTAAAAACAATGCTGATATCTATTATAAACCTTGAGGAGAGTATTTCTCAAACGAGCTGTTTACAAATAAAAGACGCCGCTGCATACGGTTTCGGCGGGTCCCGTCATCAGCACGTGCCCGTTGTCCTGCCAATTAATCACAAGGTCGCCTCCCGCTAAATGAACGGTGATATCCCGGTTTCGTTCGGAAACACCGTTCAATACGGATGCGACAGCCGCCGCACAGGCGCCTGTTCCGCAAGCCTGTGTAATGCCGGAGCCGCGTTCCCATACGCGGAAATGAAGTTCATCGGCGCTGACGGTTTCCACAAATTCGACATTGACGCCTTCCGGAAATCTCGGGTCTTTTTCAATGACGGGACCGAGCGTTGTAAGAGGCGCTTGATTGATATCCGCAACCGGAAAAACAATATGGGGGTTTCCCATTGATACGGCTGTTCCGGAAAGCTCCGTTTCTCCAAAAACAAAGGTTTCATCGATCGTCCGTTCATCTTCATTGCCGAGCATCGGCAGCTCTTTTTTGGTGAGGCGCGGTTCGCCCATATCGACGGCGACTTCACGCACAATCCCGTTGTCCTCTGTAATGTCTGCTTTCACAAGACCTGAAAGCGTCTCAATGAAAAAGGACGTTTCTTCTGTCAGCTTATGTTCGTATGCGTACTTTGCCACACAGCGAAGGCCGTTGCCGCAATTTTTCCCTTCTGAGCCGTCATTATTAAAAATCCGCATTTTGACGGGCGCTTTTTCTGATGGACAGATGAGGATCATTCCGTCAGAGCCGATGCCCGTGTGAATGCTGGACACTTTAACGGCAATCTCAGCCAGCCGTTCTTCCGGCAGCTGTTCTTCAAATTGATTTACATATATATAACTGTTTCCAAGACCGTGCATCTTGGTAAAACGGAATGAATTCATATCGGCCTCCAACTTTTTTTCTTTTACTTAGTATAAAAGCTCTTCTGCTCGGACACAATACAAATATCCCCCGTTTTTCATACATAAAAGCTCCCTGCATATGCAGGGAGCTTTTATCGTTTACTACATAAACATGCCGGCAATCGCCGCGCTGAGAAGGTTTGCGAGTGTTCCCGCAATAACCGCTCTTAATCCGAGGCGCGCAATGTCCGAACGGCGGCTTGGGGCCAATCCGCCCAGTGTGCCGAGCATAATCGCAATCGAAGAGAAATTGGCAAATCCGCACAGCGCAAAGCTGATAATCGTAGACGTTTTTTTAGAAAAGTCCGCAATATGCGGACCGAAGTTTGAATAAGCGACAAACTCATTCAGCACAAGTTTCTGTCCGATATAGCTTCCCGCTCCGAGCGCTTCATGCCAAGGAACGCCGATTACAAATGCGATCGGTGAAAACACGTAACCGAGAATGGATTCTAATGTAATATGTTTGAAACCGAACCAGCCGCCGATTCCGCCGAGAATTCCGTTCACTACGGCGATGAGCGCGACAAACGCAAGCAGCATGGCGCCGACATTTAGAGCAATCTGAAGGCCCGTTGACGCGCCTTTTGCCGCTGCATCAATCACATTAGCGGCGCCTTCGCCTTCTTCGTCCATATTAAAATCGCCTTTTATCGTCTGCGTTTTTTCCGTTTCAGGTATTAAAATTTTTCCGAACACGAGACCGGCGGGAGCCGCCATAAAGCTGGCCGCCAGCAGGTATTCAATCGGAATGCCTAACAGGGCGTAACCGAAAAGCGTCGAACCCGCTACAGCCGAAAGGCCGCTCGTCATAATCGTAAACAGCTCGGAACGGGTCAATCCCGCAATCAGCGGTTTAATGGCAAGCGGTGATTCAGACTGTCCGACAAAAATATTCGCAGCCGCCGCAAGCGATTCCGTTCTGCTTGTCCCAAGAAGTTTTGACAGTCCGCCTCCGATGACGCGAAAGATGAGCTGCATGATTTTCAAGTGATACAAAACGGCAATCAGCGCTGAGAAAAAGATAATGACCGGCAGAACGCTCAGCGCAAAAGCCGGGCTGCTGCCCACTTTTAACAGCGGGCCAAAAATAAAGCTGATGCCTTCGTTCGCATAATCAATGAGAAGCTGCACACGGCTTGAGAACCATAAAAATACGGCCCGGCCGGCGTCCCACTTTAATACGATGAATCCGAAGGCCATTTGTAAACATAAACCGACAATAACGGTTCGCAGGTTAATTTTGCTTTTCTTCTCTGATAACAAAAAAGCAATGGCTAATATAGCAACTGCCCCGAGCAGCCCCCAAACGATATTCAATGAATCCACCTCTAAAATTTTATTTAAAAAAAGTCTTTATTAAGATAACAATATTTATTTTTGCTGTCTACAAATTTTTTATTTTGCCAAAACCCGGGGCGCAATAAAAAAGAGACCCCGTTCGGAGCCTCTGATTAAAACATCGGATTTTCTTCTATGAATGTATATATGTTGTCAACCAATTCAGCAGGCGTGCCCCCCGTGACCACTTCGCCGTTAACCAGGGCGAACAGGGACTCCATGCATTTCCCGCAATAGCTTAAACAGCCATATTCAAGCACGTCCAAGTTCGGATCCTTCTCTAAGATCTCAAGTGCTTCCTGGGAACCGCGCGCTAAATTGCTGACACAGAATTCAATCATCGGATTCATGCGGTTTCACCTCACATATGTACCTTATCCTAACGGAATTTCCTCTATTCGTCAAAGATCCGGTTTCACGCTCAATGTTATCGTAACATATTAATTCAGGTTAAAGGTTTTACTATTACGTGTTTTCTGGTCAATTTGTAGGTTATTTTAAAACTATTATTGTGGTTTTAGATCAAATTCGATATAATTCTAGATGTTATTTTACATAGTTCGTTATTTTGTAACAACATTGACTACCATATTTTTCGGGCAAAAGGGGAATCATTATGAAAAAATTGGTCTTGATCGGCGGGGGTTACGGAAACATGCGGGTGCTGCACCGCTTACTGCCGAACCAGCTTCCGTCAGATATATCCATCACGCTGATTGACAGAAACCCGTATCACTGCTTAAAAACAGAATATTATGCGCTCGCCGCCGGCACGATTTCTGATCATCATATCAGGGTGTCTTTTCCTGAGCATCCGAATCTGGATGTTCAATACGGTGAGGTGGCTTCCGTCGACACGAAAAACAAACAGGTTCTGTTTCATGACCGCGAACCGATTTCTTACGATGACGCGGTGATCGGACTGGGCTGCGAGGATAAGTATCATAACGTGCCCGGCGCGCCGGAACATACTTACAGCATTCAGACCATTGATCAGTCACGCGAAGCCTATCAAAAGCTGAACAACCTCGGCGCCAATGCATCTGTCGCTATCGTCGGAGCGGGATTAAGCGGCGTGGAGCTTGCCAGTGAATTAAGAGAGAGCCGTGACGATCTGAAGATTATGTTATTTGACCGGGGCGACCTGATTTTATCAAGCTTTCCGAAAAGACTCAGCAAGTACGTTCAGAAATGGTTTGAAGAACACGGCGTCACCATTATCAATAATGCGAATATTACAAAAGTGGAAGACGGCATCGTTTATAATCATGATGAAGGAATACCGGCCGATGCCATCGTGTGGACGGCGGGAATTCAGCCGAATAAAGCCGTCAGAGAACTGGACGCTGAAAAAGACCCGCAAGGCCGCATCGTTTTAACACCGCATCACAACCTTCCGGGCGATGAGCATGTTTACGTCGTCGGTGATTGCGCGAGCCTGCCGCATGCGCCGAGCGCCCAGCTGGCTGAAGCACAAGCGGAACAAATTGTGCAGATCCTCCTGAAACGCTGGAACAATGAAGAGCTGCCGGAAACAATGCCGCAATTTAAGCTGAAAGGCGTTCTCGGTTCACTCGGAAAAAAAGCGGGCTTCGGTCTTGTCAACGACCGTCCGCTCATTGGGCGTGTGCCCCGTTTATTAAAATCAGGCCTTTTATGGATGTACAAGCATCATAACGGCTGATAAGAAAAAAGCCGCTGATTGCGATCAGCGGCCATTTTTAAGAGCCCGCCACATAGCCGCGCTTTTCCATTTCTTCATATATATCTTTTAAATGCGGATTCCCTTCCCCCACAATGACATCCTCCACCAGCACGAGCGGATAGAAAAATTCATCGTTTCTGATGCGCTCCGCAAGCTCTTCTGTCTCCTTTTGCTGAGGCGGTGCGTCAATATCAATATACCGCATGTTAAAAGGCTGCTCCGGGTATTTCCGTTTCAGCGCCGCCTCCAGCCACTCAAACGTATCTTTGGCGCTCGGCATATTCACGCAGCTTGCGCAAAGCGTTTCAGCGCCGTAAACACTGAGCGTAACCGGCTTTGTCATGTATATCATCCCCTTTACACCAGTATACAAAGGACGGGACAGCTTTTGTATAAAAAACGGTTTTTATGTTCAAGTTTAAATATGCTATAATGGGGAAAGCAGCTTTGCAAACCAAACATTAGATTTTTACCGTTACTGTGAATATAATGGTTTTATGTATATGAAAGGAGCGAATCTCATGACTGAGGTTGAAATGAAAGAGCAAGTACAGGAAGTATTGGATAAATTACGTCCGTTTCTGCTTCGTGACGGCGGTGACTGTGAGCTTGTTGATGTAGACGAAGGCATTGTAAAGCTTCGCCTCCTTGGCGCATGCGGCAGCTGCCCAAGTTCAACGATTACGCTGAAAGCCGGAATCGAACGCGCCCTTCTTGAAGAAGTACCGGGTGTCGTTGAAGTAGAACAAGTATTTTAATCATAAAACCAGGCTGCATGACAGCCTGGTTTTTTATTTTTTACAAATAGTCATCAAACCATGAACAAATATAACGGATGCGTTTCATCCGCTGTTCCGGATGGCCGCTTCTCGACAGCTCATGCGTGGCTTTCGGAAATCGGATGAACGACGTCGTTTTGTTCAGTTTCTTCAACGCGGTAAAGAGCTGCTCGGCCTGCTCTATCGGACAGCGGTCATCTCGCTCACCGTGCAGAATCAAAAGCGGCGACGAAACGCGGGACGCATATTTTACAGGAGAACGATCCCAAAGCTTATCCGCTTCCTCAAACAAATCATGTCCGAGCTGCCAGTCGGTAAAAAAGAAACCGATATCGCTGACACCGTGGAAGCTGAACCAATTTGAAATGGAGCGCTGCGTGACGGCTGCTTTAAAACGGTCTGTCTGCCCGACAATCCAATTCGTCATAAACCCTCCGTAGCTTCCGCCCGTCACACCGAGACGGCCGCTGTCAATAAACGGATACGCCTGAACGGCTTCATCCACCGCCTGCATGACATCACGGTAATCTCCGCCTCCGTAATCACCCCTGACACGATTGACAAAATCCTGCCCGTAGCCGTGGCTTCCTCTCGGGTTGACATACACGACAGCATATCCTTGTGCGGCCAGCACTTGGAATTCGTGAAAATACGTATGGCCGTACATCATGTGAGGCCCGCCGTGTATGTATAGAATGAGCGGATAAGTTTGATCCTCTTCAAAAACGGCGGGCTTTAAAAACCAGCCGTTTACCGTCAGCCCGTCCTTTGTTTCATATTGCAGCTTTTCCGGCACGGATATGATGCGCTCCTCAATAAACCGATCATTGTTGAATGTCAATTGCTTCTCTTCCCCATCTTCGAGCGAAATGCTGTAAAGCTCGGAAGGCTGTGCGGGTTTGGCAATGACAGCGATACAGCTTTTCTGATCAGGATGAAAAGCAAAACCGTTCACATACTCTTCTTCTAATCGGATCGGATATACGAGGCCGTCAATCGAGATATAATAAATACCGGTGCTTCCCTGCTCGCTCCCGAGAACGTAAAATCCCTGCCCGTCGTTTGTCCATACCGGCCGGGGCGTCACTCCTCCTATGATTGAATCCGCAATCAGCGCATCGCTCAAATGAACATCCAGCATGTCGGTCAGGCAGGTGAGCCGCTCAGTTTTCACGTCGTACAGCCACGCTTTTTCTAAAGTCGCATTGCGAAATTCATTTTCATGGCCCAGCATCGCGATATAAGAACCGTCCGGTGAAAACACGCAGGAACCGAAAGAACCGCGGTGCGGCGTAATCTGCTTCAGGCTTCCATCCGCCAGATTCATCAGATAGACATCGCTCGGCTTTCCGGCGTCACCCGGCTCGCATAAATTGGCGGTAAACGCAAGCTGCCTGCCATCCGGTGAAAAGGCCGCGTCATAATGATCCGCTTCATGATCCGTCAGCTGCTGAATCTCCCCCGTTTCAAGATGAATCAGCACAAGCTGGGCCCAGCTTCCGTTCAGCAGGCCTTTCCCGTCACGTTTATATGTTAATGACTGAATGTCAACCGGCTCATACTCGTCATGCTTCTTTTTTTCTTTCTCATCGGCGCGCTCCGCTGATGTCAGACTGACGGACACAAGAACGGATCTGCCGTCGGGCGCCCATATCGGATCTGATACGCCCCAAGGAATATCGGCCGCCTGTTCCGCCTCTCCGCCGGCAGCGTCGATGATGTACAGCTGAGGGATGCCGTTCTCCCTGTCAGAAACAAAGGCGAGGCGCCGTCCGTCAGGCGACCACCGCGGACTTGTATTTCTATTGTCCCCGAAAGTCCACGGGTTTGAGATGCCTGATTCTGTGTCATATACCATAATGGCTGAGGAATAGGAATCACGCTTATGATTGACTGTTGTCCGGACGTAAGCGGCTCTTCTGCCGTCAGGGGCATATTGCGGGTCTGTCACGGATACGAGTGACGCAATGTCCTCCTCGGTTATGAGTTTTTTCAATCGTATCTCCTCCTTTTCTTTTTTATTTCGCTTCCCTAAATAAAAATCCTTCTCCAGAAAAAGAAAGCGTCCTTCTCTGATGGGAAGAACGCTTTTTTATCATTATACACTTTTCACCTGCTCTAAAGGATTCCGTTCAATTACGCTTCCTTCTGACGGGACGGTAAGCGCCGCAATCTCACAGTGCGGGAAATGCTCAGAAAGCTGTTTTCTCAGCTCTTCTCCCTTTCCTTTTTCAATCAGAACAAGAATCGTCGGTCCCGCTCCGCTCAGCGCCGTTCCGTAAGCGCCTTTCATTTCGGCCGCATGTTCCACCTTTGAAAGCTCAGGAACAAGCATGGCGCGGTACGGCTGATGGAGCATGTCTTTTCTCATCATTTTCCCGGCGAGCGCCCAGTCATTTGACATGATCGCAGCAACGAGAAGGTTGCTGACGGCGCTTGCTTTAACGGCGTGCCGGTACGGCAGCTCTTTCGGGAGCACGTCTCTTGCGTCCCTGGTCAGAACTTCGTAAAACGGAATCACTGCCACAACGTCGATATCCGCTTCGGCAACACGCACGATATGTGTTTCATCTTCTTCGTGAAGGCCGATCACAAGCCCTCCTGCAAGGGAAGCAGCGGCATTATCAGGGTGCCCCTCTTCAAGACTGGCTAAGTGCAGCTTGTCACTTTCCGACAGCTGCAGGCCGCATAACTCATCCGCAAGCTCAATGGCGGCGACGATAGCGGCCGCGCTGCTTCCGAGACCCCGCGCAAGGGGGATGTCACTCCACACTTTGACATGGGCGGGCGGCAGCTCTTTCTGATAGCGGTCAGCCGTCCGTTTGGCGACTTGGTAGATGAGGTTGTCCGTTCCTTGAGGGATGCCCGCGACAGTTTCAGTTTCCGCCGAGAACTGCCATTCATCGTTTCGGAAAACCGAAAGCTTCAAATATCTGCTGAGCGCCATCCCGACGGAATCAAACCCAGGCCCTAAGTTGGCGGTGCTTCCCGGAACCGTAATGGAAAACAGCATCTCCGCCTCATTCATACACGCGCCGCTCCATTTAAGTATTCCAGAATACTGTCCTCATCTGTCGGCAGCGTAATCGGTTTTATGTCAGAAACGTCCACAGCCGTGTTCGGATCTTTCAGGCCGTTTCCGGTCAAAACTGCGACAACCTTGCTGCCTTTTGGAATTTCACCGGATTTCACCTGTTTCAGAACGCCGGCGATGGATGCACAGGAGCCCGGTTCGGCAAACACGCCTTCTTCACGGGCAATCAGCTGATAAGCGTGAAGAATTTCTTCATCTGTGACTTCATCAATTTTTCCGGCTGATTCTTCCGCAGCGAGCACCGCTTTGTCCCAGCTGGCAGGATTCCCGATTCGGATTGCCGTCGCAACGGTCTCTGGATTTTTAATGACTTCGCCGCGGACGATAGCCGCAGAACCTTCCGCCTCAAAACCGCGCATCTTCGGAAGTCCGGTGCCGTTTTTCTCATGGTATTCTTTGAACCCTTTCCAGTAGGCCGTGATATTCCCGGCGTTTCCTACCGGGATCGCCAGAATGTCCGGCGCTCCGCCGAGCTGTTCGCATACTTCAAAGGCCGCTGTTTTTTGCCCTTCAATCCGGTAAGGGTTTACTGAATTCACTAATGCAATCGGTGATTTTTCGCAAATTGACCGGACGATGGCCAGCGCGTCGTCAAAGTTTCCGTCAATCGCAATGATTTCCGCACCGTACATGACGGCCTGCGCAAGTTTTCCGAAGGCGATTTTTCCGTCCGGGATGATGACGATGCATTTCATACCTGCTCTCGCCGCGTATGCCGCAGCCGCCGCGGATGTGTTGCCTGTAGAGGCGCACATGATGGTATCATTGCCTTCTTCTTTCGCTTTGGCGACCGCCATGACCATGCCGCGGTCTTTAAAGGACCCCGTCGGATTAACGCCCTCTGTTTTCACATGCAGTTCAATTCCGAGCTTTTCAGAAAGCTTCGGCAGGTGAATCAGCGGCGTGTTGCCTTCATGCAGTGTCAGGGCCGGCGTCCGATCCGTCACCGGCAGAAATTCTTTATATTGATGGATGAGTCCTTTCCACATTAGCTCCAACCGTTCCCTTCTACGCGATATGTGCTTTTTACTTCTTGTACGACTTCGAGGTCATTTAAGTTTTGCAGAATGTCACTGAAATCTTCTTCCGATGTATGATGCGTGACGATGACGATTTCCGCGAGGTCGTCATGGCCTTTGATCGGCAGCTGCAGAATTTTTTCAAAGCTGACGCCGCGCTCTGAGAAGGCCGATGTGATTTTTGAAAAAGAGCCGACCTGGTCTTTGACGTGAATTCTTAAAAACTGCTGGGCATAGATATCAGACGGCTGCTTCATATTTCTTTCATACTGCGGAGCGACAAAGCTGTTTCCGTTTACGCCGAGACGCATGTTTTTCATGACCGCGACCAGATCGGAAACGACCGATGTCGCAGTCGGCATGCTTCCGGCTCCGGGGCCGTAAAACATCGTTTCGCCGACGGCTTCTCCGTACACGTAAACGGCATTGAACTCGTTATGCACCGCAGAGAGCGGATGATGATCCGGAAGCAGTGTCGGCTGAACGCTGACTTCGATTTTATTGTCATCACGCTGGGCGATGCCGATCAGCTTCATCGTATAGCCGAGCCGTTTGCTGAAGCTGATGTCTTCATCCGTAATCCGGGAAATTCCTTTTACTTTGACATCGTCCAGATCGACGTTCATAGAGAAGCCGAGACGGGCTAAAATCGCCATCTTGCGCGCGGCATCGAGTCCTTCTACATCGGCGGTCGGGTCAGCTTCCGCGAATCCGAGATCCTGCGCTTCTTTCAGCACTTCCTCATACGGGCTTTTTTCTTTAATCATTTTCGTTAAGATGAAGTTCGTCGTTCCGTTGACGATTCCCATCATTTTTGTGATCCGGTCAGAGGAAAGGCCTTCTTCGAGCGTGCGTAAAATCGGGATTCCGCCGGCGACACTCGCTTCATAATACAAGTCACAGCCATTTTCCTTTGCGGCGGCTAAAAGCTCTGAGCCATATACGGCGATCAGATCTTTATTTGCGGTCACAACATGTTTTTTCGCTTTCAAGGCATCAAGAAGATATTGCTTCGTCTGTTCGACACCGCCGATGACTTCAATAATCACGTCGACCTCAGGGTCATCGATTACATCATAGACTTCTGTCGTCAGCACATCCTTCGGCAGGTCTGCGTCTCGTTTTTTATCAATATCTTTAACTAGCACTTTTTTGATCGTCACCGGACAGCCGACCTGGTGCATAAGCTTATCCTGATGATCTTGTATAATTTTGACGACACCGCTTCCCACGGTTCCCAGTCCTAACAGTCCAATACGAATCGCTTCCAAAGAGAAACTCCACCTTTCTTCCTTTTGTCCACTAGAAAAGGACAATTGTTAACCCTTCACAGACATTTAAGTTACAAATATTATATAAGCCCGCATTTGTTTTGACAAGCGGCTGAATATTGTTTCTTCGGCTATGAAAACGCTTAACACATTGATATGACAAGATTCCCTATTTTCTAAATATTTTTACGTCATATTTTCTTACGAACTGATTCCTTTTCCGAGCCACGCCACAGGCGGGACAAAAACCTGCGCCGACCTGACATTCATCATGTCGTGACATGTCTGTAAAAACTGTTCATAGCGGGTGCAGTCGGCAAGAATGTAGTCAAGCTGCTCTTCGTAAAACTGTTTTTCAGAATCATGAGAAATGTAATAGCTCTCCACCGTCTCGAAGAAATGGAGCGGAAACAGCAGGCGGCTGTAAAACAGGCGCTTGGAAAAGGAGGATAACGGCGTAACTTGCTCATATTCCTGCAGAAACAAAAACCCATCTTTGAGCAGGTCGTCACGATGATACAAATATGTGCTGCGCATATATTCCGCAATATCACGGGCGGCATGGTCGAATACCCAATCGCCCGGAATGCGGATCAATGATTCCTCCGACCAGGTATCCCGTTCCATCCGCTGATGGCAGATTGTCCCCGAGTCTTCTGCGCCGGGATTGTCATCCAACTCCGTATCCACTAAATATTGAATGGCGTTTTCCGCTAAACCTGAATAATAAGGAAATGCTTCGATCATTTTCTTTTCGAACGGTTCAAGCGGAGACATATGAATTTTCTGCATCCAGAATGATTCCAGCTGATCCACCCGTTTTCCCCATAAGTCCTTCCATTGGCCGATCCTGCCCGCTTCTTTCACTTCGTACGGAAAACCCCGCCCTTTTCTGTGAAATTCGGCAAGCTCCCCTCCGACAGAAAACGACCGGTTTGAGACGGGAATCGGCGCTTTTAAGAGCGCATACGTTTTGCCTTCGTCCTCAAAGGTCAGTTCTCCTTCCTTCGTAAAGATAAACACTGAAACGTATGGGTCACTTTGTTCTTGTAAATACTGACTCATGTAGTAAAGCTCCGTCAGCTCTGATTGCGAAAACCCGGAGACGGGAATAATAAGAAAGAAGGAATTTGGCGTCTGGAAGCATTGGTATTTCTGATAAACGGAGAGCTGTCTGACGTGGATGCCGTATTTTTCTTTAATGATGCTTTTCATCATAATCACCTGCCTGAAAAATTAGAGCTATTCACATCGTAGTCATACGCCGGCGGAATTATGAATACATATTGTAATCCTTTGAATAAGTGGAGAAACATCGTACACATCGGAAGAGTGTTGTATAAACTAGTAAAAAAAGATTGGGTGAAGCAAATGTCAGAAAAGGAACAACTGAATCAGGTGGAAGCTGTCGCCAGGGCGCGTTTAAAAGAACGGGGGGTTGAGACGGACGATATTGCCGAGCTGGTGTATTTCCTTCAAAAAAAATATCATCCTGATTTGACGATGGAGGTATGCAGGCTCAATGTGGACCGTGTCATCGCAAAACGCGAGGTGCAAAACGCCATTTTAACGGGAATAGAATTAGATGTGCTCGCCGAACAAAAAAAGCTGTCTGAACCGCTTCAGACCATTCTGGCGATTGATGAAAGCCTGTATGGGGTTGACGAGGTGCTCGCCTTCTCTATCGTGAATATATACGGCTCAATCGGCTTTACGAATTACGGCTACATTGACAAAGAAAAACCCGGCATTCTCGGGCGGTTAAATGATAAATCTACGGGCGAATGCCATACGTTTCTTGATGATATCGTCGGCGCAATCGCAGCAGCGGCTTCAAGCCGGCTTGCTCACAGCGCCAGAAATACAGAATAAGGACGGCCGTCATGGCCGTCCCTTTTTTTATAGATGTTCAATCCATTCGGTTAAAGAGTCAATCGCATATGTCGGCTTCTGGTCGTAATCTTCCATATGCTCACGCTTTGTCACTCCGGTATGAACCAGCAGCGTATCCATGCCCGCATTGATGCCGGCCATAATATCCGTGGCATAGTTATCGCCGACCATGAGTGTTTCGGAAATATCCGTTCCGAGCACACGCATCGCCTGTTCCATAATAATGGATTCAGGCTTGCCGATAAAGACAGGCTCAACGCCCGTTGACACCGTCAAAACGGATGTGAGCGAACCGTTCCCTGGTAAAAGCCCTCTTTCAGTCGGAATGGCGACGTCGCCGTTTGTTGAAATGAACCGGGCGCCGTTTCTGATCGCAAGGCATCCCGTTGCCAACTTTTCATATGTAATGCCGCGGTCGATTCCCACAACGACAAAGTCCGCGTTTTCTTCTCCTAAGCTCAGCCCGTTTTCTTCAATGGCCTGACGGATGCCTTCTTCGCCGATCACATACACCGACGCGTCTTTTTTCTGCTGGGCGATATGCTGCGCAGTCGCCATGCTCGTCGTGAAGACCTGCTCTTCAGATGCCGGAATGTCAAAGCTCATCAGCTTGTCCGCCACCTGCTTCGGCGTCCGGGAAGAATTGTTCGTCACGAATAAATACGGAATGCCGCGCGCTTTAAGCGTTCTCACGAATTCACACGCTTCTTCGATTTTTTCCGTCCCGTTGTACATTGTGCCGTCCAAATCTATCAAATACCCTTTATAATCCTTCATACTCAACACTCCTGTGGATTTTCTCACTCGTTGTTATTTAAATGCGGAAACAGGCCCTAATTCTGTTTCCAGATAGGTTCTTACACGGGCCGGAAAGGCTTTCAGCACGTCCCTGTTTGACGTGATCAGCGTTAACAGCTCCTGATGGTCGGCGTGCTGATATTCCTGGACAAGCTGCTTTCTGGAAGAGATCAGTTGCTTCAGCTTATTTCCTTCATCCTCAGCTACCACCTTTTCATCCGTCAGAATATCCATGATGTCGTCATAACTCCCCGGATCGCGCATGATAAAGCCGTCAATCATATCATTTCCGACATCGAGAATGCATTCGATCATAAGATGGCTGATCCGCTCAAGCGCCCTTTTTTCGATTTCGCTCTGCCATGCAGGCGTGCTGTCAAACAGCGCCAGCTGGGTCTCAAAAAAACGGAGTGTTTGTTCGATATTATTTCTGTCAACAAAATACACGTGACAGCATCCCCTTCTGCATCAATTATTTTCTGATTCGTTTTAAAACAAAATACGCGCAGCCGAAATTGCAGTATTCGTAAATGTATTCGTCCAATGTGCTGATTTTCGTTTCAAAGGTTGCTTTTTGATTCTGGTCATCAAAGAAGCCTTTGAGCCGCAGCTGACTGTATCCCCAGTCTCCCACAATGTAATCATATTTATTTAATATGTCCGAATAGCGGGCTTTGAACGCTTCTTCATTAAAGCCGTTTTTAAAATCGTGTACGAGTTCAAACTCGGCATTTTGAATAAGAATCATGTCTTCACCTCTTTTATCACTCTTTACTATCATAATTCATTGACTTCTGTCCATCAATTGCAAAATGAGACGGTTCGGACGGACGGAGAATTTTTCCTCTTTATATCCAGTGTAGCGGTTCAGACGATCCTTATTCAAGAATGACTTTTTCCCTGCACAAAAAGCTCCATCACAAAAAACCCAAAACCTGCGGCGTTTTGGGTTTTTTCGGCTTATCTTATGCTTGGGCCTGGCGTTTTTTAGACGCTTCGTTCACTTGTTCATCCGCATGGTAGGAAGAACGGACAAGCGGGCCTGCTTCACAGTGGCTGAAGCCTTTTTGCATCGCGATTTCTTTCAGTTCGGCAAATTCGTCGGGATGATAATATTTTTGGACTTTTAAATGTTTTTTCGACGGCTGCAGGTATTGGCCGATCGCCATGATGTCGACATTGTTCGCAAGCAGGTCGTCCATCACTTCAATAATTTCTTCCTTCGTTTCGCCGAGACCGATCATAATGCTTGATTTCGTCGGGATGTCAGGCTGCATTTCTTTCGCACGGCGCAAGAATTCCAAAGAACGGTCATATGTTGCGCGGGCCCGGACTCTCGGTGTCAGGCGGCGGACGGTTTCAATGTTGTGGTTCAGAATATCAGGACGGGTATCCATTAATGTTTTCAGGTTGTCGTAATTTCCGCCCATATCGGATGGCAGCACTTCAATTGTCGTGAACGGGCTTTTTCTGCGGATCGCCCGGACCGTTTCCGCAAAGACGCCTGCTCCGCCGTCTTTCTGATCATCACGCGCTACGGCCGTGATGACGGCGTGTTTTAAATTCATCAGCGCGACGGAATCAGCTACGCGTTCCGGTTCCTGCAGATCCAGCTCAGTCGGCAGACCCGTTTTTACAGCGCAGAAGCGGCATGCTCTCGTACAGACGGAACCGAGAATCATGAACGTCGCCGTACGTCTGACAGCCCAGCATTCATGGATGTTCGGGCATTTTGCTTCTTCACATACGGTATGCAGATTATTTTCACGCATTAATTTTTTCAGACCCGTATAGTTTTCATTCGTGTTCAGCTTTATTTTGAGCCATTCCGGCTTTCTCAGATGCTCGTCTTTCTTTGCCATTTCCCCATCATCTCCATTATCCCTTTATTCATGTTCGTGTGCGAAAAATTTCTATTTCACGATGGATATAAAACTTGCGGATTTCTATTCAATAGTCACTTTAACATAGGAAAAATTTCTCGACAAGGGAAGAGAATTACTTACATTTTCTCGGATTGTTGCCGCAAACTATTTGTATTCAATCCTGAAAGGAGATCATGTTGTGAAAGTTCTGTTATCTGCTCTTCTCCTTTTATCAGTTTTCTGTCCGGCTGCAAGCGGGAAAGAACAATCGGCTCCTGTTTACGGCGAACGGATGCAGTTGTACCGCAAAGCCGAAGCAGTCACGCAAATTCCTTGGTATGTGCTTGCGGCGGTTGACCAATATGAAGAAAATGTCCGCTCGAACCGAAAGGATCTGCCGGAAAAAGCGGGAATCATCAGCATTTATATTCCGGATCATTTGTGGAGCGGCCCTGAAAATCCAAATCCTAAGGACGATGCGCCCCTCAGCATTAAAGTATTTGACGGGATCGGTCTGGACGGCGACGGCGACGGAAAAGCCGAGGTAAGCAATGATGAGGATATCCTTTATACATTTGCTCAGTATTTAGCGGGATTCGGAACGGATCTTGACCATATCCGCATCGGCCTCTGGAATTATTACCGCCGTGATCAGACGGTCGGCATTATCACCGAATTCATGACACTGTTTAAAACGTTCGGCCGCCTTGATCTCGGAGAGCACGCTTTTCCGCTTCCCGTGAAGACGGATTACAGCTACCGCAGCACATGGGGCGCCGCACGGGGTTTCGGCGGGCGCCGGATTCACGAAGGAACGGATCTGTTCGCTCATTACGGGCTCCCCGTCAGATCGACCTGCTACGGTATTGTTGAAATGAAGGGCTGGAACCGTTTCGGCGGCTGGAGAATCGGCATCAGGGATATCAATAACACGTATCACTACTTCGCTCACCTGAACGGCTTTGCAAAAGGTGTGCATAAAGGCCAGATCGTCAAACCCGGAGAGGTGATCGGCTCTGTCGGCAGTTCCGGATACGGACCGCCGGGCACCGCGGGAAAATTTCCGCCGCATCTTCACTACGGGATGTATAAAGATAACGGCAGATCGGAATGGTCTTTTGACCCGTATCCTCATTTAAGGGCATGGGAACGAAAAGAAATCCGCAGGAAAAAGTAAACACACAGCCGCCAGGAAAGATTGCGGCTGTGTGTTTTTATTTATCTTTCTTCTGTTTTTCATTCGGCAGCTGGATGGAAGGCGTCACACCTGACCCGCCGCTTCCGTTATAAAACTGCGGCACCTCTCCTTGAATCGCTTTAATGGAGACCGGAATATTATTTGTGACGACTGATGTCTTACTGGCAAACGGAATAATGACCTTCACTTTTATTTCCACAAAGATGCTGATATCGATCAGGGCATTGTTAATGCCGTACGGCTTTATTTTTGTTTTCACATCAGTTAACGCATCGCCGATCAGGTTAAAACGCACGGGGATTTTCGGTCCGAGATTTCCGAGAATGCTGTTTCCCGTGACCTGCCCTAAAGGGATGCTAATCATAATTTCATCGGCCGTTTTCGCGTCTTTTTCCGTTTCATGCTGCTTATTGTTCGACTCCGCTTCCTTCAGATGAGCCTGAAGCTGCTTTGTCACTTTCGCCTTCATGCTGTTGACCATTTGTGTATTAAAATCCATCGTTGTGACTTTTCCGTTTTCATCCGTTTTCATATCGACCATATCTTTCACATTGTCGCTGTGAGACATGTATTCTTCAATGGATTCCGTAATGACCTCTGTCGCCACCCGTTTGGTTTCCATTTCTCCTATGTTCATCAGCACCGGTTTGATTGAGGAGTTGATCATCCAAAGGCTGATGACCGTCGATATGATAAAAAAAGCAAACGACAGAAGAAGCACATATCGAAAAGGCAAAGGCCCTCTCTTGCGAAGAGCGCTCCGGTATCTAGGCAAGAAAAATCCCCCCTTACATATCACAATGTATGCTTGTAAGAGGGGACATAGTATTTTATTTTTACTCTTAAAAAGTCCCGCTTACCTTCATTCGGGTGAAATGGAACGGCGGGCGGATATCTGACATTACGCTTGCCGCGCGAGCTTCCAGGCGAGCAGATCCCTTAAAAACTCCGGCATAAAGTATTGTTTTTCTTTTGAATCGCGGATGTAAGGGAACAGCTTTCCGAGTGTAAACATGTCGAGAACGGCAACCGAGTATATCCGCTCCGGATCAATCTCTTCTCCGTTCACTTTCACATTGAGGAGATGCGTCACACCGTCTTCAAGAATGCCGGCCTCTGCCTCCGCTCCGGCATATACCATCCTGCCCATCACTTCCCCGCGGAAGCCGAGACCTTTTATCCGCAACTGCTCCATTTGTTCCGAGGCGGCCTGGCTGATTGTTTCCTGGAGTTCCCTGCCTGAAAGACGAACGGCCACCGGATTGATCGGATGAGGGCAGATGCGGTGCAGGTCAAGCTTTGTGACAGGCCCCTTCTGTAAAGGCCCCAAAATGACGCCTGAATTCACCATGCTGACTTCACAGCCGCACCAGCTTTTCAGCGCTTCGGCTAATAGAAGCGGGAGCGGCGATTCCTCAAACCACTTCACGCCGGCTTCTTCATTCAGGTTGGCGACTTGTTCGGAGAGCAGGTTTTCCGCTTCCCGTTCTTTCTCTTTCAGAAAAGCCGCCGTATCTTCAGATTCCCCGTGCCAATCAGCCATTTTCTGTACAGATGCCTGTTTGCTGACAATGGTTCGTGATTCACTTTCTATCGTCAGCTCGACACAGCCGACATAGTTCCCGTATTTCTCCGCACATGCAAGCAATACACCGTTTATGTCCTGTCCGTCCTCAAGAAGGTGGTGCGTATGTGATTCAAGAATGACATCGATGTCGGGAAATTTTTCCGCTGCGGCCCGGTCATCGATCAAGCCTAAATGAGAAAGCAGAATGATGATATCCGCTTTGCCCTTGATATCGTCAAGTGATTCTTGAATGCTTTTTTCCGCATCCGTCACCGTCCAGCCTAGTTTTTGATAGACGGGATAATACGGCACCGTGACGCCCAGTATGCCGGCGGTCATCCCGTTTTTCAGCGTTTTGATCACGTAGGGCTCGGCCCATTCCGGCCGCTGTCCGTCCGCGTCAAACAGGTTGGACACAATGACCGGAAACGCGGCATGGGTATATAAATCCGCCAGCTCATCGTGAGGCAGCGTAATTCCTTCATTATTCCCGACGGCAGCCGCATCAATCTCAAGCCGATTTAACAAGTCGACATTCGCTTTGCCGAAGGTCGCTTCCGTTATCATTTGGAATCGGTCCATATGATCGCCGATGTCGAATACGAGTGTTTCCTCCCCGTCTTTTTCATGTTCATTTCTCTTCTGCTCAATATAATGTACGATTTTCGGCCAATTTTCGAAATGGCTGTGCAAATCATTCGTATGATATAAACGGAGCTTCTCTAACATACCATCTCTCCTACCTTTTAGCTGAATATCCCTTGATAAATCAATTCACAGCCGATCAAAATCAAGACGACCCGCATGAAAAGCACGATCGTTTTCGTCTGCACCCGCTTATTGACCCACGCGCCCATTTTGCCGCCGAACCACGCGCCCGGAACGAGGCACAGCGCATACAGCCAATTGACATGGCCCTCTGCGATATGTGACACGGAACCCGTCACGGAGGATAAGAAAATAATGAGCATTGACGTCGCCACAGCCACTTTCGGCGGGAACAAAAATAACAGCATCATGGCCGGAACCATAAGAGAGCCGCCGCCAATGCCGAAAAGACCGCCCAATAAACCGACGAAAAAGGCAATCACGATACCGGTGAAAATACGGTACGAATATGTATAAAGCTCACCTGATTCATCCTCATATGTCCGGATCATGCCTTTATGCGCTTTATTGACCGGTTTTGCTTTCGCCTTCAGCATTAATGTAATGGAAATCAAAATCATAAAAAGTCCGAACCAGACGGAAAACGTATGCGCATTAAAAAGTTTAGACAAATACGCGCCGATGATGCTTCCCGGGCCGGAACCGATAAAAAAGATCAGTCCGCTTTTGTAGTCAACGGTTTTATATTTCATATAGGCCAGAGTTGATGACAGGCCCGTAAAAATAATCACCAAAAGGGACGTGCCGATGGCAGTCTGCGGTGTTACGTCATGAAAAAACGGAGTCATCGTGCTTAAATAGAGCATCGCCGGCACGATGATAATTCCTCCCCCAAGCCCGATCAGGCTGCCGACCGTTCCCGCGATAAATCCTAATATGATCAAAATAAGATAAGACATGTGTCTTGAAACCTCTTTTCTAGCTGAATAGGTCGAGCTGCTTCGGAGCAAGCCCGGTATATGAGATATCTAACATTTCAAGCATCTCAAGCCCGTTATCGGCGGCGTCTCCGCCTGAGTTATTGTTGAATAGCACATACAGATTGCGCGACTGTTTTTTCAGCTCCTGAAGATTGTTTTTCCAATCTTTGAGCTCCTGTTTGTTATAGCGGTATAAATATCTGACCTCACGCCAGTTTTGTCCGCCGTCTGGTTTGATCCAGCCCTGCTTGTTCCGTCCGTGAAAACGGACAAGCGTTTTTTCTTCATCCGTTGCTTTCAGGACGGTCGGAATGCTGCCCTCGCCGATTTGCGGCTCGTCACATATGCTGTGAATCCAGCCTTCCTCCTTCATAAAGGAAAGCGTCTGCTCGTAAAATGGCGGGGAAAACCAAGACCGGTTGCGGAATTCAAGCGCGCACGGAATATCGCCCATCTGCTGCCTGCACCATCTTAAATATGCGACGTTTTCTTTCTTGCAGTCAAACCACGGCGGGAATTGGAACAGCACCATGGCAAGCTTTCCATGCTCTATATACGGCGATAATGACAGCTTAAACGCCTCAAACATTTCTTCCTTCGATTCAAAGGGAATATCGCCGCGCTGATGGCCCGTCATTCCTTGATATGCCTTAATGACAAATTGAAAAGATTCCGGCGTCTCTTTGACCCATCTTTCATTATTGCGGGCGGGCTGTATCGCGTAAAAGCTCGCGTCCAGCTCAACGATGGGAAAATGGGAAGAATACGCCTGCAGTTTTTGCGGGCCCGCCGTTTTAGGCGGATAGATGCTGTCATGATCCCCCCACCCCGTCAGTCCGATATAAATCACAATCCTTCACCTCTCACTCTAGTTTATCACAGGTGTTTTTCTCTTTCCGTTTCCATGTTTTTTCTGAATGCACTTTTCAGGAACCGGTATTGATGTTCATTGGTGTCCGAAAATGCCTCATCTCTGGAAGAAAGAATGTGCTGATAGACGATCGGCTCTGAAAATTGACCGCTCGTGAAATCATATATCTCCCCGTCTATTCGGTTATAAAAATGCCAGCTTGTGCCGGTTTTTGTTTTGAGAATGTCACCGCCGTAAACATCTTGGATGACTAAAGCCGTCACGCCGCACTGGCCTTTGGCCGGGCAATCTTCCGTCCATTTTGTACTAGTCTTGCGCGACCAGGATGCCGTTAATATGTTCAAGATTTGATCATACAATGTGTTTTACTCCTTTTTATAAAAAGATACCACGAGACCCGCTTTCCAAACGACAAAAAAAGCCGATTCTCATCAGAGAATCGGCTCTTTTATTTGAGAAGGCTTCAGGAATGTTCCGAAAGCCCCGCTCTGCTTACCCACGCCATCCTGGTACACACAGCGCCCCTTGCTGTAGGTCGCAGCAATTCGGTATGGAAAAGTGCGGCCTTCATACAGGCTTTGCTTATGTTTGGAATACATCGTTTCTTTTGTGACGGTAAAAGGTTCCGGCCGGACAATGGCAAAATCAGCGTCAAATCCTTCTTCAAGCCGGCCTTTATTCGTTAAACCGAAGCGCTTGGCCGGTGCTTCGGCCGTCCATCGGGCCACATGTTCAAACGGAATCCCATGATCGATCGCTAATTGAATCATGCCGAGAAGCGTAAATTGGCCTCCGCTGATCCCGCCCCACGACAGGAACATATTATCCTCGCGTTTCAAAGACGGATGACAGGGAGAATGATCCGAAGACACCATATCAATCAGGCCCTCAGCCAAAACCCCGATCAATTCCTCTTTATCAGCCTCTGAGCGGAGCGGCGGAGCGCATTTGGCAGCCGCCCCTTTTTTGAAGAAGTCTTCAAAGCTGAATAATAAGTAGTGCGGACACGTTTCAACGGTGACATCCAATCCGTCTTTTTTCGCCTGCTGAATGGAGAGCACGGCCCGTTTCGTGCTGATATGTACAAAATGAAGCGCGCATCCCGTCGCTCTTGCATACTCAATCGCCCGCTGCACAGCCTCGCATTCGGCCTCTTCCGGACGTGAGGAAGCGTAAGCGCGGGCATCAATTTTCCCTTGGAGCGCGTACTCGGCTTCAAGGAATCGGGTGAGGGCGTCGCTTTCTGCGTGCAGAGCCAAAACCTTGCCGCACGCCGCGATTTCCTTCATTCCCTTTAAAAGAGTCCGTTCATCGGCTGATTGAAATTCATCCGTTCCCGATTTAGACAGAAACGCTTTAAACCCGATTGCCCCCGCTTCTGCCATCGGCCGGATATGTTCGGTATATCCGGGCATCAAACCGCCCCAAAGCGCAAAATCAACCGCTGACTTCCGTTCGGCGATTTCCGCCTTTGCCAGCAGGTTTTCAGCAGTTACCGTCGAAGGGATGCAGTTAAGCGGCATATCAAAATAAGACGTACAGCCGCCGGCAGCCAGCATGTTTGAGCCGGTTTCAATGCCTTCCCATTCTTCGCGGCCGGGTTCATTGAAATGCACGTGACAATCGACCGCTCCCGGAAACACATACATGCCGTCCGCCTGCACCACTTGTTCCGCGTTTTCGTCAATGCCGGGCCCGATCAAGGCAATTTTTCCGTCCTTGACGGCGATATCAGCCCGCTCTGTTCCGCCTTTTCGCACAGCTTTCGCACCCTTTACAATTACGTCATAGGCCATTTTATCTTCCTCCCTGTAAGGATGACGATTTTCTGTCAGTTTTTATCCCAACATGCGTCTATGATTGCCAGTTTACTGCTACTATGATCGTAATACATCAGCAAAACCGCTATAATTTTTGATGATTTTTATTCATATTAACCAATGGTTGTCTTTAGAACCTGAAAGGAGATTGACTACTGATGAATATTTATGACGTGATGAAGATTCCCGCTTATGAGCGGGCGGCATTAATCGCAGGCAAGTCCGGCGGCTGGAGGGAGGTGCAGCACGTCAACATGATGGATGCGCCGGACATCGCTGATTTTTTACATAAAAACGAATTGCTCGTCACGACGGCTTACCACTTGAAGGACCGCCCGCAGCTGTTGAAAGATTTGATCCGCCTCATGGCAAAACGGGGCTGCGCGGGACTGGGGATCAAAACGAAACGTTATCTTAATGTCATTCCGAAAGATGTGGCGGAGCTTGCCGACCGGTATGAATTTCCGATTATTGAGCTGCCGGAAGACATCAGGCTCGGAGATATCGTCAACGCCACTCTGAGCCATATTCTTGATATGCGTTCAAATGAGCTCCAGCAGGCCATTTACGCCCATAAAAAATTTACAAACCACATCATGAGCGGCAAGGGGCTGCAATCCCTGCTTAAGAAGCTCTCAGACATTCTCCGGCTTCCCGTGCTGCTTTTGGATCAGCATACAAAACTCTTATCATCGTCCCACCGCATACCCATTGACACGTCTTTATTGAAAAACATCTGTTATTCCCTTTCCGGGCCTTATTTCACCTGCTTTTCCATGCTGTCTGACAGAAAGGCGTATTCTGTCCTTCCGATTCTGAATGTTGAAAAAAACTGCGGTTATCTGGTGATTCCGGAGCTGGTGCAGACCGCTGATAAAGGCATGATTTTGACAATTGAACAGGCGGCCAACGTCATTTCCTTTGAACTGCTGAAAGAAAATGCCATCAAACAATTCGGCAGACGGGCGCGCAATGAATTTTTCAGCAATTTCATCGACCGCTCGTTTACCGGCCATGAAGAAATCAAAAGCCGCGCCAAAGAATTCCGGCTCCGCTGGGATCAGAAATACATGTGCATTTGCGGAAAACTTGACCGAAATGAGAAAACGATCAGCTTTACCGAAAATCAGCTCGTTTCCGATCATGTATTTGATCTGCTTGAAGGAGAGCTGTCATCCTTTCCGTTTCCCCCTCATCTCTTTATTAAAGGAAATGTCGGTATTCTTTTAATTGAAGCGACAGACAGCTGGAATGAAATGCACGCGTCTGTCATCAGCTTTTTGGAGCAGTTTCAAAAGCAGGTCCGGACGCAGTTTAAACGGACTGTCTCCTTCGGCATCTCAAACATATGCCAAAAGCTGATCGACGTCCCTGACGCTTTTACCGAAGCTTCAGACGCCATTTCATCCGGGCATTTGTCCAGAAGCGCGGAGTTTATTCAAATCTATCATGCCAAAGACGTGCCGGAGCTGCTCCGCCTGCTTCCCGCGGAAGATGTGAAAAAGTTTTACGAAGCCACCCTCCAAAGCCTGGCCGACCGGCAAAAGGAGGACCAGAGCCTGCTTCATACGCTGTCTGTTTATCTGGAGACCCACTGCCAGATTTCAGAAACGGCTAAGCGCCTGTACGTCCATCGAAATACGGTGATCTATCGTTTAGAAAAATGCGAGGAACTGCTCGGCAAAAGCTTAAAAGATCCGGAAACGACGATGCGCCTGCGGCTCGCGCTGAGAATGCAGCGGCTGATCGGTTAAGAAATAGTTAGAGACAGGGATGCGGGTGTTCTCCCGCATCCTATTTAAGTGGGATTGATTCAGCTTAATTCTCAAAAAATGCTGCCGTCAAAATCTGCTTCCATTGACATCATCAGCCGTTAGTTATGATTTTCAGCAGACTCTAATCTAAACTAAAAAAGCCTTTCCCGAAGAAAAGGCTTTTGCTGTTCAAGTCTGAAAACGATCCGAAGCAGTTTGAAAGGTATCATGTGTTTTTTCCACTGTGTTCACACCCAATCCGCATACTAAAGATAACGACAGACCCAAAATAATGAAGATGCTTTTTTTAAAATTCATACAGGCATTCTCCCCTTTGAATTTGTGTTTGCGTATCTACCATTTTTTTATGATAAAAATAAGACGTTTCAAATTCCTTTGAATCTGCATAAATCGAAGCAGTTTCACAGGCGATGTCTTCAACATATGAATAATTCTTATTTTTCTCCAGGTATTCGATCGTATCGTTTATCCCTTGCTGATTCACAGCGTCTACATAAAGAGCTTTGAGATAGCCTTGTAGTGACTCAAAAAGCTTATCCCCTTGGGATACTGCTGCCGATAATCCTTTCTTACTCGCTTGCATTCCTTCAGCCATTTTCCCTTGTTTAAAAAGAACCTTCGCATAAGAAAACAAGGAATGAGGTAAGTTACTCAGCTTTGCTTTTTCTGTAATTTCAACAGCTTGTTTCAAGAAGTTTTCAGCCTGTGAATGTTCTCCCCTATCAGCGTAATTTGCACCCAAATTATAAAGAGCAGAACTAATCAACCTACTATTATCTAACTCTTTCGATAATTTAAGAGCCTTTTCAAGGTGCGGCTGACTCTTCTCATAACGTTTAAAATCACAATAATTCCCTGATATGACAAATAGACATTGAATTTTCCGGACCTTATACAACTCATACTGATCGTAAATATCGAGCGCTTGCTTTACGTGATGCATGGAGACGTGGCTTTGTTTCATACCGTAATATGCTTCAGCCAGTTTAAAATGAAACTCCGCTCTCTCAATTTCATCATGCACATGAACGAGTTGTTTTTCAGCCTCTTTATAAAAGCCGATCGCCTTTACATACTGCTTTTGATCAAATTCATACATGCCGCGGAAAAATAAAGAATAATAGCACAGCAGGCCGGAAATTCCTTTATTTGATGCTTCAATTTTTTCCAGCAGCTCGTCAATTGTCGGTCTCACGCGGGTAGTCACCGGTTCTAAATAATCCAGCATAAGCTGATGGCGGAATTTCATGAGGGTGTAGTAAATCAGTAGATACTCGTCTTCTTCCATCTCATTTATTTCTTGTTCCACTTCCGCTTTCAAAATCTCCGCATCCGGAACACTGAACTGACGTATCATTTTGTACCATTCATTAATCTTAACGCCAACCTCCGATGATGGTAAAACAGAACTCACAAGGCCACTCCTCCTTTTATATCATATTCTAACATTTCCAAAATTATGTATGTCCGCAATAAAACCGCAAAATTTCATTCGTCTTGATCATAAATCTTAGTTTTGAGTTTTAAGTCTACAACAAAAAAGAAGGCCTTATGCAGCCTGCTTTTTTTTGAGAAATTTATCTAAGATGAAAATAAATAATGTGAATAATAGAGACATCATCAACATGTCCAGTATAGTTACATTAGAATTTTCTTTTACTAAGAAGAACCAAAGAAGCTGTAAAACGAAAGAAATCACAAAATACAATATGTACCTAATACTATTCATGTCAATCCATCCCTTCAATGATCCTTATTGTCCTATACAGCGTACACTGAACCATGCTGGAATCTCCCGGTAATGATGAGTAAATATATGCAGAATAAACTGGAGCTGATCTAATCACCTAAACTTATTTTAAAATTTCAAAACGTGCAATTTCCCACTCTTTGTTTGCTTTTAGCGGGATTGTTTTTACCTTTTTGCCTGATTTCAAATCATAAGACGTGATGTCTCCAAGCTTCTTATCGCGCTGGATATCTAAGTTTTTGAGTAAAACATACATCTCTCTGTCAGTGAATTGAACATCATTCATTAATTTGTTATCATCCCCCGCATAAAAATTGAAAGAGTTTTTCTTAACCATTTTTTTATCAAATATCTGCAGCTTCCCATCAAAAGAAACAGCTAAGATGCTATCTTTTACTATTTTCAATTTTGCAGGATGAAACCCTTTCTCCATCTCGACTTCTTTTTTCACCTTTAGCGTCTCTTTGTCTATTAATATGAGCTTAGAATTCTCTTTCTCATTCACGTTATCATTAACTGCCAGTACAAATGTATTTGCATCTAGAGCTTGGAATGCATCCTTTTCATCCATGAAGTATATCCCTTTATTCGGTATGGATGCCTTGTTCTCTTGCTTATTTGTCTCTTGGTTAATTGAAAGGATGGACATACTTTCTTCATCACTTGAAATGACATAAATTTTATTTTTAGCGACGATTGCTGATCCAAGTTCTCCGTCAAGCTTTATTTGTTTCTTGTTTTTTCGGCTGTTTTCCTTCCAATATACCAATTCACTCTTCAGCCCTTTGTCTGTATATCCAACGTTAATGTCATGGATGATATAACCGTCAGAACTTCTTATAAAGAAAGCACCTTCATCCTCAGTTGTTTTTGACAAACTCTTTTCATTTATTTTGTTTATTGTTCCGGTTTTATTGTCTATCATCAAGTGATTATTGCTTCTATTTGATGAGAAGTACGTATCGTTTTTGTTATGTGAAGACATCGTGAAATTTATACCATCTTTCAATTCCAAGCTATCCATTTTAGTACCATCTTCACCGTAAACCCCAATCTCACTTCCCCTATCTAAAGTATTGGAAAAACCAACAATAAATTTTGCATTGTCAATATCCTTTAATACAGTCTTTTGATTGCTGCTTTTTTCCTCTTTTTCATTCCCAGTTGGGATGAGACCGCAAGAGGTTGTGACGATCAGTATGCAAATGAAAATAAACAAGGTTTTAAGTCTATTCATTTTTTTCCTCCCTATGAGATAGCAAAAAGCCTCCGGATACCCGGAGGCTTTTGATTCTTATCCTTGCTGCGTGAACGGCCGGGTCTGTGTCTTTTTGCCCCAGCCAAGCGCGGCCAGAAAACTGATGGCGAGAATGGCCGCTCCCAGCATATACGGAAATTCCATATTTACGTCAAAGAGAAAACCGGCGGCTGACGGTCCGGCGATATTCGCTAAGCTGATGAATGAGGTATTCATCCCGCCGGCAAACCCCTGCTGGTCACCGGCAAGCTTCGACAGCATCGTATTAACCGCCGGCCGGAGCAGCGATGTCAGCGTCAGAAAAAAGATTGCCGCGGCAAAAACAGTCCAATATGAACCCGCAAACCGGCACCACACAAGTCCTGCAGCCGCCCCGATCAACGTCACGTTAATGACGCGTTTTTCCCCGAACTTGCGGACGAGATAACTGACGCCGACCGCCTGCACAAACACGCCGATGAGACCCGCAGCCGTAATAATAAAGGCAATATCAGAGGCTTTAAATCCGTGTTTATGGTCAACGTAAAGGCCGAAAACAGATTCAAAGTTCATAATTCCGAAGTTCAGCACAAAAACCAGAATCAGCATAAACGCGAACGGCGACTTGAGCGCGCGTGACATTTGCTTAAACAGATGCTCACGTTTTTCCGTTTTTGCCCGGGCTTCCAGCTGCTTTTCACGTCCCAGCGTTTCGGGCAGAAAGAAAAATGAAAGCACACTTGAAAAGCAGGCGAGACTTGCAGACACGATGAACGGCACAGACATGCCGTAATGAACCAAATAGCCTCCGACACCGGGCCCGATGACGACACCGAGCGTCATCGCCGCGCTGAACAGCCCCATTCCTTTCCCGCGTTCTTCTTCGGTCGTAATATCCGCTATGTAAGCGAACATTGACGGCATTAAAAACGCCGCGCCCATTCCGCCTAAAAGCCGGGATGCGAACAGTTGCCACAGGCTTCCGGCAAAGGCGAAGATCAGTTGTGACACGGCAAAGGCGGCGATGCCGAAAATAATCAGTTTCCGCCGTCCGTATTTGTCGGTTATTTCCCCGGCAATAGGCGCAAATAAAAGCTGTGTAAGCCCCGCCGCCGCAACAAGCAGACCCATCGTGCTGCCCGTCGCTCCGAATTCGGTAATATAGGTGGGCATAATCGGAATAATCAATCCGATTCCAAGCATCGCAATAAACATATTCAGCATTAAAATTGACAATCGGCCTATGTACGCCATGATTTCTTACCTTCTCCCCAGACAAACAAATGATCATTCCATATTTGTCATTTTTTATACCATTCAGTATAACGGGCAAAAGGGAAAAAAGTCCAGATGATTTCAATCTCGTTTTCATGTCTCATGACAGCACACCGGTTTCAGCCGGCAGATCATATATGTTAAGGGCCGCCTGCAGCGCTTCACCGGCTTTAACGGCAACTCCGTGTCTGATCAGAACCGCTTCAAGTCCGGCCAGCACAAACAGTACATTTTCCTTTCTGCAGCTGTAGCCCATCGTTCCGATTCTCCAAATTTTCCCCTGCAGCGGACCGAACGAGCTGGCGATTTCAATTCCGAATTGAGACAAAAGCATCCTTCTGATCGATTCGCCGTCTGCTTCCGGCGGAATCTTCACACATGTGACGACAGGCAGCTTCGCCTCCGGATCGCCAAATAAATCAAGGCCCATCGCTGCAAGTCCCGCCGTAAGCGCTTTTTCATGACGCCGATGCCTGCGGAACCGTTCTTCAAGTCCTTCTTCCAAGACAAGGCGCACACCCTCCCGCAGCGCATAAAGCATTGCTGTCGCTTCTGTATGGTGATTCAGCCTTCTTTCACTCCAATAATCTTCGAGCTGGCTCAGATCAAAATAGTTGCTCGTAATCGGACGGTGACCGGACAGCATGTTGCCGTCAGCCGCCGTCGCAATGCCCCGTTCTATTTTTTTACGCGCGGCAATGACAGCTGCCGTCCGGTCATTATAAGTAATCGGCGCCATTCCGGAAGGGACCGATAGGCATTTTTGCGTTCCCCCGATGACTGCGTCAATCTTCCATTCATCCGTTTTTACGGCGCAGCCTCCGATCGTGGCCACGGCATCCACGATAAAGAGTGCGTCTTGGGCGCGGCACGCTTCCCCGATTTCTTTCAGCGGGTGAATCCGCCCCGTTGATGTTTCTCCATGCACCATAGCGACGATTTTCGGGGAAATCTTTTTCATCTCGCTGATAATCTCGTCAGGCCGGAAGACCGTTCCCCATTCACGCTCGATCGTATGAACGTCCGCTCCGTACCGCTCGGCGATTTCAGTCAGCAGGTATCCGAAGCGTCCGTATATCGGAACGAGCACGCTGTCGCCCGGTTCTATCACACTTGCGAGAACAGCCTCAATCCCCGCTCTTGATGTGCCGTCAATCGGATAGGCCCAGCGGTTTTCCGTTTGAAACAATTCACGGAGCATTTGCATCGTTTCGTTCATGATGCCGGTAAATGCCGGGTCAAACTGGCCGATGATCGGAGCGCCCATCGCCCTCAGCACTCTCGGTTCAGCTTCTGTCGGTCCCGGTGTCATAATGGTTCTTTGCGGAATGCACAATTCTTTTCTGGTCGGCACGCCGATTCCCCCTTTACGTTAATAGGCAAGTTTATGTAATACATTCGCCAGCGTAAGGACGCCGGTTTCAAGCTGATGTGCGGGTGTGAATTCAAGCGGCGAGTGGCTGATCCCGCCACGGCTCGGCACAAACAGCATGCAGGCCGGAAAGGTTCTGCCGAGCATCTGGGCGTCATGTCCCGCTCCGCTTACGATCTTCTCCGGGTCCGCCCCCTGCTCTTTTGCAGCCTCTGCTGCGGTTCGTGTCAGGGTCTGATCCATTTGAACCGGCTCTATCCTCATATATTCATCAATAACAGGTCTGACTCCTTTGCTGCGGCTGATGTTTTCAACAATCGACACCAGTTTCTGATGGAAGGCTGCCAGCACGTCTTCCTGCCGGTGGCGAATATCAACTGAAAACTGGATACGGCCCGGAATGACATTCGCCATATTCGGCTCAACCGTCATTTTCCCGCACGTCAGGCGGAGCTCTTCCGGCTGTCTTTCCGCTGAAAGCATCAGTTCGTGGATGATGCTGCTTCCCGCCGCGAGCGGGTCTTTCCGCCATTTCATCGAAGTGGTGCCGGCATGGTTGCATTCACCGTCAAGCGTAACGGTATAGCGTCTCTGTCCGGCAATCCCGGTGACAATCCCGATATCCTTTCCTGATCGTTCAAGCGTTTGCCCCTGTTCAATATGAATTTCCAGAAAGGCTTTGATATCAGTGCGCAGCGGTGCTGGATAACGGCCTGCACCGAAGCCATACTGCCGCATGGCTTCTTTCAGAGAAATGCCGGACGCGTCTTTCGGCGTTTCCGCATCTGAAAGCGAGAAAGCACCGGTGATATTGCCTGAGCCCCAATAGGTGATGGGAAAACGGCTCCCTTCCTCTTCACAGAGCGACACAGCCTCCAGCGTTTTTTTCGGACGCCCGCACATCTCATGCAAATGCCGGATCGCCAGCATGCCCGCCAGCACGCCGAACGCACCGTCATATTTGCCGCCGTCAATAACAGTGTCAATATGCGACCCGGTCAGAATCACCTCATCAGGCGATTCTGTGCCGTTCAGCCGGCCGAATACGTTACCGACATCGTCAAATGCCGTTCCCAGCCCGAACGCCTCCATTTTCTTTTTGACGGCAAGCTGGGCGTCCATCCATTCTTTCGTATATAAAAGCCTCGTCACTCCGCCGGAAGCGGAAGCGCCGAATTGAGACAGCCATTGTATATCATCGGAAATCCCGATATTCGCCCCCGAAAGCCGCTGGTGTTCCATACACGCCCTCCTTTTTAAACTGCTGACAAGATGATCTTCATTATAGAAGGAGCGCATAACGAGTTCATTATCATATCTTCCAAAAAATCAATGATTTTCCGGATACTTTGACCAATAAGCCGAAGGAACCTTTTTTCAAAAAAGATAGAATATTAGATTTATTTTTTAGATAATAGAGGTAAAGGAGGGCAAGTCATGACAAAAAAACTTTGGTTTCTGCCGATTGTCTGCCTGTTTTTCATTTTTGGATGGGCCGCGCCGTCAGCCTCTGCGGGCGCGCCGGCTGACACGAATCTGTACAGCCGGATGGCGGTTTCAACTGCCGGCGGCACAACTCTTTTTCCGCAAACTGCCTCAGCTGTCATCACTCCGTCTGCGGATACGGACACATATTACAAAGAAGCTTCCGGAAAAAGCGGAACGGCCTTAAAGAGCGCCCTGCACCGCATCATCAGCGGACATACAAAGCTGTCTTACAGCCAAGTATGGAATGCATTGAAGGAAACTGACGAAGATCCGGCAAACCCGAATAATGTCATCTTGCTCTACACCCAGGAATCACGGGCCAAAAGTAAAAACGGCGGCAGCGTCGGGGACTGGAACCGTGAACACGTATGGGCAAAGTCACACGGAAACTTCGGAACAGCTGCCGGCCCCGGGACGGACATTCATCATCTGCGCCCTGCAGACGTCCAGGTGAACAGTGCCAGAGGAAACATGGATTTTGATAACGGCGGCTCAGAATATCCGAAAGCGCCGGGCAATTATTACGACGGTGATTCCTGGGAACCGCGCGATGAGGTCAAAGGAGATGTCGCCCGCATGCTGTTTTACATGGCGGTGCGTTATGAAGGAGACGACGGGTATCCCGACCTTGAGCTGAATGATAAAACCGGAAACGGCTCAGCTCCTTACATGGGAAAACTGTCCGTTTTGCTCAAATGGAATCAACAAGACCCCGTCGACAGTAAGGAAAAACGGCGGAACGAAATCATTTACGAAGACTATCAGCATAACCGCAATCCGTTTATCGACCATCCGGAATGGGCGGACGAAATCTGGTAATCGTATCATAAGAAGTGATAAGGGAGCCCCGATCATCAGGCTCCCTTTTTCAATATACGGCGTTTTTAGTGTCGGCATCAAAAAAGACGGCCCGGTTCATATTGACCGCAAGCAGAATGGCATCGCCGGGTTTCACCTGTGAAGCGCCGTCAAGACGGATCGTCATGCGGTTATTTCCGCTCACCGCATGAACGTACATCTCCGCGCCTAAGTTTTCACATACTTCCGCCACAGCGCGGCACACCGCTTCAGGCGGGTGCTCTGATTGTCCGGCAAGCGTCAAATGCTCCGGACGCAGCCCCGCAATCATCTCCTTACCGCTGTATCCTTTCTGCACAAGAACGGCCGCTTTTTCTTTCGGAATGGGCAGACGAACGGACGAACCGGCAAAATACCATTGCCCGTGACTTTCTTCAATGAGGCCTTTTATAAAATTCATACTCGGAGAACCGATAAAACCCGCCACAAACATATTCGCCGGATAATGATAAATCTCATGGGGGCTTGCGGCCTGCTGAATATCTCCTTCATTCATCACGACAATCCGGTCGCCCATTGTCATCGCTTCCGTCTGATCATGCGTCACATAAACGATGGTCGCTTTCAAACGCTGATGGAGCTTGCTGATTTCGGCGCGCATCGTCACTCGCAATTTCGCATCTAAGTTGGAAAGCGGCTCGTCCATCAGAAACACTTTCGGCTCCCGCACGATCGACCGGCCGAGCGCAACCCGCTGCCGCTGCCCGCCTGAGAGAGCCTTCGGTTTCCGCTTGAGCAGATGCCCGATTTCCAAAATATCAGCGGCCGTCCGGACTCGCTCTGCGATTTCTTTTTTCGGCAGCTTTCTGAGCTTCAAACCGAACGCCATATTGTCAAACACCGTCATGTGGGGATACAGCGCGTAATTCTGAAAAACCATCGCGATATCACGATCCTTCGGGGGCAGATCGTTTACCGCGTCTCCATCGATATAAAGCTTCCCCTCAGAAATGCTCTCCAGTCCGGCAATCATTCTGAGTGTCGTAGATTTGCCGCAGCCGGAGGGACCGACAAGCACCAAAAGCTCCTCATCTTTTACATCTAAGTGAAAATCCTTCACTGCCGCCGATTGGGCGCCGTATGTTTTTTTGATATGGTCAAATGTTAATGATGCCATTCGAAACCTCCTCCAATACTGGAAACCGCCACATCTTTCTGTTATGTTAAAAATGTTCGGGGTTTCTGACAGATTCATAAATCAAAAGCAAATTTGTATTATAACGTCATAATACATATAATAGTACTACTACTTGACAAAGGAGGTCCGTCCCATTGTTAAATAACGGGAGCTCGAAACCTTTATATATTCAGCTGAAACAAATTATCGCGGACGATATCAAGAAGGGCGTTTATTCGCCGTCCGTAAAACTGCCGACTGAAAATGAGCTGTGCGAAACGTACAACGTGAGCCGCATAACGGTCAGGAAGGCCATCCTTGATCTTGTGGAAGAAGGCTGGCTCGTCCGGCAGCAGGGAAAGGGAACGTTCGTTAAAAGCCCTAAACTGAAGCGGGAGCTCATCGCGGTCAACGGCTACTCTGAATTTATGGAATCAACGGGGAAAAAACCGAAACACCAGATCCTTTCTCATGAAATCATTGAAGCGCCTAAATCCATCGCCCAAAAACTTCGCGTCGATTCCGAAAGTCCCGTTCTTGAATTAAAACGCATTTTATTTCACGACGACCAGCCGCTCTCATTCGAAATCGCCCACTATCCGCTCAGTTTATTTCCCGACATCGGCAAGCATATTAAAGGCGGCGTGTCGATGCATGACATTTTGAAACAGCACTATCAGGTGGTGCCAACCCATAATACGAAGCTGTTAAATGTCGTATATGCCAAGCAGGAAGAAAGCCGCTATCTGGCTTGTGATATCGGGGATGCGCTTTTTGAAATTGACAAAACCGCTTTTATGTCAAAAGACCAGCCGATATACAGCTCGCTGTTTGTAATGCATACCGACCGCGTCACGTTTACCATTAACAGTCCCTATGCGTAACAAGTATAAAAAACGAGACAATGCTTATCGTATTCTCGTTTTTTCACTGCTTTTCCCGCCGCCCGGCCTGTAGGGATGCCCGTAACCGAACGCTCCGAACCCTCCGCATGTTTTGGCAGCCGTCCCGGCGGCCGCAGTAAGCGCTCGCCGAATATCCTGGTGCTCGAAGAAATCGGTAAGAAACCCGGCGATAAAAGAATCACCCGCGCCCAATGTATCTATTATATCAGCTCTTACCACCGGCTGATGATAGACGCGTTCCCCATCCGATAACACCGCGCCATATTCCCCCCTTGTCAGACAGACGATTTTCGCTCCGAAACCGCGGGCTTTTTCGGCAAGCCGCACACATTCACTTTCACTCAAATCACTCCCGGAAAAAAACGCATACGTCACGTACGGACAGACTGCTTCTAAATAGGCTTCGTCACGTTTTACAGAGAAGTCAAAGGAAATCGGCACATGGCCGCTCAGCATCGGAAGGTCACGTTCTATCCTGCTGTATACGCTCGTATGCAGCAGATCATGTCCGGCGATAAATGAGATGTCATTCTCCTGAAAAGCGAGCGTCAGACGCGATTGCACGCCGCCTTTATTTGATCCGGCAAATATCCTGTCCCCTCTTTCATCAAGCGTGACGACCGCCATCCCGTTTTCTCCGTATGCCCGGCGGATCAGATCGGCATTCACCTTTTCCAATTTCAGCACATTCAATACGTGATCCGCCGCTTCATCACTGCCGAGAATCCCGATATAAGAAGTTTCGTGGCCTAAGCGCCGGGCAAGCACGGCTACATTTAACGCATTTCCGCCCGGGTAAAACGTCTCCTGATCCTGATAATAATCTACTACATTATCTCCGGCCGCTATCAGTTTCATCTTTTCATCCCCCTTATCCTTTCACGCTTCCCGCTGCAATGCCGCGGATAAAATATCTCTGCATCAATAAAAACAACGCGATGATCGGAGCAGCAGAAATCGTCAGCCCGGCCAGCAGCACGCCCCAATCCGTCTGCAGCGCATCTCTGAACTGCATCAGCCCGGCCGGAATCGTCCGTAAATTTTCATCATCGATAAAAATAATCGCAAACATAAACTCATTCCATGTATGGTAAGCCGTCAAAATGCCTGATGTCACAAGAATCGGCACGCTCATAGGTAAGAATATTCTGAAAAATATTCCGAAACTTGTACATCCATCCAGATAGGCAGCTTCCTCAAGCTCTTTGGAAATCGACAAAAAATAGGAACGGATCAGAATCACGGTAAACGGAATACGATAGGCGGCGTACGGAAGAATCAATGCCCAATACGTATTGTACAGTCCCAATGACTGGATAATGGAGTACAGCGGCACAAGACTGACCTGCGGCGTCAGCATCAAGCCGCCAAGACAAATGATCAGCACAAACCCTTTTCCTTTAAATTGAAAACGGGCCAGCCCGTATGCCGCCCAGGCGCTCACAAATACGGTGATGAGACAAGTCAGCACGGTCACAATGACGCTGTTCATAAAATAAGCGGAAATCCCTTGGTTCCATGCGGATACGAAGTTTTCGGGATGCCAGACAGAGGGCAGCGACCAGCTGTGCTCAAAAATCTCATCCGAGCTTTTAAAGGCGCTGACCGCCATCCATAACAGCGGATAAGCAACGGCAATGAGGTAGATAAAGAGAAACAGCCACACAGACGTTTCCCCGACATACCATTTTCTCGGTTTTCCGCCTGTTCTGACGGCCTGACGGGCATGACGCAAGTCCGTCTTTTCAGGAAGCATCGGCTACTCCTCCTTTCCGGTCTTAAAGAATTTCATCTGAATAAGCGACAGAGCAAGCGTCAGCAAAAGCACCACCGTCGCGATCGCAGAAGCGTAGCCCATCATATCTTTTGTAAAAGCGCTCTTATACAAAAATGTGCTCAGCACTTCTGAAGCATTGCCCGGCCCTCCGCCGGTCAGAATATACGGTTCATTAAATACGGTAAATGCGCCGGTCAGCGTCATCACCACGGCAACAAACGACATTTCTTTCGTCTGCGGCACCGTAATGTGAAAAAACTGCTGGATTTTTCCGGCTCCGTCCAGCTGCGCCGATTCATATAATTCAGCGGGAATGCTCTGAATCGAGACAATGTACAGCATGGCGATGTAACCGACAGACTGCCATTGAGACACAAAAATGACAGACAGCATAGCGGTGTTTTCATCGCCCAGCCACGCCCGGGTCAGTTCATCAAGTCCGACGGCTTCCAGCAGCTGATTCAAAAGCCCGATTTCCGGGTTATAAATAAAATCAAACAACAGCGCAATAACGGTCATGGAAATAACGACCGGAAGAAAAAAGACCGTGCGGAAAAACGGCGACCATTTTCTTACCAATCTGTCTTCCAGCACGGCCGCCAGAATTAAGCCGCCGCCAACCTGGCAAATCAGCGATATGACCGCATACAGCACATTGTTGCGGAGTGCTGTAAAAAACACGGGATCGTGAAACAGGTCAATATAATTTTTCAAACCGATAAACGTCTTTTCGGGTTGAAATGAGCTCCATTCAAACAGACTGAAAAACACATTCTCAATAATCGGAATGTAAACGAACAGCAGAAAAATCAGCGCGGGCGCGAGAAACAGATACGGAATGAAACGTTTTCGGCTGACCAAGGAAATCCTCATCTCCTTTCTCCAAAGAAATCTGTTCTATTCAGATGACGCTCTGACCTGACGCGCCGCTTTCTGCACGGAATTCATCACCTCGCGCGGTGTCATTGTGCCGCCGAGCATCTGCTGAACGCCTGCCGCATACACATCGGCGATTTCAACGTCAACATCCATATCAAACCACGGCACCATTGATTCGGCGCGGACGATATCCTGCACGGCTTCGCGCTGGATCGGGGCGGAATTGTTTTCTGTCGCCGTTCCTTGAACCGCGCTGTATTTACCGACGTCTTTTATCAGCTTCTCTCCCATTTTTTTCGAGGTTAAAAACTGAAGAAATTCCATGGCTTCTTTCGGGTGCTTCGTTTTTGAGGAAATCATAAATCCTTCCGGAGATCCGGTCAGTGCACGGGGAGATCCCTTTTCGCCGCTGATTTTCGGGAAAGGAAACAAGCCCAGATTGACCGGTTCGACGAGCTTAATTTCTGCCGTTTCCGCATAAATCATCGCCGCTTTGCCGCTTGTAAACTGCTGGCGCACGTATTCGTGATCAACGGAGTTCACGTGCTTTGTAAAGTACGGCAGCAGTTCCTGAAGCTTTTCAAGCGCTTTGACATAGCCTTCGTCCGTAAACTCCCCGGTTTCCGGGCTGTAATCCTTCGCCCGCGTTTTTTCATCCACCATACGCTGGTTCAGCGTCCCGATATAATGAGAAATGGTCCAAGGCGCTTTTGTGCCGAAACTGATCGGAATATATCCGTTCTCTTTCAATTTCTCAGAGACTGTGATCAGTTCATCCCATGTCGCCGGGGGCTTCAAATGTAATGTATGAAAAATGTCCTTATTATAAAAGAATGATTTAGCGTCCATTTGCCACGGAACGCCGTACTGTTTTCCGTCATGCGTAAAGGGTTTGATTTGTGACTGCACAAGCTGTGAGGACCAATCTTTATCCTGCTGATAGTAAGACGACAGATCGAGGGCTTTATCTCCTTTGATGAATTTATAAGCAAACCGGTCGCTCCATGAAAAGAAAATATCAGGGGGGCTCGTTGTTCCGAGCATGACTTTCACCTTGTCTTTATAAGAATCGTTTAAGACCGCTTCCGTTTGGATATGAATATCCGGATGAGCGGCTTCAAATTCTTTGACCGCTTCTTCAAAATAGCTTTTTTCCGGCTCCTTCGGCCACCTGTGAAAAAACTTCAAGGTCACTTTTCCGTCAGAGGAACTGCTTTGGCTTGAACAGGCGGCGGCTGACAGACATACGGCTAACAGAACGAACAGGCAGATGAGCTTTTTCAGATGCTTTTCCTCCTTTGTCACCGGACTATAACGTTATATATCATTATAGTCCGGTGAAATATAATGCGCGTTCTTAATATTCGACTTTCCACATGTAACGCCGCTGGCTTAACGGATGGTTCCTTGCTTCCGCCAGCGCATCCGCATAGCTTCTGAGCACCCGGTTTAATACGAGAGGAGCCAGATAGCCTTTTACAGAATCGTCAATTCCGGAAAAATCATATGCTGCCGCATCAAGCACAGTCAGTTTTTTGCCGTATCTTTTTGAGAAGGAAAGCGCCCGCTCTTCAAGGGGTCTTGTTTCGTCTAAGCCGAGCAGGATAATAAATGGAACGGATTCATCAATGATTTCGAACGGTCCGTGAAAATATTCTCCGGCATGAATGGCGTGGGAATGAATCCATTGCATTTCCATGAGAATGCAGATGCTGTAGGAGTAAGCGACGCCGTAGTTCGCACCGCTTGCCATCGTGTAAATGATATCTTCTTTTTCGTGGTCTTTCGCGAATGCCTTTGCGTGATCCGCTTCTTGTTTAAGCGCTTTGTTATATACGGTCTGGAGTTTATTGAGTCCGTCGATCGCCTGCTCAAACGCGGGATGGTTTTCCAGCACGTGTAAAGCGCCGAACACGATTTGATACAGAACCCCGTAATTCGTATTTATCGCCTGTGCGTTCTCACCCCAGTCATAAACCGCGACATATTCGGCTTCTTTCGCTAACGGCGAATCAGGCTCATAGGTCATCGCAATCGTAAGCGCGCCTTTTTTTCTGGCGAAACCGGCGGCTTTCACCGTTTCCGGCGTATTGCCTGAATGAGAACATAAAATCACGAGAGAGTTCTCTCCGAGCTGAACGGGATTGCGCTGAATAAATTCATTTGAACTGTAGAGATCAGAGCTGATGGCTTTCGCCTCTCTGTCAAACACGTACTTGCTCGGATACATAATGGCTGAAGAACCCCCGCAAGCGACGAAAAAGACGTGGTCAATCGTTTTTCCTTTCAGATCATCCAAGAAAGCCTGAACCTTGTGATTCACTTGTGCGGCAGTTTGACTCAAATCCTTCACTCCTCAGTGTTTTATTATATAACGTTATATAACATTATATAACGTTATATTAATCGCAACAAAGGTGCGTTGTCAATCATATTTTCTGAAATTTCTAAAATATAAAATAAACCCGCCTTATTTCCCGCCCTCTCTTGACCTGACCCTTAGAGACACGTTTAGAATGAAAAGCAGGGAGTGATTCAGAATGAATATAAAAGAAGCCGCCAGACAGACGGGTCTCACGAAAAAAGCCATCAAATATTATGAGCAGGAAGGTTTAATCACCGTCAGCAAAAACCCTGATAACGGATACCGTGAGTATTCCGCTCAGAACGTGAATACGCTGAAAATGATTGCCGCCCTCCGAATGCTGGCACTGTCTGTAAGCGATATTAAAGCGTTCCTCTTAGAGGGCAGCAGTCTGCATGATATACTGCGCCAGCAGCATCAAAAGCTCAGCCGGCAGATTGAAGAGCTTGAGCAGGAACGGAAACTGACTGAAATGCTGATCAAGCGCGTGGAAGATGCGGAAAATGTCGATTCAATTTTGCATGATATCGGCGAGGTCAAAATAGATGAACCGAAGTATATGGGACTTCAGCTGAAAAAACTGTTCCCGGGAGATTTCGGAGAATTTATCGCCGCGCTGTTTGAACCGTTCCTCGACTTTTCTATTGATACAGATGAGAAAAAAGCGATATGGGCGGAGCTTATTAAAGTATTGGATGATATGGAAGAAGTTCCGGCTGAACACCCGATGATGCAGCTGGTCGGCAAGGAGGATCCGGCTCAGCTCCAGCAGCACAAAGTCCAGCATGACCAATTTATCGAGCGGATTTTGGAGAGAGACCCTGCCACTTGGGACACTCATAAAAACATCATCATTCAGCTTGTGAAAAGAGTGCAGACAGATGAAGAATATAGAGAAAGCCTGATCAAGGTCGGAGAATCCGCTTCTGATCTGCCCGCGCTGAAGGCGGGATCGCCTTTCAGCAATCTTCTTCAAAAGCTCAGCCCGAAATATGACGCGTACGTGCGACTTCAGCTTGAACTGAAAAAAGAAGCCGACGAGGAACTCGGCTTTGATTCAGAAGCATATTTAAAAGAGATGCTTCAATCAAAAAAACGCTAAGGTTCGTTTCCTTAGCGTTTTCTTTCTTCAGCCTCAGTGCTGCGCGTTAATGCGGTCAACGACATTAGCGATGAGCTGCTCTTTTCCTAAGTCGGAATCTTCGTCAACGCTTGCTACTGTCAAAATGATGGCCGCTACCGCAAGAGCGATCGTCTCAATGGCGGCCGCCGCGTTTAAAAATACCCATACAGCCGTTGCGCATTGGCCGATGGCCGTTGATTTTCCTTTGTCCATGCTCTTTTTGTCAAACTCTTCTTTCAGCACTTTCGCCATAATCTGCGAACCTTGATCAATGACGCTGTTCACTTTCTCATAATCGCCGCTGTAGACCGCCGCTTTCAACTCTTTAAAATAATCCGGCGATGACTTTTTAATATCAGTGATCACCTGATCGGAAACTTGCTTTAATTCATCCTGATCAATCTTTTTGACAGCCTTGGTATCCCATACTTCAGGAAGGAGCTTTGCGACCTCACCTTGTCCGAAAAAGATGCCGGAAAAAATGTCTTCACCCGAATAAGAGACGGATGGCTCAGTTTTCGCCGCGGCATGCGGGCCGACTAATGCAACCATTAAAACAAACACCAGCATCATGGCAGCTGCGGACTTCTTGCTTTTAACCATATAATTTCCTCCTTTTCCTTTTATTGAAAAAATTGTATCTGATAAAAAGGGGATTGTAATGGTTCAAAGCTACTGTTTTCTCTGCCGGCACCAAAAACAGGACCAAAATACCAGCCACCGTAATGGAAAACGAGGTAAGCCCCAGCATAACGGCAAAGATTTCGTGCATAAAAATGGATATAAACAATATCAGACGCCAATATGTTTTCGGAGCGAACAAAGCGCAGAACATAATGGTTTGCACAATAAGCGTGCCCCAAGTCGGGATGATGACAAGCTTGGATTGCAGGATAAAGTCAAACAGACCGTGAAGCGCATCCGGCAGACCCAGCATCGGATCGTTCAAATAGTAATAAACGGCAGTTCCGTTCTGCCACTCTTCTTCCATCAGTTTGGCAATGACGGAGTTAAAATACAGCATTGCGACCTGTATTCTGATGATTGTCAGCGTCGCCCAGCACAAGGAGCGGTAATAAGGCTCAAGCGGCCTTTTCTCAAAAGACGCCTCGTACGGAGACCAGTGCCATTTCCGCGGATCGGTTAATGTCAGCGGGAGCAGCAGCAGTGTAAAAACGGCAGCCACCTGATCTCCTCCGTCAAGGGTAACGGCGGAGTTTTGGAAGCTGTACGAAATCCACCAGTGAAAAAAACCGGTGATTCGCGGCCGCCAGCCAATGACGACAAGGATTAACATACAGATACAAACGGCTTTGACGATCTCAATGTAACGGAAATCGGGAAACAGCAGAAACAGGCTGAACGTGTCGGAAAAACCGAGCATTTGATTTTGCGTTTTGAAGAAGACAGACGCCGGATTGAACAGCAATGTCAGCAGCGTGCCGAGCGCGATTAAGCTTCTGGCAAGCCCGTACACATTTGTCCAAGGCGGATTCTTCATCATCCATAAGGTGAGCTGCTTTTTTGCATCCTGAATCAATTGACATCCACTCCGATGTATTTTTTGATGGTTCTTTTCGTTTCGGTATGCTGGCTCCATGCCCACGGGGTAATGCGTTCATATGTAATGATCATTTTCCCTTTCAGCCTTGGGGAGGGGGACTCATTTTTCATTTTCAAAAATGTGGTATCCTTAAAGTCTTGGCCAGCCGAAAAGTCATTCCACTTCTCTTTGGAAGGCAGCTTTTCCAGCATAAGGCCGAGCTCTATCCCTTGCGTCCGCCCGTAGCGGTTTAAGCCGATCACATTTTTCAGAGAATTATTCGGCCATCTGAGCTCCTCATCGGCATCAAGAAGATAGATGTTCAAGCTGTCTTCTCTCGGATCTTTACTGAAAAATCCCCAGCTTTGCGGATAAATCATGGAAACGGTTTTGGATTGATGCTTGGTTAATTGGATGGCAGAGCTTGGCAGTGCCGCGATGACGGTAAAAAACAAAACGATGATCCAGGCGGCCATGATAAAAAGAAAGAATGAAAACATGCTGGTTTGCTTCTTGTCAGTCAATTGAAACCCTCCTAGCGTATGGAAATTTCATTGACATGATTATACACCAATCAACAGGTAAAATATTGATAAATTAGTTTTTTTCGAACTAATATACTATTATATGTAAAAAAAGGGAGTGTTCATATGTTTTTGATGAATGATAAAGTGCTGTGGGGAGCTGTGGTTCTCGCCTTTATTCTGTCGATTGTGTTTTATCCGTTTCTTCCTGCTGATATGGCCATTCACTATGACGTGTCAAACCGTCCGAATACATCAATCAATAAAACGGCCGGCGTCCTGATTTTTCCTGTGCTCATGATGATCTGCATGTTATTCAGAAAAAAGGTCGTCCAGCTATTCCTCGTCGTTTACTGTCTGCTGATCGTGCATATTGCCGTGATGTGGCTGGCACTGTAAACATAAAGAAAACCGGAGCCCTTAAGCTCCGGTTTTTCTTATTTATAAAATACTTTCTCAATGTTGTATTTCGACTGAAGGGTATTGATCGCGTACGTTTCGTAAATCTCTCTTTCCATCGGATCATTTACGACACATACTTCAATTTTATACACTTCGTCCCTGTGATGTTTAACAGGCGACACATTGTCTTCAAAATGCTTTTTGATCCTTTGTCTTAATTTACGGGCTTTCCCGACAAACAGCAGCTCATCATGAATGTTATAAAACATAAATATGCCGCCTTTGTCTCTCGGAATTTGGTGAAAATCAATGAAACCGTAAATCGCTTTAATCGCCGGTTCATTCTCCGACGGTGACTGCTGCCGTTCCGTAATGGTTACATCAGGAGCAGGAAGGTTTATTTTTATCAAAATGGGTCACGTCCTCTTATTCATTAAAGCTCCATCCTATCATAAGAATGCACCAAAAGCTATTTTTTATTCAAGCGCCCCGGCCGGATCATAAAGGCTTAAATCAATTTCCGTCTGCTGACCGAGCGCGAGTTTCGCCAGTTCAGCCCCCAGATACGGCCCGCTCGTCAGTCCTGAGGCGCCCAGCCCGTTGGCAACGAGGAGTCCGCTGATATTCGGCACTTTGCCGATGACAGGAAGAAAGCCGGGAGTAAACGGCCTGAAACCGACTCTTGTCTCTATTACAGTACTGTCTGAAAGGCCTGGCGCCACGGTTAATGCTTTGTCAAAAATCTCGCGGAGGCCGCCGGCCGTCACCCGCAAATCCATGCCGGTATCGTTTTCATGAGTCGCACCCGCTATGATTCTGCCGCTGTCAAAGGCGAGAATGTATTGATCGTTTGGGGGCATGACGACGGGCCAGCCGCCCGTCTCCTCTCCCTGAAGCTCTAAATGAACGATCTGCGCCTTTTGGTATGATACTGAAAAACGGATGCCGAGCGGCTCAAGCAGCTCTCTCGCCCAAGCGCCGGCCGTTACGAGAACCTGGTCGGCAGTAAGCGTGCGTTCTGCGGTTTTCACACCGATGACGGCACCGTCCTCTGTCAATATTGACGCTTCTTCATTGTAAACAGCCGCTCCGTACTTAACGGCCGCATTTAACAGCGCCTTACGAAGCGCCCTCCCGTTCACCCGGGCCGCGCCGCTGACATGAACTGCCCCGTATTCCTCCGACAGCGCGGGGAACAGCGCCTTCGTTTCTTCCGGAGTCAGTCTTGTAATGTCACCGATTTCAGGGGCATCCTCTCTTCTTTTATAAGCTCTTTCCTCCATTTGGCTGAGCTTTTTTTCATCCGTATGGAGGCTGACGGCACCGACCTTTTGATAACCGGTTTCTGTTTCTCCGTCCGCTTCAAGCTGCTGTATCAATCGTTCATAATAACGGGCGCCGCCTTTTGCGATCGCATACCATGCCTGATTGCGCCGCTGCGACAGCCACGGGCAAACGATCCCCGCCGCGGCGTCAGTCGCTTGCCCCGGGTGTTTCCGGTCAATGACCGTTACATCCGCCCCGGCCTTTGCGAGATGATAAGCCGCGGACGCACCGAGAATGCCGGCCCCGATAATCATATAAGACTTCATGTGTAACACCTTTTCTATCTGTTTTGTCTTATTTATTTTAACAAATAGAGCGCTTTGCTTCGACCTTTTGCCCCCATATGAAAAAGCAGAAGGTCGACCAATCTCTTCGCTCTCCTATCAAAGATTCCATCTATCAATAGAGAAAAGGTGATGTCTTAAACGTAAATCATCATGGATGTGAAGAAAACACAGACCCTAAATCGACAATCGCAAGCTTTCAAACAGCAGCCAGTATCAATTCAAAAGTCATAATCAACGTATATACAGATCAAGAACAAAAGAGAACATCAAAGAACGCGGCTAAGTATCAAGCCCCGTCCTTATTGAGAGGATAAAGGCATTATCACTATTATCCTTCCACTATATAAACTGATCTATCATACTATTTTTTAGTAAAAACAAAAGTATAGTATCCATCAGCTTCTCCGGTTTTCATCTTAATCGCTGATCTTCCATAGGCTGATTTACTGCTGATTTTACCATGCATTGTAGAATACTGCGTTAGGGTACCTGTAGACTTTCTTTTGTATGGTTTAAAGGCTATATATCCAGATTGGCCTTTTTTGAGCGTAAAGGAATATGTAGTAGAATAAGATTTTGCTGACGTAAAATTAAAACTAGCTCCATAGTTTATAGCTTGAATTTCTGATGAAGCATTAACACTGTAAGACTTAGATACAGTAGCTTGCGTCTGTTTATCTACTCTGCACGATGATGTAGTACACTTAATTGTTGCTGAAACTTTAATAGGGTCACCATAATATTTAGTGGCTGATTTTTCTTTATATCTCCAATATCTAAGATCAACGTCAGCATAGGGCTTAAATTCTAATTCGTCATTACTTTCCTCAGAAACAACAAACTCATTCTCTAAATCTTCGTTTTCTTTTATTTCAGTCGTTTTTTCATATTCATCTTTTGAAACAGGTACAAGCCCATGTTCTGACGCTTTGAATGGTGCGATTACTGCACCTTGTTCCTCATCATAAAATTTTTCTACATTTGAATCAGATAGATTAATGGTATATTGCTCGACAGCGAATCCTTTCGAGGGATTTCCAAAAACCATCAAAAATACCACGAAAACTGCAATCAAAAGCGTAACTTTCTTTTTCATATACATCCTCCTTATTTTATGACACATCAAAATATTACCAGAGAAGTATATTTTTGTAAACTAGGTGTGATTAATTTATACTAGGAATTAACAAATAATATATTCCAGATTTCTTATCCACATGAGGGGTTACATTGTTATCTGTCTGAGTTTCAATTTTCAGATTTTTCGTTTTGTTAAATCCAGCATATAACTTATATTTTTTACCTGAATAAGACTTTACATCAAATGAAATATCTGTCTTATTATTCTGATTTTTAAGCGCTACACCATTTCCATTCTTTACCCATATAACTTTTTTATCTTTCCATGCCAATGTTCCTGTTCCTATACCTATTTGTTTATTTTCTTCAAATTTGTATATCACAACTTTTTCATTGTCAATTTCCTTTGTTTCATATATAAAATCAGTGATATAAGGTGATTCTTGTTTAGCATACTGTAAAGCTTCATGTTCAGTATTAAATTTTTTCGCTGAATCAGGAGTTTCATTATTCTTAATAAAAAACAAACTGATTATGAAAATAATACAGATGACCAATAAACAAATAATGATCTTTTTCCCCTTCATAACAATAGTCCTCCAATTTAGAAACATATTAGCTATTATTATAGCAATTTTACAGTAATAAAATAAAGCTCCTATGGATTTAATTTCAAAATAGTCAGTCATTAGTTATTCGATTTCCTCATTTTATTATGAAACGCGGCATTACATTTAACATCCCAAATCAATTCGGACGGTTTGCGGCAGATATATTACAACCGTTCCCCATCTCTTCCTATACGTGGTTTATCGGTGATGGAGAGGCGTATATTGAGTTCAAAGAAGACACCGATACAGACCTGTTTCCGCAAAATCAGCGCATCATTCAGGGTCAAGAACTCCGTCAGCGTCTGGAATGAAACCCTTATTATATGATTTTTGCTGAATTGAAAGCTTTCCCGGGCGGGATGGTAACGGAAATCAATACGTATGAGGAATATTTGGAGAGTTCCTGTGAGCTTGTGCTTCTCATTGCAGATTGCTCGTATGTAACGTTATATTGCAAAGATCCGGTTATGCTCGAAGCCCTTTATCAGCAGGCTGTACAATGCGGGTTTCACCGCGTTGACTATGTTACAGATGAGAATGACGCAAGAACGGGATTGTCTGTCTGGTGAAGGTCGTTCTTTTTATGAAGCGCCGGATAGGGCTTAGGATTCAAAATATTGACAAATTCGTGTGTTTTCAACAAAAAAACAACCCCCTCATGTATACTGAGTGCGTAACTTACATATGAAAGGGGTATGGCAATGAAAATCAGCTTGAAGAAAAAAGCAGGTTTTTGGAAGAAGACGGCGGTTTCATCTCTTATTTTCACCATGTTTTTTACCCTGATGATGAGCGGTACGGTTTTTGCGGCCGGGCTGAATAAGGATCAGAAGCGCCGGGCGGAACAGCTGACCAGCATCTTTGAAAACGGAAAGACGGAAATCCAATACGGATATGTTGAAGCGTTGGATGACGGAAGAGGTTACACTTGCGGGCGGGCCGGCTTTACGACGGCTACCGGAGATGCGCTGGAAGTAGTCGAAGTCTACACGAAAGCGGTGCCGAATAACAAATTGAAAAAGTATTTGCCTGAATTGCGTCGTCTTGCGAAGGACGAAAGCGATGACATCAGCAATCTGAAAGGATTCGCTTCTGCCTGGCGCTCACTTGGCAATGATAAAGCCTTCCGCGCTGCCCAAGATAAGGTAAATGACAGCTTGTATTATCAGCCGGCGATGAAACGTTCAGAAAATGCCGGACTGAAAACGGCCTTGGCAAAAGCAGTGATGTACGATACGGTGATTCAGCATGGCGACGGCGATGATCCGGACTCCTTTTATGCCCTGATTAAACGCACGAACAAAAAAATGGGCGGGTCACCGAAAGACGGAACTGACGAGAAGAAATGGCTCAATAAATTCTTGGATGTGCGCTATGACGATCTGATGAATCCGTCAGATGAGGACACTCAGGATGAATGGAGAGAATCGGTTGCCCGTGTCGACGTTTTCCGCGATATTGTTAAAGAGAAGAACTACAATTTAAACGGGCCGATTCATGTCCGGTCAAGCGAATACGGTAATTTCACTATTCAATAAACAAAAAAACCCCGCCACATGGCGGGGTTTTACTATTAACCGATGGAACCTTCCATTTCGAATTTAATCAAACGGTTCATTTCAACTGCGTATTCCATCGGAAGTTCTTTTGTGAACGGCTCGATGAAGCCCATAACGATCATTTCTGTTGCTTCTTCTTCAGAAATACCGCGGCTCATCAAGTAGAAAAGCTGTTCTTCAGAAACTTTTGATACTTTCGCTTCGTGCTCCAATGAAATGTTGTCGTTCAGGATTTCATTGTAAGGGATTGTATCAGAAGTTGATTTGTTATCCATAATGAGCGTATCACACTCGATGTTTGAACGGGCGCCGTCCGCTTTTCGTCCGAAGTGGACGATACCGCGGTATGTTACTTTTCCGCCCTGTTTGGAAATCGATTTTGATACGATTGTGGATGACGTATTCGGTGCAAGGTGAATCATTTTCGCACCCGCGTCCTGATGCTGTCCTTTGCCCGCAAGAGCGATAGAAAGCGTCATGCCGCGCGCGCCTTCACCTTTCAGAATGACAGCCGGATATTTCATCGTCAATTTAGAACCGATGTTTCCGTCAACCCATTCCATCGTCGCGTTTTCTTCACAAACCGTACGTTTCGTTACTAGGTTGTAAACGTTGTTCGCCCAGTTTTGAATTGTTGTATAACGGCAGTAGCCGCCTTTTTTGACGATGATTTCAACAACCGCGCTGTGAAGCGAGTTTGTTGTGTACACAGGAGCCGTACAGCCCTCTACGTAATGAACGCTTGCTTCTTCGTCAACGATGATCAGCGTACGTTCGAACTGACCCATGTTTTCGGAGTTGATGCGGAAGTAAGCTTGAAGCGGTGTTTCAACCTTCACGCCTTTAGGCACGTAGATGAAAGATCCGCCGGACCAAACAGCTGAGTTCAGCGCCGCAAACTTGTTATCAGTCGGCGGGATAACTTTCGCCCAGTGCTCGCGGAAAATGTCTTCATTTTCTTTCAGCGCGCTGTCTGTGTCTTTGAAGACGATGCCTTGCTCTTCAAGATCTTCTTTCATATTGTGGTACACAACTTCGGATTCGTACTGTGCAGAAACACCGGCAAGGTATTTTTGCTCAGCTTCAGGAATACCGAGTTTGTCGAATGTCTGTTTAATTTCCTCAGGCACTTCATCCCAAGAACGCTCTGAACGCTCAGACGGCTTTACGTAATACGTAATTTCGTCAAAGTTTAAAGAGTTTAAATCCCCGCCCCACTGCGGCATCGGCATGTTGTAGAAATGCTCAAGAGATTTCAGGCGGAAATCAAGCATCCATTGAGGCTCTTCTTTCATGCGTGAAATTTCTTCTACGATTTCTTTTGTCAATCCGCGCTCTGAACGGAAAATGGAAACGTCCTTATCGTGAAAACCGTACTTGTATTCACCAATTTCAGGCATTTTTTTAGCCATCCATTTTCACTCCAATCTTTTAATTGCCGCCTTTTTCGCCAGCGACTCCTTTTTCAAGTGCTTTCCATGAAAGGGTGGCACATTTAATCCGGGCCGGGAATTTCGAAACGCCTTGAAGGGCTTCAATATCCCCGAGATCTATTGAGTCGTCATACTCTTTCCCTTGCATCATGTCTGAGAAAATCTTAGACATGGAAAGGGCGGTATCAATATCTTTTCCTTTAATCGCCTGCGTCATCATGGAAGCTGAAGCCATGGAGATGGAGCAGCCTTCTCCTTCAAACTTCGCTTCCTGAACGGTATCGCCGTCAAGCTTCATTGTCAGTCTGATCCGGTCGCCGCAAGTCGGGTTGTTCATATCGACGACGATGCTGTCATCCAAAACCCCTTTGTTGCGCGGATTTTTGTAATGATCCATGATCACTTGTCTGTATAATGTATCTAAATTTGCATTAAAAGACATTTGTAAAGTACTCCTTTGTCTTTTGGAGGGCTTCCGCGAGCTTATCGATCTCTTCCTCTGTATTATACAGATAAAAACTCGCTCTCGCAGTAGCAGATACATCCAGCCATTTCATGAGCGGCTGGGCGCAATGATGGCCGGCTCTGACCGCAATGCCCTCAGCATCGAGGACAGTCGCGACATCATGAGGGTGAACCTCATCAAGATTAAATGTCACAAGTCCCGCCCGCTCTTTCGGACCGTATACCGTCACGCCGTCTAGCTGCTCGAAACGGTCAAGCGCATAGGCTGCAAGCTTATGCTCATGCCGGGAAATCTCGTCGAGTCCGATCTCTTCAAGAAAATCAATCGCGGCTCCCAATCCGATCGCGCCTGCAATGATCGGCGTGCCTGCTTCAAATTTCCACGGAAGCTCTTTCCAAGTTGATTCATAAAGCCCTACAAAGTCGATCATCTCGCCGCCAAATTCGGCCGGCTCCATATTCTCAAGCAGTTCTTTCTTGCCGTACAGCACGCCGATTCCCGTCGGGCCGCACATTTTATGGGAAGAAAGCGCGAAGAAGTCGCAATCCAAGTCCTGAACGTCGATTTTCATGTGCGGTGTGCTTTGCGCCCCGTCCACCACGATGACCGCGCCATTGTCATGAGCGATTTTGGCGATCTCTTTAATCGGGTTGATCGTGCCGAGCACGTTTGACACATGAGCGACTGCCACGATCTTCGTATGGCTTGTGACAGTCTGCCGGACGTCGTCCAACGAAAGCGTGCCGTCTTCCTGCATCGGGATATATTTTAAAGTCGCGCCGGTTGCTTTGACAGCCTGCTGCCACGGAATGATATTCGCATGATGCTCCATTTGGGTGATGACCACTTCATCACCGGGTTTTAAGCTGGCGCGGGCATAGCTCAGCGCCACCATATTCAGTGAAGTTGTCGTGCCTTTTGTGAAAATGACCTCAGCCATTGACTTCGCATTGATAAACTTACGGACTTTTTCACGCGCACCTTCATAGCCGTCTGTCGCTCTCGTGCCAAGAGTATGAACGCCTCTGTGTACATTGGAGTTGTATTTGTTGTAATACTGATCCACTGCTTCAATGACAGCACGCGGCTTCTGGGAAGTCGCCGCGCTGTCAAGGTACACGAGGTCATGTCCGTTCACTTGCTGATGAAGGATCGGGAACTGTTCACGAATATCGGTGATATTCATTATTTTACTTTCCTTTCGATGACGGAGACGAGCTGTTTCTTAACTCCTTCAATCGGAAGCTCTTTTACCACCGGAGCAAGGAATCCGTAAATGACTAAGCGCTCCGCTTCTTCTTTCGGAATTCCGCGGCTCATTAAGTAGTAAAGCTGGATCGGGTCCACACGGCCGACAGATGCCGCATGTCCTGCAGTTACATCGTCTTCATCAATTAAAAGAATCGGGTTTGCATCTCCGCGTGCTTTTTCACTCAGCATCAGAACGCGGGATTCCTGTTCAGCGTTTGCTTTAGACGCGCCGTGCTCGATTTTGCCGATTCCGTTAAAGATGGAAGATGCGGCATCTTTCATGACTCCGTGCTTCAGGATATAGCCTTCAGAAGCCTTACCGAAGTGGATGATCTGCGTCGTAAAGTTTTCCGTCTGTTCTCCTCTTCCGACAACTACGGTTTTCGTATCGCCGTATGTGCCGTCTCCGTAGAGGTTTGTCGTGTTTTCAGAAATCGTGTCGCCGTCGTTCATCAGTCCGAGCGCCCACTCGATTTTGCTGTCGCGTCCGCGCGCGGCTCCGCGGCGGTTGACGTATGTTGTGACGCCTGCTGACAGGTTGTCAACGGCGCCGTACGTCACGCTGGCATTATCAGCTGTGACCACTTCACTGATAATGTTGAATACAGCTTCTTTCGGATTCACCGTGCTGATGTAGTTCTCAACGTAAGTGACGGAGCTGTGATCTTCAGCGACAATCAGCACGTGGTTGAACAATGCCGTGTCATTGCTTTCATGAACGTAAACGGCCTGAACAGGCGTCTCCACCTGAACGTTTTTAGGAACATAAAGGAATGCCCCGCCGTTCATTAATGCTGCATGAAGCGCAGTCAGTTTATGTTCGTCGACCTTAACGCCGTCTTTCATGAAATACTTCTCAACGAGATCGCTGTGCTCACGGGCAGCCGTTAAGATGTCCGTAAAGATGACGCCTTTGTCTTTCAGTTCTTTAGAAAGAGAAAGGAAAGCGGGCGTTTGGTCACGCTGCACATATAACGTTTTGTCTTCGTTTTCGATATCGATCAGCGCTTTTGCTTCATCAGCTAAATCTTCTAAAGAAGCAAGCGGCGCATTTTCTACTGTATGCTTGTTGAACTTTGTAAAGTTCCAATTTGTGATTTTTGTTTTATCAGGCTTAGGCAGCGGCAGATCTTCAGCTTTTTCAAGAGCCTGTAAGCGCAGGTTTTTCAGCCAGGCAGGTTCTTGATGCTTTTCGGAAAAGCCTTTGACATATTCCTGATCTACGGATAGTTTCGTTTCCAATGTCATGATTATCCCCCTAACGCTTACGCTTCTTGGCCTACAGTTTCGTCTTCAATGCCTAGTTCTTGTTTAATCCAGTCATAACCTTCCGCTTCAAGGCGCTGTGCAAGCTCCGCGCCGCCGGATTTCACTACGCGTCCCTGCATCATAACGTGAACGACATCAGGCGTGATGTAGTTCAGAAGGCGCTGGTAGTGAGTGATCATTAAGCAGCCGAAGTTTTCGCTGCGCATTCTGTTAATTCCTTTAGAAACGACTTTAAGCGCATCGATATCAAGACCTGAATCGATCTCGTCAAGAATGGCGATTTTCGGCTCGATCATCATAAGCTGAAGGATTTCGTTGCGTTTTTTCTCCCCGCCTGAGAAACCTTCGTTCAGGTAACGTTGCGCCATTTCAGGGTCCATTTCAAGGAACTCCATGTTTTCGTCCATTTTGCGGATGAATTTCATAAGAGAAATTTCATCGCCTTCTTCACGGCGTGCGTTAATCGCAGAGCGAAGGAAATCGGCATTTGTCACACCGCTGATTTCGCTTGGGTACTGCATCGCAAGGAAAAGACCCGCCTGAGCTCGCTCGTCCACTTCCATTTCCAGTACATCCTTGCCGTCAAGCGTGATGCTGCCTTTTGTAACTTCGTATTTCGGGTGTCCCATAATCGCTGCTGAGAGCGTGGATTTACCGGTACCGTTCGGCCCCATGACAGCGTGGAATTCGCCGCCTTTTATTTCAAGGTTTACACCTTTTAAGATCTCTTTTCCTTCGATTTCAACGTGAAGATCCTTGATCGTTAATGTTGAAGCAGCCATATCTATACCTCCAAAATATATAATCATTATTCTCAATTTATTCTCATTCTAATTTTATAACAAATGAAAAGTAAATACAACTTTTTATATTACCCGGAACATTCCTAAAGTTTATCAAAGATCAAGGCGTAATTAAAGCTGTTTGAAACAGAAAAAGGGCGGAAATCCACCCTTTTTTACTGACCGATTTTCTCATTAAGCTGCGCTGCGAGGAACTTGCTTTTTTGATAATCAAGCTCCCTCTGCCGTTCGACTTCCATCCTTTTTGAAAGACGCCGTCCGTATTCCTCGTAGCCGATGCCGTGTGACTTCTGCATCGCTTTTTCCATTTCAGGCGTATAGTCAAGGTCCAGTCTCTCGTGGCTGGTGCAGATAATGAATCAATCCCTTCATATATTTGTTTCTATTGTAACAATGATCCTCTGCTCCGGCCAAAGAGAGTGTGCCCCTGAATCCTTTCGAATGTGCCGAAAACCGGCGCTCGCTTTATCTGAAAAACGGTATTCACACGATTGCTCTTTCTAATGCGTCGTATGTCCGAATTCCTGAATGCACTGCTGCACGAGGGTCACTCCCTGACTGAGAGCCGCGCCGCCCCCGAATGCCGCCGCGACGCCGATGACCTCAAGGATGTTTTCTTCTGTCGCCCCTTGGTCAAGGCAGCCCTTCGTATGATAAATCATGCAAAATTCATCTTGAGCGCTGATGCTGATGCCCAGAGCGATTAATTGTTTCTCTTTTTCAGTTAATGAATCCGCAGAGAAACACTGTTCAGTAAATTCATTAAACTTCCGCCCCATCATCGGCATTTTTTGCTCAAATATGCCTAAACCTTCTTTATATTGTTTCAATGCGTCATGCACGCTTTTGCCGTTATCCTGGTATTGAGCCACTGCCATTTCCCTCCAATAAGTTAACCTTCCTTTTTATTATGGACAGTTCTCCGATTAATACCCGAAAAAAACCCCGGATGATTCATCCGGGGTTTTCGTTTTATTCAGATACGGGAAGCACGGCTCCGTCGTATTTTTTCTCAATAAAGTCTTTGATTTTCTTAGAGTGAAGCACTTCCATAAGCGCTTTGATTTTCTCTGATTTTTCGTCACCTTTGCGTACGGCGATGATGTTTGCGTACGGGTTGTTTTTCGTTGATTCCACTTCAATCGCATCTTTTAACGGATTCAGTTTGTTTTGAATCGCATAGTTGACGTTAATGAAGACTGCATCGCCTTCTTCTTCATTATATGCTTTCGCCGTTAATTCAGGGGCGATTTTTTTGAATGTCAGGTTTTTCGGGTTTTTCGTAATGTTTTTCGTAGTGGCTTCAATCGTTTTTACCTTCGGATCAAGTGTGATCAGTCCGGCTTTTTCAAGCATCGCCAGCATACGGCCTTGTTCAGCGACATTGTTCGTCATGATGATGGTCGCGCCTTTAGGCAGGTCTTTCAGTGATTTGTATTTTTTCGTGTAAATTCCGAATGGCTCAAGGTGAACGGCTCCGGCATTCACTAGTTTGTAATCTTTATTTTCTTTCATTTCCTGTTCAAGGTAAGGAACGTGCTGGAAGAAGTTCGCATCCACTTCATTATCAGCTAACGCTTTGTTGTACATTTTGTAATCGTTCAGCACTTTTACTTTTAATGTGTAGCCTTTTTCCTTCAAGAGCGGTTCCGCTTCTTTTAAGATTTCAGCATGCGGTGTTTTTGTCGCAGCGACGACGATTTCCTTTTTATTTGAGCCGTTTGACCCGCAGGCGGCCAAAACTCCCGCGAACACAAGCAGCAGCGCACTTAATACAATCTTTTTCAATGTAAATCCTCCCTTATCTTTTGTCTATTATATTTGTAATTACATCACCGATAATCTGAATGATAAAGACGATGATGAGTATAAATACTGTCGCTACAAACGTTACATCCGTATTATTGGACTGGTAGCCTTCTACATATGCAAGGTTTCCGAGTCCGCCTGAACCGATGGCGCCGGCAATGGCGGTAGATCCGATCAGGGCGATGGCCGTAACGGTGATGCCTGAAATTAACGCAGGCATTGATTCAGGAATCAGCACTTTGAAGATAATCGTCGATGTCTTTGCTCCCATTGATCTGGCAGCTTCAATGACTCCTTTATCGACTTCCCGCAGTGCAATTTCCGCAAGACGGGCGTAAAACGGCGCGGAGCCGATAATCAGCGCCGGCAATGCGGCGTTCGGTCCTAAAATCGATCCGACCAAAATCTTAGTAAAGCCGAGAAGCAGAATAATTAAAATAAGAAACGGAATAGACCTGAAAATATTAACGACCGCCGCAATCACGGTGTTAATGATTTTATTTTCCCATAAGCTTCCCTTGCCCGTTAAAAAGAGCAGAAGACCGAGAATCGCTCCGATGATAAATGAAAAAACTAATGCGATGACCGTCATATAAAGGGTCTCGTATGTGGCCGTCCACAGCTCGGTTATATCAACGTTCGGGAACCATTTTTCAAACATTTGTGATCACCTCTGCTTCTACCTGTTTGTCTTTGATGAACCGGATCACGTTTTCTACTTCTTTTTCCTGACCGTCAATATGAATGAATAAAGAACCGTAGGCTCCGTCCTTCGTCTGTGAAATTTTCCCCTGCAGAATATTGACGTCCACATCAAAGTTTCGGATCATTTCCGTAATGAGGGGCTGCTCGGCGGCCTGCCCGACAAATGAAAGCTGAATCGTTTTTCCTGTCGCTGTTTCCTGCAGAAAATGCTGGATGGTTTCTTTCGTCTCCTCCGGTTCTGTCACCTGCTGAACGAAACGCTTAGTCATCGGTTCGCGCGGGTTTCTGAAAACTTGGAGTACTTCGCCTTCTTCAACGACTTTCCCGTTTTCCATGACGGCGACTCTGTTGCAGATTTTTCGGATGACGTGCATTTCATGGGTAATGAGCACGATCGTCAGACCGAGTCTGTCATTTATATCGGATAAAAGATCCAAAATTGAATCGGTTGTCTGCGGATCGAGCGCTGATGTCGCTTCATCGCACAGAAGGACTTTCGGATTATTGGCGAGCGCCCGGGCGATGCCGACACGCTGCTTTTGACCGCCGCTCAGCTGCGACGGATAAGATTTTTCTTTCCCCTCTAATCCGACCAGTTTAATCAATTCATCGGCGCGGCGGACCCGTTCGCTTTTTTTCACGCCGGCGATTTCCAGCGGAAACATAATGTTCTCCCGGACGGTGCGCGACCACAGAAGGTTAAAATGCTGGAAGATCATACTGATTTCCTGGCGCGCTTTTCTCAGCCCGCGGCTGCTTACTTTATTTAATTCCGTCCCCGCGACTTCCACGGTTCCCGACGTCGGCTTTTCAAGGCCGTTCAGGAGACGGATTAAGGAACTTTTACCAGCTCCGCTATATCCTATAATTCCAAATATTTCGCCCTTTTTGATATCAAGAGTGACATCTTGGACAGCATTGACATCCCCATGCTTCGCTTTGTAAATTTTTGAAACATTTTGAAGATGGATCAAAGCAATCACCCGCCTTACACTATTCTAAGAAATCTTCCGGGTTTCTCCGCAAAAGAAAAGCCTTTCTGCAAAAATGAGCAGAAAGGCTTATTGAAAAAGGCCTTTCTCTCATCTTTCAAAGCAGACCGCTTCGAGTGAATTGGCACCATTTCAACATTGTTGATGGTTGCCGGGCTTCATAGGGCACTTCCCTCCACCTCTCTTGATAAGAGAAAACATATCGTATTTTCGTCCGGAAATTCTTACTGTAGAATAGCACGGCGAATGATAAAAAGTCAATAAAATAAATATTGGAAGCTATTGTCACATAGTAGATTGGCAGTTTAAGGCCGTTTACTGATCGCCTGAAAAAATCCGTTTGTCAGCCAGAGGATGGCCTCCAGCTTCAGCAGAGCTCTGAATGATCCTTTCACTTTGAGTTTTCCGCTTTGGATAAGCTTTTGCAAAGAGACATCACCATGCAGGAGATGGATGATTTCCGTCTGGTTTCCGTAGAAGGTCAAATTAGATTTTTCCTTTGAAACCGACGTTTTTCTCATTTCTCCCTGTCCGTTAATTGAGACCGTTAAGGCTTCTGTTTCTCCTTGGAATGTAATCAGCAGAGTTGAGGCGTTTAATAGCGGTTTCAAAAACAGATGCTGTCCGTCATTCTCTGAAACTTCTATTTTCTCCACTCGTATAACCTCCCGTTTTAATGGCCATACATACACTTTCTCTTTTTAACGGACAGAACCCTTTATAAACCGCACGACATTTTCCTGTAAATATTGTCACATCGGGAACGTTTGCGATGTTTTTTGTTTAATCAGCTCATATAAATAGGAAACGGAGCGGAAGGCGTATCCTTTCTCAACAAGCTCTCCGCCTTTAAACAGCAAAAAGCACGGAACGCTTTCAATCTGATAGGCTTTGGCGAATGCGGGGGAATAATTCACGTTGTTTTTATAGAAGGCGGCGCCGGGCAGCATTTCTTCAACGACAGTAAGCATTTTGGACGCCAGCTGGCATGTGCCGCAAAACGGGGTGTACAAATACAGGAGATAAACGTCATCCTGAATCGATTCGAGTTCATTTTCTTGGAGTTCTTTCATGATTACCACCTCAGGTCGTTCTTTTTCAAAAATACAGTGTCAGCATCAAAGCCGGCTCTGATCAGCACAGATGCGAGATGATGGCCCGGGCACGACTCGACTTGCCTGTATGTTCTGTCTATATAAATATGGCGCGCTTCGGGAAGCTCCCGTTTGAGCTGTTTTCTTAATTTTTCTCCGGAGTCATCTGCGTCCGTTAAAATATAGACGTCTCTGTCAAACAGGCGGTCCGCCAAATCTTCCAGTTCGGTTTGGCCGATTGTTCCGTTTGTACAGACGATTTCCGCGGGTTCGATGAGCACTTCCCTGACTTTGATTTTATCAGATTTTCCTTCTACGATAATGACCTTTTCATCTCCGTTGTACATAAGCGCGTCACCTGCCGATTGTTTTAGCGTCAGATTGAAAAAGAAGGCAGTGAAATTCACCGCCAACTGTTAACACCAGCCATTCTCATAATCGCAATCGACATATTTCGGATCGCTGCCGTTTATGACATCGGCTGTTTTATAAAATTTTTGATTTTCAAATGAAAAGCCCTGTTTGAGCTCGTACTGGTCCATGCCTGTCATCTCGCCGATGGCTTCATTTTCATGAAACAAGGAAAACCGGCCGTTTTGAAAGCGGCCCGTGACGTTCTCCGTCACATCGACCTTTTGTTTATCAAAAGCCATTTTAGACACCTCCCGTTACAGATAGAATGTCCAAATGGCCCCTTTGCTATCCGATCAGTCTTCCTGTGTCATTTCGTCATATTGCTCGGAAGTCATGAGGTTTTCGATTTCTTCAGCATCAGCCGGTTCCACGACGATCATCCACGCTTTTTCATACGGAGACTCGTTTACGAATTCAGGACTGTCATCAAGGTCTTCGTTCACTTCCGTCACCGTTCCGTTAATCGGTGCGTACAGTTCTGATACGGTTTTGACGGATTCCACGCTGCCGAATGGCTCGTCCGCTTTAATTTCGGCGCCGACTTCCGGAAGCTCGACAAAGACGATGTCGCCAAGTTCGGCTTGCGCGAAATGTGTAATCCCGATGCGGGCTTTTCCGTCCTCAACTTTGACCCATTCGTGCTCTTTGGAATAACGCATATCTTTCGGTGTGCTCATCTAAATCCCTCCATTTTTTTCTTATAATAAGAAGATACCATAATTCTTTGAACCTGGCATTACATCCAATATTTTTCGAATTGGTCTTCTTTAAAGCCGACAGTGACTTTTTCGCCGTCTGTCGTAATCGGGCGTTTCAGGAGCATACCGTCTGATGCCAGGAGTTCAAGCTGTTCGTCCTCTGACATATGGTACAGTTTTTCCTTTAAGTTCAGCTCGCGGTATTTCATTCCGCTCGTGTTGAAAAACTTTTTGAGCTCAAGACCGCTCTTCTCATAGAGGTCTTTAATTTCTTCTTTCGACGGAGTTTCCTCCGCGATATGTATTTCGTTTATTTCCTTACCGCGGTCTTCCAGCCATTTTTTCGCATTACGGCACGTTCCGCATTTAGGGTACCAGTAAAAATTTAACGACATCTTCTTCACCCCTTGTAAATGATCGTCGTTATTTTAACACAATCACTTGTAAAAACCTATAACGTTGCTTCATGAAAAAGCGCCCCTGATGAAGGAGCGCTTTCAGCATGTGATCAGACCGTATATTTTTCTTCACGGAAGACGGCGGCTGCCGCTTCACGTTTTTTCTGAATGAGGTTTTTCGGCGTCAGGCGCGTCAGTTTGCGCAGCACGGAAAGCATCATGCGGAGGGAATCTCCTTCCTCCATGGCGATCAGTGATTCTTTGGCGTGCGCTTCAATGTTCTGAAGGGCTTCCTGAGCAAAGATTTCCGTATATAACAGCTTCTGCGCGGCTTTTTCGGCACCGTCCGCCGCAATTGCTTTTTCCGTTCTGAGGACGGCAGATTCCAAAGCGTAAAGCGCGCTGACAATATCGGCAATGTTCACCATGATTTCCTGCTCGCCTTCGATCTCTTTGCCGTATTTCTGCGCCGCGAGACCCGCTGTCAAGAGGGCGATCTTTTTCGCCTGTCTGACAATGTATTTTTCCTGTTCAAGAGGTTCTGAGCCCGGCTCTTCAGGCATCAGCATCATGAGTTCTTCTTGGAGCGCTTTTGCTTTTTCAAAGAGCGGCAGCTGACCTTTTACGGCTTTTTTCAGGAACGTGCTCGTTACGATCAGGCGGTTGATTTCATTTGTGCCTTCAAAAATTCTGTTGATTCTTGAGTCGCGATAAGCGCGCTCCACTTCATATTCCTGCATAAATCCGTAACCGCCGTGAATTTGAACACCTTCATCGGCAATGTAATCAAGCGTTTCAGAACCGCACATTTTGTTGAGCGAGCATTCAATCGCGTACTCGGCGATTGACTTCGCGACTTCGCGTCCGTCTTTTTGCTCCTCTTCCGTCAGTCTGCTCATATTATCTTCGAATAAGCCCACTGTTCTGTATACAGAGCTCTCCATGGCGTAAAGCCGCGCTGACATCGTCGCAAGCTTTTCCTGAGTGAGCGTGAAGCTTGAGATCGGCGTTTTAAATTGCCGGCGCTGGTTTGCATAAGCGGCGGACAGCTCAATCACCCGTTTTGAAGCGCCGATTGTGCCGACGGCAAGCTTGTAGCGCCCGATATTCAGAATATTAAAGGCGATGACATGGCCTTTTCCGATTTCGCCGAGAAGGTTTTCTTTCGGGACTTCCGCCTGATCTAAAATCAGTGTTCTTGTCGATGAACCCTTAATCCCCATTTTTTTCTCTTCCGGTCCCGTTGACACGCCCGGATAGTTCTTTTCTACGATAAATGCGGAAAACTTATCTCCGTCCACTTTAGCGTAGACGACAAAGACATCTGCAAAGGCGGAGTTTGTAATCCATTGCTTTTCTCCGTTAAGAATATAGTGTGTGCCCGCTTCATTCAAAACAGCCGTGGTTTTCGCGCCGAGGGCATCTGAACCTGAACCGGGCTCAGTTAAGGCGTATGCCGCGATTCTTTGCCCTGAAGCCAAGTCCGGCAAATAGGTTTTTTTCTGTTCTTCCGTTCCGAAGAACACGATCGGCAAGGAGCCGATACCGACATGAGCGCCGTAAGACAGCGAAAAGCTGCCGGCACGTGAAAACTTTTCCGTAATGAAGGCTGAACTGATTTTATCCAATCCGATGCCGCCGTACTCTTCAGGTACGTCTGCTCCGAGGAGGCCGAGATCTCCGGCTTTTTTCAGCAGTCTGACCGAATGCTCGAACTGATGGTTTTCAATTTCATCGATATATGGAAGCACATCGTTTACGACGTAGTCTTCTGTCGTTTTGCCGATCATTTTATGTTCGTCTGTAAAGTCCTCCGGAGTGAATATTTGATCATATCCCGTCTCTTCAATCAGAAAGCTGCCGCCTTTTTTGACGTTGACCGTTTCCTGTTTCATGCTTCGTTTCCCCCTTGTTTTAAATGAGCTCAAATACGCCGGCAGCGCCCATGCCGCCTCCGATGCACATCGTCACCACGCCGAATTGCTCGTTTCTCCGTTTCATTTCATGAATGAGTGACAGGGTCAGCTTCGTTCCCGTGCATCCGAGCGGATGTCCGAGCGCGATGGCGCCTCCGTTGACGTTCACCTTTTCTTCATCTATCCCAAGCGATCTGATGACTTGAATGGCCTGTGAAGCAAAGGCCTCATTCAATTCAAAAAGCCCGATATCCTGCAATTCGAGTCCGGCAAGCTTGAGCGCCCGCGGGATGGCTTCAATCGGACCGATCCCCATTACCTCAGGCGGAACGCCCCCTACGGCAAAGGAACGGAATTTGACAAGCGGCGCCAATCCGAGCGACGATGCTTTTTCGCGATCCATCAGCATGACAGCCGCCGCGCCGTCACTTGTTTGTGAAGAGTTCCCGGCCGTCACGGTTCCCGTTTTAGAAAAAGCCGGACGGAGCTTCGCCAAGACGTCAGCCGATGTGCCGGGACGAACGCCTTCATCTTGTGAAAAGGTAAATTGTTTTTTCCGCGGCTTATGGTCATCACCGACTTCTGTCAGCGATACTTCAACCGGCACGATTTCGTCATTGAATTTGCCTTCTTTAAGGGCTTTTGCGGCATTCTGATGGCTGCGGACGGCAAATGCATCCTGGTCTTCTCTGGATACGCCGTACGTTTCGGCGACCTGCTCCGCTGTGTGCCCCATGCTCATGTAATACTCAGGCGCATGCTCCGCCAAAGCGATATTCGGCCGTGTCACATGCCCCATCATCGGAACTTGCGACATGGATTCCGCACCGCCCGCAATGACGGTGTCACCCGCGCCGATCATGATTTTTTCAGCACCGTAAGCGATGGATTGGAGCCCGGAAGAGCAGTAGCGGTTCACCGTAATGGCCGGCACCGTATGAGGAAGCCCCGCCAGCGCACCGATATTCCGCGCCATATTTAATCCTTGTTCGGCTTCAGGTGTTGCACAACCGATAATTAAGTCATCGATGTTTCCTTCATAGCCGCCTGCCCGTTTCAGCGTTTCTTTTACACAAAGCGCGCCTAAATCATCAGGACGAACGGCTGCAAGCGATCCTTTTTTCGCTTTACCGACCGGGGTTCTCGCACCGGCCACAATGACTGCTTCTCTCATAAACACCCTCCTAGTTCCGTAAAGGTTTGCCTTTGACGAGCATATGCTGCATTCTCGCTTGAGATTTCGCCTCGCCAGCGAGGCTTAAAAAGGCTTCTCTTTCAATCTCGAGTAAATATTCTTCTGAAACCTCCGTGCCGAACGGGACTCTTCCGCCGGCAATGACATGGGCCAGCTTCTTCGCAATCTTCATATCGTGATCGGATAAATAACCCGACCGTCTCATTTGGTCTGCTCCGAGCAGTAATGCCGCACAGCCGGTTTCTCCGGTGACTTTCACTTTTTTGCGGGCAGGCGGGCGGTATCCGCTGTCATATAAGGAAGCAGCCAGCTGTTTCGCATCGTGCAGCAGGTGATCCTGATTCATGCTGACACGGTCTGCCGCGGACAAAATCTGCATATCACGGGCTTCGTGTGCCGAACCGGACACTTTGGCAAGCGCGATTGTTTCGAAGGTTTTAATGGCCGCGTCCATCAGTTCACTTCCGCCGTTCAAATAATTCATGTACAGCTCTTTGTTTCCTCCGCCGCCCGGAATAAGGCCGACGCCGGTTTCAACAAGACCCATATACGATTCGCTCGCCGCCTGAACGCGTGCCGCCGGGAGACAGACTTCCGTGCCGCCGCCGAGTGTCATCCCGAATGGCGCCGCGACAACGGGTTTAGCGCTGTATTTGATGTTCAGCATCGTCTGCTGAAAACGGCGGATGACAAAATCGACTTCCATGAAGTTATCATCCTGAGCTTCCATTAAAATCATCGCAAGGTTTGCCCCCGCGCAGAAATGTCTGCCTTGGTTTCCGATGACAAGTCCTTTATAATTCCGCTCGGTTTCCTCAAGCGCATTGTCAATCATCTGAATAATGTCTAAGCCGATCGCGTTGCTTTTCGTATGAAATTCCAGCAGCGCGACATCATCGCCGAGATCAATCAGACTTGCGCCGCTGTTTTTAGTGATAACGCCTTTTGTTTCTTTTAACGTTTGCAGGCTGATCCGTTTCGGATTTTCTTTCACAGCCCTGTATTGGCCGTCTGAATAGTAAAATGGTGTTCCGTTTTCCTTCATATAAAATGTTTCATGGCCCTGGTCAAGCATTTCTTTCACCCAGCCGGGGATTTCTGCGCCTTCTTCTTCGAGCCGCTCCGCTGATTTTCTGACGCCGATGGCATCCCACATCTCAAACGGTCCGAGCTCCCATCCGAAGCCCCATTTCATGGCGTCGTCAATCGCTTTGATATCATCAGCGATCTCACCTAAAAGCCGGGCTGAGTATAAGAGTGTTTGCGATGTAATATTCCAAAGCAGGCGTCCGGCGCGGTCATCAGAGTATATAAGCGCTTTCATTTTGCCTTTGGCACCCTTTGCCTGTTTGGCGGCTTCTAACGCGGGCGTCTTCATTTTCGAGCGCTCACCGTATGTCATGGTCAGCGGATCGAGTTCATATATTGTTTTACCTTCTTTTTTGTAAAAACCTTGGCCTGATTTGCTGCCCAGCCAATTGTTTTTCAGCATGTCATTCATAAATTCAGGAAGCTTAAACATGTCTTTTTCAGCACCGTCGGCTTTATCATACACATTTTTTGCCACATGGGCGAAAGTATCAAGCCCCACAACGTCAAGGGTTCTGAAGGTCGCGCTTTTCGGTCTGCCGATCAAAGGCCCGGTCACCGTGTCCACCTCGCCGATGCGGCAGCCGGAAGAAAGCATTTCTCTTACCGTGACCAGCAGGCCGTACGTACCGATGCGGTTGGCGATAAAATTAGGCGTATCTTTCGCGATGACGACACCTTTCCCGAGCGTGTTTTCTGCAAATGAAGTCATAAACTCCAGCACGTCAGGATCTGTTTCCTGAATCGGAATGATTTCCAGAAGCTTTAAGTAGCGGGCCGGATTAAAGAAATGGGTTCCTAAGAAATGGGCTTTAAAATCGGCAGATCGGCCTTCCGCCATTTTTGTGACGGAGATACCGGACGTATTGCTCGACACGATGCTTCCCGGTTTCCGGTATTCATCAACGAGTGAGAAAATCTGTTTTTTTACGTCAAGATTTTCGACGACGACTTCAATAATCCAATCAGCATCCTTTAATTGAGCTGCGTCATCTTCCAAATTCCCCGCAGTTATATAGTCGAGATTGGCAGCCGAAGTCAGCGGCGCCGGTTTTTGCTTCAGCAGCTTTTGCATGGCCGATCGGCTCAGCCTGCTGCGGACCTCCGGGCTTTCTAATGTCAGCCCTTTTTTCATCTCATCCTTTGTCAGCTCGTTTGGCACAATATCAAGCAGCAGGACGGGAATTCCGATGTTAGCCAAGTGCGCGGCAATTCCGGACCCCATGACGCCTGATCCGAGAACGGCTGCTTTCTTTATAAACTTGTGCATGAGTCATCCCCCTTGAACTTTGAATGAATAGTCATTCATTTTTTCGGCAAAAAAAATGAAACCCTTTTCTTCTTTCATCTTAAAAGATTTTCAGGATGACTTCAATAGCAAATATGGAATTTTTTTAAATTTTTCGGCTTCCGCATGTTCCATGGCGCGGGCGGGAAACTTAAACCCGGAGGTGAAGGGAATGGTGCGAGGGAGAAAAGATCCGTCTTCTGCCGCAGTGAGCGCGGCCAGCATGAAAGGAAATGCGGGACCGAAGCAAAAATACGGCGGCGGCAAACGGACGAGCCAAAATCAGCAATATAAAAAAGACAACATGGAATAACATGCTGCGGCTGCTTTTTGGAGCAGCCGTTATTTTTTGAAGATCCCTTTCAGCACAAACGCCGCGTTTGCCGGGCGCTCGGCGATTCTTCTCATCAGGTACCCGTACCAATCGGTTCCGTACGGGACATACACCCTCATCCTGTATCCTTCTTCGGCAAGCTCCTTCTGGCGCTCCGTTCTGATGCCGTACAGCATTTGGAATTCAAACTGCTCCCGGGGAATTTGATGTTCGCTTATGAGTGTTTTCGTATAAGAAATGATGTCATCGTCATGAGTCGCCACCGCCGTTTCATGGCCGCTCAAAAGCTGCAGCTTAATCAGCTGCTGAAAATGAAGATCGGTTGCTTTTTTATCAGGGAATGCAACGGCCGCCGATTCTTTATAAGCGCCTTTTACAAGCCTGAGCCGCGGCTTGTATGGCATCAGACCGCTGATGTCTTCAGCTGCCCGGTACAAATAAGCCTGAATGACGGTGCCGAGCATCGGGAAATCCGGCTTGCACCGCTTATACAGCTCGAGTGTACGGCCGCATCTTGAATAGTCCTCCATATCAATCGTTACAGGCACGCAGCGTTCTTTTGCCTCCGTCAATATGTCTCTGACATGCTGTTCCGCGAGCTTCTCGGAAATATCCAGACCGATGGATGTTAATTTCAGAGACAGCTCACAATCCAGTTGATTCTCGGCAATCGCCCTGATTGCTTTTTTACATTCTTCCGCCGTCCTTTTCGCATCCTTCTCTGAACCCGCATATTCACCTAGATAATCAATCGAAGCCGACAGCCCTTTTTGGTTCAGCCGCTTTACCGTTTTCACAGCTTCTGTGAGTGTTTCCCCTGCAACGAACCTTCCCGCGCCGAAGCGGATTCCGTAAGCCTGGGCGAATTTTGTAAGCATTTTATTTTTCGACAAAAATAAACATATGTTCCGCAGCAAGGATGAACTCCCTCCTTTTTCTTTTATTCGTGTATGAAATCCTGATCGCAGAGAAAGCTAAAAAGAACAGAATTGAAGGAGGCGTTTATATGAACAACCAAGAGCAGCACGGAAACTTGCCGCCTGCCGTCATCTCAACGAAAGACCATTTGTATCTTGAGGACATGCTGAACTGGAATCTGCTTGCCATGAAAAAAGCGCATTTTATGGCGGAACACTGCCAGAATCAGACGTTAAAACAAGAGCTTGATCAGATCGGCCGGATGCATCAGAAGCATTATCAGCACATATTGGGCCGCTTGAACCCCGATCAAGGCGGACAGACAACAACAGGCTATATGCAATAGGAGGACAATACATGGAACAGCAAAATCAAAAAATCACAAATCCGCAAACGCCCGTGCCCAATACGGCGCAAATGAATGACAGAGACTTGGTGAATGAGCTGCTGACGACGGAAAAATACATCACGGCTTCATATTGCACAGCCCTGCACGAGTTCAGCCACGAGTCTCTTTATCAAGATATTCAGGCGATTTTCGATGAGTCACAAAAAGCGCAAAGAAGATTATACGATGTGATGTTTCAAAATGGCTGGTATTCCATTGAAGCAGCCGATACCCAAAAGCTTCAGCAATCGTATGAGAAGTTCCGGCAGACCATTCAGCAGCAGTCTCCCTATCAGCAGTAAAACGAAGAAGGATTTGATGTTTTCGACAAGCATCAATCCTTTTTTTATTTTTGCACAAAAAGATTGACTTATCATTAATCCTTATTTATATTTAACTAATGTTAATTATTTTCTCAAGGAACAAGATGAGGAGGAGTTATGAAAAACGCGGATCAATATGTGTCTGACATCCAGAAATCTCTTCAGACGCTGCTGCAAAACATACAGCCTGAAATGGTGGAAAGCATGGCAAAACACGAGGTGACGCCTGCCCAATTATTTGTTTTAGCCAGCCTGAAAAAACACGGGAGCTGCAAAGTTTCCGAAATTGCGGAACGCATGGAGGTAAAACCGAGCGCAGTGACGCTGATGGCCGACCGCCTCGAGCAAAAAGGACTTATCGTCCGCAAACATAACCAGCAGGACAGACGCGTCATCGACATCAGCCTCACCAAAAAAGGCGAAACAAAATTCGAAGATGTTGTGGAAGGACGGAAAGCGATACTGGCGCGAAACCTGTCCGTTCTGACTGACGATGAACTGATTCAGTCCGTGAACATCATCCGCAAAGTAGCGGAAGCCGCCGAGAAATACGCGGCTGATCAAAAAGAAAACGAATAGAATAGAGGAGCTGCCGAAACATGAGCATTGAAAAGAAAGATCCAAAACGCACATTATTAATAACCGGCTTAATCATCGCCATGTTTTTCTCAGCCCTTGACGGCACCATCGTAGGAACGGCGATTCCTAAAATCGTGGGTGACCTCGGGGGATTAAGCATGATGACGTGGCTGACCACGGCATATCTTTTAACTTCGACGACGATCGTTCCGATTGCGGGGAAACTTGCAGATTTATTGGGACGCCGCGTCGTCTATGTGTCAGGTTTATTGATTTTTATGGGAGCCTCCGCACTGTGCGGTATGGCAAGCAACATGACGGAACTGATTATTTTCCGCGGACTTCAGGGAATCGGCGGCGGTGTCATGATGCCGATGGCTATGATCGTCATCGGGGATTTGTTCACAGGAAAACAGCGTGCCAAGTTCCAAGGGCTTTTCGGGGCGATTTACGGGCTTGCTTCCGTGATCGGCCCGCAAATCGGGGGCTGGATTGTTGACTCATTAAATTGGAAATGGGTTTTCTATATCAACCTGCCTGTCGGAATTTTAGCCGTCATCTTTATCGCAAGAGGACTTCAAGGCAGAAAACAGACCGGGCCGATTAACTTTGACATCGCCGGCATTTTTACAATGATCGTCGGAATCGTCAGCCTTCTCCTCGCACTCAGCTTCGGAGGAAAGGATTACGCATGGGGCTCTTGGCAGATTCTCGGTCTCTTTGCGCTTGCGCTTGCCGGGATTGTCGGATTCATTTTCGCTGAAATCAAAGCAAAAGAGCCGATTCTGCCGATGTACCTGTTTAAAAACAGAACGTTTACCGTACTGAATCTGATCGGCTTTTTCATGAGTATCGGCATGTTCGGCGCCGTTACGTTCGTTCCTTTCTTTATGCAGGGAATTATCGGAGTCAGCGCCACCGCGTCCGGCACGATTATGACGCCGATGATGGTATCTATGATTATCACAAGTATTATCGGAGGCCAGCTGGTTTATAAGATCGGTATTAAACCGCAAATCATGATCGGCATGCTGATCATGGCCGTCGGCTTCTTCTTATTAACGACATTGCAGCTGGATACAAGCAAGCTCGCGGCGACGTGCTATATGGCCGTGATCGGTCTGGGAATGGGGCTCGTCATGCCGCTTCTCACACTCGCTCTGCAAGAAACGTTTTCAAAAGAAGAGCTGGGTGTTGTGACCTCTTCAAGCCAATTTTTCCGGATGATCGGGGGAACGTTCGGCATTACGGTGCTCGGCGCTGTCATGAATGCCAGATCAGGAAGCCTTTTAACCGACAGACTGGTGCCTTACTTAGACTCACTCCCGAAACAGGCAAGTGCCTTTGCCGCCCAGTTTAAAGGTATGATTGACAAGAATCCTGAAGGGCTGCTTCAATCCTTGTTCAGCCAGGAATCGATTAAGCAGATCCCGGCCGCATTTTCTTCCCATATCGTGCCGGTTTTGAAAACGTCACTGATGGATTCGCTTCACAGCGTGTTTTTCACAGGCCTGGCCTTTATCGCTGCCGGATTGATCCTCACGCTGTTTGTTAAATCAATTAAACTGACAAACAAAAAGACAGGCAAACAAGAAGAAAAGGCGAAAGCCGTTTAACAAAGAAAAATCCCGCGGATGCCGCGGGATTTTTTTATATCATCTGGGAATGGCCAGTCTTCCGCCTCATTGGAATTGGGGGAAAAATTCAAAAAAATAATGATGAAACCCTTTAATAAACCTTAAACATTTCATAGTTATCTTTATAGTACGACATAATAAAGTCACGAAAATTTCTTATCGAAGAAGATAACAGCTTATGTCTTAACCAAGATAAGCCGACTGGATATGAAGCAGAGTGATCAGTCACTTTTATAAAATTCAGCCCCAATGTTCTGCAAACTGAAATAGGAAGCAACGCAACACCTTGATCCAGCTTTATAATCTCGACCAGTAAATGAGAATCTGCCTCAAATGCAATATTTGGGGTGAAACCGGCTTTCTCACAAAGCGAGGCTGTAAAACCGCTGTACTCTTCATTATTAGCAAGGGTAATAAATGGTTCATCGGCGGCAAGACGTAAAGAAATTTCTGTTTTACCCGTAAATCGGTGGTTTGAGGGCAAAGCCAGAACAATATCTTCATTTACCAGCACACAACTCTCTATCTCTTCATCTTGAATCGGATGACCTGTTATTCCTAAATCAATGTCCCCTTTTTTTAAACTTGTTATGATCTCGCTTTTAACTCCGATTGCTTGGAGAATTTTTGATTGAGGGGAGCGGTTGATATATTCACTCATCAGTCCTGCAAGGAATCTTGGATTGGAAATAGATATTCTGATGGTGTCAGACATTTGATGTTCCTCCAATTGAATTTCCGTTTGTGCATTTTCAATCTCAGTAAAAATCCTGTTTACATGTTTTAAAAGAATTTTCCCTGCTGAACTCAGCTTAATATTTCTGCCTTTTCTCTCAAACAAGGTTGTTCCCAGTTCATTCTCAAGTCTTTTTATAGTGAGACTTAAAGAAGGCTGGGCAATCTTTAATTGTTCTGCTGCTTTAGAAATATGTTCAGTATAGGCAACTGTCTGAAAGTATTTTAGCTGCAGCAATTCCATCTGTCTGCACCCCCTTATTTATTTCAATAAATATATATATACCTTATTATGTATTAGATTAAATGTAAATATGGATGTAAGATAATAACGCAGTTAAATAAAAGGAAAGGGGTTTCCTACTATGAAAATTGATGTGAATAACATTGTGAAAAATTTAAACACACCTTTAACATCACCTGCTTACCCCGTGCCAACCTATAAATTTGTTAACCGGGAATATCTTAATATTATTTACCGAACGGATGAAAAAGCTTTACGTGCGGCAGTGCCGGAACCTCTTGAAATTACTGAACCTTTAGTGAAATTCGAAGTGATGTGGATGCCCGATGTTTCCGGACTTGGTGCCTATACAGAGGCGGGACAAATCATCCCTGTCAGCTTTAATGGTGAAGAAGGAGATTATGTTCATTCTATGTATGTAGACAATTTCCCGGCTATTGCAAGCGGACGGGAACTTACTGCATATCCAAAGAAATTGGGTGCCCCTAAGCTGTATATAGACTCTGATACTCTTGTTGGCACATTAGATTATGGCAGTCTTCGTGTGGCAGCTGCGACTATGGGATATAAACATTTCGAAATGGACAAGGAAAAAGCGAAAAGGGAAATTTGCCGACCTAATTTTATGGTGAAGATTGCTACTGATTACAATGGTGATTTAAGGGTTTGTGATTTGGTGCGAACGCAAATAACGAATATAGAAGTTAAAGGTGCCTGGACTGGACCGGCGCGGCTTCAATTATTTGAACATGCTCTGGCACCGCTTGCAGATTTGCCTGTACTAGAAGTTGTTTCAGCATCTCATATTATTACGGATTTAACCTTAAATGCAGCACAGCCGGTTTATAACTACTTAGAGGAAAAATAAGGAGACGTTTACAATGAGAATTGCAGTTTTAGGAGCAGGTTCTTTAGGAACCATTGTTGGAGCATATCTGTCTGCTGGCGGAATGGATGTCGAATTGATTGATTCATACAAAGAACATGTAGATACTTTAAATCAAATAGGTGCTAAAGTAGTTGGTACAACGGAATTTCAAGCAAAGGTGAAAGCCATTACCCCTGAAAACAAGTCGGGCAAGTATGATTTCATATTACTTCTGACGAAACAATTATATAATGACTCCATTCTTAAGGAGTTACTGCCTTTTTTAAAGGATGACAGTGTAGTATGTTCCTTGCAAAACGGTATACCTGAACAGAAAGTCGCTTCGATCGTTGGTGATGAACGTGTTATTGCAGGTTCTGTTGAATTTGGTGCTACGTTTATTGAACCGGGCGTATCCAGACTTACAACTGAGTATACTCAATTTAAAGAGTACGCTTTTCAAATTGGAGAATTACATGGTGAAACAACAGAAAGAATCCAGCGTATTAAATCGGTTTTAGACCTTATCGGCGGAACACATATTTCCGATAATTTAGTTGGAACGAAGTGGTCAAAATTACTTATCAATAATGCATTCAGTGGTTTATCAGCAGCATTAAACGGAGAATACGGAGACATTCTTGACCATGAAATCGGCATTGTTAGTGCAGTTCATATCGCAGATGAGACGATTAAGGTTGGACACGCCAATGGTGTCAAATTTGCGAAAATGGGCGGCCTTGATATAGAATCTTTGGAATTAAGAAGCGAAAATGATATTCCTGAACGTATCCAAACATTTAGGGCAGCCATGGAACCATCTAGGCTGCTAAGAGCAAGTATGCTCCAGGATCTTGAGAAAAAACGCAAAACTGAAATTGATTATATTAATGGAGTTATTCCCAAAATGGCAGAAGGTACTGGCATTTCAACACCTTTTCATGATTTGGTTGTAGCACAAGTCAAATGTGCCGAGGAATCTCAAACAGTGCCCAATTTTGATACAAATATAAAAGCATTTGAAGAGTTATTACGTATCCGAAAGGAAATGTGATATATAGGAAAGAGAGAAAGGGATTGCTGCGGCGGTCCTTTTTTCTTGGTTCAGCAAGCGGAAGAAATATACGTTAACAAACGGGTGCGTTACATTAAAGTTCTTCGCTATGAATTGAACGGCGCCTTTATTGATTCCTTTTCAGAAAAAAAAGCTTCCGGCACCTCTCTTTGATGCCGAAAGCTTTTTTATTGTTTTTTTCTGTGTGCTTCATTGAGCTGTTTAATGTGCTGTATCGCAGCTTTGATGCCCTCTTTGGCGTCCGGGTAGGATTGATTCCAATGTTTGACGAGCGGAGGCATGCTTTTTGCGATATGTGTATACAAAATCCACTGCCTGACTTCTTCCTTTACATCCGGGTTTGTTTCGCCAAGCAATAGTTCCGTGTATTTTTCAAGCAGGCCGTCCAGCTGCTGCTGCAGTTTCTCTTCCATACCGTTCCCTTCCCTTTTTCATGATTATGACAATCGGGCGGTGAGGGCCGCTTCCTGCACGATACATCTGCCGCGTCCGTGCGGAATGCAAAGCGGCGTGCCGAACAGCGGGTCTTGCGTTACCTGGCAGTTCATCGCAAAGACCTGCTGTACAAGCTCGCAAGTGATGACTTCTTCGGGACGGCCCTCTGCGTAAATCTGTTTATCTTTAATGGCGACCAGATAATGGGCATAACGGCATGCCAGATTGAGGTCGTGCAGCACCATGACGATTGTGCGTTTTTCTTTTTCATTTAATTCAAACAGCAAATCAAGAATTTCAATTTGATGCGTCATGTCGAGATAGGTTGTCGGCTCGTCAAGCAGAATGATATCCGTATCCTGAGCGAGTGTCATCGCAATCCATGCGCGCTGGCGCTGTCCGCCTGACAAGGAATCCACCGGACGGTCGGCCATTTCCTCAAGCTTCGTCGCTTTAAGCGCGTTTGCCACTGCGTCTTCGTCCTCTTTGGACCATTGCTTCAGCCAGCTTTGATAAGGGTATCTTCCCTGCTTCACAAGCTGATGCACCGTCAGGCCTTCGGGAGCTGACGGACTCTGCGGCAAAATAGCGAGCTCTCTTGCCACTTCCTTCGTCGGAAGCTTAGCGATGGCTTTTCCTTCTAAAAGCACAGAACCGCCCCTCGGTTTCATCAGCCGGGCCAATGAACGTAAAAGCGTCGATTTTCCGCAGCCGTTGCTTCCGATCAATACAGTTATTTCGCCTTTTGGAATCGCGACATCCAATTCGTCAATGATAACAGTTTCTCCGTACCCTAAGCTCAGCGTCTCTGTAGAAATTGCACTCATACCGCTAACCGCTCCTTTTTTGAGTTTCCCAACACTATGTATATAAACAAATTGCCTAAACATTCAACGTGAGATCATGATTATATTGTAACAGAAATTAATGACTCTGAATATCATTATCAATTAGTTTTGGGCAAAAAAGCAGCGGACGGCGGTTATTTTTTTATTTCTGTCATTTCTCCGTCGTTCTTTTTCAGTTTCAGATAAAAATGGTCATAGCGGCTGTCCAAATTAAAAGCCGAGAGCACCTGCCGGACGACCTCGCTTTCCTGCATCCGGCTGTTTACAACAAGTTCTCCGAGGATCATCTTCATTTCATCAAGCGCTTCCTCGCCCTCTCTGTGAACCCCTGAGAGCTTGTCCCGGATGTCCGCCTTTTCATGACCGCTTTTTCTCTCATACAAACCTTCATAGCGGTTATGCTCTCCGGCTCCGTAGCTGACGCGCAGGGCAAAGCTGCTGTAAGGAACCGGCTTCGCGGATGACACGGGTGTGCTGTCTTGTTCCGCTTCCCGTTTTTCTTCATTCAATCGGCAGCCGGCAATCAGCATCAGCGTAAGACATAAAACGCCCGCCGTCCTGAACCATTTCATGCGATTCACTCCCATTCCATTCCGATCGTTTTTAGGTATTTCCAAGGGAGGCGGCTGTCATTCATGGAACAAAAAAGAACCGGAGCGGTAACACTCCGGCCGGTTCATCTCCAGATTATCATTCAGTCAGCTCTAAAAATTCCTGCACATCCTGTACGGCAAGGCGGACCGCGTCTTCCCAAAACGACCGTTCCGTCAGATCCGCTCCAAGGTGCTTCATCGCCAAATCCTCAACGGTCATCGAAGCCGTGTCACACAAAAGCGCGATATATTTTTCTTCAAAATCCGCTTTTTCCCGAAGAGCTCTTGCATATATTCCAAGCGAAAATAAGTAACCGAACGTATACGGAAAGTTGTAAAACGGCACTCCCGTAATATGAAAATGCAGTTTTGACGCCCAGAAATGAGGGTGGTATTCCCCTAATGAATCGCAAAATGCTTCTTTCTGCGCCGCTTCCATCAGTTCATTCAGTTTCTCAGCCGGAACGACGCCCTGCTTGCGCTCTTCATAAAAACGCGTTTCAAATAAAAATCTCGCATGAATATTCATAAACATGGCAACGCTTCTTTGAATTTTATCCTCAAGCAAGAACAGCTTTTCATCCTTTGTCTCCGCTTGTTTCAAAGCGGCGTCGGCGACGATCATTTCCGCAAAGGTCGAGGCTGTTTCAGCAACATTCATGGCGTAGGCTCTGTTCAGCTGCCGCACTTGAAGCATGGCCTCCTGATGGAACGCGTGACCGAGCTCATGCGCCAGCGTCGATACATTCGAAGCGCTTCCGGAAAACGTCATAAAAATCCGGGATTCCCCGCTGTCGGGAAAGCTGGTGCAGAAACCGCCGACCCGTTTGCCGCTGCGGTCTTCCGCTTCTATCCACCGATCGCGGAACGCTTTTTCCGTAAATGCGGACAGCTTTTTGCCAAACGTCGAAAATTGGCTGACGATCAGATTGGCCGCTTCATCAAATGTGTATTCTTTCGGAGCCTCGCCGATCGGCGCGTCCACATCATACCAGTTCAGCCGCTCAAGCCCTAAAAGAGATGCCTTTCGATTCAGGTATTCGGCAAGAGGTTTTTTATGATCGGTAATGACCTGCCACATGACATCCAGCGTTTCTTTTTTCATCCGGTTGATCGCAAGCGGCTCTTCCAAAGCGCTTTTCCAGCCCCGCGCTTTATAGATTTCCGTGCGGAAGCCGGCCAGATGGTTCAGCGTGCTGCCGAAAAGCTCCTCTTCTCCTTTCCAGGCTTCATTAAGCTCTTTGAACACTTGATGTCTGATGCGGCGGTCCGGGTGTGCCATCATATTTTCCGCTTGGCCGACCGACAGCTCTTTATCCTCAAACGGAATCTTCATTCTGCCGACAGCCGCATTATACAGGTCGCCCCATGCGTGATAGCCATCAACGGCCAGGCCTTCAATCAGCCTTTCTTCTGAAGCGCTGAGCTTCTCTTTGACACGGTCTCTTCTCTCATTTAAAACATATGTGAGATCCTGAAGTTCCGGTTTTTGCAGCAGCTCCTCCCAGACCCGCTCGTCAATCCGGGCAAGTGTATCGTCAAGGGTGACCAGAGCGGATTTAAAATCACTGCTCAGCTGATTAATCCGCGCCCTCCATTCATTCGCTTTCTGATCTTGAGTGTTCTGAGCCTGAAGACAGCCGACGAACGCTCCCGCCTGCCTGATCATGATCGCTGACCGTTCAAACCTATCAATCAGATTTATCAGCTCCCGGCTTTCATCCGCATGCGCCGGAACTGTAAACGCTTCAACCGCATGTTGAAAAGCGCTTAGATGCTTTTTGAGCTCTTGTATGTATTGCTGAAACTCTTCCGACCGGCTCCCGCCCTCAAAAATGGAGTTTAAATCCCATGTTTCCTTCAATCCCTTTAATGCCATCTTTTCTTTACCCCTTTCTATCCGAAGCTGACTCCATTATAAAACAATTCTGACATATTTCCGAACGATTTCTCCTTCTTTCCGCGAGATGTTATACACTATGAGATAAGAACAAACGGGGAGGATTATAAGATGAACAGAAAAATTGCCATTGTAACCGGCGCGACGAGCGGATTCGGGCTGCTGACAGCGCTGAAGCTCGCCCGGTCCTATCACGTCATCGCAACAGCCAGACAGCCGGAGAAAGCTGAAATACTGAAAGAGGCCGCCGCTCAAGCGGGTGCATCCGAACATGTTACGGTCGTTTCTTTAGATGTGACAAATGAGCAGTCGGTGTCTGACTTCGGGAACACCATCAGCGGTTTCGGACCGATTGACCTGCTCGTCAATAACGCCGGCTCTGCGTACGGGGGGTTTATTGACGATGTGCTGATGGAACATTACAGACAGCAGTATGAAACGAATGTATTCGGTCTGATTCACGTCACAAAAACCGTGCTGCCTTATATGCGAAAACATGGCGGGGCGAAAATCTTCAATATCAGCAGTATCAGCGGACTGACCGGTTTCCCGGCTCTATCTCCGTACGTCTCTTCCAAATTCGCGGTTGAAGGATTTACAGAGTGTCTGCGCCTCGAACTGCTGCCTTTAGGAATTGATGCCGCTTTAATAGAACCGGGCTCCTATAAAACGTCTATTTGGGAAACGTCTCTCTCCAATCATCTTACGGCACCCGCCAAAGATTCGCCTTATTACCGCTATTATCAGCAAATCGAAGCTTACTTCAAAGCCAACGCATCCAAAAGCGGCGATCCTGATGACGTAGCGGAGCTGATTTATCAATTGGCACAAAGGAAACGGCTGAAGAAACTGCGGTATCCGATCGGCAGGGGCGTTAAGCTGGCATTGGCTTTCCGCTCACTCTTCTCGTGGTCCGCCTGGGAATCTGTTGTGAAGAAAAAGCTGTTCACTTAAACCTAAATTATAATTATTATAATTTAGTATTGATTTTTATTTGATATGTGGTATAATTAAATTAACAGATCACAGGGAGGACGATGAATATGAATACACAAAACGCGAAAAAAACTGAAACTCTTGTTGAGAAATCAATGAACACACAATTATCAAACTGGTTTATCCTTTACTCTAAACTGCACCGCTTCCATTGGTATGTAAAAGGTCCTCATTTCTTTACGCTTCATGAAAAATTTGAAGAACTGTATAACGAAGCGGCGGAAACGGCGGATGCCATCGCAGAGCGTCTTCTGGCCATCGGCGGACAGCCTGCGGCGACTTTACACACTTACCTTGAACAAGCTTCCATTACGGATGAAGGCCAGGAAAAAACGGCTTCTGAAATGGTGGAATCACTGGTTCAAGACTATAAACAAATCAGCCGCGAATCAAAATTTGTCATCGGCATCGCCGAGGAACAAAATGACCCGTCAACTGCCGACCTGTTTGTCGGATTAGTTGAAGAAGCGGACAAGCATGTGTGGATGCTGTCAGCCTACTTGGGAGAATGACGAAAAAAGCTGAACCTCAGTTGAAGGTTCAGCTTTTTTTATGCGTTCAGCTTGCGCTTACGGTTTGTTTCGTTAATGTGACGTTCAGCGTCTTTTTGCTTCCGCTTCTGAGAACTTGAACAGTCGTCTTATCGCCGATTTTCAGCTGGTTATATAAGATCTGTCTGATATCGGCGCTGCTGCCGACATCTTTGCCGTTCAATTGTACAATGACGTCATTTGATTTGATGCCCGCTTTCGCAGCCGGTGAGCCGGATTGCACCTCTTTTACGTAAACACCCTTAGACAGCTGGTCGCCGAACAGTCCGAGCGTGTTTTCCTGATAGGTTTCCGGCACTTGCGACATATCAATCATCTGCACACCTAAAAACGGGCGCTCGACTTTTCCTTTTGCAAGCAGCTGGTCGACTATCGGTTCTACATCATTGCTCGGAATGGCAAAGCCGAGTGACTCCACGCCGCTTTCACTGACTTTCATGCTGTTGATCCCGATAACCTGGCCGCTTGAGTTGATTAACGGGCCTCCGCTGTTTCCGGGGTTAATCGCCGCATCCGTCTGAATCACGTTCATTTCCACCGTGCCTTGAGATGTATCGGCGTCTACCGTTCTGTTCAGCCCGCTGATGACACCTTGTGTGACGGTGCCGGAAAACTGCTGGCCGAGCGGGTTGCCGATGGCAATCACTTTATCGGCAATGCGGAGCTTGGAGGAATCCCCGAAGCTGGCCGCTTTTTTGACATTGGACGAGCTGATTTCCAATACAGCCAAGTCACTGATGGCATCCTTTCCGACAAGCTTTGCCGTTTCGGTTTTCCCATTGTAAAGAGTGACCGACAGTTTGTTCGCCCCTTCTATGACATGATTGTTTGTGATGATGTACGCTTTTTCGCCGTCTTTTTTGAAGATGACGCCTGACCCCGTGCCGCTTTCCGTTTCAGAGCTTGAACCGCCGTCAAGTCCGAACTGGCTGCTTTGCGAAGCTTGGTAGTTGGACACTCCCACAATCGCAGGCTCCAAATCTTCTACCATATCCGCTACGCTTGAGGTATTTTTCAAAGGCGTTGACGTAAAATTCGAAGACTGAACTTGTTTCGTATCAGAAACGGCTTCTGTCTTATGCTGCTCACTCGGCAGGTTCGGCACAATGCCAAGCACGAGGCCTCCGCCGATAATACCGCCTAAAATCGGGCTCAGCCAAGCGGCTCTCCGTTTTTTTTCTTTTTTCACGGCAGCCGTTTTTTCAAATTCCGCGCCGGCGGCCGTCTCTTTTTCCGCTTCTTTCGAGACGGGCCCTTCGAGCAGCTCCGGCTCCTGATGGCTGATCCGCTGCTGTTCATTTCTGTTTTGTTCCGTATGTGAAAGATCTGACTGATCGCGGCTTCTGCCGTCATCTCGATGATCATTCATATTCACGCACACTCCTTTTAGCATGTTTTCATTCTATCGATTACATATTCATCGCATGTACAAGTTCTATTGTCCCAATAATAAGGAGAAAAGCAAAGCTCCAAAACAAAATGTGTTTAAACATGTTATCTTCCCCGCTTTTTTTCTTCCTTTCTTCCCTTATACACATCATAAACAAACATTGTGGGATAAAAATGAAAAGAATATGTGAAATTATGAAAATGCGGCTTGAGTGTGTTAAAACTAGTATAATGACGTTGAAAGGATGTGAAATGCCTTGTCATACACCATTTATCTAGTTGAAGATGAGGATAACCTGAATGAACTGCTCACAAAATATTTAGAGAATGAAGGCTGGAACATTACATCTTTCACAAAAGGCGAAGATGCCAGAAAGCAGATGCAGCCGTCTCCCCACTTGTGGATTCTCGACATCATGCTTCCGGATACGGACGGCTATACATTGATAAAAGAAATAAAAGAAAAAGATCCCGATGTGCCCGTCATTTTCATTTCCGCGCGGGATGCCGATATTGACAGAGTCCTCGGGTTAGAGCTTGGAAGCAATGATTATGTCGCCAAGCCTTTTTTGCCGAGAGAGCTCATTATACGGGTTCAGAAGCTGCTGGAGCTCGTGTATAAAGAACAGCCCGCCGCAAAGAAAACCGGCATCACCGTTTCTTCCTACAATGTGATCGAAGATGCCCGAGAGGTTTATGATGAAACCGGCAGCCTGGTCAATTTGACGTCTAAGGAATTTGATCTGCTGCTTTTATTTCTTCACCATAAAGGACACCCCTTTTCCAGGGAAGATATTCTGCTGAAAATATGGGGCCATGATTATTTCGGCACTGACCGGGTGGTCGATGATCTTGTGCGGAGGCTGCGGAAAAAAATGCCGGAGTTAAAGGTTGAGACCATTTACGGATTCGGCTACAGGATGATGACGTCATGAAAAATAAGCCGCTTGCTTTTCAAATATGGGTGGTCATCTCAGGCATCCTCTTAGCCATTTCGATTCTGCTGCTCGTGTTGTTCTCAAATACGCTGCGTAATTTTTTCACGGATGAAACGTATACGACCATTGAAAATGAACAGCATGTACTGACGGAGTACCGGCTGCCCGGATCGATCGAGCGGGGATATTACAGCGAGGATGCGACCGCTCCGACGACTTTCCGATCCGTTCAGCACGTTCTTCTGCCGGAACGGGAGGAATCGGCCAGTGACAAAGACTTGAACTACTTTTCTTCTTCCTTTATCCATAAAGTGTACAAGCTCGCGGGCCGCCAGCACAGCGTCACGAAACGATACAGCGCGGACATCAGCGGTGAAAAAGTATTTTTCGTCATTAAAAAAGGCCTCACCATTAACGGCCAGGATGCGATGATGCTGTCTTACGCCCTTGATTCCTATCGTGATGATCTGGCATTCACCCTGTTCAAGCAGCTGCTCTTTATCATTGCCGGCGTGATTTTGTTAAGCTGGATTCCGGCGATTTGGCTTGCCAAATATCTCTCGCGCCCGCTCGTTTCCTTAGAGAAGCATGTCAAACGGATTTCAAAACAGGATTGGGATGATCCGGTCATCGTCGACAGGAAAGACGAAATCGGAAAATTAGGCCATACCATTGAAGACATGCGGAGCAAGCTGGTGCAAAAGGATGAAACGGAAAGAACACTCCTGCAAAATATCTCTCATGATTTAAAAACGCCTGTTATGGTGATAAGGGGCTATACTCAATCAATAAAGGACGGGATTTTTCCTAAGGGGGATCTGGAAACCACAATTGATGTCATTGAAGGCGAAGCAGAAAAACTTGAGAAGAAAATTAAGGATTTATTATATTTAACGAAGCTTGATTATTTAATGAAGCAGCGGGTGCACCATGAGACATTTGACATTGTGAAGGTCACGGAAGAAGTCATTGAACGGCTCAAATGGGCCCGGAAGGAATTATCGTGGACCGTTGAAACAGAAGATGCATTAATGATGCCCGGTGATCCGGAACAATGGAGCAAACTTCTTGAAAACATTCTCGAAAATCAAATCCGCTATGCAGAAACGGCGATTCACATTCGGATCAGCCAAAATCAGCAGCAGATTGTCATGACGGTTAAAAATGACGGGCCTCCGATTGAGGATGAGATGCTATCCAGCTTGTACGAGCCTTTTAATAAAGGGAAGAAAGGCGAGTTCGGCATAGGACTCAGCATCGTAAAACGGATTTTAACCCTGCATAAAGCATCAATTTCAATTGAAAATGGCCAATCGGGTGTAATCTACCGAATTATCGTACCAAAGTAGACTGTAATGTTTCATTGCAGTCTTTTTTTATGTGAAGGAGTAGCCGTTAAAATCTCTGTAGTTTGTTTTCAGCGGTTTTTGGCATTGATGAACCCATTTCTTTTCACAAATTGTCTTTTTCGGATATTTCACCTTTTCGACTTTAATTCCTCTGTTTCGCAAGCGGCTGATCATTTCATCTAATTCTTTCATTTTCAGATTCACCCTTTCGCCAGAACTTTGACCATTCGGTCAGCTCACTTTATAATATAAATAAAATAAAACAAAAAAACAAGTTACAATCAGGTTAAATTTACGGAATATCAATATGACCATATAGTCATACATAAGAAGCACAAGCCAGCCTCCTGGCTCCGAAAGGGTGGAACCATTGAAGGAAAAAGAAAAGCTGATCATTGAAGCAGCAATTAAACTGTTTGCCCGAAAAGGGTACAAATCTACATCGGTTCAGGAAATCGCCGATGAATGCAAAATCTCAAAAGGCGCTTTTTATCTATACTTTCCTTCCAAAGAAGCACTGCTTCTATCCATGCTGAATTACTACTATGATAAAACGTTTACCCGAATCACGACGATCCAAACGGAGGGTGACAGTCCGAGAGCCGCTTATCAAAAACAGCTTGCGGTGTTTTACGAATCGATTCTCGCCCATCAGGATTTTATTACCATACAGATGAAAGACGGTTCACTTCCTTATACCGAAGAAGCGGCGCAGTGCGGAAAGAGAATCCGCCGGTCGATCCTGCAGTTTCATATCGACAGTCTTCTTGCTATTTACGGAGAAAAAGCTGAACCATACACAGCCGAGCTTTGTTTTTTAATAGAAGGAATCAGTCAGATGTATCTTGAATATCTCATTCTGACCGGCCGGTCCGTACAGCCTTCGCTTCTGGCAAATACCGTGATTCACAGAATTGATGACATCGTAAACGGAATGGCGGACAGACATCATGAAGCGTTTATTTCTCTTGATGAGGCAAGCTCACTGTTTGGGCCCCTTCATAACGGGCAGCCCGATCCTTTAAGCCAATCGATCTTGCAGACCCTCCGCACGCGCATCGGCACGATGGACAAGGCGCAAGCATCTGAATTCACCGAGAGCTTGGATATTCTGGAAGCGGAAATGAAGAAAAAGTCGCCGAAACCGGCAATCATCAAAGGAATGATTTTGAATTTGAAGGAATCCGACCTGCTGGCTGAAGATGCAGAACAGCTCAGATTTTTACTGAAACAGCAGTTTATTTAGAAGAACGGCCGCAATGACTGCAGCCGTTCTTTCTTTTTATGCTTTCGGGTGCACCATATCTTCCGGACGCACCATTTCATTAAATTGTTCTTCTGTCAGAAGGTTCAGCTGTAATGCCGCTTCTTTCAGCGTCAGGCCTTCTTTGTGGGCAAGCTTGGCGATTTTCGCGGCGTTTTCATAACCGATGTGCGGGTTAAGCGCCGTAACAAGCATTAATGAGTTAGAGAGATTTTCCTGAATCGTCTCTTGGTTCGGCTCAATACCGACAGCGCATTTGTCATGGAAGGAATTCATTCCGTCACTGAGCAGCTGCACGGTCTGGAGGAAGTTATAAATAATAACCGGTTTGAAGACATTCAGCTCGAAGTTTCCTTGGCTGGCCGCAAATCCGATTGTCGCGTCATTTCCCATCACTTGCGCGGCGATCATTGTCAGCGCCTCACTTTGCGTCGGGTTGACTTTGCCCGGCATGATAGAGCTTCCCGGCTCATTTTCAGGAATAACGATTTCGCCGATTCCGCAGCGCGGGCCGCTGGCCAGCCATCTGACATCGTTGGCAATCTTCATCAGGTCGGCAGCCAATGCTTTTAACGCGCCGTGAACGTGAGTGATTTCATCATGGCTTGTCAGCGCATGGAATTTGTTAGGCGAACTCTTGAATGTCTGCCCCGTTACTTTTGTGATTTCTTCCGCGACGAATTCACCGAACTGCGGATGGGCGTTGATTCCCGTGCCGACTGCCGTGCCTCCGATGGCAAGCGCGCGGATTTTTTCCGTTGACTCAAGAATCATTTCTTTCGAACGGTCAAGCATGTATACCCAGCCGCTGATTTCCTGTCCGAGCGTCAGCGGAGTGGCGTCCTGCAAATGCGTGCGTCCGATTTTCACAATATCCTGATAAGCTTTCGCTTTTTCATCAAGCGTCGCGCGCAGCTGATCAAGCGCCGGAACGAGCTGCTCATATACGGCAAGAACCGCCGCAACGTGCATCGCTGTCGGGAATGTATCGTTTGAGCTTTGGCTGCGGTTAACGTCATCATTCGGATGAATCTTCAGCTCGGAATTTTTTTCTTTCAATAAAGCAGTCGCGCGGTTGGCCACCACTTCATTCATGTTCATGTTGCTTTGCGTGCCGCTTCCCGTCTGCCAGACAACGAGCGGAAAATTATCGTCGTATTTGCCGTTTAAAACATCGTCACATACAGCGGCAATCGCCTGTGCTTTTTCAGACTCTAAGTTGCCGAGGCGTTCGTTGGCGATCGCTGTGCTTCTTTTCAATATTGCAAACGCCTTCACAACACGCTGAGGCATTTTTTCTGAACCGATTTTGAAGTTCTCTTTGCTGCGCTGTGTCTGAGCGCCCCAAAATTTATCTGCCGGAACTTTAACTTCTCCCATGGTGTCTTTTTCAATTCTGTAGTCCATTTATGTATCCCTCCATAACAGTTGCTTCACCCTGAGTATTATTCGCCAGTAACAGATGAAACCCTTTTTATTTTTCGGCCTTGGCCGTTTTTAATTTCAGCTCAAGATAGACGCGCGAATCCTTTGAGTATTTATACTTCGGATTTGTTTTACGGTATTCTTTCGACGTGTAAGCCACTTCGTAATGCGCTTCAAATGATTTGATGAGCTGTTCAATTTCTTCGGCATTTCCTGCCAGTCTGACTTGTGCCACATCTCTCCTCCGCTTTCATAAAAAAACTTGTACCATTAAATACTTTATCATAGTATATCATTTTTTTAACAGGAAAAGATAACCTCAATTAAGGATTGGAAGGCGGGTGACTGTCGATGACGCAATCGGAATTCAAGGAATACATACACGTTAATCTGGCACTGGTGCTTCCCCACGTAGAGCAGAATGATGACCTGGTTCAAAATAAAAAGATGCTTCCGAACGGGCTTGTTTTTTATTATATGTATCTGAGTGAAATGAACGACGAAGACAAAATAAAAGAGGCGATGGAAACGCTGCTTCGGGAGGAAGACACCCTGACGCTGGATACGGTGGCGAAACGTCTTGATAAGATCGACGCCCGTCCCGTCTTTACGTCGAAGGAAGCCGTCATCTCCATTCTGCGGGGAAAATGCGCCGTGTTTATTAACGGACTTGACAGCGTATACATTTTGTCCACGGGAAAAAGAGAAAAAAGAAGCGTGAATGAACCCACATCCGAAAAGGTCGTAAGAGGTCCGAAAGTCGCCTTCATAGAAGATTCTGATACAAACGTCGCCATGATCAGGCAGCGCACGAACCATCCGAAGCTGAAAACGAAAAAGGTTCCGATCGGAGAAAACAAGTTAAAATACGCTACTGTCATGTACATAGATGATGAGGCGGACCCGTCTGTCGTCAGCGATGTTGTAAAGCGCCTCAGCGAAGTGAAGATGGACGACATCCAGGATTCCGGAACGCTTGAGGAGCTTATTGAGGATAATAAGTATTCGCCCTTTCCGCAAATACAAAATACGGAACGGCCTGATAAAGTCTCTTCCGCCTTGTTCAACGGCCGCGTCGCCATCCTTGTCGACAACTCGCCGTTTGCGCTGGTGGTTCCGGCTTCTTTAGGAATTTTAATGCAGTCTCCCGATGATTATTATGAACGGTGGATTTCCGCCTCGCTCATCCGGGCGCTGCGGTTTACGTCTATTTTTATTACGCTGTTTTTTTCGTCCATTTATATCGCCCTCGTTTCGTTTCACCAAGGGCTGCTGCCGACGACGCTTGCAGTCACCATCGCGGCGAACAGAGAAAACGTTCCCTTCCCGCCTATCATTGAAGCGATGGTAATGGAAATTACGATAGAGCTGCTGAGAGAAGCGGGCTTGAGGCTTCCCAGCCCGCTCGGCCAGACGATCGGATTGGTGGGCGGAGTTGTCATCGGCCAGGCGGCCGTTGAAGCGAATATTGTCAGCTCCATCATGGTCATCGTGGTCAGCATTGTCGCGCTCGCTTCATTTACGGTGCCGCAGTACGGGATGGGTCTGTCGTTCCGTGTGCTCCGTTTCATTTCGATGTTTACCGCGGCAGCTTTCGGGCTGTACGGCATGATTTTATTTATGCTGGCGATCTACACTCATTTATCGAGACAGCGAAGCTTCGGTTCTCCGTATTTCTCGCCGAATGGATTTTTCAGCTTAAAAAACGCAAACGACTCTATTCTCCGTCTCCCTATTAAAAATCAACCAAAAGAGGCGAAAAACGTAAATGAGCCAGAAAACAACTCACAATAAGCTTACAAGCTATCAAGGGACAGCGTTGATTTCAAACACGATGCTCGGCGCGGGACTCCTCACCATGCCGCGGGCGCTGTCATCAAGGGCAAATTCGCCGGACGGCTGGATCGCGTTATGTCTGGAAGGCGTCATCTTTATCTTTTTGATTTATCTCAATACGCTCATTATGAAAAAGCATCAGTACGGATCATTATTTGATTATATGAATGAAGGACTCGGCAAATGGGCGGGAAATATCGTCAATCTTATGATCTGTCTCTATTTTATAGGAGTCGCCAGCTTCGAAGCCAGGGCGATGGCGGAAATGGTCAAGTTTTTTTTATTGGAAAGAACGCCCGTGCCGGTCACGCTGTTTATCTTTATCGCCTGTTCCGTTTATTTAATTATCGGCGGCATGAGCGATATCGGCAGGCTCTTTCCTTTCTATTTAACGATTACGATCATTATTTTGCTGGTGGTGTTTTCTTTCAGCTTTAAAATATTTGATCTGGACAACCTGCGGCCGGTGCTCGGGCAGGGGTTTTCTCCCGTTATGGCTTCCTTGACCGTCGTTTCTGTTTCCTTCTTGGGAATTGAGATTATGCTGTTTCTCCCCGAGTACCTCAAAAATAAAAAGCACACATTCCGCGTATCGGCCATGGGCTTTGGCATCCCGATTATTTTATACATCATTACCTACGTACTCGTCGTCGGCGCCTTAACCACCCAAGATGTCAAAACAATGATCTGGCCTACGATCGCGCTCTTTCAATCATTTGAAATCAAAGGGCTTTTTATTGAAAGGTTCGAGTCCTTTTTGCTTGTTGTCTGGATCATCCAATTTTTCGCCACCTATGTCTCGTACGGGTATTTCGCGACATCAGCTCTTAATAAAATTTTCGGGCTGAAGCAGAAAAAAGGGATCATCTTCGTAGGGATCGCGACATTCTTCGGATCATTGATGCCAAAAGACGGCAACAAGCTGTTGATGTTCAGTGATATTCTCGGCTATATCTTCTTGGTTTTCTTTTTGCTGCCTTTACTGATGTTTGGAGTCGTCGCTGTGAAAAGGAAGGTGAAAAAAGCGCAATGAAGAAATACATCGTAATCATGCTTTGCACATTGCTTTTGGCCGGGTGCTGGGACAGCCGCAATATAGAAGACTTGAGCCTCGTTATCGGGGTCGGGCTCGATAAACCCGAGGAAGAAAATGTAGAAGTGACACAGCAGATTCTGATCCCGCAAAAAGCAAGTTCCCAGCAGTCGTCGTCAGGCGATACGACAAAAGTAACGTCCACTCCCGGGGAAACCGTCCATCAAGCATTAAGAACGGCATCGTTAAAAAATCACCCCGCATTCTCCCAGCACTTGCGTATCATGCTGTTTTCCGAAGCGCTGTTAAAGGATAACATTCCGCTTGACGCATTGATGAACCAATTTATCAGAGACAACGGTACGAGAAGAAGCTGCAATGTGATGACGGTGCCGGATAAAACGAAAGATATTTTCAAAATCAGTGACCAGGGAGAACCTGCGTCAAATACGATCTATGACTTAACGGAGAATAATTCGGTCACCATCCGGATGATGGAGCCCGTGACATTGGGGGAAATATCCGAGAAAATCGCCAAAGGCGAGACCTTTGCCCTTCCTCAAGTGCGCCAAGTGGGCAGCAGACTGGAAATCTGGGGCGCTACCATTATTAAAAATAAATTCTGGTATGCGAATTTAACGCCTTTACAAGTCCAGAATATGAACCTGTTCACAGGCACAGTAAAGGGGGGCGTCACGTTTGCAAAGCATGACAATCATTATTTATCCTTCGAAGTATTTTCCAGCAAATATAATGTGAAAACACAATATAAACACGGAAAATTCAAGTTTATCGTCACCCGGTTTGTTGAAGGCCGTCTGTCTGAGGATTGGAATCCGAAAGAAGATTCCTTCAAGGAGTCCTATATAAATGAAATCAAAAACGCGGTAAAACACAGCATTCATTCAGATGTCATGGCATTCATTGATTACATGCAGCATGAGTTGAAAGTGGATATTACCGGGTTAGGCGATCAAGTCCGGATTCATTATCCCGATAAATGGAAAAAGATATCCTCTGACTGGGACCATCACTTCAGTGAATCGGATATTGAATACAAAGTCAAAGTCGCCATCAGGGATTTCGGAACAAAGGGAATGTCCCAATGACCCTGTCTTCGGGAGAGTGTGCTGGCGCCGCTCTCCTTTTCTTATGTCACGAGATGATTGCGGTGGGCATATACGGCTGCCTGCGTGCGGTCACTGACATCAAGCTTTGACAATATATTCGTAATGTGGGTTTTTACCGTTTTAATCGTAATGAACAGCTCTTCACCAATCTCTTTATTCGTCTTGCCTTCCGCGACGAGACAGAGGATTTCCAGTTCTCTTTTTGTCAGCGTTTCATGCGGAAGCTGATTCTCTGAATGGCGCAGCCTTGACAGCACTTTTCCCGCCACCTTCGATTCAAGCTTCGGTTCGCCCTTGGCAGCCGCTCTGATGGCTTCGGCTATTTCTGCCGCCTTGGACGTTTTCAGCAAATAGCTGAGCGCTCCCGCTTCGATCACCGGATACACTTTGTCGTCATCAATAAAGCTCGTCAGCACGATGATTTTCGGGTCATTGAGTTTCGCGCAGATCTGTTTTGTCGCTTCGATGCCGTCCATGCCGTCCATGACAAGGTCCATTAAAATCACATCCGGCAAAAGCTCTGCGGCCAGATCGACGCCCTGCTGCCCGTCTGATGCTTCACCGGCGACTTCAATGTCCGGCTGTGCTTCTAAAAATGCGGCCAGACCCATCCTGACCATTTCATGATCATCAATCAGTAACACTCGAATCACTGTCGTTCTCTCCTTTTGTTTTCTGATAAATCGGGACTTTCACGTCGATCTGCGTGCCTTTTCCCTTTACGGAGATAATTTCCGCTATGCCGCCGATTTCACTCGCTCTTTCCTTGATGGAATGCAGGCCGTATGAGGATGCTTTCACTTGATCCATCGTAAAACCCGCCCCATTATCAATGACTTTAAGCTGAAGTTTTTGATGTTTCGCGCCGAGCCTGACGGTGACCTTGGTCGCCTTTGAATGTCTGAAAACGTTGGAAAGCGCCTCCTGCACGATGCGGAACAGATGGTCTTCAACGCCTTTTGACACACCCGTATCGCTGATGTCCCACTCAATATCCAGCGGCTGCTTCGCTTTGAACTCTTTTAACAGCTCAATCAGCCCTTCTTTTAAGCCTTTTCCTTCTAAAGTGACGGGCCGCAAATGCAATAGCAGCGCTCTCATCTCGTTTTGCGCTTCCCCCGCCATATGTTCAACCATGCGAATCCGTTTGACGATTTTGTCATCCGCATCTTTCACCTGCTCTAAAACGGCGGATGTCATCATAGAAATGGCAAAGAGCTGCTGGCTGACGGCATCGTGCAGATCGCGCGCCAGCCGCTGGCGTTCTTCAGTGATGACCGATTTTTTCATTTGATCCTGCCATTCCGCACGTTCGTTGGAGAGCTTTTGCAGCGATGTGACCTGGAGCTCGACCCGCTTGGCCATTTCGTTGAGCTGGTCTGCCGCCAGACCGATTTCATCATCACCGAGCGGCGGCACCCGATAAGCAAAATTGCCGTTTTCAAATTTCAAAACCGCTTCAATCAGTGTATCCATTCTTGTTTTCAGGCGGCCGCCGTATACATAACCGGAAATCAATCCCGCCGAAAGAGACGCCAAAAGCAGGATGACCACAAACGGAATACCGAACCAGCCGGAAGATAACAGCAGCATTGGGTCAAGCCCGTAATACAGCAGCATCAGCGTAATAAACACCGTGCAAAGGAGCAGACTGAGTCCCGCGGTCATCCGCATGGCGCGCCACTGAATATTGGCGAGTAATTTTTTCCTCATAAATACTTCACATCCACATCGCCGATGAATAACGAAATTGAAATTTTAATCCGCCGCGGCGAGTCGCCGTACTCAGACGATACTTTATACAGATTCGGGCTCATGCCGCTTTTCTTAGAGCCGAGCAGGTTCATATCGCCGATAAAAGCCGATGAACTGACGGACACTTCGATATCCGGCGGGACGTACACATCGACATTGCCGATGACACCGCTGATGGTCATCGTGCTTTCTCCTTCGGGAATCATCGCTTTTGACAAATCAATTTTCACATCGCCGATGAATCCGGAAACATTTAAATCATTCAGCTCAAACGGGTCCTTCATCATCCGCAGCTCGCCGATAAAAAAGCTGCGGAGGTCCGGCTGTCTGCTTTCCGTCTGGGCGGAAGGCTTTGGCTGCTCTTCTTTTTCAAGATTGATTTTCTTCTCTTTATGTTCATACACGCGCTTTCCTTTCAGGAGCCTGTAGCCCGCGTAGATGAGAAAGGCGGCGAAGGCATAGCCGAACAGGTTAAAGGTGGCGCTGAACAGGTTTCTAAAAAATAAAAAAGCGGCGAAGATATACAGGACGGAGCCGAGCCAGCCGCGGGAATATTTATTAAAAATATAACCTGTGATCAGAAAAAAGAGCGGCCAAAACAAGAAGTCGCCGATGCCGATAATACGCAAAAACATGCTGACGCCTAATAAGGCGATGATAAGTCCGAGAATCTGTTTTTTTGCCATCAGCTGCTTGCCCCTCCTTTCCTTGACTATTGCAGTGCAATATTGCCGCTCGTCACCTTTATATCAATCGGCCTGGCGCCGCTGCCTTTCATGCCGGTAAATGCCCCGCCTTCCTTCCTCGTTTTCTCAAAGGAATAAGACGGCTGAATCCTTCCGCTTGCCGTCTCGGCGTTCACCGTAAAACTTCCGTCTTTCGGCAGGCTGATCGCTGCGCTGCCGCTCGCAAGCCTGACGGATACGGGAGCATCCGCCGTCTCAAGCGAGGCGTCGACACTGCCGGAAGCGACCCGCACGTCAAGGGCCCCCGCCACATGTTGAAGCCCGACATGTCCCGAGGATAAGCGGACATCCCCCGTTTTTGCCGCAAGGCCTGCTGCTGTGAGATTGCCCGACAGCCCCTTCGCTTCAAACACATCCGTCTTCACGTGCTTCAGCGACATATTCCCGCTTACAGAACGGACGCCGAGGTGCGCAAGAGACAGCCCCTTGTTTCCGTCAACGGCAATGCTGCCGTTTGATGTATGGACGGTGATGTCCCGATGATAATCATACGGAATGCGGACAATCAGCAGAGGGCGCTGAAAGAGATTCAGAAATTGGAACCCTTTCTCCTTCGCTTTAAGATTGAGGGTCTTTCCCCTGTTTTGGACAAACATTTTCCCCGCCGGTCCCGTCATGTTTGCCGCGATATCATTCCGCGCTTCCGCGATGATTTTCACATCCGTCTGTTCCGATGAAACCGACAGGCTGTTGACGGCACGCGGCGGTATGCTTGCCGATTCCGCTTCTGTTTCGTACAGCGGAAAAAAACGCCCGGCAAACACTTCTTTCACCAAAAACAGACAGCAGATCAGAACGGACGCCGCCATCAGTCCTTTGGCAATCTTACGCTTCATTACGTTCCATCCTTTTTCATTCATTTTATTATAAAGGAAAAGCCGGAGAATTGATACGTGCGTATAGGGAAGAGGCGTAAACGCGCCGATCTTCCCTTGTGCACATTATTCATGAGCCGCTTTTTGACGCTCTGTTTTTTCCAGAGAAAGCGAGCGCATTTTTTCAATCTCAGCTTCCACCTCATCTGAATATTGGGAGCGGCTGTATTCTGTGTTCGCCTCAGCTGAAGTGCCGTATTTGACACGGACTTCCATTTCTTCAATGCGGCTTTCCATTCGAAGGAACTCTCTGTAGGCGCTTTCGCTGTCAATTTTGTCGAAAGAAGCGTTCATATGTTCCTTCGCATTTGCCGCGTTCGCGCGGGCGATGAGCGCCTGTTTTTTATCCTTTACGTCGCGGAGGCGCGTTTCTAAAGTTTCCAGCTGCTCTTTCAGCTCTGCCAGCTGTGTTTTCGCCTGCTCATACGCTTTTTCATGTTCGGCCGCTTTTCCCTCAAGGTATTTCATTTCAGTCAGCGCCTTTTTCGCTAGCTCCTCTTCCCCGGCGTCAAAAGCAAGCTGAGCCTGGTTTTTCCGTTTTGCCGCCGTTTCGGAGGCGTCTTCCTGTTTTTTCTTAAACTGATGAACGATCGTGTGCTGTTTGACAATCGTTTGTTTCGCCTTGGCGATGTCACTTTCCATATCACGCACATATTGATTCAGCATGACTTTCGGATTTTCTAATTTATCAAGCCCTTCGTTAACAGATGCGACGAACATATTTCTTATTCTTTTTAAGACCATTTTGTCTTCCTCCTTATTTTTTCTTCAGAAATTCTTCCCATTCAGAGTCAAATCCGGATTGATAGCCCGGTGATGCCGCTTCCGGTTCATACTGGCGGGAAGCGGTGTCTGAGCCGCCCTGCTTCATCATCTTCCACCCGAAATACACCATGGCGCCGGCCAGTCCGATCGCAACGATAAATGGAAGAGAACCGACGAGAATCATAGCTCCGATGACGCCCGCGATGATACCCGATACCGCCCGGCCTTTTGAAAAACGTTTGATTCCCCAGTAAAGCATCAGGCCCCCGATCGCCAGCGGGATGATAAATGCGAAATGGCCTCCTCCGAAAAAGACAGAAAGTCCGAACACAATCAGCAGAAAGCCGCCTGCCGTTTTACCATTTATATTCATGCAGATCCTCCTTTCGTTTTCCTTGTCTTTACTATAAACAAATCCCGCGGCCGGCAAAACGAGTCAGAGATTGATTTTCATATCAGACCGGGGTCGTATAAGCCCCCGGACCTTCGCATAAAAAAACGCCGCTGCACCGGACGGCGCAGGGCGTTTTACGAAAAATCTATATTCTGATGCTCGCTTCTTTTTCCCTGATGAGATCTGAGCGTTCGGCTTTGGCCAGCTTCGTAAAGAACAATATTCCGAGACCGGACAGGACTTCAACGAGACCGCCGGCGGCAATGACTTTTCCGGGACCGAAGGCGTTAGCCGCATATCCGCAAAGAACCGCGCCGAGCGGAATGGATATGTTTGAAATCATATGGATGACAGCATAGACTTGCGGCTGGTCATCATGGTCCACAGACGTCTGAATAATCGTATATTCCGGCACATTAATCGCGCTGACGGCAGATCCGAACGCAAACGCGGCGAGGAAGACGAGCGGCAGAAAAGTGTTGAGGCCGGTGATAAAAAATGCCGCTCCTTCTATGATTCCCGCTGACACAAACAGGAGACCGTATTTGTTTACCTTCACCTTAGCCAAAATAAAACCCATTAAAAAGGCTCCGCCCGTTCCTGTCGCTTTCAAAAGCGAGTAGATGATCGGCGGCATGTTTAAATCTTCGGCGACATAAACGGCAGAGAGCGCCTCCCACGGAGCGGCCGCAAAATTCATGAAGATACAATAGATGGCGAGCGGGTATAAAATCTGGTGTTTCCTGACCAGAACGAAACCCCGTTTGAGCCTTCCGAAATACGTCCCGCGCTGTCTGACGGCGACGGTATCCTGTTTGGCATGCCGGACTTGGTATGACATAAAGAGTACGAGAAAACCTGATAGAAGATAGAATATAAGAGCGATAAACAAAGAATAAGCGGGACTGATAAATGTTAAGAACACCCCGCTCAGCGTAATGGCGGCAAGCCTGACGATCTGGCCTGATGACTGGATGACCGCATTCGCTTTCTGCAGGCTGTTTTCTCTGACAATATTGGGGATTAGCGAGATGGATGCAGGATTATAAGCGGCTCCCGTGGCTGAATGCACAATCATGAGAAGCATGACAAACCATAAAGGAGAAAAACCGTTAAAATAACAGATCGGAATAATCAGCACGACCGCCGCGCGCGTGAGGTCGGAGAAATACATCCAGAATTTCAGCGTATGCTGCTTCATAAAAGGCCCGGTAATCGGCGCCAGCATCGCCTCCGGAAGGAACGTGACCGCAATGAGCAGGGACGTGCCGATCGCGCCTTCCCCGTCAAAAATCAAAAACCATAGAATGGAATTAAAGGCAAAACCGTCGCCTGACAATTTAACCAGCCTTGAGATAAACAGAAGGGTGAAATTTTTATTCCAGATGCTCTCGCTCTTATTATATGTATCCATCTATCAAATCCCCCATTATTTTACAATGTTTCTTATAATATCTCATTTTTTAATTTTTCAGTCAATAATTCATAAGATACATTTTCCTCCTGTCAATAAAGGTTCAATTGATGGATATCTCTATAAAAAAACAGCCGGCTTGCTGCTGCCGGCTGAACAAAACATTATTCATCATCACGGAATACCGCGGCGCTTCTTTCATACTCTATATCCTGAACGCCCTGTCTTGCGTTAATCGCTCTTGCCGCCGCGAAAAAATAATCAGACAGGCGGTTCAAGTAACGCATCACCGTATCGTTTATCTCTTCTGTTTTGCCCAGTTTCACGACGAGACGCTCAGCCCGTCTCGTGACGGTCCGCGCGATGTGAAGCTGAGCAGCCGCCTTATGCCCGCCCGGAAGAATAAATTTCTCAAGCGGGGGCGCTTCAGCCGTGTAACGGTCTATGCACTCTTCCAATGCGGAAATAGATGTCTCTCTTAATGTATAGCTTCTATGTTCAGTGACCGTCGCCAAGTCGCCGCCGCAGTCAAACAGCTCATTTTGAATGTTTCGGAGTTCGGCTTTCACATCACCGCAATTCTCACAATCATCAAGTTCCGCAATCGCAAGCCCGATAAAGCTGTTCAGCTCATCGATCGTCCCGTAGCTTTCAACCCGCAGATTGTCTTTATCCGTTCTGCCGCCGATCAGGCTTGTCTGTCCTTTATCGCCGGTTTTCGTATACAGCTTCATCATTGTATTCCTCCTTCTTCCGCCGCTTTTACACATGCCGCGGTTCCTCTTCTAACGGCTCTTTCCGCTTGAGGGACGTCCATCGCCTCTCCTGTCTGCAAGGCACAAATGACAATGTCGCCTTTTGCCTGTCTGCCGGAAAGAGCCTGCATTCTCGCTTCTGCCGCTGCCGTTAACAGCCGTACAAATCCCTGTTCCGATAAACGTCCGCTGATCAGCACCCAAACGGTATGCAGCGCAGTCACGGCAATTGTGACCGAATCAAACGTACGGCAGATCAAACCAGCGGCCGCTGAGCCGGAAAGCCGGCGGCTCCACGAAAATCCCGGGCCGTCAGATGCGGTTGTCAACATTCTGAACGGCCGTTCTGTATGAAGCGTTACGGTATTTCCGCTTTTGTTTATCAGAGAGGCGAACGGAACGTTGACAGGCTCTCCTTCCTGCCGCGCTTCCGGCATGAAAGCGATCAGCGGTTTCGGCGACGATTGCTGGGCAACAGCGCTGACGGTGATACCGTAAATGTCTTCAATCGTCTCTTTTTTCAAAGCCTGATCCGGCGTCTGCTTCGGCAAAGCGCGTCCGTCTTTCATCATCAGGAGCTGATCACAATATTGGCCTGCGGCGTTTAGGTCGTGAAAAATACTGATGACCGTCAGGCCTCTTTCTCTCGTCAGCCGCTTCACCGTATCAAGCAGGTCTTTCTGATATTTGAGATCAAGAAAGGTCGTCGGCTCATCCAGACACAGTACCTCCGGCTGCTGAGCCAGCGCCTGCGCCAGATAGACGCGCTGCCGCTCCCCGCCGCTCAGATTGCGGACGGATTGCTGCGCATATCGGTCGATGCCCGTCATTTCCATCGCTTCCCGGACAATGTCTTCATCATGTTGATCCATCTGTCTGAAGAGTCCTTTTTGATACGGGTATCTGCCGAAGGACACTGTTTCCTTAACGGTAAATGTAAAAGCTTGCTCCGTATGCTGCGGCAAAACGGCCATGATTTTCGCAAGCTCCCGCGGCTTGTATCCGCCGACGGGCCTGCCTGCTACGAGCACCTCGCCTTTTGACGGAGAGAGCATTCCCGTCAGCAATTTCATCAGCGTTGTTTTTCCCGAGCCGTTCGGACCAAGTATGCCGACAAATTCACCTTTTTCGGCGGTAAAGCTGACATCTTCCACAATCATCCGGCCTCCGTACCCGCCGGACAGGCTGCTCACCCTGATCATAAGCGTTTCCCTCCATGATGCTGGCGAAGCAGAATCAAGGCAAATACAGGCGCTCCCGCCAAAGCCGTCATAATGCCGATCGGCAATTCGACAGGCTCAATGACGGTGCGGGAAAACAAATCCGCCAAAATGAGAAAACCGGCGCCCGTCAATGCTGACAGCGGCAGTAAATGGCGATGATCCGTCCCCCATAAGAGCCGTGTCACGTGGGGTATGACAAGGCCGACAAATCCGATCGTCCCCGAGACGGCAACCGCTCCTCCCGTCAGCAGAGATCCGGCGGCGATCATCAGCAGTTTTCTTTTTCCCGTACTGACGCCTAACAGCCTTGCCTTTTCTTCTCCATAAGTCATAATGTTTAATTCTTTGCCATTGATAAGCAGAAGCGCCGTCCCGGCCAGAAAAAAAGGCAGAAACAGCGCGACATAGCCCCAGCCCCTCATTGACACGCTTCCTAACAGCCAGCGGACAATCGGGAGCAGATCATTGCCCGTTAAAGCGATCACAAGCGAAATGAGAGCTCCGAGAAAAGAATTCATGATGATGCCTGTCAAAATGAGTGTCGAAACCGACATCGACGCATGAACGAGGCGGCTGAAAAACAGAACCGCCGCCATGACCGCAATGGCTGCGGCGATGCTGACAACCGGTAGTGTGAACCGGCCGATGACGGGTATCTGAATGCCGAAAAACAAGGTGATAACGGCTCCCGCCGAGGCTCCCGAAGATACCCCGAGTGTATAAGGGTCGGCGAGCGGATTTTTCAGAAGTCCCTGAAACGCCGCTCCCGCAATGGATAACGCGGCTCCGACAAGGGCAGCCAGAACGACTCTCGGCAGGCGGATATTCATCATAATATTTACATTCATAGGGTCAGCCGAGGATGTCCGGCCGATCCCGATCCAAAAAACGTCGGATAAAGGAATATGCAGACTGCCGATTGAAATGCCGAGTGCCGTACAAACGGCTAAAAACAGCAGGCTGACCGTGTAGGCCAGCGGGCGGTTACTTTTTAAACGTTTCAGGATAAACGCTTTCTGCAAGCTTCTCGACCCCTTTGACAAGGCGCGGGCCTGAGCGTGTGACAAGGTCAGGATCAACAGAATAGACATTGTGGTGTTTGACCGCATTGACGGCACCCCAGCCGGCGCGTTTTTCCACTTCAGCGGCCTTTACGCCGTCTGTCGTAATGATGACGTCCGGATTCATTTTGACAATCGCTTCATCCGTCAATTGCACCCAGCCGGTCTGGCTGCCGGCGGCGTTTTTCGCATGTATATCTTCAAGCATTTCGTTCATAAACGTGCCTTTCCCCGTCGTGTAGCCGTCAGGAGACACTTCGACGAATACTTTCTTTTCGTCTTTTTCAGAAATGGCCGCCGCTTTCTTTTCTATGCCGGAAAGGTCGGATTTCATCGATTTGATCAGCTTATCCGCCTGCTTTTCTTTGCCGGCCGCTTTTCCGATCATGCTGATTGATTTGTACACGTCTTGGAACGATTGCGCATCATTGACCGTTAAGACGGTGATGCCCGCATCTTTCAGTTGCTTCATCGCATCGGCGGAAGCGGACATAGAGGACGCGTGGGCAAGCACGAGATCCGGCTTCAGCGCGATGACTTTTTCAGCGTTCACATTCATATCTCCGACTTTCGGTTTTTTTACCGCTTCTTTCGGATATGTATCATTTGTCGTGACGCCTGCGACCTTATCTCCCAGTCCGAGCGCGTATGTAATTTCCGTATTGCTCGGCATGAGGGAAACGATTTTTTCCGGTGCCTGCTTTATGGTTATTTTTTCGTTCACGGCATCCTTAATGGTTACCGGGAATGCTTCGGTTGAGACGGCTTTTTGTTTGGCCGCGCTTCCTTCTTCCTGTGCGCCGGAACAGCCGGCGATCACAAAGGCGGTGACCAAGAGCGCCGCCCAGACGGCAGTGATCTTCTTCATTCTTTTAACTCCCCCTGATTATGGTAAACGATTGTCTCTTTGACATTCGTATCCTTTTTTCGCAGTAATTATACTATAAGTCTTTAAGGCTTGTATATCCGGCCTTTTTGCATGAAAGCAAATTGTTCGTACACACTAAAATTCATCATGTATACTGTTACACAATGGTGTAAAAAGGAGGATTATCATGGAATTACAGCTTGAACGAAAGCTCGTGTTGATTACAGGATCAACTTCAGGGATCGGAAAAGCCGCGGCAAAAAGCTTTTTAGCCGAAGGCGCCGAGGTGATTATAAACGGAAGAAAAAAAGAAACTGTGGAACGGGCGGTTGAGGAGCTTTCCGCTTACGGAACGGTTCACGGCATCGCTGCGGATTTATCGCGCCAGGATGAGGCGGATGACTTGATAAAGCGCGCCGGCGGAATCGGGGAAGTCGATATTCTCGTCAATAACCTCGGCTTTTTTGAAGTAAAGGACTTCGCTGAGGTGTCTGATGACGAATGGACTCGGTATTTTGAAGTGAATGTTATGAGCGCCGTGCGCCTGTGCCGGCGTTTTCTGCCGCAAATGCTCGAAAGAAACAGCGGACGGATTCTGAACATCTCCAGTGAAGCCGGAGTCAAACCGCTTGCGCAAATGATTCCGTATTCAATGACGAAAACGGCGTTAATCAGCTTGTCCCGGGGAATGGCGGAAATGACGAAAGGCACAAATGTCACGGTCAACTCCGTGCTGCCGGGACCGACATGGACCGAAGGCGTCGCTTCTTACATGGAAGGAGCCGCAAAGGCTGCCGGAGAAGACACGGACAGCTTCGTCCGGGATTATTTTAAAGTGAATGAACCGACATCATTGATTCAGCGCTATGCAACCCCGGAAGAAGTCGCCAATACGATTGTATTTCTCGCTTCATCAGCGGCTTCTGCCATTAATGGCACCGCACAGCGGGTTGAAGGCGGCATCATCCGCTCCATTTAACACAAAAAAGCCCGGCACAATGGGAACTTCCCCATATGCCAGGGCTTTTTTTTACATCATGCCTGCAAACGGAACCGGCTCCCAGCCGCCCGTCTCAAGCTCTGCTGAAAACAGGCCGCCCGCATGCGGCTGCTCAAGTCTTTCGGCTTCCGTCAATTTTTCCGTCGCGGTCGTAATGTATAACGTGTTCAATTCTCTGCCTCCGAACGCGCAGCAGGTGACGTATTTCGCCGGAACTTCGATAGATGCAATTTCCTTATGCAAAAACGGGTCAATCCGGACGGCACGGCCGCCTCCGAACAGAGCCACCCACAGCATTCCGTCACGGTCAATGGTCATTCCGTCGGGAGATCCTTGCGACTCCGGAAAGCGGTAGACCGTTTTCGGATCTGATACGGCTCCGGTTTCAGGATCGTATGCATAACAGACGATTTCCTGCGTCGGAGTGTCGATATAGTACATCAAGTTTCGGTCCCGATCCCAATCCAAACCGTTCGAGGTGGAGACCTGGTCTTTTATTTTGGCAAGGCTGCCGTCCGTATTCAGACGGTACAGCGAAGCCTCCTCTTCTTTGCCTTCCATGCTCGTCGTTCCCGCCCATAATCTGCCGGACGGGTCGCATTTTGCGTCATTGAAACGGATATCTTCCCGCATGTCTCTCGGCTGCTTCATCTTCGTCAATGTATCTTCCCGAAGATTGTACAGGTAAAAACCGTCTTTCATCGTCATCACCAGCTCTTCCTTTGAATACAAGGCCAGAGCTGTGACAAATGATTTGAATTTAACGGAACGGTTGATTCCGTCAGCCGGAGTGAAGATATGGAGCTGGCTGCCCAGTATATCCACCCAGTACAGGCATTGCTTGTCCTTGTCCCATAAAGGGCCTTCTCCGATAACCGCTCTCGTATCTGCTCGTAATGCTGCTTCCATGTGTGAACACCTCTTTTGCTTGTCAGTCTTCTATTGTTATTCCCGACAAAGCGGCGTCCAAACTCAATCTTTTTTAAAAAGAATCGTAATCACCGTTCCGGCGCTGATTCTGCTGTTGACATGGATGGTTCCGTTATGAAGGTGTACCAGCTCCTTGGCAATGGCGAGCCCGAGTCCCGTTCCTTCTGACGGGCCTTTCGTATTCGTTCCCCGGTAATAACGGTTAAACAGCTGGTGAATCGTTTCGTCGTCCATTCCTCTTCCGTTATCTTTCACCTTCAGAATGAGCTGTTCGGCTGATTCCTCAAGCACGACCCGAATGGCGGTCCCTTTCTTATTATGCTTAACCGCGTTTGCCAGCAGATTCTCCAGAATACGGCGGAACCACGCTTCATCAATGGCGAAAAGAATGTCTTCCTTTTTGGTTTCAAAGGCGATGTCATAGCCTTCCGAGAACGTGTTTTTCGTGAAATCGTTCGTGACGTTTCTGATAAACGGCACGACGTTGATCAGCCGCCGTTCGATCGGGAGGGCCGCGTTTTTGAGGCGGTATGTTAAGTTTAAGTCCTCAATCAGCTTGGACATATATTCTGATTTTTCCCGGACGATCTGCCCCATTTCTTTGACTTCTTCCGGGGTCCAGTCGTATTGCTTCGATTCAAGCATCATGCTGTAGCCGTAAATCGTGCTCAGCGGGGTTTTTAAGTCATGGCTCAGCCCGGCGATCCATTCTTCCCTTGTCGCCTGGATTTTTTCTCTGTTTTTCTTATCCCGCTTCAGCGTGTCGGTCAGCTGATCCATCGATTCGAAAATCTCGGCGAAAAAGCGGAACGGCTGTTTTGTTTTGCCTTTTTTGTTTTTGCTGACCGGCTGTCCTTTGCGGTTCTTCGGCTCTTCAAGCCGGCCCTTTGATAAATTGACGAGCCATTTGATGGTATGAAACAGCGGCCAGCCGAAACGGAAAGAGTACCAGATGGTCAGGATGCAGATCATAAATACCAGGATTCCGATCAAGAGGAAGAGGGTTTTCATCACATTTCTCAAAAATGATTTGTTAAACTCGTGATCGGGGATGTACACGGGGTTCGGCACCGACGCGACCATCCATTTCGTTTTATCGAGTCTTTTAAAAGAAATTTCCCGTTTGTAATTCCACGGCTTGGAACTGTATTTCAGCAATTCAAGCTCATTGACGGTGTTCCGTTCTTTTTTCGTGCTGTTGATATCCCCGAGCAGTCTGCCGCTGTCTTCGAGAAGGTAGACCGCCCCTTTTTCCCGTTTAATATAATCAATCGTGCTTTTTTTATATTGAGAAAGGGAAGCGAGGGATGGCTCCTGTGATTCGATGTAAGTGAGAAGCTGCTCACTGGCGGATTTCCAGCCGAACAGAATCAAATAGGTCTCATCATTTATCGTGACCGTCCAGTAATTCAGCTTGTAGTTGTCAAAATTCCGGTACTGATAAATGGATAAGAGGTCTTTTCTGCTGTAATGGCTCGGGACGTCTTTCGGCACTCTGTACGCGTAGTCCGTTTTTTCATTGTCATTAATGATCTGCAGCCAGCCCTTCTGCTTTCTGACCGACATCTTTAAAAACTCATCGACATCCCATGTGCCGTCTTCATTTTTATCAAGCCATGCTTCAAACGAGTCCGCCGTCGCTTTGGTCAGTCCCGCATTGGCTTCCGCTTCGCTGAAACGCCAATCCAAATAGAAGAAAGAAGCGACGGCCAAAACGGACATCAGCAAGATGACAAGCAGCAGCTGTCCGAAAAAGTGGAGCAGAAATTTTCCGCGCATTCTCATGAGCGGGTTCCTTTTTCTCCTTGATCGGGAATAAACCGATAACCGAGGCCGCGCACCGTTACAATATAGGACGGATTGCTGGGGTCTTTTTCAATCTTTTCTCTGAGCTTGCGGATATGCACCATGACGGTGTTGTTGTCGCCGTAAGACGGATATCCCCATACTTTTTCATAGATCTGATCTTTTGAGAGCACCACATCAGGGTGTTCACAGAAATATTGAAGCAGCTGCAGAAGCTGTGCGGAGCAGCTGACGGGCTCGCCCCCGACGATCAGCTCGGCGTTTTGCGGTGAATAGGAAAAATGGCTATATGAATACGTCTTTACCGCCGTTTTCTCTTCGCGCTTATAGGTTCTCTTTAACGTCGCCCTGATCCGCGCCGCCAATTCGAGCGGATTAAACGGCTTTGTTATATAATCGTCAGCTCCCAATGCAAATCCTGACAGCTTATCCGCATCAGAAGAACGGGCAGTCAGAAAAAAGATCGGAGCGTCGGTATAATTCCGGATTTCGGTGCATGCTTCAAAACCGGACATGCCTTCCATCATCACATCCAGCACGAGCAGATCCGCGGTTTCATGTTTAACAAACTCGATCGCTTCCTCAGCGCTTCCGGCTGTCTTAATGTTGTGATAGCCTTCTTTGACGAGAACGCGTTTGACCATATCAACGATCGCCTTCTCATCGTCTACAATTAAAATTGACGCATTTTCCACTTGGACGTTCCTTTCTCTTTGTTTTTTTCATCATATCATTATATGGATAAGATTTGGTACTTTTTTAGTGCGGAGGTCTTGCGGGGAAACAGAAAAGAAAAACGAGACCGGACATCTCTTCTCGTTTTTCTCACGTTGTCAGAGCGGAATATCCATCATTCCGCCGCTTTTGTCAGGAGCTTTCATTTATAAGATGAAGAATAAATTCCCAAAAACCCGGCACGTCCTGGCATAACAGCATGTCCGCTTTTTCAACTATTTTAATCTTCAATTCTTGTTCAAGATCTTCTCTTTCCTGGTATGATGTATTGCTCAGTTTTTTTTTTATCATTGGCGAAAAACGCGAAATCAAAAGTTCCATTTCGTCGGTATCTGTGTTCTCTTTGCTGAAGTCAAATGGCCCGTTCACTGCTTATTTTCCCCCTTTTTTTGCTTGTCCAGATGCTTTCTGAGATTATCGAGCCCTTTTTTATGAATATTAGAAATGTTCTGCCGTGATTCACCCAGCGACTCGGCAATCTCCTTCATCGTCGCTCCGTGAAGATAAATATTCGTCAGCACGCTTTTTTGCTTATCGGTTAACGTCTGAAGCGCTTCGTATAAATCACGGTTTTGGACATGCTGGCTCAAATCCCCCTGCTTCCGCAGAAACTCTTCATACGCGTCTTTTCCCATTTCATAGGGAAGCGCTTCACCTCCCTCCGGCTGATCCACCGTCAGCGGATAGCGCTTCTGATTTTTACGGATGCGCTTGTCAAAATCGATTGAGAAAATCCGGATCATAGAGTTCATATATTTGATGATCCGGATTTCCTTATAAAACTGCTTAAAATGGTCATCCAATGATTTTGCATCCTTCTCGTCTGAATGTTCCAGCACATTTTTAAATTTCTCGTAATGCTTTGGGTCACTTAAAAAATGTTTAACGATCGGATGTTTCATAATTTCCTTGCATTTTGACCGTAAAAGAACTTGATAGTCCATAAAACCGCCCCCTATTTAAATTAAATGAAAGAAAGCAAAAAAAAGTAAACTACTCCTTTCCGACTAAGATTCCGTATTCCTTATGTCCCGGTTTTGCCGGAACAAAAAAAAGACCCTCAACCGGGATATCAGGTTTACAGGAGCCGCTCTTTCTTTCACTTATATACATGACTGCAGGTCAAGTCAGGAGGTGGCTGATAATGGATCAGGTTTTTATAGAAGAAACGGTCAGACAGATCGGCAATCTCGGCTTTCCGGCTCTGATTGCCATGTATCTTCTCACACGGTTTGAGAAGAAGTTTGACGCCCTGATCGAACTGATGACGGAACTGAAAGATCAGAAAATGAAAAATTAATTTTCACTCGAAGTTGACTTTTCATCGGAACGCATCACTTAACAAAGCAGAAGGGAAAACGAAAGGCCTTTCACATTCTCTTTCTGAAAAAACAAAGCTTGAGAGGAGACGATTTACATGTCAAAAGAAAACAACTGCAATATCCCGCAGCCGATCAGAGGAGACAAAGGGGCGACCGTCACGATACCGCGCAACCTTGAAAGAGACCGCCAAAATCCGGATATGCTGACGCCGCCGGAAACGGATCACGGCACAGTGGATAATATGAAATTCTCTTTCTCAGATGTGCACAACCGGCTGGAAAAGGGCGGATACGCGCGTGAGGTGACCGTTCGCGAGCTGCCGATTTCTGAAAATCTGGCATCTGTCAACATGCGTTTAAAACCGGGTGCCATCCGTGAGCTGCACTGGCATAAAGAAGCGGAATGGGCATATATGCTGACGGGCAAAGCGCGGGTCACGATTGTTGATGAACAGGGACGCAGTTTTATCGATGACGTGAAGGAAGGAGATCTGTGGTACTTCCCGTCAGGCCTGCCGCACTCCATTCAGGCGCTGAAAGAAGGCTGTGAATTCCTCTTGGTTTTTGATGACGGTTCCTTCTCAGAAAACAGCACATTCCAAGTGACTGACTGGCTTGCCCACACACCGCTTGATGTCATCGCCAACAACTTCGGGGTTTCAGAAAAAGACCTCGCCGGCCTGCCCGGGAAAGAAAAATATATCTTTGAAGAGCCGGTTCCCGGGAAGCTGAAAGATGACATCGTGGAAGGCCCGAACGGTGAAGTGCCATATCCGTTCACTTACCGCCTGCTGGATGAAGGCCCGACTGCTGAGACGGATGGCGGCAAAGTATATATCGCGGATTCCACAAACTTCAAAGTGTCCAAAACGATCGCTTCAGCGCTTGTCGTGGTCGAACCGGGCGCAATGAGAGAGCTGCACTGGCATCCGAACACGCATGAATGGCAGTATTATATTTCCGGTAAAGGGCGGATGACGGTTTTTGCATCGGACGGCCATGCAAGAACATTTAACTATCAGGCCGGGGATGTCGGTTACGTTCCGTTCGCAATGGGCCACTATGTGGAGAATTTGGGAGATGAGCCGCTCGTCTTCCTGGAAATCTTCAAGGATGACCACTATGCCGATGTGTCCCTGAACCAATGGCTTGCCATGCTTCCCGAGAAATTCGTCCAGCAGCATCTGGATCTGGGCAAAGACTTTACGGATATTCTTTCAAAAGAGAAACACCCTGTCGTCAAAAAGAAATGCTGAAGAAGATACACACCGACTTGCAGAGTTCCGTCTCTGCAAGTCTCCTCTGTGTGAAAAGGAGCTGAACAGATGATCAATCAAAACGGGACGAAAATGTTATTTCTTCAGGTGCTCCGGTATGCCCTGGCAGCCGCTGCCGTATTATTCGGGTATTTTATCGTGATGATGGCTGTATTTTCATTAGCCGGGACGAGCTACGGATCGATGGCGTACGTCCTGCTTTTTTCCGTGCTTTTTATTCTTCTCGGTTTATGTTTTGAACCGCTTGAGCGGCTGATGATACATAGCTTTACCTTTTTTGGGACGGGCAGGCTGCCTTTTCTCCTTTTAGCCAGCACCGTTCAGCTGCTGTTCCTCTGGATGACCGCGTATACGACGGATAAACTGATTGAAAAGATTTGGCTGTCAACGACGGAGGAGCTGATTGTGGCGGGAGTTTTTTTCGTTTTGGATAAATGCGTCTCCGGACAAAAGCAGCCCCGGGCGCAATAAAAAAAAACGCAGGCCGGAATGGCTCTGCGTTTTTTTTCATCATACCGTTGCGTTTTCATGCCGGATTAAATCGTAGGTTAAGCAGACCGGTTTGTTCGTGCGCGGATCTTTTACAATCTGTGCGTCAATCTGAAAAACGTCTTCCAATATGCCGGGAGTCATGACTTCCTCCGCCGTTCCTTCCTTGATGACGCGCCCTTTTTTCAGGGCGATCATGTAATGGGAAAAACGGGCGGCATGGTTCAGATCATGAATGACCATTAAAATGGTGCGGCCCTGCTCCTTGTTTAATTTGTCCAGCAGCTGCAAAATTTCAAGCTGATGGGCGAGATCTAAATAAGTGGTCGGTTCATCAAGAAGCAGCAGCTCCGTTTCTTGAGCGAGCGCCATGGCGATCCACACACGCTGCCGCTGTCCCCCGGAAAGCGCTTCGATCGGCCGGTCGTAAAATTCGGCCATCCCCGTCTCTTCAAGCGCCCATTTGATCATGTCACGGTCTTTATCACTCAAACGGCCCATTCCGGACTGATGCGGAAACCTGCCGTAAGAAACAAGTTCGTACACCGTCAGCCCGCTCGGCGCTTCAGGCGTCTGCGGAAGAATTGCCATTTCCTTGGCGATGTCCTTCGTGGATTTTTGCATGATCGCCTGTCCGTTTAAATAGACGGCGCCGGATTTCGGTTTCATGATTCTTGACATCGTTTTGAGAACCGTCGATTTTCCGCAGCCGTTCGGACCGATCAGCGTTGTAATTTTTCCTTTCGGGATGGCGATATCCAATTCTTTCGCTATCAAACGGTCACCATAACCGACAGTAAGCTGTTCCGCCGATAATGAGTTCATCGCGGCAGCCTCCTTCCTCTATTTCGTTTTCATCAGCAAATATACAAAATACGGCGCTCCGAGCACGGAAATCACCAGGCCGACGGGAATTTCGGACGGTGCAAGCACATTTCTCGCCAGCGTATCGGCAAGCAGAAATAAAAATGCTCCGATTAAAGCCGAAACCGGGATAAGCGTCTGGTGGCGCGGCCCGGTAAGCCTTCTGGCCAAATGCGGTGCAATGAGTCCGAGAAAAGCGATTCCGCCGGCTGCCGCAACACATGACGCGGTCAGGGCAACGGCGGACATCAGCAGAACGCGCCGCTCCTTTTCAACCCGGGTGCCAAGCCCCGCCGCCAGCTGATCACCGAGCTGAAGCACATTTAAATACCTGGCTTTATAGAGGCTGAACGGTAAAAGAACCAGCAGCCACGGCAAAATGGACAGCACCATTTTCCAATTGGCGTTCCAAATCGAACCGGAAATCCATACAAGCGCCTGCATGAAATCCCGCGGGTCCATTTTCAGCTGAAAAATCAAGAGAAGCGCATTAAACCCCGCATTGACGCCGATCCCGACCAAAACGAGCCGGACAGGTGAAACGCCTTTTTTCCAAGCCAGAACATAGATGAGCAGCGCAGCCAGAAAAGCCCCCGCCAAAGCGCTCACCGGAAGCAGCCATGTACCGGCCATGCTTAAATCAACAGCTGATCCTTGGAAAAAGAAGATAAACAGAACGACCGCCAAAGACGCTCCGGCGTTAATACCGAGAATGCCCGGCTCCGCCAAGTCATTTTGAGACACGCTTTGAAAAATCGCGCCTGAAACCGCGATTCCGGCGCCGACCAGCAATGACAGCACCATGCGCGGCAGTCTGAATTCAAATAAAACGAGCTGATCCCGGGCATCCCCCTGTCCGAAAAAGACACGCAGCGTATCAAGAGGCGCAATCCGGATCACCCCCATGTTTAAACTGATAAAAAAGACGATGCATATGAGCAAAAACGTAACGGCCATGACCGCCAGCGGTTTTTTCGATTTTACATTCATTACAGCCCTCTCCTTTCCCTGCGCGCCAAATAAAAGAAAAAGGGAACGCCGATAAGGGCGGTTAAAGCGCCGACCGGTGTTTCAAACGGCGCATTGACGAGTCTTGCGGCAATATCACTGAAGACTAACAGAACGGCGCCGAATACCGCCGAACAGGGAATGATCCACCTGTAATCTACCCCGACTAAAAACCGGGTGATATGCGGAATCACCAAGCCGATAAAAGAAATGGCTCCGGCGACTGAGACTGAAGCCCCCGTCAAGAGGACAACGACAAACATTCCGATTACTTTCACAAGCGATGTGTACTGCCCGAGCCCTTTGGCCAGTTCCTCACCCAAGCTCAGCACCGTCACTGAGCGCGCAATCAGAAATGCCAGCAAAAGCCCGATAACCCCGACCGCCAAAAGCAGCTGCACGCCTTCCCATTTCACGGAAGCAACTCCTCCGGCATACCAGAACTTCACATCCTGGGCGACATCAAAACGGATCGCAATCGCGCTTGAAAGCCCCGTTAAGAAATAGCCGACTGCCGTACCGGCCAGCGCGAGCTTCACCGGTGTCAGACCGCCTTTTGAAAACAGGCCGATGCCAAACACAATAAGCGCTCCGATTCCCGCTCCCGCAAAGGACCACAAAACAAGTCCCGCCGCAGACAGACCCGGAAAAAAAGCAAATGCCAATGCGATCGCAAATCCTGACCCCGACGTCACGCCCATAATGGAAGGCTCAGCAAGCGGGTTCCGCGTCAGCCCCTGCATAATCGCCCCGGACACAGCTAAAAAAGCCCCGACGAGCGCGGCGGCGGCAGTTCTCGGCAGCCTCAGATCGCGTATGATTTGATGAGATGTATTTTGCGGCTGAAAGTGAAAGAGAGCATCCCACACCGTCCGCAGATGAATATCGGCAGCTCCGATGGAAACAGACAGAGCCGCGCCGATCAATAAAACCGCAATACCGGCACACAGCAGCACAGCAGCCCGGAATGAACGCGCCGTCCACTGGATTTCACTCCCTGATGCCCCTTGAGCCGTCATTGTCTGTTTCTTTTTCAATAGACCCAACACTCGTTCTTCCTTTCTCAAAACAAGAATGGTAATGATAATGATTATCAATGACTTGTTTCAGTATAGCACTTTTATCTTCTCTTTTAATAGACCTAATTTCATATAAAAAAAGAAAGTTTTTCTTAAAAAAGAGCGTGCTTCTCTATGAAAGCAGTGATATAATCACACTGATAATGATTCTCTTTATCACTAATTTTTATGAAAGAAGGAATGTCAGATGTTCCATACATACAAGAAAATCGGCGCAGCGCTGATTGCCGTGCTGCTCATCGCCGCTTTGGCCGCATGCGGCAATTCTTCAGACACGAAAGGTTCTTCTGAAAAAGAAGAAACCATCACGTATAAAGCCGAAAACGGCAATATTAAAATTCCGAAGCACCCGAAACGGGTCGTCGTCATGGCTGACGGCTACTACGGCGACTTTAAACAGCTCGGCATCAATGTTGTCGGCGCGCCGCAAAACGTATTTAAAAACCCTTATTACAAAGGGAAAACAAAGGGTGTGACAAACATCGGCGACGGCACGTCCGTTGAAAAAATCATTGACTTAAAGCCGGATTTAATCGTTGTCTGGACGACACAAGGCGCCGACATTGAAAAACTGGAAAAAATCGCGCCGACAATCGCCATTAAATATGACAAGCTCAGCAACATTGATCAATTCAAAGAGTTTGCGAAAATGACAGGCACTGAAGATAAAGCAGACAAATGGCTGACTGAATGGGATAAGAAAACCGCTGCCGCTAAAACAAAGGTTCAAAAAGCGGTCGGCTCAAAAACCATCTCCATCATGCAGACAAACGGAAAAGACATCTATGTATTCGGTAAAGACTTCGGCCGCGGCGGAAGCATCATTTATGACAAACTCGGGCTGAAGGCCACAAAACTGACGCAGGAAAAAGCCATTAATCAAGGGCCGGGCTACGCCAGCATTTCACTCGAGAAACTTCCTGACTTCGCGGGAGACTACATCTTTATGGGGCCATGGCAGGCCGGCGGTGACGACAAAGGCGTGCTTGACAGCTCAATCTGGAAGAACCTCGATGCCGTCAAACAAAACCATGTCTACCGCATTGATCCGATCGGCTTCTATTTCTCAGACCCGATCTCACTTGAAGGCCAGCTCGACTACATCACAAAAAGCTTAACGAAGTAACCCCGAAGCCGCTGTCACAGCGGCTTTTTATTACGCTTGAAACTTGACAAAAAAATTTATTTATGCTATAATTTACATTTTTGGATTAACATGTATAATAAGATTCTCCCGGCCGGAGATTGATGTAAATAACGGAGGATCTTTATATGAAAGAAAACAAGGCGAGTATGACTTCCCTGCTGTCCGCTTTCGGAAGGGCGTACCACAGTAAATACGACACCCCGGTGATATTTGATGATTTTTTGGCACAAGATCTGATTTCTGAAAAAGAGCATTCGGACATCCGCGATCATCTGATTCAAGGTATATCATTTTTCAGCAAAGACATGGCCCAGAGGCTTCAAGGCCAACCGGATGACATCTTAAAATGGGTGACTCAAGTCCAGCTGTCTCCTACACCGTTAGCCCGTGCCGCATATTGTGAAGAAGTGCTTTTCAATGAAGTGAAGCTCGGGGCCAAACAGTATGTCATCCTTGGCGCGGGGCTGGATACTTTTTGTTTCAGGCATCCTGAGGTGACAAACGCCTTAGACATATTTGAAATCGATCATCCCGCTTCACAGGAAGACAAAATAAACAGATTGAAACATCTGAACCTCGGCATTTCCCATCATCTGCATTTTGTACCGATGGACTTCGCCGCTTCGCTTTCTTTCAGCCGTCTGCATCAGGAAGGTTTTTCACGCCAAAAAACCTTTTTCAGCCTGCTCGGTGTGTCATACTATCTTACGAAAAAGCATCTCGCCCGCCTGCTCACACAATTATGTGCCGAAGTCCCGCCGGGAAGCTCTATCGTGTTTGATTATGCAGATGAGTCCCTTTTTGAAGAAAGAGGACTGTCAAACAGAGTGGAAAACATGGTAAAAATGGCTGCAGCAAGCGGAGAACCGATGTTATCGTGTTTCAGTTATAAAGAAATCGAAAAAATATTAGAATCATCAGGTCTGCTTATTTATGAACATTTATCTCCGGCGGACGTCAATGACCGTTTTTTCCGCGGACGCACTGACCATTTAACCGCATTCGAGACCATTCATTATATACACGCCGTCAAAAAGTAATCCGCTGCCGCAAATAAAAAAGACATCTCACAGACGTGAGATGTCTTTTTGTCATACCGATTGTCTGTTGTTTGCAAATTTCTTTGAGACGAAAGGATATAACAGCAAACCGACGAAAAACAGCCCGATACCGAGAATAAAGGTCGTTAAATCGGCCGTTCCGGTAATAATGACGTAAAAAGAATAAATGCAGGCAAGGATGGCGATGATACCGTCTCTTACTCTTGAACCCTTTATCTCGTCATACGTTTCACCCGTAAAAATGAGCTTCAGGCTGTAAAACGCTGATACGAGATACGGAATCAGATAAGCGAGCGTCGCCGCCGTCGTTAAAAACGTAAACGCGTCACTGATCGTCCGGGAAATAACTGAAAAGATAAAGATCTGTGACATCACGTTCGTTACGATTAACGACACAACCGGGCTTCCCTGTTTATTCGTTTTTGCAAAAGCAGCCGGAAAGTCTCCTGATTTCGCCGCTTGATACGGAACTTCAGAGCCGAGAAGAATCCAGCCGAGCATCGTTCCGAACAGACACAAAATCGCCAGAATCGCCATGATGACGCTTCCTGCATTGCCGACGATCGCGTACAATACGTCAACAAACGGTTTTTCCGAGCCGACAAGCTTACCATGCGGAAGCACGCCCATCGTAATCAATGTCACGATGATATAGATGCTGAGCGCGATCAATAATCCGGTAATGGTGGCGCGTTTCACGTCGCGCTGCGAACGGGCGCGCCCGGATAAAATGACTGCCGATTCAATTCCGACGAACGCCCATAATGTTGAAATCGCCGCATTGTGGATCTGTCCGCCGATTCCCTCAACTGTGTGAGGACCTGTTTGAACCGGAAAATAAAAATGATCGAAAAACGACGTTTGAAACACAAATAAACCTGCAATGATAAAGAAGATAAATCCTAATACTTTTGAAAACGTCGTGACAAAATTTAATTTACTCGCACCGTTAATGCTGGTGACGAGAATCGTGTGAGTGCCCCATAATAAAACCGTACATACGGCAAACGTCAGCAGCTGGCCGAGCGTAACAGCCTGACCGCCGATCGAAAACATTTCACGCTTATCCGTTAAAATCGGGAAAAATGATGTTAAATATCCGGCAAGGCTCGTGATGATCGCCACGTTGCTGATCCAGCTCGCCACCCAGTAGCCCCACACCATCGTGAAGCCCGCTGCATTCCCTTTTTTCCGATCACTGAACAGCGCACGCGCATAGCTTTGCGGCCCCGCCGTCAGCTCAGGCTTGCGGATGGATAAGTGGCCGAAGACCAGCGCGATCATTAACACACCGGCTCCCGTTAAAAGCCATGCCGATGTGGCGCCGAACGGGCTCGCGATTTTTGCGAGCGAACTCGGAAGCGAAAAGATGCCCGAGCCTACCATATTTCCTACGACAAACGCCGTTAATAACCAAAAACCCCATTTTTTCGTCTGTTCCATTCCTGTACCTCCTGGTTGTTCATTCGTACGGACCAGACCCCGAGACCATATTTACACGCAAAAAAAGCCTGAACAAAAGTCCATGCTTAAAGAAACACACACACCCTTGATCTCCGGATAGCCCTCCGCGAAAAAGCACGCGGCAGTCCTGCACTTATTCAGATACAGTCCCAGCATAAAGAAGGATCGGCTTTCTTTACACTTCGGCGCTGATGCCTTTAACACATGTTTTGCGGCCCCTATCAGCCTGGCATGTGCGACTCATCATCAAGCGCAACCTCTACCTCACCGAGAAAGAGTGAGGATTTTTATCATTCAATTCTACTCAGAGGTTATCAGAGATAAAAAGATCTGTCAAAGGGAAAAATTAGATGGAAAACGGATAGAGCGTTCGCCCTACCCGTCTTATATGGTCAGCGGTTGTTTTTTTTCTTTTGAACAGCCTCTTGAAGCGGATCGTCTTTCAGAGCTGCACCGGCGTCGTCAAGCGCGCCTTGAATGACGTTTTTGTTTTTATCGCTGTTTTTTCCTTTTTCTTTGTTAAAGAAAGCCATCTGTATCACCTCTTTATCAAATATAGGTACACCTATAATGTGTCTTTTTCCGCGGCAGAATATGCGGAATCCGCCTCTCCTTCCTTTTGGCGGAACAGGTAAAGTTTGTTGATCAAACATGCATTCTCTTGATATATTTGTAATTCAGGGGATTTTGGCAAAAATAAAAAGGAGAAGCGAAAAATGACAGGAAAAACACACATCATGGGAGGCATCGCTTCTTGTTCCGCAATTGCGTATTATTACGGGTATGATCCGGTCCTTGTGACCTCAGCGGGTGCCCTTGGGGCGCTGATTCCCGACATATGCCATACGAAAAGCAAAATCGGCAGAACGCTGCCCGTTCTGTCCAAAATCGTAAGCACGGTGTTCGGCCACAGAACGTTTACACACAGCCTGCTGTTTATGCTTATTATGTTTTTCATTACGGCATCCTATATTCCGAATCCGAGCATTTCCGCCGGACTGATGATCGGAATGGCGAGCCATCTTGTGCTTGACGCATGGACCGTCAACGGCATTAAACTGCTGTTTCCGTCCGCCATCCGCTTCCGTCTTCCCCTTTATATGAGAACGGGGAGCTTTTCGGAGCAGCTTGTGCTGGCCGGCTTAACGATTGTATCCTGCTATTATTTATACGAACTGGTTCACGGCCGCATCTCTTAAACAAAAAGCGTCTTTCGCTTTTAGAGTGAGGAGTCATACATATGAAGAAAACCTTTTTCAGCAATCATCGGTTTTTATGCCTGTCCATCCTGTTCATGTGGATGAAAACCTATGCCGTGTATAAGCTCGGTTTTGGTCTGCAGAACAATTCCGTTCTTGAGGAATGTCTGCTCCTCATTAATCCGCTGAGCTTCATTGTGCCGCTGTTCGGCATCGCCCTGCTGCTGACGGAAAAAAAACAGCGGATCTTTCTGCTTTCGGCAAATGTGATGCTGACGGGAATTTTAATCGCGAATACGGTGTTTTACGGGTTTTATATTGATTTTATCACCATACCGGTTTTGTTTCAGGCGAGCAATATGGGTGATATGGGAAGCAGCGTCCAAGAGCTGTTTCACCCGCTTTATATCGCTTTATTTTTGGATATTGCGGTTTTGTTTTACCTTGGTAAAAGGCATAAAGCCGATAAAGGAAAAGCGGGCGCCCGTACCGTTAAAGCGTATGCGTGGGCATCAGCCGGCCTCATGCTGTGCAACCTTGCACTGTCTGAGGCCGAGCAGCCGAAGCTGTTCAAGCACCCTTTTGATCGTGAAGCGCTCGTAAAAGGAATCGGCCTGTTCCACTTTCATTTGTATGACACCATTTCGCAGACGCTGAATGCAGGGGCTAAAGCGTTTGCCGACGAAGACAGCCTTGCCGCGGTCGCAAATTACACTCAAGCCGACTACAGCAGGCCGTCCGAATCAAAGTTCGGGCTGGCAAAGGGGCGCAATGTGATTTTTGTTACGCTCGAATCAACACAGCGTTTTGTAATGGATGAGCGGGTCAACGGGCGGGAGATTACCCCGTTTTTAAATAAACTGCGGAAAAAAAGTTATGACTTCACTCATTTTTATCAGCAGACTGAACAGGGAAAAACCTCAGATTCAGAATTCATTACTGCAAATTCGCTGTATCCGTCTTCAAGCGGCGCCGTTTTTTTTACAAAAAGCGGCCACCGGTTCAATACGATGTACCATATGTTAAAAGACCGTCAATACTATTCAGCCGTTCTGCATGCCAATCATAAGGCCTTTTGGAACCGGGATGAGATGTACGGGACATTCGGAATCGACCGTTTTTTCGACGCGGATGAATTTAAGGTGACACAGGAAAATTCAACAGGCTGGGGCCTGAAGGATAAGGAATTTCTCGAACAGTCAGCGGAAAAATTAAAGAAGCTTCCGCAGCCGTTTTACGCGAGCCTGCTGACTTTGACCAACCATTTTCCTTTTGAAATTGATAAACAGGATCAGCTCATTGAAGAACCGGACACAAGCAGCGATTTATTAAACCGCTATGTGACGACGGTCCGCTATGAAGATGAGGCCCTGAAACACTTTTTCAAGAAGCTGAAAAAAGAAGGACTGTATGACAACGCGATGATCGTCCTGATGGGAGATCATTACGGTATATCCGAAGCCCATAATCAAGGACTTGCCGAATTCTTAGGGAAAGAGGAAATCACTCCGTTTGATACGGTTCAGCTTCAGCGCGTGCCGTTTATCATTCATATTCCCGGGGTGACCGACCGTGCGCCGGAAACGATTGCTTCCGCCGCGGGACAGGTTGATGTAAGACCGACGCTGCTTCACCTGCTCGGCATTGAAACGAAAGGCAGCATTCAGTTCGGCAATGACCTGTTTTCCGGAGAGCGGACCCCGTTTGCGGTGCTGAGAAACGGCAGCTTTATCACGGATGATCATATTTATACGAAAAATACGTGTTACAGCCGTAAAACGGGTGAACCGCTTTCTGACATGAGCGCGTGCAGCGATGAGAAAGAAAAAGCGGAACAAGAGCTGATGCTTTCCGATAAAATATTAAACGGCGACCTGCTGCGGTTTTACAAGCAATAAAAAAAATCCCTCCGTTATATGGAGGGATTTTTCATGTTTCATATATGAGCCGTCCGGTCATTTTCGTATCATATCCGGATAATTGAGAAAGCTGAGACTTGAATTCCTCAGAATTCAGGATGTCCTGTACGCTTTGAACAAGCTCCCGGTTTTGTTTTAAGACGACCACATCGTACTGCTCACTGATCACCGGGATAAAGTCCGTGCCTGCCATATGCGCCGCATGCTGCGACCCGACTCCGATATCCGCCTTTCCGCTTGACACTTGTGAAGCCGCTGACAGATGATCCGTGACAATGTCATGGTAGCCGGCGACATCAGACGGCGTAATGCCGAAAGATCTGAGCTGTTCATCCAGCAGCACCCTCGCGCCTGATCCTTTTTCGCGATTGACGATACGGACATCCTTTCGGCTCAAGTCCTGAAAGCCCTGAATGTTCAGCGGATTGCCCTTTTTCACATATAATCCGGCCTGCCGCAGCACGACATGAAAAAGCGCAAACGGCTCCCCTGAAAGAATGCGCTTCACGTACGGGATGTTATACTGCCCCGTCTCCCCATCGTACAAATGCAGACTGACGATGTCACAAGCCCCGCGGTACATCTCGATCAGGCTGTTCAAACTGCCGCTGTACTTGCGGAGCGGAGCCGCCTGTATTGTTTGTTCCAGCTGTTTGCTGAGGAGGTCCATCGACACATCCTGCCCGCTGATGATAACGGACTGCCTTTTTTCCGGCTCCCGCCCGCGGGACGGGTCAGCAGCTTCTGATACGGATGGCTTTTTTGACATTCTCATGTTTGTTTTATATTGTTTTAAGTCCTCTTCATCGACCCTCATCTGTCTTCCGACCCTGTACGCCGGAATGAGTCCTTTTTTTATCAAATCATATACTGTCAGTTTTGAGACCTTCAAAAGGCCCGCAACTTCTTCTATTGTATAGGAAGTGGCTTCTGTCATATTATCACGCTCCATTTTTATTATAACTGTTCAGATATTGAAAAAAAACCGCACCATTACGTACAATTGCGTTATAATTAGTTTGATCTAATGATATTTAGCTATAAGGGGTGCACAATGTTGAAAAAGAAAGCGACACTACTCACAACTGCGGCTATGGCCGTTTTCCTCGCAACTGCGGGCTGCTCATCCGGACAATCCTCCAAAGGCGGACAAAACGAAAAAGTCACGCTGACCGTTTCTGCGGCAGCCAGCGCTCAGGATGCACTTGAAGAAATCCAGACCAACTACGAAAAATCACATTCAAACGTAACCATTCAAGACAACTTCGGATCATCAGGCACATTGCAGAAACAAATTTCACAAGGCGCGGGAGCTGATTTATTCTTCTCGGCAGCCGAAGATAAATTCGAAAAGCTCGTTCATGACGGAGATATCGATAAAAAGGACAGCACGGATCTTTTGAAAAATGATCTCGTCATGATCGTGCCTGAGAAAAACAGCGCACACCTGACACATCTGAATGACCTGAAAAAAGACAGCGCGGAAAAAATCGCGCTCGGCACGCCTGAATCCGTTCCGGCCGGACAATACGCCAAACAGTCATTGACGGCATTATCCCTGTGGGACAAGGTAAAAGATAAAGTCGTCTATGCAAAAGACGTTCGCCAGGTGCTTTCTTATGTTGAAACCGGAAATGTCGATGCCGGGCTTGTCTATAAAACAGACGCACTGATTTCGAAAAAGGTGAAAATCACCGATGAAGCGCCGGCGAAAACGCACGATCCGATCGTGTATCCGCTCGGCATCGTCAAGGATACAAAGCACCGTAAAGAAGCAGAAGCGTTTTATCAGTATCTGCAGTCTGATGAAGCGATGAAAGTGTTTAAGAAATATGGATTTACTGCCAAGTAACATTACGGCTTCGGAGTTTTTCACTCCCGTCGTACTGTCGTTTGAGGTGGCTTTGGCATCGGGCCTCGCCGTCATCATTCTCGGGACGCTTGCCGGCGCCTGGATGGCGAAAGCGCGATTTCCCGGAAAAACGGCTGTGGAGACCCTGTTTATGCTCCCGCTCGTTCTTCCGCCTACCGTTGTCGGCTTCATTCTCATTATTATTTTCGGGAAACACAGCTTTATCGGCCGGGCGATTGAGCGGATTTTTCACCAGCCCGTCATTTTCACGTGGTCGGCCGCGGTGATCGCTTCGGCTATTGTCGCCTTCCCGCTTATGTATCAGTCCGCTAAAACCGGCTTCGCCGCGGTTGATGCCGACATCGAGGGAGCGGCGAAAGTAGACGGAGCCGGCAGATGGCAGGTGTTCACCCGTATTTCCGTCCCGCTTGCCTTTCCCTCCCTCTTGACCGGAAGCATTCTCAGTATTGCAAGGGCGCTAGGTGAATTCGGGGCGACTTTAATGTTTGCGGGAAATATTCCCGGCGTCACCCAAACGCTGCCGACAGCGATTTACGTCGCGATGGACTCCGGCAATGAAACACTCGCCTGGGTGTGGGTGATCTGTATTGTGATCATTTCTTTTCTGATGCTGTTTTTCATCCAATTGAAAAAACCCGCTTAACCGATCCGCCTTCCGCGCACCTTTCGCCGGGAGGCTTTTTGATTTAAAATCGGATGGTATATAATGAAACAAAAAACACACAAAGGGTGCGGCCATGAAGATTAATGTCATTATCGCGGATGATAATTCTTTCATCAGAGAAGGAATGAAAATCATTTTGCATACATATGAGGAATTTACTGTATCGGCAACGTTGGAAAACGGCCTGGAGGCGGCAGAGTATTGTAAACACAATCCCGTCGATATCGCCTTGTTGGACGTCCGCATGCCGGTGATGAACGGCGTCGAAGCCGCAAAACGGATCGCGGAGGAAACGGATACGAAGCCGATGATCCTGACGACATTTGACGACGATGAGTATATTTTAGAAGCGATTAAAAACGGCGCGAAAGGATATTTATTAAAAAATACCGAACCGGAACGGATACGCGATGCGATCAAAAGCGTCTTCAACGGGCACAGCATTCTTCAGGACACCGTGCTGGATAAAATAAAAGACAGCCTTTTCCGGCCGGCCGAAGCCGCGCATCAGATTGATGAAAGCCAGTTTACTGAAAGAGAGCTCAGCATCATGTCGCTTATTGCGAAAGGACTGTCGAACAGGGAAATTTCAAAACAGCTTTTCATTTCTGAAGGGACGACGGCCAATTATATTTCATCTATTTTAGGGAAAACAGGGCTTGAGCACAGAACGCAGATCGCCATTTTTTATATCACCGGGAAGGTGGATAACGGGCGTTGAACGGTATGGATTTTTGGATGCTGATGAGCAGACTGATCGCCATTTTTTATACGGCTTTTTTGTTCGTATCGGCAGACCGCCCTTACACGCCGTACGCCGTCTTGTTTCTGCTGCTTTATCTGTCTTTGGGCATTGCAGTCTGCATGATCAGGCCGCCCGCTTGGAGGCGCGGGATCACCCTGCTTTCGCTTGCATTGACTGCTTGGCTTTCCGCCTTAGGCCATCCGGCGTTTCTATTTCTTTTGCCGCCCGCCATTTTTGCCGTTCTTACCGAATATCCGGTTCACCGCTATGTGTTCTGCCTGCTCGTGTTTTTGCCGTTTTTATTTATCCCGTACGGCGACCTTCCGACTTATATCGTCATGACCTTGTTCTGCTTGGCGATATTCGTTTTGGCCGCCCGGTCCAGCGACCGGCTGAAAAAATATGAAGAGCAGTCAGACAGCATGCGCTCAAGCATTGAAAAACTGACGAAACAGCTGCACAGCAGCACAGAATATATCAAACAATCGGAGTATACCGGCAAACTCGAAGAAAGAAACAGATTGTCCCAAGCCATCCATGACAAAATCGGCCATTCCATGACCGGCGCGCTCATTCAGATGGAAGCGGCGAAGCGGATGCTCGGCTCCCATCCGGACAAAGCGGCTGAACTGCTCCAAAACGCCATTACCATTTCCAAAGAAGGCATAGAGGATATCCGCATAACGCTGAAAAATATGAAACCGCCCGCTGAACAAATGGGCATTCACAGATTAAGAACGTTTATTGATGAATTTTCGGCCAAAAACGGCATGCCGGTTCCGTTTACGCATCAAGGCGATTTGGACAGGCTGACGCAAATGCATTGGAGAGTCATTCAGGAAAACGTAACCGAAGCCTTGACCAATGCAATGAAATACGCCGATGCCACGCAGATTTTCATTGATATCCATGTGCTGAACAAAGCCGTGAAAGCGGAAGTCAAAGATAACGGAAACGGCGCCGTCCGCTTTAAAAAAGGCCTCGGCATGCTCGGTATGGAAGAACGGGCGGCCGTCTTGCACGGAACCGTTATTTTTGACGGCACGGCCGGTTTTTCCGTCACGACATTGCTTCCGGTTGAATAAGTGAATATTTTCATGTGAAAAATATGAAGATTCTCACGTCAAAGGAATGAACAGCTGCACTAACGGCCGTTCATTCTTTTTTTTATAATAAGAGCATCACAAGACATAGAGGTGGAAACATGAACATTTTGGAGCTCAAACAGCTGAGTAAGAAATTCGGTGATTATGCCGCCGTTGACCAGATGTCGCTTGCCGTAAAAGAAGGTGAGATTTTCGGGTTTCTCGGCGCAAACGGAGCCGGAAAAAGCACGACGATCAATATGATCTCAGGTCTTTTAAAACCTTCAGGCGGAGACATTCTGTTTCTCGGAAAAGATATTTTCAAATATAGCAAAGCAACGAAAATGAATATCGGCATCGTCCCTCAGGACCTCGCGATTTACGAAGAATTAAACGCCTATGAAAATGTGAAGTTCTTCGCCGGGCTGTACGGCCTGAGAGGGGCGGCTCTGAGAGAACGGGTCGAGGAAGCCCTGACATTCGTGGGCTTGAGCGATAAACACAAATATTTGCCGAAGCATTTTTCCGGCGGAATGAAGCGCAGGCTCAATATCGCCTGCGCCCTTGCCCACCGGCCGAAACTGATCATCATGGATGAACCGACGGTCGGTATTGACCCGCAATCAAGAAATTATATTCTGCAATCAGTGAAAAAGCTGAATGAAATGGGCTGCACGATCATCTACACGAGCCACTACATGGAGGAAGTGGAAGAAATATGCACGCGCATCGCCATCATCGACCACGGAAAAGTCATCGCAGAAGGCACAAAAGAACAGCTGACCTCCATCATTACCGACACGAAGGACGTCGTGATTGAGCTGTCATCCGGAAACGGCATCAGCCTCGGCGATATTCAGGAGCTGCCCGGCGTCAGAGCCGCCGCACTGGAAGAAAACAGCGTGAAAATCAGCTCTGACACAGGGGTCAACAATTTAAACCGCCTGATCCGGTACTTCATGGACAAAGGCATTGAAATCCGCTCCTTGCAGGAACAGGCACCTGACTTAGAAACGGTATTTCTCACGCTGACAGGCAGAAGCCTGCGCGACTGACCCTATTGAAAGGAGGATTGCAAATGAATATTCTGCACATCGCCGGGAAAGAAATCAAAATCAGTTTCCGCGACAGACGGACTTTTATTTTCATGCTTGCTTTTCCGATCGTCTTCATGCTGATTTTTACCGCGGCATTATCAAACGCCTTTGATTCAGAGGTGACGGTCGGGAACATCAAGGTCGTATATACGGATCAATCAAACGGCACACTTTCTCATTACTTTACTGAGTTTATGAAAAACGCCAAAAAAGAGCATGTCTATTTTCAAAAAGCGGACACGGAGGCAAAAGGCAAAAACGAGGTTCGTGAAAATCAGGCGGATGCTTTCGTCACTGTAAAAAACACCGGTTTTCAAGTCTATACAAATGACCGGAGCGGCATCAACGGCACGATCGTCCAAGGCATGCTGACCGCTTTTACCAATCAATACAAAGCAGGCGCCGCCGCTTACAAGGCGCATAAGACGCCTTCCGCCGGACAAATCAAAAGCGATTATATGAAGCAGACGTCTTTACACAAAGCGAAAGAACCGAAAGCGAAAGATTTTTACGCGATATCCATGACGACGATGATCGGGCTGTACGCCTCGATTTTTGCAAGCACCTTATTCCGCGGGGAAAGAATACGGCACACCGCGGATCGCCTGATCGCCGCTCCGCTCCGGAAAAGCGATATCTTTCTCGGAAAGATGCTCGGCATTTTGGCTGTGAATGTTCTGACGATTCTTGCCGTTGTCGCCTTCAGCAAATTTATCTTAAAAGCGAATTGGGGCAGCCACCTGGGACTTGTGCTTCTGATTCTCGTTTCTGAAATTCTTTTGGCCGTCAGCTTCGGGCTCAGCCTGAGCTATTTGACCAGAAAACCCGAAAGCGCCAGATTAATCACCGTCATCATCGTTCAGGTGATGTCCATTATCGGCGGCGCCTATTACAAATATGAAGGCGGAGGAATTTCCGTCCTGTCGCCCTTATCATGGATCAATAAGGCGATTAACAACATCATTTACGCAAGTGATGTATCAGCGGCATGGCCTGCACTCGGTTTAAATACAGCATTGGCGGCACTCTTTTTGCTGATCGCCGCATTTACGTTTCAAAGACGGGAGGGATTGTAATATGAAAAACTTCTGGTGGCTGTTTGCACACACTCTCAAAGGGATTACAAAAAGCAAAAAACAGCTTATTCTTTATATCGGGGCTCCGCTGATCGGCGTCTTCCTCTCCTTCATGACCAATGCCAACGGCGGAGCCGAAACGCTCAATATCGGCATTCTCAATCAGGACGGCGGAGAAGTGGCACAGGATACGGTCACGTTTTTAAAAGGACTGGATCATGTGAAGATTTCGGAGGAAACGGCTGCGTCCGCCACATCCAAGATCGCTTCAGGAAAAATGGAGGCGCTCATTACGTTTGAAAAAGGCTTCTCCCAAAGCGTAAAAGACGGGAAACCGGCTCACATCGGCATGACCTCGCTGAAAGGCGCCCAGGTCACCGGATATGTCAGCTCTTATTTGTACAATTATATGAACAGCGCCGCCTCAATCGGCAAATCTTCCGGCGGAGACGCGAAAGCCTTTCAGGCGATGTACGCCGCTTTCAAGCATTCTCCGATTCAAACGGAGTCCGCTGTTTTACAAGATACATCGAATCATAAAGAAATGACCTACTCAGTCATCGGGTATCTCATTATCATTATGCTCTATTCCGCCGGCAACCTGACGGAACTGATGATTAAAGAGCGGGAAAACAGGACGTACTACAGGCTTCTGTCAACGCCGATCACATCAAAGCAGTATGTACTGGCAAACGCGGCGGTGAATATCATTATCATGGCCGTCCAAATTCTATTCGCCGTTCTCTTTATGGGCGCCGCTTTTCATATTCATCCGTCATTCCCGCTGTGGCAGCTGTTCGTCCTGATGATGCTGTTTGCATTAAGCGCGATCGGAATCGCCTTTATTGCCGTCGGTTTTTCCAACAGCAGCGCTTCAACATCGGCGCTTTTGAATTTGATCGTCGTGCCGACATGCTTGCTCGCCGGCTGCTTCTTTCCGAGCAATATTATGCCGAAAACGGTGCAGACAATCGCCGAATTTCTGCCTCAGCGCTGGGTGCTCGATACGGTCGATCAATTGCAGCACGGCCGCACGCTCCAAAGCCTGATGCTGAACATCATCATTTTGGGAGCCTTCGCCGCCGCCCTGTTATTAATAGCAGCATACAGGTTCAGCGTAAAACGTCAGACACAGACATTTATGTAAAGAAAAACAGCCCCGTAAAGGGCTGTTTTTCTTAGAACAGAAGCTCGTCCGGATTCGGGCCGACACGCTCGTCTTTGTTCAATGCGCTGATCTTTTCCATTTCTTCCTGTGACAGTTCGAAATCAAAAATATCGGCATTTTCTATGATGCGGTGCTCTTTAATCGATTTCGGAATGGTAACGACTTCGTTCTGAAGATCCCAGCGCAAAATCACTTGAGCAACCGATTTGTTATGTTTTTCCGCAATTTGTGACAGCACTTCGTTATCAAGGAGCTGTCCCTGCATCAATGGAGACCATGCTTCCACTTGAATGCCCTGCGCTTTGCAGAAATCTCTCACTTCTTTTTGAGTCAGGCGCGGGTGGAATTCAATCTGGTTGACCATCGGCTTGATTTCAGCATCTTTCAGCAGCTCTTCTAAATGATGCACTTGGAAGTTGCTGACGCCGATGGCGCGGATTTTGCCGTCTTTGTACAGCTTTTCAAGAGCGCGCCATGTGTCTTTATATTTATCCTTGCCCGGCCAGTGAATCAGGTAAAGGTCGAGGTAATCGAGGCCGAGGCGCTCAAGGCTTTTCTCAAACGCGTCAAGTGTCGTTTCGTATCCTTGATCTTCATTCCACACTTTTGACGTGATGAACAGCTCTTCTCTGGCAACGCCCGCAGCTCTGATGCCTTCGCCGACACCCTCTTCATTTTTATAAATAGCCGCCGTATCAATGCTGCGGTAGCCGTTTCTGATTGCCGCTTCGACGGAGTCCGCCGCTACGCTTCCGTTTTCCACCTTGAAGACGCCAAGGCCGAACCACGGCATTTCAACGCCATTATGAAGCTTTACAGTATCTTTTAAGCTTTTTGCCACGTTGAACCATCCTTTCTAGTCATTATGTAAACGGTTATTATTATCTCACATTTCCGCCGTAAGAAACCAATTATACGCTCATCGTTATCACAAAAACCATCTTTAGTGCCCAAGCACCACTGCCGTTATTATTTTCCTATTTTTCAAAAATTCCGGTTAACCGGGTAACTGTCCGGGTAAATCGCTACTGTAGCCACCACACAATTGAAGGAGGAAATCATATGAAACGTATGCGTATCCCGATGTCCGTTGCCCTTGGCGCCGCTTTGTCTCTGACTCCTCTGTCCTTTGTATCCGCAAAAGAAACCCCGGTCCCTCAAAACATGGCACAGCAATCATCAGATGTCTCAGCAAAAGATGTCGGATTAAACATTGACGTTGACCTGCTCGGCATCGGCAATTCGATTGCTGACGCGATTAAGTCGGCGCAAAACCGTGACGGCTTCGTCAAAAACTTAATGGAATCTTCATTCTACGCTTCCGGACAAAAATATAACGTCATGGTGTTTAATTTAAGCCAGGAATATGAAGATCATTTTAACGGCGTTCAGTTTTACGGTTCCGCCGTTTATGACGGCATCACGTACGGCATTTGGGTGTTTGAAGACGGAAGCTTCACCAATAAAGGTGATGGCGGCTGGATCAACTGGGCCTTCAGAGGCTGGTTTGACCGCGACGGCGATCACGTCGAATTCCATCGTCCGTAATCAAAAAAAGTCCGGCGAACAGATGCCGGACTTTTTTTATTCACCTCCGTCAAGCATGGCCGCTTCCACATCATTGATGTATTGGCGAAGCTCATGCGACATATCGCGGGAAATTTCCCGCTCTTCGAATAATGTTTGGATTTCGTTGCGGATGGCCTGCACGGCCCGCAGTTTGATTTCAAGTTTTTGATTTTCAAAACGGCGGCTCGGACTCTGTTCGTGATACGAGTGCCCCAGCCTGAAAATCAAGTGATTGTAAAAGGAAATGACGGCAAGCGTCACATCTTTATTTTCTTCAGTCATGTGTTTTTTCAGGCTTTCAATGGCCGCTTTTGCCGTTTTAACCCTTGTGGTGCGGATGAGGCCTTCTTCATTTAAAATCGACATTTCCGGCTTTTTTTGTTCACCGAAAAAGATCCAGTACATCAGGCGTTTCAGCTTTTTCTTAGATAAGCCGACTTTAAACGGATTCGTATACAGCACTTCCAGTTCATCAAACCGTTCCTGAAGGCTGTCAGCCGTTTCTTCCGGTATGTCGCCCCGCTCAATCAGCCGCAGCAATTCTTCCTGTTCAGCCTGTATCCCTTGGGCGCGGACTTTCCGCTCATCTTTTTTCGTGCGGTTTTTGACGGTGAACTGCTGAAACCTGAGATTTTTCATTTTCTCATTGTATTCGGCAATGACCGCAAAAGAAGCCGTTTTGTTTGTCTCATTCATATTTTCTTTAATGGCGGTTAAGGCAGCTTTTATCAGCTTCCGTCTCGCTGTCAGCAATTTGACTTTCTTCTCTTTCACATTGTCTTCCGGCTTATCTGTCAAAATCGGCAGTACGATTGTCGCCAGCACCAATGTGCACATAATAACGCCCGCGGCTAAAAAGAGAATCAAATTCCGTTCAGGAAACGGCGAGCCGTCAGAGAGCACGTACGGAATGGAAAAGGAACCCGCAAGCGTAACCGCTCCCCTGACGCCTGAAACCGAAATCAGCAGGGTCGAGCGCAGGCCGGGTTTATAAATGCTCTGATCCTTGTTAAAAAACCACTTGCCGTTCCAAAAAAACAGCACCCACAAAAACCTGAGAATCATTAACGTCAGCGTAATGACGATAATGTACCCGATGACCATCATATTGTTAAACGCGGTATCATTAAAGATGACAGAAACCACATCCGGTATTTGCGCACCTAAAATAACGAAAACAAGACCGTTCAGAATGAACAAAATAATATTCCACGTACTTGAAGAGACGATTTGCAGTTTGACCATCGTTGATTCAAGACGGTCCTGCTCCACCGCATGCGTGATGCCGCCGGCCACAACCGCTAAAATGCCGGAAACGCCGATTTCTTCAGCAGCGAGATAGATGACGAACGGCGTCAGAATTTGAATCAGCATATGCATCGTGACATCCTGCATGCCGAGGCGGCGCAAAAACAGCCGGAAACGGATAATCAAAAAAGAAATGACGACACCGCTGAGTAAACCTCCGGCTGAAATCAGAACGAAACTGAAGGCGGCCTGCGCCAGCGAAAATGCGCCCGTCACGGCAGCCGCAATCGCAAATTTAAAAGCGACCAGGCCGGATGCGTCATTCATCAGTCCTTCTCCTTCAAGGAGACGCAGAATGCCTTTTGGCATCTTCACTCGCCCTGACAGCGCGCTGACCGCGACAACGTCAGTCGGTGACAGTATCGCCGCCAGCCCGAACGCGGCAGCCAGCGGGATGCTCGGAATCATCCAATGAATCGTGTAACCGCCGACAATCACCGTGGCAAACACGAGCCCGAGCGCAAGAAGCAAAATCGGCGCTCTTAAATTCCAAAGTTCCGCACGCGGCGTCCGTTTTCCATCGTTAAAAAGCAGCGGAGCGATAAACAAAACAAAAAACAATTCAGTATTCAGTTCAAAATGAAGCCCCTGCGGAAATGACGCCGCAATGATACCGAGCGCCACCTGAATCAGAGGCACCGGGATAAAGGGGACAAACCGATTTACGATATTTGAGATCGCGATGATGGTTAAAAGTACGAGTACGACTAAAAATATGTCCAAAGCATGACCTCCTTCATCTGCTGCATCATATCATTATTGCCTGTTCTCTGCCTTTGCCAAAGGCCTGAGCCGATGATCGGGCAGATTCAATATATTTTCCGTACGCAACCATTCTTCTTTTATTTTACCCGTTTTTATTTAAAATTTCTCATAACGTGCTCACGGCGAACTTTTTTTGCCTTCAGCTACATTTTTTCCGGAAAAAGAAAAAGCCTGTTTTCTCTGAAAACAGGCTTTTTCGCAAGCTGCGTCATCTGTTTCATGACGCGGTGCAGCGTTTATGCTGCTTAGTAAAGGATAGAGAACGCACCGTCAGTGTGTCTCTATCCTTAGCTCATCTTATTCGTGAAAATTCGTGCCGTCTGTCGTCGCTTTAATGATGCCCGCGCGGATGACGAAATCGCCGAAGTGTTCGCCTTCCTCACGCTCTTTCGCGTAGCGCGGGAGAATGGTGCGAAGCTCACTCAGAATTTCCTCTTCACCGATATTTTCCCGGTACATTTTGCTCAAACGGCTGCCGTCAAACGCCGCTCCTAAATACATATTATATTTTCCGGGCGCCTTTCCGATAAATCCGATTTCGCCGAGCGCATGGCGGGCGCAGCCATTCGGGCACCCGGTCATACGGATGGTGATTTCTTCATCCCGCAGCCCGTTTTCGTCAACAATGTCTTCAATTTTATCAATCAATTTCGGCAGATACCGCTCGGCTTCGGCCATGGCGAGCCCGCATGTCGGAAGCGCGACGCAAGCCATTGAACTGCGGCGGAGGGCGGAATGCTGCCGGCCGTCTGTCAGACCGTATTGTTCGATTAATGCGCTGATTTGTTTCTTTTTCTGGCTCGAGACATTGCCGATAATCAGGTTTTGATTAGAGGTGAGACGGAAATCTCCCGTATGGACTTTGGCGATTTCACGCAATCCCGTCATCAGCTTATAATTCTCATAGTCCGTGACGCGGCCGCCTTCGATAAACATCGTAAAGTGCCATTTACCTTTTACGCCCTTCACCCATCCGTAACGGTCGCCGTTATGGTCAAAATGATAAGGTTTCGCTTCATCCAGCTGCCAGCCGAGGCGGTTTTCCAGCTCGGCTTTTACGTTTTCCAGCCCGAGACGGTCAACGGTGTACTTGAATCTGGCATTCTTTCTGACGGAACGGTTTCCGTAATCGCGCTGAATCGTAATGGTTTTTTCCGCTACATCATACAGCTGCTCCGGTTTGCAGAAGCCGATGACTTTTGAAAGCTGCGGATAAGTGGCCGTATCGCCGTGCGTCATTCCCATACCGCCGCCGATTGCCACGTTGAATCCGATAAGACGGCCTTCCTCCACGATGGCAATGAAGCCGAGATCTTGAGAAAAGACATCGATATCATTGGACGGAGGCACGGCGATTCCGATTTTGAATTTCCGCGGCAGGTACAGCGGCCCGTACATCGGTTCCGTTTCCGTGTCAGGAGTGCCCGCCACACGTTCCTCATCAAGCCAGATTTCATGATAGGCTCTCGTGCGCGGAAGAAGGTCATCGCTCAATTTCTTCGACCATTCGTATACTTCCGCATGAATTTCAGACTGGTGCGGATTTGAAGCGCACATGACGTTTCGGTTGACATCTCCGCAGGCCGCAATGGTATCAAGCAGCGCCGCATTGATTTTCTGAATCGTTTTTTTCATGTTCCATTTTAAAATTCCGTGCATTTGGAACGTTTCACGCGTTGTCAGCTTCAATGTATTGTTTCCGTATTTTTGCGCCAGTTCATCCATGACAAGCCATTGTTCCGGAGTTGAAACGCCGCCTGGCATCCGAACGCGCAGCATGAACTGATAAGCCGGTTCAAGCTTTTGTTTTTGACGTTCATTACGGAGATCGCGGTCATCCTGCAAGTAGCTTCCGTGATGCTTCATCAGCCGGTTGTCTTCGTCCGGGATGCCGGCTGAAATCCGGTCGAGCATGACTTCTTTCAATGTGCCGCGCAAATAATCGCTTTTTTCTTTAATTTCCTCAACATCACTTGGAGGGCCTTCCGGCGCTTTTAAAATGTTGTTCACCATGCTGAATAAGCTCCTTTCAAACCAAAATCAATATACGTCACGCTGATAGCGTTTTTTCTGCTGCATGTCTGCCAGGAAGCTTTCCGCTTTTTCACGGCTCATGCCGCCTTCTTCCTGAATGATATCGAGAAGCGCCTGGTGCACGTCATGCGCCATATGCTGTTCATCACCGCAGATGTATACGGCGGCTCCCTGCTGCAGCCATTCATACAGCTCTTTGCTTTGTTCTTTCATGCGGTGCTGCACATATACCTTTTCTTCTGAATCCCGGGAAAAAGCGACGTCCATTTTTGTGAGAACACCGTTTTGCAGCCATTTTTGCCATTCCGTCTGGTACAGAAAATCAGTGACAAAGTGCTGATCCCCGAAGAACAGCCATGTTTTCCCTTCAGCTCCGGTTTCTTCACGCTCCTGCATAAAGGAACGGAACGGCGCGATGCCTGTCCCCGGCCCGACCATAATGACCGGTGTATCCGGATTTTCCGGCAGCTTGAAGTTTTGGTTGTGCTGAATGTAAATCGGAAGCGTATCTCCCGGCTGGAGTCTTTCCGCACACAGAATGCTGCAGACGCCTTTTCGTTCTCTGCCGTGCGCGTCATATCTGACCGCTCCGATTGTCAGATGCACCTCTTCCGGATTCGCTTCTAAACTGCTTGCGATCGAATAGAGCCGGGCCGGCATTTTACGCAGGATGGAAAGAAAGTCTTCCGCGGAAGCTTCCCACGGACCGAAATCCCGGACGAGATCAAGCAGATCACGGCCGTTGATGTATGCTTTCAACTGCTCTTCGTTTCCTTCGGCCAGAAGTTCACTAAGCTTTTGGTCAGCCGTAAACTGTGCGGCCTTTTGCAGGAACGGTTTTGTTAAGACGGTTATTTCAAAGTGAGAAGTAAGCGCATCTTTCAGCGGGAGGCGCTCTCCTTGTTTATTCACCGCCACTTCCTGTTTCGGGTCCCATTTCAGCTCATTGATCAGCTCATCCACGAGCGCCGGATCATTTTCCGGATAGATGCCGAGGCTGTCTCCGGGCTGATACGCGAGGCCCGATCCTTCAAGCGAAAGCTCGAGATGGCGTGTTTCTTTATTCGAACCGCGTCCGTTCAGATTGATGTTCTCAAGAACCTCCGCCCGAAACGGGTTCGTTCTGGAATAAACGGATTCACCGAGAGCCGGCGTCTCGGCAGGCGCTTCGGCTGTTTGATTTCCCGCTCCTTCGTTCAAACCGCCGATGACGGCGTCAAGCCATTCCGAAAACGGCTCATCATAATCAAGATCGCAATCAACCCGCGGCGCAAGCTGGGTGCCGCCGAGCTCTTGAAGACGCTCGTCAAACTCTTTGCCGGTCTGGCAGAAAAATTCATACGAGCTGTCCCCGAGCGCCAAAACGGAGTAACGGAGCGCTTCAAGCTTCGGCGCGCGTCTGCCGTGAAGAAATTCATGAAAGGCCAGCGCGTTATCCGGCGGATCGCCTTCTCCGTGCGTGCTCACCACGATCAGTAAATTGTTTACTTTTTTCAGATTATTCGGCTTAAAATCGTTCATCGACGCGACGGTGACCTGGAATCCCCGTTCCTCAAGCGTCTTTACCGTCTGTTTCGCAAGACCTTCCGCATTTCCCGTTTGCGATCCGTATAATACGGTCACTTCTCTTGAGACTGCCGGGCTTTCTGCTGGAGCCGGGGCAGCGGGTGCGGCTGTTTCACCGGATTCGGACCGGGCCGCAGCCAAATAACCGCTCAGCCAGATTTTCTGTGATTCTGTCAAGGTCGGCAGAAGGCGGTTAAGGAGCTCTGCCTGCTCCTGATTAAACGGACTGTTCATGACCTGAAGTTGCAACGATATCCACCTCACAAGGAATTAAACGTAACGTACGTTATTTCTATAGGAATTGTCAAAATAATATTCTAATTGAAACTTTACCGAAAGTTTGTATGTAAGTAAAATATATAATCATGATGACAATGATTAAGATTACTAATGATAAAAAGCCCTTTGCACTTGGCAAAGGGCTTACACGAATAAGCCGGCGGGCACTTCTTTTATAAAAGGAGAGGGTTCTCCCGGAGACAATACGGTCAGATGATGCATCGCCCGCGTACAGGCCGTATATAACAGCTTACGGTCATGTTCGCTTTTGTACTGGGCAGCAGAGGCGTCAGCGGCAATGACGGCGTCAAACTCAATGCCTTTTGCCAAATACACGGGAATGACGCATACCCCTTTTTGAAAAGGCTGGTTTTCTTTATTGATCAAGCGGACACCGCTCCCGTCGCTGACCGCCTGAAACACTTTTTTGGCTTCCGCGGCCGTTTTGCAGATGACGGCGACCGTCTCCCAGCCTTTTTGTCTGAGCTCCCGGATTGTATCCGCCAATTGTTCCCGCCGCGCATTTTCTGTATCCGTCCGCAAAACACGAGGTTTTTCCCCGTTCCGGTTAAAAGGCTCAATATCATCGCCGTCAGCCAGCAGCGCTTTCGTAAATTCAACAATCTGCCGCGTCGATCTGTAAGTCCGCTTCAGGCTGACATACTTTTCTGCACCATTGCGAAAGCAGCCGGCGAGGGAAGAAGGGCCCGTAATGGTGTGGGCATAAATCGACTGGCTGACATCACCGAGCACCGTCATCTTTGCCGCTGGGAAGATGCTTTGAATATACGTGAGCTGAAATGGGGAATAATCCTGCGCTTCATCAATGAAGACGTGCTTCATTTGTGTGTTTTTTCTTTTTCCTTCTAACAGATCCTGCAAATACAGATACGGAGCGGCATCTTCATACGGAAGTGACCGTTCTGCAAATGCGTTTCTGGTCAAAGCGCCGATGCTCTCCCAATGATCGGGCTTTTCATCAGCTCCCCAGTCTGAAAACAGCCGGAGATACATCCGTTTTATATCGAGAAAGCCGAGCCGTCTGACGGCCTGCTTAATCGGTTTAAAGGCTTTGCCGACAATAATGGCGCCAAGCAGCCGCTGTTCGCGCTGATGGTCGTCAAATACAGGTTCATCATCTGCCGCCTGCTTCTTGAGTGTTTGATAAACCTCAGCATAGTCTTCCTTATCAAGCAGCTCGCTCTCCTGCAAGACCCATTCCTTCTTACGCTCCTTTTTTTCGAGAGCGCTGATTTCCGCGAGAAGCCATTCCGCCGTCAGTTCAGCTCTGTTCGGAATCGGCAGCTGCTGATCAAGTGAATAAAAATAGTCTTCAATCCGCTCTTTTGAAATCAGGATGTCTCCCCGGAAGCTGATCTGTTTACACATCAGGCCCGAGCCGGAAAGCGAGCCGGCATAGCGGTCAATCATGGCCTGGAAAGCTGATGACGCTTTGTAAGCAATGGCTGCGAGCCTTACGGAAAGTGCGTCCTGGTTTTGTTCAGTCAGGCAATATTCAAGCTGCTCGTACGGGCTTTCACAATCAAACTTTCGTCCAAGCCGGCGGATGATATATTCTTGAAAGGTGGCCTGCTCCATATTCTCTTCTCCCAATTCCGGCAATACGGCGGACACATAACTGTTGAACAAAATGTTCGGGGAAAACAATACAATCTGACGGGCATCAAGCACCCCGCGCCCGCGGTACAGCAAATAAGCGGCCCGCTGAAGCGCTGCGGATGTTTTCCCGCTTCCGGCAGCTCCCTGAACGATGAGATATTTACTTTTTTCATCCCGGATGATTTCGTTCTGTTCTTTTTGGATGGTTGACACGATGTTTTTCATATGCTGTCCGGAATGGCCGCTCAGCACCTCTTGCAGCATTTCGTCACCAATCGTCATATCCGTATTAAACATCGCTTTAAGCGTCCCGTTTTTAATGATAAACTGCCGCTTCAGTGTGATGTCTCCCTCTATCGTTTCTTCCGGAACTTCATAGCGGGCTTTTCCCGGGGAATATTGATAGTAAAGAGATGAGATGGGCGCGCGCCAATCGTAAATGAGAAATTGCTCGTTGTTTTCATCCATCAAAGAAGTCAGCCCGATATAAATCCGCTCGGAAGAGGACTCCCCTTTTTCCGTAAAATCGACACGGCCGAAGTAAGGAGAGGTTTTCAGCTTTTGGATTTTTTGAAGCTGCCGATATTGAAGCCGATGAGTCCGTTCACGTTCAGAAAGCATTTCTGCCTGCTGTTTAATGCTTGAAAATGTCTCAGCCGCTTCGTGGGCATCATCCATATTCACGGTGACATCATCCCAAAACGTTTTTCTCAAGCCCACAATATCCTGCTTCAATCCGCCCGATGAGGCTTCAAGATGAGTTTGTTTCTGTTCCAGTTCCTTCATGACAAAATTGATTCTTTCCTGCTCTTCTTTCCACTCTTTATCACGTTTTGCCATCAGCGGCACCTCCGACATCAAGCTGACAAATCCGGCTTTCATCATACAAACATATATGCAACATATTATTCAGCATTATGGTCAAATACCCTTTTTCTTATCATATCGGGCGTCTTTTTTTATCAGAAGCCGTTATGAAAAAAACCGATTTCGTTTGTGAAATCGGTTTTTTTACTGATCTATATGATAGGAACGATTCGGCAGGCGCCACCTGAACACATAACTGCAGATGCGGCATGCCACAAGCACAAGAAACAGCACATACAAACCGGCGGCATCCCCGGCCCAGCCGAGGCCCACGATTAACCCTCCGAGCGCGGCCCAGACCGCGTAAATTTCCGCTTTCAGCACAAGCGGCTTTCGTCCGGCAAGAAGATCCCGTATGATGCCGCCCCCGCTGCCGGTCAGGACCGCTGCCGCAATCACCGCACTGAGCGGATGGCCCATTTTCACGGCATATAAAGCGCCTTGGATGGCAAACGCCGAAAGCCCGATGGCATCGGATAGGTTGCCCCATTTACTCCAATGCCTTAACAGCAGCTTCGGAAACAAAAAGACAATCGTAACTGATGCGAGAGCGATTTGAAAAAACGCGCCTTGCTCCCACAAGGCGGAGACCGGAACACCGATCAGCAGATTTCGGATCGCTCCTCCGCCGAACGCCGTTACAATCCCCAAAATATACACGCCTAAAATATCATACTCCTCTTCCATCGCAACAATCGCTCCGCTGACCGCAAACGCAATGATGCCGATTACACTAAGCAGCTCCCAGGCCATTCCATATGCTCCTTTTTATTTGTTAAATTTTCTGACGACCATTAGATTTTATAATCGCTTTCTCTTAAAATCAACCTTATTTTTGAAAGATTCTGATTCCTAACCCGGGACAACCTCACCCGCAACGGCTGAGAGCGAGAGTATTTTCCTATTTTATACTTTAATGGAAGGTTTATTAGAAGTTTCATTGAATACTTTCTCTAACAAAAAGGGGGTTATGAGATGAAAATCAGTTCACTTGTTTTTCCTGTTTTATTGGCCGCCGGATTAATTCCCGGCCTGCCGTCAGCCGAAAGCCATACACATTCGCACACTCATGCGGAGCCGGCGAAAACGGTGTATACGGACCCGCTTCCGAAAGCCGATCATTTTAAAGATCTGAAGGGCCCGGTCCAAGTTGAACAGACGGTTGACACAAAAATTCTGGATGAAAACGGCAAGCAGGTCGGCACGAAACGATTTAATGCCAATGTCAGTCAGGATAAAGCCTCAACTAAAGCCAGTACGGGCAGCCAGAAGGTCAGAGTGCTGGCGGTGGCGGACGCTGAATACCGCGCCAAATACAGCGACTGGCAAACGCGAATCGTCCAGATCGTGGAGCAGGCGGATGTCGCTTTTAACCGTGATCACAACATTGATTTCGTCGTACAGGCCGTGCAGGCTTGGAATTCCTCCGGCTCAAACAGTTCTCAGATTTTATCGAATCTCCAAGGCAGCTTCAGAAATCAAAATTATCATTTTGTCGTCGGTTTTACCGCAAAATCAAGTTTTGACGCCGGCGGTATCGCGTATGTATATAACGGCAAACCGAGCGGCCCGGCTTTCAGCGTGAACCTTGATCAAGGAACGGCCAACACGGCGAAAGCGGCACAGCACGAGTTTTCCCATAACTTCGGACTTCAGCATGACGCCCAAGGCAGCGGCATCCGCTGCGTCATGAATTATGATTATGCCTATTCCGTGGATATTTGGGACAGCTCCCATAACAGACAGATTGAGACAAACAAAGCTTGGTACAAATAATAGAAAAAGAGCCGCTCCCATGGAGCAGGCTCTTTATTTTGCCGTGCGTTCCGTTTTGACAAAACACATGCAGATAATAATGAGAATAAATGCCGTCAATGCCAAGAAAGGAATGGTAATGAAACCGAACCAGTTAATATATTCAGATGAGCAAGGCACGCCGTAGACACACGGCTTGATGCCGCTGAAACCGGGCACCTTCTGCTCAAGGTAATGCATGGTCGATATAAATGCGCCGATGACGGCCATCGGCAGCACATATTTTTTCACGCGCGTGTCACCCTGGAAGGTGGCGATTCCTAAAATCAGGACAAGCGGGTACATGAGAATTCTTTGATACCAACACAGCTCGCACGGTATGAATTTTCTGATCTCGCTGAAATAAAGGCTGACGAGCATGGCAGCAAGAGCTATCACCCAAGAAGCATATAAAAATACGATTCTATTTTTCATTTTTCAGCTCTTTCTTAATCGTTTTTGAAATCTCATCATATTTAGAGAAGTCATTAATCACCTTGTCATTTACATAAATCGTCGGTGTCGCCGTAATGTTTAATTTATCATTCAGGTCAGTGTCAGCTTTCAGCTCTTTTGCAAAGGTTTCTTTATCAAGGTTTTCCTTCAGCTTGTCAGGATCAACCTTTTTCGCGGTGCTTTTGACCGTTTTTTCAAGCAATGCAGGCGTGACCCATTCCTGTTCGCTTGACGGCTGCTGTTCAAACAGCTTTTCATGGAAAGCCCAGAATGATGCCGGGTCTTCTTTCCACACCTCTTCTGAAGCAAGAGCCGCCAGACGCGAGCCGCTTCCGTGGTACATGACGTTCACAAATGAAAATTTCACGTCGCCTTTATCGATAAAATCTTTTTTGATTTTCGGAAAGATATCGCTGTTAAATACTTTGCATGACGGACATTTGTAATCTCCGAATTCAACTACCGTAACTGGCGCGCTGTCTTTGCCGAGCACGGGCTGTCCTTTAATGGAAGGCTGTTCGGCGACTGTTTCGCCCGCTTTTTCCGTTTGGTTGTTAATAATTACGATGGCCGCAAATAAAACGACAACGATTAACGTCAGTATCACCGCAAATTTCGCAGACGATTGTTTCTTTTTCACTCAGACACCTCATTGTTTTTAAAATAAAAAAGAAGCGGATGCCGGATGGCCCGCTTCTCTATTTTACCAAGACAACCTTGTTTAAGAAAACCCTGAAAAACGAATTATCTTTGACAATTATTCCGCTTTCACTCTCATGACGCGCATCGCGTTGGCAACAGCGATCAGCGTGACGCCTACATCTGAAAAGACCGCTTCCCACATGGTGGCAAATCCGAATGCGCCAAGCAGGAGAAAAATGATTTTTACGCCTAAAGCAAATCCGATGTTCTGCCAGACGATCCGGCGTGTGCGGCGTGCAATCCGGATGGCTTCGGCTGCTTTTGACGGCTGGTCTGTCATCAGGACGACATCGGCCGCTTCGACGGCGGCATCAGAGCCGAGAGCCCCCATGGCAGCTCCGATGTCAGCTCTGGCAAGCACAGGCGTATCATTAATCCCGTCGCCGACAAACATCAGTTTTTCATTCGGTGCAAGCGCCGCTTCAAGTTCTTCGACGCGGTCTACCTTGTCACCCGGCAAAAGCTCTGTGTACACGTCATCAATACCGAGCTCTCGGCCGACAGCTTCTCCGGTCTGCTTTGAATCACCCGTCAGCATCACTGTCCGCTTCACGCCGAGCGCTTTTAAATTGGCAATGGCCTGTTTGGCGTCCTCTTTGATTTCGTCGGCGATCACGATCGCCCCCGCATACCGCTGATCAACGGCGACATAGACGACGGTTCCGTTGTTTTCAGCTGTGCCCGAAGCGATTTGTTCTTTTGCCATCAGTTTTTGATTTCCGGCCAAAATCGTTGATCCGCCGGTTTTCACCCGAATGCCGTGTCCGGGTATTTCTTCATATTCTTCAATCTCGTCTGCCGCGAGCGGTTGATTGTAAGCTTCACGGATGGAAGAAGCAATCGGATGATTGGAATGGACTTCCGCAAGCGCGGCCGCATGAAGCAGGCTGTCTTTTGTAAACCCCGCCGCCGGTTTGATATCAGTAACGGCGAAATTGCCTTTCGTTAAGGTTCCCGTTTTATCAAACACGGCGTATGCCACCTGATTGAGCGCTTCTAAATAGTTGCTGCCTTTCACGAGCACCCCTGCTTTAGACGCAGCTCCGATACCGCCGAAAAACCCGAGCGGAATGGAGACGACGAGTGCGCACGGACAAGAAATCACAAGGAAAATCAGCGCGCGGTACACCCAGTCGGATAGCGCGGCTGAAGGCACGAGAAGCGGCGGTAAAAAGGCGAGAAGCACCGCAACAATGACAACGGCCGGTGTATAATACTTTGCAAACTTCGTAATAAAGTTTTCCGTTTTCGCTTTACGTCCGGCCGCATTTTCGACCAGATCCAATATTTTTGACACGGCAGAGTCTTCATATCCTTTAGAGGTTTCAATATGAAGCACGCCGTTCTGATTCATAAATCCGGCCATCACATCTTGCCCCGGCTCCGCTTTTCTCGGCACGGATTCGCCCGTTAAAGCGGATGTATCAACCATCGAAGAACCGCTCAGCACCTTTCCGTCCAGCGGAATCCGTTCTCCGGGATTCACGACGATGACCTGTCCGACTTTGACGTCCTGCGGCGGAACGGCAGTCATGCCGTTTTCCGTTTTCACATTGGCGTACTCAGGACGGATGTCCAATAACGCGCTGATCGATTTTCTGGATCGGCTGACGGCCGCTCCCTGAAACAATTCACCGATTTGGTAGAACAGCATGACCGCGACGCCTTCCGGATACTGATGAATCACAAATGCGCCGATCGTGGCAAGCGCCATCAGAAAATGCTCATCAAATACCTGGCCGCGGACAATGTTTTTTCCCGCTCTGGCTACGATATCGCCGCCGATGATCAAATATGAAGCAAAAAAGAGCAGAAACTCAAGGACGGCGCCCGTGTGCGCGAAGTAAGCGATGACGGCCAAAACGGCTCCCGCTGCCAGCCTCACTAACATCAGCTGCAGCTTTTTGCGGTATTCATTCTCGCCGGGTTTATCTTCATGTTTCGCACGGACGGTCACATGAGGATCAATGGACTTTACTTTTTTCGCGACTTCGTCTTTCATCCATTGCTCGTTTTTGCCGCCGGCTGAGACCGTGATGGTGCTTGCCGCAAAATTGACAGCACAGCCGTCTATGCCGTCAATGGCTTTTACGCCGTTTTCTATTTTTTTTGCACAGTTGCTGCAATCAAGTCCGTCTAAAACAAATTCACCTTTGGCTGCTTTCATTTTCGACTCACCCTACTTTCCGTAATAGGATTCCCATAACATCAATACAGCTAAACGAATTTATATATATGAACATATACTCATATATGTGTTTTCTCTATTATATGCAGGCTTTGAATAAAGTGTCAATAAAAAAGACAAAACAGGCATCAGCCCATTTTGTCTTTTTTCACCTTCTGTAAACGCAAAGCATTAAGCACGACCGATACTGAGCTGAACGCCATGGCAGCGCCTGCCACCCACGGGGCCAGAAAGCCGGACGCCGCAATCGGAATGCCGATGCTGTTGTATCCCAATGCCCAGCCTAAATTCTGCTTGATGTTTCTCATGGTCAGCCTGCTCATGCCGATGGCGTCGGCAATGCCGTTCAGGTCACCGCGGATCAGCGTAATATCCGCCGCTTCCATTGCGATATCTGTGCCGGTGCCGATGGCCATTCCGATATCGGCCACAGCCAGCGCCGGAGCATCATTGATGCCGTCACCGACCATCGCCACGCGCCGGCCTTCTTTTTGCAGCCGGGAAATTTCCGCCGCCTTTTGTTCGGGAAGCACTTCGGCGATCACGCTGCCGATGCCCGCGGCTTTTGCAATGGCTTCCGCGGTCTTTTTGTTGTCACCGGTCATCATGATGACGTCAAGCCCCATATCATTCAGGCGTTTCACCGCGGCCGGAGATGTTTCTTTGATTGTATCGGCGACTGCGATAAGCCCCGCCGCTTTGCCGTCTGCCGCAATAAGCATCACCGTTTTTCCTTCCGCCTCCAAGCGGGCCATTTGCGGAAGCAGCGCCTCATGTTCAATGTGTTCTGATTCCATCAGCCGTCTTGATCCGGCTAGAATCGTTCTGCCGTCAGCCTCGGCGTATATTCCGGAACCGATCCGGGCTTGGAACCGGGTGATTTTCGGGATGGCAATCCCCCGTTTTTCGGCTCCTGACACGATGGCTTCTCCAAGCGGGTGCTCTGATCCCGTTTCGGCGGCCGCCGCCAGCCGCAGGAGTTCCTCTTCGTTCATTCCCTCTGCCGGCACGGCGTCTGTCAGAACAGGTCTGCCGTTTGTCACCGTTCCTGTTTTATCCAGTACGATTGTCGTCAGACGCTGTGTTTTTTCTAAATGCTCTCCGCCTTTAAAAAGAATGCCGAATTCAGCTGCGCGGCCGGAGCCCGCCATAATGCTCGTCGGAGTGGCGAGCCCGAGTGCGCACGGACAGGCAATGACAAGCACGGCGATGAATTTGCCGATCGCTTCAGAAAACTGTCCCGGCGCGGCCCATACATACCAAATGAGAAAAGTCAGCACGGCCAGCCCCAGCACAATCGGGACGAAAATGCCTGAAATGTGATCCGCGAGCCGCTGAATGGGGGCTTTTGATCCTTGGGCTTCTTCCACGATTTTTATAATGTGTGCAAGCGCGGTATCTTTCCCGACATTCACCGCTCTGATTTTGAGAAAGCCGTTTGCATTGATCGTCGCCCCGGTGACGGTGCTTCCGGGAGACTTATCGACAGGCATGCTCTCTCCCGTAATCATCGATTCATCAATTGCGGAATGGCCTTCAATCACTTCGCCATCGACAGGGACGCGTTCTCCCGGTTTCACGTATACGATGTCCCCCGTCCGGACCTCATCAATCGGAATCACCTGAACTTTGCCGTCCCGCTCAACCGCCGCCGTCTTCGCCTGAAGCTTCATTAACTTTTTAATCGCTTCTGATGAGCGGCCTTTCGCTTTCATCTCTAAAAGCTTTCCAAGCAAAATCAAAGTCAGCAAAATGGCGCTCGTTTCATAATAAAGCCCCTCAACATGTCCGTCTCGTCCGAGAGACGCAATCGTCATGTACAGGCTGTATGCGTAAGCGGCCGTCGTTCCGAGCGCAACGAGAACATCCATATTGGCGCTTTTGTTTCTCAGCGCCTTGTACGCTCCCGTATAAAAAGGCCAGCCGATGACGAGCTGCACCGGGGTGGCAAGCGCGAATTGCAGCCACGGATTCATCAGGATATCCGGCATCCAGATAAAAGAAGTAAAAGAAAAATGGCTGACCATCGACCATAGAAGCGGAAAGGAGAGAACGGCAGAAAATATCAGCCTGATCAGCTGTTTTCGCTGCTCTTTCTCCTTTTGGGATAATCCGCCGTCTCCATCAACCGCTTTCTTCTCGTCTAATCTGTAGCCGAGTTTTGCCACGGTCTCTTTCAGCTCTTTCGGTGTCACCTCTTTCGGATTGTATTCAACGGTGACTGTTTCCAGTGCGAAATTCACCGGTGCGCTGTCAACTCCCCCTATTTTGTTCAGGCGCTTTTCAATCCGGTTGGCGCAAGCGGCGCACGTCATGCCTTCAATCTGAAACTCGGCTTTTTCCGTCACGACGTGATAGCCGAGTTTTTCAATTTTTCCTTTTATGGCGCTTGCTTCGATTTTGTCAGGGTGATAGGAAATGTTTGAAGTCTCAAGCGCAAGATTGACGGAAGCGTCATTGACGCCGTCCATCCGTTTCAGCCCTTTTTCAATTCTTGAAGCGCAGGCGGCGCATGTCATGCCCCCCACTTGAATGGTCATTTCTTTCGGTTCACTCAATGTCCTCATCTCTCTTCATAAACCCCAGGGGGGGTATAATTATGATAAAAGAAAACCGCGCCCGTTTCCGCAGCGCGATAAATCCTATACGACGTCATAACCTTGATCTTCAATCGCGTCTTTTATATCTGATACGGAGACTTTGTTCTCATCAAACGTCACATCCACCTGTCCGGCTTCCAATTTCACCTGAACCGCCGTCACTCCGTTCAGTTCTCCTACTCCGGTCTCTACTGCTTTGACGCAGTGCTGACAGGACATGCCTTCGACTTGCAGTGTTTTTTGTTCCATGATGATTCCCTCCACGTCTTGTTTTTTCTTCTTCATGTTACCATACCCCTGTAGGGTATTTCAAAACATTTTATTTTACGATTTTGCGATTTTTTTCACAACGTCAAGCAGCTCGGCAATCGCCTGCTCCCCGTTTCCGCTCTCAATGGCGCCGGCTACGCAGTGATGGGCGTGATCTTCCAGCAGATGAAACGCGACTTTCTGCATGGCTGCCTGTACGGCTGAAATCTGCACAAGAATATCCACGCAGTATCGTTCGTTCTCCACCATATTCTGAATGCCCCTGACCTGGCCTTCAATCCGTTTCAGCCGGTTCAGGATCTGGTCTTTTTCTTTGGCGCTTTTATGATTTAACGATTGATGCTCGGTATGTTTGTCCATTTTCCACCTCGGTTTTTTTCTTCGTTATCTTCATTATACAGACTTGAAAATCCGGTGTAAAAAATTTTCAACACACAAGTTTTACCAGTACACCCGCGGGGTATATATTGTTATCACATATCAAGAGGGGGAAATTCATTGAAAACGATACAGGTTGGCATATTGGGATATGGTTTGTCGGGTAAAGTCTTTCATGCGCCGCTTTTGGACGTCCTTGATGATTATCAGATCAAAAAAGTCATGACGTCCAGAACGGAGGAGGTCAAACGTGATCTGCCGGGGGCTGAAGCCGTGCGCGCGATTGAAGACATTACCGGTGATCCTGACATTGACCTCGTCATCGTCACGACACCGAGCGGAATGCATTATGAATCAGCGATGAAATGTCTACTGGCGGGAAAACACACCGTCGTGGAAAAACCGATGACGGCGACTTCAGCAGAAGCGGAGGAACTGAGAAGAACGGCTGAAGATAAAGGCGTCTTACTGAGCGTGTACCACAACCGGCGGTGGGACAATGACTTTTTAACGATACAAAAGCTGATTCGGGACGGGGCGCTTCAAGACATTCATACATATCAAGTCAACTACGATCTATACAACCCGGTTGTACAGGAAAAATGGCGCGAAAAGAACGGACCCGCCACGGGAACGCTGTATGATCTCGGTTCACATATTATTGACCAGACACTTCTGCTTTTCGGAATGCCGGAATCCGTCACCGCACATGTGATGAAGCAGCGGGACAACAGCGAAACCGTTGATAATTTTCTGGCCGCGCTCCATTACGGCAAGCTTCAGGTCATCCTTCAATCCGGCTCCATGAATGCGGCAAGCGGCCCGCGCTATCAGATTCACGGACGGAATGCAAGCTTTATCAAATACGGAATGGATGGACAGGAAGATGCGCTTTCAGCGGGCAAAAAGCCGGTTGACGAGAGCTGGGGCGCCGATGATCCTGACAACTTCGGAGAGCTGACAACCGCAGCGGATGAAAAACGGCATACAGAAACAATCCCCTCTGAGAACGGCTCTTACCTTACGTACTACAAACTGCTGGCAGACAGCATCTTAAACGGAAAACCGCTTCCCGTTACGGCAAAAGAAGGCATCGATGTCATCCGTGTTATTGAAGCGGCGATGAAAAGCAGCGAACAAAAACGGACGATTGCCCTTTAATATGAAAAACCTCCCAGCCGTGTCAGCTGGGAGGTTTTTTTAAGATCAGAATGATTTTCCGGCTTCTTTCGCGCGGGCAATCGCATCTTCTTTAATTTGCTGTGCTTTATTCGGTTCAGCATTATGGCCTTCAACGATTAATCCGTCGAAAGAAGGAACGCCGAAGAAGTTCATCATGATGCCGATGTAACGGTGGCCCATTTCCATGTCAGCCGCCGGTCCTTCAGAGTAATAGCCTCCGCGCGCCTGAATGTGGAGCGCTTTTTTGTCTGTCAACAGACCGATCGGGCCTTGCTCTGTATATTTGAATGATTTTCCGGCTACAGCAACGGAATCAAGGTACGCTTTCATAACCGGCGGGAATGAGAAGTTCCAAAGCGGTGTGACGAATACGTATTTGTCAGCTGCCGCGAATTGATCGCTCAGCTCGTTCAGACGGCCGACTTTCGCCTTTTCGTTTTCAGAAAGCTCTTCAAAACCTGTGCCGGATTGAAGTTTTCCCCAGCCGCTGAATACATCCGCGTCGATATGAGGAATGTTCTCTTTGTAAAGGTCGATATGTACAACCTCATCATTCGGGTTTGATTCTTTATAAGAATCGATAAACGCTTTTCCTGTCGCCATGCTGTAAGATGTCTTTTCATCATGAGGATGAGCAGTGATATAAAGTACTTTTGCCATTATAAACAGCCCTTTCGTTTTCAGATTACACACACATTTATTATGAAATATGAATGTTTTTTTATACTGATCAGTTCTGTAATAATTATAGTTACAAAAAAATCATTTAGCAACAATAATATCTCGAAATCAGTATATTTTTTTGAAAAGGCTGTAATGACGGGAATGGCAAGCAGCAGAAAAAGCAGAAACCTCAGTTTCTGCTCAAAATCGGATTGGGTCTGCAGGCCGGAATATCCAATCCGAGATTCCCCCGCAGTGTATCGGCCGGATAGCTTTTTCGGTACAGCCCCTTTTCCTGAAGGATCGGTATGACTTGATCCACAAAGGCTTCAAGCATGCCGGGGATGTCAGAGTGAATGATAAACCCGTCCGCCGCTTCGCGCTGAAACCATGTTTCAATTAATGACGCCACACGTTCCGGTGTGCCGATAAAATGGGTTCGCGGAAACGCGGCTTCGCGCGCCACTTGACGCAGCGTAAGATTCCGGGCTTTCGCCTCTCTTTTGATACGGTCTGTCGTGCTTTGAAACGCGTTTTTCCCGACGTCGCCCAAATCAGGAAACGGCTCATCCAGCGGAAAACGGCTCAGATCATAATCGTCAAAGAATCTGGCCACATATTTAACAGCGTTCTCTATCGGAATCAGCTCGGCGAATTCTTGGTATTTCGCTTCCGCTTCTTCTTGTGAGCCGGCTATAATCGGACTGATTCCCGGAAAGATCCGCAGCTTGGAAGCGTCCCGGCCGTAATCCGCCGCCCGCTTCTTCACATCATCATAAAAAGCTTTCGTTTCCTCAAGTGAATTGGAGTGCGTAAAGACTGCATCTGCATTCCTCGCGGCAAACGACCGGCCGGTTTCTGAAGACCCCGCTTGGAAAACGACCGGCTCTCCCTGTTTGGACCGGCCGATATTCAGCGGGCCCTCCACTTGAAAATACTCGCCTTTGTGATACAGGCGATGCAGTTTGTCAGGGTCAAAAAACTGCCCGGTTTCTTTGTTGCGGACGAAGGCATCTTCTTCCCAGGAATTCCACAGACCGCGCACCACGTCCACATGTTCCTGGGCGATGGCATAGCGCCGGCTGTGGTCGGGAAGGCTTTCTTTGCTGTGATTGCGCGCGGCTCCCGCCTGCGGAGAGGTGACGAGATTCCAGCCCGCCCGGCCGCCGCTGATATGGTCAAGAGACATCAGCTGTCTTGCGATGGTGAACGGCTCAGTGAACGATGTGGAAAATGTGCCGATTAAACCAAGATGGGTTGTAGAGGCGGCAAGCGCCGATAAAATAGTGATCGGCTCAAACCGATTTAAGAAATGCGGGATGGACTTTTCAGAAATGAACAAGCCGTCCGCAATAAAAGCAAAGCTGAACAGCCCTCTTTCAGCAGTCTGCGCTTTTTGCCTGTAAAACGCCGCATTCGTGCTTGCTGTCGGATCGGCGTCGGGATGACGCCAGCCGTCCGTTGTGCCGCCGACACCGTGAATCATGGCTCCGAATTGAATAAGATCCGTCCGGCTCATTTTCTCTCCCCCTTTTTCCCCTCGTAATCGGCAAGCGCCCGTTCTACATGTTCAATGCCGACTTGAGTAACGGCCTGATACACACGGCTGTCACCGCTGCCGATTTCAACGACGGGGACATGACGGATGCCGTACTTCGTCTGCAGCACGTCGCGCAATTCATCCCGCTCTGTCACATCAATTGTTTCGTATGCCACGGCTTTTCCCCGCAAGTATCCTTTCACTTCATCGCAATAGGAGCAGCCCTGTTTGCTCCAGACCACTACGTTTACTTCATGACTCATGTTCATCCCTCCTATAATTGTCTTACCGGCTGCACCGCTTCGCTTAACAGCCGGTAAGACAATCGTTTTTCCTCAGCGTTTTTGATAGGCGACAAAATCACAAAATCAGTAATGCTGTATTGAACGGATAATCGTCGCAGCTCGGCGGCGGTCTCTTCTTTTGTCCCGGCAATCACACCCGTCTTTTGTGTAATCAGCTTATATGGCTGCGTGACTTGTTCAAGAAACGCTGCCGCTTGTTCCCGGGAACCGACATTCACCTTTTTGCCGTCTTCGAGAATGATTTTGACCGACTCACGCGATACCACGTGTTTTTCCGCTTCTGCTTTTGTATGCGCGGTAAATACCATCGGCGCAAGGTGAAATTCCGCCTTCGACCCTTTCGGCAGATGCTCGTCAAAGGCGTGGCGCGCTTTTTCTAACGCAGCCTCTTCACCGTTTATGAAATAGGCGAAAACGAAGGAAATGCCGAGTTTGGCCGCGGATATCGCGCTTTCCGTGCTGCCGCCGAGCAAAAAGATGTCAGGCGCATACTCAGTATGCGGCGCCGGCCGCAATGACGCGTAGCGGTGCGAGTCCGGAAAATCATTTCGGATGAAATGAGTCAGCTCCTCAAGCTTTTCTTCAAATAAACGGGCGGGCTGAATAAGCTCCCGCTGCAGCGCATCGGTTGACAGCTGAAATCCGCCGGGCGCTTTGCCGACACCGAGCGCCACACGGCCGGGAGCAAGGGCGGACAGAACCCGGAACTGCTCCGCCACTTTATAAGGACTGTAATGCTGCAGCATCACCCCGCCGGATGCGAGACGGATTTTTTTCGTGCTTGCGGCAAGATACCCCAGAACAATTTCCGGAGCTGATCCTGCTATCTCTTCATTGTTATGATGCTCCGCCGCCCAGAAACGGTCATATCCGTATTGTTCGGCCTCCTGAGCCAATTTCACCGTTTGCCGCAAGGCTTCTTCTGCGGTTTGGTTTTCCGCGGTGACACTTTGGTCTAAAATGCTTAAACGAATCATACGACAGGCTCCTTTATGCGCTCTTTTATGTCATAACCGTAATCAGGCAGCACGCGGCGGAGGAACTTCTTCGTTCTTTCTTTTTTCGTCTTGTAAAAGACTTCCTCAGGCGTTCCTTGTTCCACGATTGCTCCTTCATCCATAAACACAATTTGGTCGGACACTCTTCTGGCGAATTCCATTTCATGTGTGACAATGATCATGGTGGCGCCGGTCCGCACAATGTTAAGCATCACATCGAGCACCTCGCCGACAAGCTCCGGATCAAGGGCTGCGGTCGGTTCGTCAAACAGCATCACATCAGGATGAATGGCAAGCGCCCGGGCAATTCCGACCCGCTGCTTCTGTCCTCCCGATAGCTGATTCGGATAGGCGTGCAATTTATCCTGAAGCCCCACCTTGGCCAGTTCCCGCTCGGCAATGGCGTACGCATCTGTTTTTTTCATTTTCCTTGCGACCGTCAGGCCTTCCATGACATTTTGAATTGCCGTTTTATGCGAAAACAAATGATATTGCTGAAAAACCATCGCCGTCTGCTTCCTCAGTCTGAGAATGTCTTTTTTGGCAGGCTTTTTGCAGTTAATGACTTCACCGTGCAGCGAAATGGCGCCCTCATCCGGCCGCTCAAGTAAATTAAGGCAGCGCAGAAAAGTGGTTTTCCCGGAACCGCTCGGGCCGATGATGGTCACGACTTCTCCTTTCCGGACACTTAAATTGATCCCCTTTAACACGTGATGACTGCCAAAATGTTTTTGAATGTTTCGGATTTCGATCATAATGCGCCTCCTTGATATCTGGCCGCCCTTTTTTCCGCCAGACTGTTTACAGCTTCGAGAATCAGCGTTAATCCCCAATAAATCACGGCCGCCCCGATAAATGCTTCCAGAAACGCATAGTTATCGGATGCCGCAATCGTCGCCGTTCCTGTAATTTCAGGCACTGCAACAATTGCAGCGATGGAAGTGGTATGCAAAAAGCCGATGCCTATGTTGGTGAAGTTCGGCAGCGATATCATGAACGCCTGCGGCAGAACCACGCGCCGAATCATCTGTCCCCGCGTCAGGCCGATTGAATATGCCGCCTCCGCCTGCCCTGTATCGACGGCCATGATCCCGGATCGGAGAATTTCCGTCATATAAGCGCCTGCCGTTAATGACAGTGCCATGATGACAAACACGGCGACCGGAATCTGATTGGCCGACCAGCCGAGATGAAACGCGCGGCTGAATTGATCGGCAATCAGCGGAACCCCTAAATAAATCAGCATAATATGGAGAATCGCCGGGGTGCTGCGGAAAAAAGACACGTAAAACGATGAGCAGGCCAGCAGCCATTTGATGCGGAATATACGCACCGTGATATTGCCGAGAGCTATGAAAAATCCGGTGATAATCGGAATGACCGTCATCGCCAATGTAAGCGGAACGGTTTTCACCATTTGTTTTATCGCAGTGCCGATAAACGGAATGTCCAGCTCCACTGTTCTCCCTCCTTTTCAGCCGTGCGCGCTCATGTCAAAAACCGTCACAAGGCGCGTCTCATCTTTCTTGATTCGTTTTTCGGCCCATCTGAAGACACATTCAAATAAAAGGGCGGCCGCATAATACAGAACAGAAAGCGAGATATACACTTCTAAAGAATGATTGCTCGATGTAATCAAGGTCTGTCCTCTGCCCGACATATCCATCACCCCGATCGAAAAAGCGAGTGATGTATCTTTTAAGAAACCGATCACCATATTCCCGATGTTGGGAAAGGCCTGCACAAGCGCCTGCGGCAGAATGATGCGCCGGAATGTCTGCCCCCCGTTCAGCCCGATGCTGAACGCCGCCTCCGCCTGCCCGCGGTCGACGCTGTTCACACCTCCCCTGATGATTTCGGCCGCTCTTGCCGCGCTGCTCAGCGCATACGTGGCGATGGCCGCATACAAAGGGTCCATTTTGGAGGTATCAATTCCGGCGAGCGCCGTGAGCGCCGGAATGCCGTAAAATACAATGAACAGCTGCACCATGATAGGCGTTCCTCTGAAAAAAGAGATATACAGCTTCGCAAACTGATTCAAAACGGGAATGCGATAGATGCGGGGCAGCGCCAAAAGCAGCCCCAATAGAAAGCCGAACAGCAAAGACACCGCCAATATATACAGCGTGACGGGCAAATACCCGAGCAATGTCGGCACAAAGGACGCGATCATACTGATAAACGCTTTTTCCATTGCCGATCCCTCTCTTTTTCACTTAATATTGCTCCTTTGAATAATCCGCGCCGAGCCACTTTTCACTCAGCTTTTTAAGCGTGCCGTCATCAATGATTTCCTGCAGGGCTTTATCAATGTCATCGCTCAGCGTTTGTTCATTTTTGTTAAACATAAAGAACACTTTGGCATTTGACAGCACCCCGCCGACTGTTTTTTCTTTGATCGCGCTCGTTTTGTTTTGGAAATCGACGGCAAACGGCGTAGAAATCGTCGCATCGGCGCGGCCGGATTTCAGCTGATTGGCCGCATCGTTTGAACCTTGGCCGGCATAAGCGATTTCAAACGGACTGCCGTGTTTTTCATTCCATTTTTTCAGCACAAGCGCGCCGTTTGACGTCGGACTCGTAATGACCCGCTTCCCTTTCAAGTCATCAATGCCGTGAATGTTCCCGTTTTCTTGAAGCACCGTGATTTTCAGCGGGAAGTTGTTATACGCGACTTGATTGAACAGAAATTTTTTCTCCCGTTCGGCGCTTTTCTCCATTTGATGGGCTACGATATCGACTTTATGCTGGCCGAGGCTGACAAGCAGGTTGGAGAAATCCATCGTTTTAAAAGTGAAACGATAGTCCGGCAGGCGCCTGTCAAGCTCTTTCACCAGCTCAACGTCGTAGCCCGTCAATTTGCCTTCATCATCAATAAAGCAAATATTCGGAAATTGAGTTCCCGTGCCGACCGTGATGTTCTTCACGTTTTTCTGATTGCCTGATGCCGCCTCCCCGCCCGCGCCGCAGGCTGATAACGCCGCCGTTGCGGCAATTGTTAATGACATGACCGCCAGTCTTATTTTCATGTGATCGCCCCGTTTTCTGCTTCAGTTATTTCGTGAAACTTGATTTTGAATAATCCGCGCCGAGCCATTTTTCACTCAGCCTTTTCAATGTGCCGTCCTTCTCAAGCTTTTGAATCGCCCGATCCGTATCGTCCGCCAGGGTTTGGCTGTTTTTATTGAACATAAAATACACCTCGGTATCCAGCAGCACATCACCGACCGTTTTTTGTTTGAACGCGTGCGTCTTATTTTGAAAATCGACGGCAAACGGCGTGGATACGGTGGCGTCAGCGCGTCCCGTCTCAATTTGGTTTGCTGTATCATTGCTGCCCTGCCCGGCGTATTTCAAATGTATCGGGCTGCCGTGGGTTTTGTTGTATGCCGTCATATAGTCCGCCGCGTTTGACGTCGCGCCGACGATGACGGTTTTCCCTTTTAAATCCCGGAGCGTGTGTATCGCGTCATTATCCGCCTTCACCGTGATGTACATCGGCGAGTAGTTATACGGGATCTTGTGATACAAAAAGCGTTTCTCCCGTTCCTTATTTTTCGCCATATTGTGCGCGATCACGTCAATTTTCCTGTTTCCGAGACTTGTGAGCAGATTCGAAAAATCCATCGTCTTAAAGACAAATTTGTATTGCGGCAGCTGTTTATCAATGGCTTTCATCACTTCAATGTCATAGCCGGTCAGCTCGCCTTTTTCATCCATAAAAGCAATGTTCGGAAAATCAGTTCCCGTGCCGACAATGACGGTCTGCACGCCGCTCCCCGCTTTTGTGCTTTCTCCTTGCCCGCACCCGGCCAGCACGCCGAGCAGCAGAAGCAGACAGCCGGCTCTGATCCGTTTTTTTATCATTGCGCCCAGCTCGGTGTGCCTAACAGCGACGCGTCAAACCGCTCCGGTATGAGCACCTTTCTCATCATGACTCCGATGTCTCCGTCTTTCTCCTGCTCAAAATACACTTCATACCCCCTCCGTCTGTACATATCTACAAGCCAGGGATGCTTGCGCGCCGAAGTGCCGAGCGTGATGGCCGGGGCCTTCAGCGTATCCCGCAGCACGTGTTCTTCCACATAAGTCAAAAGTTTGCTGCCGATGCCCTGCCCCTTCAGCTCAGGAAGCGTCGCAAACCACCAGACAAACGGATATTTTGACGGAGGCGTGTCACTCTCCCACGGAAAACGGATCGTAATTGTTGAAAGAAGCCGTCCGTCCCGTTCGAGCACGACGGCTGAATGATTTTCAATATTTTCTGTTACCATATCGATGTCGGCCCGCGCCGACGGCCAGTCAATCTCCAAATTGCGGATCGGCTGAAACGCGCTGTACAGCAGCTCTAAAAACTCCGGCGCATCCTTTTTCTCAGCCAATCGAAAAATGTCTTCACTCATTCAAGTCACTCTCCCCGCAAAAATATATAATTCCAATTTGTTTACTAAGCTTTGATTGTTTATACTATAAAGCAAACTGATTTATTTGACTAATCAAAAAAAGTAAAGGAAAGGTTCAAGAAAATTAATGAACAGCCGGGAGGGGATTTCGTTGGAATTACGCACCATTAAAACGTTTCATACCATCGTACAGTCAGGCAGCTTTTATAAGGCCGCCGAAATTCTGAACTACTCACAGCCGACGATTTCAATGCGGATTAAACAGCTGGAACAGGATGTAGGCGCGCAGCTGTTTGAACGGGGAAAGAAGCTGAAACTGACAAGGGCGGGGCGGCTGTTTCATGAGCGGGCCGGGCAGCTTCTCGCGCAATACGAGGTGCTTGACCATACTTTGGCCGACATCAGACAGGGCCAGGCCGGCCTTATTCAGATCGGCATATCCGAACCGACGGCAAGCCTGATCTTCCCTGCCGTACTGCGGGGTTTCTTACATGATTATCCTGACATGTCGGTCAATGTCAGCGTGGATGATGCCAATACATGCAGCCGCAAACTGCTGGAGGGCGCCATTGATTTTGCCGTATGCGGCGAGCCGGAGCTGATTCTGGAAAATTATTTCGATCCGTTTTTCCATGACTCGCTCAATGTCATCGTGTCAGACAGACATCCCCTTGCCGACAAAGCAAGCGTCAATCTCGAGGATTTAGAAAATGAATGCCTGATTTTCACGCCCGCCAATTGCCCGATCCGGATTCAAATTGAACAGCACCTGCAGCGTGCCATCGGGAGCCGCTATCGAAAAATGGAGCTGACCAGCAGCATGGCTCATCAATACTATGTCAGGGAAAATATCGGCGTCTCAATCTTTACGGCGACGGCGCACTCAGAACCGATCGAGGGCACGAAGGTCATTCCGATCAATAACTTAACAATTTCACCACCGGTCGGGCTGTTGACAAACCAAAAAGAAGAGCATTTTGACTGCGCCACAAAAGATTTAATCAGCAGGATCATCGGCCGGTTTCAGCGTGATCCGCATTAAAAAAACCCCCGCTTT
>NZ_CP089436.1:2333029-2637705 GCF_021228595.1 Bacillus sp. FCW2 | reverse complement strand
AGGGGTCAGTCCCCCGGGAGAGGTTTTTTTATGTTTCACGTGTAACATATTTCGACAAAATGGAACAAGGTATATAAATGTTTATCATCAGGGATGCTTATAAGCATACAGAAAGAAAAAACGGCTTAGCAGTGGTACGATGTTGAGGAGGTGACAGTGATGATTTCATTAAGCATATTAGATCAATCTCCTGTATCAGAAGGGAGTTCTGCGGAAAGTGCTCTGCGGAATACAGTAAGACTGGCGCAGGAGGCGGAAAAGCTCGGATATAAGAGGTTTTGGGTGTCAGAGCATCATTTTTCAGAGCGGTTGGCGGGTTCAAGCCCTGAAGTGCTGATCAGCCATATTGCGGCGAAAACGAATGAGATTCGTGTAGGATCGGGCGGTGTCATGCTTCCGCATTACAGCGCATATAAGGTGGCGGAGAATTTCCGCGTGCTTGAAGGTTTGACGCCGGGCAGAATCGATCTCGGATTAGGGAGAGCGCCGGGCGGAATGCCGATCGCATCATGGGCGCTGAATGACGGCGGGAAGCGGAATGCTGATCAATATCCGCAGCAGATTCGTGAGCTGGCGATGTATTTGCATGATGCAGCCGATGACAATCACCGTTTTCCGAATCTGACCGCATCACCCCTTATTAAGACGGCGCCGGAAGTCTGGCTTCTCGGTTCATCGGGGGAAAGCGCGCTTCTGAGCGCAGAAACGGGAGCAGGCTATATGTTTGCCCACTTTATTAATGGAGAAGGCGGAGAAAGCACGACGGCACAATATAAGCGCAGATTTAAACCTTCCGCATTAGGAAAAGAATCAAAAACGGCCGTGGCGGTGTTTGTGCTGTGCGCGGATACGGAGGAGAAAGCGGAGGAACTCGCGGCTGTCATGGATTATACACTGCTTGCGGGTGAACAGGGGATTCCGCTTCACGGTGTACCGTCTTACGAAACCGTCCGCGGAAATACGTATACACCGTATGAACAAAGACGAATTGCCGATAATCGGAATCGAATGATCATCGGAACGAAGCTGCAAGTGAAAGAACAGATTCTGGCTCTCAGTAAAGCATACGGAACAGAAGAAGTGATGGCTGTGACCATTACTCATCATTTTGAAGATAAACTTCAGTCATACCGCCTGCTTCGAGAAGCTTTTGCCGAATGATCAGAAAGAAACCCTGCTGATGCTCCAGCAGGGTTGTTCGGTTATTCAATGATAAAAGGTTTTTCAGTCAGCACCTGGCTTGATTTCCCTTTGTTCGCGGCATAGGCCAGCATATAATATTCTCCTGCCGGCAGTGCGGTGTCACCATTGACTTTGCCGTTCCAGTCGAAATATTGATAGCCTTTATCCTGCTTTTTGTAAATGCCGGCTTGGCCGACAAAGTCAAGATTACTGTCATATACAAGGAAGGCAAGCTCTTCGGCTCCCGCCGGAAGATAGGTTTCAATTTGGTAGGTTCCCTGCGTTGTGCCGTCCTGCACGTCGATTGACGTCACGCGCGGATAGTCCGGCTCTTTTACAATCAGCAGCGTCGGCACTTTTGCGACTGTTTTTCCGCCTTCACGCACTGTGACGGTTCCCTCATAGGTGCCTGCCTTTACTTTTTTGGCATTGACCTTTACTTTGGCATTGACCTTTCCGGTTTGATGAGCGGGGATCACGACCCGGTCTGTGCCCGAAACGGTAATGCCCGTGCCGTCGAAAGAGTACTCGAGCTGATATGATTTTCTGATGGACGATTGGTTTTCAATTGTAAAGGTTTCTTTTTTCGTTTCATTGCCTTTGTCTTTCATAAACGTTCCGTAAGAATAACTTCCCGGGGCGACTAAGGAGTCTGCTTTGATCGCCTTCATGATTCTGATGCTTCCGGCGCCTTGCGCATTATGCGGGTATACGTCACCGTCCGCGTCCGTTAAGGTTTCCGCGGTGTTCATGAGAGCGGCTTTTATTTGTTCCGGGCTCCATTTCGGTTTGGCCTGCTTGATGACGGCAGCTGCGCCGGCTACATGCGGGGAAGCCATACTCGTTCCCTGCTTCGATCCGTAGCCGTACGGGTCGGCCGGATCATGGGTCGGAATGGTGCTGACGATGTTTACGCCGGGAGCGGAGACGTCAGGTTTAATCATCCACGTGTCCATAACCGGACCGCGTGACGAAAAGTCTGCCATTTGTTCAGTGAGCGATTTAGCCACGGATAAATTGAATGTCGCTTTTGTGCCGCCCGCTTTTAATTGGCTGACGAGTTTTTCGCCGTCTTCTGATGAAAGCTTAATCGTCGGCACTGACATGCCCGGTACGTTGGCTTCAATTTCTCCCGGGGCATTGTTATACACAACCATACCGATCGCGCCCGCTTTTTTGGCGTTGTCGGCTTTATCCACAAAGGCGATGCTGCCCCGTTTGACGACAGCGACTTTTCCTTTCAGATCTTTGCCTTCAAAATCCTTTTGCTCGCCGATACCCGCCTCTATGAGCTCTGTTTCTTTTTTATTCAGTGCTTTTATGTCATCTTCTTTGTTGTAGCCCATTACTTTCGCTGAGGAATAGGAACCGAAGGAGACGGCGTACTCGTTCAGCGGCAGCTGGGTCGCTCCGACGGAGATGGCTTCTCTGGACGTTCCCGGAGAGCCGACGGTCCAATTGTTCGGCCCGCTGTTTCCGTTTGATGTAACGGCCGTGACGCCTTCTGACATCGCCCAGTCAAGCGCCGTGCTTGTCGCCCAGTCTGGGTTATTCACAGAATTGCCGAGAGAAAGGTTCATGACATCCGCTCCGTCCTGTACGGCGCGTTCGATGCCGGCGATGACGTTCTCTGTTGTTCCGCTTCCGCCCGGACCGAGCACACGGTAGGCAAGGAGTGTAGCATCCGGCGCGACGCCTTTAATCGTTCCGTTTGCCGCTACCGTGCCCGCGACATGGGTTCCGTGGTCAGTCGACGCGCCTCTCGGATCACCGGACGGCGTTTCTTCAGGATCGTAATCGTTATCCACAAAATCGTATCCTTTATATTGTCCGAAATTTTTCTTTAAGTCAGGGTGTTTATATTCGACACCGGTATCAATAATGGCAACCTTGACGCCTTTACCCGTATAGCCGAGCTTCCACGCGTCATTTGCCCCTATATAAGGCGCGCTGTCATCCATCTGCGGAGACACGGCATCCTTAGATAGGGTGATGTCTTTATCTTTGAGCTGATCGGTATGATAGGTGACATTCGGATAAACCGCTTTGACATCCTGATCACTCAGCAGTTTGGGGATTTCATTTGCCGGGAGTTTCATGGAGAAGCCGGAAAACACTTGCTCATATTCCCTGTTGATTTTTCCGTGTTTAATGGTTTTGAGCGCTTTCTTTTTCACTTTTGAGCGTTCGCTTTTCAGCTTGCTTTTTGTCTGTGCTTTGCCGAGTTCCTTTGCTTCCGCCAGTGACTTTTCCTTCAGCTCCACGATGACTGTCGTTTGTTTGCCGGTGGTCATATCAATGTCACCGAACACCTCAGCCTTCTCAAGATCAGGAGTTTGCGGTTTTGAAGCCGGCGCAGCCTGTGAACTTGTGGATAAGGTAAAGGATAAGACAAAAGCCGGAAGCAGATAACGGATGATTCCTTTTTTCAATCGTGTTTCCCCCTTTTTCTTTATCTAAATTAGAAATCTAGTATATATTTCTTGAAAATTCAAAATAATCCTTGTGACATATGACTCATTTATGGAAATTGGTCTGTGAATAAGGAGGGAGTTATACACAGAATCCTGTGTATAACTGAATAAATTTGTGTATATATATTGTTGGGAACGAATGTTCCTATACAAAATATAGATCGAGTTTGTGGATATGTGGATATACACTGTGTTTAAGCTGTGCTTAACCAAGGGATAAGGTGTGTATAACTTTTTTTATCGGCTTTTCCATTTTTCAGGTCATTTCCATCAGCTTTCAACAAAACTTCTGAAAACTAGTTTGTTTTTTCACTCATATTGTGACAAACAATTCGCCCGGCCGCGTCTATCATAGAGTCATAGGGTTGCTAGACCCGCTAGTTTTTAGCGGAGAAGGATCGGCCGCCTTTTCCGTTAAAGCGGAGAGAAAAACAGGCCTGCGAACAAGCTGTCTGTCAAAAAGAAGCGGAGGGATGATTTGCAATGAAACGTTTGCTAGTATCTTTACGGGTGTGGATGGTCTTTCTGATGAACTGGATGGCGCCGGGTAACGGAAGATATCCATTAGCCGCCGTGTACGGAAACCAAGCGGCTTATCATAAGAAAGCGAAGCGGACGGCTGGGGCTTTTTCGTTTGTGAGCCGTGTCCGATCGGCGGATTTGACCGATGAAACGAAATCGGCCCGCGGCAGGCTGGATAAAAACCGATGGATGCCTGTCCGCAAAGAATTGCCGAAACGGGAGCGCGCGGGTCCGGCACCTTTACATCATATGAAAAAGAGGGTACAATCCCACTAAACATATGAACGGGAGCGAACCTCTTGAGAATAGACAAAGTATTAAACAACAATGCGGCGTTAATAAAAGAAGACGGACGGGAAAAGATCGTAATGGGTCCCGGAATCGCTTTTCAAAAGAGAAAAAATGATGTGATTCAAAAGCATAAAATTGAAAAAATATTTGTCGTGCACGACGAAAATGAAAAGTTCAAACAAGTGTTAGAAACGCTTCCCGAAGAGCATATAGAGGCGGCTGAAGATATCATCAGCCATGCGGAGGGAGAGCTTGCGGCACCTTTGAACGATCACATCCACATTGCGCTGGCGGACCATTTATCCTTTGCGATCGAAAGGATTCAAAACGGCCTTCAGGTGCATAACCGATTGCTTCATGAAATTAAGGCGCTTTATAAAAAAGAATATGAGATCGGCCGCTGGGCGGTTGAACACGTGAAACAAACCCTCGGTATATCATTGCCTGATGATGAGGCGGGGTATATCGCGCTTCATATCCACACTGCCAAGGCGGATGCCAAAAGCATGTATTCGGCGATGAAGCATACAACCATGATCAAAGAAATGATCGAAAAGATCGAATCCTTTTTCGAACAGAAGGTGGATGAAGACAGTATTTCCTATCAGCGCCTCGTCACGCACTTGCGGTATGCGGTCAGCCGGTTGGACTCAAATGAAGCACTCCATTCCATGGACGAGGAGATGCTTTATTTCATCCAAAAAAAGTATCCGTTTGCTTATCGGTGTGCGCTTGAACTGGCGGCGTTTTTAAAAACTGAATATGATTTGGAACTGCCGGAATCCGAGGCCGGCTATATCACGCTGCATGTCCAGCGTCTGCAAAAAAACCCGGAATAACGCGTCTGTTTCGAGAAACAGACTTTTTTTTTGAAAACATATTGACGAAAGCGCTATCATGGAATAGAATGAAAGCGCATTAAAAAAACTGAATCCGGCGGGATTGTGACTGGTAATGCAGGCAAGACCTAAAATTTGCGTACATGAAAAAGGGATCATGCTGACCTTTTTCATTGGCGAATTTTAGGTCTTTTTTGATTTTAGAAAGGGGGATACATAATGAATTATCAAGAAACGGCAAAACAGCTTATCAAACACATCGGAGGGAAATCAAATATCATCAGCGCGACACATTGCGCCACACGGCTCAGGCTCGTCATTCAAGATGAACAGAAGATCAGCCAGGCCGGCATTGAAGAGACAGAAGGAGTAAAAGGGGCTTTCAGCAGCTCGGGGCAATATCAGATTATATTCGGCACCGGCCTCGTGAATAAAGTGTATGACGCTTTTTCAAAAGAAGCCGATTTGGAGCGGGAGGATCGTGAGACACATCAGGACGCAGCGAAAAAAAAGCTGAATCCGGCCGCAAGATTTGCGAAAACACTGTCTAACATATTCGTTCCCATCATTCCGGCTATCGTGGCAAGCGGACTTTTAATGGGGCTGCTCGGCATGATGAAGGCTTTTCACTGGGTGTCTGAACAATCATCGCTGTTTAAGCTTCTAGACATGTTTTCAAGCGCGGCGTTTATCTTCCTGCCCGTATTCATCGGGTTCAGCGCGGCGAAGGAATTTGGCGGTAATGCCTTTCTCGGTGCCGTGCTCGGGGGAATTATGATCCATCCGGCGCTTTTGAATCCGTGGGGGCTTGCGGATGTACCGCCTGATTTTATGCAGCTCTTCGGCTTCGACATTGCGCTGCTCGGCTACCAAGGGACGGTCATCCCCGTACTGTTAGCCGTTTACATTATGAGCAAAGTGGAAAAGGGCACGAGAAAAATTGTGCCTCACGCATTCGATTTATTGGTCACGCCGTTTGTCACGGTGATTGTCACAGGATTTATCACCTTTATCGCAATCGGTCCGCTTGGCAGGGCGATCGGATCAGGCATTACCGTCTCGCTGACGTATGTGTATGATCATGCGGGCATTGTTGCCGGACTGCTTTTCGGAGGTCTTTATCCGCTTATTGTGCTTACCGGTGTGCATCACAGCTTTCATGCGATTGAGGCCGGCCTCATCGCTGATTTGGGCAGAAACTATATCCTTCCTATCTGGTCGATGGCGAATGTCGCTCAGGGTGCGGCGGGACTGGCTGTATTTTTCCTGACGAAAAAAACGAAAATGAAAGAAATCGCTTTGCCTGCCGCATTTTCCGCTTTTCTCGGCGTAACCGAACCAGTCATTTTCGGTGTGAACCTAAGATACCGCAAGCCGTTTATCGCGGGAATGATCGGCGGAGCGCTGGGCGGAGCCTATGTCGTGGTGACCGGTGTCGCCGCCAATGCCTACGGTCTGACCGGAATTCCGATGATTGCCATCACGGCTCCGCTCGGTTTAGGAAATCTTATAAACTATCTGATCGGAATGGGCATCGCCTCTGTCTCAGCGTTTATTGCCGCTTACATTATGGGAGCTAAAGAAAAGGAGGCCGTCAAATGAGGACACCGGATCAAGAGCTGCGCCTGCAGGCTGAGGAAGCGAAAAAGAAGCGGCAAGAAACAGCCGCGTCAGATCCATACCGCCAGAACTATCATATTATGCCGCCGGTCGGGCTTTTAAATGATCCGAACGGCGTGATCCAATGGAACGGCGTATATCACTTGTTTTTTCAATGGCAGCCATTTCATACGGGGCACGGCGCGAAATTTTGGGCGCATGTGACGACGAAGGATTTCGTTAATTGGAAAGAGGAAGAAATCGCGCTTGCGCCGGGTGAGTGGTATGACAAAAACGGCTGTTATTCCGGAAGCGCCATCGAAAAAGACGGGCGCCTCTGCCTAATGTACACAGGCAATGTCCGTGACGGAGAAGGCAATCGGGAAACGTATCAATGCCTCGCCGTATCCGAAGACGGGATCGTGTTTGAAAAAAAAGGAGTCGTCGCGCGTCTCCCGGAAGGCTATACCGCTCATTTCCGTGATCCGAAGGTATGGAAGAAAGACGGAGCGTATTACATGGTGCTCGGCGCGCAGACAGAAAAGCTCACCGGAAGCGCTGTGTTGTTTACATCAGAGAACTTGACGGATTGGACGTTTCTCGGTGCGATTGCAGGGGCGGAATCCGGCGGTCTTGGGTCATTCGGCTATATGTGGGAATGTCCCGACCTGTTTTCCCTTGACGGAACCGACGTGCTGCTCGTATGTCCGCAGGGGCTTGAAGCCGACGGGATAAAGTATCATAACAGCTACCAGGCGGGCTATTTCCTCGGCAGGTTTCATACAGAGCCGCCAGAATTTAAGCACGGTGAATTTACGGAGCTTGACAGAGGATTTGATTTTTACGCGGCGCAGACGCTGGAAGATGATAAGGGACGGAGAATTCTGTTCGCGTGGATGGGCGTTCCGGATCAGCATGAGGACAAACATCCGACACATGCGTATCACTGGATTCACTGCTTAACGATGCCGAGACAGCTGTCACTGTCCAACGGCAGAATCATACAGCGTCCGCTTCCGGAAATGAAATCACGCCGCACGGATGAGCAAAAGCGCCGTCTTCAATTGGAGTGCTCGTCTGTAAGCCTGCCGGTGAAAGATGCGTCCCGGGCTGAAGTGCTGCTGGAAGATATCACTTGCGAATCCGGTTTTGAAATCTCAATTCGGGGCGCGGCCCGGTTTATTTTTCATCAGGAAGAGGGGCTGGCTGTGCTGGAGCGCACCGCTTTCAGCGGAGAAGAAAAAGAAAAGAGAAGCTGCGCCATCAGCGGGGTGCATTCCGTGCAGCTCTTTCTGGATGCATCCTCGATCGAATTGTTTTTGAATGATGGAGAAGAGGTTTTCAGCGCCAGATATTTTCCTTTCCCGGGAAATGATGACGTAACCGTCACTTCGGTAGGAAAAACGGAAATAAATGGCTCAATTTGGACACTTTTGTAGAAAATCGTTCTTTTTTCTTATGTGAAACCTATGCCATCTGTGCTATTCTTCAAACGAAAGACTATGATTCCAGGAATAAAAGGAGTTGTTTTCTCAGTTTTGAAAAATCAGAAGATGACGCCGAAATGTTTACTTGTCAAAGCCGCAGAGCAAGTGGAAGATAAGCGGGAAGAATATAAAGAAGTATTGCTTCAGCTGAATCGCATGCTCAAGAGGGCTGAGCCGCACAATGAATGGAGTGATCGGCTGATGCATACATATGAACAGATGAAGGAATATGCGCTGTTTGTGCAGTCTATTGAGATGTTTTTGCGGTCATCCGCGAAAAAAATGAAATAATCCCCCTCGATCATGAGGGGGATATTTATTTTATTTTCCGCTAAGACGCATCGCCGAATGTTTAGTCGGTCCGATGTATTGGTTCAGCGGGAAGGATTCTTTGATTGCCGCGGTGATAAATTCTTTCGCCGCATAGATGGCTTCCTTCACTTCAGCGCCTTTGGCCAGTTCTGCCGTCACGGCGGCGGAGAATGTGCATCCGGCTCCGTGCGTGTAAGGTGTATCAATCATTTCGCTTTCTAATACTTCCGCGGTTTCTCCGTCATACAGCACGTCGATCGCTTTTTCATGTTTCAATTTGCCTCCGCCTGTAATCAATACATATTTCGCGCCGAGTTTGTGAATTTTCTTGGCCGCTTCTTTCATGTCTTCCACCGTTTTTAATTCATCCATACCGCTCAGCTGGCTTGCTTCAAACAGGTTTGGCGTGATGACGGTTGCCAGCGGCGCCAATTGGGTGCGAAGCGCTTCGGCATGCTCCGGATACAGCACTTCGTTCGCTCCTTTGCAGACCATGACAGGATCGATAACGACATTCTTCAGCTGTTTTTCTTTAATCGTTTTCGCCGCAAGCTCTATGATCTCCACGGTAGGGAGCATTCCCGTTTTCATGGCGTCTACGCCGATTCCGTCAACAATCGTCGCCAGCTGTGCGCGAATCGTATCAGCATCGATCGGAAATACTTGATGATCCCAGCTGTTCTCCGGGTCCATTGCTACGATCACGGTCAAAGCCGTCATTCCGTATACGTTTTTTTCTTGAAATGTTTTTAAATCGGCCTGAATTCCCGCGCCGCCGCTGGAATCAGAACCGGCAATAGTAAGTGCTTTGTGCATTGACATATCAATGGCCTCCATCAGTGTTTTATATCTCATTATAGTTAGATTTTCTCCCGATCACAATACGGAAGGCTTGGAGGAATGATTTGACAGCCGCGGGGGATGTGCGTACAATACCTACATAAGATTACTAGGTAAGGGTGAAAAAATAAATGCTCAACAGGGAGCTTGTAAAGGGAAGCACGGTCATTCTGGTGCTGACGCTGCTGAATGAACGGCCCATGTACGGGTATGAACTTGTGAAAGAAATGGAGAAAAGAAGCGGGAATGAACTGCAAATGAAGGAAGGCACGCTGTACCCATCGCTTCATAAGCTTGAACGCCAAAGCTATATTTCTTCTTACTGGGAAAAGCAGACCAAAGGGCCGGACCGAAAATATTACCGGATCACCGATGAAGGAAAAAACATTCTAGCCGAACGGACGAAGGAATGGAATCTGTTCTCTGCTCTGATGGACCGGATGCTGAAGCGGGGCGGGCAGAATGGATAAAGACCTTTATGTGCAGGAAATCAGAAAAGGGCTGGAAGGCAAGGCCGGAAGCCGTGAATTATTAAAGGAAATCGAAAGCCATATTCATCATGCCATATGTGATCATCTGGAAAAAGGCAAAACCGAAAGCGAAGCGATGGCGCTTATTCTGCGGGAAGTGGGGACTCCGTCTGAGATTATCTCTGCTTTTCAAAAAGCTTCGGCGGTGCCCGCGCGGACTTTTATGTTCTTTTATCTGTTCTGCAACTGCGGTCTTTTTGTGATGGGGGCGATGATTACGATGATGCACGCGTGGAAGATTCATCCCGCTGTTGACGCGCTGTGGAAAGGGATTTCCGTGTCAGTATGGCTGATTATGATCGGTTATGTGCTGTATTGGTTCCAAATCGGCTATCAAGCTGGCAAGGAGTTCGGGGCTGGCGGCAAAAAGCTTGCTGAGCGGACGGTATGGGCTTCAATGGTGCCGAATCTATGTTTTATGTTTGTCTTTTTGTTCAATCTGGTTCCGGCTGGGCTGTTTCCTTCGGCGGTCACACCGAGTTTTGCGGCAGTATGCGCTGTTGTGACGGTATGTTTTCCGTTTTGCGGCAAAATAGGTTTTTATGCAGGCAGGCAGAGACTTGCCTGATCTTTTTCACTATATACATAGGGAATCTATATAGGGGTGTTAAAATGAGATTAGGTTCGTGGATGTACGGCGCGTGCGCCCAAATAGCCGTTACCGTATTTACCGTCTGCGGCTTGGTTCTTGCATTGCCCGTTGGGAGTCTTTTTATTATGGTTCTGAATGGGATGCAAGACGCTATTTTTGTTGTTTTCAGTATTTTGCTTCTTCTATTGTTTTATGCGCTGGGATGGATTTGGGCCGTTTCGTTTGCGCGTGAGTGGAAGGTGAAACTTTTCGAGCTGCAGATCAGTTCGCTCATTCCGCTGGCGGGTATATTATACTTGTACATTGACAGCGGAGTGAGTATACCGGAACTGATTCATGATTGGCATGAGGATGGATGTGCGCTTGTCCCGCCGGCTTTTGTCTGCTTGTGCACATGCTATGCGATGGTGTTGGTGCCTGTTTATCAATCAAAACTTTGGAACGCCATGGAGGCGGGCAGACTTAATGCCAAGGCGGTATGCACTGTTTGGGGAGACCTTCTGATCATTCTCGTTTTGCTGGCGGGCATGACCTGGATTTGTTTCTGAATGGGCCGAAATCAAAAATCCCCCCTGATCTCTCCGCCGCTTTATGTTTTAATAGAACATGAGAAAAAGCAGAAGGAGCGGGTCATGAATATATCAATTGTCATAGTCACGTATAACCGGATTCCGGCTTTGTGTGAGCTGCTGGAGTCGATTTCCATGCAGACCATAAAGCCTTATGAAGTCATCATCGTAAATGATGCCGGGGAATCGGTCGAACAAGCGAAGCAGCTGTACAGCGATCTGCCGATTCAGATTATTGATTTAGAACAGAATGCCGGACATGTGGAAGCGCGGAACGCAGGTGTGAAAAAAGCGTCGGGTGATTGTATCATGCTGTGCGATGATGATGATTTCATTACGCCGGGCCATTTGGAAAGAATGGCGACTGCACTTGCTGATGCGGATTTTGTCCATTCTGACGCGGAAATTGTGTCATTTGAAGAACGGGGCGGCACGAGATACCCGGTGTCACGAAAGCCGTTCGCCTATACGGCGGATTATGCGGATATGCGGGTGTTTTCCACGTACGTTCCGTCGGGCAGCATGTACAGGCGTTCTCTGCATGACACGTTAGGGTATTTTGATCCGGATGTCCATAATTATTGGGACTGGGACTTTTATTTGCGCGCCGCGAAACAGCACCGTGTGAAGCGTGTTCCTTGCGCGAGCGTCATATATGCGTTTTTTGAGGGAGGCGGCAATCAGTCCGCGGATCTCGGCGGCAAACGGAAGCGGTACTTAGACCGGTTAAGCGAAAAGCACGGGCTTGGGGAGCTCCCGACGAAAAACTTCGCGGTTCTTCTTGAAGAGCCGGACATGAAGAGGCGGGAGGCGCCGACTGACATTGTGTGGGACGGAAAGCCCGTCCATTCAAGACTGCACAGTTCATAAGGGGGACGGACAGTTTGAAACAGCTTTTAAAGGACAGCTGGTGGAATCAGCTGAAAGATGAATTTGACAAACCGTATTATCAAGAGCTGAGAGAGATGCTGAAACAAGAATACAGCAGCCAAACGATTTATCCTGACAGCCATGATATTTTTAACGCCTTGCATTATACGCCCTATGAGGATGTAAAAGCGGTCATTCTCGGACAGGACCCGTATCACGGGCCAGGACAGGCGCACGGGCTTAGTTTTTCCGTTCAGCCCGGGGTCAGACAGCCGCCGTCTTTGAAAAATATTTTCATAGAGCTTCAGGAAGATATCGGCTGCTCCGTACCGAACCACGGATCGCTCGTCAGCTGGGCGAAGCAGGGAGTGCTTTTGTTAAACACAGTGCTTACGGTTCGCCGCGGTCAGGCCAATTCCCACAAAGGCAAGGGATGGGAGCGGCTCACTGACCGCATCATTGATGTGGTGAATGAAAGAGAGAAACCGATTGTCTTTATCCTGTGGGGGCGTCACGCGCAGATGAAAAAAGAGCGCATTGACACATCGAAACACATTATTATTGAATCGACTCATCCGAGCCCGTTTTCGGCAAGGAACGGTTTTTTCGGGAGCAGACCGTTTTCCCGTACAAACGCCGCCCTTGAAAAAATGGGGGAGCAGCCGATCGATTGGTGCATCCCCGACCTGCCGCAATAAACGTTTTTTTTGAGGCGCTTCCGCCCGGCGGAAGCGTCTTTTTTGACGTTCCGGGCGGTATGCCGCCAGAAAAAATAACAAACTCAATTCTGCGATTCGCTCAGAAATTTGATAAAATGCAGGAAGAAGACAAATTACTGCTGGAGGATTTACTCATGAACATACATATCTCTGCTCTGATTCAGAAGATGGAAGAAGAACTGAGGCAGGCGAAAACGGCGACCCGCACCGAGGAAGTCAAAATGCACGCGGCCGCCATCCGCTCTCTGTGTGATGTCGTGCTCGGCACTCAGACGCACACCGCTCCGGCGCCTGTGCAGAATCCGATTCCGAAAGCGGCGCCGAAACCTTCCGCGTCTCCTTCGACAGACCCGCTGCTGCTTGAAAAAATGATGGGCAGCGCCGGGCTGAATCAATATCAGAAAAAAGCGAAAGACGAACGTGAGGAAGACGGGAACGGGGATTCCATTTTCGATTTTTAACAGGAGAGGTTGATTGACTTGAAACTGATACTCGGGGGTTTGCAATGGACGGCATTTATGATTGCGGCTGCGATTGTAGTTCCTGTCGCCATCGCACAATCATTTCACTTGAACCATGCCGATTCTGCCGCATTGATTCAGAGCACATTTTTTGTGCTTGGCGTCGCCGCGGTCATCCAATGTCTCCAGGGACATCGTCTGCCGATTAATGAAAGCCCGGCAGGCTTATGGTGGGGCGTATACACGATTTACGGCGGACTGACGGGCACGGTGTTTGCGACATTCGGCGAGACGCTGCGGGCGCTGCAGGGGGCGCTGTTATTAAGCGCTGTCTTTTTCTTTTTGTTCAGCCTTTTTAAAGTGATTGAACGGCTGGCCGTGCTGTTTACGCCGGTTGTGACCGGTGTGTATCTGCTGCTGTTGGTCATGCAGCTGAGTCAGCCGATTGTGAAAGGCCTTTTAGGCATCGGCTATTTAAAAAACAGCGTCGACGGCCTTGTATTCGGGCTCGCCATGGTTGTGACGGCGGCGATGTTCATCATGTCCCGATCGAATGTTACGTTCTTAAGACAGTATGCGATTCTCCTTTCGCTTGCCGGCGGATGGATCTTATTCGCCGTCTTCGGCGCAGCCAAACCGATTCAAATACCGGACCGCATAATTCAGCTGCCGGCTCTTTTTCCGTTTGGAAAACCCGTGTTTGACAGCGGCCTGATCATTACGTCACTCTTCATTACCGTGCTTTTGATTGTCAACATGCTCGCGAGCATCCGGGTTGTAGAAGCGGCGGTGAAAAAATTCGGCGGCACCGTTGGGAAGCGGCGTGAGCGTCCGGCAGGGTTTGCGGCTTCGATCAGCCACCTTTTGAGCGGGCTGTCAGGGGGCATTGCGCCTGTACCGATTTCAGGGGCGGCCGGTTTTATTGAGACGACGAAGCTTCCTTCGAAAAAGCCGTTTCTTTTGGGAAGTGTATTTGTCATGATCATCAGTATGATCCCGCTATTTATGAATGCGTTTGCGAGTCTGCCCTCACCGGTCGGCTTTGCGGTAAACTTCGTCGTTTTTTCCACGATGGCGGGTCTTGCCTTTACGGAGTTTGACTCTTATGAGAAAGCGGAGCAAAAACGAATCCGCTCCATTATCGGTCTGGCGCTCCTGACGGGGGTCGGCGTAATGTTTGTGCCGGAGAGCGCGTTATCAGGGATGCACCCGATCCTGATTTCGCTCTTAAGCAACGGCCTTGTGCTCGGGACGCTGCTGGCGATAGCGATTGACCGAATTCAGCTTATCAAAAAGAAAAAATCCGACAATCTCGTGTCATCGGACGGCGGACGTTGAATTTTGCCGATGTTGGGTTATGATTGAATTGGAAACTTTAACGAAAAGGCGGGAGAAAAATAGATGAAAGTGTTTATTATTCTTGGTGCGATTAACGCTTTATTGGCCGTGGCGCTGGGCGCTTTCGGCGCGCATGGGCTTGAAGGGAAAATCCCCGATAAATATTTGCAGGTGTGGCACACAGGCGTGCAATATCATATGTATCACGCGCTCGGTCTTCTGGCTGTCGCGTTTTTGGCCGAAAAGCTTTCTGGCGCAGGCAGTGTTTCTGTTGCGGGCTGGCTGATGTTTGCAGGCATCGTTCTGTTTTCAGGAAGCCTGTACGTATTGAGCGTGACGCAGATTTCCATTCTCGGCGCGATTACACCGCTCGGCGGCGTGGCGTTTATCATCTCTTGGATTATGATTATCGTCGCGGCCGTCAAATATTTATAAAGAAAAAAAGCCAATCCTCTGTCAAGTGAGCGATTGGCTTTTTGATTTATCTCGGAGAATAAGAAGACATGGAGTACGGATAAGTATAAGCGATTTCCTCATCAAACGTGATGTAATCAAGGTAAATGGTCAGAAGCAGATAGCGGGTGCCCGTTTTCGGATCGCTGATGATGATATGGTCACGTCCCGCCGCCTGAATCACACCGCGGAAAATCTTTGAATTCCATTCTTTGCTGTTTTCAAATGTCATATAAATCGTCGCCGTTTTGCCCCGGTTCAACCGCAGAATATTTTCAATGTATGACTCTTCAATCGGCAGCATGCCGGGAATGTTTTGTGACGATGATGGACCTGACGGAATCTGAAAGCTGCCGCCGCCCTGCTGCTGCGGCTGGCCGGGGAACCCCCCGCCGAAGCCCTGCTGGCCCTGCTGCTGCGGCTGGCCGGGAAACCCCCCGCCGAAGCCCTGCTGACCTTGCTGCATCGGCATTGTCATTTGCTGCTGCATCGGCATCATTTGCGATCCTTGGCCGCCCTGAGGCTGCGGATAAGGATTAGGCCCGAGCTGCGGCTGGTATCCTTGCATATCCATTCCCATCCCCATCCCTTGCATTTGCTGATATTGATTCTTTTTCGGTTTCATATTGTTCCTCCTTTGATGAAAACCTCTTCATGCTGAAACCTCCTGACAAGTATCAGACAGCCGACAGAGAAGCTGCTGTTTTTATCTATTCCACCATATGAGCCCGCAGAAAGATTTATGCGAAAAAAGAAAATACGCTCCAATGAGTCCGGACATCAGAGCCGGCTTTTTTTGTGCGCGCAATGCTGACTTTTCACATAATAGTCTGTATTCCTATCGCATCTTCCGCATAATGAACATATGATAGCGGTAGTTTCAGGTGCGAAAAGGGGGTGACGAGTTGCCTAAAGTGTCAGTGATCATGACGAGCTATAACAAAAGTGACTATGTGGCCCGCTCTATTAAAAGTATTCTGTCTCAGACGTTTACGGACTTTGAGCTGTTCATTATGGATGACAACTCAAATGAAGCGACATTGGCGGAAATACGTCCTTTTCTCACGGATGACCGCGTCCGGTTTTATCAAAGCGATGTATCGGGCGTCAAAGAAAGAACGGAAAAAACACGCTACGCCGCCTTGATTAATCAGGCAATAGAAATGGCGGAGGGCGAGTACGTGACATATGCGACCGACGACAACACGTATGTGCCGGAACGGCTTGAGAAAATGGTGAAAGAGCTTGATGAAGACCCGGAAAAAGCCGTCGTGTATTCAAGTTCCAAAACCTATCATCTGAATCAGCGGAAAGAGACGGTGAAGGAGACGGCCAGGCCCGCCGAACGGATCGTGTGGAACGCGCCGTGCGCCATTGACCATTGTTCGGTCATGCACCGGTTTTCCGTGCTGGAACAGGTCAAATCGGCATTCGGTTCCTATTGGGATGAAAGCCCGGCGTTTTACCGGATCGGTGACGCCCGTTTCTTCTGGAGAGTGAATCATTTTTATCCGTTTTACCCGATTTCTGAGGAGCTTGATATCAATTATATTACTGATCAATCCATCCATTATCAGCTTTTCGCAGCGGAGAAAAACGAGTTTGTGAACAGCCTTCCGCAGCAGACCACGTGCCGGGAGCTGAGGGAATCATTAAAAAAGCTTGGAAAGGGGTGAGGGCTTGTCGGCATACTTAGCGAATTATTGGGTGCTGTACCGGCAGTATATTGACCTTTTTCAGTCACTTCGCTACAAAGACATCCCGCTCGCATTGATCAGTAATTTTTATCAATATATCAGTCCGGCGCTTCGGGAGAGCATGGAGCAGAACCCAGAGCTTTTCGGTCCGGCTGATCAGCATATTCCTGAAGTCGGTATACAGCCATATTATGATCAAAAAAGGCAAAACATTAAGAAAACAGATGAGAAACCGGTAAACGGAAAAGTCATTCTGCATTTCGATCATCTTCGGTTCACCGAGGGAAACTACCGGCAGTTTGATCCGGCAAAAACAGCGGTACTGGCCAGATGGAGTCTGCCTGACCATTACGGGCTGCCCGTTATCTGCAAATTGGAGCTGACGGGAATGGGGCAAAAAGGGAACCCCGTCCCTTATATTGAAAAAGCCCATTCCATTTTGAAAGAGCTTCACAGCCATCCCGCTTTCGGAAACAGAGAATTTCAGGAACGTTTGTATAAAGACATTCCATTATTTATTGAAGCGATTGACGCCGTTGATATTTTGTTTGCGGCCGAGAAGATTTCCGCCGTTGTAGTCGGCACGACGGAGGATATTTACAGCCGTGTGCTGGCGCTGATGTCAGCGAAAAAAAACGCCGTCAGCATCTGTCTGCAGCACGGAGCGCTCATGGGAGATGAAGCGTTTCTGCCCGTATTTACGGACTATCAGGCTGTATTCGGGGCTTATGAAGCGGAGTGGTATAAAGCAAAAGGCTGCAGGGATGAACAAATCATCATCACGGGGCATCCCCGTTTCGACGAGATTTTCTCAAGAGAGCCGATAGATCAAGACACGTTTTACCGCAAACTTTCTTTTCTCCCGTCACAGCGGACGGTGCTGATCGCCACGCAGCCGTTTTCTGATGAATTTTATACGGGCGTGCTTGAAGAGCTTGCCGGCCAAAAGAACATGCAGCTCATTATTAAACCGCATCCGTGGGAAATCGGCAAAAACAAGCTGGATGCTTACAATCAGGTGCTGCGGAAATATAAAGCAGGCAAAATCATCAAAAAAGAGATGGAGCTGTATGATATTCTACCGTATGTTGACGCTGCGGTGACACAGACATCAACGGTCGGTCTTGAAGCGATGCTGTTTCAAAAGCCCGTGCTGATCGGAAAATCAGCGGGAACCCGCCGATACCCTTATTATCATTCACTTGGAGAATTTGTTTTTGAGGACCCGCAGGCACTTGCTCAGGAATTAATCCGGATATGCGAAAGCCCCGCGGAATATCAAAAAGCGGAACAGGCGCGCCGTGCTTTTGTCGCCGCGAACTACCCGGTTCAGGATTCGCTTGCCGCTTTATGCCAAGTGCTTCAGGAAAAAACCGGAGTCAGCTTCAGACGGGTTGACCCTTCATAAAAAAGATAGGAGCGCAAAGAAAATGGTGCAAAAAAGATCAGCTTTTCTTCCTTATTCATTGCCCATGATCGGGAAGGACGAAATTCAGGAGGTTATTGATACGCTTGAATCGGGCTGGCTTTCAAAGGGACCGAAAGTAGAGGCGTTTGAAAAAGCCTTTGCCAACTGGACGGGGGCAAAGCACGCGATCGCGCTGAACTCATGTACCGCCGCTTTGTTTTTGGCCCTGAAAGCGAAAGGAATCGGTCCCGGTGACGAGGTCATCACGTCTGCCGTGACATTCAGTTCAACAGCCAATACAATCGTGCACACAGGCGCCGTTCCGGTGTTTGTTGACATCGATCCGCTTACGCTGAATGCGGACCCTAAAAACATTGAGGCGGCCGTCACCCCGCGGACAAAAGCGATTGTACCCGTTCATTTCGCCGGCCAGTCATGTGATATGGATCGGATTCTGGACATTGCCGAAAAGCATCAGTTATTTGTCTTAGAGGATGCCGCACATGCCGTGTATACCACTTATAAACAGAAAATGATCGGATCAATCGGTGATGCGACGGCATTCAGCTTCTACGCGACAAAAAACCTGGCAACCGGTGAAGGCGGCATGCTGACGACGGACGATGACGGGCTTGCCGATCAGATCAGGGTGCTCAGCCTTCACGGCATGAGCAAAGGCGCGTGGAACCGCTATTCTTCAAACGGAAGCTGGTACTACGAGGTCGAAACGCCCGGCTATAAAATGAATATGTTTGATCTTCAGGCAGCGCTTGGGCTTCATCAGCTGAAACGGATTGACAGCATGCAGCAAAGAAGAGCCGACATTGCGAGCCGCTACCAAGACGCCTTCAGACACATGAAAGGGCTGACCGTCCCGCATGTCAGTGATGACGGGCGGCATGCATGGCATCTGTATGTTCTTCAAATAGAGGAGCAGGAGGCCGGGGTCAGCCGGAACGATCTGATTTCCGCTTTAAAAGACCAATATCATATCGGCACAAGTGTTCATTTTATTCCGGTTCCGTTCCATCCGTATTATCAAAAAACGTACGGATATAAGGAAACTGACTTTCCGGCCGCGGCAGCGTATTATCACCGCACCGTGTCACTCCCTCTTTATCCGTCAATGACAGATGACGACGTTGAATACGTCATTGCAGCCGTTACGGATATCGTCAAAGGGGCTGATTAGGTGTACAGACTGAGGGAAAATCTTGCTCAGGACATGATTCATGCCTTCCTGCATCAGAAGGGCATCCAGCCGGAAGCCTATGAATCGTCGCTCTGTTTATTGGAAGAAAACAGCCTTCAAGGCGTGATTTTATATGAAAACTCTTCGTGGGAAAGTCAATTGTTCCGAAAAAATATCATCAATGTGAAGATTGCAGCCGCAAACAGCACCGGACAGCTCAAAAGGCTGTTTCAGGAATTTTACGCGGCAAGGCGGGCGGCAGGCACTGATTTTATATTTATTAAAATACCGGCTGAAGATATCGGGGCGATGCAGGTCGTTCAGCAGCTTCCGAACGCTTATTTTGTAGGGAGTCTGCTCAAGCTCGTCAGCCCGGTGCGTGTATATAACAGCACGCCGCCGTTTGAGATTACAGAAGCCGGACCCGGCGACATGGAAGCGATCAGCCGGCTGGCCCGCGACGCCTTTACAAAAAGCAGGTATTACCAAGATCCCCGCCTCAGCTATGAAAGTGCAAACCGCCTGTTTGAAGAGTGGGCGCGGAATAACGCGGGAGGCAGAGCTTCGTTACAATTCGCCGCCACATATAAGGGAGAGACCGTGGGCTTTGTTCAGGGGCTGTCTAAAGGCGATGAATTCGTCCTTGATCTGATGGCGGTAAAGCCGGGCTTTGAAGGAAAAGGAGCGGGATTCCATTTAGCGGCGCACGTGATTGAACAATCATTGCGCTTTCAGCATAAGACTGTATCAGCGGGAACGCAGCTCCACAATGTAAGAGCCATCCGCCTGTATGAAAGAATGGGATTTAAAGCGGATGCGTCCTATTACTACTATCATGTGTGGCCCGGGAAGGAGGCGGACTGATGGCATCATGCAAAATCGGAACGAAGTCAATCGGCGAAGGTTCGCCCGTATTCATCATCGCCGAAGCCGGAATTAATCATGACGGAAAACTGAGCCAGGCGTTTGAATTGATAGATGCGGCCAGTGAGGCCGGCGCGGACGCGGTCAAGTTCCAAATGTTTCAGGCTGACAAAATGTATCAGAAAGACCCCGGCTTGTACAAAACCGCTGCGGGAAAAAACGTCTCTATTTTTTCTTTGGTGCAATCCATGGAAATGCCCGCCGAGTGGATCGAACCGCTGCTTGAATATTGTAAGAAAAAAGGCGTGCTGTTTTTAAGTACGGTATGTGACGAAGGCTCTGCCGACTTACTGTATGCGACTTCCCCTTCAGCCTTTAAAATCGCCTCCTACGAGCTGAACCATCTGCCGTTATTGAAATATGTCGCGGGGCTGAAGACCCCGATTATTTTTTCCACCGCGGGCGCTGATATTTCAGATATTCAGGAGGCTTATCAAACCATTACCGGCGAGGGGAACACAGAAATTGCGATCATGCATTGTGTGGCGAAATATCCCGCGCCGCCTGAATACAGCAATCTGAGCGTCATTCCCATGCTTGCCGCCGCATTCCCGGATGCAGTGATCGGTTTCTCCGATCACAGCGCCCATCCGTATGATGTGCCGTGCGCGGCTGTCAGGCTCGGAGCGAAACTGATTGAAAAGCATTTTACGATCGATAAAAACCTGCCCGGTGCTGATCACTCCTTCGCTCTCAATCCGGATGAATTAAAAGAAATGGTTGCGGCGATCCGCTCAGTTGAAGCGGAGCTGCGGCAGGGGCATCACGCTCCGGTTCCGGAAGTGCTGTCGGGAAGCTCCCATAAAACGACGACACCGATTGAAGGGGATATCAGAAGGTTCGCTTACAGAGGCATTTTTTCAACAGCGCCGATTCAAAAAGGCGAATGTTTTACGGCTGAAAACCTTGCCGTCCTTCGTCCCGGCCAAAAACCGCAGGGGCTCCACCCGAGATATTTTGAGCTTTTAACTGACGGCGCGCGTGCGGTCAGGGATATCCCCGCCGACACGGGCATCACTTGGGATGACCTTTTGACGAAAGGCAGCCCATATGATGACTGACATTTTGTTTATCATTCAGGCGCGGATGGGAAGCGGGCGTCTTCCCGGTAAAGTGCTGAAACCGATCGGCGGGTATACGATCCTCGATATGATTGTCAAAAGGGTTCGGCAAAGCGCGTATTATGATCAATCGCGGGATAATCTGATCGTCGCCTCGTCTGACAGCAAGACCGACGACATTCTGTCTGCGCACTGCCTCAGCAAGAACTACCGTGTGCACCGCGGCAGCGAGCAGCGCGTGCTTGACCGGTTTGCACAAGTCATCGAACGAGTAAAACCGGACATCGCAGTCAGACTGACGGGGGATAACCCGTTTGTCGACCCTTCGCTGCTTGATTTTCTGATTCAATCGCATTTAGATCAGCACGCAGACTACACGTATATTTGCGGTACACCGCTCGGCATCGGCGGCGAGGCGGTAAACGCGCGCCTTTTAACAGAGATCAATGCCGACAAAACGCTGGCGGACAAATATCAGGAGCATGTCACGCTTTTAATAAGAGAATCCTCTGAGAAGTACCGGCTTCTCTTTCCTGAGCCCCCGCAGGAACTCCGGGCTCCTCACTTGCGGCTGACCGTCGACACCGAAGAGGACTACAGGCTGGCCCGCGAGCTGTACGTAAAAGCGGGCTCGCGTCCTGATATCCCGGCAAAAGAATTGATCCATCTGCTGAATAGTGATCCGGAGCTCAGGGCCATTAATCAAATGATCCGGCAAAAAGAGGCTGATTAGCATGCGGGTTTTGATTTTCGCGGACGGGGGCCGTGACATCGGCATGGGGCACGCGGTCCGGATGAAGCTGCTTGCCGGTGCCATTAAGAACAATTGCTCAATAACGTTCTACACAAATAAAGAGGCTTCTTCTTATCTGTCTTCTGATCAATGGGAAGTGATCATCAAGCCTGATAAGGGACAGAAGGAATTTATTGTCCGGGAAATAAACAGGCAGGCTCCTGACCTTCTCATATTCGATCTGCTCGATATGCCGTGTGACTGGTTAGAGGAAGTCAAAAAGCATTCATCGGCACGTATCGTCTTATTTGAAGAAAAACGGGAACATGTCATTCATTTATGCGATGCCGTTATAAACGGCATTTACGGAGGGCTGAAAAGCCGGACGGTTCAAATGGGCGGCGCCGTTGTATATGAAGGCCCGGAATATATCATTCTTCATCCGGGTTTTGAAAAAGCAAAGCATCTCTATCAGCTGAGAAAAGAATGCCGGACCATATTGGTCTCATTAGGAGGAAGCGACCCGAAGAAGCTTGTCTTTAAAGTGATGGAAGCATGCCGCCGCATCCCCGATATTCAGCGAAAACGAGTGATCATCGTCATGGGCGGCGCCGCGCCTCATGCTGATGACGTGCGCGCGCATCTTACACAAATGCCTTATGCCGAGATGGTAAGGCAGACAAATGACATGGCCGCGCTTCTTTCGAGGGCTGATATGGCCGTCGTGTCCGGCGGGATCACTTTATATGAGACCATTTGTACGGGTGTGCCCTGCATCGTACTTTCTCAAGTGGAGCATCAAACTGAGACGGCGGAAAAATTCGCCGCACGGGGGGCCGCCGTTCATCTCGGCCTTGGTGAATGCATATCAGCGGACGTTCTCGCACGGCATATGTCTGACATGGCCGCTGATTATCCGATGCGGTCCGGACTTCATCAAAACGGAAAGCCGCTGGTTGACGGCAGGGGCATCAAACGGGCGGCGGCGATTCTTTATGATTTGTGATAAAACCACACGTAAGGAAGTGTTCATGTGAAAGGTGTTATCTTAGCCGGAGGCACCGGCTCACGCCTTATGCCGCTGACAAAAGCGGTCAATAAGCATTTACTCCCTGTCGGTCCATATCCGATGATTTACTGGTCGATCATGAAGCTGGAAGAAGCGGGGATTACGGATATCTTGCTGATTACGCAAAAAGAATATATTCCGCAATTTCATAAACTTCTCGAAACCGGAGAAGAACTCGGCGTCTCAATCACATATCAGGTTCAGCCAGCCGCATCCGGCATTTCCGACGGTTTATCATACGCAAAGCGGTTTACCGGGCGCGACCCGTTTGTCCTGCTTTTGGGAGATAATATTTTTGAAGATTCATTAAAACCTTATACGGAGCGTTTCGCAAAGCAGGGAAAAGGAGCGAAAGTGCTGCTGAAAGAAGTGGACGATCCGGAGCGCTTCGGCATCGCCGAGATTGATGAGGAAAACAAACGGATCAAGTCGATCATTGAAAAGCCGGAGCAGCCGCCGACCAGACTATGCGTCACAGGGATCTACATGTACGACGCAGAAGTGTTTTCTTATATTGAACAGATTTCCCCTTCAAAACGCGGCGAACTGGAAATTACAGATGTCAATAATTTATACATTGAACACAGTGAGCTGACGTATGATGTGTTAACGGGCTGGTGGGTGGATGCGGGCACGCATGAATCGCTCTACCTCGCCGGAAGCCTGGCGCATCAGGCAATACAGAAAGGACAGGAGCATTAATCATGCCAAAATCATATTTAATTACAGGCGGCGCCGGATTTATCGGCCTTACCTTCACAAAGATGATGCTGAAAGAAACGGACGCGCAGATTACCGTCCTGGATAATCTCACGTATGCAAGCAGGCCGCTTGAAATAGAAGCCTTAAAAAAGAACGGCCGTTTCCGTTTTATCAAAGGTGACATTTCTAAAAAAGAGGACATTGACAAAGTCTTTTCCCACATGTATGACGCTGTCATTCATTTTGCGGCTGAATCCCATGTGGACAGAAGCATAAATCAGGCAGAGCCGTTCATCACAACAAATGTGATGGGCACATACCGACTGGCGGACGCGGTGTTGCAGGGAAAAGCCGGCAGACTGATTCACATTTCCACAGATGAGGTGTACGGAGATTTGGCGCCGGATGATCCCGCTTTTACAGAGACGACGCCGCTTTCTCCGAACAATCCGTATTCCGCCAGCAAGGCAAGCTCAGACCTGCTCGTCATGTCTTATGTGAAAACTCATAAGCTTCCAGCCATCATTACAAGATGCAGCAACAATTACGGGCCGTACCAGCATCACGAGAAAATGATTCCGACCATTATCAGGCATGCCGTAAACGGCACGCCGGTTCCGCTGTACGGCGACGGATTGCAGATCAGAGACTGGCTGTTTGCCGAAGACCATTGCCGCGCCATTAAGCTCGTCCTGGAAAAAGGAACACTCGGTGACATTTACAATATCGGCGGAGGAAATGAACGGACGAATAAAGAGCTTGCGTCATTTATCATGAAGGAGCTCGGTGTCGAGGAACGGTTTGCTCATGTCGAAGACAGAAAAGGGCATGACCGCCGCTACGCCATCAATGCTTCAAAGCTGAAAAATGAGCTGGGATGGCGGCAGGACGTCACATTTGAAGAAGGAATGAGAAGAACCATTCGCTGGTATACAGACAGCCAAGACTAATCGGAAAGAAGGTGATCCGATTGACGAAGGTATTAGTAACCGGAGCGGCCGGCCAGCTGGGGCGGGAGTTATGCCGCCAGCTGAAGCGGGAAGGGTATGAAGTGATCGCCTTGACAAAAGCGATGATGAACTTATCCGACCAGCGTTCGGTGCGGCACTCGTTCAGCCATTACAAGCCGGATATCGTCGTCAATACGGCGGCATACACCTCCGTTGACAAATGTGAAACGGAGCTCGACAAAGCGTATTTAATAAACGGAATCGGCGCTTATTATGCCGCGCTTGAGGCTGAAAACACCGGCGCGAAATTCATTCACATCAGCACCGATTACGTCTTCAGCGGCAAAGGAACACGGCCATACCAGACCGACGATCCCGCAGATCCGGGCACGATTTACGGAAAAAGCAAAAAACTCGGCGAAGAACTGATCCGGTTAACGGGAAAAAACCACACCATTATCAGAACATCGTGGGTGTACGGCAGCGGCGGGCACAACTTTGTCAATACGATGCTGAAACTTGCGGATACACATGATCAGGTGCGTGTCGTTAACGATCAAGTCGGCGCACCGACGTACACAAAGGATTTAGCCGAAACGGTGATCGGTCTGTTTGACAGGCCGCCGGGCTTATATCACGCCGCAAACAGCGGAGTGTGCAGCTGGTATGAATTTGCCAAGGCTATTTTTGAAGAAAGCGGCAGAACCGCCGCCGTGCTGCCCGTCACGACGGAGGAATACGGAAATGAGACGCCGCGCCCCGCTTATTCGGTGTTGAGTCTTGAGTCGATTGAACGGCAGGGGCTCGGCATGAGGCATTGGCGGGAAGCGCTGCATGATTATTTACAAAGGGAGGGACAGTGCAAGTGATCGAAGGCGTAAAAATCAAAAAGCTGATCAAACACAGCGATGACCGGGGTTTTTTCTCAGAACTCGTCCGTGACGATGAACATCTCTTAGAGCGTTTCGGGCAGGCTTCCTGGTCCAAAAGCTATCCCGGCGTCATTAAAGCATTTCACTATCATGAGAAACAGGATGACCTGTGGTTTTTTCCGACGGGTCACGCCCAGGTCGTGCTCCATGACCTTCGCGAAGAGTCGGCAACCAAGGGAGAAACGGATGTCTACTACATGGGAGAAGACAATCCGATGCTCCTTCTCATTCCCAAAGGCGTCGCACACGGGTACAGAGTGCTGGGCGAAACCCCGCTGACCATTATTTATTTCACGACGATGTCCTACAATCCGGATCAGCCTGACGAAAAAAGAATTCCGTGGAATGATGACACCATCGGATTTGACTGGCAGACGGCTCACCGGTAGCGCACAAGACGAAGACAGCGGATGTCTTCGTTTTTTTGTGCTGATGTTAGCATTTGCTGTGAATGGAGCTAGTGAATAAGATACGACCGTCGACTATCATGATTGCTGGCCTGAAGGACAATTTCATCAAAAATGTCTTGGAAGATGTCGGTTAATCCTTAATGGAACCAAAAATTAAAAGATTCTTATTTTCTTCTCCTATGAAGAACATACATCCTAAAAAACAATAAATGATTTATAGAATGGGGATAGGATTAGGATTTAATTAGAAAAATCTTAAGAAAAAAGTAATATTTGCTTAAGGGAAAAGAGAACTTTCCTTTATATAGTAGGAGTATATATGGAAAGGGGAAAGCGAATGACATACATCTTAAAAACGAGTCAGCTTACAAAAACATTTAAAGGAAAAGAAGTTGTTTCCGGGGTTAATATGCACGTGAAAAAAGGGGAGATTTATGGATTCTTGGGTCCCAATGGTGCAGGTAAAACAACCATTATGAAAATGATTACCAATTTAATCAAGCCAACAAGTGGGGAAATAGAAATTTTCGGTGAGAAATTAACAGATACGTCATTTGAAGTTTTAAAACGAATGGGCACCATTATTGAATATCCCATTTTCTATGACAACCTCACTGCTAAAGAAAATTTAGATTTCCATTGTGAATATATGGGCTATTACGATAAAAAATCCATTGACCACGCTATCGAGCTTGTAAAGTTACATAATATTGATAATAAAAAAGTGAAAGAGTTTTCTTTAGGAATGAAACAAAGGTTAGGAATAGCCAGAGCTATTTCTACAAGACCAGAACTTCTCATTTTAGACGAGCCGATTAACGGTCTGGATCCAATAGGTATAAAAGAGTTGAGGGATCTCTTTAAGTTACTTTGCAGAGAATATGGAATTACATTATTAGTCTCCAGTCACATTTTAGCCGAAATGGAACAAATGTCAGATACTGTTGGTATCATACAGAATGGCAAGTTAATAAAAGAAGTTTCTATGAAGAGTATAAACGGAAAACAAACAGAGTATGTAGAGGTAAAAGTCCAAAATATAAAAAAAGCGTTATATATTTTAGAGCAAAATCTGGGGATAAGAAATTTTAAAATGATTGACCAGCAATTAATTCGTATCTATGAAACAGCAGTTACACAACAAGAAATCTCTAAAGCACTTATTCTGAATGACATTGGTATAGAAAGTATAAATAAAAAACACAGTTCTTTAGAAGAATACTTCTTAAATTCTATGAATGGGGAGGGAATACACACTAGATAGATTGCCCGTCTGTGTTATGCACCTATTTGCATTGTCTTAAATTCTTCTGCTGGAGGCTATTAGCATGTTAAAACTTATGAAATTAGAGTACAAAAAACATCACTTATCACAGTATTTTAAATGGGTGGCACTTTGGATATTCATCATCTTTGCCTTAGTGGCTCTTATGGGATGGGAATCTAAAAATGAAAATGAACTTATGTTTCGTGATTATGCAGATTTTATATCTCTAACTAATATTTTAATCAGAATTGTGTTTATTTGTTTTTCTGCTGTGATTTTATCCCGTTTAGTTATTGATGAATATAAAAATAAAACAATACAATTGCTGTTTACTTATCCTTTACAAAGAAAAAAATTAATGCAAGCTAAACTATCTATTGTCTTCCTATTCTGCTTTGTAAGTATTGTTATTGCTACGTTTGTTATTAACTTGTTAATTCTCTTCGTGAGTCCGCACTTATATTTATTCGAGAAGCCTGTTGAAATGAGTGAAGTTGTTTCCGCTATGCCATCGACTCTTCTCACCGCTTTTATGATGGGAGGAGTGAGTCTGATTCCTTTATTTTTCGGCATGAGAAAAAAATCAACTTCTGCTACAATCACTTGGGCTGTCATAATCGGGGTCTTTATCAATGCAACAGTTTCCGACGGAGGAGAAACAGTCAGTTTAAGTCAATTTATTATCATTCCAATTATACTTTGTTTATTTGGTTTTTTAGTGGGTTATCTTTCTTACCGTAAGGTGGATCAGAAAGATTTATTGTAGATAAAAGGAGAAATTATACAATGAAGAAGATTATAGCATCATGTGCAGTGTTAATCGTAATCGGCGGAATTGTTTTAAGCCTTTATAAGACAGATACTAAAAACTTTAAAAAGAACGTGTCCTACAATGTTGAAAAAATTGATACTTTAAAAGTATATACTGACTCATGGGATGTGAAGTTTAAAAAGAGTAATTTAAATAAGGCAACAATATCTGCTGAGGGGAAACAGAAAGATAAGGCTCCAGTTACATTTCAAGAAAATGGGAGAGATTTGGTCGTTAGTCAAAAAGAACAAAAGAATGGCGGCTTTTTGGATGGATTTACTTTTGGGAAGCAGGGCGGCACAATCTATATTAATGTTCCCAATTCAGGTATGAACAATATTGAAATAACCAATAAAGATGGGAATATACAATTAAGTGAAATTTCAGCTGAACATATTGTCGTTGATAATCATTCCGGTGATGAAAAAATCAATAATGTTTCGGCTCATACTGGAAAGTTTTCATCCAAGGATGGGGCGATAAGCGTTGAAAATAGTTCTTTTGAGAAATTAAATATAACATCTGCAAGCGGCGATAACGAGATGAAGGAAATACATAGTTCCAATGTAAAGGTTACTTCTAAAGATGGAGCGGTTTCAATCAAGGACATAACAGAAGGAACATCTTTATCAGTAAATACGAAATCAGGAGATATAGGTGTATCTTATAAAAAAGCGCCAACTTCACTTGCTGTTTTTGCTCAGAGTAATTCTGATGTAACGTTTGATCTAGATGGGCTTAATAAGAGCCATGATGGCGTAAAACTGAAAAAAGGTGAAATTGGCGCGGGAAGTAATAAAGTGAGTCTATCTAGTGAAGATGGTTCGATAAAGGTGAGATAAAAAGAGAAAAACACAAGACAACAATTCCCGCTATTGAAGAATGGTTGTCTTATTTGTTTGTATTTAAAATGTTTTGGAATATTTATCTCCTTTTGTATAAAAAATAATTATAATGAGATTAATTATCTGTATAATGATTGAAATAAACAGTGAATTAAGAATATCAGTTTTATATTTAAGGAGCGGAAAGCTTGGGTTACAAAATATTAATTGTAGAAGACGACCAATTCATAAGCGATATGGTAAGCGAAAGCTTAACGAAAGAAGGGTTTGAAGTAACAGCAGCTTTTGATGGTGAAGAAGCTTTAGACATATTGAACACCCAAAAGTTTGAGGTTATATTGTTGGATTTAATGCTTCCGAAGATAGATGGGATGGAATGTTTAAGAATGATTCGTTCCAAAAGTATGGTTCCCGTTCTTATCATGTCTGCAAAAGATGAAGATGTAGATAAGGCACTTGGTCTCGGCCTCGGGGCTGATGATTATATTTCTAAACCTTTTTCTATGCTGGAGGTAATAGCCAGAATTAAAGCAACCATTAGAAGAGAAAGACACTATAAGAGCTCCCTGTCTTCAAAGGAAGAAAAAATCATTAAAATAGGTGATTTAAGTGTTGACCTGCATGGCTTTTCTGTTAAAAAATTCAATGAAAAGATTAATCTCACAGCAAAAGAATTTAATATTTTAAAACTCTTTATTTCTAATCCTTCACAAGTATATACTAAGTCTCAACTTTATAAATCCGTATGGGAAGATGAGTATCATGGAGATGAGAATGTAATTAATGTTCATATTAGACGGCTTAGAGAGAAAATTGAGGACGATCCATCTCATCCAATGTACATAAAAACTTTGTGGGGAATCGGTTATAAGTTGGGAGATTTTTAAATTGTTTTATATGTTGGTTATTTTATTCATATGCTCTGCAGCAGTAAATATATTTCTTTTCCGAAGCCGATTAAATCTAAGGACTGAGATTAAATATATAAGAAATAAACTTCGAAAAGTTGTTAATGAAGAGACAGGCGAAAGATTATTGCTTAACACGGAAGATAAATATATAAAATCCTTGTTAATTCAAATAAACCGTCTTTTAGACCATAATCAAAAGATCAAAGGGAACTACAATAGTATTGAACTGTCCATGCGAAAAATGTTATCAAATATTTCACACGATTTAAAGACGCCTTTAACAGTTATACTAGGTTATATTGAAATGATAAATAACGATAAAAGTCTGACTTCGGAAAAGGTTATGAGTTTACTAAAAACAGTTAATTTAAAAACGGTCGAGGTATTAGCGTTAATAAACCGTTTTTTTGAACTTGTAAAATTAGAGTCAGGAGATAAAAAATTAAATTCTTCACGAATTGACATATGTGAAGTCAGCCGAAAAATAATTTTGGATTACTACGAAATTTTAATCAGCAAAGAATTTGAAGTAGTGATTGATATACCCGATGATTCTGTCTTTGTTAGCGGAGATGAAGATGCAATTGAGAGGGTTCTGAATAATTTAATTACGAATGCAATTCAATATGGTTCCGATGGTAAGATGGTGGGTTTAAAGATCAGAATAACTGATAATGATGTTTTTGTAGAAATATCAGATAAAGGAAAAGGAATAAATGAAATGCATAAAGACCGTGTCTTTGAACGAATGTACACATTGGAGGACTCGAGAAATACCAATTATCAGGGAAGCGGATTGGGGCTGACGATTACTAAGAGATTAGTAGAGCAAATGGAAGGAAGTATATCTTTAGATAGCGTGCCATTTCAAAAAACAATATTTTCTGTGTGTCTAAAACGTATTAGGTTCTAATAAAGCAATAAGGTTTCTTCTGTATACGTCTTCAAATCCCCTTTCTCTTTAATCTGAGAGGCTGACAACAGCCTCTTTTTTTACACACAAAAATCTGGCATGAATCTTGCATATAAAAAGGGGCGTAACGACAATGTGAAAGGGATTGATGGGTTTTGGTGTAAAAGCGCTTACATTTTGTTCTGCCGGTAATTGAAGCTTACACGTAAAATACGATGAGGTGATAAAACATGTCAGCCAACCCGCTTTCTAAAAGCAATCAGAAAGATGAAGAAAAAGAAGTTCTTAATTTGTTCTTGTCAACACAATCGATCATAAAAGAGGCCCTGCGCAAACTGGGGTACCCTGACAATATGTATGAATTGATGAAAGAGCCGATGCGGCTTTTGACCGTACGCATTCCCGTCAAAATGGACAATGGCTCAGTACAGGTTTTCACGGGCTACCGCTCACAGCATAATGACGCAGTCGGCCCGACAAAAGGAGGCGTGCGGTTTCATCCGGAAGTCAGTGAAGAAGAGGTTAAGGCGCTTTCGGTCTGGATGACTTTAAAATGCGGCATCACAAATCTTCCTTACGGGGGCGGAAAAGGCGGCATCATCTGTGATCCGCGGACGATGTCATTCGGAGAGCTGGAACGGCTGAGCCGCGGATATGTGCGCGCGATCAGCCAGATCGTCGGTCCGACAAAGGATATTCCGGCTCCCGACGTATATACCAACTCGCAGATTATGGCATGGATGATGGACGAATACAGCCGCCTGAGAGAATTTGATTCACCGGGATTCATTACGGGCAAACCGATCGTTCTCGGCGGTTCACAGGGGCGGGAGACAGCGACCGCGCAAGGCGTCACGATTTGTATTGAGGAAGCCGTTAAGAAAAAAGGGATTCCATTGGAAAATGCGCGGATCATCATTCAGGGGTTCGGAAATGCGGGGAGCTTTCTCGCTAAATTTATGCATGACGCCGGCGCCAAGGTGATCGGCATCTCAGACGCCCACGGCGCTTTGTATGACCCTGACGGCCTTGACATTGATTACCTGCTGGATAAGCGGGACAGCTTCGGCACGGTGACGAATCTCTTCTCGGATGTCATAACGAACCGGGAGCTGCTGGAAAAGGACTGTGATATTCTCGTGCCTGCCGCAATCTCCAATCAGATTACGGCTGAAAACGCCCATCACATTAAAGCCTCAATCATTGTGGAGGCGGCGAACGGGCCGACAACGATAGACGCCACGAAAATCCTGAATGAAAGAGGCGTGCTTCTCGTGCCGGATATTTTGGCAAGCGCCGGCGGCGTGACGGTGTCTTATTTTGAATGGGTGCAAAATAATCAAGGCTTTTACTGGTCTGAGGAGGAAGTCGCCGGAAAACTGCGCAACGTCATGGTGAATTCGTTTGAATCCATTTATCAGACAGCGCATACCCACAAAGTCGATATGCGTTTGGCCGCCTATATGACGGGCATCAGAAAGTCGGCTGAAGCGGCCCGGTTCCGCGGCTGGGTATAAGTGTTATCCGCAAAGAGATTTTGCATCAGTTAGCTAGCAGATCGCAAAATTTCTTTGCGTTTTCAGATTGCAGCTGACAAATTCGGACAAGCTTCGTCCGCTTTCGGCAAAGATTTTCTTATTTTTATCACAAATTGCTATGCTGGTATGCTTCTTGCATCTTCATAAAGCGTGAGCACACATTACAAAATACGGGGAGGAATTCTAATGACAGTTTCATACGCACACGAACCATTTACAAATTTTCAGGAAGAGACAAATAAACAATCGTTTCAGGAAGCGCTGGCTTATGTGAATTCACAGCTCGGCAAGCATTATCCGCTTATCATCAACGGTGAAGCGATTGAAACGGATAAAAAGATCATTTCCGTCAATCCGGCAGATAAAAAAGAAGTGATCGGTTCTGTATCGGCAGCCGGAAAAGAACTTGCGGAAAAGGCCATGCTGGCTGCGCTGCAGGCATTTCAAACATGGAAAAAAGTACGGCCGGAACACCGCGCGAATGTGCTGTTTAAAGCGGCGGCGATCATCCGCAGAAGAAAGCACGAATTCTCCGCGTATCTAGTGAAAGAAGCCGGAAAACCGTGGAAGGAAGCGGATGCTGATACGGCGGAAGCGATCGACTTTTTAGAGTATTATGCCCGTCAGATGCTGAAACTGAAAGACGGTTCCCCTGTAAAGAGCCGTGACGGAGAATTTAATCAGTATCACTATGAGCCGCTTGGGGTGGGAATCGTCATTTCTCCATTCAACTTCCCGCTTGCGATCATGGCGGGAACGGCGGCGGCAGCCATCGTAACAGGCAACACGATACTGCTGAAACCGGCGGATGCGGCGCCTGTCGTGGCGGCGAAATTTGTTGAAGTGATGAAAGAAGCGGGCCTGCCGGACGGCGTGCTCCAATTCATACCGGGCGACGGAGGAGAAATCGGCGACTATCTGGTTGAGCATCCGAAGACGAGATTTGTGTCGTTTACAGGCTCCCGCGCGGTCGGATGCCGCATCTATGAACGCGCCGCAAAAGTACAGCCGGGCCAAAAGTGGCTGAAACGGGTCATTGCCGAAATGGGAGGGAAAGATACGGTGCTTGTAGACAGAGATGCTGATCTTGATCTTGCCGCTTCCTCAATCGTGTATTCCGCCTTCGGATTCTCAGGCCAAAAATGTTCAGCCGGTTCGCGTGCGGTCATTCATCAGGACGTCTATGATGAAGTTGTTGAAAAAGCCGTCGCTTTAACAAAATCACTCACCGTCGGAAGTCCGGAAGATTTTGATACATACATGGGGCCAGTCATCCACGAAGCATCTTATAATAAAGTCATGAGGTATATCGAAATCGGCAAAACAGAAGGAAAACTCCTGACGGGAGGCGAAGGTGATGATTCAAAAGGATACTTTATTCAGCCGACCATTTTTGCGGATGTTGATGAAAACGCCCGCCTGATGCAGGAGGAAATTTTCGGGCCGGTCGTCGCGATCTCAAAAGCCCGTGATTTCGACCATATGCTTGAGATTGCCAATAATACCGATTACGGACTGACGGGCGCTCTGTTATCGAAAACCCGCGCGCACATTGAACGCGCCCGCGAAGATTTTCACGTCGGGAATCTATACTTCAACCGCGGATGTACGGGAGCGATTGTCGGATACCAGCCGTTCGGCGGCTTCAATATGTCAGGAACCGATTCAAAAGCCGGAGGACCTGACTATCTGATTCTTCATATGCAGGCAAAAACAACGTCTGAAGCCTATTAATCTTTCGGAAATAGCGCGATGAAAAAGAGAGTCGCGCTATTTTCTCTATATTAGGGTAAGGAGGATGGAACATGTATCAGCAGCTCAGCAAAATGCTTCCGGAGGAGAAAATAGAAGCCATTACAAAATCACTGGTAGCGTTAAACAGCATCAACGGCACATTGGGAGAAGGAAAAAAAGCCGACTATATCAAAGATATGATCAAGAGCTTTCCCTACTTTCAGGAGAACCCGTCACATGTGTGGGAGCAGGCGATTCCTGAGGACCCTTACGGCCGCAAAAATATTTTCGCATTTATTGAGGGAAACGGCGACAGCCTGAATACGGTCATTTATCACGCTCATCTTGATACGGTCGGCATCGAGGATTTCGGCCCTTTAAAAGATATCGCTTTTGATTCCGACCGTCTCGCGGAGTATTTCTCAAACTATGAATTTGATCGTGATGTGCAGCGGGACGCCCGCTCAGGCGAGTGGATGTTCGGAAGGGGTTCGGTTGATATGCAGAGCGGTATTGCCGTTCATCTCGCCAATCTGCTTCACTTTTCTGAGCGGCGCGATCAGCTGCCGGGCCATATTCTGTTCATGGCAAACCCGGATGAAGAAAGCCAGCATTCCGGCATTTTAACGAGCATTTCTGAATTAAAACGGCTGAAACAAGAAAAGCAGCTTCGTTATTTAGCAGCGATTAATAACGATTTTATCACCCCGCTGTATGAAGGTGACACGACAAGGTACATCTACACGGGCGCGGCAGGGAAGCTTTTGCCTTGCTTTGCGATTTACGGGCGGGAGGTGCATGTCGGAGATACGCTGTCCGGCATCGACCCGAATTTGATCGCGTCAGAAATCACCAGAAGAATTCACAACAATATTCATATGGCGGAAAACATTGAAGGGGAGCTTGTGCTTCCGCCGACCTGCCTCTACCAGCGTGACAACAAGGAAGCGTATAACGTGCAGACCGCCGTCAGCAGCTATGTCTATTTTAATTATTTTATTTACGAGAAAACCGCCAAAGAAGTCATGGATCAGCTGACTGCGGTGGCTGACGAAGCCTGCAAAGAGACAGAACGAAAATTATCTGATTATTACGACGAATACTGTGAGAGAACGAGCCTGCCGAAAAAAGAGATGTCATGGAACGTTCAAGTGTACAGTCTGGAAGATTATCTGAAAAGGCTGAGAAGCCGCGGGATAGACCCGGCGCAGTGTATCGAGCAGGCATTTAAAACATATGAACATCTTGAACTGCGGATGAGATGCTTTAAAGCCGTCGAGGAACTGCAAAAACTCGATCCTGAGCAGGGAGCCAAGGTCATTATTTTCTATGCGCCGCCTTACCTTCCGCACAATTATCTGAAGGAAGAGAGCACACGGGACCGGCTTTTGCAGCATGTCATTCAAGAAGCCGTCGATAAAACAGCGGCGTCAACCGGAGAAACCTTCGCCTTTAAAAAGTTTTTCCCTTATTTAGCGGACGGAAGCTTTTTATCGCTGCATGAAACAGACGCAGAGGTCTCCGCCTTTACCGATAATTTTCCGGGCTGGGATGTCATCGGGACGATTCCTTTTAAAGAAATCAGGGAATTGAATATTCCGTCGGTCAATATAGGGGTATACGGAAAGGACGGCCATAAATGGACGGAACGCGTGTACAAGCCGTACACATTCCATGTGCTGCCGGAGCTCATTCAGCAGACGACAATGCACCTTTTGCACAGCTACCGATTAGACATACGCACAAATGGCTGACATAACGGAATAAGGGGGATGTATATGCAGGGAGATACCAATCAAACTGAATTGCAGCGCACGATGAAGGGCCGGCATTTGTTTATGATCGCCCTCGGCGGCGTGATCGGGACGGGGCTTTTTCTGGGCTCCGGTTTTACGATCAGTGAAGCGGGACCGATCGGCGCGATATTGGCTTATGTGATCGGCGGATTTTTAATGTATCTGGTGATGCTTTGTTTGGGGGAGCTCGCGGTCGCCATGCCGGTCGCAGGATCATTTCAGGCGTATGCCGCAAAGTTTCTCGGGCCGTCGACGGGTTTTACGATCGGATGGATGTACGCATTCAGCTGGGCCAATACAGTGGGGCTTGAACTGACGTCGGCGGGGATTTTAATGCAGCGGTGGTTTCCGGCCGTTCCGATTTGGGTGTGGTGCCTTGTATTCGGCGTCGTCATTTTTTCCATTAACGCGCTGTCTGCGCGGAGTTTTGCGGAAATGGAATTTTGGTTTTCCAGCATTAAGGTCATGGCCATTGTATTGTTTATTATTCTCGGCTGCGCTGCGGTATTCGGCTTTGTCGGTTTTAACGGCGGGCAGACGGCTCCGTATCTGTCAAACTTTACGACGGACAAAGGGCTTTTCCCGAACGGCGCCCAAGCCGTGCTGTTTACCCTTGTCATGGTGAATTTTTCATTCCAGGGCACCGAACTGGTCGGAATCGCCTCGGGAGAAAGCGAAAATCCGGAAAAAACGCTTCCCCGCTCGATCCGAAACGTCATATGGCGGACGCTGTTTTTCTTCGTGCTGGCGATGTTTGTTCTCGTGTCCATTTTGCCGTACCAAACGGCAGGCGTCATCGAAAGTCCGTTTGTGGCTGTGCTGGATAAAATCGGCGTTCCCTATGCGGCTGATATCATGAACTTTGTCATTCTGACCGCCATGCTGTCGGTGGCGAATTCCGGACTGTATGCTTCGTCCAGAATGATGTGGTCCCTGTCAAAAACTAAGATGGGCCCCGCTTCCTTAACGAAACTGACGAAAAAAGGCGTGCCTCTGAAAGCTCTTTCCATCACCATCGCCATCTCCGGTTTATCCCTGCTGACAAGTGTATTCGCGGCTGAAACGGTGTATGTGTGGCTCATTTCCATCTCCGGTATGATTACCGTCGTCGCGTGGATGTCAATCTGCGCTTCACAATTCGTTTTCCGGAGACGCTTTCTCGCTGAAGGAGGAAATCTGAAAGACCTGGCGTTTAAAACGCCTCTTTATCCGATCGTGCCGATTCTCGGATTTTCGGTTTACGGTCTTATCTTAATCAGTCTCATTTTTATCCCCGACCAGCGTATCGGTCTGTACTGCGGCGTCCCGCTGATGATCATCTGTTACGCGTATTATCACTTCGGTATCAAAAAACGCCTGAAGCGTGAGCCGGCTTCTTCGGAAAAAGGCGCTGCCGGATAAGAAAAAAAGCCCTCCGCTTAAAGCGGCGGGCTTTACTTTGTTTTCCGTTTTGCCGACAGCACATAGGATAGAACGGCACAGAACTCAAAACCGAAAATGCTGACGGCCATCGGCCAGGCATTTTCTTCTCCGGCAATACCGACAAGGGGAGCGGCAGCCGCACCGCCGATAAAGGGCAGGAGTCCGAGAAGAGCCGCAGCGCTTCCCGCGCCTTTCTCCTGTTTCTGCATAGCCAAAGAAAATCCCGTCGTCGTGACGATCCCGACAGAAGAAACAATGATGAATAAAGAAATGCAGACCGCCGTCAGGCCTAAACCAAACGCAAGTGATAAAAGCAAAGCGATGCTTCCGATGACGGCGATCAACAGCCCGGAGACAAACAGCTTCCGTTCATCATGTGTTTTAGCCATCCGTCCGGTGATTTGGGTGGCGCATATGATTCCCGCACCGTTTACGGCGAACAGCAGGCTGAACATTTGCGCTGATACGCCGTAGATGTTTTGCAGTACAAACGGCGACCCGGCAATGTATGCGAACATGCCGGTCATCACAAATGCCTGGCTGAGCGCAAATCCCATAAACATCCGGTCGCCAAGCAGGCCGCGAAACGTCATCAGCGTCTCCCGGAGTCCGCCGCTTGTCCGCTTTTCCGGCGGGAGTGATTCAGGCAACGCCGTAAGCACGGCGGCAGAAATGATACAGCCGATCACCGCCAGCACGATAAATACGATTTTCCAGCCGGCGAACTGAAGGATAAATCCCCCTGTAATCGGCGCTAAAATCGGCGCCGCCCCATTGACGAGCATCAGTAATGAGAAAAAAGCCGTCAATTCTTTTCCGGAATACATATCGCGTGCGGAAGCCCGTGCGATGACGATTCCGGCCGCCCCGGTGAATCCTTGAATAAACCTCATGACAATTAAAAACGAAACAGAAGGGCTGAAGGCGCATAATAAAGAAGACAGCGTATAAAGCAGCAATGACAGAATCAGCGGCTTCCGGCGCCCGATCATATCACTGAGCGGCCCGACAACGATCTGCCCGACCGCCAGCCCCAAAAGACAAAACGTCAGGCTCAGCTGCGCAAGTGACGCTGTCGTATGAAGATCGGCCGCCACTTCAGGCAAAGCGGGCAGATACATATCGAGCGAAAGCGGCCCGAATGAAGCGAGCGTCCCGAGAATCAGTACCATGCCGAGGCCTGCGCGGGCGGCCTTTGAATCAGCGTTATTCATTCCATGACCCCCACCTTAACAAATGATTCTATCACTATAGCATAACCGGACGGCGTATTTTATATTATTTGTTGAATATAAACTAAATATTTTATTTAAAATCTGAATGTAAATAAAAAATCAGAATTGGTTTTCATGTGAAATGTAAAATGAAACATAAGGATGCTAAACTATAAAACAACAAAAAGTAGAAAAGTTTTACGGAAGAGGTGTTCACAGAGCATGAACAGCAAACAAACCGATCACATCGAAACGAAACGCCGATTTCCGATCTGTCTCGCGCTTGCTTTGACATTAGGCGTATTTGCCGCCGGTTCTGAAGAGCTGGTGATTTCTCCGCTGCTTCCGGATTTGGCGCGGGCTTTCAGCTCGGATGTCAGTGTGCTGGCGCTTTCCATCAGTATTTACGGAGTGATGATTTTTATCGGCGCTCCGCTTCTCGTTCCGCTGGGAGATAAATATTCCCGGGAACTCAGCCTGCTGGCGGGGCTGCTTATATTTACGGCCGGCACGGTGATCTGCGCGCTGGCGCACAATCTCTTTTTCTTCTTTCTGGGCAGGGCGCTTTCCGGGCTTGCGGCGGGTGCGTTTGTGCCGACAGCATATGCGGTGGTCGGCGACCGTGTGCCTTATGCGTACCGCGGCAAGGTGATGGGTCTGATCGTGTCAAGCTGGTCGCTCGCTTTGATTTTCGGCGTTCCGATCGGCTCTTTTATCGGCGGTGTTTTGAATTGGCGGTGGACGTTTTGGATTTTCGCCCTGATGTCTGTCCTCGTTGCTTCGCTCATTTTCATTGAGGCGCGCCGCAGTACGGCGGATGGGGATAAAACAGAAGAGGAAAACGGACGGCAGGCAGGCACTTTCCGGGATGCGCTGAAGGTGCCCCGTGTCCCTGTATACCTCACGATCACTTTTTGCAACATGATCGGTTTTTACGGCATGTATTCCTTTCTCGGCACATATCTTTACCGCGTGCTGCCGGGGGGGAATACAGCTTCAGGGCTGCTGATCATGGTGTACGGAATCGGTTTTTCCATGAGCGTGTTCACCGGAAAAATCGCAGATAAGGCGGGGAAAATGCGCTCTTTGATCGCGGCATTGGCCGTGATCAGCATATGGCTTTCCTGTCTCGCCTATGCGCCGTCATCAATGCCGTTTTTGGTCATCGGGTTATTCGTCTGGGGATTGATGCAAAGCCTGACGGTGACCTTGCTCAGCACCATTTTAAGTGATTGCTCACAGAGCCGCCGGGGTAAAATCATGGCATTTTACAGTCTGGCGTCCAATTTGGCCGTGACCTTGGGTTCGGCTGTCATGGGTCCGGTCTACGTCGGATACGGATATGCAGCTGTCGGATTTATCTGTGCGGCCGTCACCCTCATCGGCTTTGTCCTCAGCGTTTTCGCATACAGAAGGTATGGAAAATATGAGCATCGGACCGACCAATCATTGTATCGGTAAAATAAAGTTTCTATAATTTTGTAAATGTTAATTTTTAGCACCCTATTTCATAGGGTGTTTTCTAATATATAGGAATAATTATCAATATTTTCAAATAATATTGACAGCTTGAACGTCTATGGATAATATTTACTTAAAATTTAACAGATTGGTTGGTGCTCATGATTATATTGGATAATAGCATTCAAACGAAAAGCAAGGCTTATTCAATATCTAAACTGATTACGATCAACACGCTCGGTCCTGAAGGGACAAGCAGTGAGTACGCAGCAAAAAACTTCATCACCAATTTTACCCTTCTCCAAGGGGTGAACAGTAAATTATCACTGCATGATACATTTGAATCGTGCATTGAAAAAACGCTTCAAAGTCCGCTGGAATACACAATTGTGCCTCACGCGTATGACGGCATTAAGCACTTCTACATGAGACCGGATCTGCAGCTTCTGCAAATTTTCAGGTGCGACACCCCGATGTACGGCCTGGCTGTCCGGCCCGGTTTTGAATATACGGATGACATGCTTGATAAGGCTGTCATCGTATCCCACCCGTCTCCTATCAATTTGATTAAGTATTTTACCCGTAAAGATGTCACGTTTGATCTGGTGAACTCAACGAGCGCAGCCGCGAAAAGAGTGAAGGACGGTTTGTCCGACATCGCGCTGACAAATGAGCTGGCCAGACAAAAGTACGGCCTTCACTTTGTCAAAACATTTAAAAGCATTCCCATGAGCTGGTCATTATTCGGAAAAGGAGAGATTCATGATGAAAACTGAACAAGATTTGCAGGAACTTTATTTCCCGACGCCTAAATTAATAGAATGGGATAACGGAGTAAGACAATATTCGTCCGTCAGAGGCGATACGGAAGTTCTGCTTTCTTACGTTCCGTCGCATACAAACGTGGAACCGCATCAGCATAAGGAAGTCCAAATCGGCCTTGTCGTTTCCGGCGAGCTGTCCATGACTGTCGGAGATGTCACAAGAAAGATGACCGCGCTGGAATCAGCCTATATCGCGCCTCCTAACGTGCCTCACGGCGCAAGAAATGAGACGGATCAAGAAGTGATCGCCATTGATATTAAACGCCTGAAAGCCGGTGAAACCTACACAAGCCCCGAGGACTATTTTTTGAATATTTTTAAAACGAGAGACTTATTGCCTGGGATGGAAGTCACGTTCTTCGTGGAAGACTGGGTGGAAATCATGCTTGCCAACATTCCGGGCAATGGAGGAGAAATGCCGTTTCATAAACACCGCAATGAACAGATCGGCATCTGCATCGGCGGCGGCTATGATATGACCATTGAAGGCTGCAAAGTGGATATGACATTCGGCACAGCTTATTTCTGCGATCCGAGAGAAGATCACGGCGCCATCAACAGATTTGAAAAAGATTCAAAATCAGTCAATATCTTTTTCCCTCCGCGCTATAACAGAGCAAAAGCGAAAAAATTAGAGGCGAAAGAGTCATGAACCTGACGGATAAAACCGTCCTCATCACAGGGGGCGCATCAGGCATCGGTTATGCCGCGGTTCAGGCGTTTCTGAATCAGCAGGCGAATGTGGTCGTCGCGGATATTGATGAGGCGCAGGGAGAAGCGATGATCCGGAAAGAAAACAATGACAGGCTGCACTTTGTCCGGACGGATATTACAGATGAACCGGCATGTCAAAACGCCATCCGGTCAGCGGTTGACAAGTTCGGCGGATTGGATGTGTTAATCAATAACGCCGGCATCGAAATTGTCGCGCCGATTCATGAGATGGAGCTGAGCGATTGGAACAAGGTGCTTAATGTCAATCTGACGGGCATGTTTCTTATGAGCAAGCACGCGCTCAAGTATATGCTCAAAAGCGGCAAGGGCAATATCATTAACACGTGCTCCGTCGGAGGAGTCGTTGCATGGCCCGACATTCCCGCATATAACGCCTCTAAAGGCGGCGTATTGCAGCTGACGCGTTCGATGGCCGTCGATTACGCCAAACACAACATCCGCGTCAATTGCGTGTGCCCGGGAATCATTGACACACCTTTGAATGAAAAGTCGTTCCTTGAAAACAACGAAGGCACGCTTGAAGAAATCAAAAAAGAAAAAGCGAAAGTCAATCCGCTGCTGAGACTCGGCAAGCCTGAAGAAATAGCGAACGTCATGCTGTTTCTCGCGTCGGATTTATCAAGCTATATGACCGGAAGCGCGATCACCGCAGACGGTGGATACACCGCACAATAGAGAAGGAGTGTTTACATATGGAGAGAAAAACAGTATTGGTCATTGCTGATCTTGGAGGCTGCCCGCCGCACATGTTTTATAAAAGCGCTGCTGAAAAATATAACCTGGTCAGCTTTATTCCAAGGCCTTTTGCAATTACAGCCTCTCATGCAGCTTTGATTGAAAAATACTCGGTCGCGGTCATTAAAGATAAAGACTATTTTAAGAGTCTGGCTGATTTTGAGCATCCCGATTCGATTTACTGGGCTCATGAAGATCATGACAAACCTGAGGAAGAAGTAGTCGAAGAAATCGTCAAGGTGGCCGGCATGTTCGCGGTTGACGCCATTACGACCAACAATGAACTGTTTATCGCTCCGATGGCAAAAGCGTGTGAACGTCTCGGCCTGCGGGGAGCGGGCGTACAGGCCGCTGAAAATGCCAGAGATAAAAACAAAATGAGAGCCGCCTTCAACCGGGCCGGCGTCAAATCCATCAAAAACAAACGGGTGACGACGCTGGAAGATTTCCGCGCCGCGCTTCAGGAAATCGGAACGCCGCTCATTCTGAAGCCTACATATCTGGCGAGCTCCATCGGCGTGACGCTTATCAAAGAGATGGAAACGGCCGAAGCCGAATTTAACAGAGTCAATGAATACCTGAAGTCGATCAACGTACCGAAAGCGGTCACGTTTGAAGCGCCGTTTATCGCGGAAGAATTTTTGCAGGGCGAGTATGACGACTGGTACGAAACAAGCGGTTATTCCGACTATATCAGCATAGAAGGCATCATGGCCGACGGAGAATACTTCCCTGTCGCGATTCATGATAAAACACCGCAAATCGGATTCACGGAGACATCGCATATTACGCCGTCCATCCTGGATGATGACGCGAAGCGAAAAATCGTCGAAGCAGCCAAAAAGGCGAATGAAGGACTAGGCCTCGAAAACTGCGCAACACATACAGAGATTAAATTAATGAAAAACCGGGAAGCCGGACTGATTGAATCAGCGGCACGATTTGCGGGCTGGAACATGATTCCGAATATTAAAAAGGTCTTCGGCGTCGATATGGCGCAGCTGTTATTGGATGTTCTCTGTTTCGGAAAAGAAGCCGATCTGCCGAAAGGATTATTGGAGCAGGAGCCATGCTATGTCGCCGACTGCCACTTGTATCCTCAGCATTTCAAAGAGAACGGCCAGCTGCCTGAGACGGCTGTCGATTTCGTCATTGAAAGCATTGACATTCCCGACGGCGTCTTAAAGGGAGACACCGAAATCGTTTCTTTCTCGGCGGCCGAGGCGGGTACGTCCGTGGATCTGCGGCTGTTCGAAGCGTTCAACAGCATTGCGGCGTTCGAGCTGAAAGGAAGCAATTCGGGTGACGTGGCCGAATCAATCAAACAAATTCAGCAGCAGGCGAAGCTGACTGCAAAGTATGCGTTACCGGTATGAAACAGCTGAAACCGAACTCTAAGTATTTGCTTTTCGGGCAGGCGCTTTCGTTTATGGGAGACTATTGCGTTCTCCCGGCCCTGCTCATTTTGTCTACATACTATCACGACTACTGGGTGACGTCCGGCGTCATCGCGGTCCGCAGTATTCCGATGGTGTTTCAGCCGTTTTTAGGCGTGCTCGTGGACCGGCTCGACAGGGTGAAAATCATGCTGTGGACGGATGTGATCAGAGGTATCATCTTTTTGGGGCTGACATTTCTCCCGAAAGGCGAATATCCGCTGCTTTTTCTGGCGCTGCTGTTTGTTTCTTACGGAAGCGGCGTGTTTTTTAATCCGGCACGTCTCGCGGTCATGTCGTCTTTAGAAGCGGATATTAAAAATATCAACACTTTGTTTGCAAAAGCCACGACGATTTCGATTATTGTCGGCGCTGCAGCCGGCGGACTTTTTCTGTTAGGCGGTTCTGTGGAGCTTGCCGTCGCGTTTAACGGGGTGACCTATCTTGTCTCCGCGTTTTTCATCAGCCGCATTAAGCTTCAATACGTGCCGATTCAGTCAGAAAACGTGAGAGAAGCTTTTCAGTCGTTTAAAGAAGGCCTGAAGGAAATCAAAACAAATGCTTTTGTGTTAAACGCCATGTTCACGATGATTACGATGGCGCTTTTGTGGGGTGTCGTCTACAGCTATTTCCCGATTGTCAGCCGCTTTTTAGGCGACGGGGAAATCGGCAATTTCATCCTGACGTTCTGTATCGGCTTCGGCGGCTTTATCGGCGCCGCTCTTGTCAGCAAATGGGGCTTTAACAACAATAAAGGGCTGATGTATTTTACAGTGTTATCGATCGTCTCGCTTGCGCTGTTTTTGTTTACCCCGATTTTCGTCTTGTCAGTCATTGCCGCCATTCTTTTCTTTATCGCAATGGAATACGGTGAGGTGTTGGCGAAGGTCAAAGTTCAGGAGAACGCGGCGAACCAGATTCAGGGCCGGATTTTTTCGGTGGCGGAGGCCTCCATCGGATTGTGCATCGCCGTCGGTTCCATGCTGATCAACATTGTAGACGCGGCAGTCATCATGGCGTTTATCGTCCTTATGGTCAGCGGACTGTTTCTGCATACAAAACTGGTCAATAAATCCTTTTCAGAACGGAATAACGAATCAGAGCAAATTCATTTATAAGGAGCCTTTCAGATGGAAATCATACCGTCCGACGTCATCAAGACACTTCCGAAACAGGAATTTTCGCTCGTTTTTCAAAAGGTAAAAGAGATGGAGAAAACGGGAGCCCAGATCATTAATCTCGGCCAGGGGAATCCCGATCTCCCCACTCCGCCGCATATCGTTGAAACTTTGCGGGAGGCTGCGCTGAATCCTTCGTACCACGGATACGGCCCGTTCAGAGGCTATCCGTTTCTGAAAGAAGCCATCGCGGAATTTTATGAGAGAGAGTACGGGGTATCGGTCAATCCGGAGACAGAAGTCGCGCTGTTCGGCGGAGGGAAAGCTGGTTTGTACGTTTTGACGCAATGCCTGCTGAACCCCGGCGATATCGCCTTAGTCCCGAACCCCGGCTACCCTGAGTATTTATCGGGCATTACAATGGCCAGAGCGGAGCTGCATGAGATGCCGCTTCATCCGGAAAACGGCTATTTGCCGGATTTTGAGCGGATTGATCCCGCCGTCCTGAAAAAAGCCAAGCTGATGTTTTTGAATTACCCGAATAACCCGACGGGCGCAACTGCGGATCAGGCGTTTTATGAAAAAGCGGCTGCGTTTGCAAAAAAACATGACATCCACCTTATTCACGATTTTGCATACGGCGCGTTCGAATTTGATCAGAACCCGGCCAGCTTTCTTCAGGCGAAAGAAGCGAAAACGGTCGGCGCGGAGCTTTATTCATTTTCGAAAACCTTCAATATGGCAGGCTGGAGAATGGCATTTGCCGTGGGCAATGAGAAAATCATTCAGGCGGTCAATGAGTTTCAGGATCACGTCTTCGTCGGCATGTTCGGCGGTCTTCAGCAGGCGGCAGCGGCGGCGCTGTCAGGAAATCCTGAGCATACGGAGCGTCTGAAGCGCACATATAAAGAACGGATTGACTTTTTCACGGCGTTATGTGAAAAGGAATTAGGCTGGAGCATTGAAAAACCGAAAGGGACTTTTTATGTTTGGGCTGAAATTCCGAATGAATTCGAGTCCTCACACCAGTTTTCGGACTATCTGCTGGAGCATGCCCATGTTGTCGTGACGCCCGGCGAGATTTTCGGCAGCGGCGGAAAGCGTTATGTCAGAATATCAATGGTGGCCAAGCAGGGCGATTTGAGGGAATTCGTGCTGCGGATTCAAAAGCTCGGTTTGTCCTTTCCTTCATTACAAGAAACATCCCGCTGAGAGCGGGATGTTTTTATTATATGCTTTTCATGCTGCCGCCGTCGGCTGACACTTGCTGCCCGGTAATATAAGAGGCTTCTTCAGAGGCAAGAAAGGCAGCCAGCGCCGCGGTTTCTTCCGCAGTTCCGACACGCTTCATCGGGACGCCTGAGGCAATCCGTTCTTCCGCTTCCGCTTTAGAAATGCCGTTTTGCTTCATGACATTCTTCACGAATTGGTGATAACGGTCTGTGGCGATAAATCCGGGATTCAGACAGTTGACAGTAATGTGAAAAGGCGCAAGCTGAATGGCGATGTTTTTGCTGGCATTAATTAAAGCGGCGTTCATCATGCTGTTGGTAAACATATTGGCGCCGGGTTCTTTCCATAGGTTTCCGACGATATTAATGATTCTGCCGAATTCGTGCTGTTTCATGATTGCTGCGGCCGTTTTCATAGAGTCGATATAAGCGATTGTTTTATTCGTAAAGGTATTTGTCATATCCTCTATATCGCAGGTTTCAAAGGTATCCGGCGAACCGCCCGGAATGTTGTTGATCAATACATCAAGCCGTCCGCATTGTGATCTGATCTCTTCAAAAATGCCGGCTCTCGTCTTCTGGTCCGACATATCCCCGGCCAGAACGGTGACGCCCGCATCCGGATGTTTGGCGAGGATCTCTTCTTTTACCGATTCGATATTTTCGGGAACTCGTGAATTAATGACGGTATGAAAGCCATTGTCCGCCAGTTTCAGAGCGATCGCTTTGCCGATCCCCTGACTGGCTCCCATAATAAATGCGGTTCGTTTTGACAACTGTCTGCACCCCTTTACCAAAATGGAATCTCCTTTACATCGTAAAAAAAAATGATAAAAATAGCAAATTTTATTTAAATTCTGACAAAGGAAAAACCCGCCGGACAGGCGGGTGGGTGTTACACGTGCAAAAACTTCGGAAGCGTGTCGAGAGACAAGCGGTTTCCGACAAAAAATGAACCGAATTCGCCGTAGCGCGCGCTGACTTCATCAAAGCGCATTTCGTAAACAAGTTTTTTGAACTGAAGCACATCATCGCTGAAGAGCGTGACGCCCCATTCGTAATCGTCAAAACCGACAGATCCCGTGATAATCTGTTTGACTTTGCCGGCATAGCTCCGTCCGATCAAGCCGTGGCTTCTCATCAGATTTCTGCGTTCATCCATAGAAAGCATGTACCAGTTGTCATTGCCGCTTCTTCTTTTATCCATCGGATAGAAGCAGACGTATTTCGCTTCAGGCAGCTCAGGATACAGGCGGGCGCGGACATGCGGATTTTCATACGGATCGCCTTCTCCGCTTGCCAGGTAGTTGCTCAGCTCAACCACGGACACGTAAGAATAAGCCGGGATTGTAAATTCAGCAAGCTTTGATTTGTTAAATTCAAGCTCGATTTCGTTCAGCTCTTCCATTGTCGGGCGAAGAATCATCAGCATGAAATCAGCTTTCTGTCCGACGATGCTGTAGATGGTTTGCGAGCCTTTGCCTTCTTTTTGGGCGACGCCCCATTTTTCAAGCAGTCCCGTAAATTCGTGAATAATCGACAGGCGCTCATCGCTGGATAACATCTTCCATGACGTCCAGTCCATTGTGCGGAAATCGTGAAGCGCGTACCAGCCGTCAAGCGTTTGGGCGGCTTCGTTCGTTTTTTGCTGCTCACTCATGTATCTTCACTCCTATATCTTTTCATTGATGCCTTCACTATATCACAGTTTAACCGTTTCGGCTGTGGAGAAACCTTGAATAATCCGAAGCCTTGTGTCAGAAACTATGCCGTGAACAAACGGTCAATTAAATTAGTTAGAAAAATAAGATTTCTTTTTGAAAGCGCTATAATGGAAGTTGGTTATTTGAATTTAGCTGGAAGAAGAGTATGCTGTAAAAGTAAGCGTTTTTTGTCAACATAGAGGAGGGTATATCGTGGCAGATTTATTTACAAAAGTACAAGAAAAAGTCGCAGGAAAAGATGTGAAAATCGTATTTCCTGAAGGGTTGGACGAACGTATCCTGGTTGCGGTCAACAACTTGGCGGGCAACAAGGTATTAAAGCCGATCGTAGTCGGCAATAAAGAAGACATTCAAGCAAAAGCGAAAGAATTAAACCTTACGCTTGACGGCGTGGACATTTTTGACCCGCATACATATGAAGGCATGGAAGAACTCGTTCAGGCTTTCGTAGAACGCCGCAAAGGCAAAGCGACGGAAGAACAGGCCCGCAAAGCTTTGCTGGACGAAAACTATTTCGGCACGATGCTTGTGTACAAAGGTCTCGCAGACGGACTTGTCAGCGGAGCTGCACATTCTACAGCCGATACGGTGCGCCCTGCACTTCAAATCATTAAAACAAAAGAAGGCGTGAAAAAAACATCAGGCGTCTTCATCATGGCCCGCGGTGACGAGCAATATGTATTCGCTGATTGCGCGATCAACATTGCCCCTGACAGCCAGGACCTTGCCGAAATTGCCATTGAAAGCGCCAATACGGCTCAAATGTTTGACATTGACCCGCGCGTTGCCATGCTCAGCTTCTCTACAAAAGGATCGGCGAAATCAGACGAGACGGACAAAGTGGCTGAAGCCGTGAAAATTGCGAAGGAAAAAGCGCCTGAGCTTACGCTGGACGGCGAATTCCAATTCGACGCTGCATTTGTGCCGTCTGTCGCGGAGAAAAAAGCGCCGGACTCCGACATTAAAGGAGACGCGAATGTATTTGTATTCCCAAGCCTTGAAGCAGGTAACATCGGCTACAAAATCGCTCAGCGCTTAGGCGGCTTCGAAGCGGTCGGACCGATTCTGCAAGGATTAAATATGCCTGTAAACGATCTTTCCAGAGGATGTAATGCGGAAGACGTCTACAATCTTGCGTTAATTACGGCTGCTCAAGCGCTGTAATCCGCTAATGCCGGCCTTTACGAGGGCCGGCATTTTTTTATAGAAAGAACGTCACTGCGGCCAAGCCGAACAGGGACAAACAAAGAGAACCGATCAAGCCTGCTGCGAGCGCCCGCCAGCCGTTATGACGAAACGCCGATATATGGACTTTCAAACCGAGACCCGCCATCGCCATACCGATTAAAACATAAGACACTTGAACAAGAAATTCGGAATGCGCGGCTGAAATGACGCCTGATGTATGGATGGCGCTCATTCCGAGAAATCCGAAGATAAACCAAGGGATGGGGAGTGAAGCGGCAGAAGCCGTCTTTGACTTTCCGCTGCGGCGAGCCCGCATTCCGAGCATGAATGCGGCCGGGACGAGCAGCGCGACCCGGGTCAGTTTGACGATCACCGCCATCTCGACGGCTGCTTTTCCTCCGGCGCTGCCGGCCGCCGCCGCATGCGCCACCTCGTGAAGCGTTGCCCCGCAAAAGGCTCCGTAAGCCGCAGGAGAAAAGCCCAATCCATGATAAGAAAGAGAATATACAACAGTAAAAATGGTTCCTAATAACGAAACGGCGGCCGCGCTGACGGCGGCTGCATCTTCATTTGATCTGATCTGCGGCGCGATCGCGGCAATGGCAGCCGCCCCGCAGATCGCTGTGCCGCAGGCTGTCAGCGTGCTGAGTGTCTGATCTATACGGAACAGCCGGGACAGTCCGTATACAACGGCACCCGCAAACATCATACAGCAGACGGCAATTGCAAATACGTGCCAGCCCGCATGATAGATATCCGCCAGATTCAGTCTCATACCAAGCAGGATGATGCCTGCTTTCAGCAAGTATTTGCTTGAGAACGCGATCCCCGGCTCTAATGCCGCCCGCTGTCCGAATACGGCGCGCCAGAGCATGCCGATCAGCATTGCAAGGACAAGCATTCCGAACATATGCAAAAACGGCAGGCGGCTGACATAGAAAGCCGCAAACGCAATTCCTGCGGTAACTGAAACACCTTTTACCATCTTCATCTCAGTCACTTCCCATTATCTTGATAACTCCACTTTACTGCGGTCTTAATCATTAGTAAAATATATTTATATGATCTAAACGATTAGGAAAAATAATGATTAGGGGCGATGCTTTTTGTATTATGGGGAACTGAAAACATTCATTGCCGTCGTGGAAGAAAAAAACTTTACAAAGGCGGCGCAGAAGCTGATGATTTCTCAGCCGAGCGTCAGCCTTCACATTAAAAACCTGGAGAAAGAATTTCAAACCGCCTTGCTGAACCGCTCTCCGAAGCACTTTACGACTACGCCGACGGGGGACATACTCTATCAGCGAGCCAAGCAGATGGTCTTTTTGTACGAACAGGCCAAATCCGAAATTTACGCCCATCATCATTATGTCAAAGGGAAGCTCAAAATCGCCGCGAGCTTTACCATCGGCGAATATATTCTGCCGCCGCTTCTCGCAAAGCTTCATGACGAGTATCCCGAGCTGAACCTGGACGTCATGATCGGAAACACGGAGGAGGTCAGCGAAGCGGTTCGGATGCTTCAAGCCGATATCGGATTAATTGAAGGGCATACGGGGAAAAATGAACTCGACATTCAGCCGTTTATGGAGGATGAATTGTGCATTGCCGCACCGAACGGACACCCGCTCGCCGGCAGAAAAAACCTCCCGGCTGCCGAATTGCAAAATCAAGCGTGGGTGACGAGGGAGAAGGGGTCGGGAACGAGGGAATATTTAGACCATGTTCTTCAATCAAACGGACTGCGGCCGACATCCATGATGACGATCAGCAGCAACCAGGGCGTCAAAGAAGCCGTGATCAGCGGAATGGGTCTTTCCGTTCTGTCAAAAAGCGTGGTGCAAAAGGATCTGCTTCACGGCAGCATTTCCGTGCTTGAGATAAAAGGATTCTCCTTAAAACGGAAACTGTCTATCATCCAATCTTCCATTATGGAGAACACAAAAAACAAAGAAATCTTCATCGCACTTTTGAAAAGCCAATTTCAATCATCTCAAGCGGAGTGATATAATAAATGCATGGAAAGCCTATGACGAAAGGGATTTAATATAGATGGGAAAGCAACCGATTGATTTACTGATGCAGCCGAGCTGGAGAATCATTGACCAATCCAGCCTCGGCCCTTATTTTGATGCGAAGCAGTCATTCGCAATGGATGATACGCTGTGCGCCTCCGTAGGCAAAGGGGAATCGCCTGCGACGGCACGCTCCTGGGTGCACCACCGGACGATCGTGCTCGGCATTCAGGACACGCGCCTGCCGTTTTTAGAGGACGGCGTGAAATTGCTGGAGGACGAAGGCTACCGTGTCATTGTCCGCAATTCCGGAGGCCTCGCCGTCGTACTGGACGAAGGCGTATTGAATATCTCGCTTATTTTTGAAGATGAGAAAAAAGGCATCGACATCGACAGAGGCTACGAGGCGATGACAGAGCTGGTGCGGCGGATGCTGCGTCCGCATAATGCCGAACTTAAAGCATATGAAATTAAAGGATCGTACTGTCCGGGCAGCTACGATCTCAGCATCGGCGGCCGAAAATTCGCGGGAATCTCACAAAGGCGCCTGCGGGGCGGAACCGCGGTTCAGATTTATCTCTGCGCCGATAAAAGCGGAAGCGAACGCGCCGATCTGATCAGACGTTTCTATCAAGCCGCTTTAAAAGACAAAAGCAACGATACAAAAGGCGTATATCCCGATATCCGGCCCGAAACGATGGCTTCATTAAGCGAATTGCTGCAAACGGACATTACCGTGCAAGACTTAATGCTGACGCTTTTGACTGAACTGAAGGAACTCAGCGGCCGCCTGTATGCAGCCGGATTATCGCCGGAAGAAGAGAAGGTATTTGAAAAAAATCTGACCCGAATGCTGGAACGGAATGAGAAGGTGTTCGGCACGCAGGAAAGCTTGGACTAAGTCCGGGCTTTTTTTGTTTTTGGTAATTATATACTATTTAGTTATAGTGAAAAAGAAGTGTTATATGAAAACTAGTTTACATTATATACCTTATTTGATTAATATATTTATGTAGGTTCCAAATAATTCTATAAACTGAAGGAGATGGAGATATGAACTTTAAAAAAATAAAAGAAGAAAAAAGAATCACGATCCCGACGCATTTGTTAGCCGGAGATGCGGAACAATCAGGCAATTCTTTCGCTTGGAGCGGCTGGGTGCTTGTAGTGCCGAGCCAAGAAGACAATCAAAACCCGAATTTGAATTTCTCTGATTTAGCCGCTCAAAAGTAGGATAATCACTGTTTGGAGCCTACACATCTGAGACGAGGCGGTGAGAGTGTGACACAAGAGTATATAAGAGAAATTAAGCGGGGAGCACTGTCATGGATTGTTAAAAATATCCATTACTTTGATATGAATCATAAAGTAGCGAATGATTTCAGGTGGCGCCTTAAAACATTTATAGAACTCATTTTTCTTACCAATTACCTGATCAGAAATCAGGCAGATGATAAGGAAGTTGCTGTTTTAACGGAGTTTATTACAGAAAGGCTCCGTAATGATCAGCTTGAAGAATTTATTCATTTTGATCCGGACGGTCTCGCCGGATTGGCTATTGCGGGTGAATTTCTTACCTTGACTGATCATCCGTCACGGGCTTCGGTGATATGGGAGCTGGAAAAATTCACGGCAGCGCGTTTTGATCGCAGCCTTGCTAAAATTCCCTTTCGGAAAATGGATCTGAAGTACAGTCTGCAAAGAGCAGGCGTAACCTCGGAAATAACGGATTTTTCTGACTTATATCACTACACAGCAGCTGGTCAGGATATCCCAAATACATATATGACGGATCATGATGCGTACAGCATCACTCATACGATTTTTTATATAACAGACATGGGATGTTCTTCGCTTACGGATAAAGAGTATCATCTGCCGTCCTTAAAAGAAAAGGTCCTGAAATTTCTCGGGATCTATATCTGTCTTGAGAATTTAGATATTACCAGTGAATTATTGATGTGCAGCTCTTTTTTACATATCGACATGGATAAGGACAACCATAAACCGCTCTATGAAGCAGCCTGGAATAAAATCTATCAGGGCCGAATGAAAGAGGGGAATGTCCCGAGCATCACCTATCAACATAAACCCGGTTTGAAAGGTGAACAGCGAAGAGAAGATGTGTTCAAACATTGCTATCATACAACACTTGTCGCCGCGGGTGCCGCGCATGCCTGTCTTAGAGCAGAAAGGAACGATTAACTTGAACAGATTAGCTGAAGAGGCGGATCAATTTTTATTATCTTTTGCTGAACAATCGCTTCCGGATCAAAAGAGCATTGAGCTGTTTGCCGGCTTCTGCAAATACTGCAGGAAGACGAGCCATTCTTCCGCTGTAAAAGAACATACTGAAAGGATTGCCTCCGCTTTCGTTGATAAGTCATGCTGGGAAGATCTGTTTCACTGTAACACGGCCATTGTCAATGAGTTGATTCATATCTATTTAACGGCAAAAGCTTATAAAAAGAAGCAGGGAATGGATTCGGATGATCAAGTCATACGTCACGGATTGCAAAACGGCTATCTTATAAAAAAAGAATGGCCTTATTTTAAATACGCCGAATTCGCTGGTTTGCTGAGCGAGCTGGGAATGTCAACTGACCATGAAAAAGTGCGCTTTTACAAGAATTCGATGTTTCAGCCTTTGCTCCATGACGCATGGAAAAGAACAGCTGAAAACGAGCTGGAGTTTGTCGAGTACTGTCTTCTTCATTTGAATGAGGGAGAGCATCTGCTTCATCCCGGCTTGAAGGCGTCCATTCAAAAATGGCTTGTGTTTTGTCTCGGCAGCCGAAAAATGAAACAGCTGTGCAATATGTTATTTATCCAATCGTGTATCGATCCATTTTTTTATGGCTGTCAAGCGGCTCTTCATCATATAAATAACGAGAATCCATCCATTCATTGTGCTCCGGCTCTTCTGCCGGCGATTGAGATTCTGAATCTGGAGTGTGGAACATGCGGATAGTCAAGGAACATTTTAATATAAAAAAAACAGAAGAATGGCTGCTGGGTTTTTGGAAGAACATTCAGCTGCAGCCGGAAGAAATGGAAGCAGATGATCTCATGCACCTGTTTTGCGGTTTAGCGGCATGTCATCACTTTGAAAAAAGAAAGGATACAGAAGAAGCCATTCTATTCTTAGACCGTTATTTTGGAGAAAAAACGCACGAATGCCATCCGGTCCTGTTCGCGTATGCGTATCATATATACCGCAGGATGGATGCCGCAAAAAGCATCTTTTTTCATAACGGACTTGAACAAATGGTCCGCGGTTTACAAGAGGAACTGAAATCAGAGCCTTCCTCTATGATCCTCATGGTGTTAGGGGCTTATTTTGGGGCGATGACTCCGGAAGAACTGATCGTGTTCTTAGAAACCGTAATGAAACGTGAGGCCGATTTGCTCATGGCACCGGGCGGCATCCAGGAAGAACAGGCGGATGCCCTTTATGCCGTCACTTATTTGCAAATGAAAGAATTGCAGCCTTTTCTCACGGAATGGTACAAAACATCAGACTTTGCTTTTTCAGGTTTAATGTTAGCCGAGTGCAGAAAGTATCACATTGACGCCGTTGCAAAATACACAGCCATTATGAAATTTCTCAAATTCGATGAGGCGCTTTTTATACGGGAAGGGCGGGAATTTCTACGCTTTCAGCAGCGAAGCAGCGGGAGCTTCGGTTATTTGAATCCATTAGCGATGGACCAAGGGGCGGTCAGCGGCAAATTGCTGGACCGGCAGTATTTCCTGCCGTCCGCTCATTATGCCGCCGCCTCTCTGTCTATGCTGTAATGTCTCTCTTTTGAAAGACGGAAAAAGAAATCAATAAACAAATAAGAAAGTAGATCGCTATAACCGTCACGGAATAGGGGATGTTTAACGTTGAAATCGCATCACCCGCGCTTTTATTTACATAAGCAACGAGGTTTAAATGCGGAAAGAGCGTAAATTTATACCACGTATATTGGGCAAGCAAATCAGTTCCGCCCAATATACTGCCGGCAAACAGCAGTAAAATCGATAAGCAGAGGGAGAGCGCCTGGCTTTTGCACAATACTGACAAAGTGAACGCAATGGTGACAATGCTTATAATTGATATGAAACGCAAAAGCAGAATGATTCCGGATGCTTTGATTGAACTGATGGTATACAGACTGTCATTTAAATGAGTATAGACGAGCGGATATGAAGCATTGGAAAAACCGAATAACACGCCGCCGATCAGCAAACAGCTCACACAGTAAAATAAGTAAATCATACCGGTAAACAGAAGGGAGGCCAGAAATTTCGATGTTAAAATCCGCCATCTTCGGTTCGGGCTTGTAGCGATAAACTTAATCGTCCCAAGGGCAAACTCTTTAGAAACAACCCCGCTGACGGTTAAAATCGCGGTTAAGCTTACGAAAATCTCAAGCCCGTTTGAAGTAACCGTGCCGAAAAACCTCCAGCCGTTCCATTCATAAGGGTTGATGTTATGCTCCAAATAATAGTCTTTATTCTTAACATCAGCAGAATAATAAACGCCTGTCGTTTCAGCCGGTTTATCAATTTCTTCCTGTTTTTTTTCGGCGAGAAGCCGTTCTTTCCAATTGTTATCCGAGGAAGCATCTAACTCATGATTCATAATAAGGCCGGCCAGCAAAACGATGAGAAACAGGAAGAAAAGAGATAAAAGTGTGCCTTTTTTTCGGGTTATTTTTATGAATTCGTTCTGCGCCAGATGAAATATGCTCATACCGCGTCCTCCTGATCTGTAATCATCATGTATTTCTCTTCCAATGACAAAGTTCTTGCAGAAACGCGGGAAATCAGAATTTCTTTCTCTGCCAAAGATTTAATGACATACGGGATGGTATCTTCTTCCGCTTCCAATTCAATGACGCGGCTGTCTTTTTGCTGTACTTGAAGAATACCTTCCCGCTCTAATATTTCTTTCGCCCTTGCCGGATGATCGACCGTGACGGTAAACAGCTTTTTCTGACCAAGGTCATGTCTGTTCTTCATGTCTTCAATTCCTAAAATCCGTCCCTTTTTAATATAGGCAACCCTATCACAAATTTCCTCCATTTCAGACAATAAATGGCTTGATAATAAAATAGAAACCCCTTGCTTCGCTAAATCGGAAAGAATGGTGCGCAATTCTTTCATACCTTTAGGATCGAGGCCGTTCATCGGTTCATCCAGAATTAATAACCCGGGATTGTGAAGAAGAGAATAAGCGAGCCCCAAGCGCTGTTTCATGCCTAATGAGAAATGTTTCACTTTTTTGCTGGCAGCCTGATCTAGTCCGACTTTTGCAAGGGTATTCATAAGGTCATCCGTTTTCAGCGAGGTGCTCCGCAGTCTGGTGAAATATTTCAGGTTTTGCAAAGCGGTCATATTCGGATACATATCCGGGCCTTCAATGATAACCCCGATATGTCTCATAAAATATTCAAAGTCGCTGTCCGGTCTGCCTCTGAATGAAATGGCTCCTTCTGTTTTTTTAATAAGCTGTACGATCATTCTGAAAATAGTGGTTTTTCCTGAGCCGTTCGGCCCTAAAAGGCCGAATATCTCGCCTTTTCTCACATCGAAAGAAATTGACTGTACAATAGGGGTATGATTGATTGTTTTAGAGACATCTTTTAATATCAGGGCTGGTTCAGTCATGATATTTGCACACCTTCCTTATGATTTAGGGTAAAAGCCGTCAAAACCGAAGAACATGCTTCCGATCAGGCCGGCAGCGATTAAAATGAGAGCAATGCTATACCACATTTTTCGATTCAATGGTTTCCCTCCTTACAACGCTGACATTCCATTTGAAATAGCGCAAAAAGATGCGGAATATCAGTTTCGAAAGATCAAATCCGGCCATAAACACCGCCATACCCGCTCCAAGAACCATACATCCGTTAAAAATGGCTGTTACAATCGGCACTTTTACAAGGAGAAAGAATGATCCGGTCATCAGCATCAGGCCGATCGCCATCAAACTTAACACCGCAACAGAGGCAAAAAGAAACGGTGTCAGCATAAACATGAAGTTGAACATGCCCATACCCAGCATCAGGCCGAATGCTTTGAAAAAGGAGCGCCATGTTTTCTGCTCCTCGGCATCACTGATGAAAATATCCGCTTTTAAGGCGCGCGCAAGTGTTTTGGGGTTTCCTAAATTGCCGGCGATTTGTTCATCGCTTTTTCCTTCAGCGCCGCCCATTTGGAATATTTCGCCGATATCGGCGAGTATCTCTTTTTGCTCAAATTCCGGCAGATCTTTTATTTCCCGCCGGAGATGTTTTAAATATTGGTCTTTACACATTCATTTTCCCTCCTTAATGATGCTGTTCACTTTTTCGGACAGGTCAAGCCATTCCGATTTTAATGTTTGATGATAAAAGGCGCCTTCTTCTGTTACTTTGTAATATTTGCGTGATGGGCCTTGATCGGAAGCTGCTGTATACGTTTTTAGGCAGTTATTTTTTGTGAGTCTTCGTAATATGGGGTAGATGGTGCCCTCCGATACAGGGAACGTTTCACTTATGATCTTGATTAATTCATAACCATATAAATCTTCATAAAGAAGCAGGGACAACACACAAAGTTCCAACGCTCCTTTTCGTAATTGGCTACTCATTTACTATCATTCCCATCATATCTAATAATTGTATTCTCTATACAGTGTATTGCACAGTAGCTAATCGATCAATAATTCCCAAGAACCATTTGGGATGAGGAATTGAATCTTTATGCTTATGTGCGGGCGGGGACCGAGATGCGCAGCCCTTGCGGAAAGAAGGCCTCCTGAACAATGTTTACATTAATATAGATCAGGATTCGCGTCATTGACAAATGGCAAAAACCCCTTTTTCCATGACAAGGAAAGGGGTTTTTCCGTTATTCGGCCATTTTTTCTAAATTGCCGTTCCGGTCCATTTTAAAGGACGGAGAGGCATGCTCGTCGTCTTCAAATAAAACTAGTTTTCTGGCTCTGTTCATAATTTTCACCAAGGTTTCGTAGTCTTCCTGAATGGTTTTTTGATCTTTTTCAAGCTTTTCGACGGCCGCTTCCAGCTGCTCGGTTTTAGACTGAAGTTCTTGGTTTTCCCGTTTTAAACGGTCATTTTCCATTTGCAGGGCGGAAGTTTGCTTTCCGCTGCCTTCATAGCTCTGCAGAAATTGAATGACGTCTGCCATTGTGAGCTCCGCCTTTTGGCTCGGCTGCTGAGGCGCCAGCAAATGTGATAAACTAGCTAACTCTTCCTTGAAGCTTTCATCGACATAAGGCATATGTTCGCCGGACATGACGGCTTGCCGATCTTCTTTTGGCGCTTCCGTTTGAACCGTCTCTTCGGCTGCGGTTTCCTGCATGATGTCCGCATCCGGTGCAGGCGGCTGGTATAATAGTTTCTTCTTGGCCGGCTGGCCGTTTCCGAGCGCGCGCATCCGCTGTTTCCGCTGTTTTTTGGCAAGCTGAAGCGCTTTTTCATATTGATGGCGGACGACAGCATTCCACCTGAATCCGCACGCTGCCGACGTTCTGTTTAATTTATCGCCTACCTCTTCAAAGGCATTCAGCTGCGTGCTTCCTTCCCGAACGTGACGGAGCACGGTTTCCGCAAGCAGCAGGTCATTTTCCTCCGACCAGGCGTCCTGTCTTTGTTTTGTCAATGTTCTCAACCCCCAATATCTTTGATGGTATTAGAATGTCCAGATTGGAAAATATTTATACAAATTGGCTGAAAGAATGAGAGATACGCAGAGCCTTGCAGGATAAGATGAATCCTTGTACAATGAGATGTGATGTGATTTTTTTCGTTTTTAAAATTAAGATTTAACATAGAGGAACATTGAATGAAGGGAAGCGTACATCATGGCTAATGAATTCCGAGTGTGTGATGATTGCCAGGCCACCAATATTAAGACTTTGCTGCCGCGTTTGAAAGAAGCTGACCCGGATGCAAAAGTGGAGGTCGGATGTCAGTCATATTGCGGGCCCGGACGCAAAAAATCGTTTGCTTTCGTAAACAACCGCCCGCTGTCGGCGCCGACTGAGGACGAGCTGATTGAGAAAGTGAAAAAGAAGATCAAAAAGTAAATGTGTATTTTTATGACAGCCTCGCCCGATGGGTCAGGCTTTTTTGCTTCAAAAAATCAATGACGGAAAACTGGAACAAAACGCCGGACAAATTCAAGGATGTTTTCAAATTACAGAGCCGATATAATAGAATCACGGCTAAAAAAAAGAGGGAATGACGATGGCGTATCCAAACGGAAAATTATCAGAAGAAAAAGTGTTTAAAGATCCCGTTCACCGCTATGTTCATGTGCGGGACAAGCTGATCTGGGATTTGATCGGCACCCGTGAATTTCAGCGGCTGCGCCGGATCAAACAGCTCGGTACGACGTATTTGACGTTTCACGGCGCGGAACACAGCCGTTTTAACCATTCTCTCGGCGTCTATGAGATTGTCAGACGAATGGTTGATGATGTTTTTAAAGGGCGTCCTGAATGGGATGACAATGAACGCGAACTCTGTCTCAGCGCCGCGCTTTTGCACGATTTGGGACATGGGCCGTTTTCGCATTCCTTTGAAAAGGTTTTTCATCTGGATCATGAAGACTATACGAGGGAAATCATTCTCGGCGACACCGAGGTGAATCAGGTTCTCAGAAAGGCGGGACCGGGATTTCCGCAGGATGTTGCTGAAGTCATTGCCAAAACATACAAAAACAAGCAGGTGGTCAGCCTGATTTCGAGCCAGATTGACGCCGACAGGATGGATTACCTTCAGCGGGACGCATACTATACGGGCGTCAGCTACGGACATTTTGATATGGAACGGATTTTAAGGGTGATGCGTCCGCGAGAGGACCAGATCGTCATTAAGCAAAGCGGCATGCACGCCGTCGAAGACTATATTATGAGCCGCTATCAAATGTACTGGCAGGTGTATTTTCATCCAGTGACGAGAAGCGCTGAAGTCATTTTGACGAAAATTCTCCACCGTGCGAAGCAGCTCCATGAAGAAGGGTATATATTCACGCATGCTCCCGTTCATTTTTATTCCATTTTTGAAGGGAAGCTGACGCTTGCGGATTATCTGAAGCTTGATGAAGCCATCATTTTATATTATTTCCAGGCTTGGGAGGAAGAAGAGGACCCGATTCTGTCCGACTTGTGCCGCCGCTTCATTAACCGCCAGCTGTTTCAATATGCCGAATTTAACCCCAATGAGGAAATGTCGGCTTATTTTGAACTGACCGCTCTGTTTAAAGAGGCGGGAATTGATCCCAATTATTATTTAGTGGTCGATTCTTCATCGGATCTGCCGTATGATTTTTACCGGCCGGGTGAAGAGGAGGAGCGTCTGCCGATTCACCTGTTAACGCAGAACGGCCAGATCAAAGAGCTGTCCAGGCAGTCCGCCATTGTCGAATCCATTTCGGGCAAACGCCGGACGGACCATAAGCTCTACTATCCGATGGACCTCATTTGTGACGATTCAGAAAACCCTGAAGCAAAATTAAAAATCCGGCAGCTGCTGGGACTGACATAGAAGGATTTTGGTAAAGAAGGAAAAGGAGATGTCGGGAATTTGTTGAAAGAACATGCAAAACTGATGAAGGTGTTCTCGGATTCTGGAGAAATCATCGGGCGGAAAAAGCTGCAGAAAATCATTTATATCGCGAAGAAAATGCAGTATCCTTTCTACGAAAAATATGATTTTCATTTTTACGGCCCGTATTCCGAAGAACTGACGCTTCGAATTGAAGAGCTGTGCAATCTTGGGTTTCTGGATGAGGTGAAGGAAAAAAAGGGCGGCTACTTTCAATACCGGTACTCGCTGACGGAGACGGGAGCCGAGTTTTTACATCATGCGGAGCTTACGATGCCGGATATGAAGAAGTACATCGACAGCGTCAACAGCCGCTCATCCCGGTTTCTGGAGCTGGTGTCTACGATTTTGTATTTTGACGGCCTTGAAGCTGAGGAAAAGAAAGAGAAAGTGTTTACGATAAAAAGCAAACAGAAATATACAGATGAAGAATATGATGAGGCGCTTCACTACATAGAAGAGCTGAAACATATTTGTTAAAGGCGATGGCTTTCGTCTTTTTTGATGAAAAAACCAGGCCGCGATAAAGCGGGCCTGGTTTTGTTTATTGTCTCAATTTGCTGTGCTTGTACGAATATAAAAAGTAAACGATGACGCCGATGATCAGCCAGACGGCAAAATAAAGCCACGTTTTCAGCGGCAGATTGACCATTAAAAACAAACAGCAGATAATGGCCAAAATCGGCAGTACTGGTACAAAAGGCACTTTAAATCCCCGCGGCAGATCCTTATGGGTGCGGCGCAGAATCAGCACGGACAGACTGACCATGGCAAATGTCAATAGCGCGCCGATGTTTGAGAGATCTGACAGCTCTTTCAGATCAACAAAACCCGCGATGCAGGCGCTGATCAGTCCGATCAGCCATGTATTAAAGATCGGCGCTCCCGATTTCTTTCCGACAATGGTAAAGACTTTCGGCAGCATTCCGTCTCTTGCCATCGCAAAAGATATACGGGTCGCCGCATATGTATGGGCGAGAACGACGGCCATCAGTCCGATCACCGCACCGGCAGCGATAACGCCCGCCACCGCGTTTTGTCCGACAGTCTGTAACACATATGACATGGCTTCCGGCACATTAAGCTGTGAATACGGAACCATACCCGTCATGACGAGACAGACGATGACGTATACCAATGTACAGATCACCAGTGAACCGATAATACCGATCGGCAGGTTGCGCTGCGGTTTTTTGACTTCTTCAGCCGAAGCGGAAATCGCGTCAAACCCGAGAAACGCAAAAAAGACGGCAGAAGCCCCTGTAATGACGCCTTTGATTCCAAAAGGCATAAAAGGATGCCAATTGCCCGGCTTTACAAAAAAGCTTCCTGTGATGATAAACAGCAAAACAATTCCGATTTTTACGAGAACCATTACATTATTAAAGGTTTTGCTCTCCTTGGAGCCGCGTGACAGAACGACGGCAATTAATAGAGTAATGATGATGGCAGGAAGGTTGACGATGCCCCCCTGGCTCGGCACGTGCAGCAGACTGTCCGGCAAAGGCATGCCGATTTCGGCTAACAGATTATTAAAATAACTTGACCAGCCGCTTGCCACCGCCGACGCCGTCACCATATAAACGGATAAGAGCGTCCAGCCCATTAAATGGCCGACAATTTCTCCCATGGTGGTATAAGAGTAAATATAGGCGCTTCCGTAAACCGGGAGAACAGAAGCGATTTCGGCGTAACATAATGCTGCAAGGCTGCAGACAACGGCTGCAATGATAAAAGAAAAGATTACGGAAGGCCCGGCGTTTTTCGCGGCCGTAATGCCTGTAAGAACCATGACGCCCGTCCCGATGACGGCGCCGATGCCCAGTAATGTTAAATCAAATCCACCCATCGTTTTGGCAGTCTGCCTGTTTCTGCTTTGTTCAAGCAGCTGGGTGATGTCTTTTTTTTGTAGGATATTCCGCAACACGCATCCCTCCATCCAAAAGCAAAAGCCAAGAGGGACTCTTTGGCTTTTACCCGTGTCACATTCTGTGTAATCGACAATCCTGTGTTCTGTTTCCCCGTCTGTTCCGTTTCTTTTCCAGTCATATTGTCTGCCGCATCCGATCAGATTATCCTTTCTGTCAAACGCAGTCACCCTTAATGATTTTACCTGAATCATGTCTATAAAACCAGCATTGCATAAAAGGGATGGGTGAAAAAGTAGGAGATAATAGTCTGTATAGGGCAGGATAAAAGTTGCGGGCTTTCCGGCCGAAATTTTGACTTTCCCCGCGAGGTATCAGTAAAATGTAATAAAAAACAATCAAATGATGATGGATGCATCTTGAAATGGGGAGTTTCTGCATGGAGCACGATATATTGCAAGCAAATGTACTGGATTACGCGCTCACGAAATATTTAAAGAGCACGAAAAAGCTTGATGAGGCGACAATTCCGAAGAGTATAAACAATATCAGAGGATTTATTCTCAGGATTATTTACCGGCACGGCACGTGCACGATTAAAGATATATTGCAGGAAGTCACATTATCGCCTTCAGCCACGACAACCGCTCTGAATCATTTAGAAAAAGAAGGTTTCGTGGAAAGGTCGAGAAATAACGAAGACCGGCGCACGGTATGGATGACGCTTTCCGAATCGGGAAAAATGGCGGCCATGCAAATGATTGAAAACCGGCAGATGCTCATTGACGAGCTGTTCGAAGCATTGACAGAGGAAGAAAAGAACACCTTTTTCAGCCTCGTTGAAAAAGTAATGAAATAAGCCGGCCTGACATAGCAGCGCCGGCAGTTATCAAGGATTACTCCGTATCGCTGATCCGTTTGCCGGCGACGGCGTAATGATCCTTTCTCATTTCTTCAATCATGACAATGATCTTTTCTTCGGCTGCGCCTGTCGTTTCTTTTACGGCTTCTGTCACTTTTTCAACCAGATTCCGTTTTTGTTCATCTGTGCGGCCTTCAAGCATTTTAACGGTTACGAGCGGCATGGTGCTGATCCTCCTTTATCGTTTCCTCTCTTTGGAAGAGAGGTCACTTATAGTATACTGAATGAAGGACAATCTTGCATTTTTTAAAAAAGGGGATTTTTACATTTGGACAGATTTTTATATTATCCGCTGGAGCTTATGCCCTATGTCGTGATTACGCTGATCGTGGCATTTACGATGCATGAACTGGCGCACGCGTATGTTGCGTATCGGTTCGGAGACGATACCGCGGCGAGACAGGGCAGATTAACGCTCAATCCGATTAAACATCTTGATGTTTTCGGAACGATTCTAATTTTGGTCGCGGGTTTCGGCTGGGCCCGTCCGGTGCCGGTGAACCGCCGCGCCTTTAAAAGACCGCGGCTGGCGGGAGTGCTGGTTTCCGTCGCCGGGCCTGTAAGCAACCTGCTTCTTGCCTTTATCGGTTTCTTTTTGCTAGTGTTGATGCATGCTTACGGAATGGAGCTGCTTTCTGCATTCAGCATGGGGCTTGACCGCTTTTTCTCTATTTGGATTCAGCTGAATCTCGCGCTGTGTTTATTCAACCTGCTGCCGCTTCCTCCGCTTGACGGCTACCGGATTATTGAGGATCTCGTGCCGCCGCGGGTGCGCGCCAAAATGACTCAGTTTGAGAGTTACGGGATTATCGTGTTTCTCGTGCTGTTTGTGACACCGGTCGGCTCCTATGTCGTGTGGCCGCTGTTAAGCGAGGGGAGAGACTGGATTCTCAAGGTATTTGCCATTATATTTCAACCGCTTTTGTAGGAGGGTATTTTCATGGAAGAAAAAAAGAAGAAAACAATCGGATTTAATATTATTAAAAGTGATCCGACCGACGGACATGGCGGTTTTGGCGCCGGGGCGCTGAGCCTTGACAATATTTCTCCGGTATTTGTCGATGTGGAAGAGAAGGAAGCCTTCGTTGACATCGGCGCAATGCATGCCCGCAGTGTCGTTGAAAAAGGCATCAAATTCCTGCCGAACAAAGATGAAGTGCCGAACGGAAAACCGTACTGGCTCGTGTGGGTCACCATCGACAGAAAAGAAGAAGGCCCTTATTACGCGGGTGTGACGGCTTGTGAAATGACTGTGGACAGAAGTATCCGCAGAGGCTATAAGTCATTGCCGGAGCATGTGAATTTAATGGATAAATCAATGAAGCGCTGCATTATCGTGGACAAAATGGACGCCAGCTCAAAGCAGGTGCTTGCTGAATTTCTGCAGAAGCATGACCAGGGGCTCTGGGAACGTTCATCTGATGAATTGAAAACAGGTCTGCTTCCGGAAGAAAAATAATTTGTGAACTTTTTGTGAACTTTATAAATATTTGCACTATTTTACATTTGTACTGAGTAAACTGTTGATACAGAATCAGGACATGGAAAGTCCCGAGCCGAACCAAGACTCGGGGTTTTTCATGTTTACGCGGAGGTTTCATCATGTTCACCGTCTTTGAAATCGGGCCTTGGGTCATTGAAGCAGATGCGGCGGCAACGAGAAAACAATACGAAAAATCATGGCCTGATCCTTGCGATTGCGGGCACTGCCGGAACTTTTCCGAGGCGGTGAGTCTTCTTCCCGCCGAGAAAACAAGGCTGTTTACGCAGTTTGGGATTCGTCCGGCTGTCTGTCACGATTTGGGGGAGCATGGAAAGGAAAACGGCCTGCATCATTATGCGGGCAGCTATCCGATTGTCGGCAGGTTTAGGGAAGGCTGGCCGAAGTTTCATATCGAGAGGGCGGGAGACATCCGCTTTTCGTTTTCATTGCCGAGTACAACATTTTTTATACCGAAGGGTTTTCCTGACCCTATTATCCATCTCGACTTTTCACTCTTGCTCCCGTGGGTGCTTGAGGAAGACGCGGATTAAAGCCCGGCGCGCAATGCACCGGGCTCAGTCTTTTTTGCCGAGCCACTTATCCCACCATTTTTTGCGCGGAGCTTCTTTGCGGGCGGGTACGTGTTCCTTTTCTTTTTTAGACGGTTCCGGTCCGTAGCATACATCCGCGGGCTCAGTGCCTGCGATGAAATACGTATAATGCTTTGCGGCGCAGCCGGGTCCCGAAGTGTAGCCGGAAGCGGGATCGATATAGACGCCCGTGACGCCCTTCGGCGGTTTAAGCGCTATTTCCGGTTCTCCTTCGAGCGCCTTCTCCATAAAGTCCGCCCAAATCGTCTTCGCATAGCTTTTTTCTTCTACTGAATCAATCGTGCTGCTTTTGTCATAGCCTGTCCATACACCGGCGGCAAGAGCCGGGTTAAAGCCGATCATCCAGCTGTCTGCGCTCGTCGTGCCTGATTTACCGCCATAGGTTCGGGTCAGCCGGTCAGAAATGGTGCGTCCCGTGACGGAAGTATAGCCGTTTAAATCCTGATCAAACATGCCCGTCATCATGCTCGCCGTCACAAAAGCGGCTTTTTTATCAAGCGTCTGCTGATGTCCGCGCGGCTGTTCATACAAGACATTGCCGGCGGTATCCGTCACTTTTGTGATAAAGGAAGGGGTGATTTGTTTTCCCCCGTTTGCGAGCATCGCGTAGGCATTAACCATCTCAATCGGGCGCACGGGTTCAGTTCCGAGCGCCAGAGACGGAAGGGGCTTTAAATGTTCGCTGATGCCGAATTCCTTTGCCGCCGACACGAGCTTATTCATGCCGAGAAAGAGATGGGTCTTCACTGCATAAATGTTGTCTGATAACGCAAGCGCCTGAAGCAGCGTAATCGGTTTATTGGCGTAGTAGCCGTTGTAATTGCTTGGAGAATAAGTATCTCCGTTGTCGTCAATCTGGAACTCTGTGGCTTCGCTTTTCATCAGCGTGACCGGTGTAAAGCCGCTTTGAATCGCTTTGTAGTACAAAAGCGGCTTGATCGTGGAAGCAGGCTGCCGTTTCGCCTGTGTTGCCCGGTCAAACGGGCTTTTTTCGTAGTCACGTCCGCCGAGAAGCGCAAGCACGCGCCCTGTTGCCGGATCAATCGCGGAAAAGCCGACCTGAATGTCAGAGCCGGTACGGATCGTATGTGCCACAGTGTTTTCCGCAATCCGCTGCATGCGCTTATCAAGCGTCGTATAAACACGCAATCCGCTCGTTGCCAGCTGTTCGCGCGTCATGCCGAGCTTTTTCTCGAGTTCTTTCATCGCATCATCGTAAAAATAAGGCGCCGTTTTCGCCGCGGTTCTGTTTTTCAGCGGCTGATAGGCAAGCGGCGTTTTCTTAAGCCTTTTCGCCTTTTCTTTTGAGATCATTTTTTGGCCGATCATCAGTCGGAGAATGGTTTCCTGGCGCTGTTTGGCCTTCTTTTCGCTGACATATGGCGAATAGCCGGACGGGCCTTTCGGTATGCCCGCCAAAAGCACGGCTTCCGCATCGTTCAGATCTTTGGCGTGTTTGCCGAAATACAGGCGCGAGGCGGCTTCAATTCCGTATGCACCGTGGCCGTAATATATCGTATTTACATAACCTTCTAAAATCTCGTTTTTAGAATAGTTCTGTTCAAGGCGGATCGTGTAAAATGCTTCGTTCCATTTTCGTTTCCATGTCTTATCATGCTCAAGGTAGAGATTTCTCGCGTATTGCTGGGTGATGGTGCTTGCGCCCTGAACCTTGGCCATTGCCTTTATGTCAGCCAGCGCGGCGGCGGCCATCCGCCGGTAATCAAAACCGTGATGATTGTAAAAGTTTTGATCCTCCACCGCAATGGCGGCCTGCACCGCTATCGGATTGATATCTTTTAACCGGACCCAGTAGCGCTTTTCCCCGAAATCGGTCTCACCTAGCTTTGAGCCGTCATTTGCATAAAGAATCGTAGACTGAGGAACCCGGACGGAGGGGGCCCCCTGCCATTTCGCTGCAAGAAGAACGGATGTGAAGCAGACGCCGGCCAGCATTCCGCCGATCAGTGTCAGAAAGATGCAGGCGCGGATGATTTTGAACGTGATTCTGAGCTGTTTTCCAGATACTTTATCCACTTTTGGGAACCCCCTTTTTCATGATTCTATTATTATGTGAAAAAAGGGGGTTTTTTAAACATATCAAACCGGACACTTCTTTACTTTTTCCCCTCCATCCTCTATACTTTTTCCTTAGGTGAAAATGAGATTTTAACCGGAATAAAAGCGATACAGACGCTTACAATAAATGAAATAAGCCTTGAAAGGGAGATGACAATTGAGCGAGCTTTGGTATACGGAGAAGCAGACGAAGAATTTCGGCATTACATTAAAGGTGAAACAAACATTACATACGGAACAGACGGAATTTCAGCATCTGGAAATGGTGGAGACAGAAGAATTCGGCAACATGCTGTTCTTAGACGGAATGGTCATGACTTCTGAAAAAGACGAATTCGTCTATCATGAAATGGTTGCGCACGTCCCGTTATTTACGCACCCGAATCCGGAAAACGTCCTCGTTGTCGGCGGCGGAGACGGCGGTGTCATCAGAGAGATTCTGAAGCACCCAAGCGTAAAAAAAGCGACGCTTGTCGACATTGACGGCAAGGTTATTGAATACTCTAAAAAATTCCTTCCGTCCATTGCGGGCAAGCTTGATGATCCGCGCGTCGACGTGAGAGTCGATGACGGTTTCATGCACATCGCGAAATCAGAGAATGAGTATGACGTCATCATGGTTGATTCAACAGAACCGGTCGGACCGGCCGTCAATCTGTTCTCAAAAGGCTTCTATGCCGGAATTTCCAAGGCGTTAAAAGAAGACGGCATCTTCGTCGCGCAGACGGACAACCCGTGGTTTACACCGGAGCTGATTACAAACGTACAGCGTGACGTGAAAGAAATCTTCCCGATCACCCGTCTGTATACGGCTAATATCCCGACGTACCCGAGCGGCCTGTGGACATTTACAATCGGTTCTAAAAAGTACGATCCGCTTGAAGTGGAGGACAGCCGTTTCTTTGACATCGACACGAAATATTACACGAAAGAGCTTCACAAAGCGGCATTTGTTCTTCCGAAATTTGTGAGCGACTTAATCAAATAAAAACGTATGGCGCAGGAGCGAATCTTGCGCTTTTTTACAGGAAAGCGAGGGTTTTATCATGAGGTTTGATGAAGCATATTCAGGAAAAGTATTTATCGCAAGCCGCGCCGACTGGAAAGAGGCGGACGCCATCCTTTACGGCATGCCGATGGATTGGACGGTCAGCTACCGTCCGGGTTCGCGTTTCGGCCCGGGGAGAATCCGCGAGGTGTCTATCGGTCTTGAAGAATACAGCCCGTATCTCGACCGTGACTTGGCTGATTTGAATTTCTTTGACGCCGGCGATATTCCGCTTCCGTTCGGCAATCCGCAAAGAAGCCTTGATATGATTGAAGAATACGTGGACAGCATTTTAGAAAAAGGAAAGTTCCCGCTCGGTATGGGAGGGGAGCACCTTGTATCATGGCCTGTCATAAAAGCCATGTATAAGAAATTTCCGGACCTTGCCATCATTCATTTTGACGCGCACACCGACCTGCGCACGGATTATGAAGGCGAACCGCTTTCCCACTCTACTCCGATCCGCAAAGCGGCCGAGCTCATCGGGCCGCAAAACGTATTTTCATTCGGCATCCGTTCCGGAATGAAGGAAGAATTTGAATGGGCGAAAGAAAACGGCATGCACATTTCTAAGTTTGAAGTGCTTGAGCCGCTGAAAAAAGTGCTGCCGCAGCTTGCGGGACGCCCTGTTTATGTCACGATCGATATCGACGTGCTTGACCCCGCTCATGCGCCGGGAACGGGCACGGTTGACGCAGGAGGCATCACGTCTAAAGAATTGCTCGCGTCCATCCATGAAATCGCGCGATCAGAAGTCAATGTAAAAGGCGCTGACCTTGTAGAAGTCGCGCCGGTCTATGACCACTCAGAACAAACCGCAAACACGGCAAGCAAGATGATTCGTGAAATGCTGCTTGGGTTTGTGAAATAAAAGAATTTCCCCCGCTTGAAACATGGCGGGGGATTTTTATATTGTATATAAACTACTTAGAAGTTAGTAAAAGCAACATATTATTTTACCATTAATAATTGATGTTATTGATAAAAATTATATAATAGGGTATTATTTAGTAAATACATCTTTAGAAAGGAAGTTAGAATGAAAACAGCAGTAGAAAATGAATTGGAATTAAAAAAGATTGAAATTTCAGTAATTAAACTGATAATTGCTGAAAAGCCTAATAAAGAGATCGCTAAGTCATTAAACTACTCGCAGCGTAATGTCGAATATATCATAGCCGGTCTCTGTAAAAAGTGGAATGTGAGTACTAGAGTCGGTATTGTTTCGGAAGCATATAAAAGGAATTGTATACAGTGAACGATATGAAAGAAAAACCCCTATTGAGGGGGTTTATTTATATATGCTAAAAAAACATTCTATACAGGAATGCCGTAAAAATAAAAACTGAGATTGTCAGGTAGTTCAAATTTGTTCTCCATTTCAGAAGAATAAACAAAAGAAATAAGTATGCAATATTGAACAAATCAAAGATAGAAAAAATCAAATGATTACTTGTGAAAAATAAACTAGTGTTTGGATGTTCTGCGAAAATGTTTTTGAATGATATAAGAAAAAACTTAATTGCGACCGGGATGTTAGAAAACATAAATAGGGAATAAAAAGTTTTGATCTTAATTTGAGCGCCAAGAAAATTTATAATGAGAAATAATACGAACCCTTCAAAAATCACCCCGAACATTAAAAGAAACAGAGCAACAATTGCTATGATATAATCTAAATGTTTTATGTGATCAATAACTTGTATAGATATGTTTTTGGGAATTAAACTTTTCATAAAAGGTAAAAGGGAACTTAAATAAAAGGCTAACCCGATAATATAAAACAAAAACGAGGACAAAAAATTAATGTTTCGTTCCTTAAATGAAGATAATTCAATTTGCATAATCCTAAGAGACTCCTTTTATAAAGATAGGTGTAATAAATGTTTCTAACATAGCTGCTATTATTAAACCGATAAATATAATACCAATATATTTAAAAGTGAATTTCAAATTTATTTTGAGGAGTAATAAATCTAAAGTTAATTTCATTCCTACAGAGGCTGCAAGAAGCAATACCGGCACTTCAATTATTCCATGGGGAATAACAAGCAGTAAAAGGTTTAAATTGTCTTTGATGTTTCCTATCGCATTCCCTAAAATTAATCCATTTATAATTAAAACAGCAACCGTGCCAAGTGACAGCGTCAACGGTCCTAAAAAAACAAGCAGACTCGCTACTTTAATATTATTAAAGAAAATCTGAAAAAAATCCGGACGGATATTTCGATTTAGATTATTTACATTTGAAGCGGGATCTGTATAAAAATATGCTGTAAATAAAGCAATTAAAAATAAGATCAGACAGAGTATGTACAATTTGACTAAAACATTCTTTTTAAACAATGTATTTTCATCCATTCGTTAAAGGGACTGCCAGGGATATTGAATTTAATGTTTTATATTATGCTGCTGCTGTACTTGCTCCAGCCAATTGTTCTAAAACGGCCAATGGCAAGCCTGCACCAAGAGATCCTAAAACAGTAATGATAGCCAGGACTGAACCCGTTGCGGTGATAGCACTGACAATCCAACTAGGAGCTATTATTCCAGCTCTGTTTAAAATATCGATGACATCCATGCTTAAATGATTATGTTTTATACTGAAAAGAGCGAGAACAATGATTCCTGATGCTACTAATGTAAAAATCGCTTTACTATTTTGTGTTTTTAAAAGTAGACTCATTTTTTCCTCCAATTTTTTCAATATCCCCAGCAAGTTAAATAATAAAATATATTGGAAGCTATTTGAATTGCGGATTTCCGAAAAAAATAGTTAAGAGGTGAAATCCGTTAAGGTATCTGCTGACTTATTTCAGTACAAAGAAAGCCGGACCATATGTATGATCCGGCTTTCTTTGTACTGAAACATTTATACTTTTTTTTCAAGAATAATATCAAAATAATCGGCTGCCCCATAACCTGAAATAGGAGGAGCAAATATTTGGACCAGCTTCCATCCTTGCTGCGAATACTTTTCAATAATTTCTTTATAGTCTTCTTTAGGCTTTCCTTTCCATCGGTTTACTTCTACTTTTATGAACTTATATTCGTACATTGCTGTATAATCCTCCGGAAGTGTATTGGAATTGTTACCTTGTTTTTCGATTATGATAAACTTGAATCCATAAATAGAGTGCGCAGCCTATTAAAAGTATTGGAAATTGCCATCCTGTATTTCCGTTTTTAAAATAATCTATTAATGACCATATCAGTAAAGCGACAGTATAAAAACTAAATGCTATTCTGGCGGCTATACCCGATTGGTGTTTTTGCATCTCATCCATTTTCTTCATAAGAACCGCTCCCTTAATTTTTTTTGGCGTTATAGTTGAATACTTTATCTATTCCCGTATTTAATGCGTGAGCTATCGAAAAAGCCAGACTTAAAGTCGGGTCATATTTATTATTTTCAATTGCATTGATGGTTTGCCTGGTCACATTGCAGAGCTTAGCCAGATCATTTTGTGAAATATCAGCTGCTGTTCTAAGTTTTTTTATATTGTTATCCACTAAAACCCTCCTTAAATATTTTTATCTTTATTTTAAATTTTCAAATTTATATATATTTATTTTAAATAATATATGTATATGTGTCAAATACTTTTTACATATTTGAATTTTAAGGTATACTTTTTGTTTTTGCAAATTAGTTGTTTATATAAAAAACGGCTTGCAGTTTAACCTGCAAGCCTAAAAGTAATCATTATTTAAATCATTCCGCGCTGAGCAACTTCAAATTGATGTTCCGGTGCACTTGCAATGTCGGCTGAAACAAAAATAGTGCCTATCGCTAAGCAAGTAAGTGCTAATTTATACTTCAATTTCATACAACTTCACACCTCCTTGAATCTGCTGTCTTGTTTCTTCCACCTTTAAAAAATATGCGGAAGCCTTCTCGAAATTTTCTCTTTCATGATAATATTTTGCCACATCTAAGGCAAAATCTTCAAGATCAGCATACATCAATTTATCTCTGAGAAAGTCAAAACATTCCATGATTGCTTCTTCATCAGGCTCACCGACATATAAAGATTCTAAAAATTCATACTCGACTATATATAGGGAATCTTCTGCCTCCTCTGCATAAGATACCCCTTTGTCATGATATTGTCTGGCTATGGCCGTATTTCCGATTTTATAATGTATTTGTGTGATTAAGAAATAGGCTTGCGGGAGAGAAGTGATGATGTTCCCATCTTCAAAAACAGCTATTGCCCGTTTTATGTAGTCAATGGCTGGTTTGTAATTTTCTTGGCTGTTAAAACAAAGTCCGATATTATATAGAGTCCGGCCCATTAATTGAGGCTGCTGTTCTGCCTCTGCCATGGCATAAGCTTTTTTAAAATGCTGAATTGCTTCATCATATTGCTTTAAGTCAAGAAAGTTGGTAGCGAACAATGAATGGCACTGAAGCACCCTTATATTATATGCCTCCTGCTTATGATAAATTTTATAAGCCTGCCGGGCATAATCCATAGAAAAATAAGTCTGCTTCATATAATAGTAGGACTCTGACATCTTAAAATAAAATTCAGCTTTCTCGATACAATCTTTGACAAAATCAAGCTTATATTCAGCTTTCTTAAAAAACTGAATCGCTGAAAGATATTCACGGCATTCCAGCTCATACATCCCCCGGAAAAAATTAAAATAATAATCAAGACGTCCGGTCAGCCGGGCCTGCTTTTTATCAATATCCGCGAGCAGCTCCGATAGTCTCGGCTGTTCTTCTATCCGCTGCGATTCCAGCGGTTCGAGGTATTCGAGCATCAGATTGTGGCGGAATTCCATGAGAGAATAGTATAGATGAAGATCCTGATCATCTTCCAGGCCTGCAAGTTCTTCTTTGATTTCTCTCCGCAAGTACTCGGCGTCCGGGATGCTGAACCTTCGAATGTACATATACCATTCGTTGATTTTTTCTCCAACCGCTGAAGACGATAAAACACTCGCCACTATTCCGAATCCCTCCCTTCCACGTTATGTATATGACATATTTTATCATTTTCATTCGGAAGGATAGCGCAAAAATACCGCAAACTTTTCCCCGTTGACAAAGCCGTCCGCCGAAGGAACCGCATTTATCCCGCAGACCGGGATTTCCGGTTTTTTCATTTTCCTTAAAAATCATGTTTATCTTCAAAACCAATCAGCAAAGATGGTAAGATAGGAGGAAGCGGTTGAACTTTTTCCCTTGAAAACTTATACTATTCAGGTTAAGCGGGATGATGAAAAGGAAGTGTCAGCATGAGACAGGAGACACCAGTAGCCATTCATGTGCAATCATTCATACACAACGGCTCAGAAGAAGAGTCGGTTGAATTTACATCGAGTGGATTCTATTACGTGAGAAACGGCAAAACGTATCTTTCCTATCACGAAGAGCATGATTTGGGCAAGATTAAAACGGTCGTCAAGATCACAGAAAAAGAGATTCTCGTGATGAGATCGGGCGCCATCCAAATGAAACAGCGGTTCATTCCGGGGGCATCGACACTCACTCAATATAAACTGCCGTTCGGACAAATGGAGCTCCGTACGGAAACGAAAAACATACAAGCTGATGTCGGCGGTTCGGAAGGCTCCGTCAAAATGACATATAACATGACTGTAGGCGAAAACCAAGAACATGTACATAACATGACGATCCAATATAAGGAGGAAACAAAGGCATGAATATTGCGGAACAGATGAAGGACGTGCTGAAGGAAGAAATCAAAGCGGCCGTTCTGAAAGCGGGCCTGGCGGACGAAAGCCAGATTCCAAGCGTACTGTTAGAAACGCCGAAAGAAAAAACACACGGTGATTATTCCACAAATATGGCGATGCAGCTGGCGAGAATCGCAAAAAAAGCGCCGCGCCAAATCGCTGAGGAGATCGTGGCGTCATTCGATAAAGGCAAAGCTTCCATTGAAAAGATGGATATTGCGGGACCCGGCTTTATCAACTTTTACATGAACAACAGCTACTTAACAAAACTGATTCCGTCCGTGCTTGAAGCGGGTGAACATTACGGAGAGACAAACATCGGACAAGGCGAAAAGATTCAGGTCGAATTCGTATCGGCCAACCCGACGGGAGATCTTCACTTAGGCCATGCGCGCGGCGCGGCGGTAGGTGACGCGCTGTGCAGCGTGCTTTCTAAAGCGGGCTATGATGTGAGCCGCGAATACTATATTAATGATGCGGGCAATCAGATTAACAACCTGGCGCTTTCCGTTGAAGTCCGTTATTTTGAAGCGCTCGGTCTCGAGAAACCGATGCCGGAAGACGGCTACCGTGGCGAGGATATTATCGCCATCGGGAAAAAGCTTGCCGAAGATTTCGGCGACCGTTTCGTACATGAAGAGGAGAGCGAACGTCAGGCGTTTTTCCGTGAATACGGCTTAAAGTACGAGCTTGATAAACTTCGCTCCGATCTGGAAAATTTCCGCGTGCCTTTTGACGTATGGTATTCTGAAACGTCACTGTACGAAAACGGAAAAATTGATCAGGCGCTCGAGGCGCTTCGCGAAAAGGGCCATGTATACGAAGAGGACGGCGCGACATGGTTCCGCTCCACAACGTTCGGCGACGATAAAGACCGTGTGCTGATCAAAAAAGACGGCTCATACACTTATTTGCTGCCGGATATCGCATACCATAAAGACAAACTTGACCGCGGATTCGACAAGCTCATCAATGTATGGGGCGCGGATCACCACGGGTATATTCCGCGTATGAAAGCGGCAATTGAAGCGCTCGGTTACAAGAAAGGCACATTGGAAGTTGAGATCATTCAGCTCGTTCATTTATACAAAAACGGCGAAAAAATGAAGATGAGCAAACGTACGGGGAAAGCCGTAACGATGCGCGACCTGATTGAAGAGGTCGGCCTTGACGCGGTTCGTTATTTCTTCGCGATGCGCAGTGCTGATACGCACATGGATTTTGACTTGGATCTTGCCGTATCTACATCTAACGAAAACCCTGTGTATTATGCGCAATACGCACATGCACGTATTTGCAGCATGCTTCGCCAAGGGGAGGAGCAGGGACTTAAACCGGCGGCAGATCTTGATTTCAGCCATATTCAATCAGAAAAAGAATATGACCTGCTGAAAACGATCGGCGGCTTCCCTGAGGCAGTGGCAGAAGCGGCGGAAAAACGCATTCCTCACCGTGTCACAAACTATATTTATGATCTGGCTTCCGCTCTGCACAGCTTCTACAATGCGGAGAAAGTCATCGATCCGGAAAATAAAGAGAAGAGCCGCGCGCGTCTCGCTTTAATGAAGGCGACGCAAATTACGCTGAACAATGCGCTTCAGCTGATCGGAGTATCCGCTCCGGAAAAAATGTAATGATGATCAAAGGACAAAGTCTTCGGGCTTTGTTCTTTTTTTGTATATAAAGCGTGTGATGTAATTCACAATCCCGCACACTGAGTTTTTGTATGATAAGACTGATATTGAATCAGTGAAAGGGGCAAGCCGAATGATCAATCGTCAACATATTCAATTATCGTTGCAGTCATTAAGCTTAGTGGCAGGGTTTATGGTGTGGGTGCTGATTTCATCGCTCATTTCTCAAATGACATCAGATATTCATTTAAGCAAAGGCGAAATTTCATTGGTGACGGCGATTCCCGTTATTCTCGGATCGCTTCTCCGTATTCCTTTAGGATATTTAACGAACAGGTATGGCGCGCGGCTGATGTTTATGATCAGCTTCATCCTGCTTTTGTTTCCTGTATTTTGGATCAGTATCGCGGATTCTTTATTTGATTTAATCGCGGGCGGCTTTTTCTTAGGGATCGGGGGAGCGGTATTCTCCATCGGAGTGACGTCCCTCCCGAAATATTATCCGAAAGAAAAGCACGGTGTCGTCAATGGGATTTACGGTGCCGGAAACATCGGGACCGCCGTTACTACCTTTGCGGCGCCGGTTATCGCTCAAGCCGCGGGATGGAAAGCAACCGTGCAGATGTATCTTGTTTTGCTGGCTGTTTTCGCATTACTGCACGTTTTGTTCGGCGACCGGCATGAGAAGAAAGTCAAAGTTTCCATAAAGACACAAATGAAAGCCGTTTACCGAAATCATGTGCTGTGGATGTTGAGCCTGTTTTATTTTATTACGTTCGGCGCCTTTGTCGCCTTTACCATCTATCTTCCGAATTTTTTGGTTGAGCATTTTGGGCTGAGCCCTGCGGACGCCGGTCTGCGGACGGCCGGCTTTATTGCGGTCTCTACGCTGCTCAGGCCTGTGGGAGGGTTTCTTGCAGATAAACTGAGCCCGCTCCGCATTCTGATGTTCGTTTTCGCAGGGCTTACGCTGTCAGGGGTCATGCTGTCATTCTCTCCGACGATCGGCCTTTATGCGTTTGGATCGCTGACGGTGGCAGTCTGCTCAGGGATTGGAAACGGGACGGTATTTAAACTGGTGCCTTTCTATTTTTCGAAGCAAGCGGGGATTGCCAACGGTATTGTTTCAGCTATGGGCGGACTGGGCGGTTTTTTCCCTCCGCTGATTCTGGCAAGTGTATTTCAGGCAACAGGCCAATACGCGATCGGGTTTATGGCGCTTTCAGAGGTCGCGTTAGCCAGCTTTGTTCTTGTGATCTGGATGTATTGGCAGGAAAGAATGAAAACACATACGGAGAGAAACAGTCAGAGCCTCAATTCATAATGATCCATTCACAAGATTGTTAGTTTTTTCTGGGTGAGTGCAAATCAAGTCACGTTACAATATACATACGCAACGTGACTTTCTTCGAGGTGAGCTCATGAATATTCTCTCTGTCCGAAAATCTGATAAAGAACTTCTTTCCCGCGAACTGCATGAATTGCTGGAATCGATCAGTACGAAAAGGAAAATGAAAAAACACACTTATTTGTTTCAAGAAGGAATGGATGCAAAAGAGCTTTATCTGATTCAATCAGGACTCATTGAAATCGGCAAGCTGACGTCTGACGGAAAAGACCTGACGCTTAGAATCTGCCAAAAAAACGATATTGTCGGGGAATTGACGCTATTCACAGATGAGCCGAGATATATGCTCAGTGCGAAAGTGTTAGAGGATGGCGAGGTGCTCGTCATTAATAAAAACAAGCTGGAAAAGGAATTGATCCAAAACGGTGTTTTGACGTTTGAATTTATGAAATGGATGAGCACCCATCTTCGAAAAATCCAGTCCAAGATCAGGGACCTGCTTCTTCACGGCAAAAAGGGGGCGCTCTATTCCACCCTTATCCGCTTATCAAACAGCTACGGGGTGGAACGAAGTGACGGGATTCTGATTAACATTGTGCTGACAAATCAGGATTTGGCTAAGTTTTGCGCGGCGGCAAGGGAGAGCGTCAACCGCATGCTGGGAGACCTCCGCAAACAAGGGGTTATTTCGATAGACGAAACCGGAAAAATTATTTTGCACAAGCGGGACTATTTACGATGCGAGATCGAGTGTGAAAATTGCCCGCTGGAGATTTGCAATATTGACTGAAAAAACAAGGGCAGCCGGTGTCCTTGTTTTTCAGCTTGTGATACATATACACATGACGGCGAAAAAGAAGCCGGCATTTACGATTTCCAGAATGCCGATCGTTTTCACCGGCCAGTCTCTTCCATGAAAAAACCAGGCCCGCAGACTGCTTGGGATAAAAGCGAGAAACGCCCAGCCTGCCCCGAGAAGAGCCGATAAAAAGGGGAGCAAGAGGTGATATCCCCATGACCAGTATGCAAAGGTTCTGTTTTTTCTCTCCCGTATGACCGACTTCACATAAAAAGAACTCCCGACAAAAAATAAAGCGGATTGCAAGAAAATAAACCAAGCCCAGCCGTCAAGGGTTCCCGTTCCCAACCAGCAGCTCACAAGCCCGCCTGAACAAAAGAACAGAACACCCGCAATATCATTCGTGAGCGCCCGTTCGTTTTTTCGGCGGGCATAATGCGTATGTATGAGAAACAGCGGCAATAAAAAAACGCCGATCCAGACGAGCTGCGGCTTATGAAAGACAGAAATGATCAAAAAGCAGCAGGCCGGAAAACCGTAATACCATATCCACTTTTGATAAGGCTGAAGCTGTTTCTTTTTCAAAGCGAGCGAAACGGGATAAACCGCTAAGTATAGGAAAAGCCAGCCCAGAAAGAGCGGAATATGCCAGAAAACCGGGCCTCCCTTGACCATGCCGAGTAAAAATGGAATCAGCAGCATCGCCCATGCGCCGTGCTGCTTCGGAATCATCGCCTTCATCGAAACCCTCCTTTTTATTTCATTATAAGTGCAAATACTTTCCTGATAAGTGACTTTTATCATACAAGCTGTGAAATACATCACTGCCGCGCGGGCTCAATCGGGCTACACTAAAGCTATCCTTAGCACAGGAGGCTTCCCTATGAATCAGTGTGACTATTTATTGTTTCTGAAACAACTTCCTATGTTTAATGAAGTGCCTCTGTCCATTGTCGAAACCTTGCTGAAAAACGGGACGTTTATCCGCGGCTCATCTGACCGGTCTCCATCCTTTCTTCATTCACAATCCGTTTATATTGTATTAAAAGGCAATATCCGTTTTACGGACAGCAGGCTCCCTGAAGGGTCGCAAACCGTTGCGCTGTGGGAAAAAGGCGATGTGTTTCCGATTGATGAAAAAGGCGGGCTCTATTTATCGCCTTTTATCTCAGTCAATGCCTCACCGGATATTCTGGTACTTCATATTCCATATTCCATATTTAAGCAAATGATGTCTTACCATCCGCGGCTGCAAATGAACTTTTTGGCGATGCTTCAGCAAAATGTCTTCTGTTCCTATCAGTTGTTTTTGCGGTATCTGCATACATCACGGGATGAAAACGCCGAACCCGGTTCTTAAACAGAACCGGTTTTTTTGATGACGCGGGCGTCCCCATATCGTTTGAAAATCCTTCCTGCTGCTCTGTGTGAACGTTTTGTGAAAAAAGCAGAGTGTGTGACATAGTTCACAAGTTGATGCGCCGTCTCTGTTTATAGTGTACATAGCATCACCTGACTCGGAAGGAGTGAACGATCATGAAGAAAAAGAAAATGAGTCCGTTGCTCAGGAGATTAAACTATTTTTCTCCTATCGAACATCATTCAAATCATCATAGCCAAACGACAAGCGAAGATCGTGATTGGGAGAATGTATACAGAAACAGATGGCAGTACGACAAAGTCGTTCGCTCCACCCACGGCGTCAACTGCACGGGTTCTTGCAGCTGGAATATTTATGTGAAAAACGGAATTGTCACGTGGGAAGGACAAAACTTGAATTATCCATCAACAGGCCCTGATATGCCTGATTTCGAACCGAGAGGCTGTCCGCGGGGGGCCAGTTTTTCTTGGTACATCTACAGCCCGCTCCGTGTGAAATATCCATATGTGCGCGGTGTGCTGATCAATTTGTGGCGGGAAGCATTGCAGGCGCATCAAAATCCGCTGGATGCCTGGAAATCGATCGTTGAAAACCCTGAAAAAGCGAAGTCCTATAAACAGGCAAGAGGGAAAGGCGGTTTTGTCCGCGCGGAATGGCCGGAGGTGCTGAAGCTGATTTCAGCCTCTCTGCTGTATACGGTGATGAAATACGGGCCTGACCGGAATGTCGGTTTTTCCCCGATCCCGGCGATGTCCATGATCAGCCATGCGTCAGGCTCGCGATTCATGTCGTTAATCGGCGGCCCAATGCTCAGTTTTTATGACTGGTATGCGGATCTTCCGCCGGCGTCCCCGCAAATTTGGGGCGACCAGACGGACGTTCCGGAAAGCAGTGATTGGTACAATTCCGGCTATATTATCACATGGGGCTCCAACGTTCCGTTAACGAGAACGCCTGACGCGCATTTTTTGGCGGAGGCCCGCTATAAAGGCGCTAAGGTCATTTCGATCAGTCCCGATTTTGCGGAATCCTCAAAGTTTGCGGATGACTGGCTGAGCATCCGGCAGGGGACTGACGGGGCGCTTGCGATGGCGATGGGGCACGTCATTTTGCAGGAATTTTACGTGAACCAAGAAACTGAACGTTTTATTGAGTACGCGAAGCAATACACCGATTTTCCATTCTTCGTCACTCTGTCAAAAGAGAACGGCGTGTATACAGCCGGGCGGTTTCTGCATGCGAAAGACATCGGGCGGCAGACAAAAAATGATCAGTGGAAGCCGGCGGTCTGGAATGAACAGACAGGTGCGTTTGCCATACCGCAAGGCACAATGGGCTCCCGCTGGGACGGGCAGCAGAAATGGAATCTGCATATGATCGACGAAGACACCGGGGAACCGATTGAGCCGCGTCTCTCCGTGCTCGGAATAGAGGACGAAATCGGCTCAGTGCGCATTCCATATTTTTCAAATGACGGAAACAAAGTGCTCGAGCGGAATCTTCCTATTAAAAAAATGAACCTGAACGGTGAAGAGACGTACGTCACGACCGTGTTTGACTTGATACTGGCTAACTACGGCGTAAATCGGGGCATCGGCGAACAACAAGCTGTCTCCTATGATGATCCTGAGCCGTTTACGCCTGCCTGGCAGGAACAAATGACAGGAATCAAAAAAGAAGCTGTCGTTAAGATTGCCAGGGAGTTTGCCCAAAATGCGATCGATACAGACGGCAGATCCATGATTATCGTAGGGGCGGGGATCAACCACTGGTTCAACTCCGACACGATTTACCGTGCGGTGTTAAATCTTGTTTTACTCGTAGGCGCCCAAGGCGTAAACGGCGGAGGCTGGGCCCATTACGTGGGGCAGGAAAAGCTCCGTCCGGCTGAAGGGTGGCAGACGATTGCAACCGCAAAGGACTGGGAAGGCGTGCCTAAACTGCAAAACGGCACCTCATTTTTCTACTTTGCGACAGATCAGTGGCGTTATGAGGACCAGCCGATCAGTGACTTGGCTTCACCGATCGCCGCGTCATCCCGCTACAAGCATCACGCCGATTACAATGTGCTGGCGGCGCGATTAGGGTGGCTTCCGTCTTACCCGACATTCAATCAAAACGGCATTGATCTGTACAAAGAAGCTGAGAAAGCGGGGGCGGCGACACCTGAAGACGTAGGTGCGTACGTGGCCTCACGGCTTCAAGAGAAAAAACTGAAATTCGCGATTGAAGACCCAGACAATGAAGTGAATTTCCCAAGGAATCTCTTCGTATGGCGGGCAAATCTGATCTCAAGCTCAGGGAAAGGGCATGAATATTTTCTCAAGCATCTGCTGGGGACGACAAACGGTTTGATGAATGACGACAGCGACAGCATCCGCCCTGAAGAAATCAAATGGCGGGAGCAGGCGCCGGAAGGCAAGCTCGACTTGTTAATCAATCTCGACTTTCGAATGGCGGGTACGGCGCTGTATTCCGATATCGTGCTGCCGGCGGCGACATGGTATGAAAAACACGATCTCAGCAGCACGGATATGCACCCGTTCATTCATCCTTTCGCTCCGGCCATCTCGGCGCCGTGGGAATCGAGGTCAGACTGGGATATTTTTAAGGCACTGTCAAAAGCCGTTTCCGATCTGGCGGAAGAAGTCGAGATGGAGCCGGTGAAAGAAGTGGTTGCGACGCCGCTCCTCCATGACACCATGCAGGAATTGGCCCAGCCATTCGGCAAAATCAATGACTGGAGCAAGGGCGAATGTGAAGCCATTCCGGGAAAAACGATGCCGAACATCCAAGTCGTTGAACGGGATTACAAACACATTTTTCATAAAATGACCGCACTCGGTCCTAACGCTGCTTTAAAGCCGAGCGGAACAAAAGGGATGAGCTGGTCAATAGCCGATGAATATGAATCACTCAAAAAGAGACTGGGAGAAATCACCTCAGACAGCGTGGCAAAGGGATGCCCGAATATAAGTGAAGCGAAGCAGGCGGCGGAAGCGATTTTAACCCTGTCGTCCACCTCAAATGGAAAAGTCGCCGTGAAAGCATGGGAATCGCTTGAACACATCACAAACCTGAAGCTGAAAGACCTGGCGGAAGAGCGCGAGGAAGAATGCTTTACGTTCGAGCAAATTACAGCCCAGCCGAAAACGGTCATCACCTCTCCGGCCTTTACCGGTTCAGAAAAAGGAGGGCGCAGGTATTCGCCGTTTACGACGAATGTGGAAAAATTAATTCCGTGGCGGACGCTGACCGGCAGACAATCCTATTATGTCGATCATGAACTGATGATGGAATTCGGTGAAACGATGGCGACATTTAAACCGATCCTTCAGCATCGTCCGTTCCTAAGCAAACGGCCTGATCAAGAGGGCAAAGAAATCGTCCTTAATTATTTGACGCCGCATAATAAATGGTCCGTCCACAGCATGTATTTTGATTCTCTGCCGATGCTGACGCTGTTCCGCGGCGGGCCGACCGTGTGGATGAATAAAGATGACGCAGAGGACACGGATATCAAAGACAACGATTGGATTGAATGCTTCAACCGAAACGGCGTTGTCGTCGCGAGAGCGGTTTTGTCTCATCGGATTCCTAAAGGAATGGCGTTTATGCACCATGCCCAGGACCGCCACATCAACGTGCCCGGCACAAAGCTGACGAATAACCGCGGAGGCACCCATAACAGCCCGACAAGGATTCACGTCAAGCCGACACAGATGATCGGGGGCTACGCCCAGCTCAGCTACGGCTTTAACTATTACGGCCCAACGGGGAATCAGCGCGACCTGAATGTCGTCATCCGCAAGCTGAAGGAGGTCGATTGGCTTGAAGATTAAAGCGCAAATCGGTATGGTCATGAACTTGGATAAATGCATCGGCTGCCACACGTGCAGCGTCACCTGTAAAAACACGTGGACAAACCGTACCGGTGCGGAATATATGTACTTCAATAATGTAGAAACAAAGCCGGGCATCGGCTACCCGAAGCAATGGGAGGACCAGGACAAATATAAAGGCGGCTGGACATTGAAAAAAGGAAAGCTCGAGCTGAAATCCGGCCCGAAAACAAACCGGCTTGCAGGCCTTTTCTATAACCCGAACCAGCCGTCGATTGATGATTACTATGAACCTTGGAACTATGATTATGAAACATTAACAAACAGCCCGCAGAAAAAACACCAGCCGGTGGCGCGCCCGAAATCGTCCTTAACGGGGGATTTCATGAATATCGAATGGGGCCCGAACTGGGAGGATGATCTCGCGGGCGGGCATATTACGGGTCTTGAAGATCCAAACGTGCAAAAGATGGAGGAATCGATCAAAACAGAATTCGATGAGGTCTTTATGATGTATCTGCCGCGTATTTGCGAGCACTGCATCAACCCGGCGTGCGTGTCATCCTGTCCGTCCGGCGCCATGTACAAACGCGAGGAGGACGGCATTGTGCTTGTGGATCAAAACGCATGCCGTTCATGGAGATATTGCGTCTCATCCTGTCCTTATAAAAAAGTCTATTTTAACTGGCAAACGAATAAAGCGGAAAAATGCACACTCTGCTTTCCACGCTTGGAGGCGGGGCTGCCGACTATTTGCTCTGAAACGTGTGTCGGCAGAATCCGCTATCTCGGCGTCATGCTGTATGACGCGGACAAAGTGGAGGAAGCGGCCTCTGTTGAAAATGAAAAGGATCTCTACCATTCCCAACTGGACGTTTTTCTTGATCCGAATGATCCTGAGATTGCCAAATTGGCAAAAGAACAAGGCATCCCGGCTGAATGGATAGAGGCCGCGCAGCAATCGCCGATCTATAAAATGATCATTGACTGGAAGATTGCGCTGCCGCTTCATCCTGAGTACCGCACACTGCCAATGGTGTGGTACATTCCGCCGCTCAGCCCGATTATGAATCTCTTTGAAGGAAAAGGCAGTCGGCAAACGGCGGAAGATATTTTTCCGGCTATCGACCAAATGAGAATTCCGATTGACTATTTGGCGCAGCTATTAACGGCGGGGGATACGGATCATATTCGGTCCACGTTAAAGAAAATGTCTGTCATGCGCCAGTATATGAGGGCGGTGCAGACGAATAAATCCATCGACCCGGCATTGATCTCCAGTGTCGGTTTAACAGAACAGCAAATTGAAGACATGTATCGGCTGCTGGCGATCGCCAAATATGATGACCGCTTTGTGATCCCGAGCAGCCATCGAGAAGAAGTGTCAGATTTATATGCTGAACAAGGGAGCTGCGGCTTATCATTTTCAGGCGGCCCCGGCTCCTGTTTCTAACTTTTGATAAATGAGGTGTAACAAGATGAACACCACAGACCGGCAAATGACGTTCTCCGCTCTTTCCACTCTTCTCTCTTATCCGGATGAAGAGTGGAGAGCCGAGATTCCCGATTGGAAGGCTCTTATCCATGACATCACCAATCAGCAAATCCGTGAGAAATTGCTGCACTTTTTAGAGGCGGCAGCCGGCTTTTCTCCGCAAGCGCTGATTGAACACTATGTGTATACGTTCGATTTCGGGAAAAAAACGAATATGTACGTCACCTACTTTAACTCAGGCGAGCAGAGAGAGCGCGGCATCGAATTGCTGCATTTAAAAAACACATACGAGCAATCCGGTTTCCTGCCGACAGAGAAAGAGCTGCCTGATTATCTGCCGCTGATGCTGGAATTTGCTGCGGCTGCAGAAATTGAAGCAGCGAGAAGCGTGTTTGAGAAATATCTGTCCAATGTGAGGGAGCTGGCATCCCGTCTCGAAAAAAATGACAGTATATACGCTGAACTGCTGCACGTGCTGCTGGCCGCGCTTGAAAACATCGGTGTACGTGAAAGCATTGAAGAAGGGGCTGTTCAGGCATGAGCGGGCAGATCCTCTGGGGTATTATGCCATACATTGTATTGACAATCTTTATCGGCGGCCATATTTACCGCTATCAGCATGACCAATTTGGCTGGACGGCGAAATCAAGCGAGCTGTTAGAAAAGAAAAAACTCGCCGCGGGCAGCACACTTTTTCACTGGGGACTGCTGTGCGTTGTCGGCGGGCATGTCATGGGGATTCTGATCCCGGAAGGCGTGTATGCTTCCCTTGGCATTTCAGAGCATATGTATCACAAAATGGCGATTGGCGCTGGCTTGCCGGCGGGCATTGCGGCATGTACCGGACTTGTCATCCTGACGTACAGAAGGCTGTTTGACAAAAGGATCCGCAAAACCAGCTCGCCATCCGATATCCTTACGCTTCTCCTGCTGCTGTTTATGATGCTGTCAGGCGTTGCGGCCACGTTTCTCAACATTGATTCGAAAGGATTTGATTACCGGACCACAGTCGGGCCGTGGTTCAGGGAAATCGTTTTGTTCAGGCCTGACGCCTCTTTGATGGAGAGTGTCCCGCTATGGTTTAAGTGTCATATCATCATAGGGTACGTCGTTTTTATCCTCTGGCCGTTTACAAGATTGGTTCACGTGTTCAGCCTGCCCCTCAAGTATTTAACCCGCAGCTATGTTGTCTATCGGAAACGCACGTAAAAATCCCCCCTGGAAGAGGGGGATTTTTTATGGTGAAAAAATAAAAACATAAGATATTTTCTGCCAAGGTAATGGCTGGGCGGCGGGGATTCCTGTTATGTTTTATTTGGAAATAACATCAACAAAAGGAGAGTGAAGAATGAAGCGGATTTTCCTCATTTTAGCCGCCTGTCTGATGACAAGCGCCGGCGTCCTGACACTCAGACATTCTCATGTATTAACCGGCGGTACAGCGGGACTGTCACTAAGCCTGTCATACGTGTTTCATTCCTCGTTTGCGATGATCTTCTTTCTGATCAATATCCCGTTTTATATATTTTCTCTCATCAGAATGGGAATCAAATTCACTCTATCCACCGTTTTTGCAGTCACAGCGCTGACTCTGTTTACCGGCGCGGATCACTGGCTGCCGCCGGTTTCTGTTTCACCGCTTGCCGGGGCGATTTGCGGCGGGGCGCTGATCGGGTTCGGCCTGTCGCTCATGTTTTATCATCAGGCATCGCTCGGCGGCGCCAATATCCTCGCTTTATTTCTGCAAAAGCGCTGCGGATGGAATCCGGGTGCCGTTAATTTTCTCTTCGATTTTGGCGTCGTGCTGGCCGGCATTTTTTCCGTCGGGTTGCTGAAAGGGCTCTTCTCCTTAGTGTCGATAGCGGTCACCGGTCTGATCATCGGCATCTTCAAAAATAAAATCAAAGGCAGCTGCTCGCTCAATCCGGCATTGCTTCAAAACATCACACCCGGCCAATCACAGGAAGCGTCATCATAAGCCTTTCCGCTCGTGCGGAGAGGCTTTTTCATATGTTTACAAGCCGGAAAACAGAGGGTATACAGAGATATCGGATCAGATGGGAGAGAGTCGGGATGCTGAAAAGGAGACTGGAATTTTGCTTTTTATATATGATGCTTATCGGAGCATATGTCATATGGTTTTTTCCGGTTTCCAGGCTTGAGTTTTACGGAGGGGTGCTTTGCTATGCAAGCATTATTTTGTTCAGCATCTATTCGTTAATTCTTGAAAACCGCACCTCGCAGCACACGCTGTTATGGATTCATATTCTTGTGTTTTTTCCGATCGCCGGGTACTTATTTTACCTTTTTTCCGGCCAGCTTTATGAAAAAGGCAAGCTGTTCAGGTCGAAACGGACATACAACCGGGAAAAGCTGAGAACGATATTTGATATGGAACAAACTCCCGATCTGACCGGGCTGAAAGGAAATCAGAAGCGTTTCTTTCAATATTCAATCAAAGCGTCCCATATGAATATCAATACAAAAAGCAGGCTGAAGGTGCTCAAAAACGGGGAAGAAACATTTCCGGAGCTGTTTGAGGCGCTCCGGGAGGCTGCGTCATTTATACATATTGAGTATTACATGTTCAAATCAGACATGCTCGGGCACAAGATGATGGACATTATGATGGAAAAAGCGCGTCAAGGCGTGGAAGTGCGGTTTTTGTTCGACGCGGCCGGCAGCCTGAAGCTGGCCGGAAAAGATATTAAAAAACTGAAACGCGCGGGCGTGAACATCGTCCCGTTTCTGCCGCTGAAATACGGTTTTTTCAACCAAAAATTCAATTTCAGGAATCACCGCAAGATCGTCATCGTTGACGGGAAAGTCGGTTTTGTCGGCGGGCTGAATGTCGGCAAGGAGTATATCGGCAAAGACCAAGATGTCGGCTTTTGGCGGGACACCCATATGAAAGTCGAAGGAGAAATCGTTCAGACGCTCCACAGCATTTTTATGCTTGATTGGGAATACGTTTCAGATGAGGTGCTGATTGATCAGAAAGCATATACCCGCCCGGTTGCGGCAGAAAGCGGCGGCGTCTATCAAGTCGTTCCGACAGGCCCCGATATGAAGGAGCGGATGAGCGATCTGTATTATGCCATGATAGCGGCGGCCGAATCGTCTGTATGGATCGCGACGCCTTATTTCGTGCCGAATGAGCCGATCCGCACAGCGCTAAAGGAGGCTGCTGCCAGGGGCGTCCGGGTGCGTGTCATGGTGCCGGAAACCAATGACGGATTTTTAACCCAGTACGCGACGAGATCGTATTTCCCCGAGCTTCTTCGCGAAGGAATCGAAGTCTATTCCTATCAAAAAGGCTTTATGCATCAAAAGGTGCTCATCACTGACGGAAACCTCGCCTCTGTCGGGACGGCGAACATGGACATGAGAAGCTTTCAGCTGAACTTTGAAGTCAATGTCTTTTTTACAGATCAAGAGGCGGTCAAAGATCTTGAAGCGCATTATCTGGAGGATATGAAGGAGTCTGAAAAAATCAGCCCCGTCCGGTTCTATAAGCGCACATTATGGGAAAGAACGAAGGAATCCTTCGCTCGGTTATTTTCCGGCGTTTTATAAAAAACGCTTTTAAAACTCCTTGTGTATAGTATAATTGAGAAATATTATCATTAGGAACGAGGCACAAGGAGGACGGAATCGTGCTGCGACAATTTTTTTCTTATTATAAACCGTACAAGAAGCTGTTTTTTCTCGACTTCTTTTCTGCCATCGCCGGCGGATTGATGGAGCTGAGTTTTCCTCTGATTGTCAATTACTTTATCGATACATTGCTCCCGGGGCGGGATTGGAGTCTGATTATTTTGACTTCTGCGGCTTTATTCGGGGTCTACGCCCTCAGCTCGGCGCTTCAGTATGTTGTGACGTATTGGGGCCATATGCTCGGCATTAACATTGAAACCGATATGCGGAAAAAGCTTTTTGACCATCTGCAAAAGCTTTCGTTCAAATTTTACGATAACAACAAAACGGGCAGTTTAATGTCCAAGCTCACCAATGATTTGATGTATATCGGAGAAACCGCCCACCACGGGCCTGAAGACCTGTTTATCGCGATCATGACGATTTTGGGCGCGTTCGGTGTGATGCTGTTCATTAACTGGCAGCTCGCGCTGTTGACCTTTATCATTATGCCGGTCGTCATTTGGCTTGCTTTGTATTTTAATAAAAAAATGACCTCTGCGTTTACAAAACTGAACAAAGACGTCGGAGACTTCAGCGCGAGGGTTGAAAACAATATCGGCGGCATCCGTCTTGTTCAGGCTTTCAGCAATGAAGCGTTTGAAACGCAGCGGTTTGATGTGAACAATAAGCGTTTCCGCAAAACAAAGCTGACGTCTTATAAAATCATGGCGAAAAACGGCTCGATCAGTTACATGCTGACAAGATTCGTCACGCTGTTCGTCCTGTTGTGCGGGACATGGTTCGTGATCCGCGGATCGCTATCTTACGGGGAATTTGTCGCTTTTGTGCTGCTGACGAACGTTCTGTTCCGTCCGATTGATAAAATCAACGCGATTATTGAGATGTATCCGAGAGGCATTGCCGGTTTTAAAAGCTTTATGGAGATACTGGAAACGGAGCCTGATATCAAGGACGCCCCGAACGCGAGACATGTGTCCGGTTTAAAAGGGAATATCCGCTATGATCGTGTGTCATTCGGTTACGAAGAAAACAGTCCGGTTCTGTCGGGAATCAATTTGTCCATTCATGCCGGGGAGACAGTCGCATTCGTCGGGCCTTCGGGAGCGGGAAAATCAACGCTGACAAGTCTGCTGCCGCGCTTTTATGAGCCATCTGAAGGCGTGATTTCCATCGACGGCATCGATATTAAGGACATGACGCTGTCATCATTGCGCGGACAAATCGGCGTCGTCCAGCAGGATGTCTTTCTGTTTTCCGGCACATTGCGGGAAAACATTGCTTACGGGCGGCTCGATGCGTCTGAGGAAGAAATCTGGCAGGCCGTCCGCCAGGCGCATTTAGAGGATTTGGTAAACGGGTATCCCGACGGTTTAAACACGGTAATCGGCGAGCGCGGCGTGAAACTGTCAGGCGGGCAGAAGCAGCGGCTTTCCATCGCCAGAATGTTTTTGAAAAACCCGTCGATCTTAATTTTAGACGAGGCTACATCAGCCCTCGATACAGAAACGGAAGCCGCCATTCAAAAATCGCTGCAAGAGCTGTCTGAAGGACGCACAACGCTTGTGATCGCCCATCGGCTGGCTACGATTAAGGATGCGGACCGGATCGTCGTCGTCACGAAAGAAGGCATTGCTGAACAAGGTCATCATAAGGAACTGCTGGAATCCGGCGGCATGTATCAGAGACTCCATCAGGCGCAATTCGGCGAGCTGATACATCAATAAAAGAAAAAGGATAGACAAAAGGGGCCGGGCAGCCTCCTGTCTATCCTTTTTTTATGTAGTCCGTATTTAATGGGCTTCTTTTTGCGCAGGTTCGATGATATGTTTGAAACGGTCAACAAGCTGCACCGCTTTCTTTCCTTCCACTACAATTAAGTATTCTTGTTCTTTATGGGCCATTCTGAACGTTTCCAGCTCAATGATATCTTTGATTTTGCACATCGTTTTTTTAGAGTAGATATACAGCTCGTGGCCTCCCGTGTGGCAAAGCTGATAAAGCTGAAGCATGTTTCGTAAAGTGAACTTCTTAGCGGCTATTTTCAAAGATGTAATGTTTTTCATATGTTTTCTCCTCCGTCTGATGGTCTGTTATTTCGGAAATTCCCCATATAAACGGGTGATAAACCTGGTTATGCCTTCCACTTCAGCACTCCGCCCGCCAGGCGTTTGACTCCGCGGATGGCGCTTAATTCTTCGACGAGCCGGAGCAGCGCCCGGTCTTTCTCTTTCGCCTCAATCATAAAGTCGATGTCCGTATCCCATTGTCTGAACCGCTCCAGCACCGGCAGAATAAAATTCGCATCCACATAGTCCGCATGACTGCGTACGGCTGATTCCGATTTTGGCGAGGAGAGATGGACCTTCGGCTTTAAGCCGATCCGCTGCCATGTTTTGATCATCCGCGGAAGAATGTCATCTAAATCAGCGTCATCGGTCGGATTGGCGTAAAAATGGTGATAATCAAACACAAACGGAATGCCTTCTTGCTCACAAACACTGAGTGTTTCCTCGGACGTATACGTTTTATCATCGTTTTCCAAAGTCATCCGCTGTTTGATGACATCGGGAAGTTCTTTCAGATTCACTCGGAAACGGCCAAGCGCGCTTTGTTTGTCACCGTAAGCGCCTCCGACATGGATGTTGATGACGGAACGGTCCGCGATGCCCATTGCGTCCAGCATGTCATAGTGATAGGCCATATCCTTGACCGCATTTGCGGTAATCTCCTGTTTCGGGCTTGTAAAAAGCGTGAATTGGTTCGGATGAAAGCTCGTTCTGAGATCATATTTTCTGACCAGCCCGCCGATCTCACGGAACTCCTGGCGAAACGGCGTAACAAAATCCCACAGCACATCCGGATGGGTGGCGAGCGGCACAATCGAGCTTGAGAACCTGTACAGCGGAATGCCGTGGCTGATCACATAGTGGATGGTGCGCAGTGTATTGGTGAGATTTGCTTTCGTCACAGAAAGCAGGGCGTCTTTCCGCTCACTGCGGGAAAGCTTGGTATAGCGCGCATATGTTAACGTTTTGGCGGGGGACGCGTTCCAAAGGCACATGGCGTTTGCGACGAATCCGAATCTGAACAGCATATGGTTTCTCCTTTATAAAAAGTAAGATATGGCCTTTCCCAGCCATTCTGCAGGAAGCTGTCTGACGGAGCGCTGTTTCACTTTTTCTAATGTGAGAAGCTCGGATTTTTCGATGTCCTGCTTTATGGTTGAAAGCACTTCCTTTGTAAAGGCTTCATCATGAATGATGACATTCACCTCTTCATTCCAGAACAGGCTCCGTTTATCAAAATTCGGCGTGCCGATAATGCTGATGCGGTCATCTATAATGAAGGCTTTGACATGATAAAAGCCTTGATAATACCGATAGATGAGGCAGCCGGCCTTCAGAAGCTCGGGATAATAAGTAAAAGCTGTTTCCCGAACGAGCGGGTGGTCTGACTTCATCGGCACGATCAAGATGACTTTGACGCCTTTTCGGCAGGCTGAAATAAGCGCTTCCTGAAGCTTTTTGCTCGGTACATAATAAGGCGTGCCGATAATGATTTTTTTCTCCGCCTTACGGATGCAGTTTTCATAATGCGATTCAAGCGAAAACCCGTCAGATGCATATGTCCTATGTGAGATATTCCCTTCGGATAATGCCGGATAAACCCCGGGTGATCCGGGTGTTTTTCCGGTGTTTCGTTTCAGGTCGCTTACAAAAAGAGTCTGAAGATCCGCCGTGCCTTCGCCGGTCATCCGCAGGTGATAATCCTCCCAGTTTCCGAACTTCGCTTTTTTGCCGAGGTACTCTTCAGCGATATTAAAACCGCCGACATAGCCGATTTTGCCGTCAATGACGGTCACTTTCCGGTGATTCCGTTTTTGCAGCCTGAAAAATAGAAACGGAAATGCCGGTTTATTTAGAAAATGAACGTGAACGCCGGCTTTTTTCATCGTTTGAATAGAAGGCTTTTTCACTGGGCGGCTGCCCGCCCAATCGAGCAGCAGATATACGGAGACGCCGGCCTGGGCCTTTTCTTTCAATAAATGAAACATCTCATGGCTGACTTGGTCGTTCTTCATAATAAAAAACATCATATGAATAGAGGAGACGGCTTGGCGGATATCAGCCGTCATCTGCCGCACAAGCTCGCTGCCGCAGTGAATGAGTGTGATATCACTCTTTTTCGGGTCAAAAACGGGCTCATACGCCTGTTTTTTGTACGCCGCCCGGCCAAGCAGCATATCAAGCAGCATAAGTGCGATCAATATGATAAAAATGACAAGCAACACAAAAATGACCTTCATACCGACGCTCCTTTCCGAAGTATTCGTAGTGTGCCCTGAGAATGTGAATTTAATTATTGACTGAACACTCATTCATTATTTATGATAAAGTAAAGATATGACAATGAAGAGGGGTATCAGAACAAAGGGGGAGACAAGATGAACGCATTTCTCATGGTAAACGCGCTGCTGTTTTCAGCTGTAACCGCTTACGCCGTTTATTTATTCGTTTACCTGATCAGAACGAGGATCGCTTATATTAAGCTCGGCCAAAGGGAAGAATTTGATAAACGCCTGAAAGAACGTCTTCAGAAGATATGGGTGAATGTGTTCGGACAGAAAAAACTGCTGAAAGATAAAAAGAGCGGAATCATCCACGTTCTGTTTTTTTACGGTTTTATACTCGTTCAGTTCGGCGCAATTGATTTTATTCTGAAAGGGCTGCTTCCTGACCGGCATCTGCCGTTCGGTCCGCTTTATCCGGCGTTTACCTTTTTTCAGGAAATCGTCACGTTTCTGATTTTAATCGCCGTAGTCTGGGCGTTTTACCGGCGCTACATTGAAAAACTCGTCAGACTGAAACGCGGGTTTAAAGCGGGGCTTGTCCTGCTGTTTATCGGCGGACTGATGGTGACGGTGCTTCTCGGGAACGCCATGAACCTTTTATGGCACGATCATTCTCTGTCTTGGACGGAACCGATCGCTTCCTCCATTGCGTTTGTGCTCGGCGGTCTTTCAGCGCCGGCGGCCGCCGCCGTGTTTTATGTTTCATGGTGGCTTCATCTGTTGTTTTTGCTCAGCTTTTTAGTGTACGTGCCGCAATCAAAGCATGCGCACTTAATTGCGGGTCCGGCGAATGTGTTCCTCAGCAGGATGGATTCAAAAGGAAAGCTGGAAAAAATCGATTTCACCGATGAGACGAAAGAAAGCTACGGCGTCGGAAAGATTGAAGACTTCCGCCGCTCTCAGCTTGTCGATCTTTACGCCTGCGTCGAATGCGGCCGCTGTACAAATATGTGTCCGGCCTCCGGTACGGGCAAGATGCTCTCGCCGATGGACCTCATTTTAAAGCTCAGAGACCATTTGACGGAAAAAGGCGCTGCCGTGACGTCAAAATCTCCGTGGGTGCCCGCGCCCGTTTTTCAGCACACGAAAGCGAATCAGCTCGCCGCGGCTTCCTCAGGGGGAGGATCGCGTGAAGCGGCCGCAGCCATTGATTACAACCCGAGCTTAATCGGCGAGGTCATCACGGAAGAGGAGATTTGGGCGTGCACCACTTGCCGCAACTGTGAAGATCAATGTCCGGTCATGAATGAACACGTTGATAAAATTATCGATCTGCGCCGCTATCTTGTGCTTACGGAAGGGAAGATGGACAGCGACGCGCAGCGGGCCATGACAAGCATTGAAAGACAGGGAAACCCGTGGGGCTTAAACCGGAAAGAGCGGGAGAACTGGCGGGAGCAGGCCGATACAGAGATTCCGACAGTGAAAGAAATGAAAAAGCAAGACAAAGAGTTCGACTATTTGTTTTGGGTCGGCTCAATGGGTTCCTACGACAACAGGAGCCAAAAGATTGCCGTCTCATTTGCAAAGCTGCTTAATGAAGCGGGTGTATCCTTTGCGATTCTCGGCAATAAGGAAAAAAACTCAGGCGATACGCCGCGCCGTTTGGGCAACGAGTTTCTGTTCCAAGAGCTGGCGGAACACAACATCGGCGAATTTGAAAAACACGGAATCAAAAAAATCGTCACGATTGATCCGCACGCCTATAATATGTTCAAAAATGAATATCCTGATTTCGGATTCCGGGCCGAAGTCTATCATCATACTGAATTATTAGCCGAGCTTGTGTCACAGGGGAAACTAAAACCGCTTCACCCGGTGAATGAAACGATTACCTTCCATGACTCGTGCTATTTAGGAAGGTACAATGAAGTGTATGAGCCGCCGAGAGCGATCTTAAAAGCCATTCCGGGCGTTCAATTGAAGGAAATGGAGCGCAGCCGCGAAAACGGGATGTGCTGCGGCGCCGGGGGAGGGCTCATGTGGATGGAAGAAGAAACGGGAGCGAGAATCAACACGGCCCGGACTGAGCAGGCGCTTTCTGTCAGTCCGACGGTCATCAGCTCCGGATGTCCTTACTGTCTGACTATGCTCGGTGATGGTACGAAAGCGAAAGAAGCCGAAGACGCGATCGGCACTTATGATGTCAGTGAATTGCTCGCCATGTCTGTATTCGGCGCTGAAAAACAAGAGTCTTTATAGAAAGAAGCGGGCCGCCGGCGCATATGCCGGCGGCTTTGTTTTCGCACATCAGCCGATTTATGAAGGGACGGCTCTAAAATTTCTTAAATTACGCTGTTAAGGGTAGCATATTCTGTTTTAATTTGTTTATAATGAGAGGTATGGTTTATGAACAAAACAATACAAATTCGTTCTTATTATAGGATAGAAACAGATACATATAAGTAATAGAAAGGGAGTGTCCGACCTTGAGTATCAAACAATATTCTCAGGAACAGCTGAAGCAGATGGCTTTAGTTGAAATCGCTCACGAAATTTTCTCAGAACATAAAAAACCGGTTCCGTTCCAGGAGCTGCTGAATGAAATGATCTCCTTGCTCGGTGTTACGAAAGAGGAACTGGGCGACCGTATCGCCCAATTTTATACAGACCTGAACATTGACGGCCGCTTTATTGCGCTGTCAGACCAGACATGGGGGCTTCGCAGCTGGTATCCGTACGATCAGCTGGACGAAGAAACACAGCCGACTGTAAAAGCGAAAAAGAAAAAAGCGAAAAAAGTCGTTGAGGAAGATCTCGACCTTGATGAATTCGAGGAAGTTGACGAAGATGACATCGATCTCGATGAAATGGAAGAAGATATTGACCTTGAAGCAGACAGCTTTGACGACGAAGATGTCGATGAAGAAGATGACGACGAGCTTGAGATCGAAGACGAGATGATTGAAGAAGATGAGGAAGATTATGATGATGAGGAAGAGGATCGCAAAGACTGATTTTATATCAGCAAAACGATCTTGACTTTCATTGTCGAACTATGTAGTATGTATTTTGGGCTCTTCAAAAAGAAGAGAATTCATAAGAGTGCTACGCTCCCTTTCAAGAAATTGAAAGGGAGCTTTCTTATTTTCATCTCCCAAATTCTTTTACACATCATTTGTTTTTAGTGAAATGATTTTCTATAAAACGGCACATTTTAAGGAATGTAGCGCAGACCGAAGAGAGGAGCAAACGAAATGACGAAATATATTTTTGTGACCGGGGGAGTTGTATCATCACTCGGAAAAGGAATTGTGGCTGCATCACTTGGCCGCCTTTTGAAAAACAGAGGCATGAGCGTCACTATCCAAAAATTTGACCCTTATATCAACGTTGACCCGGGAACGATGAGCCCGTACCAGCACGGTGAGGTATTCGTTACCGATGACGGCGCTGAGACTGACCTTGACTTAGGGCATTATGAGCGTTTCATTGACATTAATCTGAACAGATTCAGCAACGTGACGACCGGTAAAATCTATTCTGCCGTATTGAAAAAAGAGCGCCGCGGGGACTACCTCGGCGGAACGGTTCAGGTCATTCCGCACATCACAAATGAACTGAAAGACCGCGTGTACCGTGCAGGCAAAGAAACAAACGCAGATGTAGTCATTACTGAGATCGGCGGAACAGTGGGAGACATCGAATCCCTTCCGTTCCTTGAAGCCATCCGTCAAATGAAAAGCGACATCGGCCATGAAAACGTGATGTACATTCACTGTACGCTTGTTCCGTACATCAAAGCGGCGGGCGAGCTGAAAACAAAACCGACGCAGCACAGCGTAAAAGAGCTGAGAAGCCTCGGTATTCAGCCTAATATCATCGTCGTGCGCACGGAAATGCCGATTTCTCAAGATATGAAAGATAAAATCGCGCTCTTCTGCGATATTGACACGAAAGCGGTCATCGAGTGCGAAGATGCGGACAACCTTTACTCCATCCCGCTTAACCTTCAGGAGCAGGGACTCGATAAGCTTGTCTGCGATCATATGAAATTAGAATGCAAAGACCCGGATATGACGGAATGGAAAGACCTTGTCACGAAAGTGAAAAACTTGTCTAAAACCATTACAATCAGCCTCGTCGGTAAATACGTCGAGCTTCAGGACGCTTACATTTCAGTCGTTGAATCACTGCGCCACGCCGGCTATGCGTTTGACGCTGATGTGAAGATCAAATGGATTAACGCCGAAGAAGTGACAGAAAGCAATATTCAAGAGCTGACTAGCGGCACAGACGGAATCATCGTGCCCGGCGGTTTCGGAGACCGCGGCGTAGAAGGGAAAATCATCGCCGCCAAGTATGCGCGTGAGAATAAAATTCCGTTCTTCGGCATCTGCCTCGGTATGCAGATTGCATCCATTGAATATGCGCGAAACGTATTAGGTCTGGAAGGGGCTCATTCTGCGGAGATCGATCCGTCCACTCCTTATCCGATCATCGACCTTCTGCCAGAACAAAAAGATGTCGAGGATCTTGGAGGAACGCTTCGTCTCGGACTGTACCCTTGTAAGCTTCAGGAAGACACGAAAGCCTTCGAAGCGTATGCGGATGAAGTGGTATACGAACGCCACCGCCACCGTTATGAATTCAACAACGAATACAGACAGCAAATGGAAGAGAACGGTTTTGTGTTCTCAGGCACAAGCCCTGACGGCCGTCTTGTGGAAATCATCGAGCTGAAAGACCATCCTTGGTATGTCGCTTGCCAGTTCCACCCTGAGTTCAAATCAAGACCGACAAGACCTCAGCCTTTATTCAAAGACTTTATCGGCGCTTCCGTACAAGCTGCAGAACAGAAGTAATAAAAAAAGACTTGCCTCCTTTAAAAGCGGCAAGTCTTTTTTCTGCATCAGGTATATTCCTGCATCATTTCCTTTAATGTAAAGGACAGTGCGTGATAGACATACAGGCCTGTCATTAATGAAGGAAAGCCGTATCTTGTCCCGTCTTCATCAGGCAGAAGCGGCATTTTTAATTTGCTGTCAATATGAACATCACAAAATTCCTCAATCCCGGTTTGATCTTTGATGACAGGAGATACGCCAACGAGGCCGATCCCTTTTTCATAAAGCTTTTGAGCCAGCGCCTGTTCTTCAGCCGTGCCCGGACCTGAACAAAACATCAGCACCCTGTCGCTTTCTGTAATCGAATCAGCTGTATCCGGAAACGCTTTGACGGAAGGCATCGGTTCTGAGCCGAGTTCCGCCTCGCACAAAATGCCCTGCATCTCATTTGCGCCGTATAAATAAATGGTATGACCGCTGACGGCTGCCTGCGCCAGCAGGCGCGCGCCGTCTTCTATTGCTTCGGATTCCTTATCCTGAATGCGGGAAAAAATGCCTGCAAGCTGCGTCGTAAATATCTTTAACATGAGTGAAACCTCCTTTACACATACAAGAACAGTATACAACAAAAGAGAAAATGCTCAGAAAATGTCGGAAAGTAGACTATTATAATTAAAGGAAATGTGAAAATCAAACAGAATACATAAACAACTGCTTCCTTTTGACGAAAATGATAATATTGGGGTGTAAAATGATGAATGAAAAGATTTTAATCGTAGATGACCAATACGGTATACGCATATTGCTCAATGAAGTGTTTCATAAAGAAGGGTACCAGACGTTTCAGGCCGCCAACGGCATACAGGCGCTGGACATCGTAACGAAAGAACGGCCCGATCTCGTGCTTTTAGATATGAAAATCCCCGGCATGGACGGAATCGAAATTCTCAAGCGCATGAAGATGATTGACGAATCCATCCGCGTCATTATCATGACCGCTTACGGAGAACTCGATATGATTAAGGAATCAAAAGAGCTCGGAGCGCTGACCCATTTTGCGAAACCTTTTGACATTGATGAGATCAGAGACGCGGTGAAAAAATATTTACCTCTAAAATCGAATTAATAAAATTAGAAACAATTATGTCATTGTGTTGCCGATTTGTCGAAAAGTTGGTATCCTAGAGATGGAGAAAAAGCGATCTGTTGTTTTACATATGACAGGTTTTTATGGTCATGCTATAGGTGGAAAGCTTTTTTCGAGAAGAAGCAAATCAGGCTACATAAGGAGGACTTTCGACATGCCTTTAGTTTCAATGACGGAAATGTTGAATACAGCTAAAGAAAAAGGATATGCTGTTGGACAATTTAACTTAAATAACCTTGAGTTCACTCAAGCTATTTTACAAGCAGCAGAAGAGGAAAAATCCCCGGTTATTCTTGGTGTTTCAGAAGGCGCGGGACGCTACATGGGCGGCTTCAAAACAGTGGTTGCCATGGTTAAAGCTCTTATGGAAGAATACAAAGTGACAGTTCCTGTCGCCATTCATTTAGACCACGGTTCAAGCTTTGAATCTTGTGCGAAAGCGATTCATGCAGGTTTCACTTCTGTAATGATCGACGCATCTCACCACCCGTTTGAGGAAAACGTAGCAACTACAGCTAAAGTGGTTGAGCTTGCTCATTTCCACGGCGTTTCAGTTGAAGCTGAGCTTGGAACTGTAGGCGGACAGGAAGATGACGTGATCGCTGAAGGCGTAATCTATGCTGACCCTAAAGAGTGTCAAGAACTTGTAGAGCGCACTGGCATCGACTGCCTTGCACCTGCACTGGGTTCTGTTCACGGCCCTTACAAAGGCGAACCGAACCTCGGTTTCAAAGAAATGGAAGATATCGGCAAATCAACCGGCCTTCCGTTAGTACTTCACGGCGGTACAGGAATTCCGACTGCCGACATTAAAAAATCAATCTCACTTGGTACGGCTAAAATCAACGTAAACACTGAAAACCAAATTTCTTCTGCAAAAGCTGTCCGCGAAACATTGGCAGCTAAGCCGAACGAATACGATCCTCGTAAATATCTTGGACCTGCTCGTGAAGCGATCAAAGAAACGGTTATCGGCAAAATGCGTGAGTTCGGTTCTTCAAACCAAGCTTAATCCAATGTAACATCCATAAACCGCCTGACAGCATTGACAGGCGGTTTTATGTCTTACCTTTAGAAAGCGCAATCATGTTTTACAGTTCTGAAAATTTATTACTGGGGAGGCTTTCCTTATGTTATTTTTCATTGATACAGCAAACATTGACGAGATTAAAGAAGCTTATGAACTTGGCGTTCTTGCCGGAGTTACGACAAACCCTAGTTTAGTGGCGAAAGAAGCTGACGTGTCTTTCCATGACAGACTTCGTGAGATTACGGAAGTCGTGAGCGGATCAGTAAGCGCGGAAGTCATTTCCCTGAATGCTGAAGAAATGATTGAAGAAGGTAAAGAACTTGCGAAAATCGCACCGAATATCACGGTGAAAATCCCGATGACGTCTGAAGGGTTAAAAGCCGTAAAAGCGCTGAGCGACCTGAACATTAAAACAAACGTAACGCTCATTTTCAGCGCCAACCAAGCGCTTTTGGCGGCAAGAGCCGGGGCGACTTATGTATCTCCGTTCTTAGGCCGTCTGGATGACATCGGCCATAACGGTCTTGAACTGATTTCAGAAATCAGACAGATTTTTGACATTCATGACATTGATACACAAATCATCGCAGCTTCCATCCGTCATGCACAGCACGTGACTGAAGCCGCTTTACGCGGTGCGCATATCGGTACGATGCCGCTGAAAGTCATTCACCAGCTGACGAAACATCCGTTAACGGATAAAGGCATCGAGCAATTCTTGGCAGACTGGAATAAATAAGGGTGAAAGGGCGGCAAACCGGTTGCATCCGTTTGCCGCACCCTTATGTTTTCCTGTTTGGCAGCGGGCCTTCAGTATCAAAGTGAAGAGTGTGTTTCCCCCGGAATGTGAACCCGGCGGGCCTCTGTGCATCCTGTGTTAAAAATGCCCCGCAAAGCTTCGCTATTTTCTTCCTGTTATTTTATAATGTCCTTGTATTCTTTCTCTTCGAATTGGCTACATTTTGGACAAGAGCTTTATTTGCAGAGACAGAATAAAATGCCATTTTATTTACGCTCCGCAGCTATCTTCTTATGGAAGGAGACTATCATGGAAAAGTTGAATATTGCCGGCGGCGATCCGTTAAACGGAACCGTACATATCAGCGGTGCGAAAAACAGCGCCGTCGCATTGATACCCGCAACCATTCTGGCAAATTCCGAAGTAACGATCGAAGGGCTTCCGGAGATCTCAGATATTGAAACGCTGCGTGACCTGCTGAAAGAAATCGGCGGAAACGTCCATTTTGAAAAAGGAGAAATGGTCGTCGACCCTTCCCCGATGATCAGCATGCCGCTTCCCAACGGCAAAGTGAAAAAACTCCGCGCTTCCTATTACTTAATGGGCGCGATGCTGGGCCGCTTCAAACAGGCGGTCATCGGACTGCCGGGCGGATGCCATCTCGGGCCGCGGCCGATTGACCAGCACATCAAAGGATTTGAAGCGCTTGGGGCGGAAGTCACCAATGAACAAGGCGCGATTTATCTGCGCGCCGAAAGGCTGAGAGGCGCACGGATTTATTTAGATGTCGTCAGCGTCGGAGCGACGATCAATATCATGCTTGCCGCTGTACTGGCTGAAGGTAAAACCGTGATAGAAAACGCCGCCAAGGAACCTGAGATTATTGATGTGGCCACATTGCTCACCAGCATGGGCGCAAAGATCAAAGGCGCGGGAACCAATGTAATCAGAATCGACGGCGTAAAAGAGCTGCACGGATGCAGGCATACGATCATTCCGGACAGAATTGAGGCGGGCACCTTTATGATCGCCGGCGCCGCGATGGGGAAAGAAGTCATTATTGATAATGTCATACCGACTCACCTGGAGTCTTTAACGGCGAAGCTCAGGGAAATGGGTTTTCACATTGAGACGAGTGACGATCAGCTTCTTATGCTCGGCGGGCAGAAGCAGATAAAACCGGTCGACGTAAAAACGCTTGTTTACCCGGGATTCCCGACTGATCTTCAGCAGCCGATGACATCTCTGTTAACGAGAGCCAGCGGCACAAGCGTCGTAACCGACACCATCTACTCGGCCCGATTTAAACATATAGATGAGCTGAGACGGATGGGGGCCAACATGAAAGTGGAAGGCAGGTCGGCCATTATCACCGGTCCGGCCGAGCTTCAGGGCGCAAAAGTAAAGGCGAGCGATCTGCGTGCAGGCGCTTGTCTGGTCGTCGCCGGGCTCATGGCTGACGGCGTAACCGAAATCACCGGTCTTGAGCATTTAGACCGCGGCTACAGCAATCTTGAGAAAAAACTCGAAGGCCTGGGCGCCACAATCTGGCGGCAAAGGCTGACGGACGAAGAGATAGAACAGCTCCAAAATTCATAGAAATGCGGACTTTTGAGAGGAGATCGTGTTGAAATGGAAAGAAGCTTATCGATGGAATTGGTTCGAGTCACTGAAGCGGCGGCTTTAGCATCTGCCAGATGGATGGGCCGCGGGAAAAAAGATGAAGCTGATGATGCGGCGACAAGCGCAATGCGTGACGTGTTTGACACGGTGCCGATGAAAGGCACGGTCGTGATCGGGGAAGGCGAGATGGATGAAGCGCCGATGCTTTACATCGGCGAAAAGCTCGGAAACGGATACGGCCCGCGCGTCGATGTCGCCGTCGATCCTCTTGAAGGCACAAACATCGTAGCGAGCGGCGGCTGGAATGCGCTGACGGTGATCGCGGTCGCCGACCATGGAACACTGCTGAACGCCCCGGATATGTATATGGAAAAAATCGCGGTCGGTCCCGAAGCGGTAGGCTGCATCGATATCGAAGCGCCTGTCATTGATAACTTAAAAGCCGTTGCGAAAGCGAAAAACAAAGACATTGAAGATGTCGTGGCAACCATTTTAAATCGTGACAGACATGAAAAAATCATCTCTGAATTGCGTGAGGCGGGCGCCAGAATCAAACTGATCAACGACGGTGATGTCGCGGGCGCCATCAATACGGCCTTTGACCATACGGGAGTAGACATTCTCTTCGGTTCAGGCGGGGCTCCTGAAGGCGTGCTGTCTGCCGTTGCGTTAAAAGCGCTCGGCGGCGAAATCATAGGCAGGCTTCTGCCGCAAAGTGCGGAAGAGCAGGCCCGCTGTGAGCGAATGGGCCTTGATGTATCCAAAGTGCTCCGGATGGAGGACCTTGTGAGAGGGGATGACGCCATTTTTGCCGCAACGGGCGTCACGGACGGAGAGCTGCTGAAAGGCGTTCAGTTCAAAGGCTCCGTCGGCACGACTGAAAGTCTGGTCATCCGGGCGAAATCAGGAACGGTCCGATTCGTTGACGGAAGACACAGTCTGAAGAAAAAACCAAATCTTGTGATCCGGCCATAAATAGAGAAAAGCGGGACGGAAAGTCCCGCTTTTCTTTTGCAATAAAGAGTCAACCCTATCATTTATATGTCAAAGCATTATTTAAGTTGAATAATTTTTTGAAATGAGGTAAAAATAAAGAGTGCTGCGATTTTTCTGTGTCATTCCTTCTTTTGAGTACTGGGAAATTTTCAAATTCTACCGCATACAGACGATATAAATATTGATCTTCTCAAGTTTTTGTCCTCGCTTCCTTCAAAACTCATTAAGACATTCCTTTTTTAAAAAAGCGCCGATCATGGGTGGAAGTGTTACCGATAGAAGTTCCTGAACGTTTTATAAAAGAATGTGCTTTGGCGGAATCATGCGAAGCAGCCGATTTGAATGAAAACAGCAATACATTGACTATGAAAAGCGTGGTGTTTTTATGAAAGACGTATCTATTTCCTCTTTGGAAAATATGAAATTAAAAGAACTATATGAACTGGCCAGACATTATAAAATCTCCTACTACAGCAAACTGACTAAAAAAGAATTAATCTTTGCCATTCTGAAAGCCAACGCCGAGCAGGAGGATCTTCTGTTTATGGAAGGCGTGCTCGAAATCATCCAATCGGAAGGATTCGGCTTCCTCAGACCGATTAATTACTCGCCGAGCTCAGAAGACATCTACATTTCTGCTTCCCAGATCCGCCGCTTTGATTTAAGAAACGGTGACAAAGTATCCGGCAAGGTGCGGCCGCCGAAAGAAAACGAACGCTATTACGGACTTTTGCACGTTGAAGCGGTAAATGGAGATGATCCGGAATCTGCGAAAGAGCGCGTTCATTTTCCCGCGCTGACTCCGCTTTATCCGGACCGCCAAATGGTGCTTGAGACGAAACCGAATTATCTCTCAACAAGAATTCTCGATATGATGGCTCCCGTCGGTTTCGGCCAGCGCGGTCTGATCGTGGCGCCGCCGAAAGCCGGTAAAACCATGCTGTTGAAAGAAATCGCTAACAGCATTACGACAAATCAGCCTGACGCTGAATTGATCGTTCTCTTAATTGATGAAAGACCGGAAGAAGTAACGGATATTGAACGTTCCGTAGCGGGCGATGTCGTCAGCTCGACGTTCGATGAAGTGCCGGAAAATCACATTAAGGTAGCGGAGCTTGTGCTTGAACGGGCGATGCGTCTCGTTGAACACAAAAAAGACGTTATCATTCTGATGGACAGCATTACCCGCCTGGCACGGGCCTACAACCTCGTTATCCCGCCAAGCGGACGTACGCTTTCCGGCGGGATTGACCCGGCTGCGTTCCATCGTCCGAAGCGCTTTTTCGGTGCCGCGCGAAACATTGAAGAGGGCGGCAGCCTGACCATTTTGGCGACGGCGCTCGTAGACACGGGCTCCCGGATGGATGACGTCATCTATGAAGAGTTTAAAGGAACGGGCAACATGGAGCTTCACCTTGACCGTTCTCTTGCGGAAAGACGGATTTTCCCGGCGATCGATATCCGCCGCTCCGGCACACGGAAGGAAGAGCTGCTCGTGCCGAAAGAGCATCTTGACCGTCTATGGGCGATCCGCAAATCGATGTCTGATTCTCCGGACTTCGCAGAGAAGTTTATGAGAAAAATGAAAAAAACAAAAACGAATCAAGAATTCTTCGATCTGATCAACCAAGAATGGAAGCAGGCAAACCTTTCATCATCAGCCCGCCGCTGATAAAAAATGTATTTGCAAATGCAGTAAATGACTGATATAATTCTCTCATATGCGTTCCGGATTACTCCGGAATAATAACTCTGTTTCCACACGGGATTCAGGGCGGAAGGAGATGGATACAATGAAAGCAGGAATTCATCCTAATTTCAAAAAAGCAACAGTTAAATGCGCTTGCGGAAATGAATTTGAAACAGGCTCAGTAAAAGAAGAGGTACGCGTTGAGATTTGCTCTGAATGCCACCCATTCTACACTGGACGTCAAAAATTCGCTTCTGCTGATGGTCGTGTTGATCGCTTTAACAAAAAATACGGTCTTAAGTAATAATAGATTTTACAGGCAGGCAAGAATTGCTTCTTGCCTGTTTTTTATGTCCATAAACAGGAAAAAAAGGGGAGCGGATAGCCTATGTACATAATGAAGCAAAGCGGATGGCTTGAGCTGATATGCGGCAGCATGTTCTCTGGGAAATCAGAAGAGCTGATCCGCAGAGTGAAAAGAGCGACATATGCGAAGCAGGAGGTTAAGGTATTCAAACCTGCCATTGATAATCGCTACAGCGAGGAGGCCGTCGTTTCTCACAACGGCACATCCATGACAAGCCACGTCATCTCGTCTTCGGCTGAAATATGGGATCATATCAGTGAAAGCACGGACGTCATCGCGGTAGATGAAGTGCAGTTTTTCGGCGAATCGATCATCGGCGACTTATCCTCGCTTGCGGATAAAGGCTATCGTGTCATCGCGGCCGGACTTGATATGGATTTCCGGGGAGAGCCGTTCGGCGTGGTGCCGAATCTGATGGCGGTTGCCGAATCGGTGACGAAGCTGCAGGCGGTCTGCTCCGTTTGCGGGTCGCCGGCAAGCCGTACGCAGCGTTTGATTGACGGGAAGCCCGCTTCCTATGATGATCCGGTCATTTTAGTCGGCGCATCGGAGTCATACGAAGCGAGATGCAGACATCATCACGAAGTGCCGAAAAAACAGTCTGATAAATAACCCTTTTCATGAAAACATCGGTAAAAAATCCGGTGTTTTTTTGACGTTTTTTCAAAAATTGTAGTTAAATAACTTAAAAAAGAGTATGAAAAAATTAAGTAATTTTCATCTCTTGAATTTTCATTTTTACAGGCATAAAATGACTAAGTAATGTAAATAGTTATGAGACATTGTTCGAATAATTGTCAAAAAAAGATATAGCAGATCGCGATCACACTAGCCAAAACGGGTAATTACTTAACTTTGTTAACTATTTGAAGAAAGAAGGAGATTTTCTTGAATAATATTAAAGTAACGAAGGAAGGCAACTTAGAAACTACTTTAAGAGGAAAAGAAGTTCTATCTATCCCTACTTTAAATAAAGGTGTTGCGTTTTCAGCAGAAGAAAGAAAAAGCCTTGGATTAGACGGGCTGCTTCCTCCGACAATTCTGTCTCTTGATGAGCAGGCAAAACGCGCATACGAGCAGTTTCAAGCTCAGCCGGACCGCCTTCGCCAAAACGTATATTTGAATGATTTGCAAAACCGTAACGAAGTTCTTTTCTTTAAATTGCTTCAAAACCATCTTCGTGAAATGCTGCCGGTTGTTTACACACCGACTGTCGGTGAAGCGATTCAAGAATACAGTCATGAGTACAGAAGACCTCAAGGAATTTACCTTTCTATCGACAACGTGGAAGGAATTGAAGAGGCATTTGAAAACCTTCATGCCACTGCCGGAGATATTGATCTGATCGTTGCGACAGACTCAGAAAGCATCCTCGGAATCGGTGACTGGGGTGTAGGCGGTATCAACATCGCCATCGGTAAATTAGCGGTATACACAGCTGCTGCCGGTATTGACCCAAGCCGCGTCATTCCTGTCGTTCTTGACGTCGGTACGAACAATGAAAAACTTCTGAACGATCCTTTATACATCGGTAACCGCCATGAACGTATCCAAGGCGAACGTTACGAAGCTTTCGTTGACGCTTATGTAAAAGCTGCGCTTAAATATTTCCCTAAAGCTCTTCTTCACTGGGAAGACCTTGGAAACAAAAACGCGCGCAATATCATGAAGAAATACAACCATGAAATTCTTACATTCAACGATGACATTCAAGGAACAGGTGCGATTACGCTTGCAGGTGTGCTTGCGGCTATGAAGAAAACAGGCGCGTCTATTAAAGACCAGCGTGTGGTTGTCTTCGGTGCGGGATCTGCCGGAATCGGAATCGCTGACCAAATCCGCGACACTATGGTGCTTGCCGGTCTTTCTGAAGAAGAAGCCAACAAAGCGTTCTACACAATGGACTACAGAGGCTTGTTAATTGAAGGTATGGAAAACATTCTTGATTTCCAAGAGCCGTACCTGCGCACAGCTGAAGAAATTAAAGATTGGAAACGCGATGAAAATGGACAAATTCCTTTCATTGAAGTGATCCGTCAAGCGAAACCGACAATCTTAATCGGTACATCAGGCCAAAGCGGCGCGTTCAGTGAAGAAATCGTCAAAGAAATGGCAAAACACGTTGAGCGTCCGGTCATCATGCCGATGTCTAACCCGACACCGCTTGCTGAAGCCGTTCCTAGCGATCTTTTCAAATGGACTGACGGCAAAGTACTTGTGGCGACAGGAAGCCCGTTTGACAATGTAGAGTACAATGGCGTTTCACATGAAATCGGACAATCTAACAACGCATTCGCGTTCCCTGGACTTGGTCTCGGTTCAATCGTTGTAGAAGCGAAAGTGATTACTCCTGCAATGTTTGCGGCAACTGCTGACGCAATCGCAGAAAGCGTTGATTTTGAAACACCGGGTGCAGGCCTTCTGCCGAGCATGAGCGACTTACAAGAAGTTTCAATTAAAGTTGCGATCGCCGTAGCGGAAACTGCCATTAAAGAAGGCGTGGCAAACCGCATTCCTGAGAATGTAGAACAAGCCGTTCTTGATGCAATGTGGAAACCGCAATATAAGCAAGTTGTCGCTAAATAATTTTTACGATTAATTTTACAGTCCGAGGGAAAGCTTTTATGTAAAGGCTAAAGTATACGGACATTAAGGATTTGGAGGAGAACATTTTGAGCTTCTTAGATATTTTAATCCTCCTGGCGCCGATCTTTTTCGTGATCGTGCTGGGATGGTTCGCAGGTCGCTTCGGAAGTTATGACGCGAAGTCAGCAAAAGGGGTAAGCACCTTAGTTACGAAGTACGCGCTTCCGGCGCATTTTATCGCAAGTATTTTAACCACTTCAAGAAGTGCGTTTTTATCACAGGTTCCTTTGATGGTCGCTTTGATCATTGGGATTGTCGGATTCTTTATCGTCATTCTGTTGGTTTGCAAATTTATCTTCAAGTATGATTTAACGAATTCATCTGTATTTTCTTTAAACTCTGCACAGCCGACATTTGCTTTTATGGGTATTCCCGTACTAGGAAGCTTATTCGGAGCAAGCGAAGTAGCGATTCCTATCGCCGTTACGGGTATCGTGGTTAACGCCATCCTTGACCCGCTTGCGATCATTATCGCTACTGTCGGTGAGTCATCTAAGAAAAAAGACACTGAAAACGAGAACTTCTGGAAAATGACTGGTAAGTCTATTCTTCACGGTCTTTCCGAACCGCTTGCGGCTGCACCGCTTATCAGTATCATTCTGGTACTCTGCGGTGTAACACTCCCTGGCTTGGGAGAAAAAATGCTTGATCAGCTCGGAAGCACAACATCAGGTGTTGCGCTCTTCGCCGTCGGTGTAACTGTCGGTATCCGCAACATTAAGCTCAGTCTGCCGGCTTTCGGTATCGCTTTGTTAAAAGTTGCCGTTCAGCCTGCGCTGATGTACTTGATCGCTCTTGCAGTCGGACTTCCGGCTGACCAGATCACTAAAGCGGTATTGCTCGTTGCATTCCCTGGATCTGCGGTAGCGGCGATGATTGCCACACGTTTCGAAAAACAAGAGGAAGAAACTGCGTCCGCGTTCGTGATCAGTGCGATTTTATCTCTAATCTCACTGCCGATCATCATTGCGCTGACTGCATAATGAAAAGCTCCCTGTTTCAGGGAGCTTTTTTAGTTAGAATTGAAATTTAAAAGGCGAAAATCTCGTTTTTTTTCTGGGTTTCTTATGTTCTGAAGAAGCGGCTGTTTCTGAGAGGGGAGCTGTCTGGGCAAGTTCCTGGATGCGGGAGGCCAATGTCTGCAATTCGGAATTGAGGTCGTCAATTTCCCGTCTGTGCTGAAGAAGCTGATAAGACACCCCTTCATCCGCCTTTTGTTTCAGCTGGCGTTCAAGCTCCTCTATCCTTGAAAGCATATGGTTCTCACCTTGTTTCTCTTTCGTGAGAATGTCCAGTTTGCGCTCCAGCTCTGCCAATCTTTGTTCAGCGCCGCCATTGATTTTCGGACGCTGCAAAATGAAGCCCGTCCGTTTTTTCGGCTGCCGGGGCACTTGAACATCCAGAAGGGCAGTGCCTTCAGAAATTTGCCGTTTGACCGATTTCAGCACATCAAGATCCTCAGGTGTAAAGGAATAATGTCCGAGCTCATTCCGTTCAGCCGGAAGATTCAGCTGCTTGACCCACCTTTGCACCGTTTTTGCGGAGACGCCGAGCTCTTTCGCGGCCATGTTTGTATTCATGATCCCATACCTCCTTTTTGCTAGGTATTCGACCATGAGGCGGCGTTCCCTTCATGTTAGACAAAACAAGAAGGAATTCGCCAAAGAAAGCGGCATTTCTTCAAAAAACGTTACGCTTCATACAATTCAAGCGGAAGCTTGTCGGGATCGAAGAAGAAGGTAAACCGTTTCCCCGTCAGCGGATCGGTTCTGATCGGTTCTGTGCCGACGCCCTTTTCCTTTAACTCCCTGACGGCTGCTTCAAGATCGTTTACGGTGAAGGCGAGATGCCGGAGACCCGCGGCTTCCGGTCTGGTCGGCCGTTCGGGCGCATCGGGAAAGGAAAACAATTCAATCGCGTACGCGCCGTCCAGCGCAAGATCAAGTTTATAAGATCCGCGATCCTTTCGGTATGTTTCTTTTATAATGCCGAAACCGAGAATCTCGGTGTAAAAAGCTTTCGACTTTTCATAATCAGAGCATATGATTGCTATATGGTGGATGGATTTCAGCATATCCGCCCCTCCTTTTTTGCTTCAGTATAACAGAGGCGAATTGCTTTTGACTGGCGATAAGCCCTATACTATAATGAGAATGTTACGCACAGGAAAACAGAGGTGAAGACCGTGTTAGACCGTTTACAGTCAATTGAACAACGATACGAAAAATTAAATGAGCTTTTAAGTGATCCGGAAGTGGTCAACGATCCGAAAAAGCTTAGAGAATATTCGAAAGAGCAATCTGATATACAAGAAACCGTTGAAGTCTATAGACAATACAGAGACGCATCAGAACAGCTTGCCGATGCGAAAGCGATGCTTGAGGAAAAGCTTGATGCCGATATGAGAGAAATGGTGAAGGAAGAAATCTCCGAACTGCAGGGAGAGACGGAAACCTTATCAGAGCGTTTGAAAGTGCTCCTCATCCCGAAAGACCCGAACGATGACAAAAACGTAATCATGGAGATCCGCGGAGCAGCGGGAGGAGAAGAAGCCGCGCTGTTTGCGGGAAATCTCTACAGAATGTACTCCCGTTACGCCGAAATCCAAGGTTGGAAGACTGAAGTCATGGAAGCAAACGTGACCGGAACGGGCGGTTACAAAGAAATCATCTTTATGATTACGGGAAAAGGCGCATACTCCAAGCTGAAGTATGAAAATGGCGCGCACCGCGTACAGCGTGTTCCGGAAACGGAATCAGGCGGCCGTATTCATACATCCACGGCGACGGTGGCGTGTCTTCCTGAAGCGGAAGAAGTAGAAGTGGACATCCACGAAAAAGACATCCGCGTCGATACATTTGCATCAAGCGGACCGGGCGGACAAAGCGTAAACACGACGATGTCGGCCGTACGCCTGACGCATTTACCGACCGGTGTCGTCGTATCCTGTCAGGATGAAAAATCTCAGATTAAAAACAAAGAAAAAGCGATGAAGGTGCTCCGCGCCAGAATCTATGACAAATTCCAGCAGGAAGCTCAGGTTGAATATGATCAGACCCGCAAATCAGCCGTCGGTTCAGGCGACCGTTCCGAGCGTATCCGCACATACAATTTCCCGCAAAACCGTGTGACGGATCACCGCATCGGCCTGACGATTCAAAAGCTGGATCAAATCCTGGAAGGCAAGCTTGATGAAGTGGTTGAAGCGTTAATCGTAGAAGACCAGTCAAGCAAGCTCCAGCAGGCGGAAAATTAAGATGAAGACCGTTTTTGAAGCCCTAAGCTGGGCTTCTTCTTATTTAACCGAAGCGGGAAGAGAAAAAAACGCGGCCGAGCTGCTGCTGTTAAATGATACCGGAATGGATCGGAGCAAACTTCTCGCAAGTCTGCAGGAGACCGTCGGCGAGGACGAGCTTTATCGATTCAGACGGCACGTGGAGATGCATAAAGAAGGTATTCCGATTCAATATATTATCGGGAAAGAACAGTTTTACGGCAGGGAATTTTTTGTGAATGACGATGTTCTCATTCCGCGTCCGGAAACGGAAGAAGTCGTCTTTCATCTGCTGGACAGACAGAAGCGGGCATTTTCCGAGGCAGAACGCCTGAACGTCATTGATATCGGTACGGGGAGCGGAGCCATTGCGGTGACGCTCGCCCTTGAATGCGGACATTTTTCAGTATCGGCTTCGGATATTTCAAAAGAAGCGCTGCAGGTGGCGGAAAGAAATGCGCAAAACCTCGGAGCGGACGTGTGCTTTTTGCAGGGAGATCTGTTAACTCCTTTTATTTCATCAGGAAAAAAAGCGGATATTATTGTTTCCAATCCGCCGTATATTTCTGAAGAAGAAATGGCGGATTTGTCGGATATCGTCCGTTTCCATGAGCCGCTTCATGCTCTTACGGACGGCGGTGACGGTTTGAAATTCTACAAGCGGTTTATGGAGGAGCTGCCTCTTGTCATGAAAGATAAAGCGCTTGTCGTCTTTGAAATCGGATATAATCAGGGAAAAGCCGTGAAAGACCTGTTCCGTCATTCCTTTCCGAATGCGGAAGTGGAAGTCGTACAGGACATCAACGGAAAAGACAGAACAGTATCCGCAGTCATCACATCATGAAAAAAGCCCGCCGGTGACGCACACGGCGGGCTTTTGTTACAATGGAAAGAAAATGAAAGGGGCATCCGCCTTGAAAAAAGCGTTCGCCTTCGGATGTGTACTCGCCGCCGCAGCTTATGCGGCGGGGTTTGTTCTGCCGTTTGGCGTTGACATCATTTTCGGCGCCGTTACGGCTGTTCTTATCGTCACAGCGATCATCGTTTCCGGGTTGGCCGTAAGCGGAGCGGAGCAGCGGGCCAATTATCATTCTGAAACAGAAGAAGGACGGCACGCCCGTTTAAAGATGGCCGCCGTTTTCTTTTGCGCCGCTCTCCCTTCAGCCGGCTGTCTGCTGATTACGCTTCTGTAGCCGGATTTTGTCTTTGCAGCAATACGGAATCCCATACCCAATAGACGACGGCTGTTAAAACCGCAAAGATATAAAAGGCTGAATTAGAAAACAGAGATTGGCCTGACGGCTGCAAAAGACCGAAGATGATCCCGTTTGCAATGAATGACACCCCTAAATAATAAAGAAAATACAGCGGATGAAATCTCTTCGGCTTTTTATTCAGAAAGTATTGAAGCGGCAGCGCAAAAATCAAATAAGGAAACAAAAAATAAAACGCCATCGAAATGAAAGCCGCGATAATGAATTGATGAACATACAAAATAGAATAAATGACAGACATACATGCCGCCGACAGCAGCACGGTGTAATTATATTTCATCTGAAAACCTCCTATCAAAATAATATCGTACCATATTTTGAATCTGTCAATGCAGATTATCAGCTTGCTAGATTTTTTTCTTCCCGCCGGTTTAAACCTTTTCCGTCATGTCCATAATGGGACTAGATAAAAAAAGCACGGAGAGGAACGGTGGGGACCGATGAAACAGACAATGATGATCTGCATATATATTTTTCTTTTATTATCAGGAGCGCTTGCGGGTTTGACAAAAGAAGAAACGGCGCGGGCATCAGCCGATGAGCCCGTCGTCATACCGGATGAAGCGATCCGGCTCAGAATTTTGGCCAACAGTGATAACGATGAGGATCAAAAGCTCAAGCGCCAGATCAGAGATGCTGTAAACAAGCAAATCACGGACTGGGTGAAAGATATCACTTCCATTGAAGAAGCGCGGCGGCTCATTCGTTCGAAGCTTCCTGAAATTAAAGAAATCGCCAAACAAACGATGAAAGAAAAGGGTGCGCATCAATCCGTTTCAGTTCAATTCAATAAAATCTCGTTTCCGACAAAGCTGTACGGCAATATGGTCTATCCGGCCGGAAAATATGAAGCGATTTTAATTACACTCGGCAATGGCGAGGGCGCCAACTGGTGGTGCGTCTTGTTTCCGCCGCTGTGCTTCCTTGATTTCTCAAACGGCGAAGCGGTGAAAGATCAGGAAGACGGCGGACAGAAGCAGGAAGAAACGCAGAAACAGACTAAAAAAGTGCTGGATGACGTAAAAGCAAAGGCCGATAAAGCGAAGAAAGAAAAGAAAGATGACGATGATACGGAAGTGAAGTTTTTCCTCGTCGATTGGATTTCAGATCTATTTTCCTGAAGCAAAAGGCATAAATCCGGATTCGATTCATAGATTGGAAGAAAGAGTTGATCGAAACGGAGGGAAATATATGTTTTATCAGCTGAGAGTGGCAAGAGATCAAGATACGGAGGCGCTGGAGGCCTTTTTGAAAAAGGCTGATACGGCACATGCGGAAATCGATCAGCAGATCAGCCGTTTTATCGTGCTGGAAGACAGTGAAAAAAAGATTGCCGCCTGTCTCGGGATCGAAAAATTCAGCGGCGGAAAAGGGCTTCTCCGTTCACTCGTCATGTCGGACAGGCTGAATCAAAGCCATATCGTTACACTGTTTCAAAGTATGGATGTGCTGTGCAAAAAACATGAGATTCAAGATGTCTACTTAGTCGCCAATCAGCCCTCATCTGCTGAGTTTCTGAATCTGATGGGATTTGAAGCGTGCGCCGATGCGCCTGATGAACTGTATACGTCCGAACATTTCCGCAACTCGTTATGCACAGAAGGTTCGTTTTTAATGGTGAAAACCTCTGCCTGATCTAACTTATACACAAGGTTATCCACTTATTAAAAAGTGTTGTCCACAGTTTGTGGATAACACTTGTTTTATTAAAGGACATCTTTTATACTTTCAAAAGGAATACACGAGAGAAAATAAAGTTTTACCGCTTTAAAATAAGGAGTTTGGTTATACATGAAAACAAGAAGATGGTTTGTGGATTGTTCCGCAGAATTATCCACAACCGATCCCCAGATTACACAAGCCGCGGAATTGCTCCGGCAGAATGAGGTTGTGGCTTTTCCGACAGAAACCGTTTACGGACTGGGCGCTAACGCTGAAAATACGGAAGCCGTAACGAAAATATATGAGGCGAAAGGAAGGCCGAGCGATAATCCGCTGATTGTGCATATATCCCACATCAGCCAGCTTGATCGTTTTATCAGCCATATTCCTGAGACGGCGAAAAAGCTTATGGAGCTATTCTGGCCGGGGGCGCTGACCCTTGTCCTGCCGTGTAAGCCCGGTGTGCTGTCACCCCGTGTCACCGCGGGACTTGAGACGGTAGCTGTCAGAATGCCTGATCATCCGGTAGCATTAGCCCTCATCAGCTCGGCCGGACTGCCGATCGCAGCGCCGAGCGCCAATTTATCAGGAAAACCGAGCCCGACGAAGGCCGAGCATGTAGCTCATGATTTAAACGGCCGCATTGCCGGTATTGTGGACGGCGGCGCGACGGGAATCGGAGTGGAATCAACCGTTCTGTCCTGTACGGGGAAACAGCCCGTGCTGCTTCGTCCGGGCGGCGTGACAAAAGAGCAGATTGAATCCGCCGCCGGTCCGGTTCTTGTGGATAAAGGGCTGACCGAAGAAGATGAGGTTCCTATTTCTCCGGGTATGAAATATACACATTACGCGCCTTCTGCGCCGATGGCTATTGCCGACGGCGGCGCCCGGAGAATTCAAGAACTGGCAGACACATATAAAAGCCGGGGGAAACGAATCGGCATTCTGACAACAGAAGAGAACGCCGATAGTTACCAGGCTGATTATATCAAGGTCTGCGGCAGACGCGCCGACCTTGAAACAGTGGCGTCCGCCTTATACGATGCGCTCCGCAGCTTTGATGAAGCGGAAGTGGACATGATTATTTCTGAGTCCTTTCCGGATACCGGAGTGGGGCTCGCCATTATGAACAGGCTGATGAAAGCCGCAGGCGGCACCGTTATCCATTAACTTGTTCTACCCCTTATCGGACATGCATAAGCTAAACAAGCGGGCACGTCCAAGGGGGTTTTTATTTCATGTCGAATCTATTCATCGGGGAACTTGTCTCCTTAAGCATCATGGCATTTGCTTTGGGGACGGATGCCTTTTCCGTCGGGCTCGGGATGGGAATGATTCAGCTGAAGAAAAAACAGATTTTTCATATAGGGGTTGTCATCGGGCTGTTTCATGTCATGATGCCGCTTACGGGAATGGCGGCCGGGCATCTGCTGTCCGGTTTTCTGGGGATGCTCGCCGTTTACATCGGCGGATCTCTTCTTTTCATTTTAGGGGTGCAGATGATCATTGCCGCGTTTAAACAATCAGACGGGCCGCTCATATCTCCGGCAGGCTCGGGACTGTTGCTGTTTGCGATCGGTGTCAGTCTGGACAGCTTTTCTGTCGGGCTCAGTCTCGGGATGAACGGCTCCAATCCGTTTCTGGCCGTTACGCTGTTCGGGGTTTTCAGCACCGTTTTAACATGGGCGGGCCTTTTGGCTGGAAGAAAGGTGCAGTCGTGGCTCGGCTCCTACAGCGAAGCGCTCGGCGGAGCCATTTTGATCGGATTCGGACTGAAACTGCTTTTACCGATATAAGATATGTAAAAAAAGAAACGAAGATGCCGTTTCTTTTTTCTTCATTTATAATAGGCAGTAAGAGGTGACGGACATGAAAATAATCTTTGTATGTACAGGCAATACGTGCCGCAGTCCTATGGCTGAGGCTCTTTTTAAATCCATTGCAGAAACGAAAGGGCTGGACGTCAGCGTAAGCTCGGCCGGCGTATTCGCGTCTCCGCACGGAAAAGCGTCGGCCCATGCCGTAGAAGCGCTGTTTGAAAAACGGATCGCTCTCAATCACAGTTCATCTCCCTTATCGGAAGAACATATCGAGACGGCTGATCTGGTGCTGGCGATGACTGAACAGCACAAACAGCTGATTGAAGGCCGATATCAAAACAGTCAGGGCAAAGTCTTTACCATTAAAGAATACGTAACGGGGGAAAGCGGCGATATCTCTGATCCGTTCGGCGGTCCGCTTGATGTTTATAAACAGACGCGGGACGAACTGGAGGAGCTGCTGACCCTTTTGGCTGATCAATTGCTTGACGGAAAAAGCAAGTAATCTGTCAGAAAATCTGCAAACAGGTCATTTGCAAAACGAATGTGAAAGAGTAGAATGAAATCAACGGATTTCGTAATAAAAAGGACAAGCACACTGGGCTGTCTTCGCCCAGCCATACCTAGGAGGTAAATGAATGAAAGTAGCTATTGCGTCAGATCACGGCGGCGTCCATATCCGCGAAGAAATAAAAAGTCTTTTGGATGAATTGCAGATTGAATACATTGATATGGGCTGTGAATGCGGCGCCGGCTCTGTCGATTATTCAGACTACGCTTTTCCGGTAGCGGAAAAAGTGGTGAACGGCGAAGCTGACAGGGGAATTTTAATTTGCGGCACAGGCATCGGCATGAGCATCTCCGCAAATAAGGTAAAGGGCATACGCTGTGCGCTTGCCCATGACACCTTCAGCGCAAAAGCGACGCGTGAACACAATGACACGAATGTTCTTGCGATGGGCGAACGCGTCATCGGCCCGGGGCTGGCGCGCGAAATCGCAAAAGTCTGGCTGACGACTGAATTTACGGGCGGCCGCCACGAACGGCGGATCGGCAAAATCGCAGATTACGAAGAAAAAAATCTGTAAGAGGTGCTGGACAATGGAAGAGATGAAGCAAAAATGGACGGACATGCTGACTGAGTTTCAAGAGCAGGCAGGACTGACGGACGGCAGTCTGCTGGTGATCGGGTGCAGTACAAGTGAAGCCGCCGGAAGCCGGATCGGCACCGCCGGAAGCGGGGATTGGGCTGAATTGATATACGGCGGACTTAACCGGTTTAAGGAAAAAACGGGTGTGCATCTTGCTTTTCAATGCTGCGAGCATTTAAACAGGGCGCTTGTCATTGAAGCGGAAACGGCCGAGCGGTTCAGGCTCCCCATTGTTTCAGCCGTCCCCGTCCCGAAAGCGGGCGGAGCGATGGCCTCTTATGCATACCGGCAGATGCGTTCTCCCGTGCTCGCCGAATCGATTCAGGCTGACGCCGGGATTGACATCGGCGATACGTTCATCGGTATGCATCTGAAACCCGTTGCCGTCCCTGTCCGGATATCAAGCCGTGAGCTTGGAGAAGCACATGTGACGATGGCCCGGACAAGACCGAAGCTGATAGGCGGAATTCGCGCCGTTTATGAATGCGAATGATGAAAACACTTTTCCTATATAATGTTCGTGTTTTCTAATTAAATTTTGTGATTTTTTTAAATAAGCTGTTACATTCACCTGAAAAACCATGTACAATAAGGGTGGTAAAAATAAAGAACAGGAAACGGATAGGAGAGGATCTCGCTGATGAAACATTTACCTGTACAAGACAAACAAGTGTTTAACGCCATCAAAGATGAGCGTAAGCGTCAACAGACTAAGATCGAATTAATTGCTTCTGAAAACTTCGTGACGGAAGCGGTAATGGAAGCACAAGGCTCTGTTTTAACAAACAAATATGCTGAAGGCTACCCCGGCAAACGCTACTACGGCGGCTGTGAGCATGTTGATGTCGTCGAGGACATCGCCCGCGACCGCGCGAAAGAGATTTTCGGAGCTGAGCATGTAAACGTTCAGCCGCACTCAGGCGCCCAGGCGAACATGGCTGTTTACTTCACGATTTTAGAGCACGGCGACACGGTGCTCGGGATGAACCTCTCCCACGGCGGCCACTTAACACACGGAAGCCCGGTTAATTTCAGCGGCGTTCAATACAACTTTGTAGAATACGGTGTCGATAAAGACACGCAATATATAGATTATGAAGATGTGCGTGAAAAAGCGCTGGCGCATAAGCCGAAACTCATCGTTGCCGGAGCGAGCGCGTACCCCCGCACGATCGACTTTAAAAAATTCCGTGAAATCGCTGATGAAGTCGGCGCTTACTTCATGGTCGACATGGCGCATATCGCGGGTCTTGTCGCAGCCGGTCTTCATCCGAATCCGGTTCCTTACGCTGACTTTGTAACGACCACGACTCACAAAACACTTCGCGGACCCCGCGGAGGAATGATCCTTTGCCGTGAAGAGTTCGGCAAAAAGATTGATAAATCCATTTTCCCGGGAATCCAAGGCGGACCGCTTATGCATGTCATCGCGGCCAAAGCCGTTTCTTTCGGAGAAGTGCTTGAAGATGAGTTCAAAACATATGCGCAAAACGTCATCTCGAACGCGAAGCGCCTGGCTGAGTCTCTGAACAAAGAGGGCATTCAGCTCGTATCAGGCGGAACGGATAACCACCTTGTGCTTGTTGACCTCCGTTCTCTCGGTCTGACCGGAAAAGTCGCTGAACACGTTCTTGATGAAATCGGCATTACATCTAATAAAAACGCGATCCCTTACGATCCGGAAAAACCGTTCGTCACAAGCGGAATCCGTCTCGGTACGGCAGCTGTGACAAGCCGCGGCTTTGACGGTGACGCGCTTGAAGAAGTCGGCGCCATCATCGGCCTCGCGCTGAAAAATCATGAAGACGAAGCAAAACTTGAAGAAGCGAGACAGCGCGTATCTGCCTTGACTGAAAAGTTTCCTTTATATAAAGAACTGGACTATTAATAAGGAAGAAACCCGCCGGAACCTTAATCCGGCGGGTTTTTTTATGATTTTCTTGAAACTGTTTGTCTTTTTCTGTAGAATCAATAGAAGTGTGAAAAAGTCACTCGGACAACAAAAAAGGAGCTGAACACAGTATGGGAAAGGTTTACGTATTTGATCATCCTTTAATCCAGCATAAGCTGACATATATTCGGAATGAAAATACAGGCACAAAGGATTTCAGAGACCTTGTGGACGAAGTCGCATCACTGATGGCGTTTGAAATTACACGTGATCTTCCTCTTAAAGAAGTGGAAGTGAAAACACCTGTTCAAACAGCGACATCCAAAGTGATTTCAGGGAAGAAACTCGGTATCGTGCCGATCCTGAGAGCGGGTCTCGGAATGGTTGACGGCATGCTGAAATTAATCCCGGCCGCTAAAGTGGGACATGTCGGATTATACCGTGATCCGGAAACCTTAAAACCGGTGGAATACTATGTCAAGCTTCCTTCTGATGTAGAAGAACGCGAATTTATTGTCGTGGATCCGATGCTTGCTACGGGAGGCTCTGCGGTGGAAGCGATAAACAGCCTGAAAAAGCGCGGCGCGAGAAACATTCGTTTTATGTGTCTTGTAGCGGCTCCGGAAGGCGTGGAAGAGCTGATGAAACATCATTCTGACGTTGATATTTATATCGCCGCCCTTGATGAAAAACTGAATGAAAAAGGCTATATCGTTCCGGGCCTCGGTGACGCGGGTGACAGACTTTACGGAACCAAATAAATCGGAAAACCTCATTCAGGGGTTTTCTTTTTTTTATCCAGATATTTGCTGAATGGGCAGAGTTCATACATTTATAGGTGAATTTGTGAACATTCTGTGTATGCTTCCGGTATAAAAAGTTTTTTAACTTTAAACAGATTGACACATGTTAGGGGCTATTGTATGCTAAACGAGGGTATTATGAGAAGGTTTTCATTCCTTTCATTTCTAGTATCCATCCTCATTTTAAATCCTCCAAAAAACCCGTTATATGAGGATTTATCTAAGCGAATGAAACAGCATCCCGTGGCATCAGGAGGATGAGTGGTTTTTTCGAACAGGCCGTTTTGCGGACAAAAAAGGCCTTCTGCAAAGGGTTAACCGCATGTTTTGCCGTATCCAGGAATTATATTACATTTTCATCAGGAGACAGATAGTTGATGGACGATCCCAATCTTACATTCAGCAGACAACGAAGATATGTATTTGTGATCTTAGCAATCTATTTGCTGGGATATGGTCTTACGGCGTATAAAACTGTTTTTTTAGGCCTCTTTTTGGGAACTGTTTTCAGTTTGTTTAATTTGTGGCTCTTGACCAGAAGAATGAATGCTTTTGACAAGGCCGTGGCGAAAGGAAAGTCCATACGATCACTCGGGAGCGCAGCGCGTTGGTGCAATGCGATACTTGCGATGGCTGTCGCCTTTAAATATCCCGATAAAGTCAGTGTGGCAAGTGTGATTATTGGATTAATGACAATTTATCCCGTCATTATGATAGATTCCATTATTCAGCTCAAACGTTCATCAATGGAAGAGAGGTGAAAACCCATTGAATCACGATTACAGAACTATTGATTTGTTTGGTCTTACTTTTAATCTGACAAACATTCTGATGATTACTGTGGCAAGTGTGATTGTGCTGCTGATTGCGATTCTCACTACGAGAACGCTGTCTATCCGTCCGGGAAAAGCCCAGAACTTCATGGAATGGATTGTTGATTTTGTCCGCAATATTATAGGCAGTACAATGGATTTAAAAACAGGGGCTAACTTCTTGGCGCTTGGTGTAACCTTGCTGATGTACATATTTGTATCAAATATGCTGGGGCTGCCGTTTTCTGTAACGGTCGGACACGAGCTTTGGTGGAAATCACCGACGGCCGATCCGGCTATTACTCTGACTCTAGCCGTTATGGTTGTGTCGTTAACGCACTATTACGGCGTGAAGATGAAAGGTTTGAAGGAATACTCTAAGGATTACCTCAGACCGGTTCCGCTTATGTTCCCGATGAAGATCATTGAGGAGTTTGCGAATACGCTGACACTCGGACTTCGTCTTTACGGTAACATTTTCGCCGGGGAAATTCTTCTTGGCCTGCTTGCGAATCTGGCGACGAATTTCTACTCAAACAGCTTCTTTCTCGGTTTGGTCGGCACAGTCGGAGCCATTCTTCCGATGCTTGCATGGCAGGCATTCAGCTTGTTCATCGGTACCATCCAGGCATTTATCTTTACGATGCTGACGATGGTGTACATGTCACACAAAATCAGTCATGATCATTAAAATCATATATCCATTCGGATAACATTTTAAAGGAGGAACTTTTTCATGAATTTAATAGCAGCTGCAATTGCAATCGGTTTAGGTGCACTTGGTGCAGGTATTGGTAACGGTCTGATCGTTTCACGTACGGTAGAGGGAATCGCCCGTCAGCCGGAAGCAGGAAAAGAACTTAGAACTCTTATGTTCATGGGTATCGCATTGGTTGAGGCCCTTCCGATTATCGCTGTCGTTATCGCGTTCTTAGCGTTCTTTGGCTAAGCAAAAAAGCCTTATATGAACTAAAAATGGCGAAGATCACTCTAAGAGAACCTTCGCCATTGCTTTATGTCTGATAAGCAGGCCGTCCCGAAACGGCTTTTTATCAGCAGAGAAAACCTGCAGAAGGGAGTTGCCGTAGTAGATGTCTCAATTACCTCTTGAATTAGGACTGTCGTTTAACGGCGGAGATATCCTATTCCAATTGTTAGCTATGTTAGTTTTATTAGCGCTTCTCAAGAAATTCGCTCTTGGACCGCTATTAAATATAATGAAACAGCGTGAAGATCATATCGCCGGCGAAATTACGTCCGCTGAAGAAAGAAATAAAGAAGCGCAGAAGCTGATTGAAGAGCAGCGCGTTCTTTTAAAAGAAGCGAAACAGGAATCACAATCACTCATTGAAAATGCGAAAAAACTGGGTGAAAAGCAGAAGGAAGACATTATCCAGGCTGCACGCGCCGAGTCTGAAAGATTGAAAGAAGCGGCGAGAACCGAAATTGTCAAAGAAAAAGAACAAGCGGTTTCCGCACTTCGCGAGCAAGTCGCATCACTTTCTGTCTTAATCGCATCGAAAGTGATTGAAAAAGAGCTTGATGAACAAGCCCAGGAACAACTGATTCAGGACTATCTTAAAGAGGTAGGAGAAAGCCGATGAGTGGATCTGCTGTCTCTAAACGATACGCGTCAGCGCTTTTCGACATTGCCGTTGAGACTTCTCAAATCAATGAAATCGAAGAAGAGCTTACCGTACTAAAAGAAGTGTTCCGGAACGAAGCCGGATTACAGGAAGTGTTAAGCCATCCGAAGGTATCGGCCGCTAAGAAAAAAGAGCTGATTCAGCAATCGTTCGGCGCACTGTCTGAGTCTGTGCTGCATACGATTTTTCTTCTGATTGACCGCCGCCGGTCTTCGATTGTGCCTGATCTCACAGACGAGTTTATCAAACTTGCCAATCAGGCCCGTCAGACAGAGGACGCGGTTGTTTATTCAGTAAAACCGCTGTCAGAAGCGGAAATGTTATCATTGTCTCAAGTGTTTGCAAAAAAAGCCGGAATCGCTTCGCTCAGAATCAGAAATGAAGTGCAGACGGATTTAATAGGCGGCATTAAAGTCCGCATTGGAAACCGGATTTATGACGGAAGCGTGAGCGGAAAGCTTGAGCGCATGGAACGTCAACTTGCCGGAGGAAATCGATAGAAGGGGTGAAACCTAAGTGAGCATCAAAGCTGAAGAGATTAGCACGCTGATAAAGCAGCAAATTCAAAATTACCAATCTGAAATTGAAGTTCATGACGTAGGTACAGTCATCCAAGTCGGAGACGGTATTGCGCGTGTGCACGGCCTTGACAATTGTATGGCCGGTGAACTTGTTGAGTTTTCAAACGGCGTTTTGGGTATGGCTCAAAACCTTGAAGAATCCAACGTAGGTATCGTTATCTTAGGACCTTACAGAGATATCCGTGAAGGTGATGAGGTCAAAAGAACAGGCCGTATCATGGAAGTTCCTGTAGGTGAAGAATTAATCGGACGTATCGTCAACCCGCTCGGACAGCCGGTAGACGGACTGGGTCCGATTCTGACAAGCAAAACACGTCCGATCGAAAGCCCGGCTCCGGGCGTAATGGACCGTAAATCAGTACATGAGCCGCTGCAAACGGGTATCAAAGCGATCGACGCGTTAATTCCGATCGGCCGCGGACAGCGTGAGCTGATTATCGGGGACCGTCAGACAGGTAAAACATCTGTTGCGATTGATACAATCTTAAACCAAAAAGATCAAGACATGATCTGTGTGTACGTAGCGATCGGTCAAAAAGAATCTACAGTGCGCGGCGTAGTGGAAACACTTCGTAAGCATGGCGCGCTTGATTACACGATTGTCGTGACAGCGTCCGCTTCACAGCCGGCTCCGCTTCTGTACCTTGCACCGTATGCAGGGGTGACAATGGGTGAAGAATTCATGTACAACGGCAAGCACGTTCTCGTCGTATATGATGATTTATCTAAACAAGCGGCCGCTTACCGTGAGCTGTCATTGCTTCTTCGCCGTCCGCCGGGCCGTGAAGCATTCCCTGGGGATGTATTCTATCTTCACTCCCGTCTGCTTGAGCGCGCAGCCAAACTGAGTGACGCAAAAGGCGCAGGATCAATTACGGCGCTGCCGTTCGTCGAAACACAAGCAGGAGATATCTCCGCTTATATCCCGACAAACGTCATTTCCATTACTGACGGACAGATTTTCCTTCAATCCGACCTATTCTTCTCAGGCGTGCGTCCTGCGATCAATGCCGGATTATCCGTATCCCGTGTCGGCGGATCAGCCCAAATCAAAGCGATGAAAAAGGTAGCGGGAACATTGCGTCTTGACCTGGCTTCATACCGTGAACTTGAAGCGTTCGCCCAATTCGGATCTGATCTTGACCAGGCGACTCAGGCGAAACTGAACCGCGGTGCGCGTACAGTTGAAGTGCTGAAGCAAGACTTGAATAAACCGCTTCCGGTTGAAAAACAGGTAGCCATTCTTTATGCGCTGACAAAAGGATATCTTGATGATATTCCGGTTGCGGATATCAGACGTTTTGAAGAAGAGTACTACATGTACCTTGATCAAAACCATAAAGATCTGCTTGACGGCATTGCGAAAACAGGAAACCTTCCTGCTGATGAAGACTTCAAAGCTGCAATCGAAGGCTTCAAACGCACATTTGCACCAAGCAACTAACCCTTAGAAGATGAGAGAAAAAGGTTCTCTTTTTCTCTCTTTTTACGCAAATGAAGAATAAAGGTGGTGAAATCTTTGGCCTCATTACGCGATATTAAGTCAAGGATCACGTCAACGAAAAAAACAAGCCAGATTACAAAAGCCATGCAGATGGTATCCGCTGCGAAGCTGAACCGTGCGGAAACCAACGCGAAGTCATTTGCTCCGTATATGGATAAGATCCAGGAGGTTGTGTTTAACGTCGGAAAAGGCGCGAAAAACGCGAAACACCCGATGCTTGTCTCAAGAGAAGTGAAAAAGACGGCGTATCTCGTCATTACGTCTGACCGCGGGCTTGCGGGTGCGTTTAACAGTTCGGTTTTGCGAAACGCTTACCGCACCATTCAAGAACGCCATCAGTCTAAAGATGAATACACGGTGATTGCAATCGGCAGAGTCGGCCGCGATTTCTTCAAAAAACGGGAAATGCCGATTTTGTCTGAGTTAGTGGGGCTTGGCGACGAGGTCACTTTTGCTCAGATTAAAGATTTGACCCGTCAGACGGTTCAAATGTTTATCGACGGCGCTTTTGATGAACTGCATTTGGTGTATAACCATTTCGTCAGTGCGATTTCACAGGAAGTGACGGAGAAAAAAGTGTTGCCTTTAACGGATTTCGGAACGAGCGGCGGGAAGCGCACGGCTTCTTACGAGTTCGAACCGGATGAAGAAGAGGTGCTCGAAGTGCTGCTTCCTCAATATGCGGAAAGCTTAATTTACGGCGCGCTTCTTGACAGTAAAGCAAGTGAACACGCTGCGAGAATGACAGCAATGAAAAATGCGACGGATAATGCGAAAGAACTCATTGATTCACTTTCGCTTTCATATAACCGCGCGCGTCAAGCGGCGATTACACAAGAAATTACCGAAATTGTCGGCGGTGCAGCCGCTTTAGAATAGAAAGATTTTGTCAGGAGGGATAGCGATGAAGAAAGGACGCGTAAGTCAGGTGCTTGGACCGGTTGTCGACGTACGTTTCGAGGACGGCCACTTGCCTGCGATTTATAATGCGATTAAAGTTTCACAGCCAGCTACAGGCGAAAATGAAGTAGGCATCGACCTAACGCTAGAGGTTGCTCTTCATTTAGGCGATGATACAGTCCGTACAATTGCCATGGCATCTACGGACGGAATTCAGCGCGGAATGGAAGCTGTTGATACAGGTGCGCCGATTTCCGTTCCTGTCGGTGATGTGACTCTCGGACGCGTATTTAACGTACTGGGAGATAAAATTGATTTAAATGAACCGCTGCCTGCGGATGCTCAAAAGGACCCGATCCACAGATCAGCTCCTTCATTCGATGAGCTTTCAACTGAGGTTGAAATTCTTGAAACGGGAATTAAGGTTGTTGACCTGCTCGCTCCTTACATCAAGGGCGGTAAAATCGGATTGTTCGGCGGCGCCGGCGTAGGTAAAACCGTATTAATCCAGGAATTAATCAACAATATCGCGCAAGAGCACGGCGGTATTTCCGTATTCGCCGGTGTAGGAGAGCGTACTCGTGAAGGGAACGACCTTTTCTACGAAATGAGCGATTCAGGCGTTATTAAGAAAACAGCCATGGTCTTCGGACAAATGAACGAGCCGCCGGGCGCACGTATGCGTGTAGCACTGACGGGTCTTACAATGGCTGAGCATTTCCGTGATAAACAAGGACAGGACGTACTGTTCTTTATCGATAACATTTTCCGTTTCACACAAGCGGGTTCAGAGGTTTCTGCGCTTCTCGGCCGTATGCCTTCTGCGGTTGGTTATCAGCCGACGCTTGCGACAGAAATGGGTCAGCTTCAAGAGCGTATTACGTCTACAAACGTTGGTTCAGTTACATCTATCCAGGCGATCTACGTGCCTGCCGATGACTACACTGACCCGGCTCCGGCGACAACGTTCGCTCACTTGGATGCGACGACTAACCTTGAGCGTAAATTAACTGAAATGGGTATCTACCCTGCGGTTGATCCGCTGGCTTCCACTTCCCGCGCGCTTGCTCCGGAAATTGTCGGAGAAGAGCATTATGCGGTGGCGCGTGAAGTCCAGTCAACGCTTCAGCGTTACAAAGAACTTCAGGATATTATCGCGATTCTCGGTATGGACGAATTAGGTGAAGAAGACAAGCTTGTCGTTCACCGCGCACGCCGTATCCAGTTCTTCCTTTCTCAAAACTTCCACGTAGCTGAGCAGTTTACGGGACAAAAGGGTTCTTACGTGCCTGTTAAAGAAACGGTACGAGGCTTTAAAGAAATCCTTTCCGGTAAATATGACCATCTTCCGGAAGATGCATTCCGTCTTGTGGGACGCATTGAAGAAGTCATTGAGAATGCAAAAGAGATGGGTGTAGAAGTTTAATCTGGTCCTAGGAGGGTAAAAGCATGAAGACCGTTAAAGTCAATATCGTTACTCCCGACGGCCCAGTATATGATGCTGATATTGAAATGGTAAGTGTAAGAGCCGAGAGCGGTGATCTCGGTATCTTGCCTGGCCATATTCCGACCGTGGCTCCGCTTAAAATCGGCGCTGTCCGCCTTAAAAAAGACGGGCAGACCGAATTGGCGGCTGTCAGCGGCGGATTTTTAGAAGTCCGTCCTGATCAGGTCACTATCCTTGCACAAGCCGCTGAAACAGCGGAAAGCATTGATAAAGAGCGCGCCCTTGCTGCGAAAAAGCGGGCGGAAGACCGTTTGAACAAACGATCAGATGATACTGACATTCGTCGGGCTGAGCTTGCGTTACAGCGGGCTGTAAACAGATTGGATGTTGCAGGAAACTAAAAAAGAATCCTTCTCGGCTGTCTGAGAAGGATTCTTTTTCTATATTAACGCATAAGAGATTCATAGACGCCGATAAGCGGATGATCCTCTTCTTTTTGCAGATATAAATGTTCGCAGCAGTTGTCGGTGTGCCACGTTTTGTTTCCTCTCCGTACACCCGTCGTATAGGCGCCGTCCGTATACGGATAAGGTTTGACGACCCATTCGGCATCGTCATGGTGTCGGATGGCGCAATCGATGACATACACGCTGAGCATTTTCTCAAATTCGTCAATCGGCAGGTTCCAATCCGCCAAAAGCAGCTCTTTTATGCTGCGGAAGTAAAGAGCTTCCACTTCCAGCAGGCTGCCGCGTGAATAATCAAGAGAAATGTTGAAAAACTGACATAATTCTTTCAGTTCCTCTGTTTGAGACTGTCTATAATCATAGTAGAATGCTATCGCTTCCCACTCGTGGTCAAATACGGGAAGTGTTTCTCCATACTGCTTTTCCGGATGAAAAAAGGAATGATTCATATTCCCATCTCCTTTCCAAAAAAGTATATCATGCCGGAGAACGGACATTTAAGCGGGGATTGCCCCTAATTTTGGATAAAAATTCTGATGTAAAAATGATCATCTTTCTCTCTTCTTCTTATATAATAAGAGAGGATATGAGGGGCGGAAAAAATGAAAGGAGATGGGATTTGTGAATGTATTGGGGCAGCAGGCCGCAATCAGCATCCTGGTTCACCTGGTATGCATTGCGGTGACATGGTGGGCGCTTCAGGCCGTCAACTTTGATCCGCTGATCCGAAAAGGAAAAATAGTGCAGGCGAGGCTGCTGATCATTCTTCTTACCATTGCGATCGGTACGGCAGTCGCTGACTTCTTTTTAGATTATCTTACCTATTCGAAACAGCTTCCATACTTATTTTAAGATGTTTCGTCTGTTGAAATGAAGGGAATCGCTGGGTGAGCAACCAATTTTTCTTCACCCGCTTGGCGAGTTTTGACGAAGTTTTCCATGTATCGCTTTCCCCGGCTCCGGCAAAAATGGGAGTAAGGGGGAGAGATCGGTATGAAGAAAAAAAGAGCAGGCCGCATCATCTTATTTTTTGTTTTTTTAAGCGCCTTAATAGCGGTATTTCATTCCATTCATGCAAGTGAGCTGTCTCCGCTTGCCCAGATTGCCGAAGGAATGGAGCGGCAGCATGTCACTGTAGATGAATGGACGCTTCATGCGAAAGAAAATCTGAACCTGTCACTGAGTGAATTTGATGACAAGGTAAAAGAACTGAAGACGCAGTATCCGCAATATCACTGGAAAACCGCGCGGGAAGATAAAATCGTAAAGGCCGTCGGCACGTATTCTGACAAAAAAAATCACACAACTTTTAAACTGCAGCTCGTCACTACCCTCAAAAACCAGAACCCAACTTCGTATTTATTATATGAGCAAATGAGCCCGGAGCAACCGGAAAACTGGAATGATACATATGAACAGTTTGAACGGCAGGCACATGACATATTTCAAAATAAAGTATTTATTTTTACTTGTCTAAAGGGTCATTTAAATGATAATATGAGTATTGTTTTGCAAAAAAAAGCAGAACAGCTCATGAAAGAATTTGAAGCAAGTCCAGTTGAACATGTAGTTGAGCCTCATTTCGTTTCTGTTTCTGCATTTACATATAAGTGGACAGATTACATCATGACATCGAAACATAAGATGAATGTGCAAGTTGCGCTTAGAAGTGCGGGAATGGGCGAAAAACATACCGTTACGGTTGGCACACCAATCGTGACGACTGAATATTAATATAGAGAATATAGGGACGCGGAGGGGAATACCTTGGAAAAAATCATCGTCCGCGGCGGTCAGAAGTTAAACGGCACAGTGAAAGTTGAAGGAGCAAAAAATGCCGTTTTACCAGTTATCGCTGCATCTTTATTAGCAAGTGAAGAAAAAAGCGTAATATGTGATGTACCTACGCTCTCCGATGTATATACAATCAACGAAGTGTTGCGTCATTTAGGAGCAGATGTGCATTTTGAGAATAATGAAGTTACCGTAAACGCTTCTTACGCTTTAGAAACAGAAGCACCTTTTGAATATGTGCGTAAAATGCGCGCGTCAGTGCTTGTTATGGGCCCTCTGTTAGCCCGTACCGGTCATTCAAGAGTAGCGCTTCCGGGCGGCTGCGCAATCGGCTCAAGACCGATTGATCAGCATTTAAAAGGCTTTGAAGCAATGGGTGCAAAAATCAAAGTAGGCAACGGCTTTATTGAAGCAGAAGTGGAAGGCCGTCTGCAGGGCGCAAAAATCTATTTAGATTTCCCAAGTGTGGGTGCGACAGAAAACTTGATTATGGCAGCTGCTTTAGCTGAAGGAACAACAACGCTTGAAAACGTGGCAAAAGAGCCTGAAATCGTTGACTTAGCGAACTATATCAATGCGATGGGCGGAAAAATCCGTGGAGCCGGCACAGGCACCATTAAAATTGAAGGTGTCGAGAAGCTTCACGGCGTAAGACACAACATCATTCCTGACCGTATTGAAGCGGGTACTTTCATGGTGGCTGCGGCTATCACGGAAGGAAATGTATTAGTCAAAGGTGCGGTTCCAGAGCATCTTACGTCTTTAATTGCGAAGATGGAAGAAATGGGAGTCAAAATTACGGATGAAGGAGAAGGCCTTCGTGTCATCGGTCCTGCCCAGCTGAAGCCGATCGACATTAAAACGATGCCTCACCCAGGATTCCCGACTGATATGCAGTCGCAAATGATGGCGCTGCTTCTCCGTGCGAGCGGAACAAGCATGATTACTGAAACTGTGTTTGAAAACCGTTTTATGCATGCTGAAGAATTCCGCCGGATGAATGGCGACATTAAAATTGAAGGACGTTCTGTGATCATTAACGGTCCTGTACAGCTGCAAGGCGCAGAAGTTGCCGCTACGGACCTGCGTGCGGGCGCGGCGCTGATTCTTGCGGGATTAGTGGCTGAAGGTCATACACGCGTCACGGAACTGAAGCACTTGGATCGCGGTTATGTGAATTTCCATCAAAAACTTGCGGCTCTCGGAGCTGACATCGAGCGTGTCGTTGATGAAACGGCCGCTGAACAAGAAAGCAAAGAAGTCGTAACTGACCTAAACGCATAATGGCTGTAAAAACAGTATGTCAATCTGGCATACTGTTTTTTTATGGTTTATCATCATTATTATGCTCTGATTTCCAAAAAAGAATACGTTTTTCGCGTGAAAAATGGAATAAAGATTCTGTCCAAAAGGAAGTCATATTAGCTTGTCCCTGCCCATAAGATGAAGTAGAGTCGAATCCCAAGCAGGAGGCAGCTGATATATGAAACCGATTGTATTTCTACTATCCGGGCTGTGTATACTTATTCTTCTAGTCCCCACCATTCTCGTCCTTCCGTTTCAGGCAGAAAAAGGCGCAGCCGTAAACAGAGAGCCCGGACACAAAACAGCACACACCACACGAGAAACAAAAGGAGCAGAAACATTGAAAGAATCACCTGTATCCATTCCGGTTTATCGGACATCCAATCATTCTGTAGAAAACATTCCGCTTGAAGAGTACGTGGTCGGTGTCGTGGCTTCCGAAATGCCCGCAAACTTTAAACCGGAGGCCTTAAAAGCCCAGGCGCTCGCCGCCCGGACATTCATCGTCAGACTGATGGTCGCTGACTCAGCCGTTCAGGCGCCGAAAGGATCACTGGTGGATGATACGCAAATGTTCCAAGTCTATCAAAGCAAAAGCCAGCTGAAAAAAGAATGGGGTTCTAAGTACGCACACAACCTCAAGAAAATCACAAACGCGGTCGCCGGCACGCAAGGAAAGATTTTAACGTACGACAACAAGCCGATTGAGGCATCTTTCTTCTCTACGAGCAACGGGTATACGGAGAATGCGGAAGCCTATTGGACAAGCGCCATTCCTTATTTAAAAAGCGTGAAAAGTCCGTGGGATAAGCAATCGCCGAAATATCTCGCCACCCAGACCTTCAGTGTGCCGGAGTTTCAGCAAAAGCTCGGCGTACAGCTCTCGGGACAAAACACAGTGGGACAGATTACAGCCAGAACGCCGGGCCATCAAGTGGCGACGGCCGTCATAAACGGCAAAAAGCTGAAGGGAAGAGACATCCGGGAAAAACTCGGACTCCGTTCTGCCGACTTTGAATGGAAACGAAACGGCGGCAGCATCACCATTACGACAAAAGGATTCGGCCACGGCGTCGGCATGAGCCAGTACGGGGCCAATTACATGGCGCAGCAGGGAAAATCAGTGGCGGACATCGTCAAGCATTATTATCAGGGAGTGGACATTTCCGAAGCAGATTCATTTTTAAACAAATATATGGCGAAAAAATAGACGCTTTCATGAGCGTCTGTTTTTTTGAAAACTATTCCATAAACGGTAAAGCAACCAACAGACTCATATAACGAAAGCCTAAAGGCTGACAAATGTCGATTGAAGGCTGAGCGCCGGGTGTAAATCACTGATAAAAATGCCGCTTCTATGTGAATATACGCAAAAATAATGAGGAACGCCGTCCTATTTATTTCCCTTTTCATCTCATTTACGATAAATATTGTTCGGCGTTGAACGTAAATCTATTGAAAAGGGGAAAAAGCAATGAAAAAAACATTTTCACTCATACTCATGCTCGGATTGATGCTGACTGCTGCATCTCCTGCTTTTGCTGCCGAGAATGCAAACGAGAAGACTCTTTCATTTAAAAACAATACCGCCATTTTACTTGATGCGAGCGGCAGTATGGCAAAACGGATTGACGGTGTTTCTAAATACAACATGGCAAAAGAAGAAATTGTCCGTTTTGCGGATCAAATTAAATCTAAATCACAGGTCAGAATGACGGTTTTCGGTTCGGAAGGCAATAATAAAAACTCCGGAAAGGTTCAATCTTGTGAATCCATTCGCGGTGTGTACGGATTCCAAAGGTTTGACAGACAGAGCTTCCTTAACTCTCTTAACGGAATCGGGCCTACGGGCTGGACACCGATTGCAAAAGCATTAGAGGATGCGAAGGCTTCCTTTACCGGTTTGCACAAACTTGGCAGTAAATCCGTTTTCCTGTTGACGGACGGCGAGGAGACATGCGGAGGAGATCCTGTTAAGACAGCGAAAGAACTCCGCAAACAGCATATTAAAGTCAACGTGATCGGCTTTGACTTTAAGGAAGGCTTCAACGGCCAGCTTCACGAGATTGCCAAAGCGGGCGGAGGAAAATATTACGAAGCTCACAGCCAAAAGGATATGAACCGCATCTTTACAATGGCAGCGAGTTCATTAGCGGAATAAGAAAAGGTGCCGTTTATCGGCCCTTTTTTTTATTTTTATTTAACAAAAATTTCAAGAAAAGATGAAGAGAAAACTGTAAAAAGAATCAGATTCCGGACTTATATTACAAAAAGGGCGAAAAAGGCATTAAATCTGTCATCATTTATCCAATCTTTTTAGGATGATGCGCATAATTCTGCTCATTTTTAACGGCGTACCGCCGCTTATACAAAAGGAATCCCGCCCTATATCTTTTTGCATACTCGTCATCTAGCATAGAGAAGAGCCGGGGGCCCATCGGCCAAAAACAAACGGAGAGGAATGAAGGAAATGAAAAAAATGTTCACTGCGGGGATTGTCGGACTTTTGACGCTTTCACTCGGATCACCTGTTTTTGCAGCTGAGAAAAAGCACGAAGAAACAAACGTTGCCGTGCTGTTTGATGCAAGCGGAAGCATGATACAAAAAACAGGGGGAGAGCGTAAAATAGATGTTGCGAAAGAGTCTGTCACTTCTTTTGCGGAAGTTCTTCCTGAAGACACGAATCTGATGCTTCGGGTATTCGGACATAAGGGGAATAATAAAAACTCAGGCAAAGCCGTATCATGTAATGCGACAGAAACGTTATACGGCCTTCAGCCGTACGCCGTGACTCCATTTGAGCAATCACTCAGCAAGATTAAACCGACCGGCTGGACACCGATTGCGAAAGCGCTTTCTGATACGCGTGAAGAATTTGAGCGGGCCGGCGCCGCGGGGAAAAACGTCTTATATCTGATCACAGACGGTGAAGAAACATGCGGCGGTAATCCTCAGGCCGAAATTCAAAAGCTCCGTAAAGCGAACGTCAACACGATCGTCAATATCATCGGCTTCAACTTCGGCATGAAAGGAAGCGAAAGCCTTGAAAAAGCGGCGGAAGCGGGAGGCGGCACATATGTCTCAGCTGACAGCGCGGACGAGTTCAAACAGGCTTGGGAAGACGCTGCAAAGGATTTAGCAAAAGAATAGGTTAAAAAAGGACGCCCGCGCGGCGTCTTTTTTGTTTAGAAAACAAAAACCGCGGGAATGATACGGATAAAAGGAGATGAACGCTGTTGTTAAAAGGAGCAGGCATTATATTAGTGCTGGCGGCAGTCGTTTTTGTTCTGATGGGAATTTTTCTGAAGCTTGCCGCCTTCATATTCGTCAGTATATTGGCCATTATAGCCGCAGTTATTTTATTCACCATTCTGAGCAGACATCATCGCAATGAAACATAGAGTCCTAAAAGGGCTCTTTTTTTAAACCGCAAATTCGACAAAATACAGGGATTGTGGAAGAATAAAAGAGAAGGATACTGCGGAGGGGAAAACAGTGGATGAAAAAACAACAGCGGTAAGAGACATATACCGCTATGAAAAAGGGGTATTAACAAAGACGGCAGATCGGATGGTTTCAGAGTATCCGCTGACTGTCATGGTGAACGGGCAGGAATTTGTTACGCTCGTCTGCACGCCTGACCATTTAGAGGAACTCGTCATCGGATTTCTCGCATCAGAAGGCGTCATTCGTTTTGAAAAAGAGATCAAAAGCTTTACTATAGATGAAAGTCTCGGATTTGCATATGTGGAACTGACGAATCCCGGAGTGCTTGAGCAAAAAGACTATACGAAGAGGGTCATCGGTTCATGCTGCGGGAAAGGCCGCCATTTTTACTTTCAGCAGGATGTGAAAACGGCCAAAACCGCCGTCAGCCGTATCACCATAACTCCTGAGACGTGCCTTCGCCTGATGAAGGAGATGCAAAGCGGGAGCGGCACCTTCCGGGAAACGGGCGGCGTCCATAATGCAGCGCTGTGCGATACGGAAAAGCTGCTCTTCATGAGGACGGACATCGGGCGCCACAACGCGCTGGATAAGCTGTACGGCTGCTGTTTGAAAAACGGAATGCCGGTCCGTGACAAGCTGATCGTCTTCAGCGGCCGGATTTCCTCAGAGGTTTTATTAAAAGCCGCAAAAATCGGCGTGTCGATTGTCATTTCAAAATCGGCCCCGACGGAGCTCGCGCTGCAAATGGCGGAAGAGCTGAACATAACCGCGATAGGTTTTGTCAGAAACGGATCATTTAACGTATACACACATCCTGAACGGGTTGAACAATAGAAAGGGGTCTTGGGCTTATGAATACAGAAACGCGCCGGGTGACAGACAAAAGGGAAAGGCCGCTCAGGGATCTTCGTATCTCTGTAACCGACCGCTGCAACTTCAGATGCACGTACTGTATGCCAGCCGAATTATTCGGACCGGATTATCCATTTTTACAAAAGACGGAATTGCTCTCCTTCGAGGAGCTTGAGCGGCTTGCGAAGCTGTTTGTCGGCCGCTTCGGCGTTGAAAAAATCAGGCTGACGGGCGGAGAGCCGCTCATGAGAAAAGATATGCCTGAATTGATCAAAAAACTTGCGCGCATCCCCGGACTTAAAGATATCGCGATGACGACAAACGGCTCTCTGCTTCCCGTGTATGCGGAAAAACTGAAGCAGGCGGGGCTGCATCGCGTGACAGTCAGCCTCGATTCTTTAGAGGATGAGCGGTTTAAGGCCATTAACGGCCGCGGGGTTTCGGTGAACAAGGTGCTTGAGGGCATTGAGGCGGCAAAATCGGCCGGACTCGGTGTGAAAATCAACATGGTTGTTCAAAAGGGCGTCAATGAAAAAGATATCCTGCCGATGGCCCGCTATTTTAAAGAAAAGGGTCATATTCTCCGGTTTATTGAATTTATGGATGTCGGCAATACGAATCAATGGAATAAAAAAGACGTGATCACGAAGGCCGAGATTATTGATCTGATCAACCAGCACATGCCGACGGAGCCGATAGAAGCAAATTATAAAGGAGAGGTCGCTTCCAGGTTCCGCTATCTTGACGGTTCCGGCGAAATCGGCGTAATTTCCTCCGTATCGGATGCATTCTGCGCCTCCTGCAACAGAGCGCGCCTGTCGGCGAGAGGCGAGCTGTTTACGTGCCTGTTTGCGTCAAGCGGCTATGATGTTCGGAAACTCGTGCGCGGCGGTCTGACCGATGACGAATTGACGGAATCCATCGCTTCTGTCTGGAGAAATCGCACGGATCAGTATTCAATTGACCGCGCGCTTTCTAAAACGGATGGGAAAAAGAAAGTGGAAATGTCTTATATAGGCGGATGAAGAAAAGCTTGCCCGGACCAGGGCAGGCTTTTTTATTCACATTATGAGAGCGGTCTGTTCAAAAAATACCGGTGACAGCCGAAATATATGATAGGAATTTTGATGCAGGACAATCAAGTTATGCAATTCCAAAGCCATACAATATGTTAAAATATAACCAATAGAAATTAGAAAAGGTTGTGAAAGGGGCATGACCGCATACGAGATTCCGTCATCTCAAGTTGGAGTTAAGATCAACAAATGGTACAAGCACATTTTAGCGTTTCAAGCGGCTGATGCCATAAAGCTGAAAGAGGAAATTGATGAGGATATACAACGTATGGAGGAAGACCAGCTGCTGCTGTTATATTATCAGCTGATCAGCTACCGCCATCATATTATGCTTGATTACGTCAAGCCGGAATGCACCGAACAATCACAGATTCAGTACAGCGAGCTGCAAAAGACGATCGAAAGCACGGACAGCATATCGGGACTGTCTGAGTATTATTTCCATTTGTTCAGAGGGATGTATGAATTCGATCACAATAACTATGTTGCGGCTATTTCTTTTTACCGGAAAGCGGAAAAACTCCTTTCATTTGTCGAGGATGATATAGAGAGGGCGGAATTCCATTTCAAGATGTCTGAAGTGTTTTATGTCATGAAGCAGACTCATTTTTCCATGAATCACGGGATTCAGGCGCTGGATACGTATATGAAACACGATTTCTACAGAGTGCGGAGAATTCAATGCCATTTCGTCATCTCAGGAAACTACATCGACTGCAAAAACTACGACAAAGCGCTTGAGCATTTAGACGAAGCCCTCCGCCTTTCTTTGCTTGAAGGACAGCCCCGCCTGATCGGGTCTTCGCTTTACAATCTGGGGAATTGTTATTCTGAAAAGCGCGATCTGGATGAAGCGGCCCGGTACTTTAGAAAAGCGGTTCCCGTTTTTGAAGAGCATCAGCTTGAACAGCTTCCGAAGGCGCTGTTCAGCTTAACGCACACCCTTTTCAGGCTGCATGATGACCAAGCGGCCTTTACCTATTATGAAAGAGGGGTCATGATCGCGAAAGATCGGGGCGACCGATTCAGTTTAGAGAAGTATAAGTTTTTACAAGCGCTTTATTTGGAGTCACTCAATATGGATTTAATCCATGAAGTGTTTGACTATATGAATGAAAAATCGCTGTATGTGTATATTGAAGATTTCGCCTTGGAGGCCGCCGTTTACACAAGCGGACATGGGCAATATAAAGAAGCGGCGTATTTTTATGAAAAAGCGATTCGCATGAGAGAAAACATTCAAAAAGAACAGTGTTTATACGATATATAATTTTCTTAACCATCTGATCAGCAGATGGTTATTTTTTTATGCACATCATAACGTTTGACCATAGAAAAAAACGGAAAAATCGCAAAAGAGAGAAAAAAGTACAAGGGGAAGGAGGGATTTGTTGTTCGGATTCAATGATATGATAAAGTTTTTCGTATCATTTCTCATCATTCTGCCGATGGTGTCTGTCATCCATGTGTCGGGACACAGCTTTATGGCCATGCTGTTCGGGGGCAAGGCATCATTGGATATCGGAATGGGGAAACGTCTTTTAAAAGTAGGGCCGATTCAGGTTCGGCGTATCTACTTCATAGATTCTTTCTGCAAGTTCGGCGAATTGCGGATAGATAACCGCCTGACGAGCGCGCTCGTCTATTCCGGAGGCTGTCTGTTTAATCTCGCTTCTATCTTTTTAATAAATCTGCTGATCATAAAAGATGTCCTTGAGCCAAACTTATTTTTTTACCAATTTGTCTATTTTTCAACTTATTATGTTTTCTTTGCCCTTCTGCCGGTGCAATACGGGGATAATAAGCTGTCAGACGGATTGGCTGTTTACAAAGTGCTCCGCTACGGGGAACGCTGTGAAATCAATAATTGAGAGTTGAAATGTTTGCGTTCAGGCTGAAAGGGAAGAAAACAAGTACACAGAACAAAAAAGGAGCTGAAGAGATCATGAGTGAAGATAACGGTTTAAAAGACAAAGTAAAAGGCGGCATGAACAAAATGAAAGGGGAAGCAAAGGACAAAGCAGGCGACATGGCAGACAAGTCCGACTTAAAAGCGGAAGGTAAAAAAGACAAAGCGAAAGGCAGCCTGCAAAAGGGTGTCGGTAAAACGAAAGATAAACTCAGTGATGATTAATTTGATAGTGAAACACAGCAAAAGCCCAAAATATTTTGGGCTTTTTGTTATGAGAAATGACAAAAATTCCAGTTCATTTGGTTAATATTCACTAAATTTTTAAATATTCTATAAATTCACCGGTAATTTCTTTATAATATTCACATAGAATGTAACCTTTCTTCACATTTAATTAAACGTTTGTTGAAGAAAAAAATCAGAAATCGGTAATTTCTGCAAAAGGAATCGGGCCGTTCACCGTCGAATAACTTTTATCACTTAACATTTCATGAGGTGAAGGGGGTGACGGCCGCCTGCATCGTTTCGGTATGACCATCGGATTGTGTTTGACTATCACTAAGGGGGAATACAGATGAAACTGACACCGGTTGAACAAGAAAAATTGCTTATTTTTACGGCGGGAGAGCTCGCTAAGCAGCGGAAGGCGCGCGGCGTTCTGCTGAATTATCCCGAAGCCGCCGCATATTTGACCTGTTATCTGATGGAAGGCGCGAGAGACGGAAAAAGCGTTGCTGAGCTGATGGAATCCGGCCGCAATGTATTGACGGAAAAAGACGTTATGGAAGGCGTTGCGGAAATGCTGGACAGCATTCAGGTGGAAGCGACGTTCCCGGACGGGGTTAAGCTTGTCACCGTTCATCAGCCGATCAAAGCGGAGGTGAAGTCATGAAGCCGGGAGCGATTCAAGTCGCAAAGGGGACCATCACCATTAACGAAGGCCGGAAGACGCTGGAGGTGTCAGTCACCAATAACGGAACGCGGTCAGTGCAGGTAGGATCGCATTTTCATTTTGCCGAAGCCAACGGCGCCCTTTCCTTCAATCGGGACAAAGCAATCGGCATGCGCCTTGATATCCCGTCAGGCACATCTGTCCGTTTTGAACCGGGAGAAGAGAAAACCGTCACGCTCGTGGAAATCGGAGGGCGAAAAACGGTCAGAGGTCTCAACGGCATGGCCGATACGTATATGGATGAGCGGGGAAAAGAGAAGACTCTGTCAAATCTTAAAAAAGCCGGATGGATGGAGGAGGCGATCCGATGAAAATGTCACGTGAGCAATACGCAGAACTGTTCGGACCGACAACGGGAGACAAAGTCAGACTCGGAGATACGGATTTATGGATTGAAGTCGAAAAAGATTTCACGAATTACGGTGAAGAAATGATTTTCGGCGGAGGGAAAACAATCCGGGACGGCATGGGGCAGAACGGGCGTATCACCGGGAAAGACGGAGCGCTTGATCTGGTTATTACAAACGCCGTCATCCTGGATTATACCGGAATCGTCAAGGCGGATATCGGGGTGAAGGACGGCCGGATTGTCGGCGTCGGGAAAAGCGGCAACCCGGATATTATGGATGGGGTGGACCCGCACATGATTATCGGTGCCGGAACAGAAGTCATTTCCGGCGAAGGGAAAATCATAACGGCCGGCGGGGTGGATACGCATATCCACTTTATCTGCCCGCAGCAGATGGAAGTCGCGCTTTCTTCAGGCGTGACCACGCTTCTCGGCGGCGGAACGGGTCCTGCGACGGGAAGTAAAGCGACGACTTGTACATCCGGTGCATGGTACATGTCGAGAATGCTGGAAGCGGCCGAGGAGTTTCCGATCAACGTCGGTTTCTTAGGAAAAGGGAATGCATCCGATAAAGCGCCGCTGATCGAGCAGGTGGAAGCAGGCGCGATCGGCCTGAAGCTGCATGAAGATTGGGGAACAACGCCAAGCGCCATTAAAGCTTGCATGGAAGTCGCGGATGAGGCGGACATTCAGGTGGCGATCCACACAGACACGATTAATGAAGCGGGCTTTTTAGAAAATACGCTTGATGCGATCGGCGATCGGGTTATCCATACATATCACATAGAGGGAGCCGGCGGAGGCCACGCACCGGATATTATGAAACTCGCATCTTACGCCAATATCCTGCCGTCCTCTACGACGCCGACGATTCCGTATACCGTCAACACGATGGATGAGCATCTTGATATGATGATGGTCTGCCATCATTTAGATTCAAAAGTGCCTGAAGACGTGGCATTCAGTCATTCACGCATCAGAGCGGCCACCATTGCGGCGGAGGATATTCTGCACGATATCGGCGCGATCAGCATGACGTCATCTGACTCGCAGGCGATGGGCAGGGTGGGAGAAGTGATTATCCGGACATGGCAGGTTGCCGATAAAATGAAAAAGCAGCGCGGCGCTCTATCAGGAGAAAACGGCAATGACAATGTGCGCGCCAAACGCTATATCGCCAAATACACGATCAACCCGGCCGTCACTCACGGCCTGAGCCATGAAGTCGGTTCCGTTGAAAAAGGAAAGCTCGCCGACCTCGTACTATGGGACCCGGTTTTCTTCGGCGTCAAACCTGAACTTGTGCTCAAAGGCGGCATGATCGCCCGCGCCCAAATGGGAGATCCGAATGCTTCCATTCCGACGCCTGAGCCCGTGTTTATGCGGCAGATGTACGCATCATACGGTAAAGCAAACCGAAATACCTCTATTACATTTATGTCCCAGGCCGGTATCGCAAACGGTGTGCCGGAAAAGCTCGGCCTTGAAAAAATGATTTCTCCCGTACGGAATATCCGTAAGCTGAGTAAGCTCGACATGAAGCTGAATGACGCGATGCCGAATATACAAGTCGATCCGAAAACCTATCAGGTGTTCGCCGACGGAGAAGAGCTGGCATGCCAGCCCGTCAGCTATGTTCCGCTCGGACAGCGTTATTTTTTATTTTAATCCCTCTCCGGCCGGTTTCCCGCCGGCCTGTTTACACCTCTATTGCCAACTTGATTTCATCCTGCCGCCCGTTTTAGTGTATATTAGTAGTTGACAAACAAATGAAATGTAACCATTGTGGTTACAACGGTGGTGAAAAACATGATTAACAGCCGTCTTGCTGTGGCCATTCACATTCTATCGCTGATCTCAACGGATGAACGGGCGTCATCGGACATGATTGCGGGCAGCGTAAACACCAATCCCGTCGTGGTGCGGAGAACGATCAGCCAGCTGAAAAAAGCGGGTATTCTGACATCCCGGGCGGGTGTTCCGGGAGCCAGCCTGAAAAAAGATCCGTCGGAGATCACCCTCTTAGAGGTTTACAGGGCTGTGCAGAATAAGGAAGAGCTTTTTGCGGTTCACGACAATCCGAACCCCGACTGTCCGGTCGGCAAAAATATGCAGCGCGCGCTTGATGAGACGTTCGGAAGCGTACAGCGGGCAATGGAGAATGAACTTGCGAGCAAGTCCCTTTATGATGTAATGAATCATCTCTTTTGTTAAAAAGAGATGGTTCATCCCGCTATCGGTGTAACAAAAATGGTTACAAGGGGGAGGCGGTTACCGGGATATTTTTATTTTGCTTAAGGCTTATGTGAAGGTGTCAGCTGTGAGCAAGTTAAACAAAAAATGATATCCTGCCTCCAGCAATGCTAAAACCGTTCGCCTCTTAATAATCATTATAAAATGTCTCAAGGAACGATCAGCAGCCCGTTAGCTGCCCCTAATTAAAGATGAGCTGTTACCACACTGTTACATTAGAACTTCCGCTGCTTTTATATCCTTCTGTCGCTAAGACTTGGTAAGCCCAATTACTGCCCAGATTCATTCCATGGCTCTTCCATGCGTTAACATGATTGCTGAAAGTGATTGCAGCGTTGCTTCCGGTTGGTCTCTTCGACTGGCGAACACTCCAGTACTGCGTAAACGTAGTGTTATCGCCATCAATGGAAGGTGCGTTATAACGTGTCGTTGTATATATGTCATATGTACCTCCATCACTCTTTACAGTACCTTTATACGTTCCGGTAGGTCTGTAAGTACCCCATGAATCCACCACATAATATTCGATGAGAGGTGCTCTCGTCCAGCCATATAAAGTCAAATATCCATTGCCATTCGGCGCCCAGACTCCGGCATTATAGTTTATTGTTCTAAATGGCGAGCCTGTAGTCCAGCCTTTACCAACAACGAAATTTCCGGTATTAGACCAATTAACACTGTAATTCCCGCCAGATCCATTGACTGCGTTGACTGTTCCGCCCCCATCAGTCCAATTTTGCCAGTAATCTGTGCCAGCTGCAGAGGCGGTTGCCGAAAACATGCTGATACTTATGAAAGCTGCCGTTAATCCAACTAAGAATTTCTTTTTAAACTTAAACATATGTTACCTCCTATACTATTTTTTCTGACTTTGACATGAGGCAGCACTCGTAAATATTTAACGAACGCCAACGCTTTTGATCGTTCCTTTCAATATAATAGCATGAATACATGAGTGAATATTAAGAACAATTGTAATTTAATTACAAAGACCCAAAAAATGTATTATAAGCGGTCTTGTTCCGCCATGGCTTTTATCCTTATTTTGCAGAATCACAATTCTTGCTTCTAAACCTGATCAGGAACAGTCGAACAATTGAGTGATTTCAGTTGAAACTCTGAGGAAAAGTTTTATTTGAAAAAACTTTTTTGAGCTGAAGCCGGAATGTCCGAAAAAATATCTGCAGACAGCGTTATTGGAAAATCCAAAGCAGAAAAACTTTACCGTTACCGAAGAAGCGGAATAAGAAAAAATCCCGGGCGGATGCGCCGGGATTTTCTTTTTAATATGTATTGGCATCAATATTATTAAACGCGTCGTCCACGATGCCGAGCGTCATGAGGATAACGAAAAGAACGATGCCGAGAACGGACAAGCCGACCGTCACAATCAGGTAGATCCCCTGCATTTTCACGAACTTTGCATAATTCTCCAGCATATGTTCCTCTGTCAGTTCATTGAACTGCTCCGCCATCTGTCCCGCTTCATTTGCCGAGCGCATCAGAAAAATGCCGGCAATGATCTGCAAAACGCCGGGAATGGCTCCGATTAAAAAGAAAAACGCGCCCGAAAGCGCCGCAAACGCGCCTATAATAATAAATAAAATACCTGTCGCTTTTCCCCACTTCGAAATAGAAATAAGCGAACGATTCACTGATTCAGGTTTCAAACTATGGCACTCCTTTACAAAAAAATACTCACTTTTCATTTATACACTATTCGGTCATTCTTTTGAATATAAAATGTGTTTTTTCGTGCCGTGTCCGTTTTTATATCAGAAAATTCCCGAGAAACACCCCGGGAATTACAAAATCGGCGACAGAAGTCTTGAAATCGATTCTTTAATGCGGATCCGCAGCGAACGCTCCTGATATTCTTCATACGTATATTTTCTGGAGACGAGCAGATCTTCTTTAAATGAAGAAATGAGTTTTTTCGCGATGGTGACGTCATAAATAAAGGCGTTGACTTCAAAATTAAGTCTGAAGCTTCTGACGTCGATATTCGCCGTACCGACGGAAGCCGTCTCATCATCGACGACAATCGTTTTTGCATGAATAAAGCCGTTATCGTAAATGTAGACTGAGGCTCCGGCTTTTAAAAGATCGCCGATGTAAGATAAAGTCGCCCAGTAAACGAAAGCGTGATCCGGCTTGTTCGGAATCATGATTTTGACGTCGATGCCTGACAGACAGGCGATCCTGAGGGCATCTAAAAGACTTGAGTCAGGAATAAAGTAAGGCGTCTGAATCAGGATCGACCGTTTGGCCGTTGAGATCATCTTGATATAGCCGTTTTTAATTTGTTCCCATTCTGAGTCCGGTCCGCTCGTGACAATTTGCATCCCGACATTGCCCTTCGGCTCGCATTCCGGAAAATGATTCGGAACGTATGTGAGCGTATGATGATGGGAGGCTTGGTTCCAATCGAGGATAAACCGTGTCTGAATGGCGTGTACCGCCGTGCCTTGAAGCCTGAGGTGCGTATCGCGCCAGTAGCCGAATTTCGGATTCAGGCCGAGATATTCATCTCCGACGTTAAAGCCGCCGACATAGCCGGTTTCGCCGTCAATGATGACGAGCTTGCGGTGATTCCGATAATTGAGCCGCAAATTAATCGGACGAAGCCTGGAAGGAAAAAAGACTTCCACATGGCCGCCGGCGTCCCGCAGCGGTTTGAAGAATTTTTTTCTGAGTGATCTTGAACCGAGTTCATCATATAACACTCTGACTTTTACGCCTTCCCGTGCTTTTTTCACTAAGGCATCGCGCAATTTTTTTCCCAGTTCATCACCTTTATAAATATAGTATTGAAGGTGAATGTGATCTTTTGCGTTGGAAATGTCCTTCATTAAGCGTTTGAACTTATCGCGCCCGTCCGTCAAAATCTCCACCGAATTATCCTCTGTAAAGACTGCGTGGTTGTTCATGACAAGCATATAGATGAGGTCTTTATTATCCACAGTCGCTCTGTTGTTAAATTGGAATTGCCTCGACTTCAGATCTTTCAGCTGAGACTTCAGCAGCTTTTCAATCCCGATTTTTTTACGGTCCTCCCATTGGAACAGATGCTTGCGTCTCAGGTTATGGCCGAATAACAGGTATAAAATAAACCCTAAAATGGGAATAAAAAAAAGAACCAAAAGCCAAGCCCATGAAGCGCTGGCATCGCGTCTTTCTTTGAAAATCATGATGACGGCCAAAAGTATATTTAAAACGAAAAAAAATCCGAATAAAATAAATGAAATGCTCACTTTGCAACCCCGCTATATCATATTTATCAAGACTGTGCCCATTAGTATTCCGACAAGTGCAGCAATCTGATTCCCATTTCAAATTATAACATTGACATTTTGAAAGAATAAAGAGCCGGAATCAAAGATGAATGCAGTTTTCTTTCAAAGAAAGTTCCGGGTGCGGTAAAATATGCATATATGAAAAAGAAGACAAAAATGACAGCAAAGGGGAGAGGGCATGAAGCTGGAGCATGCGGAACAATTGCCGGGATTCATAAAAAAAGAAATTCAGAAAATACAAATCGCCATTGCGCCGCTGATGAAAAAAAGCATCATTTACCGTTTTCTTGCTTTCCCGCTCGCCGCTTTTAGTCTGTTTCATCTGGCATCGCTTTTGATTCAGGCCCCTTCCGGGAGAGGAGCTCTCGTGTCGGCCGGCATTTTTGCCCTCCTGGCGGCCTTGGGTCTTGCATTGTTTAAGGAAGCCGGCTATCAGCGGAAACAGGTGCAAAAAACGATCCGCCTTTATATGCTGAACAGAATCAGAAAAAGCGATATTCTGTCCGAAGAACGGAAAAGCGCCTATACCCGGCTGATTGCCGAGGAGCCGTCTGCGATGAAGAGCTTTATTGAATTTTTAACGGAAGAAGACCGGAAAAAAGAAATGCTTTATTAAAAAAGAGCTGACGCGCGATCAGCTCTTTTTGTCATTCAAACACCGGGTCGTTCTCATAGTAATATGAATCAGGCGTGTCATACGTATCAGTGCTGTGATAAGCGATAATTCCGATGACAGCGAAGATGACGACTAAAATAAAAGCGAGAATGCCCAATACCACACTGGAAGCCGCGTAAAAAAACTGCATTTTGATAAATGACGCGTAATGTGCAAGCATATTTTCTTCTAGTCCTTCCTGAAGGGCGGCCGCCGCTTTTGCCGAGCGCATCAGCATGACGCCGGAAATGATGAGCAGAACCCCCGGAATGGCTCCGAGCAGCGTCACAATGGCTGACAGAGCGGAAAGAGAGCCCGTGATGATCAGAAACACGGCAGTGATCTTTCCCCATTTGGCGATGTCGGCAAGGGAACGGGCTTTTTTATTGAGCGGCTGGTTTTCGTCTTTGTCTTTATCTATGGTGATCATGACAGTTCTCTCCCTAAAATGTTCAAGTCATATCGTTTTCCGTCCATTTCGGCGATACCCGGGAATACGCCCCATTCGGTAAAACCGAATTTTTCAAACAGCTTAATGCTCGGCACATTATGTCCGAAGATAAAAGCCATCAGGCTGCGGATGCCGATTGCCGGAGCGAGTGCCAGGGCTTCTTTCAGCAGAAAGCTTCCTGCTCCTTTGCCGCGGCAATCCTGATGCAGATAGATGCTGATCTCCGCCGTTTTGTCATAGGCCGGACGGCCGTAAAACGTTTCAAAGCTGATCCAGGCCGCCACTTTGCCGGTTTCATCTTCCGCGACCATCAGCGGGCGCCGGTCCGTGTGCCGCAGAAACCAATCCATCCGGTCTGCGGGCGTTACTTCTTCCGTATCAGCCGTTACCATTCGTGAGGCAATCGTCGAGTTGTAAATGGCCACCACCGCATCTAAATCCTCCAATACGGCTTTGCGCAGGGTCAAATTCATATTCCGGGATCTCCCTTCACATTTCATTACATAAATAAGTGCAATCTGCACATACTATTTCCAAAAAAGTTTTTTATGGATGTGTATATATTTTCAGAAAAGTGTTCAGAATGTTGCTGAGGTGATGAACAAATGAGAGAGGAAGAAAAGAAAACTTCTCAAGTCAAAAAACTTCAGCGGTTTTTTCGCAAACGCTGGATATTCCCTGCAATCTACTTAGTCAGTGCGGCCGTCATTTTAACAGCTGTCCTTTGGTATCAATCCGTTTCGAATGATGTGAAGGACAATCTGACGAACAACGGCGGAAACTCCGCGTATGACAGCGGCAAAGACGATGCCGTCGAAGTAGGCAAGTCAATGGAAAACGTCGCAATGCCGGCTGCTCATTCTGAAAATGTTTCTGTTGTGAAAAAGTTTTATGAAACTGATGCCGCAAAAAAAGAGAAAGAAGCAGCACTTGTTAACTATAATAACACGTACAGCCTCAGTAAAGGAATTGACTTAGCTGAGAAAGACGGAAAATCATTTGATGTTTCTGCTTCTCTGAGCGGTACGGTTGTTAAAGCTGCTAAAGACCCGGTACTGGGGTATGTGGTTGAAATTGAACACTCAGACGGCCTGTCTACTGTCTATCAGTCTTTATCTGAAGTCAGCGTGGATCAGGGCGACAAAGTAAAGCAGAACCAGGTCATCGGTAAATCCGGAAAAAACCTTTACAGTGAAGAAAGCGGAAATCACGTGCACTTTGAAATCCGCAAGGACGGCGTAGCGATGAACCCGCTCAATTTTATGGACAAGCCGGTAACATCTATTGAAAAAGCGGCGGCTGAAGAGAAAAACGCTTTGACAGAAGAAACGGAAGGGTCAATTCAGCAGTCTTCCGAGAAAAAAGATGTGACGCCTAAAAAAGAAACCGAAGAAAAACCGGGTGACAAAGAGGACGGCACAAAAGACAAGACAGATGGTAAAGATGACGGCTCAATGAAAGATTCGGGCAAGTAATCTTGATCCCAAAGCGCCTATCAGCTCTGATAGGCGCTTTTCATATTGCCGCATGTGCCTTTATACTAGTAGAAAACGAAGGAGATGCTGAATGAATAAATGTCTGGCGGCCGGGTGGCTCGTCTTTGTTTTCGTTTCTGCTTTGACTGAAAGCTTTCACGATATGGTTGTGTCGCAGACGGTGTCCTTCCGTTTCACGCCCCATCCGGATGTGTCCGGTTTCTTAGTGTTCGATATGGCGGAGCTCGCAATACCGGAAGCGGCGATTCAAAAGCTCGGGCACGCGTTTTCATTTTTTGTGCTCGCCTATTTGTTTTTCAGAGAGAGCAGGCGCATGAAGAGGGCGGTGCTGTATGCATTGGCCGCCGCTTTCCTGACAGAAATCGTCCAGCTCTTTTTCGGCAGAAACGGATGCCTCCGCGATGTGCTGATTGACAGTCTCGGCATTGCCGCATTCTGTGCTTTACAAAGGAAAAAGCATACAGCCAAACATACAAAAACCGGCAGTCTGTGACAGACGCCGGCTTTTTTTATATATTATGGTTTGTCGATTTGTTTTTATGAACGATACTTTCATAGATTCGCACGATCAGATCGACAATCGGACGAAGCACATTTGAAAATCTGAACAGCAGGAATCCGACAATGAGGGAAACGATAATGCTTCCGAGCACATCGATCGGATAGTGGTGGCCGACCCAAATTCTTGAGAAGCCGGTCAAAAGGCCGAAAATCACAAGCGGCCAGCCGAGTTTTTTGTTGCGGAACAGAATCGCAATTGAAATCGCCAAAGCGCCTGTCGTATGGTCACTCGGAAATGAAGCATCCGCGGCATGAGGGATCAGCGTATGAACCGTATGCTCGACAAAGGGGCGCGGCTCGATATAGACCTTCGTGATGAGGTAGTTGACGATAAGCGCCGCAACACCCGTGAAGCCCGCGTACAGGGCGTTTTGTCTGCCTTTTGTGCTTCCGAACAGCCACATGGCAAGCAGGAAAAGGGCGTAGGCGTAAATGGCGTATTCCGTAATAAATACCATGATAGAGTCGAGAATGGCACTATGGTGCGACAAACCATTGATCGCTTTAAATAGTTCGTAATTCACAAATATCACCTTTTATCTTTATTTTATATGAACAGTGTAATGCTTTTTTCTATGAGACACAATTGGTATTAAAAATAATCATAAAAAAGTAAACAGAATGAAACGTGACTGTATTACTGTGCGTCAAGTATGCGGGAAAAGAATAGCCGAAGGAGTTTTGTCCGTTGCTGAAACGTTTGAAAAACGCCGATCTGCCGCTTGTGTTTGTCATTATGCTGCTTTGCGGATTCGGCTTGTTAATGGTGTACAGCGCCAGTGATGTGATGGGGTCTCAGCGGTACGGAGATCCATCCTATTTCTTCCATAAACAAAGTACCTCTTTACTGATCGGATTATGCTTATTTCTATTTGCCGCCTGTCTGCCGTATAAGCGGTATGCGCGGCTTGTACCGCTGTTTGTGGTCGGTTCGCTGGTATTGCTGCTGCTCGTATTGATACCGGGAATCGGGCTGGAGCGGAATTTTTCCCGCAGGTGGCTGGGAGCGGGCCCGCTTGTTGTACAGCCGTCTGAATTGGCGAAGATCGCCATGATTTTGTATTTCGCTTCGATTTATACGAAAAAGCAGCCGTACATTCATCAATTTGTGAAAGGGGTTCTGCCGCCTTTAGTGATTTTGGGGACCGCTTTTCTGCTGACATTGGCGGAGCCTGATTTAGGGACGGCTTCCTTAATCCTGGCGGCGTGCGGGTCGATTTTATTATGTGCCGGCTTGAAAAAGCGCCATCTGTTCGTGCTCGGCGCGACGGCGGTGTCCGGGGTTGTTTATCTCGCATTTTCCGCTTCCTATCGTGTGAAGCGCCTCGTTTCCTTTACCAATCCGTTTGGTGACGCGAACGGGGACGGCTATCAGCTGATTCAATCCTATTTTGCTATTTCCGGAGGCGGGTTTTTCGGAAGAGGGCTTGGAAACAGTGTTGAAAAAATGAACTATCTGCCTGAGGCGCATACCGATTTCATTATGGCCGTAATCAGCGAAGAGCTGGGGATATTCGGTGTTCTGATCGTTTTGGGATTATATTTTGCGTTAATGCTTCTCGGCGTAAAAACGGCCGTGCGGGCTGATGACCCGTTCGGGAAGCTTCTTGCCATCGGAATTACGTTTCAATTAATGTTTCAGGTTGTATTGAATTTGGGAGCGATGAGCGGACTCCTCCCGGTTACCGGTGTGCCGCTTCCGTTTATCAGCTACGGCGGTTCTTCATTGATTATGACGCTGTTTTTGTGCGGCATACTGGTCAATATCAGTACATATGCGAAAAAACAACCCGTACGGCATAAGCGGCCTGTCCCGCATGAAAAAAAGGTTTCTTCTTTTTAATGGAGTCCGAAAAAAAAAACGCCCGGGATATGCTGTCTCCGGGCGTTCTGTCTGTTTATAAAGCTTCTGGTCCTTCTTCTCCGGTGCGGATATTAATCGTGTTTCCGATTTCATAGACGAATATTTTTCCGTCTCCGGGCTCTCCCGTTTTCAGCACTTTTTTCGCCGTTTCCACCACTTGATCAACGGGGACCTTGCTGACAACGATTTCCACTTTCAGCCGTTCATATACATTGCTTTCAATTTTGACTCCGCGGTATAGTTCGGTGTGGGCTTTTTGAAGGCCGCAGCCGTGTACGTTGGAGAAGGTCAGCGATGTGACTCCGATTTTACCGAGTTCCTGTTTCAATGTTTCAAACTTAGCGGGACGCGTAACGATTTCTACCTTGAACATTTGACCGCTCATCTAAGCCACTCCTCACTTTATAAGTCCTGATATGCTTTTTCCCCGTGCATCGTTAAATCAAGCCCGAGTGACTCTTCTTCTTCACTGGCGCGCAGGGGAATGAACAGACCTACAATTTTAATGATAACGAAAGTGACAATAAATACAAATACATAGGTCGCCGCAATGGCCGCAATCTGCTTCCAGAGCAGTCCCGGATCGCCGTAAAACAGCCCGTTTGCCCCGCCGTCATTGACGGAAGTGGTGGCGAATAAACCGGTCGCGATGCCGCCCCATGTCCCCCCGATTCCATGCAGGCCGAAAGCGTCAAGCGCATCATCATAACCGAAAGTCTTTTTGAGCCAATAAACGCCCCAAAAGCAGACAAGCCCGCCGATGAAACCGATTACGATGGAAGAGAACGGCGTAACGAACCCGGCAGCCGGCGTAATGGCGACAAGCCCGGCGATAGCGCCTGATACAGCACCCAGCATGGTCGGTTTTTTGTTCAGCATCCATTCGATTAAAATCCAGCCGATAATTCCGGCTGCAGCCGCGGTGTTTGTGTTAATGAAAGCAAACATCGCGATACTGTCAAGCGTCAGGGCGCTGCCGACATTGAAGCCGAACCATCCGAACCAGATGAGCGCTCCGCCCAAGAACGTGTAAATTAAGTTGTGAGGGGAAGCCGCCGTGCCGTCTTTGCGTTTCCCGAGCACAATCGCCAGCACAAGCCCGGCGACCCCGGAAGAAATGTGGACGACGTTTCCGCCTGCGAAGTCAAGAGCGCCCATTTGGCCGATCCAGCCGCCGCCCCATACCCAGTGCGCAACGGGGGTATATACGAGGGAAGCCCACAAAAAGGAAAATACAAGAAAAGCACTGAATCTCATGCGTTCAGCAAATGCTCCGGAAATAATGGCCGTCGTCAGTACGGCAAACGTCATTTGGAACATCATGAACAAGGAATGCGGGATCGTATCACTGTAACTTCCGGGTTCAAAGCCGACCCCCTTCAGCCCCGCCCATTCAATCCCGCCAAGCCATGTATTGCCGGGGGCAAAAGCGAGTGAATATCCGTACAAAACCCAAACGACGGATACGATGGCGAGAGAAGAAAAACTATGCATCGCCGTGCTGAGCACGTTTTTGCTTTTTACCATTCCGCCGTAAAACAAAGCCAGCCCGGGGGTCATCAGCCACACGAGTAAAGCGCAAAAGAACATAAATACTGTATCGCCCATCTGCATGTTGTATTCCTCCGTCTCATTCAGAATGTAATTGTGATTAATTCATTATTATAGAGAAAAAAGAACGATAAAACATTTTCATGTAAGGTTATCTAACATGGTTTTTTGCGTTCATAATGTTGCTTTTTCAAATGGGTGTCGTGCGACTTTATATCCATAAAAATAGCGCCGGAGCACGGCGGAAGAAATCCTGTCCGGGAAAGAGTAAAATAAACGGGGTGAGAAACACTAACTGCATCAGGAGGAATCATTATGACAACATCATTAAATCTGCAATTTGAAAAAACGGCTTTGGTTCTTATTGATTTACAAAAAGGCATTGTGCCGATTGATAAAAGCGGTACCGTTGTGCCGAACGCGAAAAAATTAATTGATGTGTTCCGGGAAAAAGGCGGATTTATCAGCTTTGTGAACGTGGATTTTCATGACGGAGCGGATGCGCTGAAGCCGCTGACGGATGAAGAGGCGGCGGGCCATTCGGCTCCGCCGGCGGATTGGGCTGAATTTGTGCCTGACATCGGAGTGAAAGAAAACGATTATACGGTAACAAAACGGCAGTGGGGCGCGTTTTTCGGCACGGACCTGGATCTTCAGCTCAGAAGACGGGGAATCGACACGATCGTGTTATGCGGGATTGCGACAAACATCGGTGTGGAAAGCACGGCGCGGGAAGCTTTTCAGCTCGGGTATCAGCAAGTTTTCGTAACTGACGCGATGGCGACATTCAGCGATGAACAGCACGAAGCGACACTCAAGTTTATCTTCCCGAAAATCGGCAGAAGCCGGACGACGGAAGAATTTATCGCACAGACAAAATGACAATCTCCAAAAAAAGCCGCGTCCTGTTCTTGACGGCCGTGGCTTCGGGGACGATGCTGAACCCATTGAACTCGTCGATGATTTCTCTTGCGCTTCACAGTATTCAGCATGAATTTCACCTGTCGTTTACAACGGTGTCCTGGCTGATATCGTCCTTTTATCTTGCCAGCGCGGTGGCGCAGCCTGTTACCGGGAAGCTCGGTGATATGCTCGGCAGGAAGAAGCTGTTTTTGATCGGGCTTCTGCTTGTTGCCGTCTCGGCGGTCGGCGCGCCGTTTGCGCCGACTTTTATGACTTTGCTGATCATGCGGCTTTTTCAATCGATTGGAAGCAGCGCGATATATCCGTCCGGCGTCGGATTGATCCGTTCAAATATACAGGAGAAGCAGGCTTCGGCGCTGGCCGTCCTGTCAATCTTTGCATCAGCCATGACGGCGCTCGGTCCGACTCTCGGCGGTTTTCTGATCGTTTGGGGAGGGTGGCCGGCAATCTTTTTCGTCAATCTGCCGTTTATCATTCTCAGCTTTTTTCTCGGAATGTATATGTTTCCGAAAGATGAAAAACGCGAGATCGGCGGCTTGAAAGGCGTGCTTCGCCAGCTTGATACGATCGGGATACTTCTGTTTGCCGGGGCGATTATCCTTCTCCTGTCGTTTTTATTGTCCTTCAGTACGAAGCCTCACTATACAGAAGGCGTATTCGGGCTTTTGTTTGTCGGGCTGTTTATCTGGCGCGAGCTGAAAACAGAGAAGCCGTTTATTGATGTCAGGCTGTTTAAAACGCATCGGAAACTATCGTCGGTGTATATTCAATTTATTTTGCTGAATATATTCTTTTACTGCATCTTTTTCGGGCTTCCGAGCTATTTTCAGGATGAAATGCATTTGTCCGTTCAGACAAGCGGATTGATTATGCTGTTTATGTCGGGCATGAGTATTCTGGTGTCGCCTCTGACCGGAAAATGGATAGATAAGAAAGGGCTTCTTCAGCCGATTGTTGCCGGAACCTGCCTGACCGCGATCGGTGCGGTGCTGTTAACGTTTTTCTTTCTTCAGGCGCCTATGATAGGAAAAGGGCTGATCCTGTCCGTGCTGGGTGTCGGCTACGGCTTCGGAAATGTCACGTTTCAGGCGGCCATGCTGAAAACGAGCCCCGCCGACATGGTCGGAACAACGTCCGGCCTGTTTCAGACCTGCCGGTATCTCGGTTCGATTTTGTCTTCTGTCATTTTGGGCATTCTTTTCGGAAAAGAAATTACCGCCGGCCATTTTCATATGCTCGGCACGATTCTTATCGTTGTCGGCGCCGTAAGCCTTTTGATGGTATTCCGGTTTTCGGTTCTCCTCAAAAAAGCCTCTTAACAGGCAGGCGCAACAAAAAGAGACGGGCTCTCCCCGTCTCTTTTTTTGTGTAATGTGCTCAAAAATCAAAACGATTATTGTCGACAGCGACCAATGTTATTTACGGAATTTTCAGTTATATTTTTTCACATGTGATGTAAGGAAAACGTACATGCGGGAGGGAGAAAATGACAAAAACAACGAGTGATCGGCTGAGCAACAAAGATTTACTGCCTTTAGAAGACGGCGAACGGACATGGAAAGCGGTGAATTTTGCATCCATCTGGATGGGCTGTATTCATAATATCCCGACCTATGCGACTGTGGGCGGGCTCATTGCGATCGGTCTTTCTCCGTGGCAGGTGCTCGCCATTATCGTGACGGCGTCACTCATTTTGTTCGCCGCTTTGGCCTTGAACGGCCATGCCGGAACGAAATACGGACTGCCTTTTCCGGTCATTATCAGGGCTTCTTACGGAATATACGGCGCTAACATTCCGGCGCTTCTCAGGGCGTTTACAGCCATTATGTGGCTCGGAATTCAAACATTTGCCGGGAGCACGGCTTTGCACATTCTGCTTTTGAATATATGGCCGGGCTGGGGGAGTCTCGGCGGAGATTGGAATATATTTGGGCTTCATCTGCCGGGCTTTCTGTCGTTCATTTTCTTTTGGGGCATTCATCTGCTTGTGCTGCGGCACGGCATGGAATCAATCAAAAAATTTGAAGTGTGGGCGGGCCCGCTTGTTTATCTCGTCTTCGGCGGCATGGTCTGGTGGGCGATAGATATTGCCGGCGGGCTCGGACCGATTTACTCACAGCCGGGAAAGTTCCATACATTTTCTGAAACGTTTTGGCCGTTTGCCGCCGGAGTGACGGGCATTATCGGGATATGGGCGACATTGATTTTGAATATTCCTGACTTCACCCGGTTCGCTGCGTCGCAAAAAGAACAGATTCGCGGCCAGTTTTACGGCCTGCCGGGAACGTTTGCGCTGTTCGCGTTTGCGAGCATTACAGTGACATCCGGATCACAGGTAGCATTCGGAGAACCGATTTGGGATGTGGTGGAGATTTTGGCCCGGTTTGATAATCCTTTCGTTATCGCTCTTTCGGTCATCACACTTTGCATCGCCGCCGTCTCGGTTAACGTGGCGGCAAACATCGTGTCACCGGCCTATGACTTGGCGAATGTCCTGCCGAAGTATATTACATTCAGGAGGGGAGGGTATTTGACCGCCGTTTTGGCTCTGTTCACAATACCGTGGAAGCTGATGGAGAGCGCCACGAATGTTTATGCGTTTCTCGGACTCATCGGCGGGATGCTCGGACCGGTGGCCGGGGTGATGATGGCTGATTATTTTATCATCAGAAAAAGGCAGCTCTCAGTTGAAGACCTTTATTCGGAAACCGGACAGTACACTTATTACAAAGGCTATAATTACCGGGCCTTTGCCGCGACTTTTCTCGGCGCGTTTATTTCTTTAATCGGGATGTACGTCCCGGCGTTCGCCGGCATCTATGATATTTCCTGGTTTGCGGGTGTCATTTTGTCGTGTCTCGGTTATTCGGCGCTTATGTATATTCATCCTCCTTATGCAAAAGCGGAGGGACGAATCGTGCGGGAAAGAGCGGCCGAATAAAAAAAGCCGGGGGCTGCCCCCGGCTTTTTGTCATATCAGTCTGCGATTGAAACGTTTCCGTCCGCTTCAAGCGGCGTTCTTTTTTTCTGGCTCCAGCCATACAGGAGCAATGCAATCAGGACGAACAGCCCCGCTGCCAGATAAATCGAATGGAATCCGGCGGAAGCGACGAAGAGGCCGAATACATATGACCCGCCGGCAATCCCGCTGTCAAAGAAAGTGAAGAAGGTAGCCGTCGCAAAGCCTGAACGGTGTCCGGGCGAGTTCTGAATCGCCAGCGTCTGCATACACGGTACGATCGAGCCGTATCCGAGACCGATTACGGCTCCGGACAAGAGAAGCATGAGGGCGCTGTTTGTCATCGCCAGCATGCAAAGCCCCGCGGAGAACACGATAATCGACGGATAGATGACGATTCCCGGCCCCACTCTGTCAAACAGCTTTCCTGTGAAAGGACGGGCGGCCATCATCGTCACTGCGAAACAGACGAAGAAATAGCCGCTGACATCCAACAGGTGGATCGTCTTTGCATAAACGGATAAATATGAAGTCACACTTGAATAACAGAAAGAAATGGACAACCCGACAATCGCGATTTTAAGCGCGCCTTTTTCAAACATGTCGGAGAAAGAAAAACGGAAGACTGTCGTTCCGCTGTTGTTTTGATCCGGCACACGAATCATAAAAGCAATCAGCAAGCCTAAAGAAACAAATACGGCAAAAATCGTAAAGAAAACCGGGAACGAAATGACTTTCACAAGGCTCAGCCCGAGAAAAGGACCGATCGCCATGGCAAGGTTCATAGACATCGCGAAATAACCGAGCCCCTCGCCGCGCCGCTTGGCGGGAATAATGTCAGCGGCAATTGCGCCCGTGACCGTCGTTAAAATGCTGAACCAGATGCCTTGGAAAAAACGCAGTCCGAGCAGCAGATAGAAATTGTGTATCGGCAAATACAGATAAGAAGACAGGGCGAACAGCGCCAGAGATACAATCGTCATTCTTTTCTTGCCGAACCGTTCAATAATCGCCCCTGAAAAAGGACGGGTGATAATAGCAGATAACAGGAACAGGCTGATCAAAAGCCCTCCTTGCGATTCACTGCCGCCAAGCTCCTGAATCATATAGATAGGCAGCACGGCCAAAAATGTATAAAAGAACACAAAGACAAATAAATTCACGAGTACGACCATAATAAAATCTTTGGTCCAGATCGAGTCAGATTTACTCAAAAGTACAGCACTTCCCTTTCTTTATTATTTCGTTAAAAACACATTCAGAAACTCAGAAAAAGCTTCCTTATCTCCATCCTGGAAATCCGCAAGCATGTCTTCCTCGAACTTCAGCATCTCTTGATTGATGCTGTCGTATTTCAATTCAGCTTCCTTCGTCAGGACGACGAGCTTTTCCCGCTTGTCTTCTCCCTGTTCCCGCTGAATCCAGCCGTTTTCTTCAAGGCGTTTGATCGTTCTGGTAACGGTCGGCGCCTCTACGTTCAGATAGGACCAGATTTCTTTTTGGGTCATCGGTCCGATCGTTTTTAAGCAATATAGGATTGACCATTGAGAGGAGTACAGGCCGAATGGTTCCAGCCGTTCATTGGCTTTCTTCGTAATCAGGCGGGCGCATTGATTGATTTGATGAATGAGGCGTCTGTTGACGTGGATCATTTCCGTTCTCCTTTTCAAAAAACTTACCTAAGTAACTAATTGTGCTGTTTCATTCTACAGCAGGATCGCGCGGATGTAAACCCCCCGTTCAAAAAGCAGAAAATTATGACCCGCCCCTTGTCCTTATTGAGTTTTTAGCATATTCCCAATTCATTGCTAATACACTGTTACAAACCTATCAAAGAGAGTGTTTGAGGTGAGGGATCGTGGGCATATTTCTAAAACCTTCTTATATAATCGGACAACGAAGAAGCTGCATCATCAGTGAATCTGTTACAGAATACGGATCTCATTTCACACTTCTCACATCCAACTGGGGAGGTCGAGTGGTGTGCACGATTACATCAAAGAGCGAACAATCAAGATTGGTAAGTATATCGTGGAGACGAAAAAAACCGTTCGTGTCATTGCGAAAGAGTTTGGTGTTTCCAAAAGTACCGTACACAAAGATCTGACGGAGCGCCTGCCTGAAATTAATCCTGACTTGGCGAATGAAGTAAAAGAAATACTCGATTATCATAAATCCATCAGACATTTAAGAGGGGGAGAGGCGACGAAATTAAAGTACAAGAAGGATGAAATTCTTGAAGGGGAGCCCGTTCAGCAGCCGTAGCGCCTGACGTCTGCCGGGCCCTTTTTTCTCCTCCCGGGCGGTTTCGCGAATATCCGCAAAATTTTGTCAAGAACTTATATCGTTCAGCAGCTTTTTTTTGATAAATTATGATAATATATATAATTAGGGCACAATGTGGATATTTTACTGTGAAACAGATATCAAGGAGGATATAAATAGATGTTTGCAAGGGATATTGGAATTGACCTCGGTACTGCAAATGTACTGATCCATGTAAAAGGAAAAGGAATTGTTCTGAATGAGCCTTCCGTTGTGGCACTTGATAAAAACAGCGGCAAAGTGCTGGCTGTCGGTGAAGAAGCCAGACGAATGGTTGGACGTACACCTGGGAATATTGTTGCGATCCGTCCGCTGAAAGACGGCGTAATCGCAGACTTCGAAGTAACAGAAGCCATGCTGAAACATTTCATTAATAAGCTGAATGTAAAAGGACTTTTCTCAAAACCGCGCATGCTGATCTGCTGCCCGACGAATATTACATCCGTTGAGCAAAAAGCGATTAAAGAAGCAGCTGAAAAAAGCGGCGGAAAGCATGTGTACCTTGAAGAAGAACCGAAAGTTGCCGCTATCGGCGCGGGTATGGAAATCTTCCAGCCGAGCGGTAACATGGTTGTTGACATCGGAGGCGGTACGACAGATATCGCAGTTATTTCTATGGGCGATATTGTCACCTCCTCTTCTATTAAGATGGCTGGGGACAAGTTTGACATGGAAATCTTAAATTATATCAAACGCGAGTATAAGCTGCTGATCGGTGAACGTACCGCTGAAGATATTAAGGTGAAGGTCGCAACGGTTTTCCCAGACGCACGTCATGAAGAAATCACCATCCGCGGCCGTGACATGGTTTCCGGTCTGCCGAGAACGATTACAGTAAACAGCAAAGAAGTAGAAGAAGCCCTTCGTGAATCAGTTGCCGTCATTGTGCAGGCCGCCAAGCAGGTTCTTGAAAGAACACCGCCTGAATTGTCCGCTGACATCATCGACCGCGGCGTTATCATTACCGGCGGGGGAGCGCTGTTAAACGGGCTTGACCAGCTTCTTGCCGAAGAGCTGAGGGTGCCTGTTCTTGTCGCTGAGAACCCGATGGATTGTGTTGCGGTCGGAACCGGCGTCATGCTGGATAACATGGACAAGCTTCCAAAACGCAAACTGAGCTGATGATAAAACCTCATTCTGAAAAAGAATGGGGTTTTTTTCTGCCAAACCCTTCACGAACGGGAATGTAAATCCGATAATAAGAAAAAATGCTGATTTTCATTATAGAACAAATGTTCCGGTGGTGCAACTGGAAATAATGCTATTTCAGAGGTGGAAGACTTGTTAAAAGGATTATATACCGCAACGTCCGCAATGATTACACAGCAGAGAAGAACGGAAATGCTGTCAAATAACATCGCAAACGCGAATACATCAGGGTACAAAGAGGATCAAGGTTCAATCCGCGCCTTTCCCGAGATGCTTCTGAGCCGAATAGAAGGCGACAAAAAAACGAAAATCGGCTCCGTCAACACAGGCGTATACATGCAGGAGCTGAAACCGTTGTTTACGCAGGGAAGCCTGAAAACGACCGATCAGCCGACGGATATCGCGCTGATGGAGAATCAGGTTCCCAAGAATGCCGAAACGAATGAAAACGCCGAGCTGTTTTATCCCGTGCAGACCGCGGGCGGCGTCCGCTATTCAAAAAGCAGCACTTTCTCATTAAATGAAAACAATCAGCTTACGATAAACGGAAACCTTGTGTTATCAACAAACGGACAGCCGATTACAGTCGACAATGAAAAATTCACCGTATCAGAAAACGGAACGGTCACGACAAACGGCCGGCCGGCGGGGCAGATTGACATCAGAATGGAAGAAGACGTGCGCAATCTGAAACGGGACGGCAATGACCTATACAGCACGGCCGACGGCTCTGAACTGCCGAGCGCGGCGGCGAATCCCCAAGTCTCGTATTCATTAAAGCAAGGCGTCTCGGAGCTTTCGAACGTGGACGTGACGAGCACGTATACAGAAATGACGGAAGCATACAGATCATTTGAAGCCAATCAGAAAGTCATTCAGGCTTACGATAAAAGCATGGATAAAGCCGCAAATGAAATCGGCAAAGTGTAACAAAATGGGGGACGTTCAATTATGATGCTCAGATCAATGCTGACGGCTTCAACAGCCTTAAATCAGCTTCAGCAGCAGATGGATACAGTCAGCAGCAACCTTTCAAACAGTGATACGACAGGCTATAAAGCGAGGGACTCCCGCTTTTCCGAGCTGATCAGACAGCAGTATGACCATATAGATGACAAAAAGGAAAATTCGCCGGACATGCGGAAAACGCCGCCCGGCCTGCGTCTCGGCGCCGGAACGGTCATGACCCCGCAGCTGGACTCAGGGCAGGGAAGCATCAAAAAAACCGACCGTGACCTTGATATCGCGTTCACATCACCTTATCAATATCTTCAGGCAGAAGCGGACGGACGGCGGGTGTATACAAGGGACGGCTCACTTTCCCTCAAGCCGGCCGGCGGAAATGACCGGCTGCTTCAGCTGATGACAGCGGGAGGCAATCCCATTCTCGATGAGAACGGTCAGCCCATACAAATTGACAGTTCGCTGACTCAGCTGAAAATCAGCAAAACCGGAACGCTGACTGCTTCAGACCAGGCGGGAACCCGTTCGCAGACGTTTAATCTCGGCATCGTCAATGTCAATAATCCTCAGGCGCTTCATGCGGAAGGGGATAATCTGTTTTCCGTAAACGGCGCGGGGGCTTCAGCGATTGAAGAGCTTACCGGCGCAAACCGGCAGGCAATCGGCATGGAGCAGGGCGCGCTTGAAAGTTCAAATGTCGATATGTCAAAAGAAATGACCGACTTAATCGTGTCTCAGCGTTCCTATCAGCTGAACAGCCGCACGATTACATTGGGAGACCAAATGCTGGGCTTAATCAACTCAGTCAGATAAAAGAAGGGGCGTTTTGATCAGCCGCGCATGATAAAAAATGCGGCTTTCTCAAAATCGCCCTTTTTTTTGTAGTAATCAGTAATATCCTGAAGCAGCACTTCCAAATCCACCCACGCTTCAATTTTCTGCAGCTCCAGCACAAGCTTCTGCAATCGGTCGTACGGGTCCTCCTGAGCGGTGTACAGTATGTTGAGCGCGGTCAGCTTCAATTTCATAATCTTGTTCTGCACTTTTTCAGATATGTATAAACCTTTCTGCAGCACGGTTTGTCCTTCGGCGGCAGAACCGGTTTTAAAAAGTGCTCTGACCGCTTCGTATACACAATGAAGGTAGGAAACGGGAGACTCTTTCTCGAAACGCTGATTGCCCAATACCTTTTTGTAAAAAGGGAGGGCCTCTTTATCTTTTTTCTGGGCGGTCTTTAAAAAACCAAAATTATAATAGGCGTGGCACAGCAGGTTATTGTCATTGATCCGGTCCGTTATCTTTATGGATTCATTAAAGAGCTGTTCTGCGTCTTCATAGCGTGCCTCGTCTATATAATTCACGGCGAGAAGCAGCCGGCAGCTGAGCGTTTTTTTGATGTAGCCGGCTTCATCTTGATAGATTTCCAGCGCTTTATTGACATATTGAATGGAGAGCGCAGGCGACTTCATCATGTAATATGCACCCGCTGTTTTATAATAAAATTCAGCGGCTTCGAAACGGTCCTGTATGGCCGGCAGGTACTGTTCAGCTTCTTTAAAGCGGCAGACAGCACGGTTCGGAGCGCCATTCACCATATGGAATAACCCTTTGAAAAAATAGAAATAATAAGTTAATTCATGATCCATCTCATCTTTGCGCCGCTTCAGCTCGCAGAACAGTTTATTCAGACCGTCTTTTTTCTCAAACAGCAGCTGAAACCGTGCGAAAAACAGCTGATATCTGAGTTTGAGCTTTGCATTCTTTTGTAATTTGGGGAGATGCTGATTGATTTGTTCGTGAAGGGAACGGGCTAGATCGAATTGGCGTTTTCCCATGGCGTCATACCACTCATTCAGCATCACCCGCGTACGTTTTTCAGTAAACTTAGCAATCATCTTCCAACCTCTTTGCATAGGGTAAAAATCTTTATTTATCATAACACATTAATGGACGAGGCTCATTGCCAGCTGGTTACAGTTTACAGCGCGGTTGAAAAAGAAATTGATTCATAATATACTTCCAAATGTACAGATTGGTTGCCACATATACCTTCTATACATACTATTGTCGATGAAGGAGATGTCAAGAGAATGCTTGATACTCAGCAAATTAAAGAAATTATTCCCCATCGCTATCCGTTTCTTCTGGTAGACAGAATTACGGAAGTCGAAGAAGGAAAACGGGCGGCGGGATATAAAAATGTGACGGCGAATGAAGATTTTTTCAACGGCCATTTTCCTGAATACCCTGTTATGCCGGGCGTATTAATCGTAGAGGCTTTGGCGCAGGTCGGAGCGGTTGCGATGCTGATTAAAGAAGAAAACCGGGGCAGACTTGCATTTTTTGCGGGGATTGATAACTGCCGTTTCAAAAAGCAGGTAAAACCGGGTGACAAGCTGGAGCTTGAGGTTGATATTACCCGCGCGCGCGGTACGATCGGACGCGGCAAAGGCGTTGCCAAAGTTGACGGCGAGCTCGTGTGTGAAGCTGAATTAACTTTTGCGCTCGGAGAATAAAAACAAACAAATGGGCTTATAAAAAAGCCCATTTTGTATAGAAAGGGGTGAATCTAATGTGGTCAGAATTTAAAAGCTTTGCGATGCGGGGCAATATCATGGATCTGGCAATCGGTGTCGTCATCGGCGGCGCTTTCGGCAAAATCGTGACGTCGCTCGTTGAAGATATCATCATGCCGCTTGTCGGCCTGCTTCTCGGCGGTCTTGACTTTTCAGGGCTGGCCGTGACATTCGGCGAGGCTCATATCAAGTACGGAAGCTTCATTCAAACGATTGTGAACTTCTTCATTATTTCATTTTCTATTTTTATCGTGATCCGCACAATAGGCAAGCTGAGACGTAAAAAAGAAGCAGAAGAAGAGGCTGAAGAAGCCGAGGAAACAGATCAGCAGACAGAACTGCTGACTGAAATCAGAGATCTGCTGAAACAGCGGGCTCCTCACAATGACTAAGGCACAAAAAAAGGCTGGATGATTAACGTCCGGCCTTTTTCATGATTATAATTTTTGTTTAAACGCTTCAATCAGCCGGCTGCCCGAGTAGCCTTCTTTCACGAGCGACTCCAGAATGCTTTCTGATCCGGGGTGATTTCTTGACACCATTTGACCGTAAATTAAAACTTGTATACTTCTTTCCAGCTCGACGATATTTTTGATGCTTCCCGTCAGCTGGGCGGGACGGTTGCTTTTTTTCGTAATCGTTACAAACACCTTCGCTTCTTTCTGGCTTTTCATCAGCATGTCAAAAAAAGAAAAGTGTTCGGCCGGGACCAGTGCTTCAATTAACCAGTGATTTTCTCCGTCCTCTTTGTTAATAATCAATCCGTCTAAAAGGGGAAACTGCTCAATCGGCTGATCGTCTTTATCTAAACGTTCCACATTCAGATCAACCAGTTTAAAGGTTTTCATCTCTTATTTTCACCCCTGTTGTCCATGTTTTTCGTTCATTTATTATAACACATATCATTTTTCCCGGGAAAATGCTGTAAGACATGCTTCATCATTTTTGTAGGCGGTCAACATTTAATCATTTCTATTTTTTCATTATAATGTAAAAGAATATGGTCATGGAGAGATGCTTATGAATCAATTGCGCCTGAAGGAAATCTATATAGAAGACGGTTCAAGGCGAAAAGACGATCATTCCTACTTGGTATGCAAAAAGGAAGATTGTGAGGTGCATCTTAACAGAAGGGGAAATGTCGTCTTTTTATATGAAACAAAAGACCGCATGGAACAGTATAAAATTCAGCTTTCACTGACTGATAAAAAGCTGAGTTTTTACTGGTTCGCATGGGACGGCGGAAAGTTTGTCCGCATGTTTGAGAAAGACTGGCTCAAAACGAAACTTTTCTCGCGGCTGCTCAAAAATACATATTACATAAGCGGTCAAAAACAAAAGTTTTTTTTATCAGAAAGAAAAACGAAAACATAAGAGCAGCCTGAACGAATAACGGCTTTATCCGCTTTTTGCTTTCACGAGCCCTTGTACTACAATGAAGCCAGCCTCGAAAAAGAGAGGAGGATACGGCTTGTTTAACCACGTTATGCTTGTCGGCCGGCTGACGAAAGACCCGGAGCTCCGTTTTACATCAGCGGGCATTCCCGTCGCGCATATTACGTTGGCGGTAAACCGCAATTTTAAAAGCGCGTCGGGTGAAACCGGAACCGACTTCGTCAACTGCACCATCTGGAGAAAAAACGCTGAAAACACGGCATTGTACTGCCAAAAAGGGTCAATGGTCGGTGTGAGCGGCAGAATCCAGACGAGAAGCTATGAAAAGACAGACGGCGTAAAAGTTTATGTGACCGAGGTCATGGCTGATACCGTTCGGTTTATGGATCAAAAACGGAAAGAGCCGCTGGCTGAATAGCATGCTTTTTTCCTCGATTTCCCGCCATTCAGCGGACCCCGCAATACCTCCTTCCCACTCGCCAGTCGAAAGACTGGTTTTTTTGTGCGGGAGCTAAAAAATGGTTAAAAAGAAGTGATTTCGCTTATGAATACTTAAAAACATTGAATATATCGGGATAAAAACTTATAATTACTTACAGATAAGTGACGAAAAAGGGAATGAGGACGTGTATCAAGAAGAAAGACTGATTGCGATAATGGAATATTTGAAACAGCATCGGCGGATCACCGCTGAACAGATATGTTCGCTGCTTCATATTTCAAGAGATACCGCAAGAAGGGACCTTGTAAAGCTGAAAGAGCGCGGGGCCATTATCAGAACACGGGGCGGCGCGATTCTGCCGTCGGTGAATCAGGAAGTTCCGGGCTATTCGGGCCGGCTGAAAACCGTTTCTGAAGAGAAAAACAAAATCGGCAGGCTGGCCGCATCCCTGATCCATAAAGGAGACCGGATCATCCTGGACACTTCGACAACCGTGCAGGCCTGCGCGGAGCATTTAAATGTCACCGGCTGCACTGTTATTACAAATTCGATCAATCAGGCCGATATCCTTTCCGCAAAAGAGGGAATTGATATTCACCTGCTCGGCGGAAAGCTCCAGAAGGAACACCGGTTTTTATACGGGGCTTCCGTCGTAGAAAAACTGGGGGATTATCACGCCGATAAGGTGCTGATCGGCGTTGTCGGCATCTCGGAAAACGGCCTGACGATACCTCATGAAGAAGACGGCATGGTAAAGCGTAAAATGATCCGACAGGCGGAACAGGTGATTGCGCTGAGCGATCACTCCAAGCTTGGCCGTACGAGTTTTTATCAGTATGCAGACCTGCACGAGGTTGACCTGCTGATTACCGATCGGCTGCCTGATCAGGATTTTTGCGATCTGCTCGACCGGCACGGCGTAGAATTGCTTGTAACTGAATCTGAAGAAGAGGATGAGGACATGTGAAACTGATTGCCATAGATCTGGACGGCACACTGCTGAACAGCAGTCATCAAGTAAGCGATGAAAATGAGCGGGCTTTAAGGGAAGCCCGGCAAGCGGGAATTGAAATCGTGGTTTCCACGGGACGCGCGCATTTTGACGTGCACTCCATATTCGAACCGCTCGGCATAAAAACGTGGGTCATCAGCGCAAACGGAGCCGCCATTCATGCTCCTGACGGCAGCCTGTACCACTGTGATGCGATTGAAGAAACAAGAGCCCGAGGGATTTTGTCCTGGCTTGAAGAGAATCAATATTACTATGAGGTGTTTACAAACAAAGCCATCTATACGCCTGAAACCGGCAGGCAGCTGCTCGATATCGAAATGGACCGGGTGAAAAGCGCCAATCCGGAAACCGATCTTTCCGTTTTGGAACAGGCGGCTTCAGTGCAATACAGCCAGTCCGGCTTTGCTTACATTCATTCATACCGTGAGCTCTTTGAGAAAGAAGAGCATCTGGATTTTTATAATATTCTCGGATTTTCGTTTGATGAGCGGAAGCTGAAAGCGGGCTGGGACCGATTCAGCGGTCAGAAAGATCTCACCCTTGTCAGCTCTGCCGACCACAACTTCGAACTGGCGTCTCGAAACGCCTCTAAAGGGCAGGCGCTCAAACGGCTGGCGCAAAAGCTCGGCATTCCGATGGCTGAAACCGCCGCGGTCGGTGACAGCTTAAATGACTATTCAATGCTTCAGGCGGCCGGAAAAGGCATAGCGATGGGGAATGCGAGAGAAGATATTAAGGAGATCGCTGATGCCGTTACATTGACAAATGATCAAAACGGCGTTGCGCATATGATCAGGAATTTACTGTGAAAGGTATGGCGATACTGTTCATGACTGGCGTGACGCATTCATGGCAAATGCGGCGTAACAGTAAGGACGACATAAAAGACCGGCTCTTCTGAGAGAGCCGGCCTTTTTGCGTTTAATGTGATTGCGCCGATGCGCTGAGGGTGAATAATTCTTCAAGCTCAGCGGATGACAGCTCGGTAATCCAATTTTCACTTTGGATAATCTGATCGTTCAGCGTTTGTTTCGTTTCTAGCATCGCATCAATTTTTTCTTCAATCGTTCCCGTCGTAATGAGTTTGTGAACATGGACGAACCGTTCCTGGCCGATTCGGTAGGCGCGGTCGGTCGCCTGGTTTTCCACCGCCGGATTCCACCATCTGTCATAGTGAATGACATGGTTGGCAGCCGTCAGGTTCAGGCCGGTTCCGCCCGCTTTCAGTGACAAAATCAGCGTCGGGTATTCTTTCTTCTGGAACCGTTCGACGAGAGAATCGCGTTCCTGCTTGGACAGGCTTCCGTTTAAAAACTGAACCGGTTCTCCGAATGCTTTTTCCAGGAGGCGCTTCATCATGTTGCCCATCTGAATGTATTGGGTGAAAATGAGGCAGCTTTCCCCTTGTCCGCGGATCGCCGCCATTAAATCAAGCAGCTTTTCCAGTTTGACGGATCTCCCGTTTAACAGCTCTGTCTGTTCTTCCTTCAAATAGAGCGCAGGATGGTCGCATACTTGTTTCAAGCGGCCGAGCATGCTCAAAATCAGCGCTTTCCGCTGCATCCCGGTCAGAGAAGCCATATGTTCAAATGTATCTTTGACAAGCTGTTCATAAAGGGATGCCTGTTCGGCTGAGAGCGGGATAAACTCTTTTTGTTCCAGCTTGTCAGGAAGATTAAGCGCCACTTCTTCATCCCGTTTTGTCCGGCGCAGTAAAAACGGCCGGATTAACTGCTGAAGCTGGTTGATTCTTTTTTCGTCACGGTCTTTCTCAATCGGCAGCACATAGCGTTTATGAAAGCCGGTCAGACTGCCGAGATAGCCTTTGTTCATAAAATCAAAGATCGACCAAAGCTCTGTCAGGCGGTTTTCCATCGGTGTTCCGCTCAGCGCGATATGATGGACGCCTTTCAGCTTTCTGATCGCGCGGGACTGCTTCGTATGCGCGTTTTTAATATTTTGCGCTTCATCAAGGCAGATGGTGCTCCATGTCACGGAAGAAAGCTCTTCCTGATCGGCGTGCGACAGGCCGTAAGAAGTAAGAACGACGTCCGCGTCCTGATAGGCCGGGACAAATGCTTCCCCCTTCGGCCGGCGGGGGCCGTAATGAAGCACGGCCTTCAGCTGCGGCGCGAAGGTCTGGAGCTCACGCTGCCAGTTGCCGAGCACCGATGTCGGCGCAATGATTAAGGCAGGCGCTTTTTGCCGGCCGCTTTCCTTCACATGGAGAAAATAAGCGATCATCTGAATCGTCTTTCCAAGTCCCATGTCATCTGCGAGACAGGCGCCGAAGCCGTTTTCCCGTAAAAACAGAAGCCAGTTCATGCCGTACATCTGATAAGGGCGGAGCTGGCCCTGAAACGCGGCGCTGACTTCATGTTCCGGCAGATCCCGGGCTTCCGTCAGTTTGCGGATCAGGCTTCTGAGATGCTTTGATAATTCGATCTTGATCCCGGCAAATGCCGATGAGTCAATGATGTCCGTGTCCTCGGCTCCGTTTTCCCCGTGATCCATCAGTTCGCGCGCCAGCACGTCGGACATGTGGAGGCCCTCAGATTCCGCTTTTTCCATCAGTTTTTTCATCTGTTTAATAAATTGCGGATCAATTTTCACCCATTGGCCGCGGATGTTGACGAGACGTCTGTTGTTTGCGACAAGCTCATTGAATTCATCCTCTGTCAGCTCAATTCCGTTAGTGGCGAATCTCCAGTTGAAATCAAGCAGAGCGTTCATGCCGACGAAGGACTCGCCCCGCGGGGAGGATGACACTTTCGCCTTGAGCATCATATTGCTGTCCCGGACAATCTGCCACCATGATGGGAGAAGAATCTCCACACCCATATCGACAAGCGTCTCACTCGCTTCCGATAAGAAGATCCATGCCTCTTCTTCAGAAATCAGCGTCGTTCCTGAATCAAACGAAAGCCAGGGAACCGTTCTGCGGAAGCGGTCCTGTTCGCGCGCGATTTTTCCGCTGTATGCCTGCCACGCTTTTTTCAGTCCCTTCAGTCCGTCGAAAAAGGTGATGGAGCCGGTTTTTTTCTCACGTAAAAACATTTCGATTTTCCAGTCGTCACCGTCAAAATCAGGCTCGTTTAATCGGAGCCCGACGGTAAACGGCGTCACATCGTCATGCCAGCCGATTCCCTCGAGAAAATCATCTTCATCCAAAAAGGAGCCTTTAAACGTATGAACGGCCGGTGAGCGGGTTTCGATCTGCCGCCATTTTTCCAGCAGGTCATCATTGTACTGAATGTAGTCCTGGACCGCGGCTGAGAACCAGTCTGCCGTAAAGCCTTCCAGCAAAAGCTCACGGTCTTTGAAGCGCAGGACGCCATTTTGCCAAGCCTCATAGTCCGGAAGAAAATCGCCGTCGGCAATAAATTCGTATATCGTCGAAGCCGCTTCGATTAATGGTTCCGTTTCCTTTGTCAGCTGCACGGTGCTGAATGAATTGAACGAGTTTTTTCCGAGCAGCTCGACGGTCATCCACGGGCTGAGCAGAACGGCCGGAGTGCCTATGAAGCTGACGTCTTCAAGAAACGTTCCGTAAAAGGTGGACTCATGCCATTGGAACAAATGAGTCTTCATCTGACTGAGAGTAAGCGGCTGCTCCTTCTCATCATGGCTTGACAGCGTAAATGTCCAATCTTCCATTTGTTCTACATGAATGAAAATTTCCTTAAGACTCGCCATCAATCAACTTTCCTTTCTGCAATTCTTCTTGAAGGGCGCGCAGCCTCTTGTAACTTGCGCTCAGCCGGCTGATATACCGCTCCCATACCTGCTGTTTTTTTGCCTTTTTATAAAGCGTCCGCAGTTTTTTCAGATGGCGTGCAGCCTCTTTATAGGCGCTGCGGTTTTTTTGGTCGATAAAAAAGGCCGCCGCCCGGTGATAGGAGGGGATGAGCGCTTCCGGATCACTGGCGGCAATTTCCTTCAGGATGTCCTTTTCGATTTCCCAGACGGAAAAACCGACGAGGCTGTGAATCTCCACCCACTCCGCGTACCGCCGTTTTTCGTACAGGTACTGGCTGTATTCGGTAAAGGTATAGGGAAGGCAGCCGGAAGCAAACCGTTCAAACAGCTGATCATCCCGTGAGTGCCGCGCATAATCCGCCAATAGCGCAAACAGCTCTCCGATGATGTCGCGCATTTCTTTAAACGGCTTATCAAGCTTCGTATAGTTCACGGCAAGCGGTTCGATCCGGCCATACCATGTTTTCAGCCGTTTCCAGTCTTTTTTCGCGGTGAGTTCACCGAGCCATTGAAAGGTATACGGCAGCGCTTCAGGAGGGAAGCGGGACATATCTTGGAAGACCGCTTCATCATCTTTTTGCAAAAAGGCCAGATGAAGCCGTCCGAACCGCACTTCCGGTGAAAAACGGCGCCCGCTTTCCTGTGCGAGAATCTCCTGTTCACGCGCGACCCATTTCGGCCGGTTCAAAAGCGCGCTCCACATCTCACCGAATACCCGGAGGCGTTCGTATTGAAAAAGCTCTTCTTTCACAAGCAGTCTGCGCAGCACCGGGGGCGTCCGGTCTAAAAAAGGATCGAGTGAAAAAGACAAGGCGTACGTTTTCAGTCTGTCAATGGAGGAATAAATCGTATCCATCAGCTGTTCCACGTATGGATTGATGCTGTAATAATCTTTTTCGGCATCCAATCTGCCTGACTCAATCAAAGTGAACATGTGAAGCCAGACGGCAAGCGCCGAATGAATCTGATATAAGCTTTTAAGCTCGGGTTTTTTCGGGGCGTGTTTTTTGAGCGCTGACAGATAGCCGTAATAAAGGCCCTGCATCGTCTGGCTTCCGGCCGGCGTCCGCGCCTCCCACAGCGAGAATTCCGAATCAAAAAAAGCGAGCCAGCTTGACAGCGACTCTTCATTCGGCAGCACTTTTTCCTGAAACTGCCGGCGGACAAGCTCCCTGCTTTCCTCAAGCTTTTCTCTTTCCAGCCAATGTTCGGTAAAGGTACCGACCCGCTCGAATTGGGCATATACGTAAAGAAAAACGGCCAGTACGTGGCGGCAGATCGCCTCAGACGGGCATGCGCAGCCGCTTTTCACCATGAAAAATAAGTTCAGCGTGACCCTTACAGGCACAACATCCTGCACATATGCGGAAATCTCTGTCGGGGTTTGAACCTGTATACGATAGACGGAATCCTGCCGATATAAAATGAGTGCTTTCTTCATCAGCTGAACATTGTCTTCATTGTAAGGAAGAAGTTCTTTAAGCTGTTCAGCCGCTGCGAGCACATCTTCTTTAGCAATCATATCCTGAAGCATGATTATCGCTCCTAACGAGTCACAAAATAAAAAGATTCCAATTCCTCTATTATATCGCAACACATGGCCCGGAAAAAGTTTTTCCTAAAAAAGGACATAAAAACCCGAATGTGTCGAATGATGTATTAGAGATTGCAAAACAGCACCCGACAGCATATAATAATCTTGTTTTCAATTTAATGGAAGCCGAAAGGAAACGAATGATGAAGAAAACGAAGTTAGATCAAGAGGAGTTTCTGAAGATTTTAATGCATGCGCACGACATCGGTGAGCAGTCCTCTGAGATGACCACAAAAGAAATGCTTGAGAATTTGATTTCTTATATTAAAAATGGATATGCAACATAAAATCCCGCAGGCTCTTGGCCGCGGGATTTTTTAATCTTCCTGTGGCACCAGTATTTAAAGCGCTTACAAAAATAAAACAGATTGAAGTGATTGTCTATTTTTGTCGAATTTTGTCATTTGAAAAGGTTAGAAATGACAGTTTAAAGCTGTATAATCGTAATTGGAAAAGATCATTGGAGGGAATGGGAATACGCGGAAAGTGATATGGAGGTTATATGGGAGAATCTACAAGCATAAAGGAAATATTCGCAATACTGAGAAAGCGTCTGCTGTTTATACTTATTATTACCGCGGCGGCATCTGCCGCAGGCGGACTCATCAGTTTCTTCGCTCTTACGCCGGTCTATGAAAACTCAACTCAAATTTTGGTCAGCCAATCCAAAAACAATCAAAAAGAAGTCCAATTCAATGACGTTCAAACCAACCTCCAATTAATCAACACGTATAATGTCATCATCAAAAGCCCGGTCATTCTCGACGAAGTGATTAAACAGCTGCATCTGTCCATGACTTCGAAAGAGCTGGAATCGAAAATCACGGTGTCCAGCGAGCAGGATTCACAAGTCGTGACGATTGCCGTGCGGGATACGGATGCTAAGCGGGCGGCCGTTATGGCAAATGCGGTTGCAGCCGTTTTTCAGGACAAGATCACCGCCATCATGAACGTGGATAATGTCAGCATCCTTTCAAAGGCCGAAGCGGCGGACAGCCAGTCACCGGCAGAGCCTAACCGTAAGCTGAACATCGCGATTGCGTTTGCCGCCGGACTTTTGGGCGGAATCGGTCTCGCCTTTTTGCTGGAACATCTGGATAATACGATCAAATCGGAAGAACAGCTGGAATCGCTGCTCGGCATCCCGATCCTGGGAACGGTTACTTCAATCAGTACTAAAGACAGCGTTGCCAAAAACTTGAGGATGGCGGAAACCAAACAAGCGGGGGGCGGACATGTTGACGCGTAAAAAAGACAAACCCGGAAAACGAAGCGTGATTGCGATGTCTGAGCCGAAATCCATCAACTCAGAACAATATCGCACGATCCGCACAAACATTGAATTTTCTTCCGTTGATACGGAGGTGAAGTCCATTTTGATCACATCCGCCGGCCCGGAAGAAGGAAAATCGACAACCGCGGCCAACCTTGCCGTCGTATTTGCACAGCAGGGGAAAAAAGTGCTTTTAATTGATGCGGATCTGCGCAAACCGACGGTTCATTTCACCTTCAAATTGGACAACGGAACCGGATTAACGTCACTGCTGTTAAAACAGATGCCGTTTCAGAAAGCCGTCCTGCCGGCTGATGAAGCAAACCTGGATATTTTAACGAGCGGGCCGATCCCGCCCAATCCGGCGGAGCTTTTATCGACGGGTGCCATGAAAGATCTTCTGTCAGAAGCCGGCGCAGTTTATGATAAGGTGATTTTGGATACGCCTCCCGTTTTGGCTGTAGCCGATACGAAAATATTAGGCAGCTACACTGACGGGGCCATTATGGTGATCTCAAGCGGGAAAACGGACAAGGAAAAAGCGGCCAAGGCGAAAGAAGCGCTCGATTACTGCCCGTGCAAGCTCCTTGGGGCCGTGATGAACGGGAAGAAACAAACGAAACACTCGGACTACGCCTATTACGGACAATAATGTCATAATGGGCGCGGTCCATTCTTTTTAAGGAGGGATTGAAATATGATAGATATCCATTGTCACATCCTTCCTTCCATAGACGACGGCGCGGCGGATGATACAGAAAGCCTGAAGATGGCGAGAGAAGCGGTCAGACAGGGGATTGATACGATCATCGCGACGCCGCATCATGTGAAATACCGCTATGACACGGACCGGCATACGGTCAACGAAGCGGTCAGCCTGTTAAACAAACGTTTGAATAAGGAAGGCATTCCGCTGACTGTTCTGCCCGGCCAGGAAATCAGAACAGACGGAGATCTGCTGACAGGTCTTCAAAGCGGCTCGCTTGTCCCGCTCCATAATACAAAGTATGTGCTGGCGGAATTTCCGGCGGATCATGTCCCGGCCTACGCTGAAAGGCTGTTTTATGAACTGCAGCTGAACGGATATGTCCCCGTCATCGCCCATCCGGAGCGGAACAGGGAAATTCGCGAAAACCCTTCCGTTCTATACAATCTTGTGAAGAAAGGGGCGGCCGCCCAAGTGACGGCCGGCTGCATTGCCGGAGCATTCGGGCGGAAAGCGAAATCCTTTTCGCTGCAGCTGATTGAAGCGAATTTGATCCACTTTCTCGCATCCGACGCCCATAATCTCGGACCGAGAAATTTTTATTATCAGGAGGCGCTCGGCGTTCTGAAAAAAGAAGCAGGGGCTGAGCTGATTTACATGCTCACGGAAAATGCGGCGCTTCTCGCTGAAAACAAAGCCGTTTATAAGGAACCTCCGCTGCCTGTGGCCCGCCGTAAGCGCTGGGGTCTTTTTTAATCGTCGTCTCCATCCCGTTTAAATGAAGCGTAAGCGGCTGTTTTGCAAGATGATTCTTTTATGCTTATGCTATTATCAGCGGCCGGCGCCGTTTTTTCCTATCATGCCCTCAGGCTTCCGGCATTCCGCCGGCGCCGGGATCATATGATAATAACGGTAAGCTGCCCAGCAGCAATTTCTAAACGGTTGGGGGAACACGATGAAAATAACAGTGATCGGAACAGGCTACGTCGGTCTTGTGACAGGAGTGTCTCTTTCAGAAATCGGCCATGACGTAACATGCATAGATATTGATGAACATAAGGTTGAGCAGATGAGAAAGGGGTTGTCCCCTATCTTTGAACCGGGCCTTGAAGATATGATGAAACGAAATATCGGCCGGCATCGGCTGGCATTTGAAACGAGCTACGAAAAAGGGCTTGCGGAAGCGGACGTTATTTTTATAGCGGTCGGAACGCCGCAAAAAGAAGACGGGCACGCAAACCTTACTTATATTGAAAATGTCGCCGAACGGATTGCCGAACATATTTCTAAAGATGCGATCGTTGTGACAAAAAGCACGGTTCCCGTGGGAACGAATGACAGGATCAGAGAAGTTATTCATTCAAGGCTGAAAGCGGACGTGAACATTTCAATCGCCTCGAATCCGGAATTTCTCCGTGAAGGTTCGGCGATTCACGATACCTTTCACGGCGACCGCATCGTGATCGGGGCTGAAGACCGGCAGACGCGGGAAACGCTTGACCGGGTTTTCGCGCCGCTTGCGATTCCGGTATATCATACGGACATCAGAAGCGCTGAGATGATCAAATATGCGTCAAACGCATTTTTAGCGGCAAAAATCAGTTTTATTAATGAAATTTCTCATATATGTGAAAAAGTCGGTGCGGATGTGGAATCAGTCGCACACGGAATGGGATTGGATAAACGGATAGGCAATCAATTCTTAAGAGCCGGCATCGGTTACGGCGGTTCCTGCTTTCCGAAGGATACAAACGCCCTCGTGCAGATCGCGGGACATGTGGAGCATGATTTTGAATTGCTGAAGTCCGTCATTAAAGTCAACAATAACCAGCAGTCCATGCTGGTTGATAAAGTGCTGAACAGGCTCGGCGGTGTGACGGGGAAGACCATCGCGTTATTAGGGCTGTCTTTTAAGCCGAATACAGATGATATGCGGGATGCGCCGTCCATTGTCATTGCGGATCGTCTGGCGGCTCTTGACGCCCGGATGACAGCGTACGATCCGATCGCTTCATTCCGGGCTTCCGGGCTGCTTCCGGCTGAAGTTTCCTATCGGGAGTCCATAGAAGAAGCCGTCAGGGGAGCGGATGCCGTACTGATTCTGACAGATTGGGAACAAATTAAACACTTCCCGCTTGAAGCGTACAAAGAGCTGATGGAAACCCCGGTTATTTTCGACGGGAGAAACTGCCACTCGCTTGAGGAAGCGGAACAGGCGGGCGTGGAATATATCTCAATCGGAAGAAGAGCCGTCGTGCCTCAGACTGATTCTGTCACTTGAAAGGCCGGCGGACTGCGCCGGCCTTTTATCATACAATCATTAGAGACGAAGGGGATATTTATCGTGGAAAAAACATGGAAATTGCCGAAGCAAATGGAATCATCCCGCGGTCTGCTGGAAACGTCAGCACGGCCCTTTATCAAACTGCACGTCAAAAAAGCTGAAACGGGTCGGTATGACAGTAAAATGGCCGGAGACCCCTATTTTCCGAAACATGAACCATATCCTGAAGATGAAAGCGGCAGGCCGATGAAGCTTCTCGCTCAAATCAATTTTGCGGATATGCCCGGACTTCCTGATTTTCCGGACACCGGCATTCTTCAGTTTTACATATCGGTCAGTGATGACGTATACGGTTTGAATTTTGACGACGGGTGCGCGCAAACGGGTTTCTGCGTCAAATATTTTGAACATGTGACAGCAGAAGAAGCGGAGCTCATGGATGATTTTTCTTTCGTTCAGGTTGAAGAGGAGTACGATTTTCCGATTCAATCCGAAGCGCTGATCACCCCTGAGCTGTCTGCTGAATGGGTGCTCCCGTCTGATTTTCAATTCGGGCGGTATGCCGGGATGGATGCCTTTGACTATTTCGAGCAGTTTGACGATGAGGTGTATGACGAATATACGGCGAACGCATTCGGCCATAAAATCGGCGGCTATGCGTCCTTTACCCAGGAAGATCCGCGGTCTTACTCCCATCAAAACCATACGATTCTGCTTTTGCAAATTGATTCAGATGATGACATTGATTCGATGTGGGGAGATGTGGGAATCGCCAATTTCTTTATCAGACCGGAAGATTTGAAGAAAAAAGATTTCTCAAACGTTTTGTACAACTGGGACTGCAGTTAACGACAGTATGATGATCATGATACAAGGCAAAGGAGACGGTTCATCACTGTCTCCTTTTTTTTAGGGAATTTATCATGGATACATAGAGGAGATCAATGAATGGATATGCCGTTTATGTGAGTCTTTTGGCGTTAATGATGAGCATCTCGGCTGCTGAAAATAAGTCATTTAACCTATTTAAGCTGCTTTCTGTCTATTTTAAAATATAATATATGGAAATATAGTATGGAAAAGTCTGTGCTTTTTGTACGACTTTTTGCGTAAGACGAGGTGAAAACAGATGAGCCATTCAAGCACATTAAGCCATATTAACAGCACGATCAGCCATAAACTGGGCGAGGTTGAACACCAAATTGATAAATTAAAAGAAGCGAAAAGAGAGATAGAATCTCTGCAGGAAGAGGGCGTATCTGAAATCAGAGACATCCTCAAGCCGCACCTGGACCATCATTGGACCGGCACTTTTGCTGAAGAATTTGATGACCGGCGCGACCAGGCCCATACAGAAGCATACAGAATCGTCACAGACAAATACGACGGTTATATTTACCGAATCGGCTTAAAGATGACACAGCTTGAAATTGAAAAAGGAGGGCTCCTTGCCGCCAGAAGCATCGCGAGAGAGGCAGAGCACCTGCTGACGCTGGGAGAAGAAGCCCTTGACACGGTCGGAGAAAAAATACAATCAATCAAAAGAAGCTGGAGTTGGTTTTAATGGCAGAAATAAAACTCAAATACGGAGCCGTCATGAAGCAGCTTGAATCCGTCAGCAGCGCTTTGGAGGCCGTTTCGATCGGGAACGCCGGTTCAAACGGAAAAAACAAGCTCGACTATACCTCCAAGTACCAATCCCGCGAGGCAAAGCTTGTATCGATGATCAGCGAATACAAGCAGGCCGTTCATAAGAATATCGCGGACGTTAAAGACAACGTAGATTCTTTGAAAGAACAGGACGAGGCGATCGCCGTAAAATAACGAAAGAAAGGACTTGCCGATGAGCAAAGTGTTTGAATCACAATCGTTAACGGACGAAGCAGATAAGAGAAAGAAACAATACGAAGCCCTTGAAGAGCAGCTGCGGGCGCTCAAACAAGCCTTTCAAGGCGTGGCCGATCTGGGTGATGCTTTGAAAGGGAAAGGCGCAGACAATATAAAAGATTTTTTTCAGGGACAAGCGGAAATCGCCGACAGCTGGCTGACGCTTGTCTCTGCTCAAATTGCGTTTTTAAATGGCATTTCAGGTGACATTAAAGATCAAGAACTCAGCGATACATATGTGGAGACTTCATTTTTGGAGCATGAGCTGCCCAATGCGGATTTGAAAGCTTCAGAGATTGTCTCCGCTCATAAAGCAGAAATCGATTCAATTTTGTCAGGCATCAGCGATATTATTCATCTCGACACATATACGCTGGATGATTACGCTGATAAAATGGGCGATGCCCAGAAAACCAGACGCGACACGATCACGGCAGTCGATACGCTTGATGAATCCCTGACCGCTGAATATCAAAACTTAGAATCTCTGGACAACGCAGTGCTCAGCAAATATTCCGTTCTCATGCAGGCCACCAGCAACGGGAAAAGCGCATCCCCTATGTACTATGACAAAAAAGCCTTCCACAGCAATGAAATCTACAAAAGCGTCATGGCGGCAGAAAAACAGGGAACGGGCTATATTGACGCAAAAGCCCAGCAGGCCGAAGCAAGACGGCTTCAGGAAAAGGCTGAAGAAGAAGCCAATAAACCATGGTACGAAAAAACATGGGACGGCATCTGCAACTTTACCGGCGAAGTCACCGGCTATTATGATTATAAAAGAGCAGCCGAAGGCGTTGATCCGGTGACCGGAGAAAAACTCTCCACCGCAGAACGCGTCACAGCAGGAGCGATGGCCGCCGCCGGATTCATACCGGTCGTCGGCTGGGCGGGCCGCGCTTTCAAAGGCGGAAAAGCCATTTATAAAACCGGGAAAACCGTCATTGCCGCAGAACATGCTTTAGATGCCTATAAAACCGGAAAATCCTTAGACATTCTCAAAATGACAGAAATGGGCGCATACGGCCTTGTTGCCTCAAACGGATTCACAGAAGCCGTCACAGGCAGAGATATGTTCGGAAACAAAGTGTCTGAGGAGAAGCGGAAGCAAGGGGCGCTGGAAGCTGCGCTGAGTATGGTTGGAGCCGGTGCATTGGCGAAGCATGTAAACAAAGGCATACCGCTTGCAAAATCGCCACAAGCATCAAAAGTTGAAAAAGGGAAAAAGATTCTAGACCAAGTAAAAGAATTCAAAGTACCGACGAATGTAAAAATTCGTGTCCACAAGACTGTCACACCGGATGGCGCAACTTTCCCGATCATTCATGCTGATGTGAAAACGACGGCTGTGAAAGATCTTGGGATTGTGAAGATGGCGGGTAGCGGCAGCAGTGGAAGCACTCCCACAAGATTAATTCCAGGAACTCCAGGAAAGGTTACAGGAGGGAGTTCAACTAAATTGGGTAAAAATATGTTTGAGCAAATGGGACTTCCACGTTCAACAAAACGTACTCCATATCAGGCTCAACATATTATACCGAAGGAGTTTCGAAGTCATCCTGTTTTGAAGAAGTTAGGAATGGATATGGATGATGCTTCAAATGGTTTTTTCTTAAGGATACCGGATGATGATATAAGTGCTACTTCACGGCATAAAGGATATCATTCAGTATATAGTAGTTTTGTGAGAAAAAAATTAGATGAGATCGATGTTAACCAAAGTGTAGACGTCATTGAAAAACAGGTATATGGTTTACAACAAAAATTAAGAGAATTACAAGAAAAAGGGTTGCCTCTTTATATGAGGGACGATTATTTACAAACAGAATTAAAGAAAATAAAGGAGAAAGGATTCGAAGCATATAAATTAGAAAGGAAAGAAGATAGCGCCTCAAGAAAACCTGTTTGGAAAAGAGGCGGTGGAGCGACAGTAGATCTTTGGGAAAGGTGGTATAACAAGTAATGAATTTTGGGAAGTATCATAATCTAGTGGAAGAGGTAATTGAATTTTCGAAAACCTTTAAACCTATAAAATCAGTTAATGTATCTAATTTTACTAAAATAATTAATGATCAAAAACAGGCTGAATACTTGGCTTATGAAGAAGTATATGGAGAAGACGAATATACATGGAAAGATATAAGGGAAATTGAGATGAGTGAAGTATGGGGGCGATTTTACGAATTAGAAGATAATCAAAAGCCGGAAAATATAGACTCGTTATTAGATATTTTTTCTGAAAACATCAGAAGTGCCTCTACTGGATATAATGCCTTTTTTGAGGATATCGTAGCTGACATAAACAATTGTGCTATTAATAGAGCAATTAATGGTAATACAAATAATTTTTTTGAAAAAGTTTTTGAAATTTATAAAGCTGGTTATTTTCCGTGTGGTTGGAATGGCGATTATCCTAACGGGACTTTTATTGTCTTGAAAAAAGCTTAAGAGAGGTTTTAAACGAAACGTCAGTCTATGGACTAAACCAAGGGCTGGCGTTTTTGTTTCTCATTAGGAGTTGCCTTGTTTTACTGATATATTAAGGAGAAGCAGGATGGACAGAAATCAAATTTCTCAATTGCAGCCATTAAAAATCTGTAATGGCTGGTCTGTAGTACAGAACAACTTAAATTCAGAAAAAAGAATGGAAGAAAAATATGAACTGCTAAAACTACAAAATGAAAAACGTAATGCTGTTATTAAGGCAATATTTGAAAATGATCAATATCATGTCAAAGTAGCGGGCTTAAAAGCAGATAAGATTTATAAAGAAGACTCTTTTAATGAAATGGAACAATTATTGGAAGAGCTAGAATATCAAATCTGGACTGTGGGAAGCGGGGTTTTAGAGGGTTTGCAACAGCTAAGCCAACATGTTCCCAATTTCTTAAGGCTTAAGATACCGGCGGGCTGGACTGTTGATTATATTACATTAAAAGATACTGACCCTAAAACTCTAGAGGAAAATGATGATGCTTGGTTATTTGACTTTAATCAAGACCTCCTGCAGATTTCTCATAAAACTAAAAATTTGCTGCTTGATGCAGGGTGGTACCCAGAAGGCGATCCAACCGGCAGTTATGGCATTGAACTGATAAAAAACGAAGATTGGGAAAATCCTTTAGAAGATATTATGTGTACTGAACTTAAAGAATTACTTAAACAATTGGACCTTATTTTTATGAAAGAAATGAAAAATGAATTTTAATAAAAGATATAATTTGTTGAAGGAGTCTTCGTTAGATCGAAACGCAGGACGATTGAGCACGAAGACTATTTTTAGAGAGGAAAACAAGTGAAATGAAAATACATCAAATTCACGATTTTGATCTAAAAGATGAATCGGATTTTGTTCGAACACAACAATCCCTAATACATAAAATCAACCTATCCCCCGTCATCCATCCAGACTCCGTCAACACCTGCGCAGGCGTCGACCTCGCTTATTGGGAGCAGGACGGGGAACCGTACGGCGTATGCAGTATCATCGTGATTGACGCTGATACAAAAGAAGTGATTGAAAAAGTGCACAGCGTGGGGAAAATCAGCGTGCCGTATGTTTCCGGTTTTCTTGCGTTTCGCGAGCTGCCGCTGATCATTGAAGCGGCAGAAAAGCTGGAGGCGGAGCCGGATGTGTTTTTGTTTGATGGCAACGGGTATCTGCATTACAATCATATGGGCGTTGCCACCCATGCGGCTTTTTTTCTGGGTAAGCCGACGATAGGGATTGCGAAAACCTATCTCAAAATCAAAGGCTGCGATTTCGTGACGCCTGAAAATGAAGTCGGCGCATACACCGATATTATCATTGACGGCGAGGTATATGGACGGGCGCTGCGAACGCGGCGGGACGTGAAGCCTATCTTTTTGTCTTGCGGACATGACATTGATTTAGAAAGCAGCTATCAGATCACGATGAGCTTGATCAATCAAGAAAGCAGGCTGCCGATCCCTGTCCGTCTGGCTGACCTTGAAACGCATGTTTTGCGAACGTTTTATCGGAAAAATCACGTGTAACACTTGGGGCTCTAAGCCACCAAGTGTTTTTTTGTATGCCTGGTGTCTGCTTTATTAAAAACTTTGTCGTCCTTGCAGATAGGTTTTTATTTGAATGTTTTTCGCGTCAAATCGATAAAAGCCTTTAATGGCGCAGACATCCACTTGTCCTTATGCCATGCTAATTGAGTAAAAACAGGGCATTCATTCTGCCAGCTGAGTTCTTTCATCCGTCCTTCGGCAATATCGTCTTTTACTGTCATTTCAGGCAATAGTCCAATTCCAAGTCCGGCCATCACGCATTGTTTGATGGCTTCTATGCTGACGAATTCTAATTTGTTAGGGTAGACTCCGGCGTCATGTAAAGTGTTCTCAAAGAGCGTGCGGTATGAACAGCCGTCCTCTGTCAGCAGAAGGGTTTCGTTTTGAAGGTCTTTCAATGTTGCTGGTGAGTCTGCTGGAAAAGGATGGTCATTGGCGGCTACCATTTTGATTTCATCCTGAATCAAAGATTCAACGTGCAGTGCGTCTTCCGTCCGGTTCACATCCAAAATGAAAGTGATATCAAGCTGGCCCTGTAAGAGCTGTTCTTTCGCTTGTTCGTTGGACACATACGGTTTGAATATGAGCTTTACTTGAGGAAAAGCCTGTTTGAATTCTTTTATGATAGGCGGAAGGCGGTATGTGCACTGGCTTTCCGTCGCGCCGATTTTCAAGGTTCCGGTTGTTTCTCTTACTTGATTTGCGGCCATTTTTGCTTCTTCTGTTAACGCAATGATCTTCTCCGCATAGGATTTGAATGTTTTGCCGGCTTCTGTCAGGATGAGCCGCTTGCCGAGCCGTTCAAATAAAGGAGTCCCGATTTCTTCTTCAAGTGATTTGATCTGAGAGGTAACGCTTGATTGTGCATAGTTAAGCATCTTGGCGGTTAGGGTGAAGTTTACATGTTCTGCTGCGGTAATAAAGGTGATCAGCTGCTTCAATTCCATATGTTCTCGCCCTTTCTAAATCGGTTTTACCGATTGGAATAATCGAAATAATCATCTGTATTGATTGATGAATCCATTATATGATGAAGAAAATCATTCGTAAACAAAGGAGCAGATGCATCATGAAAATTGCGGTTATTCATGGCGGAACGAGGTCTGGCGGAAATACGGATATTCTTGCGGAGAAGGCTGTTCAAGGATTCGATGCGGAGCACATTCATTTGCGGAAATATCGGCTCCAGCCAATTGAAGATCTGCGTCACGCCCAAGGCGGCTTTCGTCCTGTTCAAGATGACTGCGATTCTATCATTGAGCGGATATTGCCGTGCGATATTCTTGTATTCGCCACCCCAATTTATTGGTTTGGCATGTCAGGGACATTAAAGCTGTTTATTGATCGCTGGTCACAGACGCTGAGAGATCCGAGATTTCCTGATTTTAAACAGCAAATGTCAGCGAAGCAGGTATATGTAACAGCAGTGGGAGGAGACAATCCTAAACTAAAAGGGCTGCCGCTGATTCAGCAATTTGAACATATTTTTCATTTTATGGGGATGTCCTTTAAAGGCTATGTGCTGGGAGAAGGCAATCGTCCCGGTGATATTCTTCATGATCATCAGGCGCTGAGCGCGGCGAGCAGCTTATTGAAAAGAAGTGATGCTCTATGAAACTGCTGCTGGTTATCTCTGGTATGTTGATTCTCGCACTCTTTTTAGCTTGGAAAGCGCCGACTTCTGTTTGGATACAGGCTGAAACCAATTCGCCTCAGGTTCAGCAATTTGTGAGAATGGCAGGCGCAACGCTGCAAGTCAAGCAAATCATCAAGAGTGATGCAGGCGAAGAAACAGTTGTCATATCAAATGGTATTTCTGGGCCAAAATAAAAAAGCACCTGTCCAGGTGCTTTTCTTTATAAATGAGGAACCACAAGACCTCCATACAAAAACGCCGCGATAATCAGGAAGGCCGGATGCATCTTGAATTTTGTCAAGGCAAGGAGGGAAATCCCCGCAATCACTATCGCTTGAACCCAGCCGATCGCTTTGATGCCGTCTGCGCCGATTTGCCAGGTAAGAATGAGCATCATGACGGCGATGACAGGCTGGACGGACAGCGTCATACCTTTGATGACGGGGGATTGGCGGAAGCGCTGAATGATGCGCAAGAGGACGATCAATGCGAGCGCCGACGGTACGACAGTGGCGATCAGCGCAATCAGGAACCCGGGCCACCCGCCTGCGCTGTAGCCGACATACGCAGCGATTTTCGTGGCGATCGGGCCCGGCAATGCGTTCGCAAGTGCGAGCATATTTGAGAATTGATCGTTTGAGAGCCAGCTGTATCTGTTGACGACTTCTTCAAACATCAGCGGGATCGACGCCGGTCCGCCTCCATATCCGAGTACGTTTGCGACAAAAAACGCCATAAATATATAAATCATGATCATGAGGCCGACATTCCTTTATCTTTTGAACGTTTATTTGTGATTTTGTCCTTTAATTTAAAATGAAACGCGCCGTACGCCAAGAAAATGATAATGACAAAGCCGGGATTGATCTGTAACGTTTGCAGGCCGATAAAAGCGATGATAAAAAACAGGATGCCCGTGACCCAGCCGAATCCTTTAAGCGCTTTTTGGCCAAACTCGTACGCCATGATGCCGAGCATTACCGCAATCACCGGTGTTACGGCGCCAATCATGCCGGCAACAATTGCTGAGTGGCTTAAGACATTGACAGCCGCAAACAAGCCCGCCATAGCGAGACATGTAGGCAGAATATGTGCGAGGGTTGCCGCGATTGCGCCTAACGTGCCTTTCAGCTTAAAGCCCAGATACGCAGCCATTTTTGTGGCAATCGGTCCGGGAAGCGCATTAGCGATCGCTAATATTTCTCCGAATTCATCATCATCTATCCATTTGTATTTATTGACGGCTTCATGGCGGATGAGCGGGATCACCGACGGGCCGCCCCCGAATCCGAGAATGCCCGTTCGGACCATCGCCGCCGTAATGTCCCAATAGGGATGTTTCATGGCTATGTCCTCCTTACAGCTTCATGCCCGTTCTGCTTTTATACCGTTTAATCAGCATTTGGCAGTCGACGCTGACGACGCCTTTTTGCGTATAGAGCCGTTTTGTCAAAAACTCTTCCATTTCCTGATCATTTGCGAAAATGCCGTGCATATGCAGCTTGCTCGGTCCGGTCATGTGATAAAGGCTTGTCACGGCCGGCTCCTTTTCAAGCTTTAATGCGGTTTCCTCCAAATACTGCGGCTCCACCTCCACATTAAAAAACACGGACACATGACGGCCGATTTTCGTCGGGTTGATGACAGCGGTGAATTTTTCAATCACACCGGCATCCAGTAAATGCTGAATGCGGTGCTGAACCGCCACTCGCGACAGGTTAACCCGCTTTCCTACGTCTGTATAGGAAATCCTCCCTTCCTCGTGCAAAATCGAAAGAATCTGTTTATCCGTTTCATCAAGAACAAGATTCGGAATGCTGTATTCATGTTCCAACCCGCTTCACCTTCCTTCATTTGGTAGACATTATTGTATCATGAAACATTACGGTATGAAGGGAGAATTTTTTTATTGTTTTCGATGCGTAATAACTTAGAATTATTTCTTATCGAAAAGTAAATAGTGTGTGAGATTTTCTTTCAGGAATGTGGATGGCCGCGAAGCCGCTTTTTATACTTGAGAAAATTTGTAAAGGGGCTTGCCATGAATACTTCAACCATCGGAACGAAACAAATGGTCGTCAGTCCGCATTATCTCGCTTCTCAGGCGGGGGCCGGCATTCTGGAAAAGGGCGGAAACGCGTTTGACGCGGCAGTGGCGGTCAGCGCCTGTCTGGCAGTTGTGTATCCGCATATGACGGGTCTTGGCGGGGATTCATTTTGGCTCACTTACCATAAAGAAACGGGACGAATCAAAGCTTATAACGGGAGCGGCCGTTCAGGGAAGCATGTGACGAGAGACTTGTATCGGGGAAGAGAAGCGATCCCTCTGCGCGGGACAGAAAGCGCCATTACCGTTCCGGGAATGGCGGACAGCTGGGATGCCGTGCTTTCGGCGTACGGGCGTCTTTCGCTCGCTGAGGTGCTGAAGCCTGCTCTTGATTATGCGGCAAACGGATTTCCGGTGTCCGCCGACCAGTGCGCCCACACAGAACGCAATCTCGCTCTTTTAGCCTCAATGCCTTACACCTCGGCCATTTTTACGAGAAACAAAAAAGCGCCCATGCCCGGTGAACGGTTTGTCCAGAAGGATCTGGCGGCCAGCTTGGAGCAGCTTGCCGAGAAAGGCAGAAGCGCTTTTTATGAAGGAGACCTCGCTCAACGCATCACATCCTTTCTGCAAAACAACGGCGGCCGTCTGACACTTGATGACTTTAAAGCCCACCGCGGCGAGTGGACGAACCCGGTATCCTCCGATTACCGCGGGTGCAAAATCTATCAGGCTCCGCCGAATTCACAGGGCTTTACAGGCTTAATGACGCTCAATATATTGGAAAACTATGATTTTTCTCAGATCGAACACGGTTCCTTTGACTATTATCATCTGCTGATCGAGGCGCTGAAGAAGAGTTTTCAGCACCGGAATGAAGTGCTGACTGATCCGGCATTTTCTCATATTCCGCTGGATCGGCTGCTTGATAAACGGTATGCAAAGCAGCTTGCGGAAGAAATTGGTAACGCGGCTGCGCCGGCGGTAAGCCGGCCGATCGGAAGCGACACAGCTTATGCCGCCGTCGCCGATGCGGAAGGAAATGCCGTTTCCTTTATTCAGAGCCTCTATTTCGAGTTCGGATCTGCCGTTACAGCGGGGGAGACGGGCATTCTGCTGCAAAACCGCGGGTCATTTTTTTCGCTGGACGAATCTCATGTCAATACACTTGAACCCGGCAAGCGGACGTTCCACACCCTCATGCCGGCGATGGCCTGTAAAGAAGGAAGACCGCACATCCTGTACGGAACCCAGGGAGGAGAAGGCCAGCCGCAAACTCAGACAGCGATGATTACGCGCATCATTGATTACAAAATGAACCCCCAGCAGGCGATCAATGAGCCGCGCTGGGTCTGGGGACGGACATGGGGAGAGGAGTATGAAGGGCTGAGGGTTGAAAGCAGAATCAGCCCTGAAACGAGAGAAGCCCTAAGGCAGAGCGGCCACCGCGTCGAGACCGTTGGTGATTTTGACGGGCTTATGGGCCATGCGGCAGCGATCGTCATTGATGAAGAAGGCTTTCTCCAAGGCGGGGCCGACCCGCGCGGCGACGGAGCGGCCGCAGGAGTATAGAGCTGCGCTAACTGATGAAAAAAATAAGCACGCCAAGCGCGGCAGAAAGACCTGCGTAAAACGAATCGTACACATATTGCTTTTCCTCCCGCCGGTGCCGCCATTCCATTAAGCCGCTGCAGCAAAATAGCATGAAAACAACTCCCGCAAATACGTACATTTCATTGAAAAAATTCACCGCTGCGATGCCCGTAATAAGCAGTGTGATTTCGATTAATCGATGTGTGCCGTTTATCGGCTTCTGCTTTTTAACAGGCTTTGGCAAATTGAGAACTTTGACGGCAAATACTTGAAACATAAGGCTGAGCAAAATAAATACGGCTGAAAAAATCAGTAACTGAGTGAAATCCATCGTCTGCCTCCTAAAAATGTGCCACTCGTTTCATACGGGTGAGGACCTTGTAAGTTTCGGCATTCTACAAGACATTAGGCTGAGTTAAATGGTAAAAGACTCAAAAAGACCCCTTTCGAAAGGGGTCTTTTTGACTAGTTTCTTCTATTATAATGGTTCCTGCTTCAGGTCGGGCGGACAAGCGTATATGTCTTCCCGAGTCTGGCGTATTCATTCCCCGCGAGCCTTGCCGCAGGCTTCAGCTCATCTGTCCGTATGTAGCCTTTATCGGCGTCATATACTTGGTCATTCAAATGAAAACAAACGACTCTGCCGATGATGAGGTCTGTCGTCGTTTCTCCGCTGTCATTTTGGAACGGAAGATGGCGTTCGAGTATACATTCAAACCTGACCTTTGCTTCTTTTATACCGGGAACGCTGATGCAAGCGCTGTCTGTCACAGAAAGGTCTGTCATGCCAAGCTCACTGACATCAGGATCAAGCCTTGCCGCCGTTTTGTTAATGTCTTCAATAATGGACTCATCACTGACGTGCACCACGAATTCCCGATGAGCGATTGCGTTTCTCGCGGTGTCTTTCTGCCGACCGTCCGCGCGGCTGACTGAGATGGCCAGAAGCGGCGGTTCTGCGGAGACAACGTTATAGAAACTGAAGGGCGCCGCGTTTACGGCGCCGTTGATGGATGACCGCGTAGTGATAAATGCGATCGGCCGGGGAACGACTGTGCCCGAAAGCAATTTGTAAGTGTCTTTTGCGTTCAGTTCGTCTGCTCGTAAGATATGCATGATTTCGGCCGCCTTTCTTTATCGTATGACCTGATTATACAGAAAGAAAATTCGGAAACACAACAAAAGAAAACCGGCTGCATATCTTATCACGTGGCATATATCTGATTGAGGAAAAAGGCTTCCGTTTAGCCGGCAGCCTATTTACGAATGGTGTTACTTGTAGTTTTTCTTTACAACCCAGATGTTCCCGTCTTTCCAGTACTCTGTTTTGCTGCAGTAATCGTCTTTTTTGCAAGGGTCTTTTTTATGAGGACGATAAGGTTTTTTCTGCGTGCGTTTTTTCTTGCGGCGGCATGATTTTTTGTGGCTGCGAGATTTTTTGTGAGACCGGCATGATTTTTTACGGCTGCGGGATTTTTTGTGAGAGCGGGATTTTTTATGGCTGCGAGATTTTTTGTGAGACCGGCATGATTTTTTACGGCTGCGGGATTTTTTGTGAGAACGGGACTTTTTATGGCTGCGAGATTTTTTGTGAGAACGGGATTTTTTATGGCTGCGAGATCTTTTGTGAGAGCGGCACGATTTTTTATGACTGCGAGATTTTTTGTGAGAACGGGACTTTTTATGACTGCGAGATTTTTTGTGAGAACGAGATTTTTTATGGCTGCGAGATTTTCTCTTCTTACTGCTTTTTGGTTCTTGGTACAAATAATCTTCCAATCCCTCGGTGCTTGCGGACTTTACTGCTTCTTCGATATCAGAATGGGAATAGTGGCCCATTTTGAAACCTCCTCATGATATATGTTTTAAGGATGCGATCCTTACTACCACATAGTACGCATGGATGAAAAAAGTGTATGTGTGATTCGCTGAGTTTTATATAAAAAGCACAGCCTAAATTAATACAGGGAGGGTTACTGATGAAAGACCAATCAACATTGCCTCTATACCAGCTGTTTATTCACCCGAAAGACTTAATGGAGCTGAAAAAAGACATTTGGGATGATGATCCGGTGCCCGCGGTGCTGAGAGTGAATCAAAAACGGCTTGACATTGATCTGGCGTACCGCGGCTCGCATATAAGAGATTTCAAGAAAAAGTCGTATCATATCGCTTTTTATTCGCCGAAAACATTTCGCAGGGCGAAAGAGATACATTTAAACGCTGAATACAAAGATCCGTCGATGATGCGGAATAAGCTGTCTCTCGATTTCTTTGCGGAGCTTGGGACGCTGTCACCAAAGGCGAATTTCGTAACCTTGCAAATCAATGGCAGACATGAGGGGGTGTATCTTGAGCTGGAGTCAGTGGATGAATATTTTCTGGCGAAACGGAATTTGGCGGACGGCGCTGTTTTTTACGCGGTTGATGACGACGCCAATTTCTCCCTCGTCAGTGATCTGGAGCGGGATACGAAAACATCGCTCGAACTTGGTTATGAAAAGAAAACGGGAACGAAAGAAGACGATTTATACTTGCAGGATATGATCTATAAAATTAATACCGTGCCGAAGTCAGAGTTCAAGGAGGAGATCGTCAAACACTTGGACGCCGATAAGTATTTGCGGTGGCTTGCGGGCATCGTGTTTACCTCAAACTACGATGGATTTGTTCATAATTACGCTTTGTACCGGAATCATGAAACGGGACTTTTTGAAGTCATTCCGTGGGATTACGATGCGACGTGGGGAAGAGACATTCACGGTGATCGGATGGAGGCCGATTATGTCAGAATACAAGGGTTTAATACCTTGACTGCAAGGCTTCTGGATGAACCGTATTTCCGCAAAGCGTACAAACGGCTTTTGGAAGAGACGCTTCAGACCCGGTTTACCATTGAATATATGAAGCCGAAGGTCATGTCACTGTATGAGCAGATCAGGCCGCATGTCGCGAAGGATCCATATAAGAAAGAAGAGATTGATTGCTTTGACCGGGAGCCTGAAGTGATTTGCGAGTACATTAAGGAGCGGTCCGCCTTCATCAGCAGTGAGTTAGAGCGGTGGAATATCTGATTTGGAAATGAAGAAAGATTTTTTACAAATAGGCTGGTGAATCAGTTCCCGAAAATAATCGTGATACGTATATATGCATTATGCTTTTTACATTATGAGAAAAATGACTAGGAGGACAATAGATGAAACGCAATACGAAGCGGCAGCGGTCTGATGACAACTTTTTGCATGCGATGGAAGGAAAAGTGATTACTGTCTACCGGGGAGGCCCGGAGTCCAAGACAGGGAGATTAGCAGACATTCAATCGGATTATATCGCTCTTCAGGTTGATAATAAAATCGTTTATTATCAATGGAAACACGTGAAAAGTGTGACGGAAAATACGAGTGAAACCGTATCGCCGGCCGAAGCGGCAGAATGTGAAAAAGCTGATGATTTTCAAGACCTGATCAGCCGGATGACCAATCGCACGGTGCAATTGAATCAGGGAGGTCCGGAATCGAAAAGAGGAAAGCTTCACGAAACAGGGGATGATTTTCTCGTGCTGGAAACGGAAGATGACGGAATTGTATATTTTAACGCCGACCATGTCAAAAGCATCAGCGCGGAACAAGAAGAGGACGGCCAAGAGGAGGAGCGCCCGGAATTTGAAATGGCTGATGATTTTCACGGCATATTTAAACGCCTGATCCACAAATGGGTATCCATCAACCGCGGAGGTCCTGAAGCCGTTGAAGGTATACTTGTGGATAATTCCGACGGCCACTACACTCTTGTGAAAGATAAAGAAGTGCTGCGGATCTATCCTTTTCATATCAAGAGCATCAGCGAAGGGGCAAAAGGCGCAGCTAAAAAAGAGGAGAATAAAGACGACGAGAATAAAGGTGAGAAAGAGAGCGCCGAAGAAGAAAAGCCGCATGAAGAAGAATCACGCGAAGAGAAGCGTACTTCCTCTAAAAAGTCGAAAAGATCATCAAGATCCGTTCGATCCTCAAAACGGGAGAAAGAGGTCTCTTATAGCTACGCCACTGTATTAAGGACAATAGATTATCGGTGGAAACGCGGCCGTAAATGATTGGAAAGATTGTCCGTAAACGCGGGAGAGGGGGGAATGAAATGGCTGGATTAAGCAGATTTCTGGATAAACAAGTCGATATTGAGATATCGGGGAATACGACATTTTCAGGAACTCTTTTGGATATCGGTCAGGATATCATTGTGATTCATGACGGCCGGACGTTTCTTTATATTCCGCTGCTGCATCTTCAGCGGATGACATTGACGCTCCCGGACGAAGAGAATAAAGAACCGTACGCAAGAAAAAAAAGTCCGCATCCCGAAAAACAGGAACATTCATTTTCTTACCGGAATACCCTCCAGCATATAAAAGGCAGATTCACAGAAATATTTGTTACGGGAGACCGTTCTATTCATGGGTATGTGACAAGTGTTTTAAATGATTATTTTGTTTTCTTCTCTCCGGTTTATAAGACTCTTTTCATCTCGATGCATCATTTGAAATGGCTGACACCCTATTCCGATGAGCAGACGCCGTATACATTAAACAGTTCAGAGCTGCCGGTTGTTCCCGCTAATGTGCCCCTGGTCCGGAATTTTGAGGAGCAATTAAAAAGATATATCGGGAAGCTGATTATTCTGGATTTAGGAGATATACCGAATAAAGTGGGGCTGTTGCAGGATGTCTCAGATAATATTCTTGAATTGACCAATGCAGACGGCGATACTGTTTTTTGGAAATTGAATCATTTAAAGACCATGCATCTGCCATAAATGATAAAACTGCCTCTCTTATACAGCAGGCAGTTTTTTTATGGGAGCTAAAGGTAAATCCAACTGATCCAAACATATAAAACGGTAATGGTAAACACGACGGTGAGAGGGACAACGATAATGGTCGTTTTGATATATTCTGACCAAGAAACTTTTTCGCCGTGCTGTCTGATGATATGCATCCAGATCAGCGTGGCTAATGTCCCGATCGGCAGAAGCAATGATCCGATATCACTGCCGATAATATTAGCCAGATAAATGATTTTTACGGTTAATGGGTCGATGGACATTTCAGTTAATGTCAAAGTGCTGATCATTAAGGCGGGATGGTTATTGAACAAATTAGAGAGGACGGATGTAGCAATGCCCATAATAGATGCAGCGTGGGCAATGCTTTGTGAGACATAAGGTTCAATAGACTGAACAAGCAGCGCCGTCAGTCCGATATTATGCAGTCCGTAGATGATAATGTACATCGTGAAGGCAAAAATAAAGATATGCCAAGGCGCTTTCCTTAATAAGTCTGCCGGTCCGATTTTTAAATAAAACCATCTCCAGCCAAGCAGGATGACTGAACTGATGACAGCCACGAGCGAAACGGATATGCCGTTGTAAGAAGCTGCAAACAGACTGATCCGGACGAACAATACAAATGCCAAAACACAAAACATGATGTTCGTACGGCTGTTTTGGGTCGGGTCTGGCGGAGGCTGAAGCGGGTGATATCGTTTGTGTTCCAGCGAATCAAAATGAACCGGAATATCGGGGAGCTGTTTCGGCAAACGGCGGTAAAAAACGGCAAACAGCAGCAATGCCATAAACACCAGTCCCAGCGTGCCGGGGATAAACATCATATTGGTGTACAAATAAAGGTCCATGCCTATCATTTTGAGAGAAATTAAATTGACGATATTACTGACGCCGATCGGGGTGCTTGCCGCCGTCGCAATTAATACGCCGCTTATTAAATACGGTGTTTTCTGATGTCTTTTAAGTCCGAGATATTGTAAGACCAATAGTAAAATAGGAGTGGTGATTAAGACGCTGCCGTCATTATTCAGAAAGAGCGTCATTGAAAAACAGAGCAGGTTGGTCAGCCAAAAAAGCCGGATGCCCGATCCCTTGGCGCGGTGAAGCAGTTTGGCCGCCGCCCAGTTAAAAAAACCGAAGCTTTCCAGCGCGATTGCCATAATCATTGTGGAGATAATGGTGATTGATGCTCCGGTGACTTTTGACCCTATATCCCCCAAATCATGAAAGGAAACGGTTCCGCATAACAAAACGAGAATGGCGCCCAGCGACGCCGGAACGGCTTCATTTAATCCCCCGGGTCTCCAAAATATAAAAATAATGGTCACAAAGAAAGAAATCAGGGTCAAAATGACGGTAATATGTGTAATGTGTTCTGCCTCCTTTTAGATGGGTCATTGCCGCCCCGTTATTTTTATCCCTCCTGATCAGTTGTACTGTATGTATACGGGTACAGGTCGTAAGGTGTACTGAGCGTTTCTACCAATTTAGTAAAATTCCATAAAAGCACAAAAAAAAGAGGCTGCTTTCGGCGGCCCTCTTTTTTATGCATTTTCCTTATCCGCCTGCAATAAAGCCTGGCGCTTATTCATAATATCCAGAAAATGTTTCAGAATCGGGTTTTGATTATCCTTGCGGTAGGCAATGACCCATTCGGCCGTGAGCTGCACCTGATTAATGCCGCGGTAGGCGACTTCGAGATTAAACAGCTTTTTAGCAGAAGAAGGCACGAAGGTTACGCCGATACCGGCACTAACCAATCCGATCACCATTTGATACTCCGTCGCTTCCTGAACGATTTTCGGTTTGAAGCCCGCCTGCTCGCAGTAGTTCACAAACTCCAGGTATAAAGTCGGCCATGTTTCTTTCGACAGTGTGATAATCGGTTCATTTTTTAAATCCTGAATGTCGATTGTCTGTTTAGCGGTAAGCGGGTGCTGCTTCGGCAAAGCCAGAATGCACGGACTGCTCTGCACCTTTTCCATATGTAACGCGGAATGCTGTAAAGGCGGATGAAGGATGCCGATATCAATGTTCCCCTTCAGAAGTTCTTCCTGCTGTCTGAAAGAAGAAATTTCACGCAGATCAAGCTTGACGGAGGGGTATTTTTCGCGGAATTCCCGAATGATCGGCGGCAGAAATTCATATGTGGCCGAGCCGACAAAACCGACGACAAGGCGGCCGAGCTCTCCCCGCGCCGTTCTCTGCGCCATTTCAATCGCTTTGTCTATTTCTTCGATCGCGTTTCTGCTGTGTTTTAAAAAACTTTCTCCGGCAGCTGAAAGCTCTACAACCCGTTTCGTGCGCTTTAATAAGGTCACGCCGACTTCCTTCTCAAGCTGTTTGATCTGCTGGCTGAGAGGCGGCTGTGTCATATTTAACCGAAGCGCAGCTTTGCCGAAATGAAGTTCTTCGGCAACGGCAATAAAGTATTGAAGATGGCGAAGCTCCATCCTTATCCATTCCTTTCTCTTTGTTAATTATTCGTGAAACATATTAATCATACGGCGAATTGATATTGGAGGTCAATTTCCAAAGAGTGTATAGTGAATAATATCACAAATTACTTAAAATTTTATATTTAATATGCATAATAAGGAGTGAGGGTGTTGGCAAAAGCAACAAATGAACTAAAAACCTCTGAAAAAAATCGGGGGGCGGAGCTTGTTGTTGATTGCTTAGTGGAGCAAGGTGTCACACATGTTTTTGGCATTCCGGGTGCAAAAATTGATGCAGTATTTGATGCGTTAAAAGATAAAGGACCTGAACTGGTTTTATGCCGTCACGAACAGAACGCTGCATTTATGGCTGCGGCTGTCGGAAGACTGACTGGAAAACCAGGCGTTTGTCTCGTTACTTCAGGCCCGGGGGCATCCAACTTGGCGACCGGCTTGTTAACGGCTAATACAGAAGGTGATCCGGTAGTGGCGCTGGCGGGTAACGTAATTCGCGCAGACCGGTTAAAACGGACACACCAATCATTGGACAATGCGGCGCTATTTCAGCCGATTACAAAATACAGTGTAGAAGTACAGGAAACAGGGAATATACCAGAAGCGGTAACAAACGCCTTCAGGGCAGCGTCAGCAGGTCAGGCAGGCGCGGCTTTTGTGAGCTTTCCGCAGGATGTTGTGAATGAAATCACAAACGTGAAAAACGTACGCAGCGTGCCGGCGCCGAAACAAGGCCCTGCACCGGAAGAAGCGGTCAGCGCGGCTATCGCGAAAATCCAGACGGCGAAACTTCCCGTTCTGTTAGTCGGCATGAAAGGCGGAAGACCGGAAGCGGTAAAACAAATCCGCAAACTGCTTGCCAAAACAAAACTGCCTTTCGTAGAAACGTACCAAGGGGCCGGCACATTGTCCAGAGAGCTGGAAGACCAATATTTCGGCCGGATCGGACTGTTCCGCAACCAGCCGGGCGATCTTCTGCTTGAACAGGCGGATGTCGTATTAACGATCGGTTATGATCCGATTGAATACGATCCGAAGTTCTGGAACGTAAACGGCGACCGTGCTATTATCCATCTTGACGAAATCCAGGCCGATATCGATCATGCCTATCAGCCGGAATTAGAATTATTAGGCGATATCGCCGCTACGGTTAAACAAATTGAACACGACGCTGTGACATTTGATATGGGCAGCCGTGAACAAGAAGTGCTGAGCGAATTAAAACAGATGCTCACAGACAGCGAGAAGGCGCCAAGCGACCATAAATCCGACAGAGTGCACCCTCTGCAAATCGTCCAAGAACTGCGCAATGCAATTGATGACGACGTAACCGTCACTTGCGATATCGGTTCTCACGCGATCTGGATGTCCCGCTACTTCCGCGCTTATGAGCCGCTGAAACTGTTGATCAGCAACGGCATGCAGACATTGGGCGTAGCGCTTCCTTGGGCGATTGCCGCCACATTGGTGAATCCGGGTGAAAAAGTCGTATCCGTTTCAGGAGACGGAGGATTCCTGTTCTCTGCAATGGAATTGGAAACGGCAGTCCGCTTAAAAGCGCCGATCGTTCACCTTGTATGGAATGACAGCACATATGATATGGTCGCATTCCAGCAAATGAAAAAATATAACCGTACATCATGCGTAGATTTCGGAAACATTGACATCGTAAAATATGCAGAAAGCTTCGGCGCCACCGGCTTGCGCGTTGAGTCACCGGAACAGCTGGCAGACGTGCTGCAAAAAGGCTTGAACACAGAAGGCCCTGTCATCATTGACATTCCTGTCGATTACAGTGACAATGTTCATTTATCAAGCGACATGCTTCCGAAGCAATTCAAAGAAAAAATGAAAGCAAAAGCTCTCTAGCACTCTGCGCACCATGACCTGTTTTCTAAAACAGCCCAATTTAAAAGGAGTGAAGGGAATATGAAAAACGCAAGCGACATCCATATGATGAGCCGCGGAGAAAAAGGCTCACCTGAGGATCAGATCTATCAAGTATCCACAATGACATCTCTGCTGGACGGAGTATATGACGGAGATTTTGATATGGCTGACATTCCGAAGTTCGGTGATTTCGGAATCGGGACGTTCAACAAATTGGACGGCGAATTAATCGGATTTGACGGAGAATTTTACCGTCTGCGTGGCGACGGAACGGCTACGCCTGTTAAAGGCGGAGACCTGTCACCATTCTGCTCATTCACATTTTTCACGCCGGATATGACGCATACGATCGACGGCGAAATGACCCGTGAAGAATTCGAGCAGGAAATCGCCAGCCTTCTGCCTAGTAAAAACTTATTTTATGCGATCCGTTTAGACGGCGTATTTAAAAAGGTGCAGACAAGAACGGTAGAACGCCAGGAGAAACCGTACGTTCCGATGATCGAAGCGGTAAAAACACAGCCTGTGTTCAACTTTGACGACATTCAAGGTACAATCGCCGGCTTCTGGACGCCGGGTTACGCAAACGGCATTGCTGTTTCCGGATATCACCTGCACTTCATTGATGAAGGACGCAATTCCGGCGGACACGTGTTTGACTATGTCATTAAAGATTGTAAAGTGACCATTTCTCAAAAAATGAATATGAACCTCAAGCTTCCGAATACGGCGGACTTTTTCAACGCAAATTTAGATAATCCGAATTTTGCGAAGGATATCGAAACAACCGAAGGAAGCCCGGAATAAAATAAAAAGAAAGCCCCATTTTTCTCGGGGGCTTTCTTTTTATTTGGCTGAACCGGCAAAGATTAGGTAAAATACAGTCAAAAGGGAAAGGTGTGGTAGCTGTGAAAGTATTGGTATTAGCGGTTCATCCTGACATGGACAACTCAGCGGTCAATAAGGCGTGGACAGAAGAATTAAAAAATCATGATGAAATCACGGTCCGTGAGCTTTATAAAGAATATCCGGACGGGAAAATAGATGCGGAAAAGGAACGGCAGCTGTGTGAACAGTATGACCGGATCGTATTTCAATTCCCGCTGTACTGGTACAGTGCGCCTCCGCTTTTAAAAACATGGATGGATCATGTGCTGGCGTATGGATGGGCTTACGGCTCCAAAGGAAAGGCGCTGCACGGCAAAGAATTGCTGCTGGCTGTTTCCGTAGGTGCCGGAGAGGATGCATATCAGGCAGGCGGGTCTAACCATTTTTCACTGAGCGAGCTCTTAAGGCCGTTTCAGGCAATGGCTAATTTTACGGGTATGACCTATTTGCCGGCTTTTGCGATGTACGGGGTAAGCAGCGCCGATGCTGCGGCTATCCGTGACAATGCCAAACGCCTGGCGGATTACATAAAGAAGCCATTTTAGAGTCGTATGCATTCATCTTCATCCGACAATATTTCCTGAGAAATATTTCGAACCTTAGACGTTTCTGACTGCTCAAGAAAGAAAAAACGGATTTCGCGCTGAATTTGCGAAATCCGTTTTGATATTATGTCAGTTTTTGCAGATCTTTTGTGCTGATATATCCCGTTGCGCCCCCGTAATCGACAAGCGCCCAGCCGAAGTCAATGCCGCCGCCGGCTGTCTTTTTCCATCCGAGGAAAGAAACGCTCGTGTTTTTAGCAAGGGAAGCTTTGACCGCTTGTTTGTCTGTATATACTTTTGTTTTTGTCGTCGTTTTTACGGTTGTTGCTTCTTTAACAATATAATGAGTAGATACAAATCCTGTTTTTCCGTTTTTATAATGTACTTTTGCCCAGTCAGCGTTCTGGAATGAAACGATCTTTAAGCTGTCGCCTAAATGAAGGGTATCAGCTCTCGGACTGGCTGCTGATGCTTTTGTTCTGACGTTCAATGCTTCCGCGGAAACGAGATAAGAGTCAAGCGGGTAGCTGTACAGATCGTCAATTTTGACCGCTTCTTGCGCGTGTGTCTCCGGAAGAGGCGTTATTCCGGCAGCTGAAGCCGCTGTTATTCCCGCTGCAAGGGTCAGAATGGATGCCGCTTTGGCTGTTTTCTTCATCTGTATCTCTCCTTTTACTTCATCCTTTCACGTTTTACCGGAAGTCTAAACATCGGCCGGTTATTTTTGTGTTTGAAGTTTCAATGGAGCGGAAATGGTTTTTTTGACTTTTTCTCCTTTGAGCACCTGCTCCGCCGCTTCGGCCGCCAGTTTTCCGATCAGCTCCGGCTGCTGGGCGACCGTGGCTGTCAGCTTCCCGTTTTTAATGGAAGAAATCGCATCTTTATTTCCGTCGAAACCGACGACCAAAATGTGTTTGCCCGAGCTGTTAATCGCTTCGAGCGCGCCGAGTGCCATTTCATCATTATGGGCGAACACGGCTTTGATATCCGGATGTCCCTGCAGAAGGTTTTCCATAACGGTCAATCCTTTTGTACGGTCAAAATCCGCCGCTTGCTTTGTTGCGACATCCAGCTTTTTGTCGGCAATATGATGAAAGCCCGTTCCGCGTTCCCGTGTCGCGGATGCGCCCGGCACCCCTTGCAGTTCAGCCACTTTGGCGCCTTTTCCGAGCTGATCGGCGAGGTAGTCAGCCGCCATTTCTCCTCCTTTGACATTGTCAGAGGCGACAAGCGTTTCGACTTTGCCGTGTTCGGCTGAACGATCAAGCGCAATGACGGGAATGCCGAGGGAATTTGCCGATTCGACGGCTGTTGAAATCGCTGATGAATCGGTCGGATTGACCAGCAGCGCATCGACTCCCTGCTGGATCAAATCTTCTACGTCATTTGACTGTTTAGATGAATCATTTTGGGCATCGACAATAATGACCTTCATCCCCCGTTTTTTGGCTTCCTTTACAACGCCTTCTTTTAATGAAACGAAGAACGGATTGTTCAATGTAGAGACGGAGAGCCCGATAGTGAATTCTTTTTTATGTTTTGTGTTTGACGGTTTTGCCCATTGAGGCGGTTCAAGTGAACAGGCGGACAGCAAAAACAGTGATAATGCCGCGATCGTGATGATGGCTTTCTTCATAATGGTCCTCCTACTATGCCGATTTTTTGCGGTCCAGCAGCACCGCGATTAAAATGACGATTCCTTTGACGACGAGCTGATAAAAAGATGATACGCCGAGAAGGTTCAAGCCGTTGTTCAGCGTTCCGATAATCAAAACCCCGATCAGCGTACCGATGATGCGCCCTCGGCCGCCGGACAGGCTCGTTCCGCCGAGAACGACCGCTGCGATGGCGTCCAGCTCGTATGATTCCCCGGCCGTCGGCTGTGCGGAATTTAAGCGTGATGTCAGAATCGCTCCTGCCAGCGCCGATAATAAACCTGTCAGAGAATAGATCATGATCTTGATACGGGGCACTTTGATTCCCGATATCAGCGCCGCTTTCTCATTGCCGCCGATGGCGTATGTCCGGCGGCCGAACGGTGTTTTGTGCAGAAGAACCCACAGGGCCGCAAATGCAATCAGCATCGTAATGGCAGGTACGGGAATGCCGAGAAAATAACCGCGCCCGAATAATTGAAATGCGTAATTTGAACCGAGCCCCGTAATCGGATTTCCGTCCGTATAGACGAGGGTCAGTCCGCGAAAGACGGTCATTGTCGCCAAAGTGGCGATGAACGGCGCCATTTTTCCTTTTGTGATTAAAAATCCGTTTATCATGCCGAGTACGGCGCCGATCACGCAGCCGATGATGACGGCTAAGATCGGATCGATGCCTGAGACCATCATACCTGCGACCAATGCGCTCGATAAGGCGAGGATGGCTCCGACAGAGAGATCAATGCCTCCCGTTAAAATGACAAACGTCATTCCGAATGCAATCAGAGCGTTAATCGCAACCTGCCGAAGAAGGTTGAGAATATTGAGGGGTTCAAGAAAACTCGGGTTTAAAACGGAAACGATCAGCACAAGAATCAGTAAGCCGAGAAACGGACCGAGTTTTTGCGTGAAGGTATGAATGGAAAATCGCTTTTGTTCAGTTGATGTCATTGGTTCAGTTTTCATTCTGCTGCCCTCCCGTGGCAAGTGTCATGATGCGTTCTTGTGTTGCGCCGGCCGCATTGATTTCTCCGCTGATGCGCCCTTCGTGGACGACGATGATTCTGTCACTCATGCCGAGAATTTCCGGCAGCTCGGAAGACACCATGATGATGGCGACTCCGCGATCGGTCAGTTCATTCATTAATGAATAGATTTCCCTTTTCGCGCCTACGTCGACGCCTCTTGTCGGTTCATCAAGGATGAGAACTTTCGGGCCGATTCCGATCCATTTGGCGATGACGACTTTTTGCTGATTTCCTCCTGATAAATGCCGGGCGGCGGTTTCCGGAGATGCGGTCTTAATGGTCAGACGCTTGATGAGCAGCTCAACGAACTCCGCCTCGCGTTTTCGGTCAATGATGCCTTTCGGAGAGAAGCTGGTCAGGTTCGGCAATGAAATATTTTCACGAATGGACGTATCCAGCAGCAGCCCTTCATCTTTGCGGTTCTCCGTAATCAGGCCGAGTCCCTTGCGAATGGCATCGTACGGACCCCGAATGCCGGTTTTTCGGCCGGAAATCCAGATCTCTCCGGAATCGAGCCGGTCAATTCCGAACAGCGCCCTCATGATTTCTGTCCGTCCGGCACCCATTAAGCCGGAAACGCCGAGGATTTCTCCGGCGCTCACATGGAAACTGATCTGTGAAAAGCTTCCTTTTTTTGAGGCGTTTTTCACTTCGAGCACCTTATCGCCGAGTGACGGCGTGCGAGTCGGATACCGATCGGTCAGCTCCCGCCCGACCATTTGTTTGACCACTTCATCAAAATTAGTATCTTTAATATGCGCCGTATCCACAGTGAGGCCGTCCCGCATAATGGTGATCCGGTCGCAAATCGAAAATATCTCTTCCATTCGGTGCGAAATATAGACGATGGATACGCCGTCCCGCTTTAACGCCGTCATCACGTCAAACAGTTTGCTGATTTCCCGTTCGGTCAGCGCCGCGGTCGGTTCGTCCATAATAATGACTTCGGCGTTTGTCATCAGCGCTTTGGCAATCTCAATCATCTGCTGCTGTCCGACGGAACATTGTCCGGCTTCCCGGTCAAGAGGAAGAGAGACTCCCAGTTTTTCAAGCTGTGATTTTGCTAGCGCTTTCATTTTCTTTGTTTCTAAAACGCCGAACGCCGTCGTCAGCTCTTTGCCGATAAAAAGGTTTTCAAGCACCGTCATGTCCGGCCATATATTCAGTTCCTGATGGATAAAGGCGATTCCGTGCTTTTCGGCTTCCTTTGGATTGGAGAAGCTCATATTTGTTCCGTTTATCGTAATGTTTCCCTTGTCGAGCCGGTGGAGCCCGGTGAGCAGATTCATTAACGTCGATTTTCCCGCTCCGTTTTCTCCCATTAAAGCGTGGATTTCTCCCGGCAGAAGCTCAAATGAGACGCCGGAGAGCACTTGGTTTTTGCCGAATGCTTTATGAATGTCTGTCATGCCGATGTGCATGCTGGATCCCTTCTTTCTAGAAAATCACACCCGCCTGCAGGATGCAGTTGGCGTATGGTGTCATTTCACCCGTTCGGATGACGGCTTTTGCTTTCTGTGTGAGCCGTTTGAATTCCTCGTGGGACATGTACTCGATCGTCTGCGCTGAGAAATGGCTTTCTATGAAACTTGCATTCTCAGGATTTGCGTCTTTGATCTCGGAAGCGGCTATCACCTTTTCGACTGCCATCTCCCCGGCTACCAGGCTGGTCACGTCCCGAAAGGCGGGAACGCCCGCCGTTAAGGACAAATCAATTTTAGGGACGCCGTCAGGGACGGGGAGACCTGCATCGGCGATCGCGATGAGGTCTGTATGCCCGAGATCGGCTAATACTTTGGCAATGTGGCTGTTTAACATTCCGTGTTTTTTCATGACAGCAGCTCCTCAACTTCTTTTCTGGCCGGCATCCCGCCTTGGGCGCCGAAGTGCTGCACGGACAGGGAGGCGGCGCGGTTGGCAAACAGGAGCGCTTGCTCGATGTCCCGTCCTTCCGCAAGTGCGACGGCAAGTGCCGCATTAAAGGTATCGCCGGCTCCCGTCGTGTCGACCGCTTCTGCAGGGAAGGCGGGAACAAGCCGTTCCTTGGTGCCGTCTGAGTAGCGCACGCCTTGTTTTCCTTCGGTAATGAACAATTTGCCGGGATAGCCGGCGAGCGCTTCTTCTTTCGTCCGGTCAGGAAATAAAATGGATGCTTCATGTTCGTTCGGCGTAAGATATGCGGCATCCTCAATCGTCGATTGTTTCAGCGGCCGGGCCGGCGCGGGATTCAGGATAACCGGAATTTGCTGCGCGCGGCAGTAGCTGCACACTTCTTCAACGGTTTCTTCAGGAATCTCCTGCTGGATCAGCACGATATCAATGCCGGGAAGTTTTGCCAGCGCACTTTTGGCATAATCGGGGGAGATGTCATCGTTTGCGCCTTTTACGACGACGATGCTGTTGTCTCCTTCTGCGAGCACAATATGAGCCGTTCCGCTTTTTTTATGTGTAACCGTTTCCATATAGTCCGTATTGACACCGTTTGCCTTCAGGTTTTCAATAATCGCTTTTCCGTAGCCGTCATTGCCTGCTTTTCCTACCATATATACGTTTGCGCCCAGGCGGGAAGCGGCTACGGCCTGATTTGCGCCTTTTCCTCCGGGCACGGTTTGAAAGTCTGTGCCCAGTACGGTTTCTCCGGCTTTCGGACGCCGATCGGATGTGACGACCAGGTCCATAGAACAGCTTCCGATAACACAAATTTCACTCATGGTGATCATCCTTTCTCGTCGTTTGTCTTCTTATGTAAGTCACGGGCAGTTGAATGGCCGTCTCTTTCGGCGGCTCTTTCTTTATCAATTGCAGCAGCAGGTTTGCCGCTTTTTTTCCCATCTCATATGCAGGCTGGCGGATGGTTGAAAGAGGCGGAAACAAAAGCCTGCTCTGCGGAATATCGTCGTATCCGATGATCTGAATCTCCTCCGGAACTTTTTTGCCGAGCCGCAGCGCCTCATGGAGGACGGCAGCCGCCGCAATGTCGTTGCTGGCAATGACTCCGTCGGTTTCAGGGTATGCTGCAAACAATTCTTCTGCTAAAATGGCGGCATCCTTGATGGAAAATGAAGCGGCGGAGATGACATTGAACTGCGCGCCCGCTTTTTGCAGCACATCAAGTGCGCCGTTAAAACGTTCCTGAGCGGTCGGAAGGTGGGCTGGGCCTTTGACAAGCGTGATGCTTGTGCTTTTGCCGCGAAGCATTTCCTCAGCCGCCCGTTTTCCGCCTGCCCGTCCGTCACTGAATACGGATGGGGCGCCTTCTTTTGTCCGGTCCAGAAATACGACCGGGTAAAGGCTGCCGCTGTATTCGGGAAGATCGGGGTAATGGGTGGCCGCCAAAATACCGGCAACTTGATTTTGTTTAAATGTTTGCAGGTAGTCGAGTTCTTTTTCCAATTCTTCATCGCTGTTGCCGATGATCAGCCGGTATCCTTCCCGCTGCAACTCGTCTTCAGCCCCGCGGGCAAGCTGAGGGAAAAAGGGATTCGTAATATCCGGAAGCAAAAGCCCGACAAGTCTGGATTCTCTTTTATAAAGAGAGCGGGCAACTTCATTCGGATAATAATTCAGCTTCTCCATGGCAAGCATGACCTTCGTTCGTGTATCTTCATGCACGTAGCCGTTGTCATTGAGGACACGCGAAACCGTGGCAACAGAGACGCCGGCAGCGCCTGCGACATCTTTAATCGTTGCCAACAAACACTCCTCCTTCATTTATGTAACCGTTTACATAAAAAGAGTAACACGAATAATTTCGGTTGGCAACAAAAAAAGAGACCGGGGTCTCTTTTAGTTCACGATGCCGATTTGCGAGATATTCACTTTGATATCAGGGACGATCTCGATGGAAGGATAGACCTCACGCCAATTGAGCCGCTTGCCCCGCTCATAATAATGGGTTTGATAGTTCCGGCCGATGCCGAGGATATCCGAGTTGTGCTCCTGAATATGGCTGATCACCGATCTGGCCTGCCCGTTCAGATTTGCTGAGGCTTGTTTGTTCATTTGGTCGATTGCCGTATAAGAATTCAGCTTGTCCTTCGGATATTCCAAGACGCGTGCATTCAGTTTCAAACGGATTTTCACTTTTATATGCTGCGGATCTGTATCTATAAATACAATCTTTCGCGTGGCATCCGTGATGCCGAGAGAAAGATAATTTTCAATATCCATTTTGTATTTGTCCCACAGCTTCAGATTAATATTAGCCGATTTATTAAATTGCCCGCTTAAAAGGGTCAGGAGGGTCGAATCCTGACCGAGCACCTCAGTCACTTTCCGCTGGCCGCTGAACAGGGCAGAACCCTCTACCTTTATCGTCTGTCCGTTAATCGATAAATAAGGAAGGGCGAAATCCTTATCAGCCGTCAGCATGCTTGAACGGATGGATTGCAAATTTTCCATGCTGATATTTGATTCCGCATTAGCGCTTGTTAATAAATTCGTTAAATACTTGCTGACGATCAATTTCTGCCGGACGATCAGCTTCAGCACTTCAATCGCCTCGCCGTCTTTTACAACCGCCGGATGAGCGAGAAGCGGGCTTTTCGGATCTCTGTAAAAGACATCGAGATAAGGAAAAAGCGGTTTTTCCGCCATTTTCTCACCGATTAATAAGACTCTTTGCTTGGACGTGTCAATGCGCTGATCGACAAGCTTATCCAATTGAAACCGCGCTTCACGGATGGTGTGCCCGGAAGCGCTGAGCACCGTCGTAATGAATGAGCCGCCCGTTTCCTGTTCCGCCTGGGACGACTGAACCTTCCGATAGGTGATGCCGATTTTATTTTTACCGTCATGATCAACATCAAGGCTTGCGGTCAGCACGAGAGAAATATCTTTCAGCAAATTTTGATCCCAGCAGCCCGCAAGTGTCAGGCTTGCGCACATGAGACTGATAAGAACCGCTTTTTTAATGCGCATGGCGGACACCCTTTTTGCGTACAAGGACAATCAATACCATAAATAACGGAAACAAATACACAAACACAATATCAGAAATGCGGAAAAACTGATCCAGCTGCTGTATCGTTTTATCCGTGCTTGTGGCCCAAATAGACAGAAGGAAGACGAGCAGGGCCAGCGGATAAACAAACCGGCTGTGGTCTTTTTGATTGAACAGCTTGGCGATGCCGGTGCTTGCCAAGTAAAACACGTTGGCCAGCGTTGAAAAGACGGTCACGAACCAAAACGTCAAAAAGAGCAGATCCGTCCGTTCGATAATTCTGAATGAAACGGTTTTTAACAGGTACAGCACAGGCTCCGGGATCATTTTTATTTCTTCGGGGCTGATTGTGACAAAGCAAGTAAGGGTGATATACAGGTAATAAAGGATAATCAAGATGTTTGAAATCGTCAGTATTTTGTAGCGCTGGCTGACGGTGCAGTTGATTAGGGGCCCGATCACGAGCGCCGCCTGAAAGCCGGTAATGCTGACAAGTGTTTGCTGCACCCCGGTAAGCATGTCTTTTGCGGTTCCGTGAAAAATCGGCATAATGTATGTGATATCGGCTTTTCCCAGCGTGTATAAAATCGGCAGAGAGATCAGCAGCAAAAACGGTGTTAAGATAAAGCTGAACCTGGCGATCGCATTCAGCGGGGCCTGGGCGATATAGACAGAACCGAGGATCAGCATTAAGCTGACCACCCAATTCGGAGTCTGCGGGAGCACCCAGATATCCAATATCCGTGTAAATACAGAAAGAATGAGCGTGCAGAGAAACGCGAAATATAAAATATACAGCACCTGCACCCCTTTGCCGGCAAGTGTTCCGAACACCTCCTCCAGCATTTCGTACAGGTTCAGCTTCGGAAACCGGTGAAATAATATCATATACAGGCTGAATGTAAGCTGGACGAGCAATCCGGTAAGCAGAATGGAAATCCATCCGCTGCTTCCCGATTTCATCATCAGTAAATGGGGCAGCGCCAAAATGCCGATGCTGATCTGCGTCTGATTGATGAAAAACACGCCTTGAAGCGGGCTGATTTTTTTAGGCTTCATCTTTTCTCCACCCCCGAACATGTTTTATCTGCTTTGAGTCTTGCGGTCTCAAATAAAAAGGCCTTCTTTTAATAAACCAAGCCGGCAGCCGGATAAATGCATCCTTCAAGTCGCTGAAATGAAACGGCGTCAGAGATGATAAGTAAGGGACGCCGAGTGATTCAAGCTTGCACAGGTTCATCAGAATAAGCCCGAAGCCGAGTGCGATGCCGATAAAACCGAACGAAGATGCCAGAAACATAAGCGGAAATCTGAGCGTTCGGATGGACGTGCTCATTTCATATGAAGGAAGCACAAAAGAAGAAACGGCCGTAACGGCTACGACGATGATCATCATATTAGAAATGAGTCCCGCCTGAACGACTGCGTCACCGATCACGAGACCGCCGACAATGCCGATCGTCTGACTGATCGGTTTCGGCAGCCTGATACCGGCTTCGCGGATCAGTTCAATCGTAATCTCCATAATCATGGCTTCTATCAGCGGAGGGAAGGGAATATCAACAATCGAATTTTTCATGGTGATAATCAGATCGTTGGGAATGACTTCAAAATGAAATGCAATCAGCGCGATATAAAAAGCGGGCAGCGTAATCGCGATCATAAAGGCGAAAAATCTCAGCACTCTTAAAAAACTGGCGGAAATCCATCTCGTGCTGTAGTCATCCGGCGATTGAAAAAAAGAAAAGAATGTGATCGGCGCAATCAAAGCCGACGGGCTCCCATCCATCATGATCAGCACACAGCCTTCCATCACGCATGCTTTTGCTTTATCCGGCCGTTCCGTATGAATGATCTGCGGAAAAATGGAAAACGAATTATCTTCTATTGATTCCTCGATAATCCCGGGCGCAAGCACGCTGTCTATACGCAGGTATGACAGGCGCCGCTTCACTTCTTCCACAATCTCCGGATTGGCGATATTCTCAACAAAGATAACCGCAACCTTTGATTTGGCTCTTTCCCCGATATCCATATAATGAACGGAGAGATGGCGGTCCTGTATGTGAAACCGCAGCTGATGAATGTTCGTTTCCAAACTTTCCACAAACCCGTCATGGGCGCCGCGGACGATACTTTCAGATTCGGGTTCCATAATGGAACGCAGCGGATTCTGGCCGACGGAAAACAGCTTCGCTTTCTTCGATGCATCGCTGAGAAAAACAACCTGGCCTGCCAAAATCCCGTCAATGAGTTTTCTGGTTTCATCCGTTTCCGCACTGCTGACAGCATTCATCGTTTCCTCAAGCGGGCCGTTTTGCAGGGTGTCGCTTAACAGAAACTCATTCAGCTTCTGTTCTTCTATCATTTGTTCAATATAAAAGAAAGCGGTATGACGGTCCTGCAGTTTGATCCTTCGTATTTTAAAATCACCGCAAACACACATCAGCTCCTGCATTTCCCGTACAGCCGATTCAAAATCGCCGGGAATCCGTTTGTTTTGTTTATCCGCAGACATCAGACCGCCTCCTTTCCTGGTTATCTGTAGTTTTCAGCGGGTATTCCTTTTTTATGCATTTTATAAAATAGAGGAGTTCCCTGATGTTTTACCAAGAACTTCACAATTATGGATGAATATTTCTTGAACGAATATAAAGATTTATTAAAATTATTTCAAAAGAGTGATAAACGTCCTGTAAATGGTTTAAAAGGAGAAAGGCTTTCCGCATATAAAATGTGTATTTCTTGTAAACACTCCGGACCCGTCTTTTTCTGTCATGTACCAGTCATTCCGCTAGTTATTTTGGAATGGGACTGAAAGCAGGATACGGGGGAAAAATGAATGACTTTAAGACCTTATCCTTAACAAAACAGGCAGTCTGCATACAGCGGACAGAGAGTCCCGAAACGTATGCGCAGTGCGAAAAACGCTGATACAAACGGGCTGGAAAAGATGGATTATCATTACATCTTTTTCTTCCGGAACGCGAATAGTTCCATTGGTCCAAATGAATTTCTGCGCGAAAATGTAAACGCATTCATTTTTCTTTTGAAAAATTGAAGTAAGGTTGAAGTCCTGCCTATTCCCAAAAAAAGCAATTCGATAATAGGAAGAATAGCGTCACTAATAGAGAAGTTTGGCTCAGTGAAAGCGGGAAGATTATGTTACATAATGCCGATTGAGAATTCATAGTGAAGCTATATACTGATGAATGAATTTATCAATACAGAAGGAGATGTCAAAAATCAATGTGGTTACTCATTATAGCCTGTGCTGCCGTACTAATCATCGGAATCATTGAAAAAAGGCGGCATCAGAAGAATATCGATGCTCTGCCAGTACGCGTCAATATTAATGGTATCCGCGGAAAGTCAACCGTAACGAGGCTGACGACCGGAATACTGATGGAGGCGGGCTACAAAACAGTCGGAAAAACGACGGGAACAGATGCAAGGATGATCTATTGGGATACACCTGAGGAGAAACCGATCAAACGGAAACCGCAGGGCCCGAATATCGGCGAGCAAAAAGAAGTAATGAAGGAAACCGTAGAACGGGGCGCCAATGCCATTGTCAGTGAATGTATGGCGGTAAACCCGGATTATCAGATTATCTTTCAGGAAGAACTCCTTCAAGCCAACATCGGCGTCATCGTGAATGTGCTTGAAGACCATATGGACGTCATGGGGCCGACGCTTGATGAAATCGCTGAAGCTTTTACCGCGACGATACCGTATAACGGTCACCTTGTCATTACAGACAGTGAATACACAGACTTCTTTAAAGAAAAAGCCGCAGAGCGGAATACCGAGGTCATTATTGCGGATAACTCTAAAATTACAGATGAATACCTTCGTAAATTTGAATATATGGTCTTTCCTGATAACGCTTCCCTTGCGCTCGGCGTTGCCCAGGCTCTTGGGATAGATGAAGAAACGGCGTTTAAAGGAATGCTGAATGCGCCGCCTGATCCTGGCGCCATGAGAATCCTGCCGCTGCTCAGCACGAAGGAGCCCGGTCATTTCGTAAACGGCTTTGCCGCAAATGATGCATCTTCTACTTTGAATATATGGAAACGTGTAAAGGAAATCGGCTACCCGACAGATGAACCGATCGTCATCATGAACTGCCGTGCCGACCGTGTGGACAGAACGATTCAGTTCGCAAACGACGTGCTTCCGTACATTAAAACGAAGGAACTCATACTCATCGGCGAGACGACAGAACCGATCGTCAGAGCTTATGAAGAAGGCAAGATTCCTGCCGATACACTGCACGATCTGGAATATAAATCAACAGACGAAATCATGGACGTGCTGAAAACAAGAATGCAAAACCGTGTCATATATGGCGTCGGCAATATCCACGGTTCAGCGGAACCATTAATTGAAAAAATTCAAGAGTATAAGGTGAAACAGCTCGTTAGCTAGGAGGAAAAGGATAAATGTTCGGATCAGATTTATACATCTCACTTATTTTAGGCGTGTTAATCAGTTTAATTTTCGCGGAAAAAACAGGTATCGTACCTGCCGGTTTAGTCGTGCCGGGTTATTTAGGGCTCGTTTTTAACCAGCCGGTCTTTATTTTACTCGTATTGTTAGTGAGTCTTCTTACATACGTGATCGTCAAATACGGTTTATCCAGATTTATGATTTTGTACGGACGCAGAAAATTCGCAGCTATGCTGATAACGGGAATCTGCTTAAAAATCGCCCTTGATTTCCTTTATCCGATCGTACCGTTTGAGATATCAGAATTCCGCGGAATCGGTATCATCGTACCGGGTCTGATCGCCAATACCATTCAGAAACAGGGATTAACGATTACATTTGCCAGCACGCTATTCTTAAGCGGCGCAACTTTTGCCATTATGTTTGCTTACTACTTAATCTAATGTAAGGTGTGTCAAACGATGAAAAAACAATTAAGCTTTCAAGAAAAACTGCTGAAGCTGACCAAACAGCAGAAAAAGAAGACCAATCTTCACGTTTTTATCGCGCTGCCGATCGTCTTTTGCCTGATGTTCGTCTGCATCCTGACAGGGAAGGCGGAAACGCCGAGTGTGAAAAGAAATGCAGATGACCTTGTATCAGCCTCATTCGTCGGAGATATTATGATGGGCCGGAATGTCGAGAAAGTGACAAAGCATAAAGGCACGGAGAGTGTCTTCCGTTACGCAAAGCCATTCTTCGAAGCATCCGACTATGTGTCGGGGAACTTTGAAAACCCGGTTACATATAAAAAGAACTACAAAGAAGCAGAAAAAAATATTCACCTTCAGTCAAACAAAGATGCCGTAAAAGTATTGAAGGACATGAATTTCACCGTTCTCACGGCAGCCAACAACCATGCGATGGATTACGGCCCTCAAGGAATGCGGGATACGGTTGAAGAGTTTTCAAAGCAAAATCTTGAACTTGTCGGCGCGGGCCTCACGCTGAAGGAAGCCGAACAGAACATTTCGTATCAAGATGTAAACGGAATCAAAATCGCAACACTGGGTTTCACTGATGTTTCAGGAAAAGGCTTTGCAGCTAAACGAAATGCGCCGGGTGTGCTTCCGGCCGATCCAGAGCTGTTTATTCCGATGATTTCTAAAGCCAAAAAGAAAGCCGATCTTGTCATTGTTCAAACACACTGGGGACAGGAATACGATAATGATCCGAATGACAGACAGCGCCAATTGGCAAGAGCAATGTCAGATGCCGGAGCGGATATTATCGTCGGACACCATCCGCACGTGCTGGAACCGATCGAAATGTACCACGGCACCGTTATTTTCTACAGCCTGGGCAACTTCGTATTCGACCAGGGGTGGACAAGAACGAGAGACACGGCGCTTGTTCAATATCATCTGCAGAAAAACGGCACGGGACGCTTTGAAGTCACGCCGATGAATATTCATGAAGCAACGCCTGCACCGGTTAAAAAAGGCAGCATCAATCATAAAACGATCGTACGTGAACTCACGAAAGAATCGAATTTCGATTGGAGCGTCAAGGATGGAAAATTAACGTTTGATGTGGATCACAGCGATATCTTAAAAAAGAAAGCGGAGTGAAAAACAAATGAAAATCATTAAAGCGGGATGGCCGTTTGCCGCGATCATTATGGTCTTTATGTTTATGTCAGCGTTTAAATACAATGATCAGCTCACAGATCAGGAAAAACAAAAAATTGACACGGAAATGCAAAAAATTCAGCAAGAGGACACAGCGGGCGCAAAATAAGCGCATGATTCCGCTTGCCGGCATATTGTTTGTTCCGAATCCAGTAAAGAATGCCCATATCGGGCATTCTTTTTTTGTGTACTCTCCTAAACATTTGTTAAAAGTTACCGATGTAAAAACTACCAAAAATAAGGAGAGTGAATAGAAAACATGCTCACAAGCTGGAGGAAGTACATCCTTGCCGGCCTTATGATTTGTCTTGTGGCACCTGCAGTGACGAGAACGGAAATTGCTGAAGCGGATTCTCAAGTTTCTGTCCTGATCGTTTCAGACGCGCAAAAACTTGTCGGAAATAAATATGTTTACGGAGGCGAAGAGCCTGAGGACGGTTTTGATCCGTCCGGATTGATCCATTATCTTTTCAGCAGGCAGAACATCCATCTGCCGAGAACGGTCAGTGATCAATGGGAAGTCGGAGCCGCCGTCAAAGAAAATGACCTTTTACCGGGAGATCTTGTGTTTTTCAAAAAGTCGGATTCAACACAAAACGCGCCCGTCCATGACGGTCTTTATATCGGAAACGGAGAGATGATACACAGTTCTCCGTCTGAAGGCGTAACCGTCACACGCTTTCAAAAAAGCAGTTATTGGATGAATTTATATCTTGGCGCAAAGCGGATTACAAAAGATCCGGAACTGGCTGATGATCCGATCGTTCAGGAGGCAGCCCTTTACCTCGACATTCCGTATGTATTCGGCGGAAGCACGCCCGAGGAGGGATTCGACTGTTCGGGGCTGGTTCAATATGTTTTTGAAAACAAGCTTCACATTTACCTGCCGAGATCTGCGGAACAGCAGTGGCTGGTCGGTGAGAAAATCAAACTGAGCGGCATAAAGCCCGGGGACGTGATTTATTTCAGCGACACGTATAAAAAAGGAATTTCCCATGCGGGCATTTATGCGGGAGAGGGAAGGTTCATCCAAGCAAGCCGCTCCGCAAAAGTCACCATTTCTTACTTGTCGGAAGATTATTGGAAAAAACATTTTACGGGGGTGCGCCGATTCAGCAATTTAGCCATTTCTAAAGAAAATCCCGTTGTGTCCACAGCGGCCGATCATATCGGAATTTCTTATCTGAAAGGCGGCGTTTCACCGGAAACCGGCTTTGATACGGCGGGATTTGTTCAATACATCTATCAAAAAGTGAAAGGAATCAGCCTGCCGCGTTATGCGGACAAGCAGATGCAGGCGGGCGTTCCGGTCGATAAACAAGATCTGAAGCCCGGCGATCTGGTCTTCTTTAAAGCGGAAAGCCTGAATCCGGCCATTTATATCGGGAACGGACAAGTGATTCATGTCACCGTGTCCGCAGGCGTTACCATAACAAATATGAACACAAGCGCTTATTGGAAGGACAAATATGCGGGCAGCATCCGGCTCCCGTAGAAAAAGACGTCAGAGAGTGTCTCTGACGTCTTTTTCTTTTACCGTTTCGGCGCTCTGTATCCGGCCGCTACCGCATCCTCTACGGAACAGAACATTTCCGCGGGATCTGTCGTCCGGTCGTAGTATGTACTTCCCGGCGTGTGATAAATGCCGTTCCGGCTGCCTTTAATGTCGCATCCCTGTGAGGTGCCGGCTGCTTTCGTCTCGGCATGTCCGCCGGAGGAAGGGGCGTTGTTTTGCGCCGTTTCCGCGTTTTCGGATGTTTTTGTTTCTGCTTTCTGCCGCTTTAAAGATTTATTTTCTGACTGAAGCGTTTCAGCGGTCTTTTCGAGCTTCTTTTGTGAATTTTTTAATTTCTCATTGTCTTGTTTGAGTGATTTGTTTGTTTTTTTCAGCTCGCTTATCTCTTGGCTGAGTTTGCTGAGTTTTTCTTCATTGCCGGCTTCGGCTTCGGATTTCTCCTTTTCGGCCGCGGCACTGATGTTTTCATATTTTTTCTCAAGCGCCTGGTGTTCCTTCGTCAATTTTTGATAAGCGGTATCAAGGGTGCTGTATTTCTCCTCTGCCTTCACGGCCGAGGCGTCCGGCTCTGCGAGGGAGGCGCCGGTCAGAAGCAGGATAAATCCGCCGATGAGAAGGGGCCAAAACAGCTTTTTTGAAAAATGTTTGTCTTTTTTTGCCGCTTTGCATATGAGATGGAATATTCCGTATCCGACTGCGCAGAGAAAAGCTAAACATCCTATAATAGCGATTGCATTCGACATCATGAAACTCCTTTTTTCTTTATCTTACAATTTATTTTCATTTTTGGGAATTCCTTTTTTGGGAAACATGAAAAACCAGGCCGTGAAAGACCTGGCTTTTGCCTTTTATTGCTCGTTGTCGAGAAGCCGGTTGATGAAATATGCGACGCCGTTTTCATCGTTGCTTTTTGTAATATACGTGCTTTTTTCCTTCAGTTCATCAATCGCATTGCCCATTGCGATGCGGTTTCCCGCCGCTTCAAACATGGAGAAATCATTCGGGCTGTCGCCGATGGCGTAAATATCCTGTTTTTCAATTCCGTACAGTGAGGCAAGCTCCGTCAGAGCACGTCCCTTTCCGGAACCGGCAGGGAGGATTTCGATAATGTGTTTCCCGGAAGATGTCTGGGATAATTTCGGATGATGTGTAATTTCTTCTTTGGCGTTTCTCAGTTTTTCCATATCAAAAGAGAAACAAAGAAGCTTGTAAACATGTTCGTCTCCGTTAAAAATCGCCTGTATATCCTGCACGGGTTTAATGCCGAATTGTTTGAACTGCGTCTTTGCGCCCTCCCATAATGTCCGAATATCTTCCTTGGGATTGGCGCTTTTCAGAATGTCCAGTTCTGCCTGCAGTTTGGACTCGCCGTCAAACGGGGACAGCAGATGATCATCTGTATAGACCTCAAAGTAAATGTTGTTGTCCGTTAAATAAGCGGCGATATCCTTCCCGGCCTGCTGATCCATTAAGAGCCGGCTGACGAGGCGGTATCCTTTGTCATGGACTGTCCCGCCGTTTGCCGCAATGATCGGAATATCCAAATCCTTTAAGAGCGCTTTTACATCAAATGTGGCTCTGCCCGTGCAGATGGCCACGAGAATGCCCGCTTCATCCGCTCTTTGTAAAGCCGCTCTGTTTTCCGGAGAAATCACACTGTCCGAGTTCAGTAATGTGCCGTCTAAGTCAATGGCTATCAATTTCATATGTATGGATGCCCTCCTTAAAAATAAAGCTGCTTCATGTAGTATGTTCAGCTTTGTGCGAAATCAGCAGAAAGCCGTCAGTTAAAAGGCTATACCTTCATGTCCTTTTTTTCAACAGAAAAACGGCGGGATTTGCTAACCCCGCCGTGACATCTTACGCGTTTAAATCATTTTTTAATTTCGTTTTCACTTCTTGAAGGTTTTCCTCATTCAGCTTGAAGTAATAAATATTTTTGCCGTACTGAGGAGTGTAAATATAGCTGTCTGAACCTGTCAGCTGCAAAGAATCCACCGATTTCAGCGATGTGATAAACGGGAACAGACCGATGGCGTCATTAAGAGATAAGTTCATTTTTAAGTTTTTCCCTAAGCTGTCGACGATATCGTCATAAGATGGGATCGAGCTTAACGATTTAGATTTTTTAATAATGGCGCTCAGCACTTCCATCTGTCTTTGTCCGCGCATCAGATCGGTGTCCGCTTTGCGTGTTCTTACATAAGCCAGTGCCTGCTCACCGTCAAGCGTCTGAACGCCCGGCTTCAGCACGACTTTTCCTTTTGTATCGACCTTAATACGATCGGCAATTTTCTGGCTTTTCACATTTACCGTAACGCCGTTCAACTCATTGACGACATCGCGGAACGCGTCGAAGTTGCTCTCAACCACATAATCTACCGGAATATCAAGCATGTTTTCTACTGTTTTATAAGTTAAATTATAACCGCCGTAAGCATGTGCGTGCGCGAATTTGTCATAGCCGTGTCCCGGGATGTTGACATAGGAATCCCGCGGAATGCTGAGCATCGTCGCTGTTTTCTTTTTCCGGTTGAAGGTGACGAGCACGTTGGCGTCACTTCTTGCGTCATCTACTGATTCACCCTTACTGTCACGGGCGTCTATTCCTAAAAGCAATACGGTGAAAGAATCCTTCTTCGGGTCAAATTCTTTGATCCGTTTTACGGACTGGTCGCCGCGGTCAAGGCTGACGTGCGCTTCTTTGGTCGCATTATTCAATTTCACAAATGCGTAGGTGCCGACGGAACCGGCGATCACCAATAAGAAAGCGGCGAATACCAGTACAAATTTCACCCATTTTCTGAGGCGTCTTTTCTTTTTTCTGCGTTGAGATCGTTCTTCCATATCATTACCTCTCGTTTCTATTCTTTGTGAAGCGTACCATAATTGTTGACTTGGAGCAACTCTTCAAATGAGAAAATTCCAAATCTTTCTCTCTATTTCGACAACATCTACTGTTATTTTTGCATCAGGTTCACATTATATTGGACGGCAGGAAGCGGGAAATGTTTCGTCGCTTTGTAAAAAATAATTAGTAAAATAATGGATATTAACGGTGCGGAAGGTTTGAAACGGACGGAAACAGGCAAAAGAAGCAGTAGAACAATTCCGCGCGGATACAGCGTTGGATGAAGGGAGTCTAAATAACATGAAAAGCATACACTCGAATAAATGGCTCTATTTTTTCGGCGCACTCGGCGGCGCGTTATACGGATATGATACCGGAGTCATTTCCGGAGCTATTTTATTTATGAAAAAAGAACTGGGACTGAACGCCTTTACAGAAGGCCTCGTCGTCAGTTCGTTATTGGCGGGGGCGATTCTCGGGTCGGGATTCGCCGGCAAACTGACCGACCGGTTCGGCAGGCGGAAGGCCATCATGGGAGCGGCGCTGCTGTTTTGTATAGGCGGTTTAGGAGTCGCTTTTGCCCCGAATACAGAGGTGATGGTTCTTTTCCGGATCATTCTCGGACTGGCTGTCGGAACATCTACAACGATCGTTCCGCTCTATTTATCGGAGCTGGCTCCGAAGCATAAACGGGGGGCGCTTTCTTCGCTGAATCAGCTGATGATTACGGTCGGAATCCTCGTTTCTTATATCGTGAACTATATATTTGCCGATGCAGGCGCTTGGCGCTGGATGCTTGGACTTGCGGTTGTGCCGTCAGTCATTCTGCTGATCGGAATCTTATTTATGCCGGAAAGCCCGCGCTGGCTGTTTACGATCGGCAAAGAAGAGAAAGCAAGAGAAATCCTTTCATCATTGCGGGGAACGAAGAATATTGATGATGAGATTGATCAGATGAAAGAAGCGGAAAAGGAAAACGAAGGCGGCTTGAAAGAATTGTTTGAGCCGTGGGTGAGACCCGCGCTGATTGCCGGCCTCGGACTTGCCTTTTTGCAGCAATTCATCGGGACAAATACAATTATTTATTACGCCCCGAAAACATTTACCAGTGTCGGGTTCGGCAATTCCGCGTCTATATTGGGAACGGTCGGAATCGGCGCCGTCAATGTCATCATGACGCTTGCGGCTATTAAAGTCATTGATAAGATCGGCCGGAAGCCGCTGCTGCTGGCCGGAAATGCGGGCATGGTCATCAGTCTGCTCGTATTGGCCGCGGTCAATCTTTTCTTTGAACATTCAGCAGCCGCATCATGGACAACGGTGATTTGTTTAGGCCTGTTTATCATTGTGTTTGCGGTCAGCTGGGGGCCTGCCGTATGGGTCATGCTTCCTGAATTATTCCCGCTGCATGTCCGGGGTATCGGGACGGGTGTCTCCACTTTGATGCTGCATGCCGGAACATTGATTGTCTCATTAACCTATCCGATGTTAATGGAAGCAGTCGGCATCAGCTATTTATTTCTCATTTATGCCGCGATCGGGATACTGGCATTCCTGTTCGTCCGGTTTAAAGTGACCGAGACGAAGGGGAAAAGCCTTGAAGAAATTGAGCAGGATCTGAAAAGCCGTAACGGAGGCTCGGGATCAGAATCAAATCGGCGGACAGTTCATCCGTAATATTCAGTTTTAGGGGGGCGGGTTATTCACCGGCCCCTCAAAACGGATGCCGAGCGGGCGCCCGGTCACATAAATGACGGGGATATGTCATACGTTGTATAAAGTCACGATAAAGGCGGGGATGCCGGTGAAAACGAGTATTATTATCCTTACATATAATGAACTTGAGCTGACGAAAAAATGTCTGGCCAGCATTGAACGATACACCGACAAAGATAAGATTGAACTGATTATAGTTGACAACGGTTCCTCAGACGGAACGAGAGAATACATATCAAATCTGCCTGACGTCAAAGTCATCCTAAATGAAAAAAACCTCGGGTTCGCCAAAGGGTGCAACCAGGGTATCGAAGCGGCAGGGGGAGAAAATCTGCTGTTTCTGAACAACGATACGATGGTCACGAAAAATTGGCTCACCTCCATGCTGAGGGTGCTGTATCATTCTGAAAAAGCCGGTATGGTCGGGCCCGTCAGCAATTATGTCAGCGGCGCGCAAATGATCCATGACGCGTATCAATCGCTTGATGAGCTGGAGTCATTCGCGGAGGCGTATTGCGCACGGGAAAAGCATCATACAAAGCGGGTGCTGCGCCTTGTCGGCTTCTGTCTTCTGGTGAAAAAAAGCGTCATTGAAGACATCGGCCCGTTCGATGAGCAATTCGGATACGGTTCTTTTGAAGATGATGACCTATGTCTGCGAGCCCTGCAAAAAGGCTACAGCCTGCACATCGCCCTCGATGCCTTTGTGCATCACCACGGGCACGCGACGTTTACGGCTAATCAGGATATCAATATCAATCAGTTATATTCGGAGAACCGCCAGCGTTTTACGAAAAAATGGGGCACTGATTTTACGTACTTTACTCATCCGAGACCGGAAATTGCGGAGCTCGTTCCCCGGGAGGCGAAACGGATACTTGATGTCGGCTGCGGCGCGGGGGCTACGGGGCTGGAACTACAAAACAGACAGCCTTGCGAACTGTACGGAATAGAACTGCACCCGCTGGCGGCGCAAGCGGCAAAAGGACACTATGAAGCGGTGCTGCAGGAAGATGTCGAAGAAGTGAAGCTGCCTTATCCGGAAGGCTTTTTTGATTGCATCATTTTCGCGGACATCCTTGAGCACTTAAAAGACCCGTGGCGCGTCATTGAAACGTACTCATCCTATTTGTCGCCTGCCGGATCAATCGTTTGCAGCATTCCGAATATTTCCCACGCCGAAGCGCTGTTCCCGCTTCTGCTCGGTGACTGGACATACAGAGACGCCGGCATTCTCGACCGCACCCACTTGCGGTTTTTTACGCCGCAGACGGTGCGCACGCTCTTTCCGGAAAAGACATTTGCTGTGAAAAAGCAGTCCTATACGTATGTTCACGTGGATGAGCGGGTGCAGCTGTTTTTACAGGAAATCACACGAATGGCGCAATCGATGCAATTTCCGGTGACACAGCTGCCCGAACAAAGCCGGATTTATCAAATTCTCCTCCGTGTCGAAAAAACAGGCTGAAGGCTACCGTCCCATCGTTCCGAAGTTGGTAATCTGAATGGAAACATCATAGTCAAAGGCCGCTTCGGAGAAGGTCTCATCCCAATGATGCTTTACTTTCTTCCAATAGTCGGGATATTGAATGCGGACTCTGTCAGAAAAGAATACAGGGTCCGTTTCATATTGATTCTGCAGCTTATCGATGACTTCTTTCACATCGCTTTTCAGTTTTTTTTCGAAAATCTTTTCCAGCCCGTTTAAATAGTGCTGATCGAATGAATCTTCTCCGGCATATTGATCCTCTGACAAAAGTCCTTTTGTTTTTACCGCTACATGAAATGACAGCTTCCCGTTTTTCAGTCTGGGAGTGATGGCGGATGTTGATTTTTTGATCTCGAAGGTAATCGGGTGCCCCCCTTTATCCAAAGCGGGCAGCACGCCGCCCCGTATCGTCCCCATGAGCCAATTCAGGCTCTGTATTTCGTATGGTGACAGAAAGCCCGCCAATCTGTTTTGTTTTGCGTTTTTGATAATGGCCGCTCCGTCATACACCGTTTTTCCTTTTTGATTGCTGACGGCCTGAATGAGAAAACTGCGTTTATTATGGCAGTAAATTGAAGCCCTCCCGATTCGGAGCGGTTGTAAAATCTTCCCGTTGTAGTTTCCGTTGTTCGTAAGGTCGATCAGCTTTTCCGCGGCCATGGGCTGCTGCTGATTCGGCGTCGGCTCCGTCAGAATATCGGACGCTTTGCCTCTTACCGCGAAGAGATAGCTGCTCCGCCTTAATTCATCATCGCGGATAAAATGATTCATCATCTGCAGTATATTTTGGTCGGCCAGCAATTTGTCGCTGAATATCAGCACTTTTAAGTGATCGCTGTAAACAGGCGGATCTTTTAAAGCGACTTCACTGACGGCTTCAAGAATGGTATCCCCCCGCGTCGTCACATTGACAAACACGGGCCGGCCGGAAGCCTGGCTGTTTTCACTTTGGGGCAGCAGGTTTTGATAGGTTAATTTATATCGGCGGTCACTCGTCTCGTCTATCGCCAGTCCCCGGGCGAAAGATAGCTTTTCGACTTCCTTCGCGTCCCAGCATCCTGAAAGCGTCATCAGTATGAAAAGCGCCGCCGCCCATTTTATGAAAAGTGTCATGACGTCTGTTTCCTCCCGGCTATTTTTTTCATCCAGCTGACAAACCAGATGAGAAAAGGAATCATAATGACGGCAAAAAACGTATACCCGAGAATATTCGCGAATGCAAACACGCTGTTGATATCATCGGGGTACATCGAAAGGCCGAATGTCACTGCCAATAAGCTCCCCATCAGCCAGGCATTGTTTTTATTTTTCAGTCTGAAAATGGTGTTTAATCCGATATGCGCCCCTTTAAAAGAGCCGAGCATACAGGTAAACTGCTGGCATGTCCACGTGATTAAAAGAAAGATATCAAACCGCTCAATGAAAATACCCCGGATTTCTAAGGCGTGAATCAGGGAAATGGTCGGATACGTCACCGTTTTGGCTTCAGCGACCGACATACAGCCGATGACGACAAGCAGCGTAACGCTGTAAAATAAGCCTGCGCTGGCGATGCCGAAGACAGCAGCCTTTTTCGCCTGCTTCGGATTTTTCATAAACGGCACCAGATACAGAATCACCTCAAGTCCTGAAAAATACAAAAGGGTCCGCGGAAACATCTCAAAAAAGCTTTTGTAGCCTCCTTCCATGACCGGGCGGACGAAATCCAGCTTAAACAGTCTCAGGCTGAATATAAGCAGCATAATCAGAATGACGATCGTAACCGGGAACAGATAGGCATAAAGCTTTGAAATGGGATAGACCCCGCCGGTCACATGGTAGATGCCGACCGCCAGAAAGATGAATATGACGACACCCATCGGCGTATTTTTCAGTAAAAAGTAATTGATGACTTCACCGAGAAAACGGGCTTGAAAACAGACGGTGACGACAAAATAACAGCTGATGAATAAATTCAGAAGAGAACCGATGGCGCGTCCCATGATGCTTTGATTCAGCTCATATATGGTTTCCCCGCTGTTTTTCTGCAAAAACGGCATAAAGAGCAGGACGATGCCGATAAACACGACACCCTGCACAAGAATAATGATCCATCCGCTCGGACTGTCCGCTGTTGCGGCGGAGCGCGGCAGTGTTAACACGCCCGCTCCGATCATTGTTCCGCTTACCATGAGAAGTGTCTGCATAAACGACAGCTTGTCTTCCGGTTTTTTCATGGGGATCACCTTTGCTTGATTTTATCTTTCGTCTCTTTTCTGGTCGGCCGTTTTTTCAAAAGAGGCGTCGGCAGTCTGACGATCGTATCTTTTAAGTCTTGGCCAGGCTGCGCCATAATCGGAATAAGATAGTCCTGACCGAAGCTTTTCAGACGCATCAGATGGCCGACGACAAGCAGATAGCACATGATCAGTCCGTATAAACCTAATATCGCCGACAAAATCATCGAAAAAATACGGATGAGCCTCAGCGGAAAATTGAACGCATAGGAGGGCGCCGTAAAAGAAGCCAATGCCGTAACGGATACGACAATGACCATCATCGCGCTGACAATATTCGCCTGAACGGCGGCCTGCCCGATCACCACGCCCCCGATCAGGCCGATCGTCTGTCCGATCGGCTTCGGCAGCCTGAGTCCGGCTTCTCTGATCATCTCGATCGTAAAAATCATGATGAACGCTTCAACAAAAGGAGGGAACGGGACATTCAATCTGCTTCCGGCAATCGTAACCGCCATTCTCGTCGGCAAAAGCCCCGTGTGAAACGTAACGAGCGATATGTAAAGGCCGGGTAAATAAATCGTGATTAAAATGCATGTATACCGAAGCAGCCTGAGAAAGGTAACCGGAACCCACCGCTGATTATAATCGTCAGGTGAGTGGATAAATTCATCAATGGTAGCCGGCACCAAAAGGGTAAAAGGCGTTCCGTCTACAAGAATGGAAACCCTTCCTTCCAAAAGAGCGCCCATAACCCGGTCTGGCCGTTCGGTCGTCAAGACGGTCGGGAAAATGGAATACGTGTTATCTTCAATAAGCTGTTCGATTGCTCCTGATTCCGGAATGTCATCAATGGTGATCGAATCCAGCCTTTTCATCACTTCTTTTACAACATCATCAGGGGCAATATCCCGAATGTAGGCAACGGCGATCCGCTTTTTTGTCCGTTCGCCGAGTGTGATCTCTTTGATCTGGAGGTTGGGATCACCGGACTGCTCGCGCAACAGCGCCGTGTTCGTTCGGAGCTTTTCGACAAAACCTATCCTCGGCCCCCGTTCAAGCACTTCTGAAGCCGGTTCTTCAATATCACGCATTTTAAATGTTTCCGTCTCAAACGAAAGGGCTTCCTCCCATCCCTCCGCCAGCAAAACCGATTTGCCGGAGAAAATGTCTGCCTCCGCGTCCTTAAGTGAAGAAAGCCGGGTGTGACGATAGCCGAAAGAGATGGATGACGGCGTTGTTTCAGCCGGTTCCTCTTGATGCCGGGCGGCCTCCTGCACGGGCGAAATAATATATTCCGCAAGCAATTGATTGTCGGTCAGTCCGTCTATATAGATAAGACAGGCGTCACATTTGCCGTTTCCGTACGTAAACGAATAAAACATCATGTCATCGCTTTGGCCGAACCGTTTTTTCAGCGCTTCAAGGTTTTTGCCGAGCTCCGCATGTATCGTCATAATGTTCCCCCCTTTCCATCAGTTATTTTAATTTGCGACAAACAAGGCATTTTATTCTGGAATAGGAAATGACTGAGCATTCCGCCCCATCCGAATGGTATAATGAGCAGGTCAGCCATTTTATACATATTGTTTTTAACCGCGGCTCCCTCCGTGTTTTAAAAAAGACACAGGGGGAATGGGATATGAGCCGCTTTTTAAGGGGAGGGGAACGAACATGACGCAAGAGCCGATTTTTTTACAGCCTGTATGTAAAGAAAAACTATGGGGCGGCACGTTATTACGCGAACGATTCGGATACGACATACCTTCAGAAACAACCGGCGAATGCTGGGCGATATCAGCCCATCCGCACGGAATGAGCACGGTCAAAAGCGGTCCGTATCAAGGGAAAACCTTGATGGAACTGTGGGATCAGCATAGAGAATTATTCGGCGGAACGGAAGGGGACCGGTTTCCGCTGCTGACGAAAATACTGGACGTCAAACATCATCAGTCTGTTAAAGTCCATCCTGACGATTATGACGCCGAGGAGCATGGACAGGGTGAAACGGGGAAGTCTGAGTGCTGGTACATTATCGACTGTAAAGAAAATGCGGAAATCATATACGGTCACACGGCCCGTTCGAAAGCGGAACTTGTCACCATGATTAACAGCGGTGACTGGGAAGGCCTGCTGCGCCGCGTGAAGATCAAACCCGGCGATTTTTATTATGTGCCGAGCGGAACCATCCATGCCATTTGCGCGGGGGCGCTCGTGCTTGAAACACAGCAGAATTCAGAGGCCGCCTACCGGATATATGATTACGGGCGTACAGATCAGAACGGCGAGACGCGTGATCTGCATATCCGCGATGCCGTCAACGCCGCGACCGTTCCTCATGTAGACGGATTTTTAGATGAATCAACTGAAACGAGAAAAGGCGTCACCATCAAAACCTTTGTGCAGGGAGAATATTTTTCTGTATACAAATGGGATATCAGCGGGACGGCGGAAATGACCCAGGACGCTCCGTTTATGCTGTGCAGCGTCACAGAAGGAAGCGGCTCCATCATCTGTGAAGGCAAGTCCGCCGAGCTTAAAAAAGGCGCGCATTTCATACTGCCGGATCAGATGCCTGACTTTACGATAAACGGAGATTGCACGCTCATCGTTTCTCATATATAAAACCAAACTTAATCCCAGCTCTGGGATTAAGTTTTTTTATATATATATTTCACTTTAAAAATTAAAGCACTTTCCGATAAAAATAATAGTGTGATAGATAAATATAGAGAAGGAGGAGAAGTAATGAAAAAAAGTTTGGCTGCCGCAATGTTATTGTCAGCGGTTACTCTTGAATTTTTCACGATAACAGACTCAGTAAAGGCAGCTTATATTGACAATTCCATTTATCAGTTAGAAACAACACAAAAGTTTGCTTCTGAAAGTGAGGCTTCTCAGGCAGTTACAAAATTGAAAAAAGATACCGGATGGAAAGCAGACTATCAAAAGAGCGGAACGTCTAAGAACTATCAAATATCTGCTTCAGGTCTGACAAGCGAAACGAATGCTAAAAGCGTACTAAGCGATTTTACGAAGCAGACAGGCATTAAAGGAACATCAAGTCCGACGGGCAGTAAGCAGCCCTATTATACTGCAGTTTCCGGAACTATTTCAGGTGAACAGCAGGCTAATAACTTGCTTGATAAAATGAAAAAGGAAACAGGATTAACCGGTACTGTTAAACCGAATGGTGTGAAGCAGCCTTATATAAGCATTGTTACATCTGAGCTGACAAGTGAGGCCGGTGCAAAGTCTGCTATTCAAGAGTTAAAGAAGCAGACTGGAGTCAATGCTAATTATCAAAAACTTGAACAGGAACCGGAGATCATTCAAATTCAATCCGGAAAAATTCAAGGAGAGAAAACAGCATCCCAAGTGAAAAGCAGTTTTCAAAAAGATTCTGGGCTGAATGCCACGTTAAACATGACTGATAAAGGCCAGTCTTACTACATTGTTACAACGAATTCTTTGATCAATAAAGCAGATGAGGCGAAAAGTCTTATCAAACAGCTTGAACAAAGCACAGGCGTCAAAAGCAGTTACAAAACCATCAATAATAAAAAAACTATCACATCGTATAATATAGAAACGGGTTATTTTAACGGGCTGAGCATGGTTAAAAATTCGATCAGCCAAATAATAAATAACACAGGAGTTAAAGGGTCCTACCAAAAAGTTGGTGCTACAAGTAATTATGTTGTGAAAATGAAGGATGTCAGCCCGGAAAAACTAAAAAGTCTTCAAGCTTTTTTTAAGAAGAAAAGATGGCATATGACTTATACAGCTGTAAAGAAAACTTCAACCCAAACAACTTATCAAGTGATAACAAATGCTGTAACAAACGCACAGGCGGATAAAGCAGTAAATTTTCTTAGCAGAAAAAAATTAAAATCATCAAAATCAAATTCAGGAAAAACAGCTGCTAATCAATATCAACTGTTATCACAACAGACTGCTGACAAAACAAAAGTAACAAAAGGTTTAAACTCTTTAAAGAAAATCGGTATTAATGCAACTGCCAAATCTATAAAACAACCAAAAGGAATAACTTATAAAATTAAGACAGAAGCCTTGCTGGACACAGCTAAGATTAATCAAGTCAAATCTTTCTTCAAGACAAAAAAATTAACGGCAGTAAGTGAAAAAACCGGTAAATCCGCTTATACGCAATATCAAGTCACTGTTAGTGACTTATTAAATCAAAAAGATATAGATCGTGTGTTAACTTTTTTTAAAACAAATAATGCGAAAGGCAATGCCAAACAAAATGGCAAAAGCACATACACGCAATATAAATTAGTTACAGATCAAATCAGCACATCGTCGGCTTTAAACAAAGGACTGAGTTTCTTTAAGGCAAAGAACTTATCAGCAAGCTACACTACTAAAAACAATCCAATATACAGTATAGTGATTACTGAACAATTTACAGGAAAAAGCAATGCTGATAAGGCTGCAAGCAAAGTGAAGCAGCTTTATGGGTGGGCAGTTTCAAGTGTTGAGGTGAAAAGCGGTCCTCAAATAATGGAAACAAATTATAATATTACGATGAGTGAAATGGTCGCGAAGCAGTTAAAAGCGAACCCGCAGACGGATTCAAGTGCCTACGTATCTCTATCTTATATTAATAGTGCAAATTCTACCGTAACCGCAGATTTTCTTAATGTCAGGTCTACTCCAGAGGTAAAGAGCAATAATATTATAGGAACAGTGACAAAAGGTTATAAGGTTAATATCATTAGTGTAGAGAATAACTGGGCAAAAATTAAAATGGGTTGGCGGAAAGCAAGCGAGGAAGAAGTTTCCTACTATGTAAACCCCGCAAACTTTTCTGTGTCAGATAAAAGTTATTTTCAGTTTTTGAAGTTATCGAAATATGCAGGACTGACAGCATCAGAAGTCAATACAAAGATTTTAAAAGGGAAAGGAATTCTTGAAGGAAAAGGTGAAGCTTTTATTAAGGCAGCTGAATCTAACAGTATTAATGAGCTCTACCTGATTTCTCACGCTTTATTAGAGACCGGAAACGGTACCTCAGAGCTGGCAAACGGTGTGACCTATAATGGGAAAAAGGTATATAACATGTATGGCATAGGTGCATATGACGGAGACGCTGTGAACAAGGGTGCCCAATATGCATATAACCAAGGATGGTTCAGTCCTGAAGCAGCGATTACTGGAGGGGCCAAATTTATCGGACAGAGTTATATACACAATGCCGTATACAACCAAGATACCTTGTATAAAATGAGATGGGAGCCTTCTGTAAGCCACCAATATGCATCTGATATTGGTTGGGCGTATAAGCAGGTAAATAGAATGTACAGTCTCTATAGTCTGTTAGATAACTATCAGCTTTACTATGATATTCCTGTCTATAAATAAACGTGTTAAAGAGCTCGGAGTCATACTTCCGAGCTTTTTTCAATATTAAATTGGACAGATGTCTTTTTGTTTGTACGATTATTTTTAAGCACTATGGAGGCAATATAAATATATAAAACACCTGTTCAATTGTGTGAACAGGTGTTTTTGTATGTTATTTGTTCTTCTGCAAATTGGAGCAGTTTGCTGCTCGAATTCCCATCTGAATACATATTCCATTTGTCCGAGAACCGCTTCATTTCTTCTGCACGAAATGGCTTTTTCGTCATTTCCTCCAGAAGGGCTTCGCTGTCATGACAAGCCTTTCCGGGAATGACGGACGTATAATTGTCGATTAAACCGCGTTTTTGATCATATTCCTCCAGATCATACGTGAAAAAGAAAATCGGTTTATTTAAGAGCGCGAATTCAAAAGGCACGGAAGAGTAATCCGTAATTAAAATATCAGCCGCTTTCAAGAGATCATGAAGACGCATGTCAGACACGTTCTTGATCAGTTCGCTTTCAAACGAAGCCGAAATATGATGCAAAACGGCAGGATGAAGCTTTACAAGCAGCATATACTCTCCGTTTAACGCGTTTGTGAGCTGTTCTTCGGTGAATGGCAGCCGAAAGGACTGCATATCATAATCCCTGAATGTCGGTGCGTACAGGATGATTTTTTTCGGCCATTTGTGCTTCAGTTCGGGCTTGTGTTCTTCATAATAGACGTCAGTCAGGGGGACACCCGTTTTTAACAGCTGGCCGTCCCGTATGCCGAACGACTTTTTAAAAACGTCAGCCATCGCGTCTGAACCGACGGTAACAAAGTCAAACGAGCGGTACACTTTTTTAAAACGGCTGATATCTGATGCCGGACGATTTTGATTCGTCACATCCTCAAGGCCGAACTTTTTCAAAGAGCCGTTCGCATGCCACACCTGAATGCATGTCGTTTGCGGCCGGCAGTTTAAGACGCTTGTCATGAGGAAATAGTTATCCGTTATCACCACTTTGCTTTTAAAAAGGATCAAAACAGCCTTCAAAAGATGCAGCGGATGTTTTTCGTTCAGATAAAAAGAGCCGACACCTTCCAGCTCTTTTTTCAGATTGACGGCGTGTCTCGTATACAAAACCGTCACTTCATAAGAGAGCGATTCAGCGTGCGCTTTGTAAGAACGGATGAGAGCCTGCGCATTCTCTTCAAAAGATACCAGCAGGGTCAGATGGTTCTTGGGCTTTACAGGCTTGAACAAAACGCCGAGAACAGACAGATATATAGAATAGAAAGCGGCGAATAAAGATCGCAAGTTCATAGATTACCAATCTCTTTTGCTGTTTTATTTGTTTAAAGCTGTTTCGTTTGATCTTCTGCCTGCTTGGAATACAGGCTTTTATTTGATTTATTATTTCTCAAAACGGTAAAAGCATACTTCGGAATGTTCAGCATCCTTTTCCATCTCCACGGATTCGTCACCAGTCTGTACAGCCATTCCAGATTCGTTTTGATCATCCATTCAGGGGCGCGTTTCACCGTTCCGCTGAACACATCAAAGCTTCCTCCCAAACCGATCGATACAGCCTGAGGGAAAAGATGTTTGTGTTCATAAATAAATTGTTCCTGATGGGGATATCCTAAGGCGACAAATACGAGATCGGGTTTCGCCCGGGAAATCTGTTTGGCGACGAAGCGTTTATCCGCTTCATAACCGTTGCTGGCTCCGACAACCTCAATATTCGGATACTCTTTGCTGATCCGGTTCAAAACGGCGTCAAGCACGTCTTGTTTAGCTCCGTATAAAAATATTTTTTTAGACTGCCGGTTTGCGAGGCCGAGCAGCGCAAGAAACACATCGAATCCCGCAATTCTTGATTTCAGCGGGTGCTGCATCAAACGTGACATTAACACGACGCCGATACCATCCGGCAGGACGAAATCCGCGGAAGAAATGACTTGATGATAACCTTTGTCTTTCGCCGCAGCGTATCCGATCTCAGGATTGACCGTCGCAATAACGGCTCCTTGCTTCTGTGCGATATAATAAGTGTCTAAATATGAAATAAACTCCTGTAAATTTCCATTAACGTAAGAAAGGTTGTGCACCATTTCAGTCTGCATCTGCCGTCCTCCTTTTTGTACGGGATTTTCTTTCACTTTTTCGTGACTTAGGCTAAGCTTTATTTTAACATAATACCTTCAGATAAACTTAACAATAGTTTTACAAAAATATAAATAAGATAACAATTTCTTTAATCATACGCGCAAAAACCCTGCTAAACTCCTATTGTAATAACATTTGTTAATAAGTGGAATTTAACTTCGTTTTACATTGGCTTAACCTTTTCAGGGCTATGTGATATAATGAGGTTCCATGAGTACGAAATTGGCACTTTAGTGATTAAGGATACAGCTGCGCAGCATTTCAGAGCAGTTGCTTGTTATACGTATGATGATAGAAAGGAGCTTTTGTTTCATGAAGAAGGTCATTACTTACGGAACGTTTGATTTACTGCATTGGGGTCATATTAAACTGCTTGAGCGCGCAAAGCAGCTTGGAGATTACCTTGTTGTTGCCATCTCAACAGACGAGTTCAACCTGCAAAAACAAAAAAAGGCCTACCACAGCTATGAACACAGAAAGCTGATTCTGGAAACGATCCGTTATGTCGACGAAGTCATTCCGGAAAACAGCTGGGATCAAAAAGTACGTGACGTAGCGGATCATAACATCGACGTGTTCGTAATGGGAGACGATTGGGAAGGCAAATTCGATTTCCTTAAAGATCAATGCGAAGTCATCTACCTCCCTAGAACCGAAGGCATTTCCACCACACAGATTAAAAAAGAAATTGCCGGGGTGTAATACGGAATTATTGAATGCATGAACTGTTCAAAGTACTTCTTATTTGCTGATAAGGAGTACTTTTTGATGCTTAAATAGGTTTGTTATAATAATCTGAGGGAATAGTATTATTTTGCAGTGTTTTACTAAATTCCATATGGTGAAAGGGAGAAAAAATTTGTCCAATCAGCCTATTAACGATAATAATGAGCTTCCCGATATGATGTATTATTTTATCTCAGGAGGCCTCCCGGATGATTACGGAGGTCTGACCAAATCACTATTATTGCGTTCTAAACTATTCGGAGAAGAGAGTCAAAAGAATACCGCCTTTCTTACTTTTAAATTTGATTTGGAATTTCGGAGAAAAAAAAACGAACTCTTTGAAAGAAAGAAAACCGACCCTCAATATACACAAGTTATCAACATGTATGATGACTTTTTAAGTAAAAGAACAAAAGGCAAGCGGATTTATTCGGAGAAAATTGAGCTGAATCAAATAAAAAAACATGTCAGCAAGGGGAAAGTAAGCAAAACTATCTCAAAAATGTTCGGAAAATCATCAAACGATTATAATCTTTCCTATTATTCAGGCAGTGATGACGTGCGTTACGTAGATTACCTGAATGATGAAAAACAAGTAATCAAAAGGGAAGAATACAATAAAGAAGGAAAACCCGTCATTGTCTCTCATTTTGATACAAAGACGAATCAAATCTTCCTTCAGGAGTTTATCAACAGCGAAAATGTCGTTTATCTGGAAAAGCACTTCATGTGGGATGACCAAAATGAAGCAGTCAAATTCACACATTTTACTTGGTACTCAGAAGAAAACCCTTTAACATTTAAAGATGAATTTGAGTTGCGCAGGCATTGGATTGATATTCTCCAAAAAGAAAACGATCGGCCTAAACTATTTCTGGTCGACAGCAGACTACAGGATAAACATGTCTTCAGAGTGAAAAAAGCGCCGTCATCTTATTATGCGGCGATTATTCACAATAAACATTATGGTGATAATAAGTTCCAGATCAAAGGACGCTATAAAGAACTTTTCGGCCAAATAAATAACCTTGATGCCGTATTTTTTATCACTGAGGAGCAGATTGCAGATTTCAGTTTGATTTCAGGGGAAAAAGAGACATTCTTTTTTACACCGCATACGATTAATAAACCGCTCGATGAAGAGGTTTTGAAAGTTCCGAGCGAACGAAATAAAGCGGTTATTATCTCTCGGATTGTACCAATGAAAAACCTGACGCATGCCGTTAAAGCGTTCAAACTTGTTGTAAATGAAATCCCGGATGCGAAACTGGAAATATTCGGTTCTGGAGGAGAAACAGAGAAAATCAAAAAGGAAATAAAAGCTCAAAACCTCAAGAATAATGTATTGCTGAAAGGCTACACGAACAACCCTGATTACGAGTTTCAAAAAGCGTGGCTGACAATTTCAACTTCTCACTTTGAAGGCTTCGGTCTGTCCAATATGGAAGCATTGAGCAATGGATGCCCGGTCGTAACTTACGATTACGATTACGGTGCCAGAAGCTTGGTAGAAGATGGAGTAAACGGCTATGTAATTGAACAATATAATATAGAAAAGCTGGCTGAGGCCATTATCTCTTTAATGAGAGATGACAGCACTCACAAACAATTTTCACGTCTAGCCTTTAAAATGGCGGAGAAATACTCTAAACCAAACTATATTAAAAATTGGTCATATGCTCTTTTCAAAATGGTTGAAGTGAGAAAAGAAAAGGAACGGCTTGCTGAAAAAGTCGGTTCTAAAGAACACCCGATCACATCTTTTGAAAAAAATGCCAACGGATTAGCGATCAGCGTTTCAGTGTCTGACCAGAATGATGCATTTGAAAAAGTCCGAATGGTTGGGATTGATCGGAAAAACAAATCTGAAATCATATCCGTATCCGCTGATCAACCGGCTCAGCCATTTTATATAGATCTTGAAAAGGACATCCAAAAAGAAAAAATTGACGCAAATCATACTTCGGTTCTTGACTTTTACATTCAATATATAACAGCTGACCATATCCGTATTCTAAGAAGGGTATCCAGCCGTGAAGTCAATTTCGGCGAAAAAGATCGGTTTATGAATAACGGATATACTTTCGAACCTTATACGACTGTGAAAGGGAATTTCTCTATTAAATTAAACAAAAAGGATCACATCGATTAAGTGAAATCGGTTAAGTGAAGAGCTTTAATTCAGAGGAGCAGAAAATAAGTATGGATGAAAATACCGTGAGCAAATGTATTTTGAAAAGCTTAAAAAATAATGTGGGAGACCTGGCACTCTCTATTTCACTTGAAAGCGAAGAACCGTTAGCTGAGGAAGTGAAATGTTATTTAAAATTAAAAGAACGGCGTTCCGGAGCCGAGGATGTTGTTATTTTAGAGAAAGAGAGCCCGGCTCAATACAGTGCATCAATTAATATTCACTCGTTTCCTGAACCTTTAGAAATGGGACAGACTTATGATTTTTATGTGGTACTGGGGGAACCGGCAGCGGAAGAAGAACAGCCGAAGCAGGTGCGTTTAACCGTGGAAGCTGAAGCGATTGAGCGTGCCTACCACCTTGATCATACGACTGAGCTGTTAATTTTACCTTATACAACCGATAAGGGCAATTTCTCTTTAAAGGTAAAAAGAGAAGCGAAAATTGTGAAGTTTGATGAGATTCAGCTGAAGGCAGAAGAGATTATGATTTCAGGGTATGCAGGATATCTAAGTTCGGAGAATCAGCTTTCAGTTAAAAACCTGCAATTTGTCATTAAAAAAGGGGGAGAAGATCCCGTAGAGAAACATTTCCCTATTAAAATGACGAAAAAAACGGAGAATATTGAACAGCTTCGGGAAGATGCATTCACCCCTGAAATTTTTGATTTCCAAATAAAAATTCCATTAAAAGATATTCCTTATTCTCTGGAAAAACGATTTGTCTACCGTATGTTTATGGAGTTTCATTGTGAAAACGACGAAGCTGAACCTATTGTTCTCAGCAGCACTCCGCTTGTGCTCGGAGACAGAAAAAATAAACTGAAAGGCCTCATAAGCGTTGTGAATAAAGACAGCGGACCGGTCAGGTATGAGGTATATAAAAAGAAGAAAAAGCAGACTGTCTGTATCCGTGTGAACGACTACAGCCTGAAAACAAGGATGAGATACTTCATAAAAGGGAAGAAAAAACGTTTCATTTCCAAAATGAAAAAACTGAAAAAACGCAGAAATTCCCTTATTACGAAAGGTTATAAAGTTGTTTTCAGAATGGCGAGCAAAATGCCTGTTAAAAGCAAGACCATTATTTTTGAAAGCTTTAACGGCAAACAATACAGCTGTAATCCGAGAGCCATTTATGAATACATGCAAATCAATCATCCGGAATATAAAATGTATTGGAGCGTAAATAAACAGTATGCAGCGCCTTTTAAAGAGAAGGGCATTCAATACATTAACAGGCTTTCTATCAAGTGGCTGTTTGCTATGGCGCGGGCAGAATATTGGGTCGTCAACAGCCGTCTGCCTTTATGGATTCCAAAGCCGGAACATACAACCTATCTTCAAACATGGCACGGCACGCCTTTAAAAAGACTTGCAATGGATATGGAAGAAGTTCATATGCCGGGTACTAATACGAAAAAATATAAAAAGAATTTTATTAAAGAGGCATCCAATTGGGATTATTTAATTTCTCCTAATGCCTACTCGTCTGAGATATTTGCGCGCGCCTTCCAATTCGATAAAACTATGATTGAATCAGGTTATCCGAGAAATGATTTTCTTCATAATGATAATAATAATGAGACAATCACAGCGATAAAAAGAAGGTTAAACCTGCCTGAGGATAAGAAAATCATTCTTTATGCGCCGACATGGAGAGATGACCAGTTTTATGCTAAAGGCCGTTATAAATTTGACCTTGATTTAGACCTGCATAAATTAAGGGAAGAGCTCGGAGATGAATATCTCGTTATTCTGAGAATGCATTATCTTGTGGCCGAAAATTTTGACCTCGGTCCGTTTGAAGGGTTTGCTTACGACTTTTCTGCACACGAAGATATTCGGGAATTGTATATGATTTCAGATCTGTTAATTACCGATTACTCTTCTGTATTTTTCGATTTTGCAAATCTGAAACGCCCGATGCTGTTTTTTGTTCCCGATATTGAAACATACCGGGATAAACTCAGAGGGTTTTATTTCGATTTTGAGAAAGATGCTCCTGGTCCGTTAGTGAAAACGACAGAGGAAACGATCGAGGCAATCAAACATATTTCATCACCGGATTATCAGCACCCGGTTTCATTCAAACCTTTTTATGACAAATTCTGTTATCTTGAGTCAGGACATTCTTCTGAGAAAGTCGTGAAAATTGTGTTTGAATCTGAATAATAGAAAAACCCCTTTGTATCAAGGGGTTTTTCTATTATGCTTTACAAACCTTTTAGCAGCATTTGCATGCGGCTTGAAAGTGAAAAAAAATTTGATTTCTGGTACAATTATCAGCGATGCTTTATAAAATCAAATCAACCTAAGGAAGATTAAAATGAATGCTGTAGTGAAAATACTAAAAGAGCAAGTAACATCATTTCCTTTAATCATGCGTTTAGCAGCCTACGAAACAAAGTCTAAATATCAAATGAATTATTTAGGCGTTTTATGGCAGTTTTTAAATCCTCTTATTCAAATGCTTGCTTATTGGTTTGTTTTTGGATTGGGGATCAGAAAAGGGGGGCCGATGGCTACAGGTGCCGGAGAAGTGCCTTTTATTTTGTGGATGCTTGCAGGTCTGATACCGTGGTTTTTTATAAGTCCGACAATATTAGACGGATCAAATAGTGTATTTAAAAGAATTAAAATGGTGGCTAAAATGAATTTTCCAATCAGTTCTTTGCCGTCTGTCGCCATCGCTTCTAATTTGTTCAGTTATGCAATTATGATGGTGATCTATATCATTGCATTGCTCGCCAGCGGAATCTATCCGAGCCTTCATTGGCTTCAATATATTTATTATTTTGTTTGTCTGATGGCTTTCTTATTTTCGTTCAGCTTGTTTAATTCGACAATCAGCGTGCTGATCCGAGACTATCAGTTTCTTCTGCAGGCAGTGACAAGACTTTTGTTTTTCCTCCTGCCGGTTTTTTGGGATATTAACTCAAAGCTGGGGGCAGCTCACCCGGAATTGGTTCCTGTCTTGAAGCTGAATCCGCTTTTTTATATAATTGACGGTTTCAGGAACAGCTTATTAGATGGTCAGTGGTTCTTTCAAGATGTGAAATATACACTGTATTTCTGGCTGTTCACCTTATTTTTGTTAACAGTCGGTTCTGTTTTACACATGAAATTCAGAGATAAGTTTATTGACTTTCTTTAATACGTAAGGAGATTGTACGATGAAACTAAAGGTTTCGTTTCGAAATGTTTCAAAGCAGTATCATCTTTATGAAAAACAGTCGGATAAAATAAAAGGTTTGTTTTTCCCTGCTAAAGATAACGGTTTTTTCGCTGTGCGAAATGTCTCCTTTGATGTATATGAAGGGGAGACAATCGGCTTTGTGGGAATTAACGGATCGGGTAAATCGACGATGTCCAATCTGCTTGCAAAAGTGATACCGCCGACAAGCGGTGAAATTGAAATGAACGGCCAGCCGTCGCTGATTGCGATTGCAGCCGGTTTAAATAATGCTTTGACGGGCCGGGATAACATAAGACTTAAATGTTTAATGATGGGGCTGACAAATAAAGAAATCGATGAGATGTATGAAAGCATAGTTGAGTTTGCTGAGATCGGTGATTTTATTAATCAGCCGGTGAAAAACTATTCAAGCGGTATGAAGTCCCGCCTTGGTTTTGCTATTTCCGTGCATATAGATCCGGATATTTTAATCATTGATGAAGCCCTCTCCGTAGGAGACCAGACATTTTATCAGAAGTGTGTTGACCGGATCCAGGAATTTAAAGAACAAGGAAAAACCATTTTCTTTGTGAGTCATTCCATTGGTCAGATTGAAAAAATGTGTGACCGTGTGGCTTGGATGCACTATGGTGAATTAAGAATGTTCGACGACACTGAAACCGTCGTCAAAGAGTACAAAGCATTTATCGATTGGTTTAATAAACTCTCCAAAAAAGACAAAGAGAAATATAAGAAAGATCAGGTTGCTGAACGTAAAAAAGAATCGCCTGAGCAGCAGGCAATTGTGAAGGAACAAAAGAAAAATAGTAAATCCGGATCAGCAGTCAATGCTATTCAAATTGCTATTTTATCAATACTGCTTGTGTTTATGGCAGGAACCATGTTTTTCAGCGCCCCGCTTCGTACTATCGCTTCCTTCGGTAAGATCGGATATCAAGATGATGTTAACAAGGGGAAAGACCAGATATTGGTGAACAAAAAAGGTTTCGTATTAAAAGACCAGACGCAGGCCTATAAAGATACAGAGCTGAAAAAAAAGGCGGACTTCCTTATTCCGTTCGGTGCTCAGGTGAAAGTGGTATCTGAAGACAGGCAATCAGCAAAGATTGAGGTCAATAATAAAACGTACTATATCCCGGAAAATGCAGCGGTCTATAACGAAAAAAGTTCAAATGTGAAAGCATCCGCTTTTTCTCCGTATGTAAAGCAGGGTGATACTGATCAACTTGTGTCACATCTCGGTGAGCGCGTTAATGATATTCAGCAAGAAATGAAAGAGCTGCAGAAAGAAGTAGTGAACGGCCGGGAGATGCTATATCTTAAAAATGGCGAGGTCAGTTATGTAGTGAATAATGGCAAGGCCGAGCAGCTTGTTTTCAGAGGAATATCAGCTATTACTCCGGCAGATCTATCCCTGAATAATAAAGATGTTATAAAGGGCAGCAGTGATCGGCAATTTATTGCGGCAAATGATAAATACGCTTTTATTATCAATAACGATAATCAAACTTTAACCTGCATTATAAAATAAAAAGCTGTTGGAATAAATCCAACAGCTTTTTTTCTTATAATTCATCTTTTCTTAACAGGTCTTCCATGAAAGGAATAAGGTGATCACGCAGTTCACGATCCTGCATCGCAAATTCTAATGTAGTGGTAATAAAACCTAGTTTTTCACCAACATCATATCTTTTGCCCTCAAAATCGTAAGCAAAAACCCGCTGGATTTCATTCAGCTTTTGAATAGCGTCTGTAAGCTGAATTTCCCCTCCGGCACCAATTTGCTGTTCTTCAAGATACATGAAGATTTCAGGAGTGAAGACATAACGTCCCAGTATTGCCAGATTGGACGGAGCAGTCCCTTGAGCCGGCTTCTCAACAAAGTTCTTCACCTGATATCTGCGGCCTTCACTTGTCAGCGGATCAATAATTCCGTAACGATGGGTTTCTTCTTCAGGCACTTGCTGAACCCCTATAATAGAAGAAAGTGTTTTTTCATATTCATCCATCAGCTGGCGAAGCCCTGGTTTTTCAGCTTGAACGATATCATCTCCGAGAAGGACGGCAAATGGCTCGTCACCGATAAAATTACGTGCGCACCAAACGGCATGTCCAAGACCTTTTGGCTCCTTTTGCCGGATATAATGAATGTCAGCAAGATTAGAGGCTTTTCGGACTTTTTCTAAGAGTTCGACTTTCCCTTTTTCTTCTAGGTTTCTTTCCAGCTCTGGTGAGTAATCAAAATGGTCTTCAATGGCTCTCTTGCTTTTTCCCGTAACAATAATAATGTCTTCAATACCCGCTTCAACCGCTTCTTCAATTATGTATTGAATCGTTGGTTTGTCTACAATCGGAAGCATCTCTTTCGGCATGGCTTTTGTTGCCGGCAGAAAGCGTGTCCCTAAACCTGCAGCGGGAATTATGGCTTTGCGTACTTTTTTCACTTTAAAGCACCTTCCTTAGCGTCACTTAAATATAAGTTAAGATATCTATACAGACTCAGGCTTGCTGATATTTTCTGTATACCCGATATTTCATTTTTAACACTTTTAATGATATAAGATAAACCATTATTAAACAAGTTTTATCCGTAAAGCCTTAATGATATATCCTTTTTCATTTATGGGAAAAATAATACAAGATATTTAACTGGCGGATCATATCGTGTAAAATGGGTTGATAATGAAAAATGATCACAAACTTGATACAGGAGAAAGAGATATGAAAAAACTTAAAGTCATGACGGTATTCGGTACAAGGCCTGAAGCGATAAAAATGGCGCCCCTTGTGCTCGAATTAAAAAAACGCCCTGAAATAGAATCATATGTCACTGTGACTGCCCAGCATAGACAAATGCTGGATCAAGTTCTTCACGCATTTCAAATTAAGCCTGACTTTGATTTGAATATTATGAAAGAACGGCAGACGCTGGCTGAAATTACTTCAAACGCCCTGGTAAAACTGGACGGCCTGTTTAAGGAAATCAAACCTGATATTGTTCTTGTTCATGGTGACACGACAACAACCTTTGCCGGAAGCCTTGCAGCTTTCTATCACCAGATTGCAGTCGGACATGTGGAGGCCGGATTGCGCACGGGCAACAAATATTCACCTTTTCCGGAAGAATTGAATCGCCAAATGACTGGCTCGCTTGCTGATATCCACTTTGCTCCGACTCAGCAAGCGAAGCAAAATTTGTTGAATGAGAATAAAAAAGAAAGCTCCATTTTTGTTACCGGAAATACAGCGATTGATGCTTTGCATACAACGGTTCACTCTGAATACTCCCATAATATTATTGAAAAAATCGGCAATGACAGAATGATTTTACTGACGGCGCATCGCCGGGAAAATTTAGGTCAGCCGATGGAACTTATGTTTAAAGCCATCCGCCGGATCGCAGATGAATTCAGCGATGTGCAAGTCGTTTATCCGGTACACCTGAATCCCGCTGTACGTGAAGCTGCTGATAAGCACTTTGGTGATTCGGAGCGCGTCCATTTAATTGAACCTCTTGAAGTGATTGATTTCCACAATTTTGCGTCAAGGTCGTATTTTATTTTAACTGATTCAGGAGGCGTTCAGGAGGAAGCTCCTTCCTTAGGAAAGCCGGTTCTCGTATTGCGCGATACGACTGAACGGCCCGAAGGAGTGGAGGCGGGCACTCTGAAATTAGCCGGTACTGATGAAGAAACGATTTATCAGATGGCAAAACAGCTGCTGACAGACAAGCAGGAATATGAAAAAATGTCGCGGGCATCTAATCCCTATGGAGATGGCATGGCGTCAAGAAGGATTGCTGAGGGGCTGCTCTATCAATTCGGACTGCGTTCAGAGCGTCCTGATTCTTTCGAGGTGTAACAAAAAAGCAGCTCCGCATAATGTATGCGAAGCTGCTTTTTCTGCATTAGTTTAAAGGTTGAGGCTACTTCTCAATTCTTTAGTAATGGAAGCAAGACCGTTTTCATCTGCTTTATAATAGTAAATTCCGTTGATTTTAGTGCCGTCACCCTTCAGCTCATGCTGAATCACTTTCTTGCGGGCATCTTTATAGCCGGATTGAATATCCCACATATCATCAAAGGTTAAATTCGTTTTTACATTGTTCTCTACTACTTTAAACATATCTCCGAATTTCGTGACAGAAGAGATACTTGCCCCTTTATTGATAATACCCTCTATAATCTGCCGCTGTCTGTCTTGGCGCCCGAAATCCCCTTTAGGATCTTCTTTTCTCATTCGTGAGTAAGCGAGGGCTTCATCACCGTTTAATGAAATATTGCCTTTGCTGAAGTAATAACCGTCATAGTTGAAAGCGAATGTACTGTTGACAGTGATGCCTCCTAAAGTGTCAACGACATCTTTAAAGCTTTCCATATTTACTTTAATGAAATAATCTACAGGAAGGTTCAAGAAATTCTCCACAGTATCTACTGCCATTTGCGTACCGCCAAATGCATATGAATGATTGATTTTATCCATCGTGCCTTTGCCGATAATTTTTGTATAAGTGTCACGCGGAATACTGACCATTTCCGTTGTTTTTGTCTTTGGATTGACAGTAAGGTAAATGAGCGAGTCGGCTCTTCCTTTATCATTTTTACGTTCGTCCACTCCCATGATCAAGACAGAGAACGGTTCTTGTTTATTTATTTTCACCTCAGTGCTGCGTTTATTCGATTTGTTAATGTCTTCGTGAATACTGGCGACGGTTGATGCCGCTTTATGCCATAGATAGTATGTAAAGCCGCCGGAAACTAAAATAAAAATGCCGATGATTGTCAGAAAGACCAGTAACAAAGTCTTTTTCTTTTTTCTTCGTTTACTTCTCATCTCAATACACCCCATCTGTTTTAAATTGGAAATCGAACTCCCAGTAAATTCAATATTTTATAATAGAATACAATAAATCCTAATATAGTCGAATGTTATCGAAAAAAGTTTCAATGTTTCTTAATTTTTCTTTAAAATAGATAATATATTGTCGATAATCCATAATGAGGTGAAAAAAATGAAAAAAATTTTTGGATGTTTGTTCTTTATACTGCTTCTCGCCGGGTGCGGAGTTAATAATGAAAAATCTCAGGGCGAGGATGCGGGTGAAAAGCTGGTAACGAAAGAGGGCACTTATGTAGGACTGGCGGATACTCATACAATAGAAGTCACTGTGGATCATGAACCGGTAAGTTTTGATATCACTGAAGAATCAGCCGACGATGTTAAGAATTTGGATAATGGCGACAAAGTGACAGTAAAATATCAAAAAAATAGCAAGGGACAGCTTATGCTGAAGGATATCGAACCGGCAAATTAATGAATAGGGGGACGCTGTAATCTTGAAAACTTGCAAACATTTAATAGGACTGACTCTAGCTGTTGTTATATTGCTTATACCGGCGGTTTCCTTTGCGGCAGATTCAAATATATCTGTTAAGCTGACAAATTACATAGGAAATCAATCAAGCATTTCTTTATCTCCAACCGGTTTTTATCAGGTTACCGGTGATCATGTGTCTGTAACCAACCGCTTTTCGGGGGCATCCCGATATGAGACGGCGGCTCTTGCATCTGACTCCCAATGGACGAATCCTAAAACCGTTATTCTCGTCAATCGTGATGTTTTTATCGATGCATTACCAGTAATTCCTCTGGCAAAAAAATTGGATGCGCCGGTGTTATTTACACAGCCGGACACTTTAACAAAAACAACAGAAAAACAGATTGCTAAGTTCAATCCCGATAATATTCTGGTCATCGGCGGGGCTAAAAGTATTTCAAAGGACGTTGAAAATAAGCTTAAGTCTTATGGAGCTGTGAAAAGAATCAGCGGGAAAAACCGTTATGTTCTGTCTGAAAACATTGCAAAACAAATGGGAAATTACGATAAAGCAATTGTTGTAACAGGTAATGTTTTTCAAGACGCTTTAGCCATTGCTCCGTATGCCGCTGCAAACGGCTATCCCATTCTACTGACTGAAAAGGATAAATTGCCGGATTATGATCTTCCGAAGCAAGTCTTAATTATCGGGAGTTCGTTCAGCGTGAGTGATGCTGTAGAAAATCAAATTAAAAAAACTTCAACTGTGCAGCGAATACCCGGATCAACACGGTATGAATTGACTGCTAATATCATTAATCAGCTAAAGTTGAAGGCTGATAAAGTCGTCATGACTAATGGAACGAAATATGCTGATGTCCTGGTTGGCGCTTCTTTAGCCGCCAAAAAAAACAGCCAAATATTATATATCAAACAAGATGATGTTCCTTCAGCAGCTAAATCAGTGACAAAAGAGAAGGCGTCGTATGCATACGACTTTATCGGAAGTACAAGCTCCATTTCCGCCGGGGTTGAAAATGAGCTTTCAAACCATTTTTACTTAGCCGGCGGAAGCACATACAACTTACAAATCAATAATGGAAAGTTAAATCTTAATCATATTAAAACATATGGGAATTCATTGAGAATAAAACCGGAAACGTACAATGAATCCAACCGGATCAGTTTGAATGGAAAAGAATACTTGGGGACGGTTAATTTTTCAATAGAGTCAGGCAAATATATCAGACCTGTAAATGAAAACATTCCTTTTGAAGATTATTTAAAAGGTGTCGTACCGAATGAAATGCCTGCAAGCTGGTCTCTTGAAGCGCTGAAGGCGCAAACGGTTGCGGCAAGAACATACTCAATTACGAAGACCGGGAGCACTGTTGCTGATACTACTGCTTTTCAAGTATATGGCGGGTACAGCTGGAATGCCAATACAACGAAAGCGGTGCAGCAGACAAAAAATAAGGTGCTGACTTACAAAGGGAATTTAATTACGGCGGCTTATTCATCGAGTAATGGCGGTTATACAGAATCAAGCGACGAAGTATGGGGTTCAAGCGTTCCTTATTTAACTGCGAAAAAAGACACAAAAGATCCTCAAACTGCCTGGAGTCTGACGCTTTCTAAGCAGCAAATCAATCCGGATTCAATTGATGTAAATAAGCCGGCCTCTTGGTTTGCTTCAAAGAATGAGACAAATGCAGCTCAACTGAGCGGTATTAAAAATTGGATTCTGAAAAATAAGGAAACAGGCGCTTCCGCCATTAAAATTTTAAAAATAGAAGATCTTACATTCAGCGGAACAACTAAAGGACAGCGGGCTAAAACAGCAACTTTGAAAGTGAATTACGCTGTCAAACAAAACAATGGAAATTACGAGGCAAATAAAACATCTGCAATGACTGTGCCGGTGACTGAATTGAGAACGATGATCGGAGCCTCCGTGTTTAAAAGCACTTATGTGACCGTCAGTCAAAACAGTTCTGCTTTTACAATCAGCGGAAAGGGATATGGACACGGCATCGGCATGAGCCAGTACGGCGCTAAGGCAAGAGCGGATTCAGGAGATTCATATAGTTCAATTTTAAAATTTTATTATCCGGGCACTACATTGACTGACTATTAAATAAACGAGAGCAGGAGGAAGGCAATTGCGTTCTTATCTTAAAGTCCTGATCATTTCTATGCTGGGACTCATCTTATTTATCCCGTCAGCCTTAGCTGACAACGCGGTTAAAAGAGTAGGGGGAAGCAACAGGTACGGTACGGCTGCTGCGCTTTCCAAGCAGGTGTATTCAACAGCGAGTACAGCTGTTGTCGTCGGCGGAGGTTCGTATGCAGATGCTATATCCGCTGCCCCGATGGCATATCAGAAAAATGCGCCGCTGCTTTACACAAACAAAGATAATTTGTCATCAGAGACGAAAACCCGTCTGAAAGAATTAAAAACAAAAACGGTCATTATCGTCGGCGGAACGCCTGCTGTGTCAGCAAATACAGCAAATCAAATCAAAGCGCTCGGCATCAGTGTTAAGAGAATTTCAGGAAGCAACCGATATGATACGGCAGCTAAAGTAGCAAAGGAAATGCCTGCCGCCTCAAAAGCCGTTATTGCAAACGGATTTTTATATGCTGACGCAATAGCTGCAATTCCATATGCCGCAAAGAACGGATATCCAATTTTGTTTACGAATAAAACAGCTATCAACAGTGCCACAGCAGGAGCTATAAAAAGCAAGGGGATCAAAAGCTCTATTGTAGCAGGGGGAACCGGGAGCATAAATGCCTCTGTCTTTAAGAAACTCCCTTCTCCAAAAAGAATCAGCGGAAGCAATCGATACGAACTTGCGGCCAATCTAGTTCAGCAATTAAATCTTCCGACAGGCAATGTATTCGTCAGCAATGGTTTCGGGTATGCAGACTCCATAGCGGGTGCTGCTCTTGCTGCAAAGAAAAAACAATCTATCATTCTGACAAACGGCAGCAATCTTTCAAAAGAAACAAGAGTCTTTATCGGGAGAAAAAAATTAAGCAGCTTTACCATTATTGGGAATACCCCGGCTGTCAGCTCAAATGTTGCAAACCAGCTGAAAAATCCGGCAGCGGGAAAAACAATTTTAATTGATCCGGGTCATGGAGGGAAAGATTCCGGTTCTATAGGTAACGGCATTTTAGAAAAAGACGTCAATCTTGATATCGCTAAAAGGCTGAATACAAAATTAAATGCTTCAGGTGCTCTGCCGGTCATGACGAGGTCTAATGATACATTTTATTCCTTGCAGGAAAGGGTAAATAAAGGTGCAACCGCAGGAGCGGATTTATTCATCAGCGTTCACGGCAATGCAAATGATGCAACTTCTGCAAACGGAACTGAGACCTACTATGATGAGACATATCAAGCCGCTGCAAGCAAACGCCTGGCAGGACAAATTCAGCCTAAGGTTGTTAATGCATTAAAAACAAGAGACAGAGCGGTTAAAACAGCGCCATTCTATGTCATTAAGTATTCCAAAATGCCTAGTGTATTAGTAGAGACGGCTTTTATTACGAATCCGTCTGATGCAAGTAAATTAAAGCAAGCATCCTATAAGGAAAAGGCAGCTGCAGCCATCAATGATGGAATCGTGTCTTATTATAAGTAAAACTTTTATATATTTGTGTACGAGCCTGCTGGTCAAAATTGATCGGCAGGCTTTTTCGTTGTTTTCCGCTCATAATGATCCTTTTCAATTATAGTAGCGGCCGTTTATGGATATGAATAGATTTACAATAAAAAAACAATAATCAAAACATTCTAATAAACATTAACGCTTCCTTTACTTCCAATTAACATCCATCTGCTAAACTCACGGCATAGGTCATCAAACATCCCAACAAATCGTGAGGTGTGTGTCAGTGGGAGCAGAGAAAAGCATGAATGTAAATAATAACTATGCAGTGCGGCAGGGGACTTCCGCTGCCGTTACGGAAAGAACGGCCCGTTATTTGGCTTTTAAGCGATTCATGGACATTGTGTTTGCGCTTGCGGGGCTTTTGGCGGCGCTCCCGGTGGTGGGCCTGTTCTCCATACTGATTCGTCTGGAGTCGCCCGGCCCGGCTTTTTATAAGCAGGAGCGGGTAGGCAAAGACGGGAAGCCGTTTTATTTGTATAAGCTCCGCTCTATGAAAATAGATGCTGAAAAATCGGGGGCGGTCTGGGCGCTGAAAAAGGATCCCCGCGTGACAAAGGTCGGCGCTTTTATCAGAAGGACCCGTATTGATGAGCTGCCGCAGCTGGTAAATGTGCTTCGGGGAGAAATGAGCCTGATCGGCCCGCGTCCCGAGCGGCCCGTGTTTACGGAACAGTTTCAGGCTGAGATTCCGGGGTTTACGGAGCGGCTGGCCGTTAAGCCGGGATTAAGCGGGTGGGCGCAGGTCAACGGGGGATATGACATGACACCGAGGGAAAAACTGATGTTTGACTTATACTATATCCGCAACCTGACCTTTTCATTGGAACTGAAGATTATGCTCAAAACGTGCAAAGTGATCTGGACCGGTGACGGGGCGCGATAAAAATTCTGGTCAGCAGACAAAAAAGTAGGGAAAACGATGCCTAGTATTACAAATCAAATCTTGAGCGGCGCCAAATGGACAAGTATTTCGACAGCGTGTATTACGGTCATTCAAATCATCCAATTCGCCCTGCTCGGGCGGGTCATGTCACTGGCTGAATTCGGTCTTGTCGGCATGATCACAACGGTAGTGGTGTTTGCCCAAATTGCGCTTGATATGGGTTTTGGCGCCGCGCTCATTCAAAAAGATCATGTGACTGATAAACAGATGTCTTCCTTGTACTGGCTGAATATCATAACGGGGCTTGCGCTGTTTGCGCTGCTGTTTTTCAGCAGTCCGCTCATCGCCGATTTTTATCGGCGGGAGGAGCTTGTCTATTTAATCCGCGTGCTGGCCGTCATGTTTTTAATCGCGCCGATCGGTCAGCAATACCAGTATATGCTGCAAAAAGCGCTGGCATTTAACACGTTAAGCAAGATTGAAATCTTTTCAAATGTGCTGTCCTTCGTGTATTTGGCGGCCGCGGTTTTTTATACGGACCCGATTCTCGCCTATGTGATTTCTCAGGTGCTGCTGCAATCGTCAAAAGGCATTCTGTACTGGATGTCCTGCAGAAAAACATGGAGACCGGCGTTGGTTTTTGATCTGAAAGGAATGAAAGGCTTCTTTTCTTTCGGGGCCTTTCAGCTGTCTTCCCGGCTTGTGAACCGGCTCGGAGCGAATATTGATATGATTCTGATCGGCAGTTTTATCGGCGCCGAGGCGCTCGGCATTTACAATCTGGCCTACCAGATTGTCACGCTTCCGGTATTAAAAATTAATCCGATCATTACGAGAGTTGCGTTTCCCGTCTTTGCGAAAAACAAGCATGAAAACAGCGTTATCAGAGAAGGATTTCTTAATATGACCAAAATACTGGCGCTGATATCCTTTCCGCTTTTGCTCGGTTTGGTTTCAGTGTCGGATGCATTCGTGGCTTCGGTATTCGGAGAAAAATGGCTGGCGGCTGTCCCGGTTTTAAACGTTCTCGCCATCGTCGGGATTTTAAGGGTCCTGATGAATCCGAACGGATCTGTGCTGCTCGCAAAAGGGCGGGCCGATCTGGCGTTTTATTGGGACGCCGGGGTGATGCTGCTGTATGGTGCATCTTTGTACGCCGCCGTGCTGTCCGGAAATCTCTTGACGGTAGCCTGGACGTACGCTTTCATCAGCATCCTGAATTTCCTGATCGGGCGCTGGCTGTTGGCATATGTCATTAAGCTGCGTCTGTCGGCTTACTTCAAAGCCGTGGCCAAACCGTTTCTCCTTACGGCGGCAATGGGTGTCATCGCCTTTACAGCCAGCTTCGGCACGGAGCGGATCAGCCTTGATGTCAAGCTGCGTCTGGCAATCTCCGTAGTCTGCGGCGCGTTGTGTTATTTATTCCTGTTAGGAAAAGCTTATCCGCATATGAAAAGTAAATTAAGAAAAGGACGTTTGCTATGAAGGTATTGTGGATGACAAGTGTATATCCGAGCAGTGAGAAGCCGGGAGAAGGGGTTTTTCATGAGACGCAGGCCCAAGAACTGAGAAAGCTTGGCGCGGAGATGACCGTCATTTGTCCGCGGCCGAAACTTGCCGCGCCATTCCGGGTGCTGAAAAAGACATATCGGAAAAAGGATATCAGGCCGGCACATGAATGGCGGAAAGGCGTGTCCGTCCACCGGCCTTTTTATCAGGCGGTTCCCGGGCAGCTGAAATGGGCGCAGCCGCATAAAAGAATGGCGTCATCGGTTCTTTCCGCGATTAAAAATCAAGGCCTGAAGCCCGATCTGATTCACGCGCATTTCGCCATGCCGTCAGGCGGAGCGGCCGCCATTGTGTCAAAGGCTTTAGGCATTCCGTATGTGCTGACCTTGCATGGCAGTGATGTCAATGTCTATCCGCATTACAGCAAAAGCGCTCATCGCGCATTTACATTTGCGGTGCGGGAAGCAGCCGATATTTACGCTGTGAGCGGCAGTCTGCGGGAACAAATGAAAAAGCTCATCGAAGCGGAGTGCAGCGTGCTTCCGATCGGCATCACGCTTGACGCCTTCCGAAAAAGGAACGAGACGAAAGAAGCCGTCAGAAAACGGCTCGGCCTTCCTCCGGATAAAAAACTGATCGTGTTCATCGGCAGGCTTGTCAAAGAGAAAGGTGTTTTCGACTTATCAAAAGCCGTTCAGTCATTGGATGAAAATTATGAAGCTGTCTTTGTCGGTGACGGTCCCGCCGCATCTTCATTGCGTGAAGCCGCTCATATCGTCACGGGGCAAGTGCCGAACGACAAGGTACAGGACTATCTGCTGGCCTCGGATGTAATGGCGCTGCCGTCCTACAGCGAAGGCATGCCGACTGTGGTCATTGAGGCGCTCGCTCTGAAGGTGCCGGTAATCTGCACCGATGTCGGAGGATTGGCTTCTTTATTCGGGAAACACCGGGGGTTGCTGATCAAGCCGGGTTCACCTGAGACGCTGGCAGAATCGATTCTGCGATATGACGGAGGAGAGGCTTGGACGCCGCAAACAGCCGAGGAACTTTATCAAACCGTCCGCACGTATTTTGACGCAAGCCAAAACGCGAAAGCGCTGAAAGAGAAATACCGATCCGTAATGAACCGGGCCGGGCAAGAGGAGAACCTTTCGAAAGAGGGATGAAGCTGTGAAAAAAATCGCTGTATTAGGAACAGGGTATGTAGGTCTTGTATCTGGAACTTGTTTTGCGGAAATCGGCCATCATGTGACTTGCTGTGACATCAATGAAGCGAAAATCAGAAGCTTGCAAAACGGAGTCATCCCGATATATGAACCGGGGCTTGAGGAATTAGCCGAAAAAAATGTCAGTGCCGGGCGGTTATCCTTTACGGCCGATATTGAGCCGGCTGTGAAAGCCGCTGATATCATCTATATCGCCGTCGGTACGCCGATGTCAAAGACGGGTGAAGCCGATCTGACCTACATTAAGGCAGCGGCGCAAACAATCGGAGAACAGCTGAACGGATACAAAATCATTGTCACCAAAAGCACTGTTCCGGTCGGGACGGGAAAGCTCGTTTACCAAATCGTCAGCGAAGCGTCAAAGGGAAAATATCCGTTTGATGTCGCGTCAAATCCTGAATTCCTCCGCGAAGGTTCGGCGGTGCGGGATACGATGCAGATGGAGCGGGCGGTTATCGGCGCCACAAGCGAACATGCCGCTTCGGTCATTGAAGAGCTTCATAAGCCGTTCCGTACGAAGATCGTAAAGACCAATCTTGAAAGCGCGGAAATGATTAAGTATGCCGCAAATGCTTTTTTAGCCGCCAAAATATCTTTTATTAACGATATCGCCAATATTTGCGAACGTGTCGGGGCGGACATTTCCCACGTGTCAGAAGGCGTCGGTCTTGACAGCCGGATCGGGAATAAATTTCTGCAGGCGGGCATCGGATTCGGCGGATCCTGCTTTCCGAAGGATACAACGGCTTTATTGCATATCGCAAACACCGCCGGCTATCCGTTTCAAATGATGGAAGCCGTCATTGAAACCAATCAGAAGCAGCGGGTCCGTATTACGGAAAAATTGAAGCGCGCCATCGGGCCCTTAAAAGGGAAAACCGTGGCCGTACTGGGGCTGGCCTTTAAACCGCACACAAATGACGTCCGCTCCGCCCCGGCTCTTGATATCATCACAAGTCTTACAGAGCAGGGCGCTCACGTGAAAGCGTATGATCCGATCGCGATTCCCGAAGCGTCAGCGATATTAGGAGACGGCGGCATTGAGTATCACACAGAGCTGTACAGTGCCATCAAAAACGCGGACGCATGCCTGATTACAACAGATTGGCCGGAAGTCAAGGAGATGGATCTTCAGAGAGTGAAGCAGCTGCTCAAACAGCCGGTCATCATTGACGGCAGAAATATGTTTCCGCTGGAGTATATGAGGGTTTCAGGATTCACTTATCATTCCGTCGGACGTCCGGCGGTTCATGCCGATCGGCAAATAAAAGAACTGGCAAGATAGAAAAAGATTTGTCTTCAGGCTCTCGGCAGCCCGGCTCGGCTGCCGGTTTTGGAAAGGGGTTTGCCATGTGAGTATCAAATGTTCAGCGGCACATGTTCTTGTGCTGCTTGCCGCTCTCATTACAGGAGGATTCATCATGCTGGAGGCGGTCAGGGCGGATGCCGGCTTCGGAAAAATCACCGTGCTGCTGCTTGCCGCCATGATCGGCATTGCCGGACTTGCTTTGCTATCCGCCTTTACAACAAACGGTCAGATGTTTATGGGGCTCATTTATGTACTGATCGCGTGTACATTTTTAAACCAGGCCTTCTTTGCGGTCCATCTCGGATTTTTCAGCTTATTTATATACCGGCTGTTATTAATCGGAGCGGGCGCCCTTCACATCGCCGGCATCCTGACAAACCGTTATCATATTGACAGATGGAATCGGGTGAATGTAAAAGGGATTCTGATGTTTTTCGCCTTATGGTTTACATACGGTCTCCTATCGTTATTGTGGGCAAAATCCGTGACGTACGGGATTAAATATTTAGCTTTAATGGGAATGGGCATGTTTCTGATTTATCTTATTGTCATGTTCATTCAGCGCTTTGATCAGCTGATGGTTTTTTACGGCATATGGCTTGTGATGACCATTTTTGTGATGGCGATCGGCTTTTACAACCATTTTACACACCACCATCTGCCGAGCTCCACGCTTTATAACGGCCCGCAGTACAAACAGCATTATCCGACGTCCGTTTTCTTTAATCAAAATGATTTCGCGACGTTTTTGTGCATCAGTTTCTTTCTGTATGCGGCGGCGGTGAAAAATATGAAAAACGGCTATGTGAAGGCCGTCAGCCTGCTCTTTGCGATCTGCGCTTTGTATTTAATCATTTTGACCGGTTCGCGCGCGAGCCTGCTGGGCATATGCGCGGGGGCGGCTGTATACGTCTTCATCCTGCTGCCTTCCCTGTTGAAAAAACTCGCGCTGTACGCTGCGGGAGCGGGTGCGGCGCTGTTTGCGGTTTTATTTGCGGGCCGTATCACCAATGCCGTCTTGAATCTGTTTTCAGCTCCGCAGGCGATGCCGGGACAGCAACCGCTTCCTTCCAACCTCGCGAGGGCGAATCTTTTAAAGAACGCCTTTCACTATGTGATTGATTCCTGGGGGTTCGGAGTGGGTGCCGGAAACGTCTCTTACTATTTAAAAGCGGAGCCCGTTTATGATACGGGCGGCGTAGTTGAGGTGCACAACTGGCTCGTCGAGATTATGGCGAACTTCGGCGTGCTTACGATGCTCGGTTACCTGACAGTCTATTTGTTCCTTTTTTGGACACTTTATAAATGTCATGAAAGAAAATCGGAAAATCAGTCAAGACTGGTCACAGAAGGACTTATCACGGCGATGGCCGGTTTTTTGGTAAGCAGCATCAGCCCAAGCTCCGTATCAAATTTATTTTTCCACTGGGTATTTCTCTCGCTCGTGATCGCGGCGGTCAATATATTGAGGCGTTTACAAAAGGAGCCTGCCGTCACGGCGTACTATGAAAAACAGGGAGATGCGAGATGAAGGATATGTTGACAAGAATAACCCGGCGTATCAAAAAGAATATCATTTGGATCATTGCGCTGCCCGTTGTGTTAGGGGCGGCGGGATATGTATTGCCGTCAAAAATCAGCGGAAACAGCAGTTTTACATCAGAAGCCGCGATCGCCGCGGGAAATTATGATCATCCGCTTTATAACAATACAAAAGAAATCCCGCTCCTTTTGACGAGCGATGCCTTTTTAAAGCAGGCTTTGCCTGATAAAACAGACGAAGAAAGAGCGGCCGTGAAAAGTAAACTGACTGTCGAAACACAATCAGATTCATTGATCACGGTCAGCTACAGCGGCCAAAACAAACAGGAGACCGAATCGGTGTTTCAAGCCGTCATAAAAACTTTTCTGAAGAATGACCAGGACCTGTTTGAAAAACGGGCAAAAGTAGTGCGGCAGAGTATTGCTGCGCTTGAAGGAGAAACCGTCAGCGCGGACGCCAAAGTGGATAAGGAACGATTTTTATACGAATTGAAAAATACGCAGCTGAACCTGAAAGCGGCCGGCGTCATCAATTCAGAGCCGATGAATGAAACGGCGGGACAAGGCATGCCGCCGAAAAAGAAAGCGGTTCTGGGCGTTTTAATCGGCATTGCAGTTGCATTTATGTTCATTGTCATTCCTGAGTTTTTTAGAGAGTCCTTGTAAAAATCTGCGATGGAGATGTGACCATGACAAACTGGAAACCTTTCGTATCTGTCATTACACCGTCTTATAACGCAAGTGAATATATCGAAGACACGATTCAGTCCGTTTTACATCAAAGCCACCCGCATTGGGAAATGATTATCGCGGATGATTGTTCAACGGACGGAACGAGAGATATTTTACGGCAATATGAACAAAAGGATGAGCGGATCCGCGTCGTTTATTTAGAGAAAAACGGGGGAGCCGCGGCTGCCAGAAATACAGCCCTTAAACATGCCAAGGGCCGTTATGTCGCATTTCTGGACAGCGATGACAGATGGAAAAAGGAAAAGCTTCAAAAACAGCTTGCGTTTATGGCAGAGCGGTGCTGCGCTTTTTCATTTACGGGCTACAGCGTCATGGAGCAGGACGGAACGCCGACGGACAAAACGATTCAAGCCCCTGAAAGCCTGTCATATGATGATGCTTTAAAAAACACGATTATCGGATGTTTAACGGTCATGATTGACAGAGAGCAGACGGGGCAGATTCAAATGCCTGATATCAGAACGCGGCAGGATTTAGCGACATGGCTTTCCCTGCTGAAAAGGGGATTTACGGCTTACGGCCTGAATGAGTGCCTTTCAGAATACAGGCTTGTGCAGAATTCGATTTCAAGCAACAAGTGGAAAGCCGCAAAAAAAACGTGGTTTGTTTATAGAGAAATTGAGCGCCTGCATTTTATCAAGGCTTCGTGGTGTTTTATGCAATATGCGAAAAACGCGGTCTTGAAAAGACTGTAGGCGTCAGAGGAGCTGGGTGATGAAGGTGGAACCGATTATTCACGTAATCGTCGGAGCGGCGGAATGGGGGCATGACCGGCTGAGATACAGACGGCACCGGCTGGCTGAATTTCTCGCCCGGCAAAAAGAAACGAAAAGCGTCATTTGGGTATGCCCGTCTCCGCGAGCCAATGATGGTCAGATGGCCGGGATCGCCGAGGGAATCCGGCAGTTCAGTGTAAAGGATCTCATGCAGCAAAAAGCTTTCCGCTTCGGCAGGTATACAGACATGTGCTACAGGCATAAGCTTTCACCATTGTTGAACATGCTGAAGGAAGAAGGAGAAGGGGCCCGCTGCTGCTTATGGTACACCTTCCCCGGTTTTCCGCTGCTGGCAGATCTGTTTCCTTGGGATGAAGTGATTTACGATTGCAGTGATCTGTGGGCCGCTCCGATCAGCGGCCGGTCCGGAGTTCTGTCAAATGTTAGAAGAAACATCATTAAACAAGCGGAAATGAGAATCATACAGCGTGCCGATTCCATTACGTGTACATCTGACTGTCTGCACCAAGAGGTCGGAAAAAAGCTGGAGAATCCGCACCAGAAAGTGTTCACCATTGAAAACGGAGTGGAATATGACCTGTTTTCACGGGAAAATAAACAGCCGGATGAAGACATTTTACGGGGACGGAACGGAACGGTTCTCGGTTTTATCGGCGGAATCAAACCGAAGCTCGATTTTGCGCTTATGGCGGAAACGGCAAATTTGAGGCCTGACTGGACGATTTTATTGGTAGGCCCTAACACGGCTCAGGACGATCCGGATTTCAAGTCGCTTCTGGAGCGTCCGAATGTCATCTGGACGGGACCTGCCGCGCCGAATGAAGTGCCGTCCTATATGCAGCTTGTCGACATCGGCATCATGCCGTATAAAAATTCACCTTATAATGATGCGGTATTTCCGCTCAAGCTTTTTGAATTTTTAGCCGCCGGGAAACCGGTTGTCGGCTGCAACCTTTCTTCTACGTCAAAAATCAAAAGGCCTTTCGTCTATGAATACGTTGAAGGCAGTGACCCCGCAGATTTCATCGCGGCCTGCGACGCGCTTCTGGCAGCGGACCGCAGCGGATCATATGAGGCTTTGCGCCGTGAATTGGCCCGGAGACGGGATTGGAATGTTTTATTCGGCCGAATGCTCGAATGCACGGGTATATTGAAAAATGCGCAATCCCATTAAAAGGGAAAGCGCATTTTTTGATTTGCGTGTTTCTTTTTGATGATGCTTGTTATAATAACTAGTAAGAATTATAATGGAAGGAACGGTTCAATATCAGAAAAGACTTCATATAATTCCAAAGGAGACTTCTTTATGCTTGACGAACGCATGTTTCGCATAGTTGTTGCGTTTTTTGTCTCTCTGCTAACGGTTTTAATCCTAACTCCTATCGTAAAAAAAATTGCGATCAAAATAGGTGCAGTTGACCAGCCCAGCAACCGAAAAGTACATGATAAAATAATGCCCCGTATGGGCGGCTTGGCCATCTTTATCGGCGTAGCGGCGGGTGTGCTCGCGGCCGGCATATATAATGAAACGAAAATGACCGCCATCACAGTGGGTGCGTTTATTATTGTTATTTTAGGAATCCTTGATGATAAATACCAATTAAGCGCAAAGGTAAAGTTTTTCGTCCAGCTGGCCGTGGCCATTATGATTGTGAGCACGGGACTGAAAATGGACTTTTTCTCCGTACCGTTTTTAACGGAACGTTTAGAATTGGGATGGGTCGCTTACCCGCTGACTGTGTTATGGATCGTCGGTATTACGAACGCGATGAACCTGATTGACGGTTTGGACGGACTCGCTGCCGGCCTGTCGGTCATCGGACTCTCCACTATCGCCGTTATGGCGTTGTCCGGAGGGAAAATCCTTATTCTGTCACTTTCACTTGTCGTGATAGGAAGCACACTCGGATTTTTATTTTATAATTTTCACCCGGCAAAGATATTTATGGGAGATACCGGATCGCTCTTTCTCGGATACGTCATCTCAGTACTCTCATTATTAGGTCTTTATAAAAGTGTTACTTTATTCAGTATCATCATTCCGATCATCATTTTGGGCGTGCCGATTTTTGATACGACATTCGCCGTCATCAGGCGGATTTTAAACAAACAGCCGATCTCAGCGCCTGATAAGTCACATATACACCACCGGCTGATGGCCTTCGGGCTGTCACACCGCACGGCTGTCATTATCATTTATTTAATCGGCTTTATTTTCAGCGTCAGTGCCATCCTGCTGAAAAGCGCGACCATTTGGCTTTCGCTGTTTATTATTTTTGTATTGATTGTATTTATGCAAATCATAGCAGAGGTCACAGGGTTAGTAAATGAACAATTCAAACCATTTACCAAATTTTACAAAAGATTGGTAAAGAAAAATTAAAAAGAGCAGATCATGCGAATGGTCTGCTTTTTTACTATTCTCTTATTATATAAAAAAACCCGATCCTGCTCAAAGGATCGGGTTTACTCTTAATAGCCTGTTGTGCCGCCGGACTGTGTGCTGTCCGTACCGTTTGCACCAGCAGTACCGTTGGTTGAGTCGGTTGTGCCGCCTGTTCCTGTGCCGCCGGAAGTTGAATCGGTTGTGCCGTCTGTTCCCGTGCTGTCGGAAGTCGAATCAGTCGTACTGTCCGTTCCGGTGCTGTCAGAAGCAGGATCGGACGCCGTGCTGCTTCCGGATGGGTAATCCAAATGTTTCTGCAATTCCTGCCGTATTTTTTCGAGATTGGTCGGATCTGGTTGGAAATAATATGTTCCGCGCGTAGTTGCAGTTCCGCCTAAATATAAATCTGATCCTGTTATGGTCAGTGTATCAATCTTCTTACTGGTAAAGCCGCTGTAAATCTGCTGAAGAGCGAGTCCTTCAGTGATTCGGATATTCGTTTGGACGTTGTTGCTCGCTGTTTCAGCGATTTTATCGATTTTAGCAATATTTCCAGCTCTGGACATTTGGTCGATCAGTGCATTTAGGATTTGCTTTTGGCGGTCATTCCGGCCGAAGTCTCCGCGCTTATCCTGTTTTCTCATCCGCGCATAAGCCAAAGCCTGCTCACCGTTCAAATGCATGTTTCCTTTCTTGAAATAGATCCGTTTCTTTTTACTGACGTCACTCATCTCGTCGAAGTCAAAAGGCACTTTTACATCGACCCCGCCTACCTCATCAATAACATCCTTAAAGCCATTGAAGTCGACAGTGACATATTTATCAATCGGTATGTCTAATAAATCTTCTACGGTTGACACGGTTTCATCCGCTCCGCCCTTAGCAAAAGCCGCATTGATTTTTGATTTTTTACCGGTTGTGTCGCCGGCAAGCGTCACCCGCGTATCACGCGGAATACTCAGCATTTTCATTGTTTTATTTCTCGGATCAAGGGTAACGACAATAAGGGAATCTGATCGTCCGCCTTTTCCGCTGGTGGCATAATTTTCGATCCCCATAAACAAAATGGAGAACGGTTTTTTCTTCATATTGATGACTTTATCCCGCAATTTTGATTTGTCTCCGCGGGAAAGGGCATCATATGCATTATCTGCCGCATTGATCGTTTTGTATACTTTGTATCCGCCAAACCCGGCAGCGACTAACAAAACGAGGGTAAGCAGCAGCAAAATCCGTTTGAATATGATCTTTCGTTTGCTTTTCTTTTTCTTTCGAACACGCACTCTTACACGTTCAGCCATTACATTAGTCTCCTTTAGGGCTGACGTCTGTTTCTAAATACGTCAGTTCTCCCTCTGTATTCTTACTCTTGCCGTTCGTCAGTTCTGTCATCCATTTGATAAACTCGTCTTTGTCTTTTTCTTCAACGTACGTTTCAAATTCGACATGATCCGCATAATGGATATCTTTCAGTAAAAAAACTGATTCTCTCAGTTCGTTCTCTATCTTGCCGAGCCACGTATAATCCGCTGATGTATGCATAATCCGCATCAGCTTCCGCTCCGTAACTCCTATATGATTTAAGCCTTCAGACACTGACTTCCCATATGCACGAATCAATCCGCCTGCACCGAGCTTTATTCCGCCGAAATACCGGGTAACCACCGCGCAGGTATCTTTCAGACCGCGTTTTTTCAGCACTTCCAGCATGGGGACGCCGGCTGTGCCGCTTGGTTCTCCGTCATCATTCGCCTTTTGTATATGGTCGGTTTCGCCGATCAGATAAGCTGAGCAGTTATGAGTCGCATTCCAGTGCTGTTTTTTTATCTTTTGTATAAATTCCTGCGCTTCCTCTTCAGAAGCAGCACGGCTCAGGTGACAGATAAAACGCGATTTTTCAATCACAATCTCATGTTCACCCGTTTCTTTAACTGTTAAATAGCTGTGCAGCATGATTGCTGGACCCTCCTGACAAGCATTAAAAGACTTGTTTCTACAAATTCGAACAGACTTTAGAATTTTTGCGCATATTTTGGTATCATGAAAGAGTAAGATACTATATAAAAATGTTTTTTTCTAGAATATACGCATTCTTTCATTATAATTCGACATAAATTGCAGTTCAATTACATTTATAATAAAAATACATAACAACACCGTTACGGAGGGAGACAGATGAATAAATCGAAGATGGACTCCAAAGTTTTGGATTCTATACTTATGAAAATGCTGAAAACCGTGGACGGGAGTAAGGACGAGGTTTTTCAAATCGGAGAGCAGTCGCGCCAGCAATATGAGCAGCTGGTCGAAGAACTCAAACAGATCAAACAGCAGGTCTACGAAGTCATTGAGCTGGGCGACAAACTTGAAGTTCATACGCGGCACGCACGAAACCGCTTGTCTGAAGTAAGCAGAAATTTCCATAAGTTCAGCGAAGAAGAAATTCGCAACGCCTATGAAAAGGCGCACAAACTTCAAGTGGAACTGACGATGATCCAACAGCGTGAAAAGCAGCTGCGGGAGCGCAGAGATGATTTAGAACGCCGGCTTTTAGGGCTTCAGGAAATCATTGAACGGTCAGAATCGTTGGTCAGCCAAATAACCGTCGTTCTGAATTACCTGAATCAAGACCTTCGCCAAGTGGGGCTTCTTCTTGCCGATGCGCAGGCTAAACAAGATTTCGGTTTAAGAATCATTGAAGCCCAAGAGGAAGAAAGAAAAAGAGTTTCCAGAGAAATTCATGACGGTCCCGCGCAAATGCTGGCAAATGTCATGATGAGATCGGAATTAATTGAACGGATCTTCCGCGACCGCGGCACGGAGGACGGATTTCAGGAAATCAGAAATCTGCGGCAGAATGTGCGGAATGCCCTTTACGAAGTCAGAAGGATTATATATGATTTAAGACCGATGGCATTGGACGATCTCGGGCTGATTCCGACACTGAGAAAATATCTTTATACAACTGAAGAATACAACGGAAAGGTGAAAATACATTTTCAGTGCATCGGAGACACGGAGAACCAAAGGCTTGCCCCGCAATTTGAAGTGGCGCTTTTCCGTCTCGCTCAGGAAGCCGTCACAAATGCACTCAAGCATTCAGAATCAGAGGAAATTACAGTAAAAGTGGAAGTAACCGCTGATTTTGTCGTTCTTATCATTAAGGACAACGGAAAAGGTTTTGATATTAAGGATGCTAAACAAAAGAAAAACAAGTCATTCGGCTTGCTGGGAATGAAAGAAAGAGTAGATCTGCTTGAAGGAACGATAACGATAGACTCTAAAATAGGTCTTGGGACATTTATCATGATTAAGGTTCCGTTATCTCTCGGCCTATAATTTGTTAAATAGAGCCAAAAGACATATTGACCGAACAGCGGCGTATATAGAACAATAGGATAAGGAGGCGTAGCGTGTGACTAAAGTAAATATTGTTATTATCGACGACCATCAACTATTCCGTGAGGGTGTAAAAAGAATATTGGATTTTGAACCTACCTTTGAAGTGGTAGCAGAAGGTGACGATGGAGATGAGGCGGCTCGAATCGTCGAGCATTATCATCCCGATGTTGTCATAATGGACATCAATATGCCGAATGTAAATGGAGTAGAGGCTACTAAACAGCTTGTTGAGCTGTACCCTGAATCTAAGGTGATTATCCTCTCCATCCATGATGATGAAAACTATGTGACTCATGCTTTAAAAACAGGTGCAAGAGGCTATCTCCTGAAAGAGATGGACGCAGATACTTTAATCGAAGCAGTGAAAGTGGTAGCCGAGGGAGGTTCTTACCTTCACCCGAAAGTAACCCACAATCTTGTCAACGAATTCCGCCGTCTTGCGACAAGCGGAGTTTCTGCTCATCCTCAGCATGAGGTTTACCCGGAAATCCGGAGACCATTACATATATTAACGAGACGGGAATGTGAAGTGCTGCAAATGCTTGCAGACGGAAAAAGCAACCGCGGAATCGGTGAATCATTGTTTATCAGTGAGAAAACAGTGAAAAATCACGTGAGTAATATTTTGCAGAAAATGAACGTTAATGACCGGACACAAGCCGTTGTCGTAGCCATTAAAAACGGCTGGGTAGAGATGCGTTAGTCATGTGTGAGAAGACTTGCCTGTTAAGGCAAGTCTTTTTTTACAGCTGCATATCTATTAAAATACTTATTAAGTACTTAATAAGGCAGGTAAAGTGATGAAGATTGCAGTTGTAACAGACAGTACAGCATATATTCCGAAAGAGATGAGAGAAGAACATCATATTCATATGATCCCTCTCCAAGTGGTTTTCGGTGAAAAAACATTCCGCGAAGAAACAGAACTCGACTGGAGAAGTTTTTATAAAGAAGTAAAAAATCATGATGAGCTGCCGACTACGTCCCAGCCTTCTTTCGGTGAATTAATCGCATTGTACGAAGAACTGGGCAAAACATATGACGCAGTCATAAGCATACATTTGTCCAGCGGAATCAGCGGAACTTATAACAGCGCCGCCTCGGCAAACACTATGGTTGATCATATTAAAGTTTATCCCTTTGATTCAGAGATCAGCTGTTTGGCACAAGGTTTTTATGCATTAAAGGCAGCACAGCTCATTAAAGACGGTGTTGACTCACCGGAAGAGATTATAAAAGAGCTGGAAGAAATGAAAAAAACAGTCCGTGCGTATTTTATGGTGGACGATTTATCACACCTCCAGCGGGGCGGGCGTCTAAGCAGCGCTCAGGCTTTTATCGGCGGTCTGTTAAAGGTAAAGCCTATTCTTCATTTTGACAATAAGGTAATTGTTCCTTTTGAGAAGATTCGGACACGCAAAAAAGCGATTTCGAGAATTTTTGAGCTGTTTGGGGAGGATGCAAGTAAAGGAATCCCGATGCGGGCAGCTGTCATCCATGCAAACAGGGAAGAAGAAGCGGCGGATATTATACAGGAGTTAAGCGGTAAATATCCTCATGTCGAATTCTATAACAGCTATTTCGGTGCCGTGATCGGAACCCATTTGGGGGAAGGCGCCATCGGAATCGGCTGGTGCTTTAAAAACTAAGTGAAAATCTCCGTTTTCAAGGGCGGAGATTTTTTTATTATTAAGTTTTCGTGATTCGACAAAAAAATTCCCGGCAGGCATACTTTGAGCAGAAAGGAGGCAGGGAGATGTCCGAAGGTGATTCAGAATTTTCAGAGGTGCGGGATTTCTTTTACGGCCGGCGTTTATTGAGATCTGAGATACCGTTTTCAGACCAGCGCATCAAGCGTTTAACAGAAAAAGAATATATAACGGCCGAGCCGTCAATCATCCGCCGGAAAAACCGTTACGTCTGCCAACGATGCGGTCAGTCTGATCAAGCCAGCTTTGCGGCATTTTGGGCGCCCTCTGCCAAAAGGCAGATTACCTATTGCCGTGCCTGTGTCATGATGGGAAGGGCTGATGAACTGACATCATTATATTCTTGGAATCAAGCCCCTGAAAACAGCTGGGAGCCTGTAAAGCTTTCTTGGGAAGGAACACTGACAGACGGACAGAAGCGGGCGGCCGCCGCGCTTACAGATGCGATAAAAGAGAGACAAGAGCTTTTAGTATGGGCGGTTTGCGGATCGGGGAAAACAGAGATGCTGTTTCCGGGTATCGAGTTTGCGCTGAATCACGGTTTGCGCGTTTGTGTCGCAACTCCGCGTACAGATGTCGTACTTGAACTGCTGCCGAGACTGAATAAAGCATTTGAGAAAGTCGAAGTTTCTGCTTTGTACGGCGGCAGCGAGGACAAAGGCCGCTTGACTCCGCTGATGATTTCAACCGCTCACCAGCTGATGCGCTACCGAGACATTTTTGATGTCATGATAATAGATGAAGTAGATGCGTTTCCTTTTTCAGCCGATGAGACATTAAGATTCGCTGTTGATAAAGCGAGGAAGAAAAACAGCGCCCTTGTTTATGTAACGGCGACTCCTTCAGACACATTAAAAAAGAAGGCTGAAGCCGGTTTGCTGAAAAGCGTCCGCATACCGGCCAGATATCATCGGAAACCCCTCCCGGAGCCGCGTTTTTTGTGGTGCGGCAATTGGAAGAAGAAGCTTCAGAAAGGAAAACTGCCGCGCTCTGTAACGGATTGGGTCCGCCAAAAACTTCAATTACAGCTGCCGGTTTTCTTATTCGTCCCGTCTGTACACGTATTGAAAAAGACAACGGATTATTTTCGGAAATTAAACATACGGGCAGAAGGCGTACATGCGGAAGACACATTCAGAAAGGATAAAGTGAAACGATTCAGAGACGGCCGGCTTGACCTGCTGGTAACGACTACGATTTTAGAAAGAGGGGTTACCGTGCCCAAAGTTCAGACATGTGTCCTCGGCGCAGAAGCACCTATCTTTACTGAGAGCGCGCTCGTACAGATCGCGGGCAGAACGGGAAGGCATTATAAACATTTCAGCGGTGATGTCGTCATGTTTCATTTCGGAATTACAAACGGAATGAAAAAAGCAAAAAAACATATAGAACATATGAACAAATTGGCACAAAAAAGTAAATTGTTGGACTAGTTAATTTCAGAAAACGTGATACAGTATACTCATACTTTCCTATGAGGAGCTGTCAGCATGCTTGTCAATTCTAAAGAAATCATATTAAAGGAACTTCTCGACCGCCATATGCCTAAGCTTCATATGAAATGCACATGCCGGGTATGCAAAAATGATGTACTGGCACTTTCACTAAACCGGGCTGAACCGGCATATGTTACAGATAAAAAGAAAGTTGCTTATGCAAAAGCAGAGATAGTTGATAAACAGAAAAATACGGCGCTGCTTGTCATTCTGGCTGAATCAGCGGCGATTGTTTCGGTTAATCCAAGCGAGTTCTGTGAAACTCGGGAAGGAGCGTAATATCTCTGAATTGTTTATTGTGTGACTCACCAATTTCAAGTTCATTGACTTGGAGATCTCTGTTTTCTCTGGCGCCCGAGCAAGAGGTATGCAGCGCATGCAGCAGCCAATTCGAAAAAATTGAAGGCCCCGTATGCAGTATATGCGGGAGGCCTCGGGAGTCAAATGAAAAATGCGCTGATTGTGCGGCCCGGGAATCAAAAACGGAAAAGCGCTTTTTGCTGCGGCAAAACCGTTCGGTATATTTGTATAATGATGCGATGAAGGACTCATTGGCCCGGTTTAAATTCAGGGGTGATGCGAAAATCATTCAAGCATTTGAACGTGACTTTGCTGCCGGCTTTAAAGCGGCATATCCATCAAATACACATACTCTCATCCCTATTCCGCTGAGCGGCGAACGGCTGGCGGAACGCGGATTCAATCAATCCGAGCTGCTGGCCTCTCTGCTCGGAATGCCCGTCATTTTCCCCCTCATCCGACTGAACAATGAAAAACAATCCAAAAAGAGCAAAACAGAAAGGCTGTCCGCAGAAAAAAAGTTTTCAGCAGCCGAAAACTCCGCCGAAGGTATGAACGTCATCTTAATAGATGATATTTATACGACGGGCGCCACACTTCACCAAGCCGCCGAAGTCCTGCTGACAGCGGGTAAAGCGTCATCGGTCTCCTCTTTTACTTTAATCAGAAGCTAAATCATTCTTTTTTTCTGCCGATATAATTGATAGAAATATAAGGCAGATTAAAGAAGGAATAGGAGTTAATACGATGGGTGAATTGGCGAATTGTCCAAAATGCAATGCTTTATTTTTTAAAACGAACCTGCAGACCGTGTGCCAGGCATGTATTAAAGAAGAAGAAAAAGCATTTGAAACCGTCTATAAATTTTTGAGAAAGCAGATCAACAGACAGTCGACGATGCAGCAGATCACTGAGGAAACAGGTGTGGATGAAGAGCTGATCCTCAAGTTTATCAAACAAAAAAGGATTCAGATCAGCCAGCTTCCGAATTTGGCATATCCTTGCGAAAGGTGCGGAAATCCAATCAGGACGGGGAAATTTTGCAAGTCCTGTCAGACAGATATTGAGTCGCAATTAGACCATATGAACCAAAAAACAGCCGCTGAATTCGATGAAAAAAACAGTACAAAAGACACATACTATGCCTATAATACCAAAAACACCTGATTCCCTAAACTAACTGATAACGCAGTCGATAAAAGAATTAGACTGCGAACAGAAAGCGAGAGGAATCCTATGAAAATCAATCAGTACGGAACACAATCCGTTAATCCATACCAAAAAAATTACGAAAAGCAAGCCGTACAAAAAGAGGCTGCAAAGCCGAAGGACAAAGTGGAAATTTCTTCTCATGCAAAAGAGCTTCAAAATGCGTCAGATGCGGTCACTAAAACACGTCAGGAAAAAATCGCTCAGCTTAAAGCGGATATAGAGAGCGGAACATATAAAATAGATTCAAACAGCATCGCTGAAAACATAGTGAATTTCTATAAAAAGCAATAAAAAGGAGAAAGCCAATGTCAGCAAAGCCAATTATTGATCAACTGAAGCGACTTTGCGCACTGCATGAACATCTGCTCACGCTGTCTGAGGAGAAAACGGAAGCGCTGAAAGCAGGTAAAACAAAAGAGCTCTCCAACATATTGACCAAAGAGCAAAAGTATATTCAGGCAATCGGACAGACTGAGGAAGAACGAATCAGGTTAACTTCTCAGTTTCTCAGCCGCGGTGAGGACAATACAATTGCTGCATGCATCTCCAGAACTTCAGGCAGTGAAAAACAGGAGCTTGAAGGGTTATTTCACTCTTTGTCTGCGCTTCTTGACCGTCTGAAAGAAGTGAATGAGATGAACAAACAGCTCACGATTCAGGCTTTACAATTCATCTCCGGGGCATTCGATATGATCATGCCGGGTGAAAAAGAGAATATGAATTATAAAGAGCCGCAAGCGGCGCGCAAGCCTGTCAGCCGTTTGACATTATTCGATTCAAAAGCTTAGAACGGAGGATTTTCAATGCCATCGACTTTTATGGGGCTCGAAACAGCAAGGCGTGCATTGAGTGCGCAGCAGACTGCATTAAGCACAGTTTCAAATAACGTTGCAAATGCAAATACAGAAGGATATACGAGGCAGCGCGTCACATTACAATCGACGAGCCCTTATCCCGCAGTATCAAAAAACAGTGATCTGACGGCCGGCCAAATCGGAACAGGAGTAAAAGCCGGTTCAGTTGAGCGCGTCAGAGACAGTTTTTTAGACTATCAGTACAGAACTGAAAATACAAAATTAGGGTACTATACTGCCCGTTCCAATTCATTGTCGCAAATGGAAGGCGTCATGAAAGAGCTTGACGATAACGGATTAAACGGATCGCTCAGTTCGTTTTGGAATGCCCTTCAGGATCTGGCGACGAATCCGGAAAATACGGGAGCGCGCTCAGTTTTGCAGGAGCAGGGGAAATCTCTTGCCGAAAGTTTTAACTATATATCTACCTCTTTGACTAACATTCAGGGTGATATTAAAAAGAACCTGGATAACACAGCGGATCAGGTCAATTCCATTCTCAATCAGCTGAATGACCTTAACAATCAAATAGCGGCAGTTGAGCCGAGCGGTATGCTCCCTAATGATTTGTATGACCAAAGAGACAGATTAATTGATCAATTATCTTCTATGGCAAATATAAAAGTTTCATATAATAAGTCGGGCGGACATGCCTTGGCGACTGCTGAGGGCACGGTTAACGTCGAATTGCTGAACGGAAACAACAATTCTCTCGGTACGCTGCTCGACGGTAACACAAAAACAGTTTCAGAAATGAAAATCAACTACGACAAGGACAGCGGCCTCGTGTCGAGTGTGTCAGTCGGCAGCAGTACGGTCAATGCGGATGCATTTACCGGTAAAGGCTCACTTTTAGGTCTTATTGAATCATACGGCTATATGTCAAATGGAGAAGAAAAAGGTCTTTATCCTGAAATGCTGACGGCTCTTGACAATATGGCGCTATCCTTTGCTGACGCGTTTAATGCAGTTCATGAAAAAGGGAAGACCTATACAGGCGAACAGGGTGCAGCATTTTTTGATTTCAGCGGTGATGAAGCGGTGCCGGCAAAAGGTGCGGCAGCGAAAATAAAAGTCAGTGACAAAATTCTTGCGTCTACTGATAATATCGCAGCGTCGTTAAACGGAGAAAAAAGTGACGGCACCAACGCGACAAATCTTGCAGCCGTACAGAACAGCAAGCTGACTATTAACGGTGAAACCACTACAATTAATGACTTTTATGAATCCCTTATCGGAAAGCTGGGCGTTAATTCACAAAAAGCGGCCAATCTTATGAACAACTCTGAAAGCAACACCCTTTCAGCCGATGAACGGAGACAATCAGTCAGTGCAGTGTCTTTAGATGAAGAAATGACAAATATGATTCAGTTTCAGCACGCTTATAATGCGGCTGCGCGGATTATAACGATGCAGGATGAAATATTCGATAAAATTATTAACGGTATGGGCACCGGAGGAAGATAGGAGATAAGTAAATGAGAGTAACTCAAGGGATGATCGCAAAAAATTCTCTTCGATTTATCGGCTCAAGTTATGACAAGCTCGATCGGCTTCAGCAGCAAGTATCTACAGGGAAAAAAATCACGAAAGCTTCTGATGATCCGGTCGTTGCAATGAAGGGAATGCAGTACCGTACTCAGCTTGCGCAGGTAAACCAGTATCAGCGGAATGTTTCGCAAGGTTTTACATGGCTGGAAAACTCGGAATCAAGCGTAAACTCGGAAACGGATATTATGGGGAAAATCCGGGACTTGATGGTTCAGGCGAAAAGTGATTCGAACGGTGAAACAGAATTGAAAGCAATCGGTACAGAAATCGGCCAGCTGAAAAAGCAGCTCGTTTCTGTCGCGAATACTCAGGTAAACGGACGTTATCTGTTTAACGGAACAAATTCAGACGTCCCGCCGATCACTGAAAATGCCGACGGCACATATACGTACAACTATGAGAATTATACCGGTGCTTCGGATGTTAACATCAACATCTCAAACGGAGCAGTGCTTAAAGTGAATTCTGATCCAAACTCAGCTTTCGGAGGCGTCGCACAAAATGGAGATAATGTATTTGAATTTCTCAACTCCTTAGAAGCTTCTTTAAGCAAAGGCACGCTGTCCGAAGCAGATTCAGATCAAATTCTGTCAGATATTGACGGTTTTACCGATAAAATGAATGCTGAAAAATCCAATATCGGTGCACGCACAAACCGATTGGAACTCATTCAGACAAGATTGGAATCACAAGCGGCAACCGCTGAAAAAGTATTGTCCGATAATGAAGATGTAGAAATGGAAGATGTAATTGTTGATTATTTATCTCAACAGACGGTTCATAGAGCAGCGCTGTCAGTGAATGCGAATATCATTCAGCCGTCACTGATTGACTTTCTGAAATAATAGAACTGACCGTCTTCAATATATAAAAAAGCGACTCACACTAGGGAGATCGCTTTTTTTACTAAAATACTATAAACAGGAGGGGTCTCTGTGCAGATGCCGAGATTGATTATTGACAGTGTGCCTGCTAAAATCGGTATAACCTTTCAAAAGGAAGAAATCGAGATGGAACAGCCGCCCGCTGACCTGGAAATTGAGCAGCCGCCGGCAGAGCTGAACATTGAAAGCACGCCGGCCAAACTGACGATTGACCAGACGAGGGCGTGGGAGAACTTGAATCTCAAATCATTTGAAAAGCTGAACGCTGAAGCCGCCCAGAAAGGTGCGGAAGCCTGCAGCGAGTTTATTGCCAAAACAGTCAGGGAAGGGAAGGAAATGGCGGCTATCGAAAAGAAAACGGGCAATGTGATGGCCCGGCAGGCAGCAGATGTCAGTCCGCCCGATCCATTCGGCGAATTCAGCGACTTTCTGCCTGCGCAGTTTCTCGTCGACATTGACTGCATTCCTTCAAAGCTTACGATTGATATTGAAGCCCGCAAACCTTCAATTGAAGCAGCCGTCAATAAACCTGTATGGAATTATACGCCGGGGAAAGTTCAGATTGATATGATGCAAGACCCTAAGGTGACGATTTCGGTTGACGATGGCAACGCAGAATAAAAGATGAAAGTGGTAAAGGATTGTGAAGCATGATAATTAAAACAAAATATCACGGAGAAATCAGAATAGACGAAGGGCAGATTATCTCATTTGAAAACGGCCTGCCGGGATTTAATGACGAGACTCAATTTGTTGTTCTTCCTTTGTCGGAAGATTCACCGTTTTTGGCGCTGCAGTCTGTGAAACAGGATCATATCGCCTTTATAGTCGCCAGTCCGTTTATTTTCTTTAAAGGGTACGAATTTGACATTGACCAAGCGACGCTTGAGCTTTTGCATATTGAAGATATAGAGGACGTCGAAGTGATGGCGATTTTAACGTTGGAAGAGCCTTTTGAAAACACGACCGCCAATTTAAAAGCGCCGATTATCGTCAATAAAAAGGAAATGAAGGCGAAACAAATCATTTTACATGATGCTTCCTATGAAACAAAACATCTGATAGGAGGAGGATCATGCTAGTTCTCTCAAGAAAAGTGAATGAGTCCATTCAGATCGGGCCGGATATTGAAATAAAGGTGATCGCCATCGAAGGAGAACAAGTGAAGCTGGGAATTGAAGCGCCTCAGCACGTAGATATTCACCGGAAAGAAATCTACTTGTCGATCCTGGAAGAGAACAACAGAGCCGTATCTTTTAATACCGATTTATTACTTAACTTATCCTCACAAAAAAAGTGAGGATTTTTTTATTTTCAATATAAACAATAGAAGCGGCCATCCGATATATATAGTGTAGCCAATGAGAGGAAAAATTTTCTTCAGAATGACGCTGCGCAAATGCACAAGGACGTGCGAAAAACAATTCAGGGAGGAAATACAAAATGAGAATCAACCACAATATCGCGGCTCTTAACACAAGCCGTCAGCTGAATGCAGGTTCAAACTCTGCTGCAAAAAACATGGAAAAATTATCTTCAGGTCTTCGGATCAACCGCGCTGGTGATGACGCTGCGGGTCTTGCGATCTCTGAAAAAATGCGTTCTCAAATCCGCGGTTTAGACATGGCGTCTAAAAACGCTCAAGACGGAATCTCTCTTATCCAAACATCTGAGGGTGCATTGAACGAAACTCACAGCATTCTTCAGCGTATGAGCGAGCTTGCTACACAAGCGGCAAACGATACAAACACAGATTCTGACCGTTCTGAGCTTCAAAAAGAGATGGACCAATTATCATCTGAAGTAACAAGAATCTCTACTGACACTGAGTTCAACACGAAGAAACTTCTTGACGGAACTGCAAAAGATCTTACGTTCCAAATCGGAGCTAACGAAGGTCAAACCATGACTTTGTCTATCAATAAAATGGACTCTGAAAGCCTGAATGTTGGTACGACTTATACAGCTCAAGCTGATGGAACACTTAAATCAGGTGATACAACTATTGCTTGGGCAGACGCAGAAGAAACAGACGGTAAAGTTACAAAAGAAGCCGGTTATTATGATGATAAAGGTGCTCTAGTAGGAAGTGAAAAACTAGAAGAAGGCGAAAAGTTATCTAAAGGTATCGACATCTCTTCTTCAGCTAAAGCTGCGTCTTCAGCTCTTACAACAATCAAAACAGCTATCGACACAGTATCTAGCGAGCGCGCTAAACTTGGTGCGGTTCAAAACCGTTTAGAGCACACAATCAACAACCTTGGTACTTCTTCTGAGAACCTGACTTCTGCTGAATCACGTATCCGTGACGTAGACATGGCTTCTGAGATGATGGAGTACACGAAAAACAACATCCTTACTCAGGCTTCTCAAGCTATGCTTGCGCAAGCTAACCAACAGCCTCAGCAAGTTCTTCAATTGCTGAAAGGTTAATGACGGAAAGATCCTGGTTCTCCAGGGTCTTTTTTTTATTTCTTCAGCTATCTCCCCCTTCAGCAAGCCAAAGAACCCTATTGACAAAATGAAACATTATATTTTGCAGTTACATTATTGAAAACCTTTTAATATGACCGATATAAGAATAAGATCATACATTTATGGAGCTGTGATATGATAAACAGTCGGAAACTCACTGTTGTCATAGAGCCGTCTGCGACTAAACGCCGAAAAGGAGAGGGTACATATGGTCACAAGAATCACAGGCCTTAATTCCGGTCTTGATGTAGATTCTCTGGTGAAAAAAATGATGGATGCCGAAAAGCAGCCGCTTAATAAATTAAATCAGCAAAAACAGACGCTTGAATGGAAGCGCGATGCTTATCGGGAAATGAATACCCAGATTGCCGACATGTATTCTACTACATTTAATAATATGCTGATGTCCACAAACTGGAATAAAAAAACAGTAACAAGTTCGGATTCCAGTGTCAGCGCGGCGGCCGTCAGTGCTGAGCAGAATATTTCAACGAGTATGTCTGTACAGCAGCTGGCCACGCCGACGACATATAAATCATCGGGCGCCATCAATTTCACTTCAGGTCAGAGCCAAACATTGAAATTCAATGTCACAAATCCGGGTGAAACGAAGCCGACTGAGGTAAACGTCACGATCGCCGCAACCGATACGATTGACGATGTCATTTCTAAACTGAACAGCTCAGGCCTTGGGGTGACGGCTTTAAAAGAGAAAATTTCCAACGGCACGGATTACGTGGATACGATCGCGTTCACTTCCAATAAAACGGGGGAAGGGTTTACCCTTTCAGCAGGTGATGACGCAACCAAAAGCTTTCTGAAAGATCAGCTCGGTTTTGCCGTTGATGATGCGACAAATGAACTGACGGCCAATGCCGAAGGGAAAAACGCGAAGTTTACGTTCAACGGGCTTGAAATGACAAAAACGTCCAATAACTTTACGATCAACGGCATCAAATACACGCTGAACAGCGTGACGGACAGCAATAAAACGGTTACGATTAACAGCACGACTGATACGGACGGGATTTTTGACAACATTAAAGATTTCGTTGATAAATACAATACGTTAATTAAAAGCGCAAACGCGAAGGTGACAGAATCAAAATACCGCGATTATAAGCCGCTAACCGATGAACAAAGAGAAGCGATGACCGATAAGCAGATTGAGCAGTGGGAGGCAAAAGCCAAAAGCGGTTTATTACGGAGCGACAGCACGCTGCAGAACGGTTTGGCGGAGATGCGGCTTGATCTGTACTCAACGGTTACGATTGACGGGAAAAAATATCAGCTTGCCGATTTCGGAATTGAGACGTCTGATAGTTATACGGATCAAGGAAAACTTGTCATTAAAGACGAAGCGAAACTGAAACAGAAAATTACCGAGAATCCTGTTCTCGTGGCTAAACTGTTTAATGCAGACAGCCCTGATACAGCGAAAACCAAAAACCCGGAGGAACAGGGGATTGCCCGGAGATTAAAAGACACATTAAACAAAATGCAGACTCAAATTTCAAAACAGGCGGGTACGGAAAGCTCGGTATCAACCAGCTTTGCCATCGGAAAAAGCCTGAATGAAATAGAAACAAATATTTCCAATATGAAAACGAAGCTGGATGATATCGAAACGAGATATTATAAAAAGTTCAGCGCACTGGATACGGCATTGGAGAAATTGAACAGCCAATCTTCATATCTCACGTCAATGTTAGGATCTTCAACATCATAACCTTGGAGGTTTTATAAAAATGGCAATAAATAATCCTTTTGCTGCTTATCAGCAGACATCCGTCTTTACAGCCGCTCCGGAAGAGCTGACCCTTATGCTTTATAACGGCTGCCTGCGATTCATTAAGCTGGCAAGGCAGGCGATGAAGCAAAACAACCTTGAAGCCAAAAATGAAAATATCGTAAAGGCGCAAAACATCATTCAAGAGCTCAGCATCACGTTAAACCGGGAGATTGAGATTTCTGAACAGATGTCATCCATTTATGATTACATCCGCCGCCGGCTGATCGACGCGAACGTGCAGAATAACGGAGAGTTTTTAGATGAAGCGGAAAAACTCGTTACTGAATTTCGCGACACGTGGAAGCAGGCCATGCAGAGTGAACGGAAAAACAGCCATGGCGCGGGCGGCCTTGCCTGATGAACAGCAATGTCTTTGCTTTGTATAACGAAACGAAGAACATGTACGCCGCGCTGAAGGACGCCCCGGAAAGCGACAGTCTTATCAGCAGCGTTACGGCATTTACGGAGAAAAGGGAGGAGATGCTTGCGGGCATAAAGCCGCCTTTTTCCGAAGAAGAAAAAACGCTGCTTCAGCAGGTGGCCGCGATGGACCGCCTGATTACCGGCGAAGTGAAGCGGATTCAGGATGGTATCCGAAATGAAATAAAAACGCTTAAGAAAAAACGAATCTACCATAATACGTATTTCAATCCGTATCATCAAACGACAAGTGACGGCCGTTATTACGACAAACGCAAATAGGTGAGTGTTTTGAGAAGTTTGAACGATTACCATTTGGTGTCAGCCTATTACCAGCTTCTTTTTACGATTGATGAGGGGCTTTGCTACCTGTTGGACACGCAGGATGATTTTTTTAAGACGGAGGGCGAGCGGATTTACAACGATTTGATTCAGGCTTTTTTTCATCTCGATTCCTCTCATGCGCTTCTGCTGTCTATCATTGAGTGCCGATGCGTGGAGACGGCGATCCGCTCTTTTGACGAGATCTTTCAGGATTTCAGCATGTTAAATGATTATGATTTCCCGTCCGCCCCTTTTCAGGAGTTTTTAAAAACCATCTTTCTGCCGCATTATAAGCTATGGATGGAGCAGACGCACGCCTGCATCAAACCGTATGTTCTTCACTAGACCTGCTGCAAGCGGCAGGTCTTTTGCCTGCGTCTTCTGCATATACTTATAATCCTGCCGGAAGCTGCCGGATAATACCGACACCATTCGTCATCGTTCACCGAATTTACACATTATTTTAACGTTTCAGCAGGGATCAGAAGGGGTAAAAGAGAAATAGTTACATATCCTTAGATAAAGGGAGGCGTTCTTTGATGAACTACAATATCAGAGGAGAAAACATTGAGGTTACACCTGCGTTAAAGGATCATGTGGAGAGAAAAATCGGCAAGCTGGAGCGATATTTCGAGCAGAGCGTCAATGCCGATGTGAACGTCAACTTAAAATTCTATAATGATAAGGAATCCAAAGTTGAAGTCACCATTCCGATGACTGATCTGGCGCTTCGTTCCGAAGTGCATAACGAGGATATGTACAATGCAATTGATCTCGCAACAAACAAGCTGGAACGTCAAATCCGAAAGCACAAAACAAAAGTCAACCGAAAATTCCGCGAGCAGGGTCTTCCGAAACATTATTTCGAAAACGGCAGCGCTGCTGATACGGGCGTAGCGGTTCAGGACGAAATTGAAGATGACAGCCCGGAAATTGTCCGTCAAAAGCGTTTTAATTTAAAACCGATGGATAATGAAGAAGCGATTCTCCAAATGAATATGCTCGGACATAATTTCTTCGTATTCACCAACGCGGAGACGAATCTCACAAATGTCGTTTACCGCAGAAATGACGGCAAATACGGATTAATTGAACCGACTGAATAAACCCACCCAGCCTTCCGTGAACGCGCGGAAGGTTTTTCTCTATCTTTATCTGCAAATTCTTTGGAAATAGCAAAAGGTATGTTATGATAATGAGAGGTATACATGGACAGAAAATTATCATTTATTCCATGCAAAATCTGCATGTGAACATAGAGGAGCGTTATAGATGCTTGGGATTTTAAATAAAATGTTTGATCCGACCAAACGTGCGCTGAACAAATACGAAAAAATAGCAAATGACATTGATGCCGTAAGAGGAGATTATGAAAATCTCTCTGACGAGGCGCTTAAACATAAAACGGCAGAATTTAAAGAGCGGCTTGAAAAAGGAGAAACAACGGATGATCTTCTTGTCGAAGCGTTTGCCGTCGTTCGTGAAGCTTCCCGCCGCGTAACCGGCATGTTTCCGTTTAAAGTGCAGCTGATGGGGGGCATCGCCCTTCATGAGGGGAACATCTCCGAAATGAAAACAGGGGAAGGGAAAACGCTGACGTCCACGCTTCCCGTGTATTTAAATGCCTTGACGGGAAAAGGCGTTCACGTCGTTACGGTCAACGAATATCTGGCGAGCCGTGATGCCCAGCAAATGGGAGAAATTTTTGCGTTTCTCGGGCTTACAGTCGGCCTGAACCTGAATTCGATGTCAAAAGACGAAAAACGCGAAGCTTACGCAGCCGATATCACGTATTCAACGAACAATGAACTCGGCTTTGATTATTTGCGTGACAACATGGTGCTCTATAAAGAACAAATGGTGCAGCGCCCGCTTCATTTTGCCGTTATTGATGAAGTCGATTCAATTTTAGTCGATGAAGCGAGAACGCCATTGATTATTTCCGGACAAGCTCAGAAGTCCACAAAACTGTACGTGCAGGCAAATGCGTTTGTCCGCACACTCAAGAAAGATCAGGATTATACGTATGACGTCAAAACGAAGGGCGTTCAGCTGACGGAAGAAGGAATGACAAAGGCTGAAAAAACGTTCGGCATCGACAACCTGTTTGATGTCAAAAACGTGGCCTTGAACCACCATATCAACCAGGCTTTAAAAGCCCATGCGGCGATGCAGAAAGACGTGGATTATGTTGTTGAGGACGGCCAGGTCGTCATCGTTGATTCCTTCACCGGCCGTCTGATGAAAGGACGCCGCTACAGCGAAGGTCTTCACCAGGCGATTGAGGCGAAAGAAGGCCTGGAGATTCAAAATGAAAGCATGACATTGGCGACGATTACGTTCCAAAACTATTTCCGTATGTACGAAAAGCTGGCCGGTATGACCGGTACCGCAAAAACGGAAGAGGAAGAATTCCGCAATATTTATAACATGCAGGTTGTATCCATCCCGACCAACCAGCCGGTCATCCGTGACGACCGTCCGGACTTGATCTACCGCTCAATGGAAGGGAAATTCAAGGCGGTGGCGGAGGATGTCGCCCAGCGCTACATGACCGGACAGCCGGTTCTTGTCGGTACGGTTGCCGTTGAAACGTCTGAATTGATTTCTAAACTTCTGAAAAACAAAGGGATTCCGCATCAGGTGCTGAATGCCAAAAACCATGAGCGTGAAGCTCAGATTATTGAAGAAGCGGGACAAAAAGGCGCTGTCACGATTGCGACCAACATGGCGGGACGCGGAACCGACATTAAACTCGGCGAAGGCGTAAAAGAGCTTGGCGGCCTCGCAGTCGTCGGTACGGAACGCCACGAATCCCGCCGGATTGACAATCAGCTCCGCGGACGTTCAGGACGTCAGGGAGACCCGGGCATCACACAATTTTATCTTTCAATGGAAGATGAATTGATGCGCCGTTTCGGAGCTGAACGGACGATGGCGATGCTTGACCGGTTCGGTATGGATGACTCCACGCCGATTCAGAGCAAAATGGTGTCACGCGCCGTGGAATCATCTCAAAAACGTGTCGAAGGAAACAACTTTGATTCACGTAAACAGCTTCTTCAATATGACGACGTGCTCCGTCAGCAGCGCGAAGTCATTTACAAGCAGCGTTTTGAAGTCATTGACTCTGAAAACCTGCGTGACATTGTGGAAGGCATGATCAAGTCTTCTCTGGAGCGTGCGATTGCCGCTTATACGCCAAAAGAGGAGCTTCCGGAAGAATGGAATCTTGACGGACTCGTGGAGCTGGTGAATTCAACGTATCTTGATGAAGGCGCACTTGAAAAGAGCGATATCTTCGGAAAAGAACCGGATGAAATGCATGAGATGATCATGGACCGCATCATGACAAAATATAATGAAAAAGAAGAGAATTTCGGCACAGAGCAGATGCGTGAATTTGAAAAAGTCATCGTATTGCGTGCCGTTGATTCAAAATGGATGGATCATATTGATGCGATGGATCAGCTGCGTCAAGGGATTCACCTCCGCGCTTATGCGCAGACAAATCCGCTGCGTGAATATCAAATGGAAGGCTTCGCAATGTTTGAGCACATGATTGAGTCCATTGAGGACGAAGTTGCGAAATTCGTCATGAAGGCCGAGATTGAAAGCAATCTGGAACGCGAAGAAGTTGTTCAGGGCCAAACGACGGCTCATCAGCCGCAGGACGGCGATGAGGCCAAACAAGCGAAAAAAGCGCCGGTGCGCAAAGTTGTGGATATCGGACGCAACGCGCCTTGCCATTGCGGCAGCGGAAAAAAATATAAAAATTGCTGCGGCCGGACAGAATAGTCTCGACTGTATGAAGCGAACATGACCGGGTCTGCGTCTTATGGCGCCCCGGATCTTTTAATGAGGTGAATGGAATGGAATTATCAGAAATCAGGGCAGAGCTCGAAAATATGGCTTCTCGTTTAGCGGACTTCAGGGGGTCTCTTTGACCTCGAATCAAAGGAAGCCCGCATTGCAGAATTAGATGAAAAGATGGCGGAACCGGAATTCTGGAATGACCAGCAGAAGGCCCAAACCGTCATTAACGAAGCGAACGGTCTGAAGGAATACGTGAACTCCTATCATCAGCTGAGCGAGTCTCACGAAGAGCTGCAAATGACACATGATCTTTTAAAAGAAGAACCTGACCAGGACCTTCAGCAAGAGCTCGAGAAAGAGCTGAAGTCATTAACGAAGGAATTGAATGAATTTGAGCTTCAGCTGCTGCTCAGTGAACCATATGATAAAAATAACGCGATTTTAGAACTTCACCCGGGCGCCGGCGGTACGGAATCTCAGGATTGGGGTTCCATGCTGCTCAGAATGTATACCCGCTGGGCGGAAAGACGCGGTTTCAAAGTTGAAACGCTAGATTATCTCCCGGGAGATGAAGCAGGAATTAAGTCAGTCACACTGCTTATTAAAGGCCACAATGCATACGGCTATTTAAAAGCGGAAAAAGGCGTACACCGCCTCGTGCGGATTTCTCCATTTGATTCATCAGGCCGCCGCCACACGTCATTCGTGTCATGTGAAGTCATGCCTGAATTCAATGAAGAAATCGACATTGATATTCGGACCGAAGATATTAAAGTTGATACGTACCGTGCGAGCGGTGCCGGGGGACAGCACGTCAATACGACTGATTCAGCCGTTCGGATCACCCACCTGCCGACAAATGTAGTCGTCACGTGCCAGACGGAACGTTCACAAATCAAAAACCGCGACCGGGCGATGAAAATGCTCAAAGCGAAGCTGTATCAGCGCAGAATTGAAGAACAGCAGGCGGAGCTTGACGAAATCCGCGGTGAACAGAAAGAAATCGGCTGGGGCAGCCAAATCCGCTCGTACGTCTTCCATCCGTACTCCATGGTGAAAGACCACCGCACCAATACGGAAATGGGGAACGTGCAGGCGGTTATGGACGGAGATATCGATATCTTCATTGACGCCTATTTACGTTCTAAACTGTCGTAATCCGGGAACACACCTGCCTGTGGCAAGGTGTGTTTTTTTATCCGTTCTCTTTTTCCATTTTTCACAACAGCGCTTTAGCAAATTAATACGGTATTTGGCTGTTATTTACTTCTAAGCCGGGAAGACTTAAAATGCTATCGAGAGAAAATCGGAGAACGGAGGATTTTGCATGGATGTGAATCACAATAAGCCGCTCCGTCTGATCAAAGATTATATATACATCATGATCGGCGCGGCGATTACGGGGGTCGTGTTTAACGTATTTTTGCTGCCGAACCGTATAGCAGCGGGGGGAGTAAGCGGGATCAGCACCATTTTAGAAACGTTTGGTTTTGAACCGGCTTACGTGCAGTGGATTATTAACATACCTTTGTTTATCGCCGGAGTGATTATTCTCGGCGGGAAGTTCGGAATGAAGACACTGGTCGGTTCCATCGTTCTGCCGCTCGCTGTCTATTTAACAAGAGATCTGCCTGCCGCGACGACCCATGAACTGCTGGCGGCGATTTTCGGAGGCGTCGGGATCGGAACGGGAATCGGTATCGTGTATCTTGGTAAAGGCTCCACGGGGGGAACGGCTCTGGCGGGGCAGATCATTCACAAATACACGGGTCTGTCGCTGGGAACGTGCCTTGCCATCATGGACGGATTAATTGTGCTGAGCGCGATGCTCGTTTTCGGAGTGGAGCAGGGACTGTATGCGATGCTCGGGGTATTTATTTCAAGCAAAACGATTGATGTCGTGCAGGTCGGGTTCAACCGCTCCAAAATGGCTTTAATCATTACGCAGCATGAAGAAGCCGTCAGGTCGGCTGTGTTTAAAGAAATCGACAGGGGTGTGACGAAGATTTCCGCAGTCGGCGGGTATACGGAACATGACCGGCCGATTTTAATGTGTGTCGTCGGCCAGACCGAATTCACAAAACTGAAACAAATCGTCAAACAAATTGATGAGTCAGCCTTTGTCATTGTCGCAGACGCAAGCGAGGTGCTCGGCGAGGGTTTCAAACGCGCGTAAACGGGGTTATAATAGCGAAGGGGTGCATCTTACATATGAAATCAAAATGGGCGCTGCTGGCGCTGGTTCTGACCATGTCCGTCCTGCTGGCGGCATGCGGCGGTTCCAATGAATCGAAAAAAGAAAGCTCTGACAGCTCAGGCGGGTCAAAAGCATCTGCGTCAGCGGGAGAAGAGCTTTATCAGCAAAGCTGTATCGGCTGTCACGGTAAAGACTTAGAAGGCGGCGGAGGTCCGAATTTACAGGAAGTCGGCGGGAAGTATGATGAAGCTAAAATTGAAAGCATCATTAAAAACGGACGAGGCAATATGCCGAGCCATCTTGTAAATGATGAGGAAGCCGCGAAGATCGCAAAATGGCTGTCACAGAAAAAATAACAGAAAAACCTTGCCTGTTATAGGGGCAAGGTTTTTTCACGGCCTGGGAATGAAAAGAAACTGTAATAGTAATATGTCTAAATTTGACGTATAATGAAGTGTACTGAGGAAAAGGAACTTTCAGATTTTTCATCTGTTTCCTGGTAAATCGGCCATAAACCGCTGTACGTTTGCGAACTCTATGGCTGCAAGACATAATTAAAAGATTAGGTGATTTCATGATAGAGATGAAAGAAGTATATAAATCCTATCCGAACGGTGTAAAAGCGATTAACGGGCTGTCAGTCATGATTCATCCCGGAGAATTTGTATATGTCGTAGGGCCGAGCGGAGCCGGTAAATCTACTTTTATTAAAATGATTTACAGAGAAGAAAAACCGACAAAAGGGCAAATATTGATTAATCATAAAGATCTCGCGTCTGTAAAAGAAAAAGAGATTCCTTTCGTGCGGCGCAAAATAGGTGTTGTTTTCCAGGATTTCAAACTTCTTCCGAAACTGACGGTATTTGAAAACGTCGCGTTTGCGCTTGAGGTTATCGGAGAACAGCAGTCAGTCATTAAAAAACGCGTGCTCGAAGTGCTCGATCTTGTGCAGCTGAAGCATAAAGCGCGGCAGTTTCCCGACCAGCTTTCCGGAGGAGAACAGCAACGTGTTTCCATCGCAAGATCCATCGTCAACAATCCTGACGTCGTGATAGCTGACGAACCGACGGGCAACCTTGATCCGGTAACATCATGGGAAGTCATGAAGACGCTGGAAGAGATTAATAACCGCGGAACGACCGTCGTGATGGCGACACACAATAAAGAAATAGTAAACACCATGAAGAAACGGGTCATCGCGATCGAAGACGGAATTATTGTGCGTGATGAGTCAAGAGGGGAGTATGGTTCTTATGATTAAAATTCTCGGGCGCCATTTGCGTGAGAGTTTTAAATCTCTCGGAAGAAACACATGGATGACATTTGCATCCATCAGTGCCGTTACCGTTACATTGATTTTGGTCGGCGTGTTTTTAGTCATTATGCTGAATTTAAACAACATGGCTAAAAATGCTGAAAAAGAAGTGGAAATTAAAGTATTAATCGATCTGACGTCCAATAAGAAAACGCAGGATACGCTGCAGAATGAGATTAAAGACATCTCGGGAATTCAAAGCGTAGAGTTTTCATCTAAAGATAAAGAGCTTGATCAATTGGTCAAAAGCTTCGGCGACAGCGGAAAGGCCATGAAAATGCAAGATCAGGAAAACCCGCTGAACAACGCGTTTATCGTCAAAACGACAGATCCGCATGATACGCCGAAAGTCGCGAAAAAAATTGAGAAGCTGGATCATGTGTATAAAGTGACATACGGGAAAGAAGAAGTCAGCCGTCTGTTTAAGATCGTCGGGGTGTCACGCAACATCGGGATTGCGTTAATCATCGGCCTTCTGTTCACGGCAATGTTCTTAATTTCAAATACGATTAAAATCACGATTTTCGCCAGAAGAAAAGAGATTGAAATCATGAAGCTTGTCGGCGCGACAAACTGGTTTATCCGCTGGCCGTTCTTCCTGGAAGGGCTGCTGCTGGGGGTATTCGGTTCTATCATACCGATCGCTCTCGTGCTGAGTACGTACCAGTCGATGGTCGCTTGGGTGGCCCCGAAAGTTCAGGGCTCATTTGTTTCACTTCTGCCGTACAGCCCGTTTGTGTTCCAAGTATCACTTGTGCTCATTCTGATCGGCGCGGTTATCGGAGTATGGGGAAGTCTGACTTCCATCCGGAAATTCCTTCGTGTATAAATACAAAAGCCAGTCTGATATAGACTGGCTTTTTTTAATGGTTTCGTTACTGAATGACGGGCAGGGCCGGTGATCCGGGCTTTAATGTAAAGTCATAAGACGATTCGTCACGGTACATCGGGTCCGCATAAATGGAATCCGAATCGTTTGCCGTTCCTTTTTGGTACGCTGTGAATGAATCATATTCTCTGTTCTTCCAATTCCAAATGCCGTCTTTTCCCGCTTCTTTGTGATAGACGTTATGATTAACGGTATTGCCTTCGTTTTTCGTATAATCATTTGCGATAAAAATCCGTGAACCGCTTGCCGTCATGATGTTTTTTTCGATCGTGTTCCCTTTTGTGCCGTACTGCAGCAGCAGCTGACCGCCGTCAAGGTCCTTCGTGTCATTTCGATACATAATGTTATGAGCGATCACAGAATTGATGGTGCCGCCGCGTTTCGTGTCATAGCCTCCGATTGAAATACCGGTGTAAGCATTGCCGTACACCTTGTTATCCGTAATCCGGATATCTCGCGCGTATTTCCCTTTATGTTCGGAAGTGGCTTCAATGCCGAGGTCATTGTTGTAAACGGTGTTATTCTTAATGTCCACATGTTCTGCGCCGTCAACGTAAATACCGCCCGCTGAATATTCATCTCCGTAAGCGGGATTTCCGTAAGAAGAGTTATGGCTCACCGTATTGTTTTCAATGACGCCGTTTCGCGCATAGTCGTTTTGCTTGGACGTTCCTTCGTATCCGATCACGTCAATCCCGATATTGTTATTGTCCCGGATGGTATTGCCGGCAATCTTAAATCCGTCAACATTCCCGTTCAGCACGACCGCTTCGCTTGCGCCGAGCGTCAGTTTTTCAACCGTATTATTTGTGATGCTGACATCCTTCATGGCGCCTGTGCCGTAAAATGCGATGCCGTGTGCATTTCCCTCATCAGCCGTGGTTTTAATGTTTCGGATATGGTTGCCGTCAATGTTGATATGACTGCTTGATCCGGTGACGAAGATTCCCATGGCCGTTGCATCTTCTGATGATACGGAGAGATTCTCAAGCGTAACGCCGTGAATGGTAATGTACTGTTTATTGCGGATTTGAATTAACGGAGTTTCAGAATCGCTTTTTGGCGCAGATTTGCCGCTGATTGAGACATGCTCATTCTGATAGTTCCGAAATGTAATCGGCTTTTCGGCCGTGCCGCTGTGCTTTACTTCAAACGTTTCATCGTACGTCCCTTCCCGAATCAATACGGTTGTCCCGGCCTCTGCCTTTTCAGCCGCATGTTTTAATGTGCGGAACGGCTTTTCTTTCGTTCCTTCATTTTGGTCGCTGCCTGCCGGAGAAACATACAAGGCGTCCGTCTGCGTTTTTTCATTGGCCTCTGTTTTTGGCCAGACAAAGGCGGTAATTCCTGCGGCCAGAACCGCCGCGGATAAAATCGATAATTTTATTTTCATATCGCATTCTCCTGTATATTTAATGAATTGCATACAAAATATTATACGTTACCCATATATATGTAACAATCTCGCTTTTTCATTTTTTTGTTGCCGTTACATGAATTCTTTGCAATTTACACATACTATCTCCAGGTTTTCGTAAAAGGACTAAGAGGAGGTAAACGATGAAGCAGAAAATGATCGCAGTGATAGCTGCCGTCAGCATCATGTGCGGCGGAGCCCATATTGCCGGGGCGGCACAGCCGAATTCATCAGACGCAGAAAGAAGCCGGGCAATGGAAAAAATCGAAAAAGCATATGAGCTGATCTCGAACGAATACGTGGAAAATGTAGATAAAGAAAAGCTTCTTGAAGGAGCGATTCAGGGGATGCTGTCTACATTAAACGACCCTTATTCCGTTTATATGGACAAGCAGACCGCCAAGCAGTTTTCCGATTCTCTTGATTCTTCTTTCGAAGGGATCGGCGCTGAAGTCGGTATGAAAGACAATAAAATCATTATCGTATCACCGTTTAAGCAATCTCCGGCGGAAAAAGCGGGCCTCAAGCCGAATGATGAAATCATCAGCATAAACGGCGAGTCAATGAACGGGAAAGGTTTAAACGAAGCCGTGCTGAAAATCAGAGGAAAAAAAGGATCGAAGGTTTCTATTAAAATACAGCGTCCGGGTACTGATAAACAGCTGTCATTCCGGATTAAAAGAGCGGAAATTCCGCTTGAAACCGTATTTGCTTCCCGCAAAGAATCAGGCGGCCATCATGTCGGCTACATCGGAATATCGACATTTTCCGAGCATACCGCCCAGGACTTCGCCGCGGCGCTGAAAAAGCTTGAAAAACAAGGGATTGACGGTCTCGTCCTTGATGTAAGAGGGAATCCCGGCGGCTACCTTCAAAGCGTCGAACAAATTTTAAAGCATTTCATCACAAAAGACATGCCGTATATCCAAATTGCGGAGCGTAACGGCGATAAAAAACAATATTTCTCAACCTTAAAACATAAGAAGCCGTATCCCGTCAATGTCATTACGGATAAAGGAAGCGCCTCCGCTTCAGAAATTCTTGCGGGTGCGTTAAAAGAAGCGGGACATTATGACGTTGTCGGTGACACTTCTTTCGGTAAAGGAACGGTTCAGCAGGCCGTGCCTATGGGAGACGGGAGCAACATTAAATTGACGCTTTACAAATGGCTGACACCGAAAGGCAATTGGATTCACAAAAAAGGCATTGCTCCGACAATCGCTGTGAGCCAGCCGGATTATTTTGCGGCGGGACCGCTTCAGCTGAAACAGCCGCTTCAGCCTGATATGAACAGCGCGGATGTCAAGCACGCCCAAATCCTGCTGAAAGGCCTAGGCTTCGACCCGGGCAGAGCAGACGGCTATTTCAGCAAAACAATGAAAAAAGCCGTTCTGGCGTTTCAAGACCGGTACAAGCTTGATAAAACAGCGGTCATTGATAAAAAGACAGCGGAAAAAATGAATCAGCTGATGAATGAACAGAAATCTGACGAAAAAAATGATTTACAGCTGCAAATGGCGTTAAAATCATTATTTGTAAAATAAATGAAAAGGAGGCGTTTTTTACGTCTCCTGTTTCTTTTGTCACTCTCTAAAAATGAACGAAAAGACATATAATTATGTCGGTTTTGACAAGATATTAAAAAAATTTTCACATTTAAACATTTATAAAGGACAAACATTACCCGATATTTATAGAGAAGAGAGACTTTATGCCGAGTTAATATGTATTCAAAATGAAACTTTTGAAAGTTGCCTCAGTCAGTTTTAGTTCTTACAATAAAAGAAGGTTCTAATAGAGAACAGTTTTAGTTTGGCAGCTGCATTTCAGTATCGAAAGCAGAAGTGTTTGCGGCGCTTCAGCACGGCAGCTGTAATCACCCGTGCTTATCTGGATAAAAAAATGGGGGTTCACAATTGAAGAGGGCAAGTATTGTGCGTGAAAAAAAATATTATGAATTAGTGGAACAACTAAAAGACAGAACAAAAGACGTCACATTTTCATCAACAAAAGCACTAAGTCTTCTTATGCTGTTCAGCAGATACCTGGTCAATTACACAAATGTTGAATGCGTTCACGAAATCAATGAAGAGTGTGCAAAGCATTATTTCACTTACTTAATGAAAAACCATAAACGTTTAGGAATCAATCTGACGGATATTAAGCGGTCCATGCTTCTGATCAGCGGCGTGATCGAGGTGGAGGTTGACCACTATCTGAAAGATTTCTCTCTCTCAAATGTAACGCTGTGGATGACGGAAGAGAGATAGACGTTTGAGATATTCAAGCCAATGATTATTTGGTAGAATAGAATTAAAATGTTTGGCTTGAGGCGGTGAAAGCAGTGTCTGTTCAATGGGGAATTGAACTTCTGAAAAGTATCGGTCTGTTTTTTTTGCACCCGATGTTCTGGTTTTTTATCATCATAAGTCTCGCATGCGGATATTTGCGGATCAAACGTGAACGCCATACGTTTCATACAAAAATCGCGGATATGTATGACGAGCTTATCTTTACATACATAAAAGGACTTATACCGGGTATTCTTCTCTCCATATTATTTTTTGGACTGGGAATTTCGATTCCATTCGGTCTTCTCGGCATAATCGCGGCTGTGACGGCTTTGGCTTCGCTGACGTTCCGTATGAATTGGCTGTCCTCAGCTTATGTTGTCAGCGCCGGCATGTTCATTGCGTTTATCCTTCAGTATACCGACACAGTGCCGTTTGCGGATCGGTTTCCGCAGGCATTCGGCGTGAATTGGGCATCGGCGGCCGTGTTTATGGGCCTTTTGATTATCACGGAGGGAGCGGCTGCCTGCCGTTCAGCGCATCTGAAAACATCTCCGGCGCTTGTCGTCAGCAGCAGAGGCCTGCCCATCGGCCGACAATTGGCGAATCGCGCATGGCTGTTTCCGCTTTTCTTATTGGTGCCGGGCAGCGGGCTTGAGTCACACCTTTCCTGGTGGCCTGTCTTTACCGTGCCGGGCGGCTCTTTCCATTTGATCTGGATTCCTTATATCGCCGGCTTCGGACAGCGTGTGCAGGGGTCACTTCCGGAAGTCAGCATAAGGATAACGGCGAAACGTGTCATGATTCTCGGGATTATCGTGGCCGTATTCGGGGCAGCGGCCCTTTGGTGGACTCCGCTTGCCGGAGCTGCCGCTTGTATTGCGGTGCTCGGACGCCTGTTTTTATCATTGAGACAGCGGCTGAACGATAACGCGGCTCCGTTTTATTTCTCTAAGCGGGATCAGGGCTTAATGGTGCTCGGCATCATTCCGAACACACCCGCGGACGATCTTGAGCTGAAGATCGGTGAGATTATTACGAAAGTAAACGGCATCCCCGTGAAGCATGTATCGGATTTTTATGAAGCACTTCAAAAAAACCGCGCATTTGTAAAAATGGAGATCATCGGCCTGAACGGTGAGATCCGGTTTGATCAGCGCGCGTCCTATGAAGGCGAACATCATGAATTAGGTATTTTATTCGTGCAGGATGAACACGAGCACGAAGAAATGACAGCATTATAATGTGATTTTTCATAATTATTCGGAATAGTTTCAAGAACTCCTAAACTAGATTTCAAAATCAGCTAGAAAGTAAAACAGCTAAGAAAATTATATTTTCTTAGCTGTTTTATTTTGAAATAATAAAAAAATAAATGAAGGAGAGGTATGGCTTATTGGAAAGGTTATTGCTAACTCCAAAACCTTTAGAAGATGAATCTTTAGCAGGATATATATTAAGAATAACTGATTATAATGGTTATGAAAATTCTAGTTTGATATATACTATGGCAATATTTGAGGAATCCATGTTGCGAAAAATTCTAATGATTTAAAAAGCATTCTATGAGAAAAATTATACTGGAAAAATCCATTCTATTTCTGGTCCAAAGTTCAATGATGGAAATAAAATACTTTTCCCCATTAATGTATTAAAAGACATTCAAGTCCACAAATACCACTTTTAAAATTCAATTACAAACGTAAAACACCTACCTATTACATGTTTACCAAAATACGTAACTGGTAGGTTATAATATCACCATTACATCTTCACTTTTATAAAGATATCCTTCGCTCCCATCAATCTCAATACCTGAAATCGGCTTAATTCCCATCCCACTTTAATTTTTTCATCATATACACAGAGATGGTATTATGCTTTTCCGCAATTTCTTTTAGAGTAATATATTTTTTTGAAACATCTGTATATCTTCTAATGCAAACCTTTTCCCTCCTGAATCACCATTTCCTATTAAAAATCCTCTTTTTATCCAACTTGAAATTACTGATTGTCTTAACCCTATAATTTTGGCGTTAAGTTTGAGGTAGGAAAGATGTACTGTGAACAACAAGATTGGATATATTCAATTATGACTGAGGATGATATAAGAAAGGGATATAGCTTAAAAGGAACGACTTTTTCAAATCCTCTTGAACGGGGACAATATGATTCAGAAGGAAAAGCGTGTATTACTATGCAAGGGTTTATATATATGCTACATATAGAACTTTTAGATTTAATTGCAAATTCTTACGATTCTAGAAGAGGGACTGCGCCTAGAGAATTATGGGAAAGAGGAATGAAAGAAAATCCACAATTAAAATTTGGAACTATACAGTTAATGTTATTTGTCCCATACATAATTTGTATTTGGTTAATGAATGCCCAAGATGTAACAGTAAGATATCTCCGATAAGAAAAACATTAAAAAAATGTAACTGTGGATTTGAACTGAAATTGTTAGATCATGTAAAGGTAGAAGAGGGTTGTATTAGTTTTGTTCATTTTTTTATAATTTATATTATGAAATTAAAACCTTTGATACTCAAATAGATGCGATATGGAACCTTAAATTTGTAGAATTACTTAATTTAATGATTACAATTTGGTTAAGGATAGGAGGGTATAATAAAGAGAAGAGGCCAATTGTTGATTTTTCAATGCAAAATGAAGTAACTATTAAAAAAAATCTGGGAGGATTATGGTGGATATATTAATTACTGGGGCAAATAGGGGCTTAGGGCTTGGATTTGTCGAAGTTGGATTAGAAAAAGGGTACCGAGTTTTTGCTGGAGTCAGAGATCCGAATGAACAAAAAAGGACTCAATTAACCAAATTAAAAGAGAAAAATAGCAACCAGTTAGAAATTCTTCATTTAGATGTCACAGACGAGGAATCTGTTCGTGAAGCAGCTCGTAATGTAGGTGAAAGTCTTGATGTGATTATCAATAATGCTGCCATTCTTAATGGAAGGGGTACGTCTATTGAGGATCTTGATATAGAGGCTATCAAACTAGCATTTGATGTCAACACGTTAGGACCAGCCCGTGTGATTAAACATTTTCTACCTTTGCTGAAAAAGGGTGAGAATCAATCCATTATCAACATCTCGTCAGAAGGTGGTAGTCTAACAAATGCATATAGTGGTGATTATCCTTATGGATTGTCGAAAGCTGCCTTAAATATGTTGTCCGAGAAGCTCCATGTAGCATTAAAGAATGAAGGCATTCAAGTCCTTTCCGTCCATCCAGGGTGGGTAAGGACGGATATGGGAGGAATGATAGCCCCGACACATCCAAAAGAAACAGCAGAAGATATTTATAATCTCATTAATCGACAAGTTCGTATCGATAGTGAATTTGTTTTCGTTGACTATCAAGGGAAACCGATGAGCATTTGATGTAGCACCGTCTGGATGATCAAGAAAATGACTGCTGTATGATATAAGATATAAGTTGAAATTTAAGATTTATACACAAGCGTGCAGAGGCTGTTTGCCTTTCTGCACGCTATTAAATTGGAAAATGTAAAAAAATGATATATTGAGAACAGATCGCATCCTGAAATGCTACATGACATGATAAGAAGGACATAACTTTTTCCTCAAAAAATCGTGTCTTGACAACGGGGGCATTATTGAGTGTTTTTTTAAGTGATTCTGATTATTACTATCCAACCCGAAGGCTAAGGGCGGTGGGTTTAAACCACGACCTTTGAGCTGGAAAAATTTTAAGAATTTTGTTGATATAATCCTTAAATATAATATAATAGAATTATAGAAGCCAATATACATAAATAATTCTCAACATAAATTTTAATATTAAAGAGGCAAGATCAAGACGTTGCATCAATTGTAACAAAGATAATATCGCAGCATAAAAACAATAACTTTTTAAGAGGTGCAATATGAAACCCTATACAAAATCAGTATTAGAGGATGGAGTTAATATAACACTTGATCAATTACTTGGAATTTATGCTAACGAGAAATCAAGGGGAGTTTACTTTACTCAATCCGATGGCTCTGAATTGTTTGAGTCTTATGAAAGTCTTTATTTTAATGCCAAATCCATCTTAGGGGCACTACAAAAGCAGGGATTTCAGAAGGGCTCTTATATTATCTTTCAGACAAACAATAATTTATTCTTTATAAGGTTGTTTTGGGGTTGTATTTTAGGAGGCATGATCCCCGTTCCTCTGTCTGTACCGCTAATTGCATCGCCTGACACTGAAGCTTTCAAGAAGTTAGTGAAAGTAAGTAAGCAGTTGCCGAATGCGTGGATAATTACTGATGAAAGAAATTTAAATACGTTTAGAGAAAGTTATGAAGCCAATAATTTGAAATACTTAGAGTATGAAACCTTAGCATGTAATATGGAAGAGGGGCAATGCGTTACAGTAGATTGTCAGGACTTAGCGTATATACAATATTCGTCTGGCAGCACAGGTAACCCTAAAGGAGTAAAATTAACACATGAAAATCTAGTTTATAATTTGGCACAGATAGTAGATCGTTTGAAACTAGACACAAATGATGTCATGGCTAGTTGGTTACCATTGACACATGATATGGGCTTGATCGGTTATCATTTAACTCCGATATTTGCGGGTATATCTCATTCCCTTCTAAATTCGGGTACATTTTTAAAGAAATCTTGGCTATATCTTCAAAAATGTGCGCAATTAAAAGCAACGGTGCTTGTAAGTCCGAATTTTGGATTAGACTGGATGATAAAGACTGTAAAGGATTCACATTTAGAAAATATTGATTTATCTAGTGTGCGAAACATAATGTGTGGTGCAGAACCAATATCAATGGATACCATTAGACGATTTTATGAAAAATTCTCGTCTTCTGGCTTGCGTGAAAATACGATCCATCAAGTCTATGGTATGGCAGAAGCTAGTCTGGCTGTTACTATTCCTGAAGAAGGACATAATAGAAGTGTATGTATTAACCGTCATAAAGCTCGTATTGGTCAAGAAGTGGAGTATATAGAAACGAAGGAGCCAAATGCAGCAGAGTTTGCCATAGTAGGAGAACCATTATATGAATTAGAAATATTGATTGTAGATGATGAAGACCACATCTTAGGGGAAAATTACATAGGCAATATAGTGATCAAGGGGAAAAATGTATTTGAGGGATATATGAATCATGATAGTTCCCCTTTTAATGAACAGGGCTTCTTCTGTACAGGAGATTTAGGACTTTTACGCAATGGAGAACTCATTGTAATGGGCAGAAAGAAGGATATTCTGTTTGTAAATGGTCAGAATTATTATGCTAGCGATATAGAAAATATGTTAACATTGGCGATCCCAGAGTTGTCTCAAGTCGTTGTGTGTGGTGTTCGCAATCCGTCATCGATCAGGGATGAAATTATAGTATTTGTACATAATCGAAAAGATGCCAAGGCATTTTTGCCACTTGCCCATCAAGTGCAGGATATGGTATTAGAACGGGTTGGAATAGCTGCAGATTATGTAATTCCAATAAAAACGATACCGAAAACAACAAGTGGAAAGGTGCAACGTTTTCTTTTAATAGAGCGATTTGAGAATCATGAGTTTGATGATGTTATCGCAATAGCTCCATATTATTATGAGAGTAGCAAGGAATCTGCAAAGAAGCCAGCATGGAACAAAGCGGAGATTGAAAATCAAATCGTTGAAATTGCAAAAGAAGTATTCTCTATCCCTTCTTTGAAAGTAGACGATACGATTTCTCGGATGGGAGTTAGTTCGTTAACGTTGATTCGTTTCCAGGATGAAATCAATCAACGATTTCAAGTTGAAATCCCCATTGTAAGCCTTTTCAAAATGTCTACTCTAGAACAAATAATTACGATTGTAGGGGAACAACTACAGGTAGAGGATGTCCAAACATCTGAATTAACAGGGAATAAAGACATGTGGTATGAGCCATTTCCGGTAACAGAAATACAAGGAGCCTATTTAGTTGGAAGACAAAATATTATGGAAATGGGCAACATCTCCACACATGCCTATTATGAGTTTGAAACAGAATTAGATATTAAACGCTTAAACGATGCATTGAATCGAGTTTTAGAGCGTCAGCTTATGCTGCGTACTATTTTTGATGATACAGGAATGCAAAAAGTTCGGCGTTCTAATTCTTCTTATGATATTTGTATTGAAGATTTACAAGACTTGTCTTTAGAGGATCAACAAAAACGTATATTGGAAAAAAGAAATCACAGGTCACATTTTGTTTTTCAACAAGATCATTGGCCATTATTTGAGTTGTCTGCATTTATTCTTGGCGAGAAGAAAAATTATCTCTTCCTGGATATTGACTTATTAATTGCTGATGGAGGCAGTTTATTAATTTTAATACAAGAGATAATGGATTATTATGAGAAACCGAATATGGAGATTGAACCTTTAACCTTTCAATTTTCAGATTATGTAAGGGCATTGGAGAGCTTTCGTGAATCTTCCGCCTATCAAAAAGCTCAAGACTATTGGCAAGCCAAAATAGAGGATTTTCCCTATGCACCTCAGCTACCATTAGTTTGTGAGCCAGAATTCATAGAGAGACCAATATTTCAGCGCATGGAGAAGAGTCTGACAACTCATGAATGGAATGTTGTGAAAGGCTTAGCAGCTCAGTATGGTGTAACACCATCTGTATTCTTATGTACAATTTATGCGGAAGTTTTGGGCAAATGGAGCAATCAATCCAGAATGGCACTTAATTTAACTTTATTTAATCGGCAGTCCTTTCATCCAGACGTAATGAAGTTAATTGGAGATTTCACATCAGTTTTACTGTTAGATATTGATTTGTCTGTTCATAGTGCTTTTTGGGAGAGAGCATCTATGGTTCAAGATATATTATTTGAAGCAGTAGACCATCGTTTTTATAGTGGTGTTGATGTTATACGAAATATTGCAAGTAAGAGAGAAATGACTAGTAAAGCGATTATGCCAATTGTATTTACTAGTATGTTATTCGATAAATCGGAATTTACAGATGTTCTGCCAAAATTGGGAAAAATAAAATACGGAATAAGCCAGACCCCTCAAGTATTTTTAGATTTCCAAGTCACGGAAAGAGACGGACAATTAATGATGACTTGGGATTATGCGAAGGATCTGTTTGATGAAGATATGATCAGTGCCATGTTTGAAACGTATCAACTTCGATTGCAGCAAGTTATAGACAATAATCTTTCATCTATGCCGCTGCCTGTAACACAGTCTGAACTACTGCTTGATTACAATGATACACAAGGAGATTATGAAGGGGATTTACTGCAAAGATTAATAGACCAGCAATGCCAGAAGACGCCAGATGCTATTGCAGTCAAATTAGGACAAGATACATTGACCTATGGCGAGTTGGCGAGAAAATCCAATCAGGTCGCTCGCTATTTAGCAGAACAAAACTATGCGCACAATTCTTATATTGGAGTTTGGGCAGAGAGACGAATCGAGACCATTGTAAATACGGTGGGTATTTTAAAAGCCGGCCATGCTTATATTCCTGTGAATCCGGAACATCCTGAGGAAAGAATAAAATATATCGTGGAACATAGTGATATCAAGCTGATGATTCATCCGGATTTATATGAAAAAGAGAACCTGTCCACCTATAACGATGGCGCCTTAGAACTGTTAGAAGGCTGCCAGCAGGATAAAGCCTATGCTATCTATACGTCAGGAAGTACTGGACATCCTAAGGGTGTTGTGATCACCCATGAGGCAGTAGTGAATACACTATTAGATATTAATGAGAGATTCAAAGTAGGCAGCGAAGATAAAATCATTGCCCTATCATCGATGAGCTTTGATTTATCTGTCTATGATATTTTTGGAGCACTCATTAGTGGAGCCCAGTTAGTATTAATTCCAGATCTTTTAGATATGAGTAGCATTCACCAGATCATGATCGAAGAAGAAATCACGATATGGAATTCGGTTCCGGCCATTATGGATATGTATCTGGAAAGCACAAAACAAGACACAGTGCGGAGATCTGCAGCAGAGCGCTTACGTATGGTGATGCTAAGTGGAGACTGGATTTCTCTTGGTTTGCCGGAGAAAATCAAAACAAGAATGCCAAAAGCACAAGTGATCGGGTTAGGTGGAGCAACGGAAGGCTCTATATGGTCCATCTATTTCCCAATCACAGAAGTGAAGCCAGAGTGGAAAAGTATCCCTTATGGATATCCGTTGAAAAATCAACAAATTTACGTACTGGATGATTGTGGAGAAGAATGCCCGGTAGGCGTTCCAGGAGAACTGCATATTGGTGGAAAAGGAGTCGCCGCAGGTTATCTCAATGAAGAAGAGAAGACGAAGGCCGCCTTTATCAACCATAGATTAGGGTATCTGTACAAAACAGGTGATTATGGTGTCATGCGTCAGGAAGGATATGTAGACTTCCTTGGAAGAAAAGATAGTCAAGTAAAGATACGTGGACATCGTGTCGAACTGGGAGAAATAGAACACTGTATCAATCATTTGCCAAATATTCACCAGTCCGTAGTCGCTGATTATAGTGATTCACATGGAGAGAAGCAGCTGTGTGGGTATATTGTTGCAGATGAGACAGTAGAATTGGCAGAAATAAAAAGAGAGTTAGCAAAATATCTGCCTGATTATATGATCCCGGCACAATTCATACAGGTAGATGAGATTCCACTATCTGCAAATGGTAAGGTAGATCGTAAATTATTGCCGAACCCGGAAAAATATATTGAAGAAAGTAAGATGATAAGGGGTTATGAGGCACCAAAGACCCAGACGGAAAAATTGGTAGTAGAGGCATTTGAACATGTACTTGGTATGGAAAGAGTAAGTGTAAATGACAATTTCTTTGATTTGGGTGGAGATTCGATTAAGGCTATCCATATTCTAAACAAGATAAGAGAAGCTGGATACGATAGCTCCATGCGAAATCTTTTGATGGAGAGAACACCGAAGCTAATAGCCATGAATTTATCCACGAAAAAAGAAATTATACCTGCGGAGCAAGGAGAAATAAGTGGTGAGATTTCACTGACACCAATTCAAAACTACTTCTTCGCACAAAATATGATGAATCCTGAACATTTTAATGTATGCCAAGTGTTTAAGGTTCGTGAAAAACTAAATGTCCTGGCACTACAAAAAGCTTTGTCTGCGTTAGTACAGCATCATGATATGTTGAGAGCTACGTACAAAGATAAGAAACAGGTTATAGGGAAAGTAGAAGATAAGAAATGGTACGGCTTTACAACAATAGCATGTGAATCTGAAGAGATTCAGGAAAAAATTAAGACAACGAAAGTAAAGATGGATTTGGCGGAAGGACCATTATTGCAGGCTGTTTTATTTAGTACGCCGGAGCAAGATTATATGATGTTGCTAGCTCATCATATGATAATGGATGTGATTTCCTGGCGAATTTTAAGTGAGGATTTGGAGAAGGGCTACTCTCAAGCTTTGAATCAGAAAGAGATAACATTACCAGCTAAAACCGTTTCCTTTAAAGTATGGAGCGAAGGATTAGCTCGTTACAGCCAGAGTGAAAAGTTAAAGAGAAGGATAGCTTACTGGTCAGAGTTAGAAAATAAATTGGTTGATGGCAAGTTAAAAGAAGATAGCACTGATGATAAATTCGAACCAAAGACAGCCGTGGTATGTCTTAATTCCACGATCACAGAAAAGTTATTAAAAGAAAGTGCACATGCTTATAATACAGAGATTAATGACTTACTTGTAACAGCACTGGGACGTGCGGTAAACAAAGTAACAGGTCAGAGAACGCTTGCTATACAGATGGAAGGACATGGTCGTGAAGAAACAGTAGGGTCTTTTGATTTAGGTAGGACAATAGGATGGTTCACTAGTATATATCCCGTAGTTTTAGAAGAGTTAGGCACTAATATTGCTCAGGATATTCGAAATACGAAAGAGAACCTACGACGTGTGCCAGCACATGGAATTGATTATGGCCTCATAAAGTATGCAGACATGGTTAATTCAGAAGAAATGGATGTGGAAGTGGCACCAGATATATCATTTAATTATCTTGGAGAACTAGGAACAAAGAAAGAATCTGGCGATCCATATTTTGAGTTTTCACAACTGGGTTATGGACAGGATACGGATCCTCGCAATCAATTTGGACCATCCATTAACGTCATAGGTCATGTGCAAAATGGTAGTTTATCTATGACAGTAACCTGCAACAGCAGTCGTTATTTAGCTGAGAGAATTGAGCAAATAGGAAAAGCATATGAAGAAGAACTGATAGCGGTCGCAGAACATTGCTCCCATGCACAGAAGAGTGAGTCAACGGCAAGTGATTTTGGTGAGAGGGTATGGAAAGATAGCGAATTTTGTTATGTACAGGAAGCTGCCAAAAACCGCGGCGAAGAAGTTCAACGTATCTATCCTTTGGCTCCTGTGCAAGAGGGAATGCTCTATGAGAAGCTTTTGGATGAATCCTCTACGAAGTATGTTGTTCAGCAGACGTTGCGATTGACGGAAGTAGATGTAGAGAAGATGCACAAAGCTTTTGAATCTCTAGCAACACAGCATGATATTTTACGTACAAAGATCTGTTATCGGGGAGTAAGTGTGCCAAGACAAGTTGTATTGAAAGAAAGAAATCTGGAATTTAATTATATGGAAGTAGATAATGAATCCGATTATCTTGATTTAAAGGAACAAGATGTAAAACGTGGATTTGATTTAGAAGAAGATACACTAGTTCGTATGAATCTGATAAAAATAAACAATAGTGGATATCGATTGATCATGACGAACCATCATATTATTTTAGATGGTTGGTGTTTGCCAATTTTGCGTAGAGATTTGTTTAATGCGTATATGGCAACAGACGAAGAGTGTTTAAAAATACCTAATAAGACTGCTTCTAATAAAATGGGCAGCTATGAAAAATTTGTAGATTATATAAATGAAAAAGATAAAGAGCCGAGCCTTAAATATTGGGAAGACCTTCTTCAAGGATATGAGACAAGGGCTGATATTCTACCTATGGGTCGTCCAGAAGAAACAGAAGAAGAGAGTCAGAGTCAAGAGTTTAAGTTAAGCTTGGAGGTAACCGAACAAGCAGAAGCGGTATGTGCCAAGTACGATGTAACATTGAACACGCTAGTAGAAGCTTGTTGGGGCGTTTTATTGGAAAAATACAACTCAACCAATGATGTCGTTTTTGGAAAGGTTGTATCTGGTAGAAATGCAGAGATTGAAGGTATTGAAGAAATCGTTGGTTTATTTATCAATACAATACCTGTACGTATATCGACAACAAACGAAGACACATTTGCCGATTTGTTGAAATCATTACAGGACCAAGCAATTGCTGCAAATGATCACGATTTTCTTCCTTTAGCAGAAATACAGAATCGTACTTTATTAGGAAGGAATCTAATTGGAACCTTATTCTTCTTTGAAGGCTATCAAGGAACAAGTATCAATATTGATGGCAAATTAAATGTGGAATCTGAATATTACCGCGAACAAATCGGGTATGACTTGGGAATGACAGCATTTAAGAGTGATCGTCTTCATTTTAGAATTCTATTCAGTACAAAGCTATATAACAAGGAAGAAATAAACATTATCGGTTCCCATTTGCAAAGACTTATGGAACAAGCAATTGCAGCACCACACACGAAATTAACCGAATTAGGCATGACAAATGAAGCGGAAGAAATGAAAGAATTAGTACAGTTTAACGCAACGGATCGTGACTATCCAAGAGACAAGACCATTGTCCAATTATTTGAGGAACAAGTAGCAAGAACACCCCATAATACAGCAGTGGTATGCGGGAATGAGCAATTGAGTTACGCTGAATTAAATGCTCGTGCCAATAAACTTGCATTAAGGTTACGACGGGAATACCATGTCCAGCCTGATGATTTTGTTGCGATTATAGCAGAAAGAAGTATTGAGATGGTGGTCGGATTATATGCCATCCTGAAGTCGGGTGCAGCATATGTACCAATTGACCCGTTTTATCCAGAAGAACGCATCGAGTATATATTGGAAGATAGCCAGCCGAAAGCGGTTTTAATTGGTCATGGAAAGTATAATATTTCCCCTGAAAAGGTTGTCGACTTATATAGTGCAAGCAATTATGAAGAAGGTGCAGAGAATCCTGAACATGTAAATACTCCTCATGATCTTATTTATCTGGTTTATACATCGGGTACAACAGGAAAACCAAAAGGAGTTATGGTAGAGCATCGGAATATAGTCAATCAGCAGATGTGGACACAAAGAGAATATCCATTACACGAGGGAGAATCTCTTTTAATGAAGACCACTTGTGCCTTTGATGTTTTTGCCTGGGAAGTATTTTGGTGGATGTTAGCGGGTGGTAAACTTGTTATTTTGCAACAAGGAGAAGAAAGTCAAAGTGATAAGATCATCAAGGTAATTCAGGATTATAAAGTCAATGCAATCCAGTTCGTTCCTTCAATGTTCAATATGTTCTTAGAAGAATTAGATATGAGCAAAGAGAGAATAAATACGCTACGTTATATCATTAATATTGGTGAGAAACTGAATGCAGAAAGTGTGAGACATTATAATCAATTAAGGGAAAAAGGACAAGTAAGAGCAGAACTACTGAATCTCTATGGTCCAGCAGAAACTACAGTTAATTCCAGTGGATATCATTGTCCAACAGACTTAAATGTAGATAAAGTATGGATTGGTAAGCCTATTAGTAATACACAAATTTATATATTATCAAATGAAAAAATAGCCGGAATAGGTGTACCAGGGGAATTATGTATTGCAGGAGAAAGTGTGTCGCGTGGATACTTAAATCGTGAAGAATTGACAGCACAGAAATTTATTAAAAATCCTTTTGGTTCAGGAATGATGTATAAAACAGGTGATCTGGCACGGTGGATACCGGATGGAAATATTGAGTACCTTGGCCGTATAGATGATCAGGTTAAGATAAGAGGTTTCAGAATCGAACCAGGAGAAATTGAAAGTACTTTGATGGAACTCGAAGGAGTTAGTGGAGCAGCCGTTGTAGTACGGCAAGACAAGCAAGGAGAAAAATATCTGTGTGCTTATGTAGTCGTTCATACAGAAGTAGAAAAATTAGACGAAGATACAATCAAGAGTGAATTACGCAAGAAGTTACCAGACTATATGGTTCCTTTATATATTATTCGAATTGACCAAATTCCATTAAGTCATAATGGAAAGCTGGACAAAGCGGCACTACCAGAACCAGAATACAAGTCTAAGGAATATGCAGCACCAACAAATAGAGAAGAGAAGTTAGTAGTTGAAGCATTTGAGAAAATCCTAGGAGTAACAGAAATTAGTGTCCATGATAGCTTTTTTGACTTGGGTGGTCATTCACTGAAAGTTACATTATTGTGTAATGAATTAGAAAAGACAATCGGTATAAAACTGAAGCTTAGTGAAATATTTGCTTTATCTACACCCAAACGTATTGCAGAAAGAATTGGAAGTTTACAATATGATAGTTTTTCGGAAATACCGAAAATAGCTAAAGCAGAGTTCTATCCTATGAGTTCTGTTCAAAAGCGACTTTATCTTCTCAATGAGATAGTAGGTCCTAGTATTTCCTATAACATTTCGAATGTCATAAAATATGAAAACACTCTGGATAAAGAGCAGCTACAGGGAGCGTTAGATAAACTCTTAGAGAGAGAAGAAGTATTGAGAACCAGCTTCCATCTTATTAATGGAGAGCCAGTTCAAGTGATTCAACCAGATGCGAGAGTAGTATTAGAATACAAAGAAGCAGATACACTAGATATTCAAGATGAATATGATCGTTTTGTTTGCCCATTTGATTTATCCAAAGCACCTTTGATGCGGGTTAAGTTACTACAGACGCCACAAGCTTCATACTTGATGCTGGATATTCATCATATTGTTTCTGATGGAGAAAGTCTGCCTATTATGATGAACTGGATAAGCGAGTTATATGAAGGAAATACTTTATCAATGCCAAGGGTTCATTATAAAGATTTCTCTGCTTGGCAAATGACTCAGGATATTACGAAGCAGGCGGCATATTGGAAGAACGAGTTCTCAGGCGAAATTCCAATACTAAATTTGAATACAGATTTCCAACGTCCTAAGAAAAAGAGCTTCAATGGAGCCGACGTAAAAACTAAGATTGAAGAACCAGTTTTTATGGAAATAAAAGAATTAGCGAAGAAGCATGGTGCTACGGAATTCATGATTATGTTATCAACCTTTATGCTTCTATTGAGCAAGTACAGTCAACAGGAAGAAATTATAGTCGGAACTCCTGTATCAGGTAGAACCCACGTTGATACACAAGACATGCTGGGGATGTTTGTAAACTCCTTGGCTATCAAAGGAAATGTGAAACAAGAGGAGAGTTTTGAACAAGTATTGCTAGGAGTAAAAGAAAAATGTCTTCTTGCGTACGATAATCAGGACTTTCAATATGAAGACTTGGTTGAGGCAGTAGATGTAAAGAGAGATTTATCAAGAAATCCATTATTTGATGTAATGTTTATGATGCCAGAGAGTGAAATTATGTCTGGTTCAAAGAGCATTATGAGTGGAACATGGGTACCAATGGAAGGAAAAGTAGCTAAGTTTGATCTGAATTTAATGGTAATACACACATCAGAGGGTTATGTGGTCAATTTAGAGTATTCTACAGATTTATTTAAACAGGAAACGATAAAGCAAATGTTGGATGATTATGTTTCATTGCTTTCAGAAGTTGTCAAGAATCCAGAAGATCGTTTGCAAAAGCTACTTAAGAAAGAGGATGTTAAGAAAGAGGATGTTAAGAAAGAGGAGAAAGATTCGACCCAAGCAGAGCTTGATAATCATGCCAATCTTTTGGCACGGCAAGTTTCAGATTTGATGAAAGCATTGCATCAAAGAGATCAAGCCTACTGGAAGAAGAAAGTAGGTGATTTCCCGGATGCACCACAGTTACCGCTTCTTTCTAATGGGAGTGCTGTAAACAACGCAACAGTAAAACGTTTAGAAACGAAAATTTCTGCAAAAGACTGGGCGATTGTGAGAAACAAAGCTTTGGATAACAGAATTGCACCATCTGCGTTATTGTGCACAATATATGCGGAAGTTCTATTTAAATGGAGCAATCAATCCAATATGGCACTTAGCTTAAATCTGTTTAGTAATCAGCCTTTTCATCAAGATGGAATGTCGCTGATGGGGGATTTTGTATCAAAATTGTTGTTGGATATCGATTTATCATCTCACAGACCATTTTGGGAAAGAACTACTGAGATTCAGAATCGGTTATTTGAAGCGTTAAACCACAGATTTTACAGTGGGGTTGATTTCCTGCGTGATCTGGCTGAACATCGTGGTCAAGAAGCTCAAGCTATAATGCCAATTATATTTACAAGCATGCTTCGTGGCGAAGTGGATTCTTTCAATGCCAATATAGGTAGTAGGGGAGAATTGAAATACGGAATAAATCAGGCCCCTGAAGTATTTTTGGACTTCCAAGTTGCGGAAAGCGACGGACAATTAATGATGACTTGGGATTATGTGGAGGATTTGCTTGATGAAGATATGATCCGTGCCATGTTTGAAACGTATCAACTTCGATTGCAGCAAGTTATAGACAATAATCTTTCATCTATGCCGCTGCCTGTAACACAGTCTGAACTACTGCTTGATTACAATGATACACAAGGAGATTATGAAGGGGATTTACTGCAAAGATTAATAGACCGGCAATGTCAGAAGACGCCAGATGCTATTGCAGTCAAATTAGGACAGGATACATTGACCTATGGCGAGTTGGCGAGAAAATCCAATCAGGTCGCTCGTTATTTAGCAGAACAAAACTATGCGCACAATTCTTATATTGGCGTTTGGACAGAGAGACGAATCGAGACCATTGTAAATACGGTGGCTATTTTAAAAGCCGGCCATGCTTATATTCCTGTGAACCCGGAACATCCTGAGGAAAGAATAAAATATATCGTGGAACATAGTGATATCAAGCTCATGATTCATCCGGATTTATATGAAAAAGAGAACCTTTCCACCTATAACGATGGTGCCTTGGAATCGCTAGAAGGCTGCCAGCAGGATAGAGCCTATGCTATCTATACGTCAGGAAGTACTGGACAGCCTAAGGGTGTTGTGATCACCCATGAGGCAGTAGTGAATACACTATTAGATATTAATGAGAGATTCAAAGTAGGCAGCGAAGATAAAATCATTGCCCTATCATCGATGAGCTTTGATTTATCTGTCTATGATATTTTTGGAGCACTCATTAGTGGAGCCCAGTTAGTATTAATTCCCGATCTCTTAGATGTGGCCAGCATTCATCAGATCATGATCGAAGAAGAAATCACGATATGGAACTCGGTTCCGGCCATTATGGATATGTATCTAGAAAGCACAAAGCAAGACACAGTGCGGAGATCTGCAGCAGAGCGCTTACGTATGGTGATGCTTAGTGGAGACTGGATTGCTCTTGGTTTGCCGGAGAAAATCAAAACAAGAATGCCAAAAGCACAAGTCATCGGGTTAGGTGGAGCAACAGAAGGCACTATATGGTCCATCTATTTCCCAATCACAGAAGTGAAGCCGGAGTGGAAAAGTATCCCTTATGGCTATCCGTTGAAAAATCAACAAATTTATGTACTGGATGAATGGGGAGAGGAATGCCCGATAGGCGTTCCAGGAGAACTGCATATTGGTGGAAAAGGAGTCGCCGTAGGTTATCTCAATGAAGAAGAGAAGACGAAGGCCGCCTTTATCAACCATAGATTAGGTTATCTGTACAAAACAGGTGATTATGGTGTCATGCGTCCGGAAGGATATGTAGACTTCCTGGGAAGAAAAGATAGTCAAGTTAAGATACGTGGACATCGTGTCGAACTGGGAGAAATAGAACACTGTATCAATCATTTGCCCAATATTCACCAGTCCGTAGTCGCTGATTATAGTGATTCACATGGAGAGAAGCAGCTGTGTGGGTATATTGTTTCAGATGAGACAGTAGAATTGGCAGAAATAAAAAGAGAGTTAGCCAAATATCTGCCTGATTATATGGTCCCGGCACAATTCATACAGGTAGATGAGATTCCACTATCTGCAAATGGTAAGGTAGATCGTAAATTATTGCCGGACCCGGAAAAGAATATTGAAGAAAGTCAGATGATCAGGGGTTATGAGGCACCAAGGACCCAGACGGAGAAATTGGTAGTAGAGGCATTTGAATATGTACTTGGTGTGGATAGAGTAAGTGTAAACGACAATTTCTTTGATTTGGGTGGATACTCGCTTAATGTAATCCGGCTGTGTAATGAATTAGAGAAGAGTGCAGGGGTAAGGTTACCACTTAGAGAAATTTTTGATTTAGTTACACCAAAAAATATTGCAGAACAAATTAAAAACTCAAAGGTTGTAAATACGTTTGAAGAAATACCAGAAATAGCAGAAGCAGAAAGCTATTCTATAAGTTCAGCTCAAAAGAGACTTTATCTTTTAGACCAACTAACAGGTCCTGGTACAACTTATAATATTCCTTTAGTAATCAAGCTTAAAGTTAAACCAGACAATAAGCGACTTCAGAGAGCATTGGATCAATTAGTAGAGCAAGAGGAAATTTTGAGGACAAGCTTCCATATAGTGAATGGTGAGCCAATTCAAAAAATTTCCTCAGATGCAAGAATTGTGCTGGAGCACAGTGAAGTTAATACAGCAGATTCACAGTATATCCAGGATGAATATAATACTTTCGTCCAACCATTTGACCTGTCAAAATCACCACTAATGCGTGCAAAAATACTGGATACTCCAAATGATTCATACTTATTTTTGGATATTCACCATATTTTATGTGACGCAGAAAGCATGCCGATTATGCTCTACAAAATACAAGAGTTATATGAAGGAAGAGAATTGTTAACACCACGAGTACAGTATAAAGACTTTTGTGTTTGGCAAAATGCTAGAGATATAACAGAACAGGCAGCGTACTGGAAGAAAGAATTTTCTGGTGATATACCAGTCCTGGATTTAATCATGGATTATCCACGCCCTCATAAACAAAGTTTTAGAGGTGCTAATTTCCGAACACAGGTAGAAGAAAACACGAGTATTCAAGTAAAAGAGTTAGCGAAGAAGTATGGTGCAACTGAGTTTATGGTTTTGTTATCCATCTTTTTCTCCATGTTAGGAAAATACAGTCGACAGGAAGAAATTATAGTAGGAACTCCAATATCGGGACGAAACCATACGGATACCCGAAATATGTTGGGCATGTTTGTAAACACTCTGGCAATCAAAGGGAATGTCTGCTCCGATGATTCATTTGAGGATGTATTATTAGGTATAAAAGAGAAATGTTTACAGGCGTACGATAACAAGGATTATCAGTTCGAGGATTTAGTTGAAGCAGTGGGAGTAAAGAGAGATTACTCAAGAAACCCAGTATTCGATGTGATGTTTGTATTGCAGGACGATGAGAGAGAGAGTTATTCGGATCGAATTCAATTTGGAACGAGGAAATCCGTTGAAGGAAGTATTTCTAAATTTGATCTTACCTTAACCATGATAAGTGATTCAGAAGGCTATAAGATTGATTTTGAATATTCTACAGACTTATTCAAACCAGAAACGATCGAGTACATGGCAAAACACTTCTTAACACTAATTGAAGGAGTTTTAATGTCTCCGGAAAAGAAGCTGCAGGATATTGCCATGGTAGATATGAACGAAGAAGCAAAAATATTGGATGAGTTCAATATGACGGATGCAGAATACCCTGATAATAAGACGATTGTGCAGTTACTTGAAGAGCAGGCTGCCAGAATACCTAATAGTATAGCAATTACATTTAATGGACAACAGCTGACCTATGCACAATTAAATGAACGGGCGAATGCTCTGGCAAGAAAACTTCGAATGGACTATAACATTCAACCCAATGACTTTGTGGTGATCTCAACAGAGAAGTGTTTGGAGATGGTGGTGGGTATATACGCTATTTTAAAGGCTGGAGCAGCTTACGTACCGGTTGATCCATCTTATCCAGAGGAAAGAATTAATTATATCATTAATGACTGTAAACCAAAGGTCGTATTATGCGGTACAAAAGAACCTGAAGCTGACATTCCTATCATGAATCTTCATGATGAGGCAAATTATAAAATGGAATGCAGTAACCTTGTCCATGTAAATCAATCAAGTGATTTGATGTATGTAATTTATACCTCTGGTACGACTGGCAGGCCTAAGGGTGTTATGGTTCAGCATGTAAATGTAGTGCGATTACTTAAGAATGACAAGTTTAAGCTTGATTTCTATGAAAATGATATTTGGGTTCAATTCCATTCTTATTGTTTTGATGTTTCGGTTTGGGAAATATTCGGATGCCTATTAAATGGAGCAAAGCTTGTAATTCCTTCTGAAGATACGGTAAAAGATGGATATGCTTTTGGAGAGCTTTTGCAAAAAGAAGCGGTAACAATCTTATGCCAGGTACCTTCGCCATTTTATGCGTTGATCGATGCAACGACAGGACAAACAATAAATAGTTTACGATATGTTATTTTTGCAGGAGAGGCACTTTATCCAACACATTTGAAGAAATGGCATGAGAACAATAGGCATTGTCGTCTGGTTAATATGTACGGGCCTACAGAGACCACGGTATACGCTACTTATCGCGATATTGATGCTGAAGCCATCGAGAGAGGAATTAGCGACATAGGAAAGCCACTTCCAACATTGAAGATTTATATGTTAAATGGAAATGAACTTTGTGGAATTGGAGTTCCAGGTGAGTTATGTATAACAGGTGAGGGTGTATCTCAAGGATATTTAAATCGACAAGACCTGACAGACGAGAAGTTTGTACACAACCCATTTGGATCCGGAAAGATGTATCGGACAGGTGATTTGGCACGTTGGTTACCTAACGGAAACATTGAATATATTGGACGGATGGATGACCAAGCAAAAATCAGAGGATATCGTATTGAACCACGAGAAGTAGAAAGCCGTTTATTGGAGCTTGAAGGCATAAATGAAGCTGTAGTCATAGTGCGAGAAGACAAAAGGAATGAGAAATTCCTGTGTGCCTATGTAATAACTGAGACAGAAATAGAAGAAAAGGACGTTAAGATCAAGTTAAGTAAAGTATTACCAGATTACATGGTGCCTGCACATATTATTTCGGTTGATGCGATTCCGCTGACAAGTAACGGGAAACTTGACAAAGCCTCTTTACCACAGCCGCAGTATAAGTCAAAGGAATATATTGCACCACGAAATGAATATGAAACTCTGATCGTGCAGGCATTTGAGAACATTCTAGATATTGAAAAAGTCAGTGTAACTGATAGCTTCTTTGATCTAGGGGGATCGTCACTGAAAGCAGTGCTCTTGTGCAATGAATTGGAGAAGGCCATAGGAGTAAGATTGTCAATTAGAGATGTTTTTACTTTTGGTACGCCCGAGCAGATAGCGGGAAATATCGAGTCGATTGAGAACGAGATGTTTGTGGCAATAGAACAAGCTTCAGCAGCTGAATACTACCCTACAAGTTCAGCTCAGAAACGACTCTATCTTCTAGACGAGATGACCGGACCTAACATTAACTACAACGTATCGGATGTCTATGCCTACGAAGAACCGCTGGATAAAGAAAGGCTACAGAAGGCTTTGGATAAGCTGTTACAGCAAGAAGAGATACTGCGAACTAGTTTCCATGTTGTGGACGGTGAACCCATTCAAACGATTTCTCCAGACGCAAGGGTTTTAATAGACTACAGCGAAGTGGACGAAATAGATGTACAAACAGAATACGATAAATTTATACAACCGTTTAATTTATCCGAAGCACCGTTGATGCGTGTGAAATTAATGAAGACAACAACGGCCTCCTATCTATTTGTTGATATTCATCACATTATATGTGATGGAGAAAGCCTGCCAGTTATACTGCATCAGGTGAACGAATTTTATGAAAATGATGAAACTGATCATGAATAAGAGGAGAACTTATGAATAAAAATTCTAACCGAATCCAGTATAAAGATTTCAGCGTATGGCAGAATTTTTATGATATCTCAAAACAGGAAGAATATTGGAGGAGGGAATTCGCTGGTGAAATTGCCAGGGTGGATTTGAAGACGGATTTCCTCCGTCCTCAAATCCAGTCTTTCAGGGGAGCCAATGTTGTAGCAAAGGTAAAAGAGCCATTAAGCTCAGGGGTTAAAAATCTAGCCCTAAAGCATGGTGCTACTGAATTTATGGTTACCCTATCTGTGTTCATTTTATTATTAGCCAAATATAGTCGCCAAAAGGATATTATTGTAGGAACTACCGTGTCAGGCCGAGTTCATGCAGATACTAAGGGTATGTTGGGGATGTTTGTCAATACTCTGGTGATCAAGGGAGAAGTTAGTCCGGATGAGACCTTTGAGCATTTGATATTAGCTGTGAAGGAGAAGTGTCTGCAGGCTTATGATAACCAAGAATACCAATTTGAAGATTTAGTTGAAGCCGTAGAGAAGAAAAGAGATCTCTCAAGAAACCCGATATTTGATTTTATGTTCGGATTAAAAGAAAAGAAAAAACCGACGGAAATGCAAGGCCTATTGGGCGGAAAAAGTGCATTTATTAAAAGAAATGTTTCAAAGTTTGACTTATCCGTTCTGGTTGAATGTGTGTCAGAAGGGTATGAAATTGATTTTGAGTATTGCATAGATTTATTCAAACAAGAAACGATTGAATATATGGCAAGGCATTATGTAACGCTGCTTGAGGAAGCAGTAACACATCCAGAAAAAAAACTTAAAGATTTGCATATGCTTGATATCAGGGAACAAGAGAAGATATTGGTTGATTTCAATGCAACGAATGTAGAATACTCTCGAGAACAAACAGTTGTCAGCTTATTTGAGAATCAGGTAGAGAAAACAGCAGAACATATTGCACTTAAATTTGATGATAAACAGATGACATATGCCGAGCTGAATGAGAGAGCAAATCAGTTGGCGCGTACTCTTCGGGATTTAGGAGTAGTTCCAAACGATTTGGTGGCTCTAGTTACAGAGCGTAGCATGGAAATGATTGTAGGAATATTAGCAATCATCAAGGCAGGGGGAGCTTATGTACCCATCAATCCGGAATATCCAGATAATAGAATTCACTATATGCTGGAGGACAGTAGTCCAAAGATTGTATTGACGTATAAGAATAAGCTGCCAGGGAAGGTAGGGATTCCGGTATTAGATTTAGAAGATGAGAATAATTATGCTAATGAAACGGACAATCTTTTGCATGTTAACAGGTCTAATGATTTAGTGTATTGTATCTACACTTCTGGTACAACTGGAAACCCTAAAGGAGTTTTAATTGAACATCGAAATGTGGTCAATATGTGGGTCACATATAAGGAAACATTTGCACTGAACGACAAGGATACGGTGCTGCAATTTGCAAATGTATCTTTTGACCAAGCGGTGGGAGATATCTTCCCTGCACTATGCAATGGTGCGGCATTATGCATTGTACCAAAACATTTAACCTATGATATGGAGCAACTACAAAAATATATCGATCGAAATAATGTTACAACAGCTTCATTGACACCTAAGTTAATAGACGGGTTGTGTGTTGACGCATTACCGACGCTTCGTTTGCTGGAGTCAGGTGGAGAGGCAGGTCGTCTAGAAACTTTAAAAGAATGGGCGAAAAAGGTAGAAGTGCTAAACACATATGGTCCTACAGAATCTACTGTAAATGCAACTAGTTTTAGAGTGAATACAGACTCTACTTCCATTACCATTGGACGTCCGATTGCAAATACAAAGGTATATCTTCTAAATGAAATGGAGCTATGCGGTATTGGAATACCTGGCGAGTTGTGCATTGCAGGAGATGGTTTAGCAAGAGGTTATTTGAATCAGCCAGAATTGACAGATAAGAAGTTTATTCAAAATCCCTTCGGTGAGGGAAAACTGTACCGTACAGGAGATTTAGCACGTTGGCAGCCAGATGGAAATATAGAGTATTTAGGCCGTATAGATGAACAAGTGAAAGTCCGTGGTTACAGGATAGAGTTAGGTGAAATTGAAAGTGTATTAAGAAAACAGAGTAACATCACGGATGCTGTCGTTGTTGTAAAAGAAGTTGGAAACGATGAAATTCTCTGTGCATATCTCATTGCAGAGAAGGATCAAGAATTAATTATACCCGAAATTAAGGAAGCGATAAGAGAAGAAGTAACAGAGTATATGATTCCTACCTTTATGATACAGATCGATGAATTTCCACTAACCATAAATGGAAAGCTGGATAAAGCTAGGTTGCCAGAGCCAGATATGTTAGAAAGCTCGAAATACGTACCACCAAGTAATAAGACGGAGCAAGCAATCGTAGATGTATTTGAGGAAATTCTAGGAGTATCTCCAGTCGGCATAGAGGACAGTTTCTTTGAATTGGGTGGACATTCGTTAAAAGCGACGGCAGCCATTAATGCCATAGAGAAGAAAACCGGGATTCGTTTGCCAGTCAAAGAGATATTTAGTTCCCCAACTCCTGCCATGTTGGCGAAAAAGATTGAGGCCGCGGGAGAAGGCGAATATAGTCCAATACCAA
>NZ_CP089436.1:2023283-2332929 GCF_021228595.1 Bacillus sp. FCW2 | reverse complement strand
CGGTCAGGAGAGGTTTTTTCTTAATTCTTTTGAAAACCTTTATCTTTTACATATTGATTTAAATAGGTTCTCGGTTTTTGTTTCATGAACTGCAGGATTTGATCAGACCACGTTTCAACCCGCTTGCCGTTTGTCCGTTTATCATAATAAGCGGAAATGGTTTCATCATATTCCTTCATATAACTGCGGAAGTGTTCTTCATTCGTATCGTACGTGTTTTCATGATATACGGCTTGTTTCGGCAGGCGCGGCTTTTGACCGGACGGATGAGCGGGATGACCGACTACCAAGCCGAACAGCGGCAGCACATGGTCAGGTGTTCCAAGCACTTCTGTCACCTGATCAAGTTCATTTCGAATGCCTCCGATATAACAAATGCCAAGTCCCATTGATTCCGCGGCAACACTTACGTTTTGTGCGGCAAGTGCGGCATCAATGACGCTGACCATAAACATTTCCGTATTCTCAAGAAGCTCGGTAATGTTTTCGCCTTTTTCCTCAGCAAGTTTTTTATGGCGGTACAAATCAGCGCAGAACACAAACAAGTGCCCGTTATTTTCGACGTAAGGCTGGTTTCCGGCCAGTGCCGCCAGCTTCCGCTTTTTCTCTTTATCGGTTACACCGATGATGGAGTAAGCCTGCACGTAACTGGACGTTGACGCCGCCTGGGCGCTTTTCACTAATGTATCTATCTCTTCTGCTGTCAGAAGCTCGTCAGTAAATGATCGGATCGACCGATGATTAAGTATAGTTTCGATGGTATTGTTCATATAAAAGCCTCCTTCTTTATATATCATATCCGAAAGGGAATCATGTCAAAAGCGAAATGCTCTAAACAAAAAAAGACAACCCGAAAAACGAGCCGTCTCACATTAAGAATTGAACAAGTAGCTTTTATATTTCGTCAGCTGCACACTTGCGTTATATACGATCCCGAAGCTGATTAATGTAGAAAGCACCGAGCTCCCCCCATAACTGACAAACAGCAGCGGAATACCGGTAACCGGCATAATGCCGATATTCATCCCGATATTCTGGAAGGTGTGAATCACGATAAGTGCAGTAAATCCTACGCAAAAAAACGCGCCAAATCGGTTAAACGCATGCAAGCGGTCAATCAGCACCACAAGTCTGTAAATTAAAAAGAAAAACATGACAACCGCAATGGCGCAGCCTAAAAATCCAAAACTTTCACCCAAAATCGCAAAGATAAAGTCGGTCTGTCCCTCAGGTACGTACACCTTCAGATTATGAACGCCGTTTCCGGTAATGCCGCCCGATCCGATCGCCATAACGGCCTGATCCACCTGCCAGCTTTTATCGCTCTCTGCCTGAGTCGTTGCCGCACTGGAGTCAGACATCCACGATGTAATCCGGTTAATTTGATAATCCGCAATGCCGATTGAATTCGCCACATGGGGAAATTCAATCACGAGAACTAAGAAAAGGCCAAGCACAAGCGCGGCCGAACCGCCGATGATGGTGATCAGCTTCCAGTTTACACCCGACATAAACACCATCACCATAACGATAAACAGACAGATCGCACCCGTTCCGGCATCCTGCAAAACGATCAGCCCGAGCGGAATGACCGTCCATGCCGCAATTTTCAAAAGCAGATTCACATCTTCCCGAAGTGATCTTTGATCCTTCGGGCCCGCCTTCGATATAATGGACGCGACCATCATCATAATTCCTATTTTCGTAAACTCAGAGGGCTGGAGGGTAAAGTTTCCGATTTGAAACCAGCTCTTCGCTCCGTTTTTAATCGGCGCGATGGATTCCGGCGCCACACGCAAAAGGAGCAGCGACAGCACGCCGGCAATCAATACGTACAGACTCAGTTTCTCAAGCTGCTCTAAATCAAAGTACAGCAATAATCCGATGAATCCCGCACCTATAACATAGAAGACAATCTGTTTCATCCAGGCACTGCCTCCGTACTGCCCGAACTGTCCGGCCGCATAAATCGCCGCAACACTAATTATTAAAAACACACCAAATATAAAAATCAAATCCCCCTGATAATAGGGATTTTGCTGTTTCTTATATCGACTCATTCTATCCCGCCTTACATTTTCATCGGAAGTCACTATTGTTTATTATACATGAACACCGTTCAAGAAAACATGATGAGGTTGCTTCCTTTTTATTTTTTACGGTTTGGGGACTACACGACATATGACGTGTCAGAAAAGGAAATGTTTCGGTCATGTTGAAACTTTTCCGATAAAAAACCCCTTCTCGTCAGAAAAGGGGTTTCAGATTATGTTTAACGTCATAAACAAGCTGTTCGGGTCCTCTTTATAATGTGCAAACGGATCACAATATTGAAACCCGGCTTTTTCATACAGGCGTCTGGCGGGGAGAAAAGCCTCCATAGAACCGGTTTCCAAGCTGATCCGCTGATAGCCCCGCCGCCTTGCTTCTTCAAGCATATGGCGGAGGATCCGGTTGGCTGCGCCTTTTCTGACATGATGCGGAGAGGTTTTCATTGATTTGATCTCACCGTGCCGGCTGTTTAGCTCCTTTAAGGCACCGCAGCCGAGCAGAATGCCGTTTTCCCTCGCACTCCAAAACGTAACGTCAGGCTGACGCAGCCGGTCCGCATTGAGCGCATGTATACTTTCCGGAGGAGAATGCATGGTCATGCTCTTCAGATGATCCTGCAAAAGCGCAATGACATCCGGTGCTGTGACATCTTCTTTCCTTACGTCCACTTCAAACCACCCTTGCTGTGCATGTTTCTTTGACCATAGCAAAGGTTCACAGCCTGCGCCATTCCATTGTCCGGAAATGTGACAGGGTATTTGGCCTTTCCGGTTTCTTGTACCTATCCAAAAATGAGGCAATAGTTGCAATACATTTCTCGAAAAAGCGGTATCAAAAATTGGAAAACATGGTATAATAATTGTAACAAAATGTTCAAAAAACGACCACAAAACAGACACATTTTATTCTCTGTATTTCATTTTGGAAACGCTCCCATAAAATGAAAGGAGACACGTAAGATGGACATGTTTTTTGCTTATTTACTGGTCGCAAGCGCAACACCCCTCTTTATCTGGCTGGATAACAAAAAAGTCGCTCTTTCGGCCATACCGCCAATTATTCTCATGTGGGTTTTCTTCTACTTTTACGCAACCAGCAGCCTATCCCCTCTCGGCCACACACTCATGATCATCCTGTTTGCCGCCAACGTCATCGTTGCCCATATCGCCGCCTTTATCATTTACGGCCTTCCGCGCCTGCGCCGGAGAAGAAGCCAATAAAGGCACAAAAAAACCCTCTTCGCATAAACGAAGAGGGTTTCTTTTTATTCCTGATGTTCGGAATGTTGCTTCGCACCGCCAGGAGGGTTTCCATCCATATGGTCACCGTGATGGTAGTGCGCCGCAAAGATCCAGATGGAACCAAGGATGATAACAATCGCTCCGAAAAATCCGAAGAGCGTGTTTCCGACTTGAATTCCGCCGTTTTCGCTTTCTGTCATGTGCATGAACATGAGAAGCTGAAGACCGGCTTGGATAAATGCGAATCCGAAAATGATCCAGAGTTTTGCTGATGGGCTTAATTCCGTATATACCGCAACCCAAAGGGCCAGCAGGGTCAGAATAATAGACAACGCAAAACCTACGATATGCTTCCACGGAAAGTGGCTGTGTTCAGCAGATTTGTTTGCCATATTATAGTCCCCCCAATCCGATGAGATAGACGCCTGTAAAGATGAAGATCCAAACAACGTCTAAGAAGTGCCAGTATAAACTTGAGATAAAGATTTTTGAAGACGTCTGCGGCGTTAATCCGCGTTTCTTCAATTGCAGTAAGATGCCGGCAATCCAGAAGATACCGATCGTTACGTGCGTTCCGTGCGTTCCCAGAAGGACGAAGAATCCAGACCAGAAAGCACTTGTACCGAGAGATGCTCCTTCATGTACATAGTGGATGAACTCGTTAAGCTCACATCCGACGAAGCCCGCGCCGAGAAGAAGCGTAATGATCGTCCAAATGACGACGCCTTTTAAACTTCCGCGACGCATTTCATGAACAGCGATCCCGCAGGTGAAACTGCTGATCAGAAGCAGGAATGTCATGATCATGACAAGCTTCACTTCAAATAATTCAGCCGGTAAGACTCCTCCTGCTGTTCTTCTTTGAAGAACGAAGAAGGTTGCAAATAGTGTTGAGAACAACACAATCTCTGCCCCTAAAAAGATCCAAAACCCGAGAATATTGAGTCTGCCGGTTTCAGATTGATATTCCATAGGCGCGTTAGAATTGCCGTGTTCTGCATGTTCCATAAATCACGCCTCCTTTATTCGGAAATCTTTCTTTCCGTCTCTTTTATTTCTTCAACAGGTATATAGTAGCCATTGTCATATTCAAATGAACGAAGCACCATGCAAAGCAGAATGCCGATCAAGCCGACAATGCCCATCCAGAACCATTCAAATACAAGTCCGAAGCCTGCAATACCGAACGCCACTGACATAATAAGCGGTCTTCCGGAGTTGTGCGGCATATGGATTTTCTTGAACTTGCTTTCCGGATGAATATCCGTTTTGTCTTCTTTCAATTGCAGGTACGCATCTTGAGATTTCACTTCAGGAAGCACCGCAAAGTTGTAATGCGGCGGAATCGCAGATGAAGTCGCCCACTCAAGCGTACGTCCCACGCCCCATGAATCTCCGCTGATCTCGCGAGTAGAGTAGCGGAAGCTGTAGTAGATGTTGTAGCAAAGGATTAAGAATCCGACACCCATCATGAAGGCTCCGACAGTTGAAATAAAGTTCAATGCAGTCCATCCGTCATTCGGTCCGTATGTGTAAATACGGCGAGGCATACCTTGCAGCCCCAAGAAGTATTGAGGGAAGAAACATACATTAAATCCGATCATAAAGATCCAGAAGAACCATTTTCCGATTCTTTCGTTCAGCTTGTGGCCGAACATTTTCGGATACCAGAAAATAAAACCTGCGAAACATGCAAATACCGTACCCGCGATCAGCACATAGTGGAAGTGAGATACGAGGAAGTACGTATTATGGTATTGATAATCCGCTGCAGCCATCGCAAGCATAACCCCTGTTACCCCGCCGATAACGAAGTTCGGGATGAACGCAAGCGCCCACAGCATCGGTGTTGTAAAACTGATTCGGCCTTTATACATCGTAAAGAGCCAGTTAAAGATTTTAACCCCGGTCGGAACCGAAATCGCCATCGTTGTAATCGAGAAGAAAGAGTTAACAGACGCACTGTTCCCCATTGTGAAGAAGTGGTGAGTCCATACAAGGAAACTCAGGACGGAAATGGCGATAATTGAGCCGACCATCGCTTTGTAACCGAATAACTGCTTTCTTGCAAACGCTGAAATAATTTCAGAGAAAATACCGAATGCCGGTAAGATAACGATATATACTTCAGGGTGTCCCCAAATCCAGAACAAGTTAGCCCAAAGCATCGGCATACCGCCGGCTTCCAGCGTGAAAAAGTGAGCGCCGAACAAACGGTCAAATGATAACAGCGCCAATGCCACTGTCAAAACAGGGAAGGCGAATACGATAATAACCATTGTAATCAGCGTCGTCCATGTGAACATCGGCATACGCATCAGCGTCATGCCTTTCGTACGCATTTTCAGGATCGTCACCATAAAGTTGATACCCGTCATCAGCGTACCGATACCGGCAATCTGAAGACCGAGCAGGTAGAAGTTCTCACCAGGCCCGGGACTCATGTCGTTGCTTGCCAGCGGCATGTAACTCGTCCAGCCTGCGTTCGGAGAACCTCCGATAACGAAAGAAATATTGAAAAGCATCGCACCTACGAAGAACGTCCAGAAACTCAGGTTGTTCAAGTAAGGGAATGCTACGTCGCGCGCACCGATCTGCAAAGGTACGACAACGTTGATCAGACCGATTAAAAACGGCATCGCCATGAAGATAATCATGATCGTACCGTGAGTCGTAAAGATCTCATTATAGTGGTTTGAGTCTAAAAAACTGTTATTAGGAAGCGCTAACTGGGCGCGCATCATCAAGCCGTCGACCCCGCCGCGGAACAGCATGATAACAGCAGAGATAATGTACATGATTCCAAGTTTCTTATGGTCTACAGACGTAAGCCATTCAGACCAGAGCCATTTCCACTTTTTGAAGTATGTGAGTACAACGATGATAGCAATAGTGGAAAGCGCAATGGAAACTTGTGCGCCCAGAATTAATGGGTCACCTGTTACAAAAAATTCATCCCATCTCAATTTCATTCGGGCTTCCTCCTTTCTTGTTCAATTTCAATCTTGTTTATCGTCGGATACTTTAAATTCGTTTTTCTTTACATTTTCCCACGGATCTGTTTTAGAGTGCGGTGATACGGCTTTGTAGCCAAGGCGTTTGCGCGCCTCCATCGCATATTCGGCATCTTGGCCGTGGTCAACGTATTTTAAGTGTGTAGAAGAGAACGTTAATTTTCCGACATTCTCCGGAAGCATCAGTTCGTCATACTTCTCTTTCGTCAGCTTTGGAGAATCGCTTTGGGCTTTTTTCACCCAGCTGTTAAAGTCTTTTTGCGTAACAGCTTTTACGTTGAATTTCTGGTCGGCAAAGTGTTCGCCGGTGAAGTTCGCGTTGCGGCCTTCATATGTTCCCACTTTGTCAGCCTGTAAGTATTGATCCATCAGCATTCCCGCCATCGCGTATTTTTGTCCCCCAAGCTGAGGAATCCATAGCGATGCCATTGAATCGGCTGAAGAAATTTTAAATAAAACCGGACGGTCTACAGGAATGTTCAGGTAGTTAACCGTCTCAATATCCTGCTCTGGGTAGCTGAATACCCATTTCCAGTCTACCGAAGTAGCATAAACAACAAGAGGCTCTTTATCCTTTGTCGCTTCAGGCGCTTTTTCTAACGAATATATCGTCTGTACGGTAGGCACAGAAAGTGCAATAACAATTAAAATTGGGATCACTGTCCAGACTACTTCTAAGAACGTGTTGCCGTGCATCTCGGGCTTGTAATTTCCGCTGTCTTTGCCTTTGCGGTCGCGGTATTTCACTAAAATGATTGTAAATAGTACGAATACGACGCCGACAATGAACAGCATAAATCCGATTGACAAGAGAATCAGATCTTTCTGCTGGTCTGCTACAGGTCCTTTCGGATCTAAAACGGAAATGTCGCTGCATCCGCCCAGTACGAAAACAACAGCCAACATCGCTAATAAAAGTAACGGTTTAAATGCTCTGAACAAGAAGATCACCATCCTTCCTATTGATGTAGTGAATCTGAAATGTACTTTCTCAAAATCTTTTCTCTATCTACCTTGTTATGCTATCAAAATCTGCCCTTATTAGCTTTATTTTTTTCTAAAGTTCATCTTTTTTTCGACCTAATGTCACAAAATCGTCAAAAAATGCATGAACTTTTTCCACTTGCGCAAATCAAACATAAAAAGTTTTAGATCATTTAGCATATATAGAGAAAAAAGATAGTGAGAACGAATAATACCAAATAAAGGTTTACCATAATAAAAATCGCTGGTCAACAAAAAGTTTCATTTTGTTAAACATTCTACAAAAGAAATATTTTTTCCTTCGCTCACACCTTTTCACACGGTTTCCATTTTAACGCAACGCATTGTGAAAAAAAAGACCGGAACGCGCCTTGAGTATGTTCATTATAAAAAACGCATTCATATGTTTAATATGGACAAAACGAAGGAAACATATAGGCATAAATAATAAAAAATAGGAAGTGATATTTATGAGTTTTATCGTATCTCTGATTGTCGCTATTATTATCGGCTGGATCGGAAGTTTATTTGTAAAAGGCAGTATGCCCGGAGGAATCATCGGGTCAATGATCGCCGGTCTGATCGGCGCATGGATCGGGCACGGACTGCTCGGCACATGGGGTCCTCACCTTGCCGGCTTTGCCATCATTCCGGCAATCATCGGAGCTGCGATCGTGGTATTCTTATTCAGCCTGATCGCCAGAAGCAGAGGATAAAAAAAAGCCTCGTCCCTTATGGGATGAGGCTTTTTTCCGGTAGAGCGCCCAAATGGCGGATAAACCGCCGGAAAGCCGCTCTGCCTTCTTCTGTCTGTTTAAAGACGCCGGCATGCTCCAGTATCCGCGCAAAGGCATGGCCGATTTCCTCTTTCAGAATCTGTTCCGCGTTTTCTTTCGTTATCTTCCGCTTATGCAGCACACTGAGCGCCCAATCTTTATGCTTTGCCGCAGAAGGGCCTGCCGTTAAGACCGCTTCCGGGTCCGGTGAGCACAGCGCTTCAGCCGTGTATTTCATTTCTTGTTCAAGGCGGCCCGGCAGAATCGCAAGCCCCATTACCTCAATCAGTCCGATATTTTCTTTTTTCAGGTGATGAACTTCCTGATGGGGATGAAAAATTCCCAGCGGATGCTCATCAGAGGTGCGGTTATTTCTGAGGACGAGATCTAATTCGAATAAACCGTTTCTCCGCCGGGCAATCGGCGTAATTGTATTGTGCGGTGTTTCTCCTGAAAAGGCGAGGAGATCAGCCGCCTCATCGGAATAACCGCGCCACGCCCGCAGGATGGCATCCGCCGCGCCGGAAAGCTCAGACGCGCTCCCGCTTTGCAGGCGGATGACCGACATCGGCCACTTCACAATTCCCAACATCGTTTTCGGATAGTCAGGCAGCCTGTACCGCCTTTCTGTCTCCGCCCGCGCCATCGGGAATTCATAATTGCCCCCCTGAAAATGGTCGTGGCTTAAAATACTGCCGCCGACAATCGGCAGGTCAGCATTGGAACCGAGAAAATAATGAGGATACTGGCTGACGAATGACAGCAGCCGGTCAAACGTTTTTTTGCTGATCTTCATCGGTTCGTGCCGGTCTTTCAAAACGATGCAATGCTCCCGGTAATACACATACGGAGAAAATTGCAGAAACCACTGCTCATCGCCGAGAATTACCGGAATGACACGAAGGTTTTGACGCGCCGGGTGATCGGGTCTCCCCTCGTACCCGACATTTTCTTTACAAAGAACACATCTCGGATAATCGGATTGAGGCTGCTCTTTGGCAGCGGCAATTGCTTTCGGATCTTTTTCCGGTTTTGAAAGGTTGATCGTGATGTCCAGCTTTCCGTAAGCCGTCTCAGCCGTCCACCCGACATTCCGCTGTATTCTGTCCGAACGGATATAATACATATCCTCTGAAAATCGGTAAAACGTCTTTGTCGCCTGCTCCGGCCCGTGCACCGCCTTTGTTTCTTCAAAACGACGGACAATCTCGGACGGCTGCGGGGCAAAGCAGCCCATGATCTTCGCGCTCAGCAGGTCGCGATAGGTGTCTGTATCGGCTGCAATCCGGCCCGTTTCTGCCGCCCATTCATAAATCGGGGACAATATGTCCGGCAATGATGCCGCCGATTCATTTTCTTTCTGTTCTGAAACCTCCGGATGGGTGATATGCAAAGCTTCATATAAACGGTTTCTTGTATATTCAATATCAAGATAGGAAATCAGCTCTTTTTGCAATCCGTACTGGATTAAACGTTCCACGTGCCGCTCAATTGCCATCGTCATCCCCCTTTAGTTCTCTCGCTCCGGCTCCGACATCCGCCGTGTAAAAGTCAGCTTTTCTCCCTGTCTTTTCCTCATAGCGGGCCCCTGCCGTTTCAATAAAATCCGAAACCGCATCGTCCTTGACGATACTGACTGTACAGCCGCCGAAACCGGCTCCCGTCATCCTTGATCCGATCACCCCGCCGTGGCGCCAGGCCGCTTCAGCCAGTGTATCCAGCTCATGACTCGTCACCTCGCAGTCATCGCGTAAAGAGAGATGCGAATCCCTCATTAATTCACCGATATGATGAAGCTGATTGTTACTGAACATGTCGGCGGCCTCTATTGTGCGGTGATTTTCATAGACGGCGTGTTTTGCCCGGCGTCTGTTCACTTCATTCTGAATCAGCTCCGCATGGGCGTCAAAAGCGGAAGGGGTCAGTTCTCCCAGTGATTGAACGGAAAGATGCTTCTGAAGATCACAAAGCGCTTCCCCGCACTCCTTGAGCCTCGTATTATAGCCTGAGTCTGCAAGCGTTCGTTTTTTATTGGTATTTGCAATAACGATCGACAGCCCCGACAGCCCGAGTTTTGTATATTCAAAACTGAGCGTCCCGCAATTCAGCGGAATCGCATGATGTTTCTTTCCCATTCCGATGGCGAATTGATCCATTATTCCGCAGCTGACGCCGATAAAGGAATTTTCCGCCGTCTGAGCGAGCTTCACCAAGTCGAGCATATCCGCCCCTCAAGCTCATGGCATTCCTTGAGAATGACCGCCGTGACAAGTTCAATCGAAGCCGAAGATGACAGCCCCGCGCCGTTCGGGATGTTTCCCCAGAACACAATATCGAAGCCGTGCGGAAGGGAAAAACCGCTGCCGAGACATTCCGCCATGACCCCTTTCGGATAATTGGCCCACCCGTCCTCTTTTTGATAGCGGATATCATCGAGACTGCATTCCTTTATGCCCGCTTCTTTAAAATTATGAGAGTACATTCTGACGAGCCTGTCCCCTCTCTCCCGGACAGCTGCATATGTACCGATTGTCAGCGCGCACGGAAAGACGTGGCCCCCGTTATAATCCGTATGCTCTCCGATGAGATTCACTCTGCCGGGCGCAAAGAAAATGCGCAGGTCCTCCGATTCCCCGAATACATCAGCAAACGCTTTCTTTATTTTGTGCTTCATACGCATCCCCTTTCACCATTACACTTTCCCCCGGGGCGCGGAAAGAAACCGTTATGACACGCCCTCTTCTTTCGCTTTTCTGAAGACAATCCACTTGCTGGCCGCATAGTTGACGACTACGATAATGACGTTATCGGCGATTTTCGCCAGCGTTTCGTTCATATGAAATTGACTGACCAGAAGAATCATCATGGCGAGATCGATGGCGAGAGACAATACCCGCACGCTGAAAAAGGCCGTCAATTCTTTCATCAGACTCCGCATCCCCGCGGTCTTTTGCTGAAATACATACAGTTTATTCGTGACATATGCAAATAGAACGGACAGAACCCAAGCAGCGACAGTCGCCGCCTTATAATCCATCTCAAATGCCGACGTCAGAATGTAAAAACTGACGATATTCACGATGGTCGTGAATATCCCCATAATGATATACATCATAATTTCTCTGTAACGCATGGCAGTTCCTCGCTTTCTGAAAGACTTTTCTAAACCTTTTGTCAAATCAAGAAGAACGTTACCCTGATTTTCTGCCGCTGACAAAAACATAAAGCGCGTCAAACATGCTGCGGAAAGTAACCGGCCTTCCCAGCACATTGGATTGCTTAATCATCCCGTCGATGAGCGCGCACATCATTTTAGCGGTATGCTCGGTATCTATATGGTCTTCTATTAAATTTCTCGATTTGAGCCAATTTATGTACATGGTGCTTTCTTCTATCCATAACTTATAAAGACGGATATAAGCTTCATATTCACTGACGACTTTGTAAGTAGGCATATGAACGGCAAAAGACACAACATTCCAGGCAGGCTTGCTGTTTACAAACCGCATCAACAGGCTGGCCGCGCTTGCCGCAGCTTCACAAAGCGTCAACGGCCGCGCGGTTTGCTTTTCTAATTCGTCGAGATAGCCGGTGATGATCCTTTTTTTAATCTGACGCCTGTCTAATAAATGCTTCAGAAAATCTTCCTTGCTTTCAAAATGAACGTAAAACGCGCCTTTGCTGAAACCCGCCGCTTTACTGATGTCATCGATTGAGACTGAATCGTAAGCTCTTTCAATCAGGAGATGAAGGCCTGCGTCAATAAAACTTTCAAATGTTTCTTCTCTCTTAATTTGAAATTTGTTTTTTTTCATTTTTTACCCCAGCTGTTTGATCATTCACTTTATCTTACACCGAATCATTCTTTTGCGGTATTTTTTATGCAAAAAGAATATGCTAGTCGACGCTTTGAGGGTAAATGTTAATAGGTCATATGATTTATTTTTATTTGCATACTATCCAGTCAGTATTTATTTGTTTATTATTATATGTAAGAATTCTTGAAGGATTTTGGTTATTTCAGTCATTTTCTTAGGGAATAGGTAGGTGAATTCATCTTCAATTTGGGATTACCGGCCAACTATGTGTGATATTTGTTATACATTGGCTGCTGTAGCTGGGCAAATCAATTTTTCAATTGGAGGTTCTTATGAAAACTCATGTAATGAAAGATATAGATCAAGATTGGCAATTGTTAATTCAAGAGGCTAGAATCATGGGTTTGCACATTGACGATGTGAGGCGCTTCTTAAATACTGAAAAAGCGGTGAAGAAAAAAACACCAATGAAAAACACCATCCGCCAGCGGTAAGATTTACAGGCGGATCCTTTTACTATATGACCTGCCACAGTCCGCCCGCACCCGAGTTTTCAAAGGAACATCCGCAATAAGAGGGGAATCAGAGAACAAACCGTATACCGGACAACCATTCCCGTCCGCATTCCGCAATTGAACAGCCAAACATGGTGATATGAGATCCCCCCGCTGCATATCTTGTGTATATGCCCATTTATGAGGTGATACACAGATGGATACGAATCCCTATTATGATGAAAAACAACAGAACTACTACGAAGGCCTGAATCCTTATTTATTGAACAAAATAGACGAAAACTGGCGGACAGTGCTTGATGTCGGCTGCGGCACAGGCAATTTAGGAGCGGCGATCGAAGACCGCGGAATAACGGTTTACGGCATTGAAGCGTATCCCGAAGCCGCAAAAAAGGCGGAAAGCAAATTGAGCCACGTGCTTTGCGGCGACATTGAATCCGCCATTCTTCCGTACGAATCAGAGCAATTCGACTGCATGCTGTTCGGGGACGTTCTTGAGCATCTTGTCGACCCCTGGTCAGTGCTGAAAAAGCTTCGTCCTTATGTAAAAAAAGACGGCACGGTGCTTGCATGCATACCGAATGTCGGCCACATCTCAGTGGTGCTGGAGCTTTTAGCCGGCAAATGGACTTACAGTGACGCCGGATTAATGGATCAGACCCACCTGCGTTTTTTTACCCGGGAAGAGATGCTTTCATTATTTAAAGCCGCCGGTTATGAGGTGAAACGCATTGAGGCGATCCGCGTTGATCACCCCACTTATCACAAAGCCATCGCATCATTGCACGAAGTATGCGTACAGCTTGGCATAAGGCATGACTTTATGACAGAAGCATCGGCCTATCAATATGTGATTGAGGCCGAGAGGAGCATGTAATGGATTCACATTCATTTCTGTTTGTCGTCTGTGTGAATGACGAGTCGCTGTACTCCCGGTGCAAAAGCCATATCATGCAGCTTACCGTCCCCCCTTCATACTCCGTTGATATCATGCCGATATACGATTCAGCAAGCATGGCCTCGTCCTACAACAAAGCGCTGAAACACCCCTCCAAATATAAAATTTATCTGCATCAGGATACCTTTATCATTCATCAGCATTTCCTTCATGACATGCTTCATATCTTTCAATCTCATCAGGAGCTCGGCCTTCTCGGTGTCGCCGGCTGCAAAACCCTGCCGCCGAACGGCATTTGGTGGGAAAGCGGAGAGCGGATGGGAAAAGTGATTGAATACCGGGGGAATGCTTATCATCCGCTGGACTTTGAGCACGGTGATGAAGACGGCCTGTTTACGCCCGCTGACGCCATTGACGGCTTGTTAATGGCGGCTCAATATGACGTGGAGTGGCGGGAGGATTTGTTTCGCGGCTTTCATTTTTATGACACATCACAGTCGCTTGAATTTCAAAAACACGGCTATCAAGTCGGCGTCGCCTGCCAAAAAGACCCTTGGTGCCTTCATTTTTGCGGCGACTCATTTGACGTCGCGGCATATGAAGCGGACAGACAAACATTTGTCAAACACTATATGGCAAAGCCCTCTCGCTGATCGAGAGGGCTTTTTACGGGTTAACGTTTATTCAGTTCCCGCTCAATGATTTGTTCAAAGGTTTCCTTTCCCGCCGCGCCAGGGATTCTCTCATCGCCGATGATAAACGTCGGCACTGCCGTAATGCCGGCTTCCTCATAAGCATGGCGGAGCGCTTCCTGCTGTACGTGTCTGTACGCTCTTGTCTCAAGCGCCTCTTTGAAGGCAGCACCGTCAAGTCCCGCTTCTTCCGCAAGCTTTGTCAGCACGCCAACGTCACCGATATTTTGTTCTTCCTGAAAGAACGCCTGAAAAACGCGTGTATGGTATTCGCTTCCTTTCCCATGTTCCTTTGCGAAATGAAAGCCTTCAAATGCCAAATCCGTGTAAGGATGCGGTGACACGCGGGGGAACGTGATGTCAACGCCTAACGACTGCGCCATCGGCTCAATGGAGTTTTTCCACATCTGCCGCTTGGCGGGAGCATTCACCGGATCAAGTTTCGGCGAGGGGCTCGGACGCAATTCAAACGGCATCCATTCCACCTGTACGTCCTTGTCCTTGATTGCTTCTTCAAACGCCGCTTTGCCGACAAAGCAAAACGGACATACATAATCAGAATATACTTTAATCTGCAGTGTCATTGTAAGTCTCCTTTCCTATTCATTTTAAGCTGTAACACATATAGTTACAAGTGTTTTTTTAAAAACACCCTCCATATGGAAGGTGTCACGATTCCAGCAGCCTTTGGGCGATATATTCTCCTTTTTTACAGCCGCCGGGACAGGCGAATAAGGAAGAGCCGATCGTTTGTGTGTATTCATTCAGCGCATCCTTTGCCGCCAAAGCCTTCAGCATCGGGACAAATTGGCGGTCCGGGTCTTTTTGAAAGCAGATAAACAGCAGGCCTGCGTCAACATAGCCCGTCTTCGGATCAATTCCGTCCGTATAGGAAAATGCCCGGCGCAGAATCTGTCTGCCGGTTGATTTTGCCACGCTGACATGCGAGTCGGCGGGAATTTGATTCAGCTTCACGGGATCGGTTTCCTTTTTTTGTCCGAAAGGCGCGCCCGAGCTTTTCACCCGCCCGAACGTGTCCTCTTGTTCCTTCAAGGATGAACGGTCCCATATATCTAAAAACATCTTAATTTTCCTAAACGCCATGTACGTGCCGCCCGTCATCCAGTCCGGCTCCCCTGATTGAACCCAAACGATCGAATTCATCAGGTTTTCATCCTTCGTGCTTTGGTTGCCGGTGCCGTCTTTGAATCCGAAGAGGTTGCGCGGTGTTTCTCCGTTTTTCCCGCCGCTTAAGAAACCTTTATTGAGAAAGCGGACTTCGCACACCCCCGATGCCTGTTTGATCAGGTTGCGCACCGCGTGAAACGCCGTTTGTTCATTATCCGCGCAGACCTGTATGACGATATCACCGCCGCCTTGTTCCTTATCGAGCTTGTCGTTAGGCATCGGCGGAATATCGGCGAGGTGCTTCGGTTTTTTATCCTTCAGTCCGAAGCGGTCTTTCCCGTCTTTCTCGAAAAACCCGGGGCCGAAGCCGAAGGTAACGGTCAAATTCGCCGGTGCCAGATCCTGCGACTCCCCGGTATCCTGCGGAGGCATATATTTATTTTTCTGTTCGCCCGACGGGACGGCGCCTGAAGTCAGCAGCTGCGTCAGGCTTGTCCAATGTTTGAAAAGGGAGATGACATCGGCTTTGTCGCTTGACATGACATCAAGCGCCGCAAAATACACATACGTCTGATGCACCGTTGTGATTCCTGCTTGGTGCTTTCCGTAAAAAGGAACGATTTGATCACGATCACTTTTTCCTTCACTCTTCTTTGAAGCGGTGGCCGCCGGTTTGAAGAGCGGCGCGAGTCCTCCGAGGCCGCTCGCTCCGACAGCAACGGCGGCGCCCGCGACGGCGCCCCACTTCAGGACATCCCGTCTGTGGATCTGTTTTTCCTTGTTATGTTCATCGCTCATGCTGTGTCTTAACTCCTTTTAAAGCACATCGGCAATCTTCGACATGGTTTCAGAAAGGGCCGTCAGCTTTGTGCTTATCTCTCTGATTTGATCTGTACTTAATGTATCACAGGACGTATACGATTGATCGCACGTTTTGTATTTCGACATCAAAACTTCAAATTCACTGAATTCCGCATTAAGTTTTTCCGTGACCTCGAAACGATCTCTCACTGCGCGCTTTTCACTGTTTTATAGAGGGCTTTCGAGCCTTCGGCGCCGACGGTGATTGGTTCAGGCGTCACTTTAAGAGAAGCGATAGAGCCGTCAAACGCTTCGGTCGATATTGCAAGCTGATTGCCCTGTTCTTGACATACGGCTTATATTCTCCAAGTCCGTCACTGCCTTTTTGCGCACACAGAAAAAGGGCCGCCCTATCGGGACAGCCCTGCTTTGGAGTGCTGAATTTCCTCTGAAAACTTGCGCGCCGCCGCTTTTGGATCTTCGGCTTGGCTGATGGCGCTGATCATGCTGACGCCGTCTGCACCCGCTTCAATGACGGGCGCCGCGTTGTCAGCCGTAATGCCGCCGATTCCTACAATCGGAATGGTGATGCCCTGACGCCGCACCTCTTCAATCAATGTAACGCCCTGCACAGCTTCAGCATCTTTTTTTGTTTCGGTCGGATAGACCGGGCCCATTCCGACGTAATCGGCTCCGGCTTCTTCCGCCCGCTTCACCTCGGAGACGTTATGTGCTGACACACCGAGAATCATATCGCCGATTGCCGCTCTCGTTTCTTCGGCGTCTGCGTCATCCTGTCCGATATGCACTCCGTCCGCCTCAAGGCGCAAGGCCAATTCGACATCATCATTAATGATGAAAGGAATCCCGGCCTGCCTGCAGACATCCTGCACCTGCTTCGCGAACAGGACACGTTCATCCCCTGTTAAAGAACCGCTCCCCTTTTCCCGAAATTGAAAAAGCGTAGCGCCGCCCTCAATGGCTTTTTTCACCACGGAAACGGGGTCTGCGCTTGTATTGTTTGATCCCATAATAAAATAAACCGATAACATATCCTTCATCATTTCCCGAGAAATACGCGTCATTTTTCTGTCACCCTTTCAATTGCAGCAAGCTCGGCCGCTTCTTGTTCGGAGATGCTTGCCAGCTTGTTTAAAAGCTCAATCTGGAAGCTGCCCGGCCCCTTATGGGAGGTGTCCAGAGCGGCAAGCTGAGCGGCGCTTCCGTATACAGATACGGCTGAAACGGCCGCTTGCAGAACGTCCTGCCCCGCTGCGCAGAAGGCTCCGATTACAGACGTCAGCAGGCATCCCGCCCCTGTCACCTTCGTCAGCAGTTTATCACCGTTATGTACGGCATATGTGTCGGTGCCGTCGGAGATGACGTCGGTTTTTCCGGTAATCGCAATGACCGTCTTCATCCCGCTTGCAGCCGTCTTAGCGAGCTGAACCACATCTCCTCCGGCTTCCCCCGCATCCACGCCTTTTATCTTCCAATCAGGGGCGCCGGCAATATTGGCGATTTCCGCGGCATTTCCGCGAATGACGGACAAGCGGACCTCCTGTATGATCTTGCGGGCTGATGCCGTCCGAAACGGCGTGGCGCCGGCGCCTACCGGATCAAAAATGACCGGAACACCGTTTTCGTTGGCCGATTTTCCGGCTGCGATCATAGCTTCAACCGACGCCGAACTGAGGGTGCCTATATTCAGGACGAGCGCTCCTGCGATTTTCGCCATGTCGGCGGCCTCCTCAATTGCATAAGCCATAACGGGCGATGCGCCGAGCGCGAGCAGTCCGTTAGCGGTGAAGTTCGTGACGACATTATTGGTGATACTGTGAACGAGCGGGTTTTGATCCCGCACTTTACTCAAGTGTTGAGCTGCGGTTTGTGCGTCCATGCTTAATCATCCTTTTTTCTCTTTTTCGGATTCCATAAATACGATTTCGTATGCTCCAGCCAGGCTCTGGCGGCAAAGGACATATAGCGGTCTTTCCGCCAAATGATGGCTAAATGCCACGGAATGACCGGATGAACGAGCGGAATGGTTCTGACTTTGTCAGGATCAAGACCGCGGCAGATTCTTTCCGGCAAAAGGCCGATACCGAGATTGGCCGATACCATTTCGCTGATAAAGTCCCACTGTGACGTTTCATAAATGACGTGCGGCCTGAATCCGGCTTTCAGGCATTCCGTCATAATTCGATTATGAAGGACAAAATCCTCCCTGAAAAATATGAACGGCTCTTCTTTCAATTCGTGAAGACTGCATTCTTTCTCGTCAGCGAGCCGATGTGACGGATGGACGACGAGCATAAGGGTTTCCTTGACGATTGTGAACGTATGAAAAATTTCTTCATTCGCGGGAAGCACGACGACCCCGATATCAAGCGAGCCGTCCTCCACCCCTTGCTGCACTTTAATAGAGCCGTCCTCAACAAGCTGAAACGTCACATCGGGATATGTGACGCGGAAGTCACCGAGCACTCTCGGGAAAAAGCCGGACCCGATCATCGGCGGAAGACCGATGCGGACGTGCCCTTTCTTCACTTCCATAATATCGTTCAGCTCTGACGTCAGGTTTTGGAATGACTTTGTGATTTCCTGCGCCTGCACATACATGCTCTGCCCGGCGTCAGTCAGTTCAACTTGCCGGCCATTGCGGTAAAACAGCTTAATACCGAGCTCCGTCTCCAGGTTTTTAATCATTTTTGAGATTGTCGGCTGTGAAACATACAGCGACTGTGAAGCCTTCGTAAAGCTTTTCAAACGGGCCACTTCCAAGAAATACGTTAAGTGCCGGATATCCATTACATTTCATCCTTTCTATAGACAAAAGGAATACACATTATTCTTTATATGTATTTTACCTATAGCAAAACCTTCTGTACAATATAAATATAAGGGAGGCATCATTATGAAAAAATTGCTGCTTACCGTTATTCAAATCGCTCTGCTGTTTATATTTGCGCGTCTGATCAATTGGGTCACGGCGGCTCTTCATATAAATATTCCCGGCAGTATAATCGGGATTGTGATTCTTTTCACATTATTGCATTTCAAGATTATCAAACTTGAATGGATTGAGCTTGGCGCAGCATGGCTCCTCGGTGAGCTGCTGCTGTTTTTCATCCCGTCTGCCGTCGGAGTGATTGAATACGGAGATATTATGTCTAAATTCGGCGTAAGCATTTTACTTGTCGTCGTCATCAGCACATTTGTCGTGATGGTTTCAACAGGTACGCTTACACAGCTGATAGCAAAAAGAAAGGAGAAAAAACAAACGTGTTCATCGGAATCATAAGTTTATTCTTAACTGTCTTAGTATATTTGGGCGCGAAAAAACTCTACACTCGTTTTCCGCGGGTGTATACGTCGCCGCTTCTGATTACGCCCGCTGTTTTGGTCGTACTGCTGCTTCTTGTCAATGTCCCGTATCAGACATACAATCTCGGCGGCGGACTGCTGACCGATATGCTTCAGCCGGCAACAGTGGCGTTCGCCATCCCGCTTTATAAATATTTCCCGATTTTAAAGAAATACGCCGTGGAAATTATTTTGAACGTAGCGGTCGGTTCATGTATCGCCATTCTGTCAACGGCCTTTATCGCCAAATGGTTCCATCTCGGCAGCAGCTTAGTCGACAGTCTCGTGCCGCGATCCGTGACGACGCCGATTGCCATGAACGTTTCAGAAATGATCGGCGGGATGCCGGCCGTTACAGCGGTTTTCGTCATTTTAACGGCTTTATTGGGAACGATCATCGGGCCGATGGTCATCCGCTATTTCCGCATTGATAACGAAATTGCCCGGGGCGTGCTGCTCGGAACCAGCGCGCACGGAGCGGGAACATCTAAAGCATTTGAGCTCAGCTCCGTATCAGGAACGATCTCAAGCGTGTCCATGATTCTCGCCGCGATTATGACACTGTGCGCGGCCCCGATTTTGCTTTCGTTTATGTCATAAAAGACTGCTCCTTACAGAGCGGTCTTTTTTTATTTGCTATGAAGGATTGATTTGTCTGTCCTTCATAAAAAGACGAAAACACGATATGATAAGATATGAAGTGAAAAGACTGAAGAACGGATGTGTCATATGAACGGCCAGCAGCGAAGCAGCATCAGAAAAGGACTTGAAGTCGATATCGTCCTGAAAGCCGATCAGCGTTCAGGAAAGCTGACAAGAGGAATCGTGAAGGATATTTTGACGAACTCAAGCTTCCACCCGCGCGGTATTAAGGTCCGCCTTGAAGACGGGCGAATCGGCCGGGTCCAGCACATTATTGAATAGAAAAAGCCGGAGCTTCACGCCCGGCTTTTTTTCTTTAATTTCAGCAATGAAATCCTCATATGTTCTCCCTTTATATACAAAAAATCTTTATCCAACTATTGACTCTTACGCTGCGTAATACTTTAGAGTAGCCATTAAGGAGGCGGCAAACGTGATGGGTATGAAAGTAAAAGAGGTAGCTGAACTGATTGGAGTAAGCATACGTACTCTCCATCATTACGATCAAATTGGATTATTGACTCCTCAGGAAACGACCGATTCCGGTTATCGGCTTTATTCTGAAGAGAATCTTGAACAGCTGCAGCAGATACTATTTTTCAAGGAGCTCGATTTCTCCTTAAAAGAGATTAAAGAAATCATTAATAGTCCTTCATTTAACCGGAGGGAGGCATTACTTTTACAAAAGAAAATGTTGATTGAGAAACGGAATAGAGTCGATAAGATGATTGAAACCATCGATAAATCAATCAAACATATGATGGGAGAGATTTGCATGACGAACAAAGAGCGGTTTGAGGGAATGAACTTCAATCATAATCTTTATGAACAAGAAGCTCGCAAACGGTGGGGTGATCAACCTGTCGATAAGGTAAATATTAGATTGAAAAACATGACTGATGGTGAGCAAAAAGATTTATCTGATAAGTGGACTGCAATGTTCAATAAATTTGCACTCCTTATTAACCAATCTCCCAAGTCCCCAGACGTACAAACAGCTATCAAAGAGTGGTTTGATTTTCTCAATGAAAATTTTGGTGAATATTCTTTTGATGCCTTTTACGGATTAGGTCAACTCTATATTGAAGATAAACGCTTCACTAAGAACATCGACCGGTATGGTGAAGGGTTGGCGAAGCTCATGAGTGATGCCATTACAATTTATATAGATAACCAAAAAAAGGGTGGTACCCATTAAAATCATTATCGAGGATACAATTGGGCAATACGAAACGTTATTTTCAATGATTGAAAATAGAGAAGATTATTATCGGTATTCAATGATGAAACCTTTTGAAGATATGTGGAAAAAGATGAATGTTCCCTTAAAGGCAAAGCAGCCTAACGGATATGATGTAATCATGGCTGCAAATATGCTGGGCTATCTGAGCATATTTGATACGGAAACCGGAAGAAAAGCACTAGAGAATCTAAAAGAAATTCAAGCTCTTCAAATTGCATATGACACTTTAACTCATTGTGTAGAATTTATCAAACAAAACCGCTTAAAAATAAATGCTGATGAAATAAGGTTTGGGATGTATCTGGCTAATCAAAAAAAGCTTGAGTTACATAGAGGGTATTGTGGATTCGGAGGAATTCCGGGATTTATTCAAGTTTCAATATTCCCCAATTCATATAACATACCGAGACTGCCTGCTGTAATCGCACATGAATTTCATCATAATATTCGTTTTTCGTATTTCAATTGGGATTATGGGAACGTAACGGTTGGGGATTACTTAATTATAGAGGGGCTGGCAGAATCGTTTGCCAAAGAACTTTACGGAGAAGCTCTGTTAGGTCCCTGGGTTACTTCTTTTGAAAAAGAAGACTTAGAATACTCAAAAGAAATCATCAAAGACTCATTAAATGTGAAAGGGTTTGCTGAGGTCAGCAGTTACATGTTTGGTGACACCTTTGCAGCCGAACAAGGTTATCAGCCTGTCGGCTTATCACCGTTTGCCGGTTATGCGGTTGGCTACCAAGCGGTGCAATCCTTCATGAAAGCCAACAATGTGGGCATTAGTGAGGCCACTTTACTTGGCACAGATGAGATACTAAGAAATAGCGGGTTGTTTCTTTAAGAATGAAGATTATTTTATCCCGTATTAAAGCGATGGAAGAGGGTTTTCTTTTCCCCTCTTTCCACGCTATAAATGATCATCCTATTTTTTCCGCAAGAAAACAACCTTCAAATAATTCCCTTCTTTAAACGCGGGAATCGTTTTGAAATCTTCCGGAAGCGTATATTCTTCCAAAATGTCGTAACGCTCATTTGTTTCTTTAAAGGCGGTCTCTATAAAGCCTTTAAATTTCTTCATATTGAAGGCGCTGCTGTTTGTCGAAGCGATGATGATGCCGCTTTTTGCAGTGATGGCGATCGTTTCCTTCAGCAGGTTTTTATAATCTTTCGCCGCGCTGAACGTCCGTTTTTTTGTGCGGGCGAAAGAAGGCGGATCAAGGATGATGAGGTCAAACTCCAGCCCTTTTTTTGCCGCATAGCCGAAGTATTTGAAAACATCCATGACCTTAATGTCATGCGCCTCATAATCAATTCCGTTGGCGCTGAACTGTTCAATCGTTTTTGCGAGACTGCGGTTGGCGACATCGACGCTGGTCGTTTTCTCAGCTCCGCCAAGCGCCGCCGCAACGGAAAATGCCCCCGTATAAGAGAACGTATTCAGCACCCGTCTGCCGCTTGCATACTTATCCCGAATCGCTTTGCGCACATGACGCTGGTCTAAGAAAATGCCCGTCATCGCCCCGTCGTTTAAATCCACCGCGTACCGTATACCGTTTTCTTGAACAATGACCGGAAAATCTCCTCTTTCGCCTTTGACAAAATCGTCGTCTTCCACGTATTGCCCGGCCGTATCGAATCGTTTCTTTTCATAGATCGCTTTATAAGAAAGCTCCAGTCCGTCAATCGCCTCCATCATGCTGTCCTTATAAGCGTAAATGCCTTTACTGTACCATTGAATCAGCAGATAACCGTCATAAAAGTCAATCGTGACGCCGCCGATGCCGTCGCCCTCACCGTTGAAAAGCCGGAACGCCGTCGTATCGGGCGCCTTAAACAGATGGGCTCTTGCTTCAGCCGCTTTTTTCAGCTTGTCCAGAAAGAAACGTCCGTCGATCCGTTCATCTCTCGCGCGGGACAGCACCCAGCCGACTCCTTTATTCTGCAAACCGTAATAGCCTTTTCCGATAAACTCACCCTTCTCGGATGTCACATCAAAAAGATCGCCCTCTGTTAAATGAGCCGAGCTTCCGGACAGAGCGTCTTTTTCAATCAGGGGGAATCCTTTTTTCAGCTTTCCGGCAAATGTATCTTTCACTGTAAGTAGCTTCATTGTGCATTCCTCTTTCGTTTTGCTTTCTCTTATCGTACCATAAAACATGATCAACACCGCATTGTCCCGAAAAATTCAAAACAGGGGGAAAACCATGACAGCCAAAAGAATCGACCATACAGGCATTATGGTCAAAGATATTGAAACATCCATCGCCTTTTATCAAGACGTTCTCGGTATGACGTTAAAGGATCGTATCACTCATACGAACGGCATTATTGAACTTGCCTTTCTCGGCTTTCAAGAAGGGCCGGAGACGGAAATTGAGCTGATCCAGGGCTACAGCAGCGAGCTTCCCGCAGAAGGAAAAGTTCACCATGTCGCTTTATTGACTGAAGATATCGCGGCGGAGTTCACGCATGCGAAACGTCAGGGCGCCGTATTTATCGATGAAGAAATCACGACGCTTCCGAACGGGTACCGCTACTTTTACATTGAAGGACCTGACGGCGAATGGATCGAATTTTTCCAGCGTTAAAAAAAACGGGCGAAGGCGCCCGTTTTTTTTATGTTTCTTCTGTGACGTTTTGTTCCGCCGCCCGTTCCTCTCTCCATTTTTGAAGATCCCAAATTCGGAAAAACGGATAATAGATGATAAATGTAATCAGGAGATTGATCAGCTGCATGACCGAACCGGAGATTTTCCCGCCCGTCGCCAAATAACCGGATATCAGCGGCGGCATCGTCCACGGCACGGCGATTCCCGCCGGTTTTGCCACCATCCCCGTGCTCATCCCGATGTACGTCGCCGTAATGGTCAAGAGCGGCGCAATGATAAAGGGCACGATTAACAGCGGATTCATGACGAGCGGCATCCCGAAAATAATCGGTTCGTTAATGTTAAAAATCGCGGGCCCGATGCCGAGACGGCCGAGCTGTTTCATCTGTTTGCTTCTGGAGCGCACAAGCATGGTCAGCACAAGGGCAAGCGTCGCTCCGCTTCCGCCGACATTAATCCATATTTGAAAAAACTGTGTCGTAAAAATGCTCGGCAGCGCTTCTCCCGCCTGAAAAGCCAAACGGTTGGCGTCCATCGCCCCGTACCAGATCGGCGACATGACGCCGCCGATAATGGACGCGCCGTGTATGCCGCACGACCAAAGCAGCATTTGCACGAATTCGGCGATAAGACTTCCGCCGAGACTCCCGCCCAGAATAGACAGCGGGGTGCCCAGCAGATCGCCTACGACATTGTGGAGGCTTTTAAAAGGAGTTATTTCAATAAACAGACGGGCCAGCCATACAAGCGTAATAATAATGAAACCGGGGATGAGCGCAACGAACGATTTGCTGACCGCAGGCGGCACTCCGTCAGGCATCTTAATAACGATATTTCTTTGTATGATAAACCGGTACACTTCCGTAGACAGCATTGCAATGATCATCGCGACAAACAGACCTTTGCTTCCGAGCAGCGAAATCGGAATGCCGCCTCCCACCATAATCTCTGTTGCCGAGCCGTCAGGAATAAACGGAATCTGATACGGCGTCGCCAATAAAAAGGCGGCAAGGGCAATGGCTCCCGACGACAGGGCATCCACCTCATAGCTTTCCGCAAGCCGGTAGGCAATCCCAAAGGCGGCGACAAGCGCCATAATGTCAAAGGACGCATTCACGGGATACCCGAGCTTTTCAACCCAATTTTCACCGAAAAGACCAGCCATAAAATCGGCATAACCGGGAATCGGAAGACTCGTCAGAATCAGAAAAACCGATCCGATGATGATAAGCGGCATAGTCAAAATAATGCCGTCCCGCAAAGCTCTTAAGTGCCTTTGGCCGGCGACTTTTCCGGCGACAGGCATGATTTTTTCTTCCATGACCCGATTGAACGTACTCATTTATCAAAAACCCCCTTTTTGAGTTCATTGCGCAGATGTCTTAAAGCATTTTCTCCATCATATTTTGGAAACGCTTACATTTGCATACAGAAATTTTCCTTATCCCTCAGGAAAAAAAGAATTCCGCACTGCCGATATATAAAGAAAAAGGGGGAATCACAATGTATCACATCCTGAAACCGATAATGGCCGCGGCCTTGTGCGTCGGCCTGTTCTCCGCCGCGGCGCCCGCGCACGCCGAGACGCACGACCGGGACGTTATCGTGGTGTACAAAAATCAAAACGGCAAGGAATCCGCCATAGACAGCGGAGCGGATGTGGAACAGACCTATCAGCATCTCCCGGCAGTCGCCGTGTCTGCCGATTCACAAACGGTGAAAGACCTGAAACAGGACCCTGACATCTTATATGTAGAAGACAATGTATCCTTTCAGGCAGCAGGCGGTTTTGATATCCGCCCGTTAACAGCGGCCCAAAGCAGCAGTTACACGCTGCCGCAATGGGATATAGAACCGACTCAGGTCAAGCAGGCGTGGAAAGAAGGCTTGACGGGAAAAAAGGTGAAAGTGGCTGTCATTGACAGCGGCATTTACCCTCATGATGACCTTTCCATTGCCGGAGGCTATTCCGCAGTCAGCTATACTTCCTCATACAAAGATGACAACGGACACGGGACGCATGTCGCCGGAATCATTGCGGCCAAACATGACGGATACGGCATTGACGGCATCGCGCCGGATGTCCGGTTATATGCGGTTAAGGCATTAGACAGAAAGGGTGCAGGCGATCTTAAAAGCCTTCTTAAAGCGATCGACTGGTCGATCGCCAACAAAATGGACATCATCAATATGAGCCTCGGAACTAACGCAGACAGCAAAATTCTTCACGACGCCGTAGACAAAGCATACAAAAAAGGAATCGTGATCGTAGCCGCCGCAGGAAACGACGGCAACAAAAAACCCGTCAATTATCCGGGTGCCTACAGCAGCGTAACGGCAGTCTCAGCGTCAACTGAAAAAAACGGTCTCGCGGCTTTTTCCACGACCGGAAAACAAATTGAATTTGCCGCACCCGGCACCAATATTACGAGCACGTATCTGAATCAAATGTACGCCGCGGCTGACGGCACATCTCAAGCCGCGCCGCACGTCACCGGCATGTTCGCGCTGCTCAGGCAGAAATATCCCGAGGAAACAAATACACAGCTCCGGCAGCAGATGCAGCAAAACATCAAAGATCTGGGCGCTCCCGGACGTGACAGCCGATTCGGCTACGGCCTGGTGCAATATCACGTAAAGCAAAAGAGTTTCGCCGAACGGGCCGTAATAAAAGCGGAAAAGACGAAAAAACAGGCAGATATCAATCAAGCAAAAACGGCAGTCAGCAAGCTGTCCAAGTCAAAGGGAAAAACCGCTCTTGAGGCGCGGATCAATAAAGTCCAGACGGCAAGAAATGTGACGGACGCAAGAGACAAAGTCCGGACTGCCGAAAAACAAAAGAAAAAAACCGCCGTCAATGCCGCACAAAGCGCCATCCGCAAATTACCGGCCGGTTCAGAGAAAAAAGGGCTGCAAAAGCGGCTTAACGCTGTCAACTCAAGCCTTTTGAAAACAGCTGAGGCCAGCGTCAAGCAGGCGGAAAAAAAGACCTCTGAGGCCAGCACCGCAAAAGCCCAAAAAGCAGTCAGCGAAATCCAGCCGGGAAAAGAAAAAACCGCTCTGGAAAATCGGCTTGACCGGATAAAAGATAAACTCAACCGGCAGCAGGCTAGAGACAAAGTAAAAGCGGCTGAAAAAACCAAGACGAAAAAAGCACAATCAGCGGCGCAAACGGCAGTCAGCCGATTGAAGCCGTCTGCCGAAAAGACCAGCCTGCAAAAACGCGTGCGTGCGATTCGGGTGAAATAATAAAAAAAAACGCTTGTGAGCCGGATAGCGGCTTCACAAGCGTTTTCATCGCACCTGCCTATTGGTTCATGGCCGGGCGGTCAATCGTGTTCCATTTCGTAAAGGACATATATCGGAAATAATGATCACGATACGGGTGCGAGGTGCCTGTATTCCAAGGCTTGTCGCTGCCGCAGAAATGGACGATGGCCGGTTCGGCACGTGTTTCTCTGTAACGGATACGGTCGATCAGTTCAGGAGGCGTTTTCTCATTCATGATAATATGCGTCTGCGCGTTCCAGCGCGGATGCAGTTCATGCCATTGATCATATAAGATCGCGTTAAGCGCGTCCTGATCATGAAACACGAGAAAATCCTCCGAGCTGTTTTCGTTGATAAAATCAATCACCTTTTCGGAAATATTCTGTCTTCTCCAAGGTTCGAAATCTATAATCATAATGCCGGAATTAAAATACTTGGCAGTGTCGCTGATATTCATTTTTTTCAGTCTTTCATGCTGTCCGGCGTCTTCTACCGCCGCAACTATTGCCGGGGAAATATCCAAGTCCCATAAAACCGAAATATCTTCCATCACAATTGCATCGCAATCAATGTAAATCATCCGCTTTACGGACTCATCCTTAATTAAATCAGGGATGGAAATGCGGTAATAAGCCGCTTTTGTAATGTGGCTGCTTTCGACTGCATGCTTGTATTGATCAGCGTCTACTTCTAAAAATTCAAGCGGTGTCCCGAATGACATCGCGGTCTGTTCAAGCTTGTCCTTGTTTTCGGAAGTAATTCCGCCGTCGATCACATATAATTTCGCATCCCTTGTTTTATCCATATTCATCAATAAAGAAGCGAACATCCCACCCAAATGACGAGCATAATGATCATCGGCACATGATACGATATGCATTGTTTCATTCTTTCCCACTGATATTCATCTCCCTTTTTGTTGTACAAATGTCTTTCCCTTTTTTTAAAAAGTAAACCTCGATCTTACACATTTTTTCTGCGGGAATGTGCTGTTTGCGATTTGATATCTTTTGCATTCTCTGTTAAAATTCATTTCATAGCTAATGATTCTGACAATAATAAGGAGCAAGACGCCATTGACGAATCGCAACGATGCCGGATCAGACAATAAGAAGCCGAACAGGCCTTTTTCCGATCTATCCGGCCGAAACAAAGAGGCGGCCTATATTGCCGCTGCACTCTATCGGTCCGCCCAGCAGCTCCGTGTAAAAATGGAGAAAGAGGTGCTGTCGGCACACAAATTATCATGGACGGCGTTTTCCATTCTGTATGACCTTTGTGAATGGGAAACGCTTGATACAAGAAGGATAGCCGCTCTATCCGGAATTACCGCGGCGACGGCGAGCAATGTCCTGAACACTTTGGAGAAGAAGGGCTTATGCAGCAGACAAACGAACAAAAGAGACCGCAGGCTTGTATTCGTCAGTATTACCGATGAGGGCAGAAAGGTTATTGAAGACCTTTACCCCGACTTTCATCAGGGGGAAATTGAACTGACGGCCTGTCTGGATAAACAGGAACAAAAAACGCTGTCCGCCCTGCTGCAAAAAATCGCTGACAATTTCATAACATAGCAGCTATGACGGGAATCAGTAACGGATTGTCTCCCTGTTTCAGAGAGCCGGCGGATGGTGCAAGCCGGCACAAAGACAAACGTGAATTACCTCCCTGAGCTTTCTTTGTGAACTTCAGTAGCAAAGAACGGGAAACCGTTATTCGAATGAGCGGAAGACGTCGTCTTCAATCAGGGTGGTACCGCGTGCATACAGCCACGTCCCTTTTGGGATGCGGCTTTTTTGTTTGGCTAAAAAAAGGAGGATGTAAAAGATGGAATCAATCACTTTAACGAATGATCAGGAGAAAGAAGTGCAAAGGCAGCTGGATTTGTACATGACCGGCGCCGCGGACGTCATACCGCCTGAAGAATTGAGAAATAAAATCGCCAAATCAGTGACATCCGGCAAGCCGCTGAACATTAAACTCGGCCTTGATCCGTCCGCACCCGACGTCCACTTGGGCCATACCGTCGTGTTAAACAAATTGCGCCAATTTCAAGAAAACGGCCATATCATACAGCTTGTTATCGGGGACTTTACCGGAAAAATCGGTGATCCGACGGGGAAGTCGCAAGCCAGAAAACAGCTGACTGATGAAGAAGTCCAGCACAATGCCAAAACCTACTTTGAACAGTTTGGCAAGGTGCTGGATCAAGACAAAGTTGAACTTCACTGCAACTCAAAATGGCTGAAGACATTGAATCTGGAAGATGTGATTGAATTAGCGGGGAAAATTACTGTCGCCCGTCTGATGGAGCGCGACGACTTTGAGGAGCGCATCGCCATGCAAAAACCGATCTCACTTCACGAATTCTTTTACCCGCTGATGCAGGGCTACGATTCTGTCGTTCTCGAAAGCGATATCGAACTCGGCGGTACGGACCAGCATTTTAACGTGCTGATGGGCCGCCATTTCCAAGAACGCTACAAAAAAGAAAAGCAGGTCGTCATCCTCATGCCGCTTTTGGAGGGTCTTGACGGCGTTGAAAAAATGTCTAAATCAAAAAACAACTACATCGGTATTGACGAGCATCCGAACGACATGTACGGCAAAACGATGTCATTGCCGGACAGCCTGATGAAAACATATATTCATTTAGCGACAGACTTAGAGCCTGCGGAGAAAAAACAGATGGAGAAGGATTTGGAATCAGGAAAGCTTCATCCGAGAGATGCCAAAATGATCTTAGCGGGTACAATCGTCAGAATGTACCACGGCAGGAAAGCGGCGGATGCGGCAGAACAGCATTTCAAACGTGTCTTCCAGCAAAACAGCCTGCCTGAAGATATGAAAACCGTCATATGGGACGGAGAAAAGCCCGTGCCCCTTATTGAGCTGCTCGTCACGATTGGACTCTTTTCTTCAAAAAGCGAAGCACGCCGTATGATTCAAAACGGCGGAGTCAAAGTGAACGGGGAGAAAACGGATGCCCTTCATACCGTCATTACCGCAGAAGACGGCATGACGATTCAGGTGGGCAAGCGAAAATTTGTACAGCTGCGCGTAAACGGATAAATAAACAGCCGGACTGCACATAAAAGCGGTCCGGCTGTTTGTGATGCGTCAATCGTTTAATCGACTTCTTTCTTAATCCCAAGCATCTTTTCGTCTAAATAATGGGCGATGTCCGCTGCTTCCTTCAGCTCGTCGGTCAGATGCTTTGGGACTTCGTTATTTAATTTGTAATAAATTTTATGTTCAAGACTCGCCCAAAAATCCATGGCGATGGTGCGGATTTGAATTTCCGCCTTCACATATTCCACACGATTCGTCAAATAAACGGGAATTTCAATAATCAAATGCAGGCTGCGGTAGCCGTTCGGCTTCGGATGTTTGATATAATCCTTCACCTTTACGATCTTCAGGTCCTTATGCTGCTTCAAAACCTCAGCGACATTATAAATATCGGAAATAAAGGAACAGATAATCCTGACACCCGCAATATCATGAATATGCTCTTTCATTTCCTGCGTCGTCACATCGCAGCCTTTGCGCATCAGTTTATTGACGATACTCTCGAAACTTTTTACGCGTGATTTTGTATGCTCGATCGGGTTATGCCCGTGAATCAAATTATATTCCTGGCTGATGATCGAAAACTTCGTATCCAGCTCATCTAAAGCGAATTTATAAACTAATAATTCATTTTTCCAATCTTCCATGACCGTTTTCAAATCATCCATATGGGCTGTTGACAAGTCCATTTTTTTCATCTCCTTGCTTTGCTGTCCGTATATAAGACGGGTCAGTCCTCAGTCAGGTTCTTTACAAAATCATGAAGATTATTTCATAAAAAAAAGCAAATGCCGGTTATGGCATTTGCCTTTTCATTTGATCAGCGGAAATAACTGATCAGGAGTCCGATTGAAAGCAGGAATCCGAAAAATGTATTGGTTTGCGCCGTTGATTTCATCGCAATAATCATGTTCATCGGCATTTCGTTTTTCACAAAGCCTTTCACAGCCTGAACGGGCTTCGGCACGCTCAGGAAGACCAGGAACAGCCATGGGCTTGTGTAACCCATGATGACAAGACCGACGATCCAGATGTAAGCGATGGCAAAAGATGCGGCCAGTATCATGACGGCTCCTCTATGCCCCATCAAAATGGCCAGCGTTTTACGTCCGCCCTTTTTATCTTCCTCAATATCACGGATATTGTTGGACAGGTTAATCGCTCCGACCAAGATGGCAATCGGGATGGAAATCAAAATGCTCTGTTCATTAATTCTGCCTGTCTGAATGAAGAAAGAAATAAGGACAAATACAGAGCCCATGCAAATGCCGGAGAACAGTTCCCCGAACGGTGTATACGCAATCGGCAGCGGGCCGCCCGTATACAGATAGCCGATCAGCATGCCGGCAAGGCCGATAACCGCAAGCCACCAGCTGCTGCTCATGCAGATATAAACACCGAGCACGAGGGCAATCGCATAAGAGCCGAGCGCCAGCTGCAGAATTGTTTTCGGCTTCATGCCGTGGCGGACGATCGCTCCGCCGATACCGACGGAATCCTCCGTATCTAAACCGCGTTTAAAATCGTAATATTCATTGAATAAGTTCGTGGCGATCTGAATCCAAAGGCAGGAAAACAGCATGGCCAAAAACAGCAGGAAATCAACCTTTACGTAAAACATCGCCAATACGGTGCCGAGAAGTACGGGCACAAACGATGCCGTCAATGTATGAGGGCGGGTTAGCTGCCACAAAATGCGGCCCATGCTTTCTTTCTCGGGCGTCTTTTGGCTGCCCCCCATATTGTTTTGATTCATTTTCCTCTTCCTTTCTATTAAAAGGCTTTCACAGTCAGCCGATAACAGTAGTGTTGAATTGGGGTTTTCACGTTTTCTGCTACCTTATCTATCATAATAATTTCTTCCTCATTTCACAAGATGCGGCGCTTTATCGGCTATCCTGCCGGAAACGGCTTTTCGCCCTTCTCCATTGGGGTTCGGCACAAGCCTGCGTAAGAAAAAGCCGCCAAAATTTTTTTACCTCGTTTATATTTACGATAAGTTAAAAATCCCGCCTGAACAGCGCCTTTTTAGTATGATCATTTGCCAATTTATACATGCGTGTTTTCCATCCTTTTGTTTCTCATTCATTTTTAAGGAAATTTTAAGCTTAGGATATTAGACATATTTTGAAACTTTTTGTTAATCTAATCGTCATATACTGGTGTAATTATTGAATACGCGGGGAAGGAATTTTGAATATGATGCAAAAATTAAAACGTGCTTATGAAAATACATTGATCAAATGGACGTTTCATACGGGCTTTTATTTTCTGATATTAGTATTGCTCTTTTGGATGTATGGATTTCATACAGCGAATACCGGCACTTATATTTACAACGATTTCTAATCGGGGAGGATAACTATGAAACTACTTGATGCTATAAAAACATACGCAGACGCCAAGCCGCAGGCCGAAGCGTTTCGTTCCTTAGATCATTCCCTCACTTACGGGGAATTATGGGATTTGTCGGAGCGGGTTGCGTCCGGCATTCAAAAACATACAGCTGACGGTTCGAAAGCGCCTGTCCTGGTTTACGGACATATGGAGCCGAATATGATCGTTTCTTTCTTAGGAAGCGTCAAAGCGGGCCGCCCTTACATCCCTGTCGATGTTTCCATTCCGGCGGAGCGGATCGTCAAAATCATTGAAAGCTCAGGCGCAGAGCTGCTTATCAGCGTATCGGGCGATGCAGTCGATACGGGAAGCAATCTGATTAAAACCGTTACGCCCGAAGAGCTTGCAGCTGACGGAGATGCAGACCTCAGCCGTGAGAACTGGGTAAAAGAGCTGGACACATTTTACATTATTTACACGTCCGGCAGCACGGGAAATCCGAAGGGCGTGCAGATATCGGCTGATAACCTGCAAAGCTTCACTGACTGGATCTGCAGGGATTTTCCTGTGGGCGATGGTAAGACATTCTTAAACCAAGCGCCGTTTTCTTTTGATTTATCTGTCATGGACATTTTCCCTTCGCTTCAAACGGGAGGTACGCTGCATTGCGTAACGAAAGACAAAATCAATAAACCGAAAGTACTATTTGAAGAGCTGGAGAAATCCAAACTGAACGTCTGGACATCGACGCCGTCTTTCGTCCAAATGTGTCTGATGGACCCCGGCTTTACGCAGGAGCTCCTGCCTGAGACAGAAGTATTTATGTTTTGCGGAGAAGCGCTTCCGGCTGCCGTGGCACAGGAACTGTTAAACCGTTTTCCGAAGGCCCGCGTATTCAATACATACGGCCCGACTGAAACAACGGTTGCCGTCACCTCCGTTGAAATTACGCAGCAGATCATCGATGAACATGAATCTCTGCCCGTCGGTTTTGCAAAACCCGATATGAATATCTTCATCATGGATGAAAACGGGAATAAGCTTCCGGACGGAGAAAAAGGGGAAATCATCATCGCGGGCCCGAGCGTGAGCAAAGGCTATCTCGGAGAGCCTTCTCTGACAGAAAAAGCGTTTTTCCCGATCGACGGCCAGTGGGCATATCACACGGGTGATGCCGGTTATGTTCAGGATGGTCAGATTTTCTGCCAAGGACGCCTTGATTTCCAGATTAAGCTTCACGGCTACCGCATGGAGCTGGAGGAAATCGAAGTACATGTAAGGCAGTCTCAATATGTGCGCACGGCGGTTGTCATCCCGTATCAGCCTAACGGACCTGTCGAATATTTAATTGCCGCCATCGTGCCTGAAAAACATGATTTTGAAAAAGAATTCCAGCTGACAAGCGCCATTAAGAAAGAACTGGCCGCTTCGCTTCCGGCCTACATGATTCCGAGAAAATTCATTTATCAGGATCACATCCAAATGACTGCGAACGGAAAAATCGACCGTAAACGCATTGGCGAAGAGGTTCTTGTATGACGCCTTACAGCTCGTTTTTCTTCTTTATCTTACTTGGAATCCTTCTTTTGCCGACGATTATTTTAGGGCTGAACGGCAAGAGATTCCAAGGATACAACATGTTTATATCCATCATCGTATTGGCTTTGATTTTCGCGCATGATCTGCACGGCGTGATCGCACTATGTATCTTTACGCTGTGGCAGGTGCTTTTAATCAGGGGTTATCTCGCTTACAGACTGAAAGCCAACAGCGGCTTTGTCTTCAGTATGGCCGTGATCGCGTCCATTTTACCCCTGTTTTTATCTAAATTATGGCCGTTTTTCTTTCCGCCGGCGCCTCATCACCCGGTTCATAACCTGATCAGTTTCTTAGGAATTTCTTATTTGACATTTAAAGGCGTCCAGCTGATCATGGAAACGAGAGACGGGCTGATTAAAGAAAAAATGCCGCTTCACCGCCTTTTGTACTTTATTATGTTTTTCCCGACCATTTCTTCCGGTCCGATCGACAGATACCGCAGATTTGCCAAGGACGAACAGAAAGTATGGACAAAGGGAGAATACGCTGATTTACTGTATACCGGCATTCATAAAATTTTTATCGGTTTCTTATACAAATTCATTATCGGATATGCGATTAACACGTATTTCATTATGAATCTGTCCCATATCACCCACAGCAAACTGTGGGGTAATGTGCTGTACATGTACGGATACAGCTTGTACCTGTTTTTTGATTTTGCGGGTTACACGATGTTTGCCGTCGGTGTAAGCTATATCATGGGCATCAAATCTCCGGAAAACTTTAATAAGCCGTTTATCAGCAAAAACATTAAAGACTTCTGGAACCGCTGGCACATGTCCTTATCCTTCTGGTTCAGAGACTACGTATTTATGCGCTTTGTTTTCTGGATGACAAAGAAAAAATGGATAAAGAACCGGATGGCCGTCTCGAACATCGGGTATTTCCTGCTGTTCATGCTGATGGGCGTCTGGCACGGACTCGCCCTGCAATATATTGTATACGGCCTGTACCACGCCGTATTAATGACCGGGTATAACTTTTTTGAGAAATGGAATAAGAAATACAAGTGGCTGCCCGCCAATCGTTTTACGGCCTTTTTAGCCATCGTCATCACATTCCATTTCGTATGTTTCGGATTTTATATTTTCTCAGGAAAACCATTTCATCACTAAAGGAGATTGAAAACACATGGAATTTAAACAGGAAGTATTAGACGTATTAGCTGAAGTTTGTCAGGAGGACGCTGTGAAAGAAAATCCTGATATTGAAATCTTTGAAGAAGGACTGCTTGATTCTTTCGGAACTGTAGAGCTGCTTGTCGCCATCGAAAACCGCTTCGGCATTACAGTGCCGATCACTGAATTTGACCGTGACGAGTGGAATACGCCAAACAACATTGTAAACAAACTGACTGAGTTGAAGTAAATGAAAAAGCGTTTCTTTGGACCAATTATTTTAGCGTTCGTCCTGTTTGTCGGAGCTATCGCAGTTCCGGCTTCATGGCTTACGCGCTTCATTCCTGAAAAACGTGTCGAAGAGTCGGCGGCAGCCTTAAATCCGAATATGTTCCAGGGGCTCTATCTGCAAAATAAAATGTTCGAAGACTCGAAGTATCTGCCGATTTTCGGTTCTTCCGAGCTTTCAAGACTGGATGAGTTTCATCCGTCCAACTATTTCCAAGTGAACAACCAAGGCTTTACGCCTTATCTTGTCGGAAAAGGCGGGGACCAATCCTTGATACACGCCGTGAACTTTGCGGCGCATTATCAGCAGCTGAAAGGCAAAAAGCTGGTATTCATTGTTTCTCCGCAATGGTTTATCAAAAAAGGTTCTGATGAACAGCACTTTGCGCCGAATTTTTCATCACTTCAGGCATTGGATTTAGCATTTAATAACCAGATTGATCCCGCGGTCAAAAAGAACATGATGAAGCGCATGCTCCGTTTTAAAGTCGTTCAGCATGATGCCGTCCTTTCTGAATTGTACAAGGGAATGGTCAACGGACAATCATGGAAAGTGAAAGCGGTCATGCCGGCTGCCAAAGCTTATTATTCTCTGCTTGAGAAAAAAGATCTTTATTATTCAATGGGAGAAACCAAGGGCCCTGAACGGACGATCTCTGAAAACCTGAAAGGGAAATCGTGGTCAGAGTTAAAAACAGCCGCCGCGCAATTAGGAGAACGGAGCTCCAAGTCCAATCCTTTCTATATCGATGACGCTTCTTATAAAAAGATTAAGAAGAAAGTAAAGAGAGTGAAAGGGATCAACAAAGGAAGAACGTACGCCAAATCAGTCGAATATCACGACTTTGAGGATATGCTGGACATTCTGAAAGATGCCGGCGCTGAACCGATGTTCGTGGTTATTCCGGTCAACGGAAAATGGTATGACTACACCGGCTTCCCGAAAAAAGGCCGGACTGATTACTACAAAAAAGTCACTAAGCAAATTAAAGCGAAGGGCTTTCAGGTTGCCGACTTATCCGGGCACGAATATGATCCGTACTTTATGAAAGACACCATCCATATCGCCTGGAAAGGCTGGGTGTACGTCGATAAAGCAATGGAGCAGTTTTACAAAACCGGCAAGGTGACGGTTCACTGAGCACGGTGATGACAGAATACGTAAAAACGAACACGCAGGGGGCATTCTCTCCCCTGCTTTTTATGTGATTTGATTTTTTCACAAATTTGAGGAAAACTATTGCGAATATTTGTTGAAGGTATACAATAGAATATAAATTATTTTCAAATAAGTTTGACAATAACACCAATAGGGAGACAGAACATTATGAAACAAGACATTCGTGTTGAATTGACTTCAGCCAAAAAACCGAAACCGGACCCCCATGACCTTGCGTTCGGCAGAATTTTCACCGACCATATGTTTGTTATGGATTACGACGCTGATCAAGGCTGGTACGATCCGAGAATTATCCCTTATCAGTCCATCTCAATGGATCCTGCGGCCATGGTTTATCATTACGGCCAAACCGTTTTTGAAGGGCTTAAAGCGTATGTAACGAAGGATCAGGAAGTGCTTCTGTTCAGACCGGAGAAAAATATGGAGCGCCTGAACCAGTCAAATGACCGCCTTTGCATCCCGCTCATTGATGAAGAGCTTGTTCTTGAAGGCCTGAAACAGCTCGTAGCCATCGACAAAGACTGGATTCCGAAAGCGGAAGGCACTTCCCTTTATATCCGTCCGTTTATTATTGCGACTGAGCCTTTCCTCGGTGTAGCGGCATCCCATACGTACAAGCTGTTTATCATTCTTTCCCCGGTCGGCTCTTATTACAAAGAAGGCATTAAACCGGTGAAAATCGCCGTGGAAAACGAATTCGTGCGCGCCGTCAAAGGCGGCACCGGAAACGCGAAAACCGCCGGCAACTACGCATCAAGTCTGAAAGCGCAGCAGGTTGCGGAAGAGAAGGGATTTTCCCAGGTTTTATGGCTTGACGGCATTGAGAAAAAATACATCGAAGAAGTCGGCAGCATGAACATCTTCTTCAAAATCAGCGGCGAGATCGTGACGCCGGAGCTGAACGGAAGCATTCTTGAAGGAATTACGAGAAATTCTGTCATCACCCTTCTCAAACATTGGGGACTGACTGTGTCTGAGCGGAAGATTTCGATCGATGAAATCATCCAGGCGCATCGTGACGGCCGATTGGAAGAAACATTCGGAACCGGTACGGCGGCGGTCATTTCTCCGGTCGGCGAACTGATCTGGAATGATGAAAGTCTTGTCATCGGCAGCGGTGAAACCGGAGAGATCTCGAAGAAATTGTATGATACCATTACAGGCATTCAAAAAGGCGCGGAAGCCGACGTGTTCGGCTGGACGACGGAAGTCGCCTCACTAAGCGAATCAAAATAAGCAAAAAACCCGGAAGCGAATCCGGGTTTTTTTTACTGCTCTTATGCTTCAATCGACTTAAAGAAATGAGGCAGATGTTCTTTGTGGGCCTCAAGCATTTCATCCAGAATGGCCTTTGCCACGGAGTCTGACGGGACGAGAGGGTTGATCGTCATCGCAAGTAGCGCCGTTTGATAATCTCCCGTGACGGCTGCTTCAGCGGCGACGCGCTCAAATGATTTGATTTGCTGGACGAGTCCGCGGACAGACACCGGCAGATCACCGACGGCGATCGGTTTCGGACCGTCTTTCGTCATGACACAGTTCACTTCGACCGCTGAGTCATTCGGAATGCTGGCGATCGCGCCGTTGTTTATCGTATTGACGGGCTGGATATCATGTTTGTCGTTATAGATGGAGCTGATCAGGTTGCAGGCCGCGTCACTGTAGTACGCTCCGCCCCGTTTTTCAAGCTGCGGCGGTTTGATGGCGAGATTCGGATCTTTGTACAGTTCGAACAGTTCTTTCTCAACCTTCTGCACGACCTCGGCGCGTGTGCCCTCCGTCTGTGACGCTTCTATTTCATGCTCGAGCATTTCTTTCGTTTTGAAATAATAGCGGTGGTAGCCGCAAGGAATCAGATCGAGCGCCTTCAGGAATTCAGGCTCCCATTCCGCTCCTGAAATATTTTTCATCGTCATGGCGTTTTTCGGGTCTCCCATGGCTTCAATGACTTGATCTTTCACGCTGACGCCGTCTAAGAAAACATCTAATCCGAAGACCATGTGATTCAGCCCGGCAAATTGCACTTCGATCCGGCTGACATCCACATCCAATGCTTTTGCGACGCCCATTTTAATGCCGATCGGCACATTGCAGAGGCCGACGACTTTTGTGAGATTCGAGTAGCGGAGCAAGGCCTCGGTAACCATGCCGGCAGGGTTTGTGAAATTCACGAGCCATGCATTCGGACAAAGCTCTTCGATGTCTTTCGCGATTTCCAGAATAACCGGGATGGTGCGCAGCCCTTTGAATAAACCGCCCGGACCGTTTGTCTCCTGGCCGATTACGCCGTATTTTAACGGAATCCGTTCGTCTTTGGCGCGGGCCTCAAGAAGGCCGACGCGGAATTGAGTCGTTACGAAATCCGCATCCTTCAAGGCTTCTCTCCGGTCAAGCGTCAGGTGAATCTCTATCGGAACACCCGCTTTTTCGACCATGCGTTTTGCAAGCGTGCCGACGATATTGAGTTTTTTCTCGCCTTCAGGAATGTCGACGAGCCATAATTCTCTGACAGGCAGTTCCTCATAGCGCTTAATGATGCCTTCCACAAGCTCCGGTGTATAGCTTGAACCTCCGCCGATCGTTACAATTTTAATTCCTTTTGTCATATTTTTGCTCCCCCTTGCAGACTCACTTTTTCGTAAATCTCGACTAACTCAGCGGCCAAGTCTTTCACGGTCATGGCATTCATTAAATGATCTTGCGCATGCACCATCAAAAGCGTCATGTCTGTTTTTTCTCCGCCGGCTTCATTTTGGATCAGTTCTGTCTGATAATGATGAGCTTCGGTCAGTTCCCTTGCGGCTTCCTGAAGCTTTTCCTCCGCCATGGCTCTGTCCCCCCGCTTTGCGGCGGCAATGGCTTCCATTGATGCGCTTCTGCCGTTGCCGCCATGCAGGATGATCTGAAAAATGGTCTGTTCCATTTTTTCATTCATGTGTTTCACTCCCTTTCTCTACAGCACGGCTTTTTCGTCTCCCTGTACGGCTGGCGCCTGCGATTGTTCAAGTTCGTTTTCTTCTTTCAGCTTTTGCGAATCCCACATTCTGAAGAACGGATAGTACACGATAAAGGCTGTGATGATATTAATCGCCTGCATGACAGCCCCTGATATTTTTCCGCCCGTGGCAAGATAGCCGGAGAAAATCGGCGGCATCGTCCATGGGACGACAATGCCGGCAGGTTTGGCGACGAGGCCGGTGCTCATGCCGATATAGGTAAGGACCAGTGTGACAAGCGGTGTGATAATGAACGGAATGAGAAGCATCGGGTTCATGACGATCGGCATTCCGAAAATAATCGGCTCATTAATATTAAAGACGGCCGGCCCGATGGCGAGTTTCCCAAGCTGCTTCATCTGCTTGCTTCGCGAACGGAGAAACATGGTGACCACGAGCGCCAGTGTCGCGCCGCTTCCGCCGATGTTGATCCAGATTTCAAAAAACTGCTGGGTGAAAATATTCGGAAGCGCATCGCCCGCCTGAAACGCAATCCGGTTGGCATCCATCGCTCCGAACCAGATCGGCGCCATGACGCCGCCGACTATGTTCGCCCCGTGTAATCCGCACGCCCACAAGAGCATTTGAACCGCTTCGGCTATCAGGCTTCCGCCGAGACTTCCCCCAAGAATCGAGAGCGGCGTCCCCAGTACAACGCTTACAATGTTATGAAGGTTTTCAAACGGCGTCGCTTCGACAATTAAACGCGCACCCCAGATCAGAAAGATGACGGCAAAGCCGGGAATTAAGGCGACAAACGATTTGCTGACCGCCGGAGGTACGCCGTCCGGCATTTTGAAGACGAAATTCCGCTGGATGATCAAGCGGTAAATTTCCGTCGACAGCATGGCGATGATCATCGCGACAAACAGCCCTTTGCTTCCCATGAGAGACAGCGGGATGCCGCCGCCCACCATGATTTCCTCTTTGGCGCCGGAAGGCAGAAACGGAACTTTGTACGGCGTTGCCAAGAGAAACGCCGCCAAAGATATCGCACCGGCCGATAATGCGTCCACCCCGTATTTTTCGGCCAGGCGGTAGGCGATTCCGAAAGCGGCGACAAGACCCATGATTTCAAAGGTCGCATCAACCGGATATTGCAGTTTTTGAGACCAGGCGCTTCCGAACGTCTTTGCCATGAAATCCGCATATCCCGGAATCGGCAGGTTGCCGATGATCAGAAAAAACGAACCGATGATGATAAGCGGCATGGTGAGGATGATCCCGTCACGCAATGCTTGCAGATGCCGCTGGGAGGCAATTTTTCCGGCAATGGGCATGACTTTCTCTTCTAAAAACTGGTTCACCTTATTCACACGGCCCGCCCCTTTCTACGATGCGTTTCCGAGCTGTTCCGCTGATTTCAGAACCTCCGCTCCGTTGCAAGTGCCGTAATGGACGGTATTGATGACTTCAACCGGCACTCCTTTTGATTCACCCAATTTTTTCAGCTGCGGAAGCAAATAACGGACTTGAGGCCCAAGCAGCAATACGTCCGCTTTATCAATATGCTGGTTGACTGAATCGCCTGACACCGCCCAGATTTTATATTCTTTTCCTTGTTCCTGCGCGCTTTTTTCCATCTTGGTAACGAGTAAGCTTGTTGACATCCCTGCTGCACAAACGAGTAATATATTCATGTAAAAGACCTCCTGAAAGTTTGATATTTTGTATGTCTCGATGTTAGTACCATCATATTATGAAATCGCTTTCATAACTACTCAGGCTTTTTCCGCTGCTAACGGAAAAAAGGTGTATCCCGGTCTTTCTCTGATCGTTTGTCTCTGAATACTCGTAAAACCTCCTGATAGGTTGTGCATTTTAAGAGACGGCTTACCGCGGCCGGATCATCTAACATGCCGCCGAGCCATTTGTACATATGCTGGAGGTCGGCTTTGCTTTCTTTCTCGACGCAGAGCAGGCAGACAAATTGGACACGCTTATCCGCCCAGTCAATCGGTTTCTTCAGCGTGCATACCGCCCAAAACGTCGTGTCTGTCTGCGGAACGAGCGGGTGCGGAATCGCCGTAAGATTGCCGAAACTCGTAGGAGAAATCGCTTCCCTTTCAAAAATAGAATCGGTCAGAGAATCAGAAGCGAGGCCGGCTTCTGCAACCTGCTGTCCGAGAAAACGAATGACGTCTTCCTTCGTCTCCAGATCCTGCTGCAAAAATACCAGCTCCGGTTTCAGAAAGTTCAATTGTTCCCGCTTTTCTTCCAGCATGGCGTCGATTTTTGTAAAATCCCCGCCGCCCAGCAGCGTATGAACCTTCAATACGGGAACGGGCAGGTCTTTTTTGATCGGCACTGTACTGACCACAAAATCAATCGACTCAAAGGAAAGCTGGTCAAGGCTGCAGTAATCAGCCGTTCCGACGATTTCAAGACGCTTTGCGAACCGGGAACGGAGCTTTTCTCTTAAAAGCTGCGCGCTGCCGGCGCCGGACGCACAAACAATCAGACAGCGTTTAGGCGGCCGTTCCGTCTTTCTCCTTTCAATGGCGGCTCCGAAATGAAGCGCCAAATATCCGATCTCATTTTCATGAATATCAATGCCGGTTTGCTCCTTGATCACGATTCCCGCAATCACTCCCGCTTCAAATGCGAGCGGATAATTTTCCTTTATGGCGGAGAGCATCGGGTTTCTCAGGTTCATTCCGTACCGGTTTCGGTTAATCGCCGGCTTGATGTGGAGCGCAAGACCCGCTTTCAGCTCATTGTCGTCCGTGATTCCGAGCTTCAGCTCCCGCTCAATGGCTTCGATCATGGCCTCCGTCAAACGGCTGGTTTCCCCGTCTATCAGCCTTGTAAGCTCTTTTCCGTCCAATTGTGACTGGGTCATGCGCTTTGTCCCGAGCAGGTGAATGGCAATATAGGCGGTTTCCTGTTCGGGAAAGGTGACCGAAAGCGCAGATTCAAGCTCTTTTACGATGGCTTCCGCTGACTGATATTCTGTTTCAAGCTTAATATCATGAAGATCTTCCGGGATGAGAGATACATAGTTTTCTGTCCGGATTCGTTTGCAGGCAATGGCGATATGGATGATGAGATTGTTCAGGCCGAAGAAAGAAAGCGGGATCTTATGGTTTCGAACCTGCTTCATAATGGCTGTGCGGATCACGTGAATGTCGTCTTTCGGCAGAATACCGGCCTTTTCACTCAGGAGATCAGGCTCAGGCTCGCGGTCGTCCACTAAGTATTCCGCCATACAATAACGGAGGCGGAGCTCTTCGCCGCGCAGCTTAAAGCCGTAGTTCGGCCTTGTTTCCAAAATGATGTCATAGGGGCGGAGCCGTTTTTTGACTTCTTTTAAATCAGATTGAAGTGTGGATTTACTGATGAACAGTTCTTCCGCCAAGTCATCCAGCTTGAGGTAGCCGTCGGCCAGAAGCATTCTTTTCATAAGGTAATCTAACCGTTCACCGGGAAAAATCGGCACGGTGCTGTTCTGCTGGAAATTGTCCTGAAGCCAGTTTTTAAACGGCTGCTCATTCCGGATCAGCAGCTTATAGCCGCTCCCTCTGACAGATTGAATGGATGCGCCGTGTTTTTCTACAATGGTTTGCAGTTCCTTTATGTCATTGCGGACCGTCCGCGTCGTTACCTTTACATTTGCAGCGATGACTGAGCTTGTAACCGGTGTTTCAGCAGCTAAAAGCAAGCGCAGAAGTTCACGAAGCCGCCCATGAAGCATGAGAAAAACCTCCTATCAGATCAGATGCAGACGTGAAAAATGGGCAAATAGAATGAGGAAGGGGTAAATGTATGTAAATTCTATAATGGGGAGGATTTCAAGTCAATGCGGCAATCCGATGCCAGGCCCGTAAAAAAACAGCCGGATCAGCCGGCTGTTCGGGATGCGGACATGCGGTTCCGCTTAGATGCCTTCCGTTCTTTTATGATTTTTCTGATGATCGGATAGATGACGGGCGCCCATTTGATAATCGTTTTGAAAAATTTTTTCAATGTCTGAATCCCCTTTCTTTTACCTTGTCTTTCCCCTGTTATCAGCGTTTATAAACATGGTCAGCGTGAGACATACCGGTTCCCCGTCACCCAATAGCGCCACGGATAATCCCGGGCTTCTCCGCTGTTGTCAATCCCGATTCTCGGGCCTGTTGATATATGCTCAGGCGTAAAGCCCTCCGTAATATACAGCGGCGGTTCCGTGATCATGCTGCCGTAGTCGTTCATTGAAATGCCCATCGCCTTCGTCAGTTTTCCCGGGCCGTTTGTCCGCTCTCTCGGGGGTCTGCCCGGTCTCCTGCTCTCCATCAGGAACTGTCCTTCATGAGGCTCCGCCGCCCTGATTAACACGGCCTGCGGAATGCCGATGTCCGCGGCGACGACGTTCATTAATGTATGAGTGTGCATGACGTATGTATAAATGCGGCCCGCCTCATGGAACATAATTTCCGTCCGTTTCGTGCGCCGGTTGCCGAAGCTGTGCGCCGCCCTGTCATCCGCTCCCATATAAGCTTCCGTTTCCACGATAAAACCTGAAGCCGTTCCCTCGTCCGTCTCCTTCACCAAGAGACAGCCGAGCAATAAAGGGGCAAGCTCCACTGACGGTCTCTGGTAAAATTCAATCGGCAAAGGCTTTCGTTCTCCCGCCATTTGCCTCCCTCCTTTCTGAATATAGCGATTTCCTCTTTCACGTTTTTCACTTCTTTTTTACAATATAAACATGAGAGAAAAAAAGGACATCATTGTTGAACGCTCTATTGCGTTTTGAAAATCAGCTCGGTATAATATGATGGTTCAAATGAAAATGATTCTCACATTCAATAAATACCGGACAATGATCATAAAAGTAGGTGAATTGATTTTTGAGCGATTCTGTCACGTCCGCAAACCGTCTGATCAGCATCTTAAAAAACGGGGTTTTCTTCCTGATCGCGGTGATCGGGCTGCTTGTATCTATTTTTTTCGCTGTCTCATTCGGCGCGAAAGACATTACTTTACATACGGTTTGGTCGGCTGTTGCTGATTACAATCCGAACATAACGGGCCAGCAGATCATTCATGAATTGCGTCTTCCGAGGGTGCTCGGGGCGGCCGTTACAGGAGCCGCTTTTGCTGCAGCCGGCGCCCTCATGCAGGGTGTCACGAGAAACCCGCTTGCCGATTCGGGTGTCTTAGGCGTAAACGCGGGCGCCATGTTTGTTGTTGCGCTCAGCTTTGCTTTTTTCCCTCATTTGTCATACGCCCTGCTGATGGTGATGTCATTTTTGGGAGCACTGGCAAGCACCGGCTTGATTTTCTTTATCAGTGCGGCGGGAAAAGGCAGCATGACACCTTTAAAGGTGACGCTTGCCGGGGCGGTCGTGGCCGCTCTTTTACATTCACTCAGTACCGGTGTGGCGATTTATTACGATTTAAGCCAGGATTTGGCCTTCTGGTACGCCGGCGGGGTGTCAGGGATCAAGTGGGCTCATTTACAAGTCCTTGTTCCCGTGATTGCGGTCTTCATCATTCTCGCGACATTCATGGGCCGGTCCGTCACCCTTCTCTCAATGGGAAATGACGTGGCGGCGAATTTAGGGGTGAACACGGCTCTGACGCGTGCCGCCGGATTAATGATCGCCGTCGTTCTTGCCGGTGTGTCTGTTTCCGCTGCGGGCGCGATCGGCTTCGTCGGGCTGGTCATTCCCCATATCGCGCGAAAGATCGTCGGCGTTACGTACAGGCTGATTATTCCGATGTCCGCGTTACTCGGCGCGATTCTATTGATTTTGGCCGACCTGGCCTCGCGCACGGTCAGTCCCCCGAGGGAATTGGCGATAGGCATTATGGTCGCACTTGTCGGTGTCCCTTTCTTTCTTTATATTGCCCGCAAGGAAGGGAGAGACTTATAAATGAAAGTACAGAAAGAAACAAAAAAAGCGGCGGCGGCAGGACTCATTCTGCTGGTCATCGCCGTTTGCATGATTCTGATCGGGCTGCATACGGGCTCATTCCGGCTTTCTCCTCTCACCGTGGGAAAAACGCTGTTCGGATACGGCACGTTTCAAAGCACAACCGTTTTATTCGATTACCGGCTTCCCCGGATTCTGGTGACGATGCTGGCCGGCATCGGTTTAGGAGTGTCGGGCGCTATTTTGCAGGGTGTATCCCGAAATCCGCTTGCCGATCCGGGCATTCTCGGACTGCATGCCGGCGCTTCCTTCGGTTTGATGATGTATATCACATTCTTTCATTCCCTGGAGGCGCAGGCGTCGATGTTCATCCCGCTGTTTACGTTTGCGGGCGGAACACTCGCCGCCCTGCTGATTGTAGTGCTTACGTACGACAGGCTGAACGGTTTTTTAACGATCCGTATGCTGTTAGTCGGGATCGCCGTTTCCGCGGGCTTCAGCGCCGTTACATTGTTTATGTCGCTGCGCCTGAATGAAGAAACTTATACATTCGCTTCCCGCTGGCTGGTGGGAAACGTCTGGGGCAGGGATTGGATTCACGTGTGGTCGCTATTGCCCTGGATCGGCATTCTCGCACCGCTTGCATGGCTGAACGCCCGCTCTTTGAATATTTTAATGCTCGGTGACCAGGCAGCCGCGGGGCTCGGCGCACACGTGCAGAGAAAAAGGATCATGCTGATCGCCATAGCGGTCGGCTTGTCCTGCGCGAGCGTCGCGATGGCCGGCGGAATCGGCTTTATCGGCTTTGCCGCCCCTCACTTGGCAAGACGGCTCGTCGGTACCATGCATCAGCATATTATTCCGATTGCAGGATTAATCGGACTTGTCATTCTTGTCGCGGCAGACACCATCGGCCGGTCTTTGTTTCAGCCGAACGCCATTCCGGCCGGCGTGGTTGCGGCAGCCATCGGCGCGCCGTATTTTCTCTATCTCGTCATGAAAATCAAATCATAAAACAAGGAGTATTCCCATGAAAAAAATAATTGCGCTCGTCAGTTTCATGTGTATTTTCTTACTGGCTGCCTGCCAATCCGATTCAACACAGCCGGAGTCAAAAAAGAAATCCGGCGATCATAAAATCGCTTCGATGTCCATTCACCTGACAAATGATCTGCTGGCTCTCGGCGTTACACCTGCCGGTTCCGTCGTGGGCGGAGAATTAAAAGATTTTCTCCCTCATGTGAAAAATCAGCTGAAAGACACGAAAAAACTCGGCCCTGCCTCAGATCCGGATATGGAAGCTTTACTTGAGCTGAACCCTGACAACATTTATCTTGATAAAGAATTTGCGGGAAAAGATGTGTCAAAATACAAGAAAGTCGGAAACACACACGTTTTCGACCTTGATAAAGGCACATGGCGCGATCATTTAAAAGACATCGGAAAAATCGTCAAGCGTGAAAAAGAAGCGAAAACGTTTATTCAAGATTACGAAGATGAAACAAAACAAGTCAAATCCATGATAAATAAGGAATTAGGGAAAAACGCCAAAGTCATGGCGATCCGCGTGAACGCAAAAGAGCTTCGCGTCTTCAGCACACGCCGCCCGATGGGACCGATTCTGTTTGACGATCTGAAGCTGAAACCGGCTGACGGCATTAAAGAAATGAACACCTCCCGCCCTTATGAAGTCATTTCTCAAGAAGTGCTGCCTGATTACAACGCAGATGCGATTTTCGTCGTCGTTAACAGAGACGACAAGTCACAGCAAGCCTATAAAGAATTGCAAAAAAGCGCTGTATGGAAAGGGCTGAAGGCCGTGAAAGCAAACCACGTCTATAAAATTGCCGATCAGCCTTGGCTTGATTATTCAGCACTGGGAAATAAATTAGCAATGGATGAAGCGAAAAAAATGTTCCAAAAATAAACATGAGCCGGTTTTGCAAAAAGTGCAAGGCCGGCTTTTTTATATTGTCGTTTACTTATATAAACAACCGCTTATATAATAGTGTGAAAAAGGAGTGAGCGCATGGAACGGCGGCATCATGCTTTAAGTTCCGGAGGGATCAGCCAGTGCCTCAAGCTTCTAAGCGACCCGACGAGGCTTTTGATGCTGAAGCTTCTGGAGGATAAGGAATATTGTGTCTGCGAGCTGACGGCTATTTTTGATATAAGTCAGCCCGGCATCAGCCAGCACTTGCGGAAATTAAAGAACGCCGGCCTTGTGCGGGAAAGACGCGAGGGCCAGTGGCGGTACTATGCCATTCATCCGTCCGGTCCGGAATACGCGCTGGTTTGCTCGATTTTGCAGCAGATAGATGAAAAGGACGAAGTTTTACAGACATTGCGGCAAAAAGAAGTCACTGTTACATGCCGGTAAGGGGGATATATTCTTGGGAGTTGCGGTTTTATCAGCGCTGATTTTTGTGCTGACACTTGTGTTTGTCATATGGCAGCCGAAACATGTATCAATCGGCTGGTCTGCCTGCGGCGGAGCGGTCCTCGCTTTGATCGCCGGAGCAGTCAGCCTGCACGATATCGCGGAAGTGACGGGAATCGTCTGGAATGCGACACTTGCCTTTATCGCCATTATTATCATTTCATTGATTCTTGACAGCATCGGTTTTTTTGAGTGGGCCGCGCTGCATATGGCCATGGCGGCCAAAGGCAGCGGGCTGCGGATGTTTCTCTATGTGTCGGTCTTAGGGGCTGTTGTCTCCGCCCTGTTTGCCAATGACGGAGCGGCGCTCATTTTGACGCCGATCGTACTGGCGATGGTGCGGGCTTTGAATTTACCTGAAAAGCTGGTTTTTCCGTTTATTATCGCCGGAGGATTCATCGCCGACACCACCTCGCTTCCGCTCGTTGTAAGCAATTTGGTCAATATTGTATCCGCCGATTACTTTCATATCGGGTACATTGAATATGCATCACGCATGCTGGTGCCCAACCTTTTTTCTCTGGCGGCAAGCATTTTGGTGCTGTATCTCTATTTCAGAAAAAACATTCCGAAACGGTATGACACCGGTCTTGTGAAACATCCGGCATCCGCGATTAAGGATGAACGCCTTTTCCGGTTATCATGGGGTGTCCTGGCCGTTTTATTGATTGGGTATTTCGTCAGTGCGCTGCTGTCGATCCCTGTGTCCTTCGTTGCCGGCTCCATCGCGGTCATTTTTCTCATTCTGGCGCAGCGAAGCCCCGCCGTCCCTGCGAAACAAGTCATCAAGGACGCCCCGTGGGCCATCGTGTTTTTTTCTGTCGGCATGTATGTTGTCGTGTACGGCTTGCGGAATGCCGGACTGACGGATTTTCTTTCTCAGCTTATACAGAAAGCGGCGGATCACGGACTGTTTGCGGGCACACTCGGGATGGGGTTTATCGCTGCGATCCTGTCCTCCGTTATGAATAACCTGCCGACGGTGATGATTGACGCCATAGCCATCAGCGGAACGGACACTCACGGGCTGATGAGAGAAGCATTGATTTACGCGAATGTTATCGGTTCGGACCTTGGGCCGAAAATCACGCCGATCGGATCGCTGGCGACATTGTTATGGCTCCACGTGCTGAGCCGGAAAAACGTGAAAATTTCCTGGGGAATGTATTTCAAGACAGGTCTGATATTAACCATTCCGACGTTATTCATCACCCTGATCGGACTTTATTTATGGCTGTTATGGCTCGCTTGAGATGAAAAACCTTTTAAGTTGAATCTTAAAAGGTTTTTTTGTGTCAAAAATCCGAAAAGTAAAACTTTTATATTTTAAAAGTATAGACATTTAAATTCAAAAGATTATAATATTCATGAAAACGTTTTAACTTTATGAAAGAAGGGATTCTCATGAAAAGAATTTTATTAGCCTGCAGCTCAGGCATGTCCACCAGCCTTCTTGTTACGAAAATGCAGAATTACGCCCGCTCCATCGGTGAGGAAGCCGAGATTTGGGCAGTCGGACAGGATAAAGCAAAAGAAGCGATGAAAGATGCAGACGTCGTACTGATCGGCCCGCAGATGAGTTTTTTAAAAGGTGAGCTTCAGAAAGAGGCGGACCCGCTTCACATCACCGTTGATGTGATTGACATGATGGCTTACGGCATGGGAGACGGCAAAAAAGCATACGAACAGGCCGTTGCCTTGATTGAGAACAAATAAAGGAGGCGATAAGCATGGAAACGTACACGGATGAACAGATCAGTTTTCAGCTGATTCTTCACAGCGGTAATGCCCGCAGCTGTATTATTCAATCGATACGCGCTTATAAAGACGGCCGGCCAGATGAGTCAGACACCTTTCTGACAAAGGCTGAAGAAGAACTGGGGAAAGCGCACGACATCCATTTTCAGATGATTCAAAAAGAAGCCGGCGGCGCCAAGACGGATGTCTCTCTGCTTTTTATGCATGCCGAAGACCACTTAATGTCAGCGCTTTCTATGAAAGAGCTCGTTAAAGAAATGCTCGACTTATTTCAATCGAAAAATTTATAGAAAGCCGGGGGTGAAGACGTGTTTGAGAAAATCAGCCAATTCCTTGTTCCGATCGCGGGCAAATTAAACAATAACCGCTACTTGCAAGTCTTACGGGATGCTTTTATGCTGGCGTTTCCGCTGACCATTTTCGGTTCGGTGTTCGTCGTGCTGACGAACCTGCCGTTTTTAAACAAAATCATGAGCAGCTCCGCACTGTCTGTCTTTCAATCCGGATTTGGCGGCGCTTCGACGGCGACGATGGGGATCATGTCCATTTTTGTCGTCTTCGGGATCGGCTATTACCTTTCCAAAAGCTACGATGTGGAGGCCGTATTCGGCGGAGCGATCGCATTGGTTTCTTTTCTGCTGCTCACCCCGTTCGTTTTAGAGCCGGAAACGGGCAAAGCGGTCGCAGGCGTCATTCCGGTTGACCGGCTTGGAGCAAAAGGAATGTTTCTCGGCATGATTACCGCTTTTTTGTCAGGTGAAATCTACAGAAGAATCGTCCAGAGAAACTTAACGATTAAGATGCCTGCCGGTGTTCCTCCGGCTGTTGCTAAATCGTTCGCCGCATTGATCCCGGCTTTTATCACGCTTACCGTCTTCCTCTTGATCAATGCGGCTGTCACCCAGATCTTTCACACCAATCTGCATGATGTCATTTATCATACGGTTCAAGCCCCGCTTGTCGGACTTGGAAGCGGCATCATTCCTACATTAATCGCTGTTTTCTTTATTCAGATTTTATGGTTTTTCGGACTTCACGGACAAATCATTATCAATTCCGTGATGGACCCGATTTGGAATACATTACAGGTCGAAAATTTGGCTGCGTATACAGCGGGAAAAGAGATTCCCCATATTATTTCTAAGCCGTTTATGGAGATTTACACCGTCGGAATGGGCGGAACCGGAATGACATTGGCCATAGTGATCGCCATCTTGCTTTTTATGAAAAGCAAACAGATGAAACAGATATCCAAACTCGGTCTCGCGCCGGGCATTTTCAACGTCAATGAGCCGGTTATTTTCGGTTTGCCGATCGTGATGAACCCGATCATTATCATTCCGTGGGTCATCGCACCGATGGTTGTCACCCTTGTCACCTACCTGGCCATGTCGGCGGGGATCGTGCCCCCTCCTACCGGCGTGACCGTGCCTTGGACCGTCCCCCTTTTCATTAACGGGATTATGGCGACCAATTCCGTCATGGGCGGCATTATGCAGCTGGTCAACCTCTGTATTGTGTTTGTCATCTGGTTCCCGTTTCTTAAAGCGCTGGACAAATTAAACATGGCAAAGGAAAAAGAAGCTGAGACCGAGCAGCATGCCCGGGATGACAGCATGAGTATGTAATCAAAATCGCAGTAAGGGAGAGAAATCAATTGACTGAATCAAATATTCAATATCGTTTTCCGGAAGGATTCTGGTGGGGGTCTTCCGCCTCCGCCACCCAAACAGAAGGCGCCGCTGACAGAGACGGAAAAAGCCAAAACATATGGGATTACTGGTATGAAAAAGAGCCGAGCCGTTTTTTTAACGGCGTCGGCCCCGGCGACACGTCATGTTTTTACGATCAATACAAGGAGGATATCCGGCTGATGAAAGAAATCGGCCATAACTCCTTCCGGCTGTCTATTTCCTGGTCAAGATTGATTCCGGACGGAACTGGCGAGGTCAATCAGAAAGCGGTCGCGTTTTATCAGGACGTCATCGATGAAATGCTTGCCCATCACATTGAGCCGTTTGTCAATTTGTTTCACTTTGACATGCCGCTCGCCCTTCAGCGTAAGGGGGGCTGGGTCAGCCGGAACACCGTTGACGCGTTTGAACATTACGCCAAAACATGCTTTTCGCTATTCGGTGACAAGGTGAAAAAATGGTTCACTCACAACGAGCCGATTGTGCCGATTGAAGGCGGCTACTTATACGACTTTCACTACCCGAATCACGTTAATTTTCAAGAAGCGGTGCAGGCCGGCTTCCATACCCTGCTGTCGAATGCAAGGGCTGTCAAAGCCTACAGAGAATTGAAACAGGACGGACAAATCGGAATCATTCTGAATCTGACGCCTTCTTATCCGAGAAGCTCACATCCTGAAGATCTGAAAGCGTCCCGGATTGCCGACGCCTTTTTCAACCGCTCATTTTTAGATCCCGCCGTAAAGGGCGAATTTCCTGAGGAGCTTGTCGAGATTCTCAAGGCGGAAGGCTTTCTGCCGCATTATGAGAAAGAAGATCTCCGCCTCATTCAGGAGCATACGGTTGACCTCTTAGGCGTGAACTACTACCAGCCGAGGCGCGTCAAGGCAAAAGAACATGTTCCGAATCCGCATGCCCCTTTCCTGCCCGAGCGTTTCTTCGATCCGTATGTCATGCCCGGCCGTAAAATGAACCCTCACCGCGGGTGGGAAATTTACGAAAAAGGAATCTACGACATTCTCACAAATCTCAGAGAACATTACGGAAATATCGAGTGTTTTATTTCTGAGAACGGCATGGGAGTAGAAGGCGAGGAACGCTTCCGCGATGAAAACGGCATCATTCAGGATGATTACAGGATTGAATTTATCCAGGAACATCTGAAATGGGTGCATCGGGCCATCGGAGAAGGTTCAAATGTAAAAGGCTATCACCTGTGGACTTTCATGGACAACTGGTCTTGGACAAATGCTTATAAAAACCGCTACGGCTTTGTATCTGTCAATCTGGAAAACGGGGGCGAACGGACCGTCAAAAAAAGCGGCCGCTGGTTCAAAGCCGTTTCCGATCAAAACGGATTTTAACAGATGAGGAGGGACGGCCATGCTTGGAGGTATTGAAGCCGGCGGCACGAAATTTGTCTGTGCCGCCGGACAAAGAGACGGCACCATTCTGGACAGAGTAGAGTTTCCGACGGGAGAACCGGATGACACACTCAGACAGGTGATCCGTTACTTTAAAGATTTCCCGATAGACGCCATCGGCATCGGGTCGTTCGGGCCGATTGATATCCGTCCCGACAGTCAAACATACGGGTGCATCACCGCGACGCCGAAGACAGCCTGGCGGAACTGCCCTATTCTTCAAACGATCAAAAGCGCTCTGGATATTCCCGCAGGCTTCACCACCGACGTTAATGCGGCGGCGCTTGGAGAAGCTTCTTTCGGCGCGGCCAAAAACGCGGACAGCTGCCTCTATTTGACGGTCGGCACAGGCATCGGCGCGGGCGCCATTATGAACGGCAGATTTGTTCAAGGGCTGTCTCATCCTGAAATGGGCCACATTTATGTCAGAAGACATCCGGACGACGGCTACAAAGGCAATTGCCCTTACCATACAGATTGCCTGGAAGGCCTCGCGGCAGGCCCCGCCATTGAGAAACGCTGGGGGAAAAAAGCAGTTCTGCTCACGGATCAGCAGGAAGTGTGGGAGCTTGAAGGCTATTATATTGCCGAAGCGCTTGTGCAGTATATTCTCATACTTTCGCCGGAAAAGATTATTCTCGGCGGAGGCGTCATGAAGCAGCGGCAGCTGTTCTCTTCTATCCGTCAGCACGTAAAAAAGCGGCTGAATCAATATATTGATCTGCCCGACATTGAAAACCGCATCGTCCCCCCTCAATTAGGCATTCACTCCGGAGCGGCCGGTTCGCTCGTATTGGCGGAGCGCGCATTAGAGGCGGCAAACCGGGAGGCGGAAAAATGACGAAACTCTTATTTTTGGAACCGGTTTTTAAAGAAAGATTATGGGGCGGGACGAAGCTGCGCGATACATTCGGGTATGAAATTCCTTCTGAGCGGACGGGAGAGTGCTGGGCGATTTCAGCTCATCCGCACGGCACATCCATCTTGCGGAACGGGCCTTTTTCCGGAACATCATTACATCGTCTCTGGAATGAACACCCTGACCTGTTCGGGCATCCGAAAGAAGAAGCCTTTCCCCTGCTCACAAAAATTCTCGACGCAAATATGGACTTATCCGTACAGGTTCATCCGGATGACGCATATGCACATCGGCATGAAAACGGAGAACTCGGAAAAACGGAATGCTGGTACATATTGGACTGCAAAAAAGACGCGGAGCTCATTTTAGGGCACCGCGCCCAAACGAGAGAAGACTTCGTTCGGCTCATTGAACGAAACGAGTGGGATCACCTGCTCCGCCGCATCCCCATTAAGCCCGGCGACTTTTTCTATGTCCCGAGCGGCACACTGCACGCTTTATGTGAAGGTACGCTCGTTCTTGAAATCCAGCAAAGCTCTGATGCCACCTACCGGCTTTACGACTATGACCGGACGGATGGGAACGGGAATAAACGCGAGCTTCATCTTCAGAAAGCAATTGACGTAACAAGTATTCCGCATACCGATGAAAATGTAAAAAGCACAAAGCATCGGATCGGAAATGCTCTTATTACAACACTTGCCGAAACACCTTTCTTTTCAGTTTATCAATGGGATGTGAGCGGGAAAGCATCATTCCCCGCACCCGGCCGTTATTTACTCGCAAGCGTCATTAAAGGACGCGGAGAACTGGATGGATGCCCCATTCACAAAGGCGATCACTTTATCGTGCCGGCGGATTCCGGAGATTTTGTTATAGAAGGAGATTGTGAGGTTATCGTTTCACATCCTTCATCATCTTAAAAATCAGGAGGTCTTTTTTATGCTCAAAAAGTTAGCAGTCTGCCTGTCTATCGTTTTATTACTCTTAGGAGCCGCCAGTCCGATATCGGCTCACACCGTTTATCCCGTCAACCCAAATGCCCAGCAGACGACAAAAGATATCATGAACTGGCTGGCGCACCTGCCCAACCGTTCAGAAAACAGGGTCATGTCCGGTGCGTTCGGCGGGTACAGCGATGTCACTTTTTCAATGACAGAGGAAAACCGCTTGAAAAACGCGACGGGACAGTCTCCCGCCATCTACGGCTGTGACTATGGGAGAGGATGGCTGGAAACAGCGGATATCACCGATTCTATCGATTACAGCTGCAACAGCAGCTTAATCTCATACTGGAAAAGCGGCGGCCTCCCTCAGGTCAGCCTGCATCTCGCAAATCCGGCTTTTCCATCCGGAAACTATAAAACGGCCATCTCAAACAGCCAGTACAAAAACATCCTGGACCCTTCAACTGTTGAAGGAAAACGGCTTGAGGCGCTGCTCAGCAAAATCGCCGACGGCCTTACTCAGCTGAAAAATCAAGGCGTCACCGTTCTGTTCAGGCCGCTTCACGAAATGAACGGCGAGTGGTTCTGGTGGGGGCTGACAGGCTACAACCAAAAAGACACGGAAAGAATCTCGCTGTACAAAGAGCTTTACAAGAAGATATACCGCTATATGACAGAGACAAGAGGATTGGATAACCTTTTGTGGGTGTATTCGCCGGATGCCAACAGAGACTTTAAAACAGACTTCTACCCAGGCTCATCTTATGTGGATATTACCGGTCTGGACGCTTACTTCACTGATCCGTATGCGATATCAGGCTATGATGAAATGCTGTCTCTGAAAAAACCGTTTGCCTTTGCCGAAACCGGTCCGTCCGGCAATATCGGAAGCTTTGATTATGCTGCTTTTATCAATGCGATCAGGCAAAAGTATCCCGAGACCACGTACTTTTTGACATGGGATGAACAATTAAGTCCGGCGGCCAATCAAGGCGCGCAAAGCCTTTATCAAAACAGCTGGACACTGAACAAGGGCGAAATATGGAACGGCGGATCTTTGACGCCGATCGCGGAATAACCGCTTCTTTTGAAAATCGGTTTTAAAAAACGGCTCTGCTGGGCATATTGTTACCGTTCAAAAAGGAGGGTTCAACAATGGAAAATAACAAAAACAGCGAAGAAACGCTTTCCAGTAAGACGACCGGTAAAGGCGAGTCAGAAGACACGCTGACAAACCGGCAGGGCCATCCGGTCACTGACAACCAGAATGTCAGGACAGTCGGCAATAGAGGACCGACGACATTGGAGAATTATGATTTTTTGGAGAAAATCAGCCACTTTGACCGCGAACGGATTCCCGAGCGCGTCGTTCACGCGCGCGGCGCCGGCGCACACGGATACTTTGAGGCGTACGGAAGTTTTGGAGACGAGGAGATTTCTAAATACACAAGAGCGAAAGTGTTTCAAAAGAAAGGAACGAAAACTCCGGCGTTTGTGCGGTTTTCTACCGTCAACCACGGAAAGCATTCCCCGGAAACATTGCGTGATCCCCGGGGTTTTGCCGTTAAGCTTTATACCGAAGACGGCAACTGGGATCTGGTCGGCAACAACCTGAAAATCTTTTTTATCCGTGATCCGCTGAAGTTCCCGGATCTTGTGCACGCATTTCAGCCTGATCCCGTTACGAACATTCAGGACGGCGAGCGTATTTTCGACTTCATTTCCCAATCACCCGAAGCGACTCATATGATCACTTTCTTGTTTTCGCCGTGGGGCATCCCGGCCAACTACCGGCAGATGCAGGGCTCAGGCGTCCATGCCTACAAATGGGTCAATGAAGAAGGAAAAGCCGTGCTCGTCAAATATCACTTTGAACCGAAACAAGGCATCCGCAACCTGACACAGAAGGAAGCGGAAGAGATTCAGGGGAAAAACTTTAACCATGCGACACAGGATTTGTATGAAGCGATTGAAAAAGGCGATTACCCTGAATGGGAAGTGTATGCGCAAATCATGACTGATGACGAACACCCCGAGCTGGATTTTGATCCGCTTGATCCGACCAAGCTGTGGTATAAAGACGATTTCCCTTGGAAGCCGATCGGTAAATTGGTTCTGAACAAAAACCCGGAAAACTACCATGCCGAGGTGGAACAGGCCTCATTCGGAACGGGCGTGCTTGTGGACGGCCTTGATTTTTCAGATGACAAATTACTTCAGGGGCGGACATTCGCCTATTCAGATACCCAGCGGTACCGGGTCGGTGCAAATTACCTGCAGCTTCCGATCAACTCGCCGAAAAAGCATGTCGCCACCAACCAGGAAGGCGGGCAAATGCAGTATCGGGTCGATCGGGCAGAAGGACAAAACCCGCACGTCAACTATGAGCCGTCCATTATGGGAGGACTCAACGAAGCAAAGCAGGATGGGAAAGACCATACACCTCATGTCGAAGGCGATGTGAAGCGGGAAGCGATCGACCGGTCGAATAATTTCGGCCAAGCCGGAGAAACATACCGCAGATTTTCGGAATTTGAACGGAACGAATTGATCACAAACTTGGTCAATACGCTTTCTTCCTGCCGGAAAGACATTCAGGATCAAATGATTGAGAATTTCACAAAAGCTGATCCGGACTACGGAAAACGTGTTGCGGAAGGGCTGAAAAAGGTTTCCGAAAACAACAGCAACGGGCCGATCGGCACTACTGATACGGAACAGGCTGCAAAGCAGGCTGAACAGGAAAGCCATCCGTCTGATCCGTATTAAATAAAAAAACAGGACAATCGCGTCCTGTTTTTTTTTTGGCTAATTCAGCTCCTGTATATTCTGCTCCGCCGCGGCCGCAAATACTTTCGGCTCCGGACGTTCAAGATCTTCATGGAATAAACTTACTTTGTGAATCTGCCGGTTGTCGTACAGATGAAAGTAGTAGTTCCCGCTGTCACAGCACATGACCGACGTATACTGCGTATAATCAATTTCATTCTCCTCTGTGATCACCGCGCCTTTTGGAATATTCACATTGGACAGCACGTGAAAAGCGGCCGTAACGCCATCCGTTTCATGAGCGGCAGGCTCTAAATGCTCTTTCAGATAAGCGGCTCTGATGAATCGGGATGGCGGCGTGTAATCACCGGGAAGCCCGATCGTTCCAGATCCTTGGCCGAAAGCGGTTAATGTCATTCCGCCCAATGTTTTGCTTTCTGACTGCTGCGGCCTGATTCCGATATAATGGCGCAGATTGGTCACATGCCAAGGAAATTCCGGACTGTTGGTCATCACTCCGGGTTTGTTGTCATATACTTTCATTCCCTCCGGTGTCGGCTCGATGACAATGCAGCCGCCCGTGCGGTCTGATAAAATCCAATGAAGAGGCAGCACCGTATCCAATAACATTAACTTCTTCTCTACAATCGTCAGCATTGAGAGCTTTTCCTTTATGTCTTCAAGAGATTCACAGTTTGATAAGGCCCAGGTGACAAACTCATGAGGAGCGATGTGACAGGTGCCCTCCCGTTCCGCTTTCTCGTATCCCGCAAAGCCCGGAAAATACAGCGTCGCACACGACAGCCCCTTTTCATTTACGCCGTCGGCAAACAGAACATTGCCGAGATTTCTCCCCATGCCGATAAATGCGTATTTCGTCTTATGCATCCTGCCGTCAGCTTCGCTTTTCCAGCTGTACTGACGAGGGTAAAGCACGACGTCCGTACCGAGCTGAAATGCAAAATCCATCGTTCGCGCCAATAGGTGATTACCGTCTGTCGTTTTCAATGTAAGACTTGTACACATATCATCCATCCCCTTTTCATTAATGAAATTTACACAAAGTAAACTATTCTTTCAGCTTAACGAATAATGGCTCCATTCGTCAAAAGATTGACACATTTCTCCTTAATACATATTAGTCCGTAAGCATATCCATGCCTTTTAAACCCTGGCAAATCGCTTTGGCGGCAGTGTTTGTTCCGTTTTCCAAAAAAACTTTTGAACGGCTGTCAGCGAGGCTTTACAATGTTTTTCCTGCATGCTGGAATTTGTAAACGGCAGGTCAATCTGTTAAGCTATGTTTTTATGTTAAAGAAGAACATACGGAGGAGATTATCTATTGAAAGTAGAAAGGCGAACGATTGAACATATTCCGCATGACGAAAGACACGGAAAGGCTAAAGATTTATTCCCCGTCTGGTTCGGGGCTAATATGCATATTACGACGTTAGTCACAGGCACACTGCCCGTTACAATGGGACTCGATCTCTTTTGGAGTATCGCCGCCATTATTATCGGGACCTTTATCGGCGCAATCTTTATGGCGTCTCATTCCGCACAAGGACCTCAGCTCGGAATTCCGCAAATGATTCAAAGCCGCGCGCAATTCGGCGTGATCGGAGCGATTCTGCCCCTCTTTTTGGTCATGTTTATCTACCTGGGCTTCTTTGCGAGCAGTACGATTCTCGCAGCCGGTACATTGAGCAGCTTTGTACCGATTCCGGCTTCATGGTGTATTATCGGCTTAAGCGCCATCTGTTTTTTACTCACGATCTACGGTCATGATCTGATTCACAAAATGCAGAAAATCCTCTCTTGGACCTCCTTTGCCGTTTTTTTTGCTGCAACGATTCTTATTTTTCAACTGCCGATTCCTTCAGGAAGCTGGGTGCCCGGCTCATTAGATCTGCCTGTTTTTCTAGTGGCGGTCAGCGCGGTGGCCACATGGCAGCTGGCATATGCGCCATATGTCGCAGATTATTCCCGTTATCTGCCGGTCAAAACACCGGCATCGCATACCTTTTGGTACAGCTACGCAGGTACGTCAGTCAGTTCCATCTGGATGATGCTTCTCGGCGCCATTTTGACGACGGCGCTCCCGGAATTTACCGCTAATGCGGGAAATGAGATTGTCCGATTGTTCGGTCCGTTTTCCTTTATTATGCTGATCATCGTCCTGTTCGGACAAATGGCGATCAACGTCTTTAATTTATACGGAGCCTTTATGTCAACCACGACTACTTTGGAGCCGTTTTTAAAACTGAAGGTGACGCCGAAAACGAGAGTGGTAATGATCCTTTGTGTGACGGCAGCGGGTACTGTATTAAGTCTCTTGGGCCAAAGCAATTTCATGGAACTGTTTTTAAATTTCATCTTTTTCATCAGTTATTTCTTAATTCCATGGACGGCGATCAACCTCGTGGATTACTATTTTATCCGCCGCGGAAAATACCACGTCAAATCGATGTTTGACGTCAACGGGCAATACGGCAGGGTCAATTGGATTACAGCGGCCGCCTTCGTTTTGTCGATTATATTAGAAATCCCGTTCATCAATACATCCTTTTACATCGGGCCGCTCGCTGAAATATTCGGCGGAGGCGACATTGCCTGGGTCATCGGCCTGGCCGTTCCGTCGCTGCTGTATTATGTCCTGATGAAATCAAGGGTAAAACAAAAAGAGGCGCCTTCCCTATGAAGACGCCTTTTCTTTATTCATATTCCTTCCATACACGCGGCAGCAGTTCAGAAAGTTCGTGCGCCAATAAGGTATGGGCGGAGCGCTCTTTCGTCCATAATTCCGCACATTCGCCGTGAAGGCGGACGGCGTTCAATACGGCATGTTTCGGGTCTTGATGACAGCACAGCATGCCGAGAATCATTCCCGTCAGCGTGTCGCCGGTCCCGCCTTTTGCAAGCGCGCCGTTTCCGGTTGTATTCCTGCGGCATTCCCCGTCGGGAAAAGCGATAATGGTTTCGTTTCCTTTCAGGACAATCGTGGCATGAAGCCGCTCCGCCCATTCCGCGGCATATCCCGCTCTGTTCTGCTGAATCTCTTGAATCGAAAGGTCTGTCATTCTGGAAAATTCGCCGGGATGAGGCGTCAAGATCACGGGGGCTTTCCTCTTTGGATAGGTTCTTTTCGTAATGGCGCCCGCGTCCAGTATGACGGGATAATCGGCAGAAAGCAGCTGATCAGCCGCCTGCTGCACTTCGTCTGTTTGAGGAAGGCCCGGCCCGATGGCAGCGGCCCGGATGGTTTCCCCGGGCTGGCACGCCGCGGCTTTTTTCCAGCCGTCACGCCAGTACGTCGCTTCCGGCAGCACCGGGACGATGAGCGGAATGACGCCTGCCGATGTACCGATGACGAGCTTGCCGACACCGCTTCTCATCGCGCCCAATCCGGCCAGAAGGGCGGCTCCCGGCATGTCATCGCTCCCGGCCAGCAATAACGCCGTCCCGAACGTTCCTTTATGGCTGTCTGCCTCCCGTTTCGGCAGCGTATCTTTCACATCCTGTTCCGTCCAATCCATTATATTCATCTCTGTACCTCCTCTTCTGTCTCCTATTTATATTCCAAACAAGAAGAGATTTTAAACCGCACAAAAAAAACAGCCGCTCGTTTGCGGCTGTTTATGTTCTGATCGGAACATCAAGACGGTAAAGCTTCCGGTACCGTTCGTTTTCTGCAAGCAGCTCTTGATGGGTTCCTTCCATTTCTGCTTTTCCATTTTCTAAAAAGACGATTTTATCAGCTGTTTCCACACCCGCTAAATGGTGTGTAATCCAGAGGATCGTTTTCTCTTTAAAGACATCAAAAATCGTATCAAGCAATTCGCGTTCAGTGACCGCATCAAGGCCGACCGTCGGTTCATCAAGGATAATGACCGGCGTATCTTGGAGCAGAATACGGGCAAGCGCGATCCGCTGCCGTTCCCCGCCTGAGAAACGAATTCCCGTCTCCTGCACGGACGTTTCATATCCGTCAGGCAATGATTCAATATAATCATGCAGCTTCACTTGCCGCGCCGCACGCTTAACATCTTCATCACTCGCCTTGCCGTTTCCGAGCCGGATATTGTTCATAATGCTCGTGTTAAAGAGATGAGGTTTCTGATTCAAAACGGCCACCGCTGAGGAAATCTGCTCCTGCACGGCCGCAGTTTCCAGCCCGTTCAGCATCACTTTGCCCGAATCGGGAACTAAGGCGCCTTCAATTAAAGCGAGAGAGGTCGACTTACCGGAGCCGCTCCTGCCGAGCAGCGCCATTTTTTCACCTTGGCGGAGAGTGAAGGAAAAACGGTCAAGCACATGACTGTGCTGATCATAAGAAAACGTCACGTTATCAAATGTAAGTGTCACATCAGATACATCCAGTTTCTCATCCGTCTGCTTCACCTCACGACTTAGCAGCTCCGGAGCCGCCTTACTCATTCTTTTGATGGAATCCTGATAAGAAGGCACTTCCGTCAGCGCATCCGAAAGGGGCAGAAACGCCTCCGTCAATGGAAATACGACAAGCACAAAGGCCGCGATCATCGTGTTGGCGATGCTGCCGTCCGCATACTGACCCGCCGTCCAGAACAGCATGATCAATATGAAGCCGCCGACAAGACATTGCGCGGCGAGATCACGCCATCTTGTAAACCGCTGACGTTTGCTTTCAAGGTCAAACCATGCCTTCTCTTTCTCTTCATAAGAGGAAATAAAGGCCGCCTGGCGTCCCGAAAACATCCAGTCGCTCACGCCGAGCACGGCATCTGTCAGCCGGCTGTAGAGCATATTCCGGCCGCTTTTCAGCCTCATGTTATTCGCTCTCGTCACAAGAAGCGACACAACCGGAAACAATACAACCAATATAAACAGGTAAATCGCCGCAAAAGCGGCAAACGGCCAGGAAAAAAAGCCGAGTCCGATAACGGAGGCCGCATACAGCAGCAAAGCGGAAACCGCCGGGAAAATCGTTTTTAAAAACGCATCCTGCAAATGCTCAATATCCTCAGCCAAAATGCCGAGCATGTCGCCCGTCCGAAAACGGGATGAAAGCATGAGCGAGGCCGGCTCCAGCATATTGTAAAGCCGCACCCTCATGTCGGACACGATTTTCAAAATGATATGGTGCCCCGTCAGACGCTCGGCGTACCGTGAGACTGAACGGGCAATCCCGAAGGTGCGCACGGCCACAATCGGAACGTACACCAGCAGGATATTCTCAGGCCTTGTCGCCGACTTAGAGATTAAAAAACCGGAAGTGAACATGAGAAAGGCCGCCGAAAAAATCGTCACCGCGCCTAAAAAAATCACAAGAACAAACAAACGGGCATTTTGCTTTATATACGGCAGAATCCATTCTTCTTTTCTCATGTTCTTTCCCCCAGTTGCGCCTTTACAAGTTTGGCGTATACGCCTTGTTTCGCCATCAATTCGTCGTGGGTGCCGATTTCCGCCACCGCGCCGTCATCAAGCACGATAATTTCGTCCATCTCAAGCATCCAGTGAAGACGGTGAGTGGCCAGAAAAACAAGTTTGTTTTCAAACAGGTCTTTCATCGTTTCTTTTATTTCATATTCTGTTTCAATATCAAGGTGAGCGGTCGGCTCATCCAAAAGGAGAATCGGCCGGTTTCCTAAAAAGGCTCTGGCCAGCGCGACACGCTGAGCCTGCCCTCCGCTGAGCGCCCGTCCGCCCTCGCCGATCCGGCCGTCAAGGCCGCCGGGCAGATCACGGATCAGTCCGGAAAGACCCGCTGAATCAGCGGCGCGCGCCGTTTCCTCACGGGAAGCATCAGGATGATAAAACCGGATATTATTCAAAAGCGTGTCATCAAAAATGTACGGATGCTGCGGAATATAAAGCAGCTGCTTCTGCCAGCCGTCCGACTGCAGATGCGAGCGGGATTCACCGTTTACCTTGATCTCACCGGACGCAGGCTCTAAAAAGCCGCCCAGCACATCAATGAGTGTCGATTTTCCCGAACCGCTTTCCCCGATAATTCCGATTTTCTTCTTCCCTTTAAAGGACAGATGAAATTCAGACATCGATTCTCGGACGGACAAACGCGTAAGCTGTAATTCATCCCCGTCAGTCCACGTATCAAGTTCGAGCGGCTTTTCTTCTTTAAAACCGGGCTGCGCCAAAATCGTTTGAATGGTTTTCCCCGCCTCCTGCCCGTTTAACGTCGCGTGGTAATCATTTCCCACTTCGCGGACCGGGAGAAAATATTCAGGCGCGAGAATGAGCGCGGTCAGTGCCGGCCCGAGCAGAATTTGTCCGTCTATCAGCCGCAAGCCGAGAAACACCGCCACTGTCGCCACCGACAGCATCGTAAAGAAATCCAGGGCGAATGATGATAAAAACGCGACCCGGAGCGTGCTCATCGTCGCCTTACGGTATCTCTCACTGACATGAAAGATGTTTTTACTGTGTGATTTGCTTAATCCTAAAAACCGCAATGTCTCCAGTCCGCGAAGCGAATCCACGAAATGATTGGAAAGCGTCTGATAGGACTTCCATTGGCGATCGGCTTTTTTCTGTGCGACAAGTCCGAGCAGAATCATAAATACAATCAAAATCGGAAGCGCAAGAATCAGAATCAATGCCGATGTTTTATCCTGAAAAAACACGTAAATAACAACGGCCGCCGGTACAATCGCCATGCTGACCATTTTCGGCAGAAACAGCTCTAAATAACGGCGGAACTGGCTGATGCCTTCCATCGCCAGCGTCACCATCCGGCCCGTCCCCTCTTTTTTCGCAAAGCGGGGGCCGAGACGGAACAATTGCTCAAGAAATCTTTTTCTTAAGTCTGCGCCGGTTTGCGCGGCATATTGGTACACGATTTTCTGCCGGACCGTTGTCACCGCATGCCGGACCAAAAACGCAAGCAGGAAAAAGCCGATAACCGGATAAAGAGAAGCAATCCGCTTCCCGTTAAATAATCCGGTTACCGCCTGGCTCAGCCATTCCGCCTGCAAGATGATGGCGGCCGTTTGTATAATCGTTAATCCCGTAATGATCGCAAGAATCCGCTTCATTCCTTTATAAAGAAACAGGTCTTTTCCCATTAATAAGTCATAGGCTCCTTATGGCTGACGCGTTTCCGGAAGACATAATAGCTCCAGATCTGACTGCCGATAACAAACGGCAGCAGAGTCAGTGCGACAATTGTCATGACCTTAAGTGAATAATCACCGGAAGACGCGTTAGCTACTGTTAAGTCATACGCGCTTTTCAGCGAGCTGACCATGACGCGCGGGAACAGAGAGATAAAAATCATCGCAACTGTCAAAGCAAGACCCGCGCCGGTCATACCGAATGCCCAGCCGTCTTTTTTCTTGCTCATGAACACAACGGCAAGAACGTTGCAGATGACAATCAGCACGAATACCGGAATCGTGATGTTTGCCCGGCGTGTAAACATATCCGTATCGTATGCAGACATCGCAAAGAAAGCAAGTACAACAAGAAAGATAACACCGATTACGCGTTTTGCCATTTTTCTCGCACGCTCTTGTAAATCACCGATCGTGCGCAGGGTGATAAACATTAAACCGTGCAGGAATGAAAGAAGGGTGACGGCTGCTCCGCCAAGAACGGAATACACGTTCACAATATCTGAAAAACCTGCGTGAATGTTCATATGTCCGTCAATCGGCACACCGCGGAACAAGCTTGTGAAAATAAGTCCGAATACAAATGGCGGGATAAGGCTGCCGAAGAAAATCACCCAGTCCCATGTTTTGACCCATTTCAGATTATTCACTTGGCCGCGGAATTCAAATGCCACGCCGCGCCCCATCAAGGCAAGAAGAATGATGATAAACGGAATGTAATATCCGCTCAGCATCGTCGCATACCAGTTCGGGAATGCCGCGAAGATCGCTCCCGTACCTGTGATAAGCCACACCTCATTCGCATCCCAGAACGGGCCGATGGTGTTAACCAGCACTCTGCGTTCTAATTCATTATGGCCAAGAAATCGGGTCGAAATGCCGACACCGAAATCAAAACCCTCTAAAAAGAAAAATCCGACAAACAAAACTGAAACGAGTATAAACCAAAGATCATGAAGTGACCCCATGGTAGACCTCCTGACTGAACGGATCCGTTGATACAGGAACATCCTTATGATCATCATGGTCCGCACCTTTTTTAATTTCACGAACGAATAGGAAAACAAGCAGAGCGCCTAAAATCAAGTACATGACGCCGAAGCTGATAATTGAAAACAGCAGAGATCCCGTCGTTACGTTAGGAGAAACGGATTGTGCGGTCGTCAATTGTCCCATGACCGTCCACGGCTGGCGGCCGATTTCAGTCATAATCCAACCGGCAGAGTTCGCAATGAATGGGAATGCGATCAGTGCGATCATGCCCCGTAAATACCACTTGCTTGTATGAAGCTTTTTGCGGCGGTTCAGAATAAAGCCGGCAATCGCGGCAAAAATCATAAGCGCGCCCGCGCCCGCCATAATGCGGAAACTCCAGAACGTCGTTTTAACAGGCGGGATATAGTCGCCTTTTCCGTACGTTTTTTCGTATTCTTTTTGAAGTGTTTTCATCCCTTTCACACTGCCGCTGAACTTCTGGTAAGCCAAGTAGCTGAGTGCGTAAGGAATTGAAATTTCTGATGTGTTTTTTTCTTTATTCGTATCAATATTCGCAAAAGCCGTCCACGCGGCAGGATCACCGCTGTCATCCCAAAGCGCTTCACTGGCAGCCATTTTCATCGGCTGCGATTCCATTAAATGCTCAGCCTGCATATGTCCGCTGAACGCAACGCCGATACCGGCGATCAGACCGACAATCATCGAAAGCTTGAAAGATTTATGGAAGAAAGGCACTTCTTTTTTCTTCAATAATTTAAATGCGCTGACACCGGCGATAAAGAAAGCACCCGTCGCAAGCGCCCCGAAAATGACGTGAGGGAATTCAACCCAAAGCTGAGGGTTTGTCAAAAGCGCCCCGAAATCATTCATTTCCGCGCGGCCGTTTTTAATCGCAAAGCCGACCGGCTCCTGCATGAATGAGTTCGCCGTCAAAATCCAGAAAGATGACATAATCGTTCCGAAGGACACAAGCCAAATGCAAAGCAAATGCACTTTTTTAGATAAACGGTCCCAGCCGAAAATCCATAATCCGATAAAAATAGACTCCATAAAAAACGCCAAAAGCGCTTCAACCGCAAGCGGAGCTCCAAATACGTCTCCGACAAAACGGGAATAATCAGACCAGTTCAGACCGAACTGGAATTCCTGAAGAATCCCTGTGACGACGCCGACAGCAAAGTTAATTAAAAAGAGATGCCCCCAAAATTTAGCCATTTTGAGATAGGTCTCTTGTTTTTTGACAACATAAAGCGTCTCCATCAAAGCAACCATAAACACAAGCCCGATAGACAAAGGCACAAACAAGAAGTGAAACAATGTTGTAGATGCAAATTGAATGCGGGCTAATACCAACTCACTCATGATGTTTTTCCTCCAATCTGGTAAATTGCTCAACATTTCACAAACATAACGAGATCATTGCTCGGTATTTCACAAAAAATGATATATTTGCTCAATGTTTCACAAATTCGTCAAAACTATTGAAATATCAGCCTGTACACCCTGGGGGACAGCGGCTGTCATAGAAATGATTCAATATCATTACTTTACAACGATTCAGCCTAAAAAAAAAGATCAATATACCTAAAATAAGGCTGAAATTGTGACCGATTATTGTCGGATTTGTAGAGATTTTATGTCAGCGCCTAGGATATTTGTCCCTTTGATATCGTACCTCTTTTTTATCGTGTGGCGAACAAAATGCTTTTCTCGGCGAAAAAGCCCGCCAAATCGCCATTTTGAGAAAGAAAATGTGAAGAAAGCATGTCCTCTAGTAAATTCATAATATATGAACAATTTAAATTTTTTAGTATACTTTAAATGGGGATATTTTTTCACTACATAACGACTGGGGGAACAAGCATGGGAGAACTTCAACCAAAATTGCAAACGGATTCAATCCAAAAACAGGAACGGACTGATAACTGGTTTGCCAGAGCAATGAATATAAGAATCGGCATTATTCCTCTTCCTATCTATATCCTGCTTTTCTTGCTTATTACGGTGTTTGTCATGAGCCGTGATGTAAAAAGCGACATTCTGACATCAATTGCCGTCATGAGTTTTTTCGGATTTACCTTCGGCCAGATCGGAAAATCCATTCCGATCGTGCGGTCCATCGGCGGCCCTGCGATTCTCGCAACCTTTATTCCATCCGCTGTCGTCTACTACCACCTGCTTCCGAAAGACATTATTACTTCAACAACAGAATTCACGGAAAGCTCCAACTTTCTCTATCTATTTATTGCCGGTATCGTCGTCGGCAGTATTCTCGGAATGAAAAGAGAGACGCTCGTCAAAGCTTTCGTCAAGATTTTTATTCCGCTGATCGCCGGCTCGATCGCGGCCGCCATCGTCGGCTTATGCGTCGGGACGCTGCTCGGGCTCGGCTTTCAGCACACGCTGCTTTATATTGTCGTTCCGATTATGGCGGGGGGTGTCGGTGAAGGCGCGATTCCTTTATCCATCGGCTACTCCGATATTATGCCGATGTCCCAGGGAGACGCCTTTGCGCTTGTGCTGCCGTCCATCATGCTCGGCAGCCTGTGCGCCATTATGTTATCGGGTTTGCTGAATGTCATCGGGAAACGCAAACCGGAATGGACGGGCAACGGGAAGGTTGATAAGTCTGATCATTCCGCTCCCGCATTGGAACAGCCGGCCAATGATAAAACATTTGATTTGTCCTTTTTCGCTTCGGGCGGTATTTTAGCGGTTTCCCTCTATTTGGTCGGCATGCTGGCGCATGATTTCTTTCAGCTTCCGGCTCCTGTCGTGATGCTCGTCCTTGCCGTTCTCATTAAGCTGTTCAGGCTGGCGCCGGCTTCGATTGAAAACGGAGCCTTCGGCGTCTCGCGCTTTTTCTCGACAGCCGTGACCTATCCGCTCTTATTTGCGATCGGCGTTTCAATGACACCGTGGGACAAGCTGATTGCGGCGTTTACGATCAGCAACATCATTACCATTTTATCAATCGTCGTCACGATGATGGCCGTCGGTTTTCTGACCGGAAAATGGCTGAATCTGTACCCGATTGAGACGGCGATTATTAATGCCTGCCATTCCGGCCAGGGCGGCACCGGCGACGTCGCGATCTTGAGCGCCGCTGAACGGCTTGAGCTTATGCCGTTCGCCCAAGTGTCGACCAGGATCGGCGGAGCGATTACCGTGAGCGTCACCCTTCTGCTGCTTCATCAATTCTATTAAACTGAAAAAAGCCTCCGCATGATGCGGAGGCTCTGTTATTTCATCACATTTTGAATATAAGAGCCGAATGCCGCGCCGGACATGCCCGGCGACACACGGACGCGGTGAAGCCCGTAAAGCCCCTGATCTCTTGACGCCGCTCCCGGCTCCGTCGTGACCGCCATACGGTAGCCTGACGCGGCGGCGGCTTTTAATGTTTCCTTATTATATCGTCCGACAGGGTAGCTGATCATAGACGTCCGCTGCCCGAACATTTGATCAAATAAACGCTTAGAGTCCTTCATTTCACGTCGCTGCTGCTGCGGTGTAAGCCCGTTCAATTCGAGATGGTTCATCGTATGGCTCTGAATGGAAATGCCGTGGGCGGCCATCTCCTTCATCTGCTTCTCAGTCAGATGATTCTTGTGCCCGATAAAGTTTCCGATCATAAAAATTGTCGCTTTCATCTTGTATTTCTTTAAAATGGGATAGGCCGCTTTCACATTGTCGGTATAGCCGTCATCAAATGTGATCAGAACACATTTTTCACGCGGCTCCTTATCTTCCGTCAGCATCAGATAGGCCTCTTCAGGAGTCATCGTATAATAGCCGTGATCATGAAGCCACTTCATATGCTGCCGGAATTCTTCCTTCGGCACACGCAGGCTGTTTCCCTCAGAAATGCTGTGGTACATCAGAATCGGCAGTCTTGCCGTTCCTTTCGTTTTAACCCAGGCGGACGTATCCGGCTCTTTTTTGATTTGGCGCTTTACAGACTTTTTATCGTGGTGCGCCTCTGCCTTCGGAATGCTTTGTTCGGCGCTTGCCTCATGGCCCGAGCAGGCAGCAAGCGTAAACACGGCAGCCAAAAGGCACATGCACATGATCATGCGTTTCATCGTTTTCCTGCTTTCTGTCTTCTATTTACTTTTTATATCGGTTATGCGTCAAAAATTGTTACATCAAAAAAGCCGGACATCCAGCTGTCCGGCTTTGCGTTATGAGCGGATTCTGATTTCTGTTTCACTGTCAAAAAAGTGAGCCTTATTCATGTCGAAAGCGACGGTCAATTCCTCACCGGCATGAATGTCATGGCGGGCGTCAATCCGGGCGATAAAATCCTGATCCCCGATCCGGGAATAAACCATAATTTCTGACCCGAGCAATTCCGCGACATTGATTTTAGCTGTGATGGATGAATTCTTATAGGATTCCACCACAATCAGCTCGTCATGTATGTCTTCCGGGCGGATGCCGAAGATAACATCTTTGCCGGCATACCCTTTTTCCCGGAGCATTTTCATTTTCCCTTCCGGCACGCCGAGAGCGGCTGAACCGATCTGAATGGCGCCGTCCGTCAGCTTTCCTTTGAAAAAGTTCATCGCTGGGGAGCCGATAAACCCGCCGACAAATACGTTTTCGGGATGTTCATACACGTCTTTCGGGGTGCCGATCTGCTGAATTTTTCCGTCCTTCATGACTACGATGCGTGTCGCCATCGTCAGTGCTTCTGTTTGGTCGTGCGTCACATAGATTGTGGTTGTTTGCAGCCTTTGATGCAGCTTAATAATTTCTGCCCGCATCTGCACCCGAAGCTTTGCGTCCAGATTTGACAGCGGCTCATCCATTAAGAACACTTTGGCGTCCCTGACAATCGCCCGGCCTAATGCAACCCGCTGCCGCTGCCCGCCGGAGAGCGCCTTCGGTTTGCGGTGCAGATACTCTGTGAGCCCCAGCATTTTTGCCGCTTCTTCGACCCGTTTTTTAATCTCCGGTTTCGGCATCTTCCTCAGCTTCAGACCGAAAGCGATATTATCATAGACCGTCATGTGCGGATATAACGCATAGTTTTGAAACACCATGGCGATATCCCTGTCTTTAGGAGCGATGTCATTCACTCTCGTGTCACCGATATAGAAATCGCCCTTTGTAATGTCTTCCAGCCCGGCAACCATCCTCAATGTTGTCGACTTGCCGCACCCCGACGGACCGACAAACACGATAAACTCTTTATCTTTAATATGAAGGTTAAAATCATCGACAGCCGCCTCTTTTTGATCGTAATACTTATAAATATGCTCCAGCCGAAGTTCCGCCATGTCATATCCCCCTTTTTTTGCAAACGCTTTCTTAAATAGGATTGTAACAGCGTCAGACGGCGGCGGATATAGGCAATGTTCATAAAAAAAGTCCGCTGCCTTCGTGCACATTTCCCATTTAATGTGATTTTTCATACTGCAGACAAATGAAATAAGCCAGCAGGGCGCCCTGATATGTCTTAATATCAATACCCGAGCGTTCCGCAAATTTATCAATCCGATATTGAAGACTGTTGCGGTGCAAATGCAGTTTTTTCGATGTGAGCGACATGTTCGAGTTATGTTCAATAAAAGTCTGAATCGTATGCTTCAGCTCCGGTTCTTTCTGAAACAGCAGCGCCGCTTCTTCGTGAAGCAAGGCTGAGAGCTTTTCTCTGCTTTCTTCCGTGAGCATGGCCGGAAATACCGTTTCCGCGGTCAGCGTGCTCAGCTGCGGGAGATAACGCCGGCCAATCTGACAATATTGCTGTTCTCTCCGATAATGAAGGCGCAGACGTTCTCCCGCGCCGTAATACCTTCCGATGAAAAAACGGACACTGAAATAAAAATCGGCTTCGAGAATCTTCACAAAAGATGCGATGTCATCCGAATCTGGCGCTTCCAGCTTTTCTTCCTCCACAATCACGCCTTGATCCCTTCCCGTCCGGACAACTATATATGAAACCGGCCAGAAATGGCGCAGCGCTTCCGTAAATGCCCCCCAGTCCCGTTCTCCCAATAAGTCATAATGGATAAAACGGACACGCGGCTCCTTGACATCAGGCACCGGGCCTTCTTCCAGCAGAAAACGCCGCCACCTCTTTGCTGCCGCCGTCTCCGGAAAAAAATCGCCTTTTTCTTCAGCGGGCGTCAAAAATGATTCCAGAAGCAGTTTCTCCTTCGGGGTGATATCCTCCTTCGGAATGGCGACATAGCCCCGCCTTTTTTCATCATAAAAGCAAAAGACATCCTCCGCCGTACAGCACGTATCAGACAACACAGCCCTTGGGTAAATTGCCAATAACGGGTTCATATGCGCTCCTCTCTATCTCTCTATCATATTTTCAGTATAAAACGTCCGGCCGATTGTATCCACTTCGTTTTAAGAAACAGCTTTCAGGCTATTTCCCGGGAAACGGATCATCTGCCGGCATAAGAAAAAAACCCTCCGCGCCGGCAGAGGGATTCTTTTTATTTAGAGATATCGACGAAGCCTTCGCCAAAGACGTCACGCACATCATGAACAATGACAAACGCTTTTGTATCACAGCTTTTAATAATTTTTTTGAGCATGGAAAGCTCTTGTTTCTGGATGACGATATATAAAATCTCCTTCGACTGCCCCGTGTAATTTCCTTTACCCGACAGCAGCGTAACCCCTCTGTCCATAAGCGTGTTGACCTGTTCAGCGATTTCGTGCTTATGCTCAGATATAATCGTCACCGCTTTTTTCGTATTCAGGCCTTCAATGATAAAGTCCATCACCTTCGTTCCGATGTACAGCATGACAATGGTAAACATCATTTTTTCCGCACCGATGATGAAATAAGAACTGAAGACGACAATCAGATCAAAGAACAAAAGCGCATAACTGATATTCCAATCGAGATATTTGTTCGCAATCCTCGCCAAAATGGCAGAACCCGCAGTCGTGCCTCCGACTCGAATAATGATCCCGATTCCGACACCGGCAAACACACCCGCAAAAATAGTATTAATAATGAGTTCATGTGAAGGCGAGTGCCAATCATGCGTCAGATGCAGAAACAGTGAGTTGGCGACAACGGTAATGATCGTATAAAGCGTTGTTTTTCCGTCTAAAAATTTATATCCGATAATCAATAAGATCCCGTTCAAAATGATATTCGTCACCCCGGGCGACCATTCAAACACATAGTACAAGATCAGGGTGATTCCCGTTACCCCGCCCTCTCCAAGATCATTCGGAATGGCGAATAAATTAACAGCCAAAGCAAAGATAAAAGCTCCAATAATCAGCATCAGCACATCCAGCAATCTCTTTTTCATCCCAGACACTCCTTTTTTATAAAATCAAAAAAGCCCGGGAGAGCACTCTTCATCAAAAGAGCAGAAACTCCCGGGCTTTTATCCCAACGTGTCACAGCAGGAACCTGCTGTGTGTTTTCTCTCGGTCCAGACCAATTCAGCATTGCGGAACCCTAGAAAACCACTGTTTTTTATGTTCAGTTTTTGTATATCTTTCAAGATTATACGGGAAATCACGAACATGTTCAACCACTCTTTTTTCAATAAACCTATAAAAAATTCGAACGATCTGCCGATACTAAAAAAGGCCCTTAAAATACATGACTAAAAAACCATTAAAATACTTTTTTCTCAAAATATTATTGACTATAGGTTATTTTACAGGCATTATAGTATGTAGTTTTTAAGAAATAGTTTACATAGGAGGAAATATTATGGCAGGCAACCTGGTGTCTTGTAAGGCATGCGGCAAAGAAATCGCTAAAGGCGTTAAAAAATGCCCAAACTGCGGTAAAGATCAGAGAAACTTTTTTATGAGACATAAAATTATCACATTGCTTCTGGCAGTAGTGGTTATTATCATTCTCGTAAACATCGGCGGCGGAGGCGGATCTTCATCATCTAAAACCGCGTCTTCAAAAGCTGCGGAATCCAAGGAAAAACTGTATAACATCGGTGACACTGTTAAGACTGAGAAAACTGAAGTTACTGTTACCAAAGTGGAAAAAAGAGATTCAGTAGGCTCTCAATTTGTCGAGAAAAAAGCGTCTGACGGCGGCGTTATCGTAGCTGTTCAATACACAGTTAAAAATGTTTCAAACAAGCCGTTAAGCTCTTTCTCCATTCCAAGAGCGAAATTAGTAGATTCTAAAGGAACATCCTATGATTCAGATATTGATGCTTCTTCAAGCTATGCAACAGAAACAAAAGTAGACAACAGTAAAATTTTAAGTGACTTGAACCCGAACATTAAAGTTACTGACGTAAAAGCTTTTGAAGTTGATAAAAACGCATACTCTAAAGGCACTTGGAAATTAAAGTTCAGCAACGATGTTGAAGTGAAAATTAAATAATGACCGTAATAAAAGAGACCTTCACCATTTGAAGGTCTCTTTCTTTTTACACCTTTTGGTACCCGTTCACATTGGAGGACTGCCACTTCCAAGAGTCGGCGCACATTTCTTCAAGCCCGCGCTTTGCTTCCCAGCCTAATTCAGCCTTCGCTTTTGCCGGGTCTGCGAAGCATGCGGCGATGTCTCCCGGGCGCCGGGCGGCAAAACGGTACGGCACTTCTTTTCCTGATACTTTTTCAAACGCCTTGACCATCTCAAGGACGCTGTAGCCTCTTCCCGTGCCGAGATTATAGGCATCCGCGCCTGTTGTGTTCAGCACCTTCTCAAGCGCTCTGACGTGGCCCTCGGCAAGGTCAACGACATGGATGTAATCCCGCACGCCGGTGCCGTCCTTTGTCGGATAATCATTGCCGAACACCTGCAATTGCTCAAGCTTGCCGACAGCGACTTGGGCGACGTACGGCATTAAATTATTCGGGATGCCGTTCGGGTCTTCTCCGATCCGGCCGCTCGGGTGCGCGCCGAACGGATTAAAGTAGCGGAGCAGCGCAATGCTCCATTCAGAGTCCGCTTTATGCAGATCGCGTAAAATCTGTTCCAGCATCAGCTTTGTCTGCCCGTAAGGATTGGTCGCGCTTAATGGAAAATCCTCAGTGATCGGCGTTGTTTCCGGAACGCCGTAAACCGTCGCTGAAGAACTGAAGACGATTTTTTTCACACCGTGTGCCTGCATGGCTTCACATAAAATAAACGTCCCCGTCAGATTATTATGATAATAACGGAGCGGAACAGCCACAGACTCACCGACCGCTTTTAATCCCGCAAAATGAATGACGGCTTCAATCTCATTTTCAGCAAACACCCGGTGAACGGCATCACGGTCAAGGAGATCCGCTTCATAAAACACAAGCCCTTTTCCGGTAATGTCTTTCACACGCTCCAATGCTTCCGGTGAACTATTTGACAGATTATCCAGAACCACGATGTCATAGCCGCCGTTTAACAGCTCGACACATGTGTGGCTTCCGATATAACCCGCTCCGCCTGTCACTAAAATCGCCATGAAGAAAGCCTCCTCTATTGAATGAATTGACCATATTATATCGGTTTTTTCTTTCTCAAACATCCATTTCCAAAAAGTTTAATCGTTTAGTCATCGTTTCTTCATAATTTGTTTTCATTCGCGTAAAACACAGAGCCCTCGAATCAAACCGGTTGTGAAATAGAAATCCCTCCCCCGCGCATGGTAAGATAAGACAAAGGAGATGACGGTATGAAAAATGAAATCATTGAACGCTTTACCTCTTACGTAAAAGTCGATACACAGTCTGACGAAAACAATGAAAACTGCCCTTCAACCCCCGGCCAGCTGACATTGGCCAACATGCTGGCAGATGAATTAAAGTCGATCGGCATGACAGAAATCACAGTCGATGACAATGGGTACGTCATGGCGACTCTGCCGGCGAATACGGATAAAGACGTGCCGACTGTCGGTTTTCTGGCTCACGTGGACACCGCGACCGATTTTACCGGAAAAAATGTGAATCCTCAGATTATTGAGAGCTACGACGGACATGATATCGTTTTGAATGACAAACTCAATGTCGTCCTGTCGCCTGAGCAATTCCCGGAGCTCTCCCGCTATAAAGGCCAGACGCTGATCACAACAGACGGCACGACGCTGCTCGGAGCCGACAACAAAGCGGGCATTGCCGAAATTATGACGGCAATGGCATACTTGATCAAACATCCGGACATCAAACACGGAACGATCCGGGTCGCGTTCACGCCCGATGAAGAAATCGGCAGAGGCCCTCACAAATTCGATGTCGGCCGCTTCAACGCCGCATTCGCCTACACGATAGACGGAGGCCCCCTCGGCGAACTGCAATATGAAAGCTTTAACGCAGCCGCCGCAAAGCTGACTTGTTACGGAAAAAGCGTCCACCCGGGAACGGCGAAAAACAAAATGGTCAACGCTTCAAAAATCGCGATGGAATTTCATCACGCGCTGCCGAAAGAAGAAGCGCCGGAATATACGGAAGGGTATGAAGGCTTCTATCATTTACTTTCCATGAACGGAGACGTTTCTGAAGCCGCCCTGTCGTACATCATCAGAGACTTTGACAGAGACCGCTTTGCAGAACGAAAAGAATATATGCAGAAAACCGCCGATGCGCTGGCGGCCAAATACGGCAAGGAAAGCATCAAGCTTGAACTGCGTGATCAATATTACAACATGAGAGAAAAAATCGAACCGGTCAAAGAGATAGTCGATGTCGCCTATCAAGCCATGAAAAACCTCGACATCGAACCGATTATCGAACCGATCCGGGGCGGAACCGACGGATCACAGCTCTCTTACATGGGGCTGCCGACACCGAACATTTTTACGGGCGGCCAAAACTTCCACGGAAAATATGAATACATTTCCGTCGATCATATGGAAAAGGCGGTAAACGTCATTGTTGAAATCGCCAGGCTCTTTGAAGAGCGCGCTTAAAACCAAAGCCCCCTGCTTTGGTTTTTTTCTTTCACATGAAACCTTTCCTCCTTTCTTTCCGTATATAAGGTATGAAATGGAAAGAAGGAGTGAAGACTATGGCAAGAGGGACTGTAGCGAAAGAATTAAAAAAAACCTTAAAAGACCCGCGTGTTCTGGAGACGAAATCAAACCCTTTTAAAAAGCTGCGGAAAATGTTCAAACGATTTTTTTAAGATAACATCTCGTTTTCTTTAAAAAAATAAAGAAAGCGCTGTCATTCCGCAGTCATCTGTTAGAAGCAGTTATTTTGCATATTATAAGGTTTTTTAGGGTACTGAATAACACAAGGCAAACGAAAACAACGAAGTGGTTAATTAGACTCTTACAAAAAATAGTGAAAAAGTTATATAAACGATCATCATTCATCAGCCGATACAATCTATAGAACCACAACAAGAGCAAAATTTCTTCAACCCATAGTCATTTTTACGGAAAATGACGTTATTTTTTAAAAAAGTGACAATTGTTTGAATACTTTTCGTTTGTTTTTTCGTACAATAATAATACCAAAACTTTTTTTGGGAGGTATGTAAAATGATGCTACTTATTTTTGCTGCTTTGACAGGGTATCTTGTTTTCTCTTTCAGTAAGGACAACCGCCGGAAAACGCCAAAGACAAGCCCGCTGGTGACAGCTGCCGACACGAATAACATCATTGATTTAAATGCGATCCGTCAAAAACGCCGGATGCCGCTATCATAAAAACGACAGCTGCCGCAAAATCGGCAGCCTTTTTTTTATGCACCCGGCCGATATGAAACCATCCGCCTCCTTTTTTCGTACAACATAAAAAAGGAGTTTTTTTATGTACCATTTTTATATCAAAGAGCGGATGTTGACGTTTAAGAATCGTTTTCAAGTGTTTCTTGAAAGCGGGAAAGAAGTCTACAATGTTGAAGGAAAGCTGTTTTCATTCGGTGATGAACTGAAGCTGACTGATTTGGACGGCCGCACGCTCGCCAGCGTCAATCAGAAACTGATGTCGCTCGTTCCCCGTTACGAGATTTCCGTCAGCGGCAAACCCGTCTGCCAAGTCATCAAGAAAGTCACGTTATTCAAACCGAAATTTGAAATTTCCGGACTCGGCTGGGATCTTACCGGCGATGTGTGGGGCCGGAATTTTCAAGTGACAGACGGAAAATCAAACCGGATGACCGTCACCAAATCATGGATGAGCTGGGGCGATTCCTATCATTTGCAGATTGAAAAGGAAGAGGATATCGTTCTTTGTCTCGCGATCGCCATTGTGATAGATATGATTCTATTTGAGGGTGATAAATAAAATATTTATCGAAATATATTGACAATATGAGAAAACATACTAAGATTAAGAGTATTACAGTTTATTCTGAAAAATAGCATATTTCCTTATCAAGAGAGGTGGAGGGACTGGCCCTATGATACCCGGCAACCGCTGTTCAGCAGAATGGTGCTAAATCCTGAAGATAAGGTTGAGATTTGCGGACGCAAGCTCTTCCCTATCCGAGGGAAGAGCTTTTTATATTTCATCAGGAAAGAAGGAATCGTTCATGTCACAGCAAAACACAGAACAACCATTGCATACGCTTCTAAGAAAAAACCCGCCGTTTCGCGCGGATCAGGTCGGAAGCCTGCTGCGGCCGGCGGCTGTGAAGCAAGCCCGCCTGCAAAGAGCGGCGGGTGAGATTTCGGCAGAACAGCTGCGCGAAATCGAAAACAAAGAAATCATCCGCAGCGTGGAAAAGCAGAAAGAAACCGGCCTCAATGTCGTGACTGACGGCGAATTCCGCCGTGCCTGGTGGCATTTTGATTTTCTCGAAAACTTAGACGGCGTCGAAGCATTTACGCCTGAAAGCGGCATTCAGTTTTACAACGTACAGACGAAAGCGCGCGGCATTAAAGTAACGGGAGATATTGATTTTTCTCAGCATCCGATGCTCGAAGATTATAAATTCCTGCACAGCATTGCTGGCGATGCTGTTCCGAAAATGACCATCCCAAGTCCGAATATGCTGTTTTTCCGCGGAAAATTGGAAAAAGCGTCCTACCAGAATGATTACAAACAATTTCAGCACGATGTGTCAAAGGCGTATAAAAAAGCGATTCAAGCTTTCTATGACGCCGGGTGCCGCTACCTTCAGCTCGATGACACCGCATGGGCCGTTTTCTTATCGGAAGCGGGGCTTCGTCAGATTGAAGCTTTCGGCACAACGCCGGATGAGCTGCGCAAGCTGTTTGCCGCTTCCATTAATGACGCCATCAAGGACCGCCCTGACGATCTGAAGGTTACGATGCATATCTGCCGCGGCAACTTCCAATCCACATGGACGGCTGAAGGCGGCTATGATGCAGCGGCTGAAACGATTTTTGACGGGCTTGACCTTGACGGATTGTTCCTGGAATATGATGATTCCCGCTCCGGCGGCTTTGAACCGCTCCGTTATGTCAAACGCTCTGATCTTCAGCTTGTGCTTGGATTGATTACGTCGAAACATGGCGAACTTGAAGACAAGGACGCGATTAAACGCCGGATTGAAGAAGCTTCACAATATGTCAGCCTGGATCAGCTTTGCCTCAGCCCGCAATGCGGATTCGCCTCCACTGAGGAAGGAAACCTGATCACAGAAGAACAGCAATGGGCAAAACTGCGCCATGTCGTCAACATTGCCGGTGAAGTCTGGAAATAAAAAAAAGACACGCGATTAGCGTGTCTTTTCCGTTTTACAGCGGACCGGTTCCGATTAAAATATCGATATCTATCGTAACAGCAGCCTCTTTCCGGCTGATAAACCGCCGGATGCTGCCATCAGTGCATTTCCATGTTAAGGGCGTCATTTTCACAAGCCGCTCGAGGTCAGGCTGCGATAAGGTCTTCGTGTAACACAGCCGTTTGCGCTCAAAGGTTTGAAAGCCCGCTTGGAATCGTCCGGCCGCAGAATCGGCGGTGTCATTCCGCCGAGGACTGTCTCCGAAGAAGAATTCCCTTACTTCCTTCAAATAATCACGCCGCGGCACCGCTTTAATGACTGTGCCGCCCTTTTTTAAAAGCCTGCTGCATTCCTTGTAATTCCAAGGTGATAAAACGGACATTACGACATCAAAACAGCTGTCGGCAAACGGCGCATCCGCCACATCAGCGACGGCAAACACCATATGATTCCCGAAGGCCTTTGCGGCGTGCAGCACACCTTCTTTCGAGAGATCAATGCCGATTCCCGTCACGGAAAAAGCGGGCTGAAGCAATTTGCATACGGCGGCTAAATGAGAGCCTTCTCCGCACCCCGCATCCAATATCGCCGCCGGTTTATGCGGAGATTGCTTACGGCTGATGATGGCGGCGATCTCCTTTTGAACCGGCCAAAAAAACTCCCGGCTGTCAAAAAGCTCGCGTCTCGCTTCGAACAGCTGCCTGTCATAGCGGGTTTTGACCGATTTATTGAGGAAATTCACATATCCTTGTTTTGATATATCAAATGTATGCCCCTGTCCGCAAATCAAGCTTTTGTATTGTGAGACCGCCATGGCCGACCGGCATAGCGGACACCTGAACACGGACTGGCATGATTGCAGTAATTCCGCGCGTTTTCTTTTTATAGACGTCAAAAAAACACCTCATTCATTCGTTATTCCGATGAAATGAAAAAGGCATAGACAAATAAACCTCGCCAAATTGGAAGGTTTAACCTATTTATCTATACCTCTCATTATCTGTAACGAATGAACTGAATGATCACGAAAATGACCCCTTTTCTGCCGTCTTTTGAAGGCTGTGCCCTCAGATCCATTTTATCAGCTGCATCCCGTCTTTACAATGAATCGGAACGGTTTTCAGGGGTTTTTTATTCCTTTATTATCCAATTACTTATGCACATCCTTTATTTTCTTTATTTATAATATAAATTTATTATTTTGAAAATATCTAAAAAGGTTGATTTTCAAAAATTGAAACGATAAAATACTGCTATCTCATGTAATATCGTTATTCTTGTATATGATCAGTAATATGGTCTGATTGTTTCTACCTAGTGCCGTAAAAGACTAGACTACAAGAAAGTTTGCATAAATTTGAACGAGTGAAAAGCATATGACGCTGTCTATTCTTTTCTTTTGGCTCTTATTTATCACACTTTCTGGCTTTCAGGAATTTGTGACGAATAAGAGTTTTTTTTATTTCCATAATACCCTTATAGGAGTTGCTCACATGTACTTTTTATTGAACATTGTCGGTCTCATTGTTGTCATGGCTGTTGTTTTCTTATGCTCTCCCAACAAGAAGAAGATTAAATGGCGTCCGATTGTCATGCTCCTCGTCTTTGAGTTTCTGATTACTTGGTTTATGTTAGGGACAAAAGTCGGCGGCTTTGTCATCGGGAAGATCGGCGCGTTCTTTACATGGCTGATTTCCTGCGCCAGTCAAGGGATTGCGTTCGCTTTTCCGTCTGTCATGGCCAATCCGACGGTTGATTTTTTCTTCAGCGCATTGCTGCCGATTATCTTCGTCGTGACCTTCTTTGATATGCTGTCGTATTTCGGTATTCTGCCGTGGCTCATTGATAAAATTGGCTGGCTGATTTCTAAAATATCCCGTCTGCCGAAGCTGGAGAGCTTTTTCTCCATCCAGATGATGTTTTTAGGAAATACGGAAGCTTTAGCCGTCATCCGCCAGCAGCTTGCCGCCGTCAGCAACAATCGGCTTCTGACATTCGGGCTGATGAGCATGAGCAGCATCAGCGGCTCGATCATCGGATCATACTTGACGATGGTTCCGTCCACTTATGTGTTTACAGCCATCCCGCTGAATTGCTTAAACGCGCTTTTAATCGCCAATATGCTGAATCCCGTGGACGTTTCTAAAGAGGATGATATTATTTACGTTCCTTCAAAAGCGGAGAAAAAAGACTTCTTCTCCACAATCTCTAACAGTATGCTTGTCGGCATGAACATGGTCATTGTCATTTTAGCGATGGTGATCGGATATGTGGCGTTAACGGCCGCGTTAAACGGCGTACTCGGATTGTTCATGCACGGTTTGACCATTCAAAAGATTTTCTCATACATCTTCAGTCCGTTTGCCTTCCTTCTCGGATTAGGCGGACATGACGCGATGTATGTCGCACAGCTGATGGGCATCAAGCTCGCGACAAATGAATTTGTGGCAATGGCCGATCTGAAAGGGCAGCTGAATTCACTTCCGCCGCACACGATTGCCGTGGCTACGACATTCCTGACATCATTCGCAAACTTCAGCACCATCGGCATGATCTACGGATCTTATCAATCTCTGCTTGATGGTGAAAAATCAGCCATCATCGGAAAAAACGTCTGGAAGCTGCTTGTCAGCGGAATTGCCGTTTCCTTATTGAGCGCGGCGATTGTCGGATTGTTTGTCTGGTAATAGAAAAAAAGCGATACCGCTCCGTTTTGGAGTGATATCGCTTTTTTTTATTGATAGACGGATGCAGGTACGAAAACGTCCCGGATTCCTGCCGCGTACGGTCCGAGATCATATTGTCCGAACACAACGGCAATGCCGTTTTTCGTAAAGAAGAAAGGTCTTTCGTTATTCAGGATGATCTCCTGTTTTTTAACGTCCTGGTCAAACAGATCGTCATGTTTCTTGATGTAGCCGTAAAGATAGTCTCTCGTTTTGTTAGCTTTCGTTTTTGTATTCAGCACATTATCGAGTGTGACCCGTTTTTTTGCGGCCAGGTCGTAATTAAAGGTCTGAACGGATGTCAGCCCGTGTGCGCCGCCTGTGTAACTATAGTCTTCCGTCTGAATGCTGAGCTTGCCGTCTTGATTATACTTCACCTTGAAATCTGCCTGGTATTCCGCTTTGTAGCCTTGTTTCTCACCGTCTTTTTTGTTTTTCACATATTCTTTGTACGATTGTTCAATATAACGTTTAAAGTCCTGATTGATTTTCTTTTCAAAAGATGCGTTTCCCGTATTTGTGACCTCGGGGTATGTCAGCTGCTTTACATGCTTATACGTATGGCTTTTGACAACGGGCTTTGCGGTTTGCGCGGCTTCGGCTGAAGGCGCGAAACCTCCGAACGGCGCGGCTGTCAGCACGGTTAAGAGCACAGCCGCCATCATTTTGAATGCCTTTTTCATCACAACTCCTCCTTTTCATTACCGTTCCCTTTTTGAAAACGGATTACACTCTATAGACAGCGCAGATCAGCAAATTGTTTCTGGGCCTTCTTTCACATTTTCTCCATAAAAAAAGAGACATGGAAAATCCACGCCTCTTTTACCGTGAAGGTCTTTGCGCAATGGCTTCATAAACGGCTTCCGCCAAATCGGAGTTGCCGAACATCTCCAAAACGCCGATAACGGTTTGATCAGGAATCGGTTCTGATTCCTCCTTCGGCACGACAAGTTCTTCAGCCGTTTTTCGCAGCTCTTCGTTTAAAGGCTGTCCGGGGTAAGCCTTGCTGTAAATGGCCATCGGGTCAAGGTCATGATTGACGCACCATTGGGCAAACACCAAAATCATCATGTTTTCGTCACGCCGGTAATATTCTTCGAGTTGTTTTTGATTCATATGTTTAGCTCCGCTATTATCTTTTTTTATTACTTAATCATATTTATATTAAGACTTCATTCTTTTTAGTTTTTAAGGTGTTGGATATGCCGAAGTACCCCATAATAGACTCAACTAATGAGTTATTACTAGGCGGAGTGATCTTAATTTTCTCATTATAGAGTTTTGCAACTTTTGTTTTTATTTTTTTGTCCGCTAAAAATTGAATCAATTTTTCCTTGTTACTTCCAGATTCGTAATTTGTCGGAATGAGTAATGAAGCTGTTCCATCAATTCTTGAAAATTTAATGTCTGAATTAAAACTATATAATGCAAATAACTTTTGTATATCTTCATTTGCATTTGAATTTATAATTTCTTTAATAGTTTCATAGAAAATCTTGGGGTCTAAACAATCTTCGATAACTGTTTGTTCATAATACTGACCTTGTTTCCATGGTTCTAAAAGTCTAACTGATTCGATATTATTACTTTTTAATGTTTGTAATCTTCTCAAATCCACTTTTCCATAACTTTCAGTTGCTTTTGAAACATTGGTCTTTACTCGATCAGTATCAATCATACAAAGAATTTTACCACTCATTGCTTGTGCTGTAGTTTTATCGGATAAAGGATAACTCAATAAACCATATAATTTAATCACATTAGAACATCCACCAACAGGTAGAATTTTAAAGTTTCCCGCATCTTTTAATAATTCTTCGAGGTATAATTTATCTGTACTTCCTTCGCATATAATCCAATTAGTATTTTTCATAGATTTGGAGTAACTAATAATGCTAGTTGCTAAATCAAACATACTTTTTAATGCTATATCATCAGGAAATCTTCTTCTTTCATCTAAATAATCAAAAAAACTAAAATCTGAAATCGAAACACTTCCTTCGATTTCTTTACTCACATGAAGTAAATGACCGCTATTTGTGATGGGGAGAGATCCATACCAATGGGTCGTTATCATGACTTGTCTATTAAAGTCTTTCGAAAGTCTTTCTAACCTCTCGAACTGCGGAAAACAATTAACAACATTCATGGACACTTCTGGTTCATCAATAGCCAGAATTAATTCTCTATCCATTTCTTTCACATTTGAAAGAAATGCATATGCAATGTCTATTAATGCCTTTCTCTGCTCACCAGAACTTAGTTTTTGAACTTCTCTATTTTTGTACCTCAATGGTCTTTTTGAAAAGTAAGCTTCAATAACTTTTTCTCTTATATCTGTTACTGTTAAATTTCTCTTACTATTTGCTTCTGGGCTGTAATTATATTGATTATCAATTGCTTTTATAGAATTATTTATGTCCTCCATAAATTTATTAAGATAATCATTTATAAAGTTTAAGAAACTTTTATTTTTCCCTTCTATTTCATACCTACTTGTCAGTACCTTATCAATTTCTAGTAGGATATCTTTGTTCATTAAAGTTTGCATTTGTTTATCTTCAATTTTTAAAATTTCGTTAGCACTTTGTTCCACAGGAATATAAACATAAGCATAGTATTCTTTTATTAATTTCCTTATCCTTTCTATTTTTTTTATGTACTCTTTATTCCCTAAAATTTTTTCAAAGTAGCTCTCGAAAGGAGCAAGTGTTGGCTTCCCATTAAATTTCACACCCGAGGGAAGTATATAGTATTCTTGTTCAGAATAGTTAGTTGTTAAGTAGTCAATAAACTCGTAAAAATTTTCAATGTATTCCCTTCTAGCAGCTCCTTTTAACCAGTCTTGTATACCGCTCCAGAATTTGTCGCTTATAATATTTATATCCTCTAAAGTTCTTTTATTTCCATCTATCTCAGACCTACTGTATCGATTTGAATTAATAATAAAATTTTCAAATTTACCCCTTTCAATAAAAAATACAGGGGTTATATACCGGTCCTCTCTCCTAGATCCTCTTGTCGCATTCCAATCTCGTCCATTAAAGAAAACATCAAGAGATTCCAAGATTCCACTTTTGCCTACACCATTTGCTCCAATATAGACAGCATACTTTTGCTCATTGTTATTTGCTATAGGTGCAAAAATTGATTTTGCATATGACTTATATCCGTTAATAAAAGTTCCCACAATCATAATACTTATCCCACCTAAATTTTTATTATATTCCAGAATATCACACATAAAACAAATATTCCATTCTGATAAACTAAAAAAAAAGCACCCTTAACAGGGTACTTTTGACTATTCTTATATGTTTCTGTCCCAATGCCGATGCTCAGCCACGGCTTTCAGAAATTGTTCGCAGTTTCCGTCCGGAACAAGGCCGGGGCCGTTTTCGGTTCCGGCGGCGAGGGCGAGAAGTTCTTTTCCTTCACCGGAGGCGCCGATCGCTTTGTAATGGCTGAAGGCTTCGTTAACGAAGTCTCTGGCCGATTTTTGGGCTTTGAGGCTGTCTGTGCTTTGTTTTCCGCCCGGAATGAAAACAGCGTCGTACAGGACGGAATCCGCTGTCAGGAAAGTGGCTGACGCTTCGAGCTCCGTGCCGTTTTCTCCCTTCACGGTCCCAAGCGCGGGGCTGATGATATCGGCTCTGACTCCCGCCTGTTTGCATGCATCAAGCACTTGTTTGACTTTCTCATCAGAAAACCCGTGGTCGGTTAAAACCGCAACCTGCCTTGTCGCTGCCGTCTTCACCGTGTTTTCCTGGCTTAAGGCCGGGGAAGTGAACGTTTCATCAGATTCACGATCCTTCGGCGGCGGGTTCACGCCGATTCCTTTCGCAACACGCTCGGCAAGCCCGGCGTCGACGTGACTGAAGACATCAACCACCTGCTGCTGCACATCCTTGCTGTTCACTTTTCCGACTTCAAAACAGAACGCGGAGATGATATGTTCTTTCTCGGCGGGAGACATGCTGTTCCAGAACATCTTGGCCTGAGAAAAATAGTCATTGAAGCTCTCACTGCGCTGGCGGATTTTTCTGCCTTCTACTTTTTCCTGGTAATGAACGTATCCGCCTTCTTCTTCTGAGGCCGGCGACGGATCATTGTTCTGCAGGGAATTTTTATGATAGGCGACAGGGCCCTTATTAATCGTCATCCGGTGGTAGCCGTCGTATTGGTTGTTATGGAACGGGCAGACCGGCCGGTTGATCGGAATCTCGTGAAAATTCGGCCCGCCAAGACGGATGAGCTGTGTATCTGTATAAGAGAAAAGCCGGCCTTGAAGAAGCGGATCATTGGTGAAATCAATGCCCGGCACGACATTTCCCGGGTGAAAGGCGACCTGTTCCGTTTCCGCAAAGACATTGTCCTGATTGCGGTCAAGGGTCATTTTTCCGATCAGCTTGACGGGAACCAACTCCTCCGGCCACAGCTTCGTCGGATCAAGGATATCGAAATCAAACTTAAATTCATCTTCTTCGTCAATCATCTGAACACCGAGCTCATACTCGACTTTGCCGCCGTTTTCAATCGTTTCCCACAGGTCACGGCGGTTGAAATCGGGATCTTTCCCGGCAATTTTCTGCGCTTCATCCCATACGAGGGAATGAACGCCGAGCACGGGTTTCCAGTGGAATTTGACAAAGCGCGCTTTTCCTTTCTCGTTGACGAAACGGAACGTATGCACGCCGAAGCCCTCCATCATCCGATAACTTCGCGGGATGCCGCGGTCAGACATCGTCCACATGACCATGTGCGCGGATTCAGGATTGTTTGCGACAAAATCCCAGAACGTATCATGAGCCGTCGCAGCCTGCGGCATTTCATTGTGCGGTTCCGGTTTTATGGCGTGAACGAGATCCGGGAATTTGATCGCGTCCTGAATGAAGAACACCGGAATATTGTTTCCGACGAGGTCATAGTTCCCTTCTTCAGTATAAAACTTCGTCGCAAACCCCCTGGCGTCACGGACGGTGTCGGCTGACCCCTTGGAGCCCGCCACTGTTGAGAAACGGACGAAAACAGGCGTTTTGACGGACGGGTCCTGCAAAAATTTCGCCCGTGTATATTCCGTCATCGGTTCGTACACCTGAAAATGCCCATGAACGCCGTACCCGCGCGCATGAACGACCCGTTCCGGAATCCGCTCGTGGTCAAAGTGCGTCATTTTTTCACGAAAATGAAAATCCTCCATCAGCGTGGGGCCGCGGACGCCCGCTTTTAAAGAATGCTCATCCTCAGACACGCGAAGCCCCTGATTGGTCGTCATTTTTTTGCCGCTGTTATCAGACCGGTACTGCTCCAGCTGTTCGTCCTTTGAGTGTTCATTTACTCGTTTGTTTTGATCATCACTCATGTCAGTTCCCCCTTTTAAAACGAAACATTCTACAGCACATTTACCCGCGGCGTTCTTCATATAAACTGCTGATCCGTTCATTAGGATTTTAGGTCTGTATTTACATATGCGGTCATACACATTTTGAAATAAGCCATTTTCACAGAAATAAATTGCGAAAGCGCTTACCAATACAGCTGTTGAACAGGGGAGGTCATATCGTGCTTGCCATACTCGGTTTTGTGATGATGATTGTCTTTATGTATCTTATTATGTCTAACCGGCTTTCCGCTCTTATTGTTTTGATTGTCGTTCCTGTTGTGTTTGCCCTGATCAGCGGATTTGGCAAAGATCTCGGCGAGATGATGATTCAAGGCGTTACAGACCTCGCTCCTACCGGGATCATGCTGTTATTCGCCATCCTGTATTTCGGCATTATGATTGACTCAGGTTTGTTTGATCCCCTCATTGCCAAAATCCTATCGCTTGTCAAAGGGGACCCGTTAAAAATCGCCATCGGCACAGCGGTTCTGACGATGACCATTTCGCTGGACGGAGATGGGACAACAACGTATATGATTACGATTGCGGCTATGCTGCCCCTTTACAAACGGCTCGGCATGAACCGTTTGGTGCTGGCGGGTATTGCGATGCTCGGTTCGGGAGTCATGAATATTATTCCGTGGGGCGGGCCGACGGCGAGGGTTTTAGCTTCCTTGAAATTGGACACGTCGGAAGTCTTTACGCCGCTGATTCCCGCTATGATCGCCGGCGTTCTCTGGGTGATCGCCGTTGCTTATCTCCTCGGAAAAAAAGAACGGAAGCGGCTCGGCATCATTTCGATTGAACACGCACCGTCTTCTGATCCGGAGGCAGCGCCGCTGAAGCGTCCGGCTCTCCAATGGTTCAACCTGCTGCTGACTGTCGCCCTGATGGCCGCGCTGATCACCAGCCTGCTGCCAATCCCTGTTCTTTTTATGATCGCGTTCGCCATCGCCTTGATGGTCAACTATCCAAATGTCAAAGAGCAGCAGAAACGGATCTCAGCGCATGCGGGTAATGCGTTAAACGTTGTCTCAATGGTGTTTGCTGCGGGCATATTCACAGGCATTCTCTCCGGCACAAAAATGGTGGATGCGATGGCGCATTCTCTCGTTTCCCTCATCCCTGATGCCATGGGCCCGCATCTGCCGTTGATCACTGCGATTGCCAGCATGCCTTTCACCTTTTTCATGTCGAATGACGCCTTTTACTTCGGTGTCCTTCCCATCATTGCCGAAGCCGCTTCCGCTTACGGAATAGACGCCGCTGAAATCGGAAGAGCCTCCTTGCTGGGCCAGCCGGTGCATCTGCTCAGCCCGCTTGTGCCATCCACCTATCTATTGGTCGGAATGGCGGGCGTCAGCTTTGGCGACCATCAAAAATTCACTATTAAATGGGCCGTGGGAACAACGATTGTGATGACGATTGCGGCGCTTTTGATTGGGATTATTTCGTTTTAATTAAAAAAGGATTTCCGTTTGCGGAAATCCTTTTCTGTACATTATTTTTTTGTATAGCGCACCCAGTCATAATGAGCGTATAGCGGATTTACACCATTGTAGGAACCGAGCCAGTCATCGACACCTATCCCATTCCACAAGTTCATCATGATCTTTCCCGGTGTTGTCGGGATTTGGCTTGTCGCAGTATGTTTTAATTGCCCATCGACATACCATTTAATAGAGTTTGGCTGCCAATCGAACGCATACGTATGATAGGCATTGGCTGCATCAAACCCGAGATCAACAATCTTCTCATGGTTTCCTGCACCATTTGTATAATAGTTAAATTGAACCTTCGTTGTGTCTTTTCCTAAAAATTCGATATCAATCTCATCCCAAGGAGTTCCATCTGTTGGACCTGTGTAAGTGAAGAACGATGAAACGATCCCTGTGTTTTTAGCTGGTTTCATTCTGACTTCATAAAGTCCATAGCCATAGGTTTGAACAGAACGGTTTTCCCCGCAGTCAAACTTGTTATAAGCTGGGCTTGTTAGCGCTAAACGCATTTCACCCAATGACGTCATGGATACGTTATTAGCCCGCCACGTGCAGTTGAACATATTTCCATTCGAATAACCATCTGCTTTTTGCCAAAAACCGGAGTTATAGCCGTTAAAAGGGTCAAAAAACGATCCACCTGTTTGAGCCGAGGCAGTAGAAGTGACTGCAAACAAACTCATAAACAATCCAGTGACAAGAAGCAGCAGCACTCGTTTCATACGATAAAACATGTCGGCATTCCCCTTTCTTTGAAAGCGATTTCTTTATCAATCATACATGATTCTGTTAAAAGGGGACATCGGTCAGAATAATGATAATAATGAATCTTAAAAAAACCTAAATTACCATCAGCACAAACAGAAATGATCAGCGCTCATTGTAATTTAGGTTTTGCCTGCCTTAACCAAGTCATATGTGAATGTAAGACAAAATAAATACAAGGAAACTAAAATGGAATGCCCCGGCCCATGATGACCAATTCCTGATTGCCTTCTTTGAGCACACTGACGACATTATTATTAATGACTTTCGCAATCTTCAATTCTGTCTCCCTCCCGCCTGACCATTTACCTGCTACACCTTGATTGTACATTCTTTTTGAACTAGGTCAATATCTCCATGTCAATCAGAAAACGCCGTTCAGAAATCTTTGTCCAACGATGAGGCAGCGGCGCATATAATGCAGAGAACCGGTTTTTGGGAAGGAGCGTGTGTGATGAAACGGTTTTCGAAAGAAGAAAGCAGCTGGATGCTGTATGATTGGGCCAATTCAGCTTATTCGGTCATTATTATGACGGCGGTGTTCCCCTTGTTTTTTAAAGCCGCGGCAGCGGAAAACGGTGTCAGCGCGGCTGATTCTACCGCTTATTTTGGCTATACGATTGCCGCCGCGACTTTTATTTTGGCGATGCTCGGCCCCGTCTTAGGAACGATTGCCGACTACAAAGGATGCAAGAAACGGTTTTTTGCCTTCTTTCTTCTGATCGGTGTGGCGGGCACAGCCGCGCTGGCTTTGATTCCCGGCGAATCTTGGATGCTGTTATTAATTTGTTATACGATTTCCACGATCGGCTTTGCCGGGTCTAATGTGTTTTATGATGCGTTTCTCGTTGATGTGGCCGCAAAGGAGCGGATGAATATGGTGTCCGCCAGGGGATTTGGACTGGGCTATATCGGCAGCACGATCCCTTTTCTCCTCAGCATTGCCGTCATTCTTTCAGCACAAGCGGAGGTGATTCCGCTGTCCGCCCAGGCTGCCGGCCGCACTGCCTTTTTGATTACGGCGGCATGGTGGGGGCTGTTTTCGATCCCGCTCCTTCTCCGCGTCCGCCAGCGCTATTATATCGAGAGGGAGCCGCGGCTTGTACTCAGCAGTTTTATACGGCTGGCCGGCACGCTGAAGCAGATCAGGAAGCATCGGGCGCTGTTTTTGTTTCTGCTCGCCTATTTCTTCTACATCGACGGGGTCGGCACCATCATTACGATGTCCACGTCATACGGGACTGACCTCGGCATCAGCGCGGCAAATCTGCTGATTGTTTTATTTGTCACACAGGTCGTCGCCGCGCCTTTTTCGATTTTGTACGGACGGCTGGCCGAACGGTTTAAAGGAAAAACGATGCTTTATGCCGGAATCGGCGTGTATATGATTGTCTGCACGTATGCTTATTTTATGGATTCCGCTTTTGATTTCTGGGTCTTGGCTATGCTTGTCGCCACTTCCCAAGGAGGTATTCAGGCGCTGAGCCGCTCTTACTTTGCCAAGCTTGTCCCCAAACAGAACGCCAATGAGTTTTTCGGCTTTTATAATATCTTCGGCAAGTTCGCTTCGATTATCGGCCCGCTTTTGATTGCCGTGACCGCCCAGCTGACCGGAAATTCGTCAGCCGCCGTGTTCAGCCTGATCATTTTGTTTGTAATCGGGATTGGCATCCTTGCGTTCGTCCCCGAGGAGACGGCGTAAAAAAAGCCTGCGCGCGGCAGGCTTTCTTTTTTATTTCTTGGCTTTATGGACTTTCAGTTTTTTGCCTTTGACCGTCGTATTTTTCATGATGTCAAGAACGTGCGGGCCTTTGCCGTTCAGAATTTCGACGTACGATGCGTTGTCCAAAATCGTGATAATCCCGATATCATCGGCTGAAACGCCGTCGATTTTCGCAATCGTTCCGACAAAATCGACCGCTCTGAGTTTTTTCTTTCTCCCGCCGTTAAAGTACAGCTTCATGATGTCTTTGTTTAACTGTTCGCTTTTGTCTGTTTTGACATCGGGGCGGGCGTTCAGTTTTTCCGCAAAAGCCGCTTTCCGTTCCGCTGTTTCTTTCTCAGACGGCGCCTCCCGCTTCTGGATGCGGAAACCGATATATGTCTCAATGTCATTCAGAAACCGCGATTCAGACGGCGTCACAAACGTAACGGCCCGTCCGCGGTGTCCGGCGCGTCCCGTTCTGCCGGTGCGGTGCACATAGCTTTCTTTTTCAAGCGGAATATCATAATTGATGACGAGGCTGATGTTTTCAATATCAATTCCTCTGGCGGCAACATCGGTCGCAATGAGATAGCGGAACTCGCCGCGCTTGAATTCATTCATGACGTCAAAGCGGTCTTCCTGCACCATGCCGCCGTGAATTTTATCGCAAGGGTAGCCCAGCCTGTCCAGTTCATCGGTTAACTGGATGACTCTTTCTTTTGTCCGGCAGAATATGATGCAGCTGTCCGGGTTTTCGGTGATCAGGACATCACGCAGCAAAGATGTTTTGTCCTCTTCTTCTGTTCTGGTGACAAAATGCTCAATGTCTTTTGTCGTCAGGCCTTCCGCTTTTACTTCAATCAATTCAGGGTCTTTCATATATGTGCGGCTCAGCTTCTCGACGTCATCCGGCAGCGTCGCTGAAAACAGCATAGTGACTCTGTTTTTCGGCAGATGCTGAATGATGGCTTCCACCTGTTCAATAAATCCCATATTCAGCATTTCATCCGCTTCGTCAATCACTACATACGCCAGCCGTTCAAGCGGCAGCGTCCCTTTCTCTATATGATCAAGCACACGCCCCGGCGTTCCGGCAACGACGTGGCTTTTTTGCTTCAGTTCGGTTTTCTGTTTATCAAAAGAAGCTTTTCCGAAAACCGCTGTGGCTTTTATCCGTTTGAAACGGCCGATATTCGTGATATCTTCTTTAATCTGCGCCGCAAGCTCGCGGGTCGGCGTTAAAATCAGCGCCTGCGGTTTGTTTTCCTCCCATTCCGCAAGCTCACAGATCGGAATGCCGAAAGCCGCGGTTTTGCCGCTGCCCGTCTGCGATTTGACGACGAGGTCTTTTTTTTGCAGCGCGGCGGGGATGACGCGCCGCTGCACTTCAGTCGGCTCGGTGTATTGCAAGCCATTCAGCGCCCGTCGGATCTCGGGGCTGATCGCATATTCATTAAACTCATTCATGACTAAACTCCTTCTCTGTCCGGCTCCCCTCATTATACGCGAAATGCCGCCGCTTTACCCTGACGTTTTGCCGGGCCATTCGGGGGACTGCTTTTTCTTCATGTCAAGCACGACCCATTTGGCGCAATAAAAGCTTATTCTTCCTTCCCCGTCATCTACATAATAGCGTATCGATTCCCAGCCGCCGTCGACCGGGCTGATATCCAGATGGATGTCGGTGATGCTTTCAAGATCATCCAGCCGGGCAGCCCTCACACCCTCAAAACGCAGCACGGCATCATACTGCCCATCAGTCAGCTTCAGCTCAAACACCGGGATTTTATCATAATACTCGTTATACCCGGTAGAGAACGTAAACTCCGTCAATTCAAAACAACCCGGCGAATCCGGCCGAAGCATAACTGCTTTCTCATGTTTGTGCCACTCCATTTTGTGCCTCCTTCTCCTCTGCTGCTTCATATTGACGGCAGTAAAAGCGGAACGTTTGATCCTCCCACTCCTCTATGAGAAAGTGCCGTCCATCATCGCCGTCAGCAACAGGATCAATTGTTACAATGCCTGAACCAGCCGCATGACTCTCCATTTCTTTTATCCGAACGGAAGAAACGTCTTTGCATGTGAGCTTTACATGAATGAGCTGATGTTCATACTCGGAGGAAAACGCCAACTCAATTACAGAAATCTCCCCTTCCCGGAAGAGGCGGAATTCTAAAATCTCATGAATCAGCCACTTATTCTTTTTCATTTTCTATTAATTCCCCTATAGCAGCGGCATACAATTCAACGCCGGCAGTCTCATGATCCCACAGATAAACGGTCTCCTCCATTACGCCGTCCGCTTTCTTCAAGCACAGCTTATCCCCGGTTCCGTTGTCGGCAATTACAATCATGTCGTCGGGCATGCTTTCTTCTCTGCACACACTGTTTTGCCTGATCACATCATCCCAGGTTTTCTGTAAACGGCCTTGTTCACGGATAGGGAAAAAAATCCACTCCCCGATTTCCGCGGGGTTCTTTTTATGAAGCAGCCGTTTATATGCTTTCGGAAAAGACGCTCTCAAGCTTTTTTCCGCAGCCCTGAACTCTTCTTCTGTCATCGTTATTCCTCCCCCATAAAACATGAGATGCATTCGCAAGCGGCATTCACTTTTGAAATAAGACAGGAGCGTTTCTTTCTATCGCCCTTATTAGCGGTGAGCCAAAAACCGTAATGGTTTGCTGCCGCGGATCCCCTGACAGCCCCCACTGAAAGTCCTAATGAATAAAGAAACAATAGTCTCCGTTTGGGATAACGGGGACCAGCCATTCGCCGAATTCATCTTTATCAATTGGCGCATGAGGATTAAATAGATAACATTCATGCTGCCAGTCCAGCGCATATATAAACTCTTGCTTTAAGGTACAAGATTGAAATGCCTTTAGTATCTGCACCTCTGCATCTTCCAAAAAACTGATATTCCCTTTTTCATCATTGAATCCTTGAGATACATTAAAAACTTGAAACGGCTTCGGAGGTTTTATTGAAGCAAATCTACTGTACGGTTTCCATTTCACTGCGCGATTCACCCTGCGCCACAATTGCTCTGTCTCCTCCTCACTCAAACAATGCCAATTCATATATTTCTGCCTCCCGCGGTTTCAAATGTTTCACCTCTGCCATCCAATCTTTTAATTCTTCAATCGTATGCAGATACGAATCAGGCGAATCTTTCAGATCAAACCCGCTCAAATATACGAGCATCTCCCAAACGGTTTCGTCCTCAACCGCCGGATCATCTGCAGCCACATACTCAGACGCCCAATCCGACACTTCTCCCCTCGTCGATTGACCGTTCAGGATCAGACCAGCCTTTTTCAAACATTCTGCTATTGTTGGTTCTTTCACGTCAAAAGCCTGCCTTTCATTTCTTGTTTAAAATGCTGACTAACAGCCTCCTAACCCGTTCGTGCCGCCCGATTTCCCGGCTGAGCTCCGGATAATCCGTTAAAGCGTTTTTCAGCTGCGCATATTGCGGATAAAGCTCAAAAAAGGATTTATATAAGGCTTTACGCTGCCGCGCAGGCATTTGTTTATTCGCCAACACAAAATCAAAGCTGCCGCAGATAAGTGCGAAGTATTCATAAAAATCCCCATCGCAGGCAACCCCCTCAAAATCTTCTTCGAATCTCTCTGCATCTGAAGGCAGCGGCCCCTCTAATTCTTTTTTGTGTAATTTCAGGTTTTGGATGACGTCATCATTTAAAGAATATCTGTTGGATCTTAACATCTCAGAATCACTCGAATATCACCTGATTCATCGATGATCGTAAACGAAAGCCCGCCATTCTGATGCCGTCCGAGATACAGATGCCCGCAGTTATCAAAATGACAAAAACATCCTTTTACTGATTCTTCGACTATCTTATTCATTTTTATTTTCATGTAATTACCCCTTGAGACTTGAATGGTATTTTATTTATATCAATCGTTCACTCTGTAAAATGATATGCAGATGGCTGAAAAAAACCATCTGCATAGGATTGATCAATACTTTACCAGATATAAATCGTTATCACTAAAGATAAAAATGCGGTCCTGGACGGCTCTGTACGTTGTTTCTTCGGTTCTATCAATACCGTGTATCATGATGTCAGTCTCTGATAAGCCTTTGTGCTCTTCATGATGAAATGCAAATAGGTTATCCTCGTGACTCTGAATTAGAAGCATCCTTTTTTTCGAAACGGATAGCTGATCACAATAGGAGTATTGATCGCCGTCCAGCACATATTCTGCAACAGTACGAATTCTGTCCCGTCCAATCTGATAATGACCGATGACACAGCAATCTTCTCCCTCGAAACAAACATACAAATCGGATTTGATCGATTGTACGGCATAGCATTCATGCATCATTTCTTTAAAATCGTCTTCAAAATAAAACGTTCTGTCTTCTGCATGAAAAGCAAATATCGCTTTCCCTTGAGGGTTTCTTTCATCATACATACCCTCGTCCGTTAATCCGATCCATAACAATCCATCCTCACCCAGATGAAATACATTGGCGCTTAATAGAAAAGAACAAATCGGATTGATTTTATTACTGTTTATGCAGTATGTTGCCAATTGACACGTATGATTTTCCAGGTAAACGATCACGATGGTGTTATCATACGAATCAATCAGATAGAAATGGGCATCTTCAGAAAATCCGCGTAACTCTTTTTTGATTAAAAGAGAGCTGCCTTTCATAACCTCCAATATTACTTTGTGATCATGCACCGACACAATAAATACCTGATCATCCCGACCCGCATTGAAATAAATGATATTTTCCCTTTCATATGACCCAACACGCTCCGCGGTAAGTTCCAACATCAGCAACACTCCGTTGATTAGGAATCTGGAATTTATATTAAATTAATCAATGATATATAAATCTGCCGCATCGTATTCAAACCAAATGATTTTTTCATTATTTTCAGTAGTTACATCAACCTTTTGAGTGTTCAGGTTCATATAGGACTTATTGTTGGCAGGGTTTGCTATTATAACAACAAAATCATTGATCGATGCTAAAAAATATAATTCATCTAATAAGTAATCTGCCATCAATTCTTCTTTGGTTAGGACACATTCAATATGAATGAACTTTTTCGATACAGTATTCATATGTATCATTTTCTTTTCAACCTTCTTCTTCCATTCTTCAATAAAAGAAGGTGTTGCCATAACTTCTATCAGAACGGTCTCGAATTCTAAGTCATTCATTAATTGAGAAAAAGTATCTTTACTCACTAGATCACATGAATATATCGAGTTGTATTTCAGCGGATTAATCACATCCAGATTCCCTATAGCCTTCAATGATTCTTTTTGTATATTTAAAGGGCTGCTCATGTTTACCTCCGCGAACGATTTCGTTATGTAAGAAAAGAGAGGCTGGGAACCTCTCTTATTTGTTTATTTATGATTTCGAATGATACGCATAAAATGATTGATCATCAAAGCGAACTGTTTCAGCTTCTACAGCAATCAGCATTCTGTTCATGTCAATGAGAAAATTAGCATTTGATTGATACTCCGGAATTACAGCATTTGATAGATTTCCGATTCCTTCCGGGTGGTAACTCATCTCAAATACTTGCCAATTGTATTCTTCGGGATCTATTTTTTCTAATCTCATATCGCCAATATCTGCGCTAAAATAAACAGATGCTACATTTTGAAATAATATTTTATGTGTATATTCACTTTCTTTTTCAAAAACCTTAATATCAAGTGAAAGTTCTTTTTTAAACACATTAAAATCAAAATGAAGGACAGCGCACCCCTCATCTATATAATCAACCCAATCAATTATTGTTTTGTACATTGTTTATCTCCCTAAGGACGTTTTGGAGGATTTTTTGTGTCTTTGAGATCTGATTTTAAAGTCTTCACGAAAAATTCTAGCTTTTCTTCATTACAGTTCAATTTATAGAAAGTTGTATTTGAATGATTTTCCACAAATCTAATTATAAATCTGTAATATTCGTTTTCTTTATCAATACTCAAAAAAAAAATGGTTCAATTGTTTCTAAACGTATCCTATCTTGATTCCCTGCTAATAATGCTTCAATCCCTGATATCAGCATTTTATATTCACTTTCTAATAAAGCGGCGGAGTAATCGCGAGCGATTACTTTATTATGTTCTAACAGTTCAAACATTGTTGAGATAAAAGGATCATCCTCCGCCTCTTGATACCTTCTCGGTGTTATGTCAAGTTCCAGACAATCATCTCTAATTTTAGCCATGCTGCCTCCTCGTTTTGGGTGAAAAGAGAGGCTGAGAACCTCTCTTACATTAATAGACTAGGATTCATTTAACATTTCAATCATTTCTGCCGCTTCTAAGTACAATTCATTTATCTTGTTTTGAATTTCTTTTGCGATTTCTTCATCACTTTCTAGATCTGATAAATATCCAGCTTTACCTGAAAACAACTTTTTTTCACAAACCCATATATCTAAGTGGTCTACACAATAGCCGTCTTCATTATCGTGAAAGTCGGTGCCGTCCAAATAAGCTGCAGAAAAAAATATCAATGAATTATAGGTACTCTCAAAACAATCTGAGGGCCGTACTTCTTTTCCTATTTCTTTTTCGTGTCCGACTCTTCCAAAAGCAGCTTCAATTTTCAAACCCATTTTTCTAAACTTTTCTTGATTGTTTCTTATTTTATTTAATGCTATTCGTTCAAATTGTTTTTCTATTTGTAAGATCTCTTTCTGTGTAATAGAATTCAGGTTGATTTTTTTCATATTACACCTCGTTCAGAACTCAAAACATTTACTACTGTCAGTATCTGTACAAGCGAATGTAAGAAATCTGTCTTTTACAATTCATACTTTATGATTTCCTCCATTGTCATCCCTTCAAAATATTTATAGAGAATAGATTCTACAGATGAATGTCCAAATATACCCAATGGGTTAGTGATGTTCTTGCCTGTTTTCTCATCTGCCTCTGCTAATTCATCTTCTGATGCAAATGAATCGCCTTCACTTATGAGATATTTACCGTCTTCATATAAAACAAATTTTAGTTGAGAATTACTGTTTTTCTCTATTATCTCTTGAGGCATCTTGGATATTACTGTCCAATCCCCTTGAAGAAAACCTGTATACCCGGTATTTGCCGCAAATATTTTCTTATTTTCTTCTTTCATTAGACGAATAACTTCTTCTCAGAGTATTTTCAGTAAAAATATTATAGTACTGAATAAGAATGTCATCGTCTTTATTTTTTGATAGATCACCTTCAATAACCCAAGCATAAGTATACTTCCCGATCTTATCCAAAGGTATTTAATAACAGCTCCCGGTACTACTTTAGCTATTGATTTCGCTTTCCTGGTCGTTGCCTTTATTTCTACTATTCGCTTATCAACTAACTCCGTGAAAGAAGAATCTCCATTTGTATTCATAACGGTAACTAAAGTTGCTAAGAATTCTTCTAATATCGGTTCTCTATCCAGATCCCTCTTATATCGTTCACAAAATTTTTCTACCGCATCAAAACATATATCTAAGCCTTCATCACTCAATAACACTTTCTTGTTTTTATATTCTTCTTCCCAATAACCCAATAGAACGGCCTTCTTTCTTTTCTATTTCATACCGCTCATATCCTGAATAATATCGTGTTTGAATTCTGTAAGCGCAGAGGTTAAAAAAGGGTTCCTTCATCAACTCACTCTATATCGTAATCCTCCCACTCCCTCCAGTTGTTATTTACTTCACCTAGATCAACTGAACCTGCGCCTTTTTCAAGATATTGCGCAAATGATTGAAAAGAAATTAATTGGCTTGGATCTGTTAGGTAATCAGGATATTCCCAATCCTCTGTTTCGAACACTCCTTCTGCTTCGCTTTTTAGATCCAGTATATTTAATAGTTTGTTTGGCTTTATCCAAAGCGCCTCTCTAAAAGAAGCATCCTCAAACAAATTCCTGAAATAAGTTTTCCAAGCCCTTTCTTTTGTACTCTTTTGGAATTCATTTCTTTGGTGAATATTTACGCAATAACGAGACTCTTTAATTTCAATTTCCACTACTTCGCTTAATTGTTGAAAATCACTTTCACGATATGTTATTTTCTCACCTGCTTCAGTCTTTAAGGCGAAGTCATCAATTATTATCGATTTGTAGTTGTCTGAAAAACAGTTACTATAGGTATGAATAGCCAGAAAAGGTCCTTTAGAATCTACTTCGAAGCAATGAATTGCCAGTAACCAATTGTCATCATTTAATCTTAATAAGGTACATTTACTCCCAACATAATTAGATTCACGCCATTCAAAAATTGGTCGGTTTAATTCACTAAATTCATCATCTAATAGGCTAAGAATTTCTTTACTTTTAATCAAAATTCATTCTCCTTATTAAATTATTTTTATATTTTATCTTCCACATAATAATTTATTTAATATATAACGGATTATTTCCAATTACTGCATGTCTATAATATCTTCAAAAGTATTGAACAGAATCTGTGTGTGCCCATTTTGGCCACTCTGTGTTACCATCAGCATGTTTTTGAATATATGCTATCTCTTGACGGGAAATTGCTTCGGCAATTGATTGAAAGAAAGGAGACAAACTAGGCAAATCTTTTTCTCCTTCTGGATGCATCCATAATTCTGTTGAATACAATTGTTCATACTCCGAAGAGAGACCCGCTATTTCCAGTTGTTCTTGTTTCGTCAGCCAAAGTGTGTCAAGAAATAATCTATTTTTGGTCATATGCCTCAAACATGTAATCCATTCATTCTTTGGGGAAATCTTATCTTTTATTTCCTGCTCAATAAAAAATTGAAATGTTTTCTCTCTAAGAGACACATTGATTTGTTTACTTGTAAAACCCGATTCTACATCTTCCAATTCCAGAAAATTTCCTTTTTCATCTGCAAATAAAAACGGTTCATCATCTAAAAAACTTACTTCATTATTTGTTAATTGATTACCTACCGAATAAAAATCAATAGCTGGTCCCAATCTCGACAATCCAAACAGCTGAAACGTTAAAAGCCAGTTATCTCTTTCAATAAAAATCGAAAGCTTCCCTTTTGCGAAGTCAAAATTCTCATTATCAAGAAACGGAAACTCTTCCTTATTGAATGAATCGTTAAGCAATGCGAGAATGGCTTCTTTTTTTCCACCCAACAGCCTCACCTCCGTTGATGTCTTTTTCTTAGAATAGCACTAGTATATCCTCCTTGTTTTCGTGAACAAGTTTGACAATGAGGATATAGCCTTTGTCGCTGGCCTTTCTTCCTTAATTTTGATACTGGTTGGTGATCTGCAATCCAATTTCTGCTTTTAGTTCCAGGGTGCCTTCTACCACAAGTATGACAGCCATATTTATTCCCAATTTTGTTTAATACTCTTCTTTCCTTTTTATTTAACCTGCTACTTGTACTTCTTGCAGGAATTGACCTTCTAGCGTATTTACCAGGTTTTAAATACTTCTTGGCGGCCTTCGCAAATCCTAAAGCCTTCTTAGCACTTTTATACACTTTCCCGGGCCCAAAGTTAGAAGCAGCTGCCCAAGCAGCACCTTTCCACCCTTTACCTGATTTATATGCCTTATACCCATCATAGGCTGCAAATCCGGCATTTACCACAAGCCACACCCAATGCCCGTCCGGATCAACATTCATCACTGGGTTATTATTTCCATAAGTATATCCATTCTGATCCAATGAATCCCCATCACTGCCCGGGTCTGGGTCTAGTGATAAGAATACACCGTTTCTTGGTTCGTAGTAGCGGGCCATGAGATAGTACAGGCCGGTTTCTTCGTCGTATTGGTAGCCTGCGTAGCGGTAGCGGTTGTCTTTTACTTCGTCGCTTGCTTCGGTTTTTGTCGGATTTCCCCATGCATCGTACTGATATTTGGCAACGGTTTTTCCGGTGCTGTCTGAGATGGCGATAACGTCGCCGTGTGCGTTGTAGTGATAGAAATATTTCTTGCCGTTCTCTGTATAGGATAACAGCTGGCCGCTCTCACCGTACGTGTATGATTTTGTGACGTTGTTGTCGGCGTCTGTTTCATACAGGACGTTCAGGCTGTCTCCGTCGTAGAAGTAGTTCGTAACTTTTCCGTTGACGGTTTTTTGGATTCTGTTTCCTTTTTCATCGTATTTGTATGTTGCGAACGGCTTGTCTTCGCCTTTTTTCGTGACGGCGGTCAGGTTGTCTTCTGCGTCCCACGTATATGTGTATTTGCCGTCCGATGTGCGGTTGCCGTTTTTATCATAGGACAGGTCTTCGTCATTCACCTTCGTCAGCTGGTTCATGATGTTGAAGGATGCGTTGACTGATTTGCTTGCGCCGTCCTTTGTGGCGGTGACGTTTGTCCGGTTGCCGAAGCCGTCGTACGTATATTGAATGACGGTGCCGTCTTCATGTGTTTCTTTGACGAGCTGGTTGAGCTTGCCGTATTCGTACTGCACCTTTCCGCCCGCTGAGCTGTCGATGACCGTGCGGTTGCCGTTGGCGTCATATTCATAGCTTTCCCGGAAGATGCTGCCGCCGTTTTTCGTTCCGATATGAAGAGAGCTGACGAGATTCCGCTCATCATATGAAAAACTCGTGCCGACTTCATTGCCGCTGATGAATGTCTGGACATTGCCGTTTTCATCATAATCAAATGTATAGGCTGAAGTGCCGTCTTTCATTTCAATCATTTGATCAAGTTTGTTGTACGTAAAGCTGTTTGTTCCTTTTTGGCCGCCGTGGCTCCATGAGAAAGTTTTCAGCTTATCCGAATCAGCCGGATACGTCCAGCTTTGGCTGCCGCCGCGGTCGGTTAATTCGGTCAGGCGGTTTTTGTTGTCAAAGGTGCGTTTTTTCGTTGTATTTTGTTCTTTGTTTGTGACAGACGTTTCATTGCCGTTTTTGTCATAGGTAAAGTTATATTTTTCAGTGCCGTTATACGCTTTTGACTTAACCCGATCGGTGCCGTCATAGGTCAGCGACACTTCATTGCCGTTGGCGGAAACGGTTTTCGTCAAGTTGCTGTTGGCGTCATATTCACTCTTCAGTACATTGCCGAGCGGGTCGGTTGTTTTGACGAGCTTGCCCATGACGTCATATTCATATTGATAGGTCTGATCTGCGTCGGCCCGAATCGTTTTTGTCAGCTCATTTCCTTCCTTGTCATAGCTGTGAAGGATGGATGTGCCGTTTGACAGGGTCAGCTTTGTCAGCTGGTCGCCCTGATCGTATTCGTAGGCGGTTGTTTCGCCTTTCGCGTCGGTTTCAGATGTTTTCTTGCCAGTCTCGTCATATGAAGCAGTGCTTGCATAACCTAGTTCGTCTTCTTCTTTTGTGACGTAGTTTCCTTTTTCGTCATAGGTGTTTTTCGTCAGGATGCTTCCTTCGATTAAACGGATATCATCAAACCACGCCGTTCCTGTGGCGCTTTTTTGGAACAGAATGCTGATTTCGATTTTATTGATCGGCTTTGTTTTCGGAATGACTGCCGCTGCCCGGTTCCATTCTTGGGTCCCCTGCGGGAATTTGGCGGTGTAGACGCCCGTCGTTCCGTCCGCATAAGTCACGCCGGCCTGAAGAGCGTAATCATTGTCGTTCGTTAATTTTACACCGTCAGCCTTGGACATCCCTGTCAGCGTGATATATACCGGCTTATCGTCCGCGCTTTGGTCTAATGTGACGGTTTGTTTTGCGGCCGCATTGGCTTGTGATGCATTTGTGCGGGACGCTTTTAATGAGCTGTCATCATCGAAGCCTTCATCAAGGTCAGCGGCGGCTCCGCTTGTGCTCCAGCCGTCTGCTTTAGCCGTGAAACTGCTGTTTTGCACCGGGTTATAGCTTGAAGAGACTTCGCCTTTTTCCAGCTGAACCTGATCAAACCACGCTTTTCCTTTGCCGTCCTTGTCGTTATGGTCCACTTCCATATAGACGATGGCTTTTCCTGCATTGGCCGGTGTTGTAAAGGTGATCTGCCGTTTCGTCCAGTCATTCTTTCCGGCTAATGCGCCTGATTCATTGTGAATCCATTGAATGCGTTTTTGGTCTTTGTCACGCAGATCAATGTTGAAATACGCTCTTGCCTTTGTCAGATCCGTTTTGATCTGGCCGCTGAGTGTATACGTCGTATTCGGCTCAAGCTGCACTTCCTGCGTTGCGGACGCATGGCCGTGCTCTGTTCCGGCTGAAGCGGATTGTGAGGAGATCTCCAGTGCTTTTTGTCCGGACAGCGCGCCGCTTCTTGCTTTTACAGATGCAATACTTCCGCTGTCTCTCGTAGCGGTGAGATTCCAGCCCAGCTTTGTTCCTTCAAAGCTGCCGTCTTTCAGCAGGCTTGCCGAAGCTGCCAGCTCTTTGCTTGATTGAATGAGATTTCCATACTTGTCATACACGGCGGCGGATGAGGATTTTCCGCTTTGATCCGTCTCAGAAACGGCATCAAGTCCGTCGTACGCAATATCAGTGACGTTCCCCTCGGTGTCCTTCATTTTCGTTACGTCATTGTTTTTGTTGTACTGATACGTTTCGGTGCCGTAGTTGTCTTTTACGGCTGTGACGTTGCCGTCTTTATCATATTGATAGCTTTCTGTCGCTTTGCCCGCATCCGCGTCGTTCGGATCGGTGTCCTGAATGACGTTGTTGCCTTCGTATACAGTGTTGGTCGTGATTTTCAGCCCTTCGGCATCATCGATCATCTGAATCGGGTTGCCCGCCTCATTATAGCCGTACTGCACTTTGCGGCCGTTCGGCTGCGTCATGAGCAGCGTTTTTTTGTCCGCGTCATAGCTGTAGTCGTACGTTTCTTTTTTCGCATTGACGGCTTTGGTCAGGCGGTGGCCGCTATATTGGTATTCAGTGAACAGCGGTTTGTCATCCGTGCTGTTTGCAGAATACTGCTTGACGAGGCGCCCCTCGTCATCGTAGTCATAGCTTGTGACGCTGCCGTCAGTATCCGTCACCTTTTTAAGAAGGTCTTTGTCATATGAATACGAAATCTTTTTGTTTTTCGGCGCTGTAAGAGATGTGACATGGCCGTTTTCATCATAGGTAAATGTCAGCTTGCGCCCTGATGCGTCTGTTATGGCGGTCAGCTGATTGCTGTCGTTATACTCGTATACGGTTGTGTTGTTGTGTCCGTCAACGATTTTTTGGAGCTTTCCGCCTTTTTTGCTGAAATAAGCGTTCGTCTGATCTTTTGTTTTTAATACAAATTGATCGCTTGTTTCCGTCAGTTCGAGATAAACACCCGTCGGCGGCTGATACGTGCCGTCAGATTTTTTCGTGAAGATATGTGTTGTCGCGTCCTCATCAATATAAACGGCTCTGCCGTCTTCAGAAAGAATCGACGTTTCCGCATCGGCATACCAGCCTTGGCCGAACATATGGTCAGAGCTGTCAAGGCTGTTGAAGGTCCGGGAGAGTCCGAGCCCCGGTCCGCGTCCGTCGATTGACATATCTTCTTCATTGACGATGACATTTCCCGTTGCGCCGTTCAGCTGTCCGTCCGGAATGTCAATAATGGACCAGAATTCTTCCGTTCCGAGGAATTCCGCCCCTTCATGGAAAACAGGGTTAAAAGGTGCCGTCGGTATGCTGTCACCGTTTGCGTCATAGGCGGTCAGCGTAAAGGAATAGTTCTTCTTCCCTTTGTAATTGCCGTTTGCGTTTTCGTAAACAGGTGAAGGGTCAAGCGCCAGTTCGCCGCCCTTTCCGTCCGTGTGAAGCTGGAATCTTCCCGCTTTCACTTCATCGGCTGAAGGCCAGATGTGTTTGTTTTGGGTCGTCCAATGATCGGTATCACCGACATCGAATGATTGATAGTCTTTTCCGTTGTAGATGTTGATTTTGTAGCCTTTCGCGTTTTTCACCTTATCCCATATGAGATTGACATAACCCGTTTGGCTGGATTTCGTGTTCGTATAGACGTAGCCTGTCAGGTTTTTCGGCTTTGCGATATCAGGCAGCGCCGGACTCGCTTCCGGTGAGGCGATCGCTTCTCCGTCTTTGTTATAGGCAATGACTTTAAATCCGTAGGTTTTCCGGTTCGCATCTCCGCCGGCGTTTTTATAAACAGAGCCCGGGTTGATCGGCAATTCCGCGCCTTTTTTGTCTTTCAGGTGAAGCGCATATTTTCCGGCGCTGATTTCCGCCTTTGTCGGCCAGATATTTTGATCTTTTGTGGACCAGGATGTTTTATTTCCGAGGTCAAGCGTTTCAAAGCTTTTGCCGTTAAAGACTTGCATTTTATACCCGGCTGCGCCTGACACGGCTTTCCAGGAAAGATCAAACCAGCCTGTGGCGTTGTTGTTATTAAAGCCTTTCGTACTTGGTTTCTGAACTCTGCCAATATTCGGAATGACGGGCTTGGCGGCCGCAGACATGGCGCCTTCTCCCTGGTCAAACACCGCGCTGACCGCGACCCAGTAATTTTTACTTGCCGGATAGCTGCCGCCGGCGTTTTTATAGACCGGCGAAGGATTAAGCGCTAATTCACTTCCGCCTTTTCCGTCTGCATGCAGCTTATATTTGCCGGAGTCGATTTCCGCTTTTGTCGGCCAAATCTTTTTCCCTCTTGTGCTCCAAGAGGTTGCATTGCCGACCGGAATGGCTTGATATTCTTTCCCGTTATAAAGCCACACTTTATAGCTTTTGGCGCCTTCAGCTTTTTTCCAGCTGATATTGAAAAATCCTGTCGAATCTCCGTTATGATACGCTTTGACAGACGGCGTGTCCGCCTTCGGAATCGTGTATGTCACTTCAATGTATGGTTTTTTAGCAGAGTTTGCTGATGACATCAGCTTCTTCCAATATTCTTTTCCGTTGCCGTTTGCGTGAAGCTTAAAGCCGTAATTGGCGCCGCCGCTATTCCACGACTTGACTGCGGAGGTGACATCGAAGCTTGCCCATTGGCCTTTATAGACCTCGGCTTTGCCGATGTTTTTGGAGCCCGGCTTGTTCTTCCACGTAATCTTGGCATTGTCGTAATTGCTGTTAACGGTGTCGAGCCAAAGCCCCGTCGCTTTTGACCCGTAATAGGAGTGGGCTGTGTACGCTGTAAGCGTCGCTTTCGTCACCGTCATGTTTTTGATCGGCTTTAGATTATCAAACTTCATAAAAGCGTAGTTCGTTCCGGTTGTGCCGTCATAATATCCAGTTTTCAGCACGTACGCTTTCAATCCGGCATCCCATTTCTGCGATGCGGCAGAGTAGTTTGTCGTCGGGTACGCGCTCATGACAAAGGTATCGGATGACACAGATACTGATGTTGAAGGGTCAATAGATACCGGATAAACCCGCTTGGGATCTTTCAGCCATTTTTCATCGGCCGTTACATGGAGCAAGTAGCCTTCGCTGTTTTTTTCAAGTTTGAAGCTGACATCTTCTGACCTGCTGACCTCACCTGACTTTTCGTCGAGATCTGAGTCGGTCATAAAGGGCTTCGGCACGGTGTAGACGACATTGTCTTTATCATCAGAAAACGCGATCGAGCCGTCTTCCTGTTCTTTAGCCTGCAGGTCGGTTTTGATTTGAAAGGTGAAGGAATTGTAGCCTTCATATTTGTGAAGCACAAGGTCTTCTTTTATGTTTTCGTTAAATGTGTAGGTTTGTAAATCAATTGCAGGAAACACTTGCTGATACGTAAGCTCGTTGCTGTCTTCCCTTACTTTTGCTGAGGCATCTGTCGGAGTAATTGCAGCCTGATCGGGGCCTTTTGCGCCGGTTAATGAGTATGTGAGCTTATGATCATCGTGTTCAAATGTAGCGTATAATCCGTTTTTCATTTGCTTCAGAAAATCGGAGTTCAGCACTGTATTTTCCGTTCCGACTTCCTTTGAGCCGGTTTTCAATTCAGGAGAAACGTCTTCCCAGTCCGCATTGGCGGTTTCTTTCGTATGAATGGGGTCTGTGTAGATTTCCTGTTTGTACACACCCTCGCCTTCATAGTAAAGCTTTGAATTCTCAGTTCTTTCAGACGTGATCTCACCGTCTTGATTGATATCTTTTTGATCAAAAGGCATCTGCTCAGATGCTTTTTCCGACGGAAGATCTTTTTCCGGGTCTGCTGCCGGAATGTCGGCGGTTTTCGCTTGATCTTGTTTATCACGCGTTTCTACCGCAAATACATCGGCAGGCGCAATGGAAATCATAAGCGTTGCCGCAAGAGTGCCGGCCAGCCATTTTTTCCACTTGTTCTTTTTTCCTATTTTCATAGGTTCTCCTCCTTCTTTTGTAATATAGGCTTAACAATAGTAATATTATTGAAATTGTTTATCAATATTTTCCTAGGTATTTAAGGTTATTTTAAGGATTATAGGTATTTTGAACCTTTTATTCATATAAAAAAACCGCCGGCTGCCGGCGGTTTTTCGTATTATGGATAGCGGAGATTTGTATTTTGCGCTCCCGCGTAGGATTGGGCGAAGTTTTTGGCGTCCTGGGCTGAAAGGGTGCCATAGCTGTAATTTGATCTCGGATTCCAGCCGGTGCGCGGTGATTTCGGGGCTTTGAGCGACGGGAATGAACCGGTGTCAGTGAATTGGGCGGTCCCGTAGTCGTCTATCATTCCGCCTTTTTCATTTCCGTTACCGAAATAGTTGGCTTCTGAGAAGACAGTCGCGTTTGTATGAATGGTGAATCCTAAATTGAAATTGGTCACATAGTTGTTTTTCGCATGAAAATAGCCGTATCTCATCAGGCCCGGTGAACGCACATAGACGTTATTAAAATAGTTGTTGGTGATCGTCATATGTGGATAGCCGATATAATTGCGCCCTTCGTTATCATCATTCGGATAACCGAGAATCAGGCCGTACAGATGGTCTGTGAATTTAGAGTTAGACAGCGTCACAAAATCCGCTTTGGCGCCGACATACAGAAGCTTTCCCAAATCGCTGTGGCTGTTCGGATTGTAGCTGTGTCCTTCAAACCACACGTGGTCAATCCAGTAATTCTGTCCGTTCGCTATGTACATCGGAATGTCGTTGTTGCCCGTAATGGCGGCACTATGGCTGATAATGAGATTTTTGAAAATCACATTGTTTGAGCCGGAGCCGGTGGTCAGATAGATGTTGGTCAGCCTGTGGCTGGTATAAGAGCCGACGATGGTTTTATTGGCGCCGACTGTCACAACGGCTTTACCCGGGGAAGAAATATCACTTGTGATGACGATGGTTTTGCGATCCGTTCCGCCCGCATTGTTTTTCAAATCATTGAGATTGCTGACGTAGACGACGGGGCCGCCCTGGCCTCCCGATACGGCGGATTTTGCTTTTCCGTTATGATCCTTCGCATTTCCCGCGAACCCGGTAAGTCCCTGCATCACATCCGGATAAGCCGCTGCCGCTTCTGCCTGCTTTGATACGGAACATACGATGGCCAGACAAAGCGCAAAGCCGAGCGCAGCCAAGAAAGCGAGATGACGCGTCTTGTTTATCATGCCCTTCACTCCTTTAATCTCTTAAATTGTAAACACAAGAAGTATTATACAATCACTATCCTCTTTTTCCATGATCTGTTTGTCTGCTTTTTCGTTATGGCTAAATAGCCCCAAAATAAAAAAAGCAGTCGGTACGGCCGCCTATATACGGGTGCTGTCTGCCTGAGTTTCCGCCGGCACGGCTTTTTGCTTTCGAATCAGGGACAGCGCCATTCCCGCAAAAATCAATACAATCCCCAAAGATTGATAAAGGTCGGGGCGAAATCCCGTAAATACGGTGTCAAGCACAATCGCCACCGCCGGATCAAGAAATACGATGATTGAAATAAACCGGGTGGATAAAAACCGCAAGCTGTCAAAAAAGAGCAAATACACAATTCCCGTATGAATGATGCCGGTCGACACAATCATGATCCAGTTCACATGCGACAAATCAGAAAAAGCGCCGAAACGGACGAACGGAAGAAGAATGATGACGCCCAATCCGGTCTGCAAACAGGTGACGGCGTATGGGCTGAGGCTGTTGATGCCTTTCCCGGCCAGTGTCGTAAAAGCATAAAAAAGGGCGGCCAGCACGGCCCAAATAATACCCGATCCCATCAGCTGAGAAAATGATGTACTTCCGTTGATGCCGGAAATCAGGGCGGTGCCCAGAAAACAAATCACGATGGAAGTGACGGACACAATATGCAGTTTCTCCCGGTATATAAGGCTCCCTAGAAGAAGGACGAGAACCGGAGCCAGATGATAAACGGAAATCGCTATCGTCACTGATGTCTCCTCAAATGATTTAAATAAAAACACCCAGTTCAGCACGAGAAAAAATCCGCAGGCCAGTGTCTGCAGCACCTCACGCCGGTTCCATTGTTCGGTGCGGTACCGTCCGGAACCAAACCAGCAAACGCCCAGAAACAATGAGGCGCACAGACATCTCACAAAGACCAGTTCAATTGAAGGCACATTCGTATGTTCCGAGAAAAAGCCGATTGATCCGAAAATGACCATGGAAATGACCATTTTGATGACGGCATTTGATGTTTGTTCAGCTTGCATTGATTTGCTTCCCCCATATCATTGACTGTTTATTCAGACAAATACTAACAGCCATTTTACTTGATTCAGAGGAAGATTTCATCCTATTTTTCGAAAGACGGCGGTCTTTTCTCATTAAAAAAACCCCGCATCAGCAGGGTCTTCCGTTTAATGAACGATCAGTACAGGACAAGGAGACAATTGTGAGACCTTATGGCTCACGCTTCCGAGCATCATTTCTTTAAATCCGCTGATTCCGCGGCTTCCGACGACAATCAGATTGAAATGCTGTTCTTTCGCTATGTTTAAAATTTGATGCGCAGGTTCGCCTTGGACGTACAGGCTTTCCGCGTTTACCCCGCTTTCAGCCGCTTTCTGCTTGGCCTCTTCCAGAATGGCCGCTCCTTTTTGCTCGACTTCATGTTTGATGTCTTCAATGAAGTTTTCCGGAACATAGACAATCCCTGTTAAGGCTGATGTGGAGACAACGGCTTCACGTCCCGCATAGAGAATGGTGAGTTCAGCCTGCTGTTCTTTCGCCAGATGGATCGCTGCGTCCAAAGCTTTGCTGCTCATGTCTGAACCGTCTACTGCTGCAAGAATTTTTTTAAACATATGAATCCCGCCTTTCTGCTTTTATTGTCCTCCTCTCTTTGCTGAATGTCAATTTTGCCGGCTTGCTCCGGAACATTGCGCTTACAGACTTTCTCCGTTTGTGGCGATGACGTCTTTATATCAAACCAAACTACCTCAGCATTATTTTTTTAGCGCTTAATAAATAGGGCTTTATTCTCTTCTTTTTTAGTATTACCTATTGGTAAGAGTAGTGATAAAATGGAATTATTGATATAAAAAAGGAGATTATGATGAGAAATCATAGAGGCTTCCATGAGGAAATTCAGCAACAACAAAAACTTTATCCAACATCACATCGCATTCAACCGGTCAGCCCAAAAGAATATGCAGAGGTTTTGACTTTACATACGGCAAAACAACTGAGCGAGACATTTCAAACACTTGTGGATCAAGATCAATATGAACAAGCGATTCAGCTGAGCGAGAAGGTTGCCTCTCAGCTTGGACAACATACGAATTTTTCATTACCACTTTCCACAGTGCTTTATAGTTTAAACGAAATGGAACTTCCTATTTCAGAGGAATTTTCTCTACATCGTCTGAAACTGCTAGGAAATCATCAAACTCATGATAACTTTTTCAAAGCATTAAAACACGAGATGTTAACGGCGGATCGGGTAGACTTTATGGTTAGTTTTACAAGGTGGTCTGGTGTTCAACTTTTGATCCCTCCGCTTCAGGAGCTTGCGAAAAGACATGTCCCTGTACGCATCATTACATCTACTTATATGGGTATTACAGAACCGAAGGCGTTAAGACATCTTCTTCAATTTGAAAATGTTGAGTTGAGAATTGTAAATGAATATAAAAAATCTTTCCATACGAAAGCATACTTATTTGAACGCTGTTCTGGACAGCATAGTGTCATTGTAGGATCTTCAAATCTATCACAAGCTGCACTTACGACCGGGTATGAGTTAAATGTTAGACTACCCGAAACCAGATATCTCCCCGTTTATCAACAAACAAAAGATTTGTTTGACACTGTTTGGAATGAAAAGACACAGCCTGTTGACGAACAATTTTTACAAGCCTATGAGGAATTCCAAGCAGGAAGCCAAAAGGTAAGTGCTTCCTTTGCCGCTCAAAACTCTCTTTACAAAACGAAAATGTCCCCGAATGCCATGCAAAAGGAAGCGTTACGAAACCTTAAAAAAACAAGAAACGAAGGGGAGACAAAAGCAGTCATCATCGCCGCCACTGGAACCGGAAAAACATTTTTAGCAGCATTTGATTTTGAACAATTTAAACCAAATAAATATCTTTTTCTTGCCCACCGGGAAGAGTTACTTACAAAAGCAATCGAAACATTCCAGAAAGTCACCAATAATCATGAAGATTTTGGTTTATTGACTGGAACCAAAAAAGAAAGAGATAAACGTTTTCTATTTAGCACAGTACAAACGTTACATAAAAAAGAAACATTGGAATCCTTTTCAACAGATGAATTTGACTACATTGTGATTGATGAATTCCATCATGCAGAAGCATCTACTTATCAAGCTATATTAAACTACTTTACACCAAAGTTTTTATTAGGGTTAACTGCAACACCAGAGCGCCTTGACGGTAAAGACGTCCTTCAGATTTGTGATCATAATGTTGTTTATGAAATCAGACTCCGCGATGCACTAAAGGCAGAGCTACTTGCGCCATTTCACTATTTTGGAATTTCAGATCATACTGTAGATTACGAAAAAGTAAAAGTGAAAAATGGGCTGTACGAAGAGAAATCGCTAGTAGATCATTTAAAAACTCATAAACGAGTAGAATACATCATCAAAATGATCAACATGTATGGATTCCACGGCGAGAAAATGGTTGGCTTAGGTTTCTGTACAAACGTCGAACACGCAATATACATGAGTGATGAATTTAACAAATTGGGATTTTATACAACCTACTTAACAGGAAATGATTCTCCTGCAAAAAGACAAGAGGTCATTCGTCAATTGGAGGATCCGCACCACAGTTTAGAACTTATATTTACAGTAGATATTTTCAACGAAGGAATAGATATTCCAAAGCTCAATCTACTATTGTTCCTTAGACCAACAGAATCGCCAACGATTTTCATTCAGCAATTAGGACGGGGACTTAGAAAAACTGACGACAAAGAGTTTGTAACGATACTGGATTTTATCGGAAACTATCAAAAGTCATTTGTTATTCCACTCGCACTATCTGGACAAACAAGTCAAAAATCGTTTGATAAAGATTCCCTCCGAGTGGCTGTGACGCATGAGTTTTCAGATTTACCTGGAGGATCCTATGTTGACCTTTCCGCCGTAACGAAGAAAGAAATTTTAAATAAGATCGATCATATTAAACTAAATTCAGATGCCATGCTGAAAACGTTATACAAGCAATTTAAACAAGAGCTAGGACGCTCTCCAGAATTAATTGATTTTCTATACTCTGAACAGGCACCTGGGCTTACCTTTTTTATAAAGAAATACAAATCGTGGGTACAGACCAAAAAGAAAATGGACGATTTGAATGTTACAGATGAAGGGATTCTCAATAACCCCTTGGTTGTAGGGATAGTAGCAAAATTAGAACAGCAATTACCTATTAAATGGCCTTATGAATGGTTAATTTTACAGAGCGGTTTTCACAAAAATATCATCACAATAGAAGATGTAAAAGAATCGTTAGAAAAACAGTTTCATATTCAAATCACAACAGATACACATGATGACCTCATTCAGCGAGCAATGGAGCGTTTAACGAAATCAGATCAAAAACAGAATTGGCGCTTTGGTACATTACAAGGTGATACATTCAATTTAGATACAGAAGTGAGCGACATATTAAACGATCCATTATTCGGACCGTATATTAAGGAGCGCGTCCACTATGGACTGATTGAATTTAGACGTATGAACAATATAGAAGCCCTTGCTTCAAGAGAGATTAAGCTTACAATGTATCAAACCTACACAAGAAATGAGCTCATTTATCTTTTTCAGTCAACTGACCAGGAAGGGACTTGGCGAGAGGGCTTAAAAAGAGTCAAAAATCAGTATTTAATTTTTGTCACTCTTAATAAATCAGAGGATGTTGAAGACCATCTACTTTACAAGGATTATTTTATTGATCCTAGTCACTTTCATTGGCAAAGTCCTAACCATACCTCTCATGAAACTAAGGGTGGTCAAAGTATAACTCATCATAAACAAAAAGATTATTGTTATCATTTGTTTGTAAGGAAATGCAAGAAAATGCATAAAATCACCTTGCCATTTACTTATTTAGGAGAGGTAGACTATGTGTCAAGCCACGGAGACAAGCCAATGAATGTCAAATGGAAGCTCCACCAGCCTGTCCCAGAAAACTTGTATGTGGATTTAACGAATTAAAGCAGATACGGTCGGAAGATCAGCGGGTGCCCACTCTAGTGATTCTAGCTCACGAATAGGCACCCATCTGAATTCCGCATGCTCTTTCGCTACCGGCTCTCCTGATACAATCTTCGCTTTTATTGAAATTAAATTGACGATGACCTTCTCATATTCATGATGAATATCGGCTATCACATCGTCCGCAACAATTTTACAATCAAGTTCCTCTTCAATTTCTCTTACAAGTGCTTCCCGAGCATTCTCTCCTTCTTCAAGCTTTCCACCAGGAAACTCCCACAGATTAGGAAGAGACATTGTTGGTGAACGTAGAGCACATAGAATTTCATTGTTTACATTTTGTATGACTGCGGCGGCTACTTTTATTGTTTTTTTCAAAATTAAACTTCCTTTCGTTTTTTCGTAGGTATGTATTCAAATTTTTGTTTTCAATTTTATACTATTCACTACAAATGATAGAGGTTGAGTCCATCATAATTCAATTAGTTTATTAAAAGCAATAGAAGGTCATTCTCCTAATTAGCAAGAAAAAAGCACCCTCCAAACTGGAGTAGGTGCTTTTTCACTTCACTCCCCAAACAGCCTCCCCATCACCGCTCAGCACACTAAACGTCACAACTTCTTTCTCTCTCGCTGAGTCCCATTCTTTCAGGAAGACGCCGTCATAATTTGTGCCGTTCAGGTTGATTCGGGCTTTGCTGCTGTCCGTTATTGTCCAGGTTCCGGTCATTTCCCCGGAAATGGTGCCGTCGTTGTTAAGCCGGATGTTTTTTGGTGTTTTGATCGTAGCTGTGATGTCTTTTCCGTGCTGGATGAGTTTGTAGGTTCCGGATGCAGCGGCCGCCGATATGTGTGAATCCGGTTCTCCCGCATAGCGGTATGGCGCTGCAACGGGCCATCCGTCTTTGTTCATGTACAGCCGATGCACTCTGACTTCATGCTCTTCTCCTCTGTTCGGGAAACGGGTGTGGAAAATGAGGTATGATCGTTTCGTTTTCCCGTCGTAAAACACGGAGTTGTGTCCCGGCGATACGTAGCCCGTGCCTTTTTCAGATTGGAAGGCGAAGCTGTAGCCGCCCATGAGTTTGACCCCGTACGGTTCAATTGCTTTGTCGTCGAAGAAACTGCCGTCTTTTCCTTTAGCATCAAGCATGTTATGACCTGCGGCGTCATAGTACGGACCGTCCGGGTTTTTAGAGCGCGCCACACGCATATTGTAACCGCCGGCTGTGTCAAGTCCGCCGAATGACAGATACAGATAGTAATATTTCGTTTCCGGATTGTAGCTGATGTACGGGCCTTCGATTCTGCTGTGATTTCCGCCGAGCAGTTTTTTTCCGTATCCTTGGTTCGGGAGCGGGAAACCGGTTTTCGGATTCATTTCCAGTATGAAAATTCCGCCGGAGTAAGAGCCGTACACCATCCAGAGCTTGCCTTTATGGTCAAAAAACGTTTGCGGATCTACGACGTTCGGGTGAACGTTTGCATGATACGTCGTGCCGTCTTCGCTTTTTCCTTCCATGCCCGATTTCAAAAAGATGCCTTTGTTTTTGTAGGGTCCTTCGATTTTGTCACTCACCGCGACACCGAGAGCGGATCGCGGCGAGTCTCCTTTACAGGCGTTATAGTACATGTAATATTTCCCGTCAGACAGCTGGGCGACGTCCGGCGCCCACAGCGTATCAGACTGGGCCCAGTCGAATGTCTCTTTTAATTCGGTGTAGACGTTCGGGATCAGGGGATTATTGGGATTGACGCTTGAAGATATCTGCTGCCACTGCATCAGGTTTTTCGACTTGGCGGAAGCCAAATGCGAGCCGAATACATAATATGTATCGCCTGTTTTGATGACGGACGGATCATGCACGCTGACCTCTGAAAAAACCGGATGCTGGGCTTTTGCCTGCGGCAGAGTGAACCCGATGACCGCTGCCGAGACCAGGCACACACGAAAGAAACTGGTTTTCATTTTCTGAAATCTCCTCGCTCTCTTCTTTTCTTAAAACGCTTTCAAGACAACGCTCCATTTTATGACGCGGATGGCGGAAATATGTGATCAACAGCGCCGGCTTCACGATGTACCGCTTTACTTCGATAGCAATCTGATTTGTGAAAGACTGGAAAAAAAGTTTTGACTTCTGATTCGCAAACACTTAATATAAAAAACAGTTACTAGTTATCAGAATATTTAAGAATTGAGTGAAGCATATATGACCTTACACAAAGACCGCCGCATCGGGCGACTGTCCGTCCTTCTTCTGCTTCATGAGACTGAAGAAAACCAGCAGATCAGCCGGCTGGAACGGGACGGCTGGAAAGTCTGTCTCGGCAGGGTGGGTTCAATGGATGCGCATAAGGTGGTAGCTGCAATTGAAACCGCTTCCAAAAAGAGCGGCGTCATTCAATCTGAGGGTTATCGCGAATCACATGCGCTGTATCATGCCACAATGGAAGCTTTGCACGGAGTGACGCGGGGCGAAATGCTGCTTGGCTCGCTGCTTCGTACTGTGGGCCTGAAGTTTGCCGTCTTGCGGGGAAATCCGTATGAAAGCGAGGCGGAAGGCGATTGGATCGCCGTTTCACTTTACGGCACGATCGGAGCTCCGATTAAGGGGCTAGAGCACGAAACATTCGGAGTCGGAATTAATCACATATGAATCAGCCCATAGATTCAGATGATAGGGGGCTATGCGTGAAACATCATTTTCATGGCATAGCTCCTTTTTGTATGGGCGCTTTACCAAAGTAAAGGAAAAGGGGTTGAAATGATGGTGACGTTAGACGGTTCCTCACTGACAACCGCAGATGCCCAGCGTGTGCTGTTTGATTTTGAGAAGGTTCAAGCATCTGCCGAAAGCATGGAACGTGTGAAAAAAAGCAGAGCGGCGGTTGAACGGATCGTTCAGGAAGAGAAGACCATTTACGGGATTACAACGGGGTTCGGCAAGTTCAGCGATGTGCTGATTCAAAAAGAAGACGCCGCGGATCTGCAGCTTAATCTGATTCTTTCTCACGCGTGCGGCGTCGGTGATCCGTTTCCGGAATCTGTATCGCGGGCCATGCTGCTTTTGCGAGCCAATGCCTTGCTGAAAGGCTTTTCCGGCGTGCGGACTGAGCTGATTGATCAACTGCTCGCGTATCTCAATCATCGCATTCACCCGGTCATCCCGCAGCAAGGGTCACTGGGGGCGAGCGGAGATTTGGCGCCGCTTTCTCATCTCGCACTGGCGCTTATCGGGCAAGGCGAAGTCTTTTACGAAGGGGCCCGGATGCCGACAGCTCATGCTTTAGAAAAGACAAACCTTCAGCCGGCCGTCCTGACCTCTAAGGAAGGGCTCGCGCTGATCAACGGAACGCAGGCCATGACCGCGATGGGGCTGATCGCTTACCTCGAAGCCGAAAAACTGGCCTATCAATCGGAACGGATCGCGAGCTTAACGATCGAAGGCCTTCAGGGCATTATCGATGCGTTCGACGAGGACATTCATGCCGCCCGCGGTTATCAGGAACAGATGGATGTCGCAGAGCGAATCCGCTATTACTTGTCAGACAGCAAGCTGACGACCGTCCAAGGGGAGCTGCGTGTCCAGGACGCCTATTCGATCCGCTGTATTCCTCAAGTCCACGGCGCGTCATGGCAGACATTAGCGTATGTAAAAGAAAAATTAGAAATTGAGATGAATGCCGCGACAGATAACCCGCTCATTTTCGAAGACGGCGCCAAAATCATCTCAGGCGGAAACTTTCACGGACAGCCGATCGCCTTTGCCATGGATTTTCTCAAAGTAGCGGCGGCCGAACTTGCGAATATTTCTGAACGCCGTATCGAACGGCTTGTGAATCCGCAGCTGAATGACCTGCCGCCCTTTCTGAGCCCTCAGCCCGGCTTACAATCCGGAGCGATGATCATGCAATATGCGGCGGCCTCCCTCGTGTCAGAAAATAAAACCCTGGCCCATCCCGCCAGTGTCGATTCCATTCCTTCATCGGCAAACCAGGAGGATCACGTCAGCATGGGAACCATCGCCTCAAGGCACGCCTACCAGATCATTGCGAATACGAGGCGGGTGCTTGCCGTTGAAGCCATTTGCGCGCTGCAGGCCGTGGAATACCGGGGTGCGGAACATTGCGCTTCGTACACAAAACAGCTCTATCTTGAAATGAGAAACATCGTGCCGTCCATACAAGAAGACCGCGTGTTTTCTTATGACATCGAGCATCTGAGTGACTGGCTGAAGAAGGAGTCTTTTCTGCCGAATGAGCATCACCAAAAACTGATGACCAATGAAGGGGGACTGACAAGATGACTGATGTAAAGAAATCAATCCGCGCCGGCCGCGGCACCGAACTTGAATGCTTAGGATGGGAGCAGGAAGCCGTGCTCCGCATGCTCCGAAACAACCTTGACCCGGAGGTTGCCGAAAAGCCGGAGGATTTGATCGTATACGGCGGCATAGGCAAGGCCGCGCGAAACTGGGATGCTTTTCACGCGATTGAGCGCTCCCTCAAAACGTTAAAAGATGATGAAACACTGCTGATCCAATCCGGAAAACCGGTCGGACTGTTCCGCACGCACAGCCGCGCGCCCCGCGTCCTGCTGGCTAATTCGGTTCTCGTGCCGAAATGGGCGGATTGGGGGCATTTCCATGACCTTGAGAAAAAAGGGCTGATGATGTACGGGCAGATGACGGCCGGCAGCTGGATTTATATCGGCTCACAAGGTATTTTGCAAGGCACCTATGAAACCTTTGCGGAGCTTGCGAGACAGCATTTCGGCGGCAGTCTGAAAGGAACCCTTACGCTGACGGCCGGTCTTGGCGGAATGGGAGGCGCCCAACCGCTGTCCGTCACGATGAATGATGGCGTGGTCATCGCCGTTGAAGCGGATGAAACACGGATTGATAAACGGATGGAAACAAACTATTGCGACCGTAAAACCGCATCAATTGACGAAGCGCTGCGCTGGGCCGAAGCAGCCAGACAAGCCGGAGAACCTTTATCGATCGGCCTTCTCGGCAATGCGGCTGAGGTGCATCATGAGCTTTTGAACCGCGGCGTCCATATTGACATCGTGACCGATCAGACTTCCGCTCACGACCCGCTGATCGGCTATATTCCGGCAGGATACTCACTTGAAGAGGCCGGGCGTCTGCGCCGGGATCAGCCCGATTTATACGTAAGGCTATCCAAGCAAAGTATGAAAAAGCACGTGGAAGCCATGCTTGCCTTCAAGAAAAAAGGGGCTATCGTCTTCGATTACGGCAACAATATCCGTCAAGTTGCCAAAGATGAGGGTCTCGCCGATGCTTTTGATTTTCCGGGATTCGTTCCCGCCTACATCCGGCCGTTATTTTGTGAAGGAAAAGGGCCGTTCCGCTGGGCTGCGCTGTCGGGAGACCCTGAAGATATATACCGCACGGACGCTTTATTAAAAGAGCTGTTTCCAGAAAATCAAGCCCTTCACCGCTGGATTGACATGGCACAGAAAAAAGTCACATTCCAAGGCCTGCCGTCCCGTATTTGCTGGCTCGGCTACGGTGAACGGGAAAAGATGGGGCTCGCCATCAATGAATTGGTCAGAAACGGCGAGCTGAAAGCCCCGATCGTCATCGGAAGAGACCATTTAGACTGCGGATCTGTCGCCTCTCCGAATCGGGAAACAGAAGCGATGAAAGACGGAAGCGATGCGGTCGGCGATTGGGCGGTGCTGAACGCGCTGATCAACACGGCCTCAGGCGCAAGCTGGGTTTCTTTTCACCACGGCGGGGGCGTCGGCATGGGGTATTCCCTTCACGCGGGAATGGTCGCGGTCGCTGACGGCAGCATCCTTGCGGAACAACGGCTTTCCCGCGTTCTGACAAGCGATCCGGGAATGGGCATCATCCGCCATGCGGACGCAGGTTATGAAAAAGCGGCTCAAGTCGCCGAGGAACAAGACATTATGATACCGATGAAAAAGGAGCGGTAACATGCCGAAACAAATAGATACCATACTCACCAACATCGGCCAGCTGCTGACGATGGAATCCGGCGGCCCCCGATCAGGCGGAAGCATGCAGGATCTTCATGTCACGGAAGATGCCGTCATCGGCATTCACGACGGGCGCATTGTTTTTGCCGGACATCAAGGAGCGGAGGAAGGATACGAGGCACGAGACATCATCGACTGCGGGGGACGGCTCGTCACCCCCGGCCTCGTCGATCCCCATACCCATCTTGTATTCGGAGGGTCCCGGGAAAAAGAACTGAATTTAAAAATTCAGGGCATGTCCTATTTGGATATTCTGGCGCAAGGCGGCGGTATTTTGTCAACGGTCAAAGACACGAAAGCCGCCTCCGAAGAAGAACTGATTGAAAAAGGGCTTTTTCACCTCGGACGCATGCTGTCATACGGCATCACGACCGCGGAAGTAAAAAGCGGGTACGGACTCGACAAAGACACGGAGCTGAAACAGCTGACCGCAGCGAAAAAACTGGGCGGGCGCCAGCCGGTCGACCTTGTCACGACCTTTATGGGGGCACACGCCATTCCGCCTGAGTACCGGAACAGCCCTGACGAATTTCTGAATCGCATGCTGCAGCTTTTGCCTGAAATAAAAGAAAAAGGCCTCGCGCAATTTGCCGATATTTTCACAGAAACAGGCGTCTTTACCGTCAGCCAGTCGAGGGACTACCTGAAAAAGGCGTCTGAAGCTGGTTTCGGCCTGAAAATCCATGCTGATGAGATTGACCCGCTCGGCGGCGCGGAATTGGCGGCAGAACTGCATGCTGTTTCTGCCGATCATTTGGTGGGGGCATCTGATGCAGGCATCGAAAAGCTGGCGGAGTCCGGAACGATCGCCGTCCTGCTGCCGGGCACGACTTTCTATCTCGGAAAACACACTTATGCGAGAGCCCGGGAGATGATTGATGCGGGCGTACGGGTCAGTTTGGCGACTGACTTCAACCCGGGCAGCTCACCGACGGAAAATCTCCAGCTCATTATGTCGATTGCCGCGCTTCATTTAAAAATGACCGCAGAAGAAATCTGGCACGCTGTCACCGTTAACGCTGCGTATGCGATCGGAAAAGGCGAAGAGGCCGGACAAATTAAAGCCGGACGGGCGGCTGACATTGTCATTTGGGAAGCGCCGAATTACATGTATATCCCGTATCATTACGGCGTCAATCATGTCCGCCGTGTCATCAAGAACGGAAAGACGGTCGTTTCAAGGGAGGGAGCCGCTCTTGGATAAGTATCCGTTTCTGCAAAAAGCCGGCTCCCTCTTCAACGACCGCCATGTGACAAGGATCGGCGATGTGACGGAAGCATGGGCGGGACAAACGATCAAAGGGCCGGCTTTGATCGGCGTTCCGCTTTCTAAGTCGTCAATCAGCCATTCCGGCGCCTGCTTTGCCCCCGGTGCGATCCGCCGGGCGCTCGGCGGCATTTCCGCATATTCCGCGGAGCTGCGGGAGCATGTCATTGACCATCTGTACGATATCGGCGATATTCAGATTCACGTCACGGATGTCGTCAAATCTCATGAACACATTTATCGGACCATTTATGATATTCTGACGGACCAGCCTGACTGGGTGCCCGTCATTCTCGGCGGCGACAACTCCATCAGTTATTCCACCATTAAAGCCATTGCGGAAACGAAAGGAACAACGGCCGTCTTTCAATTCGACGCCCACCACGACGTCCGCAACACAGAAGACGGAGGGCCGACAAACGGCACGCCATTCCGCCGTCTGTTAGATGAAAATATCATAAGCGGACAAAACCTGATTCAGCTTGGAATCAGGGAGTTCAGCAACAGCTTGGCATATGAACAATATGTAAAAGAGCGGCAGGCAGACGTGCATACAATGGAGATGATCCGGGAGAAAGGGCTCCTCCGAACGATACAAGAGGTCTTGCCGGCCGTTCAAAAAAGAGCCGACGCCATTTTTATTTCGGTTGATATGGATGTGCTGGATCAAGCTCATGCGCCCGGCTGTCCTGCGATCGGCCCCGGAGGTCTGTATACCGAAGAACTGCTTCAGGCGGTCAGGTTTTTAGCCCAAGAGGCTGACATCTCGGGTATTGAGATCGTTGAGGTTGATCCGACACTTGATTTTCGCGATATGACAAGCCGGGCAGCCGCACATGTCATTTTACATGCATTAAAGGGATTTAAATTGTCACGTTAAAGTCAAATCCGGCACGCGTGCTCTCGGCTGCCGGAAGATTCTCACGCCACGCAAAAAGGGGGAGATCACGATGGATGTTGATCAAGGCGGCAATCAACTAAAGCGCACGATGAAAAGCAGGCACTTATTTATGATTTCATTGGGAGGGGTCATCGGCACGGGGCTGTTTTTGAGCACAGGGTATACATTGAGCCAGGCCGGGCCGGGCGGGACGATCGCCGCCTACTTAATCGGCGGCTTGATGATGTATCTTGTCATGCAGTGTCTCGGAGAATTGTCAGTAGCCATGCCTGTGACCGGTTCATTTCAAACGTATGCGACAACGTTTATCGGGCCGTCCACGGGTTTTATGGTCGGTATCATGTATTGGGTGAATTGGGTGGTGACGGTGGGATCGGAGTTTACAGCTTCCGGTATCCTCATGCAGCGCTGGTTTCCCCACAGCAGCGTCTGGATGTGGAGCGCGATTTTCGCGGCTCTCCTTTTTGCCGCCAATGCATTCTCCGTTAAATTGTTTGCAGAAACGGAGTTTTGGTTTTCCAGCGTCAAAATCGTTACCATCCTTTTATTTATCATCTTAGGCGGCGCCGCGATGTTCGGTTTGATTTCATTGCACGGTTCGGGTGAAGCTCCGATGCTGTCGAATTTCACCTCACACGGCGGGCTGTTTCCGAACGGCTTTCTTGCGGTTTTCATCGCAATGATTTCCGTAAGTTTCGCCTTTTCAGGGACGGAGCTGATCGGAATTACCGCGGGTGAAACCGCCAATCCGGCAAAAGATATTCCGCGTTCGATCCGAAATGTCGCCTGGAGAACGGTCATCTTTTTTATCGGCGCCATTTTTGTGCTGTCCGGACTGATCTCCTGGAGGGAAGCCGGTGTGATTGAAAGTCCGTTTGTCGCGGTCTTTTCCCAAATCGGTATCCCATACGCCGCAGATATCATGAACTTCGTGATTCTAACGGCTTTGCTTTCGGTCGCCAACTCCGGACTGTATGCTTCCACCCGGATGCTGTGGTCTCTTGCGAATGAAAACATGATCAGCGCCCGGTTCAAAAAAGTCACGCCGAAAGGCATTCCGCTGAATGCCCTGCTCGCCAGCATGGCCGTTTCCTGCATATCCTTGATCTCAAGCATCGCCGCCCCGGGCACGGTCTACGTGGTGCTTGTGGCAATAGCCGGATTTGCCGGCGTCGTGGTATGGATGAGCATCGCCCTGTCTCAGCTGTTATTTCGAAAACATTATGTGAAAAACGGCGGACGCGTCTCGGATCTGACCTTCCGCACACCGTTATACCCTCTCGTTCCGATCGCCGCTGTGATCTTATGTTTCGCTTCATGCGTAGGCCTTGCATTTGATCCCAATCAAAGAATCGCCCTCTTCTGCGGAATTCCTTGTATGATCCTGTGCTATCTCATTCGTTTTTTGAGAAAGAAACAGCCGAAACAATCCTTACAGATTCAAGCAGATAAGTCCCTTTAAAATAAATAACAGCACATACTCGGTTTTTAGTATGTGCTGTCTTCACTGTACACCATTATAAATCTTTCAGTACCGATGTTCCTTATTTCATCCTTTATTTACTCTCACTTTTTGAGAGTTCCAAACTACGCTTTAATAACTTCGTTAATTTTCCACTTTCATAAACAAAAACCGCACCACGATAAAGCTTTGCGCAAATAAAAGAAAGAAGGATTATAAAAATTATATTTATAAAAAGAGAAATTAAAATGTCTGATATGTTAGCCGCCCCTACTCCATATCTTGCAAACATTATAACCGGAGAGAAAAACGGAACAAATGAAATCACTTTTATCCAATTCGCTACCTGATCTGATAAGGTGACATAAATACTTATAAAAAAGCTGAAAAAAAGTAAAAGCATAATGGGGAGGTATAACTGTTGTACTTCCTGAATTGTAGAGACTATAGAACCTACTACAGCTGCGATAAGTGAGTAAATTAAATAGCCAACTAGGAAACTAACTATGGCGAAAGTCAATAGCTTTATATCTATGCCACTATCAATAAAGGATTGAAGAAAATTCTCTTTATTAATCAAAGAAAAAACTTCTACAGTTAATAAAAAGGTAACTATCTGAGTAATTCCCACAAGACCGATCCCTGTAATCTTTCCGTACATATGGAAAATAGGCTTTGTAGATGACATGATAATTTCCATTACCCGAGAAGATTTTTCAGATGCAATATCCTGTGCGATCATATTTGAGAAAATCATCACTGAACCATACAAAAGAAATACTAATCCGTAAACAACATAAATTAGAAATAAGGAGTTATCTTTTTCTTCTGCGTCTTCATTAATTAACTTCTCTTGAACAATGTGGTTTTGAGAGATATACTGAATATCACTTGCATTAAGCTTCAAATTTTGTGCTTTTTTTTGCATATTGTATGTAGCTAGGGTTTCATTTAGCTGGTTTAAAGTTGCTTTATTAATATGTTCCTTCTCATAAATCGAGCCCGTTAGCTGTAGATCTTTTTCGCTCGACAGAACAAGAACTCCAGTGAATTCGTTATTTTCAACTTTCAATTTCCCTTTTTTTAAACTGGATATTTTTTCGAAAACAGTTTTGTAACCCAATTTTTCACTGATTTTGATGAACTCCTCATAATTCTGATCTTTCCCATTATCACTGTTTATTATAATAGCTATTTTACCTTCATCTGCTCCCTCGAAAAACCTTTGCAGCTTATTATAATTAGCAGCCAAGCCTCCGGCTAAGATTATTAATAACATCATGATAAGAAAAGATTTTGTCTTTATTTTTTGCAGATAAGTATCCCATAAAATCACCCGAAAATTATTCATAAGTAAGACCTACCTTTTTTACGAAGATATCATTTAATGAAGGCTCTTTAATGAGAAATTTTCGCACATAGCCTCTTTTAAATAACCATTGTTGAACAATGTTTGCTTCTTTTTCGCCCTTCACCCTTATAATACTTTCAACGGCAGTTCTCTGATAATCTATTACTTCAGGTAATTCTTTAATTTCGTCAATTTTGAAGTCAGCCTGTATTTGTAATATGAGTTCACCCTGAGCTTTTTTTATAGAACTTAAATTCCCTTGAATAATCATATTTCCTTTATTAAGTAATGCTATATTCTCGCATAGTTCTTCTACATGTTCCATACGATGAGAACTAAATATGATTGTCGAACCTTCATCACGCAAATTGATAACGGCTTTTTTTAATTGCTCAACATTTACAGGATCTAGTCCGGAGAAGGGTTCATCCAAAATAAGCAGTTCTGGCTGGTGCATTACAGAAGATATGAATTGAATTTTTTGTTGGTTACCTTTTGATAACTGACCAACCTTTTTATTCAATAAATCAGTAACTTTGAATTCCTCAAGCCATCTTTCACTTGCCGTTTTTATCTGCTTTGATGAGAGCCCCCTTAATTTCCCAAAAAAAGAAAGTTGTTGTTTTACTGAAATTTTGGGGTATAAACCTCTTTCTTCAGGTAAGTAACCTATCCTTTTATTATCTATTTTTTGTATGTCTTTATTATCCCAATATATTTCTCCTGATGTTCTATTAAAGATACCCAAAATCATTCTAAAACTAGTGGTTTTTCCCGCACCATTGGCGCCCAGAAAACCATATATACTATTTTTAGGAACATCAAAAGTAATATTATTTACCGCAACAAACTTATCGTAGACTTTTGTGAGCCCTTTGACTTCTAGCCCCATACTGATCCTCCATTTTAAACAATTGTGTATCCGTAATCTATTATTATGTTCTGACCTCTAATAGCTTCACTTTTATCAGAGAGTAAAAATTCTATAGCATTACAAACATCATTTATACCAACTAGCTTGTTATAAGGGATTTTTTTAATTAATTTTTTCCCTTGTACTGTATCAAAAAATGCTTCATTGCTATCGTTGATTACATACGAAGGTGAAACACTGTTAATTTTAATATCCTTAGACTTATCTTTTAGAAAATCTATACTTAAATTTTTAACAAGTTGGATAAGTGCTGCTTTAGATGGACCATAAGCTATCCTATCTTCATGGGCAACTACTCCATTTTGAGAGGCAACAGTTACAATGCTCATTTTCTCAGAGAAAATTGGATATAAGATTTTTAACATAAAATGAAACGCTTTTACGTTTACATCAAATGTAGTATCCCACTGCTTTTCTTGAATATCATAAAAGTTACTCATTGTATTGACGCCTGCTGCATGAACAATACCGTCTAATTGAAATCCTGCACTTAATAAATAATCATACAAATAATTGACATCATTCTCTTTTGTCATATCTAAACATTGAGCATTAACATAGTTGGGTATATTAATTGTATTCTTATCAATGCCAATTATATTGTATGTTTCATTTAACATATTTACAAGCCCTTTTCCAATGTATCCATTTGCACCTGTAATTAAGAGATTTTTCATTCTAAAGACTCCTTAAATATCTCATAATAACAAATATGCCATTTAAGACTACTAACATAATTAGAATAATGTTAATAGCACCAAATATACATTCAATTGGTCTAATCTTTCTTCTTTTAGTAATGAACAATTTAAAGCTTTGCATATAATCCTCAGAATTTATAATAATATTGAATAACCAATAACCATCCAATCTTAAGAAAGGAACAATGTTTACAAGCATAATAAATATATTGATTATATATATATAATAAAGTTCCTGCGCTGGATAAAAAAGAAGGAATGCGCCTATTATGCCACCAATTATTGCTTGTACCATTATTCCTGCAATAACGATTTTAAGTTTTGATTTCCGAGGTAAATTTCTTAAATAGTTAACATTTGTATAAAAAGCTAGCATAAAAAAGTACCTTAACATTATTCCGAAGCGCATTGTAGAGGTATTCACATATTTTTTATACACTACAAAATGTCCCAGTTCATGTAGAGCAATAATAATCAGCTGTGCAATGTATATAAAAATCAAGTCATACCATTTAAAAGATTCCTCAATATTCGTCAAATTAGAAAAACCTTCCTTGAAAATAAAAGGTTGAGTTAAAAAAAAGGTTATAATACATAGCCAAAACAATGTTTGGACATACTTATTGCCGCTCAATCGAAATAAAATATTATTATCTTTAATATGTATTTTGAGATTCAAAAATTTAAAACTGTTAAAACTATTCCTTCTTTTCCCACGCAAAAAGTTTTCAATCTCTTTCACTTTTTCTGTGGTTTCTGAATATGTTTGTAAATATTGAAGTGTTGCTTCATTAGCCTGTAACATACGTTCATTTTTCGGGTTAAAAATATAATAATTTTCATTATCTACACAGTACTCTAGTTCATGCTTTCCTGCAAAGAATCGTTTTGGAGTAATCAATATAAAGCAACCTTCCTTGCAATAATATTCAAAGATTTCATAAACAGCTGTTTATCTACTAAAAGAGAAGGAAGCAACGTCAAGCCATTGTCGCTTTCATGATTGCAGTAGTAGTAAACTAAAAGTCCAGAATTTCTTAAATTCAGCGTGATAGATCTGGTCTTATGCCAGTTGTTTATTGGTATAGATAGCATTAGCCCTTGACCTCTTATATTCATTTTATACTCTTGGGCATATTGTTTATAATCTGATTCTATTTCCTTTATATTACTTCTAATTTCTTTTTCCTTCTCTTTTATATAATTTAATGTACAAAATGCAGAGGTTATGCCTAATAAGTTTCCGTTTTGGGTAGAAAAATGCTCAACGTGACTATGTAACAATTTATCGCATACCTCACCATTAAGAATTACTGCCCCAAATGGTAGTGTGCCATTATTTATCCCTTTACTTAGAATCACAATATCTGGTTTCATCTCTAGTGTACTTAGAAAGAATCGGTGCCCTGTTCTAAGGAAGCCTGTTGCTACTTCGTCAAAGACAACTAAGATTTCGTGAAATTTTAACACACTTATTAATTTTTTTATGAAGTCTTCGCTAAATACTACTGTTCCCGCGGAACCAAGAATAGGCTCTAAGAAGAAAGCGCTAAACTCTTTATGATTCTTTTCAATATACTCTATTATCTTCTCTTCCTGTTCCATATTTTCTGGAACATCCACGTACTGTATATTATAAAGTAAAGGTGAATAAACTTTTGTTAAATCTTGATCTAATCCACTAACAGACATTCCCCCAAAAAAAGTTCCATGATATCCTTTGTTAAAAGCCAGGACCTTTTTATGTTGATTTGAAATCTGCCGCACTATCTTAAGAGCGGCTTCTGTCCCTTCAGAGCCGCTGTTTGTATATATTACTTTTTTGTAGTCATCATTATCTTCATTCACAAAATCAAGCAGTTCTGATGAGTACTGTTCATAAAGAGGATGTGTATAAGAATGGATATCTAAGTAAGGTATTCCTAGCTCTAATAATTCACTCATCTTTTCGGTAATATTTTTATTTAGTTTTTTATTGTAACCTAATGAAACATTCCACAACCCACTTCTAAGGTCTATGTAACGTTTATTATTAATATCATATAAATAGGAATCCTCAGCTCTTTTAACTTCTATATTATATAAAGTATCTTGTGATATATTCCCCATTGGAACAGCATAGCTTCTATTATTCATCTAAAATCATCTCCACAAATAAACAACCAGATTTTTCAGCTAAAACTCTTACATCATAACCGAACATTTTTCCGCAGGATTCAAGCATTTCAAGAGAATAAACATTTTTTATGCTATAACCTAACTTTTCTATATTCCCTTTTTTAAAATATATATTTAAAATGAAATGGTCACCGTGCAACATATTTCCGTAAAAATATGTTGCACCATTTAATTTGTACATGTTTACTTTTTTGTTTTGTTCTACAAGATGGTTAGGGGAAACGAAGTCAAATATAATTCTCCCTTTTGAAGCCAATAACTTTTTAGCATCTGATAAAAAATCCATAAAAATTTCTTTCTTAAATAAAGACACAGTGGTAGCCGGTATCATTATGACAGAAAATAATTGCGGCCAATTTACTTGAGAAATTTCTTCAATCCCGACAGTTTTTACTTTTTGTTGATATACAGAAGGGATGTACTTGATCATTTCTTCTTCAGGTTCAATTCCATAAATGTCAAAACCACGTGTGGCCAAAGGGGTGAAAACTCGGCCATCCCCTGTTCCAATTTCTAAAATTTTATCATTTTTATTGAAATGCTCTTGATAGAACTCAATATCAGTAGCGTTCCCCATAGACATATGATAAAATTCAGCGAAATCTTTATCTGCATATATATTTGAAATTATTTCGCAACTGGTTTTTTTTCTTTTATTCTCAAAAGATCCAAAAAAATAGGAATTAACCATTATTGGTTACCTCCTTATACTCTCTTAGTACGGCTTCACTATCACCCTCAAATTCTGCGATAAAGTTGTCCAGCAAGCCTTTATAATCAGCGTCAAGTATTTTCAAAAATAACATGTTTGTCTCAAACAACCTGTTTGATTTAAGACTATATGCAAAAGCTTTATCTTCAATATAAAAACCTATCCAATTTATATTTACTGAATCTTGTACTACATTATAAAAGCTCTTATTATAAGGAGTTACAAAGTTAATTTCAGAGCCAGAATTTAAAGCATATAAGTTAAGTATTACAGGATAAATTCTTTTTATGTTTTTTAATTTTAAATCCTCAAATAATTGTGATTTTTCTATTTTATTTATATTCAATACGATTGTAAAGAAAGATACATTTAAGTCATTTGATATTTTCTTTCTTTTAAGAAAATCTTGATAAATTCCGTCCTTATAATAAAATAATCGATTATTTTTCTCTAAGCCCACTATAGAAGCATAATCGAAAACGCCCTTAATATCTTCCTCAAAATAACATTTCCCTGAGTTCAAAAAATCAACTTGCAATTTATATAGTTTCTTTTCATCAAATTCAGTAAAATTATTCAGGATAGATTTATCATGATATTGGTTTGGTATTATAATAAGCGGAATTGATTTTTCAAACTTATTAAATTGGTTATTTTTAATATAAATACCGCAATTCAAAGCACAGTTAAGAATAACATCTTGTTCTATATTATAAAGCAACTCTTCTGATTCAATAAAGATATGCTTAATTAAATTATTACGTATATTATCTGGATATAAACCAGTAAATAGTGCCATTAAACCATTTCTCATTGCTAATTCAGTTTCTTGTTTATATAACTGACAATTCTCAACTAATGATTTTATTGTTATTGATTGACCATTAATTGTTTCCGGGCCATATATATGCCCAACATTTTTGTCTATTACGTGGAAAGTTATATCTGGTAAAAACTCTTTAATGAACTCTATAATTTGAATAATCCGGGGACTTTTATTAGCAGTTACAAAAACAAAAGATGAATATTCTTGAAATTCAAGATAATCAACGTAGTCTTGGAAGGAATTTTCGTGGAAATTAAAATCGTCCAATATGATTTCCTCGCTGTAAATATCCTCAATTAAATCACTAACTGATGCATTAGTGACATTATAAATTATACCTTTTTCCTCACAAATGTATGCTAATCCAATCAATGATCTAGCGCCTCTCTTATATATGTTTTGACTCAGTGTTTTATTGTTAATTTATAATTAATAAATCATTTTCCTCTAATTCACGTACTAAAATTAAGTATTAAGTAAGGATTGCTGCTACTCCGGCTGCAGCACCAACGAATCCAGCACCAATTCCTACACCAGTCCAGAAGTCAGTTCCACCAGAATTAAGTTCGTCAAGATTTACCTCTTTAAAAACCAAGTTTTTCATAAAATACACCTCCAGTTATTTAAAATATGTTTTATAAAAATCAAGTGATTACTATGCCTGCTCCAACAGCAGCAGTTACCACCGCTGCACTCCATAATACTCCACCAGGGGACCAAGCATTTGAGTTCAGTTCTTCTAGTTTAATTTCTTTAAATTGCATCAAAATTAACGTCCCCTTTCTTTATTGTGTCGAAAAACGATACTCACTAAATATCCTGCTACAAGAACCATACAAATAGCTAGGGAAGCAGTAATTATTAATGAGTTCGTCTTCAATATAGACAAGATTCCAAAAACTATTAGCCCTAATAAAGCTGCAAATATAGGTAATTTTTCTGCAGTTATCATGTTAATACTATTATTCCTGCTCCTGTAACAAGAGTACCTACAGCTACTCCCGTCCAGAACCCAGAATTCAACTGCTCATGCTGTATTTCTTTAAATTTAATCATATATTTGACACTCCTTTTATTAAAATTTTATGTAAGTGCCGCACCCAGTAATAGAGCACCACCAGCCCCTACAACAAAACCAGCAGCCATATGCCAGCCATTATTCAATTCTAAAGAATCAATTTCTTTAAAATTCAAGTGTTTCATTTAAATCCTCCTCTCAATAATAGCAATAAAACACTGAGTCTGGTAATCATGGAAAATGATCACAAGCGATATTATACCTACAATTATTACATCGGTCAATGATATATGGGTAAAAAGTTCTTTCTTAGGTCGTAATTAAGTATAGTATATGGATAAATCAGCGTTATTTATATAGTATATTCATAGTTTTGCTATTAGCCTTTTATTTCTTCTTAACATCTAAAATTGACCATCTAATCAATTACCACAAGAGGGTTATGATAATCTTGTTCCGGTTGCGATATTCTTCTATTACTTTTATTTCTACTGACTAAGTCCATAGTTTAGTTCCCGTATTTTTTCAACTTGAGTTTTGTTGCTATCAAATATAATTACATTGCTTTAAAGCATAGCTTCATTCTTTCAAGAAACTAAAGTGAAGTGTTATTAAGAAAATAAGGGACGGACACTTCTGCTTCTATAGTATTCAAAGGCACGATTCTTGCGAAGCCACTTATAAACTTGATTAAATTGGTATGACTTGAATACATAAAAATTATTCTTCTATTTTTTCATCGCAAAAAATAGGGCTGCTATGGTTGATATTATTACCTTAGCAGCCCTTAGGTTTATATTTTTAATTTATTCCGTAATCAGCGTATGAATCAGTTTCGGCGCTTCCGCTTTTTCTGAGATGCGGATGTTGTCATAGACTTTGGCGGTCACGTCTTCAACGTTTTCGCGGTTGGCGTAAAGGGTGACGAGCGGCTCGCCTTTTTCGACGTTGTCACCGACTTTTTTGCGGAGCATAATGCCGACGGCAAGATCGATTTCGTCCTCTTTTGTCGCACGTCCCGCGCCCAACAGCATCGCTGCGACGCCGATTTCGTCAGCGACGATTTCTGAAACGACACCCGCTTCTTTCGCCGGAACGTCAATTTTGTACGCCGCCTGCGGAAGTTTGGACGGATCGTCAACAACAGAAGCGTCTCCTCCCTGATTGCTCAGGAACTCTTTGAACTTTTCAAGCGCTTTGCCGTTTTTCATGACTTCCTGAAGCTTCGTTCTCGCTTCTTCCAATGTCTCAGCTTTTTTCGCCAATACGACCATTTGGCTGCCGAGCGTGAGGACGAGTTCGTTTAAGTCTTCAGGCCCTTCCCCTCTTAACGTATCAATGGCTTCTTGTACTTCCAGGGCATTCCCGATCGCAAAACCGAGCGGCTGCGACATGTCAGAAATCACGGCCATCGTCTGGCGGCCGACGTTGTTTCCGATGCGGACCATTGCTTTGGCGAGGTTCACGGCGTCTTCATCCGTTTTCATAAACGCGCCGGCTCCCGTTTTGACGTCAAGCACGATGGCATCTGCTCCGGCGGCGATTTTTTTACTCATAATTGAGCTTGCGATCAGCGGGATGGAGTTCACCGTACCCGTTACATCACGCAGCGCATACAGCTTTTTATCGGCAGGCGTCAAATTGCCGCTTTGTCCGATGACCGCTACCTTGTCGCGGTTCACAAGCTTGATGAATTCATCTTTTGACAATTCCACATGGAAGCCTTCGATCGCTTCCAGCTTATCAATGGTACCCCCCGTATGGCCAAGACCGCGGCCGGACATTTTAGCGACGGGAACGCCGAGCGCCGCGACGAGCGGTGCGAGTACGAGAGTTGTCGTGTCGCCGACCCCGCCCGTAGAGTGCTTGTCGACCTTAATGCCTTCAATGGCGGAGAGATCAATCGTTTCCCCTGAATTCACCATCGCCATTGTCAGATCGGCGCGCTCCTGATCTGTCATATCCTGAAAGTAAATCGCCATAGCCAGTGCGCTTGCCTGATAATCAGGGATGCTTCCGTCCGTGTATCCTTTTACGAAAAATTGAATTTCTTCTGTTGTCAGTTCTTTTCCATTTTGTTTTTTTACAATAAGATCTACCATTCTCATGATCTATCACCTGTCCTTCATTTATGTTCAGTGAATCAATCCGACGATCGCCGCTGTCAAGAAGCTGACGAGTGTTGCGCCGTACAGCAGCTTCAGCCCGAACCGCGCGACGACGTTTCCTTGTTTTTCATGCAGCCCTTTCACCGCACCGGTAATGATTCCGATAGAGGAGAAATTCGCGAATGAGACAAGGAATACAGATACCACTGCCTGTGTATGCGCACTGAAATGGAAATCGCCGGATGAGAGTGTCTGCATCGCCACAAATTCATTCGATACCATTTTCGTCGCCATAATGCTTCCGGCGCTCACCGCTTCATTCCACGGAATACCGGTTAAAAACGCAAACGGCGCGAATACATATCCGAGCAGCGCCTGGAATGTAATGCCGAAGACCGCGTTAAAAACGCCGTTGACCAGGGCAATGAGTGCGACAAATCCGATCAGCATCGCCGCTACGACGACGGCGACTCTGAATCCATCCATTATATACTCACCGAGCACTTCAAAAAAGGATTGCTTTTCTTCTTCAGGAACGACGATCAAATCCTCTTCTTTGCTGACGGTGTACGGGTTGATGATAGAAGCGATGATAAATCCGCCGAATAAGTTCAGCACAAGCGCTGTCACGACGTATTCAGGCTTCAACATCATCATGTAAGAACCGACGATCGACATTGAGACCGTCGACATTGCGGACGCGCAAAGCGTATATAAGCGCTGTTCAGTAAGATAACCGAGCTGTTTTTTCAAACTGATAAAGACTTCTGATTGCCCTAAAATCGCGGATGCAACAGCGTTGTAAGATTCGATTTTCCCCATTCCGTTCACCTTGCTTAACGCAAGACCGATATACTTCGTGATGAAGGGAAGGACCTTCCAATGCTGCAGAATTCCGATTAAAGCGGATATAAAGACGATCGGCAGAAGCACGCTCATGAAGAACGTCGTCTGTTTCGCATTCACAAGCCCGCCGAATACAAAGTTAATCCCTTCTGATGCATATTCCAGCAAGTAGTTAAATCCTTTTGCAAAACCGCCGACAAGAAAATTCCCGATACCGGTGTTGAGGAGAATATAACCGAGAATCAGCTGCAGCACGAGCATGACGGCGATCGGCCGGATTCTGATTCTTTTTTTGCCGTTGCTGGCAAGCCAGGCAAGACCTAAAAACACAATGATTCCGATAATTCCGATGAGATACTTCATATGTGTTCTCCTTTTATTTGTATTCGCTTACAATTTTTTATGCATCAACAAAGAAAGAGGATGGCGGAAGCTTTCAGCTTCCGCACTGCTGATTAATAGTCGCTGCTGCCGCTGTCTCCGCCGCTCACAATAGAGACGCCCGCACTTGCGCCGATCCGGCTCGCGCCCGCAGCGATCATGCTGTCAACATCAGCTTTTGTTCTGATGCCGCCTGATGCTTTGACCCCGATGTCCGGTCCGACTGTTTTTCTCATAAGAGCGATATCTTCAGCCGTTGCCCCGCCTGTAGAAAAACCGGTAGACGTTTTGACGAAATCGGCGCCTGCTGATACCGCTAAGCGGCACGCGCGCTCTTTTTCTTCATCTGTCAAAAGGCATGTTTCGATGATCACTTTGACGAGCGCTTTTTTATCAGCTGCTTCAACTACTGCGCGGATATCAGCTTCAACCGCTTCATCATCGCCGTCTTTTAATGCGCCGATATTGATGACCATGTCAACCTCAGTGGCTCCTTTTGAGATGGCATCCTTCGTTTCAAATGCTTTTGTTTCCGATGTCGTTGCGCCGAGAGGAAATCCGATAACGGTACAAACGTCAACTCCCGTGCCCTTCAGTTCCTCCGCTGCGAGTTTGACCCAAGTCGGGTTTACACAAACGGAAGCGAATTTATATTCTTTTGCTTCTTTTATCAGTTGTAAAATATCTGCTTTTTGTGTATGCGGTTTCAAAGCAGTATGGTCTATTTGACTTGCAATTGACATTGTATGCACTTCCTTTTTCCTAGGATACGTTTAGAATAACCGAATTTTGAACATATGTAAATTGGTAATTGAAATTATGTTCATGAATTGTCACAATTCTTGAATGAGTTTTTTGGCCGTATGCTGATCGGTAATCAAAACGTTGGCGTACTTTCCTTTGAGGGCACCGTGAATGGCCTTGCATTTTCTGCTGCCGCCCGCCACCAGAATCGAACGCTCTTTCATTTTCAAGTCGCTGAGCTCGACTCCGATCGTCCGGCCGTTAATGCTGCTGCTGCAAATCCTGCCTTCCGCGTCAAAAAAGCGCGAACAAATATCCCCGACCCCGTGCGCTTTCAGCAATTGTTTCTCTTCTTCCCGGAAATAGCCGAGTCTGAAAAGCAGCGCCTCATCCCGGACGGTTCCGACCGTAAACAGGGCGATATTGGCTTGTCTGCCCATTTCAATGATCCGCTTAATATGTCTGTCCCGCTCGACCATCTGTTTCACATCGGCGCTGTCAAATATAACCGGCAGCGGCAAATACCTCGGCATCGTCTGAAATGCTTCGGCGAACAGCTGAATCGTTTCTGACGAATACGTATTGACATTGGAATGACTGATGCCGCCTTTCAGCTGCACAACTTCAACGCTCTTTACCTGCTTCGGCTCCATGCGGCTTGCGATCTGGTACATCGTCGTCCCCCAGCTTACGCCGAGTATATCGCCGTCCTTTACGGTTTTATGCATATAGTCTGCGCCATAGCGGCTTAAGTAATGTGTAATGGCCTGGTAATCGTCGCTTGGAGAAAAGACGACGTGCGCCTCAAGCAGCCCGTATTTTTCTTCCAGCTTCGCGCCGAGTTCGTCCAGATCCTCAAATGGGTCCATGACGCGAATTTGCACATACCCTTTTTCCTTTGCGTACTGAAGCAGCCTTGAAACGGTGGGGCGTGACAGATTAAGCCGTTCGGCGATCTGCTGCTGGCTGTAATCTGATTGATAATATAGTTTTGCCGCTTCTATGCTGAGCTGCTGTTTTTCACGATCCATGTCGCGCCTCCCCTCTCCGCTTATCATATCACCAAAATACGCGGTAAAAAAGCACCCTCTGATGGGGTGCCTATTTTTTCAGCACAAGCTCCTGAATCGCATGCGCCACGCCGTGTTCGTTATTTGATTTCGTTTCAAAATCGGCAATCTCCCTTACTTCCGGGATGGCATTGGCCATTGCCACACCGCAGCCGGCCCACTGAATCATGGACATGTCGTTGCCGTTATCGCCGATTGCCATGACGTCTTTCTGTTCAATGCCGAGTTTTTCGGCCAGCAGCTTAACCGCGTTTCCTTTACTGACTTTCGGGTGAAGAATCTCATGGAAGAATGGCGCACTTTTGACCATTGTGTATGTTTCTTTGAATGATTCCGGAATGGAAGCGATCGCTTTCTCCAGCTTGTCCGGATCGTCAATGAACATGACTTTCGGAATCAGAATATCCTTCGGCACTTCATCGATCGTGCGGAAATGAAGCGGCACTTTCGTAATGTATGATTCGTATACCGTGTATTCACTGATATCCCGGTTCGGCGTGTACAGATTGGCTGTGTCAAAGTAATGCATCGGAGTATCCAGCTGTAAGCTCAGCTCGTAAAGCGACTTCAAATCCTCATAACCTAATGACTGCTCGGCCATGACACCGTTTGTATACGTATTTTGGACGAGTGCGCCGTTATAGGCAATCACAAAGTCGCCTTCTTCCTGTAAGTTCAGCTCTTCCAAATACCGACGCACGCCGCCGATCGGCCGGCCCGTGCACAGGACGATATTGACCCCTTCCGCTTTGGCGGCATCAAGCGCCCCGCGGACTTCAGCCGTCACTTCATGATGATCGTTTAGTAGTGTTCCGTCCATATCTATTGCGATTAACTTGTACATCCTGCATCTCCTTTGTATCCTTTTCTTCTTATGCTTTCATCATATCGTTTTTTCGTTTCAATGAAAAATCAAACGGACAAGTTTCTCCGCCTTCTCTTCGTATACCGGGCCTGCCTCCGGATGCGGGGCCGTCTTTTCCCCTTGTCAGCTTGTTCGCCGCCGTCGTCTGTTTTCTGCTTCAAGAGCATCAGCCCCGCCGCAAAGAAAGGGACGGCCGCTATGTCCAGAAGGGCAAGCTTTATTCCCATCGCTGCGGGAAAGTATGCCCATAATGAACGGCTGTTCCGCCTGATCATGATATAAGAAACGATTTCCAGCAGGATAAACAGAGCGTTCACCCACAAGTAAATGAGCATTGCCGCAAACAGAAACAGCAGAAGCGTATTCCGCAGCGTGCCGGAAAACAGAAGAGCGCGCACCATATCAAAGAATGAAAAAGACTGCATGCTGCTGTTGACGACATTGGGATTGTAAATGGTAAAACGCCCGAACTGATCAAAAAGCATAAAAAATAACCATAACAGTGAAAACCATTGAATGATATGTACGATGACACCCGTCAAAACGAGTCTGTCGGCAGCCTTATTTCTCATGTGCATCCTCCCCGCCGGTTTTTATTCTTGTCATTGTTTTTGTTTCTCCGTATATCTTCCAAATGAGCGTACCGTTTTTTCCTCTTTTCAACGTGCTTTTGACGGGGTGCGGATGTCCGAGGTATTCAATCTCGATCGTCCCGTCCGTGTTTTGTGAGATCACCTTGTACACATCTGAGGGCATGGCAACCTCGCCGCGGCCTTGAATGACCTGCTTTGTCAGCACGCTGTCTTTCGTAAACGTGACGGTTTCAGATCTGACCCCGTCCATCGGGCCCGGTTTCAGCCCTGCATCCCATGTCCCGTAATAAAAAGGGGTATCGTCTGCTTTCTTTTGCGAGCAGCCTGTTATCATGACGCATCCGAAAACAAGAACCGTCATGATGAAAATCCGTATGTTCCGCAACATGATCACCTTCCTTTGAAGCTTTTTTACGCCTGTAACTTAGGCAGATGCCGTGGCACTGTGCAATTGACTACATAGTGTATAAAGACTTCACTAGATAAGGAGAATGATGAATGAACCCATATCAGTACTACACCCCGCCTGCCTATTTCCCTCAGCAGCAGGAATACGAAGTGAACCGCGTTGAGTATGAGCCGTATCAGCAGCAGGAAAGCTATTATTATGCGCCCCCTCAGTCTGAAGAGCGGCAGCCGACGGCTTTAGAACGGAGAGTCGCCCAGCTTGAAAGACAAAACGCCCAGCAAACGAGAGAGCTCACCCGCCTCTCACAAGAAGACCAGCGCCAAAACCGGGAAATCACGCGTATGAATGAGCAGATCAGACGGCTGAGCCAGTCCATTGAAATCCATACCCGCCGCTTAAACCGTTTGAATCAGCGCCTGCGCGCAGTCGAAAACAGACTCAATATTCCTTTTCACGCTACAGAAGGCGGCTTCTGAGAAAAAGGGCCGGAATACAAAGCTCGACAGGCCATCCCGAGCCTTGTATTCCGCTCTGTACATAACAGGTAAATATTTGAATCCTTTTCTTGCATGAATGCCTCTCCTATTCTTTCACATGATAAATGTGTAAAATCAATCACTCCAGGAGGTCTTCATGATGTATCAAAACCAATACAGCGGAAATCAGCTGCAGCAATGCCGCCAAACAGCACAGCAGCTTATTCAGCAGACACAGCAAAGCAGTCAGCAGTACAAGCAAATGCTCCAGCAGGAACAGCAAAACATTCAAATGCTTCAGCAGATGCTTAACCATGAACAGCATGCCGTTCATACCATTCAGCAAGCGCTGCAGGGGCATGAAGCGGCCATTCAGAAATGCCAGCAAATCGTGAATGTGTGCAATCAGCTTCAGCAGGAAGTAAGCGGACACATGCCTGCACCGATGGCAAACGCTAATGTTTCTTCATTCCCGCAAACACAGCATCACACACCGTTTCAGCAGCACTCATACCAGCAATAGGCCGGTCATGCAAATGACAAAGCGCGAGATACCGGCTTTGTCATTTGTTTTTATCTCTGTTTTGTCAGATCAATGCGATGAGCGGGTTTTCCGCCGAATTTTGCTTCCGCCTCATGCCTTACCGCTTCAAACGCTCTTGCTTCGACGTTTTGTTTAAACACATCAAGCTGTATCAAATAAGCCGCCCGCACTTTCAGCCCGTGGATGATGGAGATGACCCATAAAGGCAGCACGATATACACGCCCGGCGTGCTCGGCAGCACAAAAGCAATTGCTAAAATAATAAAATAGATAAGTCCGTATTTCAGCCATTTTTTGTTCTTGGCCCGGTAGCCGATATAGAAAAAGGCCAAGAAAGCGGTCAGCGCAAACGGCGCAAAAGTCAGCAGCAGCCACCAGCTGTGCAGCACTTCCCACCAAGTCCCTCTTTTCGTAATCAACATTCATTCCTCCTCCTTTACTACTATAACATGGATAATCAAGGAAGGTTTTCTATAAAAAACATAGACGGAATGACGTCTTCCTGCTATATTAATAATGATAATCATTATCACCGAAATAGGGGGATCATTATGAAGAAACAATCATGGCTGATCGGCCTGGCACTTCTGCTTGTTTTCGCATTAAGCGCTTGCAGCGGCGCGAAGGAAAACAACGGATCGGCATCAGGCAAAGGAAAGACAGACATGCGTACATATGAATCAACAAAAGGAAATATTGACATACCCGCACATCCGAAACGGATCGTCACTGACTTTTATGCAGGTGAGCTGCTGTCCGTTGACGCAAATGTCGTCGGGGCGGGCTCATGGGCTTTCAAAAATCCGTTTATCAAAAAACAGCTGAAAAACACCACGGACATCGGCAATCCCGTCAATGTGGAGAAAGTGATGCAGCTGAAGCCTGATTTAATCGTGCTGATGAAGGATGACCAATACGAAAAACTATCGAAAATCGCACCGACGATTGTCATTCCTTTTAACACCGCAAAGAATACGAAAGATACGGTCAGCCTATTCGGCGACATTGCCGGGGCGAAGGATAAAGCCAAAAGCTTTATGGCAGACTTCAACAAAAAAGCCGAAGCGAATCAAAAGCGCCTCAAAAACGTGATCGGCAAAGACGAGACAGTCGGCCTTTATGAAACGACGGATAAAGGCGAAATCTGGATTTTCAATGACAATTCCGGCCGCGGCGGCCAAGCCGTTTATAACGCGCTCGGATTGAAAGCGCCGGCCAAAATCGAAAAAGACATCATGAAAACGGGCGCCATGAAACAGGTTTCCCAAGAGGTCATCCCTCAATATGCGGCTGATTATATGTTCATTACCGATTACAATCCGAATGGAGAAAGCAAAACATTTGAGCGTCTGAAAGAGTCATCCGTTTGGAAAAATCTCGATGCCGTAAAGAACAACCGTGTCTTTATCAACGATTTCAACACCTTCTATCCGTATGACCCGATTGCCGTCAGCAAACAGATGGATATCATCACCGACATGCTGATCAAACGGGCTGAAGAAAATAAAAAATAAAAAAAGCGGCACAGTCATGACACTGTGCCGCTTTTCATGTTCACTTTAATTTTGACTGTACGGAGCCCGGCATATCTTCAAATCTGACTTCTTCCCAGGTCTCGACATACTTTCCTTTCGCCTTCACCTTCAAATACGCGTTCTTCCGAAGGTCTTTCCCGGCGAAAAAGGTCACTTCTTCTTTTTTCCCGGATGCGTTATATCCGTCTAATGTATACTCAGTACCGCCCGGGCTAAGATGTTTGCCATCTCGATCAATCTGTACATAAACATCTTGCTGGTGAATAAACGGATTAAATCTGTCTGTAACATCATTATGAAAAAAGAGAAGTCCGTATATGACGGCAGCGGCCGCCAAGACGGCCAGGATTGCCAATGCTTTTTTCATCTTTGCACTCCCCTTACTTGTTCATTTTTTTCAAATAGCTTGTCCGCACCGCGAGGAAGAACAGAAGCTGAAAGATGAAAAACCCTCCGATGGTCAGACTGAGCGGCCCCGCTACATCGGAATAGCCTTCCACAGCCAATGTTCTCAAGGCAAACAGCGTATGCATGACGGCAATGACAAATGGAAAGAAGAAAAGAATTGCCAATTGTATCGTCACGCTTTGTGCCATTTCACGCTCACTCAGGCCGATTTTGGCCAGTGAACGGTAGCGCTCCCGGTCCTCATCTAAATCGGTGAACAGCCTGAAATATAAGAAACTTGCTGCCGCGACAAAGAAGACGATGGCGATAAACAGGCCGATGAATAAACTCAGGCTCGGCAGCTGCACCGTATCATAGTACGTCCCGGCTTTTGACATAAAATCAGAATGCACGTCGATATAGTTGCCGTAGATTTCATCTTTCAGAGATTGGCTGAACCCAAGACTGTCTTTCCAATGATCGTAGCTGTAGCCGTATAATGACGCTTTATCACCGAGTGATTTGAGCTGATCAAAGGTTTGATCGTTCACCGCGATGATAGCATTCAATGAGATCAGCGGTTTTTTGACTTCTTTTACCGTCAGTTTTTGGTCAGACGGCTTGCCTTTTTGGTTCAGCAGCTTCAGCTGATCCGGCGCTTCGTTTTTGAAATTGCGGTCATACGTGCCCGGGAAATAGACAGCCTCATCATGTTTCAGGCCGCTCAGCTTGACATGGAAGTATTTTGATACATCCGATTTGCTGATCATGTAAATAGGCGGAACAGTATCTCCTTCCTGATAGCGGACATAGGAAACATTTATTTTGTCTTTCTTATACGTAAAGCCGTGTGTTTTCAGTTCATGGTCAATATCTTTCAAATGAGTCTTTTCTTTTGAATTATTGCTGAAAGATACATACTCCATCTCATAGGCGGACTCTTCCGCCCCGACGGTCGATTTGTACATTGCGAGCACGCCTGTCGCAGTAAACGCAACCGCGGAAATAATGCTGACGATAAAGAACAGGCGGGCGTTGTCTTTTAAACGATAAACAAGGTCAGAAACCCAAATGACATTTTTCCCGCGCAGATAAAAGGTTTTCCACTTCTTCAGCGCGCGCAGAATCCAGATGCTGCTTTGGCTGAAAAAGAAATACGTGCCGATGACGGTAAGCAGTAAAATGATGAACGGTTGAGTCCCGTGGACATTGCCTTTCAGAACCATGCCGTACCCGCCGCAAAGACAGGCGATGCCGAATAAGGACAGAAGCACGGACGGCTTCGGCTCCGGCTTGATCTTGTCAGTGCCCTTTATTAATTTGATCACCGTATTTGATCTGACAAAAAGGATCGTGAACTGCGATAAAAGGAAAAATAAGAGCAGAAATCCGCCGGCCGTAATGCCGAGCGCTTTCCAAGGCATGTACAGAGGCAGCGCGTCCATTTCTAAAATATAAGCGCCGACCGTAAAGAACGTTTTCGAAAAAATGAATCCTCCGATAATCCCGGCTGCGATCGACATGACGCCGATGATCATGTTTTCCGCCGTAATGAGCTTTCTCAGCTGCCCCGGCGTAATACCCTGCATCAGCAGGATACCGAATTCTTTATTTCTCGATTTCAAAAATGCGTTAACCGAATACAGAACAAATAAGAAAGAAAAAACAAAGATCATCCATTCCGCGGCGGTTAAGCCTTTTCTGGCGATGTTATTCAGGTAGCCTTCCTTTAGTGCCGGATGAAACAGGAACATCGCAAAGGTAAAGAAAATCAAAACGGAAAAAGCGCTGCTTAAAAAGAAAGCAAGATAGGCCCTTTTGTTTCTCGTGACGTTTTTATAAGCGAACTGAAGAAAGGTCATTTGCGTTTCCCCCCAGCATAGACAGCACATCAAGAATCTGTTCATAAAATACTTGGCGGTTTTCCCCGCGGTAAATCTCATTAAACAGTTCGCCGTCTTTTATAAAGATGACGCGGCGGCAGTAGCTTGCCGCAACCGGATCATGGGTCACCATCAAAGCCGTGATATGATCATCCTGATTCAGGCTCTGCATCGTTTCCATGACGTCTTTTGACGCTTTGGAATCAAGGTTTCCCGTCGGTTCATCGGCCAGAATGAGTGACGGCTTATGAATGACCGCTCTTGCGATGGCGGCCCGCTGGCGCTGTCCGCCGGATACTTCAAACGTCCGTTTGTTGAGCAGGTCTTCGATTCCGAGCTTTGCCGCGATGCCGTGCAGTTTTTCTTCCATGACAGACGGCGCTTCTTTTTCAAGCGTTAACGGAAGCATGATATTTTCACCGATTGTCAGTGTGTCCAGAAGGTTGAAATCCTGAAACACAAATCCGAGCTGCTTGCGGCGGAAATGAGCGAGCTTTGTCCGCTTCAGGCGGTGCGGGTTTTCTCCGTGAATCAGGATATCGCCTGAATCCGGCCGGTCGATCGTTGAAATGATATTCAAAAGCGTTGTTTTTCCGGAGCCGGACGGTCCCATCACCGCCGTGAACCCGCCTTCTTCTATTGAAAACGAAATTTGTTTTAAAGCTTGATAGGACACTTGTCCTTTATAGGTTTTATTTATATGTTTGACTTCAAGCATATTCGCCATGAAAATCCTCCTTATGGTTTTATTCTTGTTGGTCTGGGCTGCTTTCATGTAGTGCCGGGGCATTTAACATAAAAATCCCCTTGACGTAAATCCATGTTATCAAGGGGAAACAAAACGAGCTATGTTGTTTTCTTAACGCAGCCTTACATTTTTGTAAGAAATGAAAATCGGACCGATGTCCCTTCACCGGGGGACGAGCTGATGTCCACCGTATGATTGAGCTTGCCCGTAATTTCTTTGACGAGATGGAGGCCGATCCCCGTAGATTCTTGGAAACGCCGCCCGTTTTCGCCGGTGTAATAAGGGTCAAACACCCGCTTGATATCTTGCGAGGGAATGCCAACACCGTAATCTTTGACTTCAAGCACCGTCCTGTCTTCATCGCGGAAGACATTCAGCTCAAGTCTGTCACTCTTGCCTGCCGAATATTTGACCGCATTTGTGACCACTTGGCCGATCGCAAATTTGAGCCATTTCGCATCGGTGTAAATCTGATGATCATCGCGAATGTCCATTTTCGGATAAACGCGGTATTGAATAAAAAATCGTTTATAACTTTGAATAACCGATTGGAGAAGCTCTGATAAGGAAACCGCTTCGACTTTAAAATCCCGCTCAAACAGGTCGAGCCTTGATGAATAAAGAAGCGTCTCCAGCCCGAATTCAATCTGCCGAACCTCTTTTTTGATTTGTTCAAAGACGGGCTCATCTTCTTCCTGAATGATTAAATTAATGACCGACAGCGGCGTCTTTACTTGGTGCACCCATTGGTTCATATACGTCACCCGCGCGTCAAGCTTGGCTTCGGTCTCATGGAGCTTCTGGTGCTGCAGCCGGATCAGCTCCATCTGCTTTTCATACAGCTCTGAACAGAACACCGAAGAACCGAGATACGGGATGTCCGTCCCTTCCTGCTCCGAGCTGAGCCAATGATACACGCCGCGGTCTTTGTACCAGCGATAGGCAAGATAACCCGCCAAAATAAGAAGCTGCACGCCCAATATGTAAAACAGGTGGGAAAAAGAATGAAGACCCGCAAACCAGTAATAAAAGAAGACAAACAGCCCTTGAAGGAGAAAAAGCAGAATCAGCACGGCATGAGACCGGAGAAACAGCTTCATGACAGCGCCCTCAGCTGGTAGCCTTCGCCCCGCACCGATTCAATGGAAACAGGCGCATTCAGCTCCCGCAGTTTTTTTCTGAGCCGCGTGATATACACGTTAAGCGTATTATCATCGACGAAAACGTCGGTGTCCCACGTCTTTTCCATGAGACGGTCCCGACTCGTCACCTTTTCTCCCCGCTCCAGCAGCACTTCCAAAAGCTTGCTTTCTTTCTTAGAAAGCTCGCTTTTTTCGTCCTGAAAGCGCAGTTCAAACCGTTCCACAAATAGCTGCACACCGGCATATTCAACCACTTTCTCTCCCTGCTTGGCGGCGTACTCTCCGTATGCCCTGCGGATCTGGCTTTTGATTTTCGCCAGCACAATATCATAAGAAAACGGTTTTTCGATATAATCATCTCCGCCGTTTTCAATCGCCATCACCTGATCCATTTCGCCGCTTCTGGCAGAGATGAAAATGATCGGGCTTGTAGAATGCTGGCGGATCTGGCGGCACCAATAATAGCCGTCATAAGACGGCAGATTGATATCAAGCAGCACCACATCAGGCTTTTCCCGCAAAAAAACATCAAGAACAGCCGTGAAATCCACGGCGGCCACTGTTTGATATCCGTATTTTTCAAGGTAATTCTGCAATAGTCCGCGAATGTCTTCACTATCTTCCACAATCATGATTTTATTCATGCAACCATCCTCCAAAAGGATACGGCTTTTCGGAGCCCTCATTATTTGATGCCCCCATCATAATGCTTTCATCGGTTCTCTGCAACATGAGAAAGCGGGCCTTTATAAAAGACCCGCTTCTCCCTTTCTCAATGTAAGATCGATTATTTCTAATTGACATTGTTATACTTAGATGGCGGACTCGGAAAGGTAATTTTAAATCTTGTGCCAACTCCCGGCTGACTATATATATCAATATTTCCCCCATGTGCCTTGATAATTTGTTGAGCAATAGCCATTCCTAATCCAGTCCCTGAGTTATTTGACGAAGCGCTTATCCCTCTGAAATACCGATCAAATAAACATTCAACCGTCTCTTCGTCCATTCCTATCCCATCGTCTTCTATTATAATTTGTATTTCATTGTCATGTAACACGTCATGATATAATATGACCTTTATTTTAGTGCCCGGAGGATTATGTTTAATACAATTAGCAATCAAGTTTTCAACTGCGCGCTTTAGGTACCTTTCATCCATATTAAAAAGTATCTTATTGTGACTGGATTCTAAAGCGAATCTCTTATTTTCTGACTCCGGTAGCAGCTTCATTTTTTCTAAAGTGTCATGAATTACTTTCACTACGTTTTTTTCTTCAAGATGGATTGGAAGCGACTCATTTTTCAATTGAAAAGTTAAGTTGAAATCTTCAATCAGCTTTTCCATATATTCGACACGTTCTTCCATTATTAAGGAAAAATCACGCACTTGCTGATTTTCCCACTCATATTCATTTGAAGATAAAAGAACCGTATATCCCTTAATAACCGAAAGAGGGGTTTTTAAATCATGTGAGACACCGGCCATCCACTCTTCTCGTGTCTTTTCCAATAATTCTCGCTCAGCCTTATTCCTTTGAAGCGTTGAGGTAAGTTCAGACAGAGCCTGCATTAATTCTTGATAGGTCTTATATCCAGATTTATTATGTCTATATTTGCTTGAATGAAACTTCCAATCATAAGGTTCTTCATATTTTTCTTTAGACAAATTCTCAATCCAAGATACAATAAACAGCAGGGGAGCACCTAGTTTTTTTCCGTAAAATATTGCAATGACAATCCCTGCCATAATAATAGAAACAATCCACAAGTTATTCACCCAATAGAAAAAAGGGTTATTTTTTTCCATCGGCTTTCCCAATACCCATGTTAAATCCTGATTGTTTTTCGTTTCGTACCACGTAGATAATTGATAACCTTTTTTGGCAGGATACATGTAATCTGATATTAACTCTCCAAGAATATAATGCTTAGGTATATTTTGAGGTTTATTAAAAGAAAAAACCTCATCTCCTTGTTCATCTAAAATTTGAATCCACATCCGGTTCTCTAATAAATCTTCTTTTGCTTTCGTATTTATTGAAAATTGTTTATCTGCAACAACTGTTTGGTCAACAATTTTTTTTAAGGATAAGTGCGGCGTTTCCATTTTATTCTGACCTAAGACGAGGCTGAAAAATATGATACTGCCCACAATGAGCACACCCCAAATAAACATGAGTAAAAAAAGTCTCGATACGAAGTAAAATGCTATCCTATTTCTCAGCTTCAAAATAAATCCTCATCTATAGGCTCTGCTTCAAATATATAGCCCTGTCCTCGAACCGTTTTAATCCATCTAGGTCTGCTCGGGTCTTCCTCTAATTTTTCACGTAATCGTCTTACATGTACCATTACAGTACTATCTCCGCCATAAAACTCCCCCCACACATCTTTATAAATTTGGTGTTTACTTAAAATTTGATTGGGATGTTCACAGAAATAAATCAGAAGTTTCATTTCCTGAGCAGGGCAATCTATTCTTGTCCCGTTAACAACAAGTCTTCCGGTATTGGGATCTATTTTAAAATATTCATAATCGTATACCTGTTTTAGAGGGTAAGAAGAAGAGAGTTGAGTCGTTCTCTTTAATTGGGCTTTTACACGAGCTACAATTTCTAGTGGATTAAATGGTTTAGTAATATAGTCATCTCCCCCAAAACTAAACCCTTGCAATTTATCTAAATCTGTTGTTTTTGCCGTTAAGAAGAGTATCGGCACATTTGTATGCGAGCGTATTTTGCTGCATAAGGTGAAGCCATCAGTGTCCGGAAGCATGACATCTAATAAAATAATATTTGGAAGTTCCTGATCGATTTTCAGAAGGGTTTCGCTCCCTGTCATAGCTGTGGAAATATTGCTGAAACCTTCCTTTTCAAAGCAAGTTATTAATAAGTTTAAGATATGTTCGTCATCATCCACCATGAGGATTTTGTTCTCTTCTAACGTCATAAGTTACCCTCCTTTTTTTCTCATTTTAAATGAAATCGAATACATAAGAGTTGGAAAAGGAAAGAATTTAGCTTTTGTTTAGATTTCAGAATATTCTTATCAAATAATCAATTTTACTATATGCAGTCAATAAACCATGGATGTCGTTAAGTGAATGTTTAGGAAGAGTTTCGTTTGTGTTTAAAGAACATCGCTTATGATAAAAGTGAGGTGAGAGACAAATGAATGATCAAATAGTGGTAACACACGATCTGACTAAAAAGTATAAAAAGCATACTTCTGTTGATGGATTAAACTTAAGGATTAGGCGTGGCGAAATTTATGGTTTTCTTGGACCGAATGGTGCTGGTAAAACAACAACCATCCGAATGTTATTAGGTTTAATTAAACCAACAAAAGGAAACATCGAAATCTTTGGCCAAAACCTAAACGAGAATCGTTTGCAGATATTGCAAAGAATCGGGTCACTGGTAGAATCTCCAACTTATTATGGTAATTTAACAGGTTACGAAAACTTAGAAGCTGTTAGGAGGTTACGAGGACTTCCGGAACAACGGGTCAATGAAGTATTGGAAACTGTAAGGTTATCTAAAGTAGCAAATCGACTGACTAAGGAGTATTCCCTTGGAATGAAACAACGTTTGGGAATTGCAGTTGCCCTGTTAAGCAGTCCTGATTTATTAATTCTGGATGAACCGACAAACGGTTTAGATCCATCCGGTATCCAAGAAATAAGAGAGCTAATTAAAGAATTGCCTAAATCGGGAATGAGTGTTATTGTATCCAGCCACTTATTGAGTGAAATAGACCAAATGGCTACTCAAGTGGGAATTATCAACAATGGAAGGATGATTTTTCAGGACTCGATTGCAAGTTTACATCAAAAACGAAAACCACTATTAAAAGTCGGTGTTAGTGACGTAATCGAAGCAAAAACAATACTAAACAGGAAAGGATTAAAGGTTGATTTACAAAAAAATTATTTGTGGCTGTCTCAAACAGAACCGGAATTTGTTTCAGAAATCAATTCCATACTTCTTCATTCAGGGCTGTCTGTATTTCGACTTGAAGAAAAGACACGATCACTTGAGGATATTTTTTTAGAATTAACCGGTACAGAGGGAAGTCTATGAAAAAGTTATTATGGGCAGATCAATTAAAACTGAAACGTTCGTCGTTATTGATTGTAGTCTTATTGGTTCCCTTACTCATTATAGCATATGAGTTGGTAAATCTTACTTATCGATCTGAATACGTGGAAAAACAAGCTGAAATGTTCCATGCTGGATCAATGTGGATGTATTTACTGTATGATAACAGTTTGTTATTTGGTCTGGGTTTTCCATTAGCCGCCACACTTTCTGCGTCAATAATAGCAAATATAGAGCATCAAGCAAACGGATGGAAGCAAACCCTTTCTTTTCCTGTATCTAGAATGCGAATTTATGTAAGTAAATTTATTTGCTTAGTAGTCAGTTTATTTATTTCGTCAACAATCTTCTTGCTCGGCATGGTACTGCTGGGCAAACTGGTAGGATTCGAAGGTAGTGTACCTTGGGGACTTTTGTTTGGAGATAGTTACAGCATGTTAGTTACAGTACTGCCTATAATGGCATTCCAGATATGGTTATCTATGGTGTTTAGCAACCAAGCATTCTCAATTCTTGTAGGATCAGTATCATCTATAATGGGTTTGTTTTTGGCAGCTGCTCAATCAACGAGATGGTTTCCGCTGGCTTATCCTAGTCAATCTTCGACAGTCATTCTGCAGTATGAAGGTATAGGATATAACCCAGATCTTTCATCTTACCTTTGCATTAGCCTTTTCTTAGGGATAATTATATTATTTCTAGGCTCTATTCATTTTGCTAAACGGGATGCTTTGTAAAAAGGAGGCGAAATACTTGAAAAACATTTTATTTGTAGAACGTTTAAAGCTTAAGCGATCAAAGTTATGGATCATCTACTTATTAGGGCCTTTGTTAGGTGTATCCCTGGCATACACTAACTTTATTAAAAACTATAACCTTTTTATGAATCCCGGAGACAATCCCTGGGTAGAGGCTTGGACACAAGTTGCCTTATTTATGGGCCCTTTTGTATTGCCTATCGTAGTGGGAATTTTCGCCGCCCTTGTTTGCAGGGGGGAACATGCAGGAGGCGGTTGGAAACAGCTTCTAGCCTTACCAGTCAAACACTCAGATATCTTTCTGGGAAAGTTTCTGACAGTGGTCCGCATGATATTCATTAGTATGTCCATTTTAATCCTCTTATTTATTGGATTCGGTTATATGTTAGGCATAAGCGGGAGTCTTCCTTTACTTACAATTCTAGGTTATGGAATTAGAGGGATCTTAGCTTGTTTACCATTAATTTTATTGCAGCTTATTGTTTCAATCAGGTCTAAAACATTTGGCATACCACTCGCTGTTAGCATTGTTTTTACATTACCGGCCATTATTATTGCCAGTACACCATTAGGTCAAGTATATCCATGGACACAGCCTATGTTAGCAATGTCACCCGAAGATGAATCACCGATTCAATCAAATTTCCTGTTTTACTCAATTATGGTAATAACGTGTCTCGGTCTCCTGGTTTACGGAATAAGAAGTTTTACTAAACGAGACCTTACGTAGGGTATATGCGGTATAAACTTATGACTTATAGATTATTTCAACAAAAAAGAAAGTTACCGACATCATCGATAAAGAAAAGGATAATAACGAATTCTAGTTTTCATAACTATAGTAAACGAGGGGGCAAGCTGTATACAATTCGCTTGGATTGAAAGGGCCTGTAAAGGTTGAACAGGTTGATTTGATTGTGATACTTTGGTGAAACGCAAGAAGGAAATAAACGGAAAGACGAAAGCACTCACGATGTTGTGAGTGCTTTTCATCAGCCGACCTGCTGTTTTACGGCTTTACCGGCTGATCCGAACTCTCTCATTTTGCTTCGCACTGTCTCTTCCACGGCTTCAATGCCGGGTGTCATGTAGCCGCGCGGTTCGTACAGATCTCCGTTTTCCTGAAACATGCGGCGTGTTTCGTCTGTCCAGGCTACCATACATTCCGTGTTGATATTGATTTTCGCGTGGCCGAGCGTGATGGCTTTTTTGACCTGATCCTGCGGAATCCCGGATGCTCCGTGAAGAACGAGAGGAATATCAGTCATGCGGGAGATTTCCTCCATTTCCTTAAATCCGAGATTCGGCTCGCCCTGATATTTGCCGTGGACGGAGCCGAGGGCGGCGGCTAGCGCGTCGATATTGGTTTCTTTGACGATCCGCTCACATTCGGCGACATCGGCATAGCGGACTCCGCCGACCAGCCCGTCTTCCATGCCGCCGACCGTGCCGACTTCTGCTTCTACTGACACGCCGTGCTTAGCGGCATAATCGGCGACTTCTTTTGTCATCGCGATGTTCTCATCAATCGGATGATGGGAGCCGTCAATCATCACTGAGCTGAATCCGGCGTCAATGGCCTGTCTGCAGCGTTCCGCACTGCTTCCGTGATCAAGATGGAGCACGACGGGAACGGTAATCGCCATTTCTTCCATTAACGCGCCGACCATGGCGGAAATCGTTTTAAATCCGCCTAAATAGTCGACCAGACGATCGGAAGCCGCGGCGATGACCGGCGATTGCTCCTTTTGCGCGGCTTGCAGAATCGCCTTCGTCCATTGGAGGCCGTTGATATTAAATTGGCCGACTGCATAATGCTCCCGTTTCGCTTCTGCAAGAAGATGTTTCATGGTGACAAAAGCCATGTTCACGCCTCCTTCATGAAGTATTTTGATACGACGGCTTCCGTTGTTTCCTTTGCCGTTTTGATCGTTTCCTCCGCAGTCAGCTTATAATATTCAGGTCTGAACAGCTCTACGGAGACAACATCATTGAATCCGATTTCTTTTAACGCTGACAGATGGGCGTCTAAGTCAATCGCACCCTGTCCAGGCCAGACGCGGTCTTCATCCGTTAAAAAGCCGATCGGGAAGTCCTCTGTATCGTCGATATGATAGATGAAAATTTTCTTTCCGTCCGCCTGCTTCAAACTCTCAATATTGGAGCCCATCGCGTGGAAATGGAAGCTGTCAAACACCAGTCCGACATTATCGCGGCCGACAGCGTTCACGATGTCATACGCCTGTTCAAATGTATTGACCGTACATTGCGGGTGGCCGACAAATTCAAGGGCAATGTTTACGCCGTACGGCTCCGCGATGTCCGAAAGCTCAGTCAGCACCTCTATGCTGCTCTTTTTGATCTCTTCTTTCAAGATTTTCCGCTCTGTCACAAGCGGCACGGCCACCACATATTTCACGCCGAGCGTTCTGCAGGTTTCCATCATGCTTTTGAATTCCGAAATGATCTCCCTATAGCCCTTCTCATCACGGTTGTTGAAGAAAACCAGTGCGTTCAGGGCAAGCGGTTTAATGTGATGGGTTCGAAAATATTCCGCCAGATCGGCCAGTGAATGGTCTTTTAAGTATTCCGGCAGCTTATCCATTGTGCGGATTTCAATATAATCATAGCCGTGCTTTTCGCACAGTTCTAAATCCTGTTTCAGGTTTGAATTCTCCAGCGTAGTCGCTTCATTAAAGCAAAGTTTCATGTCAGCCTCTCCCATCCGCGTTTTCGATATGAAGGGAGTCCGGCTGGAGGGCTTTTTTGCCCCGCTCCGCCGAACTCCGTACTCAGCTTATGCCATACCCAGTTCTTCCTTTAATTTCTTAAGCGTGGTCCGGCTTGATTCATCCGCTCTTTCGCCGACCCAAGCAAAAACGGCGTTCGTCGCAATTCCGTCGAATTTCATCTCTCTCATCTTTCTGAAAATCGTCTCAAAATCAACCTCGCCTTGACCGATGTCCAAATGCTGGTGAACCGTTACTTTCGCATCAGGCGGGTTGACGATGTAACGCAGGCCGTGCGCCGCTTTATGATTAAAAGTATCTGCAAATAAAACATGTGTAAGGCGGTCGCCGGCTTCATCAAACATGGTCGCAATATCGCCTTTTCCGTCATCATAGAAGAACGTATGCGCAGTCGAGTAGACAAGATTGATCCAATCCTTGTCAAGCGCGCGGATCATATCCATCGCGCCTTTGTGCGTTTCGATAAAATCGTATGGGTGAGCCTGAAGATTGAGTTTAACGCCTTCTTTTTCAAAAACGGGCAGCAGTTCATCCATGGATTTGATAAATTTTTCTTCACTTGTCAAAGGATCATATTTTGAACCGCTGAATTCACTGTTCATCAAATCCACTTCAAGTTCAACCGCAATTTCGATCGCCCGTTTCCAGTTGCGCACGGCGGCCTGTCGGCGGTCTTCATCAGGACCCGCCCAGTGGTAAAGCGGAAGAAGAGAGGACAGCTTCACACCTGTATCCTTTAAAAGGCGCTTCAATTGTTTGATTTTTGCTGAATCGACTTTCGGATATTTGTAGAAAGGACAAAAATCCTCGCGCGGGGACAATTCGATATATTCATATCCGAGCTCCGCCGTTTTATAGACCATTTCCTCTAACGTTAAATCATCACGGTACATGGATGGATCTAAGGCCAGTTTCATTTCTTTCACTCCCGATCTATTATTTGTTCACAGTCGTAAATGATTGGTAGAATGCCGGTTTCTCTTGCAGCGCCACAGGCTCTTTCTGCCCGGATTCCTGAGCTTTTACGCACGCGTCAGTTGTCACCGCGGCAATATAACCGTCCCATGCCGTCGGACCGCTGACTTCGCCTTTTTTCCGGATCGAATCAATGAAGTCTTGAATTTCCACATCATACGCAGCCACAAATCGGCGCTGCCAATCCATCAGGATATCGGTGCTGAATGTCCCTTCTTTTCTCAAGCTGATGCTTGACGGTTCCGGAAGCTTGATGACGCCAACTTCCCCGACGATCTCACATTGAATGTCATAGCCGTATTTACAGTTCACGTAGATTTCGGCATTGATGACGATGCCGCCTTTTGTTTCAATGATGACCATCTGCGGATCTTTCAGATGCGGCAGCGCATTTTTTGATTTCTTCGGATAGATGACCTGTACGGATTCATAGTCGTCATTGACGAGCCAGTGGAGGACATCAATTTCATGAACGAGCGTATCGACGACGGCCATGTCCGTTGAATAATTCGATGCGACTGTCGGGTTGCGGTGCGCACAGTGAATCATCAGCGGCTCGCCGACCACGCGGTTGTCGATCGCTTCTTTCAGCTGAACGTAACCGCTGTCATATCTGCGCATAAAACCTACCTGCACCAATCGTTTTCCCGTCTTCATTTCTTCCTCGACAATGCGCATACAGCCTTCTGCCGTTGTCGCAAGCGGCTTTTCACAAAACACGTGCTTGCCGTGCTGAATCGCTTTCAAAACGCTGGACTCGTGAGCCGGGCCCCAGCTTGTCACTAAGACGGCATCCACATTTTCAGCAGCGAGGAGGCTGTCGTCATCAGGATAAACGGAGGCGTTCAAATTGAAATCCTGAACGGTCTGCTGCGCGGCCTCCTGATTCACATCTGTGACAGCGGTAATTTCCGCTCCGGACAGCTTATTTGTGATGCGGTTGATGTGCTCTTTTCCGATAGCACCGGTTCCGATAACACCTATACGTAAATTCATTGATCGCCACTCCTTCTGATAATCAAATAATGGTTCTCGTCTTTCTTTTCCCGCTGCCGTCCTGAGGAGCGCCGTACAGTTCCTCCTGTATCTGTTCAAGCGACTTGCCGGACGTATTCGGCGCGAAGACAAGCCCGATGATCATACTGGCCGTCACACATATGAGCAGAATACCGGCCATAAAACCGATGCCGAATTGTGACATGATGACCGGCACAAATAAACTCCAAATGCCGATTGAAATACGGACGAGAAAGAACATGAGCCCTTGTGCTGACGCTCTGTATTCTGTCGGGAACAGCTCGCTTGCCCACAGCTGGTAGTTCGCCTGCTGGCCGGCTCCGTTATTGATGCCGATCGCTAAAACAAACAAAAGCAGCATCGGGAGCCCCTGAAACGGCAGTAAAAACAGCAACCAGCCGACAACGGCCATAAATGCGCAGATTCCGAACACCGTTTTCCGATATTGATCTGCAAAAGGCATGAAGATACAGGCGACGCCGAGCCCGGTAAAGATAAACAGGGCCATCTGCAGAATGTTGGCCGTATTTGCGGATACGCCGCCGACCTGCTGGTAGATGTACGGCATGAAGAACCCCATGACGCCCGCTGCGAGATTCCATACGAGAAACACACCCATTAAAAACAAAATGTTCTTGAAAAATTTCGGCTGAAGCAGGTCAAAATAAGATGTTTTTTTCACGGCGGCAGGCCGCTCTTCACTGTTTTTCCAGGCATCCGACTCAGGTAAACGCTTTCTTATCACATATGTGATCAGGGCGATCACCAATAGATGCGCAAAGACAATTTTATTTCCTAAAAGCCCGAGGTCACCGACCAAAACGGATAACAGCAGAACCACAACGGCTCCTGCGGCCCACGCCACCTGCGCCACTCCGCAATGCCTCGCCCGGTTTTTCTCGGGGGCGTTTTCCGCGATAATGGTCCATGAAGCCGTAATATCCGCGCCTACAGAAATCCCGATAATCATGTATCCGCATAACAGCATGGGAAAGTTGAATCCAAACAAAACCAAACAAATTCCTAAGGCGTAGACGAGCATACTGTTTGTGTATACAGCTTTTCGGCCGACTTTATCAGCCAAATACCCGCCGAGCAGCGCTCCGACGGCCGCTGATATCGCGTTTGCACTGAAGGCGCCGAGCAATCCGATCTGACTGTCGGACAGCTTTAAATAGCTGACCCACATAGATAAACCCGCTGATCCTGCCACGATGGAACCTGCATCAATGTAATTTGCTAATGCTGCGGCGATGGTCCTTTTGCTGAAAGCTGATTCCGCCTTGGCACTATTCATATAAGTCCCCCTCTAATTTGCAGGATCAAGCAGTTCACTGTCGATGTACTTTCTCGCAATCAGCGCGTACTCAAGCGGATTGGCGACTGCCGGGTCTTGTTCGGCTTCGATGACGATCCAGCCTGAATAATCATGACGGACGAGCGTTCGGTACACTTCGGTAAAATCGATGCATCCGTCTCCGGGAACCGTAAAAATGCCCTGTAAAAACGACTGCCTAAATGACTTGCCTTCCTGTCTGCACCGCTCCATAATGTCAAACCGCGCGTCCTTGAAATGAACGTGTCTGATCCGATCCATATGCTTGTTGAGAATTGTCATATAGTCTCCGTCCGAGATATAGGCATGCCCGGTATCATAAAGTAAATGGACATACTGCGGGTCCGTTCCATCCATCAGCCGGTCAACTTCTTCCGCCGTCTGGACGCCTGTGCCGAGATGATGATGAAAAACCATGTCCAGCCCGTATTCGTCAGCGATTTTCCCGAGACGGTTCAAGCCCTGGCACAGCGTATCCCATTCTTCATCTGTGAAGTGCGGTTTTTTCTTAAATACATCAATGTCCAAGCCTTGAACACTGTACGTCTGTTCAGAAACGGTGGCGACATCCGCTCCGACTTTCTGCAAATAATCACAGTGTTCTGTAAATTGTTCAGCCGTTTTTTCAATACCGTCTTGAATGATAAAGCTGCTGAACCATTTCCCCGCAATCCGTAAGTTCCGGAGAGCCAGCTCCTTATTCAGGACGGAGGGTTCAGGGAAAAACCCTCCCACTTCCGTACCTTGAAAGCCGGCGACAACAATATCGCTTAACAAATGCTGCAGCGTATTCCCGGCTCCGATTTCCGGCATATCGTCATTGCGCCACCCAATGGGAGCGATGCCCCACAGAATATCTTGTTTGCCCATCGTGATGCCTCCCCTCTAGTACTGCTTCGCAGACTTCAGCTTCATCTCTTTCGCTTCGTATGCCCGCTGAACGCTTTCCTGCTCAGACACTTCCGCCACGCCGACATGCCACCAGCTGTCATAGCCGTCCGTCATCGTTTTCGGCAGAACCTTCATTTCAATTAAAGTGGATACGTCTTGCGTTTTCGCATCTTCAAGCGCCGCTTTCAGTTCTTCAACCGTATTGGCTCTGTATGTTTTAGCGCCGTAGCCCTCTGCCACCTTCGCGTAATCAACGTTTAAAATCTGATTGTCCTCTGTGCGGAACTCGCAGAAATAACTGCCGCTCCCGTGATCCATCTGCAGGTTGTTGATACAGCCGAATCCCGAGTTGTCAAAAAGCAGGACATTGATTTTTTTGTTATATTGAAGCGCGGTAATCAGCTCTGAGTGCAGCATCAGAAAGCTTCCGTCGCCGACGAGTGAATAGACTTCTTTGTCGGGATGGGCCAGCTTGAGGCCGAGCGTGCCCGATACCTCATACCCCATGCAGGAATAGCCGTACTCGAGGTGGTACGTATTCGGGACGTTGGAATGCCACAGCCGCTGCAAATCTCCCGGAAGAGATCCCGCCGAACTGATGACGACGCTGTCTTCAGGAATCGTGTCATTGATGGTCAACAGCGCCGTTGTTTGCGGCAGCTCAGTCTCGAGCGCATCGGCATACTCGTTTAACACATCCTGTGAGAAATGGTTTTTAATTTCCGGTTCGAACGCATCACGTGTAAAAGTGACCTTGCCGAGCCGGTCCCGTTCAGCCAGCCATTCATCTTTCCAATCTTTAATCGCCGTGCCGAATGCACTTTTATATCCGTCTAATAAGCCATGCAGTCTGCCGAGCGTCACTTTCGCATCGGCTACGACCTGAAACGCGTCAAGCTTGTAAGCCTGCATGCGGCTGACGTTGATATTCAAAAATTTTGCTTTGTCAAAATCAAACGCCGTTTTCGAGGATGTCGCAAAGTCCGTATACCGTGTGCCGACACCGATGATCAGATCAGCCTGGCGGGCGGCTTTGTTTGCGGCGAGTGTGCCCGTGATGCCCATGCCGCCCAGATTGTTGGCGAAATCGGCTTCAACCGTTGACTTGCCGGCCTGCGTTTCGACAAGCGGAATGCCGTATGTTTCAGAAAGCGCGATTAATTCCTCACGCGCGCCGGAGTACTTCGCGCCTCCGCCCACTAAAATGACGGGACGGCTGCTCTCCTTAATTTTTTCCGCGGCGCCTTTCAGCTCACGCTCGCTTGGCTGCATCCGGTCAATGTAATGAACGCGTTTTTCAAAGAAGCTTTCATCAAAATCAAATGCTTCTCCCTCTACATCCTGAGATATGCAGATGGTCGCCGGGCCCGCTTTTGCCGGATCTGTCATCACTTCAAACGCCCGGATTAAGCTGCTCATCAGCTGCTCGGGGCGGGTAATGCGGTCCCAATAGCGGGACACAGGCTTTAACGCATCGTTTGTCGTGACGGCGGCACTGTATTCCTGCTCCACCTGCTGAAGCACCGGGTCAGGCTGCCTCGTCGCAAAGGTATCGGCCGGAAGCAGCAGCACCGGGATATTATTGGCCAGCGCCGTACCCGCGGCAGCCGTCAAGTTAGCGGCACCCGGACCGACCGATGTCGATACCGCGTAAATTTTTCTTCTCAGCATCTGCTTGCTGTATGCCATCGCGGCATGCGCCATGCCTTGTTCGTTTTTGCCTTGATAGACTTTCAGGTGCCCGGCGTCCTGCTCAAGCGCCTGCCCGATCCCCAACACATTTCCGTGGCCGAAAATCGTGAAGATGCCCTCAACGAACGGCTCTTCTTTTCCGTCAACATGAATGTACTGCCGGTTCAAGAATTTAATCAGCGCTTGTGCTGTCGTTAAGCGAATTGTCTTACCCACAAACGATCCCACCTTTTATACGTTCTATTTACCGTTAAGACTGTGCTGCGCTTCAATCAGTTCGATGATTTCACCGGCAGCCGGCATTGCTTCTGAGGAGCTGTGTTTGCTGACGACGATGGAAGCGGAAGCGCTCCCGTATTTTAAAGCCGTTTCAATATCCCGGCCGCTGACAAGTCCGTAGATGAAGGCTGACGCATAGGAATCACCCGCACCGAAGGTCTTCAGCACCTTTGTTTTATAGGCGTGCGCCCGGAAAACTTCTCCCGATCTGCTGTATGCGTATGATCCGTCAACGCCGTGCTTAATGACGACAAGGTCAGCAGAGTGCGCAAACAAATGGCGGACGGTTTCATCGTTATCTCCGCCGCTGCGGTTTTCCATTACGTCAAATTCATCACGCGTACCGATGACGATATCAGATTGTTCCGCCGCCAGCGTGTAGTACACGGCTGTTTCTTCTGCCGATTGCCATGTATACGGACGGTAGTCGAGCTCAAACACGACTTTTACGTCATGTTTTTTTGCGATATGCACCGCTTTTAAGACGGCTTCGCGCGACGGGCTTTTCGCAAGCGCCGTGCCTGACACCAGCAGCATTTTCGCGTTTGCGATGTAACCTTCATTGACTTCGGACGGCTCAAGATACAAATCCGCCACGTCATCCCGGTACATCAGAATGCTGCACTCTTCGGGACTGAGAATTTCCGTAAAAGCGAGCCCGGCTTTGCGCCCTTCTCTGTCAACGGTCATTTGTGACGTATCAACGCCCTTTCCCTGCATATAAGAAACGATGAATCTGCCGTGCTGATCATCCGGGATTTTGCCGATAAAACCGGCTTTTAATCCGAGCTTGGCGCTGCCGATCGCAATATTTGCCGGGGAGCCTCCGACATATTTAGAAAACGTCATCGTTTCTTCCATCGGCCGGTTGTATTCCGCCGCGTTCAAATCAATACACGCGCGCCCGATCGCGACAATATCAAACTCTTTTTCTTCATTAAATGTATATTTCATCGTTATCTGCCACTCCTCACTTGTTAGCGTTCCAGGATCCATTCATGGGCCGGATCATTATGAAACTTCCATTTTCGTGTCGGTCCCGCCATTACATTCAGGTAGTAAGAGGTATACCCGTCCGGAACACCAACCGGGTGATAGCCCGCCGGCACGATGACAACGTTTTCATTTTCTGCGGTCATCGTCTCGTCAATCGAGCGGTCGTCCGTGTACACACGCTGGAAGACAAACCCCTGCGGCGGGTCCGTTTCATGGTAATAGGTTTCTTCTAAAAAGGATTCAGCCGGCAGATTGTCTTGGTCATGTTTATGAGGCGGGTAGCTCGACCAGTTGCCGCTGTCCGTGTAAACTTCAACAACGAGAAGGCTGTTTGCCGATGGATCTGAATCGGGGAGAATATTATGAACGGTTCGTTTGTTTGCCAGCTTGCCGCGATGTTCCACACCGTTGTCTTCCGCTTTAATCAGCTTTGTCGGAAGCTGGTGTTCGGACGGAGAATAGCACAGCGCGACCCTCGCCCCGCTGACGGCTGTGATTCCAAAAGAGCGGTCATTGGACACATAAACGCTGTCCGTCGGTTTTCTTTCAAATACGCTTTCACGGGTGCCGATGCTTTCAAATGTCTGATCATAATCAGTGACGGTGATTTTTCCCGTTACCGCAACGATGCAGCACTCCGTCTTTTTCAAATCTTCTGTATATGCGGAACCGGGAGTGAGGTCAACGACTTTAAATCCGACGTATTTGAGATCTGAATTGGCTGAAGTGACGTCATGTATGATGTTCACACCTTGAGAAATCTCATCGGCCTGCGGTTTGCGCAGCAAATGACTCATGTTTATTCCTCCTTAATTGATGGTAAAAGAAAACCCGGACGGAATCACAAAGCCGTCCGGGCCGGCTGTCAGATCAATTGAAGTCAGGAGACGGGTATCGTGCCGTCACGACTTTTTTACGTGTATAGAAGTCGACGCTGTCTTTTCCGTTTGCGTGCAATGTGCCGAAGAAAGAAGACTTCCAGCCAGAGAACGGGAAGAATGCCATCGGCGCCGGCACGCCAAGGTTGATGCCGAGCATCCCCGCGTCAATATTCTCACGGAAGTAGCGGATCGCGTGCGCATTTGAAGTGAACAGACACGCGCCGTTCGCAAATTCAGACTGGTTGGCGATGTCCACCGCTTCTTTTAAGTTTTTCACGCGGATGACCGACAGAACGGGCGCAAAGATTTCATCTTTCCAAATCGTCATATCCGTCGTCACGTTGTCAAAAATCGTCGGTCCGACGAAATAGCCGTCTTCCGTTGCGTTTTCACGCCCGTCACAAAGAAGTCTCGCTCCTTCTTCGATGCCTTTTTCAATATAGCTGTGCGTGCGTTTTTTGTTGTCCTCGCGGATGACCGGGCCTAAGAACACGCCGTCATCCAGTCCGTTTCCGATCTTGATGTCCGCTGCTTTTTCCTGTAATTTCGCCATAAACTCATCAGCGATTCCCTCTTCAACCGTCACAACCGCGCATGCCATGCACCGCTCTCCTGCCGAACCGAATGCCGCACCGATAATGTTTGTCACCGTATCTTCAAGGTGGGCGTCATTTAACACGATCGTATGGTTTTTCGCGCCCGTTAACGCCTGCACGCGTTTCAAATGTTCGCTGCCTTTTTTGAAAACATACTCGCCGACAGGTTTTGAACCGACGAATGAGATGGCTTTAATCTCCGGATGTTCAAGAACACCGTTTACGACGTCATGCGCGCCGTGCACGACATTGAAGACGCCCTTCGGCAGACCGGCCTGTTCAAACAGCTCTGCCAGTTTTTCCGTTAACAGCGGCGTGCGCTCAGACGGCTTCAGAATGAACGTGTTTCCTAATGAAATCGCCATCGGGAACATCCAGCACGGAACCATCATCGGGAAGTTGAACGGTGCGATACCGCCGACCACCCCGATCGGATAGCGGTAATTCGCCGCCTCTACATCCGTCGCAATAGAGGCGAGTGAATCGCCCATCATGAGTGACGGCGCGCCCGCTGCGAATTCGACGTTTTCAATTCCGCGTCCCACTTCACCGAGTGCTTCCGTCGTGTTTTTACCGTTTTCCAAAGTGATCAGACGGGCAAGCTCTTCTTTGTTCTGCTGGAGAAGCTGCTGATAGTTAAATAGAATTCTCGCACGGCGCGGCACTGCCGTCTTTGACCATGTTTGAAAAGCCTCTGACGCTGAGCGGACGGCGTATTCCACATCCTCCCGCGTAGAAATCGGAACCTGGCACATCACTTCTTTTGTAGCCGGATTGACAACGTCTTCATATTGATCTGTCTTACTTTCAACCCATTCACCATTGATGTAGTTTTTCAGTTTTCTGATCTCTGCCATTCTCATTGCCTCCTTAAATAGTAAACATCCTGTTCAGCTGGGTAATAACGGATGAATATATTCATCTTTTACATATAAAAGACATGAATTAAACGCTTACAAATGCTAAAATGATGGTGACTCCCAATCTTCCCATGTAAAAGTTGGTCATGTACCGGAAAAAGCAAACGGTTACATCTTTCACTTTTGATTTTACAGGTTATATTTTGGTCATTTCTTGGTTACATTGTAAGCCCAACACATCTTCAAGTCAATCTAAAAAATCAAAATTTTTTCATTATTTTTATCATACTTTTTTTGATCGGGAAAACAGGAACTTGGAGAACCGTGTCGAATCGTACGGTGTGAACCCTCTTTTTTATCATTTGTTAAGTAACTATTGATTAACTTCTGGTGTTTATTATATATTTTAATTACTTTAAGAATTCTAGAAGGAGTTTTTTTATGAAACTGATGCGGATTCAGGAGATGGAAGAATACATTCTCAAACACGGAGCCACTTCGCTGGATGAGCTGTGCGAGGTATTCAATGTCTCTAAAAACACGGTCAGACGCGATATTAATAAGCTTGCGGAAAAAGGGGTTATCAAAAAGGTGTACGGCGGCGTGACATCAGCCGAAAAATCTGTGCTCGTCCCTTTTGAGAACCGCACCATTCAACATCAGGATGAAAAAATCAAAATCGCCCGCTATGCGTCACGGTTTATCGAGGATCACGATCTTGTATTTATTGATTCCGGCACGACGACCAAATCGATGCTGGAGACGCTTGATCCCGATAAGAATGTAACGGTTTTGACGAACAGCCTTGATATTATTAACGCGGCTTCATCCATGAAAAATATCGACCTGATCATCATCGGCAATAACTACAAACGGAAGACAAGGTCGTTTGTCGGCATTGATGATCCGAGCACACTCAATAAATACAACATTAACAAGGCGTTCATGTCCGCTACCGGGACAACGATCACCCACGGCCTGACGAATTCCGACTTACTGGAATACGAGGTGAAAAAGAGAATTTCCGAAAAGGCGAACGAAGTGTATCTGCTCGCGGATCATTCCAAATTCGGCAAATCCACGCTTTTGACATACGCGCCTTTCGACCGGCTTCACAGCATCGTCACTTCTCAGCAGCTGGATGAGGAATATACGAAGTATTGCCAAGAGCATCAAATCGACATTCACTTGGCATAGCGTTATAGTTAATAGAGAACGCTGCCGTATTTTTCCGGCAGTCGCTATGATATCCAATTTTTTCAGGGGGCGAAAACATGAGCAAAGTAACAATCGGCAAAACTGACCTAAAGGTATTTCCGATCGGTTTGGGAACAAATGCGGTCGGCGGACACAATCTCTATCCGAATCTGAATGAAGAAACGGGAAAAGAATTGGTCCGGGAAGCGATTAAAAGCGGCGTTACCATGTTAGATACCGCCTATATTTACGGTGTGGGCCGTTCTGAAGAATTAATCGGCGAGGTGCTGAAAGAATGCAACCGCGAGGATGTCTTCATCGCCACAAAAGCCGCTCACAGAAAAGAAGGCGATGACTTTGTTTTCGACAACTCACCGGCCTTTTTGAAACAATCGGTCGAAGACAGCCTGAAACGCCTGCAGACTGATTACATCGATTTATTCTACATCCATTTCCCGGATGAGCACACGCCGAAGGACGAAGCCGTTCAAGCATTGAATGAGCTGAAAAAAGAAGGAAAAATCCGTTCCATCGGCGTATCCAATTTCTCTTTGGAACAGCTGAAAGAAGCCAATAAAGACGGCTTAGTCGACGTGATTCAAGGAGAATACAACCTGCTGAACCGTGAGGCGGAAAAGACTTTCTTCCCTTATACGACAGAACACGGCATCTCATTCATTCCGTACTTCCCGCTCGTATCCGGACTGCTGGCCGGCAAATACGACGAGAACACAACCTTCCCTGAAGGCGACCTGCGCAATGATCAGGCGCATTTCCAAGGGGAGCAGTTTAAAGAAAACATCAAAAAAGTCAACCAGCTCAAACCGATTGCCGAAAAGCACAATGCCGATACGGCGCATATCGTGCTTGCCTGGTACTTGGCGAGACCTGAAATCGATATCCTGATTCCGGGCGCCAAACGCGCGGATCAATTAAAAGACAACATGAAAGCAGCCTCCATTACGCTATCTGCTGAAGAAATCGCGTTTATCGACAAGCTGTTTTCCTAAGAAAAAAAACACGCCTTTTAAAGGGGCGTGTTTTTTTTATGTTTATATTTTTCTCTTCGGGGAATGAAATAGTTATCTAAATAAACTATTATGCGTTCCAAAAGATGAGGAGGATCATCTGTGAAGAAAAACACCAAAAAATACCTGATTTACTTTTTCGGAGCATTAGGCGGGCTGCTTTACGGCTATGATACCGGTGTGATTTCAGGGGCTTTGTTATTTATTAACAATGATATTCCTTTAAACACGCTGACCGAGGGATTGGTCGTCAGCATGCTGCTGCTCGGTGCGATTTTCGGGTCCGCCTTAAGCGGGACATGCTCTGACCGATGGGGCCGGAGAAAAGTGGTTTTCGTCCTTTCACTCATTTTTATTATCGGCGCGCTTGCGTGTGCGGCTTCGCAAACCGTCACCATGCTGATTATCTCCCGTGTCATTCTCGGGTTAGCCGTCGGCGGCTCAACGGCACTGGTTCCCGTTTATCTATCTGAGATGGCGCCGACAAAAATACGCGGAACGCTCGGCACATTGAATAACTTAATGATTGTAACCGGAATTTTACTCGCATATATTGTGAATTACATATTCACCCCGTTTGAAGCTTGGCGCTGGATGGTCGGTCTCGCGGCAGTACCGGCGGCGCTTTTATTAATCGGAATCGCGTTTATGCCGGAATCTCCGAGATGGCTCGTCAAACGCGGCCGTGAGCAGGAAGCCAGACAAGTCATGGAAATGACGCACGACAAAAAGGATATCGCCGTTGAATTGGCGGAAATGAAACAAGGAGAAGCCGAGAAAAAAGAATCTACGCTCGGCTTGCTGAAAGCAAAATGGATCCGCCCTATGCTGCTGATCGGGATCGGCCTCGCCATCTTCCAGCAGGCGGTCGGTATCAACACGGTGATTTACTATGCGCCGACCATCTTTACAAAGGCAGGACTCGGCACTTCGGCGTCCGTTCTCGGCACGATGGGCATCGGTGTCTTAAACGTCATCATGTGTATCACCGCCATGATCTTAATTGACCGGATCGGCCGGAAAAAACTGCTGATGTGGGGAAGTGTCGGCATTACCTTGAGCCTGGCGTCACTATCAGCCATTCTCCTTCTGGCCGGCCTGTCAGCTTCAACGGCATGGCTGACCGTGCTGTTTCTCGGCATCTATATCGTTTTCTACCAGGCGACATGGGGTCCCGTCGTATGGGTTCTGATGCCGGAGCTGTTCCCATCAAACGCACGCGGAGCCGCAACCGGATTTACGACATTGATTCTGTCGGCAACCAACCTGATCGTTTCACTGGTATTCCCGCTTATGCTGAGCGCCATGGGCATCGGCTGGGTATTCGGAATATTCTCAGTCATTTGCCTCTCATCCTTCTTCTTCGCCGCTTACATCGTTCCCGAAACGAAGGGCAGAAGTTTAGAAGAAATCGAAACGCACTTGAAAAAACGGTTCTCCTTAAAGAAGCGCAGCAAACAAAATCAAATTCTTAAACAGCGCACACTGTAATAAAAAAAGGAATCGCCCCCGCCGGGCGATTCCTTTTTAGCGTCATACCATGACTTTGCAGATGTCATTCGTAAACTCGACCGGATCATGGATCGGCAGCCCTTCAATCAGAAGCGCCTGATTGTACAGCAGGTTTGTGTATAATGCCAGCTTTTCCCGATCTTGTCCGTGCGCGTTCTTTAACGTCTCAAACACTTCGTGGTTCGGGTTGATTTCCAGCACTTTTTCCGCTTTGACCTGCTGGCTGTCAGGCATGGCATTCAACACTTTTTCCATTTCGATCGTCACTTCGCCGTCTGTCGCAAAGCAGACCGGATGGGATTTTAAACGTTTCGATGCTCTGACGTTCTTTACTTTATCTGCAAGAATCTCTTTCATGCTTTCGAACAGGTCTTTATATTCGTTTTCTTCGGCTTCAGTCTGCTTTTCATCTTCGTCACTGTCGATGCCTAAATCGGCGCTGGATACGGATTTGAACTCTTTTTCCTCATAGCTTGTCAGCATTTTGATCGCGAATTCATCAATATCTTCCGTGAAATATAAAATCTCGTAGCCTTTGTCCGCCACCATTTCAGTTTGCGGCAGCTTTTCAATCCGCTCATATGAATCACCGGACGCGTAATAGATATATTTTTGATCCTCAGGCATTCTGGACACATATTCGTCCAGAGTGACGAGCTTTTTCTCCTTAGATGAATAGAAGAGAAGCAGATCTTTTAATACGTCTTTATTCGCGCCGAAATCATTATAGACGCCGAATTTCAGCTGTCTGCCGAAAGATTCATAGAAAGATTCGTATTTTTCCCTTTTGTTCTTCAGCAGGCTCTTCAGCTCTGCTTTGATTTTTTTATTGATGTTTTTCGCAATCAGCTTCAGCTGGCGGTCGTGCTGCAGCATCTCTCTGGAAATGTTCAGCGACAGATCCTCAGAATCCACCATGCCTTTTACAAAGCTGAAATGGTCCGGCAGCAGGTCGGCGCATTTGTTCATGATCAGCACGCCGTTGGAATACAGCTCCAATCCTTTTTCGAATTCCTTCGTATAATAGTCAAACGGCATGTTTTCCGGAATAAACAAAATCGAATTGTAGCGCACCGCTCCATCGACGCTGATATGCACGTGGGTCAGCGGTTTATCAAAGCCGTAATGCTTCTCGGCGTAAAAAGCCTCGTAATCCTCATCCGTCAGCTCGCTTTTGTTTTTTCTCCAGATCGGCACCATGCTGTTGACCGTCTGTTCTTCCTGAACTTCTTCAAATTCGTTCTCGCTGCCCTCTTTCGGCTTGTTGACCGTCTCTTCCATTTTGATCGGGTAGCGGATAAAATCAGAGTACTTTTTCACGATCGCTTTGATGCGGTAGTTTTCTAAAAACTCATCATAGCTTTCATCTTCTGTGTTTTCTTTTATTTTCAAGGTGATTTCCGTACCGACGGTTTCCTTGTCACACGGCGCGATCGTGTAGCCGGCAGCCCCTTCCGACTCCCACACATACGCCTCGTCACTGCCGAGCGCTTTACTTTTCACCGTGACTTTATCAGCCACCATAAACGCCGCATAAAATCCGACGCCGAACTGGCCGATAATGTCATGGCCGTCTTTCGAGTCATTTTCTTGCTTGAAAGCGAGTGAACCGCTTTTCGCAATCGTGCCGAGATGCTGTTCAAGCTCGTCTTTTGTCATCCCGATACCGGTGTCTGTGACGGTGAGCGTTCTCGCTTCTTTGTCCGCCGTCACTTTTATGTAGTAATTGTCTTGATCAAACGTTAATGAATCATCGGTTAACGCCTTGTAATAGATTTTGTCAATCGCATCGCTCGCGTTGGAAATTAACTCGCGGAGAAAAATTTCCTTCTGCGTGTAAATGGAGTTAATCATCATGTCCAGCAATCGCTTGGATTCTGCTTTAAACTTTTTTTTCCGCACTTCAGATCTCTCCTTTAATTATGCTTTGATGTTATGTAAAATCTTTTCAGCATCTATTTATCATATACAGTGACAATTGTCAACTAGCATTAGCAGATGCATATATTGTAAATTTAACATGTTAATGGATTCATTTCACCCATTTTATCAATAAAAAAGAGAGAATGTTGATCATCCTCTCCTCTCTGCTTCTTTCCGGCGGCCGAATTCCTTCTTCATCCATATGTATGACGGGTAGAAAAACAAACTAAATAAGATAAGAGATCCCAAGTTTCGCAAAGACTCATGCAGAACATTTCTTACAGTGAGAGGAAATGTGATGTCCTGAAATAGAATAGAGATAACGGTGTAAATCACAAATCCCATAGGAACAATGGCATAACAATAAAACGCTATCTCCTTCTTATGCTGTATCTTCAAAATATGCAAACCTCCAATGATGTATATACATAATATTAACATATTTAATAGGTATTTAGAAACAGACCTCCGTATGTTTATCCCCCTATTCAGCGGGAACAGATATAAAAAAGGAGGAATCGCAATATGGGAAGATTAACAGACAAAACCGCAATCATCACAGGGGCCGCGACAGGCATCGGACAAGCGACGGCACGGATTTTCGCCGATGAAGGCGCCCGCGTGATCTGCGGTGACATCAATGAAAGCGAACTGAATGAAACCGTCAGCGCCATCAGAAAAAACGGTGGAGAAGCAGAAGCCTTTCACCTTGATGTATCAGACGAAGAAAACGTAAAGTCTTTTGCAGACGGCATTCAACGAAAGTACGGAACAATTGATATTCTGTTTAACAATGCCGGTGTTGACCAAGAGGGCGGAAAAGTCCATGAATACCCGGTCGACCTGTTTGACCGGATCATCGCCGTCGATCTGCGCGGCACATTTCTGTGCAGCAAATACCTGATTCCGCTCATGCTCGAAAAAGGAGGCTCCATCATCAACACCTCCTCCATGTCCGGCCGGGCCGCAGACCTTGACCGCTCAGGCTATAACGCCGCAAAAGGCGGAATCACGAACCTGACGAGAGCGATGGCCATTGATTACGCCAGAAGCGGAATCCGCGTCAATTCCTTATCGCCGGGGACGATTGAAACGCCGCTCATTGATAAATTGGCAGGCACGACAGAAGACGAAATGGGCGAAGCGTTCCGTGAAGCCAACAAATGGATCACGCCGCTCGGCCGGCTCGGAAAACCGGAAGAAATGGCAGCCGTCGCGCTCTTCCTCGCTTCAGACGACAGCTCTTACGTAACGGGAGAAGACATCACCGCAGACGGCGGCATCATGGCATACACTTGGCCGGGAAAAATGCTGATTGATAAGAAGTGGAAGGAAGAGACGGAGTGACGGTGAAAAAGAAACAAGCCAGTGCAAAAACACTGGCTGAACAAGCTGAGGGCGGGTTACTTAAACCAGCCCTTTTCCTTTGATCGGGTAATGGCTTCAATTCGATTTTTCACTTCTAGTTTATCCAGGATCATCGAAACGTAATTGCGGACTGTGCCGCTTTTGATGCTGAGGGCGTTGGCGATTTCTTTCGTGTTTTTTCCGTCTGCGACAAGCTCGAGCACCTCTTTTTCCCGTTCGGTCAGCGGGTTTTCTTCACTATAGATGTCCTCCATTAATTCAGGTGCGTAGACGCGTCTTCCTTTCATGACGCTGCGGATGGCGCTGACGAGCTCATCGCTCGGGCTGTCCTTGAGCATGTACCCGCTGACGCCTGCTTTTAGCGCCCGCTGAAAATAGCCGGAGCGGGCAAAGGTCGTCAAAATGATGATTTTCACACCGCTGTCCTTGAGTTCTTCTGCCGCTTCAAGACCTGATTTCCCGGGCATTTCGATATCCATCAGACAGATGTCGGGCGCATGTTTTTCCACGAAATCGATGGCATCCTGGCCGCTTGTGCCTTTGCCGACAACCGTCATATCCTCTTCTAAATTCAACAGCGAACCGAGTGCACCGAGCAGCATTTGCTGATCCTCGGCAATGAAGATGTTGATCATCTGCTACCATCCTTTTCTTTTGATTTTGAATCATTCGGGATTCTCATGGTCAGCTTTGTTCCGGCGGCTGTATCGATGGCTAAACTGCCGTTTGCGAATTCAAGACGTTCCCTCATTCCAAGCAGGCCGTGCCCCTTTGAAAAAAAGCGGTCTTCTTTGCATTGAAAGCTGCCGTCATCTTCTACCGTAATGACAACCTCTTTCCAAAGCTGCTGAATGGTGATGCGGCATACTTTGGCGCCGCTGTGTTTCACGACATTGGTGACGGCTTCTTTTATGCACATGCTGACGATGTTTTCGTTCAGCAAAGAGATATGTTTGGGCGCTTCTTTTTCTTCATACACAAATTCAATTCCTGCCGCTTCAAGAATTTGCCGAACATTGCTGAGCTCATCCTTCAATCGGATGCCTTTCATCGACGAGACGATTTGTCTGACCTCATTTAAGGAGGTGCGGGCCGTCTGCTGCACGCTTTTCAGCTCAGTGCGGGCCTGTTCAGGGTCCTTATATATCAGCTTTCGGGCGAGGTCGCTTTTCAGTCCGATTAAGGAGAGCTTTTGTCCAAGTGTATCGTGAAGGTCCCGGGCGATGCGCTGCCTTTCTTCCAGCTTCACAAGATCGGCGATTCGTTCATTTGCATATTCTAATTTCTCCTCAAGGCGCTCTCTTGCCTTTCTGCTTCGAATGGTGAGCGGGAGCAGGATGGCACTGATCAGTGTAATGACGATAAACGGAATTTGTGTCAAAAACCACCCTTTTTTCAGAACAAGACTGAAGTTGACGGCAACCGCCGCACTGATGATATGAATGTAATATAAGATGTAAAAAGGAACTTTGTCTCGGATATGGCCGATGAAGTAGGCGATAAAGAAGGCGAAATAAATATAGCTGAACAGCATAACTGAGCCGGTCGAAATGCCGATCAGAAGAAGTGCCCATAAGTAAAGTGGCCAGCCTTTTGCAACAAATGCAAAGCGGTATGCGCCAAAGAAAACAAGTGTGAAAATGATGCCGGCCACGATGACAAAGGTAGAAGAGCTTTTAAAAATAAAATAAAAAGGCAAGATGAAAAAAATCGTCCATATATAAGGAGAAATCCCATTCAGTTTTTGAAATTTAAAATACTTCTTCATCTTTGTTCCACCTTCTACTGCTTGTGTCTACCATCACTTTATCAAAACACCGCCTTCATTGCATCCTCACGCATGAAGAGAAGGCCCTTTCTGATAAGAGAAAGAGCCGCGCGCCATATCAGGCATTTTTCTTTAAAGGTTCTTTCGGTACCGGATGGGGTGCCGGTTTTTTCCGCGCCTCCCGAAAGGTGACAAATTGCTTTTCGTCCTCATCCCACAGACGGAATTTCATGGATTCAAGACTTGTTTTAAGCGTAATGGTCGGTACGTTTTTTAAAGGCTCGTGCCCCTCATGAGCGGCTTCCAGCTTGTAGTTCGGCACTTTCGGGCTTAAGTGGTGGACATGATGGTAGCCGATGTTGCCTGTCAGCCATTGCAAAAGCTTCGGAAGCTTGTAAAAGGAGCTTCCTTCTACCGCGGCCTGCACATAATCCCAATGCTCATCGGCTTCAAAATAAGAATCCTCAAACGTGTGCTGAACATAAAAGAGCCAGACGCCGATTGACCCCGAAATAAGGAAAATCGGACCCTGAACAAGCAAAAAGTTTTCCCAGCCGACAAGCAGGCACGTCGCAGCAGCCAATAAGACAATCGCCGCGTTCGTGAAATAGGTGTTCCAGCGCTCCTTGCGGCGGGCGCCTTTTACATTGAAACGGTTTTTAATCAGAAATACGTAAATCGGGCCGAGAATAAACATAATAAACGGATTGCGATAAAGTCTGTAGCGTATTTTTGTCCAAGCTGACGCTTCGTTGTATTCCTTGACGGTCATCATCCAAATATCGCCGGTGCCCCGTTTATCTAAGTTGCTGCTCGTCGCATGATGGATGGAGTGGCTGCGCTGCCATTGAAGGAACGGAAACAGTGTCAGCACACCTGAAATAAACCCGAACAGCCGGTTCAGCTTCTTTTGTTTGAAAAAGGATTGATGGCAGCAGTCGTGGAAAATAATAAAGATTCTTGTCAAAAATCCCGCTGCTATAACAGTAAAGGCGAGGGTCAGAAGATAGGAGACATTGAGGCTGAAGTAAGCAAGAAACCAAAGGGCAAAAAACGGCACAAACGTGTTGAAAAGCTGAATGACACTATGCTTTGTATCGGCGCCGGAAAATGCGGCAACCTGCTTTTTTAAAGACGCTTGTTTTTGAGTTGCGGCGTGATTGATCATGAATGTCATGTCCCTTCTTTTTCATTATGATCCCAAGTATAACGGGGCGCCAGACGCTTTTGTAGTAGCAGCCATCATGCCTCGAATATGACATTTGTCATGTTTGGCGGCAGAATGCTGATCAGGCATCATATGGAAGGTATCTTTTTTATAAGAGATAAAGCCGGACACTTCATATCGGCACTTCTCAAAGAAAACAGCAAAAAAGAACCCCGCCTGTTTTCGGAGTTCTTTTTCATCATCCTCACAGCAAAATCACCCGATACTTCTTCACATCCAAAAACTGCAGAAACTCCCGGGCCAGCATGTCCGGCGCGTGGTCTTTTCCTTCATGAAGACGATATTGAATCAAGCCGACGAGCATGGACGCGACATAGTATGCATAGAGCTTTTTCCCCGCCTGAATGTGCAGAGGCTGATGAAGATAAAACGATTGCAGCGCTCTGAACATTTCCGGGATGACGTCAGGCACTCCCGAACCCTCTCTCAGAAAATGAACGAGCGGCAGGCCATCCGACAGTGCGGAAAAGAGACGGACGAGCGCGGCTTCCGCTTCTTCCATGGAGCAATCGGCAGGCTCTCCTTTTACCGTCAATAATCCGATCAGATCCCGGCATGATTGATGGATGATCGTTTTCAGCAATGCTTCTTTGTTGGCGTAATGGTCATAAAAAGTGGCACGGCGGAGGTTGCTTTGACGGGCAATATCGGAAATCGTAATCGCCGCGTACTCTTTTTTTTCCGCCATTAAGCCGATCATGGCTTCTTGCAAGGCCTGCCTCGTCCGGGTCACCCGGCGGTCGGCGGGCTTTTTTTCTTCTTGTTCCGGCACCCGGCGGCCGAACAGCCAGTAAAACCGTTTTTGAGAAATCAAATCCCACACCTGTCCGCTGATCGCTTCCGGGGATGCCCCGGGCTCCTCATTCAGCCAGTACAACACAATGGCATACGTGTATAAAGCGCGGTAATGAATGTACATATCCTGTTCAGTCGGTGAGAAATCCGCATTGACCGGTGACAGCAGCACATCATGCCGGAACACATCTTTTAAAAAAGCATGAAAGTGAAAATACGGCATTTTATGACGGTCCATCATCGTTTGAAAAAACTCCCGGTGCCGGTCAACAAAAGACAGGGTCGGATGCACTTTTTGCCATCCGCCATGTAAATGAAGCACATCTTTATTCTTCAGCGAATCATACAGCGCTTCGCTCAGCCCGTCTTTCATTTCTTCCTCTATATCCTCTAAAATCGCATATTTATCTTCGTAATAAAGGTACAGTGTCCCCCGGCTCACATGCGCCCGTTCGGCGATGTCCTTCATGGTCACACGGCGGATATCCCGCTCTCCAAGCATGGCCAAAAGCGCTTGTTTGATGTCAGTTGTCACAGAATCCGGCATAAGAGACACTCCCTTCATTAGACAGATCACCGCAATTTGTACGGTAACGTATAGATGTGTTTACGCTGTCTTTGCCGCAAAAACACATCACATTATAATAGGCCCTGAAGAAACAAAAAAGCAACCAGAGGAGGAAGACCGATGGATCAGCATATAAAAGCAGACATCAAACGCGTCTTTGAGCTTCAGAAAAAAAATCAAAAAACGCTGCGTGCTTTAACAGCCGGGCAGCGCAGAGAAAAGCTTCAGCGCTTTTTAGATGCCGTCACCGCACATGAAGAAGAAATCATCGAGGCGATCAGACGGGACGTCCGCAAGCCTTATCATGAGGTGAAAAGAGCGGAAACGCAGGGAACGATCAAGGCGATTAAAGATAATATGAACAATCTCGACACCTGGATGGCGCCGAAACGCGTCGGCTCATCCGTCAGCCCCGACGCTGACGGCGTATTAATGTACGAGCCAAAAGGCCTTACCTTAATTCTCGGCCCATGGAATTATCCGTTTATGCTGACGATGGCTCCGCTTGCGGCTGCCATTGCGGCCGGCAACAGCGCGATTGTGAAGCTGTCCGATTTTACGATGGAGACGAGCCATATCGCCGCGACAGTTATTCGCGAGGCATTTCACGAAGAAGAAGTCGCCATTTTTGAAGGTGAGGTCGATGTCGCCACAGAACTGCTCGACCAGCCGTTTGACCACATTTTCTTCACCGGAAGCACGAATGTCGGTAAAATCGTCATGACGGCAGCGGCGAAGCACTTGTCGTCCGTCACGCTTGAGCTTGGCGGAAAAAGCCCGACGATCATCGACAGCGGCTATGATTTGATGGACGCGGCAAAAAAAATCGCCGTCGGCAAATTTGTCAATGCGGGGCAAACATGTATCGCACCTGACTATCTCCTTATGAAGAAAGAAGTGCAGAGCACCTTTACAGATCTCCTGCAAACCATTGTCAATGCAGGTTTTATGGAGGATGATCATACGGTTGACCGCAATAAATTCACGCAAATTGTCAACGACCGCAACTTTAACCGTGTCAAAGCCCTGTATGATGATGCCATTGAAAAAGGAGCGAAAACGGCGTTCGGCGGCGTATTCGATGCGCATGACCGCACGATTTCTCCGACCGTGCTGACAAACGTCACGCCTGATATGAAGATCATGCAAGAAGAAATCTTCGCACCGATTCTGCCGATTATGAATTACGAAGATATCAGTGAAGCCGTTGATTACATCACTGAACGGGACAAGCCGCTTGCCTTGTATGTATTCAGCCATAATCAGGAGCTGATCGATTATGTTCTGCAGCATACGACGTCCGGCAATGCTTCTGTCAATGATGTCGTCGTTCATTTCACTGACGTCAACCTTCCGTTCGGCGGTGTCAATACGAGCGGGATCGGTTCATATCACGGTGTGTACGGCTTTAAAGAATTCTCTCATGAAAAAGGCGTATTTATTCAAGCCTCTAAATAAAAAAAGAATCCGCGCAGATGACGCGGATTCTTTTTTATTATTTTTTTGCTCCGAATGCGAGCAGTTTCGTATAAGTGCCGACATAGAGCGTGCCGTCTTCAGCCAGAACCGGGGAGGAAATGACATTGCTGTCTGTTTGATAGCGCCATTTTTCATTACCGTCAGCGTCAACCGCATAGACGTTTTTATCGTCAGAACCGAAGTACACATTGCCGTCCGCATCAATCAGCGGCGCCGTTCTCACAGGCCCGTCCGTATAGAAAGACCAGTTCATATTGCCGGTTTTGCTGATGGAAAACAGCTCGCCGCTTCCGGAACCGATATACACATTGCCGTTATGGTCGATCGCTAATGAAGAGCTGGAGAAACCGTTTAACGGGAACGTCCACTTTACAGCACCTGTTGATGTATAGGCGTATAAGTTGCCGTCCTGGTTTCCGGCGTAAACGGTGCCGTCTCTATCAATAACCGGATAGCCTTTAAACCCGTTGGACGTCGTTTTTGACCATTTCACTTGGCCCGTTCCGGAATTGATCGCGTAAAAGATATTATTGTACGTTGCCGTATACAGCGTGCCGTTTGACGCTAACACGGGAGCGGAGCCGACCACGCCGTTTGTTTTAAACTTCCACTTTTGCGTCCATGTCGAAGGCGACGTCGGTTTAATCGCATAGATATAGTTATCCAGCGTCGATACATACAGCGTGCCGTCAGAGCCGATAGCCGCATCGGAACTAGGCGCTCCGCTCAGCGGAACCGATGTTAAAATGTTTCCGGTTTCTTTGTCGATGAAATATAGTTTTTTATCGTGAGAAGGAAGATAAATGACACCGTTTGTTCCGAGCACCGGAGTCAGCGTATAGGTCGTCCCGATGTTTTCCGTCACCCATTTCACAGTACCGTCCGGATGATACGCCGTCAGCTTCCCGTCTTTTGATTGAATAAATACGGTGCCGTCCCCGTCAACCGCGGCTCCCGCACCGTTTTGAGGGGTGGCCGGAACATTCTTTTCCCATTTTAATGCGCCATCGGCAGTGCTTGTAAACCGGCTTTCTCTTGACCAGTTGAACATCGTCGGAGACATCGCCTGCGCGTCATACCGTCCCGCCAAGAAACCGGATGCCGCATGATTTTGTTTAAATACCGTTTCCGCAGCTTGAACAGCCGCCGGATGCAGCCATTTTGCCCCCGGCAGATCAGAAACCGCTCCCACAGATAAAGCCGCAGCAACCGCAGCGCCGGCCGCCAATGTTTTCATTCGCAATGAAGCTGTCTTTTTTTTCAATGTCAGTTCCTCCCGTTTCTATTAAAAGCTGCTATATCACTTTGATCATACCATAATTAACCTATGAAATATTTGTATTTTCAGTAGATTTATAGAACAAATGTCACATAGCCTGCTGATGCTTCGGGGATGATCGAAACGCGGCAATATACCACACCACATTGACGATGAAAGCCGCGCCTGACCAAACGAGAAGGCCGTAATAAAGAGACAGCTCCTGCCCTAAGGAAATTGCGGTCAATAACGTCACCAACAAGACAGCCGCGCAAATGATAAACCCGATTCCGCAAAAAACGGCCATGATGATTTTCATGACACGAATACCGAGAATATACATAATGAGCGGGACCGCATATATAACAAGGATCTGGCCGACGGCGGCCCACATGCCCGCGGAATTAAAACGATTCGCGTTCGGCCCCGTTTCCGCAAGCGGAGAAAGCGAGACGAGGACCGGCAATAAACAAAACAGCAGAGCGGAAAGCAAGGTCACCGCAACCGTACCTTTTTTCTTTTGATTCATGTGAATATCCTCCTGACAATAACCCGGCTTTTTTACCGGTAATCTGATAATATGTTATATTTTAGCACGATTTTTACTTAATTTGAGAATGTTTTGTCAAAAACGAATTTACAAATCCAGAAAAATAGATATAATAAACGTTATGGAACCGATATTGATTCATAAAGCGTTATCTAACAAAACACGAAGTGATATTATGACGTGGCTTAAACACCCGGAGGACCATTTTGATGAAAAACCTTACCTTGAGCAGGGACTCAGTTTCCGCACCGGAATTTGCGTCGGTGATATTCAGGCAAAGTCGGGGCTTGCGCAGTCCGTCATCTCCAGCTACCTGCTGACCATGCAAAAAGCCGGCCTGCTGGAATCCGAACGAATCGGAAAATGGACCTATTACAGAAGGAATGAAAAACAAATTAAAGCCTTTGCTGACTATGTTCAGCACCAGCTATAACCATGAAAGGAGGTTTTTTTTGTTCTGACATATCTATTTTTCTGTATATGTAGTTATAAAAGGAGGCATACATAACAATGAAAAAAAGCAGCTCCATCTTCATTCTGTTTTTGGCATTAGGGGTTTTCGGAATTATCACGACTGAAATGGGCATTATCGGCGTTCTTCCACAAGTGGCGGACAGATTTCATATTTCTGCTTCAAAAGCGGGGTGGCTTGTCAGCATTTTCGCGTTCATCGTTGCTGTGTCGGGACCGTTTTTAACCTTGCTTGCTTCAGGTATAAACCGGAAATACATTCTGCTTTTGGCGGTGCTGATGTTTGCCGTTTCAAATGCGGTCTACGCGTATACGGCGCATTTCAGTGTCATGCTGGCGTTTCGGATCATTCCGGCTTTATGCCACCCGGTGTTCTTTTCTGTAGCGCTTGCGGCCGCGGCCCGGCTTGTCCCCGCCGGCCAATCCGGAAAAGCCGTAACGAAAGTCTTTTCAGGCATCACCGCCGGCTTTGCGTTCGGCGTGCCTTTCACGTCTTATCTGGCGGATCGTCTCTCCCTTGAATCAGCATTCCTATTCGGCGCTATCATCAGTCTTATCGCATTCACAGGTATTCTTCTCTTTTTGCCATCCATGCCGGTCACAGAAAACATGTCTTTCAGAAGCCAGCTCGGCATCCTTCGCAAGCCGGTCTTGTGGCTTAATATCGCTGCCGTCACCTGTCTCTTTGCGGCCATGTTTTCTGTCTACAGCTATTTTGCGGAGTACCTCGGACGGGTGTCCCATATGAACGGCACATGGGTCAGCTTCATGCTGATGAGCTTCGGAGTGATTATGATAGCCGGGAATTTCGTCTTCGGCGCTTTGTTATATAAAAATATGAAAAAGACCGTCATCCTGTTTCCGCTTCTTTATACAGCCGCCTACTTGCTCATATACGGGTTTGGGACGTCTTTCGCGCCGATGGCCGTCCTCGTCTTCGTATGGGGCGCCGTTCATTCCGGCGGGCTCATTGTCAGCCAGACATGGCTTACTGCGGAAGCAAAGGAGGCCCCCGAATTCGGCAACAGCCTGTTTGTCTCTTTTTCCAACCTCGGCATCACCATCGGAACGGCGGCGGGCGGCTGGTTTATTTCCCATTTGGGAATCCATCAGCTGATGTGGTGCGGCATCATGTTTGCCCTTCTGGCTTTCGGGCTGATCATGGGACGCTTGGCATGGGGAAAGAGGCTGCTCGCAGAAGCTTAAGCTCCGTTGCAAAATCCGGAATGATTACGTATAATATTCCAGATTAAAGCAAGGGAGAGAAAAAGATACATGGAAAGACCGGCAGGATTTTGGATTCGGTTTCTGGCTTACGTCATTGATCAAATCATCATAGGAATTCCGATTTTTATCATTCAATTTATGGTCTCTTTTTTATTTGCGGCAGGCGTTGCGGCGGCTGACCCCTTCATGACCGAAAATCAGTTTAACATCTCTTTTCTGGTGTTCGGCGTCATCCCGATTCTTGCGAGCTCTTTTGTGATCAGTATCTTATATTTCAGCCTGCTCACGGCCTCAAAGATGCAGGGGACACTGGGAAAAGCATTGCTAGGCCTTAAGGTCGTCAATGAAGATGGCGGACGCATTTCCATCGGCCAGGCCTTCGGACGCGCTTTCGCATATATCATATCTAAGCTCATTCTTTATATCGGATTCATCATGGGCGCCTTCGGAGAGAAAAAAACGCTGCACGACATCATGTGCAGCACCCGTGTTGTCTATAAATAATGACCTCAAGTCCGGGCCTTTTGAGCCCGGGCTTTTTTATGACGGCTGTGCCCGCCTGATGTCAATGCCGCCCTTTCCGTCAGCCTCAATGCGGATCGTCCCGTTCACAATAACAGACAGCGGATGGAACTCCGCATGCTGATCAGAAAAAATCCAGCGGCGGCCGCTCGGCCCTAAAAGCAAAAACGCCCCATCATTGTAATCACCCATAAAATGAAACCCGTTTTCACTAAGAGGCGCATGCTTTCTCACCGGAATGCCGAAACGCTGCAGCTCCCTCCCGGTTGATACGACCTCGGCAGCCGTCAGATTCACCTCACCGATATTCAGAATGGACTCAATCGAAAAACGTTCCGCGCTTGGCGGCGATGTGTCTCTCGCGATGAATTCCGCCAGATTGTTGGACGGATCTTTGAAATAAAAGGAACGCGCCTGAATATGAGAGAAATACACCTCATCCTCCCCATCTTCCGTTTGAAAAACGACTTTATCCTTTATCCACGCCTTCGCCTCATCAAAACGATTATTCGGAATGTTAAACGCAAAATGATACGTCGGTTGAGAGTGAGAATCGGCGCGCCTAAATTCCAACTCACTTTCTCCCGCCTTGATGGTAAACGAATCACCGGACTCATCAATTAAAGGAAAACCTAACACCCGTTCATAGAAGTGTTTCGTCTCCTCCAACGCACAACTGTACAAAGTAATGTTATTTATTTGCATGATCATACCCCCTTTGGTTATAAAGACAATGAATATATCAATATTCTTGTCTGACACCGTTTAAAAATGATTCAATATTCTCAATTCGGTAAGCAGTATATGGGTGTGTTGAAGCTAATAAAGCGATAAAACCTTTTCGAACGTCAATATGTTCACGTTCAATCCGATAGAAAAATTCTAACAGCTCATCTCCGAAACCCGCTTTCGCAGCTACTTCATCTGCCCGATATTCAAAATCTCTGCTTCCGATATTCACAAAATAAAATCCCAAACGGCAGTACGTTATGTAACACCATCCGACCAGCCTGAAGAATATATTTAATAACCCCCCAGACACAGAAGGATTTGATCCGCCGTTCAGAAGCCCTTCAATACACCCCAGAATAAAACATATAAAGAATCCCATCACATACAGCGGCAACAGTGCGATACTCAAAATAGTAAAACTGGAATTAAACATCACAAGGTGTAATGTGTCTTTAAAAGCAAGATGCGCATACTCATGGGCCAGTACCGCTTTTAGCTCACCATCACTTAAATTTCTCATAGCCGCCGAAGTCAATCCTATCGTTTTAAACCCCAGTGCAAATGCATTAATACCCTCATCATCTATTAAAAAAAGATCCGCTTTTTTCACATGAGGATAATGTCTTTGTACGCTTATAAAAACTTCATCGTTTAACCTTTCAAGGTACTCCTTTTCTCCAATGGTTGCCGGGCGCCTTAACCCGGCCCTTATTCTATTTCTCCAGTCCCCAAAAAGTCCGTAATTCATAAAGAATAACAATCCGTAAACGGATAAAAAAAGAAGAACCGTTGGAAAAAGCGCCAAAGGAAATAATGTTCTGAAGATCATAATTGAAATCAAAACTGTCAGCCCAGACCAAACAATGTATAAATAATTGAACTTTGTTTTTCTAACTTCCATTTTTGATCACCCTTTTTTTATTATGTTTGAATGATTTACCACTACTTAAGCTGTCTTTTTATTATCGGTTTCGAAAATAGCATTGTAAAGATGATCATCCATTTTTTTCCGAAAAAGAGGTGCTGTTTTTAACAGCACCTCTTTTTAATCACTCTTCAAAATAATCCAGGTCTACTCTCTTGATAACAAAAGTATTCTCTAAACTAACGCCGACATTATAGTTGAACATTAAATCCGTTAGCCTCTCCCCATCAATTAATATAATTTTTTTATCGATCACTTTAACATATTCTTTTGCGCCATCAGTAAATACAGATGTAGTAATAAACACACCCTTTTTCGCTTTTTTCCCATCCAGGCTGCCCGCAAATTTTTGTATTTCCGGCCTTGAAACAGAATCTTTCCACCTCTTGGCTTGAAGATAAATCATATCCAGCCCTAAAATGTCTTCTTTGATAACTCCATCTATGCCGCCATCTCCAGATCTCCCTATAGCCGTGCCTGCATCTGTTAATGAACCGCCGTATCCAAGAGCAACAAGCAATTCTACGACTAGTTTTTCAAAAAAGGCAGGAGAACATTTGTATATTTGGTTCAGTAACTCTTCTTTAATCTCATTTTTAACAGCATTATAATTATGTTCAATGATTTCATTGGGAGTTCTGGGTTCTGAAGTAATCGACGGCTCACTTTCCTGTTGATTGCTGTCTTTACCCGTCTGTTTGAATCTCTGAAAGCTCTTATACTTCATTAGAAATCTATTATCTATACTGGCGACACTCGGGTCATTAATTATTTCTAAGCCTTCGCTGGTGATCTGAAAAACACCCCGTCTGACAATGTCGATTAAACCGGCTTTACTTAAATATGTTCTTACCCAACCGATTCGATTATGAAGTACTTTTTGGTTTCCGCTGGGTAATAATTTTTCTGCATCTTCCTCTGACAGGTTTAACTCTTTTGCTAATTTCACGTATAAGTCTTGTAATCTGTGCTCCTTTTTATCTGAAAGAATCTTTAAAAAAGGGTACATAAATTCTTGATATCCTGGTATGGTCAACTTCTACACTCCTATTTAATGTCTTTGTTAAAACCGGCTTGATATTTATATTATTTTTGCGTTCCTAACACCCCTGCGTAAAACCATCTTCATTTCACACTTAAATCTCTTTCAAAATCACTCATGATGATATATGAGGTATAGCTAATATGAGAACATCCGCTATCCATAATTGAATAAGTTCAAAACAAATATATATCTTTAAATTCCAGTCACCGGACTCATCATTTTTTTTAAAACCTAACACCCATTCACAAAAGTGTTCCTGAACAAAGTTACTTTATTTGCATGACCGTCCCCTCTTTGGTTTATACTACCATATAGAGGGTGGATTCTTGATATTATTCTGCACCAATTGAGAATCCCCCTTTCGCCCGGCGCTAAACATGACAAACAGCGCCAAACCGCTTATACCAGGCGTTTTTTAACGTCTGAAGCAAAAAAAGCAGAAAATAATACCCCATATAGCTTGACAAAAAATAAATGTTATTTAATAATCTATATATAATTAGAATTATTATTGAAAGATAAAGTGAATGCTTTGTCTTTTTAATATATTTCAAATCACATTTCAGGAGGAAGATATTATGTCTTTAATCGGAAAAGAAGTACTGCCATTCGAAGCAAAAGCTTTCAAAAACGGTGAATTCATCGATGTAACAAACGAAGATTTGAAAGGTCAATGGAGCGTTTTCTGCTTCTACCCAGCGGATTTCTCTTTCGTTTGCCCGACTGAACTTGAAGATCTTCAAGGACAATACGCTGCACTGAAAGAATTAGGTGTTGAAGTATACTCTGTTTCTACAGATACTCACTTCGTACACAAAGGCTGGCATGACAGCTCTGAAAAAATCGGCAAAATCACTTACGCAATGATCGGTGACCCATCTCAAACGATCTCCCGCAACTTCGACGTTCTTGACGAAGAAACTGGTCTTGCTGACCGCGGAACATTCATCATCGATCCTGATGGCGTGATCCAAACAGTTGAAATCAATGCAGGCGGTATCGGCCGTGACGCAAGCAACCTTGTAAACAAAGTCAAAGCAGCTCAATACGTTCGTCAAAACCCAGGTGAAGTCTGCCCGGCTAAATGGGAAGAAGGCGGCGAAACACTTACACCTAGCCTTGATTTGGTAGGTAAAATCTAAGGAGTGCATTCCATTGGTACTTGATGCAAATATCAAAGCACAATTAAATCAATACATGCAGCTAATTGAGAACGACATTGTTCTCAAAGTAAGCGCCGGTGACGATGACACTTCTAAGGACATGCTGGCTCTCGTTGACGAGCTGGCTTCCATGTCATCTAAAATTTCAGTTGAAAAAACTGAATTAAACAGAACACCGAGCTTCAGCGTTAATCGTACCGGAGAAGACACAGGCGTTACATTCGCCGGTGTTCCTCTCGGCCACGAATTTACATCTTTAGTGCTGGCATTGCTTCAAGTCAGCGGCAGAGCGCCTAAGGCTGATCAAAAGGTCATTGACCAGATTAAGAACATCAGCGGAGAATACCGCTTTGAGTCTTATATCAGCCTGACGTGCCACAACTGCCCTGATGTCGTCCAAGCATTAAACATGATGAGCGTGCTCAACCCGAATATCACACATACAATGATTGACGGCGCGGCATTCAAAGAAGAAGTAGAAAGCAAAAACATTATGGCTGTTCCGACTGTTTTCTTAAACGGTGAATCTTTCGGAAGCGGCCGTATGACCATCGAAGAGATTCTCGCGAAAATGGGCAGCGGCGCAGATGCGTCTGAGTTTGCCGACAAAGACCCGTTTGACGTTCTTGTTGTCGGCGGCGGACCTGCCGGCGCAAGCGCGGCGATCTACACGGCGCGTAAAGGCATCCGCACCGGTGTCGTCGCTGAACGCTTCGGCGGCCAGGTACTCGACACCATGAGCATCGAGAACTTCATCAGCGTCAAAGCGACTGAAGGACCGAAGCTCGCCGCAAGCCTTGAAGAGCACGTGAAAGATTATGATATTGACGTCATGAACCTTCAGCGTGCGAAACGCCTTGAGAAAAAAGACCTCTTCGAACTTGAACTTGAAAACGGCGCTGTACTGAAAAGTAAAACAGTGATCCTTTCAACAGGTGCCCGCTGGCGCAATGTCAACGTACCTGGTGAGCAAGAGTTCAAAAACAAAGGTGTTGCATACTGCCCGCACTGTGACGGACCATTGTTTGAAGGCAAAGACGTAGCGGTTATCGGCGGCGGAAACTCCGGAATCGAAGCGGCGATTGACCTTGCAGGTATCGTCAATCACGTGACTGTGCTGGAATTCGCGCCTGAACTGAAAGCAGACGAAGTCCTGCAAAAACGTCTTTACAGCCTGCCAAACGTCACTGTGCACAAAAATGCACAAACGAAAGAAATCACTGGCGATCAAAACGTAAACGGCATTACGTTCGTTGACCGTGAAACAGGCGAAGAAAAACACGTTGAACTTCAAGGTGTATTCGTCCAAATCGGTCTCGTGCCTAATACAGAATGGTTAGACGAAACTGTCGAACGCAACCGCATCGGCGAAATCATCGTCGATAAGAGCGGCGCGACAAGCGTTCCCGGCCTATTTGCCGCAGGGGACTGCACAGACGGCCCGTACAACCAAATCATTATCTCCATGGGATCAGGTGCAACTGCCGCTTTAGGCGCATTTGATTATTTGATCCGGAATTAATGTGAAAGCCGCCATTCATATGGCGGCTTTTTTAAATATGAATTAAGAAGGCAGTATCTCCTCTAAACAATCCTCGCTGATTTTATAAGATTTTGGCCTTCTGCTTACCAGCTCAACAAATCCTTGCTGTTCTAAATAATCCATTACTCTGTTAATTTTATGTCTCGATTTATTTGAGAGCTCCATTAAATCTTGCACCGACAGCGTAACCTGATCATTTACAAATACATTAATCGTGATAATGATATTAAAAATATCACGTTCATCCTTATAATCAGCCCATTGATCACTATCAATATAGTTCCTAATTCGTTTCAGTTTCATTAAATTAAATTCAAGATCCTCAATAATCCCTTTTTGTCCTGACAGAAGCAATTCCAGCATATCCATTAAATAAAAAGTCAGCTCTCCCCGGTTTAAAGGTGCGGGAATTTCCTCTAATGCCTTATAATACTTATCTTTGTTCTTATTAACTGCGTAAGAAAAAGTGATGGCTGAATATTTTTCTAAGTATCGGGACAAATAACTCCCAACGATAAGGCGTCCTGTTCTTCCATTGCCGTCATAAAAAGGATGAATGTATTCATAGTAGTAATGAGCTGTCATGTAACGATACAGCTGGGGATGTGTTTCATCATGAAGATAAGCAATTAAAGCCTCAAGCGCTTCTGTTATCTTCTGTTCAGAATTAACGCCGATATGGGTGGTCATGTTCCCATCGTTCACTTCAACATAGCCTTTTCTGAATAGCTCACCATCCGGCGCATCTTCTGCTCCGATTTCATCTGCGACCAGCTCGTCATATAATTCCCTAAAGTCATGAATGCTTGTAAACGACGGAATTCGGTCTATAAATTGATATGTTTTCATCAATCCGACAAACCGCTTATGTGAGGGCTCGGATTGTTCTAACGCTTTAAGAGCCTCTTTCAATTCTTTTTTTGTACTGCGGATTCCTTCAATTTCATTATTACTCTGTGCTTCATTAATAATTAATTTATCAAAATAAGGTTTGACGGCAAATTCGGGGAGCTGACTGATAAGGGATGAAATTTTGGAACTGTTTAACAACACTTCATTATTCAGCTTCATGAGTTTATGTGTATTCACATAAAATAGCTCAAATGAATCGCCCGTGGGTCGGCCTTTTCGGAACCCCCGTATGTTTAATGATGTTGAATAACTGCCATAGCTGCTTGTTCTCTTTTTACATTCTTTCTCATATGAATCAGCATCCATTTTATAAAAAAGCTTAGATAACTTCTCATACTTCATATTACCACCTCGCTTAATTTAAAATTATACACTTTTTTAAAATTATACAATCATTATAGCCTGATTTCTAACAAATATTCCCGCTTTCCAATCAAAACAAAAAACGGCGTACTGCATGGCAGTACACCGTCTGAAGCAATTCAATCTGTCTTTCTCCCTCTCGCCCGATAGATAAGAAATAATCCAATAAACCACAGCGGCGTTAGCAGCAAAGCCGGGCGCGTTGCATCCGCAAACAGCATAATCACCAGAATGACGGCAAACAGCGCCAACACGGCGTAATTGATAAACGGCGCAAACGGCGCCTTGAAAGACGAGCTTGCATGTAAGTCCGGACGGGTTTTTCTGTATCTGATATGACAGACAAGAATCACGCCCCACACCCAAATGAAACAAATCGCGCTGATGGTTGTCACGATGCCAAAGGCCGCTTCCGGTATCAATTTGCTTAAAAGAGCGCCGGCTGACAGCACAATAACCGATATCCATAATGCGCGGCTCGGCACATGATTTTTATTCAGCTTCGCAAAACTTGCAGGCGCTTGTTTCGTTTTGCTTAAGTTATACAAAATCCGGCTTGTTGAAAACATCCCGCTGTTACAAGCAGAAGCAGCAGACGTTAATACGACAAAATTAATGATTCCCGCGGCTAACGGGATGCCGACCAGACTGAAGGTCTTCACAAAAGGACTTTCCGCCGCATTCAGCTGCATCCACGGGTTAATACATAAAAGAATGAGCAATGCCCCGACGTAGAAAAATAAAATCCGTAAAGGAATTTTATTGATAGCGGACGGAATATTTTTTTTCGGATTTGACGTTTCCGCCGCCGACACACCCACTAATTCCACACCGACATAGGCGAAGATCACCATCTGGAACGAAAGCAAAAAACCTGAAAGTCCGTTCGGAAACAAGCCGCCGTGCTCCCACAGATTCGCCGCTGAAACCGTTCCGGTATGCGTTTTGAACCCAATCACCAGCAGAACCACACCGATGACAATTAACGCGAGAATCGTGACTACCTTAATTAAGGCGAACCAAAACTCCAATTCTCCAAAAATCTTAACCGTTAACAGATTAAGCCCTAATAAAATGAGCAAACAGATAAGTGCCGGAATCCACCGCGGAATATCAAACCAATATTTCACATACACACCGACGGCGATCACATCCGCCATAGCCGTCATAATCCAGCAAAACCAGTAGGTCCAGCCGGTGACAAACGCTGCACGCGGCCCTAAATACGCCTCGGCAATATCCGTTAATGATTGGTAGCCCGCTTTAGATAACAGCAGTTCTCCCAGCGCCCGCATGACGAAAAAAAGCGCAATACCTACAATAAAATACGCAAAGATGATAGAAGGACCCGCCAGCTGAATCGCCTTACCGGACCCTAAAAACAATCCGGTGCCGATCGTGCCGCCAATGGCGATCAGCTGCACGTGCCGATTCGATAAGTCCCTCTTTAGCTCTCGCTGCTCCACATCTGACTCCTCCTTACCTCTCTAGTGAACGACGAGCAAAAAAAGCCAATAAAAAAAGAGATTGGATGCCCTCCAATCTCATGGTCATAAGAATATCAAATTATATCTGCGCCGCTGACAATCAACAGCATGACAAATACATATTCGGTACTCTTCTGTCCTTTTGCCTGAGATTGTGAACCCTTCGGCGCCGCGGAAAACCCGCGGTCTCTCCAGAAGCCGCTCCTGCTGTAGTGCGACCCACAGCAATCATAGCCTGCTACGTATTGAGTTTCTGATAGGAATACCTATCAGCTAACTTTTTATTTTAATGGAAGTTGAATTCATTGTCAATAGGGGGATGAGCTCACGGCGTTATCCCGGTCCAATTTCCGATGCCTGAAGCGCCGTATTTTCCGTTTTCATTGTCTCAAAAAGGCGTTATGCGGTACTATCATATAAGGTCTAATAATGTAAACATTATGTCATACTTTAAATTCACCTTATCATACAATTGCTCGTAAATAAAAAGGGGATGGACGAGATTGGAAACGAAATATTTAGATCTGCTCGCACAAAAATACGATTGTGAAGAAAAAGTGGTCACGGAAATCATTAATCTGAAAGCGATACTGAACCTGCCGAAAGGAACCGAGCATTTCGTCAGTGATCTGCACGGGGAGTATCAGGCATTCCAGCACGTGCTGCGGAACGGTTCAGGAAGGGTAAAAGAGAAGATCCGCGATATTTTCAGCGGTGTCATTTACGATAGAGAAATTGATGAGCTGGCGGCTTTGGTCTATTATCCTGAGGACAAACTGAAACTGATCAAACATGACTTTGATACGAAAGAGGCATTAAACGAGTGGTATAAAGAAACGATTCATCGGATGATTAAGCTCGTTTCTTATTGTTCTTCCAAGTACACCCGCTCCAAATTGCGCAAAGCGCTGCCCGCCCAATTTGCTTATATTTCCGAAGAGCTTCTGTACAAAACAGAACAAGCCGCCAACAAGGAACAATACTATTCCGAAATCATAGAACAGATCATTGCGCTCGGCCAGGCCGATAAGCTGATCACCGGCCTTGCCTACAGCACGCAGCGATTGGTGGTCGACCATCTGCATGTTGTCGGCGATATTTACGACCGCGGACCGCAGCCGGATAAAATCATGGAAGAGCTGATCAACTATCATTCAGTGGATATTCAATGGGGGAATCACGATGTTCTCTGGATAGGCGCTTATTCCGGCTCAAAAGTATGCCTGGCAAACATTATCCGCATCTGTGCCCGCTATGACAATCTGGATATTATTGAAGACGTTTACGGCATCAATCTGAGACCGCTATTGAACCTTGCCGAAAAATATTACGATGATAACCCGTCTTTCCGCCCGAAAGCGGACGAAAACAGACCGGAAGATGAGATTAAACAAATCACAAAAATTCATCAGGCGATCGCGATGATCCAATTCAAGCTTGAGAGCCCGATTATTAAGAGACGGCCGAACTTTAATATGGAGGAACGGCTGTTACTGGAAAAGATCGATTATGACCGCAATGAAATCACGCTGAACGGAAAAACATATCAGCTGGAAAACACCTGCTTTGCGACGGTGAATCCTAAACAGCCTGACGAGCTGTTAGAAGAAGAAGCGGAAGTCATGGACAAGCTGCTGTTCTCTGTTCAGAACTCCGAAAAGCTGGGCCGCCATATGAATTTTATGATGAAAAAAGGCAGCCTTTATTTAAAATATAACGGCAACCTGCTGATTCACGGCTGTATTCCCGTCGATGAAAACGGCAGCATGGAAACGATGATGATAGAGGATAAAGCTTATGCGGGCCGTGAGCTGCTCGATGTATTTGAACGGTTCTTACGAGAAGCCTTCGCCCATCCGGAAGAAACCGATGATCTGGCGACAGATATGACGTGGTACTTATGGACAGGCGAATACTCTTCCCTCTTCGGAAAACGCGCCATGACAACCTTTGAGCGATACTTCATTAAAGAGAAGGAAACGCATAAAGAAAAGAAAAATCCGTATTACTATTTGCGTGAAGACGAAGCAGCCTGCCGAAACATCCTGAAGGAATTCGGCCTCAACCCGGATCACGGCCATATCATCAACGGCCATACACCGGTAAAAGAAATCGAAGGCGAAGATCCGATCAAGGCAAACGGAAAAATGATCGTCATCGACGGCGGCTTCTCCAAAGCCTACCAATCCACAACAGGCATCGCCGGCTACACACTCTTATACAACTCTTACGGCATGCAGCTCGTCGCCCATAAACACTTTAACTCCAAGGCCGAAGTGCTGAGCACCGGAACCGACGTCTTAACAGTGAAACGATTAGTCGACAAAGAGCTGGAGCGGAAGAAAGTAAAAGAAACAAACGTCGGTGAAGAATTGATGAAAGAAGTGGCGATTTTGGAGAAGCTGCGGGAGTATCGGTATATGAAGTGAAGAATATGGAGTTCAGAGATGATTCTCTGGGCTCTTTTTTTTACGGTTACGGACTAATGAGTCCCTTTCCCTGTATGTAAAACGGATTTAACCGCTTCTTCAATCTCCCTATAACCGGTACATCTGCAAATATTGGACTCCAGCCAATTTTTAATCGTGTCATCACTTGCATTCGGCTCAGTATTCACTAAAGCATGACAATTCATGAGAAAACCCGGTGTGCAATAACCGCATTGAAACGCGAATTTTTCAATAAAGGCCTTTTGAATCGGCGTATTGATCAGTCCTTCAATTGTCGTAATATCCTTTCCTTCCCCTTCTGCCGCAAGCATTAAGCAAGATTTCATCGGCACCCCGTCCGTTAATACCGTACAGGCGCCGCAATCCCCATTTAAGCAGCCCGGCTTTGCACCAGTTAATCCGAGACGAAGACGAAGAGCAAATAACAAAGTATCAGCCGGTCTGACCGTAATCTGTCTTTCCTCGCCATTTACTTTCAACGTAATAGGATCAGACATTTGGACCTCCTTCTAATTCCCGTAAGGCATCTAAAATTGTATGTTGCAAGACAAATATTCGGTATTCACTTGAGCCTTCTGCATCATCAAGAACAGGTTTGGGTACATATTGTAAAGACCTGCGTACTCTTTCTTCTGCTGATCGGCTTTTATCGTTAAGCACAGCCTCCATTTCAGCAGAACGAAAAGGAAATGGACATACGCCGCTGAAGGCCATTCTGATCTCATCATCTTTTTTCAGCGCACAGACTGTCACCAATGGATACCCGACATTCCACTGCTGTCTTCTTTTGATACTGACAAATGGCAGGTCAACGTACGCTCGATCGACAACGACATGAAATAAAAAATCTCCTTTTTGCAATTGTATTTCCTTGTTAAATACTTTATTTATGGGACGGTAATGAATCCCCGCTCTCCCTGCAATCCCCATCAAACTATCAGAAATCAGCAACGGCAGCACGGCCTCACGGTAATAGATGCCCCCGCAAATGTTTCCGCCCAGGCTGATCTTATTTCGAGTCGTCCGATCGGCTATTTCACTGACTGTTTTACTTAATAGCGGAAATGGATTTTCTTCCTCCAGTTTCGTTAATGACACGCCCGCTCCGATCACCAGATCATGTTCATAAAAGCGGATGGTTTGAAATCCCGGAAGCGCGTTCATATCTATCACCGCATCCGTATAGATGATATTCAGCCTTCCTAACGTGATAATTTCCGTGCCGCCGGAATAATACATTGGTGTTTTCTTTTCGGCCGCAAGCGAGTGAAACAGGCGGGTTGTTTCTTGAATGGTCTTCGGTTTAAAATAGTCAAAATCAAACGGTATCATCTTTCCACCCCTCTTGCGTCCTCCATAATTGTTCGGGAATGAGAGGAAGTTGATTCAATTGGACACCTAAAGCGGCGGACAGGCAATTTCCCAATGCTGCCGGCATCCCCAACAGTCCGTGTTCCCCGCCGCCGCGCGCCCCATAAGGCGCAATCACATGCGGGGTTTCAACAAATTCAATGATATATTCAGGCTGCTCTCCATAGTGAAGGGGGCGGTATGTTCTAAGCTGAGGATTTAATACTCTTCCATATGAATCAAAGACAAAGGTCTCTCTTCCTCCAAATGCAATTCCCATACTCATCGCCCCCATCACTTGGCCCCTTGCCGCTTTTTCATTCAGTACAGTTCCCATATCCACAACAGAATAGGCTTTAGTAATTCTGTACGTATAATCCCGTTTATCCAACTCAACTTCAATTCCCTGAGCACCGACAGCCCACTCGGGTCCCGGCTTTCCTCTTCCCGTTTCCCGGTCTAAATTCGTCATCCGGGTTAATGTGTAATTGCCGCTCGCAATGATTTGGCCGCCAATGGTATTTCCATTTGGAAACGTATATCCGTAAGCAATGTCTTTTATTTCAACATGTACAGAAGGATGATCTATAAAATAAACCTTTCCGTCGGCCACTTCCAATTCCTCGACAGGAACCCGCAACACACATGATGCCGTGTCCTTAAGCTTTCGAATGGCTTCCTCCGCTGCATTCAGTACGGCATTTCCGGCCATTAACGTCCCTCTGCTCCCCACGGTTTTCCAATGCTCGGGTGTTGTTTGTGTATCTATAAGCATTTTTACATGAATTTTGCTTATATCCATTTTCATTCGTTCCGCCAGGATTTGGGCTAGCACTGTTTTTGTCCCTGTTCCAATTTCTACTACCCCTGACATCAAATTAATGCTTCCATCGGGATTAAAGGTTAAAAGAACCCCGGACGTTGCATTTGTATCAAATGTTGAAGTTTTCCAAATGCAGCTGATTCCCTTCGCCCGTATCTTCCGGCCGTCGATTTCAATTCGCTGTCCCTCGTCCCAATTCATTAATTCCTTCAATCTTTCAATGCATTTCGGCACATTTCCGACCGTGCTTGAATTGAGAAGAACTTGAGTAGGTGTAGTGTCACCGGGACGAATGGCATTTTTATAGCGGAGTTCTAACGGGTCCATGTTCAGCTTTTCCGCCAATACATCCATCGTCCGCTCAAAGGCAAATAACACTTCAGCATGGCTGTAGCCCCTGAATGCACTTGGATATGGATGATTCGTATACATACAATATGAATCACACGATATATGATCGATAGCGTACGGACCCGTACAATCAACCACTGCAGCCCGGCTGATGTCCACTCCTTTATCAGAATACGCTCCGCCATCAAATAAAAACTGAATGTCTGCCGCCTTTAAGATTCCATCCTTTGCAGCCCCTAATTTGACAATGGCATCCAACCCTATATGAACGGGAGATGTGATCATATCCTCTTCTCTCGTATTAAATAATTTGACGGGCCGGCCTCCGACTGCTTTTGATGCCAAATAGGCAATCACCTCTAACTGAACGGCTGCTTTTCCCCCGTACGCTCCTCCTACTAAAGGCGTTTTGACGATAACCTTTCCGGGTTCGATTCCAAAATACCACTGCATTAATTTTTTAATGGCAAAAGGAGCTTGAGAAGATGTGGTAATGATAATCTCCTCATCCGCGCGAATTTCAGCAATCGAGCATCTTGTCTCCATCGCAGCGTGATCAGAAGGGTTAAAGGAAATCTGGAATTCTGCTGTCACATCACTTTCCCTAAACCCGTCTTCAATATTTCCTTTTCTAACCTTATCCAGGTTTGCGATATTTGTCTTCGGAACCGGGAATACACCTTTTGTCTTCTCATAGCGGTCCGCATGTTCATGGACGAGTGGCGCATCCTTTTGAAAGGCCTCACGGGGGGAATTGACGACGGGAAGAGGTTTATAAGATACTTTGATGGCATCCGCTGCCTTTTTAGCTGTAATTGGATTTTCCGCAACAACAACAGCAACCGGCTCACCATGGTATCTGACCCTTTTATAAGCAATCGGCGATCTGTCTTTAATTTCCTCACCTGCAAGCGGAAAAGGTTCATCCCCCAATATCGCTCTCACGCCGGGAATCTTCCAAGCTTCTGAAAAGTCCATAGACACAATATCAGCATGCGCATATGGACTGGTCAGCATTTTTGCGTGTAACGTCCCTGTTTCTTGAAAATCATCCGTATATTTCGCTTTACCCGTCACTTTTTCAAGGGCCTCTTTCCGAATGACACTCTTCCCGATATACTCCAACTCATTCACTCCCCGAATTTATTCAGCAGCAGCGTATAATCTTCAGCTGTATCGACGTCATAAAAAAGCAAAGGGTCTTGAAAGCTGATCATTTTTCCCGTATTGATCATACTTTCACGGATCACATGCCGGGCGCCCTGGTCTCCCTTTAACTGATGCAATACCGGAAAACATTGATTGGAGAATAAAATGGGGGGCATAGGAAGATGTTGATTTTCAGCGGCGATAAATGAATAACGGCGCTCCTTTTGATAGGAATCAATTAACGTATTGATAATATCTGTGGTGACAAACGGCTGATCTGCAAGGAGAATGATAACGGCGTCAGCCTCATACTCTGCCGCTTTTTTTACACCGCATTTTATAGAATGGCTTTGGCCCTTACCCGCTTGCTCACATTCTGCCTGGCTCCACTTGCTTGATATGGGGTCTAAAAAGAAAAAATCCGAAAGCCAATGCAGTGAATCTCCCTTTCTCGTAATAACAAAAATATGATCTACTTCAGATAACAAGGCATTTTTAAGAGCCATACTTCCGAGGGAGACGCCATTGAGAAATAAACTTCGCTTATCCGTTCCCATGCGTCTGCTTGTACCGGCTGCCAGGTAAATGGCTGCTGTTTTCATAAGCGAGACCTTTGCTTTCGCATTTTTTTAATCATCTCGCCGACAATACTTACAGCAATCTCCTCAGGGCCTTGTGCCCCGATGGGAAGTCCGACAGGGGAATGAATATCTGCCGGAATCTCAGCCCCGCCTAATAGCCGCTCCGTGCGCCTTCTGGGGCCTAATACGCCTTTATAAAACACATTCTCGTTTTTTAATGTATGTAAAATGATCTGATCTTTTTGAAAGCTGTGCGTCATAATGACAACAAAATCCCTTTTTGTCATGCTCAGCCCTTCCATGACTTCTTCCGGTGCTCCCGTAATCAAACGGCCGGCTTCAGGAAAATGCCCGTGATGACATAAAGCGGGACGCCAGTCAATCACCGTCACATGAAAACCCGTACCGGCTGCCAACGAAACTAACGGCCTCGCATCTTCCCCTGCTCCGAAGACATATAAACAAGGTTTTGGCACCATCTGATGGATAAAAAATAAATCAGATGTATGTTCATCCCTTTTGATTCCCTTTTCTATCTGTCTCAGTTTTTGAATACGGCTTTGTTCCATAACATCCCCGGTTCCAAACACGCTGCCGTCTTCAGCTATATACAGATCTTCCTTCGGCTCTAACGTTTTAGTGAATCGTTTCATTCGGGTCACAGACTTTTTTTCATCTAAGCATGTCTTGGCTGTCATCAGATTTCGTTCCAATTCCCCTTTTACAGGCTCAAGTAAAACCGTCAAAACACCATTACAGCCAATGCCCTGTCCCCAGGACAAATCGTCCTCCGCGCTCATATCAAAGCGGACAATCAACGGCTCTCCTGCAGCCCAGACCTGTTCTGACCGTTCAACGAGATCTTCTTCCAGACAACCGGCGGATAACATTCCGACTCTTGTTTTATCCCCTAAAATCAGCATGGAGGCCCCTTCTTTCTTATAAGCGGACCCCTCTGTTTTAATGATGGTAGCCAGTACCTTAGCTTTCTTAGAATTGGCGATGACATCCAAAATCCGGTGTATATCATCCATTTCATGTCCCCCGCTTTTACCTGATCATATCTGCATCTGTATATCCGTATTCTTTATTTCCAGAAAACATTACAAACGCTTCAGCAATTTCTTCGTTTCTAAAAAAAAAGAGTCTTTATAGACCTTATGACCGGGCGGCGGGTGCGACAGCATGTCGGAGCGGAGAGATTCCAATAACATGTTCTGTTCCTTCAGTTTCCGATTGTCTGTTTCACCCTGCTGTATGCCTTTAAAACCCGCAAAGTATTCACTTAACACTTGTAAATCATTCCCCAGCTCCCTTTTGTCACTTGAAGATAAAGCTCCTTCTTTTTCCCATTCTTTTAACGTTTTCACTATATTTGACAGATACTCAAATCCGGCGTTCAACTTTTGCATCTCTATTTGATAGCTTGAAATGATGTTTTTATGTTTTTTTCTGACGGGGTTGAATTTTAAGCTGTCAGAGGCTGTTTGCAGCATCTCTTTTGCCGTATGCAGCTCCCGCAGAAGATTGTTCATTTTATATTCCATAAGGTTCCCCTTTCCTTGTCCCCACTCTGATTGAACCCATTTGGAGAGGTCTGAAAGTGTGCCGGAAAGCTGACGAGCCAATGTTTGAAAAGAATCCGCTGCCTTTTTTGTGTAGTCCGGCGGAAAAAGAAACATATGAACCAGAATGGCGATGATGACGCCGATCACCGTATCGATGATTCGATCGAATGCATAATCTTTAGAGTTTCGTTCAAACGTAAAGACCAACAAAATGGTGAGCGCTACCTGATGTAAAACCGTTACATCTATTCGCAACCACTTCGCAATGTAAGTACCGCCTAACAGGAACAGCCCCAGCATCCAGCCATTCATTGGCAAGTGACTGACAAGATAGGACGTTAACATGATCCCAATCGCAGTTCCCGCAATACGATGAAAAGAAAAGCGAATCGACTGATCTATCGTTGGCTGCAAACATAAGATAACAGATAGCGGCGCTAAATAGGGATGCTCAGAGCCCGCCAGTTTTGCCGCTTCCCAAGAAACCGCAGATGCAATCGCCATCTTCCAAACCAAAGATGTTTTGTTTTGAATTTTTTCACTTTTCATCATACGCCCCCTCCTTTCAGAAACCTTTTCCACTAGGTTTCCGTGACGGAAAGGGATTTATACTGTCGTGTGGAAAATGCGAAAAGAAGCTGTTGTTTGCAATAAAGGTGCTTCTCTGGGCTCTTCTGGTTTCTTCCCTCCTTGATAACTTCGCATCAGATATGAACCCTACTCTCCTATGACTTTCGAAGGGAAACATACAAACCTTGTTGGTTAATGTGATGAAATTGGGTGAATTTTTTATCATTTTATATGGTAAGGGTTTAAGATGCAGATTGCCTTTGTTAGTATGGCAACCAAAGGAGGAGGATCAATTATGCAAAGCAAAATGAAGCTAACCGCAGTGAAACTGGCAGCCTTGGTATTCCTAGCAGGTGCCTTTGCCCTCCCGGTTTTCCCCCATGCTGCGGCTGCCGCAGAATCCCAAGCTACATACAAAGTTGAGAACCTCAACGACAGTGAGCTGAAGATGACGTTCCATCATGCAGATGTTCATATTGACGCTAAAGGCAAGGCAACCCTAAAAGACAACATAACGGGCGAGGAGCAGGCTCTTCCGAAAAGCTCTACTGACAAAAATGGTGACCCCGTTACACTGAAATATGAAAAAATCAAAAATGGCGTTTTAGTCAAAGTCGTAAACAAAGACGCTGGAAAAACGAGCGGTTCAATCAGCACCCAATCAGTCGGGAAATGTATTTTAGGTACTGGCGGTGGTGCGGTAACTGGCGGCGGCACACTGGGTCTCGCAGGAGCTGCTGTAGGAACAGTTACAATACCCGGCATCGGAACAGTAGGAGCGGGTGCCGTTGGAGCAATTACCGGCGCTGTTGGCGGTGCAATGACAGGAGCTGCCGCATCTTGCTTTTAACCATGAAGAAAAAGGGGCCCGCGCCCCTTTCTTTTACTAACTATGGAAGGTGGTCGACATGTACAAAATCATCATTCCTTCAATACTAGCCATCTTCATTCTCTGGATTCTCTTACAAATTTCGCTGGAGATAAGCATCGTTAAGAATCCATTGAATTATTTTATCGTATTCATTGTCTTCTTTCTCTTTATTAAGATGGTGAAAGAGAAGCAACAGTAGGTTGCTTCTTTTACCATGTGTAGAAAATAAATCCATATCTTAATGAATTGTATAAGCAGAAACCAGATTTAAATATATAAAAAGTCTATTCTAGACGCTCTATATATATTTATTCGAATTTAATTTTAGGCAGGCATTTATTTATGATACGATTCACAGGAATGTATCTAAATGAGGTTTTATTAGTTTACGATAAGTTCTCCCCTTTTTGAATCCTTGAGTTAATCCCCATCCACCATTTTGACTTTCTTTTACTGATAATTTGGGCATCTGTGAAACCCTAACTACTACTAAGTATATTCTTTAAATCCGCAATCAAATATTTTATCTCAATCTATTCAGTATTCCCTTTTCCTTAGTAATTTCTAACTGCTGTTCTCTTAATTCTTTATTTAAGGTAGATACATTTATGTCCTTCATCAAAATAAAAAGCTCCCTTATAGCTGAATCTTTTATTTGCATTATAGGGGTATCAACATTATGCCTTTTCATTTCAACAGCATTTTTAACTCTTTTTATATATTCAAACTGCTCTTCAAATAACCATATGTCAGAATAGGGGAAAGTACCTATTCCTAAAAGGGTTTCTTTCATTATATGAACATTGTACTTTAGATTATTATAGTTCCATTCAAGCAACTTAGCTAATAAGAGTTTTAAGTAGTATTTTACTTTTAGCAATTCATCTATATCTTTAGTTCTCTTTAACAAATCAGTTAATTTTCCTGCAACAATAAGACACGCAAAGTAAATAGATTTGTTGTTAAAATCAATTAAGAAATACATTAACCTTTCTTTTTTTTCTTCCTTTATCAATTCTATTAGTAGTGCACTTAAAGGAATTCCCGACATTGATAATTCACCATCGTACTGGTCCCTGATATCCCCCGCTACTCTATTCCATTGTGGATTTATTTTTTGAGGAATAAAGTAATGGTGAGAAGAATGAAGATCGATTAACATCATCCTTATATCTTCAAAGTACTCAGTTATATTATTGGAATAGTAATGCTTACTAGAAGACAAATCGCTCTTCTTATTTAGGATCTTATAGTAATCTACAAAGAATCTCCCGTAAATTCCCCTAACACTCAATAATTCACCCCTCAATTTTCCAAGTCGTGTGTAAGATAGATCGTTATTTAAAAGAAGAAAACAATACTCCATACTTAATTTCATAGCTGTCTTTATTTCTATGTATTGTGTTGAAGTTATTTCATCTTTAGAAATTGTTATGAGATCTATAATTTCCTTAAAATGATTTCCAATTTCATATGAAAAAATCACTGTTTCATTTTTAATAAAAACACTTAACATCCTGTTATATTGATACAGAGCTTCAAATTTTTTTGTTTTCTTTACTAATTCACTAATACAATTAGACCACAAAGAGATGATATCGGATTTGTTCATCATCTCCGTATGATTTTCCTGTATTTCTTTTCCGTAATTCTTCAATGAAAGATCTGTTATCTTTTCAAAAACCTTTAAATTCATTTTATATTCTATATCATCACGCCAGATTCTTTCTACTGTATCGTTAACTAATTCAAATAGATTGTTAGACAGTTCATAAGTTGGGTCAAAAGATTTCTTTGCATACTTTTTTATAATTTTTCTATTTTCCAAGTAATATAGTGCGATAATCTTGTTTCTCGTTAACTGTGGAAAATTAGTATAAGTAATAACTTTTAGAATTAAAATTGTTATTGCTATCATTGAAGATAGAAATAAGAAGACAATACTCTCTGAATCAGGCTTAGTCATCATCAGGTATAAATTTATAAATAAAAGAACAAATATGAATGGTGTTAATAATAGAATATTGCTTAGTATCGAATTTGAAAAAGCTACGCTATAAATTGAAGTTCCCAACATCTTTTCTTTCTTTATATTTGAGATAAGAGAAAACAGCGAAAGAATTAAAAAAGTTATACTTATTTGGGCTATTACAAGTCTGGTATTTATTTCAGAATTAGTTACAGGTATGTAAGACAATATTTTCTGCAGAAAATCAAAGTTTATAATTTTTGTTAATTGGAGGACTAATCCAACATATGTTATTAAGATGATATTTTCTAGTATTTTGAATATAAACATCATCCAATTATATAATACAAATCTTATCTTTAAATCTAAATAATTTTTTCCTCTTATTAAAGAGTGCTTAATTCCTTTAATTCTATGTTTGAATTTCTTCAATATTAATCACCCTTTACATAATCCTGAATTTAAAGCTATGTTTAAAATTTCTTTCTCATACAATGAGTACCCATTGGTATTGAAATGTTGATCACATATTAATTCTACGAAGTTCAACATCTATGGGAGTAAATTAGCCGAAATAAAAGCTAAGTTTGGTTCTTATGAAATTTGATAAAATTTTTTAAGTTCTGTTGTTATCCAAAGGAATACTGACTAAACGACCTAAAGCATTTGCTGGCGGGCTCCCGACGCCTTTATAAAACAGCTACTCAGTAGTTAATTGATAAGATTCACATTAAAACAAAAATCAAACTCAAGTTCAATATTGAACCTGAATTTGATTTTACTAATTGTAAACATTTTGAAAAAATATACTTGTTCACTTATTGTATCGTGAAACGGATAATGAAAACAAACTTTAGTACCTCTTCTAATAATGGGTTATTACCTTATCTACAACAATATTTCCCTCTACTTATGATAAGGCTCCCCACGATTAATCCGAAAAGCCCGATAAACCTGCTCCACTAAAATCAGCCGCATAAGCTGATGAGGAAATGTCATTTTTGAGAATGACAGCTTGTCGTCTGCGCGTTTCATGACGGCGTCGCTTAGGCCGAGTGAGCCGCCGATGACGAAGGTGATTTTGCTTTTTCCATAAGTCGCCAGCTTATCTATTGTATCGGCCAGTTCTTCGGATGTTTTCATTTTTCCTTCGATGGCGAGGGCGATGACGTGGGTGTCCGGGCTGATTTTGGCCAGGATGCGATCGCCTTCTTTGTCTTTGACGATTTTCATGTCTTGGTCGCTCAGGTTTTCCGGCGCTTTTTCGTCCGGGAGTTCAATGATGTCGATTTTTGCGTAGGCTGAGAGTCGTTTTTTGTATTCTTCAATGCCTTGCTTGAGGTATTTTTCTTTTAGTTTTCCGATGGTCACTATATTGATATTCACAGGTCATCCCCACTTTAGAAACAAGTTATTCATATATATTGTCCACAATTGTGGATATCTTTTCTGTATTTTGTGTAGGATCATTCGTTCCCTACTAGATATGTTGCAGTGTCCCCACATAATTCACAGGCTGTGGATAAACTGTTAGTATGTTCGATTTTTCTGATTTCGGGCGGAAGCTCATGATCATCTATGTACATGTCCAGCACGGTTTCGATATGTTCTTCACAAGAATAATAAGCGGTTTTCATTGTTACATCCTCCGATTTTCTTTTGCGCGCGGCAATTGTTCTCTTTTCAATATAACCTATTTATACACATGTTAGTAGTGCTTCGGGCTGAGTTTTATCCACAATTCGGCAAATCACGCGCAAAAAGAGCCGGTGTTTTCAGCATCCGGCTCTTTACGTGTTTTCTCTTTTTTCTAAGCGAAGGACGAACAGAATTCCTAATAGACACGCCAGCAGCGTACGGCATACATCTATCCAGTCCATCTTTCCGTCATTTAAAAACGCGGCAAGCTTTTTCTTCATCGGCTCCCTCCTAAATTCCTCTATCTCTATGTTCGGTGGGCTTTTCTCTTGTTATATAGCCTTATCATGAGGGTCACAACGATATATACAATCATAATCAATGCCCCGTTACTCACATCAGGGTATCCAATCAACATATTCATTATGACAAAAACAATGGTTATACAAATGACGGACAACAATAAGAAGATACTGAATGATTTCAAATGAACACCTTCTTTCCCGCAGTAACGTTTCATTATAAAAAGCTTACCAAAAGCGGCAAGCTCTTCCGAAATGTTTATACTCTTCAAAACCCACCCATCACCTGCACATCATACAGCTTGAGATGGCTTTTCGGCGTGACAATGTTTTTTAAGTTTGGGATGGTTCGGTCGTTCAGTTTTTTGCCCGTTTTCAGGTCGAAGGATTCGATTTTGGCGGGCTTTTTATAGCTGTACGTGAACAGATACAGCTTTCCGTTTTGATGGGTCAGCTCCTTGAAGTCGGCTTTCATTCGGGATGCGGGGAGGGTGAAGGCTTTTTTGCTTTTTCCGGTCTCAGGGTTGATGCGGTAGACGGTTCCGAAGCCGTCAACGAAATAGAAGCTGCGCCGCTCCATGAAAAAGCTTTTTTTGAAGCTGAACGGCATGGAGTCATAGATCGTCTGTTCGTCATTTTTATAAGCGGCGATGTCATACGTTTTGATGGCGCCGCTGTTTTTCATGACTTTCACCATTTGGTAGATGTGATCGGCTTTTTCCCCTCTGGTGACAAAGCAGACGGCGCTGTCGTCCGCGGCGAGCTGGGATTCGACAGACGTGCCTTCTTTGTACGTCCATGTCGCGATTGATTTTGTATGGAGCTTTTCTTTAGCGGCCTGAATGTCTTGGATGTGATAGCCTTTTTCGTCATCTGTCGGCGTGAGCGCGAAAAGATGATCTTTAAAAAAGCCTGAAGCGCGGATATAGTGCGGGATGACGTCTTGCTTCCACTTGCCGTCAATCTGGCGGTACAGCTCTGAGCGGTAGCTGCCGCCGCTCTTGTCGTAGCCCGAATTATACAGCGTGTAAAAGCCTTTCGCCCGCTCGATATATCCCGCGCTGTCTCCCGTATGCTGGTACGCTCTTTTATACGTGTGAAGGCCGCCCTGAACGGTGTAGATTCCTTTTTTGTCCTCCAGCAGCACGCTGCCGTCATGCACTTTGGCCGATCCGAGCTCAAGCCCCTTCATGTGATAAGAAGAGAGCCGCCCTTTTTCATCGGCGAAGAGGGCGTAGCTTTTTCCGCCGCCGAACGTGTCTTGGTCAGCCGCAGTGGAGAAATACAGCAGCGCCTCTTTATCTTTCAGAAAATCAGGGTCATTTAATGTGTCTCTCGCAACCTCCGCAGGATCTTCCGTGCGGAAATAGAAGAAGCATAAGACCGCTGCGGCGGCGATGATCACTAAGAGTATCCAGATGATTTTTTTCACGTTGTACTCCTTAGTGAATGGTCAGAATCGTGGCCGTGTAGGACGAACTTGTGATGTCGCGCGGGTATACGCCTAAGCCGCCGTTAGAGTCGATATCAATCCCGGCTTTTAAGAGGAATGCCGACCACAGCAGTTTTGAGCAGTTTTTGGCGCCTTCATGGCCCGTATTTCTGTTATTGACGAAGTTGAAGGAGTACTCATCACCGACTCTTGATACAGCCCAGTCAGCGGCGGCTTGTTTTTGGGCGTCGGTGACTTTTACGGTCTGGACGATTGAATTGTCTTCGACTTCTCTGCCGTTATAAGCAATCTGGCGGACGCCGTCTCCCGGCACGGATTCGACAATTTTATCAGCGGATGAATACATGCCGACATGCCCGTGGTTGTAATAAGCCGTGTATGAGTTCGTGTAATAAATATTGCCTTTTGTGCTTTTCGGAAGTTTTTTGGTTCCTGACGATCCGCCCATCGCAGAGATCCCTTCTTTGGAAGCGATTACATTTCCTTGCACCTTGTCTGCCGTGATTTCTTGATGAAACTGCTTGAGAATTGCTTCTGTTGAAACGTGCTTCTGTTTGGCAAGCTCTTTGGCGGATTGGAGAACGTCTTGGGGAGTCGTGCCCTGCTGAAGCTCTGCGATTTCTTTTGCGTAGCGGGCTGTTTCTGTTTCTTTCGCTTTTACATTCATACCGGAGAACGACAGAACCATGGTGAATGACAGGGCAAACGGGAGGACGGCTTTGAACAGCTTTTTACACATCATGACTTCGCCTCTTTTCTTTGAGTATAATTTTTCCACATTTGTATTATATGACGGAATTGCGATAAAAAAATATACAATTTACAGATTTTTAAAAATTTTATAACAATATGTAAATCTTATGCATAAAACATTTTCAAATATCAGGAAATCCGGTTATCATACAAGAAAGGGGGAGGACATATGAAGGACAGAACGATCGGTTCGATGCGGGTTTCCGCAATGGGGTTAGGGTGCATGGGCATGTCGGAATACTATGGCAGCCAGAGTGAGGAAGAGTCGATTTCCACACTGCATCATGCCGTTCATCTCGGCGTGAATTTGTTTGATACGGCTGATCAATATGGATTGGGTGCGAATGAAGAACTTGTCGGCAGAGCGCTCGCCCCATTCAGAAAGGAGCTGTGCCTCGCGACGAAATTCGGTTATGTCCGAAGCGAAAAGGGTGAGTTTATCGAAATCAACGGCCGGCCCGATTATGTGAAAAAAGCGTGTGACGCCAGTCTGAAACGTCTCGGGACGGATTATATCGACCTTTACTATCTGCACCGGGTTGATCCGCGGGTGCCGATTGAAGAAACTGTCGGCGCCATGAAGGAGCTGATAGACGAAGGAAAGGTGAGGTATATCGGATTGTCAGAGGCTTCCGCAGAAACGATCAGGCGCGCCGTCCGCATTCATCCGATTGCCGCGCTTCAATCGGAATATTCTTTATGGAGCAGGGAAGCGGAGGAGCATGTGCTGCCCGCCTGCCGTGAGCTCGGCATCTCTTTTGTGCCTTACAGTCCGCTCGGCAGAGGTTTTCTTTCCGGAAAGATGACGTCGACCGATCAGCTGGATGCCGATGATTACAGAAGAAGAACGCCGAGATTCCAGGGAGACAATTTGGCGGTGAATATAGGGCTAGTCCAAAAACTTACCGCCATTGCCCGGGAAATGAATATCACCGCGCCTCAGCTTGCGCTCGCATGGGTTCTCGCAAACGGCGATGACCTCATTCCGATTCCGGGCACAAAAAAGAAACACTACTTGGAAGAGAACCTCGCCGCTCTCGACATTGTGCTTCCCGAGGATGTGAAGGCGCGTTTGGATGAGATGTTTCCGATCGGCACCGCGGCCGGCGAGCGTTATCCGGAACACATGATGACATTGTTAGATGAATAACAAAAGAGGCCCAGCGTGCGGGCCCCTTTTCACGACAGCTTTTTGCTCATGATGACATCCGTCTCCAGAAATCCCGTCTTCTCATACAGCTTCCGCGCCGTTTCGTTATGAGCGAACACATGGAGAGAAATCTTGCGGACACCCAGGTCTTTGGCTTTGTCCTCCAGCCTTGCGAGTGCCTCTTTTGCATAGCCTTTGCCGCGGAAAGGCGGATGAAGGCCGAAATCATAAATAAATGCGTCCTGCTGCGGGTGGTCCGGATCGGCGTGAAGCCACAGCCAGCCGGCATTTTCCTTTCCGTCCAATGTCAGCGTCCATAAATAGTGATCGGCCGTCTCCAAGCCGTCAGGAAGCAGGTCTTCAAACGCCAGCTCCGCTAATTCCGGCGCTTCGTCAGGCAGCCATGTTCCCGCTTTTACCTTTTCTTCAGCGTAATGCTTGGTTGAATGGGCGAGATAGGACTGAAATTCTTGTCCTGTCATCGGCTGCAGCGTGATAGCCATTGAATCACTCCTTACAAAACACGGACTGAAAGCGGTATCATGCAGTATTATCCGAAGGCTCCGTTTTCCGCCGGTTTTATGATTTGGTCGGCTTGTGCCGTTGAACCAGTTTGCGCAAATAATCCAATCGAAATGAGACTTGCCAAGGCTGCTGAGAGTACAATGAATTTACATGTTTTCATTACGAATCCCCTCCGTTAATCTCAAAATTTGGTCATTGGCATCAATTGATTCCTGAAAATACTTCGCCGCCAGTTTGTAATTCTCCTGTTTTTTAAAATGCGCCGCGGCTTGATACGACAAATCGGAAACGTCACTCCACAGCTCTTTCCTTCTTAACTCGGCGAAAGCTGATTCAAGCGATTCTTCACTCTGGTCAATAAAGACATGCTGTAAGATGCGCAGCTTTTGGGTGTATACGGGCTCGTTTTTTTCTTCAGCGGCATTCAGCGCTTTATGCAGCCAAAACCGGCCCTCATCCATCTGTTCCTGTTTCAATAACACTCTGGCCAGCATGTACAGACTCCGCACCGAATATGCTGATTGCAAATGCTCCTTTTGATCGAGAGCCGTTTCAAACTCGACCCGCGCCTCCTCAAGCTTTTCCTGTCTTTCATAGCAAATGCCTGCGTTAAAGTGGGCGAGCGCCTCAATATGCGGATCGCCCGCTTTGGCGGCTTGATGAACCGCCGTCTGCAGGAGCTCTTCGGCTTTCTGGTAGTGAAACAAGTCCATTCTGTTACAGCCGATCACCATTAAACACTGTGCTTCTCTGACCGCGTACATTTCATTGGCTTTGTAGATCTCCAACGCTTTTTCCGCGTGGTTCATCGCAAAGTAGTTTTGGCGGATTTCATAGTAGGCAATCGCCACTTGATAATTAAACTCGGCTCTTTCAATCTCATTCGGTATGTGCCGGAGCCTGCTTTCAGCAATCCGGTAAAAATTAATGGCGTTCATAAACCGTTTACGGTAAAACTCGTGCATTCCGGAAAAGAAATAATAATAGTATTGAATCATCTGGTCTGTTTTTTCTTTATCGGCGTTCAGCTGGATCGTTTTTAAAATGCCGTCTGTTTTCTCATACTCTTCCATTAAAAGCTTATAGCGGGAATCAATTAAATTAAAATAAAGGAGCACCGTTTGATTTTGTGTCATATTTTGCAGATCCGTAAGCAGTTGTTCTCTTAACGCCTCAGCCGATTCGGTGTTGTGCTTTTTGATTTCCTCATACCAGTCACTGATTTTTTTCGCAACTGTTTCGTGGGCCATCACTTCAGCCATCTGTCAGGACACCTCCCTTTCCCATTTTGTGTAATAAATATATCATATTTACAGGTCTAAAAAGAGGGTGACAGCCCGCTAGTTTCCTCGTGGCAACAAAAAAACCCCCGCAAGTGCGGAGGCGCATATTTTATAGTAGTTTTTTTCCTAACAAAGATTCTACCAGCTCGACCGCTGTTTTGCCGGTTTTGTTTTTGTGATCGAGGATCGGGTTGACTTCGACAAATTCAGCTGAAGTGATGATGTCGGCATCATACAGCATTTCCATTGCCAAGTGGCTTTCACGGTAGCTGATGCCGCCGACGACAGGCGTGCCTACGCCGGGTGCGTCGCTCGGATCAAGGCCGTCGAGGTCAAGGCTGAGGTGAACGCCGTCACAGTCTGACAAGTAGTCAATGGTTTCTTCAATGACCTTTGTCATGCCGAGGCGGTCAATCTCATGCATCGTATAGACCTTCATGCCTGTTTCCTTAATGTATTCACGCTCGCCTTCATCAAGCGATCTCGCGCCGATGATGACGACGTTCTCCGGCTTGATTTTCGGGGCATACCCGCCCAGGTTCACCAATGTGTCGTGCCCGACGCCGAGGCTGACGGCCAGCGGCATTCCGTGAATATTGCCTGACGGCGATGTTTCCAGGGTGTTTAAGTCGCCGTGCGCGTCGTACCAGATGACGCCGAGCTGTTTATAGTGCTTTGCCGTTCCTGTCAGCGTTCCGATCGCGATGCTGTGATCGCCGCCCAAGACGAGAGGGAACCGCTCATTCTCAATGACGCTGTCCACCTTTTGGGCGAGCTGCTCGTTCCCCGAGAGCACAGAGTTCAGATTTTTCAGCTCTTCATCATTTTTGAGTTTTTCACGATTGACGGGGATGTCGCCTAAGTCTTCCACCGCATACCCCATGTCAGATAACCGTTCAATGAGATGCGCGTAGCGGATGGCGCTCGGGCCCATGTCCACTCCGCGTCGTGCTTGTCCTAAATCCATCGGCATTCCAATAACTGAGATATTCTTGTTCATCCGTTTTTCCACCTCAACATGTTGTATGTTGTCCTGTGCGGGTTTCTCAAAGATGACTTGGACACGAAAAGATTTAAAGCTCTATCTGTTTTTCTGACTGCTTATGCTTTTTTACATACAGATGATAGACGATAACGCACACCGCCATGAACGGAATGCCGCAATAAAGGGCGAGCCGCTGTTCTGAATCAAATGCGAGGCTGATCAGAACAACCGTGTTTAACGTCAGCCCGATAATAGGCAGCACCGGGTACAGCGGTGTTTTAAACTTCAGGTCTTCCACTTTGCCGCCTTCGCGGATGTATTTCCGTCTGAACATCAGCTGTGACAGGGAAATCGTAATCCAGCCGACCTGCGCGCTTAGTCCGGCTAATGATAAGAGAAACATATAAACGGTTTCCGGCGCTGCTACTTTAGACAGCAGTGACAGGCAGGCGACGGCCAGCGTCACGATCAGAGCGTTCATCGGCACCCCGCGTTTATTTGTTTTGCCGAGCGATTTAAAGGCTTGTCCTTCGTTCGCCATGGCATATAAGATACGCGTCGATGCAAACAGGCCTGAGTTGGCCACTGAGAGCAGCGCAATTAAGATAACAAAGTTCATAATATCGGCGGCATATGGAATACCGATTTGTTCAAATACCACGACAAACGGGCTTTCGACCACTCCCGCCTGCTTCCACGGAATCATGCCGGCAATGACGATGATGGAGAGAACGAAAAAGACAAGCGTTCTCCATACCGTCTGCCGGATAGAGCGCGGAATCGTTTTCTCGGGATTTTCACTTTCTCCCGCGGCAACCCCGATCAGCTCCGTTCCCTGGAACGCGAAGTTTACGGTAATCATCGTAATAAGCATAGCCTTAATGCCGTTCGGAAACAATCCATCCTCATAAAAATGGGAGAAGAAAGGAGCCTGCTCGCCGTGTTTCATGTCAATCAGGCCGAACATGGCGGCGCCGCCCAAAATAATAAACAGCAGAATGACTACAATTTTAATGCCGGAAAACCAAAATTCCGACTCAGCGAACGCTTTTGTGGTAATGGCGTTCAAAAGAAACATCAGTCCGACAAACACGAGGCACCACACCCATACGGGAACATGCGGAAACCAGCGGAGCATCAATTGTCCCGCAGATAAAAACTCAATGGCGCATGTCACCGCCCAGCCGAGCCAGTACAGCCAGCCGAATGCGAAACCGAAAGCGGGGCTGATGAATTTGGTTGCGTACGTCTGAAACGACCCTGATACGGGAAGGGCAACCGCTAGCTCGCCTAAGCAGAGCATTGTCAAAAACATAATAAAACCGCCGACCAGATAAGACAGAACCGCGCCCAGCGGTCCCGCCTGGTTAATTGTAAATCCGGTACTCAGGAAAAACCCGGTGCCGATCACTCCGCCTAATGAAATCATAAACAAATGGCGTGATTTCATTGTGCGCTGAAGCTGATTCTCTTTTTGATTTGTATTCACTATTCTGCACCCCTTCAGCAACTTGTATTGGAACCAAGCCGGTGCTTTGAAACCGATTTGCTGTCCAAAGAGCCTCTATTTGTATATGAATGTTATATGAAATTCATTTTCGTACATAAAGATACATTATACTAAAATACTGTCGCCGCGCAAATAGAGTGTGCTGAATTTTTTATTTGTAAATTCCATACAAGCCGAGGGAAAGCATTGCCGCATCAAGCTTTTACGCGTTTTGAAGCACGTTTGTGATCTTTTGGATCGCCCAGTCCAAGTCTTCCTTGGAAATCATTAACGGCGGTGCAAAACGGATCACGGTATCATGTGTTTCTTTGCATAAAAGCCCTTCGCCTTTCAGCTTTTCACAATAAGGGCGGGCCGCTTCTGTCAGTTCAACGCCGATAAACAGGCCGCGACCGCGCACGTCTTTTATGATCGGGTTATCAATTTTCTCAAGCTCTTCTTTAAAATAACGGCCAAGCTGAAGGGAACGCTCTGCCAGCCCTTCTTCCTCAAGGACTTCAAGAGATGCGAGCGATACTGCGCAAGCGAGCGGGTTTCCGCCGAATGTCGAGCCGTGGGAACCCGGGTTAAACACGCCGAGAATGTCACGGTTCGCCGCAATGCACGAAATCGGGAAGACGCCCCCGCCGAGCGCTTTGCCTAAGATGAACATATCCGGTACGATATTTTCCCAGTCAACCGCGAATGTTTTCCCTGTGCGGCCGAGTCCCGTCTGAATTTCATCAGCGATCAGAAGTACATTTTCTTCCTTACAAATGGCTGCCGCTTCTTGTAAAAATCCTTCCGGCGGAATGACGATGCCCGCTTCTCCCTGAATCGGTTCGAATAAGAAAGCGGCTGTGTTCGGGGTGATCGCCCGGCGCAGCGCTTCTGCGTCTCCGTATGGAATTAATTTTATACCCGGAAGCATAGGTCCGAAACCGCGTTTATACTCATCTTCTGAAGAAAGGGATACCGCAAGCATCGTTCTGCCGTGGAAGTTGCCGATACACGCAATGATTTCCGCCTGGTTATCCGCTACTCCTTTGACCTCATATGCCCAGCGTCTCGCCGCTTTGACAGCGGATTCAACGGCTTCCGCCCCCGTATTCATCGGCAGAATCATATCTTTTCCGGTCAGCTTGGCTGTTTTCTCATAAAACGGACCGAGCTGATCATTATGGAACGCGCGTGACGTCAGAGTGATTTTATCCGCCTGATCCTTCAGCGCCTGAATGATCTTCGGATGTCTGTGCCCCTGGTTCACCGCAGAATAAGCACTCAGCATATCCATATATTGATTACCTTCAGGGTCTTTTACCCAAACACCCTGCGCCTCGGAAATAACAATCGGCAGAGGATGATAGTTGTTCGCGCCGTAATGTGAAGTTTGGCTGATAATTTCTTGAGATTTTGTGAAAGCTGACATAATCTGATTCCCCCTTGTTTTGTAATCATTCAACATTAGATCTTGCTTTCCCTTTTTATAAAGCAAGTTCCGTGCCAATCCGAAAAAACGGGATGTTTCGCCAGCATTCTTTCTTTTCCCGCAAAATTTTCCGGCAGTTTGCGTGCAAACTTCAGCCAAGCGCAAAATTTTTTTGCGTTTTCCGTTCGATTTATTTTAAAATAATGAATGTTAAGACGATTGAGAGGGGGAATTGACCTGCACACAACCAGCGAATTTTACACACTCGTGTTACAAAGCATTCTGGAAGAGATTGATGTCGGGCTGCATGTGGTGGACGAGAAGGGCAGCACCGTCATTTACAATAAGAAAATGATGCAGATTGAAGATATGGATGAACGGGACGTCCTGCATAAAAACCTGACTGATGTATTTATGTTTTCCAATCAGCAGGACAGCACGCTCGTTCAGGCCCTTCAAGAAGGCAAAACGATTAAAAACGTAAAGCAAAGCTATTTCAATAACAAAGGCCAGGAAATCACGACGATCAACCACACCTTCCCGATTGTGCAAAACGGCGAGATCAAGGGAGCCGTGGAAATCGCCAAGGACGTCACCAAGCTCGAACGGCTGATCAGGGAGAACATGCACAGGAAAGAACAGAACAGCTACACGTTTGACAGTATTCTCGGCAACAGCCCGGTTATTCGGGAAGTCATCGAAAACGCGAAACGGGCAACCCGTACGTCATCGTCCGTTCTTTTGGCCGGCGAGACGGGAACGGGCAAGGAACTGTTTGCCCAAAGCATTCACAACGGCAGCCAGCGCTCAGGCGCCCCGTTCATCTCACAAAACTGCGCCGCCCTGCCGGACAGTCTGGTCGAAAGTATTTTATTCGGCACGAAAAAAGGCGCCTTTACCGGAGCCATCGACCAGCCCGGCTTATTTGAGCAGGCGCAGGGAGGCACCCTGCTCCTTGATGAGATCAACTCTCTCAATCTCAGCCTGCAGGCAAAACTGCTCCGCGCCCTTCAGGAAAAGAAAATCCGGCGCATCGGATCAGCTCAGGACAAACCGATTGACGTCCGCATCATCGCCACGATGAATGAAGACCCGATCACCGCCATTTCAGAAGAGCGGCTGCGCAAAGATTTATACTACCGCTTAAGCGTTGTCACGCTGATCATTCCCCCGCTCCGGGAGCGCAAGGAAGATATTCTGCCTCTGGCCGAAGTCTTTATCCAGAAAAACAATCACCTGTTCCAAATGCATGTCGATTCGATCAGTGACGATGTGCAGCGATTCTTCCTGGAATATGACTGGCCGGGCAACATCCGCGAGCTTGAACATATGATTGAAGGCGCCATGAACTTTATGACGGATGAAACGACGATTACGGCGGCCCACCTGCCTTACCAATACCGGATGAAAATCAAACCCGCTGACACGGAAACCAAAGCCGTCGCAAGCACCCAGCCCGGCACCGATTTAAAAGACAAAATGGAAAACTTCGAAAAATACATGATCGAAAAAACCCTGAGAAAACACGGCAATAACATATCCAAAACGGCAAACGAGCTCGGAATCAGCAGACAGAGCCTGCAATACCGCCTGAAAAAATTCGGTCTGGACCGGATGAAATGAATCCATACAAAAAAAGGCTGAGATGCTCCTCAGCCTTTCGTCAGGTTATATCTGATTGGCAAGCCGCTCTCCGGTAAACCAAAAGTTCTCACTCACTGCCAATGTATGTTCCGTATTCTCGACTTGATGCCACCAATGGCGCGGCGCGTAAATGATTTCTCCCGCCTTTTGTCTGAAGCGGATCGGAGACGCCTTTTGCACCAGCGGTTTTTGCTCAATGTCTTTTTCATCAAAGACATTGATATTTCCTTCGTACAAATACGGAGAGTCGTCCGGATGATAGAAGATCCATTCCTTCTCCCCGAAAATGACGCCGTTCCACGCGTGCGTGCTGTTAAAATCCTGATGCAGCGGCGTGCCTGTCTGCTTAGAACCGAGAAAGAACCATTTCCAGTCCCGTCCCGTTTCTTCATCCGCTCTCAATGTGTCTTTTGTAAAATACTCGGGTGCGGAATAGACAAGGTCTAAGTCATTTTGGTTCAGCTGCGTAAAATTCCAGTCACAGTACCATTTGTCATCATTCTGATCAATGTACTCGATATAGTTGGAAAGCTTTACTTGTTTAAACGTTTTGACCCCTTCGATATCTGATTTCCGGATGGTGACCATTCTGTCTCCATAGTGTTCGTCAATGTATTCAAGCGTCCACGGCCTGCATTCCCAGTGATCCATTGCCCCCGTCAAAATAAAAGGTTTTTTATCAGCATACTCGCTTACAAAAAGATCGTACGATAACTCATTGATTGTCAGTCTGTCAATGGTCATATCCATTCCCCTTTTATTCGGCAATCTGCCGTTTTTTTTGTTTGGCGTAACTGTATGGACCTGAAAAGATGGTGACGTTTTGATTCTCAAGCCAGAAAATCTTGTTGAACTTCTCCAGCAGGTTTCTGTCGTGAGAAACGCAGATGATGGTGCCTTGAAACTGCATCAGGCTGTTTTCGAGAATTTCCTGAGATTCAATATCCAAGTGGTTGGTCGGCTCATCCAGGATCAGGACATTCAGCTTTTTTTCCATTAAGATGGACAGCTTCAGCCTGATTCTTTCACCGCCCGACAGGACGGAAAGTTTTTTAAAGACCGACGACCCGTAAAATCCGTACTTGGCCAGCATATTCCGGGCCATGCCCTCTTCAGTCAGCAGATTTTCTTTAAAGAATTGCAGAATCGTCTGACTCGAATCTCCGACGTGGCTCTTTTGATCAATGTAGCCTATCTTAAGATTTTCCCCCACTTTAATGGTGCCGTCCGACAGTTCTCTTTCCCCGATGATGCAGCGGATCAGCGTTGTTTTGCCGACGCCGTTTCTGCCGACGATGCCGATTCTGTCTTTATGCTTTATGCGCAGGTTCACATTTTGATATAAAAGGGAAGATCCGTTGGTCACCTTTCCGTTTTCAATGAACACAATATCTTTTGAACCGGCGCCCGCTTCCTGAAATGCGTTTTTTAATTTTTGCTCCGTCCGGACCGGCTTATTGATCAGCTCGATCCTTTTCAGCGCCTTTTCCATATTATTCGCGCGTCTGTGCAGGCCGACAGACGGCGGATTTGAGCGGTTGGCCCAATCTCTCAGCTGGGCGATGGATTCCTTCATCTTCTGTATTTTTCTCTGCTGTTCTTCATATTTCTCAAACTGGGCGATGATGAATTCTTCCCGCTTTTTCAAATATTCGCTGAATCCGTAAGGCCAAATCTTCACCTCGGTATCGTCAATCTCGAGCACCTTCATCGCCGTTTGGTCGGCAAACGTTTTATCGTGGGTCGTAAACAGAATGGTTTTGTTCGATTTTTTAATAAACCCTTCAAGCCATTCAATCGCATGGACATCCAAATGGTTGGTCGGCTCGTCCAGCAGTATAACGTCGTCGTTGCGGATTAAAATTTCGGCAAGGCCGGCTTTTGTCTTTTCGCCGCCGCTCAGCTTTGAAAACGGCTGATCCTTTAATTCGCTGAGGCTGAGCCCATTGCATACTTCATCAATCATCGCGTGCATCTGGTAGCCGTTGTTCCGCTCAAATGTTTCCGTGTATTGACTGTACTTTTCCAATAAAGCAGTCAGCTCGTCATCACTCATCGGTTCCGAAAGCTTCAGCTCAATGGCCTTCATTTCCTTCTGGATCGCCGCGAGAGCTTCAAACGATTTTTCCAGATATTGATACAACGTCAGATCTTCATGGGGATCAGCGATCTGCTTCAGCAAACCGACCTTCGCCCCTTTGTTGATCGCAATCGTTCCTTCATCTGCCTCAAGCTCTCCGGAAAGCACCCTGAACAGCGTGCTTTTGCCGGAACCGTTCGGCCCGGCCACGAGCACTTTTTCGCCTTCATTGATGAAAAAAGAAACTTGTTTGAAAATCGTATCTCCCGCTAAATTTACCGTAAGATTATGAATATTCAGCAACTCACATCATCCCTTTGTCATTCTGGTTCAAAGCTCGACTTTATTCTGGATGGCGACGCTCGCTTTCAGTTTGTAAAAGCTGAGCATCATAAACAGCGACAATAAGATGGATAATACCCCGATTGCGGTCAGCAGCAAAGCTGAATCAAAATAGTCCGTTAAGAATCCGATAAACGGAAAGGCAATGAACATGAAGAGCGAGGTCATCAAACTGATAATGGACAGCAGCGTGGCTCTCGTTCTGGACGGAATCTCATTATTCACCACCTGACTGGATACGGGTTCTATCACATCATAGAGCGCGTTAATGACGACAAAAGCCGCAATCGTCACGTACAGACTGCCCGAAGGTATAAACAGATAGGCCGCCCCGATGATGCAGAATGTCAGCAGAAGCACGCGCCTCGGCGTGAATTTTTCCGCCGGCTTGGAAGAAAAGATGGAGCACAGCGCCTGCAAGATGGACAGTCCCGCAAAAATAATGGATATATTGCGCACGGACAGCCCTTCCTGACTTAACAAATCTTGTCCGTACATATAAAAAACCGATGTAATCGCAAAGAAGACGGAGAGTGACAGCACCAGATATTTAAAGGCTTTGTTCAGCCTGAAGAAATCTTTGACTTCTTTTAAGATGTCACCGACCGTCTGCGTTTCGTGTTCACTGTTTTCAAATTTGATTTCCGTCAGCTGTGTAATGACCGCCATCGCAATCAGCTGAGTGACAATCCCGGCGATAAACACATACGACCATGATATTTCCTGCAAGTAGCCGCCGATGCCCATGGCAATCGCAAGACCGAGTATGACAAGTCCGTTATAATTTCCGATGGATTTGCCGTACCACTTTTCTTTCCCTTGTTCTTTCAGTGAATCAAACAAAAAGGCGTGATCCGTTCCTGATATAAACGTCAGCCCGATACCGTATATAATATGGGCGATGAAGAGGGCGATGAAGTTATGGAAGCTCAGGAACATCACCAAATAGATAATGACCATAAAATGGCCGAGCAAGAGCGATTTTTTTCTCCCGATTCTGTCCGAGATGACGCCGCTCGGCACTTCCGCCAGAAACATCGCCAAATTCAGGACCGATTGCAGGATGCCCACAAGAAACAATGAATAATTCATGCTTGTTAAATATAAAATCCAAATTCCCCGTTCAAAAAAGAAGTTTCCGAAAAAACCGGAGAAGTAAAGCAAATTTCGATTCCGCAAATGAATACCCCTTTCCAGCTATCTGCATTTAACATCATGAACAGAAAGGAGCCCGTCAGTCTTTACACTAAAACCCTCTATACATGGATCTTGCAGATACAGACTTTTCCCAAAACAAATTGGGCAATAATGAGTTGTATTCTCGAATAACCCAAAAAGTTCCTTCTTTTTTTCAGATCCTATGGCATCAATGATCGTTTTTTTCTTCTCCGGATCGCTGATGTCGCGGATGAAATATTTGATATAGCTCAGCTCATGCATGTAAGCCGGCAGGAACAAATGGAGCTCAATATCAAACCCGCTTTTATCCATATGGTAATAATCATTGAAATGACTGACGCGGGAGACGGATACGTCCGCTCCGGCCCGCCGAAACAGATCAGCCAGCCTTTCAATGATCTCTCCGTTGGGATAATAATCGGCATAAACGATTCGGATCGGTTCTTCTTTTGTCAAAAGGGGCGGATCTTTCTGCGGTGTCCTCCCGCTTTCCCATATACCGATCAGTGAATCAGTCGGTGTGATGATATGCCCCAAATCCCCGGCCAGCTTTTGTTTATCAAAATAATGCTGAATGAAAGTTCTCAGCATGTCGTCCTTTACCTTGAAGGTAAATAACATCGGCAAATGATTTTCTTTAAAATCAGCATATTGCCGATACCTCATGTTTAAATGATGAAACTGGGTGTGGCAGGTCACGTCCGTTTGATTCGTTTCGTACAGCCCGATGCTTTTTTCCAGATCATCATTCAAAATAAATTGGATGGTCTGAACCGTGCGGTGATCCGCGGGCGTCATTTTATATTGCGGATTCCGCTCAAATTCCAGCCCCTTCTCAAACGTTCGCTTGAATCGGTACGGGCCGTTTTCCGGCACATCGCCCCCGGCGGTCGCCGGAATCAGAAAGCTGCTCTGCAAAACGGATTCTATTTCATCAGACGGCTCGTCTAAGGTGACTTCAAAGCGTTTTTCGCCCGTTACGTTCACCCCGAGCTGATCGGATGAGACGAGGCCTTTTACATACGGAACGGCCTGTTTTATGTTCAGGAAACTGCCGAGATGGGGGCTTTGATTTTCTTTCGTCAGATGATAGATGATCGTTTGAACCACACCCTCGGCGTCACCTAAATAGTCCGGGTGAATGTCCACCTGACAGGTGCGGGGATCTTTGCGGATAATCCGGCAGTTATAGCCGTCCTGCAGGCTTTCATACATAATGCTGCAAATCATCTTGCTTGTGTAATCCTGCGTATCTAATGGGTTCAAGCGTATCGGGCTTGTGTCGATTTCTATTTTCAGAGGGTCGCCCGGTTTTCTCGCCGTACGATGCATCGTCTTCATAAAGCGCTTTCCTTTTGAGAAAGCTTCGTTTCTGTAATATGAAGGCCGTCAAAGTCCAGGCCGATGCGGGTATTCAGGGATTTCGGGCTTCCGCCTGCAAGGTATGTGATAATGTCATGAGACATAAACGAGGATATAATACCGTTTGTCGCTCCTAAGGAACCTTTGATCGGTTCATCGGGGTAACAGTTCAGAAGTCCGGCCGGCATGTTTTTTTCATAAGTGACGCCGGATTGATAGGATTCAGGCGTGAGCAGAGGCCCCCATTGGCCGCTGAAGCTGCCGACACCCCCGGTCATAAACGCGATATTCCGCTCCTTACAATACCGGTAAACCCATTCAGAAATGTTATGGGGTTTGTCAGCGGCATTTATGACGATATCAATTTCATACGGATCTAACACACACAGGTCCTGCGGCTGTGTAATTTCCTGATGGTAAAGTGCTGCGTCCGCATGGGGATTGATACCCGCAATATAATCTCTGCATTCTGAGATCTTTAATTTGCCTACAGAAGATTTATTATAGACGAATTGTCTGTTCAGGTTATGTACTGATACGGCATCGAAATCAATGAGAATAAAATGCTGCATGCCCGCCGCCAAAAGGTTTTGAAGAATGATCGTTCCGACGCCCCCCAGACCCACGATCGCTGCCCTGCTGCCGTCTAATCTGTTTTGGATCAGATTGGGGTTTTGGTTGTATTTCTCAAAATGATACAGCTGCTTTTCAGTGATGCAGCCTTCACGGCCGTTTTGCCATGGCTCTATTAAAGCATCCAATTTCATTAACGCATCGAAAAACTGGTTTCCCGCTTCCTCTCCCAGAAGATCAGAAAGCTCTTGTTTTTCACAGCCGGTGATCAGCCGTTCAACCGCCTCTTTGATCTCACTCGTATGCGCAAGCTTAATCGCCTTTCGATATTGAATGATAATATGCGCCGTGTAGGTCAGCACCTGCACGCTGTCTTTAAACTTCCAGCGCTTACAGTCAGTTGACATCATGACATACCCCCTGAAAGATAATAACTCCCCAATGAGGGGAGTCACGGCTTTACTAGCAGCGATGCACCAAGCTTGCTGTTTCTGTATCAAGATCAAGTTCTTCAATCTTCATCAGTACACACCCCCTTTACCAATAACTAGATATTATCATCAATATTGGAAAAGGACAAGTTATTTTTTGAAAATTTAGAATTTATATATAAATTGTGATATTTCTTCCTGCTTCCCGGTTTATCCCGGCAGCCGGATGATGAACACGGAGCCTTTTCCCTGCTCACTTTTCACTTCAATTGTTCCGTTATGGCTGTCGATAATGGTTTTGGTAATGGCAAGACCCAGCCCCGCGCCGCCGGATTGACGGGATCGGGAGGTTTCCGCCCTGTAAAACCGGTCAAACAAATGAGGCACATGCTCCGGAGCGATTCCCGTTCCGTTATCCGCAATCATAAGCATGATTCCTCCGTCTTTCTGCAGGGAGACGGTGATGACACCCGTGTCTTCATCCGTATGCTGCACCGCATTGTAAAACAGATTGAGAATGACCTGCTTCATTTTGTCTTTGTCAAAAACGGATTCTATCTTTTGATCGACAAAGAACTCGAGCTTCCGGTTTCTCGCGAGTAGCTTCAGCTGAGCCTCCATTTCCAAAATGACGTCTCCCAATGCGCCTTTTTTCATTTCAAAGCTCGGCACCCGGTCAATCTTCGCTAGAAACAGAAGATCCTCTATCAGCTTATTCGCCCTGGCGGATTCCGCGTACATGCTTTGAAGCGCTTTTTCTTTCTGCTCCGGCTTCTCCGCCGCTCCGCGCATTAAAATTTCGATAAAGCCGTGAATGGAGGTAAGCGGCGTTCTCAGCTCATGTGATGCGTCTGATACAAACTGCCGGATTCGTTCCTTCGCTTCTTTTTCCGCCTGAAAAGAGGTTTCAATCCGTTCCAGCATCTGATTGATGGAGATGCCCAATGACTCAATTTCGGCCTGCTTCCTATCGATCGGCAGCCGTTTATCGAGACTGCCGGCATTAATGTCACCCATCATACGCACAATGCGGGACAGCGGCTTGAGTGTGAGCCGGATCACCGGCAAGAAAACAAACAGTCCGATGACCAAAGCCGCAAAGGAAAGCACCGCGAAAATGCTGATCTGGCGGAAAAGCGAATCATTCAGAGGCTGGGTCAGCGTGCTCATCTGCACAACTCCCGCCTGCCTGCCGTCAACGGAAATCGCCTGAAACACGACGATGATTTCCTCACCCGCCTTATTGTGAGCCACCTGATAGTGAAGCGCCATTGTATCTGTCAGCGCATCCTGATACACTTTTTTCGGGAAAGAAGGAGCGGCCCCCGCGTGCGGGTCTTCTGATAAAACAGACATCTTGTATGATGGATTGATAAAAGCAACCGTCACCCCAGGGTAAATCAAATTCGGATGAGCCGGTGTTTCGGAACGGGCAAGGGTTTTGATTGACCTCCATACGCTTTGATCCATTGAATTGATATAACTCTGAATGCTGATCGCCTGATTTTCATACATCGTCCGTGTCATAAACATGTACTGAGTGCCGCCGATGAAACATAACAGCAAGGCCAAAATCGCCAGTGACCTGAACAGGAGCTGGAATCGCAGGGTTCTGTACAGCCGTTTCATGCCAGATCCACCCTGTACCCGGCGCCCCGAACCGTGCGAATCACCTTGTGTTCTTTGTCCTTCAGCTTTTCGCGCAAAGAACGGATGTACACCTCGACGATATTGTCTTCCCCGTAAAAATCATAGCCCCATACCTGATCGAGAATCCTCGTTTTGCTGAGAACCGTTCCGTGGCGGAGCACTAAACATTTCAGCAGTTCATATTCGGTGGCGGACAGCTTCAAAGGCTGTTCATTGTAAAAAATCTCTCTGCTCCGGTCATCGATTCGGAAGGGGCCGAGCACCACCTCATCGAAAAGATGCGGAAACTGGTTGCGGATTCTTGCGTAAATTCTGGCAAGCAGCTCCTCAAAGCTGAACGGTTTGATCATGTAATCATCAGCGCCTTCAATCAGCGCCTTTACGCGAAACTCTACTTCATCCTTCGCGGTCAGCATGATGATGGCGGTATTGCTTGTTTTCTTAAGCATCCTTGACAGCTCAAGCCCATCCATTCCCGGCATCATCACGTCCAAAACGGCAATATGAGGCTGAAATGTTTTCACAAGATTCATCGCCGACATCCCGTCTGCCGCGGACATCACTTCAAACCCTTCATTGACAAGCCCCATCGTTAAAAAATCAATGATGGCGGGCTCGTCGTCTACAATCAGCACCTTGATGCCTTTCAACTTATCCATGATGCAGTCTCTCCTTAGATGTATCAGCCTGTGTTTATTTTTTTCGCTTCCCCTTCTATTATTCGCTTTTATCTGAAACAAAACTGAATCTAAGCTGAAAATCCGCTGAATTCAGGAAGTTTTCAGCTTAGATTCATGTTGTTTTCAGTTTGGGTCTTTACAATAAGCCTTAGTTGGGAAGCCAACAATGAAATGTTTAAGGAGGAATATATGATGGGAATTACAAAAGTTTTATCAGGAGCTGCACTGGGGACCATACTTTCAATCAGTTCTTTAACTTCAGCGCATGCGGCTGTCATTCATAAGGATGACGCAGCGCAGACGAAAGTGGAAACGAAACAGCAGGCTTCCGTTTCTATCTCTAAAGCGAAAGAGACCGCATTGAAAAACTGCAGCTGCAAAGGCGTCGTTCAATCAGCGCAAATGAAAAAAGTCAACGGCGCTTACGTATATGTTGTCAACGTCCTTGACGTAAAAGGAAAGCAGCACACCGTCAATGTCAACAGCTCCAGCGGAAAAGTCGTGAAACATCAAATTGAAAAGAAACAGCAATTCATCTCAAAATCCGGCGCTGAAAAAATCGCCGTGAAGAATTGCAAAGGAACAGTGAAGTCTTCTGAGCTGAAGACCGAACATAACGTCATGGTTTACGTGGTTCAGGTGTCAGGACAAGACGGGAAGCTTCACACATTCCATATCAATTGTAAAAACAGCAAAATCGTCAAACATGATATAAAGAATAACCAGCAACACATGACCCGTGCAAAAGCGGAATCGTTCGCACTCAGCCATTGCAAAGGCGCTGTGAAATCCGCTCAAATGAAAAAAGAAAACGGCGTATCAGTCTATGTTGTCAGCATATTCGGCCAGGACGGCAAGCTTCATACGCTCCACATGGACGGCAAAAGCGGAAAAATCCTGAAAGAAGAAGTGCAGAAAAAACAAGTGATGATCGCTTCTAAAAAAGCGCATTCCATCGCGCTCAGCCATTGCAAAGGCGCTGTGAAATCGTCTGAAATGAAGAAAGAAAACGGCGTCTACAAGTACATCGTGAAAATCACTGCCCAAAACCATACGGAACAAACGGTGAAAGTAAACGCTCAAAACGGAGCCATCTGTAAATAACAAAAAATAAGCTGCCGGCAGTTTCATCTGCCGCTTCAATTCAGCAGCACCAGTCTGTTTCAATCACAAAGTTCTAAGTTCATGTCTACCTTTTTCTAAATATACCCATTTTTAACTGAACGTGTTGTGACCCACGTTCAGTTCTTTTTTATGGCTTCTGAAAAAAGGCATAAAAAAAGCGCCCTGAAAAAGGACGTTTGATATGACATGTTTCATTTTCTTAAATTCTGCATTCTAAAATAATTCTTCCTTCACATTCACCTTCAATTTCATTCAATACGATGATCACATCAGCCGTTTTCATGTGTTTCACCTCCCCGTTTTCATAATAGTATAATATTAACAAATAAATCAATAAAAAACAGCCCGGATGTCCGGGCTGTTTTTTTATTTCTGTAATCGATCCGCTTCTGTCAGTTTGACTTCCGCTGTTTTTTTCTTTCCCGAACGGTAGAACGTGATGTTCACACGGTCGCCGATCTTTTTGCGATACAGGCGCTCACGGAGATCCACAACGTCATTGACCTTATGTCCGTCGAACCCGGTGATCACGTCGAGCTTTTTCAAACCCGCTTTTCCGGCCGGTGAAAACGCGTCGACACCCATAATGACCGCCCCGGTTTTAATGCCTTTCGGAAGTTTCAGCGTCTGGCTCCAATGGTAGCTCGCAATATCCGTTAAGGATTTCATCTCAATACCGAGGAAAGGCCGTCTGACTTCTCCGTATTTTTCTAAATCCTGAATAACGGGAATGACAAGCTTTGACGGGATGGACAGGCCGATGCCTTCAACGGCGGATTCAGCGATCTTCATTGAGTTGATGCCGACCACCTTGCCCGATATATCCATCAAAGCGCCGCCGCTATTGCCGGGATTAATCGCGGCGTCGGTCTGCAGCACTTCCGCATTCCAATCCGGCTGTCCGTCGCCGTTTGAGTCAACGGGCACTGCCCTTTCCGTGCCTGAAATGATCCCCTGTGTCACTGATCCCGCAAATTCAAGCCCGAGCGGATTTCCGATCGCAATGACCGGTTCTCCGACTTTGACCTGATCAGAATTGCCGAACTGGGCGGCCGATTTGATTTTATCAGACTTCACCTTCAGCACGGCAAGATCCATCAGACGGTCGCTCCCGATCAGTTCAGCAGGCACGCGTGAGCCATCCTTCAGGCTGATCTCAATTTCAGTCGCACCTGCAATGACATGGTGATTGGTTACGATATAAGAAGTGTTTCCGTTCTTTTTGTAAATGACGCCCGATCCGCTTCCCGCTTCGCCGCCCTCTCCCCAAATATCGGTCTTTTGGATATTGAGAACACCGACTACCGAATCTGATACACGGCTGACCATATTCGTGACAGCATCGTTGACATTTACGTTGACTGTTTTCACCTGTTCGCTGCCGAGACGCTGGCTGGTGCTTTTGCTGCTTTCTCCATGGTCTCCGCCTGTCCAGTACGGCAGCAGGAAAGCCATGAGCGCGGCCCCGACGATGACGCCGATCAGACTTGATAGAAAGTACCCTCTCTTGCTGCGGCGGGGCTGTTCGGAGGCGTACTGTTCATCATCGCGATTATAATCCACCCTATCTCAAATCCTTTCAAGAGTACTCGATTTGCTTATAGTGTGGGTCAGATCGCGGATTAATAATCATGATTCATTTGGAAAAATTACACGGCGCACAGCGGCGTCGGGATTTTCGGATCGGTATCAAATAACTGAAACGTTTCCCCGGCGACAAATCCTTTCGCAGCCAATGTCTGCTGCACGGACATTCTCGCCAGTTCCTTCATATTGTTGTCTTGGCTCAGATGCGCCAAATAGATGCGCGATGTGCCGTCGCCGATGACATCAGTCATGGCGAGCGCCGCGTCTTCATTCGAGACGTGGCCGACATCGCTTAAAATCCGCCGCTTAATGCTCCAAGGGTATCTGCCCATTTGCAGCATGCCGACATCATGGTTGCTTTCAAACACAAACACATTGGCCGAACGGATAATGCCTTTCATTCTGTCGCTCACATACCCGGTGTCCGTCATCAGCGCGAGCTTTCTGCCTTGGTAGTGGAAAACATAAAACATCGGCTCAGCCGCGTCATGAGAGACGCCGAATGACTCAACATCAAGCCCGCCGAAGGATTTCACGCTTTCCATCGGGAACAAAAACTTTTGTCCGGTATCCAGCTTGCCGATCTGATTCTCCATCGCTTTCCACGTCTTTTCATTCGCGTAGACGGGAAGACCGTACTTTCTCGCAATGACGCCGAGCCCTTTAATATGGTCGCTGTGCTCGTGAGTGACAAAGATGCCGTCGACGTCGTCTATCTTGCGGCCGATTCTCTCCATCAGCCCGTCCATCGCTTTACCGCTCAGGCCGGCATCCACCAGAAAAGAGTGCTCCTCTGTCTCCAGATAAAACGCGTTTCCGGTACTCCCGCTCGCAAGCACGCTAAATTGCAAGCCCATTGTGTCTCACTCCATTATTTATTTTGATTGTTATCAATGACTGTGCTTTCCAATGCGTTCACAGTGTACGTTTGCAGTGTCTTTTTCTTCGTCCCTTTTGACTTATCTTCAATTGTAATTCTCCATACCGGCGCCAGCACCTGCGTACTTGTCAGCGGATATTGGGCAATATAGCCGAACTTAACGCTTTTAACGGCGCAATTCGCTTTTAAGTAATTTTGAGAATACAATAATTCGACCGCATCCAGCTCAGGAATCAGGCTCTCCGTCTGGATTCGCTTGAATGACTCCAGCATGGTCTGCTCGTAAGATACGACCTCGTTTTTATCGTTCAGATGCAGAATCACCTGTCCGATCGCATCCGTGGACGAGTCAAAATCCTGATAAATAAACTGGCCGTCATACATCTGGTAAAAAATGATTTGTTTTTTATCCTTGTCGACTTTCCACAGTTTATATTTTTCACCGCCGGTTACTTTAGAGCTGACGAGCGATTCCGCATCCTCCTGCGTTTTTTGCTTCGATAAACCGACCGGATCGGTAAATTTCATTTTCAGCGTCGTAACCTTGTGATCATCCGCCGGCATCTCCATTAAAGGCTTTTGATCTTTCAAAGCATCAATATCTTCGGCGGTAAATACCTTTTGGCCCGCCGTCAGCCGGTAGCCCGTTGCGGAATCAGAAGACAGGTTGCCGAATGTGATATGATCCATCTCCATGTCTTTTTCCACATTTGAATTTTTAATCACTTCGTATTCACTGCTCGAGCGTTTTTCAAAAAACTGATAGCCGAGAAAAATATCGAGGATGAGGAAGGCAATGATGAAGATCGTTTTTGTCTTATTCCACTCCATTATCGTCCTCCTCCTTCCCCAGCAGATCTTTCGTAATCGGGACGATCTTCCCGTTGATTTTCATACTCCAGACGGGTTCCAGTTCAACGAGATCATTCGTTGATGAAGAGACCATTTGATAGGACAGGAAGATCTGGTCGATTTTATTCACGTCGTATTTATCCTGCTGCTCCAGCAGAGACACAACCTCATTGCCGTTCATCATTTTTACGTCTTTTGTTTTAATCGGATTCGGTCCGAGAACATAGTTCGGCCGCTTGTAGCTGAGAACCTCGTCATTGGCCCATTGCAGGGTCAAAACAGGTCCGGATCCGAAAGGCTTAGACGTGCTGTTGATCACGGGCATTTGGTCTTTAAACATGTAGAAACTCAGCTGCTGGTTATCACTCACATTGAAAAATTGATAATGATCCGTCCAGCTTCCCGTATCCTCTAAATATTTATAACTTTTCTTAATCAGCTCGCCTGTTTGATAAGAAGCGCTTTGTGCCAGGTTCCGATGCTGGAATTGAATCTGCCGCTGTGTCGAGTTGATTTCCAGACGGCTGATTCCGTCAGTCAGCACATTCCGATTGTAATTCGGGTCTTCTCTGACCGTGCTCGGATCATTAAAAAGCGTCTGCTTAAACAGGTTCGTCTTAATGGTTTCAGTGATAAATTCTTTTTCCTTCATATTAAACCGCGCATTCGGCATGAGAAATTCTTTGCTTTTTCCGACCGAATAGAGGTGGTATAACGGCATACTCGACTTTTTGCTGTACAGCTCATTCATCAGATTGCGGTAATTCGCCGATTCCACAGTCACTTCCAAAATCAGCTGCTTGCTGTATGAGACCATGTAAATCTTCTTATTCGTCTTATTCTCATTAAACGGAATGACAATATGGTCAAATGAGCTGTATTCCATTGACGGATTCGACCATTTAAACATCGTTTGGAAGAAATCAATCGGAATGGTGTCATTGAATTGCAGATCGAGCTTTGCCGAATTGCCGTTTCTGCCGTAAAGCCAATTTTTAAAACCGAGCTTGTCGTATTGATCGGAAATATCCTTCATCCCTTTTACTTCCCATTGCGGCAAATCCGCCCACAGGTCATTAAAGAGCGTCTCATCATTCACTTTGTAATGAGAGCCGTTTGTATGAATAAACATATCCCGGGGTTTTACCGTTTGCGACACTTTTTGGCTCGTTTTATCAATTTTATGCTTTTCCCGGACAGTCGATTTGGTTGAGGCCGTGCCTTCTGAAAAATTGGGCTGGAATGTCCAAATTCCCCATGTTAAAACAAGACTAATGACGACCAGCACTGACAGTATGACTGTTTTTATATTTTCACGCCTCATCCCAATCATCCTCTTGCTCTTCTTTATATGGAAGAGTAAATGTAATCTTCGTTCCTTTGCCTTCTACACTGTCGGCCCAAATGTCTCCGCCGTGCGCCTGAACCATCTCTTTTGCAATCGCAAGGCCGAGTCCGGTGCCGCCGAGTTTTCTTGTGCGCGCTTTATCCACTCTGTAGAAACGGTCAAAGACTTTTTCCACATCTTTTTTCGGAATGCCGATACCTTCATCTTTTACGCTGATATAAAGCAGCTCTTCTTTCTCATTCACATCGACTGAGAAAGTGACATGTCCGCCTTCCGGTGAGTATTTCAGTGCGTTAGAAATGATATTATCGAGAACCTGCGTCACTTTATCCTGATCAATCTCCACGTACAGATTTCTGTCCGGAAGCTCGCGGATAAATTCGACATGCTGTTCTTTCGTCATTTCAAAACGATCGATAATCAGTGACATAAAGCGGATCATATGAATCCACTCCCGATTAAACTGATAATCTTTGCTGTCGAATTTAGAAAGCTGAAGCAGGTCGTTCACCAATCTGATCATGCGCTCAGTCTCATTTTGGGTCACCATTAAGAAACGCGGAGCGATATCTTTGTTTTCCCACGCGCCTTCTGCAAGCGCCTCTAAATAGCTTCGCATGGTCGTCAGCGGTGTCCGCAGCTCATGAGACACGTTGGCAACGAACTCTCTGCGCTCCCGATCGAGTTTTTCCTGTTCGGTGACATCATAAAGAACCGCGATTAAACCGTCGATTTTTCCGTGCTCTCTCTGAATAACGGAAAAATTCACCCGCAGTACAGTCGTTTCATCGTCACGTTCGATCTCCAGCAGCATTGAATCCTGCTGTTCTACTAAATCCTCAAATGTAAAGTTCTCTTTTATGCCCAATAAAGACGTAATCGGCATCTCTAAAGCCGTTTCACGTGAAACATTCAGCAGCTCAAGCGCAGGGCTGTTTAAAAGAATAATAGCCCCGTTGCGATTCGTTGCGATGACACCGTCCGTCATATACGCGATAACGGAAGAAAGCTTTCTTCTCTCCCCTTCCGTCATGGCTTGGGCATCTTCAAGCTCTCTCGTCAGATGGTTGAATGTCGTTGCGAGCTGACCGATTTCATCATGCCCGTATTTCCGCACCTTTCTGGAGAAATTCCCTTTTGCCAGTTCCATCGCCTGCTTACGCATATCTGACAGCGGATGGGTAATGGTGCGGGCGAGAAAAATACCGAGAAGAGCCGTCAGAACAAGGGCTAAGCCTGTTCCTGAAGCAAGAATCGAGTTGACGGTTTTCATCTGGTTAAAGGTATCTTCCATACTGGCCACGACATAAATCGCGCCGACAACTTCCTGATTCTCTGTGACGACAGGTTTTGCTGAAATCAGCACTCTGTTTTTGCTTTTAGGATCATAATATTTTTTTGAATAGGCCTGTTTTGTTGAGAAAATCCGTTTAAAAATCGGGTCAGTCGTCTGTTTTCCCGCTATTTCCTCGCCATAAGGCCTCGAAGAACCGACGACCTCATAGCTTTTATCAACAAATGTAATCTCCCGTATTTCATTATTCTTCGTAAAATCATTCAAAATCCGTTTGACATCATCTTTAATAACGGTGCTGTCATTATCTCCTTTATATTCCTGCTCAATATAATAGGATAGATTGTCAATCCGCTGATTTAACGATAATTCATAGGACTTGAGAAGAGAATTCTCCACCTGTTTCACAAAGTACACGCCGATAATCTGCATGGCGATGATAATGAGAAGCACATAGATCAGCGTGATCTTAAACTGAATCGACCGAAAAAAACCAACCTTATTCATCGCCGGTTAGTCCTGTTCAGGGTTTCTCAAGTAATAACCGACACCCCGTCTTGTGACGATCCAGTTCGGATGGCTCGGATTATCCTCGATTTTCTCGCGAAGGCGGCGCACTGTTACATCCACCGTTCTCACGTCACCGAAATAGTCATAGCCCCACACAGTCTGCAGCAGATGCTCACGCGTCATAACCTGTCCGATATGTTTGGCTAAGTAATGAAGCAATTCAAACTCACGATGGGTCAGCTCGATCGTTTCTTCTCTTTTTGATACGACATAAGCGTCAGGGAAGATGACGAGAGAACCGATATGAATGTCATTAGAAGCTGATTCTTCCTCAGCCGGCGCAACCGTAAGCTGGCGGCGCAGGTTCGCTTTGACGCGGGCCAGAAGCTCACGCGTGCTGAAAGGCTTCGTGACATAGTCATCCGCTCCGATTTCAAGCCCGATGACCTTGTCAATCTCCGAGTCTTTTGCCGTCAGCATAATAATCGGCATATCATATTTTTTCCGGACTTCCCGGCACACTTCAACTCCGTCTTTATTCGGAAGCATAATATCTAAAAGAATTAAATCAGGCTGAAGCTCCTCCACCATTTCCACGGCTTCGTTTCCGTCGTACGCACAATGCACGTCATAGCCTTCTTTTCTTAAATTAAACTCTAATATATCTGCAATCGGTTTTTCATCATCGACTACAAGGATTTTCTTATCCATCATCTTGATTTTCCTCCTGCCAGAATGACTTCATTTCATCTATTGATGTTTCATGATGATCACAATTCGGATCGTGAAAAACGTTCCCCGTCTATTATAACGGTTTCAGGTCAAAAGATAAAAAAATTAAAGAGAACAGCGCAAAAACGTATTGAACTGCCATCCTTTTGTCATGTTTTTTATTTTCTTTTAAAAAATAATATTTTTTTGAAACCTCACAAAAAAAAACGCCGTCTAGTGTTTGACGTCTTCTTCTGGGCCGGCTGAAAAGCCGGCTCTCCCTTTTTTTATAACAAAAGAAAAAACGCACCTACTATTGCAGATGCGTTTGGGTAAGTGGCTCGGGACGGAATCGAACCGCCGACACACGGATTTTCAGTCCGTTGCTCTACCAACTGAGCTACCGAGCCAGATGTTTCTTTTCTATACTATAAAGTAAAGTAAAATGGCGGTCCGGACGGGACTCGAACCCGCGACCTCCTGCGTGACAGGCAGGCATTCTAACCAACTGAACTACCGGACCTTACAGTAATTTGTCCGGAAAGCCGTATCGTGGCGGCCCTCCGAGGACAAATAAGGAGTTAGCAATAACGCTAAAGTAAATCAATGACCCGTACGGGATTCGAACCCGTGTTACCGCCGTGAAAGGGCGGTGTCTTAACCGCTTGACCAACGGGCCATAAAAAGTGGTGAGCCATGAAGGACTCGAACCTTCGACCCTCTGATTAAAAGTCAGATGCTCTACCAACTGAGCTAATGGCTCTTGATGTGTCGGATTATGTATCATAGAGCATTCAGACAAAAGCTTTCTTGCAGTACTCTATTGAAGCTGTTCCGTAACAACGAGATTTATAATATCATAGAACATTCGAAAGTGGCAACTACTTTTTTGAAAAAAATCTATTATTTTTTTCCTACATAAAAAAACAAGCCTCCGTGACCGGAGGCTTGTTTGCTGCAAATTCTTAGTTAGCGCGGTATACACTGCGGATGACGTTCGTTTGTGAACGGTCGGGACCGACAGAGAAAATAGAAAGCGGAATACCTGTCAGCTGAGATACGCGTTCCAGATAATGGCGCGCATTTTCAGGAAGATCGCTTAATGTTTTTGCGCCTGTGATATCTTCCGTCCAGCCAGGCATTTCTTCATATACCGGTTCACACTCTGCGAGAGCTTTCAGACTTGCCGGGAATTCTTCAATCACTTCACCTTTGTAGCGGTAAGCGACACAGATTTTCAATGTTTCAATGCCAGTCAGCACATCGATTGAGTTCAGAGAAAGATCTGTGATTCCGCTGACGCGGCGGGCATGGCGGACAACAACGCTGTCAAACCAGCCGACACGGCGCGGACGGCCTGTCGTTGTGCCGTATTCGCGTCCGACTTCACGGATTTGATCCCCGATTTCATCTTTCAGCTCAGTCGGGAAAGGACCGTCACCGACACGGGTTGTGTACGCTTTAGATACACCGACGACGTGCTGGATTTTTGTCGGGCCTACGCCTGAACCGATCGTCACCCCTCCGGCGACCGGGTTGGATGAAGTGACAAACGGGTATGTCCCTTGGTCGATATCAAGCATAACCCCTTGAGCGCCTTCAAATAAAACGCGGCGGCCTTCATCCAGCGCGTCATTTAAGACGACGGATGTATCGCATACATACTTTTTAATCTGCTGGCCGTATTCATAATACTCATCCAGAATATCTTCAATTTTGAAGCCTTCCGTTTCATACATTTTTTCAAGCAGACGGTTTTTCTCTTCAAGGTTCCGTTCAAGCTTTTCTGCAAACACGTCACGATCTAGCAGGTCTGCGATCCGGATGCCGATCCGCGCCGCTTTGTCCATATAAGCAGGTCCGATGCCTTTTTTCGTTGTGCCGATCTTGTTGGCCCCTTTGCGTTCTTCCTCTACTTCATCCAGTTTCAGATGGTATGGAAGAATGACGTGGGCTCTGTTGCTGATTCTCAAGTTATCCGTGCTCACATTGCGCTCATGAAGATACGCAAGCTCCGTTACGAGCGCTTTCGGATCAACAACCATTCCGTTCCCGATGACACACGCTTTATCTTTATAAAAAATTCCTGATGGGATTAAATGAAGCTTGTACGTGACTCCATCAAACTTGATGGTATGTCCTGCATTGTTTCCGCCTTGATAACGTGCGATCACTTCTGCATTTTCTGATAGGAAATCTGTAATTTTACCTTTTCCTTCATCGCCCCACTGCGTACCTACTACGACTACTGAAGACATATATCCGTGCACCTCCGTTAACCTTTCAAAACGATATCTCATTCAAACAAATTAAGTGTATCAGTGCCGAAACAGAAAGTCAATCGTAAATCCGAACATTTAAATCTTATCAATCTATATTTGTTCGCCTTAAACATGATTAAAAGCGTTTTCTATTTCATTTGCTATCTATTACTCCCGAAACTTTCATGCTTTAACAAGAAAAAGAACCCGTAATCAGGGTTCTTCAGACAGTCATTTATATGCCGCTTGTATTCATCAGGACGACCCGCCAGCCGTCAGGATCTTCGATGGTCACGCCTTTTTCTTCCCAGTACGGATTTTCGGGTGCTTTCTCCTCATATCCCATCTGCTTTAATTTCGTGCTGATGCGAATGACCTCCTGCTGATCAGGGATGTAAAAGACAAGCAGGCTGTCGCCGTGCGGAACGGGTGCCGGCTGAGACGAACCGGTTTCTTCGGTGAATTCTAAGTGGTATTGCGTATGGGGCAGGCCGAACATGACACCGCTGTAGCCCTCATGTCCGGAAAAGCTGCCGATCCTCTTCAGTCCGAGGCCCTCTTCATAAAACCTGATGATTTCTTTGAGCTGTCCGGTCGGCCGGGCAATCCGGATTTGTGCCGCTTGAAATTGCGGAAATTCCATTGTCATCATCATTCCTCCCTTAATGTCATTATATAAAAGCGCTTTCTTTATTTCGTCTGCCGAACGGACGGCATTCTCTCATTCTTTCGGATGAAAAAAAGCCTCAAGACATTGCTTGAGGCTTTACGCACCTGCCGGAACACCGCCGTCATCAAAGCGCCGTTCCAGGTTTACGAACTTATTGTATTCTTTCACAAAAGCCAGTGAGACGGTGCCCACCGGGCCGTTACGCTGTTTGGCGATAATGATTTCGATGATGTTTTTGTTTTCGGATTCTTTATCATAGTAATCATCACGATACAGGAAGGCGACGATGTCGGCATCCTGCTCAATACTTCCCGACTCACGGATATCTGACATCATCGGACGTTTATCCTGCCGCTGCTCAACACCCCGGGAGAGCTGAGACAGGGCGATGACCGGGACTTCAAGCTCCCGCGCCAGCGCTTTTAGCGCCCGTGAAATTTCCGATACCTCTTGCTGGCGGTTGTCGCTTGAACGGCCGCTTCCCTGAATGAGCTGCAAGTAGTCAATTAAAATCATGCCCAATCCGTTTTCCTGCTTCAGCCGGCGGCATTTTGAACGGATTTCGCTGACGCGGATGCCGGGGGTGTCATCTATAAAGATACCGCTGTTTGACAGGCTTCCCATCGCCATCGTCAGCTTGCCCCAATCTTCTTCCGTCAGATTTCCCGTTCTGAGATTTTGGGCGTTAATATTCCCTTCGGCGCAGAGCATACGCATGACAAGCTGCTCGGCACCCATCTCAAGACTGAATATCGCGACGCTCTCATCCGTTTTGGTGGCCACGTTTTGCGCAATATTTAAGGCGAACGCTGTTTTCCCCACAGACGGACGGGCCGCGACAATAATCAAATCATTCCGCTGAAACCCCGCTGTCATCCGGTCAAGCTCGATAAAACCGGTCGGAATCCCGGTAATATCGCCTTTCCGGTTGTGAAGCTGCTCAATGTTGTCGTATGTTTGCACAAGCACGTCTTTAATATTTTGGAAGGCGCCCGAATTTTTTCGCTGCGCGACCTCCATAATCGTTTTTTCCGCATCGCTTAATAAATCTTCAACTTCATCCTCGCGCGTATACCCGTCTTGAGCGATCGAGGTCGCCGTTCTGATTAAACGGCGGAGAATGGATTTTTCCTCAACGATTTTCGCATAATATTCTATATTAGCCGCTGTCGGAACGGAATTCGCGATGTCCGTCAGGTAAGAGACGCCTCCCACCTCTTCTAACAAATCGGTATTCGCAAGCTCTGACGTTACCGTGACCAAATCAACCGGTTCACCGCGGTCTCCGAGCACGAGCATGGCATTGTAAATTTTTTGATGTGACATTCTGTAGAAATCATCCGGAATCAACACTTCAGAAGCCAGTGTTAACGCAGACGGCTGTAAAAAAACAGCACCTAACACGGCCTGCTCAGCTTCTATGTTTTGCGGCGGCAGCCGATCATTCAGAAGGTCTGTCATGCTAAGCACCGTCCTCTCCTTAAAAAATATCCAAACTCCATTTTACCATTTCTCAAGAAAAAGAATAGAAAAATATCGCTTTCCCTGTATTTGTTAAACAGCGGCTGCGTGTTTCGCCATTCTGAATGCCGGGAAACTGATAAATAAATCGAAACCAGGAGGTAAGAAGGATGAAAACATATGCAGTAACACCCAGTGTTGATGCGGACGGATGGTTTGTGAAGGTGGAAAATGTGGCGCCGACGGCTCTTTATACATCGAAGGACGCGGCGATCGAGAAAGCGGAGCAGACGGCTAAAGAGAACAGTCCGTCTAAGCTTGTCATTTATGATCAGCATAAAAACATTGAAGAAGAACGGTCCTTTTAAGAAAAGCCTTCGCCCGAGCGAGGGCTTTTCTTATTCGATGAAACGGATGTGCAGCACCGTCTGCGCCATGAGATCGGCCGTTTTTTGATACAGCTCCCATTCTTCACAGGCGGCGAATACTTTCATCATGTCCTGCAATGTCTGTTTCAGTATGATAAATTCGTCAATTGTCCGCAGTTCTGCGGCTTTTTTCTGATAATCAGCCAGCTTCAGCTGTAATAACATCAATGGCGATTGCATAAAAAACCTCCCCCATTCTGTTATAAAGCCCCGCTTTTCAAACCTCCATTCCTTTGTCATATCCTCTTACGATAGATTTCTGATTTTAGTACAATAAAGAAACGGAAGGAGTGATCACATGAAACCGCTGCAAATTTCCGCCGAAACGGCGCAAAAACTCGCAGAATCACTGAATATGCCGCTTGAGAGAATCATGCACATGCCTCAGCACATTCTGCTTGCCAAATTAGCTGAAATCCAAAAAGAGAACGATCACAAATAAAGGCTGCTCTCTCATATATATGTGCGGGAGGCGGAAGCGATGGCTTTCCGCCTCTTTTTTTCGTGAAGAAAATTTTGGTAAAAAATTCTTTGAATCGTTATCGTTTATTCATAACTTTTTCATATTTATTTTTTACAATGGGGTCACAAAAGAGGTGAAACCATTGAAAACAAAACGACTGGACATCGTTCTTATTGGTATTTTATCAGCAGCGGCGGCTTTGAATATGTACGGCATTTGGCAGGATGATGCCGCCAACCAGTATTATTTGGCTGCCGTCAAAAGCATGACGCAAAGCTTTCACAACTTCTTCTACGCATCCTTTGACCCGTCCGGCTTTGTCACGGTAGACAAACCGCCTGTCGCTTTATGGATTCAAACGATTTTCGCTTTGGTCTTCGGCGTACATACATGGAGCGTGATTCTTCCTCAGGCTTTGGCGGGGCTCGGTTCCGTTCTGCTGCTGTATTTCATGATAAAGCCTTCGTTCGGCACGGGCGCGGCCAGAATCGCCGCTTTTGTCATGGCGCTGACGCCGATTGCGGCGGCCGTCAGCCGGACGAATAATCTCGACAGCATGCTCGTCTTTACACTGCTTCTCGGTTCCTGGTGTTTGATGCGCGCGGTGAAACGCGGCAAAATCATTTGGCTCTTATCCGCATTCGCACTTGTCGGTCTTGCCTTTAATATGAAAATGATGCAGGCCTACATCGTGCTTCCGGCTTTTCTGCTTTTTTATCTCATTGCATCACACACATCCATTAAGAAAAAACTGATCTCACTTCTCGCTTCTTCAGCCGTTCTCCTGGCGCTCTCCGTCTCATGGGCAGCAGCCGTTGATTCCATTTCCGCATCAAGCCGCCCCTATATCGGCAGCAGCCAGACAAACTCCGTGCTGGAGCTGGCATTCGGGTATAACGGGACGGAAAGGCTGCTCGGGCAGACGACGGGCCTCTCTCACGGCAGCATGACCGGCGGAAAAAGCGTGATGCAGGAAGGGATGGGCATGCAGCCTCCGGGAACGAACAGCCCGGCAATGGGCGGCAGCGCTCCTCAGGGAAAAAACGGGCAGGTTCAAATGCCCCGGCAGCCATCCGGACAGAACGCGGCCTTACCGCAAGGGAGCGGAACTCCTCCGGCACAAAACGGCGGCTCACAAGGCCCCGGCGGCGGAAAAAGCATGAGTATGAACATGTACGGCAACGGTACCCCGGGTGCGCTCAGGCTTTTCCAATCTGAATTATCGGGGCAAATCAGCTGGATGCTGCCTTTTGCGCTCACCGGTTTGTTCGGCGCCATCATCAGCTGGTACAGAAACCGCCGGGAAAAAGCGGAGGAAATGAAAGAAACGATGTTTTGGACAGCATGGCTTGTGCCTGCCGCCGGTTTCTTCAGCATCGCAAGCTTTTTCCATCCGTACTACTTAATCATGCTGGCGCCTCCGATCGCAGCCCTTTCCGGAATCGGCTGGCGGGCCTTATATGATTTATACAAGCATGATAAAGGCTGGACGGGCTGGCTGCTGCCTGCGGGTGTCTTTCTCACCGCCGGTTTTCAGGTCTTCATCGTAAGCGGGTATACAAACCAGATCGGCAGCGCTTGGATGTACATCCTCGGACTGTTGGGGCTCGGCACTGTCATTGCCCTCATTGTGATGAAATACAAGCCGTTCGGCAGACAACTGACCGTGATCACCATGTGTGTGTTGATGCTCACGCCGCTGTACTGGTCAGCCACGCCGATCCTTTACGGCGGAAACAGCGTCATACCTGAATCCGGCCCGCAGCTGAAAAGCTCAAACGGCGGCAATATGTTCACCTCTGAAGTGGATACAGGCCTGCTGTCTTATTTGAAAAAACATCAGACAGGTGAGGAATATCTGTTTGCAACGCTCACCACGGTGACTGCGGCGCCTTATATCATCCATACGAATGAATCAGTCATGGCACTCGGAGGCTTTAACGGAACCGATCCGATTTTAACCGTCTCACAGCTGAAAAAACTTGTTGATGATGGAAAAGTGAAGTATTTCTTATTATCCGGAAACAGTTCAGGCAACACAAAGCTTGTCTCATGGATTAAAAAGAACGGCACAAAAATCTCAGCTGACCAATACAGCACCGGAAAAACAACCTCAGCCCGGCAAGGAATGACAGGCGGCCCGGGCGGACAAAGTCAGCAGACTCTGTATGAGATGAAAAAATAGTTCGGAAAGAGGCTGGATAGTTAAACACCGGCCTCTTTATTTTGCTCTTGAAGCACCTGCCATGCGGCGCCGGTATCATTCAGAAAAATGATTGATAAATACTTTCTATTTTTGAAACCATCAGTTCCTGGCGCAGATGCCGGCCGGCATAGGAGCGTGCTTCTTTTCCAAGCCGTTCCCTGAGAGACTGATCCGTAATCAGCATTACGAGAGCATCAGCAAGCTCGCGGCTGTTGCCGGGCTGACAGATAAGCCCTGTGGCCTCATGCCGGATCATCTCAGGGATTCCTCCGCAGTCAGTTGCGACAATGGCTTGACCTGAGAACATCGCTTCGATGATCGCTATAGGGAAATTATCATTCAATGTCGGCAGGACAAATATAGATGATTCAGCCAAAAGCGCCGGCACATCACGTCGTTTTCCGAGGAAAAACACATTTGAGAGGCCCAGTTTCCGTCTCTTCTCTTCCAGAAACCCTCTCATGTTTCCGTCTCCGATGATCCATATATCAACTCCGGATAAATGGTGCCGGATGCGGGCGAGAGCGTCCAGCATCACATCATGTCCTTTTCGCTCGGTCAGACGGGAAACGCACGCAATCACGAGCTTTTCAGCACGTTTGGACTCAGGGGCATCCTGAATATCAATGCCGGTATGAACAGTCGTCAGCTGAGCCTCCTTCGCTCCGTACTCCAGCAAGGGCTCGTGAAAGGAGTCGCTGATTGTAATGATTTTATCCGAAGCCCGAATACCCTGCCTTTCTATTTCACTGAAATATGCCTCTTCTATTGAACCCTTTTGGATTTTATGAAACTTCATCCGGCTTTTCGTAAAATGTCCGTGCGGCGTGAAAAAAAGAGGACGCTGATACGTTTGATTAAGGTATCCCAGCAAAAATACCGCAAATAAATCCTGCGCGTGAAACAGGTCATATTGTTCTAAGTCTTTCTCCTTCAAAAATCTTTGAAAGACATGTAAATAGCTGAGATTCTTCAAAAACTTTTCGTTTGCGGCGCCGTATCTGCCAACAAGAAACGCTCTGATCTCGTCAGCGGCCCGCGGGATATCTTCCTGAAAAAAAGATGGCGGCATTTGGAGCGGCGAGATGACATCCGCCTGATGACCGATGCGCTCAAAACCCGTCTTAATTGATGTGATATAGCTCGCCAACCCTCCGACATTCGGGTAACGGAGAAAGGTTGCGTACAGAATACGCAATGGCTTTTTTCGTTTGGGGGAGCTTTTTCCTTCCGCACAGAACGAATACAGCATCTCTGGCTCACTTTGATGTTCGATCCCGTAAAATTGATCCATGACGCGCAATAAGGCAAGAGGCACCAGACCGTTCGGCTTGCCGATCTCTTCTTTCACATCCGCTCCCCCTCTCTCAAACTTATAATCCTAATTCCCGTCCCCATTTTGACACTTTGTCAACATGATACGGCAGCAGTTCTCCTCCCCGATTGTCGAAGATTCTCCGCAATTGGGTATGAAGCCCTTTCTCAAGTGTTCTCTGCAAATAAGCCATTTTATAAAGCGTCATAGGAGGGGTCTGAAAATGAATGCCCCGCTTTTTCATTTCTTTCGTATACACTTTTACGCAATACGTACGAATATCTTCTGCGTGCCGGCTCCAATCTTTTCTGAAGCCAAGCAGAATTTCAACCAGCACCGTCATATCAAACCAAACCGGCGCGTATTTTGCGGATTCCCAATCGATGAATTGAATATCCCACGGTTCATGGCCGGACGCATCGTGGGTGCAGATATTCTGCATATGAAGATCACCGTGTGTGATGGCTGAGCCGTTTTGTATCAATTCAGGGAAAAAATCCGGCTCCTCCTGCTCAAGCAAGTTTGTGATTTGCCGATAATGAGGCTTCACGATATCTTTTGTGCGCTCATCTTTAAGAGCTCTATCCAAAAATTCCGCTGTCTTTTTGATCTGCTTTTTACGCCCTTTTCTCATGGTTTCCGATCCATATACCGGCAGCCACGACCGCCATTTACCGTCAGAAATATTCTTGTTTTCAAAGGTGCGGCTGTGCAGTTCTGCGACAGACGGAATAATATACTTGAAATGCTTCGGGTGAAATGTAAGCTGTCCCCTGATCTGGCTGACAAACTCCATAAATATCCACGTTTCATGGTCACTTTCTTCTATAAGATAGATATCCGGCAGCAAATCCCCTAAAACAGAACGGGCTTTCCCGTATATATTAATCTCGATCTTGTTTTTTTCACGGGAAGATTTATACACCTTCAATATCAGCGGAACAGTTCCGGATTTTTTCTTTACAAACAGTTTATAAATGGAGCTTCTGTCTGTTGATTTCAGACAAGTGATGTCATCCGGATTCACCGCAGCCCTTTCACCGAACGAATACGACAGTTTTTCGTCAATTCTCAGTTTTTGAAATGCGCCATACAAAATCTCCTTTTCATACATGCCGATCTTCCTTCCGCTTCCGTTTCCAGCTGTTTTTGAGATGAGACCAAGTGTTTCTGATAAATGGCATCGGGTCATTCCAAGCAAAAAGAGCGTACTCTTTTTTTCCTTTACACCCTTTCCAAAAATCCCGGAACGTCATTTCTCCTCTTTTTCGTTTCTTCAAAAACGTTAAGAAATAACGCACCTCATAAATCCAGTTGATTCCGTCTTTTTGTTCGAGCTGGGGCTTCACATGCTGTCCGGTCAAATACAGATAGTACATGTAAACGAAATGAACGCCTGCCGGTTCTGTCAGGCTATGGCTGAGCCAAAAGCGCGGATTAATTTCGATAAACTTGTAAACATTGTCCCGGGGATCCTTTTTAAATTCCGCCATGCCTACTCCCTTCAGCTGAATCGCTTCAAAAAACGGCAGGGTCTTCTTGATTAAATCAGGAAGCCGTTTGCTGACGACGTGGGCCCCCGCGCCAAAATCAGCAGGGAATTGATGGTTCTTTTGCAGAGAGAATAGGCCCATTAATTTCATTTGGTCATCATAAAAAGTGGCGACTTTATAAAAACACTGGTTGTCTCCGGGGATGATCTCCTGCACGAGCAGTTCTCCATTTTCTCTGTAGGAGCTGAACTCCTTGCGCAATTGTGCTGCATCCTTCATTACAATTGCTTTTTTGTTTACTTTTTTTCTGTATTCATGGCCGGCCACCGGTTTTAAAATACACGGGAAATCAATATTGGCGATGGCCTCTTCCAGCTCATCCTGGTTGTTCGGAAAAAAGGTTTTCGGGCAGGGGATGTGATGCTTGACCGCTAATTCATATGCTTTGCTTTTATCTAAGACCGTTTCTAACAGAGAGTGGCTCGGGAGCAAAAATAAAAAAAAACCGGCTAATGTCTCGCGGAATTTAGATATAAATCCCGCATAATCATCAGAACCTGCGTACAGAACCGGCTTTGCTTGGAATCGCTTCCCGAAATCAGTCAGAAATGTCAGCAGTTCTTCCTCTTCTGTTAAAGGGCTGGGACATATCCCGCAATCTGCCAATCTTGATTTTCCGATACGATAAGGTCCCTCCGTGTCAAACGCGTAAACATCGATTCCTCTTCGGGCAAGACTGCGAATGATCCCAATCCCGTTTGCACTGAAATCAAGTACAACGGCTGCATGTTCATGTTTCATGATCTCCCTCCGAGCTGTTGGTATTTTGATAAATCGATTCGATATTTTTTATCATCGTCTCACTGCTTAAATATTTCTCCGCGTAGGCCTTTGCGTTTGAAGCAGCCTTCTCCCGCGCAGATTTGTTAGAGATAAAAAACGCTAAAGCCCGGGCAAGAACCTTTGCATTTCCCGGCTCGACAATAAGTCCCGTTTTGTTATGGCGGATCAGATCCGGAATACCCCCGCAATCGGTCGCGATGATAGCCGATCCGCTGAACATCGCTTCAATAATCGAAATCGGCAGACTATCATTAATGGTCGGCAGTACGAATATGTCCGTCATATTCAAAATAGCGGGAACATCATCTCTTTTTCCTAAAAAGGAGACCATAGATAGATTCAGTTTTCGAGCCTGTTCCTCTAAGGCGCTCCTCATCTCTCCGTCGCCCGCGATCAGCACTTCAACATGTTCAAGCAGATCAGACGGAATTCTTGAAAGTGCGTCAAGCAAATGATTATGTCCTTTTCTCGGGCCTAATCTTGCAATACACGCGATGATGATCTTATTTTTCGGTATCGGGGTTTTTCTTTTCCCGCCTGTTTTTGCATCGTAATCGATTCCTGTGATCACCGTTGCCATGTCTTCCTGTTCGGCTCCGAGCTTCATGAGCGGGCTGCGGAACGTATCGCTGATAATAATCAGGCGATCTGCGTATTCAATGGCTTTCATCTCTAGTTTTTTATAATAAAACTCTTCTACCGATCCTTTTTTAAAAATGTGAAATTTTAGTCTGTTGAAAGTAAACATGCCATGCGGTGTAAAAAACAAAGGTTTTTTATAAATACGGTTGAACCTGCCCAATATATTGGCTGTAAATAAATCTTGAGCATGAAACACATCATATTTTTCCAAATGAATCTTTTGAAGCATTTGCTCGTATATAAACATCAGCCGATTATTCTTCAAAATATGATCACTGTAATCCCCGTATCTGTCACTAAAGAAATCTTTTAATTTCGGAACAACATCCGCCCGCAATTCTTTTACCTGTGCGGAAGGAAACTGATTGGGGGATATGACATCCACCTTATGACCTCTTTTTTTCAGTCCTTCACTAAGCGTTTTAATATAGTTTGATAAACCGCCCGTGTGCGGGTAGTCCCAAAACGTGGCAATCAAAATGGATAACTTCTGTTTTTTTCCGTATAATCGCGGAATATGATGTGCATGTTTCATCTGAGTCTTTACTGCCGTCTTTTTTTGCGGGTGCGCTTTGACCCCGTAATAGCGGTCAAGCGTCTGAATCATATACGGATACGGGACGGAAAATGTCTTGATCATTTCCAGATCCTCCGCACGACTTCAAAAGCTTCAGCGTATTCCACACCCGCCGTCATCCCTCTGACTCTTCCTAAATGTGTAACGCCTTCATATGAACGGGGATGAGGGTAATCCCTCATTTCTACGTCATAGTGGTGAAGCGCCGCGAGTTTGGCATCCATTGTGTCTGTGATATTAACGAAGTAATTAGGCTTGAAGAGTTTATCAGCCGTATTCCTCTCCCACTCGCTTGAAGATAGCGTTTCAAACGTAAGCAGTTCGATAGGCTTTTGATTCGGAAGCGGTCTGGCGGCTGTTAAAACTGCTTGGAACGTTCTCTGGTGGTCCATATTGACATCGCCGTAATGATGTGTAAAGATTTTTTCAGGCTGATAGACGCGAATGAGCTGTTCTAATTCTTTGACAAGCTTATGAAGAGGGATACATTCCAGCTCTAAATTCGTATGCTCCAAAAAGATGACTTTCTCAATTCCTAGCTCTTGATTCGCGCGTTCGCCCAATTGTTTAATATGATGAGCTTCTTCTTTTCTTCCTAATGCTGTAATAATGGAAATCACTTTATATCCTTCATTGATCAGCCGTTTTATGGTGCCCGCTGATCCCAATAGTTCATCGTCGGGATGAGCGCCGATAACCATAATATATTCTCCCATTTTTTCCACACTCCACCAAACAAATGTTACAAATATCATATGACGACCCTAAAAAAAGGAAACTTACATATGCGGATTTTCAGAAACTTACAATTCCCTTCGCCATTCCCGGTAGCGTGACGGATTTAATTTTTTTATGGTGTTCAAAAACTCATCCGCCAAGCCGTATTTGTCCAGTCCTTTTAATAGTTTTACGGGAACTCGGGTAACGGTCGAAAAGGCTCTTTTATGGTCGATCACTTTAAGTTCACCTTGTTCGTTCATCAGAATATGTCTGATTTCGGCATCCCATCTGGCAAAACCGATATCTTTTAATTCATCCAGCATGTTTAAAATATCAGCTGTCAGTTTGACGGACAGGGATTTTTCTTTTTTGATATGGCGCGCAAGGGAGGTGCCTTTGACGTATTCCATCACAATATAATGATCTCCGTATTCATACAGTTTCGGGATCACCGGTGAACCATATCCGAGCTGTAAAGCTTCCAATTCCTTCTTACATGTCTCTTTTTTAAAAAAATATTTTACGCATTTGTTGTGTGTTAAGCGATAGACCTCCCCGTCTTTTCCGTCTCCGATCAGCGGATAGTGTTTCAGCGCTTTTTTATTCGCCGGATAATTAAAATATGTTTCAGAAAAAAATCGTTTCATACCGACACATCCTTCGTCATGATGTAATATAATATTCAATCCGTAACGATCGGAAATGAAACAATCTCATCATTTTCTTGCGCTGCGACGTCTGCTGACATGAAAAAAACCCGCCGGATCGGCGGGTTTTTCATTGTGTATTACTCTTCTTCTTTTACGTGAACCTTCAGCACAGCCTGAACTTCAGGGTGCAGCTTTACAGGAACGTTTGTATATCCCAGTGTGCGGATACCGTCTTGGAGCTCCAGTTTCCGTTTATCCACTTTAATCTTATGCGTTTTTTGCAGCGCTTCTGCAATCTGTTTACTTGTGACAGATCCGAATAGACGGCCGCCTTCACCGGATTTGGCACTCAGCTCAACAGTCAGCTGTTCAAGCGTTTCTTTCAAATCTTTCGCTCTTTCAAGCTCGGCAATCGCTTCTTTTTTCTCTTTTTCTTTCTGTCCTTTCAATGCGCTGATGTTTGTCGCATTTGCTTCGACAGCGAGGCCTTTTTTAATGAGAAAGTTATGTGCATAACCGTCTGCTACGTTTTTCATTTCGCCTTTTTTTCCTTTACCTTTTACATCTTGTAAGAAAATAACCTTCATCTCTGAACGCCTCCCTCAAAATATTCATCAATGGCTTCCTTCAGCCGGACGAGCGCTTCTGAGACAGAAATGCCCGATAACTGGGTTGCCGCATTGGTTAAATGCCCTCCGCCATCCAGCGCCTCCATAATAATCTGCACATTGACCTCGCCCAGCGATCTCGCACTGATGCACACCGTATGCTCATCCCGCCTGGCTACCGCAAATGAAGCTTCCACTTCACTCATCGATAAGAGGGAATCAGCCGCCTGCGCAATCAGGACCTGGTCAAAGTACTCCTCTTCGTTCTCAGGAAGAGAAGCAATCGCGATATGTTCTTTATAAAGAGACGTATGCTGGATCAGTTTCGCCCGCTTGATATAAGAACCGACGGATTCTTTGAGAACTTTCTGCACCAGAACCGTATCTGCGCCTTTCGCTCTCAAATAAGAAGCGGCGTCGAACGTCCGCGAGCCCGTGCGAAGGGAAAAGCTCTTCGTATCCACTATTATACCAGCTAACAGGGCCGTCGCTTCAATCATATTGATTTTGAGCCGCTTCGGCTGGTATTCAAGCAGCTCCGTCACGAGTTCTGCGGTGGATGAAGCGTATGGCTCCATATAAACGAGCAGCGGGTCTTTAATAAATTCCTCGCCTCTGCGGTGGTGGTCAATCACAACGATGTGCTCGATTTTGTTCACGAGACGCTCTTCCATCACAAGGGACGGTTTATGTGTATCAACGACGACAAGCAGCGTGTCATCATTTGAAATTTCCATCGCCTCTTCCGGCGTGATGAACCGCGACCACAGCTCTTCATATTTTTTAATTTCTTCAATCAGGCGCTGAACGCTTGATCCGATCTGGTTCGGATCAATGACGATGTAGCCTTCTTTGCCGTTGGCCTGCGCCACCTTTAATATTCCGATTGCGGCTCCCACCGCGTCCATATCAGGAAATTTGTGCCCCATGATAATGACATTGCTGCTTTCTGAGACAATCTCCTTGAGCGCGTGAGAAATCACCCGGGCGCGCACCCTTGTGCGCTTCTCCATCGGATTCGTTTTGCCGCCGTAAAATTTCACCTTGCCGTTCGGCATTTTGATCGCCACTTGGTCGCCTCCGCGGCCGAGAGCCAAATCGAGGCTGGACTGCGCCAGATCTCCAAGCTCCTTCAAGGAAGAAACCGAGGCGCCGATCCCGATGCTGAGGGTCAAAGATACAGTGTGAACGGATGTTTTTTCTCGGATTTCATCCAAAATCGAAAATTTCGCGTTTTCAAGCTCCGTTAAAATGTGTTCATTTAACACCGCGATAAACCGCTCCGAGGACGTCCGTTTCAGGAAAATGCCGTACTCCTGCGCCCACGCATTTAATAATGAGGTGACCTGGCTGTTCATCGTACTTCTCGTTTGGTCATCCAGCCCCTGTGTGACGTCATCATAGTTATCTAAGAAGATATATGCCAGCACGGTTCTCTCATTTTCGTACTGCTTTTCAATCTGAATCTGTTCTGTCACATCAAAGAAATAAAGCAGGCGCTCATCTCTTTTAATCACTACTTTAAACTTCCGCTCATTCAAGGTGATCGTTTCCGAATCGACCTCCTGCTTGATCAGCGGCACGACGGCCTCGCATGTGTCATACAGCGAGCGTCCGACGAGCGTGCTTTCATTAAAACAGGAAGACAAAAACGGATTCGCCCACTCAATGTAATATTGATCATTAAACAGCATAATCCCGATAGGCATTTCCATTAATGCCTCTTCGCCTACTTTTTTCAATCTATACGATAACGTGGAGATATAATCGTCAATTTCTTTTCTGATCAGAGAATCCGCACGCTTAATGAAAAACAAGATCACGGCGAGCAGCACAACGCCGATGGCTCCTATCAGCCAGTTAAAGTAAATGCTGATGAGGATTATGATGATTGACAATGCAATCAATGCATAGATGGGATACCGAAACAACGGTTTTTCATAAAAACTAGGCATTTCTATCAACTCCCCACCTGTAAGTCACACTCAATTTCGCGTCACCTTATTTCTTATGTTAAAGCCTATGTCAATGATGCCTAAGAGGAGATACACGGACAAGATGAGCGGAAAAAGCACCCCCAGCACAATTGCTAATACAGGAACGGCTTTCGGCATCTCCATTTCGCGGCAATAGAAAAAAATAAACGCTAATCCTTGAATACAAATCAGCAAGCTGAGAATAAATCCCCCATTCAATGAAACCGAATACAGCATATGCCCTTTTTCTAAAGGCAGAAACCCTAATATCGTCACAATAAAATACAGAATGACAACGCTTTGCGGGAGTTTGAGCTCTCTAAAAGGCTTCATCTTCGGAAGATCAGGGGAAAATCGCCGTAAAAGCGGCCTTGCCATCGCATAACTGAGGAAAGAAAAAACGATGCCGGTCAATACGAGCACTGTCGGAAAAAGATATTGAACCGTGCTCAGCTGACTTTCCATCAGCTTGATCTGCTTCCCGAACTGGTCTCCATAACCGAGTTGCTTTGACATGGTTTCTGCTAAAGACAGCGACTCCCGAAGCTGGGACATGGTGGTATCAACCACATTCATGTTAAGGAACACGATGCTGACCACAAAAAAAACGACGCCGCACAGCACATACGCCATAGCGCCGGCAGCAACCGCATAGCCGGGCTGTTTCTTTTTAAAATAATATCCCATGGCGATTCCCGTATAGGCTGCCGTAAAAGCGCCTGTAAGCCCGGTAAACGAACCTACAATAAAGCTGACAGGAAGGCTGGCAAGCCCCATCCATACCCCGGGCTTCAGACCGTGCCGAATGGTGTAAAGAATGATCGGCAGCGGCAAAGCAAAGAGAAGAATTGCCCCCAGTAAAGGGAGGTACACGACCAAAAGGGAAATGATTGCAAAAATACTGATCAAAATGGCGCCTTCTAATAGAGCCCTTGTATTTTTCACTTACTCACCTCAAACCTTGTATCATTCGAACATACGAATAGAAAAGAGCAGCTTAGACGACTGCTCTTTTGACGCCGCAATGTCTCTTTCAAGACCTGAATTTTCCATAAACTCTCCAAAATACACGTATATATTTTAACATAAGTCGAAATCGCAAGTAAAATGAGCGCGGACAGCCGCAATGTTCCATGTGAAACATGAAAACAGACAAACGGACATCCCAGTGAAAGAATGCCCGTTGTATCAGTGATCCTGATCATCCATGAAACCAGAAGTATCTCTGTTTTTCTTTTTGGTTTTTCGTACATATAACAAGACGATAACGATAAGTAAGAGAGTGGTCGCCTGCAAAACCCCGCTGCTGAAAAGGAAGAAGTTCTTTATCATGTCCCACATATAGTTTCACCTCTATTTCGTATTTCCTTTACATTGAGTTTCCCTTTCTGGAAACTTCAAAACATCAGGAACAACATCGGGACCGGGGCATATGCTGAAAGTGAAAATGAAGGATAAAGGAGATTCTTACACCATGACTGAGCGGAGAACATTAGCATGGCATGAAACATTAGAACTGCATGAGTTAGTAGCTTTCCAGGCAAACGGACTTGTGAAATTAAAAAGAACAGAGCGGGACGTAAGCGATGCCAGATTAAAACAGCTTTACAGATTTTCCATCCATTCGCTCGAACAAAATCTGCGTGAACTGCTTCCTTTCTTCCCTGAAGCTCCCGCTTTTCGTGAGGATGAAACAGAAGAGCGCGCTGATTCCTCCTTTTACAGCGGCGGCCTGCTGATCATGGCCAAAACGTCTGTCCGCAATTACGCCGGAGCCATTACAGAGACGGCCACACCTCAATTAAGAAACGTTTTCGTCAAGCACTTAAACGCGGCCATCAAGTGGCATCAAATGGTCTTTGAGTATATGGAAGAACGCGGTCAATATCCGGCTTACAACCTGAGCGAATTGCTGAAGAATGATGTGCGCAACGCCAGAAAAGCCATCGCGATGAAATAAAAAAAAGCAGCAAGGAATTTAATCCTTTGCTGCTTCTTATTTTTGAGCGGACTGATCTTGAGGAGACGTTTTTTCCCGGTATGCCTCGAGAAACTCCCGGTTGGCATCTCCCCATTTCTTCATTTGCAAAACGATCGGTTCCAGCGACCTGCCGAATTCGGTGAGTGAATACTCCACCTTTGGAGGCACCTGCTGATATACCTCGCGATGCACGATGCCGTCCGCCTCGAGCTCGCGAAGCTGAAGCGTCAGCATACGCTGCGTAATGCTGGGACAAATGCGCCGAAACTCATTAAACCGCTTTTTTCCGCCGATCATATGATAAAACAAAATACCCTTCCACTTTCCGCCGATAACGGAAAGCGTCAGTTCAACCGGACAACCTTCTTTATTCGGATATATGTTCATTTTTCATCCTCCATAGTACCTTTTTTGATACTATATGCTGATTAGCATCTGACTTACCCAGTATTTTACTCGCAACCCTCCCCAACTCTCAACAAAAATGCTTCTTTTTCACATCAATTTTTAAGGTTTTGAAGATTACACCCTCCGCAAGACGTGTTAAACTATAAAAAGATTGTTTACACTACAAAAAAGGACAAGGAGTTATTATGGAAAAAATTCTTATTTTCGGACATCAAAACCCAGACACAGATACCATTTGCTCTGCCATTGCCTACGCTGATCTAAAAAATAAACTCGGCTTCAATGCTGAGCCCGTCCGCCTCGGACAAGTCAACGGCGAAACACAATACGCGCTTGATTATTTCAAGCAGGAAAGCCCGCGTTTGGTGGAAACAGCCGCAAACGAAGTAAACGGCGTCATCCTTGTTGATCACAATGAACGCCAGCAAAGCATCAAGGATATCGAAGACGTTCAGGTTCTTGAAGTTATCGACCACCACCGTATCGCCAACTTCGAAACAGCGGAACCTCTTTACTACCGTGCTGAGCCGGTCGGCTGTACGGCTACGATCTTAAACAAAATGTACAAAGAAAATAACGTGAAAATCGAGAAAGAAATTGCGGGCCTCATGCTGTCAGCAATCATTTCCGACTCTCTGTTATTTAAATCTCCGACTTGCACGGAGCAAGATATCGCAGCGGCAAAAGAGCTTGCTGAAATTGCCGGCGTAGATGCGGAAGAGTACGGCTTAAACATGCTGAAAGCGGGCGCCGACTTAAGCAAAAAAACGGTGGAAGAACTGATTTCTCTTGATGCGAAAGAGTTCACGCTCGGCAGCAAAAAAGTCGAAATCGCCCAAGTCAACACAGTTGATATTGAAGATGTGAAAAAGCGGCAGCCGGAATTAGAAGCGGCTCTTTCAAAAGTAATTGCTGAGAAGAACCTTGACTTGTTCCTTCTCGTGATTACGGATATTCTGGAAAACGATTCCCTTGCGCTTGCCATCGGTGATCAAGCGTCAAAAGTGGAAAAAGCATTCAACGTGACTTTAGAAAACAACACGGCTCTTTTAAAAGGCGTCGTATCCAGAAAAAAACAAGTCGTTCCTGTTTTAACAGACGCGATTGCAGAATAACCAAAACACCCCGGAAACCCGCCGGGGTGTTTTTTTATTGCTCATTCATCAGACGGCCGTTTCGTAAGCGCCTTCTCCGAAAATCATTTTGACGTAATTTGATATGCAATATATAATATATCACATGAAAGGCGTTCGTTTTCCTAATTATTGTAAGTCAATATCACAACATCAGAATCGGGGGGGTCTATCCTGGAAAAACACGCTGCTCTTTCTTATTCACGAACAACAGGCATTTGGCTTGTGCTGACAGGAGCTATCTTATGGGGGGTCTCGGGAACTGTTGCCCAGTATCTGTTCCAGCACCGCCATTTTAATACAGAATGGCTGACTTCGGTGCGCCTTCTGGTGTCAGGGGCGCTTCTGCTCGGCATCGCGTACCGCAAAGAAAAAGGACGGATATGGGCTGTTTGGAAAGATAAACGGGACAGAATTCCCCTTCTTTTATTCGGGGTTTTCGGAATGTTAGGCGTTCAATACACCTACTTCGCGGCAATTGAGTACGGCAACGCGGCCGCTGCTACCGTTCTTCAGTATTTAGGGCCAGCGATCATTACATGCTTTTTAGCGATTCGCGCAAAGAGAATTCCTTCAGCAAAAGAGCTTCTCGCCGTCTTATTGGCGGTTGCCGGCACATTCATTTTGGTCACGCACGGGAATGTCGGAAGCCTGTCCATATCCGGTCTGGCTGTCTTTTGGGGCATCAGTTCGGCGTTTGCACTGGCGTTTTACACCCTTCAGCCGCATCGTCTGCTGAAGAAATGGGGATCGGCCATTATTGTCGGATGGGGCATGCTGATCGGCGGAGCCGCCCTCAGCTTGATCCGCCCGCCCTGGAAATTTGAAGGCGAGTGGTCCTTGCCGGCATATGCCGCGATTGTGTTTATCATCATTTTCGGGACGCTCATCGCTTTTTATTGCTACTTGGAAAGCCTGAAATATCTGAGTGCCTCTGAAACCAGCCTGCTCGCCTGTGCGGAGCCGCTGTCGGCAGCTTTTTTAGCTGTTATCTGGCTGCATGTTCCCTTCGGAATATCAGAATGGCTGGGTACTTTGCTGATTTTAGCCACCATCGCTTTATTATCTATCAAGAAAAAATAACCTCTCTTTTTTAGAGAGGTTTTTTCCCAGGCTCAGAGCACACCTTAGTCTCAATTACCCATAAATTAAAAGGTCTTTTTTCATTTTACTATCATCCAAAAGAGGAAAATAGACCAGTTGTCAATAGAATCAGACTCTAATAGAATGATGTCGACAAGTAAATCATGCAGGATTGTTACTGATAAAGCAGGCAAGACCTAAAATGTGTTAAGGGCAAAGTGTATTCTTTGGCGTCACCCCTTACATATTTTAGGTCTTTTTTCTGTAACAAACCTGCCATCCATGGATGCAGGAGGATCGAATCGGCAGATCGCAAAAAAAGGTACATACAAAAGGAGACATGAACATGAACATCAAAAAATTTGCAAAACAAGCCACAGTTCTAACTTTTACGACTGCACTTCTGGCAGGGGGAGCGACTCAAGCCTTCGCGAAAGAAAATACCCAAAAACCTTACAAAGAAACGTACGGCGTCTCTCATATCACACGCCATGATATGCTGCAGATCCCTAAACAGCAGCAAAGTGAAAAATACCAAGTGCCTCAATTCGACCAATCAACCATTAAAAATATCGAGTCCGCAAAAGGACTGGATGTGTGGGACAGCTGGCCGCTCCAAAACGCTGACGGAACAGTAGCTGAATACAACGGCTATCACGTCGTGTTTGCTTTAGCGGGAAGCCCGAAAGACGCTGATGACACATCCATCTACATGTTTTATCAAAAAGTCGGCGACAACTCGATCGACAGCTGGAAAAACGCGGGCCGTGTCTTTAAAGACAGCGATAAGTTCGACGCCAACGATGAAATCCTGAAAGAACAGACACAAGAATGGTCCGGTTCTGCAACCTTTACATCTGACGGAAAAATCCGTTTATTCTACACTGACTTTTCCGGTACACATTACGGTAAACAAAGCCTGACAACGGCACAGGTAAATGTGTCAAAATCTGATGACACGCTCAAGATCAACGGAGTGGAAGATCATAAAACGATTTTTGACGGAGACGGAAAAACATACCAGAACGTTCAGCAGTTTATCGATGAAGGGAACTATACATCCGGCGACAACCACACGCTGAGAGACCCTCACTACGTTGAAGATAAAGGCCATAAATACCTTGTATTCGAAGCCAACACGGGAACAGATAACGGATACCAAGGCGAAGAATCTTTATTTAACAAAGCGTACTACGGCGGCAGCACAAACTTCTTCCGTAAAGAAAGTCAGAAGCTTCAGCAAAGTGCTAAAAAACGCGATGCTGAATTAGCGAACGGCGCCCTAGGTATCGTAGAGTTAAACGATGACTACACATTGAAAAAAGTCATGAAGCCGCTGATCACTTCAAACACGGTAACTGACGAAATCGAGCGCGCGAATGTTTTCAAAATGAACGGCAAATGGTACCTGTTCACTGATTCACGCGGTTCAAAAATGACGATCGACGGTATTAACTCAAACGATATTTACATGCTTGGTTATGTATCAAACTCTTTAACAGGTCCTTACAAGCCGCTGAACAAAACTGGTCTTGTACTGCAAATGGGTCTTGATCCTAACGATGTGACGTTCACTTACTCTCACTTCGCAGTGCCGCAAGCCAAAGGCAACAATGTCGTGATCACAAGCTACATGACAAACAGAGGCTTCTTTGAGGATAAAAAGGCAACATTTGCGCCAAGCTTCTTATTGAACATCAAAAACAAGAAAACATCCGTTGTCAAAAACAGCATCCTTGAACAAGGACAGCTTACGGTTAACAACTAATAACAACAAAAAGAAAATGCCGATACTTCATTGGCATTTTCTTTTATTTCTCAACAAGATGGTGAATTCAATCATGGCACGAAAATGGCCCATTGTAATATTGATCTTTTTGGGTGCGTTCCTGTTTGTCGGCTTACTGCCGAACAAAACCCACAATTCCTCTGACACAAACACGGAGCATAAGAAGAATTACCGGGCGGCGTATCATTTTACGACCCCGGACAAATGGAAAAACGACCCTCAAAAGCCCATTTTTTTCGAGGGGAAATATCATTACTACTATCTTTATAATCGGGATTACCCGAACGGCAACGGCACAGAATGGCGGCACGCCGTATCAGAGGACTTGGTGCACTGGACGGACGAAGGCACGGCTATTCCGAAATACACCAACGAAAACGGCGATATCTGGTCCGGTTCTGTCGTCATTGATAAACACAACACGGCGGGCTTCGGCAAAAACGCGCTGGTCGCCGTCACAACGCAGCCGACAGCCAAAACAAAAGCCCAGGAACAATATTTATGGTACAGCACGGATAAAGGAAAAACGTTTACTTCCTATAGTGATCAGCCCGTGATGAAAAATCCGGGAACTAAGGATTTCCGGGACCCGAAAGTGATCTGGGATGAACAGGATGACAAATGGGTGATGGCCATGGCCGAAGGCGAAAAAATCGGTTTTTATGAATCACCCGATTTAAAAAATTGGACTTACACGGGCGGTTTTATCACTCAGCAGATCGGTCTCGTCGAATGCCCCGACCTTTATATGATGCGTGGAGATGACGGAACAGCCAAGTGGGTTCTAGGCGTAAGCGCAAACGGCAAACCCGCAGGCAAACCGAATACGTACGCGTATTGGACCGGAAACTTTGACGGGAAGGAATTTACCGCCGATCAAGAAGAACCGCAATGGCTCGATTACGGCTTTGACTGGTACGGCGGCGTCACATTTGAGGACGGTAAAAGCGAAGATCCGCTGACAAAACGCTATGCGCTGGCATGGATGAACAATTGGGATTATCCGAATGAAACACCGACACTAAAAAACGGCTTTAACGGCACGGATTCTATCGTCCGTGAAATCCGCCTTCAGCAGCAGGACGGCGGCACATACAGCCTTGTGTCAGAGCCGGTTGAAGCATTGAACCAATTAACCTCTTCAACTGACAGCATAGAACACAAACAGGTGAACGGTTCAGAGACACTGCCGATCAAAGGTGATACATATCAGCTTGATATGGATATCGCTTGGTCAGATATCAAAAATGCAGGCGTCAGACTCAGAGAATCGGCAGACCAAAGTCGGCATATTGATGTCGGTATTTCAGCAGAAGGCGGCTACGCCTATGTGAACAGATCGTTTACAGGCCAGCCTGATAAAACCGGCGCATACGCCGAAAGCAAAGCCCCATTTGACGGAAACAAAGGGCGCGTCCATCTGAAAATTCTCGTAGACAAAACAAGTATTGAAGTATTTGCAGACGACGGAAAAACCGTTCTGACAAATGAAGTGTTCCCAAAACACGAAGATCAGGGAATCACGCTCTTTTCTGAAGGCGGCTCCGCTGACTTTCAGCATATTGAGATGAAGCATCTCGGTTCGATTCATTCTTAGACGTCCCTCTTCATTTCTAACCAGCGCCCGGACTGTGGTAAAATGCAAATATGTATACTACGATTCATGAGGTGTTCCATTGGATAATCAAAACAAAGAACCTGTGCTGAAAAGAACCATCATGCGGGACGAAGTGTATCGCACACTCAGAAACTGGATCATAACGGGCAAGCTCAAACCGGAAACAAAGTTAAAGGACAAGGATTTGTCGGAAACATTGGGAATCAGCCGCACCCCGATACGGGAAGCCTTATTGCGGCTGGAAGATGACGGCTTGGTGATAACAAAAGCGAACAGATGGACGCTTGTCGCTCCGATTGAGTTAAAAGAAGCGGAAAACTTGTATTCCATCGTCTGGACGCTTGAAAAACTCGCATTGCAGCAAGCTCTCCCGCATGTGGACGATGCCGTGATTCAGGAATTGAAACAGCTGAATGAAAATCTTCTTCAAATGATGAAAGACGGCGATAAACTGGCCACCCTGGAAGCGGACAATGCATTTCACCATCGCATCATTCTGCTTGCGGACAACGCCGAACTTCACAAATTGCTAGTAAGCCTGAAAGTCAAAATTCAGAGAATGGAAATCCGCTATTTCAGTGAAAACGGCGCTTTAAACAGATCATATAATGAACATTCTGATATCATTCACGCATTAGAACAGCAAGATGCCGCCGCTGCTTTTACAGCGCTTGAAGCGAATTGGAAAAACAGTTTAGAACGGCTGCAGAACATGGCATAGCAAACGAAAAAGCCAAATCACTTATATGATTTGGCTTTTTTACTGATATCACAAGACAGCCGCGTTGGCTGTCTTGTTTACTTTTTGTTTATATATAAATAAATACCGTAATCCGTAGGCACAGAAGCATACCCCATCTGTCTGAGCATGGCTGTTATATTCCCGCGATGATACGTTCCGTGGTTCACAACATGGAGGATCATATCGGCCGCTGCGGTTTTCATGATGTCACCTGACGGATGCTCTATTTCAAGGGGGAGACTGATATTTTCTTCCTTTTGCAAAAATAATTGATACCGGTCTGATAATTCCGAGAACATATCTTCCAGCTCTTCTATCTCTTTAGACAAGATGTCCTCTTTTTGCTGTTCAGCTGATTTCAGCGTATCCTCCAGACGCTCTCCGGAGAACACATCAAACCACCCCTTATCCGACAGATACACATGAGTCAATACACCGGCTATCGACGGAAAGACACTTTGAATCTCCTTACGATACACATCCTCCGGAAGCTCTTTAAGCCGGGTGAATATTTGCTGATTTGCCCAAAGATGATAATCATACAATTTCAGTGCCAGATGTCCCACATTACCCTCTCCTCTCTCGATATAGAACGTACGTTCCTAATTATACTACACTACATGCGGCTTTGTACCATCTTCTTCATTCGCAGCTGAGAAAATCCGATAAAAGCCGAAATTAATAAGAGGAGGCCTGCGCCAATATAAATAAACCGCACGCCGAATACATCCGAGATAACCCCCGTTCCGATAATGGAAAACATAAAAATGAACTGAACTAAAGCTGATCTCGCCGCTAATATATTGACCCTTGTCTTTTCGGTCGTGATGTTTTGAAGTAATGTTTCCTGCGTGAGATCTCGTAATACACAAGCCGGCCCCATACACAGCACCAGAAAAAGGGCCGTAACGGCGCTTGTGATCAACCCATAAATAAACGTGAACATTCCATATGCCAAAGCTCCCGTCAACATAAGCGGAATGAGATGATGCTGAAACTTACCGGATAGCTTATAGATGATCAGTCCGCCGATCATCGTCCCTGCATAATAGACTCCGTTGACATACCCCCACCAAGCCTCTCCTTTATGAAGGACGTCATGCACATAAGTTAAGGACACAGACCCGATCCATATCATGCCTGCCCACGATTCGATCACATCCATCACAATGAGAACCCTGAGCTGTTTTTGCTGAAATAAATACACCCAGCCGCTTGCCGCATCTGCAAAAAGGGAACGTTCCCTGACTGCTGCCGGCGCACACATGCGTACTTGAAGAAACAGAATGATGCCCAAAAGCGAAGAAACCAATAACATGACAGTGACGATCATTGTATCGCTCTCTCCCAAGAAGGCTATGATGACGCCGCCGAGAGACCACCCCGCAAACTGAACGGTTTGATCCGCCGCAGATAATAAACCGTTCGCTTTCGCCCTTCGATCAGGAGGAATGATTTCCCCAATCAGCGCGCTTTTTATCGGAGCAAACCATCCGTTGCAAAAAGAAATGCCTCCGATCAGACAAAACAGCAGAAAAAAGAATGCGGATGAACCGGTTTGGATGACAAAAAACAAACAGACTAACAGTGTGATCTGTATCAATTGAGAACTGATTAACAAAGACCGAAGCGTGAACCGGCCGGTGACCAGCGGCAAAACGGCGCTGCCCAATACACGACATACAATGCTGACGAACGTCATAAGAGAGGCCATCGCCGTCGAACCGGTTTTTGTAAACAAAAACAAGATAACAGCCATCGTATAAAGTGAGAACCCCAAGTTGATAGCGGTCTGGCTGTATAAAATAGCATAATACGCTCTCTTCATATTCATCCTCAGCAACCTCACTCCCTGATTATGTAAATCATACCATATTTGCTGATCAGCTTTTTTTAAAAAAACAGATTGACATGGAGTCCACTCCATCTATTAGGCTTTATTAGCAGAAAGAAGACTTTCAGCAAATAACAATTAAGAAGGATGGAGTGACACATGTTTAAAATCATCAGTGCGATTATCATTGTTACGTTCGTGTGGGGGTATTTGTGGGTGCCCACCAAAATCGGACTCGGTTATATTTCACCGTTTTTCTTTACGGCCCTGCGGCTTTTTACAGGAGCTCTGCCATTGTTCCTTATACAAATCTTGCGTCAAAAAGACTGGATTCCGGCCAAAAGAGACTGGAAAAAGCTGATAACGATGAGTTTGTTTATGTGCCTGGGGTATTACGGACTTTCAACATTCGGCATGCAATATGTCAATTCAGGTCTGGCTTCCGTTCTTGTCTATACGATGCCGATTATCGTCAGCGCTTTGGCGCACTTTTTTTTACAAGAAAGACTGACGGTAAATAAGATTATCGGTCTGTTTATCGGCTTGGCCGGTTTGCTGGTCATTATCGGCCCGCAATGGTCTGATATGGAAGGAAGCCATACATTATTTGGGGAATTGACGATTATTCTTGCGGCTTTCTTTTGGGCATGCGCTAATATTTACAGCAAAAAAACATTTTCCGGCTATGACACATTAAAGATGACTTTCTGGCAGATGCTGATAGGCGGACTCATGCTGCTGGTCATATCGGCTGTCAAAGAGCCGATCATGCAAACCAACTGGTCAGCTCCTTTAATATGGTCACTGCTGTATGCTGGATTAATGGGCTCAGCCGTTGCCTTTGTATTGTGGTTTTGGATACTGCAGCATATTGATGCTTCGATCGCTTCCATCGCATTGATGGCCGTGCCGATACTTGGTTTATTTTTCGGGTGGCTCCAGCTGCACGAGCCACTGACTGCAAACATTATTTACGGAGCAGTGTTTGTCTGTCTCGGTATTTTCTTTGCTTCAGTGAAATTGCGCATCCGAAAACCGAAAAACGAGATAAAGAAATCAGCTTAGGGAAAAATACAACAAAAAACTCTTACACCATCGTATAAGAGCGGAGATTGAAAAGAGGCTGTTATGTACACAATCGGACAAGTATCAAAAATATCGGGCTTTTCCATTGATACCCTTCGTTATTATGAAAAAATCGGCTTGCTTCCCCCGCCGCAAAGAAAAGAAAGCGGTGTGCGCATTTACTTTCAAAAAGACATCGACACACTATCTTTTTTGCGATGCTTAAAAAAGACGGGGCTCTCTGTTGAAGAGATGACTGAATTCATTCACGCCAGAGGCTTTGCTCTCGCTCATAAAACCCCTATGACCGAAGAATATGCAGCTTCCGTCAAAACGAAGGTGGAAATCTTAACGAAACACGTCAGCAAGCTGGAAAAACAGCTGACCGACATCGAAAATGTCATTTCTTTAACGAAAAAGAAAATCGGCACTTATCATGATATTTTGAGTCAGATGAAAGAGTAAATGATGTACAGAATTTCGGACAAAAACAAGAGCCGATGCGCGCAGGCATCGGCTTTCAAATTAACCTATCATCTCAAGAACAAGGGACACAAAAGCTTCAGCGGCCGGAAGCTGCCATTTTTTCTTTTTGACCAGCATATGAGAATAAAGCCGCTCGAACGGCTCAGACTGCTGAAGAATTTTCAGCTTCCCCGCTTTTACCTCTTCTTTTACCGTAATATAAGGTAAAACGGAGAAACCGAGTCCGCTCATCACCGTCTGCTTAATGGCCTCTATGCTCCACAGTTCCATTGTTTGTAAATGACTGATATCATGTTTGACGAGAAATCGTTCAAACATAGTCCGATAGCTGCATCCTTCTTCATTTGTAATAAAAAAATGCTTGCCGCTTTGTTGATAGTCGTCAAAATGTTCCGGTGCGTCACTGCCCGCCACGAGGACGATGCGTTCCTCCAATAAAGAATAATGTATGCATTTTTCCATTTGTATCTCCGGATACACCATAAATGCAATATCCACACGGCCGCTTACTAATTCCACCTGATTCTGTCCGCATGTTCCGTTGCTCAATATGATATTGACGTTCGGATACTTCATGGAATATTCCCTGATAATCGGCCCCAGTCTGGAAATGGTCAAAGACTCCGGCGCCGCAATTTTTAAAACGCCCTTAACCTCGTGAGTGCTTTGCATATTTTTGATCTTGTCATGGGCGGAAAGTAAATCCTCGGCTAACGGTATCAGCTCTCTTCCTAAAGGCGTCAGCTTCAAACGCCTTTTTTCGTACGTAAATAATGCGCCGCCGATCTCCTGTTCAAGCGCTTGAATATGAGTCGTAATCGTCGATTGCGTATATCCCAGCTTCACCGCCGCTCCTGTATAGCTTCCCTTATCTACAATGGCCTGAAATGTAATAAGATGTCTGATCTCCATACGATTTCACCTCTACTGAATGTATCGAAAAAATCAATAATGCGATTTTATTTTTCAATTTTATTTATACCTATTCTTATCATACAATAAAAAACGGCTCCATCACATTAGCAAATGAAGGTGATTTAATGAGTATCATAGCTTTTCTTTCTTATGTCCTGATGACATCTATTACACCCGGGCCGAGCAATATTTTAATGATGAATGAAGCGCGCAGAGCCGGCTTTATCGGTTCATGGCGTTTTAACGGCGGAATCCTGACGGGATTTGCAGTGCTCGGCATTCTCAGCGGTCTGTTTACAATGAGTGTTTATCATTGGATTCCCGTCGTGGAACCTTACTTTAAAATTGCCGGAGCCGTCTACTTGCTCTATTTGGCCTGGCAGTTTTCTCTTCCCAAAACATCAAAAGGCGATTCTGAAAAAACCCGCTCGTCTTTTCTATCGGGATTTCTGTTTCAAATGATCAATATAAAAAGTATTTTATTCTTTTTAACGTTGATGAGTGCTTTTATATTGCCGTTTCAGCACACGTACCCATTGATTACGTTCTGGCTCGCCTCGGCTATTCTCCTGGGCTGGGCGGCTCTACTGCTGTGGTCGGCGTTCGGCTCTGTTTTTAAACATCTCTTTGAGAAACACGATAAAGCGTTTCGGATCGTGATGTGTCTGCTGCTCATTTATTCTGCGGTAAGCATTTATCTGTAATTCAAAAAAGATAAACGCCTATTGGTGTTTATCTTTTTTCGTTTGAATCAATGTGATTGTTTGTTTTGTCAATAAACCCAACCAGATTGAAACGGAGGCCGAAACGGCTGAAAGCACCGTGATCATGGCGACAATACCGTTCCACCCGAATTGGTGATAGAATGCACCGCTTGCAGTCCCCCCGGTGCTTCCTCCGACATAATAGGAAAACAAATATACTGCGGCGGCCTGCGCCTTATCACGGCCGGCCAGTTCGCCAACCCAGCTGCTGGAGATCGAATGGCCAGCAAAAAAACCGAATGTGAAAATCGCAACTCCTAAAATCATGATCCGTATATCAGTGAATAAAGTAATGCAGACACCAATCATGACAATCGCTAATGAGAGCGGCAGGATTTTTCTTTTGCCGTATTTGTCTGCTAACATGCCCATCCACGTTGAACTGAACGTACCGACAAGATATACGAGAAAAATAAAGCCGACTGCCGTTTGGCTAAGTGAATAAGGCGGCTTCATCAATTGAAAGCCGATATAGTTATATAAAGATACAAATCCGGCTTCCAATAAAAAACCGATAATCAAAAGACAGACGAAACCGGGCGTCTTGCACTGACGGCAAAATGAGATGAGAATTTGCTTTCCATTATATGAGCGGGATGTAAAATGAGAAGAAGAAGGAAGTACCTTCCAAAAAATAGTGCTTGCCAGCAAACTTATGATGCCGATTGTCAGCAAAGCCGTATGCCAGCTGAAGACATCCGTCAGAAAGCCGCTGATGATACGCCCCGTCATGCCGCCAATCGAATTGCCGCTGATATACAGCCCCATTGCCATCCCTAAGCTTTCCGGCTCGATTTCCTCAGCCAAATAAGCCATTGCCGCTGCCGGAAGCCCCGCTAATGCGACTCCCTGAAGCGCCCTGCAAACGACAAGCAGCTGAAAATTCGAAACAAATCCTGAGAGAACGGCCAGTACGGATGCAGCAATTAATGATACGCCCATTATCTTCTTCCGCCCGTACATTTCTGATATAAAACCGGCGAATAACAGACTGATGGCCAAAGCAATCGTTGTAGCAGATTGGCTTAAGCTTGAGACCGCCGGTGACAGGTGAAAATCATTTGCGATGTCAGGCAGCAGCGGCTGCGTTCCCCAAAGGATGGCAAACGTGCAGAATCCGCCTGCAAACAAAGCGAAGTTCACCTTTTTAAATTGGCGTGTGCCGCGGCGAATGTAAGCCATTTGTTTACCCCTTTCTGTTAAGCCGTGTTTGAATAAACGCTATAAAATTCTCCGCTGCCGGTGATAAATAGCCGTCTTTTCTCCAGGCCAAACCAATCTCTCTTTCACAAACAGGATTTGTGACGCTAAGCAGTTTGACCTTTCGTTTATCAAAAACGTGCAAGTCAGGGATAAGAGACACCCCTAATTTCGCGCCGACTAACCCGGACGCTGTCACAATATCCTCTCCTTCGAATACGACATCCGGTGAAAATCCGGCTTTTTCACACAACTCTTTAATCATGCCATGAAGAACATTCGTATCTTTAAAAGAGATAAACGGTTCATGCTCCGCCATTTTCAAATCAATTTCATCATATGAAGCGAGCGGATGTTCAGCAGAAACGGCTAAGTATAACTCTTCTGTTAAAAGCGGATGACAGATCACCTCTTCGTTTTCATCACGAAGCGAAGTCAATGCGATGTCCACTTCTCTTGACGTTAATTGCTCGATAATCTGCTGATTTGATGCTTGGGTCAACTGAAAATTGACATGAGGATACATGTGTTGAAACGAACTGATCATGTCCGGAACCATACTCATTCCAAGCGATGGCAAAAAAGATAACAATATTGTGCCGTTGTTGGGATGGATTTCATTCCACACTTCTTGCTTACCGATTTCAATTTGTCTGATAGATTGTTCCACACGATGCAAAAACAATTTCCCGTACCGATTCAAATAAATATTTCTGCCTCTGCGATCAAAAAGCTGAACGCCCAGCTCATCTTCAAGCTTTGAAATAGAACGGCTGAGAGCGGGCTGAGATATAGACAGCTGTTTCGCTGCCTGTGTGATATGCTGCACTTGCGCCACTATCTGAAAATAATTAATCTGATGCCAATCCATTGATTGCCCCCGCTGATTTGTTATTTTCATTTATCATACGTTACCCAATCTATAACTTCTAATTGTTAGTTTGCATGAAAGTGATGCATATAAGGAATGTTTTTCAAAACGGAAATAAAAAAGAGGGCTCCCATTCCGGAAGCCCTCACTCCGTTCTGCCTACGCCGCTAAAAGAAAAATAAGCGCTAAAACAGCCGGAAGTCCTTGTTTTACGATAATTGATTTGTTTGAAGTAAAGCCTCCGAAAATGGCCGCGATGACCACACAGATGACGAAAAACATTTGAATCATATGGCCCACCGGATCAGCGAGGATCAGCCCCCAAATGAGACCGGCAGCCAGAAATCCATTATACAGACCTTGATTTGCAAACATGACCGCCACATTCCGGTCACCTTCTAAATGCTTCGGCAATTTGAAGGACCGCTTAGCTGCCTTCGAATTGATAAAAAACATTTCAAGTATCATGATAAATACATGTTCTAAAGCTACAATTCCGACGAAAACAGCCGCAATCATGTCCACTGTCCCTCTCCCCTCAGCTTCACTTCAACCTTATTTCCATTGTGCGATTGTTTCGATAGGAAGACGGTAGGAAGCATATCCTTCGTCTGCCGCTTTTCCGATTGATAACAGCATGACCGGTACATAACGCTCTTTATCCATTCCGAAAACCTCGGCAACCTTTTCTTTATCGTAGCCGCCGATCGGGTTTGTGTCATAGCCGTGCGCGCGTGCCGTAAGCATCAGCTGCATGGAAACGAGGCCTCCGTCGATCAGAATCGTTTCACGGTTCACTTGCTCCGGAAGTTTTTCAAAGTGCGCCGTCAACGCAGCGATTTGTCTGTCTTTTACTTCCTGCGGCATGTAGCCCAGTTCGACCGCTTTCGAATAGATTTCTTCTAAATAGTCATCATTGTTCATATCTGCGAAAACCGCGATCACCGCAGATGATGTGCTGACTTGTGTTTGGTTAAAGCTGGCAAGCGGCGCGAGTTTTTCTTTTCCTTCAGGGCTGTCAATGACAAGAAAACGCCACGGCTGCGCGTTGACTGAAGACGGTGCTGTCGTTGCTTCTTCCAGAATTTGAGTCATTTCTTCTTTGCTGATTTTAACAGCCGGATCGTAATTCCGAATGGAACGGCGGCCTTTCATAATGTCCATAAAGTCGTTTGTTTTCAGTTCTGTTTTCATGTGTAATACACTCCTATGCTTTCATATTTTCTATATTATTCTGCATCTGCGACAATACGTTTTTTAACATACTGCGTTCTTCCTCGCTGACACCGGCAAGCATTTCCTTTATGAAACGCTCCTTCTCCTTTTTGGAAGCCTCAATTCTCTCCCGCCCCTGATCAGTAAGCCGGACAAGTATAATTCGGTTGTCCTCGGGCTTCCGCCTTCTTGTGACCATTTCTTTGGCTTCAAGCTGTTTCAAGTGTCTTGTCACGGCTGCGCCATCAATATTCACCTTTTTCTGAAGATCGCTTTGGCTGATCTCGTCGACGTAAAAAAGCACGGCGAGAAGCTCAAGGCGGGATTGGCTGATTCCGGTGCACGCTTCAAACTTCGTGCCGATCACTTTGTGCAGTGATTGGAGCTGATATAAAATCTCGCCTTCCTCTGAACAACATGCTGTCAAAACCCATCCCCACTTTCTTTTGCGCAATTAATTGACTAGTCAATGTTTGATATATCAACAATATACAGCCGCCATTCTTTTTTTGCAAGTTTTTTCTCCTTTTTTAAAAAAAGCTGCCGGTTAACGGCAGCTCTCTACTTAATGATTATGGACTTTTCTGAAATTACTGCCTTTTACTTCTGCGACATCATATACCGTCACAAAGGCTTGTTTATCAATGTCATTAATAATTTCCTTCAGTTTGGTTTCTTCCAAACGGTTGATGACACATGTGATTTCTTGGAATTTTTCATGAGAAAAACCGCCGTATGCTTCTTTATAAGTAGCGCTCCGGCCCAATTCTTCACGAATGGTCTCTACCATTAATGCAGGCTCATTGGTGATAATCTGAAATGTTTTAGAACCGCTTAAGCCTTCCTCAACCACATGAATCACCTTAGATGCAATGTAGTAAGCAATGACCGAAAGCAATGCGCCTTGCAGCCCAAATACAAAAGAAACAAAAATAAACACAAACATGTTTAAAAATAAAATGAGGTCGCTCGTGCCAAACGGCAATTTCCGTGACAGAAGCACAGCCAGCATATCAATTCCATCTAATGCGCCGCCGTTGCGCAATGCCAATCCCATTCCAAAGCCGAGAATAATCCCGCCGACAACGGTGATTAACAGGGTGTCTCCCTCGATGATAGCCGGTGTGTGGTGGAAAAAACTCGTGCCCGCGGCAAGTGAGACAATACCGATAATTGATAGAAACGCAAAACCTTTCCCGATTTGCTTATATCCTAACCAGACAAACGGTATATTGATCACCGCAATTAAGATCCCAAGAGGCAAATGAAACAGCTGTGAACCGACAATGCTGAGTCCGGTTACACCGCCGTCAGATACACTATTCGGAATCAATACGGTTTCCAGTCCATACGCGGCAATAATTCCGCCGATGATGACCATGATGGCCCGTACGATTGATTTCACTCTGAATTTCTTACGTCTTTGTTTTTCGATTGTACTCATATCATTCCCCGCTTCAATTATTTTTTCTTATTTAAATATACCATAATTGATACTTTTCGTTAAAAATAAGCCTATCGGCTATGTTGAAGCAGGAACCGAGGAAGGAGATTTCACAGATAACGTATCCATTTATGACTTTAATCATTCACCAAAAGGAATTAATAACCATCAATAATCTCTTTTATTCCCCTTCTTCACATATTCCCAATCATGTTCTATATTTTTTCTCACCCGCTGAAGAAGTCCAAAAATGGTTTCTTTTTCCTCAGATGTAAAGCCGGACAGGGCTACCTCCGCAGAATGCTCTCCTTCTCTTTGCAATAACGGATAAACCTTTCTCCCTTTTTCAGTCGGGAACAGTTTTTTTATTTTTTTATTTTGATCATCAGGACGCTTTTCAATAAACCCTTGTATTTCCAATTTTTTGATTGCCCTCGCCGCTGTTGTTCGGTCAACTTTAATCATTTCCGCCACTTTTTCCTGTATCACTCCCGGGTTTTCACATATACGCACAAGATAGAGATACTGCCCTTTTGTTAAGCCTAATTCCTTAAATTCAATATTGCTGATGGAATCCAATGCCCGTGCGATCATGCCGATTTCCCGCAAAATATCAGTCATATCTTTTTCAAACCCTTCATGTTTTTGTTGCATTTGCAATATAATTGTTTTATCGTTACTTCTATAAGAACACAAGCAAGCCGTGCAGTCCAGACTAACATGTGAAAAGGATTGGTTGATCATGCAGATAAAAAGGATAACAACGGAAATTGATTTACAAGCAGCGCTTGAGATTAGAAAAGCAGTATTCATTGAGGAACAGCAAGTACCTGAATCCGATGAATTTGACCAGTTCGATACGCTTGAGGATCAGTGCGGGCATGTCTTGGTTTATCATGAAAATCAGCCTGCCGGCACAGGACGCGTCCGCATCGTAAACCATACAGGCAAGCTCGAACGAATCTGCATCCTGAAGCCTTACCGCAAATACGGGTTGGGCAAAGTCATCATAAGCGAATTAGAAAACATGGTAAAAGAAAAAGGCATCACCCAATGTAAACTGCATGGACAAACACATGCGGAAGGCTTTTATCACAAACTAGGCTATCAGACAGATTCACCGGAATTTATGGAAGACGGCATCCCGCATGTCTTGATGACAAAAGAGCTGTGAGCTGTCACTGAATGAGCAGCCAAACGGCTGTATGAATTATTTACCGAAAGCCTTGTATAAAGGCTTTTTTTCTTAGCCTGAACGCCTTAAAAAAATCAAACCCAGGATAAAACTACCAATTTATAGTGTTTTCATTTCTTAAATAGTCCGATCAAAAGCTTTTAATCTATTAAAAATTAACAGTTAAAGAGATTATAAAAAGGGAATGAAATCCTGAATTATGCAAGAAAGGCTGATTCTCTCTAATATGGACTGCTGACGCGTTACATTCTTTCTATCTTCACATATCTTTAATACTAAGTACGTTATAAATAGATTCCAGGAGGAGATATGAAGTGGAAGAAACGAGTATGGAGCCATCACGGCTCTGCAAAGAATTTGCTAGAATTCTCAATTCAACGCCAAGTGTCGTAAATGGCGTATGTACGGCGACAAGATTTCGAAGCAACATTCATCCGGTGGTACTCGGAAGAAGAGCCGAGGCATTTCCTTTTATTCCTCAGGCCTTTTCATTTGAAAGCATGGATCGGGAAGGCAGAGCTTTATGTTTAGGTGAGACTGTTTTACTGCAAGAAGAAGTGAACCCGTTAATGAGTGAGCTGCGCAAATTCGGTATCATCGTAACTGCCGTTCATAACCATTGGCTGTTTGATAAACCGCGTCTGATGTTTATGCATTTTGAATCAATTGATAAACCTCTCAATTTTGCAAGAAAAGTGAGAGAGGCCCTGAGAGTTCTAACTACTAAAACTGTGCGTGCGGTACCAAAAACTGACGGGGAAATGATTGAACGGCATGGTCTTTGTGACGAATTCAACGATATTCTAGGCGGAACCATGCATACGTTTGAAAATGGAATTTGTACAGTAATGAGATCCCGAACGAATATAAAACCAGTAGTACTGGGACGGCCCGGAAGATCATTTTTGCTCATTCCGCAAATGTTTTCATTTGAATCAATGACAAAAGACGGCCGTGCTCTTTGCAGCGGAGAAACTGTAATTCTGCAAAAAGAAATCAATCCATTTATCAGCGTCCTTCGGAAACATGATCTGACTGTAACGTCACTTCACAATCACTGGCTGTTTGATAAACCGAGACTGATGTATATTCATTTCGAATCGATTGATAAACCTGTCAACTTCGCCTTAAAAGTGAGAGATGCTTTAAGAGTGCTTACTGATAAAGAGGTCAAAGCTTAGCATGTTTTGAAGTATCAAAAAGCGATTAAAATAATCGCTTTTACATATGATCAACCGAAAACAAAAAAGATTTACTCTTCAAAAACCAAGCCTATGTGCCTCTAGGAAAGACATAACCATACAGATTGAAGTTTGAATAAAACAAGGAGAGCAGAGGTTAGCCTTTTTTTTATATTTGGCATCTTAACTTAAGAAAAGCCGCTTTGTCGGCGGCTTTTTTATCCTGAATCCTTTAATGTGAGAATGTTAAAAAGCAGCGGAATAGTTTTTGTCTTGCAGAATCCGAAGAAGTTGATGGGGTTCTTTTACAAAGTATGTCGGTGAAGCTGCAGATAAGTGTGTAAGATTCCCCTCTCCCCATAAAGCGCCCGCACTTTTCATATCAGCAGCATGAGCTGCCTCAATATCTGTCATTTGATCTCCAATATATAAACAATCGCTTACATCTGCATGTAAGTGATTTATCGCTGTTAGTAATGGCTTAGGACTCGGTTTGTACTCATCACAATCTTCAGCCGTGAGAACGACTTTAAAAAGCCCATCTAATTTATTATTGATTAACTCGCCATAAGCAAATTTTTTCAATTGTGAGGTCACAATCCCCAAACCATATCCTCTTTCACTTAAACTTTCCAGCAAAGAGATAACACCCGGATACGGTCTGATTTGATGGATTTTATTTTCGAAATACTGCAATATCGAGGAACGTATTTGCTCTGCCTCGTTTGGAAATCTTCTCAAAAAAACCGCAATAGGCTTACCGACAAGAGACTCTCTCTCTTCATTCGTTAATTTTCTCTTTAATACTGTTTCAGTTCCATGATTATAAGCCTCTTTTGCCAACCATTCACTATTTACCAAGGTTCCATCTAAATCGAATAAAATTGTATGCATTTTTATTTTCTCTGACTTTCAAATTTATTAAGATAACTCTCTAAAGCATTTTTAGTAGTTAACGTTAAGGGATCAGGCAAATTTTGAAGAGAAAACCAGCCAACATCAATTATTGCATTTAACTCGCGGTTTCTTACAGTCCCAGTTTGAATACTGCATTGATACGTCGGACATACCCAATGAGTCTCCTCATCATGTAAAATATGGTTTGTGACACAAAGTAAAGAATCAACCTGAATAGTTACCCCTACTTCCTCTTTTATTTCACGGATAACTGTATCTTCTGCCTTTTCCATCCACTCAACTTTACCGCCGGGTATACTCCAATGATTAGCTTCAGGGTCCTTCTTTCGTAAAACTAAAAGTAATTCCTGTTCCTCATTCAGAATAAATGCTCCGACTCCCACTCTTGGGTGCTCTGTTTTTTCCACTGTTAGTCCTCCTTTTAGACAGTAGATGTCAGCTCCTTATTGCTAGGTTTTTTACCATTAAGAATATCTCTTGCAATAACGATTCCAGTAGTCGCTGCTTGAATAATTCCGCGTGCCCATCCAATGGCATCTCCGGCAACATAGAATCCAGGTACATTGGTACGAAGACCCTCTTCTGCTTGAACACGATCCCAGCATAGTTCCCATACCGGAGCGTGCAGTAAGGTATCACCATTAATAAGATCTTCAGATAATAAAGACAAATGATTTAAAAATTCCTCCACTGCTTCTGTTACATATTGAGGAAGAACCCAATGCAGATTTGTTGGCGCTGCATCCGGCAGAGTAGATTTAATGCTATTCTGCTTCAATTTTTCTTCAATTGTTGGTATTCTGGCAACGAAACCTTCATAACGCTGGAATTGGTCAAACGGTATACTTAATTTTCCGGATACATATATAATCAACTTGAAAGAACGTTAGAAATAGTCGAAGAAAAAGCTGCAGCTGTAAACATACAATCTAAATGGACATTGATGGAGTATGCGTCGACAATATAACAATTAAATTAATTCAATTCGGTTCCTCTTTCCCTAAAGAAAAACTTGTGCCTAAAAATCAGTCACATCATCCATCTTCAGCCTCCAAACATTATCAAGCCTTGATGAGGCAAGCAAACACGGAGTATCATAGTTAGACACAACAAAAAAGATCTCATTATCCAAAGTCAGATTGAGTATTTTAGTTGTATAAAATAAAGGAGGAAATAGATTGACTTTACATCATTTTATTGGGGCTGACAAAGAACTTCCTATTGGTGAGTATGGCAGGAATCCTACACTTAAGCCCATCTCCGAACTAGAAATAAAAGGAATTGATGTCAACAAACGCTCTCAATTTAAAAAAAATCGAAAGAATAGCGAAAATTCACTTGTAAAGGTTTATGACACAGAAGAAGATGCATACGGAATTGATATTGTTCATTTAGATCCTGGATATGAAGCAGTCAGAAACAAATTCACACATCCTTATATATATGAATTACAAGGGTACTTACACGCCAACAATACACCTGGCCAACGTAAATCTATTAAATCACTTTTTCTTTTCATTGAAAAACACTTGTCAAAAGGTGAATCAGTTGAAATATATTCCTGCTTAGATGGATATGAAGATGAAGATAAAGATGACAGTATGGATGTAGTTATCAATTTAAATACTTTACAATTTGGAAAACATATAAAGTTTAAAGATATAAATCACCTTAGTCATATATTCTATTTGGAAGATAAACAATATGTATTAGTCAAGAAATAAACAAGAAAAATCCCAATTGAATAATGTTAGTTTAATAAGTAAGGAAACCATTCTATACGGTTTCCTTACTTATATATATTATTATTCACTAAAAACCATGCAACTCTTTTATAAAAAGTTGAATGGTTTTAATCCCATTTTTCAAAATGCACTTTTAATCCTGGTATACTCAATATTCTTTGTATTTCTTTATCATCTTCAGTATCGATATAACTTTCTTCTTCATGAGAGCATGTTACCAACCACTCCTTTCCATCTTTGAAAAAAGACAAGTCTTCTGGTAAATGTGGCTGCTCCCAAGCATATAAAGAATTTGCGGATTCTTTCAGAATGTTTTTTGCGTTTTCATCTGTATAATAGTAATAAACTTTTGCTTTTTGATTGTCTCCTAGAATAGTACTGGCCCATTCTGATTGCTCTTTCATTACTTTCAACGAACTTTCAAGTTTTTTTAACAGAGGATCGAATGATTTTAAAGATCCCATATCTTTTCTTAAAACTAAATGAAATTCGTCGCAAATTTCGAAAGCCAAATCAATTAACTCTGAATACAGCTGATCCTTTGGGTTGTGATCAATAATTAACATAGTTACCTCCTTCTCCTATCTTTTAATTACTTTAAAGTTAGATGTTTATAAATTAATCTATATTATCTTGCTGCACCATAGAAAGCATGAGCTTTCATACGGACACCTTTTCCATGTTTATACCTAGAGATCGAGTGATAATGATAATGTTTACCTTTACCCTTTTTATCTATCTCCGGACCAACTATTTTTTTAATCGGACTTGCGGCTTTAGCAATAGATTTGGCATTGTTCTTCGACGTAGACCAAGTGTCATCACCCCTTTTAAGGCGTGCAATTGCAGCAGGTCTTTTCAAACCATTACCGATAAATAATCCTTTAGACTTTCTTACTGCCATATAATGAGAATAGGTTCTTTTACGCTTCTTAAACTCAGAATAGGCAACATAAGTCACTCCTGAAATAGTCACAGCTAATCCAATTGAAATTAAATGCGCTAAAAGTGCCTCTCCAATAACTATTCCTATAGGTATAAACCAAACAAAAGAAGCTGTTACCTCATCTGAATTAATCTCATATTTTTTATTTGTTTCCGTATCAGTAAAAGTTGCTTCTATCTTCTCATTTGTAGCATTTTCAATATTAACTTTATATTCTTTACCTTTTTCACCAGTCTTCTGCGAAATTTCATCGGTTATTAATGAAAGTTTCATATTTTCTTTATCTAAAGTCATTAAACCTTTAACTCCGCCTTTTTCCGCTGTGATTACTAATTTCTCTTCATCGTTTGTTACAATTTGGTAATCCTTATTGTTTAAAGCCTCAGCTTTTGATTCATTATGTAAAATAAAAGTGAAAGTTAATACTAGGCTTAAAATAACTGCAATACTCTTTTTAAAACATTTCATTCAAATTAACCCCTTTACTTAAAAGATAAAAAACCTTTTCCATAAATTTCATCTCTTCCTTTCTTTCCAAGATCGATGGACAATTTGGACAATACATGGTTAACCTGATTATAAATATCCTCTTTTGAATTAATTCCGAATTTATCTCTATTTTGTAAAATTAATGATATTACACCGGTAACATGTGCAGCTGCTAAAGATGTACCACTTTCAGTTTTATATCCATTATTGAGGGATAGTATCGGTATATCTACACCAGGTGCAGAAAAGTCAATCTTTCCTTTAGGTGAAAAGTTAGCTATTTTATTATTTCTATCTACAGCATTAATAGAGAGAACTTTTTCATAAGCTGCTGGATAATCAACATCTCCGCCATAATTGTTACCTGCGGCCGCAACGATTATGATCCCACTGTTTACTGCTTTATCAATTGCACCTCTTAACAACGGTTTATCTTTGGATAATCCAAAACTCAAATTTATTACCTGAATATTATTATCAATACACCACTCTATAGCTTTAACAAGGTTATCTAATGAACCTTTTCCTTTTGAATTTAGTACTTTAACTGAATATATTTCAGTGTCTGGAGCAATTCCAACTAATCCAAAACTATTATCTTTAGCTGCTATAATGCCTGCAATAGCAGTTCCATGCCCCACATCATCATCTGAGGTTAAAGTCATGTTTATTGGATTAAATTCTCCTTTAACTTTCCCTTTTAAATCTTTATGCTCTTTATCAATACCACTGTCTAATATAGCAACTTTCACTTTCTGTTTCTCTCTTGAAGTCCATATTGAAGCAGCATTGATTTTTTTCACCCCCCACGGTACTTCTTGTACACGGTTATGATTAATTTTTTCTGTTCCATTTCTCTCTATATGCTTAAAAATGAATAAAAAGCACGCAAAAAAACCTAATGTAAAGATTAATATAAATAATAAAATATGAGGTTTTTTAATTGCTAACACCACTTTTTGAAGATTTGAAAATATTCTCATCCTTGGCCAAGAATAACAAAACTATTATATCAATCTACAATTAAAAATCAAAGTTTTTTTAGGAAATATTTCATTGATACATTGCAGTTATAAAGTAGTGTATTTCTTAGTCACTATAAAGAAAATTGACCTTCAAATACATATTTAAAACAAATCTCAATAACTGGCATATTAACTTAAATAATTTTGAAGACTTCTGCTAGTGACGGTTTTAAAGATAATCTTTCTCTTACGGTTCTTTGAATATCAAGTTCTCCTCATTATTTTTAAACCAGTACCCCAACCGTAGTCAGCGAACAATTCGCCATTTAACTTAATCGAATTTGATCACCGGAGTTTTCTCTTTTTATCTCGAAAACTTCCCAGGATCATGAAAGCAGGTGAGCCCATGCCAATTAACAACAAACCCAATAGATTAATCGATGAGATGTCTCCATTTACTCCAACACGCCCACACCCCCGTAAACTGGCACCCGTGGGGAGAAGAAGCATTTGAAAAAGCGAAACGCGAAAACAAGCCGATTCTTGTCATTGATAGCATGTCTCTTTCTATTAAAGTAATCATTATATATTTATCTGCTTGCCAATTCCTTAATCATCAAACCCAATTCATAAATTCCCTTTTGAAGGTCTTCAAGAGATGCATAAGCATATGATAAGCGAATATAGTTCCCTTTTTCTTGAGCATAGATACTGCCGAGATTGAGAAGTATCCCTTTTGTCAAAGCTTTTGTATAAAGTAATTTCATAGATAGTGAAGGCAATATTTTTACCCAGACAAAGAATCCTCCCTTCGGCATATTCCATGTAGCGACATTCTTCAAATTGGTTTCTAAGAGACTCATGACCAATTGTCTTCTCACCTTTAATTGACTTCTCACCTGTTCTAGATGCTGCTGGTATTCACCGGATGTAAACCACTCTGCCGCTACTCTCTGGGATAACGAACTGGAGCCGTAATCTGTTTGCATTTTTATGTCGGATAAACGTTCAATCACTGGTTCCGGCCCGACGATCCATCCAATTCTTAAGCCGGGGCTTAATGTCTTAGATAAACTTCCTATGTAAAGCACATGCCCATTTTTATCAATTGTTTTAATAGGATCTGGAGGAATTTCATCGATCCATAACTCACGATAAATGTCATCTTCAATAATGGGAAGCTGTGCATTCTCACTTGCCGCAAGGATTTCTTCTCGTCTCTTTTTTGACATTAAAATACCTGTCGGATTATGAAAACAAGGATTTGTATATAAGATAGCCCTCCCCCGTTCCCCCCTTGCCATGTGGATATGTTCCGGCAAAAGTCCATCATTATCCATAGGAACTCCAGTCAGCTTCATACCGGCTGATTGAAATACGTGTAATGAATAAAGATAGGACGGCTGGTCAAGATAAACGGTCGATCCCCTTTGCAAAAGCCCCATTGATATCAGCTGCAAGGCTTGCAGTGCGCCCGAAACAATAAGAATGGAAGAAGATGAAGCTTGAATACCGATTGTTCTTAAATAGCCGCTTAATGCCTCTCTCAAAGGCAAATATCCTTTTGGTTCCTCATACCCAAATGCCTCTATGTTTTGAGATACCTTTCCCATCATCTTTTTCATAGCAGCTAAAGGAAAAATCTCATGTGAAAGTTCTCCTTTACTGAGCTGTATAAGATCGGAATTTGATTCTGATTTATTGATCTCTTGAACAATTTTTTGGCTTGGCTGCTGGATTCCGGAGGTTACATACTGATCCCAATCGGGGGCGGAATTCTTAGCCAAAAGTGTCCATGTATTGTTCGTAACAACTGTCCCTTTGCCCATTCTGCCTTCGATTAATCCATCCGCCATCAATTCCTCTAAAGCTGTAATGACTGTGCTCCTGTTCACCTCAAAGTGTTTGGCAAGCGTGCGCTGGCTTGGAATCTTACTTCCAATCGGCCATTCTCCATTTCCTATTTTCTCTTTTATAAATTGAATGATTTGTATGTACTTAGGAAGCTTTTTCATCTTTTTTTCTTCTGGAGCGCTCATAAAAAGTATCCTCCTTAAAGTGGTTGGGTCAAAATCTATTTAACTGGTTGAAGTCATATCATCAAATCTTTATTAATATAGAAACACACTAAATAACTGGTTGGTTTTTGTAAAGAGGAGTGAGAAAGATGCGAAAGAAAACAGTTCGAATCGGTATATCTTACAGTCTGATGATTGGGTTGTGGGCATCAGCTTTCCCGGGAATTCGCGCGGGTTTGGAGAGTTACACGCCGGAACACCTCGCTTTGTTTCGCTTGTTGATTGGGTCAATGGCACTGGTGGTTTTTGCTGTTTTGACTCATATGCGTTTACCTGACATGAAGGATATCCCTGCTATTTTATCTTTAGGATTTTTAGGTTTTGCACTATATCACATTTTGCTGAATATCGGAGAAAAAACAGTCAGCGCAGGGGTAGCAAGCTTACTCGTGACCATGACACCTATTTTTTCTGCAATGTTATCTCGTCTGTTTTTTGGTGAACAGTTTGGGCTTTATAAATGGATTGGCTCTATCATAAGTTTATTAGGTGTGTTGATCATTACATTTGGGGCAGGAAACTATACACATTCAGTGAACGGCATTTTGTTAATCCTGCTGGCAGCTTTTTCGGAGAGTATTTATTTCGTTTTTCAAGCCCGCTATATAAAAAAATATGGATTTATTCCATTCGTTACATTCACTATTTGGGGCGGGACAATTCCTATGCTTGTATTTCTGCCTGGCTTAGGGGAAGAGTTTTTGAACGCTTCAATGAACTCAACATTGTCTATCGTTTACTTAGGTTTATTACCAACGGTTGTGCCTTACTTTGCACTTGCATATGTAACTTCACTCGTCGGTACTTCAGAAGCAACCATTTCACTTTATTTAACACCAGCCGTAGCCTTGGCCATTTCTTGGGTGTGGTTAGGTGAGGTACCTGCGTTTATTGCACTGACAGGGGGGATGGTTACAGTCGCCGGGGTGTGTTTCACTTATCTGAAAGCAAATAAAATTAGGCTCAAATGAAATGAATTTTTCAGAATTGTGATATGTTAAGTATATCAATATTAAAAAGAAGAAAATCCATGATGCGATAGTTTACAACTTCTTCTTTGCCTGCTTGACTTTCAGTTTCTGCAATTAGCGCATCAAAGGGGTGTAAGGAAATGAAGATAACAGATAGTATTTATGGCGATGATGAAATAGATGGAATTCTTGAAGAGCTTATTTTCAGTCATCCAGTACAAAGACTAAAAGGGGTTTACCAAGGAGGAGCAAGTTATTTTGTGAATCAAAAGTGGAATGTCACGAGGTATGAACATTCCATAGGCGTAATGCTCCTCATAAAAAAGCTTGGCGGTTCTTTAGAAGAACAAATCGCAGGTTTACTTCACGATGTATCTCATACCGCATTTTCACACGTTATTGATTTTGTGTTTGAAAATAAAAATGAGGATTATCACGAAAACATTTATCATCAAATCATAACTGATTCAGAGATCCCGCATATTCTTGGTAAGTATGGATTTAATTACAAAGACATTCTATTAGACAACTCTAATTGGAATTTGCTCGAACAGCCATCTCCTGAGTTATGCGCTGACCGGATAGATTATACCTTAAGAGATATGTATCGATACGGAAACATCCTAATGGAGGAAGTTGATCATTTCTTAAATCATCTAATTATTAAAGAAGGAAAAATATATTTAAAAGATATAAAAACTGCTGAATGGTTTGTAAGAACCTATTATAAAGAGGTTATTGATTTCTTTATGAATCCTCTTAATATTTACGGTTATGATTATTTGGCTAAGACTTTAAAAACCGCTTTGGATAAACAAATCATTAACATAAACACACTGCTTGGAACAGATGAAGAAGTAATGAACATCTTGCGTTCTTCCGGGGATATAGATGTTAAAAATCTTATTAGTCGCTTACATCGAAAAGTTATTGTTAAAGAAGATAAGGCTGATTATCATTTGCATCGTAAGAATAAAATGAGGCTTATTGATCCGTCTGTATTCTATGATGACAAACTTATCCCTTCTTCTGCATTATCAAATGAAATTAAAACGCTGAACGAAAACGCTAAGAAAAAAGCTGAGGAAGGGATGTATGTAAAAATAATTTTAAACTGATTTACCTCTTATGCCTGCTTGATAAAAAACCAATACAGTTTGACAAAGCAATCATTAGGCAGACGTAGGGAACAGTCGATCGTTAATGAAAAAGTAAAACACGAAAACAAGCCGGCTCTTATCAGCATTGCTATTTCGACGTGTCACTGGCGGCATAACTCTTAGAATAACCAATAAAGGCAACCAGTTTCGGCTGCCTTTTTAATTATTTTTTAGAAACCCAAGTTTAAAAACTTTTTCTCTTCTAATTTAATGACTGTTATCTTTTCTTTGGATTCATTCCATGTTACTCTGACCTCTAATTTATGACCCTTAATATCCTCCTCGGGCATATAATCAAAGGTTGAAATGTGGTCAGGTCTTTCTCCACCCTCTTTTAAGCTTTCACCATTATATTCAGATAGAGAGTAAGGACCATTCTCTTGATAAACTTTTCCGTCGACCATCAATTCAATTTGTTTGATAGTGATTTTTTTCTCTTTATTTTTGCTACCTTGCCAGTATAAGTTTAAAAAATAGTTTGGCCCAATTGATGTTTTATCTGACTTTTCGATGGAAACCTTCCACTCATTGTCATTACTTGTCCCTTTATAAAGATCTTGTTGATCGTATATTGAATATAAAACAACAAATACCCCCAATAAAATTACAATCGGAATGATTATTTTCATTATCTTTCTTTTTTTCACATACTCCACTCCTATATTTTTATAGGAAAAAATTAAATTTAACCCAAAAGAATGATGTGGCAAAAAAAGGTTTCACTAGTGATTATACCAAATTAGCTTATTATCTAAAAAGCAATAAGGCGGATGAAGTTTAACCCTGAAAATAGAGTCATAAGCCGTTCTCCTTTTTAATGACTTGGGTTTGGTTCACAAAGTTGAGTGTATGAATTTTTTTAGAGGATTGTGGTATGTTAAACGTACAAATAATAAGAGAAAGCAGGTGAGCCCATGCCAAACAATAGTAAACCCAACAGTCTAATCACGGAGAAGTCCCCCTATCTGCTCCAACACGCCCATAATCCCGTAAACTGGCACCCTTGGGGAGAAGAAGCCTTTGAAAAAGCGAAACGCGAAAACAAGCCGGTTCTTGTCAGCATCGGTTATTCGACGTGTCACTGGTGCCACGTAATGGCTCACGAGTCCTTTGAGGACGAAGAGATCGCCCGTATTCTAAACGATAAATTCATAGCCATCAAGGTTGATCGTGAAGAGCGGCCTGATGTGGATTCCGTGTATATGAGAATCTGCCAGCTGATGACGGGGCAGGGCGGGTGGCCGCTGAACGTGTTCGTCACACCAGATCAAAAGCCGTTTTATGCGGGGACGTATTTTCCGAAGACGAGCAAATATAACCGTCCGGGCTTTATCGATGTGCTTGAACATCTGTCCGAAACGTTTGCGAATGACCGGCAGCATGTCGAGGATATCGCCGAAAACGCCGCCGCTCATCTTGAAGTTAAGGTTCACCCGGCTGAGGGCATGCTTGGCGAACAGGCGGTTCATGACACGTATCGCCAGCTGGCCGGCGGGTTTGATACGGTGTACGGCGGGTTCGGCCAGGCTCCGAAATTTCCGATGCCGCATATGCTCATGTTTCTGCTTCGCTACTACAGCTATACGGGCAAGGAACAGGCTTTGGCCGGTGTAACCAAGACACTCGACGGCATGGCGAACGGCGGGATTTTTGACCACATCGGGTTCGGATTCGCCCGCTACTCGACTGATAATGAATGGCTCGTGCCGCATTTTGAGAAAATGCTGTATGACAACGCCCTTCTCCTGACCGCATATACAGAAGCCTACCAAGTCACGGGTAATGAGCGCTACAAACAGATTGCGATGCAGATCGTAACGTTTATTCAGCGGGAAATGATGCATGAAGACGGCAGCTTTTTCTCAGCTTTAGACGCTGATACCGAAGGCCGTGAGGGGAAATATTACATATGGTCCAAAAAAGAAATCATGAACCTTCTCGGTGATGAACTCGGCCCGCTTTACTGCAAGGTGTATAACATCACAGACCAAGGCAATTTTGAAGGCGAAAACATCCCGCACCTCATTTTCACGCGGCGTGAGGCCATCCTAGAAGAGACCGGCCTCACAGAACATGAGCTGGCCGAACGCCTTGAAGAGGCAAGAACAAAATTGCTGGAGGCCCGTGAAAACAGAAGCTATCCGCATACAGATGACAAAGTGCTGACCTCATGGAACGCGCTCATGATTGCCGGGCTGGCAAAGGCCGCAAAGGTATTTCACGAGCCTGACTTTCTCAGCATGGCGGAAACAGCGATCCGCTTTCTCGAACGGCACCTCATGCCGGACGGGCGCGTCATGGTCCGCTATCGCGAGGGCGAAGTGAAAAACAAAGGGTTTATCGATGATTACGCTTTTCTCATCTGGGCTTACCTTGAACTGTATGAAGCGGGTTTTCATCCGTCTTATCTGCAGAAAGCGAAAACGTTATGTACAAGCATGCTGGAGCTGTTCTGGGATGAACGGCACGGAGGCTTCTTCTTTACGGGGAATGATGCCGAAACCCTTCTTGTCAGGGAAAAAGAGGTTTATGACGGGGCAGTGCCTTCCGGAAACAGCGCGGCTGCCGTACAGCTGCTTCGTCTCGGCCGCTTGACGGGTGACATATCACTGATTGAAAAAGCCGAAGCGATGTTTTCCGTGTTCAAACGGGAAATAGAGGCCTATCCGAGCAGCAACGCTTTCTTCATGCAAAGCGTACTGGCACATACAATGCCCCAAAAAGAAATCGTTGTTTTCGGAAGGAAAGATGACCCGGACAGAAAACGTTTCATTGAGGCGCTTCAGGAGCATTTCACTCCCGCCTATACGATTCTCGCCGCAGAACATCCGGAAGAGCTTGCCGGCATTTCTGACTTTGCCGCGGATTATCAAATAATCGATGGGAAGACAACGGTCTACATTTGCGAGAATTTCGCCTGCCGGAGGCCGACGACAGATATTGATGAAGCAATGAACACCTTACAAATCAGCAGCAGAGCCTAGGCGGCCTGCTGCTTTTCTTTTTTCACAAAACGGAACGCGAGCCATGCAAAGATGATATTGATCACCAGAGTCGATATGCAATCATATATTTCATAGCCGCCGGCTGCTGTTGTAAATATCGACGGAATGCCGCCATACACCGAATGATCCTCTGTGAGAAAGATAAATAAAAACATATTATTGGCAGCGTGACCGCCAAGGGACATCTCCAGACTGCCCGTTTTAATCGTGATAAAGGTCCAGATCATGCCAATGGTGACATATCCGATTCCCGCCCAGAGAGCTCCATTTTCCATCTCCGGATTTCCGAAATGAAGTGCGCCGAATAATCCGCCGATAATGACTGTCAGAACCACCGCGTTTGCCGTCAATTTTCCGGCGAACTGAAGCAGAAAACCGCGAAAGAGAAATTCCTCCGCAGAGGTTTGAATCGGCACCAACAAGACGGCCGCCGCTAACAGCAGCAGAAAACGTGAAGCATGGAATTCCTGAAGCATGAAACGATCCGGATGAATTGTAAAATCAATCAGCCCCGCGACAAACATCAACACAACATATGTGCCGAATCCAAAGAAAATTCTCTTCCAGTTCAGCGACTGATTCGGTGTGATGATGGATAAAAACCGCCGCTTCATAATGAAACGAACCGCTATCCAAATGCCCGGAATCGCTATGAAATAGACGATATGCTGTAAATAAATATCCGCCAGCGGGTCACTTAATGCCGCCTCATCCCAATTTATCGTCAGTGAAGGGTTGAAAGCGGACGTGAGAAACATATAAAACACGGTCAGTATGCTTCCAAAAAAGAACAAACCCACAATGACCAACAGAGAAAGAAGATATCTCGATACACTATTTCTTCCCTCTGCGGGCCGTACAAACGTATTCATATTTATGCATCAACTTCCTTTCCTTCAACATTTTACAATATAAACAGAAACAGATATAGGAAATGTTATATATTTTAAGAAGAAAGCGCTATGCCGTTTCCTTTGGCTCTGGTTATTTACACTCTGTTTTTGCCAAAAAAAGACCTTTATAATGTATTCGTCAGATAAATTTACAGTATTTTCTGATTACAATTGCAAAGTCAGGGGGTTTTTTATGAAACATCAGACATTCTCAAATGTAGCGAACCGATTAGACCGTCTCCCCATTTCGCGTGTGCACTATCAAGTATTAACCGCTCTCGGAATCATCTATTTTTTCGATCTCGCTGATCTGTTTACGCTCAGCAACGTGGCTCCGGCGCTGATTGAGCATTGGGGCGTGAAGCTGTCCACCATTGCCGACATTACGGCCGCATCCTTCCTGGGCATGTTTTTAGGCGCGTCCATCGGCGGAAGGCTGTCCGATCGGATCGGCAGGAAAAAAGCGCTGAATTGTTTTGTCCTTGTCTTTTCGATCTCATCTTTTCTGAATGCGCTGGCATGGGACATTCCGTCCTTAATGATTTTCCGCTTCTTGACCGGGCTCGGCGTCGCGGCCGCCATGATTGTGACGAACAGCTATTTGGCGGAATTTTTTCCATCCTCCGTACGGGGAAAATACATCTCCTTTTGCGCCATGATCGGACTGATCGGCGTTCCCGTCACAAACGTTGTTTCCGCTTTTGTCATTCCTTTAGGCTCATGGGGGTGGCGGCTCGTATTCGTATGGGGGGCGGCCGGTCTCATTTATTTCTTTTTTATCCGCCGGCTTGAGGAATCGCCGCGCTGGCACGAAAATCGGGGCGCATATAATCAGGCAAACACCATTATGAACCGTCTTGAAGCACGTATAGAGAAAGAAAAAGGCCCGCTTCCCGCGCCAAAAGAGGCGGCTGAAGTACATACAGTGAAGCACGCAGGCTACTTAGGGCTGTTTCAGGGCAGGAATTTAAAGATCACCATCATCCTGTCAGCGGTATGGATTCTTGAAACCTTTGGCTTTTACGGCTTTGCTTCATGGGTGCCCAGCCTGCTGAAAAGCAACGGCATCACCATGGAAAAAACGCTGTGGTACAATGTGCTTCACTCTGTCGGCGCGCCGCTTGGCGCATTGCTCGGTTCCATGATATCCGAGACGTTCCAAAGGAAATGGATTCTGGCCGCAAGCGCTTTTCTGACTGCCATTGCCGGACTGTTATACGGCATGACGTTTATTCCCGTCATGATTATTGTGTTTGGATTTGTCGTTAACGTCACGGAACGGATCTTCACCTCAAACTTATACGCCTATACTTCGGAGCCGTATCCTACGGAATATCGCTCGGCCGGGAGCGGGCTGGCGTACGGGCTCGGCCGTTTTTCCAACATATTCGGCTCCCTGCTCGTCGGATTTATTGCCGTTAAGCTCGGCTACATCAGCGTCTTTTTGTTCATCGGTGGCTGCTGGCTTCTATGTTCCGTTTTGTTAATCCTCTTCGGCCCGAAAACAAATGCTCAGCAAATTTAATCAAAAAAACAGTGCGGGTTCCCCCGCACTGTTACACTGTGATTTCTATCAAATTGCCTTCCCAATCCTCTATCACACTCTCATAATATCCGTCACCCGTTACGCGCGGGCCGCTTACAACCTGAAATCCGTCGTTTTTAAACGTCTCCGTCAATTCATTCACCCGCTCCTTGCTGCCTGTAGAAAATGCGAGATGCGCCCATCCGGTCATATTCTGTGACGGAGCTTCATCAATGCCGCCTTTTTTCATAAGTTCCAGCCTGCTTCCGGAGTCAAATGTCAGAAAATACGATTTGAAATCTTTTTTCTCATTATGATAAAGGTCATTGGCCTTGGCGCCGAAGTATGTCTCATAAAACTCTTTCATCCGTTCTAAATCTTTCACCCATATCGCTGCATGTTCAATTCGCATATGTCCGCCTCCTTTTTTTCTCAATCTAGTTATAAAGCATGAAACCCATTTCAGCTCAAGACTTTTTCCGCTGAAATTGATGCATAATTTGTTTTTTAGCCGTTTCTTCGTGAAAAAACAGCAAAAATGCTTCCTTTCCGACCCGTTCCAAATGAAGTTCCAGGGATGGAATATTCAATGCCCGGCTGACGCTCAGATTTCCCTCGCCGATGATCTCCGCGTCCCATTTCTGTTCTTTCGCAAACTGGAACAAGCCGGCAGCCACATCATCACTGTGCGCATAGATGGCCGTCGGCGCCTTGTCGAAACCCCGGAAGTGCTCACCCGCCCGCTTTCCGTCGTCCATATCATGGCATCCGACCAGAATGCGGGTTTCATCAAGAGAGCCGAAAACCGCCTTATATGCGGTTACCTTGTCGGCCGTACTCGGGCTTTTTTCCGCTTCCCGCACACATGTAAAAGCAACGTCTTGATGCCCGCGGTTCTTCAAATACAAAAAGCTTTCTCTGTATGCTGCCTGCCTGTCATTATAAGCGCAGGGAATCTCTTGATGCTGTGTATATTCACAAGCGACAATGGGACCGTATTCCAGGTAAGGTACGGCGGTTTCCCATTCATTCGCACGGGACGTGACAATCAGTCCGTCAATCTTTTTCATTTTCAGCAGTTCGAAATATGTCAACTCTATAGCGGGGTCATAGTTGGTGGGGAGAAGGGTTGTCACGTAATCATGGGCAAACGCTTCCTTCGTGATACCGTTTACAATTTTGTCAAAGCAGGGATGGTCGCTGTACGGCAAAATCACGCCGATTGTATTGGTCTTTCCGCGAATCAGATCAATGGCAGTTCGGTTAGGGGTATAATCCAGCTCCTTCATCACTTGATTCACAAGACGCCTTTTCTCCTCAGATACGTACGGGTGTCGGTTTAATACGCGTGATACGGTGGCCACCGACACATTCGCCAGTTTCGCAATCTCTTTTATATTTGCCATGTGCTCCTCCATTTTCGGTGATAAAAAAGCAGCAAGAGTGGATTTCTCTTACTGCTATCTCATCATAAATCCACTGTCATTTCAACAGGGCAATGGTCAGAACCCATGATATCGGCACAAATGGCCGCTTCGCTGATCCGCTGCTTCAGTCTGTCTGAAACAATAACGTAATCAAGCCGCCAGCCGATGTTTTTCTCACGTGCGTTCGTCCTGTAAGACCACCAGGAATAGGCGCCTTCCCGATCAGGCGATCTGAATGTCGCACACAGGGAGATAGACTTAAAAAATCCGAAAGCCAACCGGAAGAACGCCGGTTTCTCGGATCAGGAGCGGGAAGCGTTCAGCGCCCTGCTGAACGCCGGATTTACCGATTCATTCCGCTATTTATATCCATAGAACACGTGCAGCGGCTTTTCTTTCGAAAAAACAGCCGTGCCTGAGTAGCCTTTTTTCACCGCATAGTTCCAATAGGCGTGATATCCTTCAGCCTGTAATGATACTTGTCCGTCCTGTACTTTTGTTTCTTGCAGACATAGAATATCGGCTTCCGTTTCCTGAACGTAAGTATTGATATCTATCTTTTTCATCACGGCACGCAAGCCGTTTACATTCCAAGAAATCAGTTTCATGTGATCCCTCCTGTCCGGCTCAGCCGGTATTCCAGTGTTTCAATGTTTCCGCCCTCTAATGCCAGCAGCTGCTTTTTCATTTCTAAACCGCCTCTGAATCCGGTCAGTTTCCCGTTTTTCCCGATGACGCGATGGCACGGAACCGTAATCAATACCGGATTTTTTCCAATCGCGGCGCCCACTGCTCTTACAGCTGCCGGTTTCTGAATCATTTCTGCTATATCCGAATAGGAGTATGTCTCGCCGTACGGTATGTCCATAAGCGCTTTCCATACAGCAAGCTGAAATTCTGTCCCGTAAAGATCCACCGGCACTGAAAAAGCTGATCTGCCATTGTCGATGTACTCGGACAGCTCTGCCGTGTAAGACGCCAGCTTTTCATCATCACGTGCCAATCGGTATTGCGGTATTGCTTTTTTTGCCCACTGCTCAAGCTCTTCAAAGCTTCCATGATTTGAACCTATAAAGCAAAGCCCCTTAGATGTGGCGGCTGTATACAGGCTCCAATCATTCCGTGTGAAGAGTGTCCAATAGATCATAGGCTCTTTACTCATATTGAACCTCCCTGTCCCATTTTGGCCGTTTTTCTGTATTCTGTGGGCGAACTCCCGGTTCCCTTTTTAAAAAGGGTCGCGAAATGCGCTGTGTTTGGAATTCCGACAGTCAGAGCGATCTCCATGACTGTCATATCAGTATGCTTTAAAAGGTGTTCCGCCTTCGACAATCTTATTTTCTGTATATACGCAATCGGGGACATTCCCCTGATTTTTTTAAATGTCCGCTGTAAATGATAGGGGCTGCCGTGACACATTTCGGCCAGTACACTCAGAGTCAGAGATTCGTGATAATGGCGTTCAATGTATTCAATGATTTGAGCAATCCATTCTTCATCAGGAAGACGAAGACCGTTCGGCCGGCACCTTTTACAGGGACGAAAATGTCTCTCGAGCGCTGCATCAGCCGTATCAAACACCAGCACGTTTTCTTTATTCGGAACTCTCGATTTACAAGAAGGCCGGCAGAAAATCCCCGTCGTTTTTACTGCATAATAAAATACTCCGTCATAAGAAGCATCATTGCGTATGATTGCGCTCCACTTTTCATCAGTCAGGATATTTCTGTCTGTCTCCATCTCAGCCACCCCCTGTTTTTCAGTATAAACAAATTCATTGCATAAGTACGCGTTTTTGAATAGAGGAGCAAGATAACAAAGATATAGGTGTCAGGAGCACTTCCATGTTTCATGTGAAACATTTCGGCAGGATGGAGGGGTACTGATATAAAAAAAGAGCAGGAGCCCGCAGGCTCTTGCTCTTTTCTTTCGGCTTACTCGCCAGTTACGTATGGAAGTAAAGCCATTTGACGTGCGCGTTTGATCGCGATAGTCAATTTACGTTGGTATTTCGCGTTTGTTCCAGTTACACGGCGAGGTAAGATTTTACCACGCTCAGAAACAAACTTTCTAAGAAGATCTACATCTTTGTAATCGATGTGCGTAATGCCGTTAGAAGTGAAGTAACAAACCTTACGGCGTTTCGCACGACCGCCTCTGCGTCCTCCTGCCATTGTCATTTCCCACCTTTCTCGTTATGAATATAGCGATAATCTATTAGAACGGAAGATCATCATCCGAGATGTCAATCGGCTTGCCGTCGTTGGCAAATGGATCATCATTAAAGCTGTTCCCTTGATTTCGTCTCTGGTTGTTCTGATTTCCGCCGAACGGATTATCATTTTGGCCTCCGCCAAAGTATTGGCCTCCGCCGCTGTTTCCTTCGTTGTATCCGCCTGATCCAGAACCGCCGCTGTTTTTAGGCTCAAGAAATTGAACACTTTCAGCTTGGACTTCTGTCACGAAGACACGCTGTCCCTGCTGATTTTCATAATTTCTTGTCTGGAGTCGGCCGTCTACGCCGGCAAGGCTTCCTTTTTTAAGAAAGTTTGCAACGTTTTCGGCTTGTCTTCTCCAAGTGACACAATTAATGAAATCGGCTTCACGTTCTCCGGACTGGTTCGTGAATGTACGATTCACAGCAAGAGTAAACGTGGCGACAGCCGCACCGCTTGGCGTATAACGAAGCTCTGGGTCTTTTGTCAGTCTTCCGACTAATACAACTCGGTTAAGCATATGAAAGACCACCTTTTAACATTATATATTTCAAATTGCTTATTCTTCTTCTTTAACAACGATGTGGCGAATGATATCGTCACTGATCTTAGCTAAACGGTCGAATTCAGCAACCGCTGCAGCTTCAGACTGAACGTTTAAGATTTGGTAGAAACCGTCACGGAAATCATTGATTTCGTAAGCAAGACGACGTTTACCCCAATCTTTTGTTCCAGTGATCTCCGCTCCGTTAGAAGTCAATACGTTGTTGAAACGCTCGATAACTGCCTTCTTTGACTCTTCGTCAATGTTCGGACGGATAATGTACATAACTTCGTACTTTTTCATCTGTTTGCACCTCCTTTTGGTCTAAGCGGCCCTATAATGGGCAAGGAGCAATAATTCTATTACTCACAAGTTTATATTATACCAAAGCTCTTGTCCCTTTACAACTGTGTCCTATACATTAAATCGGAAATGAATGACATCTCCGTCTTGGACTACATATTCCTTACCTTCCAGACGCACTTTTCCGGCTTCTTTCGCTCCGGACATTCCGCCGCCTGCCAAAAGGTCTTCATAAGCAACCGTTTCAGCGCGGATAAAGCCGCGTTCAAAGTCAGTGTGGATGATACCCGCACACTCAGGAGCTTTCATGCCTTTTCTGAATGTCCATGCGCGCACTTCCTGTTCGCCCGCCGTAAAGTATGTCGCAAGGCCGAGAAGAGAGTATGACGCTTTAATCAGCTGATCAAGACCTGATTCTTCGATGCCGAGCTCCTCAAGGAACATTTGCTTTTCTTCGCCTTCCAATTCAGCAATTTCGGACTCAATTTTCGCGCAGACGACGATAACCTCGGCGTTTTCACCCGCGGCGTACTCCCGGATTTTCGCAACATATTCATTATCTGAAGGATCAGCCACTTCATCCTCGCTTACATTTGCCACATAAAGCACGGGTTTTGACGTAAGCAAATGAAGCTGCTTCACAAGCTTTTGCTGTTCTTCCGTAAATTCAACGGAACGGGCAGGCTTTTCTTGTTCGAAAGCTTCTTTTAATTTAGACAGAATGTCAAATTCAAAAACCGCTTCTTTGTCTTTTTGCTTCGCAAGCTTGCTTACACGCGTGATGCGTTTTTCGACTGTCTCCATGTCGGCAAGAATCAATTCAAGGTTGATCGTTTCAATATCGTCAATCGGATCGACTTTCCCTGACACGTGCGTAATATTGTCATCAGCGAATGCCCGTACAACGTGACAGATCGCATCTACCTGACGGATATGAGAAAGAAACTTATTTCCGAGTCCTTCACCTTTAGATGCCCCTTTTACGATCCCCGCGATATCAGTGAATTCAAACGCAGTCGGCACCGTTTTTTTCGGGTTCACCAATTCAGTCAGCTTTTGCAGACGTTCATCCGGCACTTCCACGATTCCCACGTTCGGATCAATTGTACAGAACGGGTAGTTGGCTGATTCGGCACCAGCCTGGGTAATTGCATTAAATAACGTCGATTTTCCGACATTCGGCAAACCGACAATTCCAGCAGTTAAAGCCATTCTTTCATCTCCTCTATATCAAACCATCATCGTATAAACGTATTGTAAACCTAGAGCAATTATAAGGAGGTTCATAGGAAAAGACAAGCTGAGAAAAAAGCATTTCCCGCCCTCTCTCTCCTTAGATTATCCTTTTTTAACCGCTACCAGACAGTCAAAAAGCGTACTTCCCATTCCATTATCGGAATTTGAATCCTTTGTGAGCATGTTGACGGAGCCTCCGAATGCCGCCCACATGCCTTCATCTATATTCACCGTCTTCGGGTGAGCCTGCTTCATGATTTTCACCCTGCCGCGCAGACGGCCGCGGTCATTGTATACCTCTGCCGTATCTCCGTCTTGAAGTGAAAGCTCCTCGGCGATATCCGGCGACAGATCCACCTGAATCTGCTGAAGCTTTTCAATAAACGGCACGTGCTGTGAATGATTGGAGCGCTGCGGGTGAATGGACAGCAGCGTATACGGGTATTTCCCGGCAAGCCCGGCGTCATGATAAACAGACTCCTCCGGCACCTCCAATTGAGGGAGGCCGCTGTATCCTTTCTCTTCTGCCAGTGACGAGACGAATTCAAATTTTCCGCTCGGGGTTAAAAATTGAAAATCACTCCACGGAACCTGTTTGACCGGAAGCGGCATATGTCCTTTTTCCTTTAATTGCTCAAGGGTGATTCCTTCTTTCTCCAAAGAAGAGAGCCCCATTTTTAAGAAATCTTCCGTACTGTAATCAAACAGCTCCCCGAATCCGAGACGCTTTGCGAGTTCCGTCCAGATCCAGCGGTCTGATTTTGCCTCTCCCTGCGGTTCCGCAAGCTTCTTGCCATATTGAACATAGTGATGATACATGCTGGAATAATAAATATCTTCCTCTTCGAAAATAACGGCCGTCGGCAGCACATAGTCACAGAGCTTCGCCGTATCGGTCATGACCGAATCAATGGCCACTGTGACCGGTGTTTTTTCAAACGCTTCCTTCACTTTTTTTGTATTCGGCACCTGTGTCAGCGGATTGCCGCACGTCACGATGATCATCTCAATCGGCGGATCGGCTGCATTCAGCGCCTCTTCAGCTTGAGTCATCATCGAAAACGTTCTCGAACTTTTCTTCAGATCAGGACGGGTGAGCTCGGCCTTTGCAAAGCTTTCACCGACTTGCACATTTCCGAAGTTTGCGCCGCCGCCTTTGATACCGACATTTCCGCTCGCCGCAGCTAAAGCGTCAATCCACCGTATCGTCCCGCCCCCGTTTTTATATCTCTGCATCCCAAGACCCATAAAAGTGGAGGCGGGACCGTCAGCATATAAATCAGCAAGATATTCAAGCACTTCTAAAGACGTTTCTGTTTTCTCAATGATCTCCTCAAAAGAAATCGTCTTCAGAAGCTTTTCTATTTCTTCAAAACCGACCGAATGCCTTTGAATGAAATCGGAATCGGTTCTGCCGGTTTGGCATAATATTTTTAAAACACCCGCCGCAAGCCAGCCATCCATGCCGGGTTTGACGGATATATACCGATCGGCAAGCTTTGCAGTCGGGTTAAAAATAGGATCAATGACCGTCAGTGTCGCTCCTTTTTTCTTCACCTGCTGCAGATGATGATAGAGGTGCATATTCGTCCGGGACACGTTTCTGCCCCATACGATCACATGCTTGCTGTGATAAATATCAAGCGGTCCATGCCCGTAAGAACGCCCGAAATCCCAGCGCTGCGCTTCAATGCCGGAACCCCAGCAAATGCTGCCCGCAATCTCCGTTACACCGCCGTATCCATTGAAAAAACGCTGGTCGAGCGCCTTCAAAAGACCGTTATTGGCGTAATCATGACTGTGCAGCACTGCGGCAGTGCCCAACGTCTCCTTAATCACCGCCATTTTTTCCGCGATTTCATCTAACGCCTGCTCCCAGGAAATGCGGACAAATTCGCCGTCTTTCTTTTTTAAAGGAAAACGAAGCCGTTCCGGCGCATTCGTTTTCGTCTCCAGCATTCTGCCCCGGCCGCAAATTTTTCCTTCCGTAATGGGATGATTCGGGTCTCCGTCTACTTTCGTCACCTTTCCATCCTCAACTGTCACCAAAAAGCCGCAGCTGTCCCAGCAATTCAGCGGGCACGCTGACTGATGCACTTTGCTCATCGGGCCTCTTCCTCTCCTCTATATGAAAAAGCATGAGCGCCAGCCCTTATGATGTAGGCTCCTCATGCTTGACGAGTACTTTTTTCAGCTTTCTCTCAAAATCTCTTCTCGGAATCATGACACTGTGGGAACAACCCGTGCATTTGATCCGAATATCCATTCCCATCCGAATGATTTTCCACCTGTTTTCACCGCAAGGATGCGGTTTCTTCATTTCAACAATATCATTCAGGCCAAAGTCTTTATCCGCCAAGACCCTTCACCTCTCTCCATAGACTGCTTTATTTATTGTACAAAAAAAGACAGGATAAGAGCAACGGCCGCACTCAAAATGAGCATTATACTTTTTTCCATCTCCCTAAAATAGGGTAAAGAAGAAGACATACTAGCAAATAAAGACTCAAAAGCCCGTAAATGGGATATAAAATGGCGATCAAATCTGAAAAACCGATTGTCGTAAAAGGCACCATCACAGCTAAAAGAAGAGCTACGAGCGTCCATCTCGGCAATTTCACAAATGCAAGCATGCGGCTGGAAAGCCCGAACAGACCGGTCACGGTTGTCGTATAGATGGCTAAAAAAAGCACGGCGGCCATACAAAGAAATAACGGATAAGGAGCGCCTTCAAGGACGGCGAAAAGAGGCATCTCATATTGTGTAAGACTGCCTGAAAGCTGCACAAGCGTTTCATTGTAAACAAATGAAATCACACCGAAAATCAGCCCGCTTGCAACGCTTGCGATTTTCGCTTCTCCCAGTCCTTTCATATCTTTCCCGATTGAAGAAAGAACAGCGACAACAGAAAGGATGTTTAAGGACGTGAAGGTAATGCTTGCCGGCCAATTATACTGGCGGGTCAAATCTATCGTCCACGTGTAATGATGGGTTGTCTGAAAAAAGACCAATGCATATAACAGCCCCGCTACAAGAATCGGTATCAAAATACTATTCAGAGATAATATTCCTTTTATATCCCAAAAGAATAAACCGACGGTCACAATGCAAAGAAGAAAAATACCGATCCAAAACGGCAGCTTGTACATTTGCAGCGTCACACCGCCGCCGGCAATCATAACCATCGTCATTGAAAACAAATAAAACATAATAAGCACATCATAGACTTTAGCAAGAGCCGGCCCCATCAGATGCTCAAGCACAGGTAAAAAGTGCGTTGATTGAACCCGATAGCTGATCTTCAACACAATATAAGCCGAAATCGTAAACATGACTGTAAACAATACAATAGCCAGTCCGCTTTCGACACCGAAAAACTGCCATATTTCCTGCCCGCTTGCATACCCAGCCCCAATCTGGCTGCTTAATATGAGCAGCATCCACTTCATCCCGGCTCTCCACACCCTCATCACCTCATAAAATTTCTGATAATCTCCGCATATTGCTACTATATTGAGTGACAGCGGCAATCATTCATACAAATGGGACAAATATGGTATGATAACGACGATTGACTATTCAGAAAATTTTATTTATATAAGGAGCTCAAATCATGTACATCAGGCGTTTAACCGCAAATGATACCAAGCCTTACACCGATATCAGGCTCAAAGCTTCAAAAGATCACCCGGACGCGAGGCTTGAATCCGGTAATGCCATCGTGCTTGGTGCCTTTGAAAAAGACAGACTGATAGGAATCCTCAAGATCTCCAAGCATTCGCTGTTTAAACTAAGACACATTGCGGTTATCGGTTCTATGTATATTTCCCCCAAACATCGAAGGTCAGGCGCAGGAAAAGCGTTACTGACGGAAGCCATCAGCCAGGCAGCAAAAAAGATGAAAGACACAGACAGCTCCATCTCTCTGTTACTCAACAAATGAACCCGCAAAAAAACTCTACGCTCAGTTAGGATTTACCCTCTTTTCTACAGAAAAAAGAGCGCTGAAATTAGATCATCAGCAATATGTAATGTAGATCAAATGGTCTTATTTCTTTCATGAACTTAAAGAATAACTGCTCTGAGTTCTTTTTTCTATCCCGTTCTTTTCAAACAACCGGCATGCTGATCATGACATAAGCATAAAAAAAGGCAGCGCTGGATATACTGTAAACAACCTACATCACCAAAAACAACAATGTAATACTCGTATGACATGACAAGGAAGTGAACCTTATGAATCGAAAAGGCGGGCTTTTTTCTCAAGAACGGGCAAAACAATATGTATCTCATACGGATTCTTCTGCTGCGAATCAAATACAAGCGATCCTTACTTCATCTTTACGTAAAGCAGCCGGCAGACCGTTAGTCACCGTGTGTATCGGTACAGATCGGTCGACCGGAGATTCATTAGGTCCGCTCGTAGGAACAAAGTTAGAAAAAATGAATTTAGGCAGATTGCACGTTTACGGCACGCTGTCAGATCCTGTTCACGCCGTCAATATGAAAGACAAGCTGAAAGATATTCAACATCTACATAAAAATCCGTTTATTATAGCGGTTGATGCTTGTTTAGGCCGCGTCAAAAGCGTAGGCTCATTTCAAATCGGCGATGGGCCGCTGAAGCCCGGAGCAGGTGTTCAAAAAGACCTTCCTGAAATTGGTGACGTCCATATCAATGGAATCGTCAATGTCAGCGGGTTTATGGAGTATTTTGTCCTGCAGAATACGAGGCTTCATCTTGTTATGAGCATGGCAAATGTTTTAGCAGAGGGGTTACAGCTGACAGATAAATCAGAAGGCCGGCAGGAACGGCTCAGTCCGTTTCATAAGCTGACAAGACGTATATAAAAAACCATCTTTTAAAAAAAGATGGTTTTTACGCTTCTCTTTCAGACAATAGTTCTAGGATACGTTCAAGATCTTCATTTGAGAAAAACTCAATCTCAATCTTCCCTTTTTTCTTTTGTCTCTTAATATTTACTGTTGTTCCGAAGTAATTTTGCAAATACGATTCCCGCTCTTTTAACACAACATCTTGAACAGGTTCTTTTTTCTTTGTTTCACGTGGAACATTGTTGTTTAACTGCTGAATCAGCTGCTCAAGCTGACGGACGTTCAGCTGTTCTTCAACCACTTTCTTCACAAGCGGTTCAAGCTTGTTTTTATTTTTCAAACCAAGCAAGGTTCTGCCGTGTCCCATGGATAACGTACCTTCTGCAATGAGGTTCTGGATGCTTTCCGGCAGCGTCAGCAGTCTTAAATGGTTGGCAATATGAGGCCTGCTTTTCCCGAGCCGTTTAGCGAGCTGTTCCTGGGTTAAATCCAAATGCTTCAGCAGTGAGTCATATGCCAGAGCTTCTTCAAGCGGTGATAAGTCTTCACGCTGAAGGTTTTCCAAAAGAGCGATTTCCCGCATCAGCGATTCAGATAAATCCCGCACGATAGCCGGCACTGTCTCTTTACCGGCAAGTTTTGCGGCGCGGTAACGGCGTTCGCCGGCTACAATATCATAGCCCTTCAATGATTTTCTCACGATAATGGGCTGAAGAATGCCATGCTGAATGATGGATTCCTTCAGTTCAGCTAATGACTCATCGTCAAATTGTTTTCTTGGCTGATAAGGATTGGGGCGCAAATCACTGATTTTAATCTCTTCCACTGTCTCTTCAGACAAATCAACCTGATTAAACAACGCGTTAATCCCTTTTCCGAGCCCGCCTTTAGCCATTCGCTGCCACTTCCTTTGCTAAATCTAAATATACTTCCGCACCTCTCGAACGCGGATCGTATAATATGATCGGCTTGCCGTGACTCGGCGCCTCACTTAAACGGACATTGCGAGGGATAATGGTTTGATACACTTTATCTCTAAAGTATTTCTTTACCTCCTCTATCACTTGAATGCCGAGATTCGTTCTGGCATCAAGCATCGTCAGAAGCACTCCTTCTATCATTAAGTCGGTATTTAAATGTTTTTGCACAAGCCGAACTGTATTTAATAATTGACTCAATCCTTCAAGAGCGTAGTATTCGCACTGAACCGGGATAACGACTGAATCTGAAGCAGTAAGCGCATTAATCGTTAATAACCCGAGAGACGGAGGACAATCAATAATCATGTAATCGTAATTTTGTTTCACTGATTCTAATGCTCTTTTCAGCCTGACCTCCCGTGAGATCGTCGGAACCAATTCGATTTCCGCTCCCGCAAGCTGGATCGTGGCCGGAATGACATCTAAGTTCTCTACTGAAGTCGGTTTAATAATATCTGTAACATCTGCATCATCTACTAAAATGTCGTACACACAATGATCCACATCGGCTTTTTCAATCCCTAATCCGCTCGTTGCATTGCCCTGCGGATCAATATCAACAAGAAGAACCCTTTTACCTATGTAAGCCAAGCAAGCCCCCAGATTAACAGAAGTCGTCGTCTTCCCGACTCCGCCTTTTTGGTTCGTAATTGCTATGATTTTTCCCACGATGTCACCTACCTTCACATGAACATGTACTGTCTTGTTTCTATCTTATCAAAAAAAGAGTAAAGCGTTTTATTTTTTTCATAATTTGTTTATCAGCAAGTGAAAAAAATGTAAACGAAAAAGACACTTTCTAATATAAGTTCTCCGATAAAGTGACTTTTTTGACTGTAAAAAGACAATTCACGACACAAAAAGATAAAATTTTACATATATAATGTATAGTGCACAATAAATCTATCATTATCTCAAAATAGTTTTTTGATTAAAATAAAAACTCCCCTGCTGATCAGGAGAGTTTTTATTTAGGTATCCGAATGGTAAGCTGGATGTACTCTTCGAATTCTTCTTCTTCAGTATTCAGTCTGACGCCGCTGTCTTCTACCATGGACAGTGACTGACGAATCGTATTCATCGCAATTCTTGTATCCCTGCTGAACGCTTTGCGTCTCGGCTTTGGTTTCTGCTTATTCTGTTCAAGCATTTTCACCACTCTGTCTTCCGTCTGCTTGACGTTTAAGCTTTTCTCAATGATTTCCGCAAGCAATGTGACCTGAAGCTCCGGCTGTTTGAGCGGAATCAGTGCTCTTGCATGACGTTCCGTAATTTTTTTCTCCATAATCGCATCCTGGACCGGTTCCGGGAGCTTTAACAATCGGAGCTTGTTCGCAATCGTTGACTGGCCTTTTCCTAAGCGCTGCGCCAAGGCTTCCTGTGTTAAATCATGAAGTTCTAACAGCCTTGCGTACGCATGAGCTTCCTCAATGGAGGACAATTCTTCCCTTTGCAGGTTTTCAATCAAAGCGACAGATGCTGTTTCCGTATCAGAAAAATCTTTAATAATTGCGGGAATCTTCTCCCATTCAAGCGTCTGTACCGCTCTCCAGCGCCTTTCACCCGCAATGAGCTCATATTGTCCTTCATCTTCTGTATGTCTGACAACAATCGGCTGAATGATGCCGTGTGTATGGATAGTCATTGCTAACTCTTTGATTTTTTCATCTGAGAAAATGGTGCGTGGCTGAAAACGGTTGGGAACGATAGCATGTACCGGTATTTCGAGTATCTCTTCTTTGTTTGTATCATGCTCAGCTATCTCCGGTTCCTCTTCCTTCTCACCAAACCCGAAGAAACGAGAGAATGAATGCTTCATGTACCTACACCACCTTTAAAAACTGCCATTTTTATAATTCTATTTTCTCATGGTTTTTCCTGCTGTATCTTCATCAATTTTGCAGAAAATATGATGGAATTGTCACATCAGGCTGTCTAAATTACCCTTCAATTGGCGATTTATTTGGAGTACCCGGTTTTCTCGGATATTTTTTCGGAGTGCTTTTCGTCTTGCGAATGATCATAATGTTCCGTTCACTTTCTTCAACAGGAAGTGTAAAGGAATGAACTTGTTCAAGCTCTCCTCCCAATACTTTAATCGCCTTTTGCCCCGCTTTCAGCTCTTCATCAGCTGCTGCTGCTTTTAGTGCGGCAAATACGCCGTTTTTCTTGGCCAGCGGCAGACAAAGCTCACTCAGGACCGACAGACGCGCCACCGCACGGGCCGTCACGAGATCGAAGCTTTCCCGTACGTCTTTCCGTTGTCCGAATGTCTCCGCTCTGTCATGGACAAATGTCGTATGCTCTAATTGTAAAGCATCAGAGAGAGTTTCCAAAAACGTAATCCGCTTATTCAGTGAATCGACGATGGTGACATGCAGATGCGGGAAGCAGATTTTGATGGGCAGGCTTGGAAAACCGGCGCCGGCGCCGACATCACAAAGAGTGGTGACCTTTTCAAAATCAATATAAAATGCCGCCGTTATCGAATCATAAAAATGCTTGAGATAAACTTCCTTTTTCTCAGTGATGGATGTCAGATTCATTTTTTCGTTCCATTCCACGAGCATCCGGTAATACAACTCGAATTGCTCCAGCTGGCGGTCAGAAAGGGAAATCCCTTTCTCCGCTAAACTGGATGTAAATTCCTCTATATTCATGCCGTCATCCTTTCTATTCAGCTACCTTGGCAATACGGCCCTGCTCCAGGTATACCAGCAGGATTGAAATGTCTGCCGGATTGACGCCGGAAATACGGGACGCTTGAGCAACTGATAAAGGACGCACTTCTTTCAGCTTTTGACGGGCTTCAGTAGCAATTCCTTTAATGGCGTCATAATCAATCCGATCAGGGATTTTTTTGTTTTCCATTTTCTTAAGCTTTTCCACTTGCTGCAAGGATTTTTCGATATATCCTTCATATTTCACCTGAATTTCCACTTGTTCCGCCACATCTTGCGGAACCGGAGAATCTGCAGGCGCAAGTTTTGTCACTGTTTCATAGTTCATTTCCGGACGTTTCATTAAATCTGTGCCGCGCACTCCGTCTTTCAGCTCGCTTCCGCCGAGTGAACGGATATATTCCTGATTCTCAGGAGACGGCTTGATAATAACAGACCAGAGACGTTTTTTCTCTGCCTCGATCGCCGCTTTTTTCTTCTCAAACGCTTCATAGCGCTCATCAGAAATTAAGCCGATATCGTGGCCGATTTCCGTCAGACGAAGATCCGCGTTGTCGTGACGGAGCAGCAGTCTGTATTCCGCCCGTGAAGTCAGCAGACGGTACGGTTCATTGGTTCCTTTCGTTACCAAATCATCAATCAATACACCGATATAAGCATCGGAACGGCTGAGGATCACTTCTTCTTTTCCAAGCGCTTTGCGGCCTGCGTTGATCCCTGCCATAATTCCTTGCCCGGCTGCTTCCTCATAACCTGATGTACCGTTAATTTGACCGGCTGTGTACAGGTTAGGGATTTTTTTCGTCTCCAGTGTAGGCCAGAGCTGCGTCGGTACAATTGCGTCATACTCAATCGCGTATCCGGCTCTCATCATCTGCACCTTTTCCAGTCCCGGAATGGTCGCCAGCATCCGCTGCTGCACGTCCTCAGGAAGACTCGTGGATAAACCTTGAACGTATACTTCCTGCGTATTTCTGCCTTCCGGCTCAAGGAAAATCTGATGACGCGGTTTATCATTAAACCGAACGACTTTATCTTCAATCGAAGGGCAGTATCTCGGTCCCGTTCCTTTAATCATACCGGAATACATTGGCGAACGATGCAGGTTGCTGTCGATGATCTCATGAGTCTCAGGACTCGTGTAAGTCAGCCAGCAAGGCAGCTGATCGGTAATGTATTCAACCGTTTCATATGAGAAAGCGCGCGGAACCTGGTCCCCCGGCTGGATTTCTGTTTTGCTGTAATCAATGGAATCGCTTGAGACACGAGGAGGCGTGCCCGTTTTAAAACGGACGAGATCAAAACCGAGCTCCTCTAAGTGCTCAGAAAGTTTAATAGACGGCTGCTGGTTATTCGGACCGCTTGAGTAAGACAAATCACCGAGAATGATCCGTCCTCTTAAATACGTTCCGGTTGTCAGCACGACCGTTTTTGCCTTATATTCAGCACCGGTTTGCGTAATGACACCGCGGCACTCTCCGTCTTCAATGATTAAACGCTCGGCAATCCCTTGAAGAAGTGTCAAATTCGGTGTTTTTTCCAGCGTATGCTTCATTTCGTGCTGATATTGGAATTTATCCGCCTGCGCACGCAGCGCCCGTACGGCCGGACCTTTTCCTGTATTCAGCATTCTCATTTGAATATGAGTTTTATCTATATTTCTAGCCATTTCTCCGCCGAGCGCGTCAATTTCGCGGACGACAATCCCTTTTGCGGGGCCGCCGACAGACGGATTACATGGCATAAACGCAACCATATCAAGATTAATCGTCAAAACAAGCGTTTTGGCTCCCTGGCGCGCGGATGCGAGGGCAGCCTCAACACCGGCATGCCCGGCGCCGATGACAATCACGTCGTATTGGCCTGCTTCATACCCCATGGTTTTTTCCTCCCTTTTATTTACCTAAACAAAATTGTGAAAAGAGCTGATCAATTAAGCTTTCGTGGACGGCATCACCGATGATTTCGCCCAGCAGCTCCCAGCACCTTGTCAAATCAATTTGGACCATATCAATCGGAACATCCTGTTCAATTCCGTTCAGCGCATCATCAATCGCTTGCTTTGCCTGATGCAGAATCGAGATATGACGGGTGTTGCTGACATAGGTGAGATCTCCGCTTTCGATCGCTCCTGTATAAAATAGCGACTGAATCGCTTCCTCTAAATCTTGAATGCCTTCTTCTTTCAGCAATGAGGTCGTGACGACAGGCCGGCCTTTCGCCAGTTCCTTGACGCGCTCAGCGTCAATCTTAGCCTCAAGGTCCGTCTTATTCATAATGACAATGACGTCCATTCCCTCAACGGCTTCAAACAATTTTACATCTTCTTCAGAAAGCTCTTCGCTGTGGTTAAGCACAAGCAAAATGAGATCCGCTTCCTTCAGAACCTGCCGTGACCGTTCCACACCGATTCTTTCGACGATATCTTCTGTCTCACGGATTCCGGCGGTATCGACAAGCCGAAGCGGCACGCCTCGCACGTTGACATATTCCTCAATCACATCACGCGTCGTTCCCGGAATATCGGTTACGATCGCCTTCGTTTCATGGACAAGGCTGTTAAGCAGAGAGGATTTTCCGACGTTCGGACGGCCGATGATCACGGTAGACAGTCCCTCACGCAAAATTTTCCCCTGCTCAGACGTACGGAGCAGCGCCTCGATTTCTTTCTTCACGCCGCTTGCCTTCTCCACTAAAAGCTGATGCGTCATTTCTTCGACGTCATCATATTCCGGATAATCTATATTAACCTCAACATGGGCAAGTGTTTCTAACAGCTCATCACGCAGACGGCGGACAAGCGCGGAAAGCCGTCCTTCCATCTGGTTCATGGCGACATTCATGGCACGGTCCGTTTTGGCCCTGATCAGATCCATCACCGCTTCCGCCTGTGAAAGGTCAATCCGTCCGTTTAAAAATGCGCGCTTCGTAAACTCACCGGGTTCTGCCAGTCTCGCGCCTTCCCTTAAAGCAAGCTGGAGCACCTGATTAACCGTCACAATACCCCCGTGACAGTTGATTTCAATGACATCTTCCCTTGTGAATGTTCTGGGCGCTCTTAAAACAGACACCATGACTTCCTCAATAATCCGTCCCGTCGTGCTGTCCGCGATATGCCCGTAATGAATGGTATGCGATTCTGCCGAACTGAGCGTTTTGCCTTTCGGACCCTTGTACATTTTGTCGGCGATCTTTACGGCTTCCGGGCCGCTCAGCCGAACGATCGCGATCGCGCCTTCACCCATCGGAGTTGAAATCGCTGCAATTGTATCCATGCTGTTCACCTCTCTTTATCTCTGTTTCCATCTATATAAAAAATTTTATTTACGCCAAAATTAAAAGATAACATAGTTTGGTTTGAAGTGGAAGATACGTTATCCACAAAGGCAGAAATTCATCCCTTATTACTTTAACTTATCCACATGTGAATAACAATTAATTTTATTTCCTAAAACCTTTTTTATCAACAGCATAGACCGAAAAAGAAAAAACTTAAACGCTAAAAATGCGATTCTGCTTAGGAATAGAGCCACTTTTACCAATAAAAAAACCGAAGTTCCGATTTTACCCGGACTTCGGTTTTCTGCTATCTTTATGGGAAATAACGAGATGGCGGTACCGGCCTTCACCGGTAGAAAACGTTTTGATATTTGGATGCTTTGACAGCGCGTCATGGATGATTTTTCTTTCACCTGACGGCATCGGTTCTAAATGCACATCTTTTTTCGTTTTCGACACTTGCTTGGCCAGCCTGTTTGCCAGCTGATCCAAAATTTCTCTTCTTTTCCGCCGATAATTCTCAGCGTCGACAACAGCTTGGCGATACTGGCCGGAGCCGCGGTTCAAAACAAGCTGCGTCAATGTTTCCAGGGCATTGAGTGTTTGTCCTCTTTTGCCAATAAGCAGCGCCGCTTTTTCACCTTTAATGTGAAAACAGACTGTTTTCTTGTTTTCTTCCGTAACAATCTCAGAAGGTCCGGCAATGGAATGGATGATTTCTTCCAAATACGCTTTCGCTTCCTGAACAGGATTTCTTTTCTCTTCCAGTTCTACGATCGCATTCTTTTTTCCGAAAATACCCAAAAACCCTTTATATTCTTCTTGCACCACCGTTATTTCTACTTGATCTTTCGTCAGTTGAAGTTCCTGAAGGCCTGATTGAACTGCTTCTTCGACATTCCGTCCCGCAGCAGTCACCTTCTTCACTTTTTCTTTCCTCCCGCTTTCTGCGTTTCCGGATCGTGTTTAATGTCAGGTCCTTTAATAAGGAATGTCTGAGCAATCATAAACAGGTTTCCGACTACCCAATACAGAGAAAGTGCGCTCGGGAAGTTGATCGCAAATACGATGATCATGATCGGCATAATCCATACCATCATTGCCATTTGAGGATTCTGAGTCGGATTTCCGGCCATCATCAGCTTCTGCTGGACAAAAGTGGCCACACCGGCAACGATAGGAAGAATATAGTAAGGATCCTTCTCTCCTAGGTCAAACCATAAAAAGCTGTGCTGTGAAATGGCTTGCGTACGCATAATGGCGTGGTAGAATCCGATCAAAATCGGCATTTGAATCAGGATCGGGAAACATCCCGCCAGCGGGTTTACCCCGTGCTTTGAAAACAGGGCCATTGTTTCCTGCTGAAGCTTCTGCTGCGTTTTTTGATCTTTAGAGCTGTATTTTTCTCTGAGCTTCTGCATTTCAGGCTGCAGCGCCTGCATCGCTTTTGAGCTTCGAAGCTGCTTGATCATCAGCGGCAGAATCAGCAGACGAATTAAAATCGTAACGATGATGATCGATAAACCATAGTTATCGCCCGTCAGTTTCGCTACGTACGTAATGACTTCTGACAATGGATACACAACATATTTGTCCCAGAAATGCGGACTATTCGCCGTAATCGGCTCTTTCACACTCGAGCACCCGGCCAGCAGCACGAGCATACCGACCATACTCAGTAGTAACCATATTCTCCTTTTCAAGAACGTTTCCTCCTATACCAATCTTTATAAACCTTGTATGTATTTTAGCATCTTTCAGTTTCAAATGGCGTTCATTTTTCGCCAAATAAAAGGAAGCGCTTTTAAAAACGTGAAGAAAACAAAATATGAGCTATTTTGACGAAGATTTCTTATATAATGAGGTTTTTCTGAATAAGTGCTGCAGACTCTTTTTCGTTTCTTCAAAACTGAGGTCGCCGGCGGGTTTTCTTGCGATAATAATAAAATCTTTCGGCTTGAGCAGCTCTTTTTCCTCCTGAACAGCCTGCCTTATTAACCGCTTCACCCGATTGCGCACGACGGCATTGCCGATTTTTTTACTGACAGAAAGCCCTACCCGGAGCTCTTCCTGTTTCGGCTGATCAAGCGTATACAGCACGAACTGGCGGTTTGCCATAGACGTTCCGCGTTTAAACACTTTTTGAAAATCTTCATTTTTCTTTAACCGATTTCGCTTCTTCACTTTAATTCACTCCGATATTCACTCGCAGAAACTTTTATTTCTATCTAAAAAAAACGGGCCGCCGGAATACTGAAGAAATTTCTCCAGTACCGGGCGACGCATGACATCTCACTCTCTTAATGTGAAAAAAGACCACTGACATTATTCAGTGGCCTAAGCTGATAATACTTTTCTGCCTTTGCGGCGACGGCGTGCTAATACTAGACGACCGTTTTTTGAACTCATACGGCTTCTGAAGCCATGAACTTTACTGCGTTTACGGTTATTCGGTTGGAATGTTCTTTTCATTTATGACACCTCCCTCGAGGAATAGCTGTTAAAGACAGTCTTACTTATTATATTTGTGCTGCCTATTCATTGTCAACTTCAGCAGTGCTTTTATTTCTTACAACCATAATAGGATAACATACCTTAATCAGTTTAGAAACCTTATTTTTCATATTCCTTTTTTTAACGCAAAAAAAAACCGCGCTCCCTCGAAAAAACGACATGTGGATAATTTTTCGGTCTTTTTTTAATATCCACAATCGTTATCGACAACATTTTCACATTGCTAACCCCTGTGGACAAAGATTTTTCAACAAGTTGTCAGGTTTGTGGATAAGATTACGAGAACCATTGCAAGTCCTCGCTTAATTTGATATTATATTTGTGTTTTAACTCTTAATTACTTATCCAGTCCATTCTCCTTATCCACAATTTGTGGATAAGTTGTGGATTGTTTTCACACAGCTTGTGTAGATTGTTGTCCACAACTTGTGGAATTTGTCGAAAAGCTATTTTTCTACTATACTATATGTTTTCAACATTTCGTGTGTACGAATGGTCAGAGCCATATGCTCTTTTTTTGTGTTCTATAACAGGGAAAGGGCGCTGATTTTTAAAGAAAAGGAGGGCTGTGCCGGATAATGGAGAATATATTGGATCTTTGGAATCAAGCTCTAGCTCAAATTGAGAAAAAGCTAAGCAAACCGAGTTTCGAAACTTGGATGAAGTCGACGAAAGCCCATTCGCTGCAAGGAGATACCTTAACCATCACCGCTCCTAATGAATTTGCCAGAGACTGGCTGGAGTCCAGGTACTTACATCTCATTGCAGATACCATATATGAATTAACCGGGGAAGAATTGAGCGTCAAATTTGTCATTCCTCAAAATCAGGACGAAGAAGACTTTTTACCGAAACCGCAAGTGAAAAAAGCGGCAAAAGAGGAACCGTCTGATTTTCCCCAAAGCATGCTCAACCCGAAATATACATTCGACACATTCGTCATCGGATCGGGAAACCGATTCGCCCATGCAGCATCACTGGCTGTGGCGGAAGCACCCGCTAAAGCGTACAACCCTTTATTTATATACGGGGGAGTCGGCTTAGGAAAAACCCACTTAATGCACGCGATCGGCCATTATGTCATTGATCATAATCCTTCAGCCAAAGTGGTGTACCTGTCTTCTGAAAAATTCACAAATGAATTCATCAACTCAATCCGCGATAATAAAGCCGTTGATTTCCGCAACCGCTACCGGAACGTTGATGTACTTTTGATAGATGATATTCAATTTTTAGCCGGAAAAGAACAAACACAGGAAGAGTTTTTCCATACATTCAACACGCTTCATGAAGAAAGCAAACAAATCGTGATTTCCAGCGACAGACCGCCGAAAGAGATCCCGACCCTTGAAGACCGCCTGCGTTCGCGGTTCGAATGGGGATTGATTACGGATATCACACCGCCGGATCTGGAAACGCGGATTGCCATCCTGAGAAAGAAAGCGAAGGCGGAAGGCCTTGATATTCCGAACGAGGTCATGCTTTACATCGCAAATCAGATTGACAGCAACATCCGCGAACTGGAAGGGGCATTAATCCGGGTTGTCGCCTATTCATCCTTAATCAATAAAGACATTAACGCAGACCTGGCTGCAGAAGCATTGAAAGATATTATTCCGTCTTCAAAGCCGAAGGTCATTACGATAAAAGAGATTCAGCGGATCGTCGGACAGCAGTTCAACATTAAGCTTGAAGATTTCAAAGCGAAAAAGCGCACGAAATCCGTGGCGTTCCCAAGACAAATTGCGATGTATCTTTCAAGAGAAATGACGGATTCTTCTTTGCCTAAAATCGGGGAAGAATTTGGCGGCAGAGACCATACAACCGTCATTCACGCCCACGAAAAGATTTCAAAACTGCTGATTGATGACGAGCAGCTTCAGCAGCAGGTGAAAGAAATAAAAGAACTGCTTAAATAATAGTGCCCTCGGATGAATCGGGGAAAGTGTGAATAACTTTTTCATAGCCATACACAGTCTGTCCACATGTGGATAGGCTGTGTTTCCTGTCTTTTTCACAACTTATCCACAAATCCACAGGCCCTACTATTACTACTGCTATTTTTAAAATATATTAATTATATTATCCGTTAGGAGGATAAACATGAAATTTACGATTCAAAAAGATCGTTTAGTCGAAAGTGTACAAGACGTTCTAAAAGCCGTTTCATCCAGAACCACAATTCCCATTCTCACCGGTATTAAGATCGTCGCCTCAGATGAAGGAGTATCTTTCACAGGAAGTGACTCTGATATTTCAATCGAGTCATTCATTCCGAAAGAAGAAGATGATAAAGAAATCGTGACGATCGATCAGCCGGGAAGTATCGTGCTGCAAGCGCGTTTCTTCAGCGAAATCGTTAAAAAACTGCCGATGGCGACTGTTGAAATCGAAGTTCAAAATCAATATTTAACGATTATCCGTTCCGGAAAAGCCGAATTTAATTTAAACGGCCTTGATGCAGATGAATATCCGCATCTACCGCAAATCGAAGAGCATCACGCCATTCAGATTCCGACGGATCTTTTGAAAAACCTGATCCGCCAAACCGTGTTCGCTGTGTCCGCCTCAGAAACACGCCCTATCTTGACAGGTGTAAACTGGAAAGTCGAAAACGGTGAATTATTATGCACTGCCACGGATAGCCACCGACTCGCTTTAAGAAAGGCGAAGCTTGATATTCCGGAAGACAGCTCTTATAACGTGGTCATTCCCGGGAAAAGCTTAACCGAGCTGAGCAAAATTCTTGATGACAACCAAGAACTGGTTGATATCGTGATTACAGAAACCCAAGTGCTGTTCAAAGCGAAAAACGTATTGTTCTTCTCAAGATTGCTTGACGGAAACTATCCGGACACGACCAGCTTAATTCCGCAGGAAAGCAAAACGGAAATCGTCGTGAACACGAAGGAATTTTTACAGGCGATAGACCGTGCTTCTTTATTGGCGAGAGAAGGCCGCAACAACGTTGTAAAGCTTTCTGCCAAACCGGCGGATTCGCTTGAAATTTCATCAAATTCTCCGGAAATCGGAAAAGTGGTCGAAGCTGTGCTGGCTGACCAGATTGACGGCGAGGAATTAAATATTTCATTCAGTCCAAAATATATGATGGACGCACTGAAAGTACTTGAAGGAGCGGACATCCGTATCAGCTTTACGGGAGCGATGAGACCGTTTCTTATCCGTACGCCGAATGATGAAACCATCGTTCAGCTCATCCTTCCGGTCAGAACGTATTAATCAAACAGAATGTGCTGCCGGCTTAGTTCGGCAGCTTTTCTATTCATCAGCCGCTCCCTCAAGTTTTCCCTTTCCTTATTTCAGGATTTTTTAGTACAATTAGATATTAGTGATATTTGAAAGAGGTCGATATTATGGCAAATCCGATTTCGATTGATACAGAAATGATTACGCTTGGCCAGTTTTTAAAATTAGCCGATGTAATTCAGTCCGGCGGCATGGCGAAATGGTTTCTGAGCGAGCATGAGGTGACTGTCAACAATGAACCTGACAATCGCCGCGGCAGAAAGCTTTACGTTGGAGACGTGGTCGCGATTGAAGGATTTGGTTCATTTCAAGTCGTCAATTAAAGCGGGTGACAGCGGTTGTATATCCAAAATTTAGAATTAACATCCTACCGTAATTATGAGCGCGCTGAGCTTCAATTCGAAAACAAGGTGAATGTGATCATCGGGGAAAATGCCCAAGGCAAAACCAATCTGATGGAAGCCATCTATGTCCTTTCGATGGCAAAATCACACCGCACCTCAAATGACAAAGAACTTATACGGTGGGACGAAGACTATGCTAAAATAGAAGGAAGAGTGATGAAGCGCAACGGGGACATCCCGATGCAGCTTGTCATCTCCAAAAAAGGTAAAAAGGGCAAGGTCAATCATATAGAGCAGCAAAAACTCAGTCAGTATGTCGGAGCGCTGAACACCATTATGTTTGCCCCCGAGGATTTAAATCTCGTCAAAGGAAGCCCTCAGGTGAGGAGGAGATTTCTCGATATGGAGATCGGGCAGGTTTCTGCCGTTTATCTGTATGATTTATCTCTTTATCAAAAAATCCTTTCACAGCGGAATCATTTTCTGAAACAGCTGCAAAGCCGGAAACAGACTGACCGGACTATGCTTGACGTTCTCACTGATCAGCTGATTGAAGCAGCCGCAAAAGTTGTCGCCAAACGTCTGCAGTTTACGGCACAGCTTGAAAAATGGGCGCAGCCGATCCATTCCGGCATTTCCCGGGGACTTGAAGAACTGACGCTTAAGTATCACACGGCGCTTGATGTATCAGATCCCAAAGATTTGTCGAAAATAGGTAACAGCTACCAGGAGTCTTTTTCGAAATTAAAAGAAAAAGAAATAGAACGAGGCGTCACATTATTCGGACCGCATCGGGATGATGTCCTTTTTTATGTGAACGGACGCGATGTGCAGACGTACGGTTCGCAGGGACAGCAGCGTACGACGGCTTTGTCTTTGAAGCTGGCCGAAATAGATTTGATTCATGAAGAAATCGGAGAATACCCCATTTTACTTTTGGATGATGTACTAAGCGAGCTGGATGATTACCGACAGTCCCATTTGCTTCATACGATCCAAGGCCGTGTGCAGACATTTGTCACCACGACAAGCGTGGATGGCATTGACCACGATACCTTACATCAAGCAGGAATGTTCCGTGTGGAAAACGGTACGTTAGTGAAGTGAAGAAATGAGGTGAGCGATTGTATATTCATTTAGGTGACGACTTTGTCGTTTCAACACGCGATATCGTCGGCATTTTTGACTGCAAGGTCAATGTATCGCCGATTGTTGAAGAATTTCTGGACAGACAGAAAGAAAAAGTAGTGCCGTCCGTAAACGGCACGCCAAAGTCTATCGTAGTCACGACTGAGAATATATATTACTCTCCCTTATCTTCCGGCACACTGAAGAAACGTGCGCAATTTATGTTAGAAATAGATTCTTAGCGGATCTTTACAATGAATATATCGTTTAAGAAAAGTGTAGGTGAATGTGCATGGCTATGGAACAGCAGCAAAATAGTTATGATGAGAATCAGATACAGGTATTAGAAGGTTTGGAAGCTGTTCGAAAGAGACCGGGGATGTACATCGGATCAACTAACAGCAAAGGCCTTCACCACTTGGTGTGGGAAATCGTCGACAACAGTATTGACGAGGCCCTGGCCGGTTATTGTACAGATATTAATATCGAGATTGAAAAAGATAACAGCATTACCGTTAAGGACAACGGGCGCGGAATTCCGGTCGGTATCCAGGAGAAGATGGGCCGCCCTGCGGTTGAAGTCATCATGACCGTTCTCCACGCCGGCGGTAAATTTGACGGAAGCGGATATAAAGTATCCGGCGGTCTTCACGGTGTAGGGGCGTCCGTCGTAAACGCCTTGTCGACCACTCTTGACGTTACGGTTCATCGTGACGGAAAAATCCACTATCAGGCGTACGAGCGCGGTGTGCCTGTGGCCGATCTTGAAGTGATCGGTGATACTGATAAGACCGGAACGATTACGCACTTCGTTCCGGATCCGGAAATCTTCAAAGAAACAACTGTATACGACTATGATCTGCTTTCAAACCGTGTCCGGGAATTGGCCTTCCTGACAAAAGGCGTAAACATCACGATTGAAGACAAACGTGAAGGACAAGAACGGAAAAACGAGTACCACTACGAAGGCGGAATCAAAAGCTATGTTGAGTACTTAAACCGTTCCAAAGAAGTCGTTCATGAAGAGCCGATTTATATCGAAGGCGAGAAAGACGGCATAACGGTTGAAGTTGCATTGCAATACAACGACAGCTATACAAGCAATATTTATTCTTTCACAAATAATATCAACACATACGAAGGCGGGACGCACGAGGCCGGATTTAAAACTGGTCTGACCCGTGTCATAAACGACTATGCAAGAAGAAAAGGGATTTTCAAAGAAAATGATCCGAATTTAAGCGGGGATGATGTGAGAGAAGGGCTGACTGCCATTATTTCAATTAAGCACCCTGATCCGCAATTCGAAGGGCAGACGAAAACCAAGCTCGGCAACTCTGAAGCGAGAACGATCACTGACACGCTGTTTTCTTCTGCGCTGGAAACATTCCTTCTTGAAAATCCGGACTCAGCCCGCAAAATCGTTGAAAAAGGTTTAATGGCCGCAAGAGCGCGGATGGCAGCGAAAAAAGCGCGGGAATTGACCCGGCGCAAAAGTGCGCTTGAGATTTCCAATCTGCCGGGCAAACTGGCGGACTGTTCTTCTAAAGATCCGAGCATTTCCGAGCTGTATATCGTAGAGGGTGACTCTGCGGGCGGATCAGCGAAACAGGGACGGGACCGTCATTTCCAAGCCATTCTGCCGCTGCGCGGTAAGATTCTGAACGTTGAGAAAGCCAGACTTGATAAGATTCTCTCAAACAATGAGGTCAGATCAATGATCACGGCCCTCGGAACAGGAATCGGCGAAGATTTTAATCTTGAAAAAGCGCGTTATCATAAAGTGGTCATCATGACGGATGCCGATGTTGACGGCGCCCACATCAGAACGCTTTTATTAACGTTCTTCTACAGATACATGCGGGAAATCATCGAAAACGGCTATGTCTACATTGCCCAGCCGCCGCTTTATAAAGTGCAGCAGGGAAAACGGGTGGAATACGCTTATAACGATAAGCAGCTTGATGAGCTGTTAAAAGAGCTTCCGCAATCACCTAAGCCCGGCCTCCAGCGTTATAAAGGTCTTGGAGAAATGAACGCGACTCAGCTTTGGGAAACGACAATGGACCCTGCGACCAGAACGCTTCTGCAAGTCAATCTTGAAGATGCAATGGACGCTGACGAGACTTTTGAAATGCTGATGGGTGACAAAGTAGAACCGCGGAGAAACTTCATAGAAGCAAACGCCAGATACGTGAAAAATCTTGATATTTAACCAAGAAAGCCTTATTTTCGTTAAGAAATAAGGCTTTTTTCTCAAAGCGGCTTCTAAAGCCTCTGAAAACCCGCAAAACCCGTATATTCTACTAAATTAATGTGTATAAACACAAGTTTATTGATATAATGGAGAATAGTGAAATCGTATTGAAGATCATAATGGACAATCTACTCCCACATTATTTCATGTGATACTTCAGGGAGGTTTTTTTAATGAGTGAACAAAACACACCACAAGTACGTGAAGTCAATATCAGTCAGGAAATGCGGACATCCTTTCTGGACTATGCAATGAGCGTTATCGTATCCCGGGCGCTTCCGGATGTGCGTGACGGTCTGAAGCCGGTTCACAGACGGATTTTGTACGCAATGAATGATTTAGGCATGACCAGTGACAAACCATATAAAAAATCTGCCCGTATCGTCGGTGAAGTTATCGGTAAGTACCATCCGCACGGTGACTCAGCGGTTTACGAATCAATGGTCAGAATGGCGCAGGATTTTAACTACCGCTACATGCTTGTTGACGGACACGGCAACTTCGGTTCGGTTGACGGCGACTCAGCGGCCGCGATGCGTTACACAGAAGCGAGAATGTCAAAAATCGCAATGGAAATTCTGCGTGACATTACGAAAGACACGATTGACTATCAAGATAACTATGACGGTTCAGAAAGAGAGCCTGCCGTCATGCCTTCGAGATTTCCGAATCTGCTCGTAAACGGGGCTGCCGGTATTGCGGTCGGAATGGCGACAAACATTCCTCCGCATCAGCTTGGAGAAGTCATTGAAGGCGTGCTTGCCGTAAGTGAGAATCCTGAGATTACAAACCAGGAGCTGATGGAATACATCCCGGGCCCGGATTTTCCGACTGCTGGTCAGATTTTGGGCCGGAGCGGCATCCGCAAGGCATATGAATCCGGACGGGGATCAATCACAATCCGGGCTAAGGCTGAAATCGAAGAGACATCATCAGGAAAAGAAAGAATTATTGTTACGGAACTTCCTTATCAGGTGAACAAAGCGAGATTAATTGAAAAAATCGCAGATCTTGTCCGGGACAAAAAAATCGAAGGAATTACCGACCTGCGAGACGAATCCGACCGTAACGGAATGAGAATCGTCATTGAGATCCGCCGTGACGCCAATGCTCACGTCATTTTGAATAACCTGTACAAACAAACGGCCCTGCAGACGTCTTTCGGAATCAACCTGCTGGCGCTCGTTGACGGACAGCCGAAGGTGCTGAGCCTGAAACAATGTCTGGAGCATTATCTTGATCACCAAAAGGTTGTGATCCGGCGCAGAACGGCTTACGAACTCCGCAAAGCGGAAGCGAGAGCTCACATTCTGGAAGGTTTAAGAATCGCTCTCGATCATTTAGATGCCGTTATTTCTCTTATCCGCAGTTCCCAGACGGCTGAAATTGCGAGAACGGGTTTGATCGAACAATTCTCACTGACTGAAAAACAAGCGCAAGCCATTCTGGATATGCGCCTTCAGCGATTAACCGGTCTGGAGCGCGAAAAGATTGAAGAGGAATATCAATCACTTGTTGCGCTTATCGCCGAGCTGAAAGATATTTTAGCCAATGAAGAAAGAGTTCTTGAGATCATCCGTGAAGAGCTCAATGAAATCAAAGAGCGTTTCAATGATGAGAGACGCACTGAAATCGTGACGTCCGGTCTTGAAACAATTGAAGATGAAGATCTTATCGAGAGAGAAAATATCGTCATCACACTGACCCATAACGGCTATGTTAAACGTCTCCCGGCGTCCACATACCGCAGCCAAAAACGGGGCGGAAAAGGCGTACAGGGAATGGGAACGAATGAAGATGACTTTGTGGAACACTTAATTTCCACATCAACGCACGATACGATCCTGTTCTTCTCTAATAAAGGGAAAGTATACCGTTCTAAAGGATATGAAATCCCTGAATACGGCCGTACGGCAAAAGGCATTCCGATTATTAACCTTCTGGAGGTTGAAAAAGGCGAATGGATTAATGCTATTATTCCGGTCAGCACGTTTGATGAGGAGCAATACCTCTTCTTTACGACCAAACAAGGGGTGTCGAAACGTACGGCACTGTCCCAGTTTGCGAATATACGGAATAACGGGCTGATCGCCCTGGGTCTCCGGGAAGACGATGAACTGATGGCCGTCCGCCTGACTGATGGCAAGAAACAAATCATCATCGGCACGAAGAACGGTTTGCTGATCCGTTTCCCTGAAGAAGATGTAAGACAAATGGGACGAACAGCTGCGGGTGTTAAAGGCATCACGCTGACAGACGATGATGTCGTTGTAGGCATGGAGATTCTTGAAGAAGACTCCCACGTCCTCATAGTGACAGAAAACGGCTACGGCAAACGCACACCGGCTTCAGAATACAGAGTTCAAAGCCGGGGCGGAAAAGGCCTTAAAACATGTAAAATCACTGACAGCAACGGTCCGTTAGTAACCGTGAAAGCAACAAAAGGCGAAGAGGACTTAATGATTATTACGGCAAGCGGCGTGTTAATCAGAATGGATATTAATGATATCTCCACTACGGGACGTGTAACACAAGGCGTCCGTCTGATCCGCATGTCTGATCAAGAGCATGTAGCCACTGTGGCGCTTGTGGAAAAGAATGAAGAAGAGCCGGAAGAAACGGAAGAAGTATAAACGAAAAGCGCAGCTGTAACAGGCTGCGCTTTTACTATATAAAGAAATGAAAAAAAGCTTTGACACATAGCGATGATACTGATATAATTCTTTTTGTTGTCTTTTTAATAGAAAGGCAAGCCTATCGAAAATATTTTTTAAAAAAAGTATTGACCTAGCAAACTGAAAATGTTATGATTAAGAGGTCGCTTCGAGAGAAGCAACAAAGT